>NZ_JBUYUY010000001.1:4800000-7275765 GCF_055231995.1 Streptomyces sp. Tek67B01
ACGGCGGCGGCCCTGGGCACCAAGTGCCCGCTGGAGACGCTCGACGGCATGGAGGAGATCGACATCCGGCCCGGCACCGGGTCCGGCCAGGCGATCCCGCTGCACGGCCGCGGCGTCACGCACCTGCGCGGCGGCGGTCGCGGCGACCTGATCGTCCACGTCGAGGTCACCACCCCCGGCAAGCTCGACGCGCAGCAGGAGGACCTGTTGCGCCAGCTGGCGAAGCTGCGGGGCGAGGAGCGGCCGATGGGCCAGTTCGCACCGGGCCAGCAGGGTCTGTTCAGCCGCCTCAAGGACGCGTTCAACGGCCGCTGACCGGCCCGCCGCACCTCGTACGAGCTCGGCCCGGGGACTGCCCCGGGCCGGGCTCGCGGTCTTCGCGGACCCGGGCCCGCGAGGGCCCCGCGGTGGCGTCGGGCCGTCGCCGGGAAGCGGACTATGCCAGGCGAATGCCGTGATTCGGCCCGGTGCGCCGGACGTGGCACGATGCAGGGCATGTCCACCGCGCCGAACGGTCTCTCCCCGTACCCGATCGTGCAGGCCCCCATGGCGGGCGGTGCCTCCTGTCCGCCGCTCGCCGCCGCCGTGTGCGAGGCGGGCGGCCTGGGGTTCCTGGCCGGCGGCTACAAGACGGCCGACGGGATGTACCAGGAGATCAAGCAGGTACGCGCCCTCACCCGGCGGCCCTTCGGTGTCAACCTGTTCATGCCGCAGACCGGCTACGTCGACCCCGCGGCCGTCGAGACCTACCGGGGGCAACTGGCCGGCGAGGCGACCTGGTACGAGGTGTCCCTCGCGCCGGACGACACCGTCGGCACCTGCGACGACGGCTACGACGCCAAACTCGCCATCCTCCTGGAGGACCCCGTCCCGGTGGTCTCCTTCACCTTCGGCTGCCCGCCGGCGGGCGTCTTGACCAGGCTCCGCGAGGTGGGCACGTACACCGTCGTCACCGTGACCGCCGTCGACGAAGCCCGCGCCGCCCAGGCCGCGGGCGTCGACGCGGTCTGCGTCCAGGGCGTCGAGGCGGGCGGTCACCAGGGCACCCACCGCGACGACCCGGAGACCGACGGCACGGCCGGCGTCGGCCTGCTCGTCCTCGTCGCGGCGGTGCGCGAGGCGGTGGCCCTTCCGATCATCGCGGCGGGCGGGGTGATGCGCGGCGCGCAGATCGCGGCTTTGCTCGCGGCGGGCGCCGACGCCGCCCAGCTCGGCACGGCCTTCCTGCCCTGCCCGGAGTCGGGCGCCGACCCCCTGCACAAGAGGGCGCTGACGGACCCGCTGTTCCCGCACACCGAACTCACCCGGGCCTTCTCCGGCAGGCCCGCCCGGGGCCTGGTCAACCGCTTCATGCGCGAGCACGGCCCGTACGCCCCGGCCGCGTACCCGCAGGTCCACCACCTGACCTCGGGACTGCGCAAGGCGGCGGCCGCCGCCGGCGACCCGCAGGGCATGGCGCTGTGGGCGGGTCAGGGACATCGGCTGGCGCGGGCGCTGCCGGCCGGGGAACTGGTGGAGGTGCTCGCGGCGGAACTCGTCGGGGCACAGAGCGCGTTGAAGGTCATGCAGATGAGGAGAGCGTCATGACGGCCCCGGTGTTCGTGGTCGAGAAGGTCCCCGCGGGGCCGGAGTTCGTGCTGGACGGCCCGGAGGGGCGGCACGCGGTCTCCGTCAAGCGGCTGAACCCGGGCGAGGCGGTGGTCCTCGCGGATGGCCGGGGCCGCTGGGCCGAGGGCGTCGTGAAGTCGGCGGAGGGCAAGGACCGGCTGGTCGTCGCCGTGTCGGGGGTCTTCGAGGAGCCGGAACCGGCCGTCCGGATCACCGTCGTACAGGCCCTGCCCAAGGGCGACCGGGGCGAACTCGCGGTCGAGACGATGACCGAGACCGGGGTCGACGCGATCGTGCCCTGGCAGGCGTCCCGGTGCATCACCCAGTGGCGCGGCGAGCGCGGCGCCAAGTCCCTGGCCAAGTGGCGGGCCACCGCCCGGGAGGCGGGCAAGCAGTCCCGTAGGGTGCGCTTCCCCGAGGTCGCCGAAGCCCTGTCCACGAAGCAGGTGGCGGCGCTGCTGGCCGGCGCCGACCTGGCCGTGGTCCTGCACGAGGACCGCGACACCCCCTCGGGCGCCCTGGCCACGGCCCCGTTGCCCACCGCCGGCTCCGTCGTGCTGGTGGTCGGCCCGGAGGGTGGGGTCTCGCCCGAGGAACTCGCCGTCTTCGCGGCGGCCGGCGCCCACCCGTACCGCCTGGGCCCCTCGGTCCTGCGCACCTCCACCGCCGGTACGGCCGCGACGGCGGTCCTGCTGGCGCGGACGGGCCGCTGGTCCTGACCCGGCCCGTCCCCCGTGCGGGAGCGGGGGATCGAGCCGGCCCCGAGCCGGTGGATCACCGCGCCGGTTACGATGCCCCGACCGACTGGATGTCTTGAACCGAGGCACGTCACGAGAGGCGCAGCAATGGCCGGGGAACCGCAGGCGGACTGCCTGTTCTGCAAGATCGTGGAGGGGAAGATCCCGGCGACGATCGTCCGCGAGTCCGAGACGACCGTCGCCTTCCGGGACATCAACCCGCAGGCGCCCACGCACGTCCTCGTCATCCCGAAGGCGCACTACCCCGACGCCGCGTCCCTGGCAGCCGCCGAGCCGACGCTCGCCGCCGACGTGCTGCGCGAGGCCGGGCAGATCGCCGCCGGCGAGGGCATCGACGACCACGGCTACCGGATCGTGTTCAACACCGGCGCCGGCGCCGGCCAGACCGTCTGGCACGCGCACGCGCACGTCCTCGGCGGTCGCGGCCTCCAGTGGCCCCCCGGATAAGACGTGTCCGTACGGGAGTTCGTGGTCCTGGGGACCGCAAGCCAGGTCCCCACCCGGGCCCGCAACCACAACGGCTACCTGCTGCGCTGGGACGGCGAGGGCATCCTCTTCGACCCGGGCGAGGGCACCCAGCGCCAGATGCTGCGCGCCGGGGTCGCCGCGCACGACATCGACCGGATCTGTGTGACCCACTTCCACGGTGACCACAGTCTCGGCCTCGCCGGGGTGATCCAGCGGATCAACCTCGACCAGGTGCCGCACCCCGTCACCGCGCACTACCCGGCCTCGGGGCAGAAGTTCTTCGACCGGCTCCGCTACGCCACCGCCTACCGCGAGACGGTGCGGCTGCGCGAGGAGCCGGTCGCGGGGGACGGCACGCTGGCGGTCGGGCCCTCGTACACCCTGGAGGCCCGGCGGCTCTCGCACCCGGTGGAGTCCTTCGGCTACCGGATCACCGAGCCGGACGGACGCCGGATGGTGCCGGAGCTGCTGGCGCGGCACGGGATCAAGGGACCGGACGTGGGTCGGCTCCAGCGCGAGGGCGGCCTGGGCGGCGTCGGTCTGGACGAGGTCAGCGAGCACCGGCCGGGGCAGCGGTTCGCCTTCGTGATGGACACCCGGCTGTGCGCGGGCGTGGACGCGCTCGCCGAGGGCTGCGACATGCTGGTGATCGAGTCGACGTTCCTGGACGAGGACGTGGCGCTGGCCGGCGACCACGGCCACCTCACCGCCGGACAGGCCGCGCGGGTGGCCAGGGACGCGGGCGTCCGACACCTGGTGCTGACGCACTTCTCGCAGCGCTACCCCGACCCCGCCGAGTTCGAGCGGCAGGCACGGGCGGCCGGCTTCGAGGGTGAACTGACGATCGCCGCGGACCTCGTACGGGTTCCCCTCCCGAAGCGCGGGTAGCGGGAGCCGGCTCAGGCCGAACCCGAGCGCCCGCACGGTGATGTGGGTCACACTGGGTTTCGGTTCGTCCGCGCTCGGGCATCCACGACGGCTGTCCGCCGCGGGGCCAGGGCGCGGGGGCGAACCGTCCACCTCGGGCGCACACAGGAAGCGGGGAGCACACGTGACCAGTCGGGACAGCCGCACCAGCCCCGAATCGAGACTGGACCCGCTCGGTCCGGTGCGCGATCCCCACGAACCGGGCTGCGACGTCTTCCTCACGGGCACCGTCTTCCTCGACATCATCTTCACGGGCCTCGACTCGGCCCCCGTCCGCGGTACGGAGTCCTGGGCGCGCGGCATGGGCTCCAGCCCCGGCGGAGTGGCCAACATGGCCGCCGCGCTGGCCCGCCTCGGCCTGCGGACCTCACTGGCCGCGGCCTTCGGGGACGACCACTACGGTGAGTACTGCTGGGACGCGCTGGAACAGGGCGAGGGCATCGACCTGACGATGTCCCGCAAGATCCCCGGCTGGCACAGCCCCGTCACCGTCTCCATGGCGTACGAGGGCGAGCGCACGATGGTCTCCCACGGGCACGAGGCCCCGCTCCCGGCGGGCCCCGGCCGGTTCCCGCAGTGCCCGCCGCGCGCCCGGGCGGCCGTGGCCTCGCTGGGCCCGGGCGCGGGCGAGGAGTGGATCGCGCAGGCGGCCCGGCAGGGGTCACGGGTCTTCGCCGACGTGGGCTGGGACGAGAGCGGTCGCTGGGACCTCGGGGCGCTGGCGGACCTGGAGCACTGCGAGGCCTTCCTGCCGAACGCGGGCGAGGCCATGCGGTACACCCGGACCGACTGCCCGCGCGCGGCGGCCCGGGCGCTGGCGCGGAAGGTGCCGGTCGCGGTGGTGACCATGGGCGCGGAGGGCTCCTGCGCGGTGGACGGCCGCACCGGGGAGACGGCGGAGGTCCCCGGGATCACGGTGGACGCGCTGGACCCGACGGGAGCCGGTGACGTGTTCGTGGCGGGTTTCGTCACGGGCACCCTGGCCGGGTGGCCGTTGGCGGACCGGCTGGCCTTCGCCGGGCTCACGGCGGCCCTGTCGGTGCAGGAGTTCGGCGGTTCCCTGTCGGCCCCGGGCTGGCCGGAGGTCTCCCACTGGTGGCGCGCCGCCCCGGTGTGTCTGCGCGACCGCTACGCCTTCCTGGACGCCCTGGTGCCCCCGGGCGCGCCGCCGGGCCCACGCCGTCGCGCCGTCCCGACGATCGGCTTCCGACCGTCCCTGTAGGCGGGCGCCGCGACCCGGGGCAGCGGCCGGGGCGGTGGCATGGGGGCGGTGGCCGGGGGGCGCAGCGGAACGGGCCGACGGAAAAGGCCTCGGGGATGGCGCCGGGGAGTCGTACCCTTGGTAGTCCGGAGGTCGACGATCGGCGCGACCCCTCAGTGGGAGGTATGCGCAGGCCACAGTGCCGGCCCATGACTCAGACACCGACAGCCCGTACCCCAGCGCCGGGGCAGGCGCGAGCCCATTTCACCGTTCCGGCCACGCACCCGATGGTGACCGTGCTGGGCTCTGGTGACGCCCTGCTGCGCGTCATCGAGAACGCCTTCCCGAAGGCTGACATCCATGTTCGGGGCAATCAGGTCAGCGCGATCGGCGACGCGGTGGAAGTCGCCCTGATCCAGCGCCTGTTCGACGAGATGATGCTGGTGCTCCGCACCGGGCAGTCGATGACGGAGGACGCAGTGGAACGCTCGATCGCCATGCTCAAGGCGAACGGCAAGGCGGGAGGCGGCGACGGCGGCCCCGAGGAGACACCGGCCGAGGTGCTCACCCAGAACATCCTCTCCAACCGCGGCCGGACCATCCGTCCCAAGACGCTCAACCAGAAGCGTTACGTGGACGCGATCGACAAGAACACCATCGTCTTCGGCATCGGCCCGGCCGGTACCGGCAAGACCTACCTCGCCATGGCCAAGGCGGTCCAGGCGCTCCAGTCCAAGCAGGTCAGCCGGATCATCCTGACCCGCCCCGCCGTCGAGGCCGGCGAGCGCCTCGGCTTCCTGCCGGGCACCCTGTTCGACAAGATCGACCCGTACCTGCGTCCGCTGTACGACGCCCTGCACGACATGCTCGACCCGGACTCCATCCCCCGCCTGATGGCCGCCGGCACCATCGAGGTGGCACCCCTGGCGTACATGCGCGGCCGTACGCTCAATGATGCTTTTGTCGTATTGGACGAGGCGCAGAACACCACCGCCGAGCAGATGAAGATGTTCCTGACCCGGCTCGGCTTCGACTCGAAGATCGTCGTCACCGGTGACGTGACACAGATCGACCTGCCGGGCGGGGCCAAGAGCGGCCTGCGCCAGGTGCAGGAGATCCTCGACGGGGTGCCGGACATCCACTTCTCACGGCTCACCTCCGAGGATGTCGTCCGGCACAAGCTGGTCGGCCGTATCGTCGACGCGTACGAGAAGTACGACGACAGCCAGGACTCCCCGCAGTCCCGGAACGGCTACCAGCGGAAGTAGAACTCAGCGCACCATGTCGATCGACGTCAACAACGAATCCGGGATGGAGGTCGACGAGCAGGCGGTCCTCGACATCGCCCGCTACGCGCTCACCCGGATGCGTATCCACCCGCTGTCCGAGCTGTCCGTCATCGTCGTCGACGAGGAGGCGATGGAGCAGCTCCACATCCAGTGGATGGACCTGCCAGGACCCACCGACGTCATGTCCTTCCCGATGGACGAACTGCGTCCCCCGGCGAAGGACGACGAGGAGCCCCCGCAGGGGCTCCTCGGCGACATCGTGCTGTGCCCGGAAGTCGCCAAGCGTCAGGGCGAGGAAGCGCCGACGCGGCACTCCATGGACGAGGAACTCCAGCTCCTGACCGTCCACGGGGTGCTGCACCTGCTCGGGTACGACCACGAGGAGCCGGACGAGAAGGCCGAGATGTTCGGCCTCCAGGCGGCCATCGTCGACGGCTGGCGCGGTGAGCGCGGCCTGACCGGCCCGTCCCCCGCCCCCACCGTCTCGTGACCGGCGCACCGCAGCTGATCAGCGGCGCGGTGCTGCTGGTCGTCGTGGCGTGGTTCGCGGCCTGCGCGGAGTCCGGGATCGCCCGCGTCTCCAGCTTCCGTGCCGAGCAGGCCGTACGGGAGGGCCGGCGCGGCAGTGCCAAGCTGGCGCAGGTCACCGGGGACCCGACCCGCTACGTCAATGTGGCGCTGCTCGTCCGGGTCACCTGCGAGATGGCGGCGGGCGTGTTCGTCACCTACGTCTGCCTGGACGAGTTCGGCGAGAACTGGACCGCGCTGCTCGTGGCCATCGCCGTGATGGTGCTGGTGTCGTACGTGGCGGTGGGGGTGTCCCCGCGCACCATCGGCCGCCAGCACCCGCTGAACACGGCGACCGCGGCCGCGTACGTACTCGTCCCGCTCGCCCGGGTCATGGGGCCGATCCCGCAGCTGCTGATCCTCCTCGGCAACGCGCTCACCCCGGGCAAGGGCTTCCGCAAGGGGCCGTTCGCCTCCGAGGCCGAGCTGCGGGCCATGGTGGACCTGGCGGAGAAGGAATCGCTGATCGAGGACGACGAGCGCCGGATGGTGCACCAGGTCTTCGAACTCGGCGACACCCTCGTGCGCGAGGTGATGGTGCCCCGCACCGACCTCGTGTGCATCGAGCGGTACAAGACGGTCCGGCAGGCGACCACGCTCGCGCTGCGCTCCGGCTTTTCGCGCATCCCGGTGACCGGGGAGAACGAGGACGACATCGTCGGGATCGTCTACCTGAAGGACCTGGTCCGCAAGACGCACATCAGCCGGGAGGCGGAGTCCGACCTCGTCTCGACGGCGATACGGCCGGCCGTCTTCGTGCCCGACACCAAGAACGCCGGTGACCTGCTCCGCGAGATGCAGTCGGTACGCAACCACGTGGCCGTCGTCATCGACGAGTACGGCGGTACGGCGGGCATCGTGACGATCGAGGACATCCTGGAGGAGATCGTCGGCGAGATCACCGACGAGTACGACCGCGAACTCCCGCCGGTCGAGGAGCTCGGTGACGACCGGTACCGGGTCACCGCCCGCCTCGACATCACCGACCTCGGGGAGCTGTTCAAGGTCGAGGCCTTCGACGACGAGGACGTGGAGACGGTCGGCGGCCTGCTCGCCAAGGCGCTGGGCCGGGTGCCGATCGCGGGCGCGTCGGCCGTGGTCGAGCTGCCCGACGGCCGGCCGCTGCGGCTGACCGCCGAATCCCCCGCCGGCCGCCGGAACAAGATCGTGACGGTGTTGGTGGAGCCCGTGGTGACGGAGCCGGACGAGGGCGCGGTGGTGCCCGAATGACCCCCGCGGAGCTGCGCGCGTTCTGCCTTGGCTTCAACGCGGCGGTGGAGGAGTTCCCCTTCACGCCGGAGACCTCGGTGTTCAAGGTGCTCGGCAAGGTGTTCGCGCTGACGGCGCTGGACGCCGAACCGTTGAAGATCAACCTCAAGTGCGAGCCGGAGGCGGCGGTGCGGCTGCGGGCGGAGCACGAGGCGATCGCGCCGGGCTGGCACATGAACAAGCGGCACTGGAACACGGTGACGGTCGCCGGGCTGCCGGACGAGATGGTCCGGGAGCTGGTGGAGGACTCGTACGACCTGGTGGTCGCCGGGCTGCCGAAGGCCGAGCGGTTGCGGCTGGACCGGCCCTGACCGGTCGGGGCGGCGGCTCGGCGGGGCCGTCCCCCGGACCCGCCGGGGCGCTCCCTATGCTTTCGCCCATGAGCGACGACACCGGGATCGACCCCGAGGACAGCAAGATCATCACACTGGCGCGCAGCGCCCGCGCCCGCAACGGCGTGCCGGAGGGCGCGGCGGTGCGCGACGAGACGGGCCGCACGTACGTGGCCGGGACCGTGGAGCTGGACTCCCTCAAGCTGAGCGCGCTGCGGACGGCGGTCGCGATGGCGGTGGCCAGCGGGGCCCGGTCGCTGGAGGCCGCCGCCGTGGTGAGCGCGGCGGACGCCCCGGCCGACGCGGACCGCGCGGCCGTCCGCGACCTCGGCGGCCCGGACACCCCGGTCCTCCTGGCGGCCCCGGACGGCACCCTGAAGTCCACGACGCCGGCGGGCTGACGGGCCCGCCCGGCCGGCGCCTGCGGGTCGGACCGGCGCGGGCGCCGCGGGCGGGCCGGGGCCCGCGTCCAGGCGGGCCGGGCGGCCGGGGGTGCCGGTCTCAAGTCCGCCGTCCCGGCGGCGGTGCCGGACGAGCGCGGGGCGCGCGGGAACATCGGCGCGGCCGGGCGGACGCGGCGCAATCCGTTGAGCGGCGGGGCGGGCCGGGCCGGAACAGTCGGTGACGCCGGCGGGGCGGGGTGGCCTCGGTCGGTGGCCGCAGGTCCACCGTCCCGGCGGGCTGGACGCCTGGCAACGGGCTCACACGGGCCGCTGACGCCGGAGCAACCGTCGGCGAGACCCATGACCGGCCGGCGGGCCCGGGACCCCAGCCACCCGCGGACCGTGTTCCACGCGCTCGCGGCGGCGCCGAGCAGGCAGGCCGCCGGGGGTGTCGGCCGGCGCGACGCCGACGACCACCAGGGTGCCGCCCGCCGTCCGCCGCCCGCCGCCCGGCCCCGGCAGCCGTGCCGGCACACCCGCGCCGCGCCGGCCGGCCCGCCGGCATCGCGGTCGGCGCGTGGGTTGGCCGGCGGCCGGGGCCGGGCGGCGGGCGATACGGGCGGGTCGGTGCCGACCCGGGCGTCGTAGCAGCCCGGCCGGCCAAGCGGACGCCCGGACCGGCCTCAGCGCACCGCCGCGGGAGCTACCGCTGCCCACCGGGCGCCAGGCGCCCCCGGCGACGAGCGTCCGGGGCCCGGGGCGACCGGCGCCGCGTCAGGCTGTGGCCGGGGTGGCGGAAGGGCGGCGGCGGATGACCATGGCCATCAGGGCGGCCACCGCGCACAGCGCGCCCGCCGCGTACCAGACCAGGTCGTACGAGCCGAACGCGTCCCGTGCCAGGCCGCCCAGGAAGGCCACCAGGGCCGCGCCCACTTGGTGCGAGGCCAGGACCCAGCCGAAGACGATGGCGCTGTCCTCCCCGTACTGCTCGCGGCACAGGGCGATGGTGGGCGGGACGGTCGCGACCCAGTCCAGGCCGTAGAAGACGATGAAGAAGACCATCGGCGGGTGCACGGACGGCGCCATCAGCATCGGCAGGAACAGCAGCGAGATGCCGCGCAGGGCGTAGTACACCGCCAGCAGTCGACGGGCTTCGAACCGGTCGGTGAACCAGCCGGAGGCGATCGTGCCGAGCACGTCGAACACGCCGACCACCGCGAGCAGCCCCGCGGCCGCCGTCACCGGCATGCCGTGGTCGTGCGCCGCGGGCACGAAGTGGGTCCGCACCAGCCCGTTGGTCGAGGCGCCGCAGATCGCGAAAGTGCCGGCCAGGAGCCAGAAGGGGCCGGTCCGGGCCGCCTTGAACAGCACCGACACCGCTCGCCCCGCCGCCCCGCGGGACGGCGCGGGCTTGGCAGCGTACGTGCCCCCGTACGGCGCGAGCCCCACGTCCGCGGGGTGGTCGCGCAGCAGCAGCCACACGAACGGCACCACGACCAGTGCGGCCAGCGACACGGTGACCGCGCCGGGGCGCCATCCGTGGCGTTCCACCAGCCAGGACAGCAACGGAAGGAAGATCAACTGTCCGGAGGCGCCGGCCGCGGTCAGGACGCCGGTGACGAGTCCGCGGCGGGCGGTGAACCAGCGGTTGGTCACGGTCGCGGCGAACGCCATGGCCATCGAGCCGCTGCCCAGACCGACCAGCACCCCCCACAGCAGCACCAGTTGCCAGGCCGCGGTCATCCAGACCGTGGCCACCGCCCCGACGGATATGACGAGCAGGGCCCCCGCCACGACCCGGCGCATGCCGAAACGGTCCATCAGCGCGGCCGCGAACGGTGCGGTCAGCCCATAGAGGGCGAGGTTGACGGAGACGGCGAAGCCGATGGTGCCGCGCGACCAGTCGAACTCCTCGTGGAGCGGCTCGATGAGCAGCCCGGGCAGGGAGGCGAAGGCGGCGGCGCCGACGATCGTCACGAAGGCGACGGCCGCGACGAACCAGGCGCGGTGGACGCGACCGGGTGTGCGCGGGGCGGGCGGGGGAGCGGGATCGGCGGCGGGCGTGGGTGCGGGCGTGGGTGCTGTCTGGGTCACCCCGAAAGCTTCGGGCCGCAGGGGCACCCGGCGACAGTGGCCTGAACGACATGCTTCGGTACGATCGGGCCATGGAGCCCCCCATACAGGTCCCGTCGAGAACCGCCGCCCACCGGGTCGTCGTCCTCGCCCTCGCCGGACTGCTGCCCTTCGAACTCGGCATTCCGCACCGGATCTTCGGCCGGGCCAAGGACCGTACGGGGCAGCCGCTGTACGAGATCCTCACCTGCGGACTTGCCGCGGGGCAGGTGCCCACCGACGCGGACTTCGCGATCCGCGTCGAACACGGCCCGGAGCTGCTCGCAACGGCCGACACGGTCGTGGTGCCGGCTTCGTACGAGCTCGGGCCGGTGTACGAGTACGGCGGGCTGACGGACGAACTCGCCGCCGCCCTGACCCACATCCGCCCCGGCACCCGGCTCGTCTCCATCTGTACGGGTGGTTACGTGCTGGCCGCCGCGGGGTACCTGGACGGCCTTCGAGCGACGACCCATTGGGCCCACGCCGAGCACTTCCAGCGGCTGTTCCCCCGGGTGCTCGTCGACGCCGACGTGCTCTACACCGACGAGGGGGACGTACTCACCTCCGCCGGAGTCGCGGCCGGCATCGACTTGTGCCTGCACATCGTGCGCCGCGACCACGGCGCCGCCGTCGCCAACGACGTGGCCCGGCGGACCGTGGTGCCGCCCCACCGGGAGGGCGGGCAGGCCCAGTTCATCGAACGCCCCGTCCCCGAACCGCAGCGGACCGGCACCGCTTCCGCGCGGGCCTGGCTGCTGGAGCGACTGCACGAGCCGATCAGACTCAGCGACCTGGCCCGCCAGGAGGCCGTGTCCGTACGGACGTTCACGCGCCGGTTCCGCGAGGAGGTCGGGGTGAGCCCGGGCGAGTGGATCGTCGCGCAACGCGTCGAGCGGGCCCGACGGCTGCTGGAGCTGACGGAGCTCCCGATGGAACAGGTGGCGCGGGAGAGCGGGTTCGGGGCGGCCCAGTCACTGCGCAAGCACGTACAGACCGCGCTGGGGGTGAGCCCGACCGGGTACCGCAGGACGTTCCGGGCGGTCGGCGGCTCATCGCTGTTGCCTGACGGGTCGTCAGCCGAGGCGGATTCCGTGCATTGACCTCTCCCGCCCCCGGCTTGTGAATGCCCCCCGGTCGGACGCAACCCCAGGGGGCGGGTACCGCGGCGCCGGGGTCCGGTCACCGGCTCGGGCTTCTCCCCGGCCGCGGGCGCGGGTGTGACGGTGGCGGGCGGACCGGAGCCGCCGAGACCGCGGACCGGGATCGGCGTCCGGCCGGCCGCCTCCACCTCCGGGTCACCGGTCCCACCGCCCCCGCGCTCGCCGTCCGGGACGTCCGGGACGTCCGGGTCCGCGCCGACGGCAACGGCGCGGAGGTCACGTACACCCTGCGCAACCTCGGCAACGTCACCCTCCGGCCGCGCGCCTCCCTCACCGCTCCCTCACCGCGACCGGTCTGGCCGGCCGCACCCTGGCCGACCGTCCACTCACCGGCCTGCCGGCGGAGCTGCTGCGAGGCCAGGAGGTGCGTCCGCGCGGCCCGGGGGCCGATCCGCCGGCCTTGGAGTGGGCCCGGCCGACCGTGCGCGCCGGGGACGCCGGGGCGAGCGCCGAAGGCACCGCCGACCGCGCGAGGCGGCCCCGGCTCACGACCGCGTTGGCCCTCGCGACCGTGGCCTGGTCGGCGCTGGGAGCGGCATCGGGGAGAATGGCCCGTATGAGCGATCGTTCCCCCGAGCCCACCGCCCCGCACCGCGCGGGCTTCGCCTGTTTCGTCGGCCGTCCCAACGCGGGCAAGTCGACCCTGACCAACGCGCTCGTGGGCACCAAGGTCGCGATCACCTCGAGCCGGCCGCAGACCACCCGCCATACCGTTCGCGGCATCGTGCACCGCCCCGACGCCCAACTGGTGCTGGTCGACACCCCCGGCCTGCACAAGCCGCGCACCCTGCTCGGCGAGCGCCTGAACGACGTCGTACGGACCACCTGGGCCGAGGTCGACGTCATCGGCTTCTGCCTGCCGGCCGACCAGAAGCTCGGACCCGGGGACAAGTTCATCGCGAAGGAACTCGCGGCGATCAAGAAGACCCCCAAGATCGCCATCGTGACCAAGACCGACCTGGTGGAATCGAAGCAGCTCGCCGAGCAGCTCCTCGCCATCCACCAGCTCGGCGCGGAGCTCGGCTTCGAGTGGGCCGAGATCGTCCCCGTGTCGGCGGTCGGCGACAGCCAGGTCCAACTGCTGGCGGACCTGATCGCGCCGCTGCTGCCGGAGAGCCCGCCGCTGTACCCCGAGGGTGACCTCACCGACGAGCCCGAGATGGTGATGGTCGCGGAACTCATCCGGGAGGCCGCGCTGGAGGGCGTACGCGACGAGCTGCCGCACTCGATCGCTGTGGTCGTGGAGGAGATGATCCCGCGGGAGAACCGTCCGGCGGACCGCCCGCTGCTCGACATCCACGCGAACGTCTACATCGAGCGGCCCAGCCAGAAGGGCATCATCATCGGCCCGAAGGGCTCCCGTCTCAAGGAGGTCGGGATGAAGTCGCGCAAGCACATCGAGGCGCTCCTGGGCACCCCCGTCTTCCTGGACCTCCACGTGAAGGTGGCCAAGGACTGGCAGCGCGACCCCAAGCAGCTGCGCAAGCTCGGATTCTGATCTTGCTGGGGGTCGGGTCGGCTCCGCCGGTCTCGGCCGCGCGAAAGACGGGGCCGGCCGGACGAGAGACGGGGCCGGCCCTCCGGGGCGTTTTGGCGCGCTAAGGCAGCCGCAAGACCTTCACCGCGTTGTCCGTGCGGGGCGCGGGCCGGCCGTCGGGCCGGGTCTGGATCCGCTCGTGTTCCTCCGCGAGCAGCACCTCCCACTCGCCCTCCGGCAGCTCCAGTTGCGCCACCACCTCGTCCGGGGTCGGGAAGTGCACCGAGTGGTCCGGGTGGTCGTGCCAGGCGGGCCACCCCGCGTGGCCGACGACGAGCAGGACGCCGCCCGGGGCCACGGCCGCGGCGGCCCTGCGCAGGACCCGCTCCCGCGGGAAGTCCCCGTAGGTGTGCAGGAAGCACGCGGAGACCAGGTCGAACTCGCCGTCCGGGAAGGACCGGGCCAGGTCGTGGCGCTGCCAGTCGACCCGGTCGCCGACCCCGGCCTCCTTCGCGTGCGTCTGCGCCCGTTCCAGCGCGACACCGGAGATGTCGGTCGCGGTGACCCGCCAGCCCTGCCGGGCCAGCCACACGGCGTCGCCGCCCTCGCCGCAGCCGAGGTCCAAGGCGCGGCCGGGGGCGAGCCCCTCGGCCTCACGGACAAGCACGGCGTTGGCGTCGCCGCTCCACACGCGATCGCTCTCGCGGTAGCGGGAGTCCCAGTACTCCTCGCCGCCCTCCGGGACGGCGTGCGAGGCGTGTTCGGCGTGTGAGACGGCTTCTGCGTGTTCTGCGTGTTCGGTGGACGGGGCTTCCTCGGGCATCGGGATCTCTCTTCCTGCGCGGTCGTCGATATGCCGATCGTCGGCCCGGCCGCCGCGCGGGCGCAAACAACCTTGCCGATCCGGCAAAATGCCGCCCGTGCTCCGGGGGGGCGGGCCTCAGACGCCGTCCGCCGCCGGGGGTTCCGCGATCAGGGCCGTCCCCACCCGGCGGAAGCCGGCCCGCCCGTAGATCCGGGCCACGTCCTCGTCGCCCGCCGAGAGGAACACCGTACGGACGCCCCGCGCGAGCGCCTCGGTGACCAGTGCCGCCGTCACGGCGAGGGCCAGTCCCTGGCGGCGGGCCGCCGGGAGGGTGCCGACGGCGACGATCTCGGCGACCTCGCCGACCGGGTTGTACTGGCCCGAGCACAGCACGACCCCGTCCCGGACGGCGGCGGCCAGTGCGGTGCGGCCCGACGCGATGTTCTCCGCGACAGCGGCGCGACGCACCTCCACCGCCGCGTCCGCGGTCGCCGCCGCGAGTTCCGCCGGACCGGCCTCGCCCAGACCCGTGCCCGGTGTCGCGAAGGCCAGCATCGGTACCGTCACCGCGGCCCTCAGGAAGGGGTCGTCCGCGCCGAGCACCCGCGCCGCTGCCGGCGGCGTCGGGAGCGGAGCCGAAGTGTCCAGCACCATGAGCGGGTGGGCGTGGACGTGGAGCCCCGCGGCCTCCACCGAAGCGCGGAGCGAGGGGCTGTTTTCGGCCACCCATTCGAAGGCTTCGGGCAGTTTGAGCTCCCGCTGGCGGGCCAGGACCCGCTCGACGTCCGCGACGCGGGCCTCGGAGCCGCCGAGCGTGGGCCGCGCGTAGTACGCCCAGCCGTCGCCCTCCTGTACGAAGAGGGTCAGCGGCCCGAAGTCCTCCGCCCGGGCGCCGCCCGCGCGCGGCACGGCGTCGTAGTACTGCTCCAGCGAAGCCAAGATCGTTTGGATGGTCATCCGGTCATCCAAACAAAGCCGCCGGCGCCGGTCATCCGATTTCCGGCCCGGCGCCGCTACGCACCCTCCTTCAGCACGCGCGTGATCAGGCTCCGCTGGGCCTCCGACAGGTACGGCTCCGAGCAGGCCACGGTCCGCCCGTCCACCGTGATCCGGTACGAGAACCCGTCCCGCACCCGGTCCGGCCCGTGCCCCGGGGGGCCGGGGCGCAGCGCCAGCAGCGCCAGCGCCTGCCACTCGTCCTCGTCGGGCCGGCCCGAGGTGTCCACCTCGACCCGGCGCTCGATGCCCGTGAAGCCGCCCGTCCGTACCACCAGAATCCGCATGTCGGCCCTTCTACCCCAAGCCGACCGCCGACCACGCCTTCTGCATCGCCTGGTGCTCCGCGCCGCCTTCCCCGTACCGGGCGACGGCCGCCGCGACCGAGAGCCGGGCGAAGTCCGCGAAGTCGGCGTCGGGGGCGAGCGCGCCGCCGGTCAGCGTGTCGTACCAGATCCGCCCGGCCCGCTCCCAGGCCTTGCCGCCCAGCTCGGTCGCCACGATGTAGAACGCGTGGTTGGGGATGCCGGAGTTGATGTGCACGCCGCCGTTGTCGCCGTGCGTGGTCACGTAGCCGTCCATCGTCGCGGGCTGCGGGTCCTTGCCGAGCTCGTCGTCGTCGTACGCCGTCCCCGGTGCCTTCATCGAGCGCAGGGCGACCCCGGTGACGGCCGGTCCGAGCAGGCCCGCGCCGATCAGCCAGTCCGCCTGGTCGGCGGTCTGCCCCAGCGAGTACTGCTTGATCAGCGAGCCGAACACGTCCGACATCGACTCGTTCAGCGCGCCCGACTGGCCCCGGTACTCCAGGTTGGCCGTGTACTGGGTGACGCCGTGGGTCAGTTCGTGCCCGATCACGTCGACGGACACCGTGAAGTCGAGGAAGAGGTCGCCGTCGCCGTCCCCGAAGACCATCTGGCGGCCGTCCCAGAAGGCGTTGTCGTAGTCCTCGCCGTAGTGGACGCTCGCGTCCAATGGCAGCCCCGCGTCGTCGATCGAGTGGCGCCCGAAGCCCTTGAGGAACAGTTCGTACGTGGCTCCCAGACCGGCGTACGCGCGGTTGGCGCTCGCGTCGCCGGTCGGTTCGTCGCCTTCGCCGCGCACCCGGGTGCCCGGCAGCCGGGTGCTGTGCCCGGCGTCGTACACCGTCCGCCGCGGCTCGTCGGTGACGGGCGTCGTCGGCGCCGGGACGATGCCGCGGACGGTGGTGACCCGGCGGCGGGTGCGCAGGGCGGCGTCGTGTTCGAGGGTGCGCTGGGCGGTGTCGGCGCGGCGCTCGTCCCGCGATCGGGCGATGCGGTCGAGCAGGTGGGGAGGGACGACCGTGCAGAAGACGGGCCGGCCGGGGCGAAGAGTGGCATCCATGTGCGCAATGTGGCAGTGCGTGACGGCGCTGTCACCAATCGCGACCATGATTCATTCGGTTGTCTGAAAGGTGTCGCGCCGCGTTGACGGATCGACCGGAGATGTCCGGCCATTGCAGATCCAAAGCGAGTCTTAATTCACAAAGGGGTATAAAACGGACCAGGAGGTCTTGCATACTGAAACAGGTCCTCGCGTTACGGCGCGGCTCGGCTAGGCTCGGCCCATCATGCGTTTCGGGCTGCTTCTCCTTAGCTGCCGCGGCGAGGGTCTGTAGTCGTAGGCCGGCCCCCTCCCCGCGGAGTTTGGTGTTGCGGATTTACGACCGCCGTCGGCCGTCCCAGCGAACTACACGCGGACACGCGAGGAGCCCCACGCCATGAGTCAGCACACTTTCGCAGGTCGCCCCACGCCCATCACGAACGCGACCCATACGCAGAAGCCGTCCGGGATGCCCATCCACAAGTACGGCTTCTACGAGCAGGTGGAGATCCCGGACCGCACCTGGCCGGACGCCCGCGTCACCAAGGCCCCCCGCTGGCTGTCCACCGACCTGCGCGACGGGAACCAGTCGCTGATCGACCCGATGACCCCCGCCCGCAAGCGCGAGATGTTCGACCTGCTGGTGCGCATGGGCTACAAGGAGATCGAGGTCGGCTTCCCCTCCTCCGGTGACACGGACTTCGCCTTCGTCCGCTCCATCATCGAAGAGGGCGCGATCCCCGACGACGTCACCATCTCGGTACTGACGCAGGCCCGCGAGGACCTGATCGAGCGGACCGTGGAGTCGCTGGTCGGCGCCAAGCGCGCCACCGTGCACCTGTACAACGCGACCGCCCCCACCTTCCGCCGGGTCGTCTTCCGCGGTTCCAAGGAGCAGATCAAGCAGATCGCCGTGGACGGCACCCGCCTGGTCATGGAGTACGCCGACAAGCTGCTGGGCCCCGAGACGACCTTCGGCTACCAGTACAGCCCCGAGATCTTCACCGACACCGAGCTGGACTTCGCCCTGGAGGTCTGCGAGGCGGTGTGTGACGTGTGGCAGCCCGGCCAGGGCCGCGAGATCATCCTGAACCTGCCCGCCACGGTGGAGCGCTCGACGCCGTCCACCCACGCGGACCGCTTCGAGTGGATGGCACGCAACCTGACCCGCCGCGAGCACATCTGCATCTCCGTCCACCCCCACAACGACCGCGGCACCGCCGTGGCGGCCGCCGAACTGGCCCTGATGGCCGGCGCCGACCGCATCGAGGGCTGCCTGTTCGGGCAGGGCGAGCGCACCGGCAACGTCGACCTGATCACGCTGGGGATGAACCTGTTCTCACAGGGCATCGACCCGCAGATCGACTTCTCGCAGATCGACGAGATCCGCCGCACCAGCGAGTACTGCAACCAGATGGAGGTCCACCCGCGCCACCCCTACGCGGGCGACCTGGTCTACACCGCCTTCTCCGGCTCCCACCAGGACGCCATCAAGAAGGGCTTCGACGCCATGGAGGCCGACGCGGCCGCCCAGGGCAAGACCGTGGACGAGATCGAGTGGGCCGTGCCGTACCTGCCGATCGACCCGAAGGACGTCGGCCGTTCCTACGAGGCCGTCATCCGCGTCAACTCGCAGTCCGGCAAGGGCGGCATCGCCTACGTCCTGAAGAACGACCACAAGCTGGACCTGCCGCGCCGCATGCAGATCGAGTTCTCGCGGATCATCCAGGCCAAGACCGACGCCGAGGGCGGCGAGGTCACCCCGAAGGCGATCTGGGGCGTCTTCCAGGACGAGTACCTGCCCAACCCCGAGAACCCGTGGGGCCGCATCCAGCTGCGCTCGGGCTCCACGGCCACCGACAAGGACGGCACCGACACGCTGACCGTCGAGGCGGTGGTCGACGGCGTCGAGACCGTCCTGACCGGTACCGGCAACGGTCCGATCTCGGCCTTCTTCGACGCGCTGGCCGGCATCGGAGTCGACGCCCGCCTGCTGGACTACACCGAGCACACGATGAGCGAGGGCGCCTCGGCCGTCGCCGCGTCGTACATCGAGTGCGCGATCGACGGCCGCGTCCTGTGGGGCATCGGCATCGACGCCAACACGACCCGCGCCTCGCTGAAGGCCGTCATCTCCGCCGTCAACCGCGCGGGCCGCTGATCCCACCGGCTTCGCACGGCGAACCCCGCACCCCCTCGGAGAGGTGCGGGGTTCCGCTTTTCCCGGGCGTGGCCGTGCCCCCGGCACGCGCAGCGGCGGGGGCGCAGATCGGCCAACTCCGGTTCCGGGACCAGGTTGTCTCGTCACACGCCTGACACACACTCACGGATGTGGCTAACATCACGCCCACCCGGCGATGGTGCCATGGGTCCGTATACGGAGGTGCGACGTGCTGCCAGTTCGGGGTGGGGACGGCCGAAAGCTGACCGTATGGGGCATCCGTACCACCTGGAGCACCGTGGCCGACGGGGAGTTCTTCTGCCCGGGCTGCGGTGGTGACCGCAACTACCGCCGGCGCACCGGCCGACGCCGGTTCGCGGTCCTCGGGGTGCCGCTGCTGCCGCGCGGGTCCGCCGGGCCCGTGGTCGAGTGCCAGGCCTGCAAGGAGCGCTTCGACACCGACGTGCTGGACCACCTGACCACCACCCGCTTCTCGGCGATGCTGCGCGACGCCGTGCACACCGTGACGCTCGCCGTCCTCGCCGCAGGCGGGACCGCCTCCCGCAGCGCCCTGGAGGCGGCCGTGGTGGCCGTACGGGGCGCCGGGTTCCAGGACTGCACCGAGGAGCAGTTGGAGGCCCTGGTGGACGCCCTGGCGACCGATGAGGGGCGGCTGGGCCTGTACGACGGGCCCGAGTGCCGCGGGGCCGCGCTGTCCATCGAGCTCCACGAGGCGCTGGAACCGCTCGCCCCGCACCTGGCCGGCCCGGGTCGGGCGTCGCTGCTGCTCCAGGGCGCCCGGATCGCCCTCGCCGACGGGCCGTACATCCCGGCCGAGCGCGAGGTGCTGGCCACCGTGGGCGCCGCGCTGCGCATGGGCGCCGACGAGGTCACCCGCCTGCTGTCGGCGGTCCGAGCCCCGTAACGATCCGGCCACGTCAGGCCGGAACCGGCCCCTCCGTCATCCGCGTCACCGACGGAGGGGCCTTACCGTGCGCGGCGGCGTGTCCACCCCTCGGACGGCCTCGAACGTGCGCTCGACGACGGGCGCGCCCACCGCTTCCCGGCGTCGCGCCGCAGGTCAGAGCCGTGACGCCGGGCAAGGCGACGTGGCACCGGGGACGGCCGCGAGTCGGCGCCTTTACGCCAGGCGACCGCTTTCGCACCAGTGGAGAAACCTCCTGATCGAGCGCCCCAAAGCGTCAACACTTTGTCGAAGCCGACGATATCTGTGAGCCCACCCACAGGCGTTCAATTCCGGTCACACGACGAGACGCCGCCGGTAACACAGCGGGGCTTCGATTCACGTGAACTCCACTGAAACCCCGCCGGATCAACGGAGCCCAGCACGCGCTGGGGGAGACCACTTCGGCCGGGACAACCAGATCTCCTCTCACTTACCTACCTTGAAGGGCAAGGCAGAGATGGCACGTGTCGCCGCCCGGCTCCCCGTCGACGGAGAGCAGAGCACGCACCCGGTCGACGAGGTGCTCCCCCTCCCCAAGCTCGCGCTGTACGGCTTCCAGCACGTACTCGCCTTCTACGCCGGCGCGGTGATCGTTCCGATCCTCGTCGGCAGTGCGCTCAAGCTGAGCCCCCAAGACCTGATCTACCTGATCAACGCGGACCTCTTCACCTGCGGAATCGCCTCGATCATCCAGGCGTGGGGCATCGGCCGCGTCGGCTCCCGGCTGCCGATCATCCAGGGCGTCACCTTCACCGCCGTCTCCCCGATGATCGCCATCGGGCTCGGCGCGGGCGGCGGGACGGCCGCCCTGCTCGTCATCTACGGCGCGGTCATCACGGCCGGACTCGCCACGTTCGCCTTCGCCTGGATGCCCGCCCGGGTCTTCCGCGTCGTGATGTCGCTCTTCCCGCCGGTCGTCACCGGCACGGTCATCACCATCCTCGGCATCGTCCTGCTCCCCGTCGCCCTCAAGGACGCCGTGGGCGGAGCACCGCTCGTGGGCGACGGCGGCGACCCGAGGCAACTGGCCTACGCCGTCGGCACGATGCTGTTCGTCCTGGTGGTCATGCGGCTGCGCCGACCCTTCCTGTCCAGCATCGCGGTCCTGCTGGGCCTGGTCGCCGGCACCCTCCTCGCGTTCGTCCTCGGCGACGCGAAGCTCGACGCGGTCAAGACCTCCGACTGGGTCGGGGTGAGCACCCCCTTCCACTTCGGCGCCCCCAAGTTCGAGTGGTTCCCGATCCTCCTCATGCTGATCGTCATGTTGATCACCATGGTGGAGACCACCGGTGACACCTACGCCATCGGCGAGATCGTCGGCAAGGACATCGACAGCGAGACCGTGGCCCGCGCCCTGCGGGCCGACGGCGCCGCCACCGCCATCGGAGGTCTGCTCAACTCCTTCCCGTACGTGGCCTTCGCCGAGAACGTCGGCCTGGTCCGCGTCACCAAGGTCAAGAGCCGGTTCGTGGTGGTCGCCGCCGGCGTCGTCATGATCGTCTTGGGCCTGCTGCCCAAGGCGGCCGCCGTCGTCGCCGCGATCCCGCCCGGCGTACTGGGCGGCGCCGCCACCGTCATGTTCGGCATGGTCGCGCTGGCCGGTATCCAGACGCTGGGCAAGGTGGAGCTCCGGGAGGAGAAGAACGCGCTCATCGTCGGTGTCTCCCTCGCCTTCGCGCTCTTCCCCGCCACCGTCCCGGCGTACTTCGACAAGCACCTGAACGCGGACCTGTCCTCGCTGCTCAACAGCGGTGTCACGCTCGGTGCCACGGCGGCGATCGTCTTGAACCTGCTCTTCAACGGACTGGCCAAGGGCGACGCGCACAACGTCCCGCAGCTCGCCCTGCCGGCCCGGGCGGCGGTGGACGGGTCCGACTCCCCGGTCGACGCGGCAACCGAGCCGGAGGCCCGCTCCGGGTCCGAGACCGCCGCGCAGACCGACGCGCAGACCGACGCGGAGGTCGTGGCGAAGGACGTCGCGGAGCCGAAGGCCGAGGCCGCCGAGGGGCGGGAACCGGTGGCGGTCGCCGCCGCCCCGGAGCCGGCGGACGAGGCCGCGGCCCCCGCCTCCTGACCCCTCCCGAAAGCCGAGGGCCTCCTCCTTCCCCCGGAGGAGGCCCTCACCCTCCTTCCCGCCGGCCCCGACCGGGTCCCCGCACGGGGGACAATGGGGCCATGAGTCTGTTCCGCGACGACGGCATCGTGCTGCGCACCCAGAAGCTGGGTGAGGCGGACCGCATCATCACGCTCCTCACCCGAGGCCACGGCCGGGTGCGGGCCGTCGCGCGCGGGGTGCGGCGTACGAAGTCCAAGTTCGGCGCCAGGCTGGAACCTTTCTCCCACGCCGACGTGCAGTTCTTCGCACGCGGCAGTGACCTGGTCGGCCGCAGCCTCCCGCTGTGCACCCAGACCGAGATCATTGCCCCGTACGGCAACGGCATCGTCACCGACTACGCCCGCTACACCGCCGGCACCGCGATGCTGGAGACCGCCGAGCGCTTCACCGAGAACGAGGGCGAGCCGGCCGTCCAGCAGTACCTGCTCCTCATCGGCGCCCTGCGCACGCTCTCGCGCGGCGAACACGACGCCCACCTCATCCTGGACGCCTTCCTGCTCCGCTCGCTGGCCGTCAACGGCTACGCGCCGAGCTTCGAGGACTGCGCGAAGTGCGGTATCCACGGCCCCAACCGGCACTTCTCCGTCGCCGCCGGCGGCGTCGTATGCGGGGACTGCCGGGTGCCGGGCAGCGTCGTACCCTCGTCGGAGGCCATCGCTCTGCTCAGCGCGCTGCTGACGGGCGACTGGGGTCACGCGGACGCCTGCGAGGCGCGTCACGTGCGGGAGGGCAGCGGGCTGGTCTCGGCCTATTTGCACTGGCATCTGGAGCGCGGGCTACGCTCCCTGCGATACGTCGAGAAATAGGAGCTGGGCACATGGCACGACGCGGGATTCTGGGACGCTCTCGCCGCGAGTACAAGGTTCCCGAGCCGCACCCGTCCGGTGAGCGCCCGCCGAAGATCCCCGGCGAGCTCGTCCCCAACCACGTCGCGGTCGTCATGGACGGCAACGGCCGCTGGGCCAAGGAGCGCGGCCTGCCGCGCACCGAGGGCCACAAGGTGGGCGAGGGCGTCGTGCTCGACGTGCTCAAGGGCTGCCTGGAGATGGGCGTCAAGAACCTGTCCCTGTACGCCTTCTCGACGGAGAACTGGAAGCGCTCGCCCGACGAGGTCCGCTTCCTGATGAACTTCAACCGGGACGTCATCCGCCGTCGCCGGGACGAGATGAACGAGCTCGGCATCCGCATCCGCTGGGTCGGCCGGATGCCGAAGATGTGGAAGTCGGTCGTCCAGGAGCTCCAGATCGCGCAGGAGCAGACCGTCGACAACGACGCGATGACCCTGTACTTCTGCGTCAACTACGGCGGCCGCGCCGAGATCGCGGACGCGGCGCAGGCCATCGCCCGGGACGTCGCCGCAGGCAAGCTGGACCCCGCGAAGGTCAACGAGAAGACCTTCGCGAAGTACATCTACTACCCGGACATGCCCGACGTGGACCTGTTCCTGCGACCGAGCGGCGAGCAGCGCACCTCCAACTACCTGATCTGGCAGAGCGCGTATGCCGAGATGGTCTTCCAGGACGTGCTGTGGCCGGACTTCGACCGCCGCGACCTGTGGCGCGCCTGCCTGGAGTACGCCCAGCGCGACCGCCGTTTCGGCGGCGCCGTCCCCAACCAGCCGGCCCCGAACACCCCCCGCTGACCCGGCCGCCCCGTCCGTGCTCCGGGCGGGGGCCCGGTCTGGCCCGGAGCACCCCCGGCCGTAGGGTTCGGTGTCATGGACATAGCAGCAGATCAGGCGGTCGAGCTCGTCTACCGGACCACCACGACGGACGTCGCGGAGGTACTGCGCGCCCGCAGGGCGCGGACCACATCGGGTCGCGTCAACCGGTGGGTGATCCTGGCGATCGGGACGACGGCGGTGCTCTTCGCCGTCCTGCTGATCAGGCAGGGCGGCCACCTCCCCGCCGCGATGGGCTTCATCACGGGCGGGGTGACGATGTGGGTGATCACGCTGTTCAACCCCCGGCTCACCGCCCGTGCCTTCGGCGGGCTGCTGGAGAAGGCGGGGGAGACGCGGGCCGTCATCGACGATTCCGGGGTCCACGTGGTGGCGGCGACCTGCGACACCCACGTCCGCTGGGTCGCGCAGCCGACGTACGTGGAGACGGACGGGGTGTTCGCACTGCTCAGCGACACCAAGAGGGCCGTCGCGTTCACCATCCTGCCCAAGCGGGGCGCCCAGGACCCGGCCGACATCGACCGGCTCCGGGCGATCCTCGACCGGAACCTGCGGCGGATCTAGCCGGGCCCCGCCGGCCGTGCCCCGCTAGCCGGCGGCCGCGCAGTCCGAGCAGGTGCCGAAGATCTCCACCGTGTGGGCGACGTTCACATAGCCGTGCTCGGCCGCGATGGCTTCCGCCCACTTCTCCACCGCCGGGCCCTCGACCTCGACCGCCTTGCCGCACTTGCGGCACACCAGGTGATGGTGGTGGTCGCCCGTGGAGCAGCGCCGGTAGACGGATTCGCCGTCGCTGGTGCGCAGCACGTCCACCTCGCCGGCGTCGGCGAGGGACTGGAGGGTGCGGTAGACGGTGGTCAGGCCCACGGAGTCGCCGCGGTGCTTGAGCATGTCGTGCAGCTCCTGGGCACTGCGGAACTCGTCCACCTCGTCCAGGGCCGCCGCCACGGCGGCACGCTGCCGGGTGGATCGTCCTCGTACTGGCGCGGTCTCGCCAGGCGCAGTCGCCACCGGTTCCTCCTCGTGTCGGCCTCGCCCCATTGTGCCAGGCCGCCGAACGGCTAGACCTTCACGTCGTCGCGTGTGCAGACCTCTTCGGCCGCCCTGGCCGCCTTTGCCCGGCGCCGCGCGAGCGGCGTCGACAGCGCGGTCATGACCATGAAGACGCCGATGGCGAGCAGCACGATCGTGGCGCCCGAGGGCACGTCGATGTAGTACGTCGCCGCCGTTCCGGTCAGGGACACGGTCAGGCTGATCGCGATGGCCAGGCCCAGCGTGGCGGCGAAACCGCGCGTCAGGCGCTGCGCGGCGGCGACCGGGATCACCATCATGGCGCTGACCAGCAACAGGCCGACGATGCGCATCGCGACGGTCACGGTGATCGCGGCGGTGATCGCGATCAACAGGTTCAGGGCGCGCACCGGCAGGCCGGTCACGCGGGCGAACTCCTCGTCCTGGCAGACGGCGAAGAGCTGCCTGCGCAGACCGATGGTCACGGCGATGACGAACGCCGCCAGGATCACGACGGCGGTCACGTCCTGGGGCGAGACCGTGGTGATCGAGCCGAACATGGCGCTGACCAGGTTGGTCGTGGAGCCGCCGGGAGCCATGTTGATGATCAGGACACCGCCGGCGAGGCCGCCGTAGAAGAGCATCGCGAGCGCGACGTCGCCGCTGGTCTTTCCGCGCGAGCGGATCATCTCCATGGCGACGGCGCCCAGGACGGCGACCGCCGTCGCCATCCACACCGGGCTGGTGTCGAGCAGGAAGCCGAGGGCGACGCCCGTCATGGCGACGTGGCCCAGGCCGTCGCCCATGACGGCCTGGCGGCGCTGGACGAGGTACGTGCCGATCGCGGGGGCGGTGATGCCGACCAGGGCGGCGGCGATCAGGGCCCGCACCATGAAGGGGTAGTGGAGGAGGTCCATCAGCTCAGCAGTCCCGTCCGCAGGGGCTCGGCGTCGTGCGCCGCGTGGGGGTGTACGTGGTCGTGGCCGGGCAGGGCGTGCTGACCGACCGCCTGCGGCGGCGGGCCGTCGTGCACGACGCAGCCGTCGCGCAGGACGACGGCCCGGTCGATCAGCAGTTCCAGGGCGCCCAGCTCGTGCAGGACGAGCAGGACGGTCGTACCGGCGGCCACCTGGCGGCGCACGGCCTTGGCGAGGACCTCCTGGTTGGCCAAGTCGACGCCGGCCATCGGCTCGTCCATGATCAGCAGCTCGGGCTCGACCGCGAGCGCGCGGGCGATGAGCACGCGCTGGTGTTGCCCGCCGGAGAGGGCGTTGACGGAGGCGTCGACGTACGGACCCATGTCGACGAGGTCGAGCGCGCGTTCCACGGCGATCCGGTCGGTCTTGCGCAGGATGCCGAAGCGGGAGCGGGCCAGCCGGCCGGAGGAGACGACCTCCCGGACGGTGGCGGGGACGCCGCCGGCGGCGGTGGTGCGCTGGGGGACGTAGCCGATGCGCGACCACTGGCGGAAGCGCTTGAAGTCGCTGCCGAAGAGCGAGAGCTCGCCGTCGGTGAGCGGGACCTGACCGACGACGGCGCGGACGGCCGTGGACTTGCCCGAGCCGTTGGCGCCGAGGAGGGCGACGACCTCGCCGCGCCGGACGGTGAGGTCGACCCCGCGCAGCACGGTGCGCGAGCCGAGCGAGGCCGTGGCCCCGCGCAGGGATATGACGGGCTGCTCGATCGCCGATGCGGCTGTGCCGGACTCCATGGCTCGCGCCTCCGTTGCTGCTACTGCTGTCATTACTTGGTGCCGAGCGCCTTCTGCAGGTTCTTGAGGTTCGACCGCATGACCTCGAAGTAGTCAGCGCCCTGCGACTTGTCGGTGATTCCCTCGAGGGGATCGAGGACGTCGGTCTTGAGGCCGGTGTCGGAGGCGAGGGTCTTGGCCGTCTTGTCGCTGGCCAGGGTCTCGAAGAAGACGGTGGACACATTGTCCTTCTTCGCGATGGCCTGGAGGTCCTTCATCCGGGCCGGGCTGGGCTCGGACTCGGGGTCGACGCCGGAGATGCCCTCCTGGTCGAGGCCGTAGCGCTCGGCGAGGTAGCCGAAGGCGGCGTGGGTGGTGATGAAGGTCTTGGAGGCCACGTTGCCCAGGCCGTTCTTGTACTCGCCGTCCAGCGCGGTCAGCCTGGTCACCAGGTCGTCGGTGTTCTTCGCGTAGTCGGCGGCGTGGGCGGGGTCGGCCTTCCGCAGCGCGGCGCCGACGCCCTTGGCGATCTCGGCGTACTTGATCGGGTCGAGCCACACGTGGGGGTCCGCGCCGGCCTCGCCGTGTTCGTGGCCGCCCTCCTCGCCCTCGACCGCGTGGTCGTCGTGGCCGGAGGCGGCGTGCTTCTCCAGCTTGGTGAGGGTGGCGGCGTCGACGGTGTTCTTCACGCCGGCTTGGGCCACGGCCTTGTCGACGCCGGGCTGGAGCGACTTGAGGTACAGCACCACGTCGGATTCGCCGAGCCGGGCGGTCTGCTTCGGGCTGATCTCCAGGTCGTGCGGTTCGACGCCCGGCTTGGTCAGGGTGTCGACCTTCACATGGTCCTTGCCGATCTGTTCGGCGAGATACTGCAGCGGGTAGAAAGACGCCATCACACCGAGCTTGCCGTCCTTGCCGCCGTCCGCGACGGCGGCGCCGGAACAGGCGGTGAGTGCCGTCGCCGCGAAGGCCACGGCTCCCGCGAGGGCGGCGGTCGGTATGAGTCGTCGTACGTTCATGACATCCATTTTCATCAAAGATGGAAACGATTGTCAAAAAGCCTGGTGGGTGGCCCGCGGGAGGCCGTTGAAGGGGTCCCCGATTTGAACCGGGGGGTGCGGGCGCCGGTAACCTAAAGGCTTCGCCGTTCGTCCTCGTAATGAAGAGAGCACCGTGGCCGCCGACAAGATCGAAACCATCGTCAGCCTGAGCAAGCGCCGTGGCTTCGTTTTCCCGTGCAGTGAGATCTACGGCGGCTCCAGGGCTGCCTGGGACTACGGCCCGCTCG
This sequence comes from Streptomyces sp. Tek67B01, assembly GCF_055231995.1. Lineage (NCBI taxonomy): Bacteria > Bacillati > Actinomycetota > Actinomycetes > Kitasatosporales > Streptomycetaceae > Streptomyces > Streptomyces sp. Tek67B01. The sequence continues at coordinate 4,827,611 of NZ_JBUYUY010000001.1, forward strand.
GTGTCGAGCTCAAGGAGAACATCAAGCGCCAGTGGTGGAAGGCCATGGTCACCGGGCGTGAGGACATCGTCGGCCTCGACTCCTCCGTCATCCTCGCCCCCGAGGTCTGGCAGGCCTCCGGTCACGTCGCGACCTTCTCGGACCCGCTGACCGAGTGCACCGCCTGCCACAAGCGTCACCGCGCGGATCACCTGGAAGAGGCGTACGAGGCCAAGCACGGCCGTCCGCCGGCCAACGGTCTCGCCGACATCAACTGCCCCCACTGTGGTGTGAAGGGTCAGTTCACCGAGCCGAAGCAGTTCTCCGGCATGCTGGAGACCCACCTCGGCCCGACCCAGGACACCGGCTCCAAGGCGTACCTGCGCCCCGAGACCGCCCAGGGCATCTTCACCAACTTCGCCACGGTGCAGACCACCTCGCGCAAGAAGCCCCCCTTCGGCATCGCGCAGATGGGCAAGTCCTTCCGCAACGAGATCACCCCCGGCAACTTCATCTTCCGCACCCGCGAGTTCGAGCAGATGGAGATGGAGTTCTTCGTCAAGCCGGGCGAGGACGAGCAGTGGCAGGAGTACTGGATGGCCGAGCGGTGGAACTGGTACCGCGACCTCGGCATCCGCGAGGAGAACATCCGCTGGTACGAGCACCCGAAGGAGAAGCTGTCCCACTACTCGAAGCGCACCGCCGACATCGAGTACCGCTTCAACTTCGGCGGCAATGAGTTCTCCGAGCTGGAGGGCGTGGCCAACCGCACGGACTTCGACCTGAAGGCCCACTCCGCCGCCTCCGGCCAGGACCTGTCGTACTTCGACCAGGAGGCCGGCGAGCGCTACACCCCGTACGTCATCGAGCCGGCGGCCGGTGTCAACCGCGCCATGCTCGCCTTCATGCTCGACGCGTACAACGAGGACGAGGCCCCCAACGCCAAGGGCGTCATGGAGAAGCGCACCGTCATGCGCCTCGACCCGCGCCTGGCCCCGATCAAGGTCGCCGTCCTGCCGCTGTCCCGCAACGCGCAGCTGTCGCCGAAGGCCAAGGGCCTCGCCGCCGACCTGCGCAAGAACTGGAACATCGAGTTCGACGACGCGGGCGCCATCGGCCGCCGCTACCGCCGCCAGGACGAGGTCGGTACGCCGTTCTGCGTCACCGTCGACTTCGACACCCTGGACGACAACGCGGTGACCGTGCGCGAGCGCGACACCATGAAGCAGGAGCGCGTCTCCCTGGACCAGATCCAGAGCTACCTCGGCAGCCGCCTGCTCGGCTGCTAGTTCCCGGCCTGTAAGGCCGGTGGCCCGGTGCGCTGTGCGCACCGGGCCACCTTCGTTTTCCGTACGGCTGTCCGCCGGCGCCGGCCTTCGCTGTCAGACGGCCCGCGCGTGGGCGGCGGCGGCCGCCTGCGCCGCGCGGCGTTCGCCCTCGGCCTGGGAACGCTTGCCGTAGCGGGCGGTCCACAGGGCCAGCACTCCGAGCACCGTGTAGATCATGATCGGGCTGACCGTGACCATCGTGTCGGTGTCAAGGATGTACGTCAGCGCGACGCGCACCCCGGCCTCGGCCAGGTACGCCACGCCCCAGACCGTGGTCATGACGGTCATCGTCCGGCGGAAACCCTCGTACTGCCACAGGCCGTTCCACCAGGCGGTGCTCTCCGGGGTGCCGTCGGTGGCGAACTTGCGGCCGAAGTAGAACATCAGCGGCCGCGGGGTGAGCAGGGTGACCAGGCACAGCAGCCCGAACAGCCCGGTGACGCACGAGTCCTTGATCAGCAGCGCGCGGGCGGAGTGCGCGCCGACCAGGGAGACCACGGCCGTGATGACCAGGAACACCAAGGTGACGATGGCGAACTCGTCGAGCTTGCGGCGCCAGGCCACGCTGATCGCACTGTCGAGCACCGGCCAGGCGCCGCTGACCAGCAGCGCGCTGAACTCGCTCCAGCCGTGGTCCTGAAGCTGGTTGTAGGTGATGATCGGTGCGACCACGTTGAGACCGATGGTCAAGATCCAGCCGATCGCGGCGGCGCCGGTCGACCGTGCGGGTGGCGCCGGGCGACTGACCTGCGGCTCCGATGTGGACATGCTTCCCCCTGAGGATCACTGATGGCGTGTTCGGGGGGAGCCCAGGGCAGGGCGTGCGGGCCGTGACAGAGCCCCCCGGCCCAAATGATCACCAAGTCGGGCCGGAATGAGCCAGTCCGGCCCAGGCGGACGATCGGCAGGTGGGCGGTACGGGTCGGTACGGGTCGGTACGGCAGGCCAGGGCGCTGATTCAGGCCCGCAGACCCCGGATGACCAACGAGGTGACCGCCTCGAACTCCGCGATGATCGTGGGCGAGAGCCAGTCGGCCGCGTACTGCGGATCATGGAAACGCCCGGTGGCGTCGAAGACCGCGCGAGCGGCGGCCGGAACGTCCCGCGCGGCCAGCGTCCCGTCCGCGACCCCCTCGGAGATGATCCGGGTCAACTGTCCGATCAGCTCGCTCAGATGGTGGTCCACCACCCCGCTGTTCTCGGCGAGGAGCACCGTGTACGTCGCGAACAGCTCCGGGTCGTCGCCCGCCTTGTGCCGCTTGGCTTCGAAGAGCGCCTCCAGCCAGGCCTCCAGCTTGGAGGGCGCCGGCTCCGCCGGAGCCGAGGCGATCTCCTCCAGCCGGACGACGCTCTTGGCGAGCCAACGGTCCGTGACGGCCTCGCGCAGCGCCGCCTTCGACGGGAAGTGCCGGTAGACACTGCCGTGGCTGACACCCAGGGCGCGCGCCACGTCCACCACCGTCGCCTTGGTCGGGCCGAAGCGCCGCAGCACCTCCTCGGTGGTCGCGAGGATGCGCTCGGGGGTCAGGGGTTCGGCAGCAGCGGAGGGCATGAGTACGACCGTACCGCCCGGTCAGCGCTCGCTGTCGAGGTGGGCCATCTGCGCCGCCGGGTAACGCTCGCCGGCGGCGGCCCCGGCGGGTATCGCAGCCTCGATGGCGGCCACATCGGCCGCGCTCAGCCCCACCTCCAGGGCGCCCAGCGCCTCCTCCAGCCGGTCCCGGCGCCGGGCACCCACCAGCGGGACGATGTCGACCTGATGCCTCGGGCCCTGGGCGAGCACCCACGCGATGGCGGTCTGCGCGACGCTCACTCCCTTCTCCTGCGCCACCTTGCGCAGGGCCTCCACCAGATCGAGGTTCCGGTCGAGGTTCTCGCCCTGGAAACGGGGGCTCATCCCGCGGAAGTCGCCGGGTGCCAGCCGGCGGTCGCGGCTGAAGTGACCGCTGATCAGACCCCGGGAGAGCACCCCGTACGCCGTGATGCCTATGCCGAGTTCACGCGCGGTCGGCAGGATCTCCGCCTCGATCCCGCGCGAGATCAGCGAGTACTCGATCTGGAGGTCGGCGATCGGGGCCACCGCGGCGGCCCGACGCAGGGTGTCCGCACCGACCTCCGAGAGCCCGATGTGCCGCACGTGCCCGGCTTCGACCGCCTCGGCGATGGCGCCGACCGTTTCCTCGATCGGCACGTTCGGGTCCAGGCGGGCGAGCCGGTAGATGTCGACGTGGTCCCGGCCCAGCCGCTGGAGCGAATAGGCCAGGAAGTTCTTCACGGCCTCCGGCCGACCGTCTATCCCCGTGAAGCCACCCTCGACCGTCCGCAGGGCGCCGAACTTCACGCTGGTCAACGCCCGCGCGCGCAGCGCGGCGGGCGCGGTGCGCAGGGCCTCGCCGATCAACAGCTCGTTGTGGCCCATGCCGTAGAAGTCGCCCGTGTCGAGCAGCGGGTCCGTCCCCTCGGGGGCGGCGTCCAGGTAGGCGTGGATGGTCGCGATCGACTCGGCCCGGTCGGCCTCCCCGTACAGCGCGGACATGCCCATGCAGCCGAGCCCGAGCGGAAAGACGGCGGGGCCGGTGGCCCCGAGGGTCGTCGTGGCGGTTGTCCGGGTGTTCTCGTTGGTGGTCATGCAACGAGAATGGCATGACGAGTGACAGATTTCAATATCTGTCACTCGTCAGGGTTGTTAGGCGGCGGCGGGGGCGCGGTGTCGCGGGTCGCCGCGGGTCGGGGACGGCCCGAAGGAGACGCTCTAGCCCAGGGCGTGGGCCGTTCGCTTCGCCGTGCGCAGCGCCCAGCCGCCGGTCGTGGCAACGCCCACCCCCAGGACCAGCGCCCCGCACAGCGTGATGATCCACCAAGCCGGCAGGGCCGCCGCGACGAAGCCGCCCCCGCCGGAGAGTCCGGCCGCCAGCACCGCGCCGATCACCGCCACGCCCAGCGTCCCCCCGGTCTGCCGGCTGGTCGACGCCACCGCCGCCGCCACCCCTGCCTGGGCGCGCGGCATCCCGGACACCGCCGTGTTGGTGATCGGCGCGTTGACCATGCCGAACCCGATCCCGAAGAGCACGTACCCGGCGAACATCAGCGGGTCCGACCCCTCCGCCGAGAACACCGCGAAGAGCAGCCCGCTCGCCCCCATCGCGGTCCCCGCGACCACCAGCGGCAGCCGCGGCCCCACGGCGCCGACCAGCCGCCCCGACAGCGGCGCGCAGAAGAAGGCCGGCGCCGCCATCGGCAGCATGTACAACCCGGCCTCCAGCGCGTCCAGCCCGCGTACCTCCTGGAGGTAGAGGGTGTTCAGGAACAGGAACCCCGACAGGGCGGCGAAGGCGCTCACCGCGATCACGGTCGCCCCGCTGAACGGGGCGCTGCGGAAGAACCTCGGGTCGATCAACGGCTCGTCCCGCCGCGGCTCGTAGACGAGCAGCCCCACCAGGGCCGCCACCGCGATCACCGCGCACCCGAGGACCGTCGGCGAGCTCCACCCGGCCGACGGGGCCTCGATGATCCCGTACGTCACCGACCCCAGCAGCGCCACGACCAGCAGCTGACCGACCGGGTCCGGGCGGCGGGGGTGCTCGGCGCGGGACTCGGGGATGTAGCGCAGGGTCAAGGCGAGGGCCGCGAGCCCGACGGGCAGGTTGACCCAGAAGATGGACCGCCAGCCGACCGAGTCCACCAGCAGGCCGCCGATCAGCGGCCCGGCGGCCATGGAGATGCCGACGACCCCGCCCCACAGGCCGATGGCGCGGGCGCGCTCCTTGGGCTCGGTGAACGTGTTGGTGATGATCGACATGGCCACCGGGTTGAGCATCGACCCGCCCACGGCCTGGACCATCCGGAACGCGATGAGCCACTCCAGGCTGGGCGCCAACGAACACAGCACCGAGCCCGCCGTGAAGACGATCAGCCCCGTGGCGAACACCTTGCGACGCCCGATCCGGTCGCCGGTGGACCCCGCCAGCATCAGCAGCGATGCCAGGACCAGCGTGTACGCGTCGATGGTCCACTGCATCCCCGCGACCGAGGCGTGCAAGTCCTCCCTGATGGAGGGGAGCGCGACGTTCAGGACGGTGGTGTCCAGGCTGACTATCAGCAGGCTCATGCAGCAAATGGCCAGCACGAGACCGCGACGCCTGGGGCTCAGGGTGCGCATGACTCAGATAGTACGCCTAACTAATGAAATGCGGGACGCGGCCCGGCTGGGCCACAATGGGGGGATGACCACGCTCCCCCCGCCCCTCGCGATCGGCCCGCACACCGTGCAGCCCCCGGTGGTGCTCGCACCCATGGCCGGTATCACCAACGCCCCCTTCCGCACCCTGTGCCGCGAGTTCAGCGGCGGCAAGGGGCTGTTCGTCAGCGAGATGATCACGACGCGCGCCTTGGTCGAGCGCAACGAGAAGACCATGCAGCTGATCCACTTCGACGAGACCGAGAAGCCCCGCTCGATCCAGCTGTACGGAGTCGACCCCGCGACGGTCGGCAAGGCGGTCCGCATGATCGTCGAGGAGGACCGCGCCGACCACATCGACCTCAACTTCGGCTGCCCGGTCCCGAAGGTCACCCGCAAGGGCGGCGGCTCGGCCCTCCCCTACAAGAGAAACCTGCTGCGCGCGATCCTGCGCGAGGCCGTGGCCGGCGCCGGCGACCTGCCCGTCACCATGAAGATGCGCAAGGGCATCAACGACGAGCACCTCACCTATCTCGACGCCGGCCGGATCGCTGTCGAGGAGGGCGTCACCGCCATCGCCCTGCACGGGCGCACCACGGCCCAGCACTACGGCGGTACCGCCGACTGGGACGCCATCGCGCGCCTGAAGGAGCACGTGCCGGAGATCCCGGTGCTCGGCAACGGCGACATCTGGTGCGCCGAGGACGCGCTGCGCATGGTCCGCGAGACCGGTTGTGACGGTGTGGTCGTCGGGCGCGGCTGTCTGGGGCGGCCGTGGCTGTTCAACGACCTGGTCGCGGCCTTCGAGGGGCGCCCCGAGGACTTCCACAAGCCCACGCTGCGCGAGGTCGCGGCCACCATGCACCGCCATGCCCAGCTGCTGGGCGAGTGGATCGGCGACGAGGCGCGCGGGGTGATCGACTTCCGTAAGCACGTGGCCTGGTACCTCAAGGGCTTCTCCGTGGGATCGGAGATGCGCCAGAAGCTCGCGGTGACCTCTTCCCTCGCCGAACTGGACGCTCATCTGAGCGAGCTTGATCTGGATCAGTCCTGGCCCGAGAGCGCCGACGGTCCGCGGGGCCGGACGTCCGGAAACAACCGAGTTGTCCTGCCCGAGGGCTGGTTGAAAGATCCGTACGACTGCGCCGGTGTGACCGAAGACGCCGAGCTGGACACTTCCGGAGGCTGACGGCAGCCGACAAATCGCCCTCGGTGTAGCGTGATATACGCCACGCATGGGAGAGGTTTCGCTCAGATGAGCACTTAAGTCACGGGTATGACTTCCAAAGGGTGGCACTGGGTGCCACCCTTTGTGCGTTCAAGTGGTGAACGCAAATGTATCGATGATCGCTCATTCGAGCACAGGAAGGCCTCAAGAGCCCCTCCCCCCTTCGGGATGTGAACGCTGCGCGCCGGTCGGCATTACTTATCGGTTACTTTCGATTGGCTGGCACACGGGTGGTTACAGCCGCATGACGCCTAAGTGGACATACCCAGACGCCTTCGATCTGGGTATGTTCCTGGCCGTCAGGGCAGCCACCCGAGTCCTCGAGGAGTCGAGACCCGTGTCGGAAAACAAAGATCAGAAGTTCGTCTACGACTTCACCGAGGGAAACCGCGACCTCAAGGACCTTCTCGGCGGCAAGGGAGCCAACCTCGCCGAGATGACCAACCTTGGCCTCCCGGTGCCTCCCGGCTTCACCATCACCACCGAGGCCTGCAAGGTCTACCTCGAAAGCGGTGAGGCCCCGGCCGCGCTGCGCGACGAGGTCAGCGCCCACCTGGCGGCCCTTGAGGCGAAGATGGGCAAGAAGCTCGGCCAGTCGGACGACCCGCTGCTGGTCTCCGTGCGTTCCGGCGCCAAGTTCTCGATGCCCGGCATGATGGACACCGTCCTCAACATCGGCCTCTCCGACGAGTCCGTGGTCGGTCTCGCCACCCAGGCCGGCGATGAGCGCTTCGCGTGGGACTCCTACCGCCGCCTCATCCAGATGTTCGGCAAGACCGTTCTGGGCGTGGAGGGCGAGCTCTTCGAGGACGCGCTCGACGACGCCAAGGCCGCCAAGAAGGTCACCGTCGACACCGACCTCGACGCCGCCGACCTCAAGAAGCTCGTCAAGGTCTTCAAGAAGATCGTGGCGAAGGAGGCCGGCCGCGAGTTCCCGCAGGACGCCCGCGAGCAGATGGACCTAGCCGTCGAGGCGGTCTTCGACTCCTGGAACACCGACCGCGCCAAGCTCTACCGCCGCCAGGAGCGCATCCCCGGCGACCTGGGCACCGCCGTCAACATCTGCTCCATGGTCTTCGGCAACCTCGGCCCGGACTCCGGCACCGGTGTCGCCTTCACCCGCGACCCCGCCACCGGCCACCAGGGCGTCTACGGCGACTACCTGCAGAACGCGCAGGGCGAGGACGTCGTGGCGGGCATCCGCAACACCGTCCCGCTGGCGGACCTGGAGGGCATCGACAAGGCCTCCTACGACCAGCTCATGACGATCATGGAGACGCTGGAGACCCACTACAAGGATCTCTGCGACATCGAGTTCACCATCGAGCGCGGCCAGCTGTGGATGCTCCAGACCCGCGTCGGCAAGCGCACCGCGGGCGCCGCCTTCCGCATCGCGACGCAGCTCGTGGACCAGGGCCTGATCGACGAGGCCGAGGCCCTCCAGCGCGTCAACGGCGCCCAGCTCGCGCAGCTGATGTTCCCCCGCTTCGACGAGGACGCCAAGACCACGCTGCTCGGTCGCGGTATCGCCGCCTCCCCGGGCGCGGCGGTCGGCAAGGCCGTCTTCGACTCGTACACGGCCGTCAAGTGGTCCCGCTCCGGCGAGAAGGTCATCCTGATCCGCCGTGAGACCAACCCGGACGACCTGGACGGCATGATCGCCGCCGAGGGCATCCTGACGTCCCGCGGCGGCAAGACCTCCCACGCCGCCGTCGTCGCCCGCGGCATGGGCAAGACCTGCGTCTGCGGCGCCGAGGACCTCGAAGTCGACACCAAGCGCCGCCGCATGACGGTCGGCGGGACGGTCATCGAAGAGGGCGACGTCGTCTCCATCGACGGCTCCACCGGCAAGGTCTACCTCGGCGAGGTACCCGTCGTACCGTCCCCCGTGGTCGAGTACTTCGAGGGCCGCATGCACGCCGGCGCCGACGACGCCGACGAGCTGGTCGCCGCCGTGCACCGGATCATGGCCTACGCGGACCGCGTGCGCCGGCTGCGGGTGCGCGCCAACGCCGACAACGCCGAGGACGCCTCGCGCGCCCGTCGTTTCGGCGCCCAGGGCATCGGCCTGTGCCGCACCGAGCACATGTTCCTCGGTGAGCGCCGCGAGATGGTCGAGCGCCTGATCCTCGCCGACACCGACGACGAGCGCGAAGGGGCACTCAGTGCCCTCCTCCCGCTGCAGAAGAAGGACTTCGTCGAGCTGTTCGAGGCGATGGACGGGCTGCCCGTCACCGTCCGTCTCCTGGACCCGCCGCTGCACGAGTTCCTGCCCGACATCACCGAGCTGTCGGTGCGCGTCGCCCTCGCCGAGTCCCGCAAGGACGCCAACGAGAACGACCTGCGCCTGCTCCAGGCCGTGCACAAGCTGCACGAGCAAAACCCGATGCTGGGTCTGCGCGGTGTCCGTCTCGGCCTGGTCATCCCCGGCCTGTTCGCCATGCAGGTCCGGGCGATCGCCGAGGCCGCGGCCGAGCGCAAGAACGCCAAGGGCGACCCGCGCGCCGAGATCATGATCCCGCTCGTAGGCACCGTCCAGGAGCTGGAGATCGTCCGCGAGGAGGCCGACCAGGTCATCGCCGAGATCGAGGCCGCCACCGGCACCAGCCTCAAGCTGAGCATCGGCACGATGATCGAGCTGCCGCGCGCCGCGCTGACCGCCGGTCAGATCGCCGAGGCCGCGCAGTTCTTCTCCTTCGGCACGAACGACCTGACCCAGACGGTGTGGGGCTTCTCCCGCGACGACGTCGAGGCCAGCTTCTTCACCGCCTACTTGGAGAAGGGCATCTTCGGGGTCTCGCCCTTCGAGACCATCGACAAGGACGGTGTCGGCTCACTGGTCCGCAGCGCGGTCGAGGCCGGCCGGGCCACCCGCCCCGACCTCAAGCTCGGCGTCTGCGGCGAGCACGGCGGCGACCCCGAGTCGGTGCACTTCTTCCACGAGGTCGGCCTCGACTACGTCTCCTGCTCGCCGTTCCGGATTCCGGTGGCGCGCTTGGAGGCCGGCCGCGCGGCCGCCGAGTCGAAGGGCTCCGACAGCCGCTGAGCCCCCCCGTGCCGGGTTCCGGCGCGGCTCGGCCGGGCACGAACCCGGCCGGGCGGCACCGGTTCCTGAGGCTGCGCCTGCTTCCGGTTTCCCTGACCCCCGGAAGCGGGCGCAGCCTGCTTTGCGTTCAAGGACCGTATTCAACCAAGTCGCCTTTACGGCACCAGGCGGTGGACGGATCCCCACCCGTCCACCGCCTGCCGCCTATCGCCAGGCACGTCGGCGCTTCCCTGTGCGACCGACCGCCAGGCCCCGCAAAGCCCCCCACGGCCTTCACGGAGCGTTTCGGTCGCACTGGAGTGTGCCCGGCGGAGTACAGGATTTCGGTTGTCACGCTCCTGCCGAAAGGGGTTTCAACTGTGGCTGAAAGGGCGTGGTGACCACGTGTGACGGCGTGCATACTCATGGGGCGGGGGGATTGCGGTTGCACAGGTGGGGGTTCGGTGCTTCGTATCCATTTCACGGGAGTGGACCTCGCACGCGTACGGATGGCAGCACGTCCCGATGCGTTGTGGGAAACGATTCTCAGCTTTCACCGCTTAAGGGATCGGCGAGATGCCCGGTTGTTCGGTGAATGGCGTACGGAAACCCGTACCCGGTTGAATAGTGAAACAAGGCTCCTCGGTGCGCTGATACCGGGTCGCGGCTATTTCCCCGATTTCCTGACCCCGGTCGAGGGGCAGTACGGGTGGGACGTCGGCCTCGACGCGCTGCGCGGCATACGCCCCGAGCGGGTACGGCGCGAGCTGTCGCTGCTCGGCGCGGGAGCGCGCGTCGGCGCGGCGTTCGGCATGCCCGCGGGCGCGAGCGGCGGGTGCGACACCCTCGTCCCGCGCCGACTGCGCGAGTTCATGGACGACGCGGCCAAGCACATGCCGAGGGTGCTCGCCGAGCTACGCGCGTATCACCGGGTGGCCGTGGAGCCCTACTGGACGCACATCCAGGCCCAGATCGAGGCCGAGCGGGCCGCCCGGGGCCGCGCGCTGCTGGACGGCGGCGCGGACGAGTTGCTCGCGTCGCTGCCGCCGATGCTGCGGTGGCGGGCGCCGGTCCTGGAGTGCGACTACCCGGTGGACCGGGACGTGCGCCTGCGGGGACGCGGACTGCTGCTCCAGCCGTCCTTCTTCTGCCGCCGCACCGCCGTCACCCTGCACGACCCGGAGTTGCCGCCGGTCCTCGTGTACCCGGCCGCGGCGCAGCTCGCCTCGGCCCCCGCCCAGGGGGAGGCCGCCCGCCCGGCGGAGGAGCAGCGTCAGCGGACGTTGGGCAAGCTCGTCGGACACACACGCTCGGTGGTGCTGCGGGCCATCGGTGACGGAGCCACCACCAGCGAACTCGCCCGCCGGGCCGGGGTGTCGCTGGCCTCCGCGAGCCAACACGCCTGCGTGATGCGGGAGGCGGGCCTGGTCACCACCCTGCGCCGGGGCAACGCCGTCCTGCACACCGTGACCCCGCTGGGGGCGGCACTGCTGAAGGGCGGTGCGGTGGCGTCCTGAGCGCGGTGGCGTCTTGAGCGCGGTGGCGTCCTGACGGTGGTGGCGGGGAGCCCGGGGGAGAGGAGCGACGGAGGAACGGGCCGGAGAAACCTTTCCCGGTGGCGATGAGTTTCGCGGGGCGGCCCGGTCTACCCCTTCGCACGCACCACCACGACAGAAGAGGAACCGAGATGTCCGCCACCATGATCTTCGTCAACCTGCCCGTCAAGGACCTGGAGGCGAGCAAGGCCTTCTGGGGCAAGCTCGGCTACTCCTGCAACGCGCAGTTCAGCGACGAGAACGGCGCTTGCCTGGTCATCAGCGACACCATCTGCGCGATGCTGCTGACCGAGGCCCGCTTCAAGGACTTCACCCACAAGGCCATCGCGGACACCTCCACCACCACCGAGGCCCTGCTGTGTCTGAGCGCCGAGAGCCGCGACGCGGTGGACGCGCTCGTCGACGCGGCCGTCGGCGCGGGCGGCACCGAGCCCCGCGCCGCGCAGGACCACGGTTTCATGTACGGGCGCGCCTTCGAGGACCTGGACGGCCACACCTGGGAGATCATGTGGATGGACCCGGCGGCGGTCCAGGGCCAGTAGTCCCGACCCGCGAGGGGGGGGCTCAGGCGGGCGAGGTCACGGCGGTCCGCACCGGGTAGGTCCGGACCGCCACCGCGTCGTCGTCCAGGCAGCGCCCCGACTCCAGGTCGAACCGCTGCTTGAGCAGCGGAGAGGCCACGAAGGGGCGTCCCGTCACCGCGCCCACCAGCCCCCGGGCGAGCACTTGGGCGCCGGTGAAGGGGTCCCGGTTGCCGATGGCGTACGCGCGACCCGCGCGGTCGACGAACACCGCGGCCTGACTCCCGTCGGGCAGCAGGGCCGCGACCCCGCGCCCCGGGGTCAGCTGCGACAGCTCGCACACCGTCAGCCAGCCGCCGTTCACTTCCAACTCGATGGTCACCGGTTGCCTCCCACGGGCTCAAGGGTCAAAACGGTCAGGTCGGGCTTGACCTGGTCGCGTTCCGGCACGAACCGCACGGTCGGGTCGGGGGCGCCGGGCGCGTTGACGAAGGACACGAACCGGCTCAGCCGCTCGGGGTCCTGGAGGGTCTCGGCCCATTCGTCGCGGTAGTGGGCGACGTGGTCGGCCATCAGCGACTCCAGCTCCGCGCACAGGCCGAGCGAGTCGTGCACGATCACGTCCCGCAGGTGGGGCAGGCCGCCCTCCAGCCGCTCCAGCCAGGTCGAGGTTCGCTCCAGGCGGTCTGCGGTGCGGATGTAGAACATCAGGAACCGGTCGATGAGTCGGACCAGTTCCGCGTCCGACAGGTCCTGGGCGAGCAGGTCGGCGTGGCGCGGGGTGGCTCCGCCGTTGCCGCCGACGTAGAGGTTCCAGCCGTTCGCCGTCGCGATGACCCCGAAGTCCTTGCTCTGCGCCTCCGCGCACTCGCGGGTGCAGCCGGACACCGCCGACTTCAGCTTGTGCGGTGAGCGCAGGCCCCGGTAGCGCAGCTCCAGGTCGATGGCCATGCGCACGCTGTCCTGCACCCCGTAGCGGCACCACGTCCGGCCCACGCAGGACTTCACCGTGCGCAGTGCCTTCCCGTAGGCGTGCCCGGACTCGAAGCCGGCGTCCACCAGCCGCGCCCAGATGCGGGGGAGCTGGTCGACCGCGGCCCCGAAGAGGTCGATCCGCTGGCCACCGGTGATCTTCGTGTAGAGGCCGAAGTCGCGGGCCACCTCGCCGATCACGATGAGCTTCTCGGGGGTGATCTCACCGCCCGGGATGCGGGGCACGACCGAGTACGAGCCGTTGCGCTGCATGTTCGCGAGGAAGTGGTCGTTGGTGTCCTGGAGGGCGGCCTGCTCCCCGTCCAGCACGTAGCCGCTGGCGCCCAGCGTCGCGGCCAGCGAGGCGATGATCGAGGCGACGGCCGGCTTGCAGACCTCGCAGCCCTCGCCGCCCCGGGCGCCGTCGCGGCCGTGGCCGTCGAGGATCTCGCGGTAGGAGGTCAGGCGGCGGGTGCGGACGATCTCGTACAGCTCGGCGCGGGTGTACGGGAAGCAGCCGCACAGCCCCTTGTCGGCCGCGGCGGGCAACAGTTGGCCGATCACCTTGAGGCAGCCGCCACAGCCGGTACCGGCCTTGGTGCACTTCTTGACCTCGGGGAGCGAGGAGCAGGCGGTGATCTCCTTCTTGGTCACGTTGTGGCAGGAGCAGATCACCGCCGTGTCGGGCAGTGCGGACGGCCCGAGCTGGGCGGCCGGGCCGATGCCCGCGGGCAGCACCAGCTGCTCTGGGGTGACGGGCGGAACGCTGCCCGTGAGCGGGCGCAGCAAGCCGTAGGAATCGGCGTCACCGACGAGGACCCCGCCGAGCAGCACGCCGTCGGGGGAGACGACCAGCTTCTTGTACACGCCCGAGCGGGAGTCGGAGTAGACGACGTCCAGGGAGTCGGGGGTCGCGCCGTGGGCGTCGCCGAAGGAGGCCACGTCCACGCCGAGCAGCTTGAGCTTGGTGGACAGGTCGGCCCCGGTGAACTCCCGGTCGCGGCCCAGCAGGTCGTCGGCGGCCGTCTCGGCCATCTCGTAGCCGGGGGCGACCAGGCCGTAGACCCGGCCGTCGGCGGCCAGCGCGCATTCGCCGATGGCGTACACCCGGGGGTCGGAGGTGCGGCAGCGGGCGTCGACGGAGATCCCGCCGCGCTCGCCGACCGTCAGGCCGCACTCTCGGGCGAGCTGGTCGCGGGGGCGGACGCCGGCGGAGAAGACGACCAGGTCGGTGCTGACGGTCGAGCCGTCGGACAGGCGCATGCCGCTCACCGAGCCGTCCTCGCCGGTGAGGACCTCCTGGGTACCGACGCCGGTGTGGACGATCAGGCCCATGGACTCGATGGTCCGCAGCAGCGCGGCGCCGCCGCCGTCGTCGACCTGCACGGGCATCAGGCGCGGTGCGAACTCCACGACGCGGGTGGCCAGTCCCAGCCCTTGCAGCGCGCCGGCCGCCTCCAGGCCCAGGAGCCCACCGCCGACGACGGCGCCGTCGGTGCGGCCCTTCCCGTACGCCTCGATCGCGAGGAGGTCCTCGATGGTGCGGTACACGAAGCAGCCGGGGGCGTCCTTGCCGGGCACGGGCGGCACGAAGGGGTAGCTGCCGGTCGCGAGGACGAGGACGTCGTACGGGAACACCCGCCCGGAGCGGGACGTGACGGTGCGGGCCTCGCGGTCGACGGTCTCGGCGGGGTCGCCGAGGTGCAGGTCGATCCCGTGCCGGGCCATGAAGTCGTCCGGGGTCAGCGACAGGTCCTCGGGGGTGCTGCCCGAGAAGTAGGAGGTCAAGTGGACCCGGTCGTAGGCCGGGCGGGGCTCCTCGCACAGGACGGTGACGCGGTGCGTGCCGGTGATCCCGCGCTCGGCGAGGGCCTCCAAGTAGCGCTGGCCGACCATGCCGTGGCCGACGAGCACGAGGGCGGGGCCGGCGGCGGGCGCGGGCGCGGGACCGGCGGGGCCGGCTGCGGGGGTGGGCGTGGGCGGGACTGCGGCCATGATCAGGAGCCTCCGTCGTCGGTGAGCAGGTGCGAGAAGTCGGTCAGGGCTTCCCCGTCCTCCCAGGAACGGGCCAGGGCGCCCACGGTGGACAGTTCGCCGAGCAGGACCCCGCCGACCAGGCGGTCGCCGCGCACGACGACCTTCCGGTAGGTCCGGCGGGTGGCGTCGGCGAGGCGGATGACGTCGTCCCCGGGCAGCGGGGTCGCCTCCCCGAAGGCGGCGAGGTCCAGGGGGCCGTCGTCGCCGGAGGTGAGGGTGAGGCGGGTCAGCGCGCGGGTGCCGGTGTAGGGGGAGGCGCCGGCGGGCGCGCCGGCACCGGTGAGGAAGGCCGCCACGGCGTCGGCCTGCTCCAGCGCGGCTCCGGCCAGCCCGTACACACGGCCGTCGTGCTCGGCGCAGTCGCCGATGGCGTGGATGTGTGGGTCCGAGGTGCGCAGCCGGTCGTCCACGACGACGCCCTCGCGCACGTCGAGCCCGGCGGCCCGCGCCAGCCCGGTGCGCGGACGCACGCCGCAGGCGAGCACCACCAGGTCGGCGTCGAGCCGGTACCCGTCGGCGAGTTCGACGCCGGTGACGCGGGTTCCGCCGCCCTGGGCGTGCGCGGTGCTGGTCAGGCCGCGCACCCGGCACTCGGTGTGGATCTCGACGCCGAGAGCCGTCAGGTGGGTGTGCAGGAGGGCCGAGGCGTCCGCGTCCAACTGGCGTTCCATCAGCCGCTCGGCCTGCTGGGCGAGCACCACCTGGGCGCCGCGGGCGACGAGGGCGCGGGCCGCCGAGACCCCGAGGAGACCGCCGCCGATCACCACGGCGCGCACGCCGGGCCGTACGGCCGCCGAGAGGGCCAGGCAGTCGTCCATGGTGCGGAACGCGTGGACCCCCTCCGGCAGTTCCCGCCCGTCCGGCTCGAACAGACCCCGCAACGGGGGCAGGACGGGGTTCGAGCCGGTGGCCAGGACGAGGGTGTCGTACCCGACCACCGTCCCGTCGTCGCAGCGCACCGTCCGGTCGGCGCGGTCGACACGGACCGCGCGCACGCCCCGGCGCAGCGCCGGGCCGGGGTCCGGGAGCGCTGTCACCTCGGGGGCGTAGCGGCCGGCCAGGATCTCGGCCAGCAGCACCCGGTTGTACGGGGCGTGCGGTTCCTCGCCCAGGACCGTGACCGTCGCCGCGCCACCGGTGGCCAGCCGCGCGGCGCACCGCAGGCCCGCCAGGCCGCCGCCGATCACCACCACACGCCGATTCGAGGTCATGGCACGAGCCTGCGGGCCCGCTGTTTCCCCGCCGCATCGCCGTTGTTACCCGGACGGAACGCGCGCCTCAGCACCCGGCCCGGCGGCCCGTGAGGCCCCCGGACCCGCCCGAACCTCAACCTTTGCGCAAGTTTCCGGGTATCCGTGCCCGTTGCAGCCAACTGCTCCATAGGGTCGGGGCCGTGCCTGACATATCAACCGCGATGATCATCGTGCTGTGCGTGGCCGCGGCGGCGGCCGGCTGGATCGACGCCGTGGTCGGGGGCGGCGGCCTGCTGCTCCTGCCCGCCCTGCTGCTCGGTCTCCCGCACACGCCCCCCGCCGCCGTCCTCGGCACCAACAAGGCGGTGGCCATCGTGGGCACCACCGGAGCGGCCGTGACCTACGCCCGCAAGGCGCCGGTGAACGTGAAGCTCGCCGTCCGCATCGGCCTGGCCGCGCTCGTCGGGTCGATGGGCGGCGCCGCGCTGGCCGGGGGGATCAGCAAGGACGCCCTGCGCCCACTGATCATGGGGGTGCTGGTGGTGGTCGCCGCGGTGGTGATCCTCAAACCCGGTTTCGGAGCTGCCCCCTCCACCGCGCCCGTCAGCCGTCGCCGCGTCCTGCTCGCCATCGGCTTGGCCGGACTCGGCATCGGCTTTTACGACGGCCTCATCGGCCCCGGCACCGGCACCTTCCTCGTCCTCGCCCTCACCGCGCTGCTCCACCTCGACCTGGTGACCGCCTCCGCCACCGCCAAGATCGTCAACTGCTGCACCAACGCCGGGGCGCTCGCGATGTTCGCCTACCAGGGGATGGTGCTGTGGCAACTGGCCGCGCTGATGGCGGCCTTCAACCTGGCCGGGGGCATGATCGGGGCCCGGATGGCGCTCACCAAGGGCAGCGCGTTCGTCCGGACGGTCCTGCTGACGGTCGTCGGGGCGCTGGTGGTGAAGCTCGGCATCGAGCAGTGGGGCTGAGCCGGTCCCGCCCGTCCGGGAGGGTTTCAGTACGTCCCCGTCAGGTGGGCGAAGACGACCACGTTGCCCTCGTAGCCGGTCCGGGGCGAGAAACCGCCCCCGCAGGTGATCACCCGCAGCTCCGCGCGCGGTGAGGGGCCGTACACCCGGGAGTCGGGGAAGGCTTTGGCGTCGTACACCTCGACGGCGTGGACGGTGAACACGGCGGTCCGTCCGTCCGCGCGCACCACCTCGATCGAGGCACCGCGGCGCAGGGCGCCCAAGTGGTAGAAGACGGCCGGGCCGGTGGCGTGGTCGACGTGTCCCGCGATGAGCGCGGTGCCGGTGGCGCCCGGGGTGGTGCCGTCGCGGTACCAGCCCGCGAGGTCGCGCCGGGCCGGCGGTGGGACTTCGAGACTGCCGTCGGGCTGGAGTCCCAGCCCGGTGAGCGGGGCGTCCACGCGGATCGACGGGATGCGCAGGCGGGTGGGTGGCGAGCCGGGCAGCGGGGCGATGCTCCCGGCGTACGTGGCCTGGCCGCTGAGCGCGCTCAGCGCCTCGGCGGGGGACGGCAGCGGCGGCCCGACGGTCTCCGAGGAGCCGCTGCCGACGAGCCAGATCCCCACGCAGGCGGCGAGGGCCAGGAGCCCGCCGCGGCCGGCGACGCCGGAGGTGCCCACCATGCCTGCCCCCTCGTGCTCGCTTCCCGTGCGTATGACTGGCCGTCGCCCGGCCCCGCGAACGGGGGGACCTCGCGGGGCGGGCGACGGGGACGGTACCGCTCGGACCGCGGCTGGGGGCCGCGGGGGTCCGTCAGCCCCGCGTGCCGCTCGCCCGGCGACGCAGGAGCCAGGTACCGCCGACGGCGACCGCGGCCAGCAAGACCGCTCCCGCCGTGACTTTGGCGGGGTCGGTGGTGGTGGTCGTGCCACCACCGACCCCGGTCCGTACGTGGCCTTGGGGGCCACGGTCGGTGACGATCAGGTCGCCGGTGGCGAACTTGCCGTTCGCACAGGTCGCGCCGATGTCGTAGGTGCCGGGCCGCAGGTCGTGGGCGACCTGGAACTGTCCCGTGACCACCTCTTTGCGGGTGCTCGGCGTCAGTTTGAAGCGGCCCCCGCCGACGGTGGTGGCATCGCCCTCGGCGCGGCCGGACGGGCCGCAGGCGCTCGTGTTCACCGTCACGGTCACGCCCGGGGAGGCGGACTTCGGCCAGACCTCCAGCGTGGCGAAGTCCCCCGGTGCGAATCCGGGCATGCCGAGTTCCGCGGCGGCGACCGCACCGGCGACCGGGCCGGCGATGGCGACGGCGGTCAGCGCGGTGGCGGTCAGCACGTGGGCGGTGCGGCGGCGCATGGGGGCTCCAGGGAACGCGGGGTCGTGGTCCCGAGATAACCGGTCCCGGCCGCGCGCCGCCTCCTGATGCCCTGTCAGCTTTGCCGGGCGGCCCGGTGTTCCCGCAGCTCACACCGGCCCGCTTGGGCCGTCCGGGGGACCCTGCCCGTCCGGGTGAAACAGCCGGCGGCCCGTACCGTGTCGGGCCGTGCCTTCACGCGTCGATCCGGGCCGGCAAGCGCCGGTCCGCCCGCTGCCGCGGGGGCGGGCGCGGGGGCGGCCCGGTACGTCCGGGGGCGGCCGCCGTGATGGGGCCGGCCTCCGCGCTCGCGCCCAGCGGGCGAGCCGCGTGGCTCGGGCACAGCACGTGCGGAACGGGGTTACGCAGGCCGCCGCGTGGTGCGTACCGTGGAGGGCCGCGCGGGCGGGGGGTGAGCCCGTGGCCCGCGGCCAAGTCCTGGGAGGGCCTCGTGGCACCGCTCGACCGGCCCCTGCCGTTCTTCGTGTACGGGACCCTGCGGCCCGGCGAGGTCAACCACGACCTGTTCCTCCGGGGCCGCACGGCCGCCGAGGAACCGGCCCTGCTGCCGGACGCCGCGCTGTACGAGGGGCCCGGATACCCGTACGCCGTCGCGCACCCCGGCCCCGGCGTCCGGGGGGAGCTGATCACCCCCGCCCCCGAGGCCTACGACGAGTTGCTGGTCGCCCTCGACCTGCTGGAGGAGTACCGGGGTCCGGGCCGCCCGGGGAACGTGTACGACAGGGTCGCCCGCCGAGCCCTGCGCCCCGACGGCACCCCGGTCCTGGCCTGGGTGTACCTGGCCGCCCCACCGCTGGCCCGCGCCCTCGCCCGCTCCGGGACCGAGATCCCGGGCGGGGACTGGCTGGGCCGCGGCCGGCCCGGGTGAGCGCCCGGTACAGCCCCTCGGCCGCCCGCTACAGCCCCTCGGCCCCGCGGTTGCGCAGCCGCTGCCCGTACTGCTGGAGGACCCACAGTTCCTCCTGCACCGCCGCCAACTGCTCCGGCGGAGCCTGCGGGCCCAGGCGCGAGAGGGTGCCCTGGATCTCGTGCACCCGGCGATCCACCGCCCGCAGCCGCACCTGCACCAGCTGGACGCCCGCGTAGACCTCGTCCACCGTCTTCGCGTGGATGGCTTCGACCGCCAGTTCCGTGACCAGCGCGCGCACGGTGTCGTTGGGCGCCGCGGCGCGGACCCGGGTCAGGTAGTCCTCGGTGCCCAGGGAGGCGCCCCCGGCGTCCTGGATGGCCTGGCGGACCGCCGCGTAGGGCGGGGCGGTGAACTCGTCCATCCCGTACGCGTCGAAGGCGGGGGAGACCAGCGCCGGCCGCTGCAGGGCCAGCTTGAGCAGCTCGCGTTCCGTGCGGTGGGCGGGGCTGCGCAGGTTCAGCGCCGGGCCACCCGCCACCGCGGGCGCGGGCGTCGGGGCGGCCTCGTACGCACGGCCGCGTCCGCCCTGCTCGGGCCGGCCGCCCCGATCGCGCGCCCAGCGGGCGAGCTGCGCGACCCGCTTGACCACGAACTGTTCGTCGCGGATGCCCAGCATCCCGGCCAGCTGGACCGCCGACTCGTGCTGGATGGCGATGTTCTTGATGTGGGCGACGACGGGGGCCGCCTCGTCGAGCGCTGCCGCGCGGCCCGCCGGGTTCTCCAGGTTGTGCCGGGACACGATGTGCCGCAGCGCGAACTCGAACAGCGGGGTCCGGGACTCCACCAGCCCCGAGACGGCGGCGTCGCCCTGCGCGAGCCGCAGGTCACAGGGGTCCATGCCGCCCGGGGTGATCGCGATCGAGGTCTCCGCGGCGAACTTCTGGTCGTCCTCGAAGGCGCGCAGCGCGGCCTTCTGGCCCGCCGCGTCCCCGTCGAAGGTGAAGATCACCTCGGCCGTGGCGTTGTCCATCAGCAACCGGCGCAGGATCTTGATGTGGTCGCCGCCGAACGCGGTGCCGCAGGTCGCGATGGCGGTGGTCACCCCGGCCAGGTGGCAGGCCATCACATCGGTGTAGCCCTCGACCACGACCGCCCGCGAGGTCTTCGCGATCTCCTTCTTCGCCAGGTCGATGCCGTACAGCACCTGGGACTTCTTGTAGATCGCCGTCTCGGGGGTGTTCAGGTACTTGGGGCCGTTGTCGTCGTCGCGCAGCTTGCGCGCGCCGAAGCCGACGACCTCGCCGCTGATGTCCCGGATCGGCCACATCAGCCGGCCGCGGAAGCGGTCGATCGGCTTCCCGCTGCGGCTGTCCTGGGCCAGGCCCGAGGTGATCAGCTCCTTGTCGCTGAAGCCCTTGCCGCGCAGGAACCGGGTCAGGTGGTCCCAGCCGGCCGGGCTGTACCCCACGCTGAAGTGCGCGGCCGCGGCCTGGTCGAAGCCGCGCTCCGCCAGGAACTTGCGGCCGATCTCCGCCTCGGCGCCGCCCAGCTGGTCGATGTAGAACTGCGCGGCGGCCTTGTGCGCCTCGACCAGCCGGATGCGCTCGCCGCGGCCGCTGGTACCGGCGGTGTAGCCGCCCTCCTCGTACCGCAGGGTGATGCCCGCCTGGCCTGCGAGCCGCTCGACCGCCTCCGAGAAGGAGAGGTGGTCGATCTTCATGACGAAGTCGAGGGTGTCCCCGCCCGCCTGGCAGCCGAAGCAGTGGTACAGCCCCTTGCCGGGGCTGACCTGGAAGGACGGGGACTTCTCGTCATGGAAGGGGCAGAGGCCCTTGAGGTTGCCGCCACCGGCGTTGCGCAGCTGGAGGTAGTCGGAGACCACGGCGTCGATCGGGACCGCGTCCCGTACCGCCTTCACGTCGTCGTCGTTGATCCGTCCTGCCACGCGTGAAGTCTACGGTGGGGCGCCGACAAACCCGTCAGGCGCCCTCCGCCGCCACCAGGGAGGAAAGCGGAACCGACGGGTCCGAGAGTTTCTCCCGGTCCACCGGCGCGTGGGAGCGGATCAGGGCCTGGATGTGCTCGGTGACGTCCCACACGTTGACGTTCATCCCGGCCAGGACCCGCCCCTGCGACAGCCAGAACGCGATGAACTCCCGCTTGCCCACGTCCCCGCGGATCAGCACCTGGTCGTAGCCGCCCACCGGCGCGTACCCGGAGTACTCCAGGCCCACGTCGTACTGGTCGGAGAAGAAGTAGGGAACCCTGTCGTACGAGACCTCCTGCCCCAGCATCGCCTTGGCGGCGGCCGGGCCGCCGTTGAGCGCGTTGGCCCAGTGCTCGACCCGCAGCCGGGTCCCCAGCGCCGGGTGGTGGGCGGCCGCCACGTCCCCGACGGCGAAGACGTCCGGATCGGATGTCCGCAGCGACGCGTCCACGGCGATCCCCCCGCCGTGCTCCCGGTCGACCAGGGCCAGCCCCGAGGACTCGGCGAGCGCGGTACGGGGCGCGGCGCCGATCGCGGCGAGCACCGCGTGCGCCGGGTGCTCCTCGCCGTCGTCGGTCCGGGCGGCCAGCACCATCCCGTCCTGCCCGACGATCTCGGTGAGCCGCGCGCCGAAGTGGAAGCGGACCCCGTGCTCGGCGTGCAGGTCCCCGAAGAGCCGGCCGATCTCCGGCCCCAGCACCGCGTGCAGCGGCGTCGCCAGCGGCTCGACCACCGTCACCTCGGCGCCGTACCCGCGGGCCGCCGCCGCGACCTCCAGGCCGATCCAACCGGCCCCCGCGATCAGCAGGTGGCCGTTGTCCCGGCCCAGCCCGGCTAGGACCCCCTTGAGTCGCTCCGCGTGCGCGAGCCGCCGCAGGTGGTGCACCCCCACCAGGCCGGTGCCGGGGACGTCGAGGCGGCGCGGCTCGGCCCCGGTGGCCAGGAGCAGCTTGTCGTAGTGCAGCGCCGTGCCGTCGCCGAGGACGACCTTCTTCGCGTCCCGGTCCAGTTGGACGGCGGGCTGGCCCAGGTGCAGCTCGATGTCGGCGCGCGCGTACCAGGACGGCTCGTGGACGAAGACGCTCTCGCGCTCCTCCTTGCCCGTCAGGTACCCCTTGGACAGGGGAGGGCGTTCGTAGGGATGGTCACGCTCGTCCCCGATCAGGATCACCCTGCCCGTGAACCCCTCGGACCTCAGGGTCTCGGCCGCCTTGGCCCCGGCGAGACCCGCGCCGACGATGACGAACGTCCGGTGTGCGTCGACCACCTGATGCCTCCTCATAACCTCTGCGCCACATGCGGCCACATGCGAGCGTCCCGCACCGAGCCTGCCCCGGGAAGGGGGAGTGGCCCGATCAGCTCACCCTTCGGCGCGTCGCGACCGCCTGGTGAGACGGCTGTGCAACGAGCGGGCCGAGGCGTCGGTGAGGGCCGCGATCTGGTCGATGACCGCGCGCTTCCTGGCCTTGTCGTCCGGCGCGGCCTCGAAGATGGCCCGGAACTGGGGGTCGAGGCCCTCCGGTGCGCGGGCGCTGAGGGCCTCGGCGAGTTCGGCCAGGACGATGCGCTGGTCGGCGCGGAGCCGCTCCTGCTCGTCGCGCTGCATCACGTACAGGTCGGCGACCGCCTTGAGGACGGCGCACTCGTTGCGTGCCTCCCGGGGGACCATCAGCTCGGCCGCGTACCGGGTGAGTCGGCCGGTTCCGTACGCCTCGCGCGTCGCCCCCTCCGCGGCCAGGCAGAAACGGCCGATCAGTTGGCTGGTGGCGTCCTTCAGCCGGGCCTGGGCGACGGCCGATCCGTCGTAGCCGTGCGGCCACCACTCCTGCCCCATCAATCGGTCCAGGGCCTCCCGCAGCTCCTCCGGCGCGGTGTCCGCCGGCACGTACCGGCCGATCGCGACCCGCCAGATCGCCTCGCGGTCCGGCTCGGCGAAGAGCATGTTGGGATCGAGGTGCCCGGCGTGCAGACCGTCCTCGAAGTCGTGGACGGAGTACGCGACGTCGTCCGCCCAGTCCATGACCTGCGCCTCGAAGCACTTGCGGTCCTCGGGCGCGCCCCGGCGCAGCCAGGCGAAGACCGGCAGGTCGTCCTCGTACGCGCCGAACTTCACCGAGTCGGGGTCGGTGGGGTGCCCGCCGCGCGGCCAGGGGTACTTGGTGGCGGCGTCGAGCGAGGCCCGGGTGAGGTTGAGGCCGACGCTGACGAGCTGACCCGTGGCCGGGTCGGACACGAACCGCTTCGGCTCCAGCCGGGTCAGCAGGCGCAGCGACTGGGCGTTGCCCTCGAAACCGCCGCAGTCCTTGGCGAATTCGTTGAGGGCTTCCTCACCGTTGTGCCCGAAGGGCGGGTGGCCCATGTCGTGGGAGAGGCAGGCGGTCTCGACCAGGTCCGGATCGCAGCCGAGGGCCCAGCCCAGCTCGCGGCCCACCTGGGCGCATTCCAGGGAGTGGGTCAGGCGCGTACGGGGGCTGGCGTCCCAGTCGTAGGAACGGGTCCCGGGGGTGACGACCTGCGTCTTGCCGGCGAGGCGGCGCAGCGCGGCGGAGTGCAGCACGCGGGCACGGTCGCGCTGGAAGGCGGTGCGGCCGGGCCGTTTGTCGGGCTCGGCGGCCCAGCGCTCGGTGTCGGCCGGCTCGTAGGGGGTGGGGTGCCCGGTGGCGCGGGGGGTGGTGCGGGGGGTGCCTTCCATGCCTTCCATGTATCAGACGTTAACCGGAAGAGCCGACAAGGCGGGTGATCCGGGCGGCCCCGATCCGCGAGCTGTCCTACGCGGTGGCCAGTGCCGGCGGGGTCCGCCGCCGGGCGAGGGCCTCGTCGTAGCGCAGGAGGACGAGCCGGGCGAGGGCCGGGTGGTCGCCGAGCGGCGCCGCGGCCGGCCCGGGCGCGGCCGCGGCGCTCTGGGTGGCGAAGCGGCCGGGGGCGGTGAAGTACGAGGCCACGGCGGTGCGGTGGTGGCCGCGGGCGGCGAGGGCGCGCAGGGCGTCGGGGACCCCGGGGGCGGCGGCGGAGGCGTAGGCGGCCACGACGGGCACCCCGCCGAGGCGCTCGGACAGCAGGGCGGCGGTGCGGCGGGTGTCGTCCGCTGCGTCGCGGTCGCGGGAGCCGGCGGCGGCCAGTACGACCGCCGTCCCCGAGGCCCAGGAGGCTTCGAGGAGGCGCTCGTAGAGGGCCTCGACCAACAGTGGGTGCGGGCCGAGCGGGGCGGCGATCCGGGTGTTCAGGTGGTCGGCGCGGGCGGCTGCCGCGGGGAGGTCCCGCTTGACGTGGTGCCCGCGGCTCAGCAGCAGGGGGACGAGGACGGCCGAACCGGTGGCCCCCTCCAGCGTCTCGTCGAGCAGCGGCCGGTTCAGCTCGATGTG
Source organism: Streptomyces sp. Tek67B01 (assembly GCF_055231995.1). NCBI lineage: Bacteria > Bacillati > Actinomycetota > Actinomycetes > Kitasatosporales > Streptomycetaceae > Streptomyces > Streptomyces sp. Tek67B01. Next base: position 4,852,157 of record NZ_JBUYUY010000001.1, read on the forward strand.
CCCGAGGCGGACGTCGAGGCGGGGGCGGAGCTCGCGGACCCGGTCCAAGAGGGCCCGGACGCTGCGGAGGGCGCGGGGGTCGCGGCTGCCGTGGGCGACGGCGACGAGAGTGGGCTGCATGCGTGGCTCCGTGGGACCGGGCCCCGGCCAACGCGCGGTGTCCGGGCTGTGGCCCGGGCCGGGCGGCGGTCCCGGGTCGGCAGCGCGCCGGTGGTGGCCGGGGGAAACGGGAGGGACGGGGTTCGGGAGGGGTGGGGCGGGGGTTCGGGAGAGTGCGCGGCCTCCGTCACACACCGATCCTGCGGGCCGCAGATTGCCGCCGCGTTGCGACCGCGGTGACGGGTCTTTTCCGGGTGCTCACAGTCCACGGGCCGGCCCCGCCGGGCGGCGGGTGAAACCGCACCGGCCCCGTCCGCGTCCTGACCAGCGGAGACCCGGCGACGACAGGAACCGGGCGACGGGCAGGGGGGAACGTCATGCGCGGAGCGCGCCTGAGCCGGATCGCCGGCGGGATGCGCGGGCTGCTGCCCCGTACCGTCCGGGCCAGACGGCGCGCGGTACGGGTCGTGATGACGCTGTGCGTGCTGGCGCTGCTGCCCTCGGCGTGGACCCACGCGGTGGCCGCCGACCGGCTCGGCAGCACGGCCCGGGCGCCGGCCGCCCCGGTGGCCGTGGTGTTCGGCGCGGGCCTGCTGGGCGCCCGTCCCACCCCCTACCTGGCCGACCGGCTCGACGCGGCCGCCGAGTTGTACCGCGCCGGGAAGGTCAAGGTCGTCCTGGTCACCGGGGACAACAGCCGCACCGAGTACTCGGAGCCGGCCGTGATGCGCGCCTACCTGACGCGGCACGGGGTCCCGGACGACCGGATCGTCAGCGACTTCGCCGGGTTCGACACCTGGGACTCCTGCGTCCGGGCCCGCCGGATCTTCGGGGTGGAGCGCGCGGTGCTGATCAGTCAGGGCTTCCACATCCGGCGGGCCGTCGCCCTGTGCCAGGCGGCGGGGGTGGACTCGTACGGGGTCGGGGTGGAGGACGTACACGACGCCACCTGGTACTACGGCGGCGTCCGCGAGGTCTTCGCGGCCGGTAAGGCGGCGCTGGACGCGGCGTTCAAGCCGAAGCCCACGTTCCTCGGGCCCAAGGAGGACGGGGTGTCGAGGGCCCTGACGCTCTGACAGACTGGCACGGATTGTCAGACTCGGGGAGTGGGGGCACCGTGGTGGACCTGGAGGACAAGGCCGTCGTCATCACCGGAGGGGCGCGCGGCCTCGGCGCCGCGACCGCCCGAGCCGTCGTGGAGGGCGGCGGCCGGGTGCTGATCACCGACGTGCTGGAGGCGGAGGGCGCCCGGACGGCCGCGGAACTCGGGGACGCCGCGCGCTTCCTGCGCCACGACGTCACGAGCGAGGAGGACTGGCGGGCGGCGCTCGAGTACGCGACCGGCGCCTTCGGCCGGGTGGACGGCCTGGTGAACAACGCGGGCATCGCCTCGGGCCGGCTGCTGGAAGAGGAGAGCGTCGAGCACTTCCGCCAGGTCCTGGAGATCAACCTGGTCGGCGTGTTCATCGGGGTCAAGGCGGCCGTGCCCCTGATGCGCGCGGCCGGCGGCGGCTCCATCGTCAACATCTCCTCGGCCGCCGGGCTCACCGGGCTCCCGCTCACCGGCGGGTACGGCGCCTCGAAGTGGGGCGTACGAGGCCTCTCCAAGATCGGGGCGGTCGAACTGGCCGAGTCCCGGATTCGCGTCAACTCCGTACACCCCGGCATGACGTACACGGAGATGACCGCCTCCGTCGGCATCCGCACCGGCGAGGGCAACCACCCCGGCACCCCGATGGGCCGCGTCGGCGTTCCGGACGAGATCGCCGCCGCCGTCGCCTTCCTGCTCTCCGACGCCGCCGCCTACGTCACGGGCGCCGAACTCGCGGTCGACGGCGGCTGGACGGCGGGCCCGACCCTCAAGCAGCTGACCGGCGGATGACCGGGGCGGCGCCCGGTGGGGTCGACCCGCGCGGTGGGCCTACGGCGGTCCCGGTCCTCACCGGGCCCCCACGGGCGCGCTGAGGTCGCCGTACAAGAGGCGTAACCGGACGCGGCGGCCCGTGTAACACCGGCGGCGCACCGTGGCCGTATGAGCACCGAGGACACCGCCGGCCCCGTCACCGCCACGCACTGCCCCTACTGCGCCCTGCAGTGCGGCATGAACCTGCGCGCCGGGGCGGCCGGCGGCGTCGTCGTGGAGGAACGGCCCGACTTCCCCGTCAACCGGGGCGCGCTGTGCGGCAAGGGCCGCACCGCCCCCGCCGTGCTCTCCTCGCGGGTGCGCCTGACGCAGCCGCTGGTACGAGCTCGCTCCGGACGACTGGAACCGGCCGGCTGGGACGACGCCCTCGACGCCGTCGCCGAGGGGCTCTCCCGCACCGGCCGGGCCCACGGGCGGGACGCGGTCGGCGTGTTCGGCGGCGGCGGGCTGACCAACGAGAAGGCCTACGCCCTGGGCAAGTTCGCCCGCGTCGCCCTGCGCACCTCCCAGATCGACTACAACGGCCGCTTCTGCATGTCCTCGGCCGCCGCGGCCCACCAGCGGGCCTTCGGCCTCGATCGGGGCCTGCCGTTCCCACTGGAGGACGTCCCGCGCACCGGCTGCGTGATCCTCGTCGGCTCCAACCTGGCCGAAACCATGCCGCCGGCCCTGCGCTTCCTGCGGGAACTCAAGGACAACGGCGGCACGTTGATCGTGGTGGATCCGCGCCGCACGCGCACCGCCGAACAGGCCGACCTGCACCTCGCCCCCCGCCCCGGGACGGACCTCGCCCTCGCCCTCGGCCTGCTGCACCTCGTCGTCGCCGGCGGGCACACCGACGAGGCGTTCATCGCGGAGCGCACCGGCGGCTGGCCCGACGCGCGGGCCGCCGCGATGGCGCACTGGCCGGAGTTGGTGGAGCGGATCACCGGAGTTCCCGTGCCCCGGCTGAGGGAGGCGGTACGGATGTTCTGCGCCCCCGAGTCCGCCATGGTGTTGACCGCCCGCGGCCCCGAGCAGCAGTCCAAGGGCACCGACACCGTCGGCGCGTGGATCAACCTCTGCCTGGCCACGGGCCGGGCCGGACGCCCGCTCTCCGGATACGGCTGCCTCACCGGCCAGGGCAACGGCCAAGGGGGCCGCGAGCACGGCCAGAAGGCCGACCAGCTACCCGGATACCGCAAGCTGACCGACCCGGCGGCGCGCGCCCACGTCGCCGGGGTCTGGGGCGTCGACCCCGACAGCCTCCCCGGCCCGGGCCGCAGCGCCTACGAACTCCTCGACGCCCTCGGCACCGAGGTGAAGGCGCTCCTGCTCATGGGCTCCAACCCGGTGGTCTCCGCCCCCCGCGCCGCCCACATCGAAGGTCGCATCCGCTCCCTGGACTTCCTCGCCGTCGCGGACGTCGTCCTCTCCGAGACGGCCGAACTCGCCGACGTGGTGCTCCCCGTCACCCAGTGGGCGGAGGAGTGCGGGACCACCACCAGCCTGGAGGGCCGCGTCCTGCTGCGCCGCCGGGCCCTCACCCCGCCGCCGGGCGTCCGCACCGACCTGGAGGTCCTGCACGGGCTGGCCGCCCGCCTCGGGGTCGAGAAGGGCTTCCCCGCCGACCCCGAGGAGGTGTTCGAGGAGCTCCGCCGCGCCTCGCAAGGCGGTCCCGCCGACTACTCCGGGATCTCCTACGCCCGCCTCGAAGCCGAACAGGGCGTCTTCTGGCCCTGCCCGGACGGCTCGCCCGGGACGCCCCGCCTCTTCCTGGACCGCTTCGCCACCGACGACGGCCGGGCCCGCTTCGTGCCCGTCGCGCACCGGGACGCGGCCGAGGTCCCCGATGCCGAGTACCCACTGCTGCTCACCACCGGCCGGGTCGTGGCCCAGTACCAGTCCGGGGCCCAGACCCGGCGGGTCGCGGAGCTCAACGCCGCCGCACCCGGCCCGTTCGTGGAACTCCACCCCCGGCTCGCCGCCCGCCTGGGCGTGACCGAGGGGGCACCGCTGGCGGTGGTGTCCCGGCGCGGGCGCGCCGTGGCCCCGGCCCGCATCACCGACACGATCCGGGCGGACACGGTCTTCATGCCGTTCCACTGGCCGGGGGAGGGGCGCGCGAACACCCTCACCAACCCCGCCCTGGACCCGACTTCCCGGATGCCGGAGTTCAAGGTCTGCGCGGTCCGCGTCGAAGCGGCCTGAGCCGCGGGTCCGCTCGGACATGCGTCCGGGCGGCTTCGGGCCTCCCGGCGAGGGGTAACCATCCGGTCACGCACCGGACTCAGAAAGTGCTCGCACGCCCCTCGTGGCCGCGATGTGCCGTACCCCACACTGAAATCCGGTGCCCCCGTCCTCGGAGCCCTGGAGGTCGCCCCCGTGCAGACCCAGACCCTGACCGCGAACGTGAGTCACCCCGCCCAGGCCGACGAACCCGCCGACGCGGAGGCCGAAGCCGTGGACACGGAGCCGGAGGAGGCGGAGGAGCGGGAGGAGCCCGAGGCGCTCGACCTGCTCGGGCAGGTGCCCGAGCAGCGCGGGCGCGGCGGCGACCGGGCGGGCGGATCGGGCGGATCGGGGGGGTCGGCCGGGTCCGGTCCGTCAGCGGACCTCTTCCGGCAGTACCTGCGCGAGATAGGCAGGATTCCGCTGCTGACCGCCGCCGATGAGGTCGAACTCGCCCGGCGCGTCGAAGCGGGACTCTTCGCCGAGGAGAAGCTGGCCACCGCCTCCGGACTCGACCTCCAGCTCACCCTCGACCTGGACAAGCTCGTCGTCATGGGCCGCATGGCCAAACGCCGACTCATCGAGTCGAACCTGCGCCTCGTCGTCTCCGTCGCCAAGCGGTACGTGGGCCGCGGGTTGACCATGCTCGACCTCGTCCAGGAGGGGAACCTCGGGCTGATCCGGGCCGTCGAGAAGTTCGACTACGCCCGCGGCTACAAGTTCTCCACCTACGCCACCTGGTGGATCCGGCAGGCGATGTCCCGGGCCCTCGCCGACCAGGCCCGGACCATCCGAGTGCCCGTACACGTCGTCGAACTGATCAACCGCGTCGTGCGCGTACAGCGCCGCATGCTCCAGGAGCGGGGGTACGAGCCCACCGCCGACGAGGTCGCCGCCCACCTGGAGCTGACCCCCGAGCGGGTGCTGGAGGTGCTCCGCCTCGCGCAGGAGCCGGTCTCGCTGCACGCGCCCGTCGGTGAGGAGGACGACGTCGCCCTCGGGGACCTCATCGAGGACGGGGACGCCGCCTCACCCGTCGAGTCCGCCGCGTTCTTCCTGCTCCGCGAGCACCTCGAAGCGGTGCTGTCGACCCTCGGCGAACGCGAACGCAAGGTCGTCCAGCTCCGCTACGGCCTCGCCGACGGCCGCCCGCGCACCCTGGAGGAGATCGGGCGGATCTTCGGCGTGACGCGCGAGCGCATCCGGCAGATCGAGTCCAAGACGCTCAACAAACTGCGCGACCACGCCTTCGCCGACCAACTGCGCGGCTACCTCGACTGAGTGGCCCCGCCGACCGAGCGGCGGCCGATCGGGCGGGGACGCGAAAGGGGTGCCCCCGTACGAGGGCACCCCTTGTGGCCGATGGCCGACCGGGCCGGTGAGTTGAGGTACTAGTCCACGTCGGCTAGTCCACCTCGGCGACCGCCTGCGCGAACTGGGCCGTGTACAGCCGGGCGTAGGCGCCGTCCGACTCCAGCAGCTCCTCGTGCGTGCCCTGTTCCACGATCGAACCGTTCTCCATCACCAAGATCACGTCCGCGTCGCGGATGGTGGAGAGCCGGTGCGCGATCACGAAGGACGTACGGCCGTGCGCCAGGCGCGCCATCGCCTTTTGGATCAGCACCTCGGTACGGGTGTCCACCGAGCTCGTCGCCTCGTCCAGCACCAGGATCACCGGGTCCGACAGGAACGCCCGCGCGATCGTGATCAGCTGCTTCTCGCCCGCGCTGACGCCCGCGCCCTCGTCGTCCAGCACCGTGTCGTAGCCGTCCGGGAGGGTACGGACGAACCGGTCCGCGTGCGCGGCGCGCGCAGCCTCCTCGATCTCCTCGCGGGTGACCTCGCGCGAGGCCCCGTAGGCGATGTTCTCCGCGATGGTGCCGCCGAACAGCCAGGTGTCCTGCAACACCATGCCGATGCCCGTGCGCAGTTCCTCGCGGGTCATCTTCGCGATGTCCACGCCGTCCAGGGCGATCCGGCCGCCCGTGACCTCGTAGAACCGCATCAGCAGGTTGACGAGCGTGGTCTTGCCGGCGCCGGTCGGGCCGACGATCGCGACCGTCTGGCCCGGCTCGACGCTCAGCGAGAGGTTCTCGATGAGCGGCTTGTCCGGCTCGTAACGGAACGCCACCTTGTCGAGGGTGACCTGGCCCCGCAGCCGCTCCGGCCGCTCGGGGACCTCCGCGTCCGGCTCCTGCTCCCGGGCGTCCAGCAACTCGTACACCCGCTCCGCCGAGGCGACACCGGACTGCACCAGGTTCGCCATCGACGCGACCTGCGTCAGCGGCATCGAGAACTGGCGCGAGTACTGGATGAAGGCCTGCACGTCACCGATCGACAGGGTGCCCGAGGCCACCCGCAGACCGCCGACCACCGCGATCAGCACGTAGTTGATGTTCGAGATGAAGAACATCACCGGCTGCATGACGCCGCTGACCAACTGTGCCTTGAACGAGGCTCGGTACAGCTCCTCGTTCTGCTCGGCGAAGACCGCCGCCGACTCCTTCTGCCGCCCGAAGACCTTGACCAGCGAGTGCCCCGAGTACATCTCCTCGATGTGCGCGTTGAGCGCGCCGGTGGTCTTCCACTGCGCCACGAACTGCGGCTGCGACTTCTTGCCGATCTTCGCCGCGACGAAGATCGACACGGGTACGGTCGCCAGCGCGACCAGCGCCAGCAGCGGCGAGATCCAGAACATCATCGCCAGCACACCGACGATCGTCAGCAGCGAGTTCAGCAACTGCCCCATCGTCTGCTGGAGCGTCTGCCCGATGTTGTCGATGTCGTTCGTCGCCCGGCTCAGCACCTCACCGCGCTTCTGCTGGTCGAAGTACGACAGCGGCAGCCGCGAGAGCTTCCCCTGGAGCTCCTCGCGCATCCGGTACACGGTGCCGTTCATGACGAGGTTGGACAGCCGCGTCGCGACCAGCATCAGCAGGCCCGCCAGCAGGAACACCAACAACGCCCACAGCGCCACGACCCCGACGGCGCCGAAGTCGATGCCCTCGCCCGGGGTGAAGTCGGTGCCGGACAGCATGTCCGCCATACCGCCCTGGCCCTTGGCCCGGAGACCGTCCAGCGCCTGCGCCTTGGTGATCCCGGCCGGCATCGCCCGCCCGACGATCCCCGCGAACACCAGGTCGGTGGCGTTGCCGAGGATCTTCGGCCCGATCACCGAGCAGGCGACGCTGCCGACGACGGCGGCGACCATGCCCCCGATCTTGGCGCGGTCCTGCGCGATCTGGCCCAGCAGCCGCTTGCCCGACCCCTTGAAATCCATGGACCGCTGGACCGGCCCCACCATCATTCGTCCTCCGGGCCCGCTCATGCGGCCTCCGCCTCCGTCAGCTGGGAGAGCACGATCTCCCGGTAGGTCTCATTGCCGGCCATCAGTTCGTGATGGCGTCCCTCGCCCACCACCTGACCCTCGTCCAGGACGATGATCCGGTCGGCGTCGCGGATCGTGGACACCCGCTGGGCGACGATGACGACGGTCGCGCTCTGCGTCTCCTGGGCCAGCGCGGCGCGCAGAGCCGCGTCCGTCGCGTAGTCCAGGGCCGAGAAGGAGTCGTCGAACAGGTAGATCTCCGGCCGCTGCACCAGGGTGCGGGCGATCGCCAGGCGTTGGCGCTGGCCACCGGAGACGTTCGTGCCGCCCTGGGTGATCGGCGCGTCCAGACCGCCTTCGAGTTCGGAGACGAAGCCGCGGGCCTGCGCCACCTCCAGGGCCTGCCACAGCTCCTCGTCGGTCGCGTCGGGGCGCCCGTAGCGCAGGTTCGAGGCGACGGTGCCGGAGAACAGGTACGGCTTCTGCGGAACCATGCCGACCGTCTTGGCCAGCAGCTCCGGGTCGAGCCGGCGCACGTCCTCCCCGTCGACGAGCACCTCGCCGCCGGTCGCGTCGAACAACCTGGGGACCAGACCGAGGAGTGTGGACTTGCCGCTGCCCGTGGAACCGATCACGGCGGTCGTCTCGCCCGGTCGGGCCACCAGGTCCACCCCGCGCAGCACCGGCGCCTCGGCGCCCGGGTAACGGAAGTCGGCGCCGCGCAGTTCGAGCTGCCCGTGGCGCAGGAGTTCGCGGACCGGATCGGTGGGCGGCACCACGCTGGAGTCCGTCTCGAGGACCTCTTGGATGCGCTCGGCGCAGACCTCGGCGCGGGGCACCATCATGAACATGAAGGTGGCCATCATCACGGACATGACGATCTGCATCAGGTAGGCGAGGAAGGCCGTCAGTTGGCCGATCTCCATGCCCCCGCTGTCGATGCGCATCGCGCCGAACCAGATCACGGCGACGCTGGATATGTTCACGACGAACATGACGACCGGGAACATCAGCGCGAGCAGCTTGCCGGAGGCCAGCGACACCCCGGTGAGTTCCGCGTTCGCCTCCCGGAAGCGCTCCTTCTCGTAGCCGTCGCGGACGAACGCGCGGATGACCCGGTTGCCGGTGATCTGCTCGCGCAGCACCCGGTTCACGACGTCGAGCCGCGTCTGCATCTGCCTGAACAGCGGGCGCGTCTTGTAGACGATCGCGCCGACGGAGAGGCCGAGGGTGGGGACGACGGCGAGCAGCACCCCGGACAGCTTCACGTCCAGCGACAGCGCCATGGCGATACCGCCGACGCACATGATCGGCGCCGAGACCATCAGGGTGAAGGTCATCAGCACCAGCATCTGGACCTGCTGGACGTCGTTCGTCGTACGCGTGATCAGGGACGGGGCGCCGAACTGGTTGAGCTCCCTGGCGGAGAAGCTCTGCACCCGGTCGAACACGGCGGCCCGGACGTCCCGCCCCACCGCGGCCGCGGTGCGGGCGCCGAAGTAGACGGCGCCGATGTTGCAGGTGAGCTGGACGAGCGAGATGCCCAGCATCAGTGCGCCGAAGCGCAGGATGTAACCCGAGTCACCGTTGACGACACCGTTGTCGATGATGTCCGCGTTGAGCGTGGGCAGGTAGAGGCTCGCGCTGGTCTGCAGCAGTTGCAGCAGGACCAGGAGGGCGATGGGTTTCCGATACGGACGCAGGTGCGTCCCCAGCAGTCGTATGAGCACGCGCAGGCTCCGGTCGGCAAGATCGAGGGGGGTTCACCCCATCTTCCGCCAACCGGCGGCCCGAACCCCAACGCTTTTCGCAAAGCCCGGTCAAAAGGAGTAGTCCTCCGGTCGGGGGTCCTACGCCACGGGCCCCTGGAACGCCCCGGGATGGATCTGCTCCCGCGTCGCGACGTACTGCTGGCGCACCGCCTGCCACGCCGCGAACTCCTCGCCCGGTTCGAAGGTCTGACCTGCCGGGGCCGGCCACACCGGCGGGGAGTGCGGGGTCGGCGTGCCCTGCACCACACCGAGCGCCCACGCCGCCTGGCGCGCGGAGCCCAGCGCGGCGTAGTCGGCGGGAGCCGGGACGACGACCTGCGTACCGAACAGGCCCGGCGCGGCGGCCTGTACGGCGGGCAGCTCGGCTGCCGCCCCCAGCAGGAACACCCGGCGGATCTCCACCCCGCGGTGCCGCAGCACGTCGAGGGCGTCGACCAACCCGCACAGCATGCCCTCGAACGCGGCCCGCGCCAGGTGCTCGGGCTTCATCGAGTCCCGGCGCAGCCCGGACAGGGTCCCCGCGCTGAGCGGCAGGTTCGGCGTCCGCTCCCCTTCGAGGTACGGCAGGAGCACGAGGCCGTGCGCGCCCGGCGTCGACTTCAGCGCGAGCGCGCTCAGCCCCTCCAGGTCGGTGCCCAGCAACTCGGCGGTGCCGCGCAGGGCCCGTACGGCGTTGGAGGTGTTCACCACTGGCAGGTGCATGCCGCTGGCGTCGGCGAGCGAGGTGATCAGGCCGCCCGGGTCGAAGACCGCCTGGTGGTGCACGGCCATCACGGACCCCGAGGCGCCCAGCGAGACCACCGCGTCGCCGGGGACCAGCCCCAGCCCGAGCGCGGCGGCCATGGTCTCCCCGGTCCCGGCCGAGATCAGCAGTCCCTCGGGGGTGGTCCCGGCGGCGTCGGCCGGGCCGAGCACCTCGGGCAGCAGCGCCTGGTGGCCGAGCGCCAGCTCGACCAGGTCGGGTCGGTAGGTGCCGGTGGCCGGCGACCAGTACCCGGTCCCGGAGGCGCCGCCGCGGTCGGTGGTGCGGCGCGCGGGCCGGCCCAGCAACTGCCACACCAGCCAGTCGTGCGGGGACATCAGTACGGCCACCCGCCGGGCAGCCTCCGGCTCGGTCCGGGCCAGCCAGGCGAGCTTGGCCAGCGGCTGCGCCGCGTGCGGGACCGAACCCACGGCCTCCGCCCACGCCTGCCGGCCGCCCAGCGCCTCGATCAGGTCGGCCGCCGCGACCTGGCCGCGCTTGTCGTTGCCGACCAGCGCCGGCCGGACCAGGGCGCCCTGCGCGTCCAGCGGGAGCAGGCCGTGCTGCTGCGCGGAGACGCCGATGGCCTGGACCCCTTCGAGGAGTCCGTTGCCGGCCGCCTCCCCGAGCGAGAGCAGCCACGCCTGCGGATCGGTCTCGTGGGGATTCGCCCCGGCGGCCTCGCCGGTCGGCTGCGGGTGCGGGGCGTAGCCCTGGCGCAGCACGGCCCCCGTGTCGGCGTCGCAGACGACGATGCGAGTGAAGGCGGAAGAGCTGTCCAGCCCGGCGACTATCCCCATGCGGAGAATTCTGCCGCACCGCGCGCCGGTCGTGACCGCCGAGTAGGCGCCCGACCGCCGCGGGCCCCGGAAAGCCCCGGGGCCCGCGGTGTTTCGCCGTCGGCGTCAGGCGGCGTCGACGTCAGGTGTTGCTCGTACCCCACTCGTCCTCGCCGCCGGAGCCGCGGCGACCGCGCAGCGTCCGTACCCGTCCCGTGAGGGACTCGGGCATCGCGTCGCCGACCTTGTCGCCGACGACGGCGAACGCCTTGCCCGCGTAGGCGCGCCCGGCCTGCCCGGCGGTCTCGGCCGCGTTGCGCACCGCCGGGGTCTGCGCGACCTGGCGTGCGGACTTCTTCAGCTGCTCGTACCGCTCGCGCCCGGCCCGGGTCCCGAGCACGTACCCGACGGCCAGTCCGATCACGAACGTGACCTTGTACCGCATGCTTGCCACCCTTCGTCGTGTGGTGCCCGGCCCACTGCCGATACCGATTGGCGGAGCACCCCCCTGCTTGCGCTAATCTATGACTCGCAACGGGCGCTCGCCCCCCGGCAAGGCCGGAGGTGGGCTGTTCGGCGCACCGCAGCAATCCCCTGTAGCTCAATTGGCAGAGCAGCCGGCTGTTAACCGGCAGGTTACTGGTTCGAGTCCAGTCGGGGGAGCGCGATCCCCTGTAGCTCAATTGGCAGAGCAGCCGGCTGTTAACCGGCAGGTTACTGGTTCGAGTCCAGTCGGGGGAGCACCGAAGACGAGGACCCCGGGTGGGTCCTCTTCTTTTTTGCCCCGAACCGGAACCGGGCAGCGCTCGGCACGGTCTCTTTGGGCAGGCGAAGCCGATCATGCGAGGCAGCAGATCGTATGAGCGGCTATGCTGCGGCAGACGGCGCGCACACATGTACGCGCCACGCCGTAGAGGGGCGGTAGCTCAGCCGGTTAGAGCAGCGGACTCATAATCCGTCGGCCGTGGGTTCGAGTCCCACCCGCCCCACTGCGCACCAGGTGTGCAGAAACGATCTGACCGGCATCTTTGTCGGCGACGTGAGTCACTTTGGTGATCTTGGCGGCCCCTCGGGGCCGCCTTTCGCGTCTCAGGGGGACAGTCAGGGGACGCGCGGGTGTCCGATCTGCTGCCCGTTGGGTGGGTGGCGTCTTGGTGTGTGTCTAGAGTCTGGGTCGGCCCGTGCCGGCCGTGGCCGGCGGTCTGGCGTCGCCTGTCGAGCAACCCGGCTACGTGAGGTTACGTAGGAGAGGGTGCTCGTCTACGTCGTGGGCGACGGAAGGCTCCTGGCGCCCCCTCACGCCGGCTGCTCCCAAGAGGTCGGGCATGGCGAGAACCCCCCCTGGAACAAGGACCGAACCGAGGTCGTCCCCGCCTGGAAGCTCCCTGCCGTCGGACGCCGCCGCTCTCATGCGGCGACTTCGGCTGTCGCCTGCCGGGCCGCCACTGGCAGCCCGATCAGCGCCAAGCCGGGTCCACGGTCTGGAGCCCCGCCGTCATCTGAAGCGGGGGGTTGTGGAGCCGTTGATGTACTCGAAGTGCTTCTTTGGGCCAGTGAACGGGGCAACGTGCTTGCTCACCGCTGCTCGTGTCGGTGCGTCAGCGGCTCCCCTCCCAGTGGGCGGTATCGCGGTATGCCGCGCGTTCGATGGCGCCGCTCGGTGGCGGTGCGCGCGGGAACTTCTTCCGGTTCGTGGTGCTCGCCGTGCTCACGTCATGAACCGGGCCGACGGGAGAAGACCCTCGCGCATGACTGCGTGGCCCGCGGGTGGCCCGTCGGGGCGGAAGTCCTGTCACGAGCGGGCGCTGTCTGTTCTCTGGCGGTCCTCTTCGCGCCCGCGTGGCGATCACCCGGGGATGGGTTGACCATGAAACTGCCGTCAGGTCCGGTCGGCGTCATTCTCGGCTCGGCTGCCGGGGAACGGCCGGGAGAGGAGGGGAGTGCGGGGCTCTCGCACGAGGCGTTCGGCTGCCCGGCCGGCGCCCGCGGCCGGCCCCCGGAGACGACTAGCGGTGTCGCGGAACCGCGGGCGGACGGGAGTTTCCCCTCCGTCCATTGAGCGGCCTGATCCGCGCTGGATGTCTGTGCCCACAGCAGAGTAGGAGACGGGCCATGAACGAGTCGATGGTGAACCTGGCGGTGGACTACCCGCTGCTGAACCTGTTCTGGACCATGATGATGATCTTCCTCTGGGTCCTCTGGTTCATGCTGCTGTTCCGCATCATCGGCGACATCTTCCGCGACGACGGCCTGGGCGGCTGGGGCAAGGCAGGGTGGACGATCTTCGTCATCCTGCTGCCCTTCCTGGGCGTCTTCGTCTACCTCATCGCCCGCGGACGCGGCATGGGTGAACGAGAGCTGCTGCGCGCCCAGCGCGCCGAGGAGGACTTCCGCTCCTACGTGAAGCAGAGCGCCGGAAGCGGCAGCGCGTCGGAGGAACTGGCCCGGCTGGCCGAGCTCAAGAACCGGGGCGACATCTCGGCCGCCGAGTTCGAGCAGGCCAAGGCGAAGGTCCTCGCCGGATAGGCCCGATAAGCCCGATAAGCCGGACAGGCAGGATCGGTCGGAGCGCCCGGGAGACCGCGATGAGTGCGGCAGCGGTAGCCGCCGCACCAGGATGAAGGTGCGTCGCCATGGTGCTCGACCTGCTCCTCATCGGCCTCGCCATCACGATCTACCCGTTGCCTATCCTGGCCTTCGTGCTCGTGGTGTCCGCCCCGCGCGGCGTGTGGAAGGGGCTGGCGTTCATCCTCGCCTGGCTCGCCTGCCTGGTGACCGTCATCGCCATCGTCCTGCTCGTCACAGACGGTCAGCCGCCACCGCCGCGCTCGCCTCCCTCCACCGCCGTACTCGCGCTCAAGCTGGCCCTCGGGCTGGGACTGATCGTGTACAGCGAGCACCGGAGGCGCCGGCGGCGCCGGCACACGGCTGACGGCGCCGGCCCTGCGGGGGACGGCGCCGGCCGCGTGGCGGACGGGGAACCGGAGGCTTCCGGGTCCTCGATCACCTCCAGGACGGACGAGGCCACGGTGTGGTCGGCGGCCTCGCTCGCCGTGCTCCTACAGCCGTGGGGCATGGTGAGCCTCGCCGCCACCACCGTGGTGGAGGCCGACCTCTCCCACAGCGCGTCGTTCGTGGCGCTCCTGGCCTTCTGCGTCCTGGCCACTTCCACCCTGCTGGCCATGGAGCTGTACACGGTGTTCGCGCCGGAGAAGGCACACGTCACACTGGCGAACCTGCGGGCGTGGCTGGACCGCCACAAGGATCCGGCGATCGTCGTCACTTGCCTCGTGCTCGGCCTGTGGATCGTGGGCAGGAGCCTGTACCAGCTCACCGCCTGAGCCCTGGCGGCCACCGGCTCAGGGGTAGGCGGCGGCCGGGTCGGGGAGTGCGGCCCGGGTGAGATCGGGCCGGGCTCGGGTGATCGTGCGGGCTCGGGTGATCGTGTCCCGTGCCGCCCCGGGCACCACCTCCGCGCCGGGGTCCGCGGGGCCGACCCGCCCGGCAGCCGGCCGGGGCGGGGCGGCCTTCCGGCGCTAGAAGTTCTCCGTTTCGTCCGCCAGGTAGCGCAGGACGTCGTTCAGGTCCTGGCGCCGGGCGAAGGCCGCACGTTGGCGGTGGGCGCCCGAGCCGTCGCGCAGGAGGCCGCCCAGGGTTTTGGCCGCGTGGTCGAGTTCGCCCGCCGCCGCCAGTTCCGGGGCGACCAGGTCCAACAGGGCCTCCGCCAGGTCCGCCGCCGGGAGTTCCGCCCCCGTGTACGGGTCGAGGCCGAACCCTTCCAGCCCGTCGTGCGCCGCCCGCCAGCGCGCGAGGCGCAGTACGTCGTCACGCGCCGCCGGTTCGGGACGCTGCTCCGCGATCTCCCGCATGACGGTGGCCACCAGGGCGCGGACCAGCTCGGCCTGGAGGATCGCCGTGTCGATGTCCGGTGACATGTCGGGTGCCCGGATCTCGAGCGTCGGCCAGTGTCCGGACGGGCGGAGGTCCCAATAGACCATCTTGGTGTCCAGGGCCGCCCCGGAGCCGAGCAGGGTCTGCACCGAGCGCCGGAAATGGGCGGTGGAGGTGAAGTGCGGAGGCAGGCCCGCCGAGGGCCAGCCCGACCAGGCCATCGCCCGCCAGCTGGCGTGCCCCGTGTCCCGGCCGCCCCAGAACGGCGAGTTCGCGGCCAACGCGATCAGCGTGGGCAGCCACGGTCTGACCCGGTTCGACACCGCCACCGCCGTGTCCACGTCGAAGGTGCCGATGTGGATGTGGCGGCCGCAGCTGACCAGGGTGTCGGTGAGCGCGCCGAACCGGCGGTGCTGCTCCCGCTGGCGCGGTTCGTCGTCGGTCAGGTGCAGCGGTCCCTCCACGGCCACGACCGGCGAGGGAGCGGCGAGCAGCCGGCAGCCGTGGGCGCGGGCCGCCCGGGCGAGGGTGCGCCGCAGGGTGGCGAGCTCCTCGCGCACCACGGGCGCCGAATCGGCGACCGGGGTGGAGATCTCCACCTGGTAGCGGGTGCCCTCGGGGTGCACTTCGTGGGGCAGACCCGCGGCGGTGGCCAGGACGAGCGGGGCGGCCGGGACCACCCGGAAGGTGCTGGCGTCGACGAGGAGGAACTCCTCCTCGACACCGACGGTCAGCGGGGCCGTCACAGGGACCGCGCGGACTCCGTCGTCCGCGCTGCCGGTGCTCGCGGTGCTGTTGCCAGGTTCGATCACTACGCCTCCCTGGACATACGAGTCTTTTCATCATGAGCTGAGCCGGAGGCGTGACGGCTACGCCGATTCGGTCAAATGTCCGGTCAGCGTGGCGGGTTAGCGGCAAGGGTGGAGGAAGGCCGGGGCGCGCGGGATGCGAGGGGCCGCCGTTGCGGGGGTGTGAACGGGTGTCCGAGTCCGGCGATCCTCGACCGCAGGGTGGTTATCATCCGTTGTGACCGCTACGACGACCCCGCCCCGACCCCGGCGGCGCATATTCGCCGACCTGACCCCCCTGCGCACCTCCCCGCACTACCGACGGCTGTGGGTGGGCAACACCGTCTCCTGGGTCGGCCAGGCGATGACCACTCTCGCGATCTCGCTCCAGGTCTACGAGATCACCGGCTCCAGTTTCTCGGTCGGGCTCGTCGGACTCTTCTCCCTGGTCCCGCTCCTCGCCTTCGGTCTCTACGGCGGCGCGATCGCCGACACCGTCGACCGGCGCAAGCTCGGTCTGTACAGCTCGCTGGGGCTCGCCGTACTGTCGATCGGCCTGGCGGCAGCCGCGTTGCTCGACTACGACCGGGTCTGGCTGCTGTACTCGGTCGTCGCGCTCCAGGCGGTCTGCGGCGCGCTGAACGGCCCGGCCCGGTCGGCCATGATCCCCCGACTGCTGCCGGCCGAGCAGCTGCCCGCCGCCAACGCGCTGAACTCCGTCACCATGACCTCCGGGATGATGGCCGGCCCCATGCTGGGCGGCCTCGCCGTCGGATGGTGGGGATACCAGGCCGCGTACCTGATCGACGCCGTCACCTTCGTCGCCGCGCTCTACGCGATGTGGCGACTGCCCTCGATGGCGCCGGAGCGGAGCGAGGACAAGCGGGGCCGGGCATCGGTCATGGACGGCCTGAGGTTCCTCGGGACGCGGCCCAACATCCGGATGACCTTCTTCTCCGACATGGCGGCCATGGTGCTGGCCCAGCCGAAGGCACTGTTCCCGGCGATCGCCGTGCTCTGGTACGGGGGAGACGCCAAGACCGTCGGCCTGCTGGTCGCCGCGCCCGCCGTCGGGGCGCTGCTGGGCGGCCTGTTCTCCGGCTGGCAGGGGCGGATTCGGCGGCACGGGCTGGCGATCTTGCTGTCCGTCGCCGCGTGGGGGCTCGCGATCGCCGTCTTCGGACTGACCCGGAACCTGTGGCTCGGCCTCCTCTTCCTCGCGCTGGCCGGATGCGCCGACACCGTCTCCATGGTGTTCCGCTCGACGATGATGCAGGCCGCGACCCCCGACGAGATGCGCGGCCGGCTCCAGGGCGTCTTCATCGTGGTCGTCGCCGGTGGCCCCCGGCTCGGGGACTTCCTCGCCGGGACCGCCGCCGACCTCAGCTCGCCCGCCGTCGCGATCACCGGTGGGGGCCTCGGGTGCGTGCTGGTGGTGGGCCTACTGGCGGCCCGCTGGCGCGGCTTCGCCCGCTACGACGCGCGCTCGCCGCAGGCCTGACCCCCGCCGGGCGGCGCCGTACGTCCGCGCCGGCACGATCAGGCGCGATCAGGCGAGCCAGAGCGCGGCCCGGCGGTGCCGGGCGGGCCGGATCTCCGCCTCATCGGCCCCGCGTAGGTCGAGCCGCGCGCCTCGGCCGCGGTCCGTGAGTCGGAGCAGCGTACGGACGTCCGCGCGCAGTCGCTGCCGCGCGCGGCGTTCCTCCTGTGCGGCCCAGCAGGGCACCGACCGGTCGCGTCCCACGCGCGGGAAGTGCCGGATGACGGCGCGGCGGCGTACGGCCTGCGGGCGGGGGCGGTGGCCGCCGAGCGCGGCCTCGGCGCGGCAGCGGGCGCTGTGACGCAGGTCGCGCACGAGCACGCTGAACACCGCCGCCGTGAGGTCGGTTCGGCGGCGGGAGCGGACGTGGTGGGCGGTACGGGACATGGACGGCTCCGAGTTCGGGGCGCCGCCGGGGGATCGCGGCGGTCACTACCCGAAGCCGTACGGGCCCGCTCCGCGGGAGCGGTGGGTCACGGGCGCGCCCGCGGGGCCACGACGCCGCGCGCGACCCCGAGCGATACCAGGTCGTGGGGGCGGATACGGAGCTGCTCCGCCGTGGCGGGTGCCTCGGATGCGGGGCGCTTGAGGATGGCCGCCGCCAGTTCGGGGGCGATGACCGAGAAGTAGCTGTCCGGGGTGACCCAGGTGTTCCCCGGCGCGGCCAGCGCGAGGGCGCCGCCCGAGCCGCCCTCGCCGATCAGGAGCGTGGTCACCGGGACTCCGGCCGCGGCCACCGCCGCGAAGGCGTCCGCGATGGCCGCCCCCGCCCCGGCCCGTTCGGCGGCGGCGTCGTTGGCCGCACCCGGGGTGTCGACGAGGGTGAGCACCGGGATGCCGAGCCGGTCCGCGAGGCGGATCACGCGGGCCGCCGTACGGTAGCCCGCCGGAAGGGTGGCGGTGCCGCACTGGGCGACGTAGGCCACCACCGACCGGTCCCCGCCCGCCCGCAGCCCGAACCCGCACAGCATCCCCGGATCGGTGCCGCCCGCCCGGTCGCCCCACAGGGGCAGCCGGAGTCCGAAGTACGCGTCCAGGTACGCGCCGGCGCGCGGACGGTCCGCGTGGCGGGCCCGTCGGACGGCGTCCCAGCCCGTCGCCGGCGCCGCCGCGTCGGCCTGCGCGGCCGGCGGCGGGACCGGTTCGGCCGAGCGGGGTGCGGCCAGCAGCCGCAGCCAGTCGGTCACGGTCCGGGCGAGCTCCGGCGCGGGCACCACGGCGTCGACGTGCCCGGCCGCGTACTGCCCCTCGGCGGTGTAGGCCGCCGGGTCCGCGTCCGGCGGGCGTACCCGGGACCCGGCGAAACCGACCTGGGCCCCCGGGAGGGCGAGCACGATGTCGGCTCCCGCCCCGAGGGTGGCCCAGCCGCCGCCGGTGGTGGGGTCGCGCAGGACGGCGATCTGGGGCAGCCCGGCGGCCCGGGTCAGGGCGGACTGCGCCGCCACGCGCTGGAGTTGGGTCAGCGCGAGCATCCCCTCCTGCATCCGGGAGCCACCGGTGGCGATCAGCGAGACCAAGGGGAGCCGGTGCTCGCGGGCGTGCCGGTACGCGGCCTCCAGCCGGTCCCCGGTGCGCAGCCCCAGCGAACCGCCGAGGAAGCCGAACTCGAAGGAGATGACGGCGGCTTCGTAGCCGCCGACGCGGGCGGTGCCGACGACCACGGACTCCGTCTCCCCGGTGGCGGCGGTCGCCCGGCCACGCGCGCCGTCGTACCCGGCCCAGGCCAGCGGGCCGTCGGGAACCGACTCCCTTTCGGAGACGGGGAGTTCGGCGAAGCTGCCGGGGTCGGCGAGGGAGGCGATGGCCGCGCGGGCCGACAGGCGGGTCGTGGTCACGGGGTCACCTTAGGGCGTGCCGGCGCGGCGGTGGCCCGGCGTGTGGGGCGGCTCACGGGAGCGGGAACACGACCTTGAACGCGTAGGCGGCGACCAGTCCGTAGCCGAGGCGGAAGGTCCAGACGCGGACCGCGGGGGAGATCCGGGCGGCGGCGAGGGAGCCGACCAGGACGAGCAGTTGCTGCCAGACGAGGGAGGCGAGGCCGACACCGACGAGGAAGGCGGCGCCGGCCGCGCCGGCGCGCAGGGTCGCACCCTGGGCGGTGGTGAGGGCGGCGAAGTAGAGGGCGGTGGTGGGGTTCACGGCGGTGAGGCCGACATAGCGTGCGAACGCCGCCCGCGCCGACCCGTGGAATTCTTGCCGGGCGGCCGGCTCCGGCGCCGGGGCCGCCCCGTCGCCGGCGGGGGCGATCGCGCCGGCGAAGGGCGGGTCAACAGCCGCCGGGGCCGCTCGACCGGGGAGCACCCGCCGGGCCTCGGTCGCGGTCGGGACTGAGGGCGGGGCGGCGGGGGCGACGGCGCGGCTGCGGCGCGTGGCCTGGAAGCCGCGGGCGGCGATCGTGAGGAGGACTACCCCGGCCGCCAGGCGGACCCAGGCCTCGACCGGGCCGACGCGCGCGGCCACCCAGGGGCCGAGCGCGGTGGCCAACGCCGCGTAGCCCAGGTCCACCGCGGCGATGCCCGCGGCCGCGGCCACCGCCGTACGGCGGCTCCGCATCGCCTCCTGGAGCAGCAGGACGCTCATCGCACCCATCGGCATCGCCACGCCCAGGCCGGCGACCGCCCCCGAAACGGCGGGCGTCAGCAGCCCGCCCAGCCCGCCCACGTCTGACGAGCTCAGTGCGCTCAATGCGCTCGGATCACTCATGCGAGCAGCCTTGTCCGGGCGGCCACCACCACGGCGGTGAATAACGGCCCCGACTGCGATAATCGCGGAATGGACCGCCTGGACAGGGACATCCTCGGAATCCTGCGTGAGGACGCGCGGATCTCCTACCGCGACCTCGGTGTGCGCGTCGGACTCAGCGCCAACGCCACGGCGGACCGGGTCCGCCGGATGCGGCGGGACGGTGTGATCCTCGGCTTCACCGTGGTGGTCGACCCGGCCGCCGACACGCGCGGAGGGCTCGTCGTGTTCATCGACCTGACGCTGCGCGAGGGCGTCACCAACGACGAGTTCGAGGAGCGGGTGGTCCGACTGCCCGGGATCACCGAGGTCGTCCACGTCACCGGCGCCTACGACTACCTCGTACGGGCCCGCGCCGCCGACGCCACCGCGCTCGACGCGCTGCTGCGCCGCCTGAAGCGGGAGGCCGGGGTCGCCCAGTCCAGTACGAGGATCGCGCTCCGGGCCGCGAACACCCCGGGGTGACGCGGGCGTCGCCCGCCGGCGGCGGTGTGACGGCGGGAGCCCTCAGAGCGGTGACTCCCAGGTGAGCGTCGTCCCCCTGGCGCCGGCCTGCGTCCGGCCGTCGTCAAAGACCGTCAGGCGGACCCGGCCCGGGACCGCGTCCACCTCCACCTCGATCGAGGAGACGTCCGTCCGGCGGTGGGCCGCGGCCAGGGCGCCCCGGAGGGCGGACAGCAGATCGGCCGCCACCGGCTCCGGAAGCAGTGCGTCGACGGCCCCGGCGAACCGCACCGACGGCTGGAAGCCCAGCAGTACCGCCGCACCGCCCGTCTCGCGCAGCACCCGGCCCCGGAAGGTCGTCGGGGCGGCCGTCGGGGGCTGCTGGAGCGCGAAGATCGCGGTGCGGACGTCTTGGATGGTGGAGTCCAGTTCGTCGACGGCCCGCCCGAGTTCGGCGCCGATCGTGTCCCCGGCGGCGGCGGACGCCGAGCGCTTCTTCGTGCTCTCCAGCATCATCTCCGTCGCGAACAGCCGCTGGACCACCAGGTCGTGCAGGTCGCGCGCGATCCGGTCGCGGTCCTCGTAGACGGCCAGTTGCTCGCGGTCGTGCTGCGCGTCCGCCAGTACGAGGGCCAGCGCGGCCTGCGAGGCGAACTGCGAGGCCAGCAGCCGGTCCACGGCGTCGTACGGGCGTCCGCCCCGCGCCCGCGGCAGGGCGAGGGTGCCGATCAGCCGGCCACCGCTCTGGAGCGGGAGCATCATGCTCGGGCCGAACCGTTCCCGCACGTGGGTCGTCATCCGGGGGTCCGTCGCCGAGTCCTCTATGAAGACGGGTTCACCGCCGAGGAGTTGCTCCAGGACCGCTGAACCGGGGGCGATGGTGGTGCCGACGAGGTCCCCGGGGTCGCCGTGCGTCGAGGCGGCGACGATCTCCATACCGCCCTCGGGGGTCGGCTGGAGCACCACGCCCGCCGTCGCGTCCGCCAGCAGCCGGGCCCGTTCGGCGACGCACATCAGCGCGTCGGCCGCCGGACGGCCCGCCAGCAGGGCGGTGGTCACCGCGGCGGCGCCCTCGATCCAGCGCTCACGGCGGCGGGCGGTGTCGTAGAGGCGGGCGTTGCCGATCGCTATCCCGGCCTGGGAGGCCAGGACCCGCAGCAGGGACAGGTCCTCGTCGGTGAAGGGGCCGCCGCCGCGCTTCTGCGTGAGGTAGAGGTTCCCGAAGACCTCCGTGTGCACCCGGATGGGGACGCCGAGGAAGCCGCGCATGGGGGGATGCCCGGGCGGGAAGCCCGCCGAACGGGGGTCCTGGGCGAGGTCGTCGAGCAGCAGCGGGCGCGGGTCGCTGATGAGCGCGCCGGGCAGACCCGTGCGGCCGTCGGGCAGCCGAGGGATCGCGGCCCGTTGGGCCGCGGTCAGACCGGAGGTGAACAGTTCGGTCAGTCGGCCGCGCTCGGGGTCGACGACTCCGAGCGCGGCGTAGCGCGCCGCGCACAGATCGGCGGCCGAGTCCACCACGTGCTGGAGGGTGCTGTGCAGCTCCAGCTCCGACCCCACGGCGAGCACCGCCTCCAAGAGCACGGGCAGGCTCGCCGACTCCGTCGGGCCCGGGGCCTGCGGCCCGCCGGATTCCCGACCGGGCGGGCCCCCGGGGCGTTCGTGTGCGGGTGGTGTCATTCGGTCAGGGGGTTGAGGACCATGGGGGCGATCTTTCCTTCCAGCATCGCGCCCAGACCCAGCACGGCGCACACGTCGGGGCGTTCCGCGATGGCCACGGGCATCCCCGTCGCGTCGCGCAGCATCTGGTCCAGGCCCGGCAGCAGGGCGCTGCCGCCGACCATCATGATGCCCCGGTCCGTCAGGTCGGCCACCAGGTCCGGCGGGCAGTCCCGCAGAACCTTGCCGATGCCGTCGAGCACCGCCGTCAGCGGCGTGTGGATCGCGTCGCGCACCGCCGCGGTGTCCACGTGCACGGAGCGGGCCAGGCCGGTGGCCACGTCCCGGCCGTGGATGAGGGTGGAGGCCGGGCCCTCGGCGGTGATGCCGTTGCCGTGCAGCGCCAGCTGGAGCGGCCGGACCGCCTGGCTGGGGAGCATCAGCTCGTGCGCGTGGCGCAGGTGTTGCACCACGGCGTGGTCGATGGCCTCGCCGCCGACCGGAATCCGCTCGGCGGTGACGATGGACCCCAGGGAAAGCACCGCCACCTGGGTCGCCGCGGCTCCGCACACCATGATCATGGTCGCGGTCGGCTGCTCCACGGGCAGGCCGCAGCCGACGGCCGCCGCGATCAGGGTGTCGACCAGTTCGACGCGCCGGGCGCCGAGGCCGACCAGCGTCTCCACCGCCGCCCGCTGCGCGAGCGGATCGGCGTCGTGCGGGGTACAGGCGGCTGCCCGCAGTCGAGGCTTGCGCCGCAGGGCGCGGCGCAGCTTCTCGCCGAGCAGGTGACGCAGCATCCGCTGCGCCATCTCGATGTCGACGACGGTGCCGCCGGAGACGGGGCGCACCACCCGGATGTAGTCGGGCGTGCGACCCGTCATCCGTTCGGCGAAGGTGCCGACGGCGATGAGTGCCCCCGTACGGGTGTTCACCGCGGCGACGCTGGGCTCGTCGACGACCAGGCCGGCGCCCTTCACGTAGACGCGGGTCCTGGCCGCCCCCAGGTCGACAGCGACGTGGCAGCGGCGCAACTGCTCAAGACTGACGGTCACGGCAGATCCCTCCGAGAGCGCTGACGCAAGAAGACCGGCGACTGCCGGTCGGACAACTCATATCTTCTCGGGTCAACAGGGTCATGCGCCTGTTGAGATGCTCCGGCCGGGGTGGGTCGCTTGTGCCGGACGGTGCTGCACAGGGGTGGTCTTCTGTACCGACAGGCGCCACGATGCGCGCACTGTCCGCGCTACCGGCGCGTAACAAGGTAAAGGGGAACCGATGCTGACGCCGCGCCAGGGACTGCCGGCCCTCCTGACGCTCTGCCTGACCCTGTCCGTCACCCTCCTGGCGCCCGCACAGGCCCGGGCGGTCGGCGGGTCCGCCGAGCGGGCGGCCCCCCGCGACCCGGTGGTCTTCGTGCACGGTTACAACGCCGATCCCGGGGTGTGGGGGTCACTGCGCGAGGACATGCGCGCGGACGGGTACACCGATGACCGGCTCTTCTCCTGGGGCTACGACACCCACCAGTCGGTGAACGAGGTGCTCGCCGGACAGCTCGGCGCCTACGTCGACCAGGTCCGCCGGCAGACCGGAGCGGCCAAAGTGGACATCGTCGGGCACTCCTTCGGTTCGCTCGTCAGCCGCTGGTACGTGAAGTACGGCGGCGGTACGGCGGCCGTCGCCCACTGGGTCTCGCTCGCCGGCCCGAACCACGGCACCTCCACCGCCTGGGCCTGCGCCCTGTGGGACCAGGCGTGTCGGGACATGACCCCGGGGTCGTACGTGGTGAAGAACCTGGCCGCCGGCGACGAGACGCCGGGGGCGGTCGCGTACGCCACCTTCCGGTCGGACTGCGACGAAGTGGTCAATCCGGACGACAGCGTCGTGCTGACCGGGGCCACCAACGTGGCCGCGGGCTGTCTGAAGCACAACGACCTGCTCGGCGATGACGCCACCTCGGCCGGCGTACGGGCCTTCCTGGCGTCCTGAACCGGCGCCCGGAAAGCCTCAGGCCGTCCCCGGCCGGACCTCCTGGAGGAGGCCGTACGTGAACTCCGCCACCAGCGCCTCCCCCGACACGGTGAAGGCCAGCCGCCACCGCGTCGGCGCCGTGCCCTCCATCGGGCGGACCGGCGCGAAGGCCCGCGCCACCTCGTCCACCGTCGCCGACCAGGGCCGAAGGTCCCGCGCCGCCTCCAGTACGGGCCCCCGCGTGCCCGGAGCCCGCACCAGCCACTCGTTCCACACCGCTCCGTCCGGCCCGGCCAGCACCTCGAAGCGCAGGTCGGGCCAGAGGGGGACCGGCCAGAGCAGCGCCTGGCACTCCAGGTCGCCGATCCGCCGGGGCGCGGTGGACTCCGGCGGGCCGAGCACCGAGCGGTAGCGGGCCAAGGCGCCGCGGGACCGGGACGAGCGCACCATGGCCTGCCAACGCTTGTTGGCCTGCCGCTGCTCGGCGAGCGAGGCGCCCAGGCGGAGCCGGGCCCGCTCGGCGAGGTCCGGCCGGAAGTCCGCCATCCTGCGCAGCAGCACCAGTTGGAAGGCGGCCGGGCCGAAGGCTCCCGAGCCGGCCGCCGGCGGGGTCGGCGGGGTCGCGGTCATGGAAGACACGATTCCACACAGGATCCTTACGTTCCCGGAATCCCGCTGTTGCCGATCACCACGTAGCCTGCGGGCCCTATGAATTACTGCCCTGCCTGCCGGAGGTACCTCAACGGCGCGCTCGCGTGCGCCGGATGCGGAACCCCGGCCGAGTACCTCATACCCGCCCCGCCGGCCTCCGCCGCGGCGCCCGGCCATGAGCAGTACGGCCATGGGCAGCCCGGTCCCGCGCAGCCGGGGTACGCGCAGTCGGCGTTCGCGCCGACGCAGCCCCCCGGCTACGCGCCACCGGGGTACGGGGGCCAGGGCGACCCCGGACACGCGGGCCAGGCGGGGTACGCCGACCTCGGGTACGCCGAGGCGGGCTACTCCGAGGCCGGATACGCGGGCCGGGACGGGTACGCCGAGTCCGGGTACGGCGACCACCCCGCCCCCCGGCCCGCCCCCGAGCCCGAGCCGGCGGACCCGTACACCGAGTCGATCGTGCTGCTCTCCGGGCCGGTGGACGGCCGTTCCCGGTCGCGCGGCCGGGGCGCGGCCCGGGGCCGCCGGACCCTGCTCAGCGTCGGGCTCGGGCTGGCCCTGGCCACCGGCGGTTCGGTGGCCCTGGCCCGTATGACGACGGACGACGAGGGCGGCGGCCGGGCCGCCAAGGTGGTGCTGACCGACGAGGACGGCCCCGAGAAGCCGGAGCCGGCGCCGGACGCGCCGAGCGGGGCCGCGCGCTCCGGGGCGACGGGCACGGGCAAGGGCAACGGCGCCGGGGGCGCGAAGGCCTCCGCGAGCGCCACGAAGTCGGCCGGACCGAGCGGGAGCCCGAGCGGGTCCGCGCAGCCGGGCGCCGGGGTGGGCGCCTCCGCCTCCGGGGCCCCGGGGCCGACGCCCACCGCTTCCGGGCCGGGGTCATCCGTACAGCCCACCAAGCCGGGACAGCCCGAGCCCAGCACCTCCGGCACGGCGCAGCCGCCCGTGCCGGTGCCCACGCCCACCAAGACGAAGAAGCCCAAGCCGACGTGCTGGTTCATCTTCTGCTAGATCGGCTCAGCCCAGCATTCGCCTGAGCAGGTCCCGCAGCATCCCCCGCTCGGCGTCGGACAGCCCGGCCAACGGTTCGCGCGCGAAGTCGAGCGACTCGCGCAGCCGATCCGCGGTCTGTAGGCCCTCCTCCGTCGGGGCGGCCAGTTTCACCCGGCGGTCCGCCGGGTCCGGCCGGCGTTCGACCAGGCCGCGGGACTCCAGCCGGTCCACGATGCCGGTGATGTTGGACGGCTCGCACTTGAGCTTCTGCGCGATCCGGCGCATGGGCATCGGTTCCAGGGACAGCAGGTTCAGTACGCGGGCCTGGGCGCCGGTGAGCTGGTGGCCCGCGGCCGCGTGCTCGTACTCCTGGTGGTAGCGGGCCACGACGTCGCCGATGAGCTCGACGACCTCAAGGGTCAGTGGGTCTGTGCGACGACTGGGCATGGAACCAGCGTACCCATTTACTTGACAACATGAAATATCCAGGAGCATGGTTGTTTCAGGTAGTGAAGTATTTCGCCGCCGGGTTCCGTTTCCCTCATGCCTCAGGAGCACCCCATGTCCCAGATTCCCGCCGTGAGCCGCGAGTGGCACCTCGTCCGCCGCCCGCAGGGCTGGCCCGTCGCCGAGGACTTCGCCCTGCGCGAGGTGCCGGTGAACGCCGAGCCCGCCCCGGGACGGATTCTGGTGCGCAACCTCCACATGTCCGTAGACCCTTACATGCGCGGCCGCATGAACGACGTGAAGTCCTACGTACCGCCGTTCCAGCTGGACCGGCCGATGGACGGCGGCGCGGTCGGCGAGGTCGTCGCCTCCGCGGCCGAGGGCATCGCGGTCGGCGACCACGTCCTGCACGGCCTGGGCTGGCGCGAGTACGCCGAACTGGACGCCAAGCACGCCACCAAGGTCGATGCCTCGCTGGCCCCGCTCTCCGCCTACCTCGGCGTGCTCGGCATGCCGGGCCTGACCGCCTACGCGGGTCTCTTCGAGGTCGCCTCCTTCAAGGAGGGCGACGCCGTGTTCGTCTCCGGCGCCGCCGGCGCGGTCGGCAGCCTCGTCGGCCAGTTCGCGAAGATCAAGGGCGCGTCCCGGGTGATCGGCTCGGCCGGCTCGGACGAGAAGGTGACGCTCCTCACGGAGAAGTACGGCTTCGACGCCGCTTTCAACTACAAGAACGGCCCCGTCGCCGAGCAGCTCAAGGACGCCGCGCCCGAGGGCATCGACATCTACTTCGACAACGTCGGGGGCGACCACCTGGAAGCCGCGATCTCCTCCCTCAAGGTGCACGGCCGCGCCACCCTGTGCGGTGCGATCGCCCAGTACAACGACACCGAGCCGGCGGCCGGCCCGCGCAACCTCGTGCAGGTCATCGGCAAGCGGCTGCGCCTCCAGGGCATCCTCGTCGGCGACCACGCCGGCATCCAGAACCAGTTCGTCCAGGACGTGGCCGGCTGGCTGCGCTCCGGTGAGCTCCGCTACGACGAGACGGTCGTCGAGGGCGTGGAGAACGCCGCCGACGCCTTCCTCGGAATGCTGCGCGGCGAGAACACCGGAAAGATGATCGTTTCGTTCACCCGTTAGGCTCACTCCACACCGTCGTGATCGTGGGCGCGAGTCACGGCGATTCCTATGGAGGATCCACTTTCATGTCCATCACGCAGTCCGATGTCGCGTACACCGCCGTTGCCACCGCAGAGAACGGCCGTGACGGTCGCGTCGCCACCAACGACGGCAAGCTCGACGTCGTCGTGAACCCGCCGAAGGAGCTCGGCGGCAGCGGCGCCGGCACCAACCCGGAGCAGCTGTTCGCCGCCGGTTACAGCGCCTGCTTCCAGGGCGCCCTCGGGGTCGTCGCGAAGAACGAGAACGCCGACATCTCCGGCTCCACCGTCACCGCCGAGGTGGGCATCGGCAAGAACGACGAAGGTTTCGGCCTGATCGTCAAGATCTCCGCCGTCATCCCGAACGTGGACGCCGCCACCGCCAAGGACCTCATCGAGAAGGCCCACCAGGTCTGCCCGTACTCCAAGGCGACCCGCGGCAACATCACGGTCGAGCTGGCCGTCTGATCCCGCACCGCGCCGAAACGAAGGCCGCACTCCCTCCGGGGGGTGCGGCCTTCGCCGTAAACTGGGCCGCATGAGTGATCTTGTGGGGGGCTTCCGGTTCCTGCTGGCCGGACAGCGGTGGGTGTTCTCCAACGGCCGTTGGCTGGGCGTCGGCCTGTTGCCGGGGCTGGTCTCGCTCGTGCTCTACGCCGGCGCGCTGGTCGGCCTCGGGTTCGGCGCCGACGACCTGACCGCCTGGGCCACGCCCTTCGCCGACGACTGGTCCGCGCCGTGGCTGGGGCTGTTCCGGGGCTTCCTGACGGCCCTGGTGTTCGCCCTCGGACTCTTCCTCGCGGTGATCACCTTCACCGCCGTGACCCTGCTGATCGGCCAGCCGTTCTACGAGTCCCTCTCCGAGCAGGTCGACCGGACCGAGGGCGGCGAGGTGCCCGAGTCCGGGCGGAGCCTGTGGCTGGACCTGTGGATCTCCGGCCGCGACAGCGTGCGCCTGCTGCTGCGTGTGGCGCTGTACGGGGTCCTGCTGTTCGCCCTCGGATTCGTTCCCGTGATCGGGCAGACGGTGGTCCCGGCGATCGGGTTCTGCGTGTCCGGGTACTTCCTCACCCAGGAACTCACCTCCGTCGCCCTCCAGCGGCGCCGCGTCGACCTCGACGAGCAGTTGGCACTGCTGAAGGCGCGGCGGGCGTTGGCACTCGGGTTCGGAGTGCCGCTGGTGCTCGCGTTCCTGGTGCCGCTGGTGGCGGTGTTCCTGATGCCGGGCGCTGTGGCGGGGGCGACCCTGATGGCGCGGCACCTGGTGGGGGCGCAGACCGAGGGCGCGGCCGAGGACACGGAGCAGGACCCGGCGGGCCGGTGCGTGGGGCAGGACGCCGGGGCGTCGGGAGCCGGCGCGCGGACCGTCCCGGCCGGGGAGTTCGGGCCGCCGAAGTCCTGGTAGGCGGCTTCGGTCAGGCCCCGACGGCGGCGATACCGGTCAGGCCTCGACGGCGGCCGTCACCACGGACGGCGTGCGGCCGTCCGCCTCGACCATCGGCGTGCCGTCCGGCGCCCATACGGCGGCGCCGCCGCAGCCGGTCCACGGGCCCGCCGGGCCGACGTGGTTGGCCAGCACCACGTACAACCCGTGGTCCCGGGCGATCCCGGGGTAGATGCCGGCCCGCTCCCGGACGCCGTCGCCCGTCCCGTAGAGCGAGCTCGCCAGGTGCACCCGGCAGCCGTCGGCCGCTCCCCGCGCCGCCAGGTCCGGGAAGTGGTTGTCGTAGCAAACAGCGAGGCAGAAGCGGACGCCGCCGAGGGTGAAACGGCCGTCGGCGGTGCCCGCCGCGAAGGCGCCCCGCTCGTGCCCGTAGAGGTGCTGCTTCGCGTACGTCGTCACGTGCGCGCCGGCCGCGTCGTGGACCAGCGTGGCGATGGCGGGGAGCGGCCCGTCCGTACGCAGGGCGACGTTGACGGCGGTGGCGATGCCGGCGGAACGCAGCGGGTCCAGTCGGGGGTCGTCGGCGCCCGCGAGCCACAGACCCGGGTCCGAGGCCAACGCGTCCAGTTCGTATCCCGTCAGGGCGAGTTCGGGGAACACCACGAGTTCGGCGCCCTGCGCCCGGGCGTCGGCGGCGAGTGCGACGGCCGCGGCGACATTGGCCGTGACGTCGGCCGGGACACAGGTGAGCTGGGCTGCGGCGATCTTCACCGAGTCAGGATGCCGGCCGCCGACCTCGGGGCCGACGGCGGGGTGGCGCCGCCCGCCGCGCGCGGTCCACGACCCCTGTCGCCCCCTAGACGGCCGCGTCGGGGCCGCGCAGCAGGGTCAGGAAGGAGCGGAAGGCGGCCGGCATGTCCACCGACTGCGGGGCGAGCAGCCACTGGTACTGGAGGCCGTCCATCACCGCCGTCAGGAGCGGGGCCGCCTCCTCGGGGGTGAGGCCGGACGGGAGTCGGTCGCCGAACTCCGCGCGCAGCACCGCCGCCATCTCCGCGCGGACCTGCGCGTAGCGGTCGGTGAAGAACTCCCGGGCCGGGTGGCCGTCGGTGACGCTCTCGCCCAGCAGCGCGGAGAAGGTCTGCACGATGCCCGGGCGCATCGCGTTGTAGTCGACGAGGGACGCCAGCAGGTCGAGCCGCCAGGTGTCCGCCGAGGCGCGCGAGCCACCGCCGGTGTCCCAGCGGTCGCGCTCCTCCAACACCGCGACCAGCAGGGCCTCCTTGGTGGGGAAGTAGTGCAGCAGTCCCTGCTGGGTCAGGCCGACGCGTTCGGCGACCGCGCCCAGGGAGGCGCCCCGGTAGCCGCGCTCCGCGATCACCTCGACCGCGGCGCGCACGATCTCGCCCCGCCGCTCCTCGCTCCTCGCCCTGACCATCGCCCCGGCTCCCCTTCCGTCCGCACCCTGCCAGCAGGACCGTACGGCATACGGATATCACGAAAAGATAACAACGCCTACCGGTCCACAAGGATCGGGTCCACGATGGGCGCACCGCGCCGCACCCCGACACACCGCCCCGCACCCCGCACGCACTCAGACGAGGAGGCACGGCCGTGACCGATGCCGATCAGGCCCGCGAGGACGCCGTAGAGGCCGCGCTCGACAAGCTCGACCTCGACTCCAAGGCCCGGCTGCTCGCGGGCCGGGACATGTGGTCCCTGCCCGCCGTTCCCGAGATCGGATTGGCTTCCGTGGTCATGTCGGACGGCCCCATCGGCGTCCGCGGCGTGCGCTGGAGCGCCGACGACCCGTCCGTGGCGCTGCCCTCACCGACGGCGCTCGCCGCCACCTGGGACCCCGCGCTCGCCCGCCGCGCCGGCCGGCTCCTCGCCCAGGAAGCGCGCCGCAAGGGCGTCCACGTCCTCTTGGCCCCGACCGTCAACCTGCACCGTTCCCCGCTCGGCGGCCGGCACTTCGAGTGCTACTCCGAGGACCCGTACCTCACCGGCGCCATCGGCACCGGCTACGTCAGCGGCGTCCAGGACGGCGGCGTCGGCACCACCGTCAAGCACTTCGTCGGCAACGACGCCGAGACCGACCGGTTCACCGTGGACAACGTCATCGCGCCGCGCCCGCTGCGCGAGCTGTACCTGGCACCCTTCGAGGCCATCGTCAAGAACGCCCGCCCCTGGGGCATCATGACCGCCTACAACCAGGTCAACGGCGCCACGATGACCGAGCACCGGTACCTCGTCAACGACGTGCTGCGCGTCGAGTGGGGCTTCGACGGCTGCAACGTCTCCGACTGGATGGCCGCCCGCTCCACCGCCGGCGCCCTCCTCGGCGGCCTGGACGTGGCCATGCCCGGCCCGCGGACCGTCTACGGGACCGCCCTCGCCGAAGCCGTCCGCGCCGGGGAGGTCCCGCCGGAGGCGGTGGACGGCGCCGTGCGCAACGTCCTGCGTCTCGCCGCCCGCGTCGGTGCCCTGGAAGGCGCGCCCCCCGTCGTCACCGACCCTCCGTCCGGGATCGACGGCGGGGCGCTGGCCCGGGAGATCGCCGCCCGCGGCTTCGTACTCGCCCGCAACGAGGCCGTGTCCGGCGAGCGGCGCGCCCTGCCGCTCGACACCGCTCCGGGTCGCACGGTGGCCCTGATCGGCGCCGCCGCCCGCGACGCCCGCGTCCTCGGCGGCGGCTCCGCGACGGTCTTCCCCGAGCGGGTCGTCTCCCCGCTCGACGGCCTGGCCGCCGCGCTGCCCGCCGACTCGCTGACCTTCAGCGTCGGCGCCGACCCCAGCGACGAACTCGTCCCCGCCGACAAGGGCTTCGAGCTGCGCGCGATCTGCCGGGACGCCTCCGGCGCCGTCCTCGGGGAAGGCGTCCTCCCCTCCGGCCTGGTCCAGTGGATCGGGGAGGACCTGCCCGCCGGCGCCACGTACGAGACGATGGCGACCATCGAGGTCACGGGGACGTTCGTGCCGCGCGAGAGCGGCGAGCACGCCTTCGGTACCCGGGGGCTGGGCGCCTTCGCCCTCGCCGTGGGCGGGCGCACGCTCTGGGAGGGCGTCCAGCGGATGGGCGAGGAGGCAGATCCGTTCGAGGCCTTCTCCGGCGCCCCCAGCGAACGCGCCCGGGTCACCCTTACCGCGGGGGAGCCCGTCGAGGTGTCCCTGACCTTCCGGGTGCCCGACGTGAGCGCCCTGCCGCTCAAGGCGATCATGTTCTCGCTGCTCCACCTTGAGCCCCGGCGGGACGCGGACGAGCTGATCGAGGAAGCGGTCGCGGCCGCCCGGACCGCCGACACCGCCGTGGTCGTCGTAGCCACCACCGAGCGCGTCGAGTCCGAGGGCTTCGACCGCGAGGACCTTGGGCTGCCCGGGCGCCAGGACGACCTGGTCCGGGCCGTCGCCGCCGTGAACCCGAACACCGTGGTCGTCGTGAACGCCGGCTCCCCGGTGGAACTGCCCTGGCGCGACGGCGTGGCCGCCGTACTGCTGACCTGGTTCCCCGGGCAGGAGGGCGGGGCCGCGCTGGCCGACGTACTCCTCGGCGAGGCGGAGCCGGGCGGCCGGCTGCCCACCACCTGGCCCGCCGTCCTCGCCGACGCCCCCGTCACCGAGGTGGCGCCCGCCGAGGGGCGGCTGGAGTACCGAGAGGGCCTCCTCGTCGGCCACAGGGCCTACGAGGCCCGGGGCGTGGCCCCCGCCTACCCGTTCGGGCACGGCCTCGGCTACACCACTTGGGCGTACGCGTCGCTGGAGGTCACCGGGTCGGTGGCGCGGGTACGGCTCACCAACACCGGGTCCCGGCCGGGCCGGGAGGTCGTCCAGGTCTACCTGGCGCCGCTCGCCGACACGGCGGAGCGCCCGGCGAGTTGGCTGGCCGGCTTCGCGTCCGTCGCGGCGGCCCCCGGGGAGAGCGTCGAGGCGGAGATCGACCTGCCCGAGCGGGCCTTCGAGGTCTGGGACGAGGCGGCCGGGTCGTGGCGGCGGATCGGCGGCGAGTACGAGGTGCGCGCGAGCCACGCGCACGGCGACACGCGGCTGACGGCCACACTGCGCGTGTGATGGCCGGAAATCTCCCCTGAAACCGGACCGTGGAGGCCCCTGACGGCCTCCACCGGTCCTCTCCGTCGGCCCGGGGGTTCGGCGCGTCGGCCCGGGGCTTGAGCCCGGGGTTCAGCGCGGCGGCGCCGGCGCCGTCACCTGCCGGTGCGCCAGTTCCGCGAGCCGGGCCTGACCCGCCTTGCCCGGGTGGAACCAGTCCCAACGGCTCAACTGCGCGGTCCCGAAGGGGTACTGGAACACGGCGCCGCCGTCGTAGCGGCACAGGGGGTCCTTCGAGCAGACGGTGCGCAGCACCTCGTTGTACTCGACCACGCGCGCCCGGACCCGTTCGCGCCGGGCCGTCGCCTCCTGGGTGGACGACAGCGGCTCGGCCAGCATCGACTGGCAGATGCCGAGCTTCCAGACCTGCCGCACCATCGGGGCGTCCTTGCCCTGCTCCCACAGCCGCTGGAGGTCCGGCACGGAGGAGACGTACACCTGGGTCGTGGGGGACGCGGTCCTGAGGTCGGTGAGGGCCTTCTCGAAGCCCGCCTTGAATGCGGCCACCGAGGTCATCGAGGAAGTGGTGGGCCGGCAGGCGTCGTTCGAGCCGACCATCACCGTGACCAGGTCGGGCTTGTGCGAGGCCGCCGAGGACAGTTGGACCGGCAGGTCCGCCATCCGGGAGCCGGTCACCGCGTAGTTCCAGCTGTGCGCGGGCGCGTCGGCCTGGCCGAGCAGCCGGGTGGCGAGCGAGTCGACCTCGGGGTCCTGGCCGGTGGCCCACGAGACCTCGGGGCAGTCCGCCAGCACCGAACAGGCGTCGAACCCGCGGGTGATGGAGTCACCCACAGCGGCGATCGACTTCGGGGCGGTGTTCCAGCGGGGTCGCGCCTGCGATCCCCGTCCGCCTCCGGTCCCCGGGTCGCCAAACTCGCAGGCCGTCACCGCCCCTGCCAGCAGGGCGGCCGTCGCGACCGCCGCCGCGAGGGTCCTGCGGGTGCGTCGGCGCGGAGCGGTGGTGCCCATCGGGGTGGTCCCTCCCTCGTCGCCCCCCGTCCCGCGGGGGCGTCCTGCTGAGTGAATGCTCTGTGTTCACGGGGTTCCGAGCGACCGTACGTCACACCAGGACCCCTGGCGCACGGTAGCTTTTTCCCGTGGCGTTTCGGCCGCAGGTCCCGCGACGCAATGTCAGATAATTTCCGTTACATTACATCTCGTCACATACTGTCCGTTTTCTGGAGTTTATTCCCGACCTCGTCCCACACTGGAGGTCCCGGTGACGACACGTGGAGTCCTGTACGTGCATTCCGCACCGCGCGCGCTCTGCCCGCACGTGGAATGGGCTGTTGCGGGCGTGCTGGGGGTGCGGGTGAACCTCGACTGGATCAGGCAGCCCGCCTCCCCCGGAACCTGGAGATCCGAGTTCTCCTGGCAGGCCGAGGTGGGCACCGCCTCGAAGCTCGCGTCCGCGCTGCGCGGCTGGCACCTGCTGCGCTTCGAGGTGACGGCCGAGCCCTGCCCGACCGCCGAGGGCGAGCGCTACAGCTCCACCCCGGAGCTCGGCATCTTCCACGCCGTCACCGGCCTGCACGGCGACATCATGATCCCCGAGGACCGGCTGCGCGCCGCCCTCGCCCGGTCCGCGAGCGGCGAGAGCGACCTGGAGACGGAGATCTCCACGCTGCTCGGCAAGCCCTGGGACGACGAGCTGGAGCCCTTCCGCCACGCGGGCGAGGGCGCCCCCGTGCGCTGGCTCCACCAGGTGGTCTGAGCCCGTCACGCGAAAAGCCCACCCGGTGACCGGGTGGGCTTCATGCGCTGTCCGGGGTGTCAGACCGTACGGAACGCCAGCGTCACGTTGTGGCCGCCGAAACCGAACGAGTTGTTGATCGCCGAGATCGGGCCTTCCACCGGCAGCTTGCGCGGCTCGCCGCGAACGATGTCCGCGTCGATGTCGTCGTCCAGCTCGTCGACGTTGATCGTCGGCGGGGCGATGCGGTGGTACAGGGCCAGTACGGTCGCGACCGTCTCGATGCCGCCCGCGCCACCCAGCAGGTGACCGGTCATCGACTTCGTCGCCGAGATCGCGATGTGGTCGAGGTCGTCACCCAGGACCTGGCGCAGCGCCTTCAGCTCGGCCGTGTCACCCTGCGGGGTGGAAGTTGCGTGCGCGTTCAGGTGCACGAGCTCGGCCGGGTCGAGCCCGGTGTTGTCCAGCAGGTTGCGCACCGCGGCCGCGACACCGCGGCCCGTGGGCTCGGGCTGCGCGATGTGGTGGCTGTCCGCGGACAGGCCCTGGCCCAGCACCTCGCAGTAGACCCGGGCGCCGCGCGCGGCGGCGTGCTCGGCGGACTCCAGGACCACGACGCCGGCGCCCTCGCCCAGGACGAAGCCGTCACGGGCCTTGTCGTAGGGGCGGGAGGCCTCGGTGGGGTTCTCGTTGTTCTTGGACATCGCCATCATGTTGGCGAACGCGGCGATCGGCAGCGGGTGGATGGCCGCCTCGGTGCCACCGGCGACGACCACGTCGGCGCGGCCGGTACGGATCATCTCGACGGCGTAGCCGATGGCCTCGGCGCCCGACGCGCACGCGCTGACCGGCGTGTGCACACCGGCGCGGGCGTTGACCTCCAGGCCGACGTTGGCCGACGGGCCGTTCGGCATGAGCATGGGGACGGTGTGCGGGGAGACCCGGCGCACACCCTTTTCCTTCAGTACGTCGTACTGGTCGAGCAGGGTGGTGACGCCGCCGATGCCGGAGGCGATCACGGTACCCAGCCGCTCGGGGACGATCGACTCGTCCTCGCCGGCCGGGGCGGTGTAACCCGCGTCGGCCCAGGCTTCACGGGCCGCGATCAGCGCGAACTGCGCCGAACGGTCGAGCTTGCGCGCCAACGGCTTGGGCAGGACCTCACTGGGGTCCACGGCGGCCTGAGCGGCGATGCGGACCGGGAGTTCGGCGAAACGTTCGCCCTCCAGGGGCTTGACGCCGGAACGGCCGGCAAGCAGACCTTCCCAGGTCGAAGCGCTGTCGCCACCCAGCGGAGTGGTTGCGCCGATACCGG
Organism: Streptomyces sp. Tek67B01; assembly: GCF_055231995.1. NCBI lineage: Bacteria > Bacillati > Actinomycetota > Actinomycetes > Kitasatosporales > Streptomycetaceae > Streptomyces > Streptomyces sp. Tek67B01. Next base: position 4,887,794 of record NZ_JBUYUY010000001.1, read on the forward strand.
TGACGACCACGGTGCGATTGGTCGGGCTCACAGGAATTCTTTCTCCACGTCTCAGGGGGTGCTGAATTGTCACGGCGCCACCGCGGGGTGGCGACAAACGCTCGGCAGGCTCTTAGGCCTGGTGCTTCAGGATGTAGTCCGCGGCGTCGCCGACCGTCTTGAGGTTCTTGACGTCCTCGTCCGGGATCTTGACGTCGAAGCGCTCTTCGGCGGCGACGACGACCTCGACCATGGACAGGGAGTCGACATCCAGGTCGTCGGTGAAGGACTTGTCGACCTGGACGTCCTCGGTCGGGATACCGGCGATCTCGTTGACGATCTCCGCGAGACCCTCGACGATTTCTTCCTGGGTGGCGGCCATGAGGCGCTCCTTCTCTAGCTAATTGAATGATCAGGGAGGGAAAAAACGATCCCGGCCCTAGGGGAGGGTAACGACCGTCGCGGCGTAGACGAGCCCCGCCCCGAAGCCGATGACGAGCGCGGTGTCGCCGCTCTTCGCCGCTCCGGTCGCCAGGAGCCGCTCCATAGCGAGCGGAATCGAGGCGGCCGACGTGTTGCCGGTGGTTTCCACGTCACGGGCGACCGTGACGTGCTCCGGCAGCTTGAGAGTCTTCACCATCGAGTCGATGATCCGCATATTGGCCTGGTGCGGAATGAAGACGTCCAGGTCAGCGGCGGTGATCCCGGCCGCGTCGAGCGCCTGCTGGGCCACCTTGGCCATCTCGAAGACGGCCCAGCGGAAGACCGCCTGGCCCTCCTGGGTGATGGCAGGGAACTTCTCGCCGCCGCCCTTGCCGAGGTACTCGTCCCACGGCACGGTCTGCTTGATCGTCTCGGACTTGTCGCCCTCCGAACCCCACACCGTGGGGCCGATGGCCGGCTCGTCAGAAGGGCCGACGACCACCGCGCCGGCGCCGTCACCGAACAGGAAGGCCGTCGCGCGGTCCTCCAGGTCGGTCAGGTCCGACAGCCGCTCGACACCGATGACGAGGACGTACTGCGCCGACCCCTCGACCACCATGCCCTTGGCCAGCGTCAGGCCGTAACCGAACCCGGCGCAGCCCGCGGAGATGTCGAACGCGGCCGGCTTGACCGCGCCGACCCGGTGCGCGATCTCCGTCGCGACGGCCGGAGTCTGCTTGAAGTGCGAGACCGTGGAGACGATCACGGCGCCGATCTGCTCGGGCGACACGCCGGCATCGGCCAGCGCCTTGCCCGACGCCTCCACCGACATCGCGGCGACGGTCTCCTGGGGCGAGGCCCAGTGCCGGGTCGCGATGCCGGAGCGCGAACGGATCCACTCGTCGGACGAGTCGATCGTCTCCAGGATGACCTCGTTGGGCACCACACGGGTCGGGCGGTACCCGCCGACACCGAGGATGCGGGCGTACGGGGAGCCCTTGGCAGGCTTGATCTTCGACATGCTGAGGGGGCTCCTTCTCTCAGGCCGCGTGCTCGGCGAGCAGCGCCGCGGCCTTCTGGAGATCGTCCGGGGTCTTGAGGGCCACGTTCGGAACGCCCTTGAGCGCGCGCTTGGCCAGACCCGTCAGGGTCCCGCCAGGGCACAGCTCGATGATCCCGGTGACGCCCAGCTCGGCGAACGTCTCCATGCACAGGTCCCAGCGGACCGGATGGGCGACCTGGCCGACCAGGCGGGCGACGACATCGGCGCCCGAGGTGACGACCCCGCCGTCCTTGTTCGACACGTACGTCAGCGCCGGGTCCGCCGGGGTGAGGGCCTGCGCGGCCTTCTCCAGCGTGGCGACCGCCGGTGCCATGTGGGTCGTGTGGAAGGCGCCCGCGACCTTGAGGGCGACGACCTTGATGGAGCCTTCGGGCTTGTCGGCCTCCAGAGCGGCGATCTGCTCCAGGGTGCCGGCCGCCACGATCTGGCCCGCCCCGTTGATGTTGGCCGGGGTGAGCCCCAGCTTCTCCAGGTGCGCCACGACCACGTCGCGGTCACCGCCCAGCACCGCTGCCATGCCCGTCGGGGAGACGGCGGCGGCCTCGGCCATGGCCAGGCCCCGGGTCCGTACGAGCGACAGCGCGTCGGCCTCGCTCAGTACACCGGCGTACGCGGCGGCGGTGATCTCACCGACGCTGTGACCCGCGACCGCGCCGAAAGCGGCGGGCGAACCCAGCGCCGAAGCGGACAGCAGACCGGCGGCGACCAGCAGCGGCTGGGCCACGGCCGTGTCACGGATCTCGTCGGCGTCGGCCTTGGTGCCGTAGTGGGCGAGGTCGAGCCCGAGAGCGTCGGACCACCCCGAGACGCGCTCGGCGGCGCCGGGGAGTTCGAGCCAGGGAGTCAGGAAGCCGGGCGTCTGAGCGCCTTGGCCTGGAGCGACGAGTACGAGCACCCTCACACTCTCTCTTGTATCCGGCCCGCGCCGCCCGTGGGGACAGGGACGAAGAACCGTCGGGGTAATTGTTGATGTCCGACAAAAGTCTAGGACTGGGGATCGCCGTCGGCCAGACGCCCCAGGATGAGGGCGATCCGGAGCGTGAACGCCGAACGGACATCGGAGGGTGACCAGCCGGTGACGTCGGTCACACGTCGGAGCCGGTAGCGCACCGTGTTGGGGTGGACGAACAGCATCCGCGCCGCCCCCTCCAAGCTGCTCGCCTGCTCCAAGTAGACGCTCAAGGTCTCCAACAGCGCCGAGCCCGCCTCCTCCAGCGGTCTGTAGATCTCCTCCACCAGCTGCTCCCTCGCCGAGGGATCCGCCGCGATGGCGCGCTCGGGAAGGAGATCGTCCGCGAGCACCGGACGCGGGGCGTCCTGCCAGGCCGTGCACGCCTTCAGTCCCGCCGCGGCGGCCTGCGCGGACTTCGTCGCGTTCAGCAGGTCGGGTACCACCGGCCCGGCCACCACCGGACCGGCCGCGAACGGTCCGATCAGCGACTTCGCCACCTGCATCGGGTTGTCACTGCCGCCCGCGACGACCACGAGGCGGTCGCCCAGCACACCCGTGAGCACCTGGAGCTTGTGGTGGCGGGCCGCACGCCGGATCGCCTCGACCGTCAGCTCGCTGTCGCCGTCCGGGGCGGTGCCCAGCACGACGCACACGTGCTCCGGCGAATTCCAGCCGAGCGCCGCCGCCCGCGACAACGCGCCCTCGTCCGCCTCACCCGACAACACCGCGTTGACGACGAGGGACTCCAGGCGGGCGTCCCACGCCCCGCGCGCCTCGGCCGCCTGCGCGTACACCTGGGCGGTCGCGAAGGCGATCTCCCGGGCGTACACGAGCAGCGCCTCGCGCAGCACCGACTCGTCGCCCGGGGCGGCCACCTCGTCGATCGCGGTCTCCATGACCTCGATCGTCGTACGGACCATCTCCACCGTCTGGCGCAAGGTGATCGCCCGGGTGAGCTCCCGCGGAGCCGTCCCGAACACGTCCGTGGAGATCGCCTGCGGGGTCTCCGGGTGCCGGAACCACTCCGTGAACGCGGCGATGCCGGCCTGGGCGACCAGGCCGATCCACGACCGGTTCTCCGGCGGCATCGCCCGGTACCACGGCAGGGTCTCGTCCATGCGCGCGATCGCGTTCGCGGAGAGCCGACCGGCGGACTTCTCCAGCCGGCGCAGAGTCGCGGGATGCGGGTGCGCGGGTTGCACGCCGTGCGCGGGACGCGCCGGGCCGGTCTCGGGGGAATGCTCACGTTCGGGTTGGGGCACGGGACAAGACTGCCTTATCGGCGCCCGGGCGCGGAGCCGGGTCCGGGGCCACCCGTCCGCGGGCCCGCCGCAGCCGTCCCGGAACCACGCGCCCCCGGGGGTCTACGGTGGCCACCATGATTGATGTACGCCGAGCCGCGGACCGGTACGAGGGCGGGAACCCGGCCGCCGGGATCGCCACCCGGCACGCCTTCTCCTTCGGGTCCTTCTACGACCCGGACAACATCCGCTTCGGACCCGTCCTGGCCTGCAACGAGGAGCTCCTGCGGCCGGGCTCCGGGTTCGACGAGCACCCGCACAGCCAGACCGAGATCGTCACCTGGGTGGTGGAGGGCGAACTCACGCACAAGGACAGCACCACCGGCCACACCGGCCTGGTCCGCGCCGGCGATGCACAGCACTTCGCCGCCGGATCGGGCGCGCGGCACATCGAACGCAACGACGGCCCCGCGCCGCTGCGCTTCGTCCAGACCTGGCTCGCCCCGCTCGCGGCGGGCGGCGAGCCCTCCTACCACCTCGTCCCGGGCCTCGCCGACGGGGAGCCGTACGAGATCCCCGCCGCCGGGGCCGTCCTGCACGTGCGCCGGCCCGGCTCGGGCGAGCGGATCACCGTACCGGCGGCGCCCCGGGTCTACCTGCACGTGGTGCGCGGCGACCTCCGCCTGGACGGCGAGGAGCTGGGCCCCGGCGACTCGGCGCGGATCACCGACGAGCCGGGACTGGCCGTCGTCGCCGGCTCCCCGGGCGAACTGCTGATCTTCGAACTCCCCTGAGCGCCGACACGCCCTAGCGGAGTTCGGCGAGGACCGCGTCGGTGAACGGGGTCCAGGCCTCCACGGCCCACGGGCCGAAGGCGCGGTCGGTCAGTGCCACGCACGCGGCGCGCGCGTCCGGGTCGACCCACAGGAAGGTGCCGGACTGGCCGAAGTGCCCGAAAGTGCGCGGCGAGGACGTGGTGCCCGTCCAGTGCGGGGACTTGCCGTCGCGGATCTCCAGGCCGAGCCCCCAGTCGTTGGGGGACTGGTGCCCGTAGCCCGGCAGGACGCCCTTGAGGCCCGGGTGCACGACGGAGGTGGCCTCGGCGACCGTGCGGACGTCCAGCAGCCGGGGCGCCTGGAGTTCGGCGGCGAAGCGCACCAGGTCGCGGACGGTCGAGACGCCGTCCTTGGCGGGGGAGCCCTCCAGCGCGCTCGACGCCATGCCCAGCGGCTCGAACACGGCCTGGTGCAGGTACTCGGCGAAGGGGATGCCGGTGGCCTTGGCGATGTGGTCGCCGAGCACCTCGAAACCCGCGTTGGAGTACAGGCGGCGCTGTCCGGGCGGGCTCGTCACACGGTGCTCGTCGAACGCCAGCCCGCTGGTGTGGGCGAGCAGGTGACGGACCGTGGCACCCTCAGGCCCGGCCGGCTCGTCCAGTTCGACCGCGCCCTCCTCGTACGCGACGAGCGCGGCGTACGCGGTGAGCGGCTTGGTGACCGACGCCAGGGCGAAGCGGTGGTCCACGGGCCCGTGGGAGCCGGCGACGCTCCCGTCGGCGCGCACCACGGCCGCCGCGGCCGTCGGTACCGGCCAGCTCTCGATGGTCCGTAGGGTCTGCAAGGTCTCCGGGCTCTCCATGCGGCCGAGCCTACTTGCTTGGAGTGCACTCCAAGGTTTTAGCGTGGTCGCCATGAGCCTGACGCAGACGCGGTACACGATCAGCGAAGTCGAGGCACGGACCGGTCTGACCCAGCACACCTTGCGCTGGTACGAGCGGATCGGCCTGATGCCGCACGTGGACCGCTCGCATTCGGGACAGCGCCGGTTCACCGACAAGGACCTCGACTGGCTGGCCTTCGTCGGCAAGCTGCGCACCACCGGGATGTCGGTGGCGGACATGGTGCGGTACGCGGAGCTGGTCCGCGAGGGCGAGCACACCGTCGACCAGCGACGGGAGCTGCTGGAGCGGACGCGCCGCGAGGTGCGGGCGAGGCTCTCGGAGATGAAGGACGCGCTCGCCGTGCTGGACTACAAGATCGATCTCTACGCGGGGAAGGCTGTACGGCAATGACGAAGAGCACGACGAAGATCGAGCGGGTCGAACTCGGCAAAGGCGGCCCCCTGGTCGGTGTGCAGGGCCTCGGCTGCATGGGCATGAGCGAGTTCTACGGGGACACGGACGAGACGGCCGCCCGGCAGACCCTTGACGCGGCACTGGCCGCCGGGGTCACCCTCTTCGACACCGCGGACGTGTACGGGCGCGGGGCGAACGAGGAGTTCCTCGCCCCGTTCGTCGCCGCGCACCGGGACGAGATCACCCTCGCGACCAAGTTCGCCATCGAGCGCACCGACGACCCGCGGTACCGGGGCATCCGCAACGACCCCGCCTACATCCGCGAGGCGGTCGAGGGCAGCCTGCGGCGGCTCGGCACCGACGTGATCGACCTGTACTACATGCACCGGCGCGACCCGGCCGTGCCCTTGGCCGAGTCGGTGGGCGCGATGGCCGAACTCGTGCGGGAGGGCAAGGTGCGCCACCTGGGCCTCAGCGAGGTCACCGGGGCCGAGCTGCGCGAGGCGTACGCCGTGCACCCCATCGCGGCGCTCCAGTCGGAGTGGTCGCTGTTCAGCCGGGACGTGGAGCGCAGCGCGGTCGGCGCGGCGGCGGAGCTGGGGGTGGCGTTCGTGCCCTACTCCCCGCTGGGCCGCGGGTTCCTCACGGGCGCGTTCGCGGACGCGGCGACCGAGCTGTCCGAAGGCGACTTCCGCAAGCACCAGCCGCGCTTCACGGGCGACAACGCGAAGGCGAACGCGGCGCTGCTGGCGCCGGTGCGGGAGATCGCCGCCGCGCACGGGGCGACGCCGGCGCAGATCGCCCTGGCGTGGGTGCAGCAGCGGTCGGCGGTGCACGGGCTGACGGTGGTGCCGATCCCGGGGACCCGCAAGCCCGGGCGGCTCGCGGAGAACACGGCGGCGACGCGGATCACCCTCACGGAGGCGGAGCTGGCCCTGCTGGAGCCGATCGCCGCCCAGGTCTCCGGCGACCGCTACCCGGACATGTCCTCCACGTCGGCGTCCCGCGAAGCCTGACAACGCCGCCACCACCGCCGGGCAAACCCAGCCGCGCCGGGGTCGGCGGTGCGGCCAACTCCAGCCTCGCCGGCGTTTGAGGCGCGGGGTGTGGGGCGGAGCCCGGCGCAGCCGGGGCCGCTCGCGCGACGGCGCCGCACCCGGGCCGGGCTACGGGCCCGGCCGGGTGCGACCCCCGCTACGGGCCCGGCCGCGGCCCCGGCTACGCCAGCCGGTCCCGCAGCGCCGAGTACTCGGCATCCGTGAGCAGCCCCGCGCTGAGCAGTTCCCCCAGGTGGTGGAGCCTCTCCCCGCCGGAGGCCTTCGGCGCGGCCGCCGTCACCGGCGTACGCCGCTCCCGCACCGCCGCCAACACGGCCGCGGCGAACGGCAGAGACTCGTGCACCGCCCCGTACCCCACCCCGAACACGGCCGCCGCCAGGTCGTGGTCGGGCCGGCCCTCACCGGCGGCGGCGTCCCGCGGCAGCAGCCGCAGGTGGCCCTCCGGCCCCTCGGGGGAGCGCCACACCACCCCCGTGACCTCCGCCAGCGGATACCGTTGGTCGCCCGCCTTCCACTTCGTGCTGCTGGCTCCGGTGCGCGACCAGTGGAAGGTGACGGCCGTCCCGTCGAACCCGACGCGCGCGTCGTACGCCTTGAGGTACGCGCTCGCCTCAGGGGCCGCGACCAGGAACCGCTCCGCCGCCGTCGCCGGTCCGAACCGATCCCGTACGGCGTCCGCGAGCGCCTCCGCCCGCGGGGCCGACTCGCCGGACAGCACCAGCCGGTACGGGTCGCAGCTCTCCTTGAGCTGTCCGGCGGCGACCTCCATCAGCGGATCGGCGCCGGGCCGTGGCACGGCGCGCAACACCACGGTGTCCCGTTTGCCCCCGGTCAGGCTCATCCCGGAGAGCGCGTCCAGCGGAATTCGGCGCTCCCTGAGGGCGTGCCAAAGCCGTGGCGTCCGCAGCCCCCGCGCGAAACGGATGATCATCGAGTCGGAGTCGAACTCCCAGACAGCATGGTTTCCGGCCAGTACGTCCCCCATGCGGCTCATGGTAAAGGGACGTGCCCCCGCTCGTCCCCCTCACCGCAGAGACGGTTCTGCGGGGCCCGCGGCCCCGTCAGTCCCCGGAGAATCCCTGCCGGCACGTGTCGTCCCCGGTCACGCACGCAACGGAACCGAACGCGCCGGTTCCGATCTTCGCGAAGTTGTCCAGCGACGCGGTCCCTGGCTCGAAGTAGCCGGTGTGGCTCCGGGCCCCCGCCGATGACAGCAACCGTGCTCCGAAGTCCGGCGACACGGGGTCGGCCCCGTGCCCCAGGCCGCCCAGTTCCAGGTGCGGCACATCGGCGATCCAGTCACCGGAGTCCCGCATCGCCCATACCCGGGCCGCCGTGTGAAGCTCGGCGGCGTTCGACACGCGCATCCCGGGGCTGCCGGCCACCACCACGTCGGTCACCCGCGACGGCAGCTCATGGGCGGCGACCCCGCACACCACCGACCCGTAGCTGTGGCAGATCAACGCCACGCTGGACTGCCCGGGCAGGGCGGCGGCCAGCGCCCGGAGCCGTACGGAGCCCTCCACCGCGAGCTTCCCCGTGGCGGCGTCCATGCCGACCCCGGTGGGCGCGGTGTAGCCGGCCCAGGCGATCACGGCGGTCCTGCCGTCCGGCGTGGCCGCCTGCTCGGCCTCGTAGAGGGAGCGGGCCATGCCGGAGGGCGCGGTCAGGCGCCGCTGAGTCCGCTCGAAGGTGAGCAGGTCGGTGTCGACGCCGGGCACGATCACCGACACCCGGCGGGCCTGGTCGAGGTCGCCGAACACCTCCGCGACGAGTCCGTCGCCGGTGGGATCGAACAGGAGGATCTGCCGCCCCGGTTCGGCGAGCGATTCGAGGCGGTGGGCGCGCCTGAGCGCGGTGGCGCGGTCGGCCGGGGTCAGGGCCACGTCCTTGCTGCGGGCCTCCTCCACGCGCCGGGCTTGGTCCAGTGAGTGCAGGTTGGCCCGGTAGCGGGTGGTGGCGGGCACCCCGTCGAGGTTTCCGACGACGAGCGGGTAGCCGTCCGCGAGCCGGGCCCGCTGGGCGCCGTCGAGGCCGGAGAAGAAGCGCGAGACGGCGGCGGCGGGGGCGTCGGCGGAGGGCAGGGCCCGCCCGTCGATACGGGCCAGCGCCCAGGCGGAGAGGGCGGCGGCCCGTGGAGAGATGCCCGCCTCGGGCCGGTGCACCGAGGTCCAACCGGTGATCACCAACATGACGAGGACGACCGCGAGCGCGAGCAGGGTGCGCATTGCGGCGGGGGGCGCTGTGGCGCCGGCGGTGTGGTGGACGGAGCCGGGCAGTTTCACTGGAACCAGCCTAGGAGACCGCCGGAGTACCTGGCACTCCGGGTGACGGGTCTCACCGCCGATCGCGTCACAGGCAGCCGAAACGCTCACGGTCGGCTACGGCTACGGCTACGGCTACGGCCACCCGCCACCCGCCACCCGCCGGGACCGCGTACGCCGACGCTCAGCGCCAGTCCGAGGCCAGCGCCGGGCCGATCTGGTCGAGGTAGGCCTCCGTCATCCGCCGGATCGCCGCCACGCTCGTGTCGTGGCCCTGGCCCCACAACCGCCCCGTCACCCGCATGACGCCGGAGAAGGCGGCCACCACCACCCTCGGTCGCGGGTCCGCGTCCACGTCCAGGCCCTCGCGGTCGGCGACCAGCCGGGCGATGCGCTCCTCCAGCTCGGTGGAGCGCCGCAGGTGTACGGCGAGCAGCGCCGGGGTCGACTCGATGAGCTGGTAGCCGCGCATGTAGAGGTCGACCGGCACCACGTCGGAGATCGCCTCGTCGACGGTGTCCCAGGCGACGAGCACCGCGTTCCGCATGGCCACGAGCGGCCCCTCGGCGGCCGGCCGTGCCCGCAGCGCCGCCACGAAGTGCGATTCGACCAGGTCCTGGACGGCGAAGGCGACCTCTTCCTTGTTGGCGAAGTAGCGGAAGAAGGTGCGCTGGGAGACCTCGACGGCGTCGGTGATCTCGTCGACGGTCGTCTTGTCGTAGCCCTGGGAGAGGAAGAGGAGGAGCGCCGCGCGCAGCAGCGCGTCCCTGGTGCGCCGCTTCTTTCGTTCGCGCAGTCCGGCCGCCGGGACGGCCGGCGCGGGCCGTTGCTCGGTCATCACCGCGGTGTCCCCTTCCGGTGTGCTGCCGTCGGTCTGTTCTGACGCTGAGTGAGCGGTCAGGGTACCTGTGACCCACCTGACAGCGACTGTCTTGTTAAGCCGTCTGTGAAGTGTCAGTCGCTGTCATTAGCCTGTTCGCATGACTAGTCAGATCACCGCCGACGGTCGGGTGAACCTGAGGAAATCCGGCCCGGCGCCGTCTGGTTCAGGACTGCGCGGCCATCCCTGGCTCACCCTCTTCGCCGTCGCGATCGGCGTCATGATGGTGGCCTTGGACGGCACGATCGTCGCGGTCGCCAACCCCGCCATCCAGAAGGACCTGGGCGCCACCCTCGCCGAGGTGCAGTGGATCACCAACGGCTACCTCCTGGCCCTCGCCGTCTCCCTCATCACCGCGGGCAAGCTCGGTGACCGCTTCGGCCACCGGCAGACCTTCCTCGTGGGCGTCGCCGGCTTCGGGCTCTCCTCGGCCGCCATCGGCCTGTCCAGTGGTGTCGAACTCGTCATCGGCTTTCGTGTGGCCCAAGGCCTCTTCGGCGCACTGCTGATGCCCGCCGCGCTCGGTCTGCTGCGCGCCACCTTCCCCGCCGAGAAGCTGAACATGGCCATCGGCATCTGGGGCATGGTCATCGGCGCCTCGACCGCCGCCGGGCCCATCGTCGGCGGTCTGCTCGTGGAGCACGTCAGCTGGCAGTCCGTCTTCTTCATCAACGTGCCCGTCGGGATCGTCGCGCTCGGCTTCGGCCTGTTCATCCTGCTCGACCACCGGGCCGAGAACGCCCCGCGCTCCTTCGACCTGCTGGGCGTCCTGCTGCTGTCCGGCGCGATGTTCTCCCTGATCTGGGCCCTGATCAAGGCCGCCGAGTGGGGCTGGGGCGACACCAAGACCCTGGCTTTCCTCGGAGCCTCGGCGGTCTGCTTCGCGCTCTTCGCCCTCTGGGAGGGCAAGGTCGCCGAGCCGCTCGTCCCGCTCGGGATGTTCCGTTCGCTGCCGCTGTCCGCCGGCACCGTGCTGATGGTGCTGATGGCCTTCGCGTTCATGGGCGGCCTGTTCTTCGTCACCTTCTACCTCCAGAACGTCCACGGCATGAGGCCCGTCGACAGCGGCCTGCACCTGCTGCCGCTCACCGGAATGATGATCGTCGGCTCGCCGCTCGCGGGCGCCGCGATCACCAAGGTCGGCCCGCGGATACCGCTCGTCGCCGGCATGGTGGCCACCGCGGTGGCCTGCTTCGGGATGGCCCGGCTCACCCCGGGCACCGGCACCCTCGTCATGTCGCTCTGGTTCGCCCTGCTAGGCCTCGGTCTCGCGCCCGTCATGGTCGGTGCCACCGAGGTCATCGTCGGCAACGCCCCGCTGGAGCTGTCCGGGGTGGCCGGCGGGCTCCAGCAGGCCGCCATGCAGGTCGGCGGCAGCCTGGGCACCGCGGTGCTCGGCGCCGTCATGGCGGGCACCGTCCGTGACTCGTTCGGGGACAACTGGCGGGCCGCGGGGTTGCCGCCGATCAGCCCCGAGCAGCTCGACCTCGCCGAGAAGGGTGTGCAGGTCGGCCTCGCACCGGTCCCGCCGGGCGTCCCCCCGCAGGTCGCGCAGACGATCACCACCGTCGCGCACGACACCTTCGTCTCGGGCATGAGCACCGCCTTCTCCGTCGCGGGCGTGGTCGCGGTGCTCGCCGCGGTCGTGGCCGGCTTCACCAAGCGGGGCGAGAACGCCGGCGCGGGCGTGGGCGCGGCCCACGTCTGAGCGGGCCGGTCGCCTGCCGCGCGGCGTCAACCCCGTACGTACGACAGCCCCGCCGGACGGTTCCGGCGGGGCTGTCGCCTATCCGGGTGGAGCCGGCCGCAGCCCCTTCCGTACGCACGTCGCCGCAGGTCAGCGTGGGGTCGTCGGAGCTCTGGAAACGGTCCGGGGCCCGTCCGTCCACAAGGAGTTGACCCGTCATGCGTACGAGTTACCCCGCGCGCCCCGGTACTTTCCCCGCGCGCCCCAGCACCTTCCTGGCCGCCGTCGCCCTGGCCGCGGCGGCCCTCGTCCCGGGCACAGCCGGCCCCGCGCACGCCGCCGGACCACCGACGCTCGGCGCCTGCGCCACGGGGCAGCTATGCCTGTGGGCGAAGCCGGAATTCAAGGGCACCCGGCTGACCTATGAGCTCAGCACCCTCGACATCAACAGCTGCACCGCGCTGCCCGCCGGTACCACCGCCCAAGCCCTCACCAACCGGACGGGCCGCCCGGTGACCACCTACCAGTCGGCGGAGTGCCAGGAGACGGGCGAGTTCCAGACCTACCCCGGAGACGGTGTCTGGCTCCCGCAGTCGCCTTACCAGGTCCGCGCGTTCAAGGTCTGGGAGCGCTGACCGGCGCGGCGGACAAGGAGCGGTCGTCCACCGGCTCATCCGCCGACTCGACCGCCGCCGCGTCCGCCGCCCCGGCCGGGGCCCCGGCACGGTCCTCCCGTGCCGGGGCGCCGTCCGGCCCCGGCCCCGGGCCGGCCGCGCCGCCGAGCCGGGCGACCTCGACGCGCAGCGCCAGTACCTCCCGCGTCAGTTCGGCGATCGCGGCGGTCTGCGCCCGCTCCACCTGGTCGTCTCGCTCGAACCGGGAGATGAACCAGGCGGCGATGTTGGCGGTGACCACACCCAGCAGCGCGATCCCCGACAGCATCAGCCCGACCGCCAGCAGCCGCCCCAGCCCGGTCGTGGGGGAGTGGTCCCCGTACCCGACCGTCGTCATGGTGGTCACCGACCACCACAGGGCGTCCCCCAGGCTCTTGATGTTCCCGCCGGGCGCGTCCCGCTCGACGCTCAGCACCGCCAGCGAGCCGAACATCAGCAGCCCCACCACCGCGCCCGCCACGTACGTGGTGAGCCGGACCTGCGGCGCCATCCGGGCCCGCCTGCCCACCAGCAGCAGCGTCGACACCAGCCGCAGCAGCCGCAGCGGCTGGATCATCGGCACCAGCACCGCCGCCAGGTCCAGCCAGTGGCCCCGTACGAACGCCTTCCGCGACGGCGACAGGGTCAGCCGGACCAGGTAGTCGGCGGCGAAGGCGGCCCAGACCACCCACTCGGCGTGCGTGCACGCCCGGTGCACCGCGGGACTCGCGTCCGGCGCCACGATCGGCACGGCATACGCGACGGCGAACGCCACGGCGAGAACGAGCAGCGGGGTCTGGCTCCGCCGCTCCCACCTGGCCTGGCGGGAGGGTTCCTTCATGCCAGCATGGTAAAGAACGGGTAAGGGGCGTTGAGACAACTGTCCCAACGCCCCCTCGGAAGAGTGACTGCTATGCGTCGCCGCCCGCCGCGCCCGGGTCGGCCGCCGAGACGTCCAGCAACTGGTACCGGTCGATCGCCTGCTTCAGCACCGAGCGGTCGATCCGACCCGCCTTGGCGAGCTCGGTCAGCACGGCCAGGACCACCGACTGCGCGTCGATGTGGAAGAATCGGCGGGCCGCGCCACGGGTGTCCGCGAAACCGAACCCGTCGGCGCCGAGCGAGGTGTACGGGCCGGGCACCCAGCGCGAGATCTGGTCCGGCACCGAGCGCATCCAGTCCGAGACCGCCACGAACGGCCCCTCGGAGCCCGAGAGCTTGCGCGTCACGTACGGGACGCGCTGCTCCTCCTCCGGGTGGAGCAGGTTGTGCTCCTCCACCTCCACCGCCTCGCGGCGCAGTTCGTTCCAGGAGGTCGCCGACCAGACGTCCGCCTTCACGTTCCACTCCGCGGCCAGGAGCCGCTGCGCCTCCAGCGCCCACGGCACGGCCACGCCGGAGGCCATGATCTGCGCCCCGACACTGCCCTCGGTGCCCGCCGACACGCGGTGGATGCCCTTGAGGATGCCGTCGACGTCGACGTCGGCGGGCTCGGCCGGGTGCTGGATCGGCTCGTTGTAGACGGTCAGGTAGTAGAAGACGTCCTCCGCGTCGGGGCCGTACATGCGCCGCAGGCCGTCCTTGACGATGTGCGCGATCTCGTACCCGTACGCCGGGTCGTACGCCACGCAGCCCGGGTTGGTCGACGCCAGCAGTTGGGAGTGACCGTCGGCGTGCTGGAGGCCCTCACCCGTGAGGGTGGTCCGCCCGGCCGTCGCGCCGAGGACGAAACCGCGCGCGAGCTGGTCGGCCATCTGCCAGAACTGGTCACCGGTGCGCTGGAAACCGAACATCGAGTAGAAGACGTAGACCGGGATCAGCGGCTCGCCGTGCGTCGCGTACGCCGAACCCGCCGCGATCAGCGAGGCCGTGCAGCCGGCCTCGGAGATGCCGTCGTGCAGCATCTGGCCGGTCGGCGACTCCTTGTACGCGAGCAGCAGCTCACGGTCGACCGCCTCGTACTGCTGCCCCAGCGGGTTGTAGATCTTGGCGCTCGGGAAGAAGGCGTCCATACCGAAGGTGCGGTACTCGTCGGGCGCGATCAGCACGAACCGCTTGCCGATCTCCTTGTCCCGCATCAGGTCCTTCAAGATGCGCACGAAGGCCATCGTCGTCGCGATCGACTGGTGGCCCGAGCCCTTCTTGGCCGTCGCGTACGCCGTGTCGTCGGGCAGCGCGAGCGGCTTCGCGCGCACCACGCGGGTGGGCACGTAGCCGCCGTGGGCGTTGCGCTGGTCGTGCATGTACTGGATCTCGGGGGAGTTGCGGCCCGGGTGGTAGTACGGCGGGGCGCCGCTCTCCAGCTGGGCGTCCGTGATCGGGATGTGGAGGCGGTCGCGGAAGCGCTTGAGGTCGTCGACCGTCAGCTTCTTCATCTGGTGCGTCGCGTTGCGGCCCTCGAAGTTCGGGCCGAGCGTCCATCCCTTGACCGTCTGGGCCAGGATGACCGTCGGCTGGCCCTTGTGGGCCTTGGCCGCCGCGTAGGCCGCGTAGACCTTCTTGTGGTCGTGACCGCCGCGCCCGAGGTGCTGGATCTGCTGGTCGCTCATGTTCTCGACCATCGCGCGCAGTCGCTGGTCACCGCCGAAGAAGTGCTCGCGGATGTAAGCGCCCGACTCGGTGGCGTACGTCTGGAACTGCCCGTCGGGGGTGGAGTTCATCTTGTTGACCAGGATGCCGTCGCGGTCCTGGGCCAACAGCGGGTCCCAGGAGCGGTCCCAGATCAGCTTGATGACGTTCCAGCCGGCGCCGCGGAAGATCGACTCCAGCTCCTGGATGATCTTCCCGTTGCCGCGGACCGGGCCGTCGAGGCGCTGGAGGTTGCAGTTGACGACGAAGGTCAGATTGTCCAGACCCTCGCGCGCCGCGATGGACAACTGGCCGAGCGACTCCGGCTCGTCCATCTCGCCGTCACCGAGGTACGCCCAAACGTGGGACTTGGAGGTGTCCGCGATCCCGCGCGCCTCCATGTACCGGTTCATCCGCGCCTGGTAGATCGCACCGAGCGGGCCGAGGCCCATCGAGACGGTCGGGAACTCCCAGAAGTCGGGCATCAGCCGTGGGTGCGGGTAGCTCGACAGGCCGTACGGCGCCTTCGACTTCTCCTGGCGGAACGCGTCGAGCTGCTGCTCGGAGAGCCGGTCCAGGAGATAGGCGCGGGCGTAGATGCCGGGAGAGGCGTGGCCCTGGAAGAAGATCTGGTCGCCGCCGTCGCCCTCGTCCTTCCCGCGGAAGAAGTGGTTGAAGCCCACGTCGTAGAGGGAGGCGGAGGAGGCGAAGGTCGCGATGTGCCCGCCGACGCCGATCCCCGGGCGCTGCGCGCGGGAGACCATGACGGCCGCGTTCCAGCGGGTCGCGTTGAGGACCTTGCGCTCGATCTCCTCGTTGCCGGGGAAGAAGGGCTCGTCCTTGGTCGCGATCGTGTTGACGTAGTCCGTGCTGCGCATCTCGGGCACGGCCACGCGCTTCTCGCGCGCCCGCTCGATCAGGCGCAGCATGAGATAGCGGGCGCGTTCACGGCCGCGTTCGTCGACGGCCGCGTCCAGGGAGTCGAGCCACTCCCGCGTCTCTTCCGGATCGAAGTCCGGGACCTGGCTCGGCAGGCCGCCAATAATGATCGGATTGCGATCGGATGCGGAAGCCACGCTGTTCCTTCGCTGTCGGGGGGAGTCGTGCCTTGGGTCGCCGCCTCCCATGGTCTAACGCTCGGCCGAAATCTTCACCTATACCACTGGGTAACCCCTGGAAAGTCCGGGCACCGTCGGTGGAGCGGGCGCAAGGTTCGGCAGAACGGGTCCAGCCGGACCGCCACACTACGCCCAAGTCGATCAACGCCTCCGTAAAGCCGTTCGTCCCTCAAACAGGTGGGAAGTCCCGACCGATGCCGAATGAGCGGGAATCGTGTGGGATGAATCACCACAGGCCCGTACGGGCAGGCTCAAAGTTGCGGCGAGACGGCCGCAATCGTCACCGTTTCGACGGTCTCGGCGGCCGGGTACTTGCGCGATCCGCCGCGCCCGTGTGGACTACGCCCAATGCTGCGCGTACGCGCGCCGCCGAAAGACATTCACCGAACATGAGCAGGAGGCACCCCGTGAGCGCGACCGCGGACCACGCGGAGAGCCTGGCCGCCCGGCTGGGTTTCCAGTCCGAACAGGTGGTCCAGGAGATCGGCTACGACGACGACGTCGATCAGGAATTCCGTGACGCCGTCGAGAAGCTCGTCAGCGAGCTCGCCGACGAGGACTACGACGATGTCGCCGACGCGGTGCTGTTGTGGTTCCGCGACGAGGACGGCGATCTGACGGACGCCCTGGTCGATGCGACCGAGCTGGTCGAGGACGGCGCACTGATCCTGCTGCTGACCCCCAAGACGGGCCGTGACGGCTACGTCGAGGCCAGTGACATCAGCGAGGCCGCCGAGACGGCCGGCCTCTCTCTTGCCAAGGGCCTGCCCGTCGGCAAGGAGTGGACCTCCACCAAGCTGGTGACGCCGAAGGCCGCCAAGGCCAAGCGCTGAGCCGCGCCCCACAGCCGAGCGGACACACCCCGCCGACCGGAATCACCCCGGTCGGCGGGGTGCGCGCTTTCCGGCGGCGCACGCGCGTTCCCCTCCCGGAGGCAATACCCCATAGGCTGGCCGCACCCGAACAGCGCAACGCGGACATGCAGAACGAAGGGATGCGAGAGATGGCGATCGAGGTCGGCGACAAGGCCCCGGACTTCGAGCTCAAGGACAACCACGGCGCCACCGTGCGGCTGTCCGACTTCCGGGGGGAGAAGGCCGTCGTGCTGCTCTTCTACCCGTTCGCCTTCACCGGCGTCTGCACCGGCGAGCTGTGCGAGCTGCGCGACCAGCTGCCCCGGTTCCAGAACGACGAGGTCCAGCTCCTCGCCGTCTCCAACGACTCGGTGCCGACCCTGAGGGTCTTCGGCGAGCAGGAGAACCTGGACTACCCGCTGCTCTCCGACTTCTGGCCGCACGGCGAGACCTCCCGCGCCTACGGCGTCTTCGACGAGGACAAGGGCTGCGCGGTCCGCGGCACCTTCATCATCGACAAGGACGGCGTCGTGCGCTGGACCGTCGTCAACGGGCTGCCCGACGCGCGTGACCTGAACGAGTACATCGAGGCACTCGAAAGCCTCTGAAACCTCTGAAGCCTCTGACGAGCCTGTGACGCGCACGCCGTCCGATCCACGGGAAATTCGCTGACGGGCGGGAACCCGTCACTAGGATCGAGACGTTGATCGGACAGCAACCGCACGAAGGGGCGCAGCCCCACATCGAACCCAATGGAGGACACGTGGGAGTCAGCCTCAGCAAGGGCGGCAACGTCTCGCTGACCAAGGCCGCGCCCAACCTGACGGCGGTCATCGTCGGTCTGGGCTGGGACGCTCGCACCACCACCGGTGTCGACTTCGACCTCGACGCCAGCGCGATCCTGACCAACGACCAGGGCAAGGTCGCCAACGACTCGAACTTCGTGTTCTTCAACAACCTGAAGAGCCCGGACGGCTCGGTCGAGCACACCGGTGACAACACCACCGGTGAGGGTGAGGGCGACGACGAGGCCATCAAGGTCAACCTGTCCGGCGTCCCGGCCGATGTGCACAAGATCGTCTTCCCGGTCTCGATCTACGAGGCCGAGACCCGTCAGCAGAGCTTCGGCCAGGTGCGCAACGCCTACATCCGCGTGGTGAACCAGGCCGACAACAGCGAACTCGCCCGCTACGACCTCTCCGAGGACGCCTCGACCGAGACCGCCATGGTCTTCGGCGAGCTGTACCGCAACGGCGCGGAGTGGAAGTTCCGCGCGATCGGCCAGGGCTACGCCTCCGGCCTGCGCGGCATCGCCCAGGACTTCGGCGTCAACGTCTGAGCCCTGGTCCCAGCCAGCCGGCTGCGTCCAACAGCCGCTTCCTGTCCGGCGCCGTGCACTGTGTGTACGGCGCCGGACCGGCTTTACCGGCCCCACCGGAACCCCCGGTTCAGCCGGCAGCGCAACCCGCCCCACCGCGGTACCCGCCCCCACCGAGGCATCCTCGGACCGGAGCGCCGGCACCACCGCAGCACTCAGCACCACCAGCACCACCATCACCACGTCGTCCGGGGAGGACCACAACATGGGCGTCACACTCGCCAAGGGGGGCAACGTCTCCCTGTCCAAGGCCGCACCGAACCTCACCCGGGTCCTGGTCGGTCTCGGATGGGACGCGCGCTCCACCACGGGCGCCGACTTCGACCTCGACGCCAGCGCGCTGCTGTGCCGCGACGGCCGGGTGCTCGGCGATTCGTACTTCGTCTTCTACAACAACCTCAAGAGCCCCGAGGGCTCCGTCGAACACACGGGGGACAACCTCACCGGCGAGGGCGAGGGCGACGACGAGTCGATCATCATCGACCTCACCAAGGTCCCGGTGGAGGTCGACAAGATCGTCTTCCCCGTCTCGATCCATGAGGCGGAGGCCCGACGGCAGAGCTTCGGCCAGGTCAGCAACGCGTTCATTCGTGTCGTGAACCAGGCCGACGGACAGGAGCTCGCGCGCTACGACCTCACCGAGGACGCCTCCAGCGAAACCGCGATGATCTTCGGCGAGGTCTACCGGTACGGCGGCGAATGGAAGTTCAGGGCGGTGGGGCAGGGGTACGCGTCGGGGCTGCGGGGCATCGCTCTAGACTTCGGGGTCAACGTTTCGTAAAGCCGTACAAGACGATGGGGTGCCAGTGGTTCTCAAAACCTTCGGCTGGTCGTTCGCAATCACTGCGCTCGGTCTGGCCGCAGCGGTGTTCTACGGGGGGTGGACCGCTTTTGGGATCGTGGCGATCCTGTCGATCCTCGAAATCTCGCTGTCCTTCGACAACGCGGTGGTCAACGCCGGAATCCTGAAGAAGATGAATGCCTTCTGGCAGAAGATCTTCCTCACGGTCGGTGTTCTGATCGCGGTCTTCGGCATGCGGCTGGTGTTCCCCGTCGTCATCGTCGCGATCACCGCCTCGCTGGGGCCGATCGAAGCCGTCAATCTGGCATTGACCGACAAGGACCGATACCAGCAGCTGGTCACGGACGCCCACCCGGCGATCGCGGCCTTCGGCGGCATGTTCCTGTTGATGATCTTCCTCGACTTCATCTTCGAGGACCGGGACATCAAGTGGCTCGCCTGGCTGGAGCGGCCGCTGGCCAAGCTCGGCAAGATCGACATGCTGTCGGCGTGCATCGCCCTGATCGCCCTGGTCATCACCTCGGCCACCTTCGCGACCCAGGCCCACCAGCACGGCGGCGCGCACGTCGACAAGGCCCAGACCGTCCTGGTGGCCGGCATCGCCGGCCTGATCACCTACATGATCGTCGGTGGGCTCTCCGGCTACTTCGAGAACAAGCTCGAAGAGGACGAGGAGGCCGAGCACGAGGCCGAGGAAGAAGCGAGGAAGAGCGGCAACCCCGTCTCCGCCGTCGTCATGGCCGGCAAGGCCGCGTTCTTCATGTTCCTGTACCTCGAAGTCCTCGACGCCTCGTTCTCCTTCGACGGGGTCATCGGCGCCTTCGCCATCACCAACGACATCGTGCTCATGGCCCTCGGCCTCGGCATCGGTGCCATGTACGTCCGGTCGCTGACGGTCTACCTGGTCCGCCAGGGCACCCTCGACGACTACGTGTACCTGGAGCACGGCGCGCACTACGCCATCGGCGCGCTCGCCGTGATCCTGCTCGTCACCATCCAGTACGAGATCAACGAGGTCATCACCGGCCTCGTCGGCGTCGTGCTCATCGCCTGGTCCTTCTGGTCCTCCGTGCGCCGCAACAAGCGCCTGGCGGAAGTGGAAGGAGTTCCCGTCGAGGCATGAGCCCGGCGGTAACGCGGAACGCTCCATGTGCGGGGTGGCCTCGGGGGTTCCCCAAGGCCGCCCCGCTTCCGTACGTGTGTGGGTCTCAGGGGGGTAAGGGGAAATGGGTCTCTTCGGCAGCGTTTTCGACAGCGGCTTCTTCGACGGCATCAGGGGCGCCCGGGCCATGCGCTTCGACTCGGGCAGCGCCTCGTCCAACGCGATCGAGCTGACCAGGCGACACCCGACGGTGTCGCTCACCAAACAGGGGGCGGTCCACGGGAACCTGCGGGTCAACCTCTCCTGGCGGATGCGCAGCTCTGACATCGGCGGCCGCTCCGGCCAGAGCGGCCGGCTGCTGCGCCACCCGTTCAAGCTCTTCAAGCCCGACATGGTGCAGGCGCACACCCAGGGCGTGGTCAACGTCGACCTCGACATCGGCTGCCTGTACGAGCTGACCGACGGCACCCGGGGCGTCGTCCAGCCCCTGGGCAACCTGCACGGCGACATCAACAGCCCGCCGTACGTCAAGCTCAGCGGCGACGACCGGTTCGGCGCCCCCTCCGGCGAGACGATCTTCATCAACCTCGACCACGCCGACGAGATCAAGCGACTCCTGGTCTTCGTCTACATCTACGACCAGACCCCCGCCTTCGACCGAACGCACGCCCTGGTCACCCTGTACCCCAGCACGGGCCCGCGGATCGAGATCCAGTTGGAGGAACGCCACCCCCAGGCCCGGTCCTGCGCCGTGGTGTCCCTGGAGACCGTCAAGGGCGAGCTGACTGTGCGCCGCGAGGTGAAGTTCGTCTACGGGTTCCAGGCCGAGCTCGACCGGCTGTACGGGTGGGGGCTCCAGTGGGGCCGCGGCTACAAGAGCACCAAGGCCTGACCGGCAGCTCGTACGGGCTCCCCGTCAGGCCTCGGGCGGGTTACCCCCGGGGTCAGCGGCGGATGAACTGGGGGCCCTGCGCCGGCAGCCGGAAGGCGGAGTCGCCGCCCGGGCCGGGAACCGGGGAGACGGGCTGCGGATAGCCGTAGGCGGGTTCGACGGCCGGCGGGGCCTGCGTCGGGGGCGCGGGGGCCGGGATCACCGGCGCCGCCGAGGGCGCGGGCGGCATCATGGCGGCCGTCTGCTCGTCGGTCGGTCCGGGCGCGGCGCTCGCCGCCTGGTCGGGGGCGTTCTCGTCGACCGAGATCCCGTGGTCGGTCGCCAGCCCCACCAGGCCGTCCGAGTACCCCTCGCCCAAGGCGCGGAACTTCCAGCCCTCGGCCCGGCGGTAGAGCTCGCCGCAGATCAGCGCGGTCTCGGCGCCCGTCTCCGGGTGCACGTCGAAGTACGCCAGCGGTTCGGAGCCACCGGTGGGGGTGGCGTCGTACAGAAGGATGCGCAGGTCACGGACCTGCTGGAACGGTACGTCCTCGGCGGAGGCCACCACCAGGACGCGGTCCACCACGGCGGGCACGGCCCGCAGATCCGCCTGCACGGCGTCGGTGATCGCGTCCCCGATCTGCTTCTTGCCCAGGCGCCACACCGCCCCCGAGGGGTGGCGGGGCTGGTTGTAGAACACGAAGTCCTCGTCGGAGCGCACGCGCCCGTCCACCGCCACCAGGAGCGCGGACGCGTCGACGTCCGGTACCTCGGGTCCGGTGGTCCAGCGCAGCACCGCCCGGACCGCCACGGCGGCCACCGGGATGTTCGAGCCCTTCTGCATCGCGTGCGTCATGCCGGTCATCCTGCCCTCCCGGCCATGACCTGGACAATGCGGCCCCCCGTAGTCACTTGCCCGTAGTCACTTGCCCGTAGCCACTTGTACGGAACCCAGGACGTGGGCATGGTGCAAGAGGGTTACCTGAACTTCATGTGCTTGAGGAACTCTTGACTCTCATTCGTACGTACTATTACCGGCCACGCCAGTTGGGCCGCCGAGGCAGTACGGGGGAAGCACATGCGTCACTTCGGGCACATTTCGCCCAGCGTCCGCAAGGACCTCTTCCACCAGGAGCCAGCAGAGTTCACCGCCGCCTCCCCCGCCCGTACGCTCGCCGCCGCCCTCGGCGCCACCCTCTACAGCCCGGCGATCCGGCCCCGCCTCGCCGACGACATCCGCAAGCAGGCGGCCCGCGGAGTCGTCTCCATGGTCCTCTGCCTGGAGGATTCCATCGGCGACGGCGAGGTGACGGCCGGCGAGGCCAACCTGATCCGTCAGTTCGCCGCGCTCGACGAGGACGCCGCGGAGCCCCCGCTCCTCTTCATCCGGGTGCGGACGCCCGAGCAGATACCCGACCTCGTACACCGCCTCGGGAGCTCCGGCCGTCACCTGGCCGGATTCGTACTGCCGAAGTTCACGGAGAGTCGCGGAACGGCGTTCCTGGACGCGGTCGCCGAGGCGGAGCGGGAGAGCGCCACCGCCCCCCTGTACGCCATGCCCGTCCTGGAGACCCCCGAACTCCTCCACCTCGAAACCCGGGTCGAGGCCCTCGCCGGGATCTCCCGGACGGTGAACCGCTACCGCGAGCGCGTCCTGGCCCTGCGCCTCGGCGTGACGGACTTCTGTTCCGTATACGGACTGCGCCGCACCCCCGACATGACCGCCTACGACGTCAAGATCGTCGCCGGTGTCATCGCCGACGTCGTGAACGTCCTCAGCCGCGCCGACGGCACCGGCTTCACCGTCACCGGCCCCGTCTGGGAGTACTTCCGCAGCCAGCAGCGCCTCTTCAAGCCGCAACTGCGCCGCAGCCCCTTCCTGGCGGAAGGCGCCGAGGAACTGCGCACCACGCTCATCGAGCACGACCTCGACGGGCTGCTGCGCGAGATCGAACTCGACCGGGCCAACGGACTGCTCGGCAAGACCTGCATCCACCCCGCCCACGTCACACCCGTCCACGCGCTGTCGGTCGTCTCCCACGAGGAGTTCAGCGACGCCCAGGACATCCTGCGCCCCGAGCGCGGCGGCGGCGGTGTCATGCGCTCGGCCTACACGAACAAGATGAACGAGGTGAAGCCCCACCGGGCCTGGGCCGAGCGCACCATGCTGCGCGCCGAGGTCTTCGGCGTGGCGAGGGAGGAGGTCGGCTTCGTCGACCTCCTCACGGCCGGGCTCGGGGTATGAGCGGGGCCTCGGGCATGAGCGGGCCGTCAGGTGTGACCCGGCCGTCAAGCATGAGCCGGGCGTCGGGTGCGAGCCGGGCGTCGCACACTGGGATTCCGGAGCCAGCGGAGCTCTCGGAGCCCGCCATGGAGAAGGGGAAGACGATCGAAGAGGTGTGGTCGGGAACCTGGGTCGCGGACCGGCTGGGCGTGCGCCTGGAGCAGGCGGCGGCGCCCGGGCAGTCGGCGGGCGCGCAGCCGCCGCTGCGGGATTTGCTCGGGCTCGCCCTGCGGCGCAACCCCAAACGGGCCCACCTGCTGGTCTCCCGCATCCTGGGCAAGCACGTCCCACAGTCCCCGGCGACCGTCCACGCCGCCGGCCGCGGGCTCGGCGAAAGCGTCGCGGACCTGCTGGGCGAGGAGGCCGCCGACGCGGTCGTCCTCGGGTACGCGGAGACCGCCACCGGCCTCGGCCACAGCGTCGCCGACGGCCTGCGGGTCGCCCCCTACCTGCACTCCACCCGCCGCCCCGTGCCCGGCGTCGAGCCGGCGGGTGGCTTCGAGGAGGCCCACTCGCACGCCACCTCGCACCTGCTGCTCCCCGAGGACCCGAAGCTGCTGACCGGCAGCGGACCGCTGGTGCTCGTCGACGACGAGTTCTCCACCGGCAACACCGTCTTGAACACCATCCGCGACCTGCACGCCCGCCATCCCCGCCCGCGCTACGTCGTGGTCGCCCTCGTGGACATGCGTTCCCCGGCCGACCGCGAGCGCCTCGACGCCTTCGCCGCCGAACTCGGGGCCCGGATCGACCTCGTCGCCCTCGCCCGCGGCACGGTCTCCCTCCCCGAGGACGTCCTGGCCAAGGGGCAGGCGCTGGTCGAGGAGTACGAGTCCGGCGTCGCCCGCGCCGACAGGGGCCCGGCCGGCCCGGCCGACTTGGGCCCGGCCGACACGGGCCAGGCCGCCCCGGTGCGGCGCGTCGGCCTGGACTGGCCCGCCGGACTGCCCGACGGAGGCCGGCACGGCTTCACCCCGGCGCACCGGGCCCGGCTGGAGGAGGCGCTGCCCGCGCTGGCCGCCCGCGTCGACGCCGAACTGGGGGCAGGTCCCCGACGGGTCCTGGTCCTGGGCAACGAGGAGCTGATGTACGCGCCTCTGCGGCTCGCGCGCGCCTTGGAGGAATCCGGGGCGCCCGCCGGACGCGAGGTCCGCTTCTCGACCACCACCCGTTCGCCGGTGCTCGCCGTGGACGACCCCGGCTACGCGATCCGGACGCGGCTGGCCTTCCCGGCGCACGACGAACCCGCCGACGGGCCGGGGGAGCGGTACGCGTACAACGTCGCGGGCGCCGGCTTCGACGCCGTCGTCACCGTGGTCGACTCCCGTGCGGACACCGACGCGCTGCACGCCCCCGACGGCCTCCTCGCGCGGCTCGCCCCGCACACGGGGCAGGTGCTGCTGGTGGTGGTGCCGTCGTACGTACCGGGATCGGCGGAGGTCGGATCGCCCGGAGAACCGCGGCCCTCCGCGGCCGAACGGTCCTCCGCGGCAGCGCGCCCCGCGGCGGCCGAACGACCCGCCGCGGACCAACGCCCCGCCGCGGAGGCGCGTCCGGCCACCCGCTCCGCCCCCTCCGACCGGCAGGAGCCGATCATGACCGAGCCCCTGCGCGGGCCCGCCTTCTCCTCCTACGCGCCCGAGGACGTCGGCTGGCTGCTCCAGGACCTCTCGGACGTGGAACTGGAGGCCCCGACCGAGGAGCGCGAGGAGGCCATCCAGGCCGGTGGGGCGCACTACGCCGAGTCGCTGCCCGTCGAGTACCAACCGTCGCCCGAGTACCAGCGGCTCTACCAGAGCGCGCTGGACGCCTCCGCCGCCCGAATAGCCCGCGCCGTCGGCACCGTCACCGAAACGGTGCTCGCCGAACGGTCGCCGTCCCCCGTGCTGGTCTCCCTCGCCCGCGCCGGCACCCCCGTCGGTGTGCTGATGCGGCGCTGGGCGCAGGCCCGGCACGGCCTGGACCTGCCGCACTACGCCGTCTCCATCGTGCGCGGACGCGGCATCGACGCCAACGCGCTGCGTTGGCTGGCCGCCCACCACGACCCCGCCGACGTCGTCTTCGTCGACGGCTGGACGGGCAAGGGGGCCATCACCCGGGAGCTGCGGGACGCCCTGGCCGAATTCGACGGCTTCGACCCGGAGATCGTCGTCCTCGCCGACCCCGGATCGTGCGTGTCCACGTACGGCACCCGCGAGGACTTCCTGATCCCCTCCGCCTGCCTCAACTCCACCGTCTCGGGCCTCGTCTCGCGTACGGTACTCAGGTCCGACCTGGTCGGGCCGGCCGACTTCCACGGCGCGAAGTTCTACCGCGAACTCGCCGTCGCGGACGTGTCCGTCGCGTTCGTCGACGCCGTCGCCGCACGCTTCGAGGAGGTGGCCGAGGCGGTCGACGCCGACGTCAAGGAACTGTTGGCGGCAGACCGGACACCCACCTGGGAGGGCTGGGCGGCCGTCGAGCGGATCAGCGAGGAGTACGGCATCCACGACGTGAACCTGGTCAAGCCCGGTGTCGGCGAGACCACGCGGGTGCTGCTGCGCCGCGTGCCGTGGAAGATCCTCGCCCAGCGCGGCGTCGGCGCGGACCTGGACCACGTACGCCTGCTCGCGCAGCAGCGCGGAGTGCCGGTCGAAGAGGTCGACGGGCTGCCCTACACCTGCGTGGGACTCATCCACCCCCGCTTCACGCGCGGCGCCACCGGCGCCGACGGAAAGGCCGTGGCCTCCCAGTGACCGTCCTCGTAGCCAGCGACCTCGACCGCACGCTCATCTACTCGGCGGCGGCCCTCGGCCTGACCATGCCCGACCCGGTGGCACCCAGGCTGCTGTGCGTGGAGGTCCACGAGAGCAAGCCGCTGTCGTACATGACCGAGGCCGCGGCGGGACTGCTGGCGGAGCTGACCGCGGACCCGGGCGTCGTCTGGGTCCCCACGACGACCCGTACGCGCAAGCAGTACCAGCGCATCCGATTCCCCGGCCGCCAGGCGAAGTACGCGATCTGCGCCAACGGCGGGCAGTTGCTCGTGGACGGCGTGCCGGACCGGGACTGGCGGCGTCAGGTCGCGGCGCGGCTCGCCGAGGAGTGCGCCCCGCTCGCCGAGGTGTACGAGCACCTGCTGGCGACGGCGGACCGGGCATGGCTGCGCAAGGCGAGGGTGGCGGAGGACCTGTTCACGTACCTGGTCGTGGAGCGGGCGCTGGTCCCGGACGAGTGGCTCAAGGCGCTGGTGTCCTGGGCCGAGCCGCGTGGCTGGACGGTTTCCCTCCAGGGCCGCAAGATCTACGCCGTCCCGCGGCCGCTGACCAAGAGCGCCGCCATGCGGGAGGTGGCCCGCCGGACCGGGGCCGGCACGACCCTGGCCGCCGGAGACTCCCTGCTGGACGCCGACCTGCTGCTGGCGGCTGACCGGGGCTGGCGGCCGGGCCACGGCGAACTCGCGGACGCCGGCTGGACCGCCGGGTCGGTCACGGCCCTGGCACAGGTCGGGGTCCTGGCGGGCGAGGAGATCGTGCGCCGGTTCCGGCGAGCGGTCGGGGAACTCGGCACACTGGGCGCATGACCAAGGGCAACAGCACCAAGATCACTGACGAGCTCTACCAGTACATGCTCGACCACAACCCCCCGCTGGACGCGATCCAGCGGGGGCTCGTGACGACGACGTACGAGAAGTTCCCGGAGTCGGCGGGGATGCAGTCGGCGCAGGAGCAGGGGCCGCTGCTGGCCTTCCTGGTCCGGCTGACGGGGGCCCGCCGCATCGTGGAGATCGGCACCTTCACCGGTTTCTCGACGTTGTCCATGGCGCAGGCGCTGCCCGCGGACGGCGCGCTGATCGCCTGCGACATCTCCGAGGAGTGGACGGCGTACGGCATGCGGGCCTGGGAGGCGGCGGGCGTCGCGGACCGCATCGACCTGCGGCTCGCCCCGGCACTGGAGACGCTGCGCGCGATGCCGGGAGAGCCGCACATCGACATGGCCTACGTCGACGCCGACAAGGAGAACCAGATCGCCTACTGGGAGGAGCTCGTCCCGCGCATGCGGCCGGGCGGGCTGATCGTCAGCGACAACACCCTCTTCCACGGGCGCGTGCTCGACGAGGCGGCGACCGGCGCGGCGGCGGCCATCCGCGCGTTCAACGACCACGTGCTGGCCGACGACCGCATGGAGTCGGTGCTGCTCGCCATCTCGGACGGCCTGACCCTGTCGCGCAAGCGGTAATGGTCGTCCAGGCTCTCCAGGCTCTCCAGGCTGTCGAGGCCGTGGCTGCGCGTGGCCCTCGCGGCGGCGTGGCCCTCGCGGCGGCGTGGCCCTCGCGACTGCTCAGCCGCAGCCGCCTCCGCCGCAGCAGCCGCCGCCCATGGCGGGGGCCGGGGCGGCCGCGCCACCGCCGACGGCGACCGCGGAGAGCAGCTTGACGGTGTCGGCGTGACCGGCCGGGCAGTCGGCGGGCGCGGAGGACTCGGCCATCGGACGGCTCACCTCGAAGGTGTCGTCACAGGTGCGGCAGCGGTATTCGTAACGAGGCATGCGGACAGGCTAGCCGCACCGCGCCCGCACGGGGCCCATCGCACAGGGCCCGACCCCGTCACGGTAGGGCGGCGCGCGGGGCCCGTCACGGTGGCGGTAGGGCGCGCGGGTGCCGTCACGGGTAGGGCGCGCGGCGGGTGCCGAGCGGCCGCCGCTCCGCAGCCCGCGCCGTCGCCCTCGCCGCCGCCCGGTCCTCCCGGGCCGCCTCCTCGGGGTGGCGGGCACGCCAGTACGGGTTGTCGTGCGAGAGGCCGCCGCCGACCCGCCCGTACATGCCGAACCACATCAGCATCACGCCGACGACGAAGCTGAACAGTACGTTCGGGACGTGGAACGCCAGGTAATTGAGCCCGGTGTCCAGCAGCGCGAGGTTCACGAACCCGCTCGCGATGAACAGCAGGCCCAACGCGATGTTCAGGGTCGACGCGAAGTTCCCGCCCACCACCATCCCGTAGAACAGCAGCGCGCCCATGCAGATCGACAGGACGCTCAGCGCCCCGTTGGTGTTCAGCGCCAGCACCGTCGCCCCGCCCGTGTCGAAGAACCCGATCCGGTGCACCAGCCCGAGGATTCCGAACACGACCAGCAGCAGCCCGGTCAGGCCCGCGCCCACCCGGTACACCCGGCTGAGCTTGTGATCGACCGGCAGGTGCTCGTCGAGCCGGGCGCCGACCGGCCGCCGCAGGTGCGAAGTCGCGTGAGTGGCCATGGCGGCCTCCTCTGCCTGACGTCTGCCTGACGTCTGCCTGACATCCCTCCCAGCATCCGCCGCGGCCCCCGCCCGGACAACCCCGGCCGACCCTTGGCCCGCGGACCGGTCCCGGGCCGGCGTCCTGCCGGGTCAGGCGTGGCACCGCCCGTGGACCGGTTGCCGGGTCAGGCGTGGCCGCGCTCCGCCCGGATGTCGTTCACCACCCGGTTCACGGACGCCCGTACGCCCTCCATCTCCTGGAGGAACTGCCAGTAGTCGGGGTGGCGACCCTCCAGCCCCGCCAACGCCCGCTCCACCCGCGCCACCGCGTCGTCCAGCGGCCGGGCGTGGCGCGGATCGGGCACGGTTCGGCCCTCCATCGCCAGCCGCTGCGCGTCCCGGATCGCGAAACGGGTACGGCGCACCTCGTCCTGGGGGTCCCGCGCCACCGCCTCCAGCCGCGTCAGCCGGTCCTGCGCCGCCGACACCGCCTCGTCGGTGGCGTCCAGACCCGCGCGGACCTCCTCGATCAGCGTCCCCACCTCGGCCCAGCGCTGCGCCTCCCGGGCCCGGCCGGCCTCCGCCAGCTTCTCCTCGGCCCGCGCGACATCGCGTACCGCCTGGTCGGGCACGTGCTGCAGGTCCTGCCAGCACGCCGCGCTGAACCGCCGGCGCAGCTCGCTGAGGACCGGATCGACCCGGTCGGCCCGGTTGCGCAACGCCTGCGCACGGGTCCGCAGGCTCACCAGTCGCCGGTCGACCTCCGCCGCGCGCTCCGGAAGCCTGGCGGCCTCGGCCCGTACCGCCTCCGCGTCACGCAGGATGCGGTCGGCGCGCTGCACCGTCTCCTGCACCCCGTGCCGGGCCGCGCCCTGGTTCAGCTTGGTCAGCTCCGGCCCCAGCGCGGCGAGGCGCGCCGCCAGGTCGTCGGCCCGCATCCCCTTCGCCCGGACCGCGTCCAACGCGTCGCTCGCCGCCAGCAACGCCGCCTTCGCCCGTTCCCGAGCCGGCGCGACCCGGGCCAGCTGAGTCTCCGCCTTGTCCAGCAACGGCTGCAGCCCCTGCTGGAACCGGTCCAGCTCGCCCTTGACCCGTACGAGCTCGTCACGCGCCCGCGTCAGCTGCTGCCGGGCCTGCGCCGCGACCGAGCCCTCCAGGTCGACGCGGTCCAGGTCGTGCGCGTCGACGGCCTCGATGTACACCTGGCTGACCTGGTCGATGCGCCGGCCCAGCGCCATGAACCCCTCGGCCGCCTGCCGCGCGGCGGGCGACCCGTCCGCCGCGGCGATGGTCTCCATCGAGATCCGCAGGTCCCGCTGCGCCGTGTCCAGCTCGTAGAACGCGGCCGCGGCGGCATCCTTCGCCGCCTGCGCGTCCGCCCGCCGGCTCTCGTCCCGCCCACCGAACCACCGCCGGGATGCCGTTGTCACAATCCCTCTCCCGTGCCGCGTCCGCCATGCCCCGCTCCATTCTCCCCTACGGGAACGGGTTTGCGCCGGGGGTGCGCCCTCCATGTAGGCTGTCCACTCATCCACGGGTGCGTAGCTCAGGGGTAGAGCGCTGCTCTTACAAAGCAGATGTCGGCGGTTCGAAACCGTCCGCGCCCACCAGCACAAAGGCCCCCCGCCGATCACGGCGGGGGGCCTTTTGGCGTCTACGAGTGACACCCGGGTCAGTGATGCCCCCCGTCGCCCCGATGGTCTTTCCGCCGTGTACGGCGAGAAGGATCGCGGCGGGTCCCGCTCCTTGCGTTCGCCGCGGACGCGCTGCCGTCGGCCCGCCTCGCCGCAGGCCGAGGCGGCCGGACGTGAGGTTATCGGCGGCAGCCGGTGCCGCCGCGGCGCCGTGCGATGATCACCTCTTCGTGGGTCCTTGGGAGGGGTTGCCATGGGGGAGATGCTGCGCGTCGGACAGGTGCTGCGCTATGCGAGTGCCAAGGACCCGACCGAGCCAGTGCTCGACGGATACCCGAACTTCCACTACCTGACAGATGCTCCCGGTCACAAAAGGGCGCTTCTCGAATCCGGTATCAACGGCATGGCGAAAGTCTCGGCGGGCGGACGTCTGCGACGGCCGGCGATCCTGGTCCGCTCCAGCCCCTGGAAGGCGGGCAGTGAGCAGACGCCGTGGCATGACGTGTTCGACATGGACAACGGTCACGTGCGGTACTTCGGGGACCACAAGGCCGGCCTCACCAAACCACCCGGAACCACTACCGGGAACGCTGCGCTCCTCGACGCTTTTGCAGAGCACCAGGCACCCACGCCGGAGGAGCGATCCGGCGCAGCCCCGCTTCTGCTATTCCGCGCCGTGTCACGCAATGGCAGGGTCAAGGGCTACGTCGAGTTCTGTGGTCTCGGGGTCATAGAACGAGCCGAACGGATCGTTCAGTGGGCAGGGCATGAGCACACCACTTTCACCAACTACGTGTATGACATCGCCTTGCTCGACCTGGCCACCGAGAACGATCAGGTCGACTGGGACTGGATCACCGCGCGTCGCAGTCCGGTCGTTTCGGATCAGGAGACCCTCGCCAAGGCACCTCGTGCCTGGCGGGAATGGGTCAAGCGCGGACACTCCGCCCTGCCACGCGTTCGCCGGCGCGTTGCTCGGGCGCGCGTCACGAAGGTGCGTGATCAGCGTCCTGCGCCGAGCAGCCGGCGAGACAAAGACCTCCAGTGCATCTACGAGCACTTCGACGGTCGCAAACACGATTTCGAGGCCGTCGCTTCTGCTGTTGCCGCTCGCGTGCTGAAAGGCTCAGGGCACAACTACCGGGAAGGATGGATCACCCGTCGCTCAGGAGACGGCGGCGCGGATTTCGTGGGGCGAATCGATCTCGGAACAGGCCTTGCCGGCACCAGCCTTGTCGTCCTGGGCCAGGCCAAGTGCGTACGCCCTGACGGCCTCGTGTCTGCGGAACAGATCGCGCGGGTCGTCGCACGTCTGCGCCGTGGCTGGATCGGCATCTATGTGACCACCGGAGCCTTTTCCGAGCCGGCTCAGCTGGAGATGGTAGAGGACCAGTACCCGATCGTCCTCGTCAACGGCCTGGACCTGGCCCGGGAGTTGCGCAGTATGGCCCGAGACGATCACGGCGACGACCTAGCCGCTTGTCTGCAGCACATCGTCTACGCCCAGGGAGTACCGATCACCAGCCGGCGACCCGAAGAGATTCTTCTCGAGTAAGCCCGGTGGTTCGGACCTCTCCGTGGGCCGGCGGACATATCGGTGGAGACGACCGGAGCGGAGACGGCGGTCCGTGGACCGATGGCGTCGCCGTCAGGCGGCCCGGTGGTCGGCAGTGGGGATCAGCGGTTCGTGGTGGTGCCACAGGAGGTAGCGGTCCTCGCGGCGGAGTTCGGCCGAACCCCACTCGGCGCGCATGACGCCCCGTTCCATCGAGCACGCGTACGCCACGATGACGAGCCGCAGTTCCGACGGAAGCAGGGCGATGTCCGGATGTACTTCCGGCTCGCCCAGGTCGTCGAGTCCGAGGTCGAACTCCTGCTGCATCGGTTCGGGGCCGTGGCGCCGGATCAGGTCCGCGCGGAAGCCGACGGCCCGCCGTAGCCGGGCGGCGGTCACCGGTACGTCCTTCTTGGCGTAGCGGATCGGATAGATGACGTTGCGGTCGATCACCGTCACCGTGCGGCCTTGGAGCCGCCGTGCCGTGGAACCGTCGAGGTGCGCGAGGCCGGCGGCCAGTGCCTCGTACTGGGCCGCGTGGAGACCGTGTCCGTATGCCTCCAACGTTTGGGTGTGCACCCCTTCGTGGCCGTGGCGCGCCCTCTCGTGGGCCTCAACCAGGCAAGCGGGGATCGTGACGGCCAGCCGCTCCGCCAGGGCTCCGAAGGTCTCCCTGGCCCATGGACTCGTCGCACCCATGACTGATCGCCCTCCCCGTTGAGGCAGCACCCGCCCTCAAAGGTCCGCCCCTGAGCCCCGGCACACAAGAGGGCACGGGCGCACGCCCCGCGCGCCCGCTCCCGGGGGCTTGGCCGTGGGGGTGGGGCGTGGGATGGTCGGGGGATGGGGGAGTGGGGTGCGGGGCTGGTAGGTCTGGTCGGGGTGCTCGTCGCCGGGGCGGCGTACGTCGTGCTGGAGCGGCGGGCCGCGCAGGGGTTCGAGCGCCGACGGGAGGCCGAGCGGCAGCGGTTGCTCGCGCTGCTCCCCGGGCCCGGGGTGGAGGCGGACGATCCGAAGTACGCCGACGTCGGTGGCGTGCCGCCGCCTGTCGGGCGGGGGGACGACTTCACGGCCCTCCTCGTCGAGTACTACGCCTACGGGCTCACCCAGGCGCGCAGCAGCTTCGTGACCAGCCAGCGCTTCGCCGGTGCCGGGGCCGTGATCCTGCTGGGCGGGGTGGCGCTGGCGGTGTGGAAGGCCGAGAGCAGCGGCGACCTGTACCTCGGGGTCGTCACCAGCTCCGTGGGACTGGTCGTCACCCTCATCGGGCAGCTCTTCCACCGCAGGGCCGACGTCGCGCTGCGCCACATGGCCGGGCAGACGGCCTCGCTGCGCGACGATCGGCGGTCGGCGGAGTCGATGGCGCAGGCGGTCCGGCTGCTGGACGAGGTCACGGATCCGGAGCTGCGCGGACGGCTACAGGCGGGGCTGATCATGAAGCTGTCCGGCGCCGGGTTGCCGGAGTACGGGCGGTCCACCGGCTGAGGCCCCGCCCGGACGATCATCCCGGGCCCGCGCCGTGGGCCGCCGGTCCTCGAAGACCGCCCGAACGGGTCTCGGCGGAGCCATAGTGGAGGTATGTGCCGTTCCATCAAGACCTTGCGTCCGCCCGCCATCCCCGAGAAGGCCACGGAGGAGGAGATCCGCGCCGCGGCCCTCCAGTACGTACGGAAGGTGTCCGGGTTCCGGGCGCCCGCCGCGCACAACCGGGAGGTTTTCGACGCCGCCGTGGACGCCATCGCCGAAGCGACGGCGGCGCTCCTCGACGGGGTGCACGTACGGGGCCGGGAGCCGGTCGCGCAGGTCCGGTGAGACAGACCGTCCGGTGCGGCAGACCGTCCGGTGAGACAGACCCCCATGCGTGTGACTCCCTCAGGCGTGCGACTCCCTGCGCCGGCGCATCACCCACAGCCCGGCGCCCAGGGCACTCGCCACGAGCGCGCCGCCGATGGCGACCGGGCCCGTACTCATCGAGCCCACGCTGCCGCCCAGCCCGCCACGGGCGGCGCCGAGGCTGACGGTCAACGACACCGTGACCCGCTCACCTCCGGAGCCACCGCACTCGAACGTGACGGGGTGCGAACCGGTCGTGGCGCCGCCGAAGACGATGGCGCTGCCGGACAGTCGGGTGGCCTGCGCGTTGCCGGGCGCCAGTTGGACGTCCCCGAACGCGGGCGAGGACGCCTTGGCGGTCCGGGTGCCGCAGCCCGTGACGCTGAGGTTGACCCGGCTGCCCGGGGCGACGACACCGGGCGAGACGGACGCTGACGCGTTGGCTTGGGCGAGGGTGGCGGGCGTGACGGCGGTGATGACGAGCGCCGCGGCGGCGGCCCCGGTCAGGCGGTACCGCTTACGGGTAGCGGGCATGGAGTGAACTCCTCGGGCTCCTCGAAACGGCGCGGCCAGGACACGGGTGTGACGCGGATTCGGTCGCGCTCCCTGCCCAGGACGCTAGGAGCCCGGGGCCGACCCGGCGATCGCAGCCGGGTGAACGGGTGACCCACTGCCCCGACCGGCCTACGTCCGGCCCGCGCGCGAGCGGCGAAGGGCCGCGGCCGTACGAGGCCCGCACGACCCCTGGACGAGTCCGGTCCCGGCTTCCGTGCGAGTCACGTACCAGTCCAGTACGAGTCCGGGCCCGGCCTCCGTGCGAGTCCCGTGCGAGCGCCCCGTACAGCACCTCACCGCCCCGTACGGGTTCCGTCCGCCAGGCGCGTCCTACGTGGCCGGCGCCGCCGCCGGTATCGGACGGCGCAGCAGGAACACCGCGAGGGAGCCCGCCGCGAACAGGGCGACGACGGACACCGCCGTGCCCAACCAGGCCGCGCCCAGCCACCGCGTGCCGAAGTAACCCAAGGCCACGCTGTAACCGGCCCACGCCATGCCCGCCAGCACCGACCACGGCAGGAACTCGCGCACCTCGCGCTGCGTCTTGCCCGCACCCAGCGACACCACCGAGCGGCCCGCCGGCGCGAAGCGGGCGATCACCACCAACGCCCCGCCACCACGCGCCAGGGCCACGCCCAGCCGCTCGTGCGCCCGGGTCAGCCGGCGCGAGCGGGCGATCGCCCGGTCCAGCCGGGCACCACCGCGACGGGCCAGCCGGAACGCGGCCATGTCGCCCAGCACCGAAGCCGTCGTCGCGATCACCAGCAGCGCCATGATGTCCGGCACCCGCGCGGGCACCGGCGCCGGGGAACCCGCGGCCCCGGCCGCCGCCGCGGCGGCCGCCGAGGTGATCACCAGGACACCGCTCGGCAACACCGGCACGAACACGTCCAGCACCACGGACACCGCCACCACGGCATAGATCCAGGGGCTCGTGGTCAGCGAACCCAGAGTCTCAAGCAAGGCGGACTCCCCAGTCCGAAGCGCCGCGTCGTCGCGGGGAGCGGCAGGGGCGGCTTGACAGCCATACAGCGTACGCCCGACGCCGACGCCCCGGAGCCCCGGGGCAGCCGGTCCGTCAGCCGCCCTGCCCGGCCCGCCACATTGTGGAGCCGACAGCCGCGCCCCGTCCCGGCCGGACCACACCGGCCGCACCACGCCGGCCACGCCACCCCGGACCGCCCGTACGCGTTACTCCGGTTCGGTGAGCCACCGGTCCGACACCGTCACCAGCCGGGCCCCCGAGCCGCCCGAACGGGCCTGGTCGAGCCACAGCCTGGCCGTCCGCCCCGCCAACGACAGCGTCATCAGCTGATTGCCGAACCACGGTCCGCCCGTACGCCGCCAGCTCAACGGAGGCCGACCCGTGCGACCGTGCCGGGAGAAGCCGCGCCCCAGCCACCGCCCCACCCGAGACCAGCCCAGACGGAAGCCGAACTTCACCGCCACGTGGATCGAGTTGTGGACCGGCGAGCAGGTCAGCTGGAACACCCGGGCCGTACTGGGTATTCGGGGCTCGGCCACATACGCGTGGTGCACGTCCCCGGACAGGACCATGACGGTCGCGGGCGCCCGCGGGCCCGTCCCCACCTCCTCGATCAGGTCGCTCAACGCCGCGAACGAGGCCGGGAACGCCGCCCAGTGCTCCAGATCGGCGCGCCGACGCAGGTCCTCCCCGATCCGTGCCCACCGCGGCCCGCGTTCCCCACGGCACAGCGCCGCGTCCCACACCTCCGCGTCATGGATCAGCGGCGGCATCAGCCACGGCAGCGAGGACCCGATCAACAGATGGTCGTAACCCCCGTGCCCGGCCAGGGCGTTCTCGCGGAGCCACTGGTGCTCCGCCGGATCGAGCATCGCCCGGCCCTCCTCGGCCAGCACCCGCGCCGCCCGGGTGTCCACCATCAGCAGCCGCGAACGGCCGAAGTCCCGTCGGTAGCTCCACCGCACCGAACCGGGGTCGGTGTCCGCTCGGGCCGCGAAGGCGCGCAGGGCCTCCGTACCGTCCGGGGAGGCCCGTACCGCCGCGTACAGTTCATCGGTTTCGAGCTCGGCGGGGGAGAGGTTGCCGAGGTGCTGGTACACCCAGTACGACATCAGCCCGCTGAGCACCCGCTCCCGCCACCAGGGCGTCGCCCGCATCCCCGCCAGCCACGCCGCGCTGGTGTTCCAGTCGTCCACCACGTCGTGGTCATCGAATATCTGCAGGCTGGGCACGGTCGACAGCAGCCAGCGGATCTCCGGGTCCAGCCAGGACTCGTAGTAGAGCCGCGTGTACTCCTCGTAGTCCGCGACCTGTGCGCCCGGCGCCTCCCGCAGGTCCCTGCGGGCCGCTAGCCACCGCCGGGTCTCGCGCGACAACTGGTCCGCGTACACCTGGTCGCCCAGCAGGAGCAGTACGTCCGGCCGCACCGCCTCCGGTTCGGCGGCCAGCCGCGCCGCGAGGGTGTCGAGCGCGTCCGGCCCGTGCGGCCCGCGCCGGCCCGCGGGCGGCGCGGCCTGCCGGCAGGAGCCGAAGGTCACCCGTAGCTCCGGCGCCGGCCGGCCGGGTCCGGAGACCGCGGGCGTGGTGATGGTGCTCGGTGGGAAGTCCCCGCCGGACGGCGGCCATACGCGGACACCGTCGAGCAGCACCTCGTACGCCGTGGTCGTGCCCGGTGCCAGGCCCGTCACCGGGACCAACGCGTAGTGGTGGCCGGCTATCTGGAAGGTGCGCACGCTTCCGGCGGCGCCGTCCGCGCACCGCACCTCGGCGGTGCACGGACGGTCCGCCTCGACCCAGACCGTCGCCGAACCGCCCCGGTCCCAGTCGACGTGGCGCAGCAGCGGCCCCAGACGCAATCCGGCCATCGAACTCCCCCTCCCGCTCATCCCCTTCGATCACGGTACGGGGTGCGGGGTGCGCCTGGCCTCCCCCTGGCGGGGGAGAAAGATCGGCCTGGCGGGGGAGGGGGACCGGCGTCCGCTTCCGGTGGCCGGGGCGGTGGGGGAGGTGCGGGGGGAGTGGGTGTCAGCAGCCGTTGAGGACGCCGACCAGGGCCGTCTTCTCGGCGGAGTTCATGCTCAGACCCCAGTACTGCTTCACCTCGACCCACATCCGGGCGTACGTACAGCGGTAGGCGGTCCGCGGCGGCAGCCACGTGCCCGGGTCCTGGTCGCCCTTGGACTGGTTGACGTTGTCG
The DNA here is from genome assembly GCF_055231995.1 of Streptomyces sp. Tek67B01. NCBI lineage: Bacteria > Bacillati > Actinomycetota > Actinomycetes > Kitasatosporales > Streptomycetaceae > Streptomyces > Streptomyces sp. Tek67B01. The sequence continues at coordinate 4,925,022 of NZ_JBUYUY010000001.1, forward strand.
GTGACCGCGATGAGCTGCGGCCGGGTGAGGTCGTTCGCGAACTGCTGGCGCTTGGCGGTGGTCCAGGAGGCGGCGCCCGAGCGCCAGGCCTCCGCGAGCGGGACCACGTGGTCGATGTCGACGTCGGAGGCGGCGGTCCAGGTGGCGCCGTCGTACTCGGAGTACCAGCTTCCGCTGACGGCCGAGCAGGAGGAGGAGACGACCACGCCCGAGCCGTCCCGCTTGAGGACGGTCTCACGGGTGTCGCAGGTGCCGGAGACGGTGCTCCAGTGGGGGAAGAGGGTACGGCTGTAACCGCTGAGGGAACCTTCCGCCACCGGGGTCACCGTGGCCAGGTACGAACGTGCCGCGGCGGCGCTGATGGGGGCGGGCGGGGAGGCCTGGGCGGCGGGAGCGCCTGCGAGGGAGGTGAGGGCGGCGAGCGCGACGGCCGAGGCGAGGACGCCGATCCGACCGGTTCGACGCGCGTAGATGGAAGGTATGAGCGCCATGGGGGCTCCCTTGATGTGTGGGGGGCGGTGGCCGTGCGACCCCGGCGGGTCGCGGCCATGGTGGCGGCGCCAGATGTCCGGCGGGTGGGCGCCAGGTGACAGCGTGCCGACATGGGCACGTCACATCAAGGAGCTCAAGAGACTTGGTGTGAAAGGAAGTTGGGAAATCGCGCGAGGCGGGCGGGCGAGCTGGGGTCAACGTCACATTCCGGACGCCCTTGGCCCGGCGGCCATCGCGTACCCTGATGGAGCAGAAGGGGAGTAGCTCTTCGCCGGACCGTCGACATACTGCTGGGTCACACCAGCCGGCGCCCGGAGGCAGACCGCGCAGGTGGTCGGCCAGCGAGACCTTCGGCCGCAGTGTCCCGGCGCCACGCATCCCGCGTGGCAACACATCCGGGGCGCCGCCGAGCCGAAGCGACCCCTCGTACATCCCAGGTCTCTCGGTACCGACGGCGTCCCGCCCGACCGATTGAGGTTCTGCCCCCGTGTTCAGCTTCACCGTCACGGCGATCGCCTTCGGCGTCGTCTTCCTCGCCGAACTCCCCGACAAGACGGCCCTGGCCGGGCTGATGCTCGGCACCCGCTACCGCGCGTCCTACGTCTTCGCGGGTGTCGCCGCCGCCTTCGCCCTGCACGTCGGGCTCGCCATCGCGGCCGGCAGCGTGCTCACGCTGCTCCCGCACCGGCTGGTACAGGCCGTCGTGGGCGTGCTCTTCCTCGCGGGCGCGGCCATGCTGCTCCTCAAGAAGAGCGACGACGAGGAAGAGGTCAAGCCCCCCGCGGACCAGTCCTTCTGGAGGGTGGCGGGGGCCGGCTTCATGCTGATCCTGGTCGCGGAATTCGGTGACCTGACCCAGATCATGACCGCCAACCTCGCCGCGCGGTACGACAACCCGGTCTCGGTCGGCGTCGGAGCCGTGCTGGCGCTGTGGGCGGTCGCGGGCATCGGCATCCTGGGCGGGCGCACGCTCATGAAGCACGTGCCGCTGAGGCTGATCACCAAGGTGGCGGCCGCGGTGATGGCGGCGCTGGCCGGGTTCTCGCTGTACGAGGCGATCGCGGGTTGAGGTGATCGCCTGCTGACCGCGGGCTTGCGGCGATCGCGGGTCAGGCGGGGGTCGCGCGGGTGGCGCCGCTCGTGGCCCGGAACGGCCGGCCCGCCCGCGCGTCGCCTTCACGTCCGAGCGGCGGCCGATGGTGGCCCCGGACGCCGGTGGGCGCCGATCTCGCTGTGGCCGCCCGTGCCGCCGGCGCCGGATACGGACCGGGCGCGGGCAGGGGCGCGGGCCGGTGGGGCTCAGGCAGGCGTGGTGAGGGTGAGGCGGAGGGTGCCGTCGGGGGTGGAGTCGACGCGTACCGACCTCAAGTCCGGGACATGGGCGGTCGGGGCGTGCGCAGCCGCGCGGGGACCGATGCCGATCACACGCATACCGGCGGCGTGACCTGCGGCGATACCGGCGCCCGAGTCCTCGAACACGATGCAGTCGGCCGGGTCCACCCCCAGCTCGGCGGCGCCCTTGAGGAACCCCTCGGGGTCGGGCTTGCTCGCGCCGACCGATTCGGCGGTCACCCGCACGCGGGGCATCGGCAGTGCGGCCGCGGTCATGCGGGCCCTGGCCAGCGCGGCGTCGGCGGAGGTGACCAGCGCGTGCGGCAGGTCGGCGATCGCCGCCATGAAGTCCGGGGCGCCTTCGACGGGGACCACGCCGTCGGTGTCGGCCGTCTCACGGGCGAGCATCTCGGCGTTCTCGGCGTGGTTCTGCTCCATCGGGCGCCCGGGCAGCAGGATCGCCATCGTGGCGTAGCCCTGGCGGCCGTGCACGACCTTGAGGGCCTCCCGCGGGTCCAGCCCGTGCTCCACCGCCCATTCGCGCCAGCACCGTTCGACCACCGCGTCGGAGTTGACGAGGGTGCCGTCCATGTCCAGGAGCAGGGCCTTGGCGGAGAGGACGACGGTGGTGCGGGCGGCGTTGTTGGTGGTGCTGGCCGACATCGGCGGGGCTCCAGACGCGGGGACAAAAGAGAACAAGTGGTTCCGTCCACCGGTCAGGGAGTGAGGACGGAACCACTTTGTTCCTGCACTATACAAAACCGGGAGGGGTTCGCGCCACCGCGGACTCCGAGGGGGGTGGGGGCGGGAGCCCATGAAGGCGCGCGCACGGCGGGGCACGGCGGGGCGCGGCGGAGTTCCCGGTGCCTGAGGGCACCCGCCAACGCCGCCCGCGCCGCGTCGTCGAGCGGTCCTCGTGCGGTTGTGCGAGCGAATAGAGGCCGAGCCGCCGCCCGACCGGGCGGCCCTGAACGTGTTCACCCGCGCGGCGACGGACGCGTGCAACCTGCCGGAGGTCGACTTCGAGGCAGTCGGGAGCGAGATCGAGACAGTCTCGCGCGCGAGGAGATCGCCCAGGACTTCCGGCTCGTGGCGGCGGCCTACGAGTTCACGGGCGCGGACATCGAGGAACTCACCGCCACCCCGGAGCGGTGACTACCGGTCGCGGGGCTCCGCTTCCGGCCCCACAGGCAACTCAGCCCTCCAGGGCCTTGCGGGTCGCGGGACCGTAGACGCCCCAGGGGTCCTCGGTGATGTTGTTGTCCCACTGGAACTCCGACACCGCGTCCTCCGTGGACTTGCCGTACCTTCCGTCGGGCTTGCCGCGGTAGAGGCCCTGTCCGGCCAGGAGCTGCTGGAGCCTCTTCACGTCCGGGCCCGAATCCCCGTAGCGCAGGCTCGGACCCTGGGCGGCGGGCGGCGGCGGGGCGGTGGTGCGGCTCGGCGTGGGCGAAGGGCTCCGCGATGGGGGCGCCGAGGAACGGGACGCGCTCGCGGACGCGGACGGCGACGGCGAACGCGACGCGCTGGGCGAGACGGAAGCCGAGACGGACGCCGAAGGCGACGGGCCGGCCGGCGCGCTGGGCGATCCCTGCGACGGCCCGGCCGGGGATATGCCGACCGTCGACGCGGACGGCTTCGTGTCGAGGAGCGTCGCCTCACCCGACCCGGAACCGCCGGACACCCCGACGGCCACACCGCCGACGGCGACGAGGGCGGCGGCCCCGGCCAGCAACAGGGGCAGCTTTCGCCGCTTCTCGGGGCCCCCGCCCCCGCCCTCCCCTCCCGCCGTGATGTTCGTGGTGGCCGGTGCCGGGCGGACCGCGCGGAGCGGGACCGTGTGGTCCGGCCAGGGATGCGCCGGCGGCACGGGGGTTCCGTACGCCGGAGTGTCCTCTCCGCTCGCGGGCGCGGGCGGGACCTTCGGCAGCAGCTCCGTAGCGTCGGCGTCGGCGGGCGCGACAGGCTGCGCCATCGCGCCCAGGACCGGCTGCGGGGACGACCCGGCGTCACCCGCCCGGCCGGTTTCGGACAGGCTGACGTACGGACGGATGCGCAGGGGGTCGAAACCCGCCGCCGGAGCACACCCGCAGCCGGCGCCCGGGGCGCCGCAATCTGGACAGCGCTCAGCGCTCACTGGAAACCCTCCCTGGCCAATGCCAGCGATTATGCAGACCCGCCAGGCCGCACCCAACCTCCCGAGAGGCCATAACCGGACACACCGCTCAGGATGGAGATGTTGATCCCACCCGAGGGGGCTCGACGAGGGAAACAGGCCGTTCGCGTGACAGACGGCCGGACCTTCCGGACGCCCGAGCCCCCGACACCTACGGAGGAGCCGATGGCACAGGAAGTGACCACGTCGACCGTGGGCCCCCGGCCCGGCTCGGAGCGCACTTCCCGGGAGGCACTCGTCGCCATCGGCGCGCTGCTGCTCGGACTGCTCATCGCGGCGCTCGACCAGACCATCGTCTCCACCGCCCTGCCGACGATCGTCAGCGACCTGGGCGGTATGGAGCACCTGTCCTGGGTCGTCACCGCCTACATCCTGGCGTCCACCGCAGCCACGCCGCTGTGGGGCAAGCTCGGTGACCAGTACGGACGCAAAAAGCTGTTCCAGGCCGCCATCGTCATCTTCCTCATCGGTTCGGCACTGTGCGGGCTGGCGCAGAACATGCCGCAGCTCATCGGGTACCGGGCGCTGCAGGGCCTGGGCGGCGGCGGGCTGATCGTGCTGTCCATGGCGATCGTCGGCGACCTCGTCCCGCCCCGCGAACGCGGCAAGTACCAGGGCCTCTTCGGTGCCGTCTTCGGCGCCACCAGCGTCCTCGGCCCGCTGCTGGGCGGCCTGTTCGTGGACCACCTGTCCTGGCGCTGGGTCTTCTACATCAACCTCCCCATCGGTCTGGTCGCGCTCCTCGTCATCGCGGCCGCCCTGCACATCCCGGTGCGCTCCTCGAAGCACACCATCGACTACATCGGCACCTTCCTGATCGCCTCCGTCGCCACCTGCCTCGTGCTCGTCGCCTCCCTGGGCGGCACGACCTGGCCCTGGGTCTCGGCGCAGGTCATCGGTCTCGTCGTGCTGGCCGCCGTGGTGCTCGTCGCCTTCATCGCCGTCGAACGGCGGGCCACTGAACCCGTCCTGCCGCTGGGTCTGTTCAAGATCCGCACCTTCGCCCTCTGCTCGGTGATCAGCTTCGTCATCGGTTTCGCGATGTTCGGCGCGATGGTCTACCTGCCCACCTTCCTCCAGGTCGTCCGGGGCGTCTCACCGACGATGTCCGGTGTCCACATGCTGCCGATGGTGGTCGGCCTGCTGATCTCCTCCACCGGCTCCGGCCAGATCGTCAGCCGGACCGGTCGCTGGAAGGTCTTCCCGATCGCCGGCACCGCCGTCACCGCCGTCGGGCTGCTGCTCCTGCACCAGTTGCAGCGCACCAGTTCCGATCTGGTCATGAGCGTCTACTTCTTCGTCTTCGGCGCGGGTCTCGGCCTGGTGATGCAGGTGCTGGTGCTCGTGGTGCAAAACGCCGTCCGGTACGAGGACCTGGGGGTCGCGACCTCGGGCGCCACCTTCTTCCGTTCCATCGGGGCCTCCTTCGGAGTGGCCATCTTCGGCACGATCTTCAACAGCCGTCTGGGCGACGAGCTGACCGCCGCCCTCGCCGGGGTGCCGCTGCCGCCCGGGGTGAGCGTCAACGGCCTGGAAGCCGACCCGCGGGCGGTCGCGATGCTGCCGGCTGATCTTCAGCCGCGCGTGCTCGACGCCTACGCGTCCTCCATCACGGATGTCTTCCTATACGCCGTGCCGTTGGTCCTCGTCGCGTTCGTCGTCGCCTGGTTCCTCAAGGAGGACAAGCTGCGCGGCTCGGTCACCGCACCCGACGGCAGCGAGACCCTCGCCACCAATCCCGTCCAGCGTTCCTCCCGGGACGAGGTGGCCCGGGCACTGTCGGTGCTCGGGACCCGCGAGGGTCGTCGCCACGTCTACGAGAAGATCACCGCAAAGGCCGGCGTCGACCTGCTGCCCGCCGCCAGCTGGATGCTGCTGCGGATCAACAAGTACGGGTCGGTGGAGCCGGCGGTCCTGGCGGAACGCACCACCGTGCCGATCAAGACCATCACGGAGGCCGCCCGCCAGATCGAGGAGCGCGGGCTCGCGGTCCGCGACGGGCTGCCCTTGATCCTGACCGACCGGGGCCGCGAGGTCGCGGCCCGGCTGGCCCGGGCCAGGGAGGAGTCGCTCGCCCAGCTGCTCGGTGATTGGTGGGGTCCTGAGCGGCCGACCGACCTTGCCGACCTGCTCAAGGAACTCAACGAGGAACTCTGCGGATCCGACGCCGAGGAGCCCTACGACACCTTCTCGCGCCGGGACCACTCCAACCACTGACCGGCGCCCGGCAGGACGCGCCGTCGGCTGTGCCGCAGCTCCGCCCAGGTCGCGGCGTCGATCACGCCCGCCCGGGGAAGCCCCCACAGCCCCTGAAAGGACCGCGCCGACGACGCCGTGCACGCGCCGACTCATGGATTTATTCGAGCCGTTCGGGACGGATCACGGCCCGTCCCCGATATCCGCTTCTCGAACCAGTGCTCCGCGTACGGGCCGGAGTTGTAGGCGGGTATCTCCGCGTACCCCTGCCGCGCGTACAGGCGCCGGGCCTCCACGAGATCGGAACGCGTGTCCAGCCGCACGCGCTCGGCGCCCAGTTCCCGGCCCGCGTCCTCAAGGGCCCCGAGGAGGGCCGCCCCGCCGCCGGTACCCCGGGCGCGGGGGTCGACGTACACCCTCGTGAGCTCGGCGGTGGTCGCGTCGAGGAGACGGATGCCGCCGCAGGACAGCGGCCGGCCGTCGTACCGGCCGACCACGAAACAGCCCGTCGGCGCGGCGAGCCCGTCGGCCGGGTCGTCACGCAGACCCTGGTCGATCTCGGCCTCGGTGACGGACCTGTGCCAGTACCGGCCGGCGACCTCGGCGTAGTAAGCGCGGCGCAGGGCGGTGGCCTCGGGAGTGGTGAACGGTTCGGGGGCGACCTGCCAGGTGCCCGTGGCGGTGATCTGTTCGCTGGTCATGGCGTCATTCTGAGACGAACGCCGGGCGGCCGCGTTGGAATATCCACAGGGGCGGCCTGATGATGTGAAAAGGGGTAAATCGCTTCGATCAGAGGATGTGGGCGCCATGTCCGAACACCCCGACGCCGCCTTGGTCCGCCGCGGCTACGAGGCCTTCACCAAGGGCGACATGGAGACGCTCGGTTCGCTCATGACGGCCGACGTCATCCACCACATGCCCGGAGACAACCCGCTCTCCGGTCACCACAAGGGCCGCCAAGCCGTCCTCGACCTCTACCGGGCCCTGGGCGAGGAGACAGGCGGCACCATGCGGGTCGAGTTGCAGTCGGTGCTCGTGGACGGCCGCGGCCACGCCATGGCCTTCCACACCACCCGCGCCGACCGGGCCGACCGGGGGATCGAGATCCACCAAGGCCTCTTCTTCACCCTTGTCGGCGGGAAGATCAGCGACATCGACCAGTGCACCCAGGACATCGACGAGGAGAACACCTTCTGGGGCTGACCAGGCCGACAGGTGCCCCCGGGCGGCCGCCGGAGCGGGAGCGGAGGCCGCCGATCCGCCTCAGCCCCGCGGCTTGGGCGCCGCCTGCTGCACGACCTCGAACGACCACACCGACGACCCCGACGCCGCGGGCTTCGGCCGCTCGCCGCCCTCGCCGCCCGCCCCGCCTTGGTGCGCCGCCTTCATCGGGCCCTCCATCCACGCCTGGAAGTCCTCCTCGGAACGCCACCGCGTGTACACGAGGTACTGGTCCGTGCCCTCCACGGGACGCAGCAGCTCGAACCACTCGAACCCGTCCGAACCCTCCACGGCCCCCGCACGCGAGGCGAAACGCCGCTCCAGCAGCTCCCGCTGCTCGGCGGGAACGGTCAGTGCGTTGATCTTCACGATGCTCATGCCCGCCATCCTAGGGATCGCGCGCGGGATATCGTCGTCCCCAGGTAATCAAGTGGTGCATGAAGCGCGGCAGCCAGGCGAAGTCGGGGTTGCGTTCAACAGGGCGGGAGGCCGGCGAGGCGTGGCTAACGCGGCGGAGCACAGTGGTGGACCGGGACATGCCGGGGTCATAGGCGATGGCGGAAGGCCCGGGGCGGCGCGTCTGCTGCTGTGGGCGCTGGCGGCGGTGCTCGCCGTCAGACAGGCCGCCGTCGTACTGCGCGTCCCACCCGGGGAATGGCTCAGCGCCTTCCACCTCCCCGGCAGCCTGCCCGGCTCGCTCTACGACAGCGGGTCCGGCCAGTTCACGGGCACGCCCTTCGCGGGGTTGGTACTCAAGCCGTTCGTCGGCTTCGCCGCGCCCTCGTTGGAGGTGGCGTGGACCTGCGTCACCCTCCTCTTCGTCGCCGCGATCGGACTGGTGGCCGCCCGGGCGCTGCCCGACCCCGTGCCGCGCCGCACCGCGCTGCCGGCCGCGCCCGTGCTGGTCGCGCTGATGATGGTCTCGCTGCCCGTGCGCGAGGCCGCCTCGCCGGGGCAGACCGCGGTGCTGCCGGTCCTGCTGGTGCTGCTCGCCGTGTTCCGGGTGCCGGCCGAGCGCCCCGCCGGGTTCCTCGTCGGCCTCGCCGCCGGGCTACAGCCCGGGCTGTTGCTGTTCGCCCCGCTGTTGTGGCTCACCGGCCGCCGCGCCGGCGCCAGGACCGCCGCCGTGACCTTCGCCGGCGCCACCGCGATCTCCTGGGCGTCCCTGCCGCGCGACTCGTGGACGTACTGGGTGCACGACATCGCGGGCACCGGCCTCGGCGGAGCGCCCGACAGCCTCGCCAACCAGTCCCTGCACGGCGCCCTGCTGAGGCTCGGCCTGAGCGGCCCCGGCGAGATCGTCCTCTACATCGCCCTGGCCGCCGCGGTCCTGTGGACCGGCCTGCGCCGCGCGGCGCGCTACGCCCGTGACGGACAACTGCTGCTCGCCGTCGCCATCACCGGATGCGTGGCCGTCGCCGTCTCACCGGCCGGCTGGCGCCACCAACTGCTGTGGGTCCTGCTCGCGGTCGCGGGCAAGGTCGGCAAGCGGGCCGCCGACCGCACCGTGTGGCCGGTGGCCGTGGTGCTGGCCATGACCCTCTCCGCGGACGTGCTGCTGCCGAACCTGGCCGCGCTGGCCCCCGTACGCGACAACGTGCTGCTGCTGACCGCGCTGGCCGCGGCCTGCGCCGTACCGTTCCTGCCGCGGTCGTCCCCGTACTGGCGCGAGCCCGTCCCGACGGCGTACGGCCGCCCCTCCGCCGCCCGCTGGTCGCGCGTGCCCCTGATGCCGTTCTGGAGGCGCGTACTGTCGCGCCCCAACCTGTTGCTGGAGCTGCTGCTGATACGGGTGGGGTACTCGCTCTACTCGCACATCCGAGCAGCGGCGCCCACCAGCCGCAGCCTCGCCGAGAGCAACGGCAGCCTCATCCACGGCGTGGAGAAGGCGCTCGGCATCGACATCGAGCACGCAGTGAACCACGCCGTCGTGAACGCGCCCCCGGTGAAGGCGTTCTTCAACTTCTACTACACCTCCTTCCACTTCGTGGTCCCCCTGACCATCCTGGCCGTCCTGTACTGGCGCCGTCCCGGCGACTACCGCTGGGCGCGCGCCTCCCTGGGCCTGGCCACCGTCCTCGCGCTCATCGGCTTCTGGTTGTTCCCGCTCGCGCCGCCGCGCCTGATGCCCGACCTCGGGTTCGTCGACACCGTGCACGGGGCGCAGGACCTGGCGCACCCCCAGTACGGGGCCATGACCGCCATCTCGAACCAGTACGCGGCGATGCCCTCGCTGCACTTCGGCTGGTCGCTGTGGTGCGGGATCGTCATCATCGTGCTCGCGCCCAAGACCTGGCAGAAGCTGCTGGGGGCGCTGCACCCGCTGATCACGGTGTGTGCGATCGTCGCCACCGCCAACCACTGGGTGCTCGACGCGGTCGGTGGGGCCCTGGTCGTCACAGCCGGGTTCGGGCTGGTCTACGTGCTCTCCGGGCCGCGCGGCGCGTCGGCGCCGGCCGACGTCAGCCTGACGATGCCGCGCCCGCGCACGCCGGAGCGGGTGAGCAGCGCGAGCCCGTCCGGGGAGCGCACCAGCGCCTGACGCCCCGCGTTCCCGCCGCGGCGCGCGGCGGGGTCACGCGGCGGCGCGCAGGCCGAGGGCCGTCCGGGGCAAGGCGGCGGCGCGCAGGCCGAAGGGGTGCCGGAGCGGGGATCGAGCCCGCTCCGGCACCCCTTCCCCGTATCGCCGCGTCCGCCCGGAAGGGGTCCGCGCCGGGTCCGCGCCGCCGCCCCGCCACTCGGGACGCCCTACTGCCGCCCGTCCGCCGGGAGATGCGCCACCACCAGCGCGATCGCGGCCTCGGCGGTGTCGGTCTCCCCGACCACCTGCCCCGCACGCGGGCCGCGCACCCGGAACCGGCCGTCGGGCAGCGGCTCGGCCGTCGGCACGTCGACGTTGAACGGGGGGCTCGTACGGGAGCTGAACCACAGCGTCCACTGCTTGGTGAACGGGTACAGCCGGCGCAGCCGCGGCTCGGCGGAGGCCGCCTCCAGCAGCGACAGGACGCCCTGACTCAGCGTCTTGGACTCGGCCCGGTCCCGTACCAACCGCCACGTCAAGGGCATCCGCTGCCAGCGGGCTTCCACCGCGTCGGCGGCCCCGCGTTCCTCCTGAAGGTTCATCCGCGCAGTGTGCTGCCCCGGCGCCGCCAGGACAACGGTTCGGCGGGTCACGAACCGGTAGAGCAGTGGCAGGCAGGCGCGAGACCAGCGGACGGCAGGGGCCGGGGCGTGGGCGGGAGCGGCCCCTGCCGCCCTGGATCACGGGTCAGCCGCGCGCGGTCAGCCGCGTCCGTGACTGACCCGGAGCTCCTTGATGCCGTTGAGCCAGGCCGCGCGCAGCCGTCGCGGACCCGGCCCGGCGAGGCGCAGGTCGGGCAGGGAATCGGCGAGCGCGTTGAAGATGAGGTCGATCTCCATGACGGCGAGGGACTTGCCGAGGCAGAAGTGCGGTCCGCCGCCGCCGAACCCCAGGTGGGGGTTGGGGTCGCGGGTGATGTCGAAGACGTCCGGGTTCTCGAACACCTCGGGGTCGTGGTTGGCGGAGGAGTAGAACAGCCCCACGCGGTCGCCCGCTTTGATCTTCTGGCCGCCGAGTTCGGTGTCCTGGGTCGCGGTGCGCTGGAAGGACACCACCGGCGTGGCCCAGCGCACGATCTCCTCCGCCGTCGTCGAGGGGCGGGTCGCCTTGTACAGCTCCCACTGCTCGGGGTGGGTGAGGAAGGCGTGCATGCCGTGGCTGATGGCGTTGCGCGTGGTCTCGTTGCCCGCGACCGCCAGCAGCAGCACGAAAAAGCCGAACTCGTCGGAGCCCAGGTTGCCCTGCCCCTCGGCGGCCACGAGCTGCGTCACGATGTCCTTCGCCGGGCACTCCTTGCGCGCGGCGGACAGGTTCATGGCGTAGCCGATGAGTTCCATCGCCGCGTTGGCGCCGACCTCCTCGGTGATCGCGTACTCCGGGTCGTCGTAGGCGATCATCTTGTTCGACCAGTCGAAGATGCGGGAGCGGTCCTCCTGCGGCACGCCGATCAGTTCGGCGATCGCCTGGAGGGGCAGTTCGCAGGCGACCTGGGTGACGAAATCGAAGCTGCCGTCGGCGGAGGCGGAGAGCGCCTCCTCGACGATCGTCCGCGCCCTCTCGCGCAGGGCCTGCTCCAGGCCGCGGATCGCCCGGGGAGTGAAGCCGCGCTGCACGATCTGGCGCACGCGCGTGTGTTCCGGCGGGTCCATGTTCAGCATGATGAGGCGCTGTGCATCAATGGCATCGCGCGGGATGTGTTCGTTGAAGCGGATGATCGCCGTGTTGAGCGTCGAGGAGAACAGCTCGGGGTGCGTGGAGACGTACTTGACGTCCGCGTGCCGGGTGACCGCCCAGTACCCCTCGTCGTCGAAACCGGTCACGCCCCGCCGCTGGGCGCACCACCACACGGGTGCCGTCTGCCTGAGCCGCGCGAACTCCGGGAAGGGGACCCGGTCGTGGAGGAGGTCGGGGTCGGTGGCGTCGAAGCCTTCGGGCAGCGCGGGACACGACATCGGGCGACTCCAGAATCGATCTGATGGTGCATCAGAGATGGCTCGAAGGTAGTAACGAGTTCTAGAAGTGACAAGGGTCGCGGCGCCGGCTGTTGCGTGTGGAATCCGTGTAAGCCGCGTGCAAGACCCTTGCGTGCCGGGCCCCCGGGTCATAAGACTGCGCAGAGAAGTAGAACGCGTACTAGTTCGGGCGGGGCGCCGGGACGGCCCGCCGCGCCGGCACCGTGCAGGAGAGGACGAGCTCATGGCCGCGGAACCCGTCATCGTCGAAGCCGTACGCACCCCCATCGGAAAGCGCGGGGGCGCGCTCGCCAACCTCCACCCCGCCTACCTGCTCGGCGAGACGTACCGCGAACTGCTGGCCCGGACCGCGATCCAGCCCGACTGCGTCGAGCAGATCGTCGGCGGCACCGTCACCCACGCCGGCGAGCAGTCGATGAACCCGGCCCGCAACGCCTGGCTGGCCATGGGCCTGCCGTACGAGACGGCGGCCACCACCGTCGACTGCCAGTGCGGCAGTTCGCAGCAGGCCAACCACATGGTCGCCAACATGATCTCCGGCGGGGTCATGGACATCGGCATCGCCTGTGGCGTCGAGGCCATGAGCCGCGTCCCCCTCGGCTCGGGCTCCAAGCACGGCCCCGGCAAGCCCTTCCCCGACGAGTGGAACGTCGACCTGCCCAACCAGTTCGAGGCCGCCGAGCGGATCGCCCGCCGCCGGGGCCTGACCCGAGAGGACGTCGACCGGCTCGGCCTGCTGTCCCAGGAGCGGGCCGCCACCGCCTGGGCCGAGGAGCGCTTCAAGCGCGAGACCTTCGCCGTGCAGGTGCCGACCACGGAGGCGGAGCAGGCGGCCGGACAGGGGATGTGGCGTCTGGTCGACCGGGACGAGGGGCTGCGGGACACCTCCATGGAGGCGCTGGCGCGGCTGAAGCCGGTCATGCCGACCGCCGTGCACACCGCCGGGAACTCCTCGCAGATTTCCGACGGCGCCGCCGCCGTGATGTGGGCCTCGCGCAAGATGGCCCGCGCACTCAAACTCAAGCCGCGGGCCAGGATCGTCGCCCAGACCCTGGTCGGCGCGGACCCGCACTACCACCTGGACGGGCCGATCGACGCGACGCGGGCCGTCCTCGGCAAGGCCGGGATGTCCCTGGGGGACATCGATCTCGTGGAGATCAACGAGGCGTTCGCGTCGGTCGTCCTCAGCTGGGCCCGGGTCTTCGAACAGGACCTGGAGAAGGTCAACGTCAACGGCGGGGGCATCGCGATCGGCCACCCCGTCGGCGCCACCGGCGCCCGGCTGATCACCACCGCGCTGCACGAGCTGGAACGGCGGGACAAGGAGTTCGCGCTGATCACCATGTGCGCGGGTGGCGCGCTGGCGACCGGCACGATCATCCAGCGGCTGTGACGGCGCGCGCGTCCGGTCCGCCGCGACGGGCGGCGGCGCCGCGCGGCCACTGAAACCCAATGGGATGGGGAAAGTCGAAGGCCCCGGTGGCCGGCCTGGGGAGGCCGGCCACCGGGGCCTTCGCACGCACTCGGGTGCGTCATGCGGCGTCTGCTGCCACTGGTGGCTTAGTACCAGTGGTGCGACTGCCAGAAGTTCCAGGCGCCTACGGGGCTGCCGTAGCGGGAGTTCATGTAGTCCAGGCCCCACTTGATCTGGGTGGCCGGGTTCGTCTTCCAGTCGGAGCCCGCGGACGCCATCTTCGAGGCCGGCAGGGCCTGGACCAGGCCGTACGCGCCGGAAGAGGCGTTCGTGGCGGTGTGGTCCCAGCCACTCTCACGGGAAACGATCTGATTGAAGGCAGCGAACTGCGCCGGGTCCTTGATCATCTGGCGCGCGATGGTCTTGGCGTCCATCGGGGCCGCCTGGGCGGGGACCGTGGCGAGCATGGAACCGGCGACGCCCAGGGCGAGGACGGAACCCGCGAGGGCCTTCTTCGAGGCGGCGATGCGACGGATGACAGCGTTGGACACGGAGGGAACCTTCCGAAGGGGACAAGGGCGGTCGCGGTGCATGCCGAAGCACGCGTGAGCCACTCACGCGAAGGAGAGGGGTTCGTCGGGCGGGGGGCGAAGACCCCTGCCGCCCTGGCGACATCACCCAGTTAGCCAGGTCCGAGCCGCCCTGGCAACGACCCCTGTTACTAGGCACTTTCATAGCGGCCACCCTCCGGCCTCCCTCAGCCGGAAGGGGTATCCGCGCAGGTCGAGGTGGGTTTGGGTGGGTCGGGAAAGGACCCCCAAAGGCTACTAAAGACCGCCGTATGTGACGTGGGTCCTGTGGGCCGCCTCACCCCGACAAAGGCCGAATCTCACGCAGAGTGACGGTGCGTGCAACGAAATAGGGTGTGTTCGCGACCACTTTCAACGCATATCGAAGCAAATCGGGACATCGAACGCCGCTTTCCGCGTCGCCCGGCGGAGAGCCTTCAACAGGGTCCCGCCGAGCGAGAGGGTCAGTACGACCGTCAGGACGGCCCGGCCCAGGTCCCAGCCGACCGACGTGGCGAGGCAGTACGCGAGGAAACGGGTCAGGTTCGCGGGCACCGGGTCCCCGGGGTGGAAGGACACCCCCTGACCCATGCCCTGGAGGAGCACCCAGCCCTGAAGGTTCATGACCGTGCCGTACGCGAACGACCCGACGAACCCATAGGCGGCGAGCATCCACAGCTCGGACCGGCCGCGTATCCGCCCGGGACCGGGCAGCAGCCCGGCGCCCAGCGAGAACCAGCCCAGCGCCAGCATCTGGAACGGCATCCACGGCCCCACACCACCCGTGAGCAGTGCCGACGCGAACATCGTGACCGAGCCGAGGACGAAGCCGAAGCCCGGACCGAGGACGCGCCCGCTGAGCACCATCAGGAAGAACATGGGCTCCAGGCCGGCCGTACCGGCGCCCAGCGGTCTGAGCGCGGCCCCCACCGCGGCAAGCACGCCCAACATGGCGACGGCCTTGGAGTCCATCCCCTGATCGGCGATCGTCGCGACGACCACCGCCACGAGGAGCGGCAGGAGCGCCGCGAAGAGCCAGGGGGCGTCCTGGGAGTGGGAGAGACCGGAACGGCCGTCGGCGAGCAGGGGCCAGCCGAAGGCGGCGATGCCGATGAGGGTGACGAGGACCAGCGCGGCGGCGGCGCGCGGGCCGATGCGCAGGGGGCGGGCGGGGATCATGCGGGGCGGCCCTCCCGGGACAGGGCGGCGGCGACCTGGGACACGGTGAGCCAGTGGCCCGGTGCCAGGACCTTGGCCACCTGTGGGGCGAAGGCGGGCGAGGAGACGACCACCTCGGCGGTCGGACCGTCCGCGACGATCTCGCCGCCGGCCAGGATCACCACGCGGTGGGCCAGCTCGGCGGCGAGCTCCACGTCGTGGGTGGCCAAGATGATGGCGTGGCCGTCTCGGGCGAGGGCGCGCAGGAGCTCGACGAGGCGGGCCTTGGCGGCGTAGTCGAGGCCGCGGGTGGGCTCGTCGAGCAACAGCAGGGCCGGTTCGCCGGTCAGGACCAGGGCGAGGGCCAGGGCCAGGCGCTGGCCCTCGGACAGGTCGCGGGGGTGGGTGTCGTCGGGGACACCGGGGAGGAGGGAGGTGACCAGGGCGCGGCAGGTGCCGGGGGCGGCGCCGGCGTCGGCGTCGGCGGCGGCGCACTCGGCGGCGACCGTGTCGGCGTAGAGGAGGTCGCGGGTGTCCTGCGGGACCAGCGCGACGCGGCGGATCATCTCGGGGGGCGGCGTGCGGTGGGGGGCGAGGCCGCCGACGAGCACCTCGCCGGTGGTGGGGGCGAGGGTGCCGGCGAGGGTGGCGAGGAGGGTGGACTTGCCGGCGCCGTTGCGGCCCATGAGGGCGATGGTCTCGCCGGGTGCGACGGTGAGATTGATGCCGTGGAGGATCTCGGCGCGGGCGCGGCGGAGGGAGAGGGCGGTGACGCGGGCCGGTTGCTCCGCCGCTTGCTCCGCCGGTTTCGTGGTGGGGGGCCGGGCGGGGTCGCGTCGGCGGAGGCGGGCCCAGAGGGAGGCGTGCGGCGCCGTCGCGCGAGCGGCCCCGGCTGCGCCGGGCCGTGCGGGGCTCCGCCCCGCGCCCCGAGCCTCAAACGCCCGCGGGGCTGGAAAACCGGCGTCACGGGCCGGCGGGGTCGGGGGTGCCGAAGGGGTCGGTAGGGCTGAAAAACCGGCGTCACCGGCCGGCGGGGTTAGGGGTGCCGAAGGGGTCGGTAGGGCTGGAGGTGCCGGGGAGGCGGGGCAGGCCGGCGGGGTCGGGAGATCGGGGCTCCGCCCCGCGCCCCGCGGCTCGAACGCCGGCGGTGCTGGATTGGGCGGGTTGGGCGGGGGTGGTGGCGTTGTCAGGCGGGCTTTGAGGGGGGTGGCGAGACGGCGGGCGTCGCGGATCGAGAGGGGGAGGGGGGACCAGCCCGCCAGGCGGCCGAGGGAGACGACCGGGGGGTGGACCGGGGAGACGGCCATGATCTCGGCCGGGGTGCCGAGGACGGGGGCCGCGCCCGGGGCGGCCAGCAACAGCAGGCGGTCGGCGTACTGCACCACCCGCTCCAGCCGGTGCTCCGCCATCAGCACGGTGGTGCCGAGGTCGTGCACCAGTCGTTGGAGGACCGCCAGCACCTCCTCCGCCGCCGCGGGGTCCAGCGCGGACGTCGGCTCGTCCAGCACCAGCACCCGCGGGTGCGTGGTCAGCACCGAGCCGATCGCGACCCGCTGCCGCTGGCCACCGGACAACGTGGCCAGGGGGCGGTCCCGTAGCTCGTTGAGGCCCAGCAGGTCCAGCGTCTCCTCGACCCGGCGGCGCATCACCGCCGCCGGCAGCCCCAGGGACTCCATCCCGTAGGCCAGCTCATCCTCCACCACGTCCGTCACGAAGTGGGCCGACGGGTCCTGACCGACCGTGCCCACCACGTCCGCGAGCTCCCGCGGCCGGTGCGTGCGCGTGTCCCGGCCCGCTACGGTGACCCGGCCCCGCAGCCGGCCGCCCGTGAAGTGCGGCACCAGCCCCGAGACGGCCCCCAGCAGGGTCGACTTGCCGACCCCCGACGGGCCGACCAGCAACGTCAGTTCCCCCTCCGGCACGGTGAAGTCCGCGTCCCGAAGGGCAGGGGCCGTCGCTCCCTCGTACGTCACCGACACCTGCTCGAACCGGATCACAGCGACGACGCCTCCTTGGGCGGTACGGGTGCCACGAAGGCGGGGAGCAGGCCGATGAGGATCGCCGCCGCGGGCCACAGAGGCAGAGCCGGGGCGACCAGCGGCACCACTCCGGGGCGCAGGCCTTCCGGGTCCAGCGTCCCGGCGTAGGAGAGCAGGGCCGCCACCGCCGCCCCCGACCCGGCGACCAACCAGGCCCGGCCGCCCCACCGGTCGGGCCGGTACCGGGTGCGGACGCTGCGCCGCCCGCCCAGGCGCAGCCCGGCCAGGGCCAGGGCGAGCCCCAGGAAGAGGAGGGGCAGGCCGAACACGGCGCCCTCCGCCGCGAGCAGCCCGTACGTACCGGCGCAGATGCCGAGCAGCCCGCCCAGGGTGAGGGCGCTCGTGGTGCGGCGGACGGCGGGCGGGACCTGCGCGGTGCGGCCGTAGCCGCGCGCGTCCATCGAGGCGGCCACCGCCACCGAGCGTTCCAGGGCGCCCTCCAGGACCGGCAGACCGATCTGGAGGACGGCCTTCACCCCGCCCGTGGGGCGCCCGCGCAGCCGGCGGGCGGTGCGCAGGCGGGCCACGTCGGCCACCATGTTCGGCGCGAAGGTCATCGCGACGACCACGGCAACACCCGCCTCGTACAGGGCGGCGGGCAGCGACTTGAGCAGCCGGGCCGGGTTCGCCAGCGCGTTCGCGGCCCCGACGCACACGAGCAGGGTGGCCAGCTTCGCGCCGTCGTAGAAGGCGAAGACCAACTGTTCGGCGCTGACCCGGCCGCCGAGGCGGATGCCCTGCGCCCACGCGGGCAGGGCGATCTCGGGCAGCGTGAGGAGGGTGTGCGCGCCGGGGACGGGTGAGCCGAGAAGGGTCGAGAAGACCAGGCGCAGGCCGATGACGACGAGGCCCAGCCGCAGGAACGCGCCGTACGAACGGGCCCAGGGCGCGGCGGTGCGGCGGGCGGCGACGACGTAACCGGCGACGGCGACGATCAGCCCGAGCAGGAGCGGGTTGGTGGTCCGCGAGGCGGCGGTGGCGAGCCCGAGCGCCCACACCCACCAGGCCCCCGCGTGCAGGGCGTTGCCGCGACGCGCCTCGGGGGCTCCGCGCAACCCCTTCCTTTCGTACGTCGCCGCCCGCGACCCCCGACCGGCCGCGACCGCGCCGCCCCGGGCCGGGGTCGCGTGGTCGGGTGCGGCGGCGTGCGTGGTCGCCGTGGCCGGGACCCGGCGGCCCGGGGTCATCGGGAGCGGCGGCGGGACCGCAGGACGGCGGCCACCGCGAGGACGGCTACCGCCGCGATGCCCGCGAGCAGTCCCGCGGAGGGGCCGCCGTCCTTGACCGGGGCGGTCTTCGGCTCCTGGTGCGCGCCGTCGGCGAGCGGCTCGCCGCAACCCAGCTTCGGGTAGCCGGAGATCGCGCACAGCAGCGCGGCGCTGTTGTAGCGCAGCGGCTTCGCCACCGAGGCCAGTGCCTCGGCGGTGGTGGCGTCCGGGGCGACCTGCGCGCAGGCGGTGCGCGGGCCGGCCTGCGGCGGCGCCTCGCCGGAGGGCGAGTCCTCGGGGAGACCGAAGTCGATGACCAGGGCAACCCGCTTCTTGCCGTCCACCGCCGGGGTGCCCGCGCAGAGCGCCGCGAAGTCGGCGTCCGTACGCGGCCGGGACGCCTTGTCCCCGGCGTCCTTGCTCACCGCGAAGCGGAAGCCCTGGACGGTCCCGTCCGCCGGGCGGGCCGCCGTGCCCTGGGTGGCGTAGGCCCAGGGGCCCTTGGCGCCGCCGTCCCAGAACGACCAGTAGCGGTAGCTCGATGCCGATGCCAAGGCGGGCGATGCGGCGAGGAGGGTGAGGAGGACGCCGAGAGCGACGGCGTAAGCGGGCAGCCTGCGCATCAGGCCTGGTTCTTCTTCCGGCGGCCGCTCAGCAGGAAGCCGATGCCGATGCCGGCGGCGGCGCCCGCGCCGATGATCCAGCCGAGGGCGCCGTTGCCGGAGCCGTCCTTGCTGTCGGCCTTCGTCATGCCGCCCGTCGCCGGGGTCTGCGCGGCCGGGCCCGTCGCGTTCAGCGCCGCCACCAGGTCGGTACCGCCGAAGGCGCGCGGGTCGGTGCCCGTGGCGTGCGCGGTGAGGACCAGGGTGGCGAGGGCGGCCGGGTTGCCCTTGGCCCACTGCGCCGAGTTGGCCTTGAGCCACTCCAGCGCGCCGGCCGCCGACTGCTTGTGGCCGGCCGCGGCGAGGGCGATGACGGCGTCGGCCGTGTTGCCGGTGTCGGGGGTGGGCTGGTCGGCGCCGGGGGTGGCGGCGGTGAGGTGGCCGTCCTTCTTCAGGGCCTCGGCCAGGTATCCGGCCGCGCCCTGGGCGGCGGCCGCCGGGTCGCCGGTGGCGGGGTCGTCGGCGCCCGCCGGGCAGGCCGGCGCGGTCGCGGGGGTGTCGGCGCCGGCGGGGGCGACGACCGCTCCCTTGCCGAGGCCGGCCAGGGTCGCGGCGGCCGTCGCGTCGGCGTTGGCGGGGAGCTTGCCGTCGGTCGGCTGGTAGCCGAACGCGCCCCGGTCGGAGGCCGGCTCGGCGGCGCAGCCCAGCCGGAAGGAGAGCAGGCCGTCGTACGCGGACTTGCCCGCCTTGGACTTGACGTCGGCCGGCTTCTGGCCCGCCACGGCGAGCGCGCTGATGACGACGGAGGTGGAACTCGCCTCGCTCGGGGAGCCCGGGACGTACGCCCAGCCGCCGTCCTCGTTCTGGACGGACTTGAGCCAGTCCACGCCCTTCTCGACCGCCGCGTCGTGACCGCCGAGCGCCTTGAGGGCCTGTAGGGCCACGGCGGTGGCGTTCGTGTCCAGCGGCGTCGCCGGGTCGCACGGCTTCGTCGCGTCCGCGCGGAAGGAGGCGAAACCGCCGTCGGCGCACTGCTGGCCGGCGAGCCAGGCCACGGCCTGCGGGGAGGGGTTCAAGCCGATCGTGTCCTGGGCGAGCAGCGCGAACGACTGGCGCCACACACCGTCGTAGGTGGGGTCGGCCTGACCGAACAGCCCGGAGGGGACGACCGGCGCCGGGGAGGGGGAGGGGGCGGCGAGGGCCGCGGGGGCGGCGCCCGCGCAGAGCACGGCGGAGGCGGCGAGCGCGGCGGCGCTGCGGCGGACGTTCATGGCGGGGCGGGTGCCTCTCGTGCTGGGGAGCGGAGGCAGGCCCACGCGAGCACACGCGGTACCGGGCTCCGGCTCCGTATACCTCGACGGTGCCGGCCGCCGGGGACCCGGCGGCACGAGCCGCGCACTCCCGACGGGGCATCCCGGCTCCCCGCCGGCGGCGCCGGGAGGGGCGCCGGGTGCGGGTCACGGTTGCGGGTCAGCGCCGGATTCGCACCGGCTTCCCCCCGCACGGAAGTGTGGACGACGGCCTTACTGTACCGGCCCCGAACGGGCGCACCGGGTGGCCCCTGCGGGGGGCGCCGGCCGGGAGTGCCCCTTACGCCTCGTCCGGCGCGCGCGTCACACCCGCTACACCCGGCCCGCCACCCCGCGCGTCACACGGCCCGGTACGTCACCGGGTCCGTGCCCGGTACCGCCTCCGCGCGGCCCTGCTTCACCAGGCGGCGCAGGTGCGCTTCCGCTTCGGAGACGGCGATGTTCCGGGAGCCGTAGGGGATCTGCTCCCAGGGCCGGTTCCACTCCATCCGCTCGGCCAGCGCCCACGGGGTCAACGGCCTCGCGAGCAGCTCCCACAGCCCGGCCAGCCGCTCCTCGTGGTGGGCCAGCAGCTCGCGCACCCGGGCCGGGGCGTCGGTGAAGGGGTGCTGGTGCGCGGGGAGCACCTCGGCCGGGCGCAGCCGGCCGACGCGTTCGAGGGAGGCGAGGTAGTCGCCGAGGGGGTCGGTGACCCGCTCGTCCTGCGGGTCCTCGTAGAGCCCGATGTGCGGGGAGATGCCGGGCAGGAGGTGGTCGCCGGAGAAGAGACGGCCGTTGCCCGGGAGGTTGTCCGGGTGGGCCTCCTCCAGGTGCAGGCAGACGTGGCCGGGGGTGTGGCCGGGGGTCCAGATCGCGCGCAGCGCGCGTCCGGCCAGGGGCAGCAACTCGCCGGGGACGATCTCCCGGTCGGGGACGGCGGCCCGCAGCCCGGGCAGGGTCCGCGTCCGGCCGCCCGCCCGGGCCGCCCGCAGCGGGGCGATGTGTTCCTCGGGGGCGCCGGCGCCGGCCAGCTTCTCGCTCATGTAGTCGTACCAGACGCCCGGTTCGGCGGAGCGGGTCCGTACGACGACCTCGGTGTCGGCGGCGTGCATGGCGATCCAGGCGCCCGACACGTCCCGGACCCGCCCCGACAGGCCGTGGTGGTCGGGGTGGTGGTGGGTGATGACGACGCCGTGGAGGTCGGTGACGGCGATGCCGAGCGCGGCGAGCCCGGCCACGAGGGTGTCCCAGGAGTCGGGGTCGTCCCAGCCGGTGTCGATCAGGACCGGTCCGCGGTCGGTGTCGAGGACGTGGACGAGGGTGTGCCCGAGCGGGTTGTCGGGGATGGGGACCTTGATGCCCCACACGCCTCCGCCGTGGTCGGTGACCTGAGGTGGGGCGAGGGGTGTCATGCGGGCTCCCAGGTGAACGAGAACGTGTTGCATTGGTCGCCCCAGTCCACCATCTGTGGAACGGTTCTGACTAGTCGTCGGCTCCGCGCCCCCCGGCGGACGTCCCGCTCCCGACGATCACGTCCGAGCCGTGGACTCCTGGAACTAGAACTGGTATCAGTTCCGGGACGCCCAGCCCGCTGGTAGCCGTAGCCGCAGGAGGCCTTGCCATGACCGAGCTCGTGCAACACGGACAGCTGTTCATCGGCGGGGAATGGACCGATCCGCTGGGCGAGGCCACCATCTCCGTCGTCTCACCCCACACCGAGCAGGTCATCGGCAGCGTCCCGCACGCCTGCGCCGCGGACGTGGACCGCGCCGTCGCCGCCGCGCGCAAGGCCTTCGACGAGGGGCCCTGGCCCCGGATGACCCTGGAGGAGCGGATCGCCGTCGTCTCCAGGATCAAGGACGCCATCGCCGTCCGGCACGAGGAGATAGCCCGCTCGATCAGCTCCCAGAACGGGTCCCCCTACTCCTGGAGCGTCCTCGCCCAGGCGCTCGGGTCGATGATGGTCTACGACGCGGCGATCACCGTCGCGCGCGACTACCCGTACGAGGAACACCGCCAGGGCGCGCTCGGCCCCATCCTCGTGCGGCGCGAGCCGGTGGGCGTCGTCGCCGCCGTCATCCCCTGGAACGTCCCGCAGTTCGTGGCCGCGGCCAAACTCGCGCCCGCGCTGCTCACCGGGTCGGCGGTGATCCTCAAGCCCTCGCCGGAGTCCCCGCTCGACTCCTACATCCTGGCCGACATCGCGCGGGAGGCCGGCCTGCCGCAGGGCGTGCTGTCGATCCTGCCCGCCGACCGGGAGGTCAGCGAGTACCTCGTCGGCCACCCCGGAATCGACAAGGTCGCCTTCACCGGGTCGGTGGCGGCCGGCAAGCGCGTCATGGAGGTGGCCGCGAGGAACCTGACGCGGGTGACCCTCGAACTCGGCGGCAAATCCGCCGCCGTGATCCTGCCGGACGCCGACCTGGAATCGACCATCGCCGGGATCGTCCCCGCCGCCTGGATGAACAACGGGCAGGCCTGCGTGGCCCAGACCCGGGTCCTCGCACCGCGCGGCCGCTACGGGGAGATCGCGGAGGCCCTCGCCGCCGCCGCGGGGGCGCTGGTCGTCGGAGACCCGTTGGACCCGGCGACACAGCTCGGGCCGTTGGTGGCCCGCCGGCAGCAGCAGCGCTCGCTGGACTACATCCGGATCGGGCAGGAGGAAGGCGCCAAGATCCTCACCGGTGGCGGCCGCCCGGCGGCGCTGGAGCGGGGCTGGTACGTGGAGCCCACCCTGTTCGGGGACGTGGACAACTCGATGCGGATCGCCCAGGAGGAGATCTTCGGGCCCGTCGTCTGCCTCATCCCGTACGGGGACGAGGCCGAGGCGGTACGCGTCGCCAACGACTCGGAGTTCGGCCTCAGCGGCAGCGTCTGGACCGGCGACGTCGAACACGGCCTCGACTTCGCCCGCGCCGTCCGCACCGGCACCTTCAACGTGAACACCTTCAGCCTGGACATGCTGGGACCGTTCGGCGGCTACAAGAACAGTGGTGTGGGGCGGGAGTTCGGCCCCGAGGGGCTGAGCGAGTACCTGGAGCACAAGATGATCCATCTGCCGGCGGGATACGAGGCAACCGGGGCCGGTGCGTGATGGGGGACCGCTGGCAGATCGAGGTGGACCGGGGCGTCTGCATCGGCTCGGGCATGTGCGTGAACCACGCCCCGACGGGCTTCACCCTCGACTCGGCGCGCCAGTCACACCCCCGCGAACCGGAGACGGACGCCAACGAGCCGGTCCTCACGGCGGCCGAGGGCTGCCCGGTGGAGGCCATCACCATCACCCTGCTCACCACGGGCGAAGCGGTGTTCCCGCCGGAGGAGTAGGCGGGGCGGGGGCCTTCGGGAGGGCGGGGTGCCGGTGGGACGGGATCAGGGATGGCACGGGGGCTTCCTCCTCCACCAGCCCCTCACGGCAGGCAGGGCGGCGCCCCGGTGAACAGGCCCACGCGACAGATCGCTACGCGCCTGGTGTGCCCTTGCGTTGTCTGGGGCGCTCTCTGGTGTGGTCTGGGCCTGCCCGGTGCGGAATCCGCGTGCAAAGGGGCCGGGCCTTGGTGTGGCTGGTCCTGGGGCGCCCTGACGGTCCCTGAGAGGGCCGTTCCTGCGCCTCTCCGCCCCGTGACCGTTCCTTTGGGGGTTTCTCGGCAGTCTTCGTTGATCCGGGGCGGGTCGGTCGGCCAAGGGTGGCCGAAGGCCATCGCGTAGCGACGCGACGAAGGAGCGCCCTTGAGGGACCGGCGCGACCCGGAGAGACGATGGGACTGACGGGAAACCCCCATACCGTCCCTGACACCGCCCCGCCGACACCCAGCCCCACAGGGGCGGGTTCAGGCCCTTTCCGGGTCCGTCAGGTCGATCAGGCGGCAGACCGTCTCGATGTCGATCTTCACTTGGGCGATCGAGGCGCGGCCCGAGAGCCAGGTGATCAGTGCCGAGTGCCAGGTGTGCTCGATCACCCGGACCGCCGAGAGCTGTTCCGCCGTCGGAGCGGACTCCAGGCCCATCGCGTCCAGGATGATCGCCGTCGTCAGCCGCGAGACCGTGTCCACCTCCGGGCTCACGCTGCGGTCCGCGAAGGTCAGGGCACGGACCATCGCGTCCGCCAGGTGCGGCTCCCGCTGGAGGGCCCGGAACGCGCGCATGAGGGTTTCGGCGACGCGGGCCGCCGGGTCCTGCGCCGCGGGGGGCCGCTTGCGCAGCGTCATGTGCATGTGCTGGAGCTGGTCCTGCATGGTGGCGACCAACAGGTGGATCTTGGAGGGGAAGTACCGGTACAGGGTGCCCAGCGCCACGCCCGCCGCCTCCGCGACCTCGCGCATCTGGACCGCGTCGAAACCGCCCCGCCCGGCCAGCTGCGCGCTGGCGTGCAGAATCCGCCGTCGCCGCGCCTCCTGGCGTTCCGTCAGGGGTGGGGACGCCGGCGTGGTCACGGCCTTCGCTTCCACTGTCATCTGTCCTGTTCCAAGGCGTTCCGTGTCGTTGGCGGGGGCTGTTCGCGTCGGGTTCGCCCTCAGCATGTCAGCCGCCGGAGCCGTGGCGTGAATCACCTGCTCCGCCTCTTACGGTGTGGTTTCCGGCCGGTAGATTCAATGCTCTTCGACGGATCAAGTCTGAAACTTGTTCTACATTATGCGAGCGGTTACGCTCCGGCGAAAGTGCAGGGAGAAGGGGGCCGAGAGTGACCGCAGAGGCCATGGTGACGAGCCCTTTCGCGGGTTCCGTCGCCGACGGCGACCGCCCGTTGCGCATCGCACTCCTCACTTATAAGGGGAACCCGTTCTGCGGTGGCCAGGGCGTCTACGTCCGGCACCTCTCGCGCGAGCTCGTGCGGCTGGGCCATTCGGTGGAAGTGATCGGCGCGCAGCCCTACCCGGTGCTCGACACCGGCGCCACCCTCACCGAGCTGCCGAGCCTGGACCTGTACCGCAGCCCCGACCCCTTCCGTACGCCGTCACGCGACGAGTACCGGGACTGGATCGACGCCCTTGAGGTCGCCACCATGTGGACCGGCGGTTTCCCCGAGCCGCTGACGTTCTCCCTGCGGGCCCGGCGCCACCTCGCCGCCCGCGCCGGTGACTTCGACGTCATCCACGACAACCAGACCCTCGGCTACGGCCTGTTGGGCGAGTTGGGCGCGCCGCTCGTCACCACCATCCACCACCCGATCACCGTCGACCGGAAGCTGGACCTGGCCGCCGCCAAGGACCGCAAGAAGCGCCTGTCCGTCCGCCGTTGGTACGCCTTCACCCGCATGCAGGGCCGCGTCGCCCGCCGCCTGCCCTCCGTCCTCACCGTCTCCGGTTCCTCCCGGCAGGAGATCGCCGAGCACCTCGGCGTGCGCGACGAGCGCATCCATGTCGTACACATCGGAGCCGACACCGACCTGTGGTCGCCCGACGCCTCGGTGGCGGAGGTCCCCGGGCGGATCGTGACGACCTCCAGCGCCGACGTGCCGCTCAAGGGGCTCGTGCACCTCGTCGAGGCGCTCGCCAAGCTGCGCACCGAACGGCCCGAGGCGCACCTGGTCGTCGTCGGCAAACGCGCCGAGAAGGGCCCGGTCGCCCGCGCGATCGAGGCGTACGGGCTTCAGGACGCCGTGCGTTTCGTCAAGGGCATCACCGACGCCGAGCTCGTGGACCTGGTGCGCGGCGCCCAGGTCGCCTGCGTGCCCTCCCTGTACGAGGGCTTCTCGCTGCCCGCCGCCGAGGCCATGGCGACCGGCACCCCGCTCGTCGCCACGACCGGCGGGGCGATCCCCGAGGTCGCCGGACCCGACGGGGAGACCTGCCTGGCCGTGCCGCCCGGCGACGCGGGCGCCCTGGCCGCCGCGCTGGGCCGGTTGCTGGGTGACGAGGGGCTGCGCGCCCGGCTCGGCGCCGCCGGACGCGAGAGAGTCCTGGCCCGGTTCACCTGGGCGAAGGCCGCCGAGGGGACCGTGGTCCACTACCGGGCCGCCATCGAGCAGGCCCGTGCCCGCCGCTCGCGCTGACACCGTTCCACCCATCACCCCCGTACACCCCGCGACCCGCGAAGGCAGGACCCCGTGCTGACCGTCGATTTCTCCCGGTTCCCGCTCGCCGCCGGCGACCGCGTTCTCGACCTGGGCTGCGGCGCAGGCCGGCACGCCTTCGAGTGCTACCGGCGCGGAGCCCAGGTGGTCGCCGTGGACCGCAACGGCGAGGAGATCCGCGAGGTCGCCAAGTGGTTCGCCGCCATGAAGGAGGCCGGCGAGGCCCCCGCGGGCGCCACCGCCACCGCGATGGAGGGCGACGCGCTGGCCCTGCCCTTCCCCGACGAGTCCTTCGACGTCGTCATCATCTCCGAGGTGATGGAGCACATCCCCGACGACAAGGGCGTGCTCGCCGAGATGGTGCGCGTGCTCAAGCCGGGCGGCCGCATCGCGATCACCGTGCCGCGCTACGGCCCGGAGAAGATCTGCTGGGCGCTGTCCGACGCCTACCACGAGGTCGAGGGCGGCCACATCCGCATCTACAAGGCGGACGAGTTGCTCGGGAAGATGGAAGCCGCGGGACTCAAGCCGTACGGCACGCACCACGCGCACGGCCTGCACTCCCCCTACTGGTGGCTCAAGTGCGCGTTCGGCGTCGACAACGACAAGGCGCTGCCGGTGAAGGCCTACCACAAGCTCCTGGTCTGGGACATCATGAAGAAGCCGCTGGCCACGCGGCTCGCCGAGCAGGCCCTCAACCCGGTCATCGGCAAGAGCTTCGTCGCCTACGCGACCAAGCCCCACCTGCCCCTCGGCGCGGCGCAGTGAGCACGCCCGGACGCACCGAACACCTGGTCTTGGACGGCGTACTGACCGCCGAGCAGGCGGCGGGCACGGTCGCCGGGATCCTCGCGGCGCAGCGCGCCGACGGCGCCATCCCGTGGTTCCGCGGCCACCACCTGGACCCGTGGGACCACACCGAGGCCGCGATGGCGTTGGACGCGGCCGGGGAGCACCGGGCCGCGGAGCGGGCGTACGAGTGGCTGGCGCGGCACCAGAACCAGGACGGCTCCTGGTACGCGGCCTACGCCGACCGGCCCGACGGCGTGGACACCGCCGAGCCGCAGGACGCGAGCCGCGAGAGCAACTTCGTCGCCTACATAGCGGTCGGTGTCTGGCACCACTACCTCGCCACGGGCGACGACCCGTTCCTGGACCGCATGTGGCCGGCGGTGTACGCGGCCGTGGAGTTCGTGCTCGCGCTGCAGCAGCCGGGCGGCGAGATCGGCTGGAAGCGGGAGGCGGACGGCACGCCCGTCGGCGACGCGCTGCTGACCGGCTCCTCCTCCATCCACCAGGCGCTGCGGTGCGCGCTGGCCATCGCCGACCACCGAGGGGACCCGCAGCCGGACTGGGAGCTGGCGGCGGGTGCGCTGGGGCACGCGATACGGCGGCACCCGGAGCGGTTCCTGGACAAGTCGCGGTACTCGATGGACTGGTACTACCCGGTGCTCGGGGGCGCCGTCACCGGCGCCGAGGCGAAGGCGCGCATCGACGGGCGCTGGGACGAGTTCGTGGTCCCGGGGCTGGGCGTGCGGTGCGTGCTGCCCAACCCGTGGGTGACGGGCGGGGAGTCCTGCGAGCTGGCGCTCGCGCTGTGGGCCATCGGGGAGTCGGACCGGGCGCTGGACATCCTGCGCTCGATCGGGCACCTTCGGGCCGAGAACGGCATGTACTGGACGGGCTACGTGTTCCGGGACGAGGCGGTCTGGCCGGTCGAGCAGACGACCTGGACGGCCGGCTCGCTGCTGCTGGCCGTGGCCGCGCTCGGCGGCGACGAGGCGACGGGCGAGATCTTCGGCGGTCTCTCCCTCCCCCCGGGCCTCGAACCGGACTGCTGCGGCTGACGAAGCGCCCCGGTCCCGCGCTCCGGGCGGGCGGTCGAGGCCCGTCCGGCGTTGCGGCTCCCCCGCCCCGGGCGCCGGAACGCCGGCGGCCGCCACTTCGGACGTGGCGGCGGCCGGGGGCGGGTCTCGGGCTCAGCGGCGGTAGAGCCAGCCCGAGACGAGGTGACCGATGAAGAGGTAGACCACCGCGGCCAGGCCGTAACCGACCACCACCTGGACCCATTCGCGGTCGAAGGTGAACAGGTCGTACGACCAGTTCGCGAGCCAGGTCGCGGCGTCGTGGACGAAGTCGACGAGCGCGTTGCCCCGGTTGGCGTCCAGCAGGTAGAGCAGGATCCACAGGCCGATCACGAAAGCCAGCACGTCGGCCAGGACGGCAACGGCCCGGCCCAGGCCGCTGCCTCGGGCGGGTGCTCTGGTGTATGTCCGCATGTCCCTCGTCTTGCCGCCGCACGGCGGGACAAACCCCGAACGGGTCCCCCAAGTAGCGCAGTCGCGCTGCCCGGGTCAGGCTGCGGAGGACACCTCAGTCCCCGGAGGCAACCGTGACGCACCCCCTCACACCCGCCCGCATCCGCCGCGCGCTGACGGCGGCCCTGCTGTCCTGCGCGCTCCTCGCCGGAGCGACCGCCTGCGGTTCCGGCGGCGGCTCCGGCACGGTCACGAGAACCCAGGACGACGACGTCTCGGTCGCCGTGGCCGCCTTCGCCGAAGCCGAGGGGGCCGCCTCGGCCGCCGACGCGCAGGCCGCCGCGGCCGAGCCGACGCCCAGCACTTCCGCCGAGCGACAGAAGTTCGCCAAGACCCGCTTCGTCGCAAACGCCGGTCTCGCGGCCGGGGCGACCTACCAGTGGATCATCAAGCCGTACAAGGCGGGCAAGTTCAAGAAGGGCGCGAAGGGCCGTACGTTCGCGCTCGTCAAGGCCGGTCTGGCGGGCGCCTTCGCCTACAACCGGCTCAAGGCGGCCCTCCAGAACGCCAAGGGCGACCCGCTGCTGTCGAAGGCGGTGGCCCCGCTCACCGCGGGCATCGAATCCCTCAAGGGCCTCGGCTCCAAGCTCCGCAAGGGCGACGCGAGCGACGGCGACATCACCTCCTTCCAGGACGTCATCGGCGGTGTGAAGGACGCGGGCAAGAGCGCCGGCGCCCCCGTGGAGGACCAGGTCCCGAGCCTGTCCCAACTGAAGGGTTAGGCCCGCCGGGCGGCGCCGCGGACGGGTCGGACGGGCACACGCGCCCGGCCGGCCCGTCCCGTTCGCGCCGTCCGGCCTGGAACGTGATCGGCGACGGGCCTCGGGCCGGGTTGTCACACCCGCCTCGTAGGGTCGGGGTGTGACACGAGACGACGCCCTTCACCCCTCGGACGCCCCGGACTCCGAACTGCCGATGCTGACCGTCGCGCAGGCGGCCCGCTTGCGGGAGCTCACCGCCTCCTACGCCCGCGACCGCCTCCACCACTCACTGCACAACCTGGCGCACAGGTGCCGTCAGGTGCCGCAGGACCACTGGCCCGACCTGGTCGCCGCGCACTTCGCCGCCCTGGCGACCGGCGGACAAGGCGAGGAGAGCGCCGAGGAGCTGCTGCGGGGCGCGCACGTCCGGCTGCTGCCCACGGGGGCGTTCACCCCCGAACTGGCCGCTGTCATGCGGTACGCGCGCGTGGTGGCCGACGGGCTCGTCTTCGCCTACGCCCTCGACGGCCCCACGAGCGTGCGCATCCTCACGGACCGGGACGTGGAGCGCGCCGGGCTCGGGGAGCTGGGTCGTGCGGCGTACGCGAACCTGAGGCGTGTGCCCGTCGAGTCGGCGGAGGTGCCCGGCGAGGGAGGGGCGAGGCTGTACTCCGTCTACGGCGACTCGCACTTCGTCGCCGCCAAGGCCCTGTACCTGTCCGAGGTGGCACGGCAGGTCATCGGGGAGCCGCTCCCGGAGGCCGGCGCCCTGGTCGTCGTTCCCAGTCGGCACAACCTCGTGTACCACCCGATCGCCGACGGATCGGTGGTCGACGCCCTCAACTCCCTCGCCGCCTACGCGTTGGGGGCTTGGGGCGACGGGCCGGGCGGGCTGTCCCCGCAGGTCTACTGGTGGCACGACGGAGGCCTGACGTCCCTGACCGTCTTCGACGAGGCCACCCGCACCTTCTCCCTGCGGCCCCCGCCGCCGCTGCTCGCCCTGATGAAGGGCCTGGTCCGCCTCGACCGCGCCGGCCGGCTCGCCGGCCGCGCCGCGACCGGGGCACCCGACATCGACGCGCTCACGCAGACCACCGCCGAGTCGATAGGGCGTCTCGACCAGGACCCGGCGGGGCTGGGTGACGCGTTCGGCTCCGCCCTCGCCCTCGCCCACGCCCACTGCGCGGACGACCCCGACGGGGCGTG
This sequence comes from Streptomyces sp. Tek67B01, assembly GCF_055231995.1. Classification (NCBI taxonomy): domain Bacteria; kingdom Bacillati; phylum Actinomycetota; class Actinomycetes; order Kitasatosporales; family Streptomycetaceae; genus Streptomyces; species Streptomyces sp. Tek67B01. The sequence goes on from NZ_JBUYUY010000001.1 coordinate 4,955,510, forward strand.
GATCGACACGTGGGAGGCCTGGGCCACCGCCGTGCAGCTCGGCTCCGCGTTGTTCTGCGGCGCGCAGCCCCAGGAGTGCCGGCTGGGCGAGGACCTCGTCAGGGACCTGCCCGAGACGCCCGCCGAACCGCCCGCCGACGCCCGCGCCTGGCTCGACGCCCTCTACCTGGCGATCGTGTGCCGCCAGACGGAGCGGGTCGGCCTGCTGTGCCGGGTGCCCCTGGAGAGACTGCGGGAGGACGACTCCGTCGACGAGTACGTCCTGGCCTGGGTCGACACCCTGCACACGTACCTCTCTCGCCGGGGGTCCATGGACGACGTCGTGGGGAAACTGCTCGCCACCATGCGGACCTCGATGCCCGAGAACCTGACGCACGCGCCGAAGGACTTCGTGAACCGCGTCGACTACCAGCCGATCGCGTTGTTCCACCGCCTCGTCACGGGCGACCACGACGCCTTCGCCCAGGCGCTCGCCGAAGCCCTCGCGGAGCACGGCGGCTATTGGGGAAACTCGGCCGCGCCGCGGGCCCGGGTGGCACTGGGGCCGCTCGCGATGGCGAGCATCGCCTACGACCGGGGGTTCCCCGTCGACCCGAAGCAGCCCCATCTGCCCGCCTACCTGCTCAATCGGGAACGGATCGAGACCATCCCCGACGCCGGGGCCCCCTCGTGATTTGTGCCGTGGCCGGGCGGAACCCAAGATGAGCGGATGTTCGGATTCCTCTTCCTCGCCGTCCTGGCCGCGCTGACGGGCTGGCTGGTCCGGCGCCTACAGCGCCGACGTGCGGCGGCCGGCTCCCCGGCCGGCATCCCCTGCATGGCCCGCCGGCCGGCGGGCCGGGGACGCTGGCGGCCCGGCCGGGTGGAGGTCGAACAAGGCGCGGCCCGTCTCACCTGGCGGGGCCCGGCCGTCGACCTCACCGGCGCCCGCGCCACCGCCGTCCGGCCGCCGTCGGTGCGGGAGGGCCTCTCCATCAACCCCGGCTCCCGCATCGTCACCTGCGCCCTCCCGACCGGCCCCGCCATCGAGATCGCCGTGATGTCGCCGGACCTTCGGGAACTGCTCGCGGCCGTGCCGGAGGCACCCGTGGAGACGCCCTAGCTGTTGAGCTCCGCGAGGACGCGCAGAGTGTGGGGGTCGGGGGCGGTGAGGAGGAGGTCGGTGACCGGGCCCTCGCGCCAGAGGTCGAGGCGCTCCGCGATCCGCCCGCGCGGTCCGATCAGGGAGATCTCGTCGGCGAACGCGTCGGGGACCGCCAGCACGGCCTCCTCCTTGCGGCCGGCCAGGAAGAGCTCCTGGATGCGGCGCGCCTCCTCCTCGTAGCCCATCCGGGCCATCAGGTCGGCGTGGAAGTTGCGGGCGGCGTGGCCCATGCCGCCGATGTAGAAGCCCAGCATCGCCTTCACCGGCAGCAGCCCTTCCGCGACGTCGTCGCAGACCTCGGCGCGGGCCATCGGCGCGATCACGAAGTTCTCGGGGAGCGTGGTGAGCGAGGCCGCGTAGACATCGGGGCGGCTCGGCGACCAGTACAGGGGGAGCCAGCCGTCCGCGATCCGGGTCGTCTGGGCGATGTTCTTCGGCCCCTCCGCGCCTAGAAGGAGCGGCAGTTCCGCGCGCAGCGGGTGGGTGATGGACTTCAGGGGCTTGCCGACGCCCGTGCCGTCCGCGCCGCTGTACGGGTGGCTGTGGAAGCGGCCGTCGAGGCGGACGGGGGCCTCGCGGCGCAGCACCTGGCGGATGACGTCCACGTACTCCCGGGTCGCGGTGAGCGGGCTCGCGGGGAACGGGCGCCCGTACCAGCCCTCCACCACCTGCGGCCCCGACAGGCCGAGGCCCAGCATCATCCGGCCGCCCGAGAGGTGGTCCAGGGTCAGGGCGTGCATGGCGGTGGCGGTGGGGCTGCGGGCGGCCATCTGCGCGATGGCGGTGCCGAGCCGGATGCGGGAGGTGTGCGCGGCGATCCAGGTCAGCGGGGTGAAGGCGTCCGAGCCCCAGGCCTCGGCGGTCCACACCGAGTCGTACCCGAGCCGCTCGGCCTCCTTCGCCAGGGCGAGGTGGTCCGGGCCGGGGCCGCGGCCCCAGTAGCCGAGTGCGAGTCCCAGGCGCATGTGCGGTCCCCCTGTGAGTCCCGGTGAAGCCCCGGCGAGTCCGGTGACGGCCTTCACCTGACGATGCGTCAGGAGACTGTAGGGCAACGGCCCCCCACCCGGAAGGGCGGGGGGCCGTCGGGGCGTCCGGGGGTTACCCGCGCTGGATGCCCGAGGTGTCGTTCAGGACGCCGCGGCGGCCGTCCTGCGTCTGGGCGACCAGGGTGGAATCGCCGCGCTGCTCCACGGCCAGGTACCAGGTGCCGGGGGCGAGTTCCGCGATCGGGGTGGGCGAGCCGTCCTCGGGGAGGAGCGGACGGGCCACCGGGACGGCGAACCAGAACGGGGAGAAGTCCGCCGCCGGCGCGGGGGTCGGGGCCGGGGTCGGGGTCGCGTCGTGCGGACCGGGGCCGGGCGTCGGCGTGCCGCCGTACGGCGGGACCGGCTGCGGGGTGGCACCGTACGGCTGCTGCTGGGCGCCCGGGTATCCGTAACCGGCGCCGGGCTGGCCCCCGTACGGCGGGACGGCCGCCGGCCGCGGCTCGGGGACGAGCTGACCGGCCAGCGCCGGGATCATCGGCCCGGCGACGGCCACGCCGGCCAGCGCGAGGACGGCGAGGAAGGACAGGATGCAGCCGGCGCCGAGGTCCAGCCGGGACGGGCAGACGATCAGCGACCACAGCGCGTTCCAGGCGGCGGCGACGGCGAGCACCGTGCCCCAGGCGGCCAGGGGCAGACCGAGGACCTTGCGGGACTCCGGCTGGAAGCGGGCGGCGATCAGCAGCCCCGCCGCGACGAAGCCGAGCAGGAAGATGGCCGGCAGGGCGAGGCCGCTGTAGTCGGTGTTCCACACGCTCGGCATGTCGGCGCCGGTGACGGTGTAGAAATCGAGGAACGAGGCGATGAACAGCAGCACCGCTGCTCCGATCACCACGCCGTCGCCTCGAGTGAGGGAGCGGATGTTCACGTCTTAGGTGTCCTTCTCGTTCTCGGTCGTCTCGTGGTGCCGCGGTCGCAGATCAGGGCTGGAGCGGGGCGGGCGGCACCATGGTACGGAGGTTTTCCGTGGCCGAGCGGGCCGGGGCGGCGGACCGCCCCGGTAGGACTACCCGCCGAGGAAGCCGACGATGCCGTCCGCGATCCCCTGTGCCGCCTTCTGGCGCCACTGCGGGTTGGTCAGTTGCGCCGCGTCCTTGCTGTCACGCATGTTGCCGCATTCGATGAACACCTTGGGCCGGGTTGAGAGGTTCAGTCCGCCCAGATCGTCGCGGATCACCAAACCGGTTCCGCTGCCGAGGTAGTTGGCGGGGCTCGAACCCGTGGTGCGGGCGAAGTTGCGCGCGATGCGTTCGCCGAGCAGCCGGGAGGGCTCCACGATCTTCGCGGTGTCCGCCTTCCCGCCCTTGACCTCGGCCGGGAGGATCACGTGGTAACCGCGGTTGCCCTCGGAGACGCCGTCGGCGTGGACGGAGACGACGGCGTCGGCCTTCGCCTCGTTGCCGATGCGGGCCCGCTCGTCGATGCACGGACCCCAGGCGCGGTCCGTCTCGTGGGTGAACACCACCTTGAGGCCCTTGGCCTCCAGCAGGGTGCGCAGCCGACGGGACACGTCCAGGGTGAACTCGGCCTCCATATAGCCCGAGTTGGTGGTGGTGCCGGTGGTGTCGCACTCCTTGCGGTTGGTGCCGATGTCCACCTGGCGGTCGATCTCGGTGGTGTGGTCGAAGTTGCCGGTGTTGTGGCCGGGGTCGACGACCACGGTCCGGCCGGCCAGCGGGCCCTTGGCGGGCGGCTGCGCGGAGGGGGAGCCGCCGGTGGGGGTGGCACCGGCCGCGCCGGTGGCCGGGTTCGGCTTGCCGTCCAGGTGGGTGGCGTGGGAGGCGGGCAACGCGGCGGCCGGGGGCGGCTGTCGGTCCTGGCCGGACCCGGTGAGCGTCTGGGTCAACACCCAGGCCGCCAGCGCGGCCGGGGCGAGGGACGCGACCGCGATGGTGAGGGCGGAGCGGCGCATGAACCAGCGCCGGTCCGGACTGATCGAGGAGGCGGACTCTGGGGGCGGGGGACTCTCGTCGTAGCGCACGTCGCGATGCTAGACCGGCCCCGTCCCGGGAGGCCCGGGCTGGGCCATCCGAGGGCGTGGTCTGTTTATATGCCCGAGACCCTGTGCGGGTTATGCCCGCCGCCCGGGCGGGGCGTATACCCGCGGCCCGGGCGGGGTGATCGTCTAGACGCCTGCGCCGGTGCGTCGCAGCACGCGCAGCGAGTCGGTCACCGAGACCTCCTCGAAGGCGCCGGAGGCGAGGGCGCGCAGGTAGATCCGGTACGGGGCCTGTCCGCCGTCGGCCGGGTCCGGGAACACGTCGTGGATCACCAGGGTGCCGCCGACGGCCAGGTGCGGGGCCCAGCCCTCGTAGTCGCCGTTCGCGTGCTCGTCGGTGTGGCCGCCGTCGATGAAGACGAGGCCGAGCGGGCCGCCCCAGGCCGCCGCGACCTGCGGGGACCGGCCGACGATCGCGATCACGTGCTCCTCCAGGCCGGCCCGGTGCAGGGTGCGGCGGAAGGTCGGCAGCGTGTCCATCAGCCCGACCTCGGGGTCCACCACCGTCGCGTCGTGGTACTCCCAGCCGGGCTGCTGCTCCTCGCTGCCCCGGTGGTGGTCCACGGTCAGCGCGGCCACACCCGCCTCACGGGCGGCGTCGGCGAGCAGGATGGTGGACCGCCCGCAGTACGTGCCGACCTCCAGCAACGGCAGCCCGAGCGCGGCGGCCTCGGTCGCGGCTGCGTACAGGGCGAGCCCCTCGCCCACGGGCATGAACCCCTTGGCGGCCTCGAAGGCGGCGAGGGTCTCCGGCTTGGGGCTGGCCATGGTGTTCCTCCTGCTGGGCGGGGTGGCGTGGCGGCCCATGGTGCCCTACCGGCTGGTAGGACGTCACGGCCGGGGTAGCGGGCGGCGCCGTCCCCCCGGGCGCTGCCCCCGTGGACGGCCTCGCGCCTCAAACGCCGGCGAGGCTGCGTTTGGCCGGCCGGGGTGGGGTGCGGCGGTGGTTCCGGAAGGGGGGTGTCGGCGGTGGTTCCGGAAGGGGGCGGTCCGACGGCCCGACCCCGAGCGGGGCCCGGGGCCCACCGGCCGCGGCCCGTCAGCGGCCGAAGAGGCGGGGCAGGGTGCCCGTTCCGGCGGAGCGGCGCTGCTCCCGCTGCGCGCGGCGGAGATCGCTCCGCGTCTCCCGGACCCGCTGCGTCAGCCAGTGGGCCCCTCCGACATGGACCTCCAGCCTGTGCAGCAGCAGTTTGAGCAGGGCCAGCGCATAGCCGGGATCTCCCGACTCCCCGATGCTGCGCAGCACCCGGTACGCCACCTCCGCGTCCCCCCTCGCCACCAGGGCCTCGGGATCCCGGTACAGCCGCAGGTAAAGGGCCGCGGCCGTGCCGAAGTCACCCACCAGCCAGGCGTCGTGGGCGAGCCGGCGGCGGACGTCCAGCAGGATCGGGCTGTCGGACGGCAAGCCCCGTTCCAGATCGGGCAGCAGCGGCCCCAGCACCGCCCGCTCGCGCTCCGCCTCCTCGCGGGGACGCGGCGCCCAGGTCCCGCCGAGGGTGCCCGCGCCCCGCTGGACCGCCGCGAACAGGTGGTAGCGGGCCGTCAGCGTGACGGGGTCGTACGGCCCCAGCACCCGCTGCGCCTGCCCGATGACCTCCTCCAGCTCCTTGACGAGCCGGCGACCGTCCCCGGACCCGTAGGCCGCCGCCTCGCCGAGGCAGACGGCGCGCGCCGAGACCGTGTACGGATGTTCCACTCCCAGGACCCGCATCATCCGGGGCAGCACGCGCTCCAGCTCGGCGGGGGACTTCTCGCGCACGCTCATCGCCCACCCGTACGCACCCCGTACCGTCAACGGGTCGTTCGGACCGAACTCCTCCGTCAGGTCGGACACCAGGTCGCCGAGCCGCTGCTCCCGGCCGGCCGGAGCACCGTCCAGCAGCTGCTCCAGCCGACGGGTCATCAGCGCCCGGACGGCCTCCTCGGCCGATTCCGCCGCGGCGACGTGCACCGTGGGCGAGTACGCCGGTACGGGCGGCACCCCGGCCGGGGCCGCCGGGGTGCGGGCGATCTCCGCGAGCCGGTCCGCCACCTCCCGCGCGGTCGCCGGACGGTCCCGGGGGTCCTTCGCCAGCAGCCCGAGCACCAGCGGGTCCAGCGCCGCCGGGAGTTCCGGCCTGCGTGACCGAGGGGCGGGCGGAACGGTGTGCAGGTGGTGCGCGAGGAGTTCATGCATCTCCTGCGAGGTGAAGGGGCGTTCGCCGGTCAGCAACTCCATCAGCAGGCAGCCCAGCGCGTACAGGTCGGCCCGCCCGTCGACGGGAACCCCGTTCGCGCCGCCGGTCCAGCGCTCCGGCGCCATGTAGGGGAAGGAGCCGATGACCATCCCGGTGCCGGTGAGGTCGGTCCCCGCCGCCCCTTGGGACTTGGCGATGCCGAAGTCCAGGACCTTCGCCGCCCGACTCTCGTCGCTGACGACCACGTTCCCCGGTTTGATGTCGCGGTGCACGATCCCCGCCCGGTGCGCGGCCTCCAGCGCCTCCGCGATCTGCGCCGTCCAGGCCAGGGTGTCGGCGAGCGCGGGCACGCCCTCGGCCAGCACCTTGTCCAGGCTGCGGCCCCGGAGCAGCTCCATCACCAGGTACACCGCGTCCCGCCCGGCGTGCGGGGTACGGCCGAAGTCGTGGACGGTGGCGATGTGGGGGTGCGCCAGGTTCCCCGCGAGGCTCGCCTCCCGCTCGAAGCGCCGGGCGTCCTCGGGGGTCTGCGGATACCCGATCTTCACCGCGACCAGGCGGCCCACCCGCTCGTCCCGCGCCCGCCAGACCTCACCGAATCCGCCCTGCCCGAGCAACGCCTCCAGCTCGTACCGGTCTTCGATCCGTTCCCGCACGCCCTCGGCCCCCGTAATGCCATGATCTGCCGCCCCGGCAGAGCATTATCTCCGGCCGTTCCGGTCCCTCGGCGCCACCGGCCCCCTACGCTCGACTACAGACCGGAACCTACGCCTCACGGCGTGTACTTGGGGGTGTCGTCCCATGCCTCAGCCGCGCGACCTCGATCCCAGCGCCTCTCCGCTGGACTACTACGGCGCCGAACTGCGCCGCTTCCGGGAGGCCGCCGGACTGAAGCAGGCGCAGCTCGGGAGCCGCGTCTTCTGCACCGGATCACTGATCCACATGATCGAAAAGGCTCGCAGGGTGCCGACCCGGGACTTCTCCGAGCGGGTGGACGCGGCGCTCGACACCGATGGCTTCTTCTCCCGGCTGGTGGGCCTGGTGCTACGGAGCCAGCTGCCGACGTGGTTCCAGGCGTACGCCGAGATGGAGGCGCGGGCGGGGTACATCTCCACCTTCCAGGCTCAGCTGATCTACGGACTGCTGCAGACCCCGGCGTACGCGCGGGCGGTGCTGGGGTCGCGGAGCGACGGCGACCTCGACGCGAAGGTGGCCGCGCGGATGGACCGGCAGCGGATCTTGGAGCGTGAGGACCCGCCGCTGATGTGGGTGGTGATGAGCGAAGCCGCCCTGCACCAGGAGATTGGCGGCAGGGAAGTCATGCGGGAGCAGCTGGCCCATGTGCTGGAGCAGCAGCGGCGGGAGTGGGTGCAGGTGCAGATCCTGCCGTTCGAGGCGGGGGCGCATGTCGGGCTGATGGGGCAGTTCAATCTCTTGCGGCTCGATGACGGGCATGATCTCGTCTATACCGAGGACTTCGTCCAGGGCCATATGACGGCCAATCCGCAAGCGTTCAGGGAGGGTTCGCTCCGATACGATCTTTTGCAGGCTGCCGCCCTCTCCGTGGAGGAGTCGGCGGCGCGGATCGCCCGCGTAATGGAGGAGCGGCATGGACACCATCCAGCACATGACGGGCACGTCGTGGCGTAAGTCCTCGTACAGCGGCGACACCGGCGGCGACTGCGTCGAGTGCGCCCCGCTTGGCGGCGCCGAGTGGCGTAAGTCCTCGTACAGCGGCAGCAACGGCGGTGAATGCGTCGAGGTCGCCGCCCAGCCCTGCCTCGTCGCCGTACGGGACTCCAAGAACCCCGGCGGGCCCGCCTTCACCGTGAGCCCCGACGCCTTCGCGGAGTTCGTGCGCGGTCTCTGAACGGTTTCCGGGCCCGGTTCCGGTGTGAGGTCGACTCCTCTCGCCGGGGCCGGGCCTTTGTCGTGCCCGGGGCCAGGCGGCGAGATCGGCCGGAACCGGCAGTGATCTGACCTTCCGTCAGAATGGAACGTGTTCTAATCTGCCGCGCATGGGCATCGGAATCACGCAAGAGCAAGCGGAGTTGGTCGACGCCGTGCGCGGGCGGCTCGCGCGGGACGTGCCGGGCGAGGAAGTGCGCAAGCTGCTCGACGCCCCGCCGCGGACCGGGGTGCGGCCCGGGTACTGGGACGCCCTGGCCGACTCGGGGTTGCTGTTCCCGCACCTGGAGGGCGGGGCCCTGCTCGACCTCGCCGTCGTCGTGGAGGAGGCCGCCCGGGCGGCGCTGCCCGGGGCGTACCTGCCGAGCGCGTTGGCGTCCGTACTCCTGGAGCGGGCCGGGGCCGAGCCGCTCGGCGGGCGGGTGGGGGCCGTCGCGCTCGGGCCCGGGAGCTTGACCGCCGTCGCCGTCGAAGGCGGCGGGCATGTGCTGGACGGTCTGGCGCCGCCCGTGCTCGGGGGCGGGGAGGCGGAGGTCGTGCTCCTCGCCGCCGAGAGCGAGCGGGGGACGCTCTGGTTCGCCGTCGACGCCACCGCCCTGGAGATCCGTACGCACGACAGCGCCGACCCGACCCGGCCCACCGCCGAGGTGCGGGCGCGCGGGGTCGTCGTACCGGCCGGGCCGCTGTCGGCGCTGGACTCCGACCTGGTGCGGGACACCGCCTGCGCGCTGTTCGCCGCAGACGCCTGCGGGACCGCCGCCTGGGCGGTGCACACCGCCGCCGAGTACGCGAAGGTGCGCGAACAGTTCGGCCGGCCCATCGGGCGGTTCCAGGGCGTCAAGCACCTGTGCGCCGACATGCTGGTACGGCTGGAGCAGGCGCGGGCGCTGGCCTGGGACGCCGCCCGGGTCCTGGACGAACCGGGAGGCGTGCGCTCGCTCGTGACGGCGCTCGCCGCCGCGACCGCCCTGGACGCCGCCTACTCCTGCGCCAAGGACTGCATCCAGGTGCTCGGCGGGATCGGATTCACCTGGGAGCACGACGCGCACATCCACCTGCGCCGGGCCGTCGTCGCCCGCCAGCTCCTCGGCCCCGGCGACGCGCACCGCGCACGGGCCGCGGGGTACGCGGCGGCCGGCGCGCGGCGGGAGCTGCGGCTGGACCTCCCGGAGGAGGCGCAGGCGTACCGAGCCAGGGCCCGTGGCGTCATCGGGGAGGCGCGGGGCCTCGATCCGGCCGCCGCCCGCAGGGCCCTGGCGTCGACCGGCTACGCCGCCCCCCACCTGCCGCCGCCCTACGGCCTGGGCGCCGGACCCGTCGAACAACTGGTGGTGCAGCAGGAACTGGCGGCGGCCGGGGTCCGGCTCGCGGATCTCGGGATCGCCACCTGGGTCGTGCCCTCGCTGATCGCCTACGGCTCCGCGCGCCAGCGGGAGACGTACCTGCTGCCCACCCTGCGCGGGGACGTCACCTGGTGCCAGCTCTTCTCGGAGCCGGGCGCGGGCTCGGACCTCGCCTCGCTGCGGACCCGGGCGGAACCGGTGGAGGGGGGCGGCTGGATCGTCAACGGACAGAAGGTGTGGACGAGTTCCGCGCAGAGCGCCGACTTCGGCATCCTCCTCGCCCGGACCGACCCCAAAGTGCCCAAGCACAAGGGTCTCGGGTACTTCGTCGTCGACATGCGCACGCCCGGCATCGACATCCGGCCCCTCAGGGAGATCACCGGAGAGGCACTGTTCAACGAGGTCTACTTCGACGATGTCGCGCTCCCGGCCGACGCGCTGGTCGGGGCGCCCGAGGAGGGCTGGAAGGTGGCCCGCAACACGCTCGGCAACGAACGCGTACACATGGCCGACCAGATGACCTTCGACACCGGACTCGAGACGCTGATCGCCGCTTGCGCCGCCGGGCCGGACCACTCGTACCGGGCGCGGGTCGGCGCGCTGGCGGCCGAGGCGCACGCGCTGGCCTGCATCGGCCTGCGGACCACGCTCCGGCAGGTTTCGGGGTTGGAGCCGGGCGCGGGCGCTTCCGTACGCAAACTCGTCCAGACCTCGCACCAGCAGCGGCTGGCCGAACTGGCGCTGGAACTGCTGGGGCCGGCGGGCGCGGTGTGTGAGGGGGCGGGGGAGCGGGCGGTGCACGGCATGCTCATGTCCCGCTGCCTGACCATCGCCGGAGGCACCACCCAGGTCCAGTCGAACGTCGTCGCCGAGCGGATCCTCGGCCTTCCCAGGGACTGAAGAGGAGTGGCAGGGATGAAGTCGTACATCGTGGGCGTCGGCATGACGAAGTTCGAGAAGCCGGAGTCGCGGGACTGGCAGTACTGGGACATGGCGAAGGAGGCGGGGAGCGCGGCGTTGGCGGATGCGGGGATCGCGTACGAGCTGGTGGAACAGGTGCCCGTGGGGTACTGCTTCCAGGCGTCGACGGCCGGGCAGCGGGCGGTGTACGAGCTGGGGCTGAGCGGGGTGCCCGTCTACAACGTGAACAACAACTGTGCGACCGGCTCGACGGCGTTGATGATGGCGCGGCAGTTCGTGGAGGGCGGCCTGAACGACTGCGTGCTGGCGCTGGGCTTCGAGAAGATGAAGAAGGGCGCGCTGGGCGGCGGCGCCGACGGGGGCGCCCGCGGCGGAGCCGCTGATGAACCCTTCAAGGTCTCGCCCGTCGCGCGCCATTACGGGATCATGGCCGCCGGGCACGGCTTCGAGATGTCGCCGCCCACCGCGCAGATCTTCGGGAACGCCGCACGGGAGCACATGGAGCGGTACGGGACGACGCCCGGGCAACTGGCGGCGGTGGCGGCGAAGAACCACCGGCACTCGGCGAACAACCCGAACGCGCAGTTCCGGGACGTGTACGAGGTCGAGGAAATCCTCGCGGCGAAGACCATCCACGAGCCGCTGACGAAGTTGCAGTGTTCGCCGACCTCGGACGGGGCCGCGGCGGCGCTGGTGGTGTCGGAGCGGTTCTTGGTCGCGCACGGGCTGCACGACAAGGCGGTGGAGATCGTGGCGCAGGCGATGACGACGGACACGGCGGCGTCGTTCGCGTCGGGCTCGTGCATCGACGTGGTCGGCAAGCCGATGTCGGCGGCGGCGGGGCGGGCGGTGTTCGAGGCGTCGGGGCTGGGCGTCGAGGACGTGGACGTGATCGAGCTGCACGACTGCTTCTCGATCAACGAGTTGCTGACGTACGAGGCGCTCGGGATGTGCGCGGAGGGAGGGTCCGGGGAGTTGGTGGAGAGCGGGGCCACGACGTACGGGGGACGGTGGGTGGTGAACCCGTCCGGGGGCCTGATCTCCAAGGGCCACCCGCTGGGGGCGACGGGGCTGGCGCAGGCGGCGGAGCTGGTGTGGCAGCTACGGGGCGAGGCCGGCGCGCGTCAGGTCCCCGGGGCGGGGGTGGGGCTCGCGCACAACATCGGCCTGGGCGGCGCGGCGGTGGTGACGCTGCTGCGGCGGTAGCCGCCGCCGTGTGGGGTCCCGGCTGCGCCGGGTTTCCCGGGGCTCCGCCCCGGACCCCGCGCCTCAAACGCCGGCGGGGCTGGAATGCCTGGATCCGGGCCCGGGCCGCCGGCGGGGCCGGAGTCGGCCGCCCTGGAGCGGTCGCGTCAAGCCGGCGGGGCGGGGTCGGCCGCTACGGGACGTCCAGGGCGGGGTCGATCACCGGTTCGCCTCGGGAGGCGCGGTGGAGGGACAGGGCCAGGTCCGTGACCGGGCCGTCCCTCAGGACCAGCCCCGCCGCACCCGCCGCCAGGGCGGCCTCCCGCAGGCCCGGCCGGGCGGAGCCCACCAGCACCAGGACCGCGCACTCCGGCGCTTCCTCCCGGACCTGCCGGACCCCGTCCACCGAATCCACCAGCGCCACCGCCGGGCGGCCCATCGGTGAGGACACCACCTCGATGTCCCGCTCCAAGCCCAGCCGCATCGCGAGCGCCGGGTTCGCGGGCCACAACAGAACCCGCAGCGACCGACCGGTTTCGTCCATCCCGCCAGGGTAGGGTCCAGGCCCCCGCGCACCGCGAAACCATGCCGTGAACCGATGATCTGACGTTGAGTCAGCAGTCTTCACAACTGTTGGGGGGTGCGTTATACATGGCCTCACCGGCCGCCTAGAACGCGTTCTACCCGCTCGTCGGCGGCGGCCCGCAGACGACCTCGGTGCGGCCGACGGTGCGGACGACCGCGCCGAGGTCTTCCACTCACGGAGCACTCAGCCAGCAAGGAGCAGCATCCGAATGCCGATCGATGCCGCCAAGGCCCTCGCCGCCGAACCCCGTCGGGGGGACATCGCCTGGGACCACAAGGACATCCAGCTCTATCACCTCGGCGTCGGCGCCGGCCTGCCCGCCACCAACCCCGACGAACTGCGCTACACCCTGGAGTCCAAGCTCCACGTACTGCCCAGCTTCGCGACCGTCGCCGGCGCCGGCATGGCCATGATGGGCGGCCTGGCCGCTCCCGGGATCGACGTCGACCTCGCCGCCGTCCTGCACGGCGGCCAGTCCATCGAGCTGCACCGGCCGATCCCCGTCAAGGGCAGCGCCACCTCCTCCGCCAAGGTCGCCGCGCTCTACGACAAGGGCAAGGCCGCCGTGATCGTGCTGCGCACCGAGGTCGAGGACGCCGACGGGCCGCTGTGGACCTCCGACGCGCAGATCTTCGTGCGCGGCGAAGGCGGGTTCGGCGGGGACCGCGGGCCCTCCGTCAAGGCCGAGCCGCCCGAGCGGGCGCCCGACCGCACGGTGGAGCGGCACATCCGTGAGGACCAGGCGCTGCTCTACCGGCTCTCCGGCGACTGGAACCCGCTGCACGCAGACCCGGAGTTCGCCAAGCTCGCCGGTTTCGACCGGCCCATCCTGCACGGCCTGTGCTCCTACGGGATCACCCTCAAGGCCGTCGTCGACACCGCCCTGGCGGGAGACGTGTCCCGGGTCCGCGCCTACCGCACGCGCTTCGCCGGGATCGTCTTCCCGGGCGAGACGCTGCGTATCCGGATGTGGGAGGAGCCCGGCCGGGTGCGGGTGGCGGTGAGCGCCCTGGAACGGGACGGCGCGCCGGTCCTCGCCGACACCGTCGTGGAACACGCGTAAGCCCGCTGACGAACGAACCGAACGAACCGAAGGAGCCGCACCGTGCGCGCAGCGCTGCAGAGCGAGATCGGCCAGGACAAGCTGGAGGTCGTCGAGGACATGGAGGCCGTGGGCTTCGGCCCCGGCAAGGTCAAGATCCGCGTCAAGGCCACCGGCCTGTGCCACTCCGACCTGTCCGCGATGAGTGGCGTACTGCCGCAGCCCGCGCCCTTCATCCCCGGCCACGAGGGCTCGGGCGATGTCGTCGACGTCGGCGACGGGGTGACCACCCACAAGATCGGCGACCGGGTCCTCGTCTGCTGGCTGCCGCCGTGCGGGCACTGCCCCGCGTGCAAGCGCGGCCAGGGCCACCTGTGCCTGGAGTCCTTCTCGAACGTGGTCACCCCGAACTTCCGCCGCGCGGGCAGTGACATCTTCGGCTTCGCCGGCACCGGCACCTTCGCCGAGGAGATGGTGGTCCCCGCCGCGTGCGCCGTGCCGATACCCGACGACCTGCCCTACGACATCGCCGCCCTGATCGGCTGCGGTGTGACCACCGGGCTCGGCGCGGCGATCAACACGGCGAAGGTGGAGGCGGGTTCCTCCGTCGCGGTCATCGGCTGCGGCGGTGTCGGCATCTCCGTCATCCAGGGCGCCAAGGTGCAGGGCGCGGCGCAGATCATCGCCGTCGACCCGGTGGCCTCGCGCCGCGAGGCGGCGCTGCGGTTCGGGGCGACGGAGGCGGTCGCGCCGGACGCCTTCGGCGACGCCAAGAACCGGATCACCTCCGGGGAGGGCTTCGACTACGTCTTCGAGGTGGTCGGCAAGTCCGCGACGACGCAGACCGCGTACGAGATGACCCGGCGCGGCGGCTCCGTCGTGGTGGTCGGCGCGGGCGCGCTGGACGACAACTACTCGATCAACATGTTCTCGCTGTTCTTCGACGAGAAGAAGATCCTGCCCTCGATGTACGGGGGCGGTGACGTGCTCCGCTCCTACGAGCGCACCATCGCGCTGTGGCGGGCCGGTCGGGTGGACCTGGCGAGCCTGATCACACACCGCGTGCGGCTCGGGGAGATCAACGACGCCCTCGACCAGATGCGTACGGGCGTGGCCCTGCGCACCTGCATCGAACTCTGAACCCTGAGCCCGAGGAGAGGAACCCGGTAGATGTCACTGCCACATGAGCGGCCGCTTGAGGGGCTCGGCGCCATCGTCACCGGCGCGGGCCGCGGGCTCGGCCGGGCCGAGGCGATCGAGCTGGCGCGGCTGGGGGCGAGCGTGGTCGTCAACGACTTCGGGCAACCCGGCCGCGACGGTTCCGGGGAGGCGTCGGCGGCCCCGGCGCAGGAGGTGGCCGACGAGATCCGGGCCGCGGGCGGGCAGGCGGTGGCCCACCTCGGTGACGTGGCCGACTTCGCGCGGGCGCGCGAGCTGGTCGAGCTGGCGGTGGCGAGCTTCGGCAAGCTCGACATCCTGGTCAACAACGCGGGCATCCTGCGCGACCGGATGGTCTTCTCCATGTCGGAGGAGGAGTGGGACTCGGTGATACGTGTCCACCTCAAGGGCCACTTCAACACCACCCACTTCGCTTCCGCGCACTGGCGGGAGCGGTCCAAGGCGTCGGGCGGCCCGGTCTACGGCCGGATCGTGAACACCTCCTCCGAGGCGTTCCTCGGCGGCAGCGCCGGGCAGCCCAACTACGCGGCGGCCAAGGGCGGCATCGTGGGCCTGACCACCTCGACCGCCCTGGCCCTGGCCAAGTACGGGGTCACCGCCAACGCGATCTGCCCGCGCGCCCGCACCCGGATGACCGAGGACGTGTTCGCGGGCTTCCAGGAGCCGGAGGAGGGCAAGCTGGACGCCTTGGCCCCCGAGCACGTCTCCCCGCTGGTCGGCTACCTCGCCTCACCGGCCGCCGCGAAGGCCAACGGGCAGCTGTTCGTGGTGCACGGCGGGATCGTGGCGGTGATGGAACGCCCCAAGGTCGCCGCGAAGTTCGACACCTCCAAGGAGGCGTTCACCTTCGAGGAACTCGACGGGCTCCTCACCCCCCACTACGACTCCCGTCCCCCGAACGAGACCTTCGCGGCGGCGGAGGTCCTGGGCCTCAAACACGATTAGCCCGACGAGCCCGACGAGCGCGACCGGCGGACCCCGGCCGCGCCGGGCTCAGTTCAGCGGGGCCTGCTGGAGCGGGACCGGTCGTGCGGCCGTGGGCGCGGTGATCCGGACCGGGGGCGGCGGGGCCGCCGGCTGGGTCAGCGTGACGACCCCACACGGCACCTGCGCGGTGGCGTAGGGCAGGCGCAGCACCCCCTGCGGGGTCCACAGGCCCGTACCCAGCCACCCCGCCGGCGCGGAGATCCGAAAGACGCGCCGGTCGGCCGGACGCCACAGCGCGATGCCCTCGGGCACCCGCAGCGCCACCCCGCAGCTTTCCGGCATCAGCACCTGCCCCGGCTGCACCGCGAAGGGCACCGCGTCCGCCGCCCGCAGGCACTCCGGGAAACGGACCGGCCGCTCGCTGCCCAGCACCCCCCAGCCCAATCGGGGTTCACCGGGCGCGTCGGAGCGGATCAGCAGCAGCCCGCTGTCGGGCTCGGCCAGCAGCAGCCGGTCGTCGCTGTCGTCCGCGATCTGGAGCAGCGGGGTCACCTGCCCGTCCCGGGCCAGGTCGACGGCCACCGCCTTGGTGCGGCCGTCCAGCTCGCGGTCCAGCGCCAGCAGTCGGCCGGCCCGGTCCAGCCAGACGCCGCCCGAGCAGCGCCCGGGGACCCGGGCCGCCCGCCGGGGGCCGCCGGGGGCACCGGCGACCTGCCAGAGCACCGTCTCCTCGGCGCCCACCGCGAGGGCGAAGGCGCCGTGTCCGTCCGGGGACGGCGGCAGCAGGAAGATCCGTACGTCCTGCGCGTCCGGCTCGATCGAACCCAGCGGCAGTTCGCCGGTGCGCGGCCCGACGCCGGCGCCGCCCGTCGGGTACAGCAGCGCGAAGGCGTGCAGGTGCGCGACCCGGCGGTGGATCAGTACCCGCCCGTCGGCCAGCGGCAGCACTTCGCTGTCCGCCTCCTCCGGCTGCGCGAGCGGCAGCGGCACCGCGTAGGGCTCGGGCCCGGCCAGGGTCCAGCGCTCCGGGTACCGGGCCTGGCCCTCCCCGGCCAGTCGCGCGGCGTACGCCCCGTCCGCCGCGATCGTGAACGCGGCAGCCGTCGTCATCTCGATGGCACAGACAGTCATCCGTGCGTCACCTCCGGTGAGGAAGCTAGTTTTCGCACTTCCTGCCGAACAACACGACCTTCCCCGCTTCACACATACGGGTGGCGGCGCGGCGGTTCAGGTGTGGCGCGGGGGGCGGTTGTGCTGTGGGCCGCCGGGTCCGCCGGCGCCGCGACCGGGGGCCGCCACGGACGGTAGCCTTGGCCCGTGCCCCGTCTCTGCGAAGTCATCGCCGCCCTCGACGCTCTCTGGCCCCCCGCGCGGGCCGAGCAGTGGGATGCCGTCGGCACCGTCTGCGGTGACCCCGACGCCGAAGTCACCCGGGTCCTGTTCGCGGTCGACCCCGTACAGGAGATCGTCGACGAAGCCGTCACTCTCGGCGCCGACCTGGTCGTCACCCACCACCCCCTCTACCTGCGGGGTACCACCACCGTCGAGGCGGGCACCTTCAAGGGCCGCGTCGTACACACGCTGATCAAGAACGACATCGCGCTGCACGTCGCCCACACCAACGCCGACACCGCCGACCCCGGTGTCTCCGACGCCCTCGCCGGCGCCCTGGACCTGCGCGTCACCGGCCCCCTCGTGCCCGACCCGACCGACCCCACGGGCCGCCGGGGCCTCGGCCGGATCTGCGAACTCGACCACCCCGAGACCCTGCGCGAGTTCGCCGCCCGCGCCGCCGCCCGCCTCCCGCACACCGCGCAGGGCATCCGCGCCGCCGGCGACCCCGACGCACCGATCCGTACCGTCGCCGTCAGCGGCGGCTCCGGGGACAGCCTGTTCGCGCAGGTCCGCGCCGCGGGCGTGGACGCCTTCCTCACCGCCGACCTGCGCCACCACCCCGCGTCCGAGGCCCGCGAGCAGAGCCCGCTCGCGCTCGTCGACGCCGCCCACTGGGCCACCGAGTGGCCCTGGTGCGAGCAGGCGGCCGCACAGCTCGACGCGATCTCCGAGCGCCACGGCTGGGGTCTGCGTACCCACGTCTCGCGCATCGTCACCGACCCCTGGACGGCGCACGCGCCGTCCGTCACCTCCTCTACCAACCCTGGAGCCCCCAACTGAACGCCGAGCCCGCCGACCAGATCCGACTTCTCGACGTCCAGGCCCTGGACGTCCGGCTGTCTCAGCTCGCCCACAAGCGCAAGTCGCTGCCCGAGCACGCCGAGGTCGACTCCCTGACCAAGGACCTCACCCAGCAGCGGGACCTGCTCGTCGCCGCCCAGACGCAGGCCAGCGACGCCGCGCGGGAGCAGACCAAGGCGGAACAGGACGTCGACCAGGTCCGCCAGCGCGCGGCCCGCGACCAGGCGCGACTGGACTCCGGCACGGGCGTCTCCGCCCGGGACCTGGCCAACCTCCAGAGCGAGGTCGTCTCCCTCGCCAAGCGGCAGGGCGACCTGGAGGACGTGGTCCTGGAGGTCATGGAGCGCTTGGAGGCCGCGCAGGCGCGCGTCACCGAGCTGACCGAGCGGGTCTCCGGCCTGGAGGCCGAGCTCGCGGACGCCACCGCGCGCCGCGACGCCGCCACCGCCGAGATCGACGCCGAGGTCGCGGGCATCACCAAGGACCGCGAGGTCATCGTCGCCTCCATGCCCGAGGCACTGATGGCCCTGTACGAGAAGATCCGCGTCAAGCAGGGCGGCGTCGGCGCCGCGCGCCTGTACCAGCGCCGTTGCGAGGGCTGCCGCCTGGAGCTCGACATGGCCGAGGTCAACGAGATCAAGGCCGCCGCCCGCGACCAGGTCGTCCGTCACGACAACTGCGGCCGCATCCTGGTCCGTACGGCGGACTCGGGCATCTGATGTCGCCGCTTGTCCGGTTCGTCGTGGAGGCGGACGGCGGGTCCCGGGGCAACCCGGGGCCCGCCGGCTACGGCGCGGTGGTCCTCGACCCGGCCACCGGCGAGACGCTGGCCGAGCGCGCCGAGTACATCGGCGTCGCGACGAACAACGTGGCCGAGTACAAGGGGCTCATCGCCGGGCTGAAGGCCGCCCGCGAACTGGCCCCCGACGCGTGGGTCCTCGTACGGATGGACTCCAAGCTGGTCGTCGAGCAGATGTCGGGCCGCTGGAAGATCAAGCACCCGGACATGAAGCCGCTGGCCACCGAGGCGGCCACGATCCTGCCGCGCGCGCAGGTGACGTACGAGTGGATCCCGCGCGAGCGCAACAAGCACGCCGACCGGCTCGCCAACGAGGCCATGGACGCGGGCAAGCGCGGCCGGCAGTGGGAGCCGTCGGCCTCCTCCGCCGCCCTGGACACCTCGGCGGCGCGCGCCCTGGCGACCCCGCCGCCCGCGGGCCCTCCCGGCGACGCCACGGCCGGGGCGGCCGCCGTCCGCGCGGCCCTCGCCGCCTCCTCCGTTGCGTCCGCACCCGCCGCGGGGGTCGAACAGGCCGCGGACACCCTCTTCGCGGAGCCCGGCCCCGCGACGGCGGCGCCGTCGGCCGGATGGGGTCCCGACATGGGTACCCCGGCCACCTTCGTCCTGCTGCGCCACGGCGAGACGGCGCTGACCCCGCAGAAGCGCTTCTCCGGCAGCGGCGGCACCGACCCCGAACTGTCCCCGGCCGGTCGCCGCCAGGCCGCCGCGGTGGCCGCGGCGCTCGCCGCGCGGGGCACCGTCGAGGCCGTCGTCAGCTCCCCGCTGCGCCGCTGCCGGGAGACCGCGCAGGCGGTCGCCGACCGACTGGGCCTGCCCGTCGTGGTCGAAGAGGGCCTGCGCGAGACGGACTTCGGCGCCTGGGAGGGGCTCACCTTCGCGGAGGTGCGGGAGCGGTTCCCGGACGACCTCCAGGCGTGGCTGGACTCCTCGAAGGCGTCCCCCTCGGGCGGCGGCGAGAGCTTCACCGCCGTCACCCGCCGGGTGTCCGCCGCCCGCGACCGCCTGCTGGCCGCGTACGCGGGCCGTACCGTGCTGGTGGTCACGCACGTGACCCCGGTCAAGACGCTGGTGCGCCTCGCGCTCGGCGCGCCCCCGGAGTCCCTGTTCAAGATGGAACTGTCGGCCGCCTCCCTCTCGGCGGTGGCCTACTACGCCGACGGCAACGCCTCGGTCCGCCTGCTGAACGACACCTCGCACCTGCGTTGACGCCCACGCGTCGAAGCCCCCGCCACGGGGTGGCGGGGGCTTCGACGTCGGCGTGAGGACAGACGAGCCGGCCTGTACGCCGGGTTCTGTCGCCCGGAGACCTCGCGGTCGCCGGGGAGACGGCCATCCATCTAGGACCGGCGTTGCCACCGGCCTCGTGCGGTCTACCCGCGAACTCGGGCGGGCAGCCCTCGAACGTTCGCGCAGGGCCGTCCGAGAACGACCCCTCTTGACCTTGCTCCGGGTGGGGTTTACCTAGCCGCCTGAGTCACCTCAGGCGCTGGTGGTCTCTTACACCACCGTTTCACCCTTACCGAGGGCCGAAGCCCCCGGCGGTCTGTTTTCTGTGGCACTGTCCCGCGGGTCACCCCGGGTGGGCGTTACCCACCACCCTGCCCTGTGGAGCCCGGACGTTCCTCGGCGGGACCCGCAGGTCCCGACGCGGCCGTCCGGCCGACTCGTCTGTCGTGTCGACCATGCTACCGGCTGTGCCGTCGCGGCTTGACCTGCCCGGGTACGGGGACCTAGGCGGGAGCGAAGAGGATCTTCGCCGTGCCGGGGTCGGCCCGGGTCAGGCGGACCCGGATGCGTTCGCCCAGCGGCAGCTCCGCCGCCGGGGACTCGACGCGGCCGACCACCGCCGGGTCCTCCAGATGGACCGTGCCGACCCGCGGCTCGTGATCCTTGACGTCGATCACCGTAGCCTCGAAGGTCTCGCCGACCCGGTCCTTGAGCAGGGCGGCTTCCACCAGGTCCACGCACTCCCGCTCGGCCGTGTTGGCCAACCGGGTGCCCTCCTCCATCTCCCGCGGCAGCGCGCCCAGCGCGGCGACGGCCCACTGCGGCGGCTCGACCCCGGCCGACGCCGCCAGGCACAGCTCGCCGGCGTACCGGTCGACGAGCCTGCGCAGCGGTGCGGTGCAGTGTGCGTACGGGGCGGCCACGGCGGCGTGCAGGAGTGGATCGGGGGTCTGTCCGCCGGTGAAGGACGTGTACCCGGCGCCGCGCAGCAGGGTCGTGCACTCCTGGAGGAAGGCGGCGTGGTCGGGCCGGCACGGGTCGAGTGAGCGGACGAGTTCCGCGTACGGGACGTGATGGGGCCAGTCGATCCGCAGGGCCTTCGCCACGCGCCGGAGCCGGCCCACCGCGCCGTCGGGGGCGCTGGGGAGGGTGCGCAGGATTCCGGTCCCGGCGGCGAGCATGAGGTCCGCGGCGGCCATGCCGGTCATCAGGGAGATCTGGGCGTTCCAGCCGTCCGCGGGGAGCGGGGCCCGGTAGGTGAGGGAGTACGAGCCGTCCTGCTCGACGACCTCCTGCTCGGGCACGCCCAGCGAGATGCCGCCGCGCTCCGCCTCCAGGGCCTCGCGGAGCGTCCCGATGACCTTGAGCAGTGCCACGGTCTCCTCGGCAGTGCCCGAGTCGATGGCCTTCTGGACGCCGGCGTAGTCGAGTTTGGCCCGGCTGCGGACCAGGGCCCGGCGTACCTCGGTGGTCTCCACCCGGCCGTCGGCGTCCAGGTCCAGCCGCCACACGAGCGCGGGGCGCGTCCGGTCGGGCAGCAGGCTGGCCGCCCCCTCCGAGAGCGCGACCGGGTGCAGCGGGACCTTCTCGTCGGGGAAGTAGAAGGTGGTGACCCGGCGGTGTGCTTCGGTGTCGAGGGCTCCGCCGGGGGTGACGAACGCGGCGACGTCGGCGATCGCGTAGTGCACGCGATAACCGCCGGAGGGACGTTTCGCCAGGTGCATGGCCTGGTCGAGGTCGACGGATTCGGGCGGGTCGACGGTGAAGAAGGGGATGCCGGTCACGTCGGTCGGGGGCTGGCGTGGGTGCGCGGCTGCCTGTTCGGCCTCGGCGAGCACGGCGGTGGGGAACTGCGCCGGCACGCCCAGCCTGGTGCGCAGTTCGCGCAGCGCGGTCCGCAGAGCAGCCCCGTCTGCGCCGGTCATGTGCAGATGACGGCGTGGCATGGACCGAGCCTAGGGGGGACGGGGCCGGGCTGCCCGTCGAGCCCACCGCGCGATCCCACCGCGTACCGGCCGCCGTGCCGCCGTCGAGCCCACGGTGTGGACGCGTCGAGCCGCCTGCGCCGCGCCGTTTACGCTGGGCGCCGGGGCCGCACCCCCGCGCCGTGTCGTACCGAAGGAGAACCACCGTGCTCGTGCTGCTGCCGCCCTCCGAGGGAAAGGCCGCCGGGGGCTCCGGCGCACCGCTGGACCCGGGGGCGCTGTCCTTGCCGGGCCTGGCCGGGGCGCGGGCGGCCGTGCTGGACGAGCTGGTCGAGCTGTGCGCGGGCGACGAGGTGAAGGCGCGCGAGGTGCTCGGCCTGAGCGAGGGGCTGCGCGGCGAGGTCGCCAAGAACGCCGGGCTGCGGTCGGCGGTCGCGCGGCCCGCCGGGGAGATCTACACCGGAGTCCTGTACGACGCCCTCGACCTGGCCGGTCTTCCCGACCACGCGCGGGCGAGGGCCGAGCAGTCGCTGCTGGTGTTCTCCGGGCTGTGGGGCGCGGTGCGGATCACGGACGCGATCCCCTCCTACCGGTGCTCGATGGGCGTCAAACTGCCGGGGCTGGGAGCGCTCGGGGCGTACTGGCGGGCGCCGATGGCGGAGGTCATGCCCGAGGCGGCCGGGGAGGGTCTCGTCCTGGACCTGCGCTCTTCCGCGTACGCGTCCGCCTGGAAGCCGAAGGGCGAGGTCGCGGGGCGCACCGCGACCGTGCGGGTGCTGCACTCGCAGATGGTCGACGGGGTGGAGAAGCGGTCGGTGGTGAGCCACTTCAACAAGGCGACGAAGGGCCGGCTGGTCCGGGACCTGCTGCTGGCGGGCGCGCTCCCGGGCAGCCCCGCGGAGCTGGTGGAGGCGCTGCGGGAGCTGGGGTACGTGGTGGAGGCGCAGGAGCCGGGCAAGCCGGCGAAGGCGTGGTCGCTGGACGTGGTGGTGACCCAGATCCACTGAGCCGGATGCCTGCGTCCCGCCGGCCGACCCACATCCCGCGCTACCACAGGCGGTCGCTTGGTCCCGGGTACAGGGGGATGCGGGCGCCCGTGAACAGCGCGCGGGTGGCCTGCGGGTGCGGGGTGAAGAAGGCCGCGAGGACGGACTTGTCGAAGCCCGGCCGGTCGCTGGGCAGCGGATCGTCCGGGGTGCCGCCGAGCAGGACCGTGCCGGCTAGGCGCTCGAAGCCGGCCGCCTCGTAGAACGGGGTCAGCTCCCGGTCGCAGCTGAAGAGGGCCAGGTCCACGCCGGGGTCGGCGGCCAGCGCCTCCCGGGCGGCCGTCACCAGGCGGCTCCCCAGACCCCGCCCGCGCAGGTCCGGCCGGGTCACCACCGAGCTGAGCCCGGCCGCGCGGTAGGCGGCGCCGCCGAGCCGGATCTCCTTGTGCAGCAGCGTCAGGCAGGCCGCCACCGCCCCCTGCCCGGCCCCTTCCCACAGGAGCACGGTGCGCGGGGCCAGAGCCGGGTCGTGGCCCGACCCGGCGCCGGGCCAGGCCGCCGCCTCCAGCGCCCCCACCTGCGCGGCGAGCGAGGCCGGAAGTACCTCGTACACGCCGATCACGCGGTAGCGCCCGTCACTCGGCCACGCCTCACGCGATGGCCACCGCGGCGCCGCCCACCCGCACCCGGGCGTCGCCCGGCCGCAGTTCCACCGTCAGCACCCCGGGCCGGCCCATGTCCTCACCCTGGAGCAGGGTCAGCGTCGCGCCCTCCGGGACGAGCCCGAGCTCGCGCGCGTACGCCCCGAACGCGGCGGCCGCCGCCCCGGTGGCCGGGTCCTCGACGACGCCGCCGACCGGGAAGGGGTCGCGTACGTGGAACAACTCCGGGCCCTCCCGGTACACCAACTGGACCGTGGTGAGGTCCAGGCGGCGCATCAGCGCCTCCAGCCGGGCGAAGTCGTAGTCCAGGTCGGCGAGGCGGGCACGGGTGGCGGCGCCGAGCACGAGGTGGCGCGCCCCGGCGTAGGCGACGCGCGGCGGGAAGGCCGCGTCGAGGTCGCCGGCCGGCCAGTCCAGGGCGGCCAGCGCCTCCGCCAGGTCCTCGGGGGACACGGCCTCGGTGTGCGGCTCGACGCTGGTCAGGACGGCCCGCAAGCCTCCGTCGGCCTCCGTCACCAAGACCGGTACCGTCCCCGCGGGGGTCGCGAAGACGAGTTCGCCCGGACCGATCCGCTCGCCCAGCGCCACGGCGGTGGCGACGGTGGCGTGCCCGCAGAAGGAGACCTCCGCCTTCGGGCTGAAGAACCGCAGGGTGAAGCCCCGTCCGGGCTCGGCGTCCAGGTCCCGGGGCGGGGCGGTCAGGAACGCGGTCTCGCTGTAGCCCAGCTCCGCCGCGATCGCGAGCATCGCCGCGGCGTCCAGCGCGCTCGCGTCGAGCACGACCCCGGCGGGGTTGCCGCCCGCCGGGTCGGTGGAGAAGGCGGTGTAGCGCAGTACCGGGTCCGGGTCCGTCGTATCAGTCATGATCAGCCCAACTCCCGGGACGGCGGCTGTCATTCCCGGCCGCTCAGCCCCGCCCGATGTACGGCATGGCCGTCGCCATCACCGTCGCGAACTGTACGTTCGCCTCCAGCGGCAGCTCGGCCATGTGCACCACCGTGCGCGCGACGTCGGCCGCGTCCATCACCGGCTCCACGGCCAGCTGCCCGTTGGCCTGGAGGATGCCGCTCTGCATCCGCTCCGTCATCTCGGTCGCCGCGTTGCCGATGTCGATCTGTCCGCACGCGATCCGGTACGGGCGGCCGTCCAGCGACAGGGACTTCGTCAGGCCCGTCATCGCGTGCTTGGTGGCGGTATAGGCGACGGAGTTCGGGCGCGGCACGTGCGCCGAGATGGAGCCGTTGTTGATGATCCGGCCCCCTTGCGGGTCCTGCGCCTTCATCAGGCGGAAGGCGGCCTGCGCGCAGAGGAAGGAGCCGGTCAGGTTGACGTCCACGACCGAGCGCCAGGCCTCGTACGTGATGTCCTCCAGCGGTACGCCGCCCGGGCCGAAGGTACCGGCGTTGTTGAAGAGCAGGTCGAGCCGCCCGTACCGCGCGCGGACGGCCTCGAAGAGGGCGTTCACCTCGCCCGGGTCGCTCACGTCCGCCGGCACGCACAGCACGTCGGCGTCGTTCCCGGCCGCCTTGGCGGTGTCCTCCAGGGGTTGCGGACGGCGTCCGGCCACTGCCACCGACCAGCCGGCTTCCGCGAGGGCGAGGGCGACGGAGCGGCCGATGCCGGAGCCGGCCCCGGTCACCACGGCGATCTTATTCCCAGGTGCGTTCATGGGGCCGCAGAGTACGTCACACCGGACATTCGCCCGGCGGCGTTCCGACAGCTGAGAGCATGGGTCGGTCAGGGGTGCGAAAACATACGAAGAGAGTGGAGTCCCGCATGTCGGAGAGAGCCCCCGGGACGGCCCGCGAGCGGAAGCCGTCGTCCGTCGCCCAGAGCTCTCCTCCCACGGCGCGCCGGACCGGCCTGCTCGTCACCTTCATACTCGGCGGCCTGACCGCACTGCCCCCGCTGTCGATGGACATGTACCTGCCCGCGCTGCCGCAGGTCACCTCCGCCCTGCACAGCCCGGCCGCCACGGTCCAGTTGACCCTCACCTCCTGCCTCGCCGGCATGGCACTGGGCCAGCTCGTCATCGGCCCGATGAGCGACAAGTGGGGCCGCCGCCGGCCCCTGCTGACCGGCATGATCGTCTACGTGCTGGCCACCGCCGTCTGCGCGCTCGCCCCCACCACCGAACTGCTCGTCGGCTTCCGGCTGGCCCAGGGCCTGGCGGGCTCGGCGGCGATCGTCATCGCCCGCGCCGTCGTGCGCGACCTCTACGACGGGGTCGAGATGGCCCGGTTCTTCTCCACCTTGATGCTCATCTCCGGCGCCGCCCCGATCATCGCCCCGCTCATCGGGGGCCAGTTGCTGCGCTTCGCCGACTGGCGCGGGGTCTTCGTCGTCCTCACCGCCGTCGGCACGGCCCTGACCCTGGTGGTGTGGCGCCGGCTCGACGAGACGCTGCCGCCCGAGCGGCGTCACACCGGGGGCGTGGGCGCCGCCCTGCGGACGATGCGCGGGCTCCTCGGCGACCGCGTCTTCGCCGGGTACACCCTGGCCGGCGGCTTCGCGTTCGCGGTGCTCTTCTCGTACATCTCCGCCTCGCCGTTCGTGGTGCAGGAGATCTACGGGGCCTCACCGCAGGAGTTCAGCCTGCTGTTCGGGTTGAACTCGGTCGGCCTGATAGCGGTCGGCCAGATCAACGGCAAGCTGCTGGTGGGCCGGGTCAGCCTGGACAAGGTGCTGGGCGCCGGGCTCGCGGTGATCACCGCGGACTCCGTCGCGCTGCTGCTGATGGCGGGCGGGGTGTTCGGGAAGGTAGGGCTGCTGCCGATGGCGGCCGGGCTGTTCGTGCTGATGTCCGCGATGGGCGTGCTGATGCCGAACACCAACGCGCAGGCACTGATGCGCACCCCGCACGCCGCCGGATCGGCGTCCGCCTTGCTCGGCACCTCCTCGTTCCTGGTCGGCGCGGTCGCCTCGCCGCTGGTCGGGATCGCGGGGGAGGACACCGCGGTGCCGATGGCCCTGGTCCAGCTCGTCTGCGCGCTGCTGTCGGCGGCCTGCTTCCTGGGGCTGTGTCGTCCGTGGCAGACCCGGGAGCCGATGGCGGCGGCCGGGGCGTAGCGGGCGCCGGGGCGCGGCGGGCGGTGCACCACGGCAGGGGCACGGCGGCCGGTACACCGCGGCCGGGACACGGCCCGCGCCCGGCGCCGTAAACTTCCCAGGTGAACGCCTCCGCCGCCCTTCCCGCTTCCGGTCCCACCACCGCCGAGACACTGCGCTCCGCGCTCGGCGGGCTGCTCGACGGGCTCCCGCCGAAGCAGGCCTCGGCCGCCGTCGAGCGGCTGATCGCCAACTACCGGGGCACGACACCCACCGACGCGCCGCTGCTGCGCGACCGCTCGGACGTGGCGGCGTACGCGGCCTACCGGATGCCCGCCACCTTCGAAGCCGTACGCTCCGCCCTGGACGCCCTGGCGGAGGCCGCCCCGCGGTGGACGCCGGGCTCGCACGTCGACGTGGGCGGCGGCACCGGCGCCGCCACCTGGGCGGTGGACGCCACCTGGGACGGCCCCCGCACCACGACGGTGCTGGACTGGGCCGAGCCGGCGCTGGCCCTGGGCCGGGAACTGGCCGCCCGCTCCACCTCGCCCGTGCTGCGCGCGGCCGAGTGGCGCCGGGCCGTCATCGGCGCCGGGATCGCCCTCCCCGAGGCCGACCTGGTGACCGTGTCGTACGTACTCGGCGAAGTCACCCCCGACGCCCGCCGGGCGGTCGTCGCCGAGGCGGCCCGGGCCGGCCGGGCGGTGGTACTGATCGAGCCGGGCACCCCCGAGGGTTACCTGCGCATCCGCGAGGCCCGTGAGCAGCTGATCGAGGCCGGGCTGACGGTGGCCGCGCCCTGCCCGCACGACGCGGCCTGCCCGATCGAGATCGGCCGGGACTGGTGCCACTTCTCGGCGCGGGTCAGCCGTTCCTCGTTGCACCGGCAGGTCAAGGGCGGATCCCTGCCCTACGAGGACGAGAAGTTCAGCTACGTGGCCGCGACGCGTTTCCCCGTGGAGCCGGCCGCCTCCCGGATCACGCGCAGGCCGCAGATCCGGAAGGGGCTGGTCCTGCTGGACCTGTGCGGTCCGCCGCAGGACGGCCTGACCCGGGCCACCGTGACCAAGCGCCACGGTGACCTCTACAAGGCGGCGCGGGACGCCGACTGGGGCCAGGAGTGGCCGCCCGCTGAGCGCCCCGCCCCCTGAGCGCCCCGCCGGCGCCGGGTCAGGGCCCCGTCAGGGCCGCAGCTCCTGGGTGCAGCACTTGACGCTGCCGCCGCCCTTGAGCAGCTCGCCCAGGTCCATCGGGATCGGCTCGAAGCCCCGCTCGCGCAGGGGTGCGAGCAGGCCCGCGGCGGCCTGTGGGAGCAGCACGTGCAGGCCGTCGGAGACGGAGTTCAGGCCGAAGGCCGCCGCGTCCTCGGCGTCCACGATCAGGGCGTCGGGGAACAGTCGCCGAAGGACGGCCTGGCTGCCGGGCGAGAAGGCCTGCGGGTGGTACATGATCTCGTCGCCGTCGAGTACGCACAGGGCCGTGTCGAGGTGGTAGAAGCGCGGGTCCACCAGGTCGAGGCCGATGACGGGGCGGCCGAAGAACTCCTGCGCCTCGTCGTGGGAGAGCGGACTGGAGCGGTACCCCCGGCCCGCCAGGATGTAGGTGGCGGTGACGGCGAAGTCGCCCTCGCCCTCGTTGATGTGGGACGGCTCGTGGATGTCCCGGAAGCCGTGGGTCCGGAACCACTCCAGGTGGATCTCCGCCTCGGCGGAGCGTTCCGGGTAGGCGAAGCGGGCCCCGAGCACGCGGCCGTCGATGACCAGGGCGCCGTTCGCCGCGTAGACCATGTCGGGCAGAGCGGGGTCGGGGACGAGGGTCTCGACGGTGTGGCCGAGTGAGCGGTAGCGGTCCCTCAGGTCTTCCCACTGGGCTTGTGCGAGGGGCAGGTCCACCGGTTTCGCGGGGTCCATCCACGGGTTGATGGAGTACGTGACCTTGAAGTGCGCGGGTGGGCACATCAGGTAGCGCCGGGGTGTGGCGTCTCTGCGCAAAGAAGGCTCCTCACGACTGACTCGCGGTGCGTGTGCTGTGCGTGTGCAGAGAATCGTCTCTCCTCAACGGGGACCGCGCAGTGAACTGATTGGGTGGTTTATCGGAATGACCAGAACCGGAAGACGATCCGTCTCGCATTGATACGTTGTGGGCATGAGCAGGACCGCCCACGCCAAGACGTCCGGGACCGACGCGCCCCACGCGAAGTCACCCGAGGCCAAGGCGCCCGATCCGACCCGCCGCAGCGACCGGTCCCGGCGGGCCATCCTGGACGCCGCGCTCGCGCTCGTCGGGGAGGTCGGCTACGACAAACTGACCATCGAGGCCATCGCCGCCCGCGCGGGGGTCGGCAAGCAGACCATCTACCGCTGGTGGCCCTCGAAGGCGTCCGTGCTGCTCGACGCCTCCCTCGCGTCGGCCGGGGGCGCGTCGACGGGGGAGGGCGGCCCCGGGCTCCCGGACACCGGCGACCTGGCCGCCGACTTGAAGCAGGTGCTCCGCGCCACGGTGGACGAGTTCAACGACCCCGCCCATGACGCCCCCCTGCGCGCCTTGACCGCCGCCGGGGCGACCGACCCGGAGCTCGGCGCCCGCTTCACCGAGCGGCTGCTGACCCCCCAGCTCGCCCTGTACGAGGACCGGTTGCGCGGTGCGCGGGCGGCCGGGCAGCTGGCGGACGGAGCGGACCCCCGACTGATGACGGAGATGCTGCTCGGCCCCCTGACGTACCGCTGGCTCCTGCGGACGGCCCCGCTGACGCACGCGTTCACGGACGCCCTGGTCGACGCCGTGTTGGGCGGCGCCGTGCCCGCCGGGGCCCCGACCCCGGCATCCGCGTGACCGAGAACATATGGCCGAATTCAGCGGTTTTGGGTGGGCCCGATCCGGGGGCGCGGTCACCCGGCGCCCCGGAGGGTGGGACCATGGGGAGGTCCGCCGGGGGCAACGGTGAGGTGAGGGGATAGATGGGGTCCGAGTCCGGCCGCGTCAAACGCGGCGAGCAGAGCAGGATTTCCCAGTGGCTGCGCCGCCGCGCGAAACCGGCTCCCGAAGACCCGGGCAGGGAACGCGAGGCCCTCCTCCTGGCGGTCGCCGCCGCCGGCCTCCCGATCGCCCCCGCCGCCCACCCGGCCGGCTACCGATGCTCCTGCGACCGCATCGGCTGTCCCACGCCCGCGCGGCACCCCCTCTCCTTCGCCTGGCAGACCCAGGCGACCACCGACCGCGCGCAGATCGAGCGGTGGGCGGGCGACCAGCCCCAGGCCAACTTCATCACCGCCACCGGCATGGTGCACGACGTCTTGGACGTCCCGCTCGAAGCCGGACGCGACGCCCTGAGCCGCCTGCTGGCGGCCGGCGTGGACGTCGGCCCGGTGGCCGAGTCCGGCGGTACCGGTGACCAGGCCCGCATGCTGTTCTTCACGGCGACCCGGGGGACGCCGGAGGACGAGGACGAGTGGTGGCCCTGCGAGCTGGACTGCCACCCCGAGACCATGGACGAACACCCGGGCCTGCGCTGGCACTGCCGGGGCAGCTACGTCCTCGTCCCGCCGGCCTCCCTCCCGGGCGGCCAGACCGTCGCCTGGCTGCGCGGCATCGACCACCCGCTGCCGGACCCGCTGACGCTGCTCGAAACCCTGACCGACGCCTGCGCGCAGTACGCGGGAACCTCCGAGCAGACCCCCGCCGCCGTGGCCTGGCCGCTGGGCCGCTGACGGCGCAAACGAAGACGGGCCGGACGACTGCTGTCGTCCGGCCCGTCCTTTCGTCTACGCCACGGGGGCGGTCGTCGTCAGCCCTGCGCGTTCGTGGCGGGGGCACCCGCCGGCTGCCGCTCCGCGGGCTTGCCCTGGCCGCCCCGGCCCTTGACGGCCGCCGGTGCCAGGAACAGGGTGAGAACCGCGAGCAGGTACAGCACCCACACCACCAGCTGGAGCACGGTCGGGTCCGGCTGGAAGTTGAGGGTTCCCTTCAGCAGGGTCCCGTACCAGCTGTCCGGCGCGATCGTGTCGCTGATGTCGAAGGCCTTCGTCAGGATGCCGGGCAGGAATCCGGCCTCCTGGAGGTCGTGGACGCCGTACGCGAGAACGCCCGCGGCGACCACGACCAGCATGCCGCCGGTCCAGGTGAAGAACTTGGCGAGGTTGATGCTCAGGGCTCCCCGGTAGAACAGCCAGCCCAGCAACACCGAAGTGCCGATGCCCAGCAGTACGCCGGCCAGCGGGCCCGCGCCGTCACCGGCCGCCTTCACCGAGCGCCACACGAACAGGGAGGTCTCCAGGCCCTCGCGGCCCACCGCGAGGAACGCCGTCGTCACCAGCGCGCCGGTGCCCATCGCGAGCGCCGCGTCCAGCTTCCCGTGGAGCTCGGTCTTCAGATGGCGCGCGGTGCGCTTCATCCAGAAGACCATCCAGGTCACCAGGCCGACCGCGATGACCGACAGGGACCCGCCGATCGCCTCCTGCGCCTCGAACGTCAACTGCTCGGTGCCGAATTCGAGCGCGGCGCCGAAGCCGAGGCTGACGGCGGCCGCCAGGCCGACGCCGAGCCACAGCGGCCCGAGCTTGTCCTTGTGGCCGGTCTTCACCAGGTAGGCGATGAGGATGCAGACGACGAGGCTGGCCTCCAGCCCCTCGCGCAGACCGATCAGATAGTTGCTGAACACGTGGTTCCTCCTACGCGGCTACGGGTCTACGCGAACAGCGTCCGGCCCCACCAGTCGTCCTTGTCGCGGACGCCCGGCGGGACGGCGAAGACGGCCGAACCCACGTGCTGGATGTATTCGTTGAGCGCGTCGTTCTTCGACAGGTTGCGCTGGACCGGGATGAATCCCTTGCGGACGTCCCGCTGGTAGGCGAGGAAGAACAGGCCCGCTTCGAGGCGGCCCAGCCCGTCCGTGCCGTCGGTGAAGGAGTAGCCGCGGCGCAGGATCGTCGCACCGCTGTTGCTGTCCGGGTGGGCGAGACGGACGTGCGCCGAGGGCTTCATGGCCTTCAGGAAGGGCTCGTCGCGTTCCTTGGACTTGCCGACGGGGGCGCCCTCGCCCTTGTCGCGGCCGAAGACGTCCTCCTGCTCCTGGAGGGAGGTGCGGTCCCAGGTCTCGATGTGCATCCGGATGCGGCGGGCGACCAGGTACGAGCCTCCGGCCATCCACGCGCTGCCGTCGGAGGCGGCCGCCCAGACGTGCTCGTCCAGCGCCGCCCGGTCGGTGCCCGAGACGTTCCGGGTGCCGTCCTTGAAGCCCATCATGTTGCGCGGGGTCTGCGCGTCGGGCGTGGTGGAGGAGGTCTTGCCGAAGCCGAGCTGCGACCAGCGGACCGCCGTCTTGCCGAAGCCGATGCGGGCCAGCTGGCGGATGGCGTGCACGGCGACCTGGGGGTCGTCCGCGCAGGCCTGGACGCACAGGTCGCCACCGGAGCGGGCCGGGTCCAGGTTGTCGCCGGGGAACTGCTCCAGGTCCACGAGGGCCTCGGGGCGCTTGTCCTCCAGCCCGAAGCGGTCCTTGGCGAACAGGCCGGGGCCGAAACCGATGGTCAGGGTGAGCCGGGAGGCCTTGAGGCCCAGCGCCTCGCCCGTGTCGTCCGGCGGGGCCTGCGGGAGGCCGCCGTAGCCGCCCTCGCCGACGGGGTGACCGGCCGTCATCAGCCGGGCCGCCTCCGTCCAGTCCTTCAGGAGCTGGATCAGCTCCCCGCGGTCCTTGGTCTTCACGTCGAAGGCCGCGAAGTGCAGGCGGTCCTGGACGGCGGTGGCGATACCGGCCTGGTGCTCGCCGTGGAACGGCACGGCCGCCCCGGTCGAGGCCGCGGGCACCACGTCCGAGCCGCCGCCGAACGCCGCGACCGCACCTCCGGCCGCGGCGGCGCCCAGCGCCAGCCCGGCCCCGCCCCAGCCGAGCAGGGCGCGCCGTGAGGGCGCCGTGGCCCCTTCCCGCGCGTCGTCTTGCTCTTCCACCGTCACCGACTCCGAGTCAGTCATCCCGTGCCTCCCGCCTGCTCCGCTGTTCCCGACCGTTACTTCGCGACCGCCGCAGCCAGCTTGGAGAGCGGCTCGGCCAGCGCGTTCACGGCGTCCGAGAGCTCCTTGCGCTCCGCGTCGCCGACCTTGTCGTAGGAGGTGAAGTCGTAGCCGTTCTTGTCCGCGCGGTGCTTGTCGAGCAGCGTGTTCAGCGAGGCGAACTGGGTGTCGAGCGTCTTGACGAGCCCCGCGTCGTTCTTCGCGGCGACCGGCTTGAGCAGCTCGTACGCCTTCTGCGCGCCCTCGACGTTGCCCTTGAAGTCGATCAGGTCGGTGTGGCTGTAGCGCTCTTCCTCACCCGTCACCTTGCCGGTGGCGACCTCGTCGAGGAGCTCCTTGGCTCCGTTGGCCATCGAGGTCGGGGTGATTTCCGCCGTGCCGATCCTCTTCTGCCAGTCGGTCACGTCGGTCATCAGGGTGTCGGCGAGCTTCTTCTCCTCGTCGCCGATCTTGTTGTCGGCCCACAGGGACTTCTCCAGGCGGTGCCAGCCGGTCCAGTCCTTCGCGGGGTCCTGGCCCGCCTCCAGGCCGTCCTCCCGGACGTCGATCTTCGGGTCGATGTCACCGAAGGACTCGGCGACCGGCTCGGTGCGCTCCCAGCCGATGCGGGAGACGGCGTAGGCCTTCTTCGCGGCCTCGACGTCGCCGGCCTTCACCGCGTCCACGAAGGCCTTGGTGGTGGGCAGGGACTCGTCGGCCTGCGCCTGCACGTACTTGCGGTACTCGGCGACGGCGGTGTCCAACTCGGGGCTGCGCTTGGCCGCGGCACCGCCGGTGGCCTTGACCTTCTGGCGGATGCCGTCGCCCTTCATGCCGGGCTTGCAGTTGACCTCGTAGTCGCCGGCCTTGATCTCGGCGGTGATGGTGGCCTTCGTGCCGGGGCCGATGTTCTCGCGCTCGGCGACGATGCGGTCGTCCGGGAAGAGGACGTAGACCTCGGTGACCTTCGAGCCCTTGTTCTCGACCTCGATGGTCACCTTGCCCGCCGGGAACTCCTTCTTGGAGATGTCGCAGGCGCTGTCGGAGGCGGCCACCTGGATCGTGCCCTCGGCGCCCGCCGCGCTCTTCTCGGCGCAGCCGGTGACGGCGGTGAGCGCGGCCACTGCGGCGGCCGCGGTGACGACGGTGAGGCGGGCGGGGCGCATACGGGCTCCTGGCGGGTCTGGCGTTCGGCAGAAGGCCGCCCCGTCGGGTGGCGGGCGGCCGGGTGAGGCGGACCTAACTTAACCGAGGCTTACCTGACCTCGGACCGCGCGTCCAGTGATTCGGCGCACACCGGTCCCCGTCGGACACGAGAGCGTCACGCCCCTCCCGCAATCGCGTAAAGGGAAGGTCAAGCAGGAGCAAATCGAGGTGCCCGTGCTTGAATGCCGGGGTGAATGATCTCGACGTGCTCTCCGTCTTCTGCGCGGGCGACGGCCGTCACGGCAACCTGCTCGGCGTCGTGCGCGACGGCCGTAGCTGCCCCGACGACGCCTCCCGCCAGGCCTTGGCGGCGGAGCTCGGATACAGCGAGACGGTCTTCGTCGACGACCCCGAACGGGGGATCGTGGACATCCGCACCCCCGGCACCCGGATGGACTTCGCGGGCCACCCCCTGGTCGGGGTCGCCTGGCTGCTCGACATCGAGGAGCTCCGGCCGCCGGCAGGCTCGGTGTGGGCCCGTGACGACGGGGAGTTCACCTGGATCACCGCCCGCCCCGAATGGGTCGCGGGCAAGCGCACCGAGCGGTACGCGAGCGCCGCGGAGGTGGAGGCGTTGCCCGCGCCGCCGCCGGGCGAGGGCTGGCTCTACGCCTGGGCCTGGGAGGACGAGGCCGCCGGACGCATCAGGGCCCGCGGCTTCCCGCGCCGCCCGGACGGGGCGATCACCGAGGACGAGGCCACCGGCTCGGCGGCGATCCTGCTGACGGCCGAACTGAACCGGGCCCTGAACATCACCCAGGGCGCGGGCTCCCAAATCCTCACCGCCCCCGCCCCGGACGGCACGATCGAGATCGGCGGCCGCGTCCGCTTCGCGCGCCCCGAGCTCTGACCGGGTCCGCCTCCCGCCACGCCGGCCCCGCCGGGCCGGCGGCCCGGACCGGCGGGCGGCGGCCTGGCCCCGTGACGGCCTCGTATGACGCCGCCCCTCGGTCGGGCGTTCGCCTCCGGCCGGCGACAGGGCGAGGGGCGGCGGCCCCGTGTGGTGTCCCTCGGCGGCGGCCCGTATGGGGCCTCAGGGCACCTGTCCGGGTGCTCGCCCTCGGGGCCCGCGACAGGGGTAAGAGCCGCAGCCCCGCGGCCCGCTTCCGCCAGGGGCACCTGCGACCGGCGCGGGCCAGGCGGTGGGGCGGCGCCCCGCACGGGTCCCTGGCCGGCGGCGCCGTTTAGCTCACGGACGGGACCGGTCCGGGTGTTCGTTTTGGGAGCCCGCCTCGGGCCAGGGTGGCGTCCCCGGGCGGCGGCCAAGGGCCGACATGCCCGGGCGCCCGGCCGGACGTACTCCTCGGGCCCGTGACAGGGCCAAGGGCCATTTACCCGCGGCCCGCTACCGCCCCGCAGGCGGCGCGGGGCGGCGGACCCGTGTGGCGGCACACGGGCGGCGCCTGGCCGGGCCTTCTCCTCGGCCCCCGACAGGGCCAGGTCGGGGGAGCCGCGGCCCGCTAGCGCCGGGCCATCTCGGGGGCGGGGTGGCGCCGGAGGGCCGCCCGGCCAGGGCCTACGCGCTGAGCGGGAACTGTTCGCCCAGCTCCCGGAAGACGGCGCCGTTGAGGTCGAACGCGTGCTTGCACTCGTCGATGATGCGCTGCTTCTCCAGGTCGTCGGCGACGATCGCGTCGAGCAGCTCCCGGTAGCCCCGTTTGAAGGCGGCCGGGTTCGCGATGTCCGTGAAGACGTAGAAGCGCACCCCGTCGCCCTTGCGGGCGAAGCCCCAGGTCCGCTCCGCCTTGTCCCGGATGATCTGGCCGCCCGACAGGTCGCCCAGGTAGCGGGTGTAGTGGTGGGCCACGTACCCGCCGGGCCAGGACGCCGCGCACTCGGCGACCCGGTCCGCGTACGCGCGCGTCGCGGGCAGGGCGGAGAGGGTCTCGCGCCACCCCGGGCCGCGCAGGTGCGCCAGGTCGCGCTCGATCTGCGCGACGCGCATCAGCTCGGGCCGGATGAACGGCCCGGCCACCGGGTCGCTCCGCAGCGCCCCGGCCGAGTCCTCGAGCGCCCGGTACACGAACCACAGCTGCTCGGTGTAGCGGGCGTAGGCGACCACGCCGAGCCGGCCGCCCAGCAGGTCGCTCATGAACGCCGAGGTCTCGGCCTCGGTGTGCTGCTCGTGCGAGGCGACACGGATGGCGGTGGAAAAGGCGTCCAACGCGGACCTCCGAGGGTCATCGGCAAGAGGCGGCCGGGCGCACGGCGACGCCGCCGCCCCGACCGGTCTCCCGCAGTCTTCCCGACGCCGTGTCGGCAAAAACCTCGTCCGCTCCCCGCCCCCACGGGAGGGTCCCTACGGCAGCGTCCCTACGGGAGGGTGAGGATCTCCGCCCCGGAGTCGGTCACGACCAGGGTGTGCTCGAACTGCGCGGTCCGCTTGCGGTCCTTGGTGACGACCGTCCAGCCGTCGTCCCACATGTCGTACTCGTGCGTCCCCAGCGTCAGCATCGGCTCGATGGTGAAGGTCATGCCGGGCTCGATGACGGTGGTGGCGTGCGGGCTGTCGTAGTGCGGGATGATCAGGCCCGAGTGGAACGACGAGCTGATGCCGTGGCCGGTGAAGTCCCGGACCACGCCGTAGCCGAAACGCTTCGCGTACGACTCGATGACCCGGCCGATCACGTTGATCTGACGGCCCGGCTTGACCGCCTTGATGGCCCGGTTCAGGGACTCCCGGGTGCGCTCCACCAGCAGCCGCGACTCCTCGTCCACCTCGCCGCACAGGTAGGTGGCGTTGTTGTCGCCGTGCACCCCGCCGATGTACGCGGTCACGTCCAGGTTCACGATGTCGCCGTCCCGCAGGACCGTCGAGTCCGGGATGCCGTGGCAGATGACCTCGTTGACCGAAGCGCACAGGGATTTCGGGAAGCCGCGGTAGCCCAGCGTCGAGGGGTACGCGCCGTGGTCGCACATGTACTCGTGCGCGACCCGGTCCAGTTCATCGGTGGTCACCCCCGGCGCGATGTGTTTGGCGGCCTCCTCCATCGCCCGGGCGGCGATCCGGCCCGCGACGCGCATCGCCTCGACGGTCTCGGGCGTTTGCACCTCCGGTCCGGTGTAGGGAGAGGGCGCGGGCTTGCCCACGTACTCGGGCCGGCGGATGTTGCCGGGAACGGAACGGGCGGGGGAGAGCTCGCCGGGTACGAGCAGCGACTGGCCAGACATGCAAGCGAGTGTAACCAGCGGTGATGGGGCAGCATGGCGGCAAAGAGCGGTGAGAGCCGCGACGAGAGGAGCCGGCGGACGATGGCCCTGTTCAAGAAGCGCCAGACGGGCAAACCGGGCGAGTGGTACTACTGCCTGGTCCACAACAAGGTCGAGGAGGGCCCGGAGTGCCCGGCCAAGGACCGGTTCGGCCCTTACGCCAGCCGGGAGGAGGCGGCCCACGCCATGCAGACCGCCGAGGAGCGGAACCTGGAGTGGCAGAACGACCCCAAGTGGAACGACAAGACGGGTGGGCCGGGTGAGGCCGGCGAGCCGGGCGGGAACGGGTAGACACCGCGGGAACGCCAGACGTCGCCGGAACGGGTAGACGCCGTGGGCACGCGGCCCTACCAGCGGCTGGGTGGCGGCGTGGTCAGCTGATCGGCCAGTCGCGCCAGCCGGTCCCGGAACCGGCGGGCACCGCCCCGCGGGGCGGGCAGGCTGTTCTCCCCGGCCGCCGCGCTCACCAGGTGCTGCACGGTGTCCAGGTCAAGTTCGGCGGTGACGTCCGGCACCGACAGCGCCTCGTGGGCCAGCGCGCCGAGGTCGCTGTCCCCGCCGTCCAGGGACAGTACGGTCGCCCCCGCCCGCCGGGCGTCGTGGACCCGCTCCAGCAGCCCCGCGCCCGGCTGCTCCGGGGCCACCACCAGCAGCGTGTGCCCGCGCCGGGCCGCCTCCAGCCGGCCCAGCCCCACCGACAGGTGCGGCGGCTCGCCGGGCCGCACCCGGTGGCGCACGAGGGTCGGCGCCAGCTCGGGCAGTCCCGACCAGGCGGCCTCGTCCACCAGGTGCGCGGCCAGGTGCCAGGGCTCGTACCGCTCCGTGCCCACCAGCAGCAGGTTCCCGCCGGCGGGAACCACGGAGCGGCGCAGCGAACCGGCGAACCGGCGCGCGGCCCCGGGCCACTGCGTACCGGCGAGCACCTCGCGCAACAACGCGACCCTCACGGCGTCCATGGCGGCATCCTCCCGTACCCGGGGGGTGCGGGGCGGCCACTTCCGCGCGATACCTCCCGACGGGCATGGGCGCGGGTACTCGGCAGTACCTTTGCCCCCATGACTTCCTCAGACAGCACCCAGAAGCCGCCGGTCAAGGACCCCTGGGACCTCCCGGACGTCTCGGGCCTCGTCGTCGGCGTCCTCGGCGGCACCGGCGACCAGGGCCGGGGCCTGGCCTACCGCTTCGCCCGCGCCGGTCAGAAGGTGATCATCGGCTCCCGCGCCGCCGACCGCGCCCGCGCCGCCGCCGCCGAACTGGGCCTCGGCGTGGAGGGCGCGGACAACGCGGAGTGCGCGCGGCGCAGCGACATCGTGATCATCGCGGTGCCGTGGGAGGGCCACGCCAAGACCCTGGAATCCCTGCGCGAGGACCTCGCGGGCAAGCTCGTCGTGGACTGCGTCAACCCGCTCGGCTTCGACAAGCAGGGCGCGTACGCCCTCCGGGTCCCCGAGGGCAGCGCCGCCCAGCAGGCCGCGGCCCTGCTCCCCGACTCCCGGGTCACGGCGGCCTTCCACCACCTCTCGGCGGTCTTGCTCCAGGACGAGTCGGTCGAGGAGATCGACACCGACGTGATGGTGCTGGGCGAATCCCGCGCCGACACGGACCTGGTCCAAGCACTGACGGCCCGCGTCCCCGGCATGCGCGGCGTCTTCGCCGGCCGCCTGCGGGGCGCTCACCAGGTCGAGGCCCTGGTCGCCAACCTCATCTCCACGAACCGCCGCTACAAGGCCCACGCCGGCCTGCGCGTCACCGACGTCTGACCGCCGCTTCCGCCGCGGCGGCCGGCACCCGGCCGCGGCGGGGGTGGGCGTGGGGGACACTGGAGGGGCTCGACCCCTTCTGTACCGCCGAGGAGCTCTGCCGCATGCCCCGCCTTGCCGTGTTCGCCGTTGTCGTCTGCGTCCTGTCCGTGGCCGCGGCCGTGGTCGCCTTCGTGGAGGGCAGCTTCCTCGGGATCGTCTGGGTCCTGCTGGCGGGTCTGACCTCCAACATGGCCTGGTACTACCTGCGCAAGGCCAAGGCGGAGAAGCGGGCCTGACCGGCCCCGGCCCGGGCAAGGGGGCGGGGGCCGGGGTGCGGGCTAACGCTTCCGGCGGGGCTGCTTGATCTTGACGTAGCCGGATCTGGGGTGCCCGACGACCGTGAGCCTCGGTGAGCCCGGGTCCACCGGCGCGGTGGCCCGGTCGTCGATGTGGGCGGTGTTGGTGCTCGACCCGTCGATCCGCACGGCCCAGCCCCGCGGGACGATCAACTGGATGATGCCGCTCCCGCAGTGCGCCTCGACGGTGACGTCACCGTGCAGACAGGTCGCTTCGGTGAAGTCGATCACGATGCCCAGCATCTTGCATTCGGCGACGATCCTGCGGGGGACGGTCCACCGGCCGCTCTGTTTGATGTTGCTCAGGCCGGTCTTCAGGACGAGGGTGTCCCCGTCCCCGTCGGGGCGCGAGCCGGAAGGGCCGTCCGGCGGCAAGTCGGCCACCAGCTCGTCGAGTTCGCCGTACGTCTTCGCCGCGAACGCCCGATCGAGCCGCTCCTCCAACTCGACGAGTGCGATCCGACCTTCCCCGGCGGCCGTGCGCAGCCGCTCGGACACCGCCTCACGGTCGGCGTCCCCCGCCCGGAGCCCGGCCGTCTCCCGCTTCGACAGTTCCGCCCTCTGTTCCCCGTTGATCATGACGCGACTCTAACCGCCGGTACCCGGGCCCTCCGGCGCTGGGTTGAGGGCGGCCGGACGCGGTTCAGCGGGACGGGATCTGGCAGTAGCCGTCGGTCTCCTGCCAGAAGCGGTAGAGGCTGTGGCCGCAGTACGTCTCCAGGTCGGACACGCCAAGGGCGCCGAGGATCTCGTTGACCCGGTCGAAGAAGAACGTGTTGACCTCGGGAATCCACAGCAGCGCGAACACGCCGATCAGGGCGAACGGCGCCAGTGGCGCCACCTCGCGGCGCACCCGCTGGGACAGCCACGGCTCGATCACCCCGTAGCCGTCCAGACCCGGCACCGGCAGGAAGTTCAAGATGGCCGCGGAGACCTGGAGCAGCGCGAGGAACGCGAGCGCGAAACGGAAGACGTAGGGCACGCCGTCGAGGGCGTGCAACCAGAACGGCGCCGTGCACACGATGGCGAACAGTACGTTGGTGAGGGGGCCCGCCGCCGAGACGAGGCTGTGCTTCCAGCGGCCGCGGATCCTGTCCCGCTCGATGTACACCGCGCCACCGGGCAGACCCAGACCGCCCAGGATCACGAAGACCACCGGCAACACGATGCTCAGCAGGGCGTGCGTGTACTTCAGCGGGTTCAGCGTCAGGTATCCCTTGGCGCCCACCGTGATGTCCCCACCGTGCAGGGCGGTACGGGCGTGCGCGTACTCGTGCAGGCACAGCGAGACCACCCACGCGGAGGTCACGAAGAGGAACACGGCGAGCCCGGGGCTCGTCGCGTAGCCGGTCCACACGGCCCAGCCGGTGACCACCATGACCGCGACGATGCCCAAGAACACGGAACTGATCTGCCGCTCGGCGCGGCTCCCCTGGTGACCCATGCGGCGAAACCTATCCCGGCCCGGAAATCGGTCGGGCCCGGGGGCCCGGGCAGCGACAATGGGCCGGTGCGTTACGCGATTCTCGGCACCGCCCAAGCAGTCCGCGACGACGGGACCCCCGTCGCCGTCGGCGGCGCGCGCCTGCGCGCCCTCCTGACCGCGCTGGCGCTGCGGCCCGGCCGCACGGTGCCGGCGGACCTGCTCGTCGACCAGGTCTGGGACGGCGACCCGCCGGCCGACGCGGTCGCCGCCCTCCAGGCGCTCGTGGCGCGGCTGCGGCGGGCGTTGGGGCACGAGGCCGTGCGGTCCGCCGAGGGCGGCTACCTGCTGGCCGCCGAGCGGGACGACATCGACCTGTACCGCTTCGAGCGGCTGTCCGGCTCCGCCGCGGCGGAGCCGGACCCCGCCCGGGCCGCCGCCCTGTACGACGAGGCCCTCGCGCTGTGGCGCGGACCGGCGCTGGCCTGCCTGCCCGACCCCGGGGCCGAGTCGGCGCGCTGGGATGCCGTACGGACCGACGCGCGCCGGGGCCGGCTGGCCGCGGCCCTCGCCCTGGGGCAGGCGGAGCGGGTCCTGCCCGAGTTGGGCGCACTGTGCGCGGAGCAGCCCCTGGACGAGCCGTCGCAGGCGTTGCGCATCCGCGCCCTGCGCGACGCGGGCCGGCCGGCGGAGGCGCTGGCCGCCTACGACGAGGTCCGACGCGACCTCGCCGACCGGCTCGGCGCCGACCCGGGTCCCGCCCTGCGCGCCCTGCACGCCGAGCTCCTGGCCCCGACGGCGCCCGCCCCCGCCCCCGCCCCTGACCCTGCGCCCGCCCCTGCCCCTGTCCCCGCGCCCGAGGCGCCGCCGGTCCGGGGCAACCTGCGATCCCGGCTCACCACCTTCGTCGGCCGCGAGGAGGACATCCGGGCCATCGGCGCCGACCTCGCCCGTGCCCGCCTCGTCACGTTGCTCGGCCCCGGCGGTGCGGGCAAGACCCGGCTGTCGCAGGAGGCCGCGGAAGCGGGGACCGCCGACGCATGGCCCGACGGGGTGTGGCTGGTCGAGCTGGCTCCCGTGGACGACCCCGAGGACGTACCCGAGGTGGTCCTCACCGCACTCGGGGCCCGAGAGACC
The DNA here is from genome assembly GCF_055231995.1 of Streptomyces sp. Tek67B01. NCBI lineage: Bacteria > Bacillati > Actinomycetota > Actinomycetes > Kitasatosporales > Streptomycetaceae > Streptomyces > Streptomyces sp. Tek67B01. Next base: position 4,996,869 of record NZ_JBUYUY010000001.1, read on the forward strand.
AAGCTGCGCGGCGCCGCCGCCGAGGAACTGCGGGCGCTCACCGACCGGAACGGCGACGATCCCCTCGAACGTCTCGTCGACCACTGCGCGCGACGACGTCTCCTGCTGCTCCTGGACAACTGCGAGCACGTGGTCAAGGCCGCCGCCGGGCTCGCCGAGGAGCTCCTCGCCCGCTGCCCCGGCGTACGCGTCCTGGCCACCAGTCGCGAACCCCTCGGGGTGCCGGGGGAGACCCTGCGCCCGGTGGAACCGCTGCCCGACCCGGTCGCGCTACGGCTCCTCGCGGACCGGGGCTCCGCCGCCCGCCCAGAGTTCCGCATCGAGGACGACCCGCCCGCCGCCGCCGAGATCTGCCGCCGCCTCGACGGACTGCCGCTCGCCATCGAACTCGCCGCCGCCCGACTGCGGTTGCTGACGGCGCGGCAGATCGCCGACCGGCTCGACGACCGGTTCCGGCTGCTCACCAGCGGCTCCCGTACCGTGCTGCCCCGCCAGCAGACGCTGCGCGCCGTCGTGGACTGGTCCTGGGACCTCCTCGACGCCCACGAACGGGTTGTGCTGCGGCGGCTGTCCGTCTTCGCGGGCGGCTGCGACCTGGCCGCCGCGGAAGCCGTCTGCTCCGAGCGGGGCGAGGGCGCGGCGGCGCCGGACGGCGCCGACGTGCTCTTCCTGCTGGGCTCGCTCGTCGACAAGTCCCTCGTCGTCGCCGCCCCCGGCCCCGGCGGGGACATGCGCTACCGGCTGCTGGAGACGGTCGCAGAGTACGCGGCCGAGCGCCTCGCCGAGGCCCCCGGCGACCGCGAGGCCACCGAGCGCCGCCACCTCACCCACTACCGTGAACTCGCCCGCACCAGCGAGCCGTTGTTGCGCGGCCACGGCCAACGGGAGGCGGGCGAGCGGCTGGCCACCGAGTACGAGAACATCCGTACCGCCCTGCGCCGGGCGATCGCCCTGAAGGACTCCGGTGAGGCGTTGTGCCTGGTGCACGCCCTCATGTGGTACTGGCACATGCACGACCTGCGCGCCGAGAGCCGTCACTGGTCGGGTCTCGCCGCCGCCCTCGGCCCCGACCCGTTCGCCCCGCCGTTCGCCCCCGCCGAGCCCGTCCGGGAACGGGTCGTCGACTCCCCGCCGCCCTACACCGGCGAACTGCTCACCGAGGCCTGGCGCGGTGTGCGGATGATGTGCCTGGCCTCCCGCGACCAGGCCGGCGGCGACTGGAACAGCCCCGAGGTCCGGTCCCAGATCGATGCGATCGTGCGGGTCTACCGCCCTGGTCTCCCGCAGACCTGTCAGGTCCCCGGCGCCCTGTGGATCTACCTCTACGCCGTCATGATCAACGGGGACGTCGACCTGCTCCGGCGCGTCCTCGACGCGGCCGTCGACACCTCCCGGGAGCTCGACGACCGCTGGGCGTACGCCTCGGCCCTCCAACTGCGCGCCAACGTCCTCGCCAACCGGGCCGACTGGAGCGGCGACGCCGCCCGCGACGCGGAGGAGAGCCTGGCGGCCTTCCGGGAACTCGGTGACGCCTGGGGCTGCGCCGAAGCCCTGTCGGCCCGCGCCGAATCCCTGGAGAAGCGCGGGGAATTCGCCTTGGCCGCGGAGGACTTCCGGGCCGCCATCGCCTACGCCGAACACCTCGGCGCCAAGGCGCAGGCGACGGTCCTGCGGGTGCGTCGGGCCGGGTCCCTCGTCGAGGACGATCAGGTGGAGGAGGCGGAGAGGATTCTCGACGACGTCATCGGGGGCGTGCAGCAGCACTTCGACGAAGCCATGCCGGCCGCCCGGCTGTTCCTCGCGGGCATCTACGGCCGCACCGGCCGCATCCCGCAGGCACGTGCCCAGCTCCACGCCTTGCGCGAGGAGTTCACGACCACCGCGTACGCCGTCTTCGACTGCTTCCTCCACTCGACCCTGGCCTGGCTCGACAACCAGGAGGGCAGGTACCGCGAGTCCCAGGAGCTGATCCGTCAGGCCCTGGGCGCAGCCGAGGACCCGCTCACCCGGATGGTCGCGCCCCAGATCCCGGCCGTGCTCCTGATCACGGCGGCCATCTCCCTCATCGGTCTCGGCGGCCCCGAGCGCGCGTACGACGCGGCCCGGCTGGTCGGGGCCTACCGGGCCCTGCTGCCGCCCGGGCACGTGCCGGTCTCCATCGAACGCGCCGACGCCGCCCACGCCGAGGAAGAGGCGAGGGCGGTGCTGGGCGACGCCGCCTTCGAGGCGGCGCACGCCGAAGGCGGCGGCCTCTCCCTGGAGGAGGCCACCGCCCTCTGCTGATCCGGCCCCCCGTACGGGGTCCGCCCGGGACGCGATCCGAACGGACCGGCCCCCGGATCAGGTCTTCTGGCGGAACTTGCGCACCGCGAGCGGCATGGTGACTACCGTGATGGCCACGGACCAGGCCAGGGTCACCCACACCGGGTGGGCGACCGCGCCGCCGTTGATCAGGCCGCGCGCCGCGTCGGCCAGATTGGACAGCGGGTTGTAGTCGGTGAAGGTCTGCAACCACCCCGGCATGGTCGACGGCGGGGCGAAGATCGAGCTGCCGAACTGGAGCGGCATCAGGACCAGCATGGCCATGCCCTGGACGGCCTGCGCGGTCTTCATGGTGAGACCGAGCAGGATGAAGATCCACATCAACGAGGCGCCGAACACCGCCGACAGCCCGATGGACAGGAACAGGTCCAGCACCGAGGTCTTGATCGACAGCCCCAGGATGAAGCCGACGCCGAGCAGGATCGCGATGGCGACCATCATGCGGCCGAGCTCGACGACGATCTTGGCTATGAGTACGGAGGACCGGGCGATGGGCATGGACCGGAAACGGTCCATGACGCCCTTCTTGAAGTCGTCGTTCACCCCCGTGCCGACGCCCATGGCGATGTTCATGCCCATCATGGCCATCAGGCCGGGGACGACGTAGTTGACGTAGGCCTCCTGCTGGCCCTTCCCGGAGATCGCGCCTCCGAAGACGAACACGAACAGCAGGGTGAAGATGATCGGCATGAACACGACGTCGAACATCGACTCGGGGTCCTGCTTGATCTGGAGGGCGTTGCGGCGCGCCAAGGCGCCGATGTGCCGCAGATTGGCCCGCAGACCGATCCGGCCCTCGTCGGCCGGTCCCGTGTCCGCGGCGACCGGAGCGGCCACGGGGGTGGTGGGCTTGGGCGTGGTGACGGTACTCATGCCGCGACCTCCTCGGTCTGCTGGGCGGAGGCCTCGGAAGAGGGCTTCTGGCCGGTGATGGAGAGGAACACCTCGTCGAGGCTGGGAAGGTAGGTGCTGACATCGGCTATCGGGTAGCCCCGGGCGGCCAGCACGCCGACCACCGCGGTCAGTTGCTCGTCGCTGAGGATCGGCACCAGCAGCACGCCCTCGTCGGGCACGGCCTGGGAGCCGGCCGCCCCGTCCAGTCCGGCCTCGGCCAACGCCCGGGCCATGCCCGGCAGGTCGGCGGAGGAGACGGGCCGGACGCGCAGGGTGCGGCCGCCCACGCGGGCCTTCAACTCGTCGACCTTGCCCTTGGCGATGACCCTGCCCCGGTCGATGACCGTCAGCTCGTCGGCGAGCTGCTCGGCCTCCTCCATGTACTGGGTGGTCAGCAGGACGGTCGCGCCTTCCGCGACCATCCGCTGCACCTCGTCCCACACCTCGTTGCGGGTGCGGGGGTCGAGGCCGGTCGTCGGCTCGTCCAGGTACAGGACGGCCGGGCGGCCGATCATCGACGCCGCCAGGTCGAGCCGGCGCCGCATGCCGCCGGAGTAGTGCATCGCGGCCTTCTTGGCCGCCTCGGTGAGCGAGAACCGCTCCAGCAGCTCGTCGGCGCGGTACCGGGCCTCCTTGCGGGGCAGGTCCAGCAGCCGGCCGATCATGTAGAGGTTCTCCCGGCCGGAGAGCTTCTCGTCGACCGAGGCGTACTGGCCGGTCAGGCCTATGGTGCGGCGCAGTTGCCGGGGCTGGCGGACCACGTCGAAACCGGCGACCCGCGCCGTCCCGGCGTCGGGGGCGACCAGGGTGGACAGGATGCGGACCAGGGTGGTCTTGCCCGCGCCGTTGGGGCCGAGGACCCCGAGGACGGTTCCCTCGCGCACATCGAGGTCCACACCGTCGAGGGCCCTGGTCTCGCCGTAGTGCTTGACCAGCCCCCGCACCTCTACGGCGTGCGAGCCGTTCAGGGGATTCTTGCCGTTTCGCGTCATGTCCACCATGGGACCACCCCCCACTGACAAACCGCCGACAGGCGACCGACACCGAACCGACGGGCGACCGACGCCGTACCGGAGGGCGAGCGGCGGGCCGAAGCGGCGGCGTCGAGTCGGCTCCCGGCCGGGAGCGCCGACAGCCCGCCGGCACGGAAGCCGACGGGCTGTCAGAAGGGGTGAGCCTCCCGGTGGGACCTCGGGAAAGGACTCGGCGGAAGCCTCAGTGGAAGGCGTGCTCCGGCTGCGGGAACGATCCGCCGATCACGTCCTCGGCGAACGCCTTCGCCGCGTCGCCCATGGTCTGACGGAGGTTCGCGTACTGCTTCACGAACTTCGGCATCTTGCCGCCGGTCAGGCCCATCATGTCCGTCCACACCAGCACCTGGGCGTCGCACTCCGAGCCCGCGCCGATGCCGACCGTCGGGATGTGCAGCGACCGCGTGACCTCGGCGGCCAGCTCGGCCGGAACCAGCTCAAGCACCACCGCGAACGCGCCCGCGTCCTGTGCCGCCTTCGCGTCCCGCAGCAGCTGGTGCGCGGCCTCGTCGCCGCGCCCCTGCACCCGGTAGCCCATGGCGTTCACGGACTGCGGGGTCAGACCGAGGTGGGACATGACCGGGATGCCGGACTGCACGATGAGTTCGGTCTGGGCCAGCGAGCGCTCGCCGCCCTCCAGCTTGACCGCTCCGACACCCGCCTCCTTGACCAGCCGGGTCGCGCTCCGCAGCGCCTGCACCGCGCCTTCCTGGTACGAGCCGAACGGCAGGTCGCCGATGACCAGTGCGCGGCGGGTGCCCCGTACGACGGCCGCCGAGAGAAGGGTCATCTCGTCCATCGTCACCGGGACGGTGGTCTCGTAGCCGAGGTGACAGTTGCCCATGGAGTCGCCGACGAGGATGACCGGGATGCCGGCCTCGTCGAACACCGACGCGGTCATCGCGTCGTACGCCGTGAGCATGGGCCACTTCTCCCCGCGCTCCTTGGCCAGGGCCAAGTCGCGGATGGTGATGCGGCGGGTGCCCGTGCCCCCGTACAAGGTGGGGCCGGAAGCTTCGCGGGCAGGCGAAACGGCATGCGTCATTGCTGCTGCTCCTCGTGTCATCTCGAGGCGTCCTTACGACGTCCCCGGACTCATCCACCATGGTGGCACTCTTCGGCCCGGAGGAGGAAGTGGGGAGACGACCGGTCCGTCACACTCCATGGTCGGCTCCGGTCCGGACTCCAGTCGCGCCGGATCGAATGTGCGCGTTTCGTGACAACAGGAACCCCGGGCGGACAGTTGTTCGTCCTCCCGGTCGTACGGCCGGAACGTACGGCACGGATGGCTGCGTCGATCGCCTAGGGTCAAGGGGCGGGGACGGAGCGCAAGCACGGCAGCGAGGGCAGTCACATGGCACAGGCGTACATGACGGAGACGGGGAACGGCGGCGGCTCGGAGCCGGGGCCCTCCGGATCCGGTCTGCGGCGCCGAATCGCCGAATGGTGCAAGGACCGCGGCATCTGGCGGCGCGGGATCGTCACGGCGGCCCTGTCCGCCCTGGTCTCGCTGGTGATGATCTTCCACGCGGAGCTGCCGAACGACGTCGGCAACCTCGGCAGCCTCACCGAGACCTTCCTGCCCTGGCTGGGGCTGACCGTCCCGTTGCTGCTGGTCGCGGCCCTGATCCGGAAGTCGGCGACCGCGCTCGTCTCGATAGCGGTCACCGCCGCCGTCTGGGTGAACCTCTTCGGCGGACTGGTCACCGACAAGTCCGGGGCCGGCGGCGACCTGACGGTCGCCACCCACAACGTGGACGCCGCCAACCCGGACCCGCGCGGCACCGCCGAGTCGGTCGCGAAGGCCGGGGCCGACGTGCTGGCCCTGACCGAGCTCAAGGCGGGCGCCGTCCCGGCGTACGAGAAGGCGCTGGCGCCCACGTACAAGTACCACGCGGTCGAGGGAACGGTCGGCGTCTGGAGCAAGTACCCGCTCACCGCCGCCCGGCCCGTCGACATCAAGATGGGCTGGACGCGGGCGATGCGCGTCACCGTGAAGACCCCGGCCGGGGACATGGCCGCCTTCGTCGCCCATCTGCCGTCCGTCCGGGTCAAGCTGAACGCCGGATTCACCGCGAACCAGCGCGACAACAGCGCCGACGCGCTGGGCGCCGCGCTCGCCGCCGAACAGCTGAAGCGGGTCGTGCTGCTCGGCGACCTCAACGGCACCGTCAACGACCGGTCCCTGTCGGAGATCACCTCGCAGATGCGCTCCACCCAGGGCGCGGCGGGGGACGGTTTCGGATTCACCTGGCCGGCTGGGTTCCCGATGGCCCGCATCGACCAGATCCTGGTCCGGGGCGTCACGCCGAAGGCCTCGTGGACCCTCCCGCGCACCGACAGCGACCACCTGCCCGTCGCGGCCCGGGTCGCGCTCACGCCCTGACGGTCTCCCGGGCGGCCCGCCGCGCACGGCGTCGGCCGAAGCCCGGCCGACGCACGGCGTGCACCGGGGCCCCGGCCGACGCACGGCGTGCACCGGGGCCCCGGCCGCTCATCGCGGCGGCCGGGGCCCCGGGCGGGTAGGTACCGCCCGCCTTACGCGTGCTCGCGCCAGCCGTTCGTGATGGGCAGCCGGCGGTCCTTGCCGAAGCCCTTCGCGGAGATCTTGGTGCCCGGCGGGTACTGGCGGCGCTTGTATTCGGCCGTGTCGACCATCCGGAGGGTCTTGGCGACCAGCTCGCGGTCGTAGCCGGCCGCGACGATCTCATCCAGCCCCTGGTCGCGGTCCACGTACAGCTCCAGGATCGTGTCGAGCACCGGGTAGTCAGGCAGCGAATCCGTGTCCACCTGGCCCGGGCGCAGCTCGGCGCTCGGCGGCTTCACGATCGAGTTCTCCGGGATCGGCGGGGTCTCGCCGCGCTCGGCGGCGGCCCGGTTGCGGTACTCCGCCAGGCGGAAGACCACCGTCTTGTAGACGTCCTTGATCGGACCGTAGGCGCCGACGGAGTCCCCGTAGAGGGTGGAGTAGCCGACGGCCAGTTCCGACTTGTTGCCGGGGGCCAGCACGATGTGCCCCTCCTGGTTGGAGACGGCCATCAGCATGGTGCCGCGCAGCCGCGACTGGAGGTTCTCCTCGGCCAGGCCGGTCAGGCCCAGCGACCCCATGTACGCGTCGAACATCGGCTCGATCGGCACGGTGCGCAGGTTCAGGCCGGTGCGCCGCGCGAGCTCGGCCGCGTCGCCCTTGGAGTGGTCCGAGGAGTACTTCGAGGGCATCGAGATGCCGTACACGTTCTGCGCGCCGATGGCGTCGCAGGCGATGGCGGCGACGAGCGCGGAGTCGATGCCGCCCGAGAGCCCGATCAGCACGGAACGGAAACCGTTCTTCTTGACGTACGCGCGCAGACCCACGACCAGGGCGTCGTAGATCTCCTCGTCGTCGTCGAGACGCTCCGCGTAGCCGCCCGCCACGACCGGCTCGTACGGTTCCACCGGCTCCTTGGAGAGGACCACCCGGTCGATCCGCAGGCCGTCCTCCACCACACCCTCGGGGGCGTCCTCCGGGGCGGCGGGCAGGTCGAGGTCGACCAGGACGCAGCCCTCCGAGAACTGGGGGGCCCGGGTGATGACCTCGCCGTCGGCGCCGACGACGATCGAGTCCCCGTCGAAGACCAGCTCGTCCTGGCCGCCGATCATCGCCAGGTACGCGAGCGTGCAGCCGGCCTCCCGGGCGCGCTTGCGCACCAGCTCCAGGCGCGTGTCGTCCTTGTCGCGCTCATAGGGAGAGGCGTTGATCGACACCAGCAGCCCGGCTCCCGCGGAGCGGGTCGCGGGGACGCGGCCGCCCTCCTGCCACAGGTCCTCGCAGATGGCCAGCGCCACGTCGACGCCGCGCACCCGGATCACCGGCTGGGTGTCGCCCGGCACGAAGTACCGGAACTCGTCGAAGACCCCGTAGTTGGGCAGGTGGTGCTTGGCGAAGCGCAGCACCACCTCCCCGCGGTGCAGCACGGCGGCCGCGTTCTCCGGGGAGCCGGGCGGCAGGCCGAGCCGCTGCGCGGCCCGCTCGGCGCGGTCGAGGTACCCGACGATGACCGGCAGATCGCCGAGGCCCTCGGTCGCGAGGCGCCGCGCGAGGTCGCGCAGCGCCTGGCGGGAGGCCTCGACGAAGGAGCCGCGCAGGGCGAGGTCCTCGACGGGGTACCCGGTCAGCATCATCTCCGGGAACGCCACCAAATGGGCGCCCTGCTCGGCGGAGTGCCGGGTCCAGTGGACGACCGAGTCGGCGTTGGCGGCGATGTTGCCGACGTGCGAGTCGATCTGATTCAGAGCGAGGCGTAGTTGAGGCACGGGCCCAGTGTAATCGTCTTACTGACGCGATGTCCTGGGGGCCGGACGATCGGGTCGGACGTGTCAGCCGATGCTGCCGAGGAAGCGGGCGGGGGGCCCGGGAATCACGGGGGAGACGTCGGCGGTGATCCTCGTGGTGCCCTCGGGGACCTCGTACGCGGCGAACCCGGTGGCGCTGGCGCCGGGCTGGATGGTGCCGGTCACCATCTTCGGCGTCGCGCCGTCGAAGACGAGCTTGCCGCGGGCACCGTGTTCGTCGCGGACGGTGGGTACCGCGTAGATGATCTGGATGGGCTTGTCGGAGCTGTTGGTGATCGTGATGTCGATCCCCACGGCGTTGCCGACCTCGATGTACTTGCTCTTCGTGACGTACTTCTTCGGCTCGGACAGGCTGACGCGGACGCCGTTCGAGTAGCTGACGGTACTGCCGAAGGGGACGGGGATGTCGAAGCCCTGCCCGGAGTCCGGGTCGGGGGCGGTGGTCTCGTCCGGGTCGACCGGGTCGTCCGGCAGGTTCCAGTCGTGGTCCAGCCGGCGGTCCACATGGTCCGACGCCCTGTGGATGACGGCCACGGTGAGGTAGTAACCACCGACCGAGGCGAAGAGGCCCAGGACGCAAAGGACCGTGGCCATCACCGACATCACCTTGCGGGGGGCGCCGCGGGAAGCCTTGACGATGGCGGCGATCCCGATCCCCAGGCCGACGAGGCCGACGATGGCGCCGATCCAGAAGGCGAACGGGATGACGCCGAAGCAGATCGCGGCGAGGCCGAGGACGAGGGCGGCGATCGCCAGGTGGTTGGACGGCCGCGCGGGGGCGGCGGGGTAGCCGGGGTAGCCGGGATACCCCGGCTGGGCGGGCTGTCCCGGGTACCCCGCGTATCCGGCCTTTTCAGGGCGTCCTGCGTGTCCGGTGTTCCCGGTGTAGGCGAAGGGATTGGACTGGGGGGCCTGGCCGGGGTGGGTGGGTACGGGGCCGCCGGGGGGCCCGGCGTACGGGGAGCCCCCGGGCGGCGGAGCCTGCGGCGGGACGGGCGGCGGGGTGAGCGGCGCGAAGTGGGAGTGGGCGGGCACCGCTTGGGGCGGGGCGGCCTGGGGCGGGGCGGAGTCCTGGGGAGTGGGGTCCTGCGGGCCGGCGGCCTGGGGGGTTTTGGCCAGGGAGAGGGGTTCGGCGGCCGGCGCCGCCTTCTCGGGTGCGGGGTGCGGGGTTTTGGTCAGCGAGAGGGGTTCGGCGGTGGGCGCCGCCTCCCCGGGTGCGGGGTGCGGGGCCGGCGGTACGGCGTCTTCGGGTACGGCGTCCACGGGTACGGCGTCCACGGGTATGGAGGTCCCCGAAGGCTCCGTCGGCGGGTCGCTCGGGCTGCTCGGCGGGTTCGGGGGCGTAGTCATGCCTGGAAGTGTCCTTCGGAACGGCGTTGGCGGTGCCCCGCGTCGGCGGCCGACGCGGTGATCACCAGCCTGCCACGCCCCCAGACCCCCTCCAACCGCTTTCGGCCCCGCTGTTCCGGCTCCCGCCCCGCGAACCGGCCCGGCCTGTCGAATGACCCGGCCCGGCACCCGGTCATGCCGGACCGCCCGCGCCGAGTGGCGCGGGCGGTCCTGTCCGCGGGGTGGGCCGGCCCTCCGGCTCCGCGCCGGTCCCGCCGGGTGTGGTCCGGCCGGGCCGTGCCGATCAGCGCCGGGCGTAGACCTTCTCGACGAAGCCGGCGATCTGCTCCTCCGAGAGGTGCTGGGCCAGGTCGGCCTCGCTGATCATGCCGACCAGCCTCTTGTCCTGGATCACCGGGAGCCGCTTGATCTGATGGCTCTCCATCTCGTCCAGTACATCGGAGATGTCCGCTTCGGCGTCGATCCAGCGCGGTGTCCCCTGGCAGAGGTCACCACAGGTGACCACCGACGGGTCGTGCCCCTTGGCCACGCACGACACCACGATGTCGCGGTCCGTGATGATGCCGCAGAGGCGTTCGTTCTCGTCGCTGACGGGCAGGGCGCCCACGTTCAGCCGGGCCATGAGCTGAGCAGCCCGGTCCAGGGTTTCGCCGGCCGGGATCCACTGGGCCCCGGGGTGCATGATTTCTGCGGCGGTCGTCATGGCGTGTACCTCCTGAGAGCGCCGTGCGGGCGGGCGCGGGCGCACCCGTCCCGGCGTCCCCATCGTCGTTCGGCCGGACGGACCACGCGACCCCACCCGGACGGGTGTACGCCCGTACGGGTGAAGGGCCACGGGAAAGGCCAGGTGGGAGGCGTGTCGGTCGACCCGCGAGGCATCGGCCGAGGCGCCTCCCACCACCGTACGGGCGTCACCGGTCACGCGCGCGGCGCGGCCCCGCGCTGCTTCAGCATGTCGGCCATCAAGGTGAGCTCCGACCGCTGCGCCGCCACCATCCCCTCGGCCAGCTTCCGCTCCGCCGGGGTCGCGCACTGGCTCGCGCAGCCCTGGGCCATCGCGACGCCACCCTTGTGGTGGTCGGTCATGAGCTGGAGATAGAGCACCTCCGCGTCCCGGCCCTGGGCCGTGCGCAGCCGGTCCATCTCCTCCTTGGTGGCCATGCCGGGCATCAGCGCGCCTGGTTTGGTGGTGGCGCCGCCCATATCGTGACCGGCCATGTCGTGCCCGCTCATGTCATGGCCGCTCATCCCCTGCCCGGACGCGCCCTGCCCGTCGCCGCTGCCCATCCACGACATCGGCGGTTCGTCCGCCACCACCTTCGGCAGCCCCCACAGGTCGAGCCAGCCGAGCAGCATGCCCCTCTGGTTGGCCTGCGTGTTGGCGATGTCGTAGGCGAGGCCGCGGACCGCCTCGTCCTGGGTGCGGTCGCGGACGATGAAGGACATCTCCACGGCCTGCTGGTGGTGCACCGCCATGTCCCGGGCGAAGCCGGCGTCCGCCGAGTAGAGGCCCGGCGCGCGGGAGGAGGAGCCCGAACCGCCGTCCCCGTCACCGCCGTTCGCGGTGGCGACCGTGGCCCCGACCGCGAACAGCGCCGCGACGACCACCGCCGCGCCCGCGGCCCAGTAGGTCCGGGACACGCGCCGCGCCTGCGGCGGGGTCACTTTTGGGCCAGCCCGTTGGTGCAGGCCGCGCCCGGCTCGGGGGTCTGCGGGCCCTGCACGTACTTGGTGAAGAACTGCGCCACCCGCGGGTCGGCGGCGTCGGCCACGGTCAGCTGCTTGCCCCACGCACTGAGCATGATCGTCCCGGCCTGCGTCTTGTCCGGGCTCATCAGCGTGTACGGGGTCTTGCGGACCTTCGCGGCCAGCGTGTCCACGTCGGCCTTGGCGGCCTTCTCGTTGTACGTCACCCAGACCGCGCCGTGTTCCAACGAGTGCACCGCGTTCACCTCGGGCAGCGGGTTGGGGTAGACGTCGCCGTCACAGTTCATCCAGCGCGGGTTGTGGTCACCGCCGACCGGCGGGTTCATCGGGTAGGTGACGGGGGTCTCGACGTGGTTGCGGCCCAGCGTCTTGGCGTCCCAGCTGCGCTCGCCGCTCACGGGCGCATTGCGGGACGCGGCGGCGTCCTTCTCCTTCTGCTTCTGGCTGATCAGCATCCAGGAACCGAAGCCGATGAGGGCTGCGACGACCGCGGTGGAGGCGGTGATCGCGATGATCTTGTTGCGCCGGTCGCGTGCTTTCTCCGCGCGGCGCATCTCGGCTATGCGGGCCTGTCGCGCGTTGGTGTCGGTGGTGGTCTTGCCGGACTTGCTGGCCATGTGCCCTGTTCCTTCTGCTGAGGGGGGTGGAATGCGGTTCCGCTACGAGGGGCGCGCGTCCGGCGCGCCCGACGGCGTCAGGTCCGCAGTACCTGGAGGGCGTGCAGATCGGGGGCGCGCGCGAGCGTCCCCGGTGCCCGGACCGGACCGGCGCACGCGGGGCGCGCGCCCACCACCGCCCCGGCCCCCACCGCGGCGAGGGCCGACGGCGGGACGGGCAGTACGGCAAGGGGCGTGTCGGAACGAGGGGAACAGCCCGGCAGCTCGGACGGGGCAACGCAGTCGGCATGGGCCGGGCCGCGCGCCGGGCCCCGCGCCGAAGCGTGTGCCGCACGGTTCGCCGATCCGCGCGCCGGGGAACGCGCCGCGCCCGTAGCCTGCTCCGTGCCGCGCGCCGTGCCGTGCTCCGGGTCGTGCGCCGGCGCGAGGGCCGCCCGGAACCCGTGGGCCGCCACGTTCCCCGCGCAGGGGAACGCGGCCCCCCACAGCAGCACCCCGAGGGCGAGCGCGGCGGCCACGGCGGCCGGTGCGACCGACCGGGCGGCACGCCGGGGCGGGGGACCGCCGTGGCCCCCGAGCTCCGTGTGCTTCCAGCCCCCCATGGCCGCAGATGGTAATGCTCATGACGGGCCCGAGGTCAGTGCGGGGGTGCCACGACCTTTCAGGGGTGCGTAATGTGGCGGAAACCACGGGTGGCGATACTGGGCCGGCCCGACAGTGCTCCCCCTCCGGGGGTCGGTGGTGCACACGCCGTCTGAACTGCGAGGATGAAGGCATGGACAAGCAGCAGGAATTCGTCCTCCGGACGCTCGAGGAGCGCGACATCCGCTTCGTGCGCCTGTGGTTCACCGACGTGCTGGGCTTCCTGAAGTCCGTCGCGGTCGCGCCCGCGGAACTGGAGCAGGCCTTCGACGAGGGCATCGGCTTCGACGGCTCCGCGATCGAGGGCTTCGCGCGGGTCTACGAGTCCGACATGATCGCCAAGCCGGACCCGGGCACGTTCCAGATACTGCCGTGGCGCGCCGAGGCCCCCGGGACCGCCAGGATGTTCTGCGACATCCTGATGCCGGACGGCTCCCCGTCGTACGCGGACCCCCGCTACGTCCTCAAGCGCATCCTCAACAAGACCTCCGACCTGGGCTTCACCTTCTACACCCACCCGGAGATCGAGTTCTTCCTGCTCAAGGACAAGCCGCTGGACGGCACCCGGCCGGTGCCCGCGGACAATTCCGGCTACTTCGACCACACCCCGCAGAACGTCGGCATGGACTTCCGCCGCCAGGCGATCACCATGCTCGAATCGATGGGCATCTCGGTCGAGTTCAGCCACCACGAGGGCGCCCCCGGCCAGCAGGAGATCGACCTGCGCTACGCCGACGCGCTGTCCACGGCCGACAACATCATGACCTTCCGCCTGGTCATGAAGCAGGTCGCCCTGGAGCAGGGCGTCCAGGCCACCTTCATGCCGAAGCCGTTCTCGGAGTACCCGGGCTCGGGCATGCACACCCACCTCTCCCTCTTCGAGGGCGACCGCAACGCCTTCTACGAGTCGGGCGCCGAGTACCAGCTCTCGAAGGTCGGCCGCTCCTTCATCGCCGGCCTGCTCAAGCACGCCGCGGAAACCGCCGCCGTCACCAACCAGTGGGTGAACTCCTACAAGCGCATCTGGGGCGGCTCGTCCCGCACCGCCGGCTCGGGCGGCGAGGCCCCCTCGTACATCTGCTGGGGCCACAACAACCGCTCGGCCCTGATCCGAGTCCCGATGTACAAGCCGGGCAAGACCGGCTCCTCCCGCGTCGAGGTCCGCTCGATCGACTCGGGCGCCAACCCGTACCTCACGTACGCCGTCCTCCTCGCGGCGGGCCTCAAGGGCATCGAGGAGGGCTACGAACTCCCGCCCGGCGCCGACGACGACGTCTGGGCCCTCTCCGACGCCGAACGCCGCGCCATGGGCATCGAACCCCTGCCCCAGAACCTCGGCGAGGCCATCTCCTTGATGGAACGCAGCGAACTGGTCGCCGAAACCCTCGGCGAGCACGTCTTCGACTTCTTCCTCCGCAACAAGAAGCAGGAGTGGGAGGAGTACCGGAGCGAGGTCACCGCCTTCGAGCTCCGCAAGATGATGCCGGTGCTGTAGCCGCCGAGCGGATGCGCCGAAGGCCCTGCCTCCCGGGGATCGGGGGGTGGGGCCTTCGGTGTGGCGGGGGTCAGGGGCGGGGGGTGGGGAGGGGGAAGACCGCCGGGTGCCAGGTGGGGCGCGGGGTGCCGATGGGCGGGGTCGTGGTGGTGTGGAGCGCGGCGTCGAGGCCGAGCACCGCCGTCGTGGCGCCGCCCGTGCGGTCGAGGCCGGCGGACGGGGCGCCGGTGTAGAGCATGGCGGACTCCACCCAGGCCGGCGGGCCGCCGATCGAGGTGGTGCTGACGGTACCGGTGTCGGCGCGGCCCGCCATGAGCCGGCCCGCTACGCCGACCGCGCCGTAGCCCGCCCGGCCGCCGGCCTCACTGATGGCGGACACCTCCGGCTTGCCGGGGCCGGCCGTGACCAGGGCGCTGCGGACCACGCCGGAGTCGGGGCGGCGGAAGTAGAGCCGGACGCCCGCGGCGTCGGGGACCGCCGTGATGGGGACCGTGGTGGCGGGGAGGTTCGTCTGGAACGGTCCCTGGAGGGGGGCGTCCGGGGCGGCCTGGGTCCAGGCGAGGACGGAGGTGGTGGTGGTCCCGTACACGTGGCGGCGGCCCGCGGTGTCCACCGCCACCACCGGGTCGCTCTGCAGGTCGGCGCCGCCCAGGTGCTGCCACTCGCCGAAGGCGCCCGAGGGCTGCTGGACGGCGGCGCGCAGCGTGCGGTGGGAGTCGCGCAGGTACACCGTCAGGCGGCCGTCCGCGCCGACCACCGCCGCGGGGGCGCTGATCGCCGAGGTGCCGGTCTCGTCCGTCGCCTCGGGGGTGCCGAGCGACTGCCAGGCGCCGAAGGGGCCGCCCGGCGTCGACTGGGTGAGGGTGACGACCTCGCGGAGGTAGTCCTTGCCCCGCCGGCCGAAGGAGGTGCGGGTGGCGACGACCGTGATCCGGCCGTCGGGGAGGCGGGTGGCGAAGACGCCGGGGTCGATGCCCTCACCGGGCAGCAGGGTCGGGCCGGTCCAGTTGCCGGAGGGCTCCCGGGTCCAGAGGGCAAGCCGGCCGTCGAGCGCCGCGAAGGCGTAGAGCCGGCCGAGGGCGCCCTCCGTCATCCAGGAGGTGTTGTCGGCGCGGGCGTAGCGCAGCGACTGGGCCCAGTTGCGGCCGGTGGGGCTGCCCGCGACCTTCCGGTCGCCGCAGCCGGCGACGCTGCCACAGTAGTTCTCGTGGTCGAGCCAGGCGTAGGTCTTGAGGTAGCCGATCTTCGTCTCGGCCGTCTGCGGGTCCAGCGCGTGCGGGAGGCTGCCGGTGTGGTAGCCGAGGTAGTTCTGGATGGCGAAGTGGGGGCGGTCGCTGATCTGGCGAGCGTACGCGGCGTACCCGGCCTGCACGAAGCGGGCGCCGTACATGTGGTCCTGGTGGTCGGTGTACTTGCCGGAGAGTTGCTCCCGGCCGGGGGTCGGGTCCTGCATCCGTATCGTCGTCGGACGGTACTTCGTCAGGACCCCGGCTATGACCTGGACCACCTGGTCCTTGGTGTACGTGAACGGCTGTGTGACGGGAGAGCCCGAGGCGAGCTGGGCCTCCAGGGCGGGTATCTCGCCGTTCCACAGGCCGCGCAGGCTCTCGGGGGTCTCCGCGGTGGTGGTGCGGGCCTCGCGCAGTTGGAGCCAGACCAGGTTGATCTGCGGGTGGCCGACGAGGACGTCGACCTCGGCCTGGCCGCCGCCGACGGTGGGTATGACCGTACGCTGCCACGCGCTGGTGCGGTCTCCGGTCACCATCTGCGCGTACGCGCAACGTATGCCGTTCTGCCGGGCCTCCGCGTAGTGCGCGCGGTCGGCGGGCTGCTCCGGGTCCTTGGCGGCGCCGCCCGCGGCCTCGTTGCGGCCGTCGGCCTCGCCGGAGGTCAGGTAGACGGTGGTGAGCGGGATGCCCGCGGTCAGGGACCGGCTGAGGTCCGGGTTCATGAAGAAGAGGTCGTCGTCCGGGTGGGCCACGATCTGGACCACCGCTCCGGCCGTGGTGCTCGCGGGTACGACGGGCGCGGCGGGGTGCTTGTCCTGGCTGGCCTCTGCCGATGTCTGCTCGCCCGAGGCGATGGCGAGTACGCCAGTGGTGCCGACCGTCAGGACGGGCAGCAATGCGGCAGCCATCAGCAGGCGGCGGCGGGTCATCGGCATGGTCACGCCTTGGGGTCGTTCCGGGCGGGAAGAACCGCTAAGCGGTCACTCAAAGAGAGGTCAATCCGGGCGACTTGGTTCATCGATGTCGCCGATGACTCGTGCTTTCCGAAAAACGACCGGATGTGATTGTGCCTTGCGCGGGTTCGATCGAGGCAATTGCCCGCCATGCGGACGCCTTTGTCCCGTCCAGTGGGCCAACTTACGTCACCGTATGCGGCGTTGAAGACGTTATGTGCCACTTGTCCCGTTTGTGTTGATTTCAGCTGTATGGGGCTCGCCGGCACCGGCCCGCGCACGGGCCCCGACCGGGGTACGCACCGCCCCCGCGCCGCCCGGCCGAGGCACGTTTGCGCCGGTCACCGCGATGGGTGGCGTCCCGACGGGGCGCCGGGGCGACCGGCGCGCCGTCCGACATCGCGGCGCCGCCGGCGCGCGGACCACCGAGCCTGTGAGGTTGTTCACGTCGACCCCGCCCACCGGAAGCGGGCGCCGCCCTTCCGCCGGGGCCGGCGCGCCCCGCGCCCCGGTGAGCCGCCCGCCCGCTCCGGCTAGGCTCGGCCCAGGCCGGCCGGGCCACCCCCGGCAGCGACGCACGCGCGGGAGGCGGCGGGATGACAGTCCCGGGACGCAGGAGCAGCACCTTCATCCGGCTGCTGCGGAGCGGGTTCACCGACCCGTCCGCCGCCGCCCGGCTGCTGGAGAGCGCGGTGCTGGCCTCCGTGCGCACCGATCCCGTGCTCCTCGACGCGCTCGGGGGCACCGCGGACCCAGACCTGGCCCTCCTCGGGCTCGTCCGGCTCGCCGAGGCGCAGCAGCCCGACGAACTGCCCGTGCTCCTCGACACCCTGCTCAGCGCCAAACCGCTGCGCGACCGGCTGCTCGGCGTACTCGGCGCCTCGGAGGCCCTCGCCGACCACCTCGCCCGCCACCCCCGCGACTGGCACGCCCTGGTCACCTACGAAGCCGTCGACCTCCACCCGGGCCTCGCCGACTTCGAACGCGGCCTCGCCGACGCCCACGACCCGGTCACCCTGCGCATCGCCTACCGCCGCTGCCTGCTCTCCATCGCCGCCCGCGACGTCTGCGGCACCATCGACCTCGCGGAGACCGCCGCCGAACTCGCCGACCTCGCCACCGCGACCCTCCGCGCGGCCCTGCGCATCGCGAGCGCCGCCGCCCCCGAGGACGCGGCCCGGTGCCGTCTCGCCGTCATCGCCATGGGCAAGTGCGGCGGCAACGAACTCAACTACGTCTCCGACGTGGACGTCATCTTCGTCGGCGACGCGACCAAGGGAACCGACGAGGGCAAGGCCATCCAGGCCGCCACCCGCCTGGCCTCCCACCTCATGCGGATCTGCTCCGAGACCACCGTCGAGGGAACCATCTGGCCCGTCGACGCCAACCTGCGCCCCGAGGGCCGCAACGGCCCGCTGGTGCGCACCCTCGCCTCCCACCTCGCCTACTACCAGCGCTGGGCGAAGACCTGGGAGTTCCAGGCCCTGCTCAAGGCGCGCGCGGTCGCCGGCGACCCCGAACTCGGCGCCCAGTACATCGAGGCCATAACTCCGCTCGTGTGGCAGGCCGCCGAACGCGAGAACTTCGTGGCCGACGTCCAGAAGATGCGCCGCCGCGTCGTCGACAACATCCCCGCCGCCCAGGTCGACCGCGAACTCAAACTCGGCCCCGGAGGCCTGCGCGACGTCGAGTTCGCCGTCCAACTGCTCCAGCTCGTGCACGGCCGCAGCGACGCCACCCTCCACTCCGGCACCACCCTCGACGCCCTGCACGCCCTCGCCGCCGGCGGCTACGTCGGCCGCGCCGACGCCGCCCAGCTGCACGACGCGTACCGCTTCCTGCGCTCCATGGAACACCGCATCCAGCTCTACCGGCTGCGCCGCACCCACCTCGTCCCCGAGGACGAGAACGACCTGCGGCGCCTCGGCCGGTCCATGGGCCTGCGCACCGAACCGGTCGCCGAACTCAACAAGGCGTGGCGCCGGCACGCCTCCGTCGTCCGGCGCCTCCACGAGAAGCTCTTCTACCGGCCGCTGCTCGACGCCGTCGCCCAGCTCACCCCCGGCGAGACCCGCCTTTCCCCGCGCGCCGCCGGCCAGCGCCTCGAAGCCCTCGGCTACGCCGACCCGGCGACCGCCCTGCGCCACCTCGAAGCCCTCGCCTCCGGCGTCAGCCGCAAGGCCGCCATCCAGCGCACCCTGCTGCCGGTGATGCTCGGCTGGTTCGCCGACTCCGCCGACCCCGACGCCGGACTCCTCAACTTCCGCAAGGTCTCCGACGCCCTCGGCCGCACCCCCTGGTACCTGCGGCTCCTGCGCGACGAGGGCGCCGCCGCCGAGAACCTCGCCCGAGTGCTGTCCGCCGGGCGCCTGGCCCCCGACCTGCTGATGCGCGCGCCGGAGGCGGTCGCGCTGCTCGGGGACCCCGAAGGCCTCCGGCCCCGTACGCACGAGGCGCTCGAACAGGAGGTCCTGGCGGCCGTCGGGCGGGCCGAGAACCCCGAGACCGCCGTCGCCGCGGCCCGCGGGGCCCGCCGCCGGGAGCTGTTCCGTACCGCGGCCGCCGACATCATCGCCTCCTACGGTACGGAGGACAGCCCCGCCGAAACGGACCACGGCGCCCTCGTCGACCGGATCGGCCGGGCCGTCTCCGACCTCACCGCGGCCACCATCGGCGGAGCCCTGCGAGCCGCCGTACGGTCCCACTGGGGCGAAACGCTGCCCACCCGCTTCGCGGTCATCGGTGTCGGCCGTTTCGGCGGGCACGAGCTCGGTTACGGCTCCGACGCCGACGTCCTGTTCGTCCACGAACCCCGCGAGGGCGTCGACGAGCAGGAGGCCGCCAAGGCCGCCCAAGCGGTGATCGCCGAGATGCGCAGGCTGCTCCAGCTGCCCACCGCCGACCCGCCGCTGCTCATCGACGCCGACCTGAGGCCCGAGGGGCGCTCGGGCCCGCTGGTGCGCACCCTGGCCTCCTACGCCGCGTACTACCGGCGCTGGTCCCTGACCTGGGAGAGCCAGGCCCTGCTGCGCGCCGAGCCGGTCGCGGGCGACCCCGAACTCGGCTCCCGCTTCATCGAGTTGATCGATCCGATGCGCTACCCGAAGGACGGCCTCGGTGAGAACGCGGTCCGCGAGATCCGCCGGCTCAAGGCCCGCATGGAGACGGAACGGATGCCGCGCGGCGCCGACCCCACCCTCCACACCAAACTCGGCCGCGGCGGGCTCAGCGACGTCGAGTGGACGGTCCAGCTGACGCAGATGCGTCACGCCTGGCACGAGCCGGGCCTGCGCACGACCCGGACCCGCGAGGCCCTGGCCGCGGCGCAGGCGGCGGGTCTCGTCCCGGCCGAGGAGGCGCAGATCCTGGACGAGGCCTGGGTGCTGGCCACCCGCGTCCGCAACGCCGTCATGCTGGTCCGGGGCCGCGCGGGGGACACCTTCCCCTCCGAGGCGCGCGAACTGGCCGCCGTGGGCCGCTACCTCGGCTACGCGGAGGGCACGGTCGGCGAAATGCTCGACGACTACCGCCGTATCACCCGTCGCGCGCGGGCGGTGGTGGACGAGCTGTTCTACGGCGGCTAGCCCGCGCTCCCCTGGCCCGCTCCGGCCGGGCGCGCCGGGCGGGGCGCCGGTGGCCGGGTGGTGGACCGGTCGTTGGGGGTCAGCGCTCCGACAAGCCGCGCGCGTAGGTGAGGAACGCCGTCAGGGCCAGTTCGAACGCGGCGTCCGCGCGGGCGGGGCCGACCGCGGCCAACGCGCCGGCCAGCAGCGGGGTGCGCGGCGACGGCTCCCACACGGCCTGGGGCGCCGCCACTGGCGGGTCGGGGGCGTCAAGTTCTTCATGGACGGCACCGTCGAGGGAGGCGCAGCCTGGCTGGAACACGCCGACTGCCACGGCCAGGGCACGGCCGCCTTCTGGCCGGACCCCGAGGCCTACTCCCACGCCGTACGCGTCCTCGACGCGGCCGGGGTGGGCACCGCGACCCACGCCATCGGCGACGCGGCGGTCCGGCACGTCCTCGACACCGTGGCCGCCCTGGGCCCGCAGGCCCGGATGCGGCACCGCGTCGAACACATCGGGACCGTTCCCGACGACCGGCTTCCCCGCTTCGCGCAGCTGGGCGTGATCGCCTCGATGCAGCCCCCGCACACCGCGTACACCCGCGCCGACCACACCGACGAGTGGTCCAGGCGCCTCGGCGACGACCGGGCCCGCCGGGCCTGGCGCTGCCGGGAGCTGCGCGACGCCGGCGCCGTCCTCGCGCTCTGCTCGGACTGGCCCATCGCCCACCACGACGCCCGCCAGGTCCTGGCCACCGCCAGGAGCCCGCGCGGCGCGGCCGCGGGCGGGCCCGCCCTGACGGGGCTGATGGCGCTGGAGGGCATGACCTCGCACGCCGCTTCGGCGGCCGGGGAACAGCGGGTGGGGGGGCAGGATCGCCGCCGGGTACCGCGCGGACCTGACGGCCTTCGCGCTCGACCCCGTGCGGTGCTCGCCGGACGAGCCGGCGCAGGCCCCGATCCGGCTCACGATGTCGGGCGGTCGCATCACGTACCGGGAATAGGGGCCTCTCACCTACCGGGAGTGGACGAACCGCCCCCGGGCCGCCCGGTGAGCCCCGGCGCGGGGAAGCGTGGAGGTAGGACGACCTAGCGTCGGAAGCGGTGCACCAGCGCGGCCGTCACCGGGTGCGGGTCCGTGGCCCGGGGGCGGCGCGGCAGGCGGTGGGGGAGGGAGCGGTACCAAAGGCCCGAGACCGCGTACCCGAACGCCAGGCAGAGCATGCCGCCCGCGGCGTCCAGCCAGAAGTGGTTCGCGGTGGACACGATGACCACCAGGGTCGCCGCCGGGTACAGCAGTCCGAGGACGCGTGCCCACGGGGCGGACGCCACGGCGAAGATCGTCAGCCCGCACCAGAGCGACCACCCTATGTGCATGGACGGCATCGCCGCGTACTGGTTCGACATGTGCTTGAGGTTCCCCGAGGCCATCGAACCCCAGGTGTGGTGGACGAGCACCGTGTCGACGAAGTGCCGGCCGTTCATCAGCCGGGGCGGCGCCAGCGGGTAGAAGTAGTAGCCGAGCAGCGCCACGCCCGTGGTCGCGAACAGGACGAAACGGGTGGCGGCGTAACGACCGGGATGGAAACGGTAGATCCAGACGAGTACGCCGATCGTCACGACGAAGTGGAGCGTGGCGTAGTAGTAGTTCATGCCCACGATCAGCCACGTCACGGAGTTGACGGCGTGGTTGACGCCGTGCTCCACGGCGATGCCGAGCGTGTTCTCGGCCCTCCAGATCCAGTCGGCGTTCGCCAGCGCGGCCGCCTTCTGCTCCGGCACCGCGTTGCGGACCAGCGAGTAGGTCCAGTAACTGATCGCGATCAGCAGGACCTCGAACCAGATCCTCGGGCGACGCGGCGTCCGCAGACGGGCGAGGAGAGAGCCCTGCGACCCCGGGCGGGTCTCCTGCTCGGTCACGATGGGTGACGAGACGTCCGTCCGGGTTTCCAGTGTCTTCACGCTCGCTTCACCCATGGGGAAAGAGTCTGCCAGATGGCTTCCTGCCCACGATCATCCCTCGGGACGGTCTTGAGCGCAGCCGCTCAGCCCTGGGGAGTAGACGCACCCCTTACGTGGCCCGCCGCTGCCTGGGCCCGGAAGCGGTCGATCCGCGCACCACCAGCTCCGGCAGGAACACGAACTCGCTGTGCGGAGCCGGTGTACCACCGATCTCCTCCAGCAGCGTGCGGACCGCCGCCTGCCCCATGGCCTGCACCGGCTGCCGGATGGTGGTCAGCGGCGGATCGGTGAACGCTATGAGCGGGGAGTCGTCGAAGCCGACCACCGACACGTCCTGCGGCACCCGCAGCCCCTGCTGCCGCGCCGCCCGGATCGCGCCGAGCGCCATCATGTCGCTCGCGCAGACGATCGCCGTGCAGCCCCGCGAGATCAACGCGGCCGCGGCGGCCTGACCGCCCTCCAGCGAGTACAGGGAGTGCTGGACCAGCTCCTCCGTCTCGGCGTCGCCCAGACCGAGCCGCTCCCGCATGCCGAGGCGGAACCCCTCGATCTTGCGCAGGACCGGCACGAACCGCTTCGGACCGACCGCCAGGCCGATCCGGGTGTGCCCGAGGGCGCTCAGGTGCGTCACGGCGAGCTGCATCGCGGCCCGGTCGTCGGGGGAGACGAACGGGGCCCGCACCTTGTCGGAGAAACCGTTGATCAGTACGAAGGGGACGCCCTGGCCGCGCAGTTGGTCATAGCGGCCCATGTCGGCGGTGGTGTCGGCGTGCAGCCCCGAGACGAAGATGATCCCGGAGACCCCGCGGTCGACCAGCATTTCCGTCAGCTCGTCCTCGGTGGACCCGCCGGGCGTCTGCGTCGCCAACACCGGCGTGTACCCCTGCCGCGTCAGCGCCTGACCGATCACCTGGGCGAGCGCCGGGAAGATGGGGTTGTCCAACTCGGGGGTTATCAGCCCGACCAGACCGGCGCTGCGCCGGCGCAGCCGTACGGGCCGCTCGTAGCCGAGCACGTCGAGCGCGGCCAGCACGGACTCGCGGGTGCCCGCGGCCACACCGGGCTTGCCGTTGAGCACGCGGCTGACTGTGGCTTCGCTGACCCCCGCCTGGGCTGCGATGTCGGCTAGCCGTGCGGTCACGGCATTGGACTGTACCGGTCGCACGTCACAATGCCCACCACGTGCACGACTCCGCCGGCAACAGCGCCGTGCGCCCGTCCGTCTCCACCGGCGCGCTCGACAGCACGGGCCGCCCGGGCGCGGGCAGTTCGAGCGGCGCCGGCCGGCTGTTGAGGGTGCAGGCGAAGCCGGGCCGGGTGAACAGGAGCACCCCCTCGGGCGCCGGTAGCCACGTCAAGGCGCCGGCGTCCGGCGAGCCCAGCCCCGGCAGCGCGCGGCGCAGCTCCAGCGCGGCCCGGTACAGCTCCAGCGTCGAATGCGGGTCACCGGTCTGGGCGGCGACGCTGAGCCCCGCCCAGTCCGCCGGTTGCGGCAGCCAGCTGCCGCCGGGGCCGAAGCCGTACGGGGGCTCCTGGCCGGACCAGGGCATCGGGATGCGGCAGCCGTCGCGCAGACCCTCCTGCCCGGCCGAGCGGCGGAACGCCGGGTCCCGGCGCACGGCGTCCGGCAGGTCCACCACCTCCGGCAGGCCGAGCTCCTCGCCCTGGTACACGTACGCGGAACCCGGCAGCGCGAGCATCAGCAGCGCGGCGGCCCGCGCCCGGGCCAGGCTCCCGTACCGGGTCCGGTGCCGTACGACGTCGTGGTTGGACAGCACCCACGTCGTCGGCGCCCCCACCGACGCGGTGGCCGCCAGGGACTCGTCGATCACCGTCCGCATCGCCGCCGCGTCCCACGGGCAGTTCAGGAAACGGAAGTTGAAGGCCTGGTGCAGCTCATCGGGCCGGACGTACAGGGCGAGCCGCTCGGAGGTCGGCGCCCACGCCTCCGCGACCCCGATCCGCGCGCCGTCGTAGGAGTCGAGCAGCCGCCGCCAGGAGCGGTGGATCGCGTGCACGCCGTCCTGGTCGAAGAACGGCAGCGGCTGGGTGCCGATCAGCGTCGCCTGCGCGCCGTGCCCGATGTCCGGCAGGCCGGGGGCCTTGACCATCCCGTGCGCCACGTCGACCCGGAACCCGTCCACGCCGAGGTCCAGCCAGAACCGCAGGACGGAGGCGAACTCCTCGGCCACCTCGGGGTGGTCCCAGTCGAGGTCGGGCTGCTCGGGCGCGAACAGGTGCAGGTACCACTGGCCGTCCGCGACCCGGGACCACGCCGGCCCGCCGAAGACGGACTCCCAGTCGTTGGGCGGCAGCGAGCCGTCCGCCCCGCGCCCCGGTCGGAAGTGGTAACGGGCGCGCGCCGCTGGGTCGGTGAGGGCCTCGCGGAACCAGGGGTGCCGGTCCGAGGTGTGGTTCGGCACCACGTCCACGATGACCCGCAGCCCGAGGTCGTGGGCGGCCCGGACGAGGTCGTCGGCGTCGGAGAGGTCACCGAAGAGGGGGTCGACGGCGCGGTAGTCGGCGACGTCGTAGCCGCCGTCCGCCTGCGGGGAGACGTAGAAGGGGGTCAGCCAGACGGCGTCGACCCCGAGCCAGGCCAGGTGCGGCAGCCGCTCGCGCACGCCGCGCAGGTCGCCCACGCCGTCGCCGTCGCTGTCGGCGAAGGAGCGGACGTACACCTGGTAGATGACGGCATCGCGCCACCAGCCGCCGTTCGCGGTCCCGTCGCTGGAAGCGCTTGCAAGCCGGGACGCGGTCAGCTCATGGGTCATATCGGGGTCAACGCGAGCACATGGCCCCTGGTTGCGGGCCTGACGACTCGAAGGTGGGTCGCACGAACAGCAAGCCGCGGCAACCGTACGGACACACGGATGTAACGATCACCAACGCTTGCAGAAAATTGCCGCAAGGTCTTTCGGTCGGCTTTCAGTCTTGTTACGTTCCTGGCAACTCGGGACCGCGAGGGCGCGGCCGGGATCATCGAAGGAGTTCATATGCGGCGTGGCATAGCGGCCACCGCGCTGGTCGCGACCCTGGCACTCGCGGCGACGGCTTGCGGCGGTGGTACCAAGGACAACGGCGGCGACACCCAGTCCGGCGGGGAACTCTCCGGGACCGTCACGTGGTGGGACACCTCCAACGACGCGGAGAAGGCCAGCTTCCAGAAGATCGCCGAGGCGTTCACCGCGAAGCACCCGAAGGTCACCGTCAAGTACGTCAACGTGCCCTACGGCGACGCCCAGAACAAGGTCAAGAACGCGTTCAGCAGCGGTTCCGAGGCCCCTGACGTGATCCGCGCCGACGTCGGCTGGGTCGCCGACTTCGCCTCACTCGGCTACCTCGACGAGGTCCCCGCCGACACGGTGAAGAAGGTCGACGCCGAGTTCCTGCCCCAGGCCGCGGCCAGCGGCAAGTACGAGGGCAAGACGTACGCCGTCCCCCAGGTCATCGACACCCTCGGCCTCTTCTACAACAAGAAGATGCTCGCCGACGCCGGCGTCCAGCCCCCCAAGACGCTGGAGGAGCTCAAGACCGCCGCCGCCGCCATCAAGGCGAAGACCGGCAAGGCCGGCCTGTACCTGCGCGGCGACGACTCCTACTGGTTCCTGCCGCTGATCTACGGCGAGGGCGGCGACCTCGTCGACGCGAAGAACAAGACGGTCACCGTCGACAACCCGGCGGGCGTCAAGGCCTTCAAGACGGCCCGTGACCTGGTCACCTCCGGCGCGGCGATCACCAACGCCACCGACGGCTGGACCAACATGCAGACCGCCTTCAAGTCGGGCGAAGCCGCCATGATGATCAACGGCCCCTGGGCCGTGGCCGACACCTACGCGGGCGACCAGTTCAAGGACAAGGCCAACCTCGGCGTCGCGCCCGTCCCGGCCGGCTCCGTCAAGGCCGGTTCCCCGCAGGGTGGCCACGACCTCGCCGTCTACGCCGGTTCCAAGAACCGCGCCGCCTCGCACGCCTTCGTCGAGTACATGACCTCGCAGGAGGTGCAGGTCCAGTCCGCCAAGGAGCTGAGCCTGTTGCCGACCCGCACGGCCGCCTACGAGCAGCCGGACGTCAAGTCCAGCGAGATGGTCCAGTTCTTCAAGCCCGCCGTGGACAAGGCCGTCGAGCGTGCCTGGATCCCGGAGAACGGCTCCCTCTTCGAGCCGCTCAAGGTCGAGTACACCAAGGCCATCACCGGCGCGGCGACCCCCGAGGACGCGGCCAAGGCGGCCGGAGTCGAGTTCCGCAAGATCCTCAAGGGCTGGAAGTAGAGAAGAAGATGGCTGCTCACACCAGCCAGTCGGTGGCGAAGGCCGCGGACGACGAGGGCGCCGAAGCCCTCGCCGTCCGCGGCCGGAGCCGCAGGACTGACGACCGCGGGGGAGCGAGGCGCGCCCTCGCCACCCACTGGTACGCCTGGGCCATGATCGCCCCGGTGGTGCTCGTGCTCGGCGTGATCATCGGCTGGCCGCTCGTCCGGGGCGTCTACCTCTCCCTGACCGACGCCAACGAACGCAACGTCGGCCGCACCATCGGCGCCAACCACATCGAGGCCACGTACAAGTTCGTCGGCCTCGACAACTACGCGGACGTCCTCGCCGACCCGGTGTTCCTGCAACGGCTGGTGTGGACCGTCACCTGGACCGTCCTGTGCGTGTCGATCACCTTCGCGCTCGGGCTGGCCCTGGCCACCATGCTCAACCGCGAGTTCCGCGGGCGCGCCGCCTACCGGATGGCGCTGATCCTGCCCTGGGCCGTCCCCGGCTTCGTGTCCGTCTTCGCCTGGCGGTTCCTCTTCAACCGCGACAGCGGCATCCTCAACAAGCTCCTCGAAGGCGGCGGGATCTCCGCGATCCCGTGGCTCGACGACCCCACCTGGGCCAAGGTCTCCGTCATCGCCGTCAACGTCTGGCTCGGCGTCCCCTTCATGATGGTCGCCCTCCTCGGCGGGCTGCAGTCCATCCCCGGCGAGCTCTACGAGGCCGCCGAGATGGACGGGGCCGGCCCCTGGCAGCGGTTCCGGCACATCACCTTGCCCGGACTGCGCGCGGTGAGCATGACGGTGATCCTGCTCTCCACCATCTGGACCTTCAACATGTTCCCGGTGATCTTCCTGCTGACGCGGGGCGGCCCCGGCGACTCCACCGAGATCCTCGTGACCCAGGCCTTCCGCGAGGCCTTCGTGGCCAGCCCGCGAGACTTCGCCGGCTCCGCCACCTGGGGCGTGCTGATCCTCGCCCTGCTCATGATCTTCGCGCTGGTCTACCGGCGCTCGCTGCGCAAGCAGGGAGAGGTGTGGTGACGACCGTGACGACCCCGCGCACGACGAACGCAGGCGGCAAGGCCCCGCGCGGCAGGGGGCAGCGCTCCCCGCTCGCCTCGGCGGGCCTGCACATCACCTTGATCGTCGCCTCCGTGATCGCCGTCTTCCCGGTGCTGTGGGTCCTGCTGACCTCCGTCAAGCCCGCGAAGTTCGCCATCTCCACGGACTTCGTGAAGGAACCCACCCTCGACAACTACCGCTACCTGGTGGAGTCGACCTCCTTCTTCACCTGGTTCGCGAACTCCGTCCTCGTCGCCGGGATCACCACGGTCCTCGGCGTGTTCATCGCCGCCACCACCGGCTACGCGGTCAGCCGGTTCAAGTT
The DNA here is from genome assembly GCF_055231995.1 of Streptomyces sp. Tek67B01. Classification (NCBI taxonomy): domain Bacteria; kingdom Bacillati; phylum Actinomycetota; class Actinomycetes; order Kitasatosporales; family Streptomycetaceae; genus Streptomyces; species Streptomyces sp. Tek67B01. The sequence goes on from NZ_JBUYUY010000001.1 coordinate 5,024,614, forward strand.
CCCCGGCATGAAGCCGCTGATGTGGACCCTGCTCATCACGCAGATGTTCCCGATGGCCATCCTCATCGTCCCGCTCTACAACCTCATGGGACAGCTCGGTCTGCTCAACCAGCCGATCGGCCTGGTCATCACCTACCTCACCATCGCCGTGCCGTTCTGCGCCTGGATGATGAAGGGCTTCTTCGACACCGTCCCGATCGAGATCGACGAATCCGGTCGCGTCGACGGGCTCAACCCCTTCGGCACCTTCTGGCGCCTCATCCTGCCCCTGGCCAAGCCCGGCCTCGCGGTCACCGGCTTCTACGCCTTCATCACCGCCTGGGGCGAAGTCGCGTACGCCTCCGCGTTCATGGTCGGCGACGAGCACCTCACCCTCGCCGGGGGCCTGCAGACCTTCGTCACCCAGTACACCTCCAACTGGGGTGCGATGAGCGCCGCTTCCGTCCTCATCGCCATCCCCGCGGCGTTCTTCTTCCTCTTCGCCCAGCGTCACCTCGTCGCCGGGATGACGGCGGGCGCGACCAAGGGCTGACCACCCTGCCCGCTTCCCGTTCCGGCCCGACCTCTCCAAGGACACCATGACCCAGCACCTCGCCGACGCACTCCCCGCCCCGACCGCCACGCGGCCCGGCTGGTGGAGAGAAGCGGTGATCTACCAGGTCTATCCGCGCAGCTTCGCCGACTCCAACGGGGACGGCATGGGAGACCTCGAAGGCGTCCGCAGCCGGCTGCCCTACCTCAAGGAGCTGGGCGTCGACGCCGTCTGGCTCAGCCCCTTCTACGCCTCCCCGCAGGCCGACGCCGGCTACGACGTCGCCGACTACCGGGCCATCGACCCCATGTTCGGCACCCTGCACGACGCCGACGCCGTGATTCGCGAAGCCCACGCGCTGGGCCTGCGCATCATCGTCGACCTCGTCCCCAACCACTGCTCCGACCAGCACGAATGGTTCAAGCAGGCGCTGCGTGAGGGGCCGGGCAGCCCGCTGCGCGAACGCTTCCACTTCCGCGCGGGCCGGGGCGCGGACGGCTCGACGCCGCCGAACGACTGGGAGTCGATCTTCGGCGGGCCGGCCTGGACCCGGGTGCCGGACGGCCAGTGGTACCTGCACCTGTTCGCACCCGAACAGCCCGACTTCAACTGGGAACACCCCGCCGTCCAGGACGAGTTCCGCTCCATCCTGCGCTTCTGGCTCGACCTGGGCACCGACGGCTTCCGCATCGACGTCGCGCACGGCCTCGTCAAGGCCCCCGGCCTGCCCGACCTCGGCCGCGACGAACAGCTCAAGCTGCTCGGCAACCAGGTGCTGCCCTTCTTCGACCAGGACGGGGTCCACGAGATCTACCGGTCGTGGCGCAAGGTGCTCGACGAGTACGCGGGCGACCGCATCGGAGTCGCCGAGGCGTGGACGCCGAGCGCGGACCGCACCGCGCTCTACCTGCGCCCCGATGAGCTGCACCAAGCCTTCAACTTCCACTACCTGAACACCGGTTGGGACGCGGACGCGCTGCGCGCCACCATCGACGACTCGCTCGACGCGATGCGCCCGGTGGGGGCGCCGACGACGTGGGTGCTGTCCAACCACGACGTCGTACGGCACCGGACCCGGTACGGGAGCCTGGCCCGGGCGCGGGCCGCCGCGCTGCTGATGCTCGCGCTGCCGGGTTCCGCGTACGTGTACCAGGGCGAGGAGCTCGGCCTGCCGGAGGTGGTGGACCTGCCGGACGCCGTGCGCCAGGACCCGTCGTTCTTCAAGGAGAACGGTCAGGAGGGGCTCCGGGACGGCTGCCGCGTACCGATCCCGTGGTCCGGGACCGAGGCGCCGTACGGCTTCGGGGAGGGCGGCAGCTGGCTGCCGCAGCCGGCCGACTGGGCGGCGCTGAGCGTCGAGGCGCAGACCGGTGACCCCTCCTCCACGCTGGAGCTGTACCGGGCGGCGCTGCGCATCCGCCGCGAGCGGGCCGAGCTCGGTGCGGGCGACGCGGTGGAGTGGCTGGAGGCGCCGGCCGGCGTCCTGGCCTTCCGGCGGGGCGGGTTCGTGTGCACCGTCAACACGACGGGCGATGCCGTACGGGTGCCGGCGGCCGGCCGGGTGCTGCTGGCCAGCACGGACCTCACCGAGCCGGGTCTCCTCCCCGCCGACAGCGCGGTGTGGTGGCTGGGGTGACTTCCCCGTTGCGGCTGACGGACATCGCCGCGCAGGCCGAGGTCAGCGAGGCGACCGTCAGCCGTGTGCTCAATGGCAAGGCGGGCGTGGCGGCCGGCACCCGGCACAAGGTGCTGGCCGCCATGGACCTGTTGGGCTACGAGCGGCCGGTGCGGCTGAAGCGCCGCAGCAACGGCCTGGTGGGGCTGCTGATCCCGGAGCTCACCAACCCCATCTTCCCGGCGTTCGCCCAGGTCATCGAGCAGGCGCTGGCGGGGCACGGGTACACGCCGGTGCTGTGTACGCAGACGCCGGGCGGGGCCACCGAGGACGAACTGGTGGAGCAGTTGGAGGAGCGGGGCGTCACGGGGATCGTCTTCCTGTCCGGCCTGCACGCGGACGCGTCCGCCGATCCGGCGCGCTACCAGCGGCTCGCGGCGCGCGGGGTGCCGTTCGTGCTGATCAACGGTTTCAACGAGGCCGTGAACGCCCCCTTCATCTCCCCGGACGACCGGGCGGCGGCGGACATGGCCGTGCGCCACTTGGAGGACCTGGGACACCGGCGGATCGGGCTGGCCATCGGGCCGACCCGGTACGTGCCTTCGGCGCGCAAGGAGCAGGGGTTCTTGGCGGCGGTCCCGGGGGCGGAGGCCGAGGGCCTGATCCAGCGCACCCTGTTCACCGTCGAGGGCGGCCACGCGGCGGGCGGCGCCCTGCTGGAGCGCGGGTGCACCGGGATCGTGTGCGGCAGCGACCCGATGGCGCTCGGGGTGATACGGGCGGCGCGCGAGCGGGGGCTCAGGGTGCCGCAGGACGTGTCGGTGGTCGGCTTCGACGACTCCCCGCTGATCGCCTTCACGGACCCGCCCCTGACGACGGTCCGCCAGCCGGTCCGCGCGATGGCGACGGCGGCGGTCGGAGCCCTCCTGGAGGCGGTCGCCGGCACCCCGGTCCAGCGCACGGAGTACGTGTTCCAGCCGGAACTGGTGGTCCGCGGCTCGACGGCCCAGGGGCCGGGGGAATAGGGCGGCTGCGGCCCGTCGGACCCGAGGCCCGCCCCGCGCCATATCGGCGCCGGGCGGGCCTCGGCCGTGCGTACGGACCTCCGGTCAGGCCGGGGAGCCGAGGAGGGCCGAGGCGGCTTGCAGGGGGGTGAGCCTCGGGGCCGGGCGGGGCCCGGCTTCCGTACGGCAGGTGAAGCCGAGTGCCGTCATGGCCCGGGTGACCTCCGCGGAGCTGAAGTCGCGACGGTCCTGGCGGGTGACGACCTCGCCGACCTGCTTCACGGGGTACTGGCGTCGGCCGACGATGACCGAGTCACCGGTGACCGGTTCGGGCTTGACGCCCTTCATCGCTTCCAGCACACCGCTCTTGGTGAGCTCGAAGGGGAAACGGGCGATGACGCAGCGCATGGGACCTCACAGGGGAGTGGGAGGGGACGATCGGGACTGCTGTGAGTGGTTCTACGCCGCCGTGCCGAACGACCGGCGGCGTGCGCCGCCGCGGCGGGACGCGCCACCGCGGGAGGTGCGGGCGGCGGGCGGCGCCGTGATGGTGACGGGGACGCCGGAGGGGGCCTGGGCGCCGGTGATGCGGTTCAGCTCCGCCTCGCCCGAGCGGACCTGGGTGGTCTGCGGGGTGATCCCGGCGGCGGCCATCAGGCGCACCATGTCGCGGCGCTGGTTGGGCGTGACGAGGGTGACGACGCTGCCCGACTCCCCGGCGCGGGCGGTACGGCCGCCGCGGTGGAGGTAGTCCTTGGGGTCGGTCGGCGGGTCGACGTTGACGACGAGGTCGAGGTTGTCGACGTGGATGCCGCGCGCCGCGACGTTCGTGGCCACGAGGACGGTGACGTGCCCGGTCTTGAACTGCGCGAGGGTACGGGTGCGTTGCGGCTGGGACTTGCCGCCGTGCAGCGCCGCGGCGCGCACACCGCTGTTCAGCAGGTCCTGGGTGAGGCGGTCCACCGCGTGCTTGGTGTCCAGGAACATGATCACGCGACCGTCGCGGGCGGCGATCTCGGTGGTGGTGGCCTGCTTGTCGGTGCCGTGGACGTGGAGCACGTGGTGCTCCATCGTCGTGACCGCGCCGGCCGAGGGGTCCACGGAGTGCACGACGGGGTCGGTGAGGTAGCGGCGGACCAGGAGGTCGACGTTGCGGTCCAAGGTCGCGGAGAACAGCATCCGCTGGCCTTCGGGGCGCACCTGGTCGAGGAGGGCGGTGACCTGGGGCATGAAGCCCATGTCGGCCATCTGGTCGGCCTCGTCGAGCACCGTGATGGCCACCTGGTTCAGCCGGCAGTCACCGCGGTCGATGAGGTCCTTGAGGCGCCCGGGGGTGGCGACGACGACTTCGGCGCCGCCGCGCAGCGCGCTCGCCTGCCGGCCGATGGACATGCCGCCGACGACGGTGGCCAGCCGCAGTTTCAGCGAGCGGGCGTAGGGGGTGAGGGCGTCGGTGACCTGCTGCGCCAGTTCGCGGGTGGGCACGAGGACCAGCGCGAGCGGCTGACGGGGCTCGGCGCGCTGTCCCGCGGTGCGGGCCAGCATGGCGAGACCGAACGCCAGGGTCTTGCCCGAGCCGGTGCGACCGCGGCCCAACACATCGCGTCCGGCGAGGGTGTTGGGAAGCGTCGCGCCCTGGATCGGGAACGGTACGGACACCCCTTCGGCGCCGAGGGCGGCCAGCAGTTGCTCCGGCATGTCGAGATCGGCGAAGGCGTCGACGGCCGGCAGCGCCGGAGTGATCGACTTCGGCAGGGCGAACTCTCCCTGGACCGCGGCGGGCCGGCGGCCGTAGCCACCCCCGCCGCCCGGACGACCCGTGCCGCCGGAGCGCGCGGGGGCAGGCGAGCCGAAACGGCTGCCGCGCCCGGCGAAGCCGCCGGTGCTGCGGGTGCGGGGAGAGCGGTCGTTCGTGCGTGTGCGGTTCATGCTGAACCTTCCTCGATACGGAGCGGCACGCGTCGAGGAAATTCAGCAGCGGAATATTCGCGCGAATTCACAGGAACGAGCCGATGGAATGCGAACGGCGGTGGCGGCGTCGAATGCCGACCGAAATGCCGTGTGGGCGCCGGCATGGATGCCGGGAGTGCTACCGCCATTCGGGCGGGAAATCCGGGGGGAGTGATGCACCCGGTGCGTGCTCGCGCGGGCCGGCGGAGGCGGGCGGAGACGGGGGGTAACGCAACGAGCCGGGGCCCGCACCCCAAGGTGCGGGCCCCAGCTGCGTGGTGATGCGTCAGCGTCAGGCGGTGACGATGTTCTCGGCGGTCGGGCCCTTCTGGCCCTGCGCGATGTCGAAGGTCACCTTCTGGCCTTCCTGGAGCTCGCGGAAGCCCTGGGAGGCGATGTTCGAGTAGTGGGCGAACACGTCAGGACCGCCGCCCTCCTGCTCGATGAAACCAAAACCCTTTTCGGCGTTGAACCACTTCACGGTGCCATTAGCCATGTTGAATCTCCTTCGGGGCACAGCCCAGAGTCCGCACTGTGCGGATCTCAAGTCGCCGCGATGATCGCCCTCCCGGAAATTTCCGGCACACAGAAGCCTTCCGCCGGATTTTCACCCGGCGGGTGGGACTGAAAGTTTGGGAACCACAACTGCAACTGAAATCACAGTAGCACGGTATCGCCGAGCAGGTGTCGGGAAAACGTCCGGGCTCGCCTGGAGGGGGGAAATGCTCATCGGGTCCGCTCCGCAATTCTGTGCTTGCCGCGACAGGTATGAGGGAAATTCCGGGTCGGATTTCCCCCTCCGTTGACTTCGAAATTCGGGGCCCGTGGCGGCCGGGGCCCGGGCCCCGGCGGGGTCGCAGGCCCCCCGGCGGGCGGGCGCGGCGCCGAGGCGGGCGCCGAGAGGGTCGCGAGTGCGCTCCCCGGGTCGACACGCGTAGGAAACATTTCTGCAATCTCTTGCGCAAGGTCTTGCAGGCGGTCCTTCCGGCACCTACGGTCGCTGCAATCCCCGCCTGTTCGATGCCTGTTCCCCCTCTGTTCTGCGCCTCTTCCGCCAGGAGGACCCCCCATGCCCGTTATGCCGCGCATCCCCAGAGCCCTGCTCGCCGGCGCCGTGCTCGCCGCCGCGAGCGTCACGGCCACCGCTCCCCACGCGGTGGCCGCCGCGCCCGGGGGGAAGGACGTCACCGCCGTGCTGTTCGAGTGGCGGTTCGACTCCGTCGCCAAGGCCTGCGCGGAGCGCCTCGGGCCCGCCGGGTACGGGTACGTCCAGGTGTCGCCGCCGCAGGAGCACATCCAGGGGGCGCAGTGGTGGACCTCGTACCAGCCCGTCAGCTACAAGATCGCCGGGCGGCTCGGTGACCGGGCCTCCTTCAAGGCCATGGTGGACGCCTGTCACGCCGCCGGGGTGAAGGTCGTCGCCGACTCCGTCGTCAACCACATGGCCTCCGGTGACGGGACCGGGACGGGCGGCACTTCGTACACGAAGTACGACTACCCCGGCCTGTACTCCGGCTCCGACATGGACGACTGCCGGGCCACCATCTCCAACTACCAGGACCGGGCCAACGTGCAGAACTGCGAACTCGTGCAGTTGGCCGACCTGGACACGGGCGAGGAGTACGTGCGCGGTCGGATCGCCGGGTACCTCAACGACCTCCTCTCGCTCGGGGTCGACGGGTTCCGGATCGACGCCGCCAAGCACATGCCCGCCGCCGACCTGGCGAACATCAAGTCCCGGCTGACCAACCCGAACGCCTACTGGAAGCAGGAGGCGATCTACGGCGCCGGCGAGGCGGTCTCGCCCACCGAGTACCTCGGCAACGGCGACGTCCAGGAATTCCGCTACGCCCGCGACCTCAAGCGGGTGTTCAAGAGCGAGAACCTGGCGTACCTCAAGAACTTCGGCGAGGCCTGGGGCTACCTCCCCTCGGGGCAGGCGGCCGTCTTCGTCGACAACCACGACACCGAGCGCGGCGGTGACACCCTCAACTACAAGGACGGCTCCGACTACACCCTCGCCAACGTGTTCATGCTGGCCTGGCCCTACGGCTCTCCCGACGTCCACTCCGGCTACGAGTGGACCGACAAGGACGCCGGTCCGCCGAACGGCGGCGCCGTGAACGCCTGTTACACCGACGGCTGGAAGTGCCAACACGCCTGGCGGGAGATCTCCTCCATGGTCGCCTTCCGCAACGCGGCGCGAGGTCAGGCCGTCACCGACTGGTGGGACAACGGGGGCGACCAGATCGCCTTCGGGCGCGGCGCGAAGGCGTACGTCGCCATCAACCACGAGGGCTCGCCCCTGACCCGGACCTTCCAGACCTCCCTCCCGGCCGGCGCCTACTGCGACGTGCAGAGCGGGCGGACGGTCACCGTCGGCACCTCGGGCCAGTTCACCGCCACCCTCGCGGCCGGTACCGCGCTCGCCCTGCACGTCGATGCGCGCACCTGCGCCGGGACTTCCGCCCGGTCCGCCGCCGGTGCCTCGTTCGCCGTCACCGCCACCACCGTCCCCGGCCAGAACGTCTTCGTCACCGGTGACCAGGCCTCCCTCGGCAACTGGAACACCGCCGGCGCCCTCAAGCTCGATCCGGCGGCCTACCCCGTCTGGAAGCTCGACGTCACGCTCCCGGCCGGGACCGCCTTCGCGTACAAGTACCTGCGCAAGGACGCGGCCGGGAACGTCACCTGGGAGAGCGGTTCCAACCGCACCGCCACCGTGCCCGCCGACGGCAAGGTCACGTTGACCGACGCCTGGCGCGGCTGACCTTCCCCGTCCCCTCCAAGGAGATCCGCAGTGATACGCCCCGTCGTCGCAGGAGTGCTCGCGGCCGCCCTGGCCGTGACGTTCCTGCCGGCCCTTCCGGCGGCGGCCGCCGCCAAGGCGCCACCACCCCCGCCCTCGGACGCGAAACTCGCGGCCGAGCCCGCCCGACACGACCTGACCCGGGAGCAGTTCTACTTCGTCCTGCCCGACCGGTTCGCGAACGGCGATCCGCGCAACGACCGGGGCGGGCTGACCGGCAGCCGGCTGGAGACCGGGCTGGACCCGACGGACAAGGGCTTCTACCAGGGTGGTGACCTCAAGGGGCTCACGGACCGGCTCGACTACATCAAGGGGCTCGGCACCACCGCCATCTGGATGGCGCCGATCTTCAAGAACCAGCCGGTTCAGGGCGCCGGCAAGGACGCTTCCGCCGGGTACCACGGCTACTGGATCACCGACTTCACGCAGGTCGACCCGCACTTCGGGACCAACGCCGACCTGGAGCGGCTGATCGACACGGCGCACAAGAAGGGGATGAAGGTCTTCTTCGATGTCATCACCAACCACACCGCCGACGTCGTGGACTACCGGGAGGGGTCCTCCACCTACCTGTCGAAGGGCGCCTTCCCCTATCTGACCAAGGACGGGGTGCCCTTCGACGACCAGGACTACGCCGACGGGAAGAGGAAGTTCCCGGCGACCGGCCCCGGCTCCTTCCCCCGCACCCCCTTCGTCCCCGAGGCGAAGAAGAACGTCAAGGTCCCGGCCTGGCTCAACGATCCGGCGATGTACCACAACCGCGGCGACTCGACCTTCGCGGGCGAGTCCGCCGAACAGGGTGACTTCTCCGGCCTGGACGACCTGTGGACCGAGCGTCCCGAGGTCGTCACCGGGATGGAGAAGATCTACGAGAAGTGGGTCGCCAACTTCGCCATCGACGGGTTCCGCATCGACACCGTCAAGCACGTCGACACCGCGTTCTGGACCCAGTGGGCGACCGCGCTCGACGCGTACGCGGCCCGGCACGGCAGGAAGAACTTCTTCATGTTCGGCGAGGTGTACTCCGCCGACACCGCCGTCACCTCCCCGTACGTGACCCGCGGCCGCCTCGACGCCACCCTCGACTTCCCGCTCCAGGACGCGATCCGCGCCTACGCCTCGCAGGGCGCGGCGGCCGGACGGCTGGCCTCCGTGTTCGCCGACGACTACCGGTACACCACCGACAAGGCCAACGCCTACGAGCAGGTGACCTTCCTCGGCAACCACGACATGGGCCGCTTCGGTTCCTTCCTGAAGCAGGACCGGCCGGGGGCCGGGGAACAGGAACTGCTGGACCGCTACCGGCTCGCCAACGAGCTGTTGTTCCTCTCCCGGGGAAACCCGGTGATCTACTCCGGTGACGAGCAGGGCTTCACCGGCTCCGGCGGTGACAAGGACGCCCGCCAGCCGATGTTCGCCACCGGCATCGCCGATTACCTGGACGACGACCAACTCGGCACCGCCCGCACCCACGCGAGCGACGCCTACGATCCGCGGCACCCGCTCTACGAGGAGATCAGCGCTCTCTCGAAGCTGACCAAGGACCACCCCGCCCTGCGCGACGGCGTCCAGAGCGAACGCCTCTCCGACGGCTCCGTGTACGCCTTCGCCCGTACGGACACCCGCGGCCGTACCGAGTACCTGGTGGCCGCCAACAACGGCGACCAGCCCCGCACGGTCACGCTCGACGCACCCGCCGGCGCCCTCTACCGCACCCTCTACGGCGGCTCCGCCACCCCGCGCGCCGACGCCGCCGGGAAGCTCACCGTCACCGTCCCCGCCCTCGGCTCCGTGGTCCTCCAGGGCACGACCCCGCTCCCCGCCCCCACCGGCCGACCCGCCCTCACCCTCAAGGCCCCGGCGGCGGCCACCGGCACCGTCGAGATCAGCGCGGACGTCACCGGCGGCGGCCCGAACCGCGTCGTCTTCGCCGCCCAGACCGGCACGGACAAGTGGCAGGTCCTCGGCTCCGCCGACCACGCCCCGTACAAGGTCACCCAGACCGTCACCGCCCCCGCCGGAACGCCCCTGCGCTACAAGGCCGTCGTCATCGACGCCGCCGGACGCACCGCGAGCGCCCTCGCCGCCTCGACCGCCGGCCAGGCCCCACCCGTCGACGTCCCGACCGCCACGCAGCGCGAGTACGCCGTCGTCCACTACCACCGCCCCGACGGCGACTACGCGAACCGGCGGCTGTACGCGTGGGGCGACCTCGCGGACGGCGAAGCCACTCCCTGGCCGGCCGGACACGACTTCACCGGCCGCGACGCGTACGGCGCCTTCGCCTACGTCCGGCTGAAGCCCGGCGCGTCCTCGATCGGCTACCTCGTCATCGACAAGGACGGCAACAAGGACGTCACCGCCGACCGCACCCTCGACGTCACCAAGTCCGGCGAGGTCTGGCTGGAGCAGGGCCAGGACGCCGCCCGCACCGACCGCCCCGCCTACCCGCCCCAGGACACCACCAAGGCGGTCCTCCACTACCAGCGCCCCGACGGCGCCTACGACGGCTGGGGCCTGCACGTCTGGACGGGGGCCGCCACCCCCACCGACTGGGGCAAGCCGCTCCCGCCCGTCCGTACCGACTCCTACGGGGCCGTCTACGAGGTCCCCCTCGCCGCCGGCGCCACCAGCCTGAGCTACATCCTCCACAAGGGCGACGAGAAGGACCTCCCCACCGACCAGTCCCTCGATCTGAGGGCCACCGGCCACGAGGTGTGGATGCTGGGAGGGCGCGAGAAGTACCTCCTGCCGCAGCCCGCGGGCTCGGCCGCCGCCCTGGACCTCACCAAGGCCGAGGCCGTCTGGATCGACCGCGACACCGTCGCCTGGAACGCCCCCGAGGCGGCCGCCTCCGTACAGCTCCTCGCCTCCCGCGAAGGCGCCGTCACCACCGAGGGCGGCGTCCTCCACGAGGGCGGCGCGCAGTGGCTGCGACTGGGCCGCTCCCAGCTCACCGCCGCCCAGAAGCAGAAGTTCCCGCACCTCGCCTCCTACGCCGCCTACACGATCGACCCCCGCGACCGCGACCGCGTACGGGGCGCCCTGCGCGGGCAACTCGTCGCGAGCGCCCGCGCCGCGAACGGCGCCGTCCTGGCCGCGACCGGAGTACAGCTCGCCGGGGTCCTGGACGACCTGTACGCCACCACCACCGCCCTCGGCCCAGTCTTCAAGGACGGCCGCCCCACCCTGTCCGTATGGGCGCCCACCGCCCAGCAGGTCTCCCTCGAACTCGACGGCCGGACCGTCGCCATGCGCCGCGACGACACCACCGGCGTCTGGTCGGTGCGCGGCGAGCGGAGCTGGACCGGCAAGCGCTACCGGTACGCCGTCACCGTCTGGGCGCCGACCGTCCGCCAAGTGGTCCGCAACCTGGTCACCGACCCGTACTCCACCGCCCTGACCACGGACTCCACCCACAGCCTGGCCGTGGACCTCGCCGACCCGAAGCTGGCACCTTCCGGCTGGCGCGAGCTGCGCAAGCCCGCGCCCGTACCCTTCACCTCCGCGCAGATCCAGGAACTGCACATCCGCGACTTCTCCGTCGCGGACCGCACCTCCGCCCACCCCGGCCAGTACCTGGCCTTCACCGACACCGCCTCGGCCGGTATGCGGCACCTGCGCGAGCTGGCCGCCTCGGGCACCTCGTACGTGCACCTCCTGCCGGCCTTCGACTTCGCCAGTGTCCCGGAGAAGCCCTCCGACCGCACCGAACCGACCTGTGACCTCAAGGTCTACGCCCCCGACTCGGAGCAACAGCAGGCCTGCGTGGCGGCGGCGGCAGCCAAGGACTCCTACAACTGGGGCTACGACCCGCTGCACTACACCGTTCCCGAGGGCTCGTACGCCGGCGACCCCGACGGCACCGCCCGCACCGTGGAGTTCCGCCGCATGGTGCAGTCGCTGAACGGCGCCGGGCTGCGCACCGTCATGGACGTGGTCTACAACCACACGGTGGCGGCGGGCCAGTCCGACAAGTCCGTCCTGGACCGCATCGTGCCCGGCTACTACCAGCGGTTGCTCGCCGACGGCAGCGTCGCCACCTCCAGCTGCTGCGCCAACACCGCGCCCGAGAACGCCATGATGGGTCGGCTCGTCGTCGACTCCGTCGTCACCTGGGCCAAGCAGTACAAGGTGGACGGCTTCCGCTTCGACCTGATGGGCCACCACCCGAAGGCCAACATCCTGGCCGTGCGCGCCGCCCTCGACTCCCTGACCGTCGAGAAGGACGGCGTGGACGGGAAACGGATCGTGCTCTACGGCGAGGGCTGGAACTTCGGCGAGGTCGCCGACGACGCCCGCTTCGTCCAGGCCACGCAGAAGAACATGGCCGGCACCGGCATCGCCACCTTCTCCGACCGCGCCCGCGACGCCATCCGCGGCGGCGGCCCCTTCGACGAGGACCCGCGCGTACAGGGCTTCGCCTCCGGTCTGTTCACCGACCCCAACGCGGCCGCCGCGAACGGGAGCCCCGAACAGCAGCGGGCCCGGCTCCTGCACGACCAGGACCTGATCAAGGTCGGACTGACCGGCAACCTCGCCTCCTACGCCTTCACCGACAGCACCGGCCGCCACATCAAGGGCTCGGAGCTCGACTACAACGGCGCCCCGGCCGGGTACGCGGCAGCCCCCGGCGACGCCCTCGCCTACGCGGACGCCCACGACAACGAATCGCTGGCCGACGCCCTGACGTACAAGCTCCCGGCCGGGACGGCGCCCGCCGACCGGGCCCGGATGCAGGTCCTGGCCCTGGCCGTCACCACCCTCTCGCAGGGCCCGTCGCTGTCCCAGGCCGGGACCGACCGGCTCCGCTCCAAGTCCCTGGACCGCAACTCCTTCGACAGCGGGGACTGGTTCAACGCCATCCACTGGGACTGCCACGACGGCAACGGCTTCGGCCGGGGCCTGCCGCCCGCCGCCGACAACCGCGCCAAGTGGCCGTACGCGAAACCCCTGCTGACCACCGCGGCACCCGGCTGCGCGGAGATCGACGGCGCCTCGGCCGCCTACCGAGACCTGCTGCGCATCCGGACGACGGAGCCCGCCTTCGCCCTCACCACGGCCGAAGCGGTCCAGTCGGGAGTGGCGTTCCCGCTGTCGGGCACGGCCGAGACGCCCGGGGTGATCACGATGACCGCCGGTGACCTCGTGGTGGTGTTCAACGCCACCCCCACCGCGCAGACCCAGCGCGTGGCGGCCCTCGCCGGCGCCGCCTACGCGCTGCACCCGGTGCAGGCGGCGGGCGCCGACGGCACGGTCAAGCAGGCGACGTACGACCCCGGCACGGGCGAGTTCAAGGCTCCGGCCCGCTCGGTCGCCGTCTTCACCCGGGCCCGTTCCTGACGGGCGCCCCACGCCCGTCGACGCGGCGGTGCCGGCCATGGTCCGGCACCGCCGCGTCGACGTTCCTCAGCGCCTCAGCGCCTCAGCGCCTCAGCGCCTCAGCACCTCAGCGCGTCACCGCGGACCGCGTCAGACCCAGATGCGTACGGCTTCCATCTGCCGCGACTGGCCGGTGGTGCCCACGTACACCGCGTTGCCGCTCACCGCGTTCAGCCAGCCGTAGCCCGCGACATGGGCCTGGGCCGTCACCGACCCGGAGCCGACCTGGACGCCGAGCGCCTCCATGCGCCGTGACTGGCCGGTGGTGCCGACCGTGACGGCCGCGCCGTCACCGGCGCACGCCCAGCCCTGCCAGCCGATGTCGGCGAGGTGCGCGTTGGCGCAGACGCCGCCCGTGCCGCTGGTCGCGATCACCGCGGCCTCCATGCGTCGGCCCTGCCCCGTCGTCCCGGCCACCGCGCCGTCGCACACCGTCGACTGCCAGCCGACGTCCTGCACATGGGCCGCGTAACACACCACGCGGGCGTTCGGGGTGAGCGTCCGCTGTCGTGCGGCCGCCGCCTCCACCTCCCGGACCACCGAGGCCGGCGCCCGCAGCGCCGTACCGCCCCCGCTCACCGAGGTGCCCGCCGGAGCCGGCGCCGACGGCTGTGCCTGGGCCTGCGCCACACCCGTGGCCCCCAGCGCACCCGCCAACGCCACGGCCAAGACGACACTCGCGGCCTTCACGGAATTCTTCATGGCATTCCCCTCCTGGTACCGACTGGTCGCGCCCATCTGTACTGGCGGCCCGCGGCGCGCGGCAACCGGTTGGGGGCGCCACGGCCGAGAGGGGACGTGGCATGGCGCACCGGGTGTGGTTGTGGCGGGGGCAGGTGCTGTGCCTCCCCGACGCCCGTGAACGCCTCAGACGTCCAGGCGCCGCTCCAGCAGGATCACGCCGTAGACCCGCCCGTCCGCGGCCTGTTTGGACGGGAACTCCCCGACGACCCGGTACCCCGCGCCCCGGTAGTAGCTCAGCAGCCGGGGGTTGGTCGAGACGCAGTCCAGCCGCGAGCGTTCCCGGCCGGTGCGGGCGATCCGCCACTCGGAGTGTTCGAGCATGCGTCGGCCCGCGCCAGGGGGCGCGGCCTCGCGCTCCACCATCAACCGGTGCACGTAGCCGGCGACGGGCGGCTGCACGCCCCAGGCCTCTTCGTCGGACCACCACAGCTCGTATGCCCCGACCACCCGGCCGTCGGCGTCCTGCGCCAACCACACCTCGCCGTCGCGCATCCGCGCGCGGAAGTGCGCCGCGTCCTTCTCGCCGGGCTTCCACTCGTCGATCCCGTGCTTGCGCATCCACCGGGCGGCCTGGTCGTACAGCTTCACCAGGGTGCCGGCGTCCTTCTCCTCGGCCTGGCGGAACAACATCCCGTCGTCAATGATCACGCGGGCATTATCACGCGGGGTACGGGCCACGTCATGATCACGTCATGATGACGTGGCGCCCGGTACCAGCGCCGCCAACCGCCCCACGAGCAGACCGAACGGCCCGTCGGCCGGCTCCGCGGACAGGATGCGCACCAGGATCCGCGCCATCTCCTCGTCGTAGGCGGCGCTCACGGCGGCCAGCGCGGCGAAGTCGTGCACCAGTTGCAGTTCCAGCTCCGAGCGCGGGATGCGCCGGCCGTCCAACCAGATCAGCGCGGTGGACTCGGCGAGCGACACCCACGACCGCACGACGAGCTCCAGCCGGGCGGGCGGAGCGTCGGCCGAGACGCCCAGGTGCTTGAGGATCTCCTCGTACGCGGCCTGGCGGACCTCGTCGATCATCGCGTTGGCCCTGCTGCTGCCGACCGCCGGGCCGCCCCGCATCAACGCCGAGAAACCCGGCCCGTGTTCGTCGACGAACGCGAAGAACCGCCCCATCACCCGCAGCAGCCGAGCCCCGAGCGGTCCCTCCTGAGGTTCCACGAACCGCAGCGCCAGCTCGTCGGCGGCCCGGCGCAGCGCCGCCTCGTACAGGCTCAACTTGCCGGGAAAGTAGTGGTAGACGAGCGGCCGCGATATGCCCGCGGCCGCCGCGATCTCGTCGATCGACACGTCGTCGGGAGACCGGTGGCTGAACAGCTCCAGGGCCACCCCGATCAGCTGCTGCCGCCGCTCCTCGACACCCATCCTGCGCCGCACCCCGGTTGTCATGCGGACACCCTACTTCCACTCCGGCGCGGGCCTCGGCGGGGTGGCCGGCCGGGTGTTCGCGCCGCTACGCGTCCAGGACCAGGTGGTCCGAGGCGGCGCGGGAGACGCACAGGAGCATCGAGCCCTCGCGTCCGGCGTCGGTGAGGAGCTCGTCGCGGTGTTCCACCTCCCCCTCCAGCACCCGGTGTCGGCAGGTGCCGCAGAAGCCCTGTCGGCAGGAGTACGGGGTGTCGGGCAGTACGCGGCGCACCGCCGTCAGGGCGCTTTCGTCCGCCGCGACCTCGACCGTGCGCCCGGAGCGGCGGAGTTCGACCGTGAAGGGCTTAGCCTCGCCCGCGGGCGCGGAGGCGGTGAAGCGTTCCAGGTGCACGGCCGAAGGGTCGGGGGTGACGGCCAGGACCGCGGAGATCAGCGGCTCCGGGCCACAGCAGTAAACCGCGGCGGCGGGGGTCGAGGAGAGCGCGCTCAGGTCCGGCAGGCCCGCCTCGTCCTCGGGGACGATCGTGACCCGGTCCCCGTACACGGCGAGTTCGGCGAGGAACGGCATCGACGCGCGGGTGCGCCCGCCATAGAGCAACGTCCAATCGGCCCCCGCCGCCGTGGCCGCACGCAGCATCGGCAGGATCGGGGTGATGCCGATCCCGCCCGCCACGAACGCGTACGCCGGGGCCGGCACGAGGGGGAACCGGTTGCGGGGCGCCCGCAGTCGCAGCCGGGCGCCCTCCACCAGCGTGGCGTGCGCCTCGCGGGAACCGCCGCGGCCGTCCTCGATCAGCCGCACCGCGATCGTGTAGCGCCCCGCGTCCGCCGGGTCGCCGCACAGGCTGTACTGGCGCACCGACCCCGACGGCAGTACGAGGTCCACGTGCGCCCCGGGAGTCCAGGCGGGCAGCTCCGGCGATTCCAGGGTCAGCAGCACGACGCCCTCCGCGGGCTCGCTCCGCTCGACGACCGGGACCCGCAGCAACCGGCGCGGGGAGTGGCCCGAGACCGGGACCTCCAGGGCCGGCAGCGGCCACAGGGGGGAGCGTCGGATGCGCCGGCGGAGCGCGCGCCGGGTGAGGAACGCGGCGCCGGCCGCCGCCGTGAGCGTCAGGGCGCGCCTCATGCCCGCACCCCGCCGTTCGCGCCGGGCGAGGTGGCGAGGTAGGCCACGGCCTGGGCCGTCGAGCCCTCCTGCGAGGGGTGGTAGGTGCGGGAGAGGTAGGTGGGGATGGACTTGAGCATCGAGCCCGTCGAGGGGAGGACGCCCTGCTGTCCGGCCCGGAACAGCTGACCGAACGAGGCCTTGGCCGCGGGGAGTTCGGGGTCGTTGTCCATGAAGAAGCGGGCGCCCCGCTGCCAGAGGAACGTCAGGGCCGCGAAGGCCGTCGCCCAGGTCCGCACCCGGCGCCGGTAGCCGCCGTCGACGTGCATGAACAGGTCGAAGGCGACGGCGCGGTGCTCGACCTCCTCCGCCCCGTGCCAGCGCAGCAGGTCCAGCATCATCGGATCGGCGCCCCGGCGGTCGAGTTCGTCGGCGTTCAGGACCCAGTCGCCGAGGAACGCCGTGTAGTGCTCGACCGCCGCGATGATCGCGACCCGTTCCATCAGCCACCACTTGCGGGCCCTGCCGGGGGGCAGGGTCCGGTCGCCCAGCAGCTTCTCGAAGAACCAGTCGACCTGCGCCGTGTAGGGGGTCGGGTCCAGGCCGAGCCGCTTCAGATGCGGGAGCACGTCGTCGTGGGCGGCGGCGTGCATGGCCTCCTGGCCTATGAAGCCGACGACGTCCGCGCGCAGCCGCTCGTCCGTGATGTACGGGAGCACCTGCTTGTAGACGTGGACGAACCAGCGCTCCCCGGCGGGCAGCAGCAGGTGCAGCACGTTGATGGTGTGCCCGGCGAACGGGTCGCCGGGGAGCCAGTGGAGGGGGGTGTCGTCCCAGGAGAAGGACACGTTCCGCGGCTGGAGGCCCATGTGCTCGTACAAGCCCGGGTGTTCCGACGCCACGGGGGCGGGCGCGTGCGGCGTATTAGACATGGCGTCAATGTACTGAGGGGTAGGGTCGAGGAGAAGCCCTCTGCGCCGGGATTTTCCGCACGGCCGCCCGGGCCGGTCCGCACGGCCGTCGCGGGCCGGTGCCCAGGACACCGCCCGGGCCCGGGTTCGCGCCGGCCGTCGCCTTCGCCCGTCGCCTTCGTCAGCGCAGGGCTTCCGCCTTCGTGCCGTCCGTGAGCCTGCCCGAGAGGTCGACCTGCGCTCCCTGCGTCGCCTTCACCGCGAGCCGGTTCCCGTTCGCGCTCCCGTTCACCCCGCCCCCGGCCGCGGAGAGGGAGGTGAACTGGGCGCTGCCCGCGGCCAGCACGTACCACTGGCCCCCATTCGACTTCCACAGCACGCCCGCGAGTACCCGGGGCTGCCGGGGACCGCACGCGGGGGAGCCCTCCGCCTTGGCCGCCTGGGCCGCGAGCGGCGCGCCCGGAGCCAGGAACTGGGCCTGGACCCGGTCCGCGGTGCCCTGCCAGGTCTCGGCCCGGCTGCACAGCCAGGTCGCCGTCCCGTCCCCCTCGGGCAGCGGCTGCTTCGCGTACGTCCAGGCGTTGACGGTGCGCACCCCGTGCGAGCGGACCGAGGGCAGCAGGCACGCCGTCCGCGACCACTCGCCCAGCTCGGCCGCCTCCGTCACGTCGCGCTCGGCGCCCGGCGCGCCCGAGGTCAGCCGGACCGGGGTCAGTTCACCGAGGTCCGTCACCAGCCGGGTGGCGCCGTCGCCCGTCAGGGCCAACGCGTTCCAGCTCGTACAGGTGCCCGTCGGGGCGGGTCCGGGTACCGGCGGCGTCATCCCGTCCGGGGTCAGCTTCAACGCCGAGGGCGACTCGTCCGGCTTGAGCAGGTCCCGCAGCGCGGCGCCGAGCACCCAGGGGGCCGTCAGGTAGCGGACGTTGCCGTCGACCCGGCTGAGCACCAGGGCCGTCGCGGAGTCCGCGGACGCCCCGTCCGTGCGGGCGAAATCGAGGGCGGCCCCGGCGGTGCCGCCGCGGGGCTCGGCGTAACGGACCACGCGTAGACCGTCGTACAGCAGGACCACCACGGCCTGGTCCACGGCCCCGGCGAACAGCAGTTGCGGCGGGCCCATCGGCGGCCCCGACGGCGTTCCGGGCGTGGCCGAGACGACCACCGAGCGGCCGGGGCGGGCCCACACGGCGAGCGCCCGGCGCAGCAGCGCGGTGTCGTCGGCGCGGTCGCCGCGGGCCGGCCAGGCGGAGAAGTCCGTACGGGAGGAGGTGCGCCAGAGGGTGGGCGGGACGCGGACCAGTTGCCCGGGGTCGAGTGCCTGCTCCGCCACGGCGTTCTTCGCGTACGGCGGGGCGGCGGGCCCGTCCGAGCCCCAGCCGCCGCCCGGCAGCGCGAGCAGGGCGCCGCACACCGCGAGGGCGGCCGCGGCGGCGATCCCGGCCCGGGTGAACCGGCGCCGCCGCAAGAGATCGGTGGGCCGGGCCTGGAGCACGCACGGATCGAACTCGGGGGAGGCGAAGAGGGCGTCGTGCACCGGGTCGCCGGACTCCGCGACCGCCCCCGTCGGGTTCGCCACCCCCGCGTCCGCGAGCATGCTCAGGACGTCGGGCTCCGCCAGCCCCTCCAGCGCCCGCAGCACGCAGGCGGCGCGCCCGGGACCGCTCAGGGTGGTCAGCCACTGGTCCAACGCCAGCTCCTCGGCCCCGCCCGAGCGCGGGAACAGCCGCAGCCCCCACACCTGGGGGAGCAGCCGGGGCAGCTGTCCCCGCAGCGGGAGTGCCCGGAAGGTGAACGGGACGCCCGCCTCCAAGGCGGAGCGCAACACGCGCAGCCGCACGTACGGGTACCCCGACTCGGGGCCCTCCAGGCCGTCCCGCTGCGCCGGGACCCCACCGCGCACGGCGGCGTCATCGCTGCCCCGGCGACCGCGCGGCAGGGCCCGCTGGGTCAGCGAGTGAGCCGTGAGGACCCGTCGGTTGCGCCCGAGGGAGGGCGGCAGCACCAGGTAGGCGAGCCGCACCAGCCGCGGGTAGTGCTCGACGATGGCGGCCTCGGCCTGCTCCAGGCCGGGCGTCAGGGGAGGCAGGGAGCGGGTGGCGGTATCCGGCGCAGTCACGTTCAGCAGAACGAGCGAATCGTCGGATGGTCACCCGCTTCCGCGCACCCGTTCGGGCGATTCCGCGCCGCGCCCGGCGGCCCGGCGCCTCAGGCGATCAGGTGGGCCCGCAGCGCCTCGACGGTCTCGTCGGGAACGCCGAGCCCCTCCCGCACGTACTTCTCCATGGAGCCGTAGCGGGTGGCGACTTCCTCCAGCGCCGTCTGCAGGTAGGAGGGGAACACCCCGATCAGCGCCAGGGCGATCTCGGGGTCCCCGCCGGCCGCCGTGAAGCCTTCGATCATGGGCGCGAACGCCCGCTTGACGGCCGGGTTCACCGACATGTATTCGGCCATGAGGGTGTCGTCGTCCGCGCCGAGCAGCGAGAGGATGACGGTCGCGCCCCACCCCGTGCGGTCCTTGCCCGCGGTGCAGTGGAACAGCAGCGGGCCGGCCTGCGGATCGGCGGCCTCGGTGAGCAGTGACCGGTAGGCGGCGTGCGCGGAGGTCGAGTTCACGAAGGACCGGTAGACGTCCCCGAAGATGGCCTGCGCCTTGCCCCCGCCCAGGTGCTCCTCGGCCACGATCGGGTCCGCCATCAGGTCCTTGAGCCGCGCGGCCGGGGGCATCTTCCCTATGCCGGCCTGCAGGCGGTCCGCCAGTACGTCACGTACCAGCAGCCGCGCGCCGGTCGGCAGCCGGTCCGGGTGGTCGGCGCGCTCGACCTCGCCGCGGAAGTCGATGACCGTACGGATGCCCAGCGCGGCCACCGCGGGATCGGCGTCCGGGTCGAGCCGGTCCAGCGCGCCGGAGCGCAGGACCAGCCCCGGGCGGACCGTGCGGTCGCCCGCGAGCGGAGTGCCGCCGAGGTCGCGGAGGTTCGCGACGGTGGTGGAGGGGGTGGCGGTCATCGGGCGGCTCCGGCTGGTGTCATACGTGTCTGGTGGGACCGATTTTCTGATGATTCGCCCCGGAAGGACAATCGACGGCCAGGGAGAGGCCGATGCCGATCCCCAGCGCGACCA
The DNA here is from genome assembly GCF_055231995.1 of Streptomyces sp. Tek67B01. Lineage (NCBI taxonomy): Bacteria > Bacillati > Actinomycetota > Actinomycetes > Kitasatosporales > Streptomycetaceae > Streptomyces > Streptomyces sp. Tek67B01. The sequence goes on from NZ_JBUYUY010000001.1 coordinate 5,045,166, forward strand.
GGTGTCCGACGTCGGTGAAGGTGCGCCCGGGCCGGAACACCGGTCGGGCGGCGAGGGCCAGGAGCCCCACCCGGGCGGCGCCCCGTACGGACCCGCGCGGCAGCGCCGAGGTGAGCGCCCCGAGCACGGCGTTGAACCCGTGGCTGGTTCCCACGTCCAGGGCCCGGCGCGTCTCCCGGTCTGCCCCGCGCCGCAGCGCCCCGTACACGAGCAGGGTCGCGGCCGCGTGCCCGAACAGGAACACCGACGCCGTCCACCAGGCGCCGTACGCGTACTCCGCGTACCCGAGCACCGCGACCAGCAGCAGCGCGTAGGGCGGCGGCATGGGCTCCTCGACCGTGAAGGCGCTGCTGAGCAGGGTTTCCCAGCGGCCCGCGTCCAGATTGTCGACGTTCGTCGAGCAACGGCGCAGCACCCGGTCCCGCGTCCGCGGGCCCAGCCGCTCCAGCACGTACGCACCGAGCTGGACCCCGCCGGTGTAGACGACCCCGAGCGGCACCGACCACGAGGACGGCGACCAGGAAGACGGCGACCAGATGGACGGCGACGACGACCACGGCAGCTGTTTCACCCGACCATGATCTGACACGGCCTCCTCGCGGCGGGCGTCGGGGCCATGGGAGCATGAGCCGGACATGTCTGACTCCCGCGCGCCGATGCGTGCCCTGCGGGCCGCGATGTTCGCGGCGGTGTGCGTCTCCCTGGGCGCGGTGGGGCATTCGTCCATGTCCGGTATGAATGTCCCCGCTTCGGGGGTCCTGTCCTCCTTCGCGGTGATCGGCACTCTCGCCTGGCTCGCCGCCGGGCGCCGCCGGGGCCCGCTCGCGATAACCGCCGCCCTGCTCGCCGTACAGGGGGCGCTGCACCTGGCCTTCACCGGGAGCCGGCTGACCGGGCCGGATTCCGCCACCGCGCCCGCACGGGTGCCCACGCACCACATGGCGGGCATGGACATGAGCGCCATGGGCGCCGACAACCCCGGTATGGCGGACATGACGGGCATGGCCGGTCACGGGCGGGGCGGTCTCGGCATGATCGCCGCGCACGTCCTCGCCGGGGTGTTCTGCGCCGCCTGGCTGGCCTGGGGCGAGGCGGCCGTGTTCCGGCTCGCCGCGGCCCTGGGAGCCACCGCGCTGCTCGCGGCCCGACCGCTCGCCCGCGCGCTCGTACTCCTGCGCACCCGAGTGGCCCCCGTACCGGCACCGGCCGGGTACCGCGCCCCGTACGGACCGCCGCGCCGGCTGCGCGGGGCGGTGCCGGCCCACACCGTCGTCCGGCGCGGGCCCCCGGTCCGGCGAGACACCCGAGCAACGGCCCCCGGCCGGCCCGTCCCCGCCTGAGAGGCGCGGGCGGCGAGGCCAGGGGCCCGTCACCCATGTCTTCGCCAACTCTCAGGACACCCATGTCTTTTGACGAACTCCAAGCCGATCCCACGCGGACGGCCGAAGCCCCTCCCTCCGGCACGCGCGCCGACGAACCGACCACGCGCACCCCGGGAGCCTGGGCCGCGCTGCGTCCGCTGCTCCTGCGGACGCACTTCTACGCCGGGCTGCTCATAGCGCCGCTGCTGTTCATCGCCGCCGCCACCGGGCTGCTGTACGCCGGCTCCTGGCAGGCCGAGAAGATCCTCTACTCCGACGAGCTGACCGTCGCCCGCGTCGGAGACCACGCCCTGCCGCTCGGCGACCAGGTCCAGGCGGCCAAGGGGGCCGCGCCGAAGGGCGAGGTCGTGGCCGTGTGGCCCGCGCCCGACGCCGAGGCGACCACCCGGGTGATCATGAACAGCCCGGGCCTCGCGGACGACGAGACCCTGACCGTGTTCGTCGACCCCTACACGGCGGACGTACGAGGGCAACTCACCACCCACGGTGACGCGCTGCCGCTGCGCGCCTGGTTGAGCGGGCTCCACGCCGACCTGCGGCTCGGCGCGTTCGGCCGCGCCTACAGCGAACTGGCCGCCAGCTGGCTGTGGGTGGTCGCGCTGGGCGGCCTCGCGCTGTGGATCGGCCGCCGCCGCAGCCACAGGGCCCGTCTCGTCCTGCCCGACCGCGCCGCGACCGGCCGCCGCCGGACCCTGTCCTGGCACGGGGCGGTGGGCCTGTGGGCCGCTGCCGGACTCGTCGCCCTCTCCACCACCGGCCTGACCTGGTCCAAGTACGCCGGTGAGAACATCGGGCAGCTCCGGGAAGGCCTCGGCGGCGCCACTCCGTCCGTCTCCGCCGCACTGTCCGGGAGCGCCGGCGCCGACGGCGGGGACGAGCACGCCGGGCATGTCATGACCGAGGGCATGGAGATGCCCCTGCCGCCGTCGACCGCTGACATCGGCATCGACCGCGCCGTGGCCGCCGCCCGGGCCGCCGGCGTCACCGAGTCGCTCCGCGTGACCCTGCCCGCCGCGGGCAAGGGCTACGTCATCAAGGAGGCGGACAAGCAGGTGCCCGTACACCTCGACTCCGTCGCCGTCGACCCGGCCGACGGCAAGGTCATCGATGAACTGCGCTTCGCCGATTACCCGTTGCTCGCGCAGATGACCCGCTTCGGCATCGACCTGCACATGGGCCTGACCTTCGGGATCGTCAACCAACTGGCCCTGGCGGCCCTGGCCGTGGCGTTGATGTTCCTCGTCTTCTCGGGATACCGGATGTGGTGGTTGCGGCGGCCGACCAAGGAACGCGTGTTCTCGGCCGGTCGCGCCCACCCGCGCGGGGTGTGGCGCAAGCTGCCCGTGACGCTGTTGCCGCCGCTCGCGGCGGCGACGGCGCTGGTGGGCTGGTTCGTGCCGATGCTGGGCATCAGCCTGGTGGCCTTCCTGGCGGTCGACGTACTGCTCGGCTTCCTCGCCCGCCGCCCGGCCGGCGTCTAGAGCCCGATGGGCGGGTGGGCCCGTACGCGCCTCCTCGCGCGTACGGGCCCACCCGCCGGCTCGGCGGCCGTCGGCTCAGGGGGCGTACTTGTAGCCCACCCGGCGTACGGTCTGGATCGCGTCGCGGTGGGCCGCGCCCAGCTTGCGGCGCAGCCGGGCGATGTGGACGTCGACCGTCCGGCCGTCACCGACGTGGCCGTAACCCCAGACCGTGGTGACCAACTGGTCCCGACTGTGCACCCGGTGCGGGTGAGCCACCAGGTGGGCCAGCAGCTCGAACTCCAGGTACGTCAGGTCCATTGCCCGGCCGTCGACTTCGGCGGTGCGCCGCGCCGGGTCGATCCGTACGAGGGCGTCGCCGGTGGTGTCCGGGGTCGCGGGGGCGGTCTTCGCCGGGGCGGGAACGGAATGCGGGGCGAAGGCGATCGGGGGCTGCTGATCGGCGGGTACGAGGACCAGGTAGCCGACCATCGGCGGGTGTCCGGGCAGCGCCGGCAACGAGTGCTGGGGCGCGGGCAACCAGGTGGCGCCGGGCGGGAGCAGGTCCACCACCCGGGCCACGTCGTCCCGGTCCACGGCGCGCAGCCGATGGCGGGGACCCGGTGGATAGGTCAGGGGGGCGGAGGTCGCAGCGGATGCGGCAGAAGCGATGGAGTGGGTGTTCGCCATGAGTGGTCAGCTCTTTCACGCGGAGTGGTCGGCAGGAGACGTACGTACGTCGTCGTTGTCGTACCGCGCAGACCGAAGGCCCCGGGGAGGGTTTGGTGGTGGGGTCCCGGTGGCTTTAGAGGGCCGGCGCGTTCTCCGCGCGGCAACACACCCGGTCGAAATCGTGATCCTGACGGGACGGCCAGAACGGCTCCAGGTCGCTGCGACCTGACGAGGTGTGCGAGGGGCTGGCCATGGGCGTCATTCAAGCAGATGTGCGGGGCCCGGGGCAGAGTGCGTCTCACTCTGTGGATCAACATCTCACATTCCGTCAATCCGATGGGGTGAAACCGCACCTAACCAGGCAAAAGGGCGGGTTCTCGAACCCGGTCCGGGCAGCCCCCTCCCGCCTTTCGTATCGCATGGTGGGCAGATTCGTCCCGGCCGGCCGACGGCGGCGCCCCGGACGACGGCGTACGACGGCGCCCGTCGACCGGGTGTGGTCGGCGGGCGCGCGGCGTGGGGCTCCGGTGCGGTCGGGGAGCGGTCAGACGAGGCGGTCCCTCTCCAGGCCGGTGCAGCAGGTGTCGGTGATCAGACGGGTCACCACGTACGGGTCCACGTTGGCGTTCGGGCGGCGGTCCTCGATGTACCCCTTGCCGTCCTTCTCCACCTGCCACGGGATGCGGACCGACGCGCCCCGGTCGGAGACCCCGTAGCTGAACTCGTTCCAGGGCGCCGTCTCGTGCAGACCCGTCAGGCGCTCGTCGATGCCGGCGCCGTAGTTCTTCACGTGGTCCATCGGCTTCGAGCCCTCGCCCAGGGCCTCGCAGGCCGAGATGATCGCGCGGTAGTCCTCGCGCATCGCCTTGGTGGAGAAGTTGGTGTGCGCGCCGGCGCCGTTCCAGTCGCCCTTCACCGGCTTGGGGTTCAGCGTCGCGGAGACGTTGAAGTCCTCGGCGGTGCGGTACAGCAGCCAGCGGGCGATCCACAGCTGGTCGGAGACCTCCAGCGGACCGACCGGACCGACCTGGAACTCCCACTGGCCGGGCATGACCTCCGCGTTGATACCGGAGATGGCGAGTCCCGCCGCGAGGCAGTGGTCCAGGTGCTTCTCGACGATCTCGCGCCCGAAGATCTCGTCCGAGCCGACGCCGCAGTAGTAGCCGCCCTGCGCTGCCGGGAAGCCGTTCACCGGGAAGCCGAGCGGGCGGGTCCCGTCGAAGAAGGTGTACTCCTGCTCGATGCCGAAGATCGGCTCCTGCCCGGCGAACTTCTCCGCGACCGGGCGCAGCAGCGCGCGCGTGTTCGACTCGTGCGGGGTCATGTCGATGTTCAGCACCTCGCACAGCACCAGTACGTTCGCCCCGCCGCGGATCGGGTCCGGGCAGGAGAAGACGGGCTGGAGCACGCGGTCGGAGGCGTGCCCCTCGGCCTGGTTGGTGCTCGAACCGTCGAAGCCCCAGACCGGGAGCGCGTCCCCTTCGGCGAGGATCTTCGTCTTGGAGCGCAGCTTCGCCGTCGGCTCGGTGCCGTCGATCCAGATGTACTCAGCCTTGTAGCTCACGGGCCCCATCCTTCGGTACGTCGCTCCGGCGCCGACCCCGCGCTCGCGGCGGGTTGCGGCACTGCTCTGCCGATCGAAGCGTGCCCCTTCGCGATTTCTCTTCCGTTGCCCGGTTGTGAACCCCGTGTTACCGGGGTTTACACCGCAGGTGGGGGTGGTCGTGCGGGTCGGGGGCGGGGCACCCGTACGGGTGCGGCAGACTGGGCAGGTGAGCATTTCGTACGATTTGAACTCGTCCGTCGATCCCGTTCCGCAGGCCGACGGCGGCCCCCGCCTCCGGGTCGGCCTGCTCGGCACCGGCCCGTGGGCGCACCGCACCCACGCCCCCGCCCTCGCCGCCCACACCGGGTCCGACTTCGCCGGAGTGTGGGGCCGGCGCCCCGAGGCGGCGGCCGAGCTGGCTCGGGTCCACGGCGTGAAGGTGTACGAAGACCCCGACGCGCTGTTCGCGGACTGTGACGCCGTGGCCTTCGCCCTGCCGCCGGACGTGCAGGCGCCGCTCGCGGTGCGCGCGGCCGCCGCCGGGTGCCACCTGCTGCTCGACAAGCCCGTCGCGACGAACGTCGAGGAGGCCCGCGCGGTCGCGGACGCCGCCGCGCGGTACGGCGTGGCCTCCGTCGTCTTCCTCACGCTCCGCTTCGCGGAGCCGACCGCCTCCTGGGTCGAGGAGCAGGCCGGGCGGAGCGGCTGGTTCACCGCTTCCGCCCACTGGCTCGGCGCGGTCTTCCCGCCCGATGGCGAGGCGAGCCCGTACGCCGACTCGCCCTGGCGCAAGACCAAGGGCGGCCTCTGGGACGTCGGGCCGCACGCGCTGTCCGTACTGCTCCCGGTGCTGGGCGACGTCACCGCAGTCTCGGCCACCCGCGGGTCGTCCGACGTGGTCCAACTCGCCCTGCGTCACACCTCGGGCGCGCTCAGCACGGCCGTGCTCAGCCTGGGCGCGCCGCGCGCCGCGGCAGGGGTCGGCCTGGAGCTGCGCGGCGCCGAAGGCGTCTTCGCCCTGCCCGACTGGAGCGACGTACCCGGCGCGTACGGCCGGGCGCTGGACGCGCTGCTCACCGCCGTCCGGACGGGGGAGCCGGATTCGCGCGGGGCGGAGTTCGGGGCGAGGCTGACGGAGATCCTCGCGGAGGCGGAACGTTCGGCGGCGGGCGCCTGACGCGGCTGCCGGGCGGGCGCCGGCCGGCTGAGGGCGCCCGGCCGTGTGGGGGGCGCGGCGCCGACCGGGGGTGATGCCGCTCAGGGTTGGTGTCGATCGGGGGTGGCGCCGATCGGGGGCGCGGCGGTCATTTGATGACGGCGTTGGCGACGATGATCACCACCCCGATCGCGGCGTCCGCAAGGCCGATGAGCAGCGCGCTGTGCCGCCGGTAGCCGACCCGCACGGCCGCGAAGGTCCCCCAGCCGAACAGCAGCGCGGTGTTCAGGAGGAGCGCGATGCCGGTCACCTCGTACTCGGGCCACCCCGTGAGCCCCGCGAGCAGCAGCAGTACGACGCTGGGCAAGGTGGCCGCCACCATGGGCCACTCCCGCCACACAACACGCCCGAGACCCGTCCACAGGTGTCCCGGGGAGCCCGGCTGATGACTGGTCATGTGGTGGGCGTAGCCGTGCGCGAGCGCCGCCGTCACGGCGGTGACCAGGACCCAGGTGGCGTCGTAGAAGGGCGAGTACTGCTCGCCCGTCCGCTCCAGCGCGGCCAGCAGCCCGCTGGCGAGGAGGGTCCCGTACACCCCGCTGAACGTCCAGGCGGCCCGGCGACGGGCCGGGGGCGGCGGGAGGGCGTGTTCCTGCGCTGATGCCATCGCGGTGGTCCTTTGTGCCGTATTAGGCGGGTATGTACTCCTTTTCCTCGGTCCAGGGTAGGGGGTCGGCGAGGGTCCGGGTCATGTGCGCGCCGGCAGGGCCGACCGAGCCGCCTCCTCGTCCGCGTTCGCCAGCCAGAAGTACACGGGCGACAGGGTGAGTTCGACGACCATCAGTGCCACCTGGAACCCGTGGGGCCATCCCTCGACCGCGATCGACAGCACGCGGGCGAGTCCGCCGAGCAGGAAGACGCCGATCAGCATGCGCACGGCCGCCGCCGGCACGGGCGCCTGGCGGGCCACCCACAGCCAGGTGAGCCCGTAGCCCGTGAAGATGGCGCCGAGGAACCGGCCGAGGCTGTCGACGGTCGCGCCCGCGTCCCGCGCGCCCGGGATCGCGGCGTTGCCGCCCACGACGTGGAAGAGTCCGATCGCCACGCACGCGATCCCCATCGCCCGCGCGAGCACCCTGAGTGCCCTCGCCTTGCCGCCCCTGTCGTCCCTGCCGCCCTTGCCGTCCATGCCGCACACCCCTCAGCCTTGGTTGACGCGTGTCTACTTAAGCTAAGGGCGGCTGGTAGACGTGTGTCAAGTAACCTGCGGGCGTGCCTTCTCCCACTCCCAAGCGCAAACGGCTCACACCGGCGGACCGCCGCGCCCAGCTCCTCGATGTCGGCGCACGCCTCTTCGCCGCCCGCCCGTACGACGAGGTGCTGATGGAGGAGGTCGCGGAGCGGGCGGGCGTGTCCCGCGCGCTGCTCTACCGGCACTTCCCGAGCAAGCACGACCTCTTCGCCGCCGTGTACCGGCGGGCGGCCGACGACCTGCTCGCCGAGACGCGTTTCGACCCGGACCGCACCCTCGTCGAGCAACTGGCCCAAGGTCTCGACGCGCACCTCGACTACTTCGTCGCCAACCGGCACGCCGTCCTGGCCGCCAATCGCGTCCTCGCCGGCGACCCGGTCATCCAGACGATCATGAACGAGGAACTGGACGCCCTCCGCGCAGGCTTGCTCACCGCCCTCCCGCTCGCGGACGCCGATGCCCGGGAGGCGGTCTCCGGCGTCCTGGGGAGCTGGCTCGTCTTCGTCCAGGTGCTCTGCGTGGACTGGCTCTCCCGGCAGACCTGCACGCGTGCCGAACTGCGGGACGTCTGCATCGGAGCCGTGGTGGGCGCCATCAGGCCCCTCCTCGGCTCCGACCCGGCCCCGGATTGGCCGCCGGCGCCCCGCTCCTGAGTGCCTAGCGGCGGGAGAGGGCGTCGCGGACCGCCTCCTCGGAGCGGGCCACCACCGCCGTGCCGTCCTCTGCGGTGATGATGGGCCGCTGGATCAGCTTCGGATGCGCCGCCAGGTGTGCGATCCAGCGCGAGCGCGCCTCCTCGGTCTCCTCGCGAGGCAGTTCCCGTACGCCCGTCTCCTTCGCCAGCGGATCGGAGGTCCGGGTGATGTCCCAGGGCTCCAGGCCGAGGCGGCCCAGCACCTCGCGGATCTCGGCCTCGGACGGTACGTCCTCCAGGTAGCGGCGCACCGTGTACTCGGCGCCCTCCGCGTCCAGCACGGTCAGCGCGCCACGGCACTTGGAACAAGCGGGATTGATCCAGATCTCCATGCCCTCCAGGGTAGCCAGGCACCGTCTGGCCAGGGGCGATTGTCAGTGGTCCCCCGTAAAATCGAGGGAGCACGACAGGAAGCCAACTACCGTTTGGGAGGCTGTAGATGGCCGCTGCCGCGATCATTTCGATGCCCAAGAAGAAGCCACTGCCGGCCGGGCTGCCGCGCGAGTGGTACGAGAACCACAACCGCCGTCTCAAGGCGATGCGGTTGGCGATATCCCTGCTCGACACGGGGACGTACGACACCAAGCGCGCCACCAACCGGAAGATACGGACGATGGCGGTCCGGGTGGGCATCCACCGTCCCTCCAACACCACCTGCCGGATGGTCCGCTCCTTCATCCGCGACGGCGGCTGACGCCCGGCGGCGGAGGCCGCCGGCGGGCGCCGGTAGGACCTACGGCTTTGGCTCCGCGTCGACCTCCGCCGCCGACAGCACCAGTACCGCCACGTCGTCCCCCGGCCCGCCCTCCGTGAAGGCCAGCAGGTCCCGCCACACCGCGCGCGGCAACCCCTCCGGTTCCCTCGCCAGCATCGGGACCCGCTGCGCCAGCGGGTAGAAGTGTCCGACGGCGTCGCGCGCCTCCGTGACCCCGTCCGTGTGGACGAGCAACCGGTCGCCCGGGAGCAGCGGGACCTCCGTGACGCGCGCGGGCGCCGGGACGGAGAGCCCCAGACCCAGCGGAGGGCCGGGCTCCGCGACCAGTTCGCTGGCCTCGAAGTCCCGGAGCAACAGCACCGGCGGGTGCCCGCAGGAGGCGATCCGCACCACGTCCCGGTCCGCCGGGAACTCCAGCAGGACCGCGGTCGCGAACAGCTCCGGGTGCTCGTCGGACCCGGTCGCCGCGTCCTCCAGGAGCCGCCGGTCCAGCCTGGCCGCCACCGCCTCCAGTCCGGGATCGTCCAGCGCCGCCTCCCGGAAGGCGCCGAGCAGCGCGGCCACCGTCCCGACCGCCGCCAGCCCGTGGCCCCGTACGTCGCCCACCACCGCCCGCACCCCGTACGGCCCGGCCCGCACGTCGAAGAGGTCGCCGCCCACCAGAGTGCCCCGCTGGGCCGCCCGGTAGAGGCCGTCGCAGCGCACCCGGCCCACCCGCTCCGGTACGGGCGGCAGCAGTGCGAGCTGCGCCGCCTCGGCGACCGTACGGACGCTGACCAACTGGGCGTCCCGACGGCGCCGGACCCAGGCGATGACCACGCTGAGCAGGCCGACGGTGGCCACCGTGGCCAGGTCGGTCCCGCGGGCGTGCCCGACGCCCAGCCGGTGCACGCCGAGCAGGACCAGGACCACGCCGGCGAAGGCGGCCGTGCCGGTGGCCCCGTACGAGAACGCGGCCACGGCCGGGATCGCGGCCAGGAAGTAGCCGAGCTCCGCGATGCCGGGAGTGAGCCACTGGACGCAGATCAGCGCCACCAAGGCCACCAAGGGCGCGGCCCGGGCCCAGCGGGGCGGCGGCGCGCCCCGGAGCCAGCCGGGCTCCTCGCGTCCGTGCATCACCCCTCCACCCTGGCTCCGGCGGACGGACGCCGCACGCCGGGTGGTGCCGAACGCGCCGGCGCCCGACAGTGGTGCCGTGACGGAAACGGCGGACACCCGCAGCTCGACGATCAGCAGCCGGTTGAACTGGCTGCGGGCCGGGGTGCTGGGCGCCAACGACGGGATCATCTCCACGGCGGGCCTGGTGGTCGGCGTGGCCGGGGCGACGACCGAGAGGGGGACGATCTTCGAGGCGGGGGTGGCCGGGCTGCTCGCCGGGGCGCTGTCCATGGCGGCGGGGGAGTACGTCTCGGTCAGCTCCCAGCGCGACTCCGAACGGGCCGCGCTGGAGACGGAGCGGCGGGAGCTGGTGGAGGAGCCGGAGGCGGAGCTGGAGGAGTTGACCGGGCTGCTCACGGACCGGGGACTGAGCCCCCGGCTCGCGCGGGAGGCGGCCGAGCAACTGACGGAACGGGACGCGTTGCGGGCGCACGCGCGGGTGGAGCTCGGGATCAACCCGGACGAGCTGGCCAACCCCTGGCACGCGGCCTGGGCCAGCCTGATCGCCTTCACGGTGGGGGCGCTGCTGCCGCTGCTGGCGGTCGTGCTGCCGGGGCCCTCGGCGCGGGTGCCGGTCACGGTGGTGGCGGTACTGGCGGCGCTCACGCTGTGCGGGGTGGTCAGCGCCCGGCTGGGCGGCGCCCCGGCGGGCCGGGCCGTGGTGCGGAACGTGGGCGGCGGGGCGCTGGCCATGGCGGTCACGTACGCGGTGGGGACGCTGCTCGGCAGCACCGGCTGACGGGCGCCGGGCCGTACGGCTCCCGGGTGACGGGGCGGCGACCGCCAGACCGCCGGACCGTCGGGCCCCGAACGGCCGGGGCGCGACCGCCAAGCCGCCGGGCGCCGGCAGCACGATCGCCAGCAGCGGCAGCAGCGCCCCGGACCGTCGGGCGGCACGCCGTACGCCCCCTTCGAAGCCGGCCACCGCCCCGACCCGCACACTGGGCCCATGCGAATCGCCGTCACCGGATCCAGCGGTCTCATCGGCAGCGCCCTCGTACGGGCCCTCCAAGCGGACGGGCACGAGGTCGTGCGCCTGGTGCGCCGCACACCCGCCCGGGACGGCGAGGCGATGTGGGACCCCGCGGGCGGGTACGTGGACCCGGCCGGGCTCGCCGGCTGCGCGGCCGTCGTGCACCTGGCCGGCGCCGGGGTCGGTGACCGCCGTTGGACGGCCGCTTACAAGCGGGAGATCCGCGACAGCCGGGTGCTCGGGACCGCCGCGATCGCCCGGGCCGTGGCGGCGATGGAGGTGCCCCCGGCCGTGCTCGTCTGCGGGAGCGCCATCGGGTACTACGGCGACACCGCCGACCGCACCGTGGACGAGGACGCCCCGGCCGGGGAGGGGTTCCTGCCCTCCGTCTGCGTGGAGTGGGAGGCCGCCGCCGCGCCCGCCCGGGCCGCCGGGGTCCGGACGGTGTTCGCCCGTACCGGCCTGGTGGTCTCCGCCGAGGGCGGCGCCTGGGGCAAGCTCTTCCCGATCTTCCGCGCCGGACTCGGCGGCCGGCTCGGCAGCGGTCGCCAATACTGGTCGCACATCTCGATGCACGACGAGATCGCCGCCCTGCGCCACCTCGTCGACACTCCGCGGCTGTCCGGCCCGGTCAACCTGACCGCCCCGGAGCCGCTGACGAACCGTGAGGTCACGGCCGCCATGGCCCGGGTCCTGCACCGACCGGCGGTGTTCGCCGTCCCGGCCCCGGCGATGCGCGTGGTGCTCGGCGAGTTCGCCCAGGACGTGCTGGGCAGCCAGCGGGTGCGTCCCACCCGCCTGTTGGAGTCGGGCTTCGTCTTCCGCTACCCCGGCATCGACGCCTCGATCCGCGCGGCACTGGCCGGGTAGGGCCGGTTTCGAAAGCGGCCCCGGCGGCCCGGGGGAGCGCCGGCCGCCCATGTGCGACCGTTCGTGACCCACATGCGACCGCGATGCGACCGGAGTTGTGCGCAATACCCCACAAGACTTGGGTTCTGCCGGAGCCGGAGTGGGGAAGGAGGACCCCACACAGCCGCGCCGACCTCGGGGAGGGGCACGTGCTCAGCAGCGCACACCACGCGGACGTAGTCATCGTAGGAGCCGGAGTCTCAGGACTCGCGGCCGCACACCACCTGATCGCCCAAGGGGTCACCGTCACCGTGCTGGAGTCCGCCGACGACCCCGGCGGCCGGATGGCCACCTCGTCGGTCGACGGATTCCGGCTCGACCGGGTCGGCCAGCTCCTGAACACCTCGTACACGGAGCCCGCCCGCACCCCCGGCCTGGACGCCCTCACCCTGCGCACCTTCGCGCCCGGCGTCCTCGTCCACGGCTCCGACGGCAGGCAGCAGCGCGCCGGGGCCCTGACCCCCGCCCGCGCGCTGGCCAGTGGCTCACTCGACCAGGCCCGGCTCAGCGCGGCCCTCGCCCGACTCGCCGCCCAATCCGAGGAACGCCTGCTCGCCCGGCCCGAACGCACCGCGCTCGCCGCCCTCGCCTCACGCGGTCTGCCCCCGCGCACCCTGGCGGCGGTGGTCCGTCCGCTCCTGGCCACCCTGCTGCGCGACCCGGACCTCACCACCTCCAGCCGGGTCGCCGATCTCGCGCTGCGCGGCTTCGCGCGGGGCCGGTTGGCCGTTCCCGAGGGCGGCGCGGCGACCCTGCCCACCCTGCTCGCCGCCGGGCTGCCGCCCGGCACCGTGCACACCGGGGTCCGCGTGCGGTCGGTGGCGACCAACCTGGTCACCACCGAGCGGCACGGCGACTTCCGCTGCCGCTCCGCCGTCCTCGCCACCGGCGCCCGGGCCGCCGCCGAACTGCTGCCCGGACTGCGCGTGCCGGCCTTCCACGAGGTCACCGTCCTGCACCACGCGACGCCCTCCGCCCTGCCCTGGGACGGCTCGCTGCTCTTGGACGCCGATCCGAGGTGGCCCGTCGCCCACACCACGGTGATGAGCGCGATCGACCCGACGCGCGCCCCCGCCGGACGCGGCCTGGTCACCACCACCGTGCACGGGCCGCCGCCGCCCGCCCGGACGGTCGCCTCCCGGCTCGCCCGGCTCTACGACACCTCCACCCGGGGCTGGGAGCTGCTCGCCGTCCACCACACCCCGGAGGCGGTGCCCGCCATGCCACCGCCGCACGACCTGCGTCGTCCCGTGCGCGTGCTGGCCGGGCTGTACGTGTGCGGGGACCACCGGGACTCCAACACCGTCGAAGGGGCCCTGCACTCCGCCCGCCGCGCGGCGGGCGCCGTCCTGCGCGACTTCGGCATCCCCGTTCCGGCCGCCACCGAGCGTCCGCTGCGGGCGGCGGCCTGAACACACCTGTCGGCCGGGTCGCGGCTCACGCCAGCGCCGCGACCCGGTCCCGGTAGGTCCGTACCGCCGGGGCGTCCCGGTACGGCTCCAGCCGGCGCTCGAAGTCCCGTACGTACTCCACCGCCCGCACCGAACGCATCTCCATCGCCTGCTGCGCCGCCTCCGCGCCGAGCGCGCAGGCATGGTCCAGCTCGCCCAGCCCCAGCCGCGCGGTGGCCAGCACCACCCGGCAGAACAGTCGTGAGCGCGCGTAGGCGGGGGCCCGCAGCTGGAGGGAGCGCTCCGCGTGCTGCGCCGACGCCCGGTACTGCTGGAGGTCCCGGTGGCAGTGCCCGAACTCGTCGGCGAGCTGCGCCTCGTCGAAGTCCCGGGCCCAGTGCGGTACGTCGTCGCCCGGGCGGGCCGCGCCCAGCGCCCGCTCGGCGCGCACCAGCGAGGCCGTCGCGGCCCTCACCTCGCCGAGCACCGCGTGCCCCCGCGCCTCCGACGAGTGCAGCAGCGCCTGCACCACGGCCGGCGGCCCCGACCCCACGCCCTGCTGGGCGACCCGGGCCAGCTGTACCGCCTCGCGCCCGTGGCCGAGGTAGACCGCTTGGCGGCTCATGGTGACCAGCACGTACGACCCGTACGGCCGGTCCCCCGCGGCCTGCGCGAGCCGCAGGGCCTGGACGAAGTACCGCTGGGCGAGACCGTGGGCGGCGATGTCGTACGAGGTCCAGCCCGCGAGCCGGGTCAGGTCGGCGGCGGCGGAGAACAGTCGCCTTCCGGTGGTCTCCCCGTAGGTCCCGCGGAGCATGGGCTCCGCCTCGTGCTCCAGGTACCGCACCAGGGCCTGACGGGCGTGCCCGCCGCCGTAGGCGTGGTCCAGGGCCCGGAACAGCTCGCCCACCGACCGCAGGGCCGCGATGTCCCCGCCCGTCACCCGCTGTCCCGGACCGCGGTCGACCTGCCGTTGCCGGGGCACCGAGGTCCTGCCCTGGAGGGGCACGCGGGCGGCGACACTGTCCGCGCCCCGCCCGACCCGCTCGTCGGCGCGGCCGATCAGCCAGTCCCGGCTGGGGACGACCAGTCCGGCCGGGGTGAACGCGATCTTGCGCAGCTCGGCGTGGGACCCGGAGTCCTTGCGCCACAGCCCGCTGGCGATGTCCACGGCCTCCTCGGGGGTGGCCGCGAACTCCAGGCCCGCGTAGACGGGCGCGCAGGCGTCCAGCCCCAGGTCCTGCGCCGAGAGCCGTCTGCCCAGGCGCCGGGTGAAGACCTCCGCGATCAGCGCGGGAGTCGTGCCGCGGGGCTGCTGTCCGCGCAGCCAGCGGGTCACGGAGGTCTTGTCGTACCGCAGGTCGAGACCGTGCTCCAGGCCTAGCTGGTCGACGCGGCGGGCGAGCCCGGCGTTCGAGAACCCGGCTTCGGCGATCAGCGCCGCGAGCTGCCGGTTGGGGACACGCTGGGCAGGTCGTTCCGTCATCGGCTCCACGGTTTCCTGACGTGACGGACCGGAGTCACCGGCCCTGTGAACGGCGTGAATGTAGCGGCGAACTCCGTGCTTACCGCCCGCTCTGTCCCACATTCATCCGATCGTGTGCAGAACCGGTCTGACCCTTTACGGACGCACCCCCTCCACCCGCATAGGCTGCGACCCATGACCCGCCGTTCCACCGAGGCGCAGTTCCCCGACGACTACGCAGAGTCCGCCGCCCCGCTGCCCGCCCCGCTGCCCGCGCCGGAGCTGACGGAGGCGGAGTGCCGCCGCTGCGGCACGTACATCGCGGGGCTCGACGGGCGGTACGCGTGCGGGGTGTGCGGGTGGGTCAACGATCACTCGGAAGGCCACCGACGGCTGCCGCGCGCGGACGAGGACCCGGACCGGCCGCCCAAGGGGAGGCGGCGGCCGAAACAACTGCCGGGGCCACCGACAAGGCCGCTGCCGGAGTCCTGAGGGGCCGCTGCCGGGGTCCTGAGGGGCCGCGCCGGGACCGCCGTACCCTTGCTGGTGCGATACGTGCACACAGCAGGTTCAACGAGGAGGCGCTGCGGTGACTGACCTTCGGTTTGTCCATCTGGGCTTCGGGCCGGATTACGTCGAGTACACCGAGGCCTGGGAAGAGCAGCGCCGCGTCCACGCCGCCCGCTTCGCGGACGAGATCGAGGACACCTGCCTGCTGCTGGAGCACGAGCCGGTCTACACGGCCGGCCGGCGCACCGACCCGAGCGAGCGCCCGCTGGACGGCACCCCCGTGGTCGACGTGGACCGGGGCGGGAAGATCACCTGGCACGGTCCGGGCCAGCTGGTCGGCTACCCGATCATGAAGCTGCCCCGGCCGGTGGACGTCGTCGCCCACGTCCGCCGCCTGGAGGACGCCCTCATCCGCACCGCCGCCGACTTCGGCGTGGAGACCTCCCGGGTGGAGGGGCGCAGCGGGGTGTGGGTGCTCGGGGACCCGGTGGAGGAGCGCCCGGCGCTGGGCGGCCTCAGCCTGGACTTCGACCCCCGTCTGCACGACGAGGAGTTCGACCCCCGACTGAACGGCCCCGAGTACGCCCCCTCCAACGCCGGACAGCGGCGCGAGGACCGCAAGCTCGCGGCCATCGGCATCCGGGTCGCCAAGGGCGTCACGATGCACGGCTTCGCGCTCAACGTGAACCCGGACAGCACCTGGTTCGACCGGATCATCCCCTGTGGCATCCGGGACGCGGGTGTGACCTCGCTCTCCTACGAACTGGGCCGCGAGATCACCATCGCCGACGTGCTCCCGGTCGTGGAGCGCCACCTCAAGGACGTCCTGGAGCACGCGGAGCTGCGGCCCCGGGAGGTAGAGCCGTCGGTCGGCTGACACTCGGGAATGGTCCCGGCGGCCCTCGGGTTGCCCGACGTAAGAGCGTATGAAATTACGGGCGTACCCTGGTGGGCGCCGAAGAATCGAAGTCACAGGGAGCCGGTCGTGTCCGCAGTCGCACCCGACGGACGCAAGATGCTGCGCCTGGAGGTCCGTAACAGCCAGACCCCCATCGAGCGCAAGCCCGAGTGGATCAAGACCCGGGCGAAGATGGGTCCCGAGTACACCAAGATGCAGGCCCTGGTGAAGGGCGAGGGGCTGCACACGGTCTGCCAGGAAGCCGGCTGTCCCAACATCTACGAGTGCTGGGAGGACCGCGAGGCCACCTTCCTCATCGGTGGCGACCAGTGCACCCGGCGCTGTGACTTCTGCCAGATCGACACCGGCAAGCCCGAGGCCCTCGACCGTGACGAGCCCCGCCGCGTGGGCGAGTCCGTCGTCACGATGGACCTGAACTACGCCACCATCACCGGCGTCGCCCGCGACGACCTGCCCGACGGTGGCGCCTGGCTGTACGCGGAGACCGTGCGCCAGATCCACCAGCAGACGGCGGGCCGCGAGAGCGGCCACACCAAGGTCGAGCTGCTGGCCCCCGACTTCAACGCCGTGCCGGAGCTGCTGGAGGAGGTCTTCGCCTCCCGCCCCGAGGTCTTCGCGCACAACGTGGAGACCGTGCCGCGCATCTTCAAGCGCATCCGCCCGGGCTTTCGTTACGAGCGCTCCCTCGACGTGATCACCAAGGCGCGCGCCTACGGCCTGGTCACCAAGTCGAACCTGATCCTCGGCATGGGCGAGGAGCGCGAGGAGGTCACCCAGGCCCTTCGCGACCTGCACGAGGCGGGCTGCGAGCTCATCACCATCACCCAGTACCTGCGGCCCTCGCCGCGCCACCACCCCGTGGAGCGCTGGGTGAAGCCGGCGGAGTTCGTGGAGCTGGCGAAGGAGGCCGAGGAGATCGGCTTCTCCGGCGTGATGTCCGGCCCGCTGGTCAGGTCGTCGTACCGGGCGGGACGCCTCTACCAGCAGGCGATGGAGAAGCGCGGCCGAGCCGGGGCGTAGCGGCGGAGAAGCGCGCGAACGTCTGACCGCCGACCGTGTGAAGTCCCGCACATGTGGCTACTAGTGGGTAACACCGCGCTGACGCGGCCCCTAGGCTCTGTATGTGAGAGCCCGGCGGGCCGCGTCGCCTTGTACAACGTGTCGATCACATTTGACCGGCCGGTCATGCCCTGGTAACACCGTTCAGTGACGATTGATCCACGCACCGCACACACCGACGCACACCGTTCCTCCCCGTGAGCACCGTTCCGTGAGCCGTTCCGTGAGCACTGTGAGCACCGTGAAAGGGATCGACATCATGCAGGCCGCGCCCGTACGCGCCATCGCCATCCCGACCTTCTCCGACGCCTTCCGCGGCATCGAATCGCTGCTCATGAGCGGCGCCCGCCGCAACGCGTGGACCGCCGTCCTCGAAGACCGCCGCAGGGCCAAGGACCGGGTCGAAACCGAACACGTACTGGAGGCCGCGGCGACCCGGACCCCGCAGGCCACGTAAACTTCGCCCTATGGCGAGGAAGTCAAACGCAGAGACTGCTGCGAACCCCGGGCGACTGAAGCAGATCGCCCTGACGTACAAGATGACGCGCAAGGCCGACCCGAAGGTCGGTCTGATCGTCGCGGGCGTGGGAATCGTCACCTTCGGTGTCTTCCTTGCGATCGGCTTCCTGATCGACCACCCGGTCTACCTGGGCATCCTGGGCCTCCTGGTGGCGTTCCTCGCGATGGCGATCGTCTTCGGACGACGGGCCGAGCGGGCTGCCTTCGGGCAGATGGAGGGGCAGCCGGGCGCCGCCGCGGCCGTCCTGGACAACGTGGGGCGGGGCTGGACGACCACCCCGGCCGTCGCGATGAACCGCAGCCAGGACATCGTCCACCGGGCCGTCGGCAAGGCGGGCGTGGTGCTGATCGCGGAGGGCAACCCGAACCGGGTCAAGAGCCTGCTCGCGGCCGAGAAGAAGAAGCTCGCCCGGATCATGCCCGACGTCCCCGTCCACGACTTCATCGTGGGTACCGGCGAGGGCGAGGTGCCGCTCAAGAAGCTCCGTACGACGCTGCTCAAGCTGCCGCGCGTACTGGCCGGCCCGCAGATCACGCAGGTCAACGACAAGCTCCGGGCCATGGGCGACCTCATGAGCAACATGCCGATCCCCAAGGGCCCCATCCCCGGCCGTGCCCGCGGTGGTCAAAGGCCGCCGCGCGGCTGATCGCCGACGGGCAGCACGCGAGGGTCTGGACGACCGGCGGCCGGCCCAGCCGGGTCAGTCGCCAGACCGTCCTCCAGTGCATCGGGCGCCGGGGGCCGCCGGAATTCCGCAGGCCCTCGGCGAACCCCGCGAACCAGGCCAGCAACCCTGACAAGGACCGGGTGTGGGCAACGGTCAGCGCCATCCACACGCCGAGGTAGACCGGCACCAGTGGGGCGGGCAGGTGCCGCTTGGCCGGCCAGACCCGGTTGCGGGCCGTCATCCGGTAGTAGACCGCGTGTCGGGCCGGGGAGGTCTTGGGGTGTTGGAGCACCAGCGCCGGTTCGTAGAGGATGTCCCAGCCGCGGTCGACCGCCCGCCAGGCCAGGTCGGTCTCCTCGTGTGTCAAGAAGAAGGCCTCTGGCCAGCCCCGGTCTCCTCGAGCATCGGCATCGACAGGGCGTGCCCGCCGCCCAGGAACGTCGTCACCAGACCGCGTCGCATCGGATCCCCGGCCCGCAGCCGGGGCACGTGCCGCCGCTGTGTGTGACCGGACTCGTCCGCGATCCGGAACGAGACGATGCCCAGCCGGCGGTCCGCCTCGTACAGGTCGGCGGTCCGCCGGAAGACGTCCGCCTCGGTCAACAGGCCGTCGTCGTCCAAGTCCACCAGGACGTCGACGTCCCCGAAATCCCGCAGGCGCCGCCAGGCGACGTTCCGGCCGCCGGACACCCCCATTTCTCCTCCAGCTCCACCCCGGTCACCCCACCACTTCCTGCCAGGGCCAAGTGAACGGCGAGCGTACCCCTGCCGAACCCAAGGTCCGGACGCTGTGAGGGGCCGTCGCGAGGGTGCGCTCATGCCGGCATTGCATACGAGACACGAGAGAGGGCCGCCCGGGAGGGGGTCACTCCCCGGACGGCCCTGTGTGTCTCGGTTGTCAGATCCGCACCTGGACGGCGCGGGCCAGTCGGTCGTGCAGGCCGCGGCCGTCACGGTCCCAGACCAGCGCCGGGATGACGAGGGCCAGCAGGACCGTGCGCAGCAGCACACGCGCGACGCCGAGGCGGCCGCCGTCTTCCCCGACCACCCGGAGGCCGAGAATCCGCTTGCCGGGGGTGAAGCCGACGGTGGCGACCGTCAGCACGGACAGGACCACGAAGACGGCCAGCGTCCAGTTGCCCGTGGCGCGCAGGTCGCCGTGCGTGATCAGCCCGTAGGCGATCAGCTGGCAGCCGACCCAGTCGATGGCGACGGCCCCGAGCCGGCGCCCGAACCGGGCCACAGACCCGGGCCCCGACTGGGGCAGGCCGAGGCGTTGGCCGCGGTAACCGAAGTCGACGCCCATGTCCTCGGCGGCCGCGCGGGGGCCGGAGAGCCACGATCCGATTGCTTGCCTGTTGTCCACTCGACCACGGTACCGGTGGCGCTCCATGCGACCTGGACGGGCCCCTGGTTAACTTGTGCGAAACAAATGGGTCATGCTTGAGAAATCCCGTCTGCTTATGGTCGGGTCAGCGTGCGGCACCGCACTGACGCACCACGAGCTATACAGCCCGTCCCTGCCCCGGGGTCGGGAGTAGGAGGAGTTGGATGTTCCAGAACGCCGACGAAGTGAAGCAGTACATCGAGGAGAACGACGTCAAGTTCGTCGACGTCCGCTTCTGCGACCTGCCTGGTGTGATGCAGCACTTCACCATCCCGGCTCGGGCGTTCGACCCGGCCGAGGAGCTCGCCTTCGACGGCTCCTCGATCCGCGGGTTCCAGGCCATCCACGAGTCCGACATGGCTCTGCGTGCCGACATCACCACCGCGCGTCTGGACCCGTTCCGCAAGGACAAGACGCTCAACATCAACTTCTTCATCCACGACCCGATCACGGGTGAGGCCTACAGCCGCGACCCGCGCAACATCGCGAAGAAGGCCGAGGCGTACCTCGCCTCCACCGGCATCGCCGACACCGCGTACTTCGGGCCCGAGGCCGAGTTCTACGTCTTCGACAGCGTCCGCTTCGCGACCACCGCGAACGAGTCCTTCTACCACATCGACTCCGAGGCCGGCGCCTGGAACACCGGCTCCGAGGAGAACAACCGCGGCTACAAGGTCCGCTACAAGGGCGGCTACTTCCCGGTCGCCCCGGTCGACCACTTCGCGGACCTGCGCGCCGAGATCTCCCTGGAGCTCGACGCCCAGGGCCTCCAGGTCGAGCGCCAGCACCACGAGGTCGGCACCGGTGGCCAGGCCGAGATCAACTACAAGTTCAACACGCTGCTGGCCGCGGCCGACGACCTGATGCTCTTCAAGTACGTCGTGAAGAACGTCGCCTGGCGCAACGGCAAGACCGCGACCTTCATGCCGAAGCCGATCTTCGGTGACAACGGTTCGGGCATGCACGTCCACCAGTCCCTGTGGGCCGGCGGCGAGCCGCTGTTCTACGACGAGGCCGGCTACGCGGGCCTGTCGGACACCGCCCGCTACTACATCGGCGGCATCCTCAAGCACGCCCCGTCGCTGCTGGCGTTCACCAACCCGACGGTGAACTCCTACCACCGCCTGGTGCCCGGCTTCGAGGCCCCGGTCAACATGGTGTACTCGCAGCGCAACCGCTCCGCGGCCATGCGCATCCCGATCACCGGCTCGAACCCGAAGGCCAAGCGCGTCGAGTTCCGCGCCCCGGACCCGTCCTCGAACCCGTACCTGGCGTTCTCGGCCCTGCTGCTGGCCGGCCTCGACGGCGTCAAGAACAAGATCGAGCCGATGGAGCCGATCGACAAGGACCTCTACGAGCTCTCGCCCGACGAGCACGCGAGCGTCCCGCAGGTCCCGACCAGCCTGGACGCGGTCCTCAAGGCCCTCGAAGAGGACCACGAGTACCTCCTCGCCGGTGGTGTCTTCACCCCCGACCTGATCGAGACCTGGATCGACTACAAGCGCACGCACGAGATCGCCCCGATCGCCCTGCGTCCGCACCCCCACGAGTTCGAGATGTACTTCGACCTCTAAGCCGTGCCGCCGAAGCCCCGGCCTTCTCCACGGAGAAGGCCGGGGCTTCGCCGTTTCCGGGCTAGGTTCGGCGCATGGACGATTCCTGGAAGACCGTCGCCGCCCTGGCGGCCCGCTTCGACGAGCACGACCGGGCGCGCGGGGTGGCCCGCGAGGAGAGCGTCACGGTGCAGATCCTCAAGATCGGCGAGGAGTTCGGCGAGGCCGCGCAGGCCGTCATCGGGGCCAAGGGCAGCAACCCGCGCAAGGGGAACTCGCACACCTGGGACGACGTGGAGGCGGAGGTCGCGGACGTGATCGTCACGGCCATGGTCGCCCTCGCGCGGATGCGGCCCGACGCCCCGGCGTTCTTCGCCGCCCAGCTGCGGGAGAAGTCCGCCCGGTTCCTGTGAGGCGGCGCGGGCCTCAGCGCAGGAGGGGGGCGGTGCCGGTGAGGGCGTGGAGGCAGCGCAGGGCCAGTTCGGCCGGCGAGCCCGGTCCGGAGGTGGGGGCGTCGCTCGCCGACCAGAGTTCCAGGGCGATCCGGATCGAGTCGGTCGCGGCCGCGGCCAGCAGGCGGATGTCGACGGGGTCGGCGTCCGGGCCGGCGAGCCGGGCGATGACCGGGACCAGCCGCTCCTCGGAGTCCTGGTTGACCCGGTACCAGACCCCGCGCAGGGCCTCGTCGGTCGCCGCCGCCCGGAGCAGGCCGCGGGTGACCTCCAAGCCCTCCTCGACGGACTCCAGGTCGCTGAGCGAGCGGGTCACGGCGCGGTCCAGCGCCTCCGCGAGCGGGGTACCGGGTGCCTCCTCGGCGAGCAGCGCGCGCCAGGCGTCACCGCCACCCGCCAGGAGCGGGGCCACGGCCTCCTGCTTGTTGCGGAAGTAGCGGTAGAAGGTGCGCAGCGCCACACCGGCCCGGTGGGCGATGTCCTCGGCGGTGGTGCCGTCGGGGCCGTGCTCGGCGAAGAGTGCGCAGGCCGCGCGGGCGATGTCGAGTTGCGTGGCCGCCTTGCGGCGCTCGGTCAGCGACTGGGCTCCGGGGCCGGCCTGGGGGGAGTACGGACGAGGGGATCTCACGGGGTGAAGCCTACCGCCCCGGAGCCCGGCCGGTTGCATACTTTGACACGCTGGCAAAACGTGCCACAACGCGGGTAGGCTCCTCCCCATGAACCGTTACGAAGGACGTCGCGTCCTCATCACAGGCGGCGGCTCCGGCATCGGCCGGGCCACCGTCCACCGCATCCTCGCCGAGGGCGGCCGCGTCCACACCGTGGACGTCGGCGAGAGCGGCCTGAAGGCCACCGCCGAGCAGGCGGCCGCCGAAGGGCACGCCGACCGCCTGACCACCGCCGTACTCGACATATCCGACGAGGCGGCCGTGCGGGCCGGCGTCACCGCCGGCGTCGACGCCCTCGGCGGCCTCGACGTCCTGGTCAACGCCGCGGGCATCCTGCGCTCCGCGCACACCCACCAGACCACCCTGGACTTCTGGAACAAGGTCATCTCGGTCAACCTGACCGGCACCTTCCTGATGATCCGCGAGTCCCTCCCCGCCCTGCTGGAGGGCGACCAGCCGGTCGTCGTCAACTTCAGCTCGACCTCGGCCTCCTTCGCGCACCCCTACATGTCCGCCTACGCGGCCAGCAAGGGCGGCATCCAGTCGATGACCCACGCCCTCGCCGCCGAGTACAGCAAGCAGGGCCTGCGGTTCGTCTCCGTCGCCCCTGGCTCCATCGAGAGCGGCATGACCACCGGCAACGGCCCGGGCCTGCCCGAGGACACCGACTGGAGCCTGTTCACCAAGCTCGCCCCGGCCCTCGGCCAGGGCTTCGCCGGCCCGCAGACGGTCGCCGGCGTCGTCGCGATGCTGGGCTCCGAGGACGGCGCGTTCATCACCGGTACGGAGATCCGCGTCGACGGCGGCACGCACTACTGAGCGTCAGCTCCTGAACCGGTCCCACAGCCGGGGGAAGCGCTCCGCGAGCACGGCTTCGTCCTCGAAGTCCAGCGGCGCGCCCTCCGGCTCGGCCGCCTGTAGCGCGATGCCCAGGTCCGGCGCCACCGAGCCCGTCAGCTGCTCGTACGCCTCGTCGGCCGCGTACCCCAGTTCCTCGCCGTCCCCGTCGATCTCCTCGTCGAAGTCGGTCAGCAGCTCCGCGAGCGCGTCCGGGTCGTGCACCCCGCTCTCGAACACCTCCCGGCCCTGGCCGATCAGCCAGCACCGGAAGTAGTCGAAGGCGTCATCGCTCGCCCCGTCGAGCAGCACCCACGCCGCGCCCCACAGGTCCCATGTGTACGCCCGGTTGTACCGGGACTCGAAGTGTCGCGCGAAGTCGAGCACGGAGTCCGGGTCGAGCTGCGCCAGCCGCTCCACGAGCAGCTCGGCGTGCTCCTCCGGGTCGCCCTCGGCGGCCTCGCGGGTACGGTCGACGATCTCCCAGAACTCCGTCTCGTCCATCACGGCTCCAGCATCACGGGTCCACCCCCGCGCCGCCACCGCTCATACGGCCAAAGGCCGGTGAACGCCCCCCGCGTGGCCGCAAAAACCTCGCGGGGAAACGGCGAGGCGGCCCGCCCCCTCACGGGGCGGACCGCCTCACCGGTGTACCGCGCGGGGCCTACAGGCCGTAGCGCTCCCGGGCTTCCTTGACGGCGGACGCGGGCACCTCGCCGCGGCGGGCGAGCTGGGCCAGCGCGGCCACCACGATCGACTGCGCGTCGACGCCGAAGTGGCGGCGGGCGCCCTCGCGGGTGTCGGAGAGGCCGAAGCCGTCCGTGCCCAACGAGGTGTAGTCCTGCTCCACCCACTGGCTGATCTGGTCCGGTACCTGACGCATCCAGTCGGAGACGGCCAGGACGGGGCTGGTGACGCCCTCCAGCGCCCGCGTGACGTACGGGGTGCGCATCTCGCCGCGCAGCAGCGCCTCGTCGCACTCCAGCGCGTCGCGCCGCAGCTCGCCCCAGGAGGTGGCGGACCAGACGTCGGCGGCCACGTTCCAGTCGGCGGCGAGCAGCTTCTGCGCCTCCAGCACCCAGTGGATCGCGGTACCCGAGGCCATCAGCTGGATCTTCGGGGCGTCGGTGGCCGGGGCCGCCTCCGCCAGGTCCGCCGCCGTGTTGAAGCGGTAGAGACCCTTGAGGATGCCCTCTTCGACGCCCTCGGGCATCGCCGGCTGCACCTTCGGCTCGTTGTAGACCGTCAGGTAGTAGAAGACGTCTTCCGGCTTCTCGCCGTACATGCGGCGCAGACCGTCCTTGACGATCACCGCGATCTCGTACGCGAAGGCCGGGTCGTAGTTCAGCGACGCCGGGTTCGTGGAGGCGATCAGGTGCGAGTGGCCGTCCGCGTGCTGGAGGCCCTCGCCGGTGAGGGTCGTACGGCCCGCGGTGGCGCCGACGATGAAGCCCTTGCCGAGCTGGTCGGCGAGCTGCCACATCTGGTCGGCGGTGCGCTGCCAGCCGAACATCGAGTAGAAGATGTAGAACGGGATCATCGGCTCGCCGTGCGTCGCGTACGACGTGCAGGCGGCGATGAAGTCGGCCATGGCGCCGGCCTCGGTGATCCCCTCGTTGAGGATCTGGCCGTCCTTGGCTTCCTTGTAGTACATCAGCTGGTCGCGGTCGACCGGCTCGTACGTCTGACCCAGCGGCGAGTAGATGCCGGCGGACGGGAAGAGGGACTCCATGCCGAAGGTGCGGGCCTCGTCGGGGACGATCGGCACCCAGCGCTTGCCGGTCTCCTTGTCCCGCATCAGGTCCTTGACGAGCCGGACGAAGGCCATGGTGGTGGCCATCTCCTGCTTGCCGGAGCCCTTGAGCAGCGGGGCGAAGGAACGCTCGGCCGGCGCGGGCAGGGCCACGTGGTGCACCTTGCGGGCGGGGGCCGGGCCACCGAGGGCCGCGCGGCGCTCGTTCAGGTAGCGGACCTCGGGGCTGTCCGCGCCCGGGTGTCCGTACGGGACCTGGCCGTCGGCGAAGGCGCTGTCGGGGATCGGGAGGCCAAGGAGGTCACGCATGTCCTTGAACTCGTCGATCGTCAGCTTCTTCATCTGGTGGTTCGCGTTCTTCGACTCGAACCCGGCGCCCAGCGTGTAGCCCTTGACCGTCTGCGCGAGGATGACGGTCGGGGCGCCCTTGTGGTCCAGGGCGGCCTTGTACGCGGCGTACACCTTGCGGGGCTCGTGGCCGCCGCGGGAGCTGTGGAAGCACTCGGCGATCTTCGCGTCGGTGAGGACCGAGGCGAGCCGCACCAGCTCCGCGTCGGCGCCGAAGAAGTGCTCGCGGATGTAGGCCACGTCGCGGGTCGCGTACGTCTGGAACTGCGCGTCGGGTACCTCGCGCAGGCGGCGTACCAGGGCGCCCGTGGTGTCGAGCTGGAAGAGCTCGTCCCAGGCGGAGCCCCACAGCGACTTGATGACGTTCCAGCCGGCGCCGCGGAACTGGGCCTCGAGCTCCTGGACCACGCGGAAGTTGGCGCGGACCGGACCGTCGAGGCGCTGCAGGTTGCAGTTGATGACGAAGGTCAGGTTGTCGAGCCGCTCGCGAGAGGCGAGGGCCAGGGCCGCGGTCGACTCGGGCTCGTCCATCTCGCCGTCGCCCAGGAAGGCCCAGACGTGCGAGTTGGCGGTGTCCTTGATGCTCCGGTTCTGCAGGTAGCGGTTGAAGCGCGCCTGGTAGATCGCGGAGAGCGGGCCGAGGCCCATGGACACCGTCGGGAACTCCCACAGCCAGGGCAGGCGCCGCGGGTGCGGGTAGGAGGGCAGGCCGTTGCCGCCGGACTCCTGGCGGAACTTGTCGAGCTGCTGCTCGGAGACGCGTCCGTCGAGGAAGGCGCGGGCGTAGATGCCGGGGGAGGCGTGGCCCTGGATGTAGAGCTGGTCGCCCGATCCGTCGGCCTCCTTCCCGCGGAAGAAGTGCTGGAAGCCGGTCTCGTAGAGCCAGGCGGCCGAGGCGAAGGTGGCGATGTGGCCGCCGACGCCGTACTTGGAGCCGCGGGTCACCATGGCGGCCGCGTTCCAGCGGTTCCACGCGGTGATCTTGGCTTCCATCTCCATGTCACCCGGGAACTCGGGCTCCGCGGAGGTGGGGATGGTGTTGACGTAGTCCGTCTCCAGCAGCTTCGGCAGGGCGAGGCCCGCGGCTTCGGCGTGCTGGAGGGTGCGACGGAGCAGGTATTCGGCGCGGCGCGTACCGGCGGCCTTTGCGACGGCGTCGAGGGAGGCCGCCCATTCGGCGGTCTCCTCCGTGTCGCGGTCCGGGAGCTGGTCGAGCTCGCTCGGAAGCTTTCCTACGGGGTCGGACATCGGTGTGCGCCGCCTTCCGGACAAAGGAGAGGTGGTGAAGAAATCCCTGACGGGCAGGACAGGGTCGGTGGACCCGGGTAGGGGTCCGCGATGACTGTAAATCGCTGATCGATGATCGATCAAACGGAAGTGGCGAAGAAATGTCGATCCGGCGAAAGTCGGCACCGGGTGCCATGAAAATAGGCACCCAGTGCCGGTCAAACCAGGACAAGCCGACCGGTCCGACCGGTCAAGCGCGGGGCGCACACCCCAGGACGTGCCGCTTCACCAGCACGCCGATGTCCGGATCCTGATTGCGGAAGGCCTCCACCAGGGCCGCGTGCTCCTCCGCGTACGACTTCTGCACCGTCCCGAGCCAGCGGATGGACAGGGCCGTGAACACCTCGATGCCCAGGCTCTCCCAGGTGTGCAGCAGCACGCTGTTGCCGGCGGCCCGCACCAGCTCGCGGTGGAAGCCCACCGTGTGCCGCACCTGCGCCGTCCCGTCCTCGGTCCGGTCCGCCTCCCACAGCGCCGCCACGTGCGGCTCCAGGGCCGTGCAGTCCGCCGCCAGCCGCGGCGCCGCCAGTTCGGCCGCGATCTGCTCCAGGCCGGCCCGCACCGGGTAGATCTCCTCGAGGTCGGCGGCGGAGAGGTTCCGTACGCGGACCCCCTTGTTCGGCGCCGACTCGATCAGCCGCAGCGTCTCCAGCTCGCGCAGGGCCTCGCGGACCGGCGTCTGGCTGACCTCCAATTCGACGGCGATCCGCCGCTCGACGATCCGCTCGCCGGGCTTCCAGCGGCCGCTGACGATCCCCTCCACGATGTGCTCGCGGATCTGCTCGCGCAGCGAGTGCACGACGGGTGGGGTGATCATCGGCGCTTCATCTCCTGGGGCCGCGCGGGGCTGATGCGTAGACAATACGGCGGTGTCGGCCGACGCGATGCGTTCCTGGTCAGGGACCCGGGGTGAGGCTCGTTACAAGACCGGGCAGACGCCGGGACGGACGACGGCGCCCCCGCCCGGGAAGGTTCCGGACGGGGGCGCCGTACGCGACAGCTGTGCGGCTACCGCCGCGGCTGGTTCCCTACAGGCCGAGCTCGACCTCGAACTCGCCGGCCTCCAGGATGGCCTTCACGGCCGAGAGGTACCGGGCCGCGTCCGCGCCGTCCACCAGGCGGTGGTCGTAGGACAGGGTCAGGTACGTCATGTCGCGGACGCCGATGACGGTTCCCTCGGGCGTCTCGATGACCATCGGACGCTTGACGGTGGCACCGATGCCCAGGATGGCGACCTGGTTCGGCGGCACGATCACCGTGTCGAACAGCGCACCGCGCGAGCCGGTGTTGCTGATGGTGAAGGTCGCGCCCGACAGCTCGTCCGGCGTGATCTTGTTGCCGCGGACCTTGGCGGCCAGGTCGGCGGTCGCCTTGGAGATGCCCGCCAGGTTGAGGTCACCGGCACCCTTGATGACCGGGGTCATCAGGCCCTTCTCGGAGTCCACGGCGATGCCGATGTTCTCCGAGTCGAAGTAGGTGATGGTGCCCTCGTCGTCGTTGATCCGGGCGTTGACGACCGCGTGGGCCTTCAGCGCCTGGGCGGCGGCCTTGACGAAGAACGGCATCGGCGAGAGCTTGACGCCCTCCCGGGCCAGGAAGGAGGCCTTGGCCTTCTCGCGCAGCTTCATGATCTTGGTGACGTCCACCTCGACCACGGAGCTGAGCTGCGCCTGCGTGTGCAGGGCCTTCATCATGTTGTCGCCGATGACCTTGCGCATGCGGGTCATCTTGACCGTCTGACCACGCAGCTCCGACGCCGCGGCGGCCGGGGCCTGGACGGCGGCCGGGGCGGCGACGGCGGCCGGAGCCGGGGCGGCGGCGGCCTTGGCGGCCTCGGCTGCGGCCAGGACGTCCTGCTTGCGGATACGGCCACCGACACCGGTGCCCGAGACCGTGGACAGGTTGACGCCGGACTCCGAGGCGAGCTTGCGCACCAGCGGGGTCACGTACGCGCCCTCGTCACCGGCCGGGGCCGGGGCGGCGGGGGCGGGCGTGGCGACCGGGGCCGGGGCCGGGGCCGGAGCAGCCGGGGCCGGGGTGGCCTGGACCGGAGCCGGAGCCGGAGCCGGAGCCGGAGCCGGGGCGGCGGCCGGAGCCGGAGCAGTCGGGGCCGGGGCAGTCGGGGCCGGGGCAGCCGGGGCGGCGGCCGGGGCCGGAGTGGCCGGGGCGGCGGCCGGGGCCGGGGCGGCACCCGCGACGCCGATGACGGCCAGACGCGCGCCGACCTCGGCGGTCTCGTCCTCGCCGACCAGGATCTCCAGCAGGGTGCCGGCGACCGGCGCGGGGATCTCGGTGTCGACCTTGTCCGTGGAGACCTCGAGCAGCGGCTCGTCGGCCTCGACGGACTCGCCGACCTGCTTGAGCCAGCGGGTGACGGTGCCCTCGGTGACGGACTCGCCCAGCGCGGGCAGCACGACATCGGTGCCCTCGGCCGAACCGCCACCGGTGGCCGCCTCGGCCGTCGGAGCGGGAGCCGGGGTCTCGACCTCGGTCGACGGGGCGGCCTGCGGGGCCTCCGGCGCGGGGGCGGCGGGGGTCTCGGCGGCCGGAGCGGCGGCCTCGGCCGGCGCGCCCGAGCCGTCGTCGATGACGGCCAGCTCTGCGCCGACCTCGACGGTCTCGTCCTCGGCGACCTTGATGGAGGCCAGGATGCCGGCGACGGGCGACGGGATCTCGGTGTCGACCTTGTCGGTCGAGACCTCGAGCAGCGGCTCGTCGGCCTCGACGCGCTCGCCCTCGGCCTTCAGCCAGCGGGTGACGGTGCCCTCAGTGACGCTCTCGCCGAGCGCCGGAAGGGTTACGGAAACCGACATGGTTTCTGTTGCTCCTTACGAAAGTGCGGAAGTGGTCGTCGCGCCCGATGACGATTAGTCGTGGGAGTGCAGCGGCTTGCCGGCCAGGGCCAGGTGGGCCTCGCCGAGCGCTTCGCTCTGGGTCGGGTGCGCGTGGATGAGCTGCGCGACCTCGGCCGGCAGGGCCTCCCAGTTGTAGATCAACTGGGCCTCGCCGACCTGCTCGCCCATCCGGTCACCGACCATGTGGACGCCGACCACGGCACCGTCCTTGACCTGGACCAGCTTGATCTCGCCCGCGGTCTTGAGGATCTTGCTCTTGCCGTTGCCGGCCAGGTTGTACTTCAGGGCCACGACCTTGTCCGCACCGTAGATCTCCTTGGCCTTGGCCTCGGTGATGCCGACGGAGGCGACCTCGGGGTGGCAGTAGGTGACCCGGGGAACACCGTCGTAGTCGATCGGGACGGTCTTGAGACCGGCCAGACGCTCCGCCACCAGGATGCCCTCGGCGAAGCCGACGTGCGCGAGCTGGAGGGTCGGGACGAGGTCACCGACGGCCGAGATCGTCGGCACGTTGGTCTGCATGTACTCGTCGACCAGGACGTAGCCGCGGTCCATCGCGACGCCCTGCTCCTCGTAGCCCAGGCCCTGCGAGACCGGGCCGCGGCCGATGGCGACGAGCAGCACTTCGGCCTCGAAGGCCTTGCCGTCGGCCAGGGTGACGCGCACGCCGTTCTCGGTGTACTCGGCCTTGTCGAAGAAGGTGCCCAGGTTGAACTTGATGCCGCGCTTGCGGAAGGCGCGCTCCAGGAGCTTGGAGCTGTTCTCGTCCTCGACCGGGACCAGGTGCTTGAGGCCCTCGATGACGGTGACGTCGCTGCCGAAGGACTTCCACGCCGAGGCGAACTCGACGCCGATCACGCCGCCGCCCAGGATGATCGCGGACTCGGGCACGCGGTCCAGGACCAGCGCGTGGTCCGAGGAGATGATGCGGTTGCCGTCGATGTTCAGGCCCGGGAGCGACTTCGGCACGGAGCCGGTCGCCAGCAGGACGTGGCGGCCCTGGACGCGCTGCCCGTTCACGTCGACGGACGTCGGGGAGGAAAGCCGACCCTCACCCTCGATGTACGTCACCTTGCGGGAGGCGACCAGACCCTGGAGGCCCTTGTACAGGCCCGAAATGACATCGTCCTTGTACTTGTGCACACCCGCGATGTCGATGCCCTCGAAAGAGGCCTTGACACCGAACTGAGCGGCTTCGCGCGCCTGGTCCGCGATCTCACCGGCGTGCAGCAGAGCCTTCGTGGGGATGCAGCCGTTGTGCAGGCAGGTGCCACCGAGCTTGTTCTTCTCGATCAGCGCAACGTCGAGACCCAGCTGGGAGGCGCGCAGCGCCGCGGCGTAACCGCCACTGCCACCGCCGAGGATCACTAGGTCGAAAACGGTGCTGGCGTCGTTCGCCACGTCACGTCCTCCATGCATGTGCGCCGGGCACCGGTCCTCTGTGACCGGGCGGCGGCTGGTATTCGGCCGCTTGTTTCTTCGGCCCTGTGGTGGGGGCCCTGTCCTGCCGAGAACCCATCTTCGCATTTGTCGGGGGAACACGGGACGCCGGGCCCCGGCCGGCGAGGGCCGTTCTGCCGGAATGCGGGTTACCAGGGCGTAGAAAACTACTGATCGTCGAGATTTCGTCCAGAGCGAACGCGCCCCGGGACCTCGTCCGGGTCCCGGGGCGCGTGATCACGAGGAGGCCGCCGCGTCAGCCGAGGTCGCCGGTCGCCGTCCGCTCGGCCAGCCGCACGAGGGTGCGCACGGCGGAGCCGGTGCCGCCCTTGGGGGTGTAGCCGTACGGGGCGCCCTCGTGGAAGGCCGGGCCCGCGATGTCGAGGTGGGCCCAGGCGATGCCCTCGCCGACGAACTCCCGGAGGAAGAGGCCGGCCACCAGGCCGCCGCCCATCCGGACACCCATGTTGGCGATGTCGGCGGTGGGGGAGTCCATGGTCTTGCGCAGCTCCTCGGGGAGCGGCATCGGCCAGGAGGACTCGCCGACCTCCTCCGCGATCTCGTGGATCGAGGTGCGGAAGGCCTCGTCGTTGGCCATGATGCCGAAGGTCCGGTCGCCCAGGGCCAGCACCATGGCGCCGGTCAGGGTGGCGACGTCGACGATCGCGTCCGGGTTCTCCTCGGAGGCGCGGGTCAGCGCGTCGCCCAGGACCAGCCGGCCCTCGGCGTCGGTGTTGAGGACCTCGACGGTCTTGCCGCTGTACATGCGCAGGACGTCGCCCGGCTTGGTCGCGGAGCCGGAGGGCATGTTCTCGGCGAGCGCGAGCCAGCCGGTGACGTTGACCTGGAGGCCCAGCTTGGCGGCGGCGATGACGGCGGCGAACACGGCGGCGGCGCCGGCCATGTCGCACTTCATCGTCTCGTTGTGACCGGCCGGCTTGAGGGAGATGCCGCCCGAGTCGTAGGTGATGCCCTTGCCGACGAAGGCGAGGGTCTTCTCCGCCTTGGCGTGGGTGTAGGAGAGCTTCACCAGGCGCGGCGGGTTCTCGGAGCCCTTGCCGACGCCCATGATGCCGCCGAAGCCGCCCTTGATCAGCGCCTTCTCGTCCAGCACCTGGACCTTGACGCCGTTCTCCTTCGCGGTCGCGGTGGCGACGGCGGCGAAGGCCTCGGGGGTCAGGTCGTTCGGCGGGGTGTTGACCAGGTCGCGAGCGACGTTGACCTCGGTCGCGAGGACGGTGGCGCGCTCGGCGGCCGCCTTGTGCTCCTTGTCGCGCGGCTTGGCGCCGAGCAGGACGACCTCGGCGAGCGGCTGCTTGGGGCCGCCGTTCTTGTCGCCGCTGCGGGCGACCTTGTTGTCGCCGCCCTGGTAGGCGGTGAAGGCGTACGCGCCGAGCAGCGCGCCCTCGGCGACGGCGGTGACGGCGGAGGCGTCCTCAAGGGGGAGGGCGAACGCCGCCTTCTTCGAGCCGTGCAGGGCGCGGGCGGCGGCGCCGGCGGCGCGGCGCAGGGCCTCCTCGTCGTACGACTCGTCCTGCTCCGGTACGGAGCCGAGCCCGACGGCCAGCACGACCGGGACCTTCAGACCGGCGGGCGCGGGCAGCTTGGTGACCTCGCCTTCGGCGCCCGAGGCGCCCATGGTGTCGAGCACGGCGGCCAGCTTTCCGTCGAACGCCTTGTCCACGGCCTCGGCGCCCGCGGCGACGACAGGCCCCTTCGGGCCCTTCGCCACGCCGACCACGAGGGCGTCGGCGCGGAGCGTCGCCGCGCCGGCAGTGCTGAGAGTCAGAGCAGTCACGGTGGTGAAGTCTCGCTTCCGTTTGTGTTGGGTGCGCTGCGGTCGCGTCAGGGTCGCCGGCCGCTCCGCAGCGATCGTATTCGGGCGCGGCGGCACCCGGAAACGAGCGTACGCGTACGCGGTCGTCGTACGTCACTCGAAGGTTTGGCAAGTTGTTCGACGGGACCACTGACAGGTTCACCCATCTGTGGTCTGTGTTCCAGGTTTGCCCTTTAGACCTGACGAGGTCCGAGAGACTCGAGCCACTCTCGCAAGGGGGCGTGGGGTCCCTTTGCATGATTTCCACAGAGCCTCTCCGGTCGGCCGTCCGCCATGGCCGGCGCTGAGGGAGCCTGCGGGGGGAAGGCCGAAATGGTCAACAAGGCCGAAATGGTCCGTAGTAATAGGAACCGGATGAACAGGGTCGCCGCGGCGATGGCCGCGACCGCCCTGATGTCCGTGGTGGTGCCCGCGGCGACCGCCCAGGCGGCCACCGTCGTACCGCGAGTCGACCTGAGGGTGCTGGTCGTCGACGACGGCGGCAGCTCCGTCGCGGCGATCACCGCCGAACTCCGGGACACCGGAGTGCCGTACACCCGCATCGACCTGGGCAGCGGCAGCCGCCCGGTCATCAACGCGGCCTTCCTGAGCGACACCGTCGACGGGCGTCCGCGCGCCAAGTTCCAGGGTGTCGTCCTGCCCAACGAGAACCCCTTCGGCGCGGGCTCCGCCGAAGCGTCCGCCCTCAGCGCCTACGAGACGACGTACGGAATCCGCCAGGTCGACGCCTACACCTGGGCGCACCCCGAAGTCGGCCTGGAATACACCGACAACGGCGGCTACAGCGGCACCCTCGACGGCACCCAGGCGGCCGTCACCGCCGCCGGCAAGGCGGGCCCCTTCGGCTACCTCGGGGGCCAGGTCGCCTTCGAGGACAACTCGCCGCTGATCCCCGAGAGCTACGGGTTCATCGCCAAGCCCCGTGCCGGCTACACCAGCTACCTCGACGCCCCCGTCGGCTCCGGACGGGCCTCGTTGGTCGGCGAGTACGCACACGACGGGCGCAGCGAACTCGTGGTCACCTTCGGCTACAACCAGTACCAGCAGCAGTTCCGGCTGCTCGCCCGCGGCATCGTCGACTGGCTGACCCAGGGCGTCCACCTCGGCCAGGAGCGGAACTACTTCGCGGTCCACGTCGACGACGTCTTCGCCCCCGACGCCCGCTGGAGCAAGGACCTCAACTGCACGCCCGGCGACTACGCGTGCGCGGGCGGCGAGGGCAAGGAGAGCGACATCCGGATGACCGCCGCCGACGCCCAGTACGCGGTGCAGTGGCAGCAGAGCAAGAACTTCAAGCTCGACATGCTCTTCAACGCCGGCGCCGGGGAGGAGTGGAAGACGGAGAACGGCGGCACCGACGCCCTGACCGCGCAGCTCATCGCGGACCGGGCCCAGTTCCGCTGGATGAACCACACCTACACCCACCTCTTCCTCGGCTGCGTCCAGGACGTCACCACCGTGCCCTGGAGCTGCACGAAGGACGCGACGGGCGCGATCCGGTGGATGAGCCGCGCCGACATCTCCGCCCAGATCCGCGACAACAACAACTGGGCCGCCTCCAAGGGCATCACCACCGACCGCTCCGAGATCGTCACCGGCGAGCACTCCGGCCTCAAGACCCTGCCGCAGCAGCCCGTCGACAACCCGAACCTGGCGGGCGCGTTCGCCGACAACGGGATCAAGTGGGCGGGCAGCGACAGCTCCCGCGAGTCCGCGCAGCGCGGCGTCGGCGCCGCCCTGACCGTCCCCCGCTACCCGATGAACGTGTACTACAACACGGGCACCGACGCGGAGATGGCCGACGAGTACAACTGGATCTACACCAGCCGCGCCCAGGGCGGCAGCGGTGCCTGCGAGGACAACCCGGCCACCTCCACCTGCCTGCCGGCCCCCCTCGACAACGCCACGGGCTACCTCGACTACATCGTCCCGACCGAGGCCCGCACCGCGCTGCGGCACGTGTTGGCCAACGACCCGCGCCCGCACTACGTCCACCAGTCCAACCTCGCCGAGGACCGCACCCTCTACCCGGTCCTCAACCAGGTCCTCGACACCTACCGCACGCTCTACGCGCCCAGCGCCCCGATCGTGAACCAGAGCATGAAGGACACCGGCGTCGAGCTCAGCCGCCGCGCCGCCTGGGACGCCGCGCTCGGCGCGAACAAGGTCACCGCCTACCGCATCGGCAAGGACGTCACCGTCAAGGCGCCCTCGGGCGTGGTCGCCCCCGTCACGGCGCCCGTCGGAACCAAGAAGCAGCTCCTGCTCGGCACCGCCGACTTCGGCACCGCGTACGCAGGCTCCCGCTCCGCCTGGACGGCTCCCGAGCTGCTCCAGTCGGCGGTCACGCTCAAGCTGGCCTGACCGCCCTCCGGCCGTCCGCCCGGCCGGAACCGCTCCATCCGCACACGCACGCAGCACCACCTTGTGCCGGCGCTCCGCGAACCACGGGCGCCGGCCCCTTTTCCGTCCTGGGGGGACACACCGCATGAGCCATGGGCGTCATGTCACCATGCTCACCGAAGGCACCTACCCGCACGTCCACGGGGGCGTCAGCACCTGGTGCGACCAACTCGTCCGGGGAATGCCTGAAGTCGACTTCAACGTCATAGCCCTGACCGGCTCGGGACGCGAGCCGGTCACCTGGCAACTGCCGCGCAACGTCTACCGGCACACAGCCGTTCCGCTCTGGGGGCCGCAGCCGCCCCGCACGCTCCGGTCGGCCCTGCGGGGCAAGGCCCGGCACCGCTTCACCGACACCTACGAAACGTTCTTGCTGTCGATGCTCGACCCCACGCACGGCGGATTCTCCGGGGCCCTGCGCGAACTGGCACTGCTGGCCCGTTCCGGCCGCCTCGCCGCCGCCCTGCGCTCCGAGTCCGTGCTGCGCTTGCTGATGGACCTCTGGACCCGTCCGGGCGTGCCCACCGCCGAGGCCGCGCCCACCATCCACGACGCCCTCACCGCCACCGACCTGCTGGAACACGCCTTGCGCCCGCTCAGCGTGCGCATCCCGCGCGACAGCGTCTCCCACGCCGTCAGCAGCGGTCTCGCCACCCTGCCGGCCCTCGCCGCGAAACACCTCGACCACGTGCCCTTCCTGCTCACGGAACACGGCATCTACCTGCGCGAGCGCTACCTCGGCTACCGCACCGCCGAACAGCGCTGGCCCGTCAAGGCCCTCATGCTCGGCTTCTACCGCGAGCTGAACACCGAGGGCTACCGGCAGGCCGACCTGATCACCCCCTGCAACCAGTACAACCGCCGCTGGGAAGAGCGCGGAGGCGCCGCCTCCGACCGCATCCGCACCGTCTACAACGGCGTCGATCCGTACGCCTTCCCCGAGGCCGGCCCCGAACCCGAGGTGCCCACCCTCAGCTGGTGCGGTCGCGTCGACCCCATCAAGGACCTGGAAACCCTCATCCGTGCATACGCGTTCATGCGCGAGGAGGTCCCCGCCCTGAGGCTGCGCCTCTTCGGCCCGGTCCCGGCCGGATGCGAGGACTACAAGCTCCGCCTGGAGAAGCTCGCCGCCGAACTCGGGGTGGCCGACGGCGTCACCTTCGAGGGCCGCATCACGGAGGTCGCCCGCGCCTACGCGGCCGGCTCGGTCGTGATGCTCTCCTCCATCAGCGAGGGTTTCCCCTTCAGCATCATCGAAGCCATGTCCTGCGGTCGCACCACGGTCTCCACCGATGTCGGGGGAGTGCGCGAGGCCGTCGGCGACACCGGGCTCGTCGTCCCGCCCCGTGAGCCCGAGACCATGGCCCGCGCCACCCTCGCCCTGCTCCGCGACGACGAACGCCGCGCCGAACTGGGCCGGCTGTCCCGCAAGCGGGTCGTCGAGAAGTTCACCCTCCACCAGTCGGTGGACGGCTTCCGCCACATCTACCGGGAACTCGCCGGCCAGCCCGTCCTGCCGGTCCACCCGGGCGACGACTGGACCCAGCGGCTCGCCGACCCCTGGTACCGGGAACTCGCCGCGTGGGGGTCCCCCCGGATGGGGGTCCCACCGGCGGTAGCCGGGGGAGAGACCGGGGGAGGGGGCAGGTGAGCGGCTCCCTGTGGCTCAAGGTGCCGGGTGGCAACACCCTGCCCGCCATCCCCCGTCCCCGGCGGACGGCCCGACCGGCCGCCGACCCGATGGACGAACTCGTCGAACGGTTCGAGGGGTTCGCCGCCGCCGCCGTCCATCCCGACGAGATCGCAGCCATCCTCGAATCCGACGGGATGAACGACGAGTACATCCGCCTCACCTACGGCCGTCACGACTCCTTCGCGCTCGCCGAGGAGCTCTACGCCAAGGTGCCCCGCTCCTTCCCGGAGCCCCAGAGCGTCCCCGACCCCTGGAGGGTGTCCCTCACCGCCTGCCTGCTGCGCGGGGTGATCTTCGCCCTGCCCGGCCTGGCCTACCTGCTGGGCGCCCCCCTGCTGGAAGGTCCGCCCGACCGGCTCGGGCTGCCCGCCGGGACGCTCACCCTGCTCGCCGGCGCCCTGATCGGCTGGGTGTGGGACCAGACCCTGTCCCACCGGGCCTACTCCTGGCTCGGCCTCGGCGACCGGGCCGCCGCCGGGCGGACCCTGCTCGCCGGGGCCCCCGCCGGGGCGCTGCTGGGTACCGCCGCCGCACTGGCGGTGCCCGGCGGGCCGCCGTTCTCCTACGCGTTCGCCGCCGGGCAGGCGCTGTACGTCGGCGCCGCCACCGTGCTGCTGGTCCTCGGGCGGGAGCGTTTGTTGCTCGCCGCGCTCGGCCCGATGGCCGCGGGGGCGCTGCTCACCCTCCTTGTCGACCTGCCCTTGCCGCTGCGGGTGAGCCTGCTGGTGGTGTCCCTGCTGACCGCCTGCGCCCTGGCCGTCCGGGAACTGCCGGTGGTGGAGGGGGTACGGGCACTCGTACGCCGGGCCCGGGACCGGTCGCGGGCCCGCCCCGGCGGGGGCTCCGTCCGGTGGCGGACGCTGCGCCGCGTCGAGGAGGAGTACGCGCCGCGCGGGCCCCGGCTCGCGGACTCCGTGCCGTACGGCGTCTTCGGCCTGGGCACCGGCCTGCTCGTGCTGTACGCCGCCCTGGGGGAGGTGCTCGCCGGTGGCCCCGCCGAGGCGGTCGCCGCACCCTCGGCGGTGGCCCTCACCCTCAGCATGGGTCCGGCCGAATGGCTGCTGCACCGCTTCCGCAGCGGCAGCCTCGCCGGGCTGCGGGCGGCCAGGTCCCCCCGGGCGTTCCGGCGCCGGATGCTGGTCACCCTGGCCGGCTGCCTCGGCCGCTACCTGGTGGTACTGCCGGCGCTGGGTGTGGGCGGAACCCTGCTGTGGCCCGGGGCGCCCGGCCTGACCGGCGCCCGGGTGGCGGCGTTGTTGCTGCTCGGCGCCGTCATGTGGACGGGGCTGCTGCTCCAGTCCTTCGGGGCGGTCCGGCCCGCCGCGATCGTCTGCGCCGGCGCGGCGTTCGCCCAGAGCCTGGCCGTGCTGACCGGGCTCGGGCAGCCGCGACTGGTCCAACTGCTGGTGGCGGGATCGGCGGCGGCCGTCCTGTCGACCTTGGTCTGCCTGCTGTTGGGCCGCGCCACGGCCCACCGCTGAGCGCGCGGACCCGTAGGACACCGCGCACGTGACACCGTACGAGACGACGCACGAGAAGAAGGACGTCATGCTGCTGGTGCCCCTCTACGAGCACCCCGCCGACCGGCCCGAGGCGTGGGAGTCGCTGATCGCCTCGGCCGGCCGGCTGCACTCGGTGGTGCTCAACCCCGACAGCGGGCCGGGCGAGGCCCCCGACGAACGGTTCGCCGCCGTCGCCGGGCGGCTGCGGGCCGCCGGGGTGCCCGTCCTCGGGTACGCCGACACCGACTACGGACGGCGCCCGCACGCGGCCGTCGTGCGGGACCTGTTGCGCCACCGCGACTGGTACGCCACCGACGGCGCCTTCCTCGACCAGGCGTCCGCCGAGCCGGAACTGCTGGCGCACTACGGGCGGCTCGCCGTGGCCGCGCGGGCCGCGGGCGCCGGCACCCTCGTCCTCAACCACGGCGTCCACCCGCACCCGGGGTACGCGGCGCTCGCCGACCTGCTCGTCACCTTCGAGGGCCCTTGGGAGGCCTACCGCGACGCGGGCGCCGCCCCGAGGTGGACCGCCGACCACCCCGCCCAGAGGTTCTGCCACCTCGTGTACGCCGTCCCGCCGGGCGCGCCGGCCGCCGAACTCGCCCTGGAGCGGGGGGCCGCCGTGCACTGCGCGGTCCCCGGCTCCGGCGCGCACCCGTGGGGCACCCTCCCGTACGACCTGGAGGTCGGAGCGTGAGGCGCCGCGCACTGGCCTGGCTGCTCGTCGGCCCGCTCCTGCTACTCGCCTCCTGTACGTCGGCGCCCGAGCTGCCCGAACCCGACGACCTGTCGCCCGACCCCGCGCCGGGCCGGCTCTGGCAGCCCGCGCCGCGGGTGAGCTGGCAGTGGCAGCTGACCGGCACGCTGGACACCTCCGTGAAGGCGGCGGTGTACGACGTCGACGGCTTCAACACCACCGAGGAACAGGTGGCCGCCTTGAAGAAGACGGGCCGCAAGACCATCTGCTACCTCTCCACCGGCGCCTGGGAGGACTTCCGCCCGGACGCCTCGGCCTTCCCCAAGGAGTTGCTGGGCAAGGGCAACGGCTGGGAGGGGGAGCGCTGGCTGGACATCCGGCGCTCGGCCGAGCTGGAACCGCTGATGGCCAAGCGGTTCGACATGTGCAAGGACAAGGGCTTCAACGCGATCGAGCCCGACAACATGGACGGGTACGCCAATTCCTCCGGCTTCCCGCTCACCGCCGCCGACCAGTTGGCCTACAACCGGCTGATCGCGAGGCTCGCCCACGACAGGGGGTTGTCGGTCGGGCTCAAGAACGACCTCGACCAGATCCCCGAGCTGGTCGGGAACTTCGAGTTCGCGGTCAACGAGCAGTGCGCGGAGTTCGACGAGTGCGAGCGGTACCGGCCGTTCGTCGCGGCGGGGAAGGCCGTGTTCCACGTCGAGTACGAGGGTTCGCCGCGCGAGTGGTGCCCCGTCTCGCAGCGGGAGGGGCTCAGCTCGCTCCAGAAGAAGAAGGACCTGGGTTCCTGGCGCCGCTGGTGCCCGCCCCGGGGCGAGCCGTAGCCGGGCGCCGATCGAGGTCGTGTACGCAGACGCCCGGGACTACGCAGGCAGGACGGCGTGCACGCGGAAACCGCCGCCGTAGCGGGGCCCGGCGAAGCACGAGCCGCCCAGGGCCCCGGCCCGCTCCCGCATCCCCAGCAGGCCGTGGCCGCCGCCCGGGTCCGCCGGGCGGGGCGCGGAGTCCGCCGAGGTGCCCCCGTCGTCCAGCACGGTCACCTCCACCGACGCCCCCACCCGCACCACGCTGACCTCGGCCGTCGCCCCCGGCCCCGCGTGCTTGCGCACGTTGGTCAGCGCTTCCTGGATCACCCGGTACGCGGCCAGGTCCACGGCCGCCGGAAGGCTGTCCCCCTGCTGCCCCAGCTCGACCATCACCTTCACCGGCAGCCCGGCGTTGCGGAAGGTGTCCGTCAGTTCCTCCAGCACCCCCAGCCCCGGCGCCGGCTCCGTCGGCGCCTCCGGATCGCCGGACTGCCGCAGCAGCCCCACCGTGGCGCGCAGTTCGTTCAGCGCGGAGCGGCTGGCGTCGCGTACGTGGGCCAGCGCCTCCTTCGCCTGGTCGGGACGCTTGTCCATCACGTGGGCCGCCACCCCGGCCTGCACGTTGACCAGGGCGATGTGGTGGGCCACCACATCGTGGAGGTCGCGCGCGATCCGCAGCCGCTCCTCGGCGACCCGGCGCCGCGCCTCCTCCTCCCGGGTGCGTTCGGCACGCTCGGCCCGCTCCCGGATGGCGTCGATGAACGCGCGACGGCTGCGCACCGCGTCCCCGGCGGCAGCGGCCATGCCGGTCCAGGCGAAGACGCCGATGTTCTCCTGCGAGTACCAGGGCAGTGGCCCGGCCAGCATGGCGACGCCCGTCAGCCCCGCCATGGTGAGCAGGCCGACCTTCCAGGTGGTGGGCCGGTCGGTGCGGGCGGCCAACGTGTACAGCGCGATCACCGTGCACATCGCGACGGGCGCCCGGGGCTCACCCGTGGACAGCTCCAGCAGGGACAAGGCGATGGTCGCGGCGAGCACCGCGCGCGGCCGGCGGCGCCGGAAGACGAGGGCCACCGAGCCCAGCACTATCAACACGAACGAGAACGGCTCGGGGGCGCGGGTGCCGAAGGTCGGCCCGTGCGGCCCGTGCGGGTCGGCGAAGGAGCCGACCACCATGGAGACGAGCGCACCGAGCGCGAGGACGCAGTCGGTGGCCGGCGGATGGAGCCGCAGCCACCGCCGGACCGCACAGAAGCGTCCCTGCAGGGTGGGGTCTGTCGTCACGGGAAGCTACGGTACGGCCTCCTCCCGCGGGCCCGGGTCAGTCCCGGCGCACGGGGGGCGACGGCGCGGGCGGAGGCCTGCGGCCCAGCGGTGTCCGGGAGCGCTCGGGGCCCCACTTCGCGCGGGCCGCGCACACGGCCATGACGGCGGCGATGGCCGCGAGGTGCTCCTTGCCCGCCAGGTTGTCCTTGATCAGCACCTCGCCGATCATGACGGCGATCACGATGCCCCCGGTCAGGTACGCCCGGTAGCGCCAGCAGACGAAGATGGCGAGCCCCACCACCGCCGCCGACGGCCCGGTGTCGTTCACGACGCGGTCGGACACCGGCAGGCCGAAGGGGTGTTCGGGGCCCAGCGAGAGCCCGATCCGGGCGTACGTGGTCCCGGCGAGCGTGGCCACGTAGCCGATCACCAGGGTGCGCCACCAGCCGATGCAGATCTCGGAGATGCCGAAGACCAGCAGGATCTGCGCGAGCGCCCCCCACACCGGCAGGTCGAGTGCCGGCACGAACAGGGAGAGCGGGGTCCGCAGGAGCGCCAGCCAGAGCGGGTCGGCGGCCTTGACCGAGCCGAGGTCCTGCACGGGCTGGAAACCCCAGTGGGTGTTCTGGATGATCTGGAACAGCGAGGTCAGGGCGACCGCGCCGATGGTCATCGGGACCGCCCGCCACTTGTCGTGGACGAGCGTGTCCCGGATCGTCCGGAACAGGGGCCCCCACTCGCGGCGGGCGAACCGCCGCGGTGAGGGTTTCGACCACGCTGTCAACGACGCGTCTCCAGATGTCTGCGGTGCAGCCACTTCGGCAGGCCGGGTGCCTCCAGGAAGCCCTCGGCCCGGCCCGCCGCGATACCGATCCGCAGCAGGTCGGAACTCTTCTCGAAGAGCATGAACCGCGGTTCCCAGATCGGCCGGTATTTGGCGTTGGCCCGGTAGAGGGACTCGATCTGCCACCAACGGGAGAAGAAGCTCAGCAGCGAGCGCCACATGCGCAGCACCGGACCCGCGCCGAGCTTGGACCCCCGTTC
This sequence comes from Streptomyces sp. Tek67B01, assembly GCF_055231995.1. Lineage (NCBI taxonomy): Bacteria > Bacillati > Actinomycetota > Actinomycetes > Kitasatosporales > Streptomycetaceae > Streptomyces > Streptomyces sp. Tek67B01. Next base: position 5,087,448 of record NZ_JBUYUY010000001.1, read on the forward strand.
GAAGACGGAACGGAACATCGCGAAGTTCAGTGAGACCTGTGTGACGCCGATCTCCTTCGAGCGCTCCAGCAGTTCGATGACCATGAACTCCATCAGGCCGTTCTCGGAGTCCCGGTCACGGCGCATCAGGTCGAGCGACAGACCCTTGGGGCCCCACGGCACGAAGGAGAGGAGGGCGCGCAGCTCGCCCTGCCCGTCGAAGCACTCCAGCATCACGCACTGGCCGTCGTCCGGATCGCCCAGCCGGCCCAGCGCCATGGAGAAACCGCGCTCGGTCGCGCCGTCGCGCCAGTCGTCCGCCCGCTTGAGGAGGTTGTCCATCTCGTCGGTCGGGACGTCGGCGTGGCGGCGGATGCGAACGGTGTACCCGGCCCGCTTGACGCGGTTGAAGGCCTGCCGGACGGTCCGCATGGCGCGGCCGTCCAAGGTGAACTCGTCGGTCTCGACGATCGCCTCGTCACCCAGCTCCAGCGCGTCCAGCCCGTGTCGCGCGTAGATCTGCCCGGCCTCCTCACTGGCGCCCATCACGGCCGGGATCCAGCCGTGCTCGCGGGCCTCGGCCAGCCAGGGCTCGATGGCACCCGGCCAGGCCTCCGGGTCGCCGATCGGGTCGCCGGAAGCCAACGAGACACCGCCGACGACGCGGTAGGTGACGGCGGCCTTGCCGGTGGGGGACCAGATGACGGACTTCTCCCGGCGCAGCGCGAAGTAGCCCAGGGAGTCGCGGTCGCCCTGCTTGGCGAGCAGCGCCCGCAGGCGCTCCTCGTCCTCGGGGGTCAGCGGGTCGACGGCGCGGCGCGCGCGGAACGCCGCGAACAGCACGGCGAGCAACAGCATCATCGACATGACGTTGATGGAGACGTCCACCCAGCCGGGCGTGGCGATCCCGTCGTAGGCCCGGTCGTTCGGCTCCAGGGTGACCAGTCGCATCACGCCGTACCGCCAGCGGGCCAGGAACGTCGCCTGGGCGCGGTCCGGGTCGGTGTTGGTGGCGCCGACGAGGAGGGCGGCGACAAGCGAGGTCAGCAGCAGGCCGACGGCGCCGACGGCCGTGGCGAGCCTGGGGTTGGACCGGTCGCCCTTGGCGTAGAACTCGTGGCGGCCCAGCACCAGGGCGCCGACGAAGGCGGCCGTCAGGATCAACGACACCCAGTTCTGGGCGTGGTCGCGGAACTCGGGATAGCAGAAGTTGAACTCGCCGCCCGTGCACGGGGCGAAGGCCGCGGTGGCGAAGGCGAACAGCAGCATCCCGCTGATCACCAGGTTGAGGATCCAGGCGGCCCGCTTGCGGCGGCCCATGGTGACCGCGAGGATCAGCGAGAACAGTCCGGACGCGAATCCGGCCGTGAGCAGGTACGGGGTGTAGAAGTCGGCGGTGTTGTGTCGGCGCAGGTCCTGCCCGAGCGAAAGCCACACCGCGCTGAGGAAGTTCACGAAGGTGACGGCTCTCAGGTACCAGACCGCGAACGCGGCCCCGCGCCGCGAGGGCGCCGTCCCCCTGCGGTTCGCCGCCTTGTCGGCGGCACCACCGCCGGGTTCTTTCCTGCCGTTGGTTACCGTCGTGGTTTCTACGCTGGTCAAGCGGACCTCTCCCATGGAATGCGATGGTATGGGGCGTCACCGTCCACGGGCGGTTCGAGCACCCCGGACTGCTCAGGCCCGTGGCGCCCGTCGATTCAGTCCTTCGGTTCCTCCGCCGCCCGCTCGGGCAGGTCCGCCGCGAGTGCGGCGGCCGCCTGGACGAGGGGGAGGGCCAACAACGCCCCGGTTGCCTCACCCACTGTGACGCCGTGGTCGAGCACGGGGTTGAGCGCCATCCGGTCCAGGGCTTTGGCCTGGCCCGGCTCCCCGCTCGTGTGGCCGGCGAGCCACCAGTCCGGGGCGCGGAACGCGGCCCGCTGTGCCACCAGCCCGCAGGCCGCCGACACGACGCCGTCGAGGATGACCGGCGTACGGCGCACCGCGCACTGGAGCAGGAACCCCGTGATGGCGGCGACGTCCGCGCCGCCGACCGCGGCGAGCAGGGCCACCTGGTCGCCGAGGACCGGGCGGGCCCGGCGCAACGCGTCGCGGATCGCCGCGCACTTGCGCATCCACGTCAGGTCGTCGACGGGAACCCCGCCGCGGCCCGTGACGACCGAGGCGTCCGTGCCGCACAGGGCCGCGATCAGTGTCGCGGCCACCGTGGTGCCGCCCACGCTGAGGTCACCGAGCACGACGAGGTCGGTCCCCGCGTCGGCCTCCTCGTCGGCGACGCGCATCCCGAGCCGGAGCGCGGCCTCGGCCTCCTCGGGCGTCAGCGCGTCCTCCACGTCGATGCGACCGCTGCCGCGCCGGACCCGGTGACGGGTGACGTCCGCCGGAAGCAGCCCGGGGTCACAGTCGAGTCCCGCGTCGACGACGCGGATCGTGGCGCCGAACCGACCGGCCAGGACGGCGACGGGGCTCGTCCCCTCCAGCACCCCGCGCACCAACTGGTGGGCGGAGCCGGCGGGCCTGGCGCAGACCCCCGCGGCGGCGATCCCGTGGTCGGCGGCGAACAGCACGACGCGCGGCCGCTCGATCGCCCGGACCGGTACCCGACCCTGGGCGGCGGCCAGCCACTCGCCGAGCTCGTCGAGCCGGCCCAGCGCGCCGGGCGGCACGGCCAGCCGTTCGCGGCGATCCTCGGCATCACGACGGACGCCCCCGTCGGGGCGTTCGATCAGATCGGAGAACTCGTCGAGGTTCAGCGTGGTCATCTGCCAGAGCGTACAGGCGGTGAGGCCTTCACCAAGCCCCCGATCCGGCCTGTCCGTCATGCCGCGCCGGGCTCCCGTCGGGGGATCGGTGACCCCTGCGCCACGGTCAGGGCTTCAAGACCGACGCCTGGCCCGCCACGACCAGCAGCACGTGCTCGCACTCGGCCGCCACCGCGCTGTTCAGCCGGCCCAGCTCGTCGCGGAAGCGCCGCCCCGAGGCCGTCGCGGGGACCACACCCGCGCCCACCTCGTTGCTGACGAACACCACCGGTCGACGGGTCGCCCGCACGGCGTCCACCAGCGCGCCGGTCCGCTTGCGCAGCTCGGTCAGGCCGCCCGCCGCCCACACCGAGTCGTCCCAGGCCCCCGCCCGGTCCATCGCGTCCGTCAGCCACAGCGCCAGACAGTCCACGAGCAGCGGCGGCCCCGCCCCGTCCTCCAGCAGCGGCACCAGCTCACACGTCTCCACCGTCCGCCAGCTCGCCGGACGCCGATCCCGGTGCAGGCCCACGCGCTGCGCCCACTCCGCGTCCCCGTCCCGGGAACCGCCGGTGGCGACGTAGACCACCTCCGGGAACGGCGCCAGCCGCCGCTCGGCCTCGAACGACTTCCCCGACCGGGCACCGCCCAGCACGAGCGTCCGTCGCGGGACCTCCGGGAGCGCCCGGTACTCGCCGGTCACCACCGTGGTGCCGTCCGGGACCGTCCGCGCGCCGACGGCCGCGCACCGGCGCTCCAGCTCCCGACCCGGCGGGGTGTCGTGGTCCAGGTGCACGGCGATCACATCGGTGGCCGGGCCCACCGCCCCGCTCGCCCGCAGCCTCGCCAACGCCTCCGGGCGGCCCAGCACGTCCGCGAGGACCACGTCGTACGGGAGCTGTCCGCTCGCGGCGGCGCCCAGCCCGGCCGGGGCCCCGCCCGGAGGCAGGTAGAGCAGCCGGCCGCCGTCCGGGCCGACGACCTCGTACCCCGTCCCCGGCGCGTCCATCGGCACGGCCCGCACCCGGTGTCCGCTGATCACGGCCAGCTCACGCCCGTCCGGGACCCGGCCGGCGGCGGGCAGCCCGGGCGGCAGTTCGACCGCCGGGCCGTCGTGCGGATGGGTGAGCAGGACCTGCCGTACGCCCGACAGCGAATGTCCCGCCCGGGCGCCGGCCAGGACCGCCCCCGGGGTCAGGTCCAGCAGCAGTGCGCCGTCCACGAGGACGGCGGTCGCGGCGCGGGCCGACGGGCCGACGGCCAGGGCGCAGCCGGCGCAGGGACAGCCCGGGTGGGGCAGTCCTTCGGGTGTTCCGGTACCGAGGAGAGTGAGTTCCACGCAATGATCCTCCCGCGTCGCCGGGACTGCTGCGCGCCCGGCTACTCTGCGGGCAGACTCAAGGCGGAGTACGCGCGCGAGCGACAGACGAGCGGCGGACGAGCAACGGAGGCGGACATGGCGTGGACGTGGCGGTTCGAGGCGGCCGACGGTGGCGAGACCAACCCGTCGGTGGAGCCTGAGGAGTTCACCACGCAGGGGGACGCGGAGTCCTGGATCGGGGAGTACTGGAAGGACCTGCTGGAGGGCGGGGTCGAACGGGTCAAGCTGTCCGACGACGGCGGCGCCGAGTTGTACACGATGAGCCTGCGCGAGGCGCTGGACGCGTGAGCGCCTGATCGCGCGAGGCGAGGGCGGTGTGCGGGGCCGGTCCCGCACACCGCCCTCGCGCGCCGGCCCCCACGGTGGCTCCGGTACGTCGGGCCGGACAGCGGCTCCGGTACGTCGGGCCGCCGTGCCGCTCGGCTCCGCTACGTCGGTCTCGCACGGCCGGATCGGGTACGTCGGGCCGGTACGGCGGGTCGGGCGTGTCAGCCCCGTACACCGCACAGGTGCAGCAGCGCCGCCACCCCGCGGTAGGGGTCGGTCCGGCCGGCCCGGTCCTCGGCGGCCAGCAGCCGCTCCAGTTCCGCCTCCCGCGGCAGGCTCTCGCCGGCCTCGGTGCCGTCGGTGAAGACGCGGACGCCGTACCAGGCCTGGAGCGGGGCGCCGATCCCGGACAGGGTCGCGGTCAGATCGGCCAGCCGGTCCGCCCGTACTTCCAGACCGAGCCGGTTGGTGTAGTCGACGGTGTCGAAGGCGGCCAGAGCGGCGCTCCAGTCCCCCTCCAACCCCGGTCGCATCGCCAGGGCGTCGCCGTTGCGCACGAGCAGGGACAACAAGCCGCCCGGAGCGAGCATGCGGGCCAGCCCGGCGAGCATCGCGTCCGCCTCGGGCACGTACATCAGGACGCCGTGGCACAGCACCACGTCGAAGCTGCCGGGCCCGAAATGGGCTCCGGTCTCGCGGCCGTCGCCCTCCAACAGCCGGACCCGTTCCTGGATGCCGGCGGGCTCGGCGGCCAGCGCGGCGTGCGCGACCGCGAGCATGTCGGGGTCCTGCTCCAGGCCGGTGACCATGTGCCCGGCACGGGCCAGGCGCAACGCCTGGGTGCCCTGGCCCATGCCGACGTCGAGCACGCGCAGCCGCTGCCCGACGGGGAAGCGGTGCACGATCTGCTCGTCGACCTGTCGGCCCACGAGTTCCTGGCGGACCGCGTTGCGCAGTCCGCCCAGTCCCTCCAGCCACAGCCGGGCGCCCCCGGCGAAACCTTGGTTCCCCTCCCCTGACGCCCCTGAGCGGGGCGTCGTTCGGCTCAGGGCCGTTCCCCGCGCTTGACCTGCGGCTTCGGGAGGCGCAGGCGGCGCATCTGGAGGGTGCGCATCAGGCCGTAGGCGACGGCGCCGCGCTTCGGCTCGTCCGGGAAGCGCGTGTTGACGGCCTTGCGCAGACGGATGAACAGGCCGACGGAGTCCAGGAGGATCAGGACGATCACGCCGAGCCACAGCAGCAGCGCGATGTTCTGGATCGAGGGGATCCGGACCATGCTCAGCACCAGGATGATCACCGCGAGCGGCAGGAACATCTCGGCGACCGAGTAGCGGGAGTCCACGTAGTCGCGGACGAACTTGCGGACCGGGCCCTTGTCGCGGGCGGGCAGGTAGCGCTGGTCGCCGTTGGCGAGTGCCTCGCGCTGCTTGGCCAGCTCTACGCGGCGATTCTCACGGGCACGCTTGGCATCCTCCTTGCGGTTGCCGGTCGAGGCCACCACTGCCTTGCGCTGCGACTGGGCAACAGCACGCTTCGGCGTCGGGCGGCCCTTCGGGGCCTGGGGGTGACGGGGCTGCGAAAGGCCGGCGCCCACCTTCTCGGTGGCGGCGTCCTTGTCTTCCTTGGAGGAACGGCTACCAAACACAAAACCCAAGCGTACGTGCTCGTGAGCGCCCGCCCCACCTCCGCGGGGAACGATCCGGCAACGGCGGGCGTCTTCCCTGTGCACGGTTCTTACGACGGTCGCACCTCCCGCGCGGACGTCCCGGGAGCCCACGGGAACCACCCGTGTCCCGGGTGTCTCCTGGGATCACCTACTCCTCACGCCTGACTCGGCGCGGGGGGTAGTCGTCCTGGAGGAGGAGCGCATCCGCACCGGAACAGTGCGGTAATGGAGACAGGGCCCGTACTGTGGGTCCTGCCGGCGGCCGTCCCGGGAGACCGGGCACCGCCGTGGCTGTGACCTGGAGCGAAGTCCGTCTAGAAGGGGGCGCGCGAAGCCCATGAGCGGTGTCATGAAGCGTATGGGGATGATCTTCCGCGCGAAGGCGAACAAGGCCCTTGACCGGGCCGAGGACCCGCGCGAAACCCTCGACTACTCCTACCAGAAGCAGCTGGAGCTGCTTCAGAAGGTGCGCCGGGGCGTCGCCGACGTGGCGACCTCCCGCAAGCGACTGGAACTGCAGCTGAACCAGCTCCAGGGCCAGTCCGCCAAGCTGGAGGACCAGGGCCGCAAGGCGCTCGCCCTCGGTCGCGAGGACCTGGCGCGCGAGGCCCTGGCCCGCCGTGCCTCCCTCCAGCAGCAGGTCAGCGACCTGGAGGTGCAGCACCAGACCCTCCAGGGCGAGGAGGAGAAGCTGACGCTCGCCTCCCAGCGCCTCCAGGCCAAGGTGGACGCCTTCCGGACGAAGAAGGAGACCATCAAGGCCACCTACACCGCCGCCCAGGCGCAGACCCGGATCGCCGAGTCCTTCTCCGGCATCTCGGAGGAGATGAGCGACGTCGGCCTCGCCATCCAGCGCGCCGAGGACAAGACCGCCCAGCTCCAGGCCAGGGCCGGCGCGATCGACGAGCTGCTCGCCTCCGGCGCCCTGGACGACCAGAGCGGCCTCGGTGCCAGGGACGACATCCAGGCCGAGCTCGACCGCCTCTCCGGCGGCACCGACGTGGAACTGGAGCTCCAGCGGATGAAGGCCGAGCTGGCGGGCGGCCCGTCCGCGCAGCAGCAGGCCATCGAGGGCGGCGCCCCGGGCACCGACCGGCCGTCGCAGACCCAGCACCGGTTCGACAAGCAGTAGGACGGGGCCCGTCATGATTGTCCGCATCATGGGGGAGGGCCAGGTGAAGCTGGCCGACGGTCACTTCGCCGAGCTCAACAAGCTGGACGACGACCTCCTCGCGGAGATGGAGTCCGGTGACGAGCAGGCCTTCCGCGACACGCTCGGCGCGCTGCTCGAAGCGGTCCGGCGGCTCGGCGAGCCGCTGCCGGACGACGCGCTGGAGCCGTCGGAACTCATCCTGCCCGCCCCGGACGCGACGCTGGACGAGGTCCGGGAGATGCTCAGCGACAACGGTCTGATCCCGGGCTGAGGCCCTCGCTCGCGCGGGGGAAGGGCTCGCCGCCCAAGGGCTCGCCGCTCAACGCGGCGGGCCCTTCCGCATGGAGATCCGCTCCGGGTCCGGGGTGCCGCCGATGAAGTTCTCGAACCTGCGGCGCGGCGCGGCCCAGCGCCGGTCGTGGTGGAAGGCGCGCAGCCCGGCCCTGGCACGGGCCCGCGGGCGCCGGGCGTAGAACCGTTTCGCGTACGGCGAACCGGGCCGGGCCAGCCGGATCGCGCCGATCAGCGCCACGAAGGGCACGACGATCCCGAACAGCGCGGTGCGCGGCTTGCCCTTCCACAGCGCGACCAGCGCCAGGACGAAGTTCCCCGCCATGTTCAGGACCACCAGGCCGCGGCTCTGCCGCTCCCCGGGGCTGAGGTCGTTGACCCCGAAGGGCAGGAATCCGCCCAGTACCAGCGTCACCAGGGCGGCGGTCAGGACCACGACCTCGACGCTCTTGCGGCCCTGTTCGCTCCAGTACACATCGTCGAGGTGCAGGATCAGCGCGAACTCGTCCAGCACCAGACCCGCGCCCACCCCGAAGAGCACGGCCGAGGCCAGTGCGCCGAAGCCGCCCTGGCCGCTGGCGATCGCCCCGAACCCGCCGATGATCACGAGGACCACCCCGGGCACCACGTGGTGGATGTGCAGGCCGCCCGGTGAGACGTTGCGAAACGGCCCTCTGCCCGCCCGGATCAGTCGGGTGATCACCCGGGTGACCAGGAACGACAGCACGAAGGACAGCAGGGCGAGCAGCAGGGGCAGCTTCCCCGGTTCGACGATGTTCCGATACCACCAGTGACCCATGCCGCCGACCCCTTTCTCCCGCCCGCTCGCCTCCGAGCAGGTGCTCCCGATCCGGCAGGTGCTCCCGGTTTAGCAGGTATGCGGCAATTTACCGGTCGCCGTGAGCGGGTAGCGTTCGCGCCGATGACAGATTCGTACGAAGATCCTCCGACCGCCCCGCCCGGGGAGCGCGCCCGGCTGGGCGACGGCATCCGTTTCGCCTTCGGCACGCTCACCGTGCTGCCCGCCCGCGTCACCCGCTGGGACCGGCCGGCCGCCCGCACCGGGATGGTGTGCGCCCCGCTCGCCGGCCTCGTCGTAGGGGCGTTCGCGGCGACGGCCGGGGCGCTCCTGCTGCTCCTCGGGGGCGGTCCGCTGCTGGCGGCGGTCGTCGCCGTCGCCGTCCCGGCCGCGCTGACCCGGGGGCTGCACCTCGACGGGCTGGCCGACACCGCCGACGGGCTGGGCAGCGCCAAGCCGGCCGAGGAAGCGCTGCGGATCATGAAGCAGTCCGACATCGGCCCCTTCGGCGTGATCTCCCTGCTCCTCGTCCTGCTCGTCCAGGTGGCGGCCCTGGCCGACGCGTACGCGGACGGCCCGGCCCGGGGCGCCCTCGCCGCCGTGACCGCCGCCGTCACCGCGCGGCTCGCCATGACCCTCGCCTCACGCGAAGGCGTCCCCGCGGCACGTCCCGGGGGCCTGGGCGCGGCCGTCGCGGGCGTGGTGCCGCGCCGCTCGGCCGCGACCGTCGTCGCCCTCGTCGTGGCGGCGGCCGCCGTCGCGGCCCTCCCGCTGGGCCTGCCCGCCGCCGCGCAGCACGCCGCGGCGGTGCTCCTCGCCCTGGGCGCCGCCGAACTCCTGCTGCGCCGCTGCGCGCGCCGCTTCGACGGGGTCACCGGGGACGTCTTCGGAGCCCTGTCCGAGGTCGCGGCCACCGTGGTGCTGCTGACCCTCGCCCTCGGCTGAGGGGAGGGGCCCCGTACGCTCGGGGCGTGGAAGAGACGCCGACGCCCATCAGGGTGCTGCTCGCCGACGACCAGGCGCTGCTGCGCAGCGCGTTCAAGGTGCTCGTCGACTCCGAGCCCGACATGCACGTCGTGGGCGAGGCCTCGGACGGAGCCCAGGCCTACGCACTGGCCCGCGATCACCGGGCCGACGTCGTCCTCATGGACATCCGCATGCCGGGCACCGACGGCCTCGCCAGCACCCGCATGATCACCGCTGACCCGGAACTCGCCGCCGTCCGCGTCGTCATGCTGACCACTTTCGAGGTCGACGAGTACGTCGTGCAGGCGCTGCGGGCCGGCGCCTCCGGCTTCCTCGGCAAGGGCGCCGAGCCCGAGGAACTGCTCAACGCCATCCGTGTCGCCGCCGCCGGCGAGGCGCTGCTCTCCCCGACCGCCACCAAGGGACTGATCGCCACCTTCCTGGCCCAGGGCGCCCACAGCGACGCCCCCGCCCCCGGCTCCGCGCACGCCGAACGGCTCGCCGCGCTGACCGGTCGCGAGCGCGAGGTCCTCGTACTCGTCGCGGCGGGCCTCTCCAACGACGGCATCGCCGCCCGCCTGGAGGTCAGCCCGCTCACGGTCAAGACCCACGTCAACCGGGCCATGGCCAAGCTCGGCGCCCGCGACCGGGCCCAACTGGTCGTCATCGCCTACGAATCGGGTCTGGTCCGGCCCCGCGCGGACTGAGCGGCGGACCGGCCCGCAGTAGGGCGGCGTACTGCGGGCGCGGTATGCGGGGCGTGAGGACGGCACCTGGGAGCGACGCGCGCCACCGGGGCGCGGGCGAAGCTGAGGGGCTCGCGTCGGAACCTGCAGAGAGATCCTCAACCATGTCGTGGCTGTCCCGCTTCAGCCTGGCCCAAAGAGCACTGATCGGCCTCGTGTCGATCGTCGCGCTCTTCTTCGGCGCCATTGCCATCCCGCAGCTCAAGCAGCAACTGCTGCCCTCCATCGAACTGCCGATGGTGTCCGTGCTCGCGCCGTACGAGGGTGCCTCGCCCGACGTGGTGGAGAAGCAGGTCATCGAGCCGATCGAGGCCACCCTCAAGGGTGTCGACGGCATCACCGGCATCACCTCGACCGCCAGTGAGGGCAACGCCCTGATCATGGCGCAGTTCGACTACGGCGACAGCGGCACCAAGCAGCTCGTCGCCGACGTCCAGCAGGCCGTCAACCGGGCCCGCGTCCGGATGCCCGCCGACGTCGACCCGCAGGTGGTGGCGGGCTCCACCGACGACATGCCGACCGTGGTCCTGGCCGCCACCTCCGGCAAGGACCAGCAGGCCCTCGCCGACCAGTTGGACAGCTCAGTCGTCCCCGTCCTCTCCGACATCCCCGGCGTCGGCCGGGTCACCGTCGACGGCGTCCAGAAGCTCCAGGTCAGCGTCACCCCGGACCCCGCGAGGCTGGCGGCCGCCGGCCTCGACGGCGCCGCCGTCGCCAAGGGCCTCCAAGCGGGCGGCGCGACCGTCCCCGCCGGTTCCTTCGACGAGGAGGGCAAGAACCGCACCGTCCGCGTCGGCGCCGGCTACACCTCCCTCGCCCAGCTGGAGGACCTGCGGCTGAGCGCCGGGCCCGGCAAGCCGGCCGTGCGCCTGGCGGACGTGGCCTCGGTGAAGCAGGAGCCCGCCAAGGCCGTCTCGCTGACCCGCACCAACGGCAAGCCCAGCCTCTCCGTCACGCTGACCATGGACAAGGACGGCAGCGCCGTCGCGATCTCCGACGCGGTCAAGGACAAGCTGCCCGGGCTGCGCTCCACCCTCGGCTCCGGCGCCGATCTGACCGTGATCATGGACCAGGGCCCGGCCGTCGCCAGGTCCATCTCGGGCCTGACCACCGAAGGCGCGCTCGGCCTGGTCTTCGCGGTGCTCGTGATCCTGGTCTTCCTCGCCTCGCTGCGCTCGACGCTGGTCACGGCGGTCTCCATCCCGCTGTCCGTCGTCCTCGCGCTGATCGTCCTGTGGACCCGGGACCTGTCGCTCAACATGCTGACGCTCGGCGCCCTCACCATCGCCATCGGCCGGGTCGTCGACGACTCGATCGTGGTCCTGGAGAACATCAAGCGTCACCTCGGCTACGGCGAGGAGCGCGAGGCCGCCATCATCACCGCGGTCAAGGAGGTGGCCGGGGCGGTCACCTCCTCCACCCTCACCACCGTCGCCGTCTTCCTGCCGATCGGTCTCGTCGGCGGCATGATCGGCCAGCTGTTCAGCTCCTTCTCGCTGACGGTCACCGCCGCCCTGCTGGCGTCGCTGCTCGTCTCCCTGACCGTCGTGCCCGTCCTGTCGTACTGGTTCCTGCGCGCCCCCAAGGGCGTGGCGGAGGAGGCCGCGAAGGACGCGGCCCGCGCCCGGCGCGACGCGGAGGAGAAGGAGGCGCGCAGCCGGCTCCAGCGGTCCTACGTCCGCGTCCTGGGCTTCGCCACCCGCCGCAGGCTGACCAGCGTCGCCCTCGCGGCGGCGGTCCTCGTCGCCACCTTCGCCATGACCCCGTTGCTGAAGACGAACTTCTTCGACCAGGGCGAGCAGGACACGCTGACGGTCAAGCAGACGCTGGCCCCGGGTACCTCGCTGGCCGCCGCGGACGAGGCGAGCCACAAGGTCGAGCGGGTCCTCGCCTCGGTCGACGGAGTCAAGGACTACCAGGTCACCGTCGGCTCCTCCGGCTTCATGGCGGCGTTCGGCGGTGGCACCGGCACCAACCAGGCCTCGTACCAGGTCACCTTGGAGAACTCCGGTGACGCCGACTCCGTCAAGGGGCGCATCGAGAGCGAGCTGGGCAAGCTCGACGGCGTCGGCGAGACCCGCATCCTGGCGGGCGGCGGCTTCGGCAGCTCCAACCTGAGCGTGGTCGTCAAGGCCGGTGACGCCGGCGTGCTCGCCAAGGCCGCCGGTCAGGTCCAAGCCGAGGTGGCCGAGCTGAAGGACGTCACCGACGTCCAGAGCGACCTCTCCCAGTCCGTGCCCCGCATCTCGGTCACCGCCACCCCGAAGACCGCCGAAGCGGGCCTGGACCAGGCCGCCCTCGGCGCGCTCGTCGCCCAGGCCGTACGGGGCACCCCGGCCGGCAAGGCCGTACTGGACGACACCGAGCGGGACATCGTCGTCAAGTCCGCCAAGCCCGCCACCACCTTGGCCGAACTCCAGGCGTACCCGGTCGGGCCGACGGCCAGGCTCGGCGACATCGCCGACGTGAAGGCCGTCCCCGGCCCCGTCGCGATGACCCGGATCGACGGCGCCCGCGCCGCCACCATCACCGCCCGGCCGGTCGGCGACAACACCGGCGCCGTCAGCAGCGCCCTCCAGAGCCGGATCAAGGCCCTTGACCTGCCCGCCGGCGCCACCGCCTCCATCGGCGGTGTCTCCCAGGACCAGAGCGACGCCTTCGGCTCCCTGGGCCTGGCGATGCTCGCGGCCGTCGCGATCGTCTTCATGCTGTTGGTCGCGACCTTCCGCTCCCTGGTCCAGCCGCTGATCCTGCTGGTCTCCGTCCCCTTCGCGGCGACCGGTGCCCTCGGCCTGCTGATCGTCACCGGCACCCCCATGGGCGTCCCGGCGATGATCGGCATGCTGATGCTCATCGGCATCGTGGTCACCAACGCGATCGTCCTGATCGACCTGGTCAACCAGTACCGCCGCCAGGGCCTGGGCGTCGTCGAGGCCGTCGTCGAGGGCGGCCGGCACCGCCTGCGGCCCATCCTGATGACCGCGCTCGCGACGATCTTCGCGCTGCTCCCGATGGCGCTCGGTGTCACCGGCGAGGGCGGCTTCATCTCGCAGCCGCTCGCGGTGGTGGTCATCGGCGGCCTGATCAGCTCGACGCTGCTGACCCTGCTCCTGGTGCCGACCCTCTACACGATGGTCGAGCTGTTCAAGGAGCGGCGCCGCGCCAAGAAGCGGGCCCGTCTGACGGCGGTCCCCGCCCCGAGCGAGGGGGAGACCCCGGCGAGGGTGTGAGCGCGGGACCGCGTACACGAGGACCGCGTACACGACGGCCGCGTACACGACGGCCGCGTACACGCCGAAGGGGCGCCTCCCGCCGGGAGGCGCCCCTTCGGGCGTGTGAGGGTCGGCGGCCGGGCTACGGCAGCGCCAGCATCCGCTCCAGGGCGAGCTTCGCGAAGCTCTCCGTCTCCTTGTCGACCTGGATCCGGTTGACGAGGTTGCCCTCGGCCAGGGACTCCAGGGCCCACACGAGGTGGGGGAGGTCGATGCGGTTCATGGTCGAGCAGAAGCAGACCGTCTTGTCGAGGAAGACGACTTCCTTGTCCTCGGCGGCGAATCGATTCGCCAGGCGCTGGACCAGGTTCAGCTCGGTGCCGATGGCCCACTTGGAGCCGGCCGGGGCCGCCTCCAGCGTCTTGATGATGTACTCCGTCGAGCCCACGTAGTCGGCGGCAGCCACGACCTCGTGCTTGCACTCGGGGTGCACGAGCACGTTCACGCCGGGGATGCGGGCGCGGACGTCGTTGACGGAGTCGACCGAGAAGCGGCCGTGCACCGAGCAGTGCCCCCGCCACAGGATCATCTTGGCGTCCCGCAGCTGCTCGACGGTCAGGCCGCCGTTCGGCTTGTGCGGGTTGTAGAGCACGCAGTCGTCCAGGGACATGCCCATGTCGCGCACGGCCGTGTTGCGGCCCAGGTGCTGGTCCGGCAGGAACAGCACCTTCTCCCCCTGCTCGAAGGCCCACTCCAGGGCCTTCTTGGCGTTGGACGAGGTACAGATGGTGCCGCCGTGCTTGCCGGTGAAGGCCTTGATGTCGGCGGAGGAGTTCATGTAGGAGACGGGCACCGTGCTGCCGGCGATCCCGGCCTCGGTCAGCACGTCCCAGCACTCCGCGACCTGCTCGGCGGTGGCCATGTCGGCCATCGAGCAGCCCGCCGCGAGGTCGGGCAGGACGACCATCTGGTCGTCCGTGGTGAGGATGTCGGCGGACTCGGCCATGAAGTGCACGCCGCAGAAGACGATGTACTCGGCCTCCGGCTTGCCGGCCGCGTCCCGGGCCAGCTTGAACGAGTCACCGGTCACGTCCGCGAACTCGATGACCTCGTCGCGCTGGTAGTGGTGGCCGAGGATGAAGACCTTGTCCCCCAGCTTCTCCTTGGCCGCGCGGGCGCGCGCCACCAGGTCCGGGTCCGACGGCGAGGGCAGGTCGCCGGGGCATTCGACCCCGCGCTCGCTCTTGGGGTCGGCTTCGCGGCCGAGCAACAGCAGGGCGAGCGGCGTCGGCTGGACGTCCAGGGGCTGGGTGTCCATAGGCTGGGCGGTGGTCACGACACGCACCCTTTCTGTTCTGCGACAAGGGACTTCTGAAGACGTTCGGAGCGACTTCTCGTCTATTTGACGCTATCTATCATAGCCGCTTCACGTCAGTTTGACGATGCCGATAGTGTCGATGTGACGAATTCGCCCCGTTCCGCACGTCTCACGTCCGTCATGTCCGCGCCCCGGCCCCGGTGTGCGAGCATGAATATCTGGAACAAGGAGCGGGACCCCGGAATGAATCCGCGGTCGCGCTGGTTGCCACCGACGGCAAGAGTCCGACGTATCCCCAGCCTCCGGCGGGGAGCCGCCCACTTCGGGAGTGAATGCAGATGTCCGTACAGGACGAAAAGACCACTGTGAGCGACGGCATCCTCCTGTCCGACGCCGCCGCCGAGAAGGTCAGGACCCTGCTGGAGCAGGAAGGCCGCGATGACCTGGCGCTGCGCGTCGCCGTCCAGCCCGGCGGCTGCTCCGGCCTGCGCTACCAGCTCTTCTTCGACGAGCGCTCCCTCGACGGTGACGTCGTCAAGGACTTCGACGGGGTCAAGGTCGTCACCGACCGCATGAGCTCCCCGTACCTGCACGGCGCGTCCATCGACTTCGTGGACACCATCGAGAAGCAGGGCTTCACGATCGACAACCCGAACGCCACCGGCTCCTGCGCCTGCGGCGACTCGTTCAGCTAGGCCGCGGCCTGCGCGAGGCCTGTGACGAGGGCCCGGACAGCGAACGCTGTCCGGGCCCTCGTCGTACTCCGGGCGAGGCCTGCCGACGCGGCCTACTGGCGGGGGAGCGGCTTGCCGGACGTCGCGTCGACCACCTTGCGGTCGCCCAGCGGCTTCTGCAGCGTCACCGTGCGGGACATCTCCTTCGCCAGCATGATGCAGGCCTGCCCCGGCTTGTTCGGGGTGTCGGTGATCTTCACTAGCACGTCGGTCCCCTCCTCCCGCGCCTCCACGGCGTAGGTGCTGCACACCCCGCCCCAGAAGTTCACGGTCAGCTTGCGATCGGTCTCGGCGTACGAGAACCCGGGCACCGTCCGGGCCCCGGCGCTCGGCGCGACGGTCTCGCGCGACGAGGCCGGCTCCACCACGGTGTGGGCCGGTGCGCCCTCCTTGGCGACCGCTTCGAAGAGCCAGGCCGGGACCAGGCCCCGCCCACCGTCGTCGAGCGTGCCCGCGGCGAGCCCGAGCACGGCCCCCCGTACGGTCTCCGTCCGCGGCGGCTTCATCGGGCGCGGCTCCGGGTTGCAGGGCAGGGTGTCCGTCGCGCCCGTCGGCGTGTCCGGGGTGAGCGGGACGGAGGTCGCGCAGCCGCTCGGCCCGGGGCCGGACCCGCCCGACCCGCCGCTGCGGGCGTTGAGCCGGGCCAGCGCGTCCACGGCCGTGACCACCGGCTCCTCGGCCGCGCGGACCGGAGCCTTCAGCTCGCCGCTGCCCGCCACCACCGTGCCGTCGGGGCCCACGCTCACCTTGCTGGACCAGCCCTGGGTGGGCAGGCCGCCGATCACCGGGTCCGCCGTCACCACCCGGACCGCGCCCTGGGTGAGGCGGGCGTCCAGCGCGGCGTCGGCCTGGCCCGCGCCCGCGAGCACCGGGGCGGCCGCGGTCTTGGCCGCCTGCTCGGAAACGGGATCGGCCGTGTCCTTCGCGCCCTGGGGGAGGGTGGCCGGGCCGCAGGTGTCCTGACCGGGCTTGCAGTTGTCGCCGCCGGAGCCGGAGCCGGAGCCCTTGCCGGCGCCGTTGCCGTCGCCGCCCGGCTGGAAGCGGGCGAAGTTCCAGGTGCCGGGGGCCGTACGGGTGACCGTGAGCCGGGGTCCCGAGCCGTCGGCCGCCTCGCCGGCCAGCCACTGGTCGCCGGTGAGCCGGGGCGTGCCGGGAATCCCCAGGGCCGCCGCGAGCCGGGCCACCTCCTCGGAGGTCACCTCGCCGGTCGCGGCGAAGCTCGGAGCGGTGGCCGGGCCGTCGGGGAGCTTGCCGGCGGCCCGGTAGGTCACCCCGCCGCCCGAGGGGTCCGGCTCACCGGGGGCGATGCCCGGGCCCGGCGGCGTCGGCGCCGCGGCGCGGGGCGCGGAGGCCGCGGTGTCACCCGTCCGGTGGCCGCCCGAGCCGTCGCCGTGGGCCGTGGACGCCCAGTAGGCGGTACCCCCGCCCGCCAGGAGGACGGCCGCCGCGACCGAGCCGACGGCCCAGCCCGGCCGCCGTCGGGTGGGGCGTGATGTGTCGCCTTGTTCGGTGGTCACTGATCGCTCCTTCGCCTGTCCCGCGTGTCTCGATGCGGGTGTGACGGAGCGGACCGCGAACCGGTTCCCGTCGGACCTGTTCCTGTCGGACCGGTTCCCGTATCGGACCGGTCGGCGTCGAGGCCGCCTCAGTCGCCGTACTCCGCGGTGGAGGCGATGAGGCGCGCCGAAGCGGGCGGGACGCTGACGCCGTGGATCTGCGAGGGCGCCACCGGCGCGGGCCGCGGATCCGTCGGGACCGCCCAGTGCGGGGCCATCCTGGCGCAGTCGCCCAGCAGCCGCGCCAAGCCGGGCCGGGCCGCGGCGGGGTGTTCGGCGTACCCGAAAGCATCGGTGTAGGTCATGGAGGGCACGTTAGGCCTGGGCCGCGCGACGAGAAAGACCTACTACGGGGTAGTTTCGACGGGTCGGCCCGGAGCCGTCGACCGGGTAGTTTTGACTGTCCCCTCGCCGTCCCCCGCAGGAGCATCCACGCCGTGCGTATCGCAGTCACCGGCTCCATCGCCACCGACCACCTGATGACCTTCCCGGGCCGCTTCGCCGACCAGCTGGTCGCCGACCAGCTCCACACGGTCTCCCTCTCCTTCCTCGTCGACAACCTCGACGTCCGGCGGGGCGGTGTCGGCCCGAACATCTGCTTCGGCATGGGGCAGCTCGGCAGCCGCCCGATCCTGGTCGGCGCCGCCGGCTACGACTTCGACGAGTACCGGGCCTGGCTGGACCGGCACGGCGTCGACACCGAGTCCGTCCGGATCTCCGAGGTGCTGCACACCGCGCGCTTCGTGTGCACCACGGACATCGACCACAACCAGATCGGCTCCTTCTACACGGGCGCGATGAGCGAGGCCCGCCTCATCGAGCTCAAGGCCGTCGCCGACCGCGTGGGCGGCCTGGACCTCGTCCTGATCGGCGCCGACGACCCCGAGGCGATGCTGCGCCACACGGAGGAGTGCCGTACGCGCGGCATCCCCTTCGCGGCCGACTTCTCGCAGCAGATCGCCCGGATGGACGGCGAGAACATCCGCACCCTGATGGAGGGTGCGACGTTCCTCTTCTCGAACGAGTACGAGAAGGGCCTCATCGAGTCGAAGTCCGGCTGGACCGACGCGGAGATCCTCTCCAAGGTCGGTACCCGCGTCACCACGCTCGGCTCGAACGGCGTGCGCATCGAGCGCGAGGGCGAGGAGCCGATCGTCGTCGGCTGCCCGGAGGAGAAGGCGAAGATCGACCCTACGGGCGTCGGCGACGCCTTCCGCGCCGGCTTCCTGACCGGCCTCGGCTGGGGCGTCGGCCCGGAGCGGGCGGCGCAGGTCGGCTGCATGCTGGCGACCCTGGTGATCGAGACCCTGGGCACCCAGGAGTACACCCTGGCCCGCGCGCACTTCATGGAGCGCTTCGCCAAGGCCTACGGCGACACCGCCGCCGCCGAGGTACAGGCCCACTTGGCCTAGCCGCCGGCGGAACCGACCCGCGCCCCCCGCCGGCACCCGGCCTCCGCCTCGGCCCGACCCCGCCGGTGCTCGACCCGGTGTACGGGGGGCGGGGTTTGGGTGGGGGTCGGCCTGGCCGGTGCTCGGGCGCGGGCCCGAGCAGAGCCCGTCACCCCGGCTCCGCCGGTGCTCGGCGCATGCCCGAGCGAGGCCCATTGCTTGGCTCCGCCGGTGGTCGCGGTGCGGTGTTCGGGTGGGGTTCCGCCTGGCCGGCCCCCGGGTGCGGGCCCGAACAGAGCCCGTCACCCGGCCCCGCCTGTGTTCGGGTGCGGGCCCGAACAGAGCCCGTCACCCCGGCTCCGCCGGTGCTCGGCGCATGCCCGAGCGAGGCCCATTGCTTGGCTCCGCCGGTGGTCGCGGTGCGGTGTTCGGGTGGGGTTCCGCCTGGCCGGCCCCCGGGTGCGGGCCCGAACAGAGCCCGTCACCCGGCCCCGCCTGTGTTCGGGTGCGGGCCGGAGCAGAGCCCGTCACCCGGCCCCGCCTGTGTTCGGGTGCGGGCCGAGCAGAGCCCGCCACTCTGCCCGCCGGTGCTCGGTGTGCAGGCCGGGGCGGAGCCCGTCACCCGGCCCCGCCTGTGTTCGGGTGCGGGCCTGGGCGGGGCGTGCCATTCAGCTCGCCGGCGTTTGAGGTGCGGGTCCGGGCGGAGTCCGGGGAGGAACGGTGCAAGGGCGGGTAGGGGACAGCCCCGCGCAGCGGCAAGCCCCTGCCGAGCGTCCGGCCTCGCAGCGGCACGCCCCCGGCGGCCCCGCCGACTGTCCGGCCCCGCGCAGCGGTGTGTCCCGGCCCCGCCCGCCCCGGTTCCGGCCCGCGCAGCGGCGGCCCCGGCCCCCGCGCAGCGGCAAGCTCCCGCCGAGCGCGCGGCCCCCGCGCAGCGGTGTGGCCCCGGTTCCGGCCCGCCCGGCCGGGGGGCGGGGCGCTATGTCAGGCGGCGGACCGTGTACGCCGCCCCCACCGGGCGCGGGGTCTCGCCCACGTACGCCTGGCCGCGCATCACGCACCACGCCGGGATGTCGAGCCGGGCCACCTCGTCGTCGGACACCACCGTCACCGTCCCGCCCACGGGCACCGTCCCGATCGCCCGTGCCAGTTCGATGACCGGCTGCGGGCACCGCAGGCCCAGCGCGTCCAACTCCACCGACTCCGCGACCGGGACCGCCTCCTGAGCCGGCGGCACCCCCAGGCGCGCCCGTATCCCCGACACCGCCCTCGGCAGCGCCTCCAGGAAGCCGTTCACCTCCTCGGCCGTGGTCCCCGACGGCAGTGACACCCGCACGTTCCCCTCCGACAGCACGCCCATCGCCTTGAGGACGTGCGACGCCGTCAGGGTGGAACTGGTGCAGGACGAGCCCGACGACACCGAGTAGCCCGCCCGGTCCAGTTCGTGCAGCAGGGTCTCCCCGTCGACGTACAGGCAGGAGAAGGTGACCAGGTGCGGCAGCCGTCGCTCGGCGTCGCCCACCACCTCCACGTCCGGGACCAGTCGGGCGACCCGACGTCTGATCCGGTCCACCAGCACCCGCAGCCGGGCCGCCTCCGCGTCGGCCTCGGCCCGTACGGCCCGTAGCGACGCCGCCGCCGCGACGACGGCCGGGAGGTTGCCGAAGCCGGGGGAGCGGCCCGACTCCCTTTCGTCCGCCGGGCCTTGGGGGGCGAACCTGACGCCCTTGCGGACCACCAGCAGCCCCACCCCGGGGGGCCCGCCCCACTTGTGGGCGCTCGCGGTCAGCAGTGACCAGGCACCCTCGACCGGCCCCCAGCCCAGCGATTGGGCCGCGTCCACCAGCAGCGGCACCCCGGCGGCCCCGCAGACCTCCGCCACTTCCGCCACCGGCTGCACCGTGCCCACTTCGTGGTTGGCCGACTGGAGGCAGGCCAGAGCGGTGGTCGGGTCGAGGGCGGACGAGTACCCGTCGGCGGAGACCGCCCCCAGGCGATCCACGGCAACCTCCGTCACCGCGCCGCCGGAAGCCGCATGCGTCTCGGCCGCATGGAGGACGGAACTGTGTTCGACCGCCGACACGACCAGCCGGTTCCCGACCCGCCGCCGCCCGGCGAGCGCCCCCGCGACACCCGTGTGAACCGCGTGCGTCCCCGAAGGAGTGAAGACGAGCTCGTCGGCGCGGCACCCCACCGCCTCGGCGGCCGCCTCCCGGGCCGCGTCCAGCAACAGCCGGGCGCGCCGCCCCTCGCGGTACAGCCGGGCGGGGTCGGCCCACCCCTCGTCGAGGGCGGCCAGCAGCGCCTGCCTGGCCACGGGGTGCAGCGGGGCGGCGGAAGCGGAGTCGAAGTACGGCATACGGGCACGCTAACCGGCCCCGCGCCCCACCCGGGTCAGGGCCCGTCAGAACAGGTGTCCCGGCCGCCGTTCAGGGCCGGATGGCCCGTCCCCCGGACGGCGCATCCATCCCTTCGGGGGCAGTAGCGGCGCGTTGGGCACCCTCCCCGCGCGACCCCAAATAGCGTCCAGTAGGGTTTGGTCCGCATAAACATCCAAACCCCTGCCTGCGTCAGGGCCGGCGACCGACCCGAACACGGCCGCGGCCGGCCGCGCGGGCCGAGACTCTCGGGAAGGCGCTACGTGAGTCCCTACGGCTCCGACCGCTCGCCGCGGCGCCCGATGCGGCGGAAGCTGCTGCAGGCGCTGACTGCGGGCGCGGTCCTGGCGACCGCCACTGGTTGCTCGTACAACTGGCAAGACTTCCCCCGCCTCGGAATGCCCACCCCGGTCACGGAGGAGGCGCCCCGCATCCTGTCCCTGTGGCAGGGGTCGTGGGCAGCCGCCCTCGTCACGGGCATCCTGGTCTGGGGCCTGATCATCTGGAGCATCGTCTTCCACCGGCGCAGCCGGACGAAGGTGGAGGTTCCCCCGCAGACCCGGTACAACATGCCCATCGAGGCGCTGTACACCGTGGTTCCGCTCATCATCGTCTCGGTGCTCTTCTACTTCACCGCGCGTGACGAGTCGAAGCTGCTGTCCCTCTCCGCCAAGCCGGCCCACACGATCAACGTGATCGGCTACCAGTGGAGCTGGGGCTTCAACTACGTCGAGAACGTCGACGGCGACGGGGCCACCCCGAAGGCGGGCGAGGTTCCCAAGAACCTCGCCAACATCCCGGACCGCTTCACCAAGGACTTCCCCGCGGGCGCCGAAGGTGTCTACGACAAGGGCGTCCCCGGCGAGCGGAACCCGCAGAACAACAACCCGGGGCCGACCCTCTACCTGCCCAAGGGCGAGAAGGTCCGCTTCATCCTGTCGTCGAACGACGTCATCCACTCCTTCTGGGTGGTGCCCTTCCTGTTCAAGCAGGACGTGATCCCCGGTCACACCAACGTCTTCGAGGTCACCCCGGATCAGTTCGGCACCTACAGGGGCAAGTGCGCCGAGCTCTGCGGCGTCGACCACTCCCGGATGCTCTTCAACGTGAAGATCGTCTCGCCCGCCGAATACCAGGCGCACCTCAAGGAGCTGGCCAAGAAGGGGCAGACCGGCTTCCTCCTGGCCGGCATCAACCAGACGGACTCGGCCCGGAACGCGGAGACGAACAAACTGTGAGCATCCTCAACGAACCTCAGGGTGCCGCCGCAGCCGACTCGTACGAGAACGAGCTGCCGGTACGGCGCAAGCAGCCGGGCAACGTGGTCGTGAAGTGGATGACCACGACCGACCACAAGACCATCGGTACGATGTACCTGGTCACGTCGTTCGTGTTCTTCCTGATCGGCGGCGTGCTGGCGCTCTTCATGCGCGCCGAGCTGGCCCGTCCGGGCTCGCAGATCATGTCGAACGAGCAGTTCAACCAGGCGTTCACCATGCATGGCACGATCATGCTGCTGATGTTCGCCACCCCGCTGTTCGCGGGCTTCGCGAACTGGATCATGCCGCTGCAGATCGGCGCGCCCGACGTGGCGTTCCCGCGGCTGAACATGTTCGCGTACTGGCTGTACCTCTTCGGCTCGACCATCGCGGTGGCCGGCTTCGTCACGCCGAACGGCGCTGCCGACTTCGGTTGGTTCGCCTACTCCCCGCTGTCGGACGCGGTCCGCTCGCCGGGCATCGGCGCCGACATGTGGATCATGGGTCTGGCCTTCTCGGGCTTCGGCACCATCCTCGGCTCGGTCAACTTCATCACCACGATCATCTGCATGCGCGCCCCGGGCATGACGATGTTCCGCATGCCGATCTTCACCTGGAACGTGCTGCTGACCGGTGTTCTGGTCCTGCTCGCCTTCCCGGTGCTGGCCGCCGCGCTCTTCGCGCTGGAGGCCGACCGGAAGTTCGGTGCGCACGTGTTCGACGCCTCGAACGGCGGAGCCTTGTTGTGGCAACACCTCTTCTGGTTCTTCGGCCATCCAGAGGTGTACATCATCGCGCTACCGTTCTTCGGCATCGTCTCCGAGATCATCCCGGTCTTCAGCCGTAAGCCGATGTTCGGCTACATCGGTCTGATCGCCGCGACGATCGCGATCGCCGGTCTCTCGGTGACCGTGTGGGCGCACCACATGTACGTCACCGGTGGCGTGCTGCTGCCGTTCTTCTCCTTCATGACCTTCCTGATCGCGGTTCCGACCGGTGTGAAGTTCTTCAACTGGATCGGCACCATGTGGAAGGGCTCGCTGTCCTTCGAGACCCCGATGCTCTGGACGATCGGCTTCCTGGTCACCTTCACCTTCGGTGGTCTGACCGGCGTCATCCTGGCCTCGCCCCCGATGGACTTCCACGTCTCAGACTCGTACTTCGTCGTCGCGCACTTCCACTACGTCGTCTTCGGCACCGTGGTCTTCGCGATGTTCGCCGGCTTCCACTTCTGGTGGCCGAAGTTCACGGGCAAGATGCTGGACGAGCGCCTTGGCAAGATCACCTTCTGGACGCTGTTCATCGGCTTCCACGGCACCTTCCTGGTGCAGCA
The DNA here is from genome assembly GCF_055231995.1 of Streptomyces sp. Tek67B01. Lineage (NCBI taxonomy): Bacteria > Bacillati > Actinomycetota > Actinomycetes > Kitasatosporales > Streptomycetaceae > Streptomyces > Streptomyces sp. Tek67B01. Next base: position 5,110,615 of record NZ_JBUYUY010000001.1, read on the forward strand.
CTGGCTCGGTGCCGAGGGCATGCCGCGTCGTTACGCGGACTACCTCGCGGCCGACGGCTTCACCACGCTGAACACGATCTCCACGATCAGCTCGTTCCTGCTCGGCCTGTCGATGCTGCCCTTCATGTACAACGTCTGGAAGACGGCGAAGTACGGCAAGAGGGTCGAGGTCGACGACCCGTGGGGCTACGGCCGTTCGCTGGAGTGGGCGACCTCCTGCCCGCCGCCGCGGCACAACTTCCTCACCCTGCCGCGGATCCGCTCCGAGTCCCCGGCGTTCGACCTGCACCACCCGGAGATCGCGGCCCTCGACCACCTCGAGGACCACACCGCCGGTGCCACCAAGGCCCTCACCGGCGACAAGGAGGCCGGCAAGTGAAGATCCAGGGCAAGCTGTTCCTCTGGCTCTCCTTCTTCATCCTGATCATGGCCGTCGTGTACGGCGTGTGGTCGAAGGAGCCCGTAGGCACCACCGCGCTCTTCCTGGCCTTCGGCCTGAGCGTCATGATCGGCTACTACCTGGCCTTCACGGCCAAGCGCGTGGACGAGATGGCCCAGGACAACCTGGAGGCCGACGTCGCCGACGAGGCGGGCGAGCTGGGGTTCTTCTCCCCGCACAGCTGGCAGCCGCTCTCGCTGGGCATCGGCGGCGCGCTCGCGTTCATGGGCGTCATCTTCGGCTGGTGGCTCATGTACTTCTCGGCCCCGATCATCGTGATCGGCCTGTGGGGCTGGGTGTACGAGTACTACCGCGGTGAGAACCAGAACCAGTAGCGGCACCCCGTAGGACCCGAAGCACGACACCAGGGGCCCGGACACCTCCAACGGAGGAGTCCGGGCCCCTCGTTTGCAGTCACCCCGCGCGCCGTAATTGTCATACCTTCTTAGCGTTGGCTCCATGAAGCACTCACCGCGTCTTTGGACGGTACTCAGCTGCTCCCTGCTGGTCGCGTCCCTCGGGGCCGGCGCCACCGCGTGCGGGGGGTCCGATGACAACCCGCTGTCCGCCCGCCCGTACGACGCGGGCGACCACATCGCTTTCAACCAGGCCTCCGGCGGGCGCCCCGTCGACCCCGGCAAGCCCCTGGAGGTGACCTCCAAGGGCTCCGGGAACCGGATCACCGACGTGACCGTCGTGGACACCCACGGCCGCCGCCTGGCGGGCGAACTCTCCGCCAAGGGAGACCGGTGGCACAGCACCGCCCCGATGGCCGCGGGCGTGCGCTACACGGCCACCGTGAGCACCGAGAACGAGCGGGGCGCCCCGGGGCAGCGCACGCTGACGTTCGACACCACCCCGGCCAAGAAGGTCCTCCAGGTGGAATTCGGCCCGGACGCGGGCAAGTACGGTGTCGGACAGCCCCTCACGGCCGAACTGAGCGAGCCGGTCCACGACAAGGCGGCCCGCGCTCTCGTGGAGCGCGGCCTGGTCGTGGACGCGCCGTCGGGCGTCGAGGGCACCTGGCACTGGGTGGACGACAAGAAGCTGCACTACCGCCCCAAGGACTACTGGCCCGCCCACTCCACCGTCTCCGTTCGGAGCAATCTGGAGGGGGTCAAGGTCACCGACGACCTCTACGGGACCGCCAGCAAGCCGCTGAAGCTGGAGATCGGGGACCGCGTCGAGGTCACCACCGACGCCGCGTCCCACTACCTCACGTTCAAGCGCGACGGAGAAGTGATCAACACCATTCCGGTGACCACCGGAAAGCCCGGCTTCTCCACCCGCAACGGCATCAAGGTGGTCCTGGGCAAGCAGTACTACGTCCAGATGCGCGGCGACACGGTCGGCATCGGCGGCAGCGAGTACTACAACCTGCCCGTCTACTACGCGACGCGCGTCACCTGGAGTGGTGAATACGTCCACGCCGCGCCGTGGTCCGTCGGCTCCCAGGGCTACGAGAACGTCAGCCACGGCTGTACGGGCATGAGCACCGCCAACGCCGCCTGGTTCTACGAGAACATCAGCGAGGGCGACATCGTCAAGGTGATCAACAGCATCGGCGAGGACATGGACACCTTCGGCAACGGCTACGGCGACTGGAACATGGACTGGAAGGACTGGCGCGAGGGCAGCGCGCTCGTCGGCGGCACCCAGGAAGGCCGCAGCGCGGTCGACCAGGCCCGACTGCGCCCGCAGGTCTGAACCGCCCCGGCAGGTACGCCCGGCGGCCCCGAACCGGCCCCCGTGAGCCCAGAGGCTCCCGAGGGGCCGGTTCCGCTTGAGCGGCGCCCGGTTACGCGTCCAGGGACAGTCGGGCGCGCAGCAGACGCGCCAGGGCCTCCGGGAACCCCACAGGGTCAACCGGAAGGGTGACGGCCGCGTCCGCGCGGCTCCAGGTGGCCAACCAGGCGTCCTGAGGGCGCCCCATGAGCAGCAGCACCGGGGGACACCGGAAGATCTCGTCCTTGATCTGCCGGCACACGCCCATGCCGCCCGCCGGAACGGCCTCGCCGTCCAACACGCACGCGTCCACACCGCCTTCGTCCAGCGCCTTGAGGACCGCCGGCAGCGTCGCGCACTCCAGGAACTCCACCGGCGGCAGGTCCGCGGCCGGCCTGCGTCCGGAGGCCAACCGCACCTGCTCCCGGGTGCCCGCGTCGTCGCTGTAGACCAGAACTCGCGCAGTCGCCCGCATTTCGTTCCTCCACGTGTGCCCGTGAATCACGTTGATGTTGCGCGGGATGCTACTCCGTCCGACCCGTTGTCAACATCGGTTCGCGCACCCTCGCGGGCACCCGCCGGTAAGCCGATCTGATGGGCCGTTCGGGCCTTGCACACCCCTCTGACACTCCGAACGGCACCCCCCGGGGTGAGGGCGGGATAAGCGACCGACATAATGTCGGTCGTGGCGACAGCAACGACAGTAGATACCGGGCACGCGCACCCGACGGTCAACCGGCCGAACCTCGTCAGCGTCGGAACCATCATCTGGTTGAGTTCCGAGCTGATGTTCTTCGCGGCCCTCTTCGCGATGTACTTCACCCTGCGATCCGTGACGGGCGCCGAGTACTGGACAGAGCAGGCTTCGGCCTTGAATCTGCCCTTCTCGGCGACGAACACCACGATCCTGGTGCTCTCCTCCCTCACCTGCCAGCTCGGCGTATTCGCCGCCGAGCGCGGTGACGTGAAGAAGCTCAGGACGTGGTTCATCATCACGTTCGTCATGGGTGCGATCTTCATTGGCGGCCAGGTGTTCGAGTACACCGATCTGGTCAAGGAGGAGGGGCTCTCCCTCAAGTCCGGACCGTACGGATCGGTGTTCTACCTGACCACCGGCTTCCACGGTCTGCACGTGACGGGCGGTCTCATCGCCTTCCTGCTGGTCCTCGGCCGGACGTACGCGGCCAAGAGGTTCACCCACGAACAGGCCACGTCGGCCATCGTCGTGTCCTACTACTGGCACTTCGTCGATGTCGTCTGGATCGGCCTCTTCGCCACGATCTACCTGATCAAGTAGCGAACACGTCACCGGGCATGCCCGGCAATCCATCCAGAAACACCGACGCAGAAGATCCTGACACCGGGGTAATCCGTGAAAAAGCTCTCCGCACGACGACGCCATCCGCTGGCGGCGGTCGTCGTTCTACTCCTCGCGCTGGCGGCCACTGGGGGGCTTTACGCCGCCTTCGCCCCCGCGGGCAAGGCGCAGGCCGATGAAACCGCCCAGTCCCTCGCCATCGAGGAGGGCAAGAAGCTCTACGCCGTGGGCTGCGCAAGCTGCCACGGAACCGGCGGACAGGGTTCCACTGACGGCCCCAGCCTGGTAGGCGTCGGCTCCGCGGCCGTCGACTTCCAGGTGAGCACGGGCCGCATGCCCGCCCAGCAGCCCGGCGCGCAGATCCCGGCGAAGCCTCCGGTCTACACGCAGGCCCAGATCGACCAGCTGGCCGCGTACATCTCCTCCCTGGGAGCCGGCCCGTCCGTGCCCACCCAGAAGCAGGTCGACCCGGCGGGTGCCGACATCGCGAAGGGTGGCGAACTGTTCCGCAACAACTGCGCGCAGTGCCACAACTTCACCGGCGAGGGCGGCGCCCTGACGCACGGCAAGTACGCCCCCAACCTGGCGGACGTCTCGCCGAAGCACATCTACGAGGCCATGCTCACCGGCCCGCAGAACATGCCCTCCTTCCCCGACAGCACGATGCCGGAGAAGCAGAAGAAGGACATCATCGCGTACCTCCAGAACGTGAACGGCGACAAGTCGGTCAGCCCTGGCGGCCTGAAGCTCGGTGGCCTCGGCCCCGTCTCCGAGGGTCTGTTCGGCTGGATCTTCGCTCTGGGTGCGCTGATCGCTGTCGCCGTCTGGGTCGCGGCCCACACCGCTAAGGCCAAGAAGTCATGAGTAGCCAAGACATTCCCGAAGAGAAGCACCTGCCGAGCGAGCAGGGCGACGCCCACCACGGTGGCGTGGCAGTCGCGGACGATCCGTTCGCCGACCCGGGCATGCCGGTCCACAGGCCGCGCATCCAGGACATCGACGAGCGGGCCGCCAAGCGGTCCGAGCGCGTGGTCGCGATGCTGTTCACGCTGTCGATGCTGGCCACGATCGGCTTCATCGCCGCGTACGTGACCATCCCCGTCGACAAGTACGTCTACATCTTCCCCATCGGGAAGGTGAGCGGCCTGAACTTCGCCCTCGGCCTGACCCTGGGCACGGCCCTCTTCTGCATCGGCGCGGGCGCGGTCCACTGGGCCCGCACCCTGATGTCCGACGTGGAGGTCGCCGACGAGCGCCACGCCATCGCGGCGCCGCCGGAGGTCAAGGCCAAGGTCCTCCAGGACTTCGCCGACGGTGCGAGCGAGTCGGCCATCGGCCGCCGTCCGCTGATCCGCAACACCATGCTGGGCGCCCTGGCCATGCTGCCGCTCTCCGCCCTCGTGATCATGCGCGACCTGGGCCCGCTGCCCGAGGAGAAGCTGCGCAAGACCCTGTGGGCCAAGGGCAAGCTGCTCATCAACCAGAACACGATGGAGCCGCTGCGTCCCGAGGACGTGGTCGTCGGTTCGCTGACCTTCGCCATGCCGGAAGGCCTGGAGGAGACCCAGCACGACTTCCAGAACCAGATCGCCAAGGCCGCCCTGATGATCGTCCGGCTCCAGCCGCAGGACATCAAGGACAAGCAGGAGCTGGCGTGGTCCCACGACGGCATCGTGGCCTTCTCCAAGATCTGCACCCACGTCGGCTGCCCGATCAGCCTGTACGAGCAGCAGACGCACCACGTGCTGTGCCCGTGCCACCAGTCCACCTTCGACCTCTCCGACGGCGCCCGAGTCATCTTCGGCCCCGCTGGTCACGCGCTTCCGCAGCTGCGGATCGGCGTCAATGACGAAGGCTTCCTCGAAGCGCGCGGCGACTTCGAAGAGCCCGTCGGTCCTGCATTCTGGGAGCGCGGATGAGCACTGCCACCACCACCGACAGTCAGCGCAAGGCGCCCGCCGGCGAGCGGGTAGCGGACTGGGCCGACGGCCGCCTGGGCATCTACAGCCTGGCCAAGTCGAACATGCGCAAGATCTTCCCGGACCACTGGTCCTTCATGCTCGGTGAGATCTGCCTCTACAGCTTCATCATCATCATCCTCACGGGTGTGTACCTGACGCTGTTCTTCCACCCGAGCATGAACGAGGTCGTCTACCACGGCCCGTACGTGCCGATGCAGGGCGTCCAGATGTCCGAGGCCTTCGCCTCGACGCTGGACATCAGCTTCGACGTCCGCGGCGGTCTGCTCATCCGGCAGATCCACCACTGGTCGGCGCTCATCTTCGTCGCGGCCATGGTCGTGCACATGATGCGCGTGTTCTTCACCGGCGCGTTCCGCAAGCCGCGTGAGGTCAACTGGCTCTTCGGCTTCCTGCTGCTGGTCCTCGGCATGTTCACCGGTTTCACCGGTTACTCCCTGCCAGACGACCTCCTCTCGGGCACCGGTGTCCGCTTCATGGAGGGCGCGATCCTGTCCGTGCCGATCGTCGGCACGTACCTGTCGTTCTTCCTCTTCGGCGGCGAGTTCCCCGGCGGCGACTTCGTCGCGCGGTTCTACTCGATCCACATCCTGCTGCTGCCCGGCATCATGATGGGCCTGCTGGTGGCCCACCTGATCCTGGTCTTCTACCACAAGCACACCCAGTACGCGGGCCCCGGCAAGACGAACAACAACGTCGTCGGCATGCCGCTGCTGCCGGTCTACATGGCCAAGGCCGGAGGCTTCTTCTTCCTGGTCTTCGGTGTCATCGCGGCCATCGCGGCGCTCGCCTCGATCAACCCGATCTGGGCGATCGGCCCGTACCGCCCGGACCACGTGTCCACCGGCGCGCAGCCCGACTGGTACATGGGTATGCCGGAAGGCCTGATCCGTGCCATGCCGGGCTGGGAGATCAACCTGTGGGGCCACACGCTCGTCCTGGGCGTGTTCATCCCGCTGCTGCTCTTCCCGCTGGTGCTGGGCGCGATCGCCGTGTGGCCGTTCATCGAGTCCTGGGTCACCGGGGACAAGCGGGAGCACCACCTGCTGGACCGCCCGCGCAACGTCCCGACCCGTACGGCCTTCGGTGTCGCCTGGATCGCGGAGTACATCGTCCTGCTGATCGGCGGTGGAAACGACATGTTCGCGCAGTACTTCCACCTCTCGATCAACAACATCACGTGGTTCGTCCGGATCGGCTTCTTCGTCGTCCCGGTCCTGGCCTTCATCGCCACCAAGCGCATCTGCCTCGGCCTCCAGCGCCGGGACCACGACAAGGTGCTGCACGGTCGCGAGACCGGCATCATCAAGCGGCTGCCGCACGGTGAGTTCGTCGAGGTCCACGAGCCGCTGCCGCAGGCGAAGCTGCACACGCTCACCTCGCACGAGCAGTACCGGCCGATCGAACTCGGCCCGACGGTCGACGAGAACGGCGTGGAGCGCAAGCCGAAGGCCACGGAGAAGCTCCGCGCGAAGCTCAGCAAGGGCTTCTACGCGGAGAACAACCAGATTCCGAAGCCCACGGCGGAGGAGTACAAGGAGATCCAGAGCGGCCACGGCCACCACTGATCCCGATTGACCGCTTGAGGGATTGATTCAGGTCAATCCTGGTGTCGCCACGGCGAGAGCCCCGTCCAGGGTCTGGACGGGGCTCTTTGCCGTCCGCCCAGGCTGGATAGGCTGGGCTCCTCACCCCATTCGACGTGGAACTTTCCCGAGCAGCAGGAGCGGACCATGAACGTTGTGACCCCGGCAGGCGGCGACAGCGTGGCGGTCCGCGGTTGGCCCGGCGTACTCGACGCCCTGCTGACCGGCCGGGACCTGAGCACCGACGACACGGCATGGGCCATGGACCGGATCATGCGCGGGGAAGCCACCGACGCCCAGATCGCCGGCTTCGCCGTCGCGCTGCGGGCCAAGGGGGAGACGGTCGCCGAGATCAACGGCCTGGTGCGGGCCATGTACGCGCACGCCAACCTGATCGAGGTCCCGGGCCGGACGGTGGACATCGTCGGCACCGGCGGCGACGGGGCCAAAACGGTGAACATCTCGACCATGTCCGCGATCGTGGTGGCCGGTACCGGCGCCAAGGTCGTCAAGCACGGCAACCGGGCCGCCTCCTCCGCGAGCGGGGCCTCCGACGTCCTGGAGAAGCTCGGCGTCAACCTCGACCTGACCCCGGCACGGGTGGTGGAGGTCGCGGAGCAGGCCGGCGTCACCTTCTGCTTCGCGGTGAAGTTCCACCCCGCGCTGCGGCACGTCGCCGCAGCCCGCAAGGAGCTGGGCATCCGGACCACCTTCAACTTCCTGGGCCCCCTCACCAACCCGGCCCGGGTCAGGGCCCAGGCGACCGGCGTGGCCGACGCCCGCGTGGCACCCATCGTGGCGGGCGTGCTCGCCGAACGTGGCTCCTCGGCCCTGGTCTTCCGCGGCGACGACGGCATGGACGAGCTGACGACGACGGCCACGTCCCGGGTGTGGTGGGTGCGCGACGGCGCGGTGAAGGAGCAGCCCTTCGACCCGCGTGACGTCGGGATCGACCTCGTGGACGTCTCCGCGCTGCGGGGCGAGGACGCCTCGTACAACGCGGACGTGGCGCGTCGGCTGCTGGCGGGCGAGACCGGTCCGGTACGGGACGCGGTGCTGCTGAACTCGGCGGCCGCCCTCGTGGCGCTCGACCCGGGCACCGGCTCCCTGGAGGAGCAGATCGGGGCGGGAATCGCCCGCGCGGCCGAGGCCATCGACTCGGGTGCGGCCCGGGCGGCCCTGGAGCGCTGGGTGGCGGCGAGCAACGCGTAGGCACCGGCCGGGCGGCGGACGGGGCCCATCCCGCCACGGGTTCGGCGGCCGGAGGCCGGCGCAGCCGTTCGAGGCCCGGGAGGCCCGCTGCGGCCGAGCGGTGCGAGAACGGCGTGAAAGAGGTGACCCCGGTCCAGCATGCGGACCGGGGTCTTGCGCGTGAGGGATCTTGTGGCAGGATGCTGACCAGGTCACGAGTGACAGCGTTTTGGCCCCGGCTCGCTGTCCGGCAACCCTCCTTCCGTGGCGGGGTGCCCCGGGTGATGACCAGGCCGTAGGCAGTGAGGTCTACGGCAAGCGCGGATCCCTCGACACCAGGGATCCTGGTCCTCGAGGAGCGTTTTCCGTGAGCAAGCGAATGCGATAGGGCGTCTCCGCCCCTTCTTCACCCTCGGAACAGGGTCGCTTCCGCGTACCCGGACCCCGAGGCATCCCCGTACCCCGGACGGCCGCCGAGCCGTACCCGCGTACGGGCAGAACCCGAAGCCATTCAGCCCTGCCTGCCGGGAGATACCGCCATGTCCGCATCCCTGAACGCCACCGCCGAGCACGCCCGCGTGGAACACGCCGACGACCTGGTTTCCGCCGACGCCGTGTGTGCCGAGCCGCTGGCCGTACTCGGCCGGGACGTCACCGTCCCGCTCGTCACCGGCGGGGAGGTCACCTACGCGGCCCTGGACTACGCGGCCAGCGCGCCGGCGCTCCAGCGGGTCTGGGACGACGTGGCCGCGTACGCCCCGTACTACGGCAGCGTTCACCGCGGCGCGGGGTACCTCTCGCAGCTCTCCACCGACCTGTTCGAGCAGAGCCGGGTCACTGTCGGGGAGTTCCTGGACTGCCGCCCCTGCGACCAGGTGATCTTCACCCGGTCCACGACCGACTCGCTCAACCTGCTCGCCGCCGTGCTCCCCGCCGGCTGCCAGGTCTTCGTCTTCGAGACCGAACACCACGCCTCGCTGCTGCCGTGGGGCGACGCTCAGGTCACCTACCTCGACGCGCCGCGCACGCCGGACGAGGCCGTCGCCACCCTGGAGCGGGCGCTGGCCGCGCGGGACCCCCACGGTCCGGCGCTGGTGTGCGTCACCGGCGCGTCCAACGTCACCGGTGAGCTGTGGCCGGTGCGGGAACTGGCCGCGGCGGCGCACGCCCACGGCGCGCGGATCGTCCTGGACGCCGCCCAGCTGGCGCCGCACCACCCCGTGTCGGTGCGGGAGCTGGACGTGGACTGGGTCGCCTTCTCCGGGCACAAGCTGTACGCGCCGTTCGGATCGGGCGTGCTGGCGGGGCGGGCCGACTGGCTCCAGGAGGCGGAGCCCTACCTGGCCGGCGGCGGGGCCTCGCGCAAGGTCGCCCGGCGCGAGGACGGCGGCGTGGACGTCGAGTGGCACACCACGGCCGCCCGCCACGAGGCCGGCTCCCCGAACGTCATCGGCGTCTATTCCATCGCCTCCGCCTGCCGGGCGCTGACGGAGGCGGGCTTCGAGGGTCTGGTCGCCCGGGAGCGGCAGCTGATCGCGAAGGTCCGCGAGGGCCTGGCGGGGGTCCCGGAGGTCCGGGTGCTGTCCCTGTTCGGCGACGACGCCCCGCGGGTCGGCGTCATCTCGTTCGTGGTGGACGGCTGGAACAGCTCCCACTTCGCCGCCGCGCTGTCGGCCGAGTACGGGATCGGCGTCCGCGACGGCCTGTTCTGCGCCCACCCGCTGGTGCGGACGCTGCTGGGCAGCGAGCCGCAGGCCCAGGGCGAGTGCGGAGCGCCGGAGGTGGCGCCGGGGGAGAGGTCGCTCAACGCGATCCGCGTCAGCTTCGGCGCGGGCACCCCGGACGAACACGTGGACCGCTTCGTCCGCGCGGTACGGGAACTGGTCGCGGACGGGGCGAAGTGGAGCTACCGCACGGAAGAGGGCCGCTGCGTGCCGGTGTCCTGACGCGCCCTCGCACCGCACCGTTTCCTGACGCGCCCTCGCACCGTTCGGCCTTGGCGGCCCTCCCGGGCTTCGTGCCGCTGCGCCGGACTCCGTCCGTCGCCGCTGGGTCCGTCCGTCGACGCCGCGCGGCGGTCGGCAAACCGCTTGCCCCGCGCTCCCACGGCTCCGGGGCCGTGACACTTACGCGGTGATCCGCGCTGCGGAGTGCGATCCGTTGGGCGGCTATGGGGAGGCGACCGCGGCCTCGGCGGCCAGCTGCGCGGGTACGTCTTCCGGCCGGCGAAGGGCGGGTGGCCCGGCCGGGGGAGAGCCGGCCTGAGCTGTGAGGCGGGACCGGAGGCCGGCGGGGGCGGTCCGGCGCCGAGGCGCGGGGGCCGGGGCGGAAGCCCCGCCCGGCAGAACCCCGGCGGGACTACGCGTCGAGGCCGATGGCGAAGGCCGCTTCCAGGTCGTGCTGGGAGTACGTGCGGAACGCCACGTGGGTGTCCGTCGCCTCCACGCCCGGGATCTTGCTGATGCGGCCCGGGATGATGTCCGCCAGGTTCTCGTGGCGGGCGACGCGGACCAGCGCGATGAGGTCGTAGGTGCCGGTGACGGAGTAGACCTCGCTGACGCTGTCCAGCTGCGCGATGGACTCGGCGATCTCGGGGATGCGGTCCACGCTGGTCTTGATGAGCACGATCGCGGTGATCACGGTTGGCTGTCTCCCTCGCTGGCCGTCGCTGGTCGCCTCACTCTAGTCGTACGCCGATAGCGCACCCAGGCGTAGGCGAACCCGACGGAGAACCCCACCACGTGGGCCAGGTAGGCCACCCCCGGTCCGCTCGCCGCCCGGTGCGCCGCCAGCCACTGCAGGACGAACCAGAACATCAGCACGATCCACGCGGGGAACCGCAGCGGCAGGAAGAAGAGGAACGGGAACAGGCTCGTCACCCGGGCCCGCGGGAACAGGCACAGGAACGCTCCCAGCACCGCCGAGATCGCCCCCGACGCGCCGACCAGCGTCTGGTCGGAGGAGGCGTTGGCCGCCGCGTACGCCGCCAGCGCCAGGTAGCCCGTGGCGACGTAGAAGACGAGGAACGCCGGGCGGCCCATCCGCTCCTCCGCCATCGCGCCGAACACGTACAGGAACAGCATGTTGCCGAGCAGGTGCAGCCAGCTCCCGTGTACGAACAGGGCCGTCAGCGGTGTCAGCAGGGCCCCGGCCGTCCCCCCGAACAGCTCGTCCGGGACCACGCCCCAGCGCCGGAAGTACGCGGTCCCCGTCTCCAACAACAGGTCACCCGTCCCGTAGACCGGGTTCAGCCCCGAGGCGGGGCCGAGGACGAACACCACACAGCAGCCCGCGATCAGCGCGCGGGTGACCACCGGGCCCCGCACGGCCTCCCCGAGGGCAGCCTGCCACCTTACGATCATGAGACAGAGCATGACGCAGCAGAGCCCCCGTCCGGGCGGTGCCAGGCCGTAGGGTTACGTGCTGCGGTCCGCGGAAAAGGCCGTCACACGCCCCGACGGCTGCGGCGGGCGGCTTTAATTGAAAGAGCTACGAAGGAGAGAGCGGCCTGATGACGGTTCCCCTGCCGACCGACACCACCCGGTGGCGCTGCACCCTGTGCGGCAACCTCACGCGCTTCGACGTCACCCGTTCGTCGAAGGTCGTCGAGTACGTCCACCTGGACCTCGCCGGGGAGCCCACGGTCGAGGAGCGCGAGGTGGTCAATGAGACCATCGAGTCGGTCCGCTGCCGCTGGTGCAACGCGGTGGACCAGATCGAGCTCGTGGACAGGCCGGGCGCGGACTCCTGACGGGAGCCGGGCCCACAGTAGATCACGGTAGGGGTGACGGATTGTGGAGCCAGCAAGCGGCGCTGAGCCGGCCGACGCGGCCGGCGACGCCGCGGAGGTGCTCGACCGCCCGCTGCCGGAAGGCGTCCGGCGCCGGGTCATCGCGCTCGTCTCGGACGCCTTCGGCGGTCTGACGGTCGCGGACCTGCCCGCGCAGCTGCGCCAGTACGCCCGGTTCACCCCGACCCGACGGGCCAAGTTCGCCGGGAACGCGATGGCCGCGGCCGTGGAGACGGACCCCGTGTTCCGCGGGCGCGTCGCCGAGAAGCTCCGTGACGCCCAGACGGAACTGGCCGGGGCGCTGGAGTGCGGTGCCCCGCCCGCCGCGGCCGACCCGCAGGACGTGGCGGCCGCCGCGTACATCCTGCGGCCCTCCGGCTGGGTCAAGCTGGTGGCCGCCGCCGGCGAGGAGGTCCAACGCGCCGATGCCGAGCGGGTCGGTGACGAGACCCGGCGCGAGCTGGAACGTCTGCGCGAGGAACTGGCCCACGCGCGCGCGTCGCAACGCTCGGGTGGCGAGCAGGTGCGGGCCGAGCTCGACGCGGTCCGCAAGGAAGCGGAATCGCTTCAGCGCAAGCTGCGCAGCGCCCAGAGCGACGTCAAGCGGGGCGAGGCGGCCCTGCGCAAGCTGACCGCGGAGGTCGACGGCATCCGCGGCGACGCCGCCGCCCGGGTCGCCGCCGCCGAGAGCGAGAGCCGCCGGCTCAAGTCCCGGCTGGCGGAGGTGGAGTCGGCGCTGGAAACCTCGCGCCGGGCCACCCGGGAGGGACGCAGCATCGAGGACATGAGGCTGCGGCTGCTGCTGGACACCGTCTTGGACGCGGCCGCCGGGCTGCGCCGGGAGTTGGCGCTGCCGCCGGTCTCCACGCGGCCGGCGGACACGGTGGACGCGGTGGAGCCCGGCCGGATGACGCCGAAGGACATCGCGGCGCGGGCCCTGTCCGAGACCGATCCGGCGCTGCTGGACCAGTTGCTGGCGCTGCCCCAGGCGCATCTGGTGGTCGACGGCTACAACGTGACGAAGACCGGCTACCCGACGATGCCGCTGGAGAAGCAGCGGTTGCGGCTGTTGGGCGGGCTGTCGATGTTGGCCGCCCAGACGGGCGCCGAGATGACCTGTGTCTTCGACGGCGCCGAGCTGGCCGCGCCGGTGCTCCTCGCGCCGCCGCGCGGCGTGCGCGTGCTCTTCTCGAAGGCCGGGGTCACGGCGGACGAGCTGATCCGTCAACTGGTGCGGGCCGAGCCCCCCGGCCGCCCGGTGGTCGTGGTGTCCACCGACCGCGAGGTCGCGGACGGCGTGGCGAAGTCCGGAGCCCGTCCTGTTACGTCCGCCTTGTTGCTGAAGCGGCTTTCGCGCGTTTCATGACGTTCGCCCGCGGTCGTGGTGGATCGACCGTTCTCGACAATTACCGTCCGCGATGCCGGAATTGGCGGTGCGTCGTGGGAACGTACCGTCAAGTCCCCGGCACCCAGCGTTGGGAGCGGGTGAAGAAGTCGGTGTGGGGCCGATTTTTTGCTCACGAGGATTTGAACTGATCACAGCCGGGTCACTAGGGTCTGTTCAAACCTTCGTGCGGTAGGTCACTCATTCGGGGTGACGGCGAAGGTGCTGCCCGAACGTGTGGTGTTCCGTTCCGGCGGCGTGAGGAAGAAGGAGCTCGCCTTCGTGGCGTCCCACCGTCGACCCAAGCAGCCGAGCCGCTCGCGCGTGACCGCGCTCACCGCCTTCGCCGCAGCGGCTGTCGCCCTCTCCTCGCAGTCGGCCATGGCCGCCCCCGACAAGCCGAACAAGGACGAGGTCAAGGCCAAGGTCGACGCCCTCTACGGCGAGGCGGAGCAGGCCACCGAGAAGTTCGACGGCGCCAAGGACCGCCAGGACAAGCTCGAAAAGGAGATCGGGCAGCTCCAAGACCAGGTCGCGCGCGGCCAGCTCGAACTCAACGACATGCGCAACACGTTGGGTTCGATGGCCAGCGCCCAGTACCGCACCGGCGGCATCGACCAGTCCCTCACGCTCCTGCTCTCCGACGACCCGCAGAGCTACCTCGACAAGGCCTCCACCTTCCAGCAGTTGAGCGCCAAGCAGATCGAGACCATCGGCAGGATCCAGGCCAAGCAGCGCTTCCTGGCCCAGCAGCGCCAAGAGGCCTCCGGCAAGCTCGCCGACCTCGACGCCACCCGCAAGGAGCTCGGCGAGCAGAAGAAGGCCGCGCAGGACAAGCTCGCCCAGGCCCAAGCCCAGTTGAACACCCTGAGCGCGCAGGACCGGGCGCAGCTCAGTGCCGACGGCGCGAGCAGCAGCCGGGCCAGCCGCAGCGCGAGCGGTGGCGGCGGCGCCGCGAAGGGCTCGGGCCGGGCCGGGGCGGCCCTCGCCGCCGCCGCGTCCGTGGAAGGCGCCACCTACCACATGGGCGACACCGGCCCCAACTCCTTCGACTGTTCGGGGCTGACGCAATGGGCCTACGCGCAGGCGGGCGTCAGCATCAGCCGTACCACCTTCACCCAGGTGAACGACGGCACGCGCATCGGCCGGAGCGAACTCCAGCCCGGTGACCTGGTCTTCTTCTTCAGCGACCTGCACCATGTGGGCCTTTACGCGGGTAACGGCCAAGTCCTCCACGCCTCCCACCCGGCCCCGAACGGCGGCGTCAAGTACGAGCCGATGGACGACATGCCGTTCCAGTTCGGCGTCCGCGTCGGCTGAGCCGAACACCCCCGGGACGCGCCCTACACCGCCCATCCGAGCGAATCGCGCGGCGCCGCCCTGACCCCCCGCCCCGCCGGTGACCTGCGTCTCCGGCGGGGCGTCGTCGTGCGCACCCCCGGACGGTCGTTGGCCGGTGCCCGGCGGCGCGGCTACTGTCTGCCAGCGCGGAACCCGGCACACGGCCGTCCACGGGGGGCGGACCCGGGCTGCGCGCAGCGCAAGGGAGCGGTTTCACGTGGCGTCCCATCGCCGGCCCGGGCTCACCGGCCTCGACCGGAGCATCAAGCTCACCGCCTTCACCGCCGCCGCGGCCGGCGCCGCCGTCGCCCTGACGGGGGCCGTAGCGAGCGCGGCCCCGGCCCTGCCCCAGGAGCCCCCGTCGGGCGCCCGCGCGCAGGTCGACCGGCTCTTCGAGGAGGCCGAGCAGGCCACCGAGCGCTACAACGAGGCCGACGAGAAGGCCGGCAAGCTCCGGGCCGAGATCAGCCGGGCGCAGGACGCCGTGGCCCGCGGCCAGGACCGCATCAACACCATGCGTGGCGTCCTCGGCGCCTTCGCGGGGGCCCAGTACCGCTCCGGCGGTCTCGACCCCGCCCTCGCGCTGATGCTGTCCGAGGACCCCGACGGCTACCTCGACAAGGCCGCCGTCCTCGACCGGCTCAGCGGCCGTCAGGCCCGGCAGCTCACCGAACTGCGCGAGGAGCAGCGGCGGCTCGGCCAGGAAAGGCAGGAGGCCTCCGTCAAACTGGCGGAGTTGGAGGCGTTGCGCTCTGACGTCGCCGAGCACAAGCGGGAAGTCACGGCGAAACTCGCGCAGGCCCGGCGGCTGCTGGACGCCATGCCGTCCGAGGAGCGCGCCGACTTCGAGCGGGCCTCGCGCTCGGAGGACCGCCCCGACGCGCTGCCCGACCTGTCCTCGGCCGTCCCCTCCTCGTCCCGGGCCGCGGCAGCCGTGCGCGCGGCCCGCGCCGCGATCGGCCGGCCCTACGTGTGGGGTTCGACCGGGCCCTCCGGGTTCGACTGCTCCGGGCTGATGGTGTGGTCCTACCGCCAGGCCGGGGTGTCCCTGCCGCGCACCTCCCAGGAGCAGCGGTACGCCGGCCGGCGGGTGCCGCTGTCACAGGCGCAGCCGGGGGACCTGGTGACGTACCGCTCGGACGCCAGCCACGTCGCCATGTACGTGGGCAACGGGCAGGTCGTCCACGCGCCCTACCCGGGGGCCCGGGTGCGCTACGACCCGGTCGGGATGATGCCGGTGTCCTCGGTGACCCGGCCCTGACGGGCGGGTGCGTACGATCGGCTGATGCCCCCCGGTCGTCGCCTCGTACGCCTCCTCGCGCTCGTCCCGCTCCTGTGCGCGCCGGCGACCGGCTGCGCCGCGCCGGCCGCCGACACGACGGTCCCCGCCGTCCGCAAGGCCGTCGCCGACTGGGCCGCGGCGCCGCCCGCCCGGCTCGCCGGCATCCCGCTGGAGGGATGGTCGTACGAGGTCACCTCGGTGCGTCGGGACGGTGCGCGGGCCTTCGCGCGGGCGGTGCTGCACTACCGCCTTGTCGGCTACGACGGCGCCGCGGCGGACGCCCCGCGCGAGGTGGAGCTGGTGCGCGGCGGCGCCGACGGATGGCGGGTCGCCGCCGACCGCCCCGCGCCGGGAGCGCCGCCGCAGCTTTGGGACCAGGGCGCGGTGACGGTCGTACGGGGAGCGCACGCGCTGGTGCTGGGCGTCGGCCGGGACGAGGGGACGCTGTCCGGGATCGCGGCGGAGGCGGACCGGGCGGTGCCCGCGGTCAGTGCCGCCTGGCCGCGACCGTGGGCGGGCCGGGTGGTGGTGCTCGCCCCGGCGACCCTCGACGCGATGGCGGCGCTGCTCGGCCGCCCGGCCGACGCCTACCGCGGGATGGGCGCCGTCACCACCGGCCGGGTGGGATCCGGGCCCGCCCCGGCCGACCGGGTCGTGATCAACCCGGAGGGGTACGCGAGCCTGTCGGAGGCGGGCCGGGGCATCGTCTTGACCCACGAGACGACCCATGTGGCGACCCGCGCCGCGACGACCGCGAAGACCCCGCTGTGGCTGTCCGAGGGCTTCGCGGACTGGGCCGCGTACCGGGCCGGCGGCCACCCCCCGGCCGAGGCCGCGCCGGAGCTGGCCCGCGCGGTGCGGCGGGGCGACCTGCCGGGCGCGCTGCCCGCGGACGGGGACTTCGCCTTCGGCGGTGCCCCGGAGGCCTTGGCGCGGTCGTACGAGGGAGCCTGGCTCGCCTGCCGGCTCATCGCGGCGAAGTGGGGCGACGCGGCCCTGGTGCGGCTATACGAGGAGGCGGGCCGCGCACCGCTGCCGACGGCCCTGGACGAGACCCTCGGGGTGGACCGGGCCGAACTGACCCGGACCTGGCGCGAGGCCCTGCGGGAGGAGCTCGCATAGGGGCGTCGGGTACGTTGGCTGGCGATGCACAAGACGCTGATCGTGACCAATGACTTCCCGCCGCGACCGGGCGGCATCCAGGCCTTCCTGCACAACATGGCCCTGCGGCTGGATCCCGCCCGGATCGTCGTCTACGCCTCCACCTGGAAGCACGACGAGGAGGGCCGCGCGGCGACCGCCGCCTTCGACGCGGAGCAGCCGTTCCAGGTGGTGCGCGACCGTACGACGATGCTGCTGCCGACGCCCCGCGTGACCCGGCGCGCGGTGGAACTCCTCGGCGAACACGGTTGCGCGTCGGTGTGGTTCGGCGCGGCGGCCCCGCTGGGCCTGATGGGTCCGGCGCTGCGCAGGGCGGGCGCCCGGCGGATCGTCGCGACCACGCACGGGCACGAGGCGGGCTGGGCGCAGCTACCGGCCGCCCGGCAGTTGCTGCGGCGGATCGGCGAGGGCACCGACAGCCTCACCTACCTGGGGGAGTACACGCGTACCCGGATCGCCTCGGCGCTCACGGACGGGGCGGCGGCGCGGATGACGCAACTGCCGCCGGGCGTGGACGAGAAGACGTTCCACCCCGGATCGGGCGGGGCCGCGGTACGGGCCCGGCTGGGCCTGACCGACCGGCCGGTGGTGGTGTGCGTGTCCCGGCTCGTGCCCCGCAAGGGGCAGGACACCCTGATCGAGGCGATGCCGCGCATCCTGGCGGCGGTGCCGGACGCGGCGTTGCTCATCGTGGGAGGCGGCCCGTACGAGGCGGACCTGCGGGCGCTGGCCGCCTCCACGGGGGTCGCGGACTCGGTGGTCTTCACCGGGGCGGTGCCCTGGGCGGAGCTGCCCGCCCACTACGGCGCCGGGGACGTCTTCGCGATGCCGTGCCGGACCCGGCGCGGCGGCCTCGACGTCGAGGGCCTCGGCATCGTCTACCTCGAAGCCTCCGCCACGGGCCTGCCCGTGGTGGCGGGCGACTCGGGCGGGGCGCCGGACGCCGTCCTGGACGGGGAGACCGGCTATGTGGTCCGGGGCGGGGAGCCGGCCGAGGCCGCGGACCGGATCGTGACCCTGCTCCTGAACCCGGAGCTGCGCCGCCGGATGGGCGAGCGGGGCCGGGCCTGGGTCGAGGAGAAGTGGCGCTGGGACCTGCTCGCGGAGAGGCTCCGCGAGCTGCTGTGAGGCCCGGACGCGGGGCGGGGGCGAATTCTCGCACCTCGCGGTCGATCATGGGGCGTGGTCCGGCGAAGCGGGCGGGGTCGGACGGGGCGCGACTACGGTCGAGCCATGTCCGACTGTCACTCACATAAGTGTCGGTGCGGGTTATGGCCGGTTGGGCGGAACCCGCTCATGATGCGCCCATGACACCCAACCTGACGCGCCGTCAACTCCTCGGGGTAGGCGCCCTCCAGACCGCCGCCGTCCTCGGGTTCACCCGGATCGGACTGTCGTCCGCCGCCGCCGCCGCCGTCGAGCCGCCCGCCGCCCAGTACGCCCCCGCCATCGTCGTCGGGTCCGGCTACGGGGCCGCCGTCGCCGCCCTGCGCCTCGGGCAGGCCGGCGTGCGGACCGTCGTCCTCGAAATGGGGCGGCTCTGGGACACCCCCGGCCCGGACGGGAAGGTGTTCCCCTCCACCTCCGCCCCGGACCGGCGCTCCATGTGGTTCCGCGACCGCACCGAGGCCCCGCTCGCGCAGTTCCTCTGGCTCGACGTGGTCAACCGCGACATCGACCCCTACCCCGGCGTCCTCGACCGGGTGAACTACGACGGCATGTCCGTGTACGTCGGGCGCGGGGTGGGCGGCGGCTCGCTCGTCAACGGCGGCATGTCGCCCACGCCCCGCCGGTCCTACTTCACCGAGGTCCTGCCGCGTGTCGACGTCGACGAGATGTACGGCACCTACTACCCCCGCGCCCGCGCCATGCTGGGCGTCAACGACATCGACCCCGCCTGGTTCGAGTCCACCGAGTGGTACCGCTTCGCCCGGATCTCCCGCAAACACGCACACAACGCCGGGCTCAAGACCACCTTCGTGCCCAACGTCTACGACTTCGCCTACATGCAGCGCGAGGCGGCCGGCACCGCCACCAGATCCGCCCTGGCCGGCGAGGTCATCTACGGCAACAACCGAGGCAAGAAGAGCCTCGACAAGACCTACCTCGCCGCCGCCCTCGGCACCGGCAACGTCACCATCGAGACCCTCCAGCGGGTGGTCGGCGTACGCCAGGACCCGTCCGGGGGCTACGTGTTGACCGTACGCACCATCGACCTCACCGGCCGGGTCACCCAGACCCGCGAACTCGGCTGCGCGCAGCTCTTCCTCGGGGCCGGCAGCCTCGGCACCACCGAGATCCTGCTGCGCGCCCGCGAGACGGGGACCCTGCCCGCGCTGGGGGAGAAGGTCGGACTGGGCTGGGGCCACAACGGCAACGTCATGACCGCCCGCGCCAACCACCTCTGGGACACGGTCGGCGCGAACCAGGCGACCATGCCCGCCCTCGGCATCGACGACTGGGACAACGCGGCCAATCCCGTCTTCGCCGAGATCGCCCCGCTTCCCATGGGGTTCGAGCACTGGATCTCGATGTACCTGGCCATCACCAAGAACCCCGAACGCGGCCGCTTCACGTACGACGCGGCCACCGACTCGGCGCGACTGAACTGGACCCGGGACCAGAACGCCCCGTCCGTCGCCGCGGCCAAGAACCTCTTCGACCGCGTGAACCGGGCCAACGTCACGATCTACCGCTACGACCTGTTCGGCGACGACAGGGCCTTCGCCGACGACTTCACCTACCACCCGCTCGGCGGCTGCGTCCTCGGCGACGTCACCGACGACTACGGCCGCGCCAAGGGCTACCGGGGGCTGTACGTCGTCGACGGCTCGCTGATCCCCGGCTCGCTCGGCGTGAACCCGTTCGTCACGATCACCGCCCTCGCCGAGCGGAACATGGCGCGGATCCTGGCGGAGGACCCGCGGCAGGCGTCCTAGCCCCGGTACAGGGCGTCGATCTCGTCCGCGAAGTCCTTCGCGACCACGTTGCGCTTGAGCTTCAGCGAGGGCGTGATGTGGCCGGACTCCTCCGTGAACTGGGAGGACAGAATACGGAACTTGCGTACCGACTCCGCCTTGGACACCGCCGCGTTGCCGTCGTCCACGGCCTGCTGGACGGCGGCGATGAGGTCCGCGTCCTCGCGCAGCTCCGCCGCCGTCACCCCGGCCGGCTTGCCGTGCTCCGCGGCCCACCGGCCGAGGAACTCCTCGTCGATGGTGACCAGCGCGGCCACGAACGGCCTCGCGTCGCCGACCACCATGCACTCCGCGACCAGCGCGTGGGCGCGGATGCGGTCCTCGATCACCGCGGGGGCCACGTTCTTGCCGCCGGCGGTGACGATGAGTTCCTTCTTGCGCCCGGTGATCGCGAGGTAGCCGTCCTCGTCGAGGGTGCCGACGTCGCCCGTGTGGAACCAACCGTCGGACAGCGCCTCGGCGGTCGCCGCCTCGTTGTTCCAGTAGCCCGTGAAGACGTGCTCGCCGTGCACCAGCACCTCGCCGTCGTCGGCGATGCGCACCACGGAGCCGGGCAGCGGCTGGCCGACCGTGCCGATCTTCGTCCGGTCCCACGGGTTGAAGGCCGTGGCCGCACAGGACTCGGTCAGGCCGTAGCCCTCCAGGACCGTGAAGCCGATGCCGCGGAAGAAGTGGCCGAGCCGCTCGCCCAGCGGCGCGCCGCCGGAGATCGCGTACTCGCCGCGCCCGCCGAGGACGGTGTGCAGCTTGCTGTAGACCAGCTTGGTGAAGAGCTTGTGCTTCAGGCGCAGCCCGAGGGACGGCCCGCCCGGGGCGTCCAGGGCTCGGCTGTAGGCGATGGCCGTCTCGGCCGCCGCGTCGAAGATCTTGCCCTTGCCGTCGGCCTGGGCCTTGGCGCGCGCAGAGTTGTAGACCTTCTCGAAGACGCGCGGCACGCCGAGGATCAGCGTCGGCTTGAAGGACGCCAGCTCGTCGGTGAGGTTCTTGATGTCCGGTACGCAGCCCAGGCGGATCGGCGCCAGTACGGACGCCACCTCCACCAGGCGCCCGAAGACGTGCGCCGCCGGCAGGAAGAGCAGCACGGAGCACTCGCCGGTGCGGAACAGGGGGCTGAGGCGCTCCACGACGTTGCCGCACTCGGCGAAGAAGTTGCGGTGGGTCAGCACGCAGCCCTTGGGGCGGCCGGTGGTGCCGGAGGTGTAGACGATGGTGGCCGTGTCGTCGGCGTTCGCGAGGGAGCCGCGGCGGTCGACCTCGTCGTCGGAGACCTCCGCGCCCGCCGCCTTGAGCGCCTCGAAGGCGCCCTGCTCGATCTCCCAGACCTCGCGCAGCTCCGGGAGCCGGTCGCGCAGGGCGGCCACGGTGGCGCTGTGCCCCGGGCTCTCGGTGATCACCGCGGCGGCGCCGGAATCCCCGAGGATCCACTGGATCTGCTCGGGCGAGCTGGTCTCGTACACGGGGACGGTGATGGCGCCCGCGCTCCAGATGGCGAAGTCGAAAAGCACCCACTCGTAGCGGGTGCGGGAGATCAGGGCGACGCGCTCGCCGGGCTGGACGCCCGACGCGATCAGGCCCTTGGCCGCGGCGCGGACCTCGGCGAGGAAGTCGGTGGCCGTGACGTCCTGCCACCGGCCGTCGACCTTGCGGCTCATGACGGCGGTGTCGGGATGCTGGGCGGCATTGCGGCGGATGAGATCCGTCAGGTTCCCGTCCGACGGGACCTCGTACAGGGCCGGAAGGCTGAACTCGCGCAAGACTGCTGCTCCTCTGGGCGCCATCGCCACCGTGTGGACCGACCGGACGTTACCCACCGGTAGTGGGTTCACGATAGAGGGAACCGGCCAGATGTTCCCTGCGTCACACGACGCGGCGGTCCCCTGCCGACACTAGTCGACCCCGCTGACGACTCGGAAGTAACCGCAGGTCCGGCCACTTGCGGGACTGCCCCTACCCGAGCGGCCCGGGCACCCCTAGGGTGGCGGCATGGGTGGCAGGAAGAGTCGTACGCGGGTCCACGTAGTCAGCGACGTCCACGGCAACACCGAGGCGCTCGCCCGGGCCGGGGAGGGCGCCGACGCGCTGATCTGCCTCGGTGACCTCGTCTTGTTCCTGGACTACGCCGACCACTCGCGCGGCATCTTCCCCGACCTGTTCGGCGTCGAGAACGCCCACCGGATCGTGGAGCTGCGCACGCAGCGCCGGTTCGCGGAGGCCCGCGACCTCGGGCGGGAGCTGTGGGCCGGACTGGACCGGGAGCGGCTCATCGAGGGTGCCGTCCGGCGTCAGTACGCGGACATGTTCGCCGCGTTCCCGAGCCCGACGTACGCCACGTACGGCAACGTCGACATCCCGGGGCTGTGGACGGAGTACGCCGGACCCGGCACGACCGTGCTCGACGGCCAGCGGGTGGAGATCGGGGGCCGGGTCTTCGGCTTCGTGGGCGGCGGGCTGCCGACGCCGATGCGGACGCCGTACGAGGTGGGCGTCGAGGAGTACGCGGCCAAGGTCGAGGCGCTGGGGGAGGTGGACGTGCTGTGCTCGCACATCCCGCCGGAGGTGCCGGAGCTCTGCTACGACACGGTGGCCCGGCGGTTCGAGCGGGGCAGCGAGGCCCTGTTGGCGGCGATACGACGGGTACGACCGCGGTACGCGCTCTTCGGGCACGTCCACCAGCCGCTGGCCCGGCGGATGCGGATCGGGGCCACGGAATGCGTGAACGTCGGCCATTTCGCGGCGACGGGGACGCCGTGGGCGCTGGAGTGGTGAGCGGCCGGTGCGAGCGCGCCCCGGGGGAGGCCCTGGAGTGGCCGGGGCCGCACGCGCGGTAGCCTTCACCCGGCGGCCGGAGGCCCCCACACACTTGTCGAACTCCCCGGAGGAGCGACCGCGATGGCGGAACACACCAGCTCGAGCATCACGATCGAGGCGGCCCCGGCCGACGTCATGGCCGTGATCGCCGACTTCGCCCGCTACCCGGAGTGGACCGGTGAGGTGAAGGAGGCGGAGGTGCTGGCGACCGATGCCGAAGGCCGCGCGCAGAAGGTCCGGCTGCTGCTGGACGCCGGGGCGATCAAGGACGACCACACGCTGGCGTACACCTGGAAGGGCGCGGACGAGGTCAGCTGGACGCTGGACAAGTCGCAGATGCTGCGGCAGCTGGACGGCTCGTACAAGCTGACTCCGATGGCCGGCGGCAAGCACACCGAGGTGACCTACCAGCTGACGGTGGACGTCAAGATCCCGATGCTGGGCATGATCAAGCGCAAGGCGGAGAAGGTCATCATCGACCGCGCCCTGGCCGGCCTGAAGAAGCGCGTCGAATCCGCCTGAGCGCGGGTACGCGGAGGCCCGCGCCGCGGTGAGCACAGCCTCCACCGGCCGCTGCCGCCCGGCCATGAGCGGCCGGCCGGCCGCCCGGGCGTGGCTGCCGGGCCGTGAGCGGGCCGTCGCCCTCCCGTCGTAGCCGCCCGCGCGTTGCCCCTGGCCCCGGCGGGCCGGGTCCTGACGTCTTGGTCCCGGCGGTCCGGGCTGCCGGTTCCGACGCGTCCTGCGGTCCGCCGGGGCGGGGGTCGTGTGGTGGTTGGGGTCGGGGGTGCTCGTACGGGGCTTCGGGGCCGCCGGGTGTTGCCCGTGGGTTCGCAAACAGGTGCCCGGTCTGCCCGGGTCCCGGTCGTTCGGGGCGGCCCGGCGTCGGGTTCGGCCCCGCCGTGAGCGGGCCGGCAGCCGCCCCGGCTGTAGCCGCCCGGGTGCTGCCGTCCCGCCCCCGGCCGGGGCGCGCCGCCCCGGTCCCGGCGACGCGGTCCTGACGTCTTGGTCCCGGCGGTCCGGGCCGTGCGTTCCGATGCGTCCTGCGGGCCGCCGGCGGGGCTCGTACGGGGCTTCGGGGCCGTCGGGGGTTGCCCGTAGGCTTCGGGAGCAAGCGGTCGGTCCGCCCTGGCGCCGGCCGGGGCCGTGAGCGATCCGTACCGCATCGAGGAGCACCGCAGCATGCACACCCTGCTCGTCACCGGACCCGGTGGCGCCGGGCGGACCACCGTGGCCGCCGTCACCGCGGTCGCCGCCGCGCGGGACGGGCGGCGCGTACTGCTGCTCTCCGGTGACCCCGGCGATCCCCTCGGCTCGCTGGTCGACCGGGACGAACCCCGGCTGCGGGTCGCTCGGATCGACTCGGGCGAGGAGTTCCGGGCCGAACTCGTCGCCCTCCAGGAACGCGGCGCCGCCCTCCTCGGCATGCTCGGCAGCCGTCCCCTCGGAGCCGAGGAACTCACCGAACTGCCCGGCGCCGAACAGTTCGCGCTGCTCCGCGCCCTGCGGCGGGCCGCCGCGGCCCCCGACACCGACCTGGTCGTCGTGGACATGCCCCCGCTGCACCAGACGGTGACCACCCTTGCCCTCCCCGCGCAGCTCCGCCGCTACCTGGCCCGGCTGCTGCCCGCCGAACGGCAGGCCGCCCGCGCCCTGCGCCCCGTACTCGCCCAGCTCGCCGGGGTCCCGATGCCCGCCCAGTGGCTCTACGAGGCCGCCGCCCGCTGGGACGAGGAACTCGCGGCCGTGCAAGCGGTCGTCGAGGCCCCGACGACCGAGGTACGCCTCGTAGCCGAGCCCGGCCCCCGGGCCGACACCGCGCTGCGCGCCGGCCGACTCGGGCTCGCCCTGCACCAGCTGTCCGCCGGGTCCCTCGTCGCCAACCGGACCCTGCCCCGGGACTCCGCGGAGCCCTGGCCGGCCGGACTCGTCGCCCAGCGGGAGAAGTACGCCGCCCAGTGGGCCGCCGAGCTCCCCCTGGTCCCGCTCCCGCACCTGGGACGAGACCCCGAGGGCCCCGAGGACACGGCCCGGCTCGCCGCCTCCGCCCCCGGACTGGCCCCCGCGGCGCCCGCGCCCCGCCCGACCTGGGCCGTCGAGGACCGGCGCGCCGAAGACGGCGTACTCGTCTGGGCGATCCCGCTGCCCGGCGCCCGCAAGGCCGACCTCGACCTGGTCCGGCGTGGCGACGAGCTGCTCCTGGCGGCGGGGCCCTACCGCAGGATCGTTCCGCTGCCGTCCGCGCTGCGCCGCTGCACCGTCTCGGGCGCCGCCCTCATCGACGGCGTGCTCCGCGTCCGGTTCACCCCGGACGCGCAGCTGTGGCCCCGCGCGCGCTGATTCCCGTACCGCCGTTCGGGTACCGTCGAAGGTAGCCAGTACCGCACGTATCGCAGCCGCCGCAGGAGTGTCCGCCATGAGCGAGGCCACCGACCGCCCTACCGACGACGACGCCTGGGCCAAGGCCTGCGCCGAGGACCTCGCGGCCGAGAAGGAGCGCCTCCGCGCGGAGCGGGGCGCCGCCGCCGGCAGCGGCGGCGGGACCGGCACCGCCGCCGAGGAACTCTTCAAGCTGTTCGAGGCCGTCGCCGACAAGGTCTCCTCCCTGAACAACCCGTTGCTGGGCGGCGCCGCCCAGGGCGCGGTGCGCCAGTTCGTCGACCAGGCCAAGACCGCCGTCAAGCCCGTGGTCGAGCGCAACCCCGAGGTCTTCGACCACCTCGCGGCCGCCGGCTCCGAGCTGCTCGCCGCCTACCGATCCGCCGTCGAGGGCCACGAGCGCCGCTGGACGCGGGAACGGCCGACGGCCACCGCGCCGCGCGCCGAGGACGCCGCCCGCCACGACGGCGACGAGGACCCCGGCGCCGGGCCCGCCGAGCGGATCGATCTCGACTGAACCTCCGCCGGGCTCGGGTACGGTTGGCCGTGGCGGGGCTTGACCGGAAACCGAGGGACTAATGGGACTCACCATCGGCGTCGACATCGGCGGCACGAAGATCGCGGCCGGCGTGGTCGACGAAGAGGGCACCATCCTTGAGACGTACAAGGTGCCCACCCCGCCGACCCCGGACGGCGTGACGGAGGCGATCTGCACCGCGGTCTCCGCGGTCGGCAGCAACCACACGATCGACGCCGTGGGCATCGGCGCCGCCGGGTACGTGGACGACAAGCGCGCCACCGTGCTCTTCGCCCCCAACATCAACTGGCGGCACGAGCCGTTGAAGGACAAGGTCGAGCAGCGCATCGGCCTCCCCGTCGTCGTCGAGAACGACGCGAACTGCGCGGCCTGGGGCGAGTACCGCTTCGGGGCCGGCCAGGGCCACGACGACGTCATCTGCATCACCCTCGGCACCGGCCTCGGCGGCGGCATCATCATCGGCAACAAGCTGCGGCGCGGGCGCTTCGGCGTCGCAGCCGAATTCGGGCACATCCGGGTCGTCCCGGACGGCCTGCTGTGCGGGTGCGGGAGCCAGGGCTGCTGGGAGCAGTACGCCTCCGGGCGCGCGCTCGTCCGGTACGCGAAGCAGCGCGCCAAGGCCACGCCCGAGAACGCGACGATCCTGCTCGGGCTCGGCGACGGCACCCCCGAGGGCATCGAGGGCAAGCACATCAGTCAGGCGGCCCGGCAGGGTTGCCCGGTGGCCGTCGACTCCTTCCGCGAGCTCGCCCGCTGGGCCGGGGCGGGGCTGGCCGACCTGGCGTCGCTGTTCGACCCGTCGGCGTTCATCGTCGGCGGCGGGGTCTCCGACGAGGGCGACCTCGTCCTCGACCCGATCCGCAAGTCCTTCAAGCGCTGGCTGATCGGCGGCGCGTGGCGTCCGCACGCGCAGGTGCTGGCCGCGCAGCTCGGCGGCAAGGCCGGACTGGTCGGTGCGGCGGACCTGGCCCGCCAGGGGTGACCACGATCGACGCCCGCTGCCCGCCGCGCCCCCTGGGGGAGCGGCGGGCAGCTGCGTAGGGTGGGTCGGTATGGAGCTGCCTTCGCTGTCGGCCACGCTGCCGAAGTCCCTTACGGAGCCCGACGGTTCCGCCGTGATCCGGGTGCTCAGCTACAACGTGCGCTCGCTGCGCGACGACGAGGAAGCGCTGGTCCGGGTGATCCGGGCGTGTGAGCCGGACCTGGTGTTCGTGCAGGAGGCGCCGCTGTTCTTCCGGTGGCGCAAGCACGCGGCGCGGTTGGCCTCGAAGTGTGACCTGGTGGTGCTGAGCGGGGGCGGGAGCGCCGCGGGGCCGCTGCTGCTGTGCTCGCTGCGGGCCTTCGTGGAGCGGACCGAGGACGTCCTGCTGCCGTTGACGCCGGGGCTGCACCGGCGGGGCTTCGCGACGGCCGTCGTGCGGTTCGGGCCGGCCGTGCGGGTGGGGGTGGTCAGCGCGCACCTGTCGCTGAACGCGCGGGAGCGGGCGGCGCAGGCGGAGATGCTGCTGGAACGGGTGCGGTCGATGGACACGCCGTACGCGATCGTGGCGGGCGATGTGAACGAGAGCCCGGGAGGGCCGGCGTTCGGGCGGCTGGCGTCGCAGATGCAGGACGGCTGGGCGGTCGCGCCGTGGGGCGGGGAGCACACGTTCACGCGGTCCGGGGCGCCGCGGCGCATCGACGCGGTGTTCGCTTCGCGGGGGGTGGAGGTTCTGGGCTGCGGTGTCCCGCAGGGCCTGCCGGGCGTTGTGGAGCCCGACCTCGACGCGGCCACGGACCACTTGCCGGTCCTGGCGGCCCTCCGCCTGCCGGCGTCCTGACCGGCCGCCCGCCTTCTTGGGGCCGGGCTCCGTGCGCCTGGGGCGCGCTGTCCGGGAGGGGTACGGCGCCGCCGCGCAAGCGCCCCCGGCTCCGCCGGGCTGCATGGGGCTCCGCCCCAGACCTCGCGCCTCAATCGCCGGCGGGGCTGGGTGTGCCCGCGTTGGGCGGGGCCCCGGGCAAGCCGCCGGAGCCACACGCGGGTGGCCCCGGCCCCCGGCGGACGGGGTTCGCCGCAGGGGTGCGGAGCCGGGGAGGGCCGCCAAGGCCGGGGCGTGCGGGCGGCGCGTCAAGAAAAGGTCACACCACCGCGCCGCGGCCCGGGTCGTCCTCGTCGTCGTCATCGTGGGCCATGCGCGCCACCAGCGTCGCGAAGCCGCCCAGGAAGCCGCCGATGCCGAGCGTCGTCAGCCACCACGTCATCTCCCACTGCAGCAGCACCGCCAGCAGCAGCAGGACCGGGCCGCCCACCACCGCCAGCCAGGCGAACTTCGCCGTGGTGTCCGCCGGTGGGAGCTCCGGTTCCGGGGGGACGAAGTGGTCGCCGCCGTCGCTGTCGCCGTCCTGAGACTCCGCCGGGGTGTGTTCCCGGGGACCCGGTCCCGGCGCCGGGGTCAGGGAAACCCCCGGGGCGAAGACCACCGAGCCGCCCAGGGGCTTCTCGGGCCGGGGCTCCGGCTGGACGTCCTCCTCCGGCAGCAGCAGGTTCTCGATGGGGCGGAACGGTCTGGACCCCGGCGGGTCCGGCGGTTCCTGCCCGTACCCGGCGACGATCGCCGCCCACGCCGCCTCCTCGTCCAACGGGGGCACACCCCCGGACGACTCCTCGTGCTCAGCCACCGCTGGCCGCCCCCTCCCGCCCGACGCTCTTCGCGAGCCGCCCGACGAACGCATAGCTGTCCGCGAAGATCCGCTCCGCGTCATGGTCCAACGTCGCGACGTGGTAGCTCTGTTCCAGCAGGGTCTCCGTCACGTCCGTGGACGAGATGCGGGCCAGGATGCGCGCCGAGTCCACGGGCGGTACGACATGGTCCTGCGGGCTGTGCAGCAGCAGCACCGGCTGCGTCACCTGCGGCAGTTCGGCGTCGACCAGCCGGAAGAACCGACGCACGGAGTGCGCGGCCCGCGTCGGCACCCGGTCGTACCCGACCTCCACCGACCCGGGCTTGGCGATGTCGCTCGCGATACCGGGAGTCGAGCGGATGAAGTGCCGCGCCACAGGAAGGGCGAAGGCCAGCGGGTCGTGCACCTTGTTGGCGGGGTTGACCAGCACGAGGCCGCTGATCGACTCCCCGTGCTTCGCCGCCAGCCGCAGGCTCAGCGCCCCACCCATCGACAGTCCGAACACGAACACCTGCTCGCACCGTTCGAGCAGCTCCCGCAGCGCGCGGTCCACCTCGGCGTACCAGTCCTGCCAGCCCGTGAGCTGCATGTCCTGCCACCGCGTGCCGTGTCCGGGCAGCAGCGGCAGCGACACCGTCAGTCCCCGCTCGGCCAGGTACTCGGCCCAGGGTCGCAGCGACTGCGGGGAACCGGTGAAGCCGTGGCAGAGAAGGACGCCGACCGGCCCGCCGTCGTGGCGGAACGGCTCTGCTCCAAGGAGGACGGGCACCAGGGACTCCTTTGAAAGGGCGGGGGGTACGTAGCGCTGTGTGACTTCACCGTACGCGACCGCGCCGGCACCGACCAGGGTCGTCGGGCCGCTCCTGCGGCGGCCAGGGGTTAAGGTCTGTTCGACGGACAAAGGAAGGCTTTCGAGTTGATCTACGGCGCTATGAAGTTCTCGATCGGCGGTTCACTGAAGCTCGCCTTCAGGCCGTGGGTGGAGGGCCTCGAGAACATTCCCGCGGAGGGGCCGGCGATCCTCGCGAGCAACCACCTGTCCTTCTCCGACTCGTTCTTCCTGCCGGCCGTGCTGGACCGGAAGGTGACCTTCATCGCGAAGGCGGAGTACTTCACCTCCCCCGGGGTCAAGGGGAAGCTGACGGCCGCCTTCTTCAAGGGCGTCGGCCAGCTCCCGGTGGACCGCTCCGGCGCGCGCGGGGCCGGCGAGGCCGCCATCAAGAGCGGCATCGACGTCATCGAGCGCGGAGAGCTGTTCGGTATCTACCCCGAGGGAACCCGTTCACCCGACGGCCGCCTCTACCGCGGCAAGCCCGGCGGGCTGGCCCGGGTCGCGCTCGCGACCGGCGCCCCGGTGATCCCGGTGGCGATGATCGACACGGAGAAGATCCAGCCGCCCGGCAAGGTGGTGCCCAAGCTGATGCGCCCGGGCATCCGGATCGGCAAGCCGCTCGACTTCAGCCGCTACCGCGGCATGGAGAGCGACCGCTTCATCCTCCGCTCGGTGACCGACGAGGTCATGTACGAGATCATGAAGCTTTCCGGCCAGGAGTACGTGGACATCTACGCGACGGCCGCCAAACGGCAGATCGCCGACGCGGAGAAGGCCGCCAAGGCGGTCAAGGAGTAGGAACGGGCGGGGCCTGCGGCGCCCGCGCGCGGGGGTGGGGGAGATGGCGGAGCGCGAGCGCGTCGTACGCATGTCGGTCGAGCAGCCGCTGTGGCGCGCCCTGACGGTCTACCGGCTCCTCACCATGGTCTACGCGGTGTTGCTGTTCGCCTTCGCGTACAGGGAGTTCGACCGGCCGGCGGTCGCGATGGGCTTCCTCGCCGTGCTCGCCGTCTGGACCGTGGCCACCTACCGCAACGTCGCGAGCGCCGTCCGTTGCACCAAGCGGTTCCTCGGGGCCGACCTCACCGTCGCGCTCGCCGGCATCCTGCTCACCCCGCTCGCCGACACCCACCAGCGGATCGGCGCCGGCGGTCCCACCCTCCCCAGCATCTGGACGGCCGGCTCCGTGCTCGCCTTCGCCCTCAAGGGCGGTTGGCGCTGGGCGGCTCTCGCCTCCACACCCGTCGCCGTCGCCAACATCGTCATCCACGGCGGTGACCCGACCCGCGACACCCTGCACAACGTGCTGCTGGTGTGGGTCGCCTCCATCGCCATCGGCTACGTCGTCGAGGTCGCCCGCGCCAGCGAGGCCACCCTCGCCCGCGCGCTGGAGATCGAGGCCGCGACCCGCGAGCGCGAGCGCCTCGCCCGCGACATCCACGATGGGGTCCTCCAGGTGCTGGCCATGGTCCAGCGGCGCGGCTGCGAACTGGGCGGCGAGGCGGCCGAACTCGGCAGGATGGCCGGGGAACAGGAGGTGGCGCTGCGCACCCTGGTCTCCAGTGGGCTCGTACCCGCGTCCCGGGTCTCCCGGGACCAGTCGCTGGGCGCGTTCGTGGACGCGTACGAGGACGAGGAGTCGGGCGACGAGGAGGGGGAGTTGGACCTGCGGACGCTGCTCGCCCCGCACGCCGGGTCCCGGGTGAGCTTCGCCGAGCCGGGCAGCCCCGTGCCGCTGTCGGTGCCCGCCGCCCGCGAGTTGGCGGCGGCGGTCGGCGCGGCCCTGGACAACGTGCGCAAGCACGCGGGGGAGGGCGCCCGGGCCTGGATCCTGGTCGAGGACTGGGGGGACGAGGTGATCGTCACCGTCCGGGACGACGGTCCGGGCATCCCGGCCGGCCGGCTCGACCAGGCGGAGGGCGAGGGCCGGATGGGCGTGGCGCTGTCCATCCGGGGCCGGCTGCGGGACCTCGGCGGCACCGCCGAGTTGGTGTCCGTCCCCGGACAGGGCACCGAAGTGGAACTGAAAGTACCGAGGGGGAGAACCTGATGACGCGACCCGACGAGTCGAACGAACTCGACAAGCCCGGCAACCCCGATGAGCGCAACGAGCGCAACGAGCCCGACGGGTCCGGAGCGCTCGGAGCGCTCGGAGCGCTCGGAGCGCTCGGGGCGATCAGGGTGATGGTGGTCGACGACCACCCCATGTGGCGCGACGCGGTCGCCCGCGACCTGGCCGCCGCCGGCTTCGATGTCGTCGCCACCGCCGGGGACGGCCCCGAGGCGGTCCGCCGGGCCGTTCCGGCCGCCCCGCACGTCCTGGTCCTCGACCTCAACCTGCCGGGCATGCCGGGGGTGCGGGTGTGCAAGGAGCTGGTCGGCGCCGATCCGGCGCTGCGCGTCCTCGTCCTCTCCGCCAGCGGTGAGCACGCCGACGTGCTGGAGGCCGTCAAGTCCGGTGCCACCGGCTACCTGTTGAAGTCCGCCGGGGCCCAGGAACTGATCGACGCGGTGCGCCGCACCGCGGCCGGCGACCCGGTCTTCACCCCTGGTCTCGCGGGTCTGGTCCTCGGCGAGTACCGGCGACTGGCCACCGACCCGGCGCCGGTCGCGGCCGACGAGCCTAAGGCCCCGCGGCTCACCGAGCGCGAGACCGAGGTGCTGCGGTTGGTGGCCAAGGGTCTGTCCTACAAGCAGATCGCGGAGCGGCTGGTCATCTCCCACCGCACGGTCCAGAACCACGTGCAGAACACCCTGGGCAAGCTCCAGTTGCACAACCGGGTGGAGCTCGTCCGGTACGCCATAGAACGCGGCCTCGACGACGCGTAACCGCGGTCGTACGTCGTACTCATGTCCTCGTACGAGTGAACGGGCGTACGCAATGTCCCTTGATTCAGCCGGAATTGACCCCTCCGGGGCCCTTGCTGTGATCTGAGTCACCACTAGCGTGACCGTCATGCGGGCCCCGCGCCACCGCCGGGCCCTGTGGCGAAGGGAAATTCCATGAAGGTCGGAGTGCTGACGGGCGGCGGCGACTGCCCTGGCCTCAACGCGGTCATCCGGGGCGTCGTGCGCAAGGGCGTCCAGGAGTACGGTTACGGGTTCGTCGGCTTCAAGGACGGCTGGCGAGGGCCGATCGAAGGGGACACCGTCCCGCTCGACATCGCCGCGGTGCGGGGCATCCTGCCGCGCGGCGGCACCATCCTCGGCTCCTCGCGCACCAACCCGTTCAAGCAGGAGCACGGGGTCCGGCGGATCAAGGAGAACCTCGCCAAGTACGAGGTCGAGGCGCTCGTCGCGATCGGAGGCGAGGACACGCTGGGCGTGGCCGCGCAACTGTTCGAGGAGTACGGCGTCCCGTGCGTCGGCGTACCGAAGACCATCGACAACGACCTGTCGGCCACCGACTACACCTTCGGCTTCGACACCGCCGTCGGCATCGCCACCGAGGCCATCGACCGGCTCCACACCACGGCCGAGTCCCACATGCGGGTGCTGGTCGTCGAGGTCATGGGGCGCCACGCCGGCTGGATCGCCCTGCACTCGGGCCTGGCGGGCGGGGCCAACGTCATCCTCATCCCCGAGCAGCGCTTCGACATGGACAAGGTGTGCGCCTGGGTGACCTCCCGCTTCACGTCGAGCTACGCGCCGATCGTCGTCGTCGCCGAGGGCGCCATGCCCAAGGACGGCGACATGGTCCTCAAGGACGCCACCAAGGACTCCTTCGGCCACGTCCGGCTGTCGGGCGTCGGCGAGTGGCTGGCCAAGGAGATCGAGGCGCGGACCGGCAAGGAGGCCCGTACGACCGTGCTCGGACACGTCCAGCGCGGCGGCACGCCCAGTGCCTTCGACCGGTGGCTGGCCACCCGGTTCGGGCTGCACGCCATCGACGCGGTGCGTGACGGCGACTTCGGCAAGATGGTCGCGCTCAAGGGCACCGACATCGTCCGGGTCCCGATCATCGAGGCCACCTCCAAGCTCAAGACGGTGGACCCGGCGCTGTACGCGGAGGCGGGAGTGTTCTTCGGCTGAGCCGCGGGGCGCCCGCGGATCATGGGTCGTATCGTGACGAACGACCCATGATCCGTCTTTTCCGGGCGCGGCGGGAGCGAACGTGGAGATCCTGGCATTCGGGGTGCGGGCCGACGAGAGGCCGCTGATGGAGAAGGCGTTCGCCGGCCATCACGACGTGCGCTGTCTGGACGTCTTCCTGACCGAGGACACCGCCCCCATCGCCGGCGGCTACGAGATCGTCTCCACCAGCGTCAACGCCGACCTCGGCGGACGGGTCCTGCGGGCCCTGGCCGACGGCGGGACCAGGATGATCGCCCAGCGTTCCACGGGCTTCGACAACATCGACCTGGAGGCCGCCCGGGAGCTCGGGCTCACGGTAAGCCGGGTGTCCTCCTACTCGCCCTACTCGGTGGCCGAGTTCGCGTGGGCCCTGGCCATGGCCGTGAACCGGCGGATCGTGCGCGCGTCGAACCGGACACGGGATTTCGACTTCCGGCTGGACGGGCTGATGGGCCGCGACATGCGGGGCCGCACCGTAGGCGTGCTCGGCACCGGCAAGATCGGCGAGGCCTTCACCCGGATCGCTCGCGGCTTCGGGATGAACCTGCTGGGCTGGGACGTGGTGCCCAACCCCGCCTGCGTGGAGCTGGGCATGCGCTACGTCGACAAGGACGAGCTGTTCGTCGCGTCCGACCTGATCAGCCTGCATCTGCCGCTCGTCGACGCCACGCACCACATCGTCGACGGCGCGGCCCTGCGGCTGATGAAGGACGACGCGATCCTGGTCAATTCGAGCCGGGGCGGCCTGGTGGACACCGAGGCGCTGGTCGACGAACTGCGCGACGGGCGCTTCGCGGGGGTGGGGCTCGACGTCTACGAGGCGGAGGCCGGCGTGTTCTTCCCGGACAAGTTTCTGGAGGCCCTGGAGGACGACACGCTGGCCCGCCTGATCACCTTCCCGCACGTGGTGGTCACCTCCCACCAGGCGTACTACACGCACGACGCGGTCGGTCAGATCATCGGCGCGACGGTCGCCAACGTGGCCGACTACCTGGCCGGCCGCCGCTCCGGGAACACCCTGTCGCCCCCGGGGTAGGGGGCCGCGCGCTTGCGGCCCCCCCTGACGGGACCTACGCCGGGGCGCCCGCGCGGACGGACGCCAGCAGGTCGCCCATCAGCCGCGCGCCGCGCAGCGTCAGGACCGACTCCGGGTGGAACTGGACCCCGGCGAAGCCCGCCGCCGAGCGCAGGGCGTGCACCTCACCGCTCGCGGTGTCCCGGGCGACCTCGACCCCGCGCGCCGCCAGCCGTTCGGCGTCCCGCGCGGAGCAGCGCGCCGTGTACGTGTTGTAGAACCCGACCACCTCCGGCGCCCCGAACAGATCGATCCGCGTCTGCGCCCCCTGCGCCGGCTCCGCCTTGCGCACCAACGGCAGCCCGAGTTCGGCGGCGAGCAGCTCGTGGCCCAGGCAGACCCCGAGCAGGCCGCCCCGGTGCCCGGCCAGCAGGTCCGCCGCCAGCGCGCGCAGCATCCGCATCTTCGCGTCGGCCGCGTCCGCCGGGTTCCCCGGCCCCGGTCCCAGCACGACCGGGCCCTCCCAGGCCAGGGCCGCCGCCCGCAGGCCCGGATCGTCGAAGCGGCGCACGCTCACCTCCAGCCCGGTCACCCTCAGGACGTGCGCCAGCATCGCCGTGAAGGTGTCCTCCCCGTCCACCACCAGCGCGTGGCCCGAGGTGCCCGCCGGCCGGTCCTGCATCCGCAGCCAGAACGGCGCCAGGTCGTGCCTGCGGGCGGCGAGGGCCGCCTGGACCCGCGGGTCGCAGCCCAGGCCCGCGGCGGCGGCCACCCGGCGGGGAGCGGCCGCGCGGACGCCCAGCGCGGCCAGCACCCCGGCCGCCTTCGCATGGGTCTCGGCCACCTCGCCCGCCGGGTCGGAATGCCGCACCAAGGTGGCGCCGACCGGCACGCGCAGGGTCCCGTCCGGCGCGATGTCGGCGGTGCGGATCAGGATGGGGGAATCCAGCGTCTGCGCCCCGGCGCCGTCCCGGCCCAGCAGCGCGAGGGCCCCCGCGTAGTAGCCACGGCCGCCGCTCTCGTACCGCTCGATCACCCGGCAGGCGTTCTGCACGGGCGAGCCGGTGACGGTCGCCGCGAACATCGTCTCCCGCAGCACCTCCCGCACGTCCATCGAGGAGCGCCCGCGCAGCTCGTACTCGGTGTGCGCGAGGTGCGCCATCTCCTTGAGCCGGGGCCCGACGACCACACCGCCCATGTCACCGACCGTGCACATCATCTTGAGTTCCTCGTCGACCACCATCGACAGCTCCTCGGTCTCCTTGCGGTCGCCGAGGAAGGCGAGGAGGGACTCGGCCGTGGGCCCCTCGGCCGGATACCGGTACGTCCCGCTGATCGGGTTCATCACGACCGTCCCGCCGGACATCCGGACGTGCACCTCCGGGCTCGCGCCGACCAGGGTGCGCTCCCCGGTGTGGACCACGTACGTCCAGTAAGCGCCCCGCTCGCCCAGCAGCAGCCGGCGGAACAGGGCCAGGGCGTCGGCGCGCCCGAAACCGTCGATCCGGCCCTCGAAGGTGCGCCGGATGACGAAGTTCGCGCCCTCCCCGCGCCCGATCTCGTCCCGGATCACGCGCTCCACAGTTGCGGCGTACTCCTCGTCGGGGACGTCGAAGCCGCCGCCCTCGACGCGCACCGCGTGGTCCGGCAGTGCGGCCAGAGCCTCGGCGAGCGGCACCTCGTAGGCCTCCTCGGCGACCAGCACGCTCAGCGGGGTCCCGTCGTCGCGCACGTCGAACCCGCGCTCGCGGATCTGCCGGAACGGCACCAGGGCGAGGGTCGGCAGGTCCCGTACGGGGAGGTCGGCGAGGTGCTCGGCCTCGTGGACCGGGCCGAGCAGCACCTCGACGGTGTCGTGGTCGCGGCCGGGGGTCCTGCGGCGCAGCAGGGCGAACGATGGGCAGGACTCGTCCAGCAGGCGGCTGAGGTCCGTGGTCATGGGGTGGGCGTCCTTCCGGAGGGAGGGACGGCCCGCGTCGCAAAACGCGGAAGGCCGCCCCTCGGGGCGGCCTTCGTGTCGCTCGTGTCTTCTTACGTACGCGAGAGGAGTGGGCCGCCGGGAGCGGGCCACCACCAGTTCAGGTTCGAGTGCGCGTACATGCCGCCGACCCTAGCGCACGCATTGGCGGAGGCGAGGCTTCCGGACCGCGTCCCCCATATCCGGAGACACCCGTCTCACCAAGTGGGCATCGGGCTGGACGTCCCGCCTGACGACGTAATGTGTACGAGGTGACCGTGAACGCTGAAAACCACGCCCCCGCCGTCAAGGCGACCTGGCGAGACCTTCCCGCGGCGCAGCAGCCTTCGTACCCCGATGCCGAGGCACTGCGCGCTGTCGTCGCGGACCTCGAGTCGTATCCGCCCCTCGTTTTCGCGGGCGAGTGCGACCAGCTGCGCGCCCGTCTGGGAGCCGTCGCCAAGGGCGAGGCGTTCCTGCTCCAGGGCGGCGACTGCGCCGAGGCCTTCGACGCCGTATCCGCCGACCACATCCGCGCCAAGCTCAAGACGCTGCTCCAGATGAGCGCCGTCCTGACGTACGCGGCCTCCGTGCCCGTCGTCAAGGTCGGCCGCATCGCCGGCCAGTACTCCAAGCCGCGCTCCAAGGACACCGAGACCCGCGACGGCGTCACCCTGCCGACCTACCGCGGTGACTCCGTCAACGGCTTCGCCTTCACCGAAGAGGCCCGGATCCCGGACCCCGAGCGGCTCAAGCGCATGTATCACGCGTCCGCGTCGACGCTGAACCTGGTGCGCGCCTTCACCACCGGTGGTTACGCGGACCTGCGCCAGGTGCACGCCTGGAACCAGGACTTCGTGAAGAACTCCCCGTCCGGGCAGCGCTACGAGCAGCTCGCGCGGGAGATCGACAACGCGCTGAACTTCATGAAGGCCTGTGGCACCGACCCGGCCGAGTTCAAGGCGGTGGAGTTCTACGCCTCCCACGAGGCGCTGCTCCTCGACTACGAGGGTGCGCTGACCCGCACCGACTCGCGGACCGGCAAGCTGTACGACACCTCCGGCCACATGGTCTGGATCGGTGAGCGCACCCGCCAGCTGGACCACGCGCACATCGAGTTCTGCTCGCGGATCGCCAACCCCATCGGCATCAAGCTCGGCCCCACCACCACCGTGGACGAGGCGTTGACGTACGTCGACCGCCTGGACCCCGAGCGGGAGCCGGGCCGGCTGACCTTCGTCGTCCGCATGGGCGCCGACAAGGTCCGCGACAAGCTCCCCGAGCTGGTCGAGAAGGTCACGGCCTCGGGCGCGACGGTGGCCTGGGTCACCGACCCGATGCACGGCAACACCTTCGAGGCGGCCTCCGGCCACAAGACGCGTCGTTTCGACGACGTGCTCGACGAGGTCAAGGGCTTCTTCG
The DNA here is from genome assembly GCF_055231995.1 of Streptomyces sp. Tek67B01. NCBI lineage: Bacteria > Bacillati > Actinomycetota > Actinomycetes > Kitasatosporales > Streptomycetaceae > Streptomyces > Streptomyces sp. Tek67B01. Next base: position 5,148,472 of record NZ_JBUYUY010000001.1, read on the forward strand.
AGGTCCACAAGGCGCTGGGCACCCACCCGGGCGGCATCCACGTCGAGCTCACCGGTGACGACGTCACCGAGTGCGTGGGCGGCGGCGACGAAATCTTCGTCGACGACCTGCACCAGCGCTACGAGACGGCCTGCGACCCGCGGCTCAACCGCAGCCAGTCCCTGGACCTGGCGTTCCTCGTCGCCGAGATGTACCGCGACCAGTAAGCGGCTCGTGACGGTGGGGCGCGGATCGATGTGATCCGCGCCCCACTGTCGTATCCGGGTCTTTTAGGGGAGCCTCACCTTAGGTACGGTTAGGTAAGCCTCACCGAATAGGAGTGGCTCGTCCGACCCCGTCCGACCCAGTCCACTCCCGGGAGGTGAACCGCGTGTACGTCTGCTCGTGCTTCGGGATCACCGACAAGCAGGTCAAGGAACACGCGGAGGCCGGGGCGTGCACCCCCCGGCAGATCGCCTCGGCCACCAAGGCCGGCACCGACTGCGGCTCGTGCGTCCGCACCATCCAGGGCCTCCTCGGGCGCGGCGCGTGCCCGCGCCGCGAGCTGCTGGAGAAGGGCCGGACGGCGGCCGTGCTCGCCGCCGAGCCCGCGCCGGTCGCCGAGCCCGCGCCGGCGTACGCGGCCTGACCGCACGCGGTCGGCTCAGCCCTCCGGCTGCTCGATCTGCTGCGCGATGTACAGCGGCTCCCCGATGCTCTCGATGAGCTCCAGCTGGGTGTCGAGGTAGTCGATGTGGTGCTCCTCGTCCGCCAGGATCTCCTCGAAGAGACGCGCGGAGGTGACGTCGCCCTTGCCGCGCATGACCTCGATGCCTCGCCGCAGGCGGTCGATCGCCTCGACCTCGACCTGCCGGTCCGCCTGGAACATCTCCGTCAGGGTCTGACCCACGCGCACGTGGAAGAGGCGCTGGTAGTTCGGCAGGCCGTCGAGCATGAGGATGCGCTCGGTGATCTTGTCCGCGTGCTTCATCTCGTCGATGGACTCGGCACGGGTGTAGTGGGCGAGCTTCGTCCAGCCCTTGTTCTCCTGGATGCGGTAGTGCAGCCAGTACTGGTTGATGGCCGTGAGCTCGCCGGTCAGCTGCTCGTTGAGAAACTCAAGGACCTCGGGGTCGCCCTGCATCGCAGAGGCTCCTTCCAAGCAATGTCAGCTACGTGACTGGGCAGTGCGCGCATCCTTCCACCGTCCCCCGGGGCAGTCCAGTAAGTGCCTCCTTAGTGGGAGTTACCATGACTTGCCCGGATCGGCCCGGAGCTGGTCATGACCACCCCGCGCCGTCTGTCACCATGGAGACATGGGTCAGCCGGAAAGCCGGGAATCTCCGGGAGCAGAGCAGTTCGAGCTCCCTCCGGGGCAGCGGTTGCAGCGAGGCTGGCCGGTCACCCATTACGGGCCGGTGCCCAAGTTCAAGCCCGACCGCTGGGAGTTCCGCGTCTTCGGAGCCACGGCCGACGGGGAGAAGCACTGCTGGAACCACGAGGAGTTCGCGGCCCTGCCGTTCGACTCGGTCGTGGCGGACCTGCACTGCGTGACGAAGTTCAGCATGCAGGGGGCCGAATGGGGCGGGGTGCTCGCACGGACCGTCCTCGAACTGGCCCCGCCGGCACCGCAGGTCACCCATGTGATGGTGTGGGCCGAGTACGGGTTCAGCTCGAACATGCGATTGGCTGATTTCTCCTCGGAGCGGACCGTCTTCGCCACCCATCAGGGTGGCGAACTGCTGACGGCGGAGCACGGTTTCCCGCTGCGGCTCGTGGTGCCGCACCTGTACGCCTGGAAGGGACCCAAGTGGGTCCGGGGCGTGGAGTACATGACCGCCGACCGGCGGGGCTTCTGGGAGGAGCGGGGGTACCACAACATCGGCGACCCCTGGCGCGAGCAGCGCTACTCGTACCAGGAGGAGCCGGGGGACGGCCCCGAGATCTAGGCCGTCCCTCCCGGATGTCGCCGATCAGTGGTACTGGTGGACGACCGCGTGGCCCTTGCCGCGGCCGATCATCCACTTGTTGACCGGGGTGGTGACGACGAAGGCGAGCGCGAGGGAGAGCGCGAGCGCCGTCCAGAACAGCGCCTCCGAGAGTTGGGCGTCCATCGCGCCCGGCCACAGAGCGATCACGCCGTTGTCGATCAGCTCCATCACCGCGATGGAGAGGGTGTCGGCGGCCAGCGCCACCCGGACGGCCGTACGCAGGTCCACGCCCGCACGGAGGATGCCGCGCAGGGTGAGCGCGTAGCCGAAGAAGAACGCGAGGACGATGGCCGCGATCATCGTGGCCGTGTTGCCCCAGCCGAGCGCGGTGCCGATGATCATCCCGAGTACTTCGCCGATGGCGCAGCCCGTGAGGCAGTGCAGGGTGGCCTTGGCGGCCATGGCCCAGCTGACAGGGCCGTTGTGGCCGGCGTGGCCGCTGTGGTGCTCGTGGCCTGCGTGCGCGTCGTGGTCGCCGTGTGCCTCGTGGTCGGCATGCCCGTGATGTGCGTGGTCCATCGCAGCCCCCTGGGAACGTCGGATTACGGTCCTGCGGATAGCGGAACCGTATACCCCCCAGGGGTATTCCCCAATGCTTTAGGCGTGGGCGCCGCGCAGTTCTTTCAGCAGGGCCACGTCCGCGGCGTGACCCTCCTTGCCGCCCGGCGTCTCGATGATCAGCGGTACGCCCTCCATCGCGGGGTGGGAGAACAGCTCGCCGAACGCCTCCCGCCCGATGTGGCCCTGGCCGATGTTCGCGTGGCGGTCGTTGTGGGCGCCGACGCCCTCCTTGGAGTCGTTGGCGTGGATCAGTTTCAGCCGGCCCTCGCCCACCGTGTCCACGAGCAGGTCGAGCGTCTGCTTGGCGCCGCCCGGCTCCGCCAGGTCGTGGCCCGCCGCGAAGATGTGGCAGGTGTCCAGGCAGATGCCGAGCTTCGGGTGGTGGTCGAGCGCCTCGAAGTACGGGCCGAAGTCCCAGGTGCGCGAGCACAGGGAAGAACCCTGACCGGCGGTCGACTCCAGCAGCAGGAAGGGGTCGTCGTCGTGCGTCAGCTCGTCCAGCAGCGGCAGCATGTACTGCCTGACCTGCGCGTACGCGGCCTCGCGCGGGCGGCCGCCGGTCGCGGAGCCGGTGTGCACGACCACCCCGAGCGCGCCGATCTCACGGGCGCGGCGGAGCGAGTGCCGCAGGGACTCCACCGACTTCTCGACGGTCGCCTCGGTGTGGGAGCCGAAGTTGATCAGGTACGGCGCGTGAACGTAGGCCGGAACCGACCCCGCCGCGCACTGGGCCCGGAACAGCTCGTCCTGCGCCGGGTTGCCGGTCGGGGTGGCCCAGCCGCGCGGGTTGGCCACGAACACCTGGACGGCCTCGGCGCCCATCTCGCGGGCGTACGTCAGGCCGACCGAGGCGAGCCCGCCGGCCACGGGGACGTGCCCGCCGACCGGATTGCGGCGCGCCGCGGCCCCGGAGGCGCGCACGTCGGCGGCCGGGTCGGTGGCGGCGGCCTGGCCCGTGAGGGCCGGGTCGGCGGGCGGGCCGGTCAGGGCCGGGTCGGAGGGCTGGTTCACGAGCACTTACAGCCCCTTGGTCCTGATGATGATCGTGCTGCCTTCGGGCGCGTTCTGGCCGCCGGGCACCGACTGCGCGTCGATCGTGTTGCTGAAACCGAAGAAGGGCCGCTCCACCTTCACCTTGAAGCCCAAGGCCTCCAGCGCCCTGCGGGCCGCGTCGGCCTCCTGACCCGTGACGTTCGGTACCTGCACCGGGCGCGGGCCCTTCGACACCGTCAGCGTCACCGTGTCGCCCGCCGCGGCCTGGGTTCCGGCGGCGGCCGACTGGTTGGCGACCGTACCGGCGGGGGAGGGCGAGTTGACCTGCTCGGCCGCCGTCTCCACCTTGAGGCCGAGGTCCTGGAGGGCGACGCGGGCCTGGTCCACGGGCTGGCCGGCCACGTTCGGGACCTGGACCGGGCGACCCTTGCTGACGACGATCGCCACCGCCGTGTCGGGGGCCCGCTTCTGGCCCCCCTCCGGGTCCGTGCTGATCACCGCGCCCTGGGCGACGTCCTGACTGAACGCCTGGGTCACGATGCCGGGCGCGAGACCGGCCGACGTCAGCTCCGCCTTCGCGGCGTCCAGAGTCTTGCCCTTGACCGCCGGGACGCTCACGACCTCGGGGCCGCGGGAGAGCGTCAGCGTCACCGCGCCGTTGCCGCGGATGCGCTTGCCGCCCTGGGGGTCGGTGTTCATGACCGTGCCGCGGTCGAAGGCCTCGCTGAACTTCCGGTCCACCCCCTTCACCCCCAGACCGGCCGCCGACAGCTCGGACCGGGCCTGCTCCTCCGTCTTGCCCAGGAGATTCGGCACCTTCGTGAACTGGCCCGAGTTGATGTACCAGACCCCCACCCCGAGACCGAGGGCCAGCAGTACCCCGGCGATGACCAGGTACAGGCCGCGCGGCCGGGACCGGCGGCGGGGTCGCCAGGCGCGAGGTGTGGTGGACGCCGTCGGCCGCCGTCCCGCCGGTCGGGGCGACGGGACGCGGGATCACGCTGGTGCGGTCCTCGCTCGTGGCCCGCTCCCCGGGGTGCGCCTGGGGCGGTACGGCGTCCAGCTCGGCCTCGCTCAGCTCGGCGCGGGCCTCCAGGGTCAGGCCCAGCAGCGCGACCGCGTCTGCGGGCCGCAGCCTCGGGTCTCGGGCCGTGGCGTGCGCGACCAGCCCGTCCAGGCCGGCGGGCAACCCGGGGACGGCGGCCGACGGGGGAGGCACGTCCTCGTTGAGGTGCTGGTAGAGCACCTGGGCGGGGCTGCCGCCGGTGTGCGGCTTGGCGCCGGTGAGCATCTCGTAGAAGACGACCCCGCAGGCGTAGACGTCCACGCGGGTGTCGGTGACGCCGTTCTCGATCTGCTCCGGGGCGAGGTAGGAGACGGTGCCCAGGACGGAGCCGGTGGTGCTGGTGACGGTGTCGACGCTGCGGACCAGACCGAAGTCGGCGACCTTGACCCGGCCGTCGTCGCCGATCAGGACGTTCTCCGGCTTCATGTCGCGGTGCACGAACCCGGCCCGGTGCGCGGCGCCGAGGGCGGCGAGGACCGGTTCGAGGATGTCGAGCGCGGCCCGGGGCTGGAGCGCGCCGCGCCGGCGCAGGACGTCGCGCAGGGTGCAGCCGGAGACGTACTCCATCGCCAGGTACGTGTACGGGCCGTCCGTGCCCTGGTCGAAGACGGCGACGACATTGGGGTGGGCGAGACGGGCCACGGACTTCGCCTCACGGATGAAGCGGTCGACGAAGGCGGCGTCCGCGGCGAGGGCCGGGTGCATCACCTTGAGCGCGAGGACACGGTCGAGACGGGTGTCGAGGGCCCGGTAGACCGTGGCCATGCCGCCGGCCGCTATGCGGGCGTCGATGCGGTAGCGGCCGTCGAGCGTCTGCCCGACGAGGGGGTCATCCAGGGTCGTGTCCACCCGGCGATTCTACGAGCCGGTGCGGGGGCGCTCGCGCGTGCGGGTGGGTTGCAGCGCAGCTGTGACGTTGCCCCGCCGGGCGGACCCGGGCACCCCTCCCGCCCCGGTCCCCGCGCCTCAATCGCCGGTGGGGCTGAATATGGCGGGCTCCGCCCCGGGGCTCAAGCGTGGGCGGGGCCGGATCGCCGGGCTCTGCCCGGACCCGCGCCTCAAGCGCCGGCGGGGCTGAGTTTGCCGGGCGGCGCCCTGGGCCCTGCGCCTCAAACGCCGGCGAGGCTGAGTCTGCCGGGCGGCGCCTGATGTGCCGGGCTCCGCCCCCGGTCCGTGCCTCAAGCGCCGGCGAGGCCGCGTTTGCCCGGCGGCGCCATGAGTCGAGCCTCAAGCGCCGGCGGGGCTGGATGTGCCTGGCCTCCGCCCCGGCTCCGGCGTCTCAAGCGCGGGTGTCGGTGGCCCGTCCGGGTCTTGGGCGGCGGGCGGGGCCGGGTGGTCCGGTCCCGCCCGCCGTGCGCGGAGCCGGGGCGCGGGTCAGAACGCCGGGCGTTCCGGGTCGAGGGTGGCGCGGCCCTCCGTGGGGGAGGAGGCCTCCGCGAAGCGGCGCTGCGGGATGCGCCCCGCGCGGTACGCGAGGCGGCCCGCCGTGACGGCGTCCCGCATGGCCGCCGCCATCAGCACCGGCGCCTGGGCCCGGGTGACCGCCGAGGCCAGCATCACCCCGGCGCAGCCCAGCTCCATCGCCAGCGCCGCGTCCGACGCCGTACCGGCCCCCGCGTCCAAGATCACCGGCACGCCCGCCCGCTCCGTGATCAGCTCGAAGTTGTGCGGGTTGCGGATGCCCATCCCCGAACCGATCGGCGAGCCCAGCGGCATGATCGCCGCGCAGCCGACGTCCTCCAGCTTCCGCGCCAGCACCGGGTCGTCGTTCGTGTACGGCAGCACCGTGAACCCGTCGTCGACCAGGATCTCGGCGGCGTCCAACAGCTCGACGCCGTCCGGCAGCAGGGTGCGTTCGTCCGCTACGACCTCCAGCTTGATCCAGTCGGTGCCCAGCGCCTCCCGCGCGAGGCGCGCCGTCAGCACGGCCTCGCCCGCCGTGAAGCAGCCCGCCGTGTTCGGCAGGACCGCGATGCCGAGCCGGTCCAGGACGGACAGCACGGAGCCCTGCACCGTCGGATTCAGGCGGCGCATGGCCACGGTGGTCAGCTCCGTACCGGACGCGACCAGCGCGCGCTCCAGCACGTCCAGGCTCGGGGCGCCGCCCGTGCCCATGATCAGGCGGGAGGAGAAGGTCCGTCCGCCGAGGGTGAAAACGTCGTCCACCATGCGGTCAGCCTCCCTGTACCGCGGTCAGGACCTCGACCCGGTCGCCGTCGTCCACCGGGGTGTGCGGCCACTGTCCGCGCGGTACGACCGTCTCGTTGAGGGCCGCGGCGACGCCCTTGGGGGCCGCGGTCAAGGTGGCGACCACCGCGTCGAGCGTGGTGCCGGCCGCGATCTCGCGCGGCTCGCCGTTGACGGAGATGGTCATGCGTACGACTCCTGACGTGCCTCGGTGAAGCGGCGCGGGGTGAAGGGGCGGGCGATCTCCGGCACCGTTCCGGTGGCCAGCAGCTCCGCCATCACGTCGCCGGTGAGCGGGGTCAGCAGCACCCCGTTGCGGTAGTGGCCCGTGGCCAGGTGCAGTCCGGGCAGCACGGTCGGGCCCAGCAGCGGGGCGTTGTCGGGGGAGCCGGGCCGCAGCCCGGCCCGGGTCTCGGTCAGCGGCAGTTCGGTGATGCCGGGCACCAGCTCGTGGGCGTCGCGCAGCAGCTCGTAGACCCCGCCGGCGGTGACGGTGGTGTCCCAGCCCAGCTCCTCGCTGGTCGCGCCGACGACGAGTTCGCCGTTCTCGCGCGGCACGAGGTAGACGTGGCTGCCGCGCACGACCGCCCGTACGGTCCGGGACAGGAAGGGCCCGTACGCGGCCGGCACCGTCAGCCGCAGTACCTGCCCCTTCACCGGCCGCACCGGTACCGCCACCTCCGGCGGCACCCCGGGCAACCGTCCCGAGAGCGAGCCCGCCGCCAGGACCGTCTGGCCGGCGCGGAGCTCCGTACCGTCGTCGAGCAGCGCCCCGGCGGCCCGGTCGCCCGCGACGAGGAGCCGGGCCGCGCCCGCCCGGCGCACGGTGACCCCGGCGCGTTCGCAGGCGGCCAGCAGCGCGGCCGTAAGCCGGCGCGGATCCACCTGGTGGTCACCGTCGACGCGCAGGCCGCCGCGTACGCCCGGCGCCAGCATGGACTCCAGGCGGCGGCATTCGCGGCCGGTCAGCCACTGCGAGTCCAGGCCGCAGCGGCGCTGGAGGGCGTGCAGTTCGCGCAGGTGGAGGCGGTCGTCGGCATCGAGCGCGACGGCCAGGGTGCCGCAGGTGCGGTAGCCGATGTCCATGCCGCCGCTCGCCTCGGCGAGTTCGGCTGCGAACTCCGGGTAGCGGGCGGCGGAGGCGAGGTTGAGCCCGAGCAGGGTCTCCTCGCCGTAGTGCAGCTCGGTGACGGCGGCGAGCATGCCGGCCGCGACCTGGGCGGCGCCGCCGCCGGGCGCCGGGTCGGCCAGTACGGTGCACAGCCCGCGCCGGGCGGCGCGCCAGGCGGTGACCAGGCCGATGATGCCGCCCCCGATGACGAGGACGTCGAATCCCTTCGGGGAATGACTCCGAGATGAGTGCATGGGCGTCCAGCCCCTCCCTTCGCCGGCATGACCCGGATCAGGTTCGTACGGTCGGAGGCCGGCCAGCCTCCCTCTCAGCCCGGTACGTCCGGACTCCCGCGATAGGTACGGTGGCCAGACTAACCCCGCCGCGCATGCCGGGTAAGGCTGCCATCCTCGGCTCTGTTCCTGATGGCCCATCAGGTGATTAGGGTGGGCGGCGTGAGCGAGCAGACGGAACAGACTCAGAGCGGTGTCGTCATCGTCGGTGCCGGAATGGCCGGGGTGCAGACCGCGGTCGCCCTCCGGGAACAGGGCTTCACCGGCCCTGTGACCCTCCTGGGAGCCGAACCCCACCAGCCCTACGACCGGCCCCCGCTCTCCAAGGCGGTGCTGCTCGGCAAGGCCGAGGACTCCGCCTTCGACGTGGACTTCGAGGCCCTCGGCATCGGACTGCGCCTCGGTGTCGAGGTCACCGGGCTACGGGCCGACGCCCGCGAAGTGGACACCGAGGCGGGCCCCGTCCCCTACGACGTCCTCGTACTGGCGACGGGAGCGCGCCCGCTGACCCTGCCGGGCTCGGACGGGGTCCCCGGCGTGCACCTGCTGCGCACGCTGGACGACGCGGCCCGGCTGCGGCCGGTGCTCGCGCAGGCGCCGCCCGTGGTGGTGGTCGGGGCCGGGTGGATCGGCGCGGAGTTCGCGACGGCGGCCCGGGAGGCGGGTTGCGAGGTCACGGTGGTCGAGGCGGCGGAGCGGGTGCTGGCGGGGGCCGTGCCGGCGGAGGTCGCGGAGCCGATGGGGAACTGGTACGCGGAGGCGGGCGCGGAGCTGCTGACCGGGGCGCGGGTGGCCTCCGTGGAGGAGGGCCGGGTCCACCTGGCGGACGGGCGGACGCTCGAAGCGGGCGCGGTGGTCGTCGGCATCGGCGCCCGGCCCGCCACCGACTGGCTGGCGGGGTCCGGGGTCGAGCTGGGCCCGGACGGCTCGGTCACCGCGGACGCCCGCCTGCGGACCTCCGTGCCGGGCGTGTACGCGGTGGGGGACTGCGCGTCCTTCCCGTCGGCGCGGTACGGGGAGCGGCTGCTGGTCCACCACTGGGACAACGCGCTCCAAGGGCCGAGGGTGGTCGCGGCGAACGTCGTCGCGGGGGAGGCGGTGGAGAGCGGCCCCTACGATCCGGTGCCGTACTTCTGGTCGGAGCAGTTCGGGCGGTTCGTGCAGTACGCGGGGCACCACGGCGGGGCGCACGAAATGGTGTGGCGCGGCGATCCGGCCGGGGCGTCGTGGTCGGTGTGCTGGCTGCGGGGCGGGGCGCTGGTGGCGATCCTGGCGGTGGGGCGGCCGCGGGACCTGGCGCAGGGGCGCCGGCTGATCGAGGCCGGCACGGCGCTCTCGCCGGTCGCGGTCTCGGACCCCGAGATCCCGCTGAAGTCGGCGTCGGCCTGACGCCGGCCGGACCCGGACGCCGTCCTGTCCCGGCGGCGCCGGGCGCTCCGTCCGGGCCGGCCCTCGAACGCCGGTCGGGCCCCGGCGCGGTCGGGGCGGAACCCGGACGGGGTGGTCCAGGTACCGGCGGCGAGTCCGAGATGGCAGGCTTGTGCCCGTGACCGAGATTGACGCAAAGATCGATGCCCTTGTCCCCGCCTGGCTCTACCTCCCCGACATCGCCGAGATGCTCGACATCGAAGTGACCCGGGTCCGCCAGCTGGTCAAGGAAGGTCAGCTGCTCGCGGTGCGCCGCGGCGAGAACCGCTCCCTCCAGGTTCCCGCCCCCTTCATCGACGGCGACAAGATCGTCAAGGGCCTCACCGGTCTGCTGACCGTGCTCCGCGACGACGGTTTCTCCGACGAGGAGATCCTGGAGTGGATGTTCACCCCCGACCCGACCCTCCCCGGCACCCCCGCCCAGGCGCTGAGCGAGAATCGTGGCACGGAGGTGAAGCGCCGCGCTCAGGCGCTCGCCCTCTGACGAACCCGCGCACCACGTGACGTACTGATCGCCACGTACCGATCCACACGGTGTACGGGCCGCCCGCGGCCCGTACACCGCCATCACCAACGGGGGTACACCCATGCTGCTGTCCGACGCCCGGCTCTACCTGTGCACGGACGCCCGCAAGCGGCAGGGCGACCTCCCCGAGTTCCTCGACGCCGCCCTGGCGGGCGGCGTGGACATCGTCCAGCTCCGCGACAAGGGCATGGAGGCCGGCGAGGAGCTCGAACACCTGCGGGTCTTCGCCGACGCGGCGCGCCGCCACGGCAAGCTGCTCGCCGTCAACGACCGGGCCGACGTCGCGCACGCCATCGGCTCCGACGTCCTCCACCTCGGCCAGGGCGACATCCCCGTCCCCGCCGCCCGCGCCATCCTCGGCCGGGGGATCGTCGTCGGCCGCTCCTGCCACGCCGAATCCGAGGTCGACGCGGCCGTCGCCGAGCCCGGCGTGGACTACTTCTGCACCGGCCCCTGCTGGCCCACCCCCACCAAGCCCGGCCGCTACGCCCCGGGCCTCGACCTGGTCCGGTACGCCGCCTCCCTGCGCCAAGGCCGCCCCTGGTTCGCGATCGGCGGCATCGACGCCGGCAACCTGGACGAGGTGCTCGACGCCGGCGCCACCCGGATCGTGGTCGTGCGCGCCATCACCGAGGCGAGCGACCCCGGCGCCGCCGCCAACGAACTCGCCAAGCGGATCCGCGAGCGCGTGTGACCGGCCGCTGACCCCCGCCCGGCGGGGAGTGTCCAAAAAGCTGTCCAATGGGCGGACCGCGCTACGGCCCGGGCGCACCCCCGTCTAACCTGCCCGTATGGCCCTTGGTACCGCTTCCACCTGGTCGGACCGTGCACACACGGTCCGCGACCTCCTCGCGTCCGGGAGCTCGTACTCGTTCGAGTTCTGGGCCCCCAAGACCGAGAAGGGCGAGCGCAACCTCTGGAACGCCCTGCGCCGGATCGAAGCGGTGGCCCCCAGCTTCGTCTCCGTCACGTACGGGGCCGGCGGCTCGACCCGCGGCGGCACCGTCCGCGCCACCGAGCAGATCGCCGCGAACACCACCTTGACCCCCGTCGCCCACCTCACCGCCGTGGACCACTCCGTCGCGGAGCTGCGCCACGTCATCGGGCAGTTCGCGGACGCGGGAATCCGCAACATGCTTGCGCTGCGCGGTGACCCGCCGGGCGACCCCATGGGTCGCTGGGTCAAGCACCCGGAGGGCGTGGACTACGCCGCCGACCTCGTACGCCTGCTCAAGGAGTCCGGCGACTTCTGCGTGGGCGTCGCGGCCTTCCCCGAGATGCACCCCCGCTCCGAGGATTGGGACACGGACATCCGGCACTTCGTGGACAAGTGCCGTGCGGGCGCGGACTACGCCATCACGCAGATGTTCTTCGACCCGGAGAATTATCTGAGGCTGCGCGACAGCGTCCAGAAGGCGGGCTGCGAGACCCCGATCATCCCCGAGGTCATGCCTGTTGTGGGGATCAAGCAGCTCGACCGACTGCCACAACTCAGCAACGCCGTCTTCCCCGAGGCGGTAAAAGACCGCATGCTCGCGGTCAAGGACGACGCGGCCGCTGTACGCTCCATTGGCATCGAGTTCGCAACGGAGTTCTGCGCGCGGCTGCTGTCCGAGGGTGTCCCGGGGCTGCACTTCATCACGCTGAACAATTCCACGGCGACTCTCGAGATCTACGAAAACCTGGGTCTGCACCAGCGGGCCTGATCGGCCGGCCCCCGTTTCCCGCGCGGTCTGCCGTACGAGAGGGGCCATGCATGGGAATGACGGTCCTCTACATCGCGTTCGGTTTCGTCGCGTTGTGGCTGCTTGCCGAGGTCCTGATGCAGTACAAGGCCCGGCTCCGCTGGCGCCTGCTCGCCTTCGCGGGGTTCGTCGGCGTGGTAGCCGGGGTGGTGCTGCCGTCGGTGCTGGTCATCGCGGTCGGCGCGAGCGCGTTCGCGGTGGGCCAGACCCTGGTCACGCTCTCCTTCCGCAAGGGCTTCGTCGCCGGTTGGGCGTTGCGCCGGGGCGGGGAGCCCGTGCGCAAGGGCGGACGGCGCCGCAGCGGCGGCGCTCCGCGACCGCCGCGTCAGGAACCCGCGCTGGAGGTGACGGCGCTGGAATACGGCGCCGAGCACGACCCGCCGGAATACGAGGCGTCGTCCGGGCGCCGCGCCGGGGACCTCGACGGGCCGGACGCGGGGGACGAGGACGTCTTCACCCCGCAGCCCGTGCCCGAGGAGACCGGCTCCTACGGGATACAGAGTCTCGCCCCCGAGGCCCCGCAGGGCGCCCCCCAGTCGTGGGGGTACTCCGAACACCCCGCCGGGACGGCCGACTTCGCCCCGCCGTTCACCACGGCCGAGCAGGACGCCCACCAGTTCGCGGCCTACTACGACCCGCAGGGCCAGGGCGGCTACGACTACTCCGCCGGCTACCCGGGAGCCCAACAGCAGGTCTACGCCGCCTACTCGGACCCGTACATCGGCACCGGCGGCGGGGTCGCCCCGGCGCAGGAGTACGACTACACCGCCTACGGCGACTACGGCCGGCAGCAGTACTCCACGGACACCCCGCCCGGCGGGGTCTGGGTCCCGCAGCAGCGGGACGCCGCCCAGCCCTACCCGTCGGAGGACCAGCAGCCCCCTCAACAGCCGCAGGGCTACCCCTACCAGGGCGACCCCGGCGAGTACGGTCAATACCGCTACTGAGCCCCCGAGGGCGCTCCCTGGGCCGTTCCAGGGCCGCTTCGGGGGCGGTTCCCGGGCAGGCGCGCTAGCGCGAGCCGCGGAAGTCGGCGCCCTCCACGATCAGGCCCGCCACCAGCGCGCCGGTCATCCCGGCGTGCGGGAGGCCGCCGCCCGGGTGTGCCCAGCCGCCGGCGAGGTACAGGCCGGGCAGGGCGGTGGTGTTGGCGGGGTAGAGCAACCGCCCGCCGGCCCCCGCCAGCGCGGGCGCCGGGACCGCGCCGTCCACCGCCCCCGTGGCTTGGGCGATGTCGGCCGGCGTGCGCGCCTCGTGCCACAACAGCCGCTCCCGCAGCCCCGGCACGGCGCGGTCGGCAGCCGACAGCAGTTCCTCGGCCGACGGCGCCGCACCGGGGCCCACGACGGCCTGTACGGTGACGGCCTCGTGCTCCGCGTCGGGCACCGCGGCCGGGTCGTCCGGGCGCAGCACGGTGACGCCGCCCCCCGCCAGGGTCCGGTGCACGGCATCCGCCGGGCGGGCCCCGCGCAGCGCCAGGAACAGCGTGTACCGGGTGCTGAGATCCGTGCTCCGGGCGGGTGTGGAACCCGGCGCGAGCGGGATCGACAGCGCCCTCGGGTCCACCCCGCACACCACCGCGTCGGCCTCGACCGCCTCGCCGTCGGCCAGCAGCAACCCGGCGGTCCGGCCGCCCCGCTCCACGACCTCCCGTACCGCGGCGCCGAAGACGAAGTCGACCTTCCGCTCACGGCACCGCTCGTGGACGGCGGTGGCCAGCGCCCGCAGACCACCGCGTACGTACCAGCTCCCGAAGGTCTGCTCCATGTACGGCAGCACCGCGGCGGAGGCGGGCGCGGTCGCGGGGTCCGGTCCGTGGGCGAGCACCCGCTCGGCGAGCAGCTCCGCGAGCGGGCCACCCAGTTCGCGCGCGGCGACTTCGGCGAGGGTGGGAGGCCGGCGGCGCAGCAGGCCGCTCTTGCGCAGGGCGGGGTAGGGGTCCTCGCCGAGCACCTGCCAGTCGGGCCACAGCGGCTCCTCCAGCAGCGGACGCCGGGTGGCGTTCCAGGCGTCCCGGGCGCGGCCGAGCACATCGCTCCAGCGGTCGCCGGCGCCGGGACCGAAGACCTGGTCCAAGACGGCGGCGGCGCCGCCGCGCGAGGCGTTGGGCAAGGTCACCGTCGTGCCGTCGGGCAGTACGTGCCGCACGGCCGGATCGACCTGGACCAGCTCGACGCACTGTTCGAGGGGCCGCTTGCCGGTCTTCACGAATAGGTCGCGGTAGACGGCGGGCAGGTGCAAGAGCCCGGGCCCGGTGTCGAAGGCGAAGCCGTCGCGTTCGTGGCGCCCGAGGGCGCCTCCGTAGGTGGAGCCGCGCTCGTACACCGTCACCTGGTGCCCCGCCACGGCCAACCGGGCCGCCGTCGCCATCGCGCCCATGCCGGCGCCGATCACCGCAATTCGTGCCATGCGGTGGAGCCTACCGAGCGGCGCCGGGAGCGGATCGACCGAGGTCAGTAGGGCGGGGCGCCGGTGATCCGGCCGCTTTCGGCCGCCAACCGCTTCTCCTCGCGGCGCTGGGCCCGGCGGCGCAGGAAGCGGCGGATGCGGGTCCAGAGGTAGATCACCACGGCCAGGCCGGCGGCGAGCAGCCCGGCGGCGATGATCGCCGCCGCCTGCGGGTTGAACATCGCGAAGGTGACGATGCCCGCCACGCCGAGGTCCTCGGCGGTGCTGAGCACGATGTTGCTGAAGGGCTCCGGCGAGGTGTTGACCGCCATGCGGGTGCCCGCCTTGACGAGGTGGCTGGCCAGTGCCGCGGAGCCGCCGATCGCGCCGGCCGCGATGTGGGAGAGCGAGCCGCTCTGCCCCGCCAGCAGGGCGCCGACCACCGCCCCCGCGATCGGGCGGATCACCGTGTGGACGGAGTCCCACACGGAGTCCACGTACGGGATCTTGTCGGCCACCGCCTCACAGAGGAAGAGCAGGGCCGCGACGACCAGGACGTCGGTGCGTTGGAGGGAGGCCGGAACGTCGTCGCTCAGCCCGGTCGCGCCGAAGACGCCGAGCAGGAGGACCACCGCGTAGGCGTTGATCCCGCTGGCCCAGCCGCTGGTGAAGACCAGGGGGAGGACTGTCATCGGGCCATCATGCCGCAGGGTGGCACGAGAGAGGGACGGTCGCCATCGGGCGGCCGTCCCTCACGAAGTCATCCGGGATCACTGTCCCTGTTCGATCATTGCCCCTGTTCGTCCCGGCGGCGCTGCCACCGTTCCTCGATGCGGGTCATCATCGACCGATGCTGCCGGTTCTGCCCGCGGGCCGAACCACCTGCACTGTCGGAGACGGGCTGCTCGCCAGGCTTGGGTGCTCTGCGCCAACCGGTGACCACGAGGACCGTGCAGGCCAGCATGACGAGGAATCCCACCACGCTGATCCAGAGCACGCTCTGCCAGATCACACCGGTCATGAGGAGCGCGATACCCACCACAATGCCTGCGACTGCCTGGTAGACCCGTCGCCGGGTGTACGTACGCAGTCCGCTTCCCTCAAGCGCTGTCGCGAACTTGGGATCTTCGGCGTACAGCGCTCGCTCCATCTGCTCGAGCATTCGCTGCTCGTGCTCCGAGAGCGGCACGGGAGTCCTCCTCATCCGTCGGTCGCGGGGGGAGCGACCAGGGGTCCCTCTCAGGATAGGCGGGGAATCGCCCCCGTGACACCCGCCCTCTACGCCAGGTTCGAAAAAGCACCGCCTGGAAAAGCACTGCCGGAATGGCGTCGCCTCGAAGAAGCGCAGCGCCAGACCGCACCGCGGCGGGCGTGGTCATTGAGGCGTTTATTCCCCAATGACCGGTCCGCCATGCCGACCGGTGCACTCGATCATACGGTGACGGCGGCCCGTTCGGAGGGTGTCCGGCGAACCCCGCTCGCGGGAGCTTCGCAGATCAGGCGGGCTTCTCGCCCAGGACGTGCAACTGCGTGGCCACCGCGTGGAAGGCGGGCAGCTCGGCAGCGGCCTCCTCCAGGCGCAGCAGCGCCTCGACCGCCCCCGGTTCGGTGTCCACCAGCACCCCGGGCACGAGGTCGGCGAAGATCCGGACGCCGTGCACCGAGCCGACGTCGAGTCCGGCTCCACCGACGACCTCGGCCAGCTGCTCGGCGGTGAAGCGGCGCGGCACGGGGTCGCCCGCGCCCCAGCGGCCCGCCGGGTCGGTCAGGGCCGTGCGGGCCTCGGTGAAGTGCCCGGCCAGCGCGCGGGCCAGCACGGCTCCGCCGAGGCCGGCGGCGAGGAGGCTGAGGACGCCGCCGGGGCGCAGGGCGGCGACCGCGTTGGCCACGCCCTCGGCCGGGTCGTCCACGTACTCCAGCACGCCGTGGCAGAGCACGACGTCGTAGGCGTCGCGCTCGACCACGTCGAGCAGGCCTTGCGCGTCACCCTGGACACCGCGCACCAGGTCGGCGACGCCGGCCTCGGCGACCCGGCGCTCCAGCCCGAAGAGCGCGTTCGGGCTGGGGTCGACCACGGTGACGCGGTGGCCCAACCGGGCCACCGGTAC
The DNA here is from genome assembly GCF_055231995.1 of Streptomyces sp. Tek67B01. Classification (NCBI taxonomy): domain Bacteria; kingdom Bacillati; phylum Actinomycetota; class Actinomycetes; order Kitasatosporales; family Streptomycetaceae; genus Streptomyces; species Streptomyces sp. Tek67B01. The sequence goes on from NZ_JBUYUY010000001.1 coordinate 5,164,848, forward strand.
GGCGAACTTGCCGGTGCCGCCGCCGGTGTCGAGTACGTCCAGCACGTCCCGGCCGGTCGCCTTCGCCCGGCGGTCGAGGACCTCCTTGAGGACCTCCCACACCACGGCGGTGCGGAGCGAGGCGCGGGGGCGGGAAGTGTCCGACACGGCTGATGACTCCTCGGCTTGGGGGGCACCTCCCAGCGGTGGCCGGGGGAGGGTGAGCGGTGCAGGCCCCACCCTATTGCCTCCCGCAGCCGGGCAGGTCACCCCGCCTGTGGACGCTCCGACCGGGGTTGCGGCAGCCCCTGCCCGTCACCCGGTGCGGTCGTCGGCCGCAGCGCCAGCATCCGCTCGACCAGGCGCAGGAACATGCCCACCTCGCGGACCAGGTCGTCGGCGTCCCGGCCGGTCGCCGCATCCGGTATGCCCGCCTCCGCCCGGGCCCGACGGGCGGCGCCGGAGGCGAACAGCGCACTCCACTCCGTCAGCTCCGGCGCCATCTCCGGCAGTACCTCCCACGCGCTGCGGATGCGCGGCCGCCGCCGCGGGTTCACCGGCTCGGGCCTCCCGCGGGCGGCGAGCACCGCCGCGGCCGCGCGCAGGGCGGCGAGGTGGGCCGTGGCGTACCGCTCGTTGGGCCGGGGTAGACGGACAGCCTCGGCCAGGCCGTCGTGGGCCTTGGCGAGCAGATCGAGGGCGGCCGGTGGGGCCGCCGACTTCCTCGGGACGGGGTGGACAGGGGACGGGGACGGTGTGGCCATGACGAACCTCCTGTCGATGCGTACTGCTGCGAACCGCTGGATGGCGCCGGGCAACCGCCCGGCCACCTGCTTCCCATCGTGACGTGCCCCACTGACAATCGCGCTGACCTGCGCGTTTGCCCGAAAGTCGGCCATTTCGAACCCCTCGGGAGGCGAACGGCAACTAAGCCTGGTAGTTTTTGAACTGACCGGTCAGTTCAAAAAGAAGGGGGACGGCGTGGACAGCCCACAAGGCGCGGCCGTCAGGGCCGAGGGCTTCGGACTCAAGGGCCCGCGCGGCTGGGTGTTCCGCGAAGTGGCGATCGACGCGGAGCCCGGCTCGCTCATCGCGATCGCCGGCCCCTCGGGCAGCGGCCGCACCTGCCTCTTGCTCGCCCTCACCGGTCGGATGAAGCCCTCCGAGGGGCATGCCGAGATCGGCCGCCACCGACTGCCGAAGAAGATGGCCGCGGTCCGCCGGATCTCCGCCCTCGCCCATGTACCCGGAGTCAACGACCTCGACCCCGCCCTCACCGTCGCCGAACAACTGCGGGAGGGCGTCCTGCTCCAACGCCGCTACGAGGGCCCCGTACGAGCCCTGCTGCGCCCGCGCGGCGAGCGCCGGCTCTCCGGCTCGGCCCGGATGGAGGAGGCGCTCGCCGCCGCGGGACTGGACCTGGACACCCTGCCCAAGGGCCCGCGCACCGCCGTGCGCGACCTCGAACGGCTGGAGTCGCTGCGACTCTCGGTGGCCATCGCCCTTTTGGCCGCCCCCCGGCTGCTGGCCCTCGACGACGTCGACCTCAAGCTCCCGGCCGCCGAACGCGCCGAGGCCTGGGCCCTGCTCCGCTCGCTCGCCGAGCACGGCACCACCGTGCTCGCGGCGTGCAGCGAGGCGCCCCCGGATGTGACGGTCCTGCGCCTGGGTGTCGCGGGCGAGGCACGGGAACAGCCCGAGCCGCCCGCCACCCGGGCCGCCCCACCCGGCGGGGACCCCAAGATCACCTGGGGCGCCGAGCCCACCGCGGACCCGGCCGAGACCGAGACCGCCGCCAAGGCCGAGGTCGAGACCGCCGCCAAGGCCGAGGTCGAGGGCGCCGCCAAGGCCAAGGCCAAGGCCAAGGCCAAGGCCAAGGCCAAGGCCGACGAGGCCGCTCCCGTAGAGGACGCGCCCGTCGCCGCCGACACCGGCCCCACCCGGCCCAAGGCCGCCGTCGACGCCGACGGCACCACCGACCACCACGCCGACGAAGACACCGCCGACGCCGCCACCGCCGACGCCGACACGAAGGGGACCGACGATGCGCTCACCCAAGCTCGCCGCGCTTGAGCTCAAGCGCTTCGGCCGGGGCAAGCTCCCCGCCGCCGCCCTCGTCGCGCTGCTCCTCCTGCCCCTGCTCTACGGCGCGCTGTACCTGTGCTCCTTCTGGGACCCGTACAGCCGCCTCGACAAGATCCCCGTCGCGCTCGTCAACGCCGACCGGGGCGCCACCGTCGACGGCAAGCGCATCGCCGCCGGCGACGAGATCACCAAGAAGTTGCACACCAGCAAGACCTTCGACTGGCGCGAGGTGAACGCCGGCGAGGCGGCCAAGGGGCTGGAGCACGGGAAGTACTACCTCTCGCTGACCATGCCCGCCGACTTCAGCACGAAGATCGCCTCCAGCTCCGGCGCGGACCCCACCACCGGCGCCCTCCAGGTGCGCACCAACGACGCGAACAACTACATCGTCGGATCGATCTCGAAGACGGTCTTCTCCGAGGTCCGCGCGGCGGCGTCCACCAACGCCTCCCGGGGTTTCCTCGACAAGATCTTCGTCAGCTTCTCCGACCTGCACGACAAGACCGCCGAGGCCGCCGACGGGGCCGACAAGCTCAAGGACGGCGCCGGCAAGGCCCAGCAGGGCGCCAAGGAGCTCGCCGAAGGCCTCGACACGGCCAAGGAGAAGTCCGGCGAACTCACCGGCGGCCTCAAGAAGCTGAACTCCGCGGCCGGTCAGCTGGAGACCGGTGCGAAAGAGGTCGCCGACGGCACCCAGACGGTCGCCGACCAGGTCAACGGCGCCGCCGCCAAGGCACGCCCCTTCGTCAAGGACCCCAAGTCCCTCGCCGACACCGCCCGCCTGGTCGCCGACACCGCCAAGGTGGTCAACAACCACCTCGGCACGTTCGCCGAGAAGGCCCCCGCCGCGGCGGTCGTCACCAAGCGGGTCGCCACCGACACCGCCACCTACTACACCGACCACTGCGTCACCCCGGGCGCCGAGCCGCACCTCGCCTCCTGCCCCACCCTGAAGAGGATCAAGGACGACGCGGCCGAGGGCGCCCTGCTGGCCGGCGACGTGAACGACGTCGTCAAGGACACGAAGGGCGACCTGACCACCCTGCGCGGTCAACTCGCCGACCTGGAGACGAAGGCCAACGCGCTCGTCGCGGCCGCCCCCGGCCTCTCCTCCGACCTCGAAACGGCCGTCACGAAGGTCAACGCCCTCAACGACGGCGCCCACCAGGTCGCCACGGGCATGGCCAAGCTGCACACCGGCCTCGGCACCGCCGCCGGCGGCTCCGGCGCCCTCGGCGAGGGCGTCGGCAAGCTCGGGGACGGCGCCCACACCCTCGACGGCGGCATGTACAAGCTGGTCGACGGCACCGGTGAGCTGGCCGGCGGCCTGCACGACGGCGCCGGGAAGATCCCCGACTACGACCAGCAGGCGCGCGACGCCCGCACCCAGGTCATGGCCGACCCGATCCGGCTCGCCAACCAGTCCCTGCACCGGGCTCCCAACTACGGCACCGGCTTCGCCCCCTACTTCATCCCGCTCTCCCTCTGGGTCGGCGCGATGGTCGCCTACATGCTGATCGCGCCCCTCAACAAGCGGGCCCTGGCCACCGGCGCCTCGCCGTGGCGGATCGCCTTCGCGGGCTGGCTGCCGGTGGCCGGAATCGGCGTCGCGCAGGTCGCCGCGCTGATGTCCGTGCTCCACTGGGGCCTCGGCCTGGAGATGTCCCGCCCGGCGCTGACCATCGCCTTCCTGGCGCTGGTGACCGCCTGCTTCGCCGCGATCGTCCAGTGGTTGAACGCCAAGTTCGGCGCGGCCGGACGCATCCTGGTCCTCGCCTTCCTGATGCTCCAGCTGACCTCCGCGGGCGGCACGTACCCCGTCCAGACCAGCCCCGGCTTCTTCAACGCGATCCACCCCTGGCTGCCGATGTCGTACGTCGTCGAGGGCCTGCGCCGGCTGATCACCGGCGGCGACCTCACGCCGGTGTGGACGGGCTGCGCCGTACTGACCGCCTTCACGGTCGGGGCGCTCGCCCTCACCGCGCTCGCCGCCCGCGGCAAGCAGGTGTGGACGATGGACCGGCTGCACCCCGAACTGAGCCTCTAGGGAGCCGGTGACCTGTGAGAATCAGCGCCATGGAAAGCAGCAGCACCGGTACGGGTACCGGCAGCGGCCGACGGCGGGCGACCCGACAGAAGCTCTACGAAGCGGCCGTCACCCTCATCGCCGAGCAGGGTTTCTCCGCGACGACGGTCGATGAGATCGCCGAGCGGGCGGGCGTTGCCAAGGGCACCGTCTACTACAACTTCGCCAGCAAGACGGACCTCTTCGAGGAGTTGCTGCGCCACGGGGTGGGGCTGCTGACCGCCTCGCTGCGGGAAGCGGCGGAGTCCACCGAGGCCCGGGGCGGCACCCGGGTCGAGGCGCTGGACGAGATGATCCGCGCCGGCCTGGTCTTCATCGACCGCTACCCGGCCTTCACCCAGCTGTACGTGGCCGAGCTGTGGCGCACCAACCGGGCGTGGCAGTCCACCCTGATGGTGGTCCGCCGGGAGGCGGTGGCCGTGGTGGAGACCGTGCTGCGCGAAGGCGTGGAGCGCGGGGAACTCAGCGCGGAGATCGACGTGCCGCTCACGGCGGCGGCCATGGTCGGCATGGTGCTGGTGGCCGCCCTGGACTGGCAGTCCTTCCAGAGCGAACGCTCGCTGGACGACGTGCACTCGGCGCTGTCCCTGCTGCTGCGGGGCCGTGTCAGCGGGAGCCGGTGACACCCGCGGGTGACCCCCGGTCGGCGGTGCCGCCGGACGGGGGTGGCGGCGTAGAACTGAGTATCCGTACCCAGACGCCCCCGGGCCTCGAAATGAGTACGCGTACGGATGGGCTCCCACCTGCGCGAACAGCAGACTGGGGGCGACGGACGGGGCCGCTCGGCCCGCACCGCGGACACGGGGCCGCGGAGCGGGACCGGGCCCTCGGCCGGCACCGGGAGGGGGAACCCGGTGGGTAGGCCGCCGCGGCGGGGCTCGGGGGGATCGAGCCCCGCCGCGGCGGCGCGTACCGGGTCGTCAGCCGCGCCCCCGCAGCGGGAGGCGGATCGCCGCCAGGCGGGCGGAGAGCGCCTGGACGAACGCCGACCACCGGGCCGAGACCGCCCAGCCCACCCGGGCGGCCGAACGCGGCAGCAGCAGGGCCCGCAGGCGCGCGCCCCGGGACACCGCCGCCAGCAACCCGGCCCGCGCCACCAGGACGTCGCCCGCCGTGTCCTCGTCCGACGGCCCGGTTCCCGGCGGGGCGTACAGCGCCCGCTCCACCGCGCCCGCGACCCGGTGCACCGCCTGGGCGGACGCGCCCTCCAGCCCTCCTCGCGCGACGATGCGTCCGGCCGCCCGCCGGGGCGACAGTGCCTCGTCCGGCGTGATGCCCACGTCCCAGGCGGCGTCTCCCAGTTCCCGCCAAGCGGGCAGCGCGTCCTTTCCGGCGAGCCGCCGCTCCCGCAGCCGCCTGCGCCACACCAGCGGAAGCAGGGGCAGCGACAGCAGCGCCAGCCCACCGGCCGTCCAGCCCAGCACGGCGAGGACCGACACACCGCCGGGACCCGCTCCGGCGTCCTGCCCGGGGACCGGAGCCCCGCACTCGCCGAGCTTCTTGAGGTCCGGCGGGCAGGCGTCGGACCGCGACGGCGCGGCCGTCGGCTGCGAGGCGTCCGGTGACGGCAGGGAGGTCGGCGCGGACGGCTGGGTCTGCGGGGTGTCGGCGTGGGTGTAGTCCGGCAGCGAGATCCCGGACCGGGGAGTCGGCTCGAACCGGGTCCAGCCGGCGCCCTCGAAGTACAGCTCGGGCCAGGCGTGCGCGTCGCGCATCGTCACGTTCACGCTGCCGTCCGACTGCTTGGTGCCCGGGGTGAAACCGACCGCGACCCGCGCCGGGATGCCCAGCGAGCGGGCCATCGCCGCCATCGAGAACGAGAAGTGGATGCAGAAGCCCTCCTTGTCGTTCAGGAAGCGGGCGATGGCCTGTGAGCCCGTACCCGAGGACACCGTCGTGTCGTAGCGGAACCCCCCGCTGACCGCGAAGAAGTCCTGGAGCATCACGGCCCGCGTGTAGTTGTCCTTGGCGCCGTGGGTGACCCGCCGGGCCGTGTCGCCGACGACCGCCGGAAGGTTGTCCGGCAGCTTGGTGTACTCGTTCATCACCGGCGGGTCGGTCGGCGGCGCGTGCCGCAGTTGCTCCGCCGTCGGCTGGAGCAGCAGGCTCCGGACCGTGTACTGCGCGCCCTGCACGTTCTGGTAGGTGTCCTTGCCGAGCTGGTCGCCGACCAGGGTCCGACCGACCGGTTCGAAGCGCCACTTGCCGCCGATGTCCACCTGGGTCGCCGGGTAGGGCATCGGCAGGTAGCGCTGGGCGTACGTCTCGGCCGCCGAGACGGTCGTCCGCACCTCGGAAGCGCTCCGCCGGATCTCCAGATCGCTGAGCCCCTGCGGGTTCGGCAGCCGCGGCGGCACATCCGTCAGGGGCCGCCCGGAGGCCTCCCACTTGACCCCGTCGAACTCGTCGAGCGCCAGGATGCGCAGGTACTGCTCGGACAACTGCGGGCTGTCCGTGCGGTAGCGCAGCACCACCCGGTTGTCCTGCGCGTTCAGGCTGCTCTGGAGGGAGACCAGCGGGTTCACCGCCGAGATCGTCCCGCCGCCCGCCCCGCCGGAGCCGCCGTCGCCGCCGGTCCCCAGCATCCCGCCGCCCATGGCGGGCAGCGCCACCGGCACGACCAGCGCCAGACCCAGCGCGACCGCGCCGATCCGCCGCCCCGTCCGTACCGGGGCCACGGCCTGACCACCGCCGCCGCTCCCGACGCCTCCGGTCCCCGCGGCGGCCCCGCCGAACACCCGGCCCCACTGGGCGAGCCGGTCACGGCTCTCCGAGAGCAGCAGCAACAGGTAGCCGCAGCCGGCCAGCAGGAAGGAGAGCCAGGCGCCCCCGCGGCCCGCCGACAGCCCGGCGGCCACCGAGTACAGCGCGAGCAGCGGAAGCCCGGCCGCGGCGGCGGACCGCACCGTCACGGCCAGCAGGTCCACCGACAGCCCGATCAGCAGCACCCCGGACAGCAGCAGCAGCCGGATGCCGTCGGTCGTCGGAGCCGGTATGGCGAACTCGCCGACGTCCCGCACGCCCTGCCCGAACAGCGAGCCGAAGTCCGTGACCAGGTAGCCCAGGACCCCGCCTGCGGGGTTCTCCGCCTTCCCCGCGAACAGGAACGCGAGGAGCAGCAGGGACACAAGGAACTGCGCGCCGACCGTCAGCGCACGGGCCAGCGGTACCCGCCGGGCGCCGGCGCCCACCAGGCTCTGTACGGCCAGCAGCGCCGCCGCCTGCACCAGCCAGCCGGGGGACTCCACCAACGGCGTCAGCGACCACGAGGTGAGCAGCGTCGCGAGCAGTGCGAAGAGCGTCAGCCGTGCTTGTCCGCTCATCCGCGGCCTCCCGTGGCGGTGGTGCCGAGGGTGGCGGTACCGGACTGGCGCCACAGTTCGCCGAAGGCGGCCCGGGGCGGCGCGGCCAACGCCGTCCAGCCCGCTTCGCGCAGTCGGCGCAGTGTTCCCTCCACCCGCGAGGGCCGCCCGGTCCAGACCGCGGAGTCCAAGACGTACGCCACCGCGCCCCCGCTGCGTTGGCGCATCCGGGCCGCCAGTTCGATCTGCGCGTCGTCCAGGTCGCCGAAGAAGGCGACGAGGAGCCCGTCGGCGCCGGCCCCGGCGAAGCCGCCCCCGCCCCCGCGCAGTGCCTCGTAGGCGCGGCCGAGGCCCGCGCCGTCGGAGTGGCCGACGACCGCGAGGGCGTCCATCATCAGCCCGGCCGCCTCGGCGGACTCCTGGGAGCCGGAGGAGAAGCCGCCGCCCGTCTCACCGGGGACCGAGTCGCCCGTGTCGGTCACCAGCCGCACGGAGAAGCCGTGCTCCAGCAGGTGCAGCAGGGTGGAGGCGGCCCCCGAGACGGCCCACTCGAAGGCGGAATCGGGTCCCGCGCCCTCGTACGCGCCCTGTCGGGTGTCCAGCAGGACGGTGGCCTTGCTGCGCTGCGGCTGCTCCTCGCGACGCACCATCAGTTCGCCGTAGCGGGCGGTGGATCGCCAGTGCACCCGGCGCAGGTCGTCGCCGCGCCGGTAGGTGCGCGGGATGACGTCGTCGTCGCCGGCCAGGGCCAGCGAGCGGCGGCTGCCGTCGCCGTAGCCGGAGGACTCCCCGCTCAGCCGCACCGGGGGCAGGGCCTCGGTGCGCGGGATGACGGTCAGGGTGTCGTACGCGCTGAAGGAGCGGGTCAGCTCGACCATCCCGAACGGGTCGGTCAGACGCAGTTGGAGCGGGCCCAGCGGGTAGCGCCCGCGCAGGTCGGAGCGGACCCGGTAGGACACCTCCCGGCGACCTCCCGGCTCGACCCGGTCCAGCACGAAACGGGGCCGCGGCCCCAGTACGTACGGCACCCGGTCCTGGAGCATCAGCACTCCGGTGGGCATCCGGGAGACGTTGTCCATGCTCAGTCGCACCCGGGCCTCGCCTCCGGCGGGTACCCGGGCCGGGGTCAGCCGGCGGCTGCCGGAGACCCGGTAGCGGGTGCGGTGCAGGGCGGCGACGCAGATCAGCGGCAGCAGGGCGAGCAGCAGCCCGACCCGGAGCAGTTCGCTCTGGCCCAGGACGTAGGCGCACACGGCGGCGGCGGCCCCGGCGGCGAGGAAGGACCGGCCGCGGGTGGTGAGCCCGGACAGCGAGTCCCGCAACCCGCCGGCGCCCTGGGCCGTCCCGCCGGCGCCGTGCGGGGCACCGGCGCTCATCAGAAGCCCCGGATGCCCGCGCCGGGCGGCATCTCGCCGCGGGCGTGCGCGGCGGGGACGGGGGTGCGCTGGAGGATGTCGATGACGACCTGTTCCGCGGTGCGCCGGTTCAGCTGGGCCTGCGCGGTGGGCAGCAGTCGGTGCGCGAGGACGGGTCCGGCCAGTTGCTGGACGTCGTCGGGCAGGACGTAATCGCGCCCCGACAGCGCGGCGGACGCCTTCACCGCGCGCAGCAGGTGCAAGGTGGCGCGGGGCGAGGCGCCCAGGCGCAGGTCCGGGTGGCCCCGGGTGGCGGAGACCAGGTCGACCACGTACCGGCGGACGGGCTCGGCCACGTACACCTCGCGGACGGCGTCGATCAGTTTGACGATGTCGTGGGCGTGGGCGACGGCCTGGAAGTCGTCGAGGGGGGAGGCCCCGCCGTGCACGTCGAGCATCTGGAGCTCGGCCTCGCGGCTCGGGTAGCCGACCGAGACGCGCGCCATGAAGCGGTCGCGCTGTGCCTCGGGCAGCGGGTAGGTCCCCTCCATCTCCACCGGGTTCTGGGTGGCGACGACCATGAAGGGGGTGGGCAGCGCGTAGGTGGTGCCGTCGGTGGTGACCTGCCGCTCCTCCATCGACTCCAGCAGCGCCGACTGGGTCTTCGGCGAAGCGCGGTTGATCTCGTCGCCGATGACGATCTGCGCGAAGATCGCGCCCGGCTTGAACTCGAACTCGTGGCGCTGCTGGTCGTAGATGCTGACGCCGGTGATGTCGGAGGGCAGCAGGTCCGGGGTGAACTGGATGCGCTGGACCGAGCAGTCGATGGACTTGGCGAGCGCCTTGGCGAGCATCGTCTTGCCCACGCCCGGGACGTCCTCGATCAACAGGTGCCCTTCGGCGAGCAGTACGGTCAGCGCGAGGCGGACGACCTCGGGCTTGCCCTCGATGACGCTCTCGACCGAATGGCGCACCCGCTCCGCCGTGCTGGTCAGATCCGCGAGGCTCGCTCGATCGTCGTACGTGGTCACCTGGTTCTCCTCGGCCCTTTCCCAGGGCCGACGCCCCTTGGCGCATGACCGGCCCACCCCGAAACCCCCCGAACGCGCAGGGGTGCGGACGCCGGGCCCGACGGCTCCCGGGTGGCGTCACCCCGCATTCTTGACGGCGTTGTGGCGTCGTGTCACTCAGGAGACGGGATCGATCTCCCGCAGGAGCCCGGTGTGTACGTCGAAGACGAAGCCTCGCACATCGTCCTTGAAAGGCAGGAAGGGGTTCGTGCGGACCCGCTGCATCGACTGCCGGACGTCCTGGTCCACGTCCCGGAAGGCCTCCACGGCCCAGGCGGGACGCTGGCCCACCTCGTCCTCCAGCTCGTGCCGGAAGTCCTCGGTCAGGCTTTCGAGGCCGCAGCCGGTGTGGTGGATCAGTATCACCGTGCGGGTGCCGAGCGCCCGCTGGCTGATGGTGAGCGAGCGGATGGTGTCGTCGGTGACCACGCCGCCGGCGTTGCGGATGGTGTGGCAGTCGCCGAGTTCCAGGCCGAGGGCCTTGTGCAGGTCGAGGCGGGCGTCCATACAAGCCACGACGGCGACCTGCAGTACGGGACGCGCGTCCATGCCGGGGTCGGTGAAGTCTGCGGCGTAGCGCCGGTTCGCCTCGACCAGCCGGTCGGTGACGGAGCGGCCGCCGGATGCCTGGCGTGCCGGGTCTGCGGGCAGCGATGCGGAAGTCGTCATGGGTACGACGTTAATGGTCACAGCCGGTCGAGGCACTGGGTGAGGCCGGACAAAGAACGTCAACGGGAGTTGTTGTGAGCTAATCCACAGGGGTGGGGCGGGGTAGCCCGTTGGGGTGATTGGCGGCTTTTGCGGGTTGGCCGACAGCGGGGCGCACGGCGCGCGGGGCGGTTCGTTGACCGTGGCGACCGTTGCACTAAAGTGACGCGAACCGGCCGGAGCCCGGCCCTCACCGGCCGCCCGGCCCCCTGGTAACACTCCGCGTGCGCGGCGCGGCGTATGCCTGCCGCGCCGTTATCTGAGAGGGCGCTTTGACTAGCGAGTCCCGACATGTCCCGGTAATGCTCCAGCGGTGCCTGGACCTGTTGGCCCCGGCGCTGGAGAGGCCCGGCGCCGTCGTCGTCGACTGCACCCTCGGCCTCGGCGGCCACAGCGAGGCCCTGCTGACCCGGTTCCCCGAGGCCCGTCTGATCGGCCTGGACCGCGACAAGGAGGCCCTGCGGCTCTCCGGCGAGCGGCTCGCGCCCTTCGGCGAGCGGGCCACCCTCGTGCACGCCGTCTACGCCGACCTCGCCGAGGTGCTGGACAGCCTGGACATCCCCACCGTCCAGGGCATCCTCTTCGACCTGGGCGTCTCCTCCATGCAGCTCGACGAGGCCGACCGCGGTTTCGCGTACGCGCAGGACGCGCCGCTGGACATGCGGATGGACCAGACCACCGGCATCAGCGCCGCGGAGGTCCTCAACACGTACGCACCCGGTGAGCTGGTCCGCATCCTGCGCCAGTACGGCGAGGAGAAGCAGGCCAAGCGCATCGTGTCGGCGGTCGTGCGCGAGCGCGAGCGGGAACCGTTCTCGAACAGCGCCCGGCTGGTCGAGGTGATCCGCGAGGCGCTGCCGCAGGCGGCGAAACGAACGGGCGGCAACCCGGCGAAGCGGACCTTCCAGGCCCTGCGGATCGAGGTCAACGCCGAGCTGGCCGGGCTGGAGCGGGCCATCCCCGCGGCCGTGGACCGGATCGCGGTCGGCGGCCGGATCGCGGTGCTGTCCTACCACTCGCTGGAGGACCGCCTCGTGAAGCAGGTGTTCGCGGCGGGCGCCGCCTCCACCGCTCCGCCGGGCCTGCCGGTGGTGCCCGAGCGCTACCAGCCGAAGCTGAAGCTGCTCACCCGCGGTGCGGAGCTCCCGACGGAGGAGGAGATCGCCGAGAACCGGCGGGCCGCCCCGGCGCGCTTCCGCGGGGTCGAGCGCATCCGGGAGGCGCGACTGTGACGAAACGCGGGCTGCTGCGGGGCGGGGGCGGGGCGGGGACCGGTCAGGGCCCGTCCGGCCAGGGCACCTCCGGGCAGGCGGCGCGGATGCCGTTCGTCCTGCTGGTCGTGGCCCTGCTCGGCGGCGGGCTGATCAGCCTGCTGCTGTTGAACTCGGCGCTGAACCAGGGCTCCTTCCAGCTGAGCAAGCTCAAGAAGGAGACCACCGTCCTGCGGGACGAGCAGCAGGAGCTGCAGCGGGACGTGGACGGGTACTCGGCGCCGGACGCGCTCCAGCGGCGGGCGCACGAGCTGGGCCTGGTGCCGGGGGGGAGCCCGGTCTTCATCGGCCCGGACGGGAAGGTCGCGGGAACCCCGGCGGCGGCGGAAGCACCGCCCCCGCCCGCGCCCCCGCCGTCCGCCCCGCCGGTGTCCCAGAGTCCGGCCGCACCGTCCGCCCCGCCGGCCGCGGCCGCCTCACCCACCCCGAGCCCGGCGGGCTCGCCCTCCTCCGGAAGGTGACGTCGTGAACGCAATCCAGCCCCGCCGGCCATCGAGGCACGGGGTCGGACGCGGAGCCCCGGCAACGGCGCCGCGGACGACCACGGCGGGTCGGCGGCACGGGGCGGGCGCGTGAGCCCGCAGGTGCCGCGGCGCAGGGTCCCCGGCCCCGCGCGGGCGCGGGCCACCGGCCGCCCCGCCCCCGCGCGCACCCAGCACACCATCCGCCTCGGGAGCCCCAAACCTCGCCTGCGCCTGGTCAGCGTCGCCCTCACCCTGGTGATGGCCGCCTTCGTCGTACGGCTCCTCCAGGTCCAGGCCGTCGACGCCTCCGCGTACTCCGCCAAGGCATCCGAGAACCGCTTCGCCAGCTACACCCTGGCCGCCGAGCGCGGGGAGATCACCGACCGCAAGGGCGTGGCCCTGGCCACCAGCGTCGACGCGTACGACATCACCGCCGACCCGAAGATGTTCACCCCGCAGGAGAGCAAGGCGCCCGACGCCCCCGAGCAGGCCGCCGCCCTCCTCGCGCCGATCCTCGGCAAGGACGCCAAGGAGATCGCGGGCCGCCTGTCGACCAAGAACACCCGCTACGTCGTCCTCGCGCGCCGCCAGACCCCTCAGGTCTGGAACCAGATCAAGGGCCTCCAGAAGGTCTTCGCCGACAAGGCGGCCGCCGACCGGAAGAACAACGGGCCCGGCGCCAACGTCCTGGCCGGTGTGTTCAAGGAGGACAGCAGCAAGCGCGTGTACCCGAACGGCGACCTGGCCGCCGGGATACTGGGTTACGTCAACGCCGACGGCAAGGGCGGCGGTGGCCTGGAGTCCGCCCTCGACAAGAAGCTGGCCGGCAAGGACGGCGAGCTGACCTACGCCCAGTCCGGCGGTCGTCGCGTCCCCACGGCCGGCTCCAGCGAGAAGCCCGCCGTACCCGGCGAAGACATCGAACTGACCATCGACCGCGACATCCAGTGGGCCGCGCAGAGCGCGATCAGCGAGCAGGTCGAGAAGTCCGGCGCCGACCGCGGCTACGTGATCGTCCAGGACACCCGCACCGGCGAGGTGCTGGCGATGGCCAACGCCCCCGGCTTCGACCCCAACGACCTCGGCAAGGCCGGCTCGGCCGCCATGGGCAACGCGGCCCTCCAGGACGTCTACGAGCCCGGCTCCACCGCCAAGGTGATGTCGATGGCCGCCGTACTGGAGGAGAAGAAGGCCACCCCGGAGACCCACGTCGAGGTCCCCAACCGGCTGCACCGGGGCGACCGGCTCTTCAAGGACGACATCGACCACCCCACCTGGTACCTGACCCTCAACGGGGTCCTCGCCAAGTCCTCGAACATCGGCACGATCCTCGCCACCGGCCAGCTGGGCAACACCCAGACCGAGGCCAACAAGGTCCTCTACTCCTACCTGAACAAGTTCGGCATCGGGCAGCCCACCGGCCTGAACTACCCGGGAGAGTCCCGGGGCATCCTCGCCAAACCCGAGGACTGGTCCACCTCCCAGCAGTTCACGATCCCCTTCGGCCAAGGCCTCTCCCTCAACGCCATGCAGGCGGCCTCGGTCTACTCGACGATCGCCAACGGAGGGGTCCGGATCGAGCCGACCCTGGTCCGCGGCACCAAGGGCCCCGACGGCCGCTTCACCCCGGCCAAGGCGCCCGCGCAGACCCGCGTCGTCAGCCACGACACCGCCAAGGCCCTCGCGCAGATGCTCGAATCCGTGGTCGACGACCAGGACGGCACCGGCACCAAGGCGCGAATCCCCGGCTACCGGGTCGGCGGCAAGACCGGCACCTCCAACCGGGTGGATCCGGCCACCGGCCGCTACAAGGGCTACACCGCCTCGTTCGCCGGTTTCGCGCCCGCCGACAACCCCCGGATCACCGTCTACTGCGCCATCCAGAACCCCACGAAGGGCAGCTACTTCGGCGGCCAGATCTGCGGGCCGATCTACAAGAAGGTCATGGAGTTCGCGCTCAAGACCCTCCAGATCGCCCCCACCGGAACCGCCCCCGCCGGGCTGCCCGTCACCTACGACGTCGCACCCCCGCCGGCCCCGCAGCCCGCACCCCGGACCAGCCCACAGCCCGGCCAGTGAACCGACCGCCCAGCCACAGACGCGTGAGGCACCATCAGTGACAACGATCACCCCGAAATCCGGGAACCAGTCGAGCTCCGACGCCGCGGTCGGGCCCTCACTTCGCGAGCGGCCCGCCACGCCCGGTACGCTCACCGCCGTGTCCCACGCTGATCAGCCCAGAACGCCACAGAAAGACGCCCCGGCAGCGCCGCCGGGAGCGCCCCGGCCCGAGTCCGCCCGCCCGACCCCGCTGGGCGAGCTGGCGGAGCTGCTGGGCGTGCGAGCGGCAGGCGCCGACCCGGAGTCGGAAACGACGCGGATCACCGGCATCACGCACGACTCCCGCGCCGTGCGCCCCGGCGACCTGTACGCGGCGCTGCCCGGCGCCAAGCTGCACGGGGCGGACTTCGCCGCCCAGGCGGCCGCCCTCGGCGCCGCCGCCGTGCTGACCGACCCGGCGGGCGCCGAACGCGCCGCCGCGACGGGACTGCCGGTGCTCGCCGTCGCCGACCCGCGCGCCCGGATGGGCGAGCTCGCCGCCGAGATCTACGGCCGCCCGGGTGAGGGCCTGCTCCAGCTCGGCATCACCGGCACCTCGGGCAAGACCACCACGGCCTACCTCATCGACGGCGGCCTGCGCGGCACCGGACGCGCGACGGGCCTGGTGGGCACCGTCGAGATGCGCGTCGGGGACGAGCGCATCAAGTCCGAGCGCACCACGCCCGAGGCCACCGACCTCCAGGCCCTCTTCGCCGTCATGCGCGAACGCGGCGTCGACGCCGTGACCATGGAGGTCTCCAGCCACGCCCTGGTGCTCGGCCGGGTCGACGGCTGCGTCTTCGACGTCGCCGTCTTCAACAACCTGAGCCCCGAACACATGGAGTTCCACTCCGACATGGAGGACTACTTCCAGGCCAAGGCGCAGCTGTTCACCGAGCGCCGCGCCCGCCTCGGAGTGGTCAACGTCGACGACGAGTACGGCCGCCGCCTGGCCAAGGAGGCGGCGATCCCGGTCGTCACCTTCTCCGCGGCGGGCGACCCCGGAGCCGACTGGCGCGCCGAGGACGTGGTGCTGGGCGCCGCCGACTCCACGCTGACCCTGCTGGGCCCGGACGGACAGCGCGTACGGGCCACCGCGCCGCTGCCCGGCCCGTTCAACGTCGCCAACACGGTCGCCGCGATCGTCACGCTCGCCGCCGCCGGCATCGACCCGCAGACCGCCGCCGACGGCGTCGCCGCGGTCCCGGGGGTGCCCGGCCGGCTGGAGCGGGTCGAGGCGGGCCAGCCGTACCTGGCCGTCGTCGACTACGCGCACAAGACGGACGCCGTCGAATCGGTCCTGCGGGCCCTGCGCGAGGTCACCGAGGGCAAGCTGCACATCGTGCTCGGCTGCGGCGGCGACCGCGACACCACCAAGCGCGCCCCGATGGGCGCCGCGGCCGCCCGCTTCGCCGACACCGCCATCCTGACCTCCGACAACCCGCGCTCCGAGGACCCGCTCGCGATCCTCGCCGCGATGTTCGAAGGCGCCGTCTCCGTGCCGCCCGCCGAGCGGGGCTCCGTCCTGGTCGACGCCGACCGGGCCGCGGCCATCGCCGCCGCCGTGGCGCGGGCCCGGCCCGGTGACACCGTCCTCGTGGCCGGCAAGGGCCACGAGCAGGGCCAGGACACCGCGGGCGTCGTCCGCCCCTTCGACGACCGCGCGGTGCTGCGCGCCGCGATCGAACGCCAACAGCAGGCCCCCCAGGCCGAGGTGACCCCGTGATCCCCCTCTCCCTCGCCGAGATCGCCGACATCACCGGCGGGCAGCTCCACGACATACCGGATGCGTCCGTCCTGGTCACCGGCCCCGTCGTGTTCGACTCCCGCCAGGTGGAGGACGGCAGCCTGTTCGCCGCCTTCGTCGGCGAGCACGTCGACGGCCACGACTACGCCGCCACGGCCATCGCGGCGGGCGCCCGCGCCGTCCTCGCCACCCGGCCCGTCGAAGTGCCCGCCATCGTCGTCCCCGACGTCGTGGCGGCCCTCGGGGCGCTGGCCGGCGCGGTCGTCGCCCGGATCGGCACCGACGTGGTGGCCCTGACCGGTTCGGCCGGCAAGACCTCCACCAAGGACCTCATCGCCCAGGTGCTCCAGCACCACGCGCCGACGGTGTGGACGCCGGGCAACCTCAACAACGAGATCGGCCTGCCGATCACCACCCTGCGCGCCACCGAGGAGACCCGGCACCTGGTGCTGGAGATGGGCGCCCGCGGCATCGGCCACATCCGCTACCTCACGGGGCTCACCCCGCCCCGCATCGGACTCGTGCTGAACGTGGGCACCGCCCACATCGGCGAGTTCGGCGGTCGCGAGGCCATCGCCCAGGCCAAGGGCGAGCTGGTCGAGGCGCTGCCGTCGGAGGCGGAGGGCGGCGTCGCCGTCCTGAACGCGGACGACCCGCTGGTCCGTGCCATGTCCTCCCGTACGAAGGCCCGTACGGTCCTGTTCGGCGAGTCCGAGGAAGCCGACGTACGGGCCACGGATGTCCGTATGACGCCCCAGGGACGGCCGGCCTTCACACTCCACACACCCACCGGGTGCAGTGACGTGACCTTGCGCCTGTACGGTGAGCACCACGTGTCGAACGCGCTCGGCGCGGCCGCGGTCGCCCATGTACTGGGCATGTCCGCCGAGGAGATCGCCACCGCGCTCTCCGGGGCGGGCACGTTGTCGCGGTGGCGGATGGAGGTCACCGAGCGCGCGGACGGCGTCACGATCGTCAACGACGCCTACAACGCGAACCCCGAGTCCATGCGGGCCGCTCTGCGAGCGCTCGTCGCGATGGGCTCCGCCGCACAGGCGAACGGGGGCCGCACGTGGGCGGTGCTCGGCCCCATGGCCGAGCTCGGTGACGACGCGCTGGCCGAACACGACGCGGTGGGACGGCTTGCCGTCCGGCTCAACGTGAGCAAGCTCGTCGCAGTCGGGGGCAGGGAAGCGTCCTGGTTGCAACTGGGCGCATATAACGAGGGTTCGTGGGGTGAGGAGTCGGTGCTCGTGTCCGACGCGCAGGCGGCGGTCGACCTGTTGCGCAGTGAACTGCGCCCGGGGGACGTCGTGCTGGTGAAGGCTTCCAGGTCGGCCGGTCTGGAGCGGGTCGCACAGGCTCTGCTCGAAGGCGAGGCCTCCGACCGATGAGGCAGATCCTGTTCGCCGGTGTCATCGGCATGTTCCTCACCGTCATCGGCACCCCGCTGCTGATCAAGCTGTTGGCCCGCAAGGGCTACGGCCAGTTCATCCGCGACGACGGCCCGCGCGGCCACGCCGGGAAGAAGGGCACGCCCACCATGGGCGGCATTTCCTTCATCCTGGCCACGCTCATCGCGTACGCCCTCACGAAGGTGATCACCGGCGAGGAGCCGAGCTTCTCGGGTCTGCTGGTCCTGTTCCTGATGGCGGGCATGGGCCTGGTCGGCTACCTGGACGACTACATCAAGATCGTCAAAAGGCGTTCGCTCGGTCTGCGGGCCAAGGCCAAGATGGCCGGCCAGCTGATCGTCGGCATCGCCTTCGCGGTGCTCGCGCTCCAGTTCAAGGACTCGCGCGGGCTGACCCCGGCCTCCACCAAGCTGTCGTTCGTCACGGACTTCGGCTGGTCGATCGGCCCGGTGCTGTTCGTGGTCTGGGCGCTGTTCATGATCCTGGCCATGTCCAACGGCGTGAACCTGACGGACGGCCTGGACGGCCTGGCCACGGGCGCCGCGGTGATGGTCTTCGGCGCGTACACCTTCATCGGTGTCTGGCAGCACCAGGAGTCCTGCGTGAACGCGCAGGACCTGACCAACCCGGCGGCCTGTTTCGAGGTCCGCGACCCGCTGGACCTCGCGGTCGTCGCCTCCGCCCTGATGGGCGCCTGCTTCGGCTTCCTGTGGTGGAACACCTCGCCCGCCAAGATCTTCATGGGTGACACCGGCTCGCTCGCGCTCGGCGGCGCCCTGGCCGGCCTCGCGATCTGCTCCCGCACGGAGTTCCTGATCGCCCTGCTCGGCGGCCTCTTCGTCCTCATCACCATGTCGGTCGTCATCCAGGTCGGCTCCTTCAAGATGACCGGGAAGCGCGTCTTCCGGATGGCCCCGCTGCAACACCACTTCGAACTCAAGGGGTGGTCCGAAGTCCTTGTGGTGGTCCGCTTCTGGATCATCCAGGGCATGTGCGTGATCGTGGGCCTCGGACTCTTCTACGCGGGATGGGCAGCGGACAAGTGACGTCCTGGCAGGACAAGAACATCACCGTCGCCGGTCTCGGCGTGAGCGGCGTCAGCGCCGCCCGCGCCCTGGCCGGCCTCGGCGCCGTCGTGACCGTGGTCGACGGCGGCGACAGCGAGGGACACCGGGCCCGCGCGGCGGAGCTGGAGGCGGCGGGC
Source organism: Streptomyces sp. Tek67B01 (assembly GCF_055231995.1). Taxonomy (NCBI): domain Bacteria; kingdom Bacillati; phylum Actinomycetota; class Actinomycetes; order Kitasatosporales; family Streptomycetaceae; genus Streptomyces; species Streptomyces sp. Tek67B01. Next base: position 5,183,634 of record NZ_JBUYUY010000001.1, read on the forward strand.
ATCGCCGTGCGCCTGGCGGACGCCGAGACGCTCCCCGAGGGCACCGACCTGGTCGTGACCTCGCCCGGCTGGAAGCCCGACAGCCCGCTCTTCGAGGCTGCCGCCGAAGCGGGCGTCGAGGTCGTCGGGGACGTGGAGATCGCCTGGCTGCTGCGGGGCCCCGACGCGGCCCCCTGGCTGGCGATCACCGGCACCAACGGCAAGACCACCACCACGCAGATGCTCGCCTCGATCCTGCGGGCCGCCGGGCTCAAGACGGCGGCCGTCGGCAACATCGGCACCCCCATCATCGACGTGGTGACCGGCGAGGAGCGGTACGACGTGCTCGCCGTCGAACTCTCCAGCTACCAGCTGCACTGGGCGCCCTCGGTGCGCGCCCACTCCGCGGCCGTGCTCAACCTCGCCCCCGACCACCTCGACTGGCACGGCTCCATGGAGGCCTACGCCGCCGACAAGGGCCGGATCTACGAGGGCAACACCGTCGCCTGCGTCTACAACGTCGCCGACCCGGCCACCGAGGAACTGGTCGAGAAGGCCGACGTCGAAGAAGGCTGTCGCGCCATCGGATTCACCCTCGGCGCCCCCGGCCCCTCCATGCTCGGTGTCGTCGACGGCATCCTCGTGGACCGCGCCTTCGTCGAGAACCGGCAGAAGAACGCCCAGGAGCTCGCCGAGGTCGGGGACGTCAACCCGCCGGCCCCGCACAACATCGCCAACGCGCTGGCCGCGGCCGCCCTCGCCCGCGCCTTCGGCGTCCCGCCCCGCGCCGTCCGCGACGGGCTGCGCGACTTCCGGCCGGACGCCCACCGGGTCGCGCACGTGGCCGAGGTGGAGGGGGTCACGTACGTCGACGACTCCAAGGCCACCAACACGCACGCGGCGGAGGCCTCCCTCGCCGCCTTCGAGCCCGTCGTCTGGATCGCCGGCGGTCTCGCCAAGGGCGCGACCTTCGACGAACTCGTGCGGAAGTCGGCGAAGCGGCTGCGCGCCGTCGTGCTGATGGGCGCCGACCGGGCCCTGATCGCGCAGGCGCTGGCGCGACACGCCCCGCAGGTCCCGGTCGTGGACCTCGACCGGACCGACACTGGGGCGATGCTCGCAGCGGTCCGGGAAGCGGCCCGGCTCGCCGAGCGCGGCGACACGGTCCTGCTGGCACCTGCCTGTGCCTCGATGGACATGTTCGCGAACTACAACAAGCGTGGGGACGCGTTCGCCGACGCGGTACGCGAACTGGCCGCCGAGAGCGCCTAGGTCGACCCAGGGCAGGTGTCCCTCCCCGACCGGCTGCTCGCCTCGTACGAGTGGAGGGGAAGATCACAGATGCCGGCCAGACAAGTCCTGCCGGGGCGGCGGCCGTCCGCCACCAAGGCCGCGAAGGCGGTCAGAGCCGTCACGTCCGTGAAGGCGGTCAGGGCGCAGGGCCGAAAACGCCCTGCGGCCCGCCCCGGCGGCCCCGCGGGGCGCGGGCCGCTCGCCGGGTTCCGGCGTACGCAGTGGCAGTTGCGCAAGGCCTGGGACCGTCCGCTCACCGCGTATTATCTGATTTTCGGCAGTTCGCTGCTCATCACCGTCCTGGGACTGGTGATGGTCTACTCCGCCTCCATGATCAAGGCGCTCCAGCTGGGCCTGGGCGACGCCTACTTCTTCAAGAAGCAGTTCCTCGCCGCCGTGATCGGCGCCGGCCTGCTGGCGGTCGCCTCCCGGATGCCGGTCAAGCTCCACCGGGCGCTCTCCTACCCGGTGCTCGCCGGAACGCTCTTCCTGATGGTCCTGGTCCAGGTCCCCGGCATAGGGGTCTCGATCAACGGCAACCAGAATTGGATTTCCCTTGGTGGCCCGTTCATGCTCCAGCCCAGTGAGTTCGGCAAGCTGGCGCTGATCCTGTGGGGCGCCGACCTGCTGGCGCGCAAGGGCGAGAAGGGGCTGCTGAGCCAGTGGAAGCACCTGCTGGTGCCGCTCGTGCCGGTGGCCTTCCTGTTGCTCGGACTCATCATGCTCGGCGGGGACATGGGTACGGCCGTGATCCTCGGGGCGATCCTGTTCGGGTTGCTCTGGCTCGCCGGGGCGCCCACGCGGATGTTCGCGGGCGTGCTGACCTTCGCTGGTGTGATCGTCGTACTGCTGATCAAGACCAGCCCCCACCGGATGGACCGGCTGGCGTGCATCGGCGCGACAGAACCGGGCAAGAACGACCTATGCTGGCAGGCCGTGCACGGGATCTACGCTCTCGCGTCCGGTGGATGGTTCGGTTCCGGTCTGGGTGCGAGTGTGGAAAAATGGGGGCAACTACCCGAAGCGCACACGGACTTCATCTTTGCCATTACCGGTGAGGAACTGGGTCTGGCGGGGACGCTGTCGGTACTCGCCCTGTTCGCGGCCCTAGGCTATGCGGGTATCCGCGTGGCCGGACGCACGGAGGACTCCTTCGTACGGTATGCCGCGGGAGGCGTGACCACGTGGATCACGGCCCAGGCCGTGATCAACATCGGTGCGGTGCTCGGTCTGTTGCCGATCGCCGGGGTTCCGCTCCCGCTGTTCTCCTACGGAGGGTCCGCCCTGCTGCCGACCATGTTCGCGGTCGGACTGCTCATCGCCTTCGCGCGGGAGGAGCCGGCGGCGCGCGCGGCGCTCGCGATGCGGCAGCCGAAGAACGGCCGGCTGCGGACCGGGCTGAGATGGAAGTCGATGAGACGGCGCGTCACAAGGCGTCCGTCCGGAGAGCGGTGAATTTCGGTGCATGTCGTACTCGCCGGTGGGGGGACCGCCGGCCACATCGAGCCGGCGCTCGCCCTCGCGGACGCCCTGCGCAGGCAGGACCCTTCCGTGGGCATCACCGCCCTCGGCACGGAACGCGGACTCGAAACCCGCCTCGTGCCCGAGCGCGGTTACGAGCTGGGGTTGATCCCCGCCGTCCCGTTGCCCCGCAAACCCACCCCCGAGCTGATCACCGTCCCCGGACGGCTGCGCGGCACGATCAAGGCGGCCGAGGAGATCCTGGAGCGCACCAAGGCCGACTGCGTCGTCGGCTTCGGCGGCTACGTGGCCCTGCCCGGCTACCTCGCGGCCAAGCGCCTCGGGGTGCCGATCATCGTCCACGAGGCCAACGCCCGGCCCGGACTGGCCAACAAGATCGGCTCCCGCTACGCGTACGCCGTCGCGGTGTCGACCCCGGACAGCAAGCTGCGCGGCGCCCGCTACGTGGGCATCCCGCTGCGCCGCTCGATCTCGACGCTGGACCGGGCCGCCGTCCGCCCCGAGGCGCGCGCCGCCTTCGGGCTGGACCCCAACCTGCCGACCCTGCTGGTCTCCGGCGGCTCCCAGGGCGCCCGTCGCCTCAACGAGACGATCCAGGCGGTCGCCCCGACCCTCCAGCGCTCCGGGATCCAGATCCTGCACGCGGTCGGTCCGAAGAACGAACTGCCGCGTGTCGACAACATGCCCGGGATGCCGCCGTATGTCCCGGTACCGTACGTGGACCGGATGGACCTCGCGTACGCCGCCGCCGACATGATGCTGTGCCGGGCGGGCGCGATGACCGTCGCCGAACTGTCCGCCGTCGGGTTGCCCGCCGCCTACGTACCGCTGCCGATCGGCAACGGTGAGCAGCGGCTCAACGCCCAGCCGGTGGTCAAGGCCGGCGGCGGCCTGCTCGTCGACGACGCGGAGCTGACCCCCGAGTGGGTGCTCGGCCAGGTCCTCCCGGTGCTGTCCGATCCGCACCGTCTCTACGAGATGTCCCGCGCCGCCGCCGAGTTCGGGCGCCGGGACGCCGACGATCTGCTCGTCGGCCTGGTCTACGAGGCGATCGCCGCACGCAGGACCCGCTGAGGCGGGAAGCACTGACCCGGGAGGCACAGGAGTGGCCGGAGCGACGACCGCACAGCGAGGCAACCCCGGCCCAGGCCGGCCCCGCCCCGAGGGCGGGGGCTCCGGCTCTCCCAAGCCGCCCGGCGGCCCGAAGTCGCCGAAACCGAACGGCCTACGAGGGCCCGGCATCAGGTCGCGCCGGGTCCTCGTCCTGGCCTCGCTGGTCGCCGCGGTGCTCCTCGCGGGCGGCGGCGCCTGGGTGCTCTACGGATCGTCGTGGCTGCGCGTCGAGAAGGTCACGGCCGCGGGCACCGAGGTGCTCACCGAGCAGCAGGTGCTCGCGGCGGCGGCCGTTCCCGTCGGCGCGCCCCTGGTGAGCGTCGACAGCGACGAGATCGAGAGCCGGTTGCTCCATCGGCTGCCCCGTATCGATTCGGTCGATGTGGTGCGGGCCTGGCCGCACGGAATCGGTCTGAAAGTGAAGGAACGCAAACCAGTCCTGCTCATCAAGAAGGACGCGAAGTTCGTCGAAGTGGACGCTTCGGGTGTGCGATTCGACACGGTGGCGAAAGCACCCACCGGCGTCCCGGTCCTCGAATTGGCCGCGGAGCGCTCGCCGAGCGGTCGTCGCTTCGACGCCGACCGGCTGCTGCACGAGGCGGTGGGCATCGCGGGAAGCCTCCCCGAGGCCGTCGCCAAGGAAGCCGTGCAGGTCAAGGTGGAGTCCTACGATTCGGTCGTGCTCCAGCTGACGCGGGGCCGGACGGTGGTGTGGGGGAGCGGCGAACTCGGCGAGGCGAAGGGGCGGGCGTTGACCGCCCTGTTGAAAGCCGCCCCGGGCGCCGGGCACTTCGACGTGAGCGTCCCCACCGCGCCTGCCGTGTCCGGGAGTTGACGTCCGGTCGAACGGCGACGCACCCTGGTTGGCCAGCGATACGGGTGATCACATAGGGTGAAAAGAAAAACGGGAGGTTCGGCGTGTTCGTTGAACACTCGCTACTTGTCGACTTAGTGTCCTGTTCGGAAGAGTCCAAGGAACAGACACACCCCTAACCCTAAACTTCAGGGTTAGGGTTCGGGTCGGCGCGTACGGACCGCCCCATTTCGGCATCAGTCGTCGCAACGCAGGCCCGCGAGGCGGCGACACGTAACTCGAGGCGAGAGGCCTTCGACGTGGCAGCACCGCAGAACTACCTCGCAGTCATCAAGGTCATCGGTGTCGGCGGCGGTGGTGTCAATGCCATCAACCGAATGATCGAGGTCGGTCTCAAGGGCGTCGAGTTCATCGCCATCAACACGGACGCCCAAGCGCTGTTGATGAGCGACGCCGACGTCAAGCTCGACGTCGGCCGCGAACTCACCCGGGGCCTCGGCGCCGGCGCCAACCCGGCCGTCGGCCGCAAGGCGGCAGAGGACCACCGCGAGGAGATCGAGGAGGTCCTCAAGGGGGCCGACATGGTCTTCGTCACCGCCGGTGAGGGCGGCGGCACCGGCACGGGCGGCGCACCCGTCGTCGCCAACATCGCGCGTTCGCTGGGCGCCCTGACGATCGGTGTGGTCACACGGCCGTTCACCTTCGAGGGCCGGCGCCGCGCGAACCAGGCGGAGGACGGCATCGCCGAACTCCGCGAAGAGGTCGACACCCTCATCGTCATCCCCAACGACCGCCTGCTGTCCATCTCGGACCGCCAGGTCAGCGTCCTCGACGCGTTCAAGTCGGCCGACCAGGTCCTGCTCTCGGGCGTGCAGGGCATCACCGACCTGATCACCACCCCCGGTCTGATCAACCTCGACTTCGCGGACGTCAAGTCCGTGATGTCCGAGGCGGGCTCGGCGCTGATGGGCATCGGCTCGGCCCGCGGCGACGACCGCGCGGTGGCGGCGGCGGAGATGGCGATCTCCTCGCCGCTCCTGGAGGCCTCCATCGACGGCGCCCGCGGCGTCCTGCTCTCCATCTCCGGCGGCTCGGACCTCGGTCTCTTCGAGATCAACGAGGCCGCGCAGCTGGTCAGCGAGGCGGCGCACCCCGAGGCGAACATCATCTTCGGTGCCGTCATCGACGACGCGCTCGGCGACGAGGTACGGGTCACCGTCATCGCCGCCGGGTTCGACGGCGGACAGCCCCCGGCCCGCCGGGACAACGTCATCGGCGCCGCGTCCACCAAGCGCGAGGAGCCGGCCCCGGCGCCGGTCCGCGCCGCCCCCGAGCCGGTCCGTCCGGCCTTCGGCGGACTCGGCACGGTCACCCCTCGTGAGGACCCGCCGGCCCCGGTCGAGGTCCCGGTCGAGACCGCGGCCCCGGCGCCCCAGGTCCCGACGGCCCGTCCCTACGCGGACAGCCCGGCCGAGGAACTGGACGTACCGGACTTCTTGAAGTGACGCTGGCACACCACAGCGAGAACGGCGCGCACTTCGCCTTCACCGACAGGTGGGGCGGGGTGAGCGCCGTTCCGTACGAGGAGCTCAATCTCGGCGGCGCGGTCGGAGACGACCCGGCCGCCGTTCGTGCGAACCGGACGCGCGCCGCCGAATCCCTGGGCATCGCGCCCGAGTCGGTGGTCTGGATGAACCAGGTGCACGGCCGGGACGTGGCGGTGGTCGACGGACCGTGGGGCGCCGATCGCGAGATCCCCTCGGTGGACGCGGTGGTGACCGGCCGTCGGGGGCTCGCCCTCGCCGTGCTCACCGCCGACTGCGTGCCCGTCCTGCTCGCCGACCCGGTCGCCCGGATCGCGGGCGCCGCCCACGCCGGGCGGCCCGGGTTGGTCGCGGGCGTGGTGCCCGCCGTCATCGAGGCCATGACCGCTCTGGGCGCCGACCCCGCCCGCGTGATCGCCCGCACCGGACCGGCCGTCTGCGGACGCTGCTACGAAGTGCCCGCCGAGATGCGGGCGGCGGTCGCGGAGGTGGTCCCGGCCGCCTGGGCCGAGACCGGTTGGGGAACGCCCTCCGTCGACGTGGTCGCCGGGGTGCACGCGCAACTGGCCGAGGCGGGGGTGGCCGACAGCCGGCGATCACCGGTCTGCACACTGGAGTCGCGGGACCACTTCTCGTACCGCCGCGACCGGGTGACCGGCCGGCTGGCCGGATATGTCTGGTTGGACTGAAATATGATGGACCGTAAGTCGGAACTCGTGGAGAACCTCGCGCGGGTGGAGGGGCGGATCGCCTCCGCGTGCGCCGCGGCCGGCCGCGCACGGGACGAGGTGACCCTGATCGTGGTCACCAAGACATATCCGGCGAGCGACGTACGACTGCTGGCGGACCTGGGTGTCCGTCATGTTGCGGAAAATCGCGACCAGGACGCCGCCCCCAAGGCCGCGGCCTGCGCGGATCTGCCCCTCGACTGGCACTTCGTGGGACAGTTGCAGACGAACAAAGTCCGCTCCGTGGCGGGATACGCGCACGTGGTGCAGTCGGTCGACCGGTCGAAGCTCGTCACGGCGCTGTCCGCCGCCGCGGGGAACGCGGGGCGTGAGATCGGCTGCCTCGTACAGATCGCCCTCGACGCCGAGTCGGGCGAACGGGGAGCGCGGGGAGGGGCGGCGCCCGACCTGCTTCCGGAACTGGCGGAACTCGTGGCGGGCGCACCGGGACTGCGGCTCGACGGTCTCATGACCGTGGCCCCGCTGGCAGGTCCCTACGCGGGGCGCGAACGGGCGGCCTTCGAGCGGCTGATGGAATTGTCATCCGGCCTGCGCGTCGACCATCCGGCTGCCACGATGGTGTCGGCCGGAATGAGCGCGGACTTGGAACAGGCCGTGTTGGCCGGTGCGACACATGTGCGCGTCGGTACTGCGGTACTCGGCGCGAGACCCCGGCTCGGGTAACGTCGCGAAGAAAGTCGGACCACAGCAGAAAATATGGTCATTTCCGCCGATGAGCGGACAGGCCACGTGGATCGCGGGCAGTTGGTGACATCACCGACAAATCCTTCGCCGGTACGGCGGCACCTGCGACAGGGCGATCCACCACAGAGCGGAGGACTCGGAGAATGGCCGGCGCGATGCGCAAGATGGCGGTCTACCTCGGCCTCGTGGAGGACGACCGGTACGACAACCCGGGGTACGACCCCGATGACGAGTTCGAGCCCGAGCCGGAGCCGGAACGGGATCGCCGGCGTCAGCCACCCGCGCACCAAACGCCCGAACCGGACGAACCGGTACGGGTCGTACAGCCTCCGGCGCCACGGGAACCCGCCCCGGCGCCGGTGGAAAACGGACGTCCGGCGCGAATCGCACCCGTGGCATCCATCACACCTGACCGCACCAGCATGGAGAAGAACGCCCCCGTGATCATGCCCAAGGTCGTCTCCGAGCGGGAGCCGTACCGCATCACGACGCTGCACCCCCGGACCTACAACGAGGCCCGTACCATCGGGGAACACTTCCGTGAGGGCACTCCGGTGATCATGAATCTCACGGAGATGGACGACACCGACGCGAAGCGTCTGGTCGACTTCGCCGCCGGCCTCGTGTTCGGTCTGCACGGCAGTATTGAACGCGTGACACAGAAGGTGTTCCTGCTGTCGCCTGCTAACGTCGATGTCACGGCGGAGGACAAGGCCCGCATCGCGGAGGGCGGGTTCTTCAACCAAAGCTAGACCGATCCGTCAGACACGGGGCCGGGAACAGAGCGGGAGCAGGGGAGAGGGAAGCACGGGATGGGCGTCGCACTGCAGGTGGTCTACATCGTGCTGATGTGCTTCCTTATCGTGCTGATCTTCCGACTGGTCATGGACTACGTGTTCCAGTTCGCACGCTCATGGACACCCGGCAAGGCGATGGTGGTCGTTCTTGAGGCCACCTACACTGTCACCGATCCACCGCTCAAGCTTCTCCGGCGTTTCATCCCGCCGTTGCGTCTCGGGGGCGTGGCACTCGACCTGTCCTTCTTCGTTCTGATGATCATCGTTTACATCCTCATCAGTTTCGTGAGCACCGCTGCGAGAAGCGTGTGAACGATGAGCTTCTCCGCGCGCGCGGGGACGATCCCGATACGGTCTTGCCGACTGCCGACGACTACGTAGAGGTGAAGAAGACATGCCGCTGACTCCCGAGGACGTGCGGAACAAGCAGTTCACGACCGTCCGCCTGCGAGAAGGCTATGACGAGGACGAGGTCGATGCCTTCCTCGACGAGGTCGAGTCCGAACTGACGCGCCTGCTGCGCGAGAACGAGGACCTGCGCGCGAAGCTGGCCGCCGCCACGCGAGCCGCCGCGCAGAACCAGCAGCAGCAGGGCATGCGCAAGCCCGAGCCCCAGGACCAGCGAGGCCCCGGCGGCCCCGTCCCGGCGGCCATATCCGGCCCGCCGCAGCAGCAGCAGCCGCAGATGGGCCCGCCCCAGCTGCCGGGTGGCCAGCCGCAGCTGCCCGCCGGTCCCGGCGGCCACGGCCCGCAGGGCCCCGGCCCGCAGGGCCCCGGCCCGATGGGCGGCCCCATGCAGCAGCACACCATGGGCGGCCAGCCGCAGCAGATGGGCCAGCAGCAGATGGGCCAGCAGGGCATGCAGCAGCAGGGCATGCAGCAGCAGGGCATGCAGCAGCAGTCCATGGGCGGCCAGAACCCGCTCGGCCAGCCCATGGGTCAGCCGATGGGCCAGCAAATGCAGCCGATGGGGCAGCAGATGCAGCCCATGGGCCAGCAGATGCACCAGCAGCAGCCGCAGCTCCCGCAGCAGGGCCCAGGTGGCGACAGCGCCGCCCGCGTCCTGTCGCTCGCGCAGCAGACCGCCGACCAGGCGATCGCGGAGGCCCGCTCCGAGGCCAACAAGATCGTCGGCGAGGCCCGTAGCCGCGCCGAGGGCCTGGAGCGGGACGCCCGCGCCAAGGCCGACGCGCTGGAGCGGGACGCGCAGGAGAAGCACCGCGTCGCGATGGGCTCCCTGGAGTCCGCCCGCGCCACGCTGGAGCGCAAGGTCGAGGACCTGCGGGGCTTCGAGCGCGAGTACCGTACGCGCCTCAAGTCCTACCTGGAGTCGCAGCTGCGCCAGCTGGAGACCCAGGCCGACGACTCCCTCGCCCCGCCGCGCAACCCGGCCGGTCCGGCGCTGCCGCCGTCGCCGTCCCCGTCGATGGCTCCGGCCGGTGCGATGGGCCACTCCATGGGCGGCCCGTCCCCCATGGGCGGTCCCTCCCCGATGAACGGCGGTCCGTCCTACGGCGGTCAGCAGCAGATGTCCCCGGCGATGACGCAGCCGATGGCTCCGGTGCGGCCGGCTGCGCCGCAGCCGATGCAGGCGCCGTCTCCCATGCGGGGCTTCCTGATCGACGAGGACGACAACTAGGCGGTCGTCGTCGCCGCCTGTCTGTCGGCAGCAGCGGTTCGGGCCGGGCCCGGTTCCCCTTCGGGGGCACCGGGCCCGGCCCGTTTCGCTTTCCCGGCCGCCGCGCCGCCGCTGCCGCTGCCGGGGCCGGCGCCTCAATCGCCGGCGGGGCTGGATTTGGGCCGGGCTCGGCCTTCGGGTGCGGCGCCGTTGCCGGGGCTCCGCTCCGGACCCCGCGCCTCAATCGCCGGCGGGGCTGGTTCTGGCCGGCGGGGCTGGATTTGGTCGGGTGGGGCTGGCATTCGGCCCGGGCCTTGGGGGCCCGGCAGTGGTGGGTGGTTGCAGCCTCGCCGGCGATTGGGGCGCGGGCGCGGAGCGCCGTGTAGGGGCTGGAGCCGCGCCGGCGATCGGGGCGACAACGGTGGAGGGCGCAGCGGCGCCGCGCGGGATACGGCTGTGGCCCGGACCCCGCGCGGGGGGCCGGGCCACGGGGCCGGAGGGGCTACGCCTTGCGGAGGCGGAACGTCAGGCCGAGGGGTTCGTCCGTGAACGGGTCGCCGTACGTCGCGTCCGCCTCGCCGGAGGCGAAGTCCGTCGCCAGGACCTCGTCCGCGATCAGCGCCGCGTGGTCCGTCAGGGCCGTCACGACCTCCGCGTCCGAGGCGGACCACCGCAGGGCGATCCGGTCCGCCACGTCCAGGCCGGAGTTCTTCCGGGCCTCCTGGATCAGGCGGATCGCGTCACGCGCGAGGCCCGCCAGCCGCAGTTCCGCAGTGATCTCCAGGTCCAGCGCCACCGTCGCGCCCGAGTCGGACGCCACCGACCAGCCCTCACGCGGGGTCTCCGTGATGATGACCTCCTCCGGGGTGAGGGTGACGCTCTCGCCGTTCACCTCCACCGAGGCCTCGCCCGAGCGCAGGGCCAGGGACAGGGCCGCCGCGTCGGCCGCGGCCACCGCCTTGGCGACGTCCTGCACGCCCTTGCCGAAACGCTTGCCCAGGGCACGGAAGTTGGCCTTCGCCGTGGTGTCCACCAGCGAACCGCCGACCTCCGACAGGGAGGCCAGCGAGGAGACGTTGAGCTCCTCCGTGATCTGGGCCTGGAGCTCGGGGGACAGGGCGTCGAAACCGACCGCCCCGACCAGCGCCCGCGACAGGGGCTGACGGGTCTTGACCCCGGACTCCGCACGGGTCGCGCGCCCCAGCTCCACCAGGCGCCGGACCAACTGCATCTGCTGTGACAGCACCGGGTCGACCGCCGAGGCGTCCGCGACCGGCCACGACGACAGGTGCACGGACTCCGGGGCCTCCGGGGTCACCGGCACGATCATGTCCTGCCAGACCCGCTCCGTGATGAACGGGGTCAGCGGGGCCATGAGCCGGGTCACCGTCTCCACCACGTCGTGCAGCGTGCGCAGCGCGGCCGCGTCGCCCTGCCAGAAGCGGCGGCGCGAACGACGGACGTACCAGTTGGAGAGGTCGTCCACGAAGGAGGACAGCAGCTTGCCGGCGCGCTGGGTGTCGTAGGACTCCATCGCCTCCGTGACCTCGGCGGTCAGCGTGTGGAGTTCCGACAGGAGCCAGCGGTCCAGGACCGTGCGGTCCGCCGGGGCCGGATCGGCGGCCGAGGGCGCCCAGTCGGCGGTGCGGGCGTACAGCGCCTGGAAGGCGACGGTGTTCCAGTACGTGAGGAGCGTCTTGCGGACGACCTCCTGGATCGTGCCGTGGCCCACGCGGCGCGCCGCCCACGGGGAACCGCCGGCCGCCATGAACCAACGCACCGCGTCCGCGCCGTGCTGGTCCATGAGCGGGATGGGCTGGAGGATGTTGCCCAGGTGCTTGGACATCTTGCGGCCGTCCTCGGCGAGGATGTGGCCCAGGCAGACCACGTTCTCGTACGACGACTTGTCGAACACCAGGGTCCCGACCGCCATCAGCGTGTAGAACCACCCGCGCGTCTGGTCGATGGCCTCCGAGATGAACTGCGCCGGGTAGCGCTTCTCGAAGATCTCCTTGTTCTTGTACGGGTATCCCCACTGCGCGAACGGCATCGAACCCGAGTCGTACCAGGCGTCGATGACTTCCGGCACGCGGACCGCTTCGAGGGAGCAGCCCTCGTGGGTGCAGGTGAAGGTGACGTCGTCGATGTACGGGCGGTGCGGGTCCAGGGCCGACTGGTCCGTGCCCGACAGCTCCGAGAGCTCGGCGCGCGAGCCGACGCAGGTGAGGTGGTTCTCCTCACAGCGCCAGATCGGCAGCGGGGTGCCCCAGTAGCGGTTGCGGGACAGCGCCCAGTCGATGTTGTTCTTCAGCCAGTCCCCGAAGCGGCCCTGCTTGACCGAGTCCGGGAACCAGTTCGTCTTCTCGTTCTCCCGCAGCATCGCGTCCTTGACGGCGGTGGTGCGGATGTACCAGGACGGCTGCGCGTAGTAGAGCAGCGCGGTGTGGCAGCGCCAGCAGTGCGGGTAGCTGTGCTCGTAGGCGATGTGCTTGAAGAGCAGGCCGCGGGCGTCCAGGTCGGCCGTCAGCTTCTCGTCGGCCTTCTTGAAGAAGACGCCGCCGACCAGCGGGACGTCCTCCTCGAAGGTGCCGTCGGGACGGACCGGGTTCACGACCGGCAGGCCGTACGCGCGGCAGACCGCGAGGTCGTCGGCGCCGAAGGCGGGGGACTGGTGGACCAGACCCGTACCGTCCTCGGTCGTGACGTACTCGGCGTTCACGACGTAGTGGGCGGGCGCGGGGAACTCCACGAGCGCGAAGGGGCGCTCGTACGTCCAGCGCTCCATCTCCTTGCCCGTGAAGGACTCGCCGGTGGTCTCCCAGCCCTCGCCCAGGGCCTTCTCCAGCAGGGGCTGGGCGACGACCAGCTTCTCCTCGCCGTTGGTCGCGACGACGTACGTGACCTCGGGGTGCGCGGCCACGGCCGTGTTGGAGACCAGGGTCCAGGGGGTCGTCGTCCAGACCAGCAGGGCGGCCTGACCGGCGAGGGGGCCGGAGGTCAGCGGGAAGCGCACGTAGACCGAGGGGTCGACGACCGTCTCGTAGCCCTGGGCCAGTTCGTGGTCGGAGAGGCCGGTGCCACAGCGCGGGCACCAGGGGGCGACGCGGTGGTCCTGGGTGAGCAGACCCTTGTTGAAGATCTCCTTGAGCGACCACCACACGGACTCCACGTACTCGGGGTCCATGGTGCGGTAGGCGTCGTCCAGGTCGACCCAGTAGCCCATCCGGGTCGTGAGCTCCGCGAACGCGTCGGTGTGACGGGTCACCGAGTCGCGGCACTTGGCGTTGAACTCGGCGATCCCGTACGCCTCGATGTCCTGCTTGCCGTTGAAGCCGAGTTCCTTCTCGACGGCGAGCTCGACGGGCAGGCCGTGGCAGTCCCAGCCGGCCTTGCGGGCGACGTGGTAGCCGCGCATGGTCCGGAAGCGCGGGAAGACGTCCTTGAAGACGCGGGCCTCGATGTGGTGGGCGCCGGGCATGCCGTTCGCGGTTGGCGGGCCCTCGTAGAAGACCCACTCGGGGCGGCCCTCGGACTGGGCCAGGGTCTTGTCGAAGGTCTTGTTCTCGCGCCAGAAGTCGAGGACGGCGTGCTCGAGGGCAGGCAGGTCGACCTGGGCGGGTACCGGGCGGTACTGCGGCGGTGTGGTCATGAGGCTGAACTCTTCCTCCGGCGGGATGCGACTTCCGTCCGGAGGGACGAGAGCCGTCTGCTGCTCCCGCGGTACCACCCTCCTTGGCCGCCGGCGGCGCCGGTGGCCCCCTCATTGGGGTGCGAAGCCGGTTCTACTCGCCGTCGTGACGGCTTTCTTCCGGCGGCTCCGGGGTGATCCTTCACATCGCGCTCGCCCCCGGGCTCTCACCGTCCCCGGGTCGCTCCTGGCTGCGTCCGACGCTACTCGTCCCCATCCATGCCTTTCGCTGGGCCCAGTGTACGGGGCGGGGCGGTGCGCGGCCGACCGGTTTACCGGCCGGGGATGGGGCCCCGGGCAGGCCAGGCGGGGGCCCCCGCGTGACCCGGATGGGCCGACGCGGCCGGTCCGGGCCCTGTCGGGACGGGAGGGGCGGATTACCGGGCTTCCGGCTGGGCACAACGGATGCAGGTTGACCACGACGGATGCGCGCCCCGTTGCCGTGGGGCCGGAGCCGATTTATCGTTCCGGCACGATTCGCGAGCAATGATCACAGTATGTGAAGGGGCCGCGGCCATGGTGGCGAAGAAGACCGCCGGGACTACCGAGAAGGCTGTCGGAAAGGCTGCCGAGGCCCGCGCCGAGACGGACGCCCCGGCCGGGAAGGGGAACGCTGCCAAGACCGCTACCAAGAAGGCGGCCGGGAATCCCGTGCGGGCCGCGAAGAAGGACGCCGTGCGGAAGAGCGGCGCAAAAAAGGCATCAGCGAACAAGGCGTCAGCGAACAAGGCATCCGCGACCGAGGCATCCGCGATCAAGGCACATGTGAAGAAGGCAGTCGTGGACAAGACAGCTGTGCAGAAGCCGCCCGCGACCACGGCACCGGCGACCGAGCCGTCCGCCAAGAAGGCACCCGCCAAAAGGGCGCCGGTCAAGAAGGCAGCCGCGAAGAAGGCACCGGCCAAGACGGCGCCGGCCAAGAAGGCGCCCGCGGAGAAGGCGACGGCCACGGCCGCCGTCAAGAAGACGACGGCGAGGAAGGCCGCGGCCAAACCGGCCGCGGTCGAGGGGGCGGCGCAGGCCGCGGAAGAGACTGGAGCCCGCACAGTGGTTGCCAAGAAGAGCACCGCCGCGACGCGTCAGACGGCCGAGGCCGCCACCAGCGGCCTCCCCAAGGCGGCCACCGCCGCGGGCCCCGTCACCCCCGGCCGGCTGCCCGTACGCCCCGGCGAGGACCCCTGGACACCCGACGAGGTCGCCGACGCCCGGTCGGAACTGACGAGCGAGGTGCTGCGGCTGCGCGCCGAGCTGGAGGCCTCCGAGCAGGCCATCACGGGTCTCATGCGGGACTCGGGCGACGGCGCGGGCGACGACCAGGCCGATACGGGGACCAAGAACATCACCCGGGAGTCCGAGCTGGCCCTCGCGGCGAACGCCACTCTGATGCTGGAGCAGACCGAGCGCGCCCTGGAGCGGCTGGAGGCGGGCACGTACGGCTTCTGCGAGAACTGCGGGAAGCCCATCGGCAAGGCCAGGATGCAGGCCTTCCCGCGGGCCACCCTGTGCGTGGACTGCAAGCAGAAGCAGGAGCGGCGGCACTGATCCGGCCCGGCCGGGCGGAGCGGCTCACGGGACCCTGACGTACCCTCGTGTCTCGTCGGGGTCCAGGAACCTGCCGGGAACCTGGTTCGTGCTAGTTCGAGGGACTCACGTGGCAGAGGCGGAGCGCATCATCGGTACGCCGGACGTCGGGGACGGCGCGGAGCCGGAGCCGACCGCGCCCAGGGGGCGTCGGCGGATCGCGGCGCTGCTCGTGGTGGCGGTACTGGCGTACCTGATCGACCTCGGCAGCAAGATGGTCGTCGTCGCCAAGCTGGAGCACCGGCAGCCGATCGAGATCGTCGGGGACCTGCTGAAGTTCGAGGCCATCCGCAACCCCGGGGCCGCCTTCGGCTTCGGCGAGGCCTTCACGATCATCTTCACCTGCATCGCGGCCACCGTGATCGTCGTGATCGTCCGGCTGGCCCGCAAGCTCTACAGCCTCCCGTGGGCGATCGCGCTGGGCCTGCTGCTGGGCGGCGCCCTGGGCAATCTGACCGACCGGATCTTCCGTTCGCCCGGCGTCTTCCGCGGCGCCGTCGTCGACTTCATCGCGCCCGCCCACTTCGCCGTGTTCAACCTGGCGGACTCGGCGATCGTGTGCGGCGGCATCCTGATCGTCCTGCTCTCGTTCAAGGGTTTGGACCCGGACGGCACCGTCCACGAGGACTGATCGCGGGACGGCCCCGCTGTCGAGTCCTGCATACTCGACGGGTGAGTACGATTCCCGAGATCCGCACCCTGCCCGTTCCCGATGGCCTCGAGGGCGAGCGCGTCGACGCCGCCATCGCCCGTATGTTCGGATTTTCCCGGACGAAGGCGGCCGAACTCGCGGCTGCGGGGAAGGTGGCGGTCGACGGCAGCGTCGTCGGGAAGTCCGAGCGCGTGCACGGTGGCGCCTGGCTGGAAGTCGAGATGCCCGCGCCCGCGCGGCCGGTCGAGCTCGTCGCCGAGCCGGTCCCGGGCATGGAGATCGTCCATGACGACGACGACATCGTCGTCATCATGAAGCCGGTCGGCGTCGCCGCCCACCCGAGCCCCGGCTGGACCGGGACCACCGTCATCGGCGGCCTCGCCGCCGCCGGCTACCGGATCTCGACGTCCGGCGCGTCCGAGCGCCAGGGCATCGTGCACCGCCTCGACGTCGGCACGTCCGGCCTGATGGCCGTCGCCAAGTCCGAGCGCGCGTACACCTCGCTGAAGAACCAGTTCCGGGAGCGCGTCGTGGACAAGCGCTACCACGCGCTGGTCCAGGGCCACCCGGACCCGATGAGCGGCACCATCGACGCGCCGATCGGCCGGCACCCGAGCGCGGACTACAAGTGGGCCGTGACCCAGGAGGGCAAGCCCTCCGTCACCCACTACGACCTGATCGAGGCCTTCCGCGCGGCCTCGCTGCTGGACATCAAGCTGGAGACCGGCCGTACGCACCAGATCCGCGTGCACATGTCCGCCCACCGCCACCCCTGCGTGGGCGACCTGACCTACGGCGCCGACCCGACCGTCGCCAAGCGACTCGGGCTGACCCGCCAGTGGCTGCACGCCGTGCGCCTGGGCTTCGAGCACCCCGCCGACGGGCAGTGGGTGGAGTTCGAGAGCGGCTACCCGGCGGACCTCCAGCACGCCCTGGACGTGATCCGGGCCGAGAGCGAGTGACGGCCTTCACCCTGCGAGTCGCGGACTGCGAGGCGGATCGCGCGGCGTGCTTCGCGGTGCGCCGCCAGGTGTTCGTGATCGAGCAGTCCGTGCCGGAGTCGATCGAGTACGACGCCTACGACGCGGGCGCCGTGCACGTGCTGGCCGAGGGGTCCGACGGGAAGCCGCTGGGCACCGGCCGGCTGCTGTACGGGCCCGACGTCCTCGGCAAGACGGGCTCCCCGGAGGTCGGCTCCCTCGGGCGGCTCGCCGTGAGCGCCGCCGCGCGCGGGCTGGGCGTGGGCGCCGCCCTGGTGCGGGCCATCGAGACGGAGGCCGGCCGGCGGGGTCTCACCGCCGTGGACCTGGGCGCGCAGACGCATGCGCTGGGCTTCTACGAGCGCCTGGGCTACGTGGCCTACGGCCCGGAGTTCCAGGACGCGGGCATCCCGCACCGTGCCATGCGGCGCAACCTGCCGTAACGTGCCGGGGTCGCGCCTCAAACGCCGGCGAGGCTGAATCGTCGCCCCGACACGTGGGCGGGGGGAGCCGCCCGCCCCCAGGGAAGCGGCAGCGTAATGGCAGGGTGGGGGAGTGGATCAGCTCGCTCTGCTTTTCGTACTGTTGCTCGGCGCCGTGGTCACCGTGCCGCTCGGGGACCGGCTGAGGCTGCCCGCGCCCGTCCTGATGACCATCGGCGGGGTGGTGCTGGCGCTCGTGCCGGTCGTGCCGAACGTCGACATCCCGCCCGAGTACATCCTGCCGTTGGTGCTGCCGCCACTGCTGTACGCCTCCGCGCAGCGCACCTCCTGGCGCCAGTTCGCCGCCAACGTCCGGCCGATCCTGCTGCTGGCGGTGGCGCTGGTCTTCGTGACCACCGCGGCCGTCGCCGCCGTGGCGAACGCCGTGGTGCCCGGGCTGCCGTTGGCCGCCGCCGTCGCCCTCGGCGCGCTCGTCGCCCCGCCCGACCCGGTCGCGGCCACCGCCGTCGCCGGTCAGCTGGGACTGCCGCGCCGGCTGGTGTCGATCCTGGAGGGCGAGGGCCTGTTCAACGACGTCACCGCGATCGTGCTCTACCACGTGGCCGTCGGCGCCGCCGTCAGCGGCAGCTTCTCCTGGCCTGACGCCCTCGGGGAGTTCGTGCTGTCCGCCGTGGTCGCGCTGGCGGTTGGTCTGGCCCTCGGGTGGCTCACGAACCGGCTCATGGGCCGGCTCGGGGACGCCACGCTGCAGATCGGACTGACGCTGCTGGTTCCGTTCGTCGCGTACACCGTGGCGGAGGAGCTCCGGGGCTCGGGCGTACTCGCCGTGCTGGTGACCGCCCTGTTCCTCGCCGAATACGCGACCGACGCCGACGACGTGCTGGGGCGGCTGGCCGGGCACACCTTCTGGGAGATCGTCGACACCCTGGTGACCGGCGTCGCGTTCGGGCTGATCGGCCTGGAGCTGCACCACGTCTTCGGTACGGCGGGCGGCCGCGAGGAGCAGATGGCGCTCTGGGCGGCGGTCATCGTGCTGGTGGTCGTCGGCGTCCGGCTCCTGTGGCTGCTGCCGGCGGGCTGGCTGGCGAAGCGGCTGCACAAGCGCCGTGACTACGCCGAGGAGATCCCGGTGAGCTGGCGGGAGAGCACCGTCATGTGGTGGGCGGGGATGCGGGGCGTGGCCTCGGTGGCGCTGGCACTGGCGATCCCGCTCAAGACGGATGCGGGGGAGCCCTTCCCGGCGCGGGACCAGATCGTCTTCATCGCCTTCGCCGTGATCATGGTGACACTGCTCTGTCAGGGGCTGACCCTGCCCTGGCTCGTGCGAAGGCTTGGGGTCGAGGCCGACGAGGACCTGGAACGGGAGACGGAGCGACGGCTCGCCATCCGCGCCGCCAAGGCCGCCAAGCAGCGGTTGCAGGAGATCGAGGGGGCCGAGGACCTCCCCGACGACCTGCTGGAGGTCCTGTACCGCAGGGCGTACGACGTGGGGGCCAGGATCAGCCCCGACATGGTGGACGAGGAACGGCGCGAGGCCTACGCGAAGCGGGTGGAGCGCATCCGCGACGTCCAACGCATCCAGCGGGAGATGATGTCGGCGGCCCGGCACGAGGTGTTGGCGGCGCGCAGCGAACCCGGCGCCGATCCGGAGATCGTCGACCGGGTCCTGCGCCACCTGGACGTGCGCAGCCTGCGCAATCCGTAGCGTCTAGGCGGACCCGCGGACCGCGTCGACTGTCGTCAGGCGGGGGAGGGCGTAGGGGTGGCAGGCCACCAGCCAGGCGATGAGGCGTTCGCGGACCGCGCACCGTACGGTCCACACGTCATCGGCGTCCTTGGCCGTGACCATGGCCCGGACCTCGATGGTGTTGGGTGTGGTGTCGGTCACCACCAGGCCGCTCGCGCGACCGTCCCACTCCGGGGTCTCCTTGAGGATCACCGCGAGCTGCTCGCGCATCAGGTCGATCGGCGCCGAGTGGTCCAGGTGCAGGAAGACCGTGCCCGTCATCTGCGCGCCGCCGCGGGACCAGTTCTCGTACGGCTTGCTGGTGAAGTACGAGACCGGCATCGTGATGCGGCGTTCGTCCCAGGTGCGCACCATCAGGAACGTGAGGGTGATCTCCTCCACCGTGCCCCACTCCTTGTCCACCACCACGGTGTCCCCGATCCGGACGGTGTCTCCGAAGGCGATCTGCAGACCGGCGAAGAGGTTGCCCAGGGAGGACTGCGCGGCGACGCCGGCCACGATGCCCAGCACACCGGCCGAGGCCAGCATCGAGGTGCCGACCGTCCGCATCGCCGGGAACGTCAGCAGCATGGCCGCGATGGCGACCACGGAGACGACCGCCACCACCACCCGCTGGATCAACGTCACCTGGGTACGGACCCGGCGGACCCGGGCGGCGTCGCGGGAGCCGGAGGCGTAGCGGGCGTAGCCGGAGTCGACTATCGCCGTGGCGATCCGGACCAGGAGCCAGGCGGTGGAGGCGATGAGGACCAGGGTCAGGGCCCGGCCGACGCCGTCGGCGTGTTGCGGCAGGATGCGCGCCGAGCGGTAGGACCCTCTGAGCAGCGCGGAGCACAGCACGATCTGGAACGGCAGCCGGCAGCGGCGCAGCAGGTCCCACAGGGGCGTCTCGTGGTGCCTGGCGTCGGCCCGGCGCAACAGCACGTCGAGCACCCACCCGGCGAGCAGGGTGATGATCAGCGAGCCGCCGATGACCGCGACGGGGCGAAGGACGTTCTCCATCTCCATGCGGGCAACCTAACCGGATCGCGCTTTCGGAAACTGGCACGATGGGGGAATGAACATCCTGCTCTTCCATTCGACGTACGGGCTGCGGCCCGCGGTGCACGCGGCGGCCGACCGGCTGCGCGCGGCGGGACACACGGTCCTGGTCCCCGACCTCTTCGAGGGGCGTACCTTCCAGACCGTCGAGGAGGGCATGGCCCACCAGGACGAGATCGGCCGTGACGAGCTGCTCAAGCGGGCCGTCCTGGCCGCCGCCCCCCACTCCGACCAGGGGTTGGTCTACGCAGGCTTCTCGTTCGGCGCCTCGCTGGCCCAGCACCTGGCGTTGCACGACGAGAAGGCGCGCGGGCTGCTGCTCCTGCACGGCACCTCGGACCTGGAGGACGACGCCTCGGTCGACGGACTGCCGGTGCAGTTGCACGTGGCCGACCCGGACCCGTTCGAGCCGCACGACTGGTTGACGGCCTGGTACCTGCGGATGCGGCGGGCCGGGGCGGACGTGGAGGTCCACGGCTACCAGGGCGCCGGGCACCTGTTCACCGATCCGGGACTCGACGACTACGACGCGGAGGCCGCCGAGCAGACGTGGAAGGTCGCGCTGGCGTTCCTCGACAGCTTGTAGGAACTCGTAGGCGCGGCGCCGGCCCGTGGGCGCGTCGGGGGAGGGCGCGGGCAGGGGCCCGGTCCGGCTCTCGCCGGGCCGGGCCCCTGTTCACGTGGCCGCCGTCCGCCGCCGCCGCGGCGGGCGCCGATCAGGCACCGCGGGTGCTGATCAGGCGCGGTAGGCGGTCCACATGCTCTTCATGCGGGCCACCTGGCCGGCCGTGAACTGGTACATGCAGGAGTCGTACGTGTAGTCCATGAAGTTGTGGATGGGGTCGACACCGGTCTTGTTGGTGCAGCTGTCACGGCCGGTCGGGCACTCGAACGCGGCGCTCTGCTCGGCCGGGGTGTCGGCCACGGAGTCACCGCTGCCCGAGCAGCCGCCCTGGAAGGTGTGGTACAGGCCCATCCAGTGGCCGACCTCGTGGGTCGCGGTGTCGCCCTCGTTGTAGTTGGTGGCGGAGCCGCCCGGCAGCGAGGTGTTGAGGATGACCACGCCGTCCATCGTCGGCTGGGAGGCGTAGGAGCTGGGGAAGGTGGCCCAGCCGAGCAGCCCGCCGCCGAGGTTGGCGGTGTAGAGGTTCAGCGCGTTCTTGCCGCCCTTGCGCAGGGCGCCCTTCATGTCCTTCTCGGCCTGGGTGCCGTCGGAGACGTTGTACCAGGCGGCGTTGTCCGTGTAGTCCGTGCCGGCCAGGCTGAACTGGTAGCCGGAGTCCACGTTGCCGGTGCCCTTGCCGCTGTAGGCGGCGTTCAGGACGGAGAGCTGGTTGTTGATGTCGGTGGCCGTCAGCTTGCCGGCGGTGCCGGAGGTGATGACGTGCACGTACACCGGGATGGTGGTCGCGGCGGTGGCGCCCGCGCGCATGCCTTCCAGCTGCTGGGGGCCGAGCTGGGACAGCTTCTTCTTGAGGTCGGCGTCCATGGACTTGACCTGGGCGTCCGAGACCTCGTTGGGGTCGGCCGCGTGGTGGTCCTTGGGGCGGGCGACGCGGGCGGCGGCCGGGGCGTCGGTGGACTGGCCGGGCGTACATGCCTCGGCGGACTTGGCCGCGGCGACGGTGGTGGGAGCCGTCAGGGGGGCGAAGGCCAGGGTGCCGGCCAGGACGGCCGTACCCATGAGGCGGCGGCGGAGCAGGGGGGATATGCGGGCGTTGGCGCGCACGTTGACTCCTCGCGAAGCGTGGTGGGGGGTGAGGTACGTCCTCACGCTGACGCGCAGCTTACGTGTGCATGTCATCGGAATGGCAAGATCTCGTAGGTTAAAGATTTGTTGCCGATGACGCGGAAAGGGGGCCTGGTATGAACCAGACCCCCTCCCCGACCGCAAATTTGACGTTACGTCAGCGAACCGGGCGGTCGGCCCGTTCCACCTTCTGCGTGCCGTTCAGGGTGCGGTACGAGCGCTCCCACGCCGAGGTGGCGTCCTGGCGCCGCTTGTCCGAAACGATGTAGTAGTCCATCTGCGCGCGCTCGGCCGTCACGTCCAGCACGCCGTACCCGTGCGCGTCCATGTCCAGCCATTTGACGTGCCAGTTCGCGGTCTTGATGGCCGTTTCGGCGACCAGCGAGGCGGTGTCGGCCGGGACGTGCAGCAGATCGTCGATGTTGTCGGAAGTCACCGACGTCACCACGAACTCGGTCGCCGCCGAGCCCGAGGCCGGGTAGGTCGCCTTGTCCACCGGGACGTCGTTCGCCCACGCCATGTGGATGTCGCCGGTCAGGAACACCGTGTTCTTGATGCCCCGGTCCTTCAAGTGGCCCAGGAGTTCCCTGCGATCGTCGGTGTAGCCGTCCCACTGATCCACATTGACCGCTATCCCGCCCTCGGGTAGCCCGAGCAGTTTGGTGAGCGGCTGCAGCAGGTGCGCGGGCAGCGAGCCGAAGGCCACCGGCGAGATCATCACCGACGTGCCGACCAGCTGCCAGGTCGCGCGCGAGGCCGAGAGCCCCGACTTGAGCCAGTCCAGCTGGGCGCGCCCGGTGATGGTGCGCTCCGGGTCGTCGACCGCGCCGCTGCCGATCGAGGCCTGCTGGGAGCGGAAGGTGCGCAGGTCCAGCAGGTGCAGATCCGCGAGGGTGCCGAAGCGCAGCCGACGGTAGACGGTGCCGGCGATGGAGGGGCGTACGGGCATCCACTCGAAGTAGGCCTGCTTGGCGGCGGCGGCGCGGGCCGACCAGTCGCCCTCGGCGCCCGGAGTGTGGTTCTGCGCCCCGCCCGACCAGGAGTCGTTGGCGAACTCGTGGTCGTCCCAGATCGCGATGATCGTGTGCGCGGCGTGCAGCGCCTGGAGGTCGACGTCCGTCTTGTACTTGCCGTGCCGGGTGCGGTAGTCGGCGAGGTTGATGATCTCGTGCTTCGGCTCGTGCGGGCGCACGACGTACTTGGCCTCCGGGTAACCCCCGCTCTCGTACTCGTAGATGTAGTCACCGAGGTGCAGGACCGCGTCGAGGTCGGCCCGGGCGGCCAGGTGACGGTACGCGGAGAAGTAGCCGGCCTCCCAGTTGGCACAGGAGACCACGCCGAAGCGCACGCCCTGCGCGCTCGTGTCGGCGGCGGGGGCGGTCAGGGCCCGGCCCACGGGGGAGACGCCGGCGCCGGCGGTGAACCGGTACCAGTACACGGTCTTGGGCCGCAGGCCGCGTACGTCCGCCTTGACGGTGTGGTCGGCGGCGGCGGTCGCGGTGACGGACCCGCTCGCGACGACGCGGGAGAAGGACTTGTCCTCCGCGACCTCCCAGCCGACCCGGGTGTCCGGGCCCAGGCCGGAGCCGGGCACGGCGTCGGCGGTCGGGGTGACGCGGGTCCACAACAGGATCCCGTCGGGCAGCGGGTCGCCGGAGGCGACGCCGTGCAGGAAGGCGGGGGCGGGCTCCGCCGCGTGGGCGGCGGTGGCGCCCAGGGTCACGATCGGCGCCAGCGCGGCCGTGGCGGCGGCGGCCTTGACGACCGTACGGCGGCGGGGGTGCGCCGAGGCGGCAGAAGAGAGATGACTGGTCACGGCCGATCATATTACTGACCGGTACGGCTTCGGGGATACCCTCGGTAAGGCAACGGGCGGGCGAACTCCAGGAGTTGGCCCGCCCGTTGCCCGCGGGGGGATCAGCCCGCCAGGGCCTTGTCGATCGCCGCCGTGTACGCCTCGGGCGTCGACGGGGTGTCGATCTTCTTGCCGTCCATCTTGAGCGTCGGCGTGCCCTTCACCCCGGAGTCGTTGAAGGACTTGGCCATGTCCATGGCCCACCGGTCGTACGTGCCGTCCTCGACGGCCTTCTTGAAGTCGGCGTTGCCCTTGAGCGCCGGAACCGTGTCCGCGACCTTGAGCAGGTAGTCGTCCTTGGCGAAGCTGTCGACGGTCTCGTCCGGGTGCAGCTCCTTGGAGTACAGCGCGGCCTTGTAGTCGAGGAAGGCCTCGGGGCTGACGTTCAGCGCCGCGCCGAGCGCGCTCAGCGCGTTCTTGGAGCCCTCGCCCTTGGCGCCGTTGTCGATGAAGGTGGCGCCGATGTAGCGGAGCTTGTACTTGCCCGCGTCGACGTCCTTGCGCACCTGGGCGCCGACCGACTGCTCGAAGGCGGCGCACGCCGGGCAGCGCGGGTCCTCGTAGAGCTCCAGGGTCTTCTTCGCGTCCGCCTTGCCGACGACGACCGTCAGACCGCCGTCACCCGTGGTGTTCTTCGGCTTCACCAGCTCAGCCGTGGCGGCCTTCTCCCAGTAGGAAGGCTTGCTGTTCTGCACGACCAGGTAGCCGACGCCGCCCGCGATCGCGAGGACGCCGACGACGGCGCCGGCCACGATCGCCTGGCGGCGCGCCCTGGCCCTCTTGGCCTGCTTCTCGCGTTCGACGCGCAGCCGCTCGCGGGCCGCCGCCTTGTTCGCCTGGCTGTTGCGTGCACTCATGTCGATCTCCGTGGGTGTGCCGTGGTGCGAAAGGAAAGGGGTCTGCCGTACCGGTCAGGCGCTCGCGAGCGCCCCACGCCGTACGGGAGGTCCCCTCCGTCCCACGGAATGCGCCGGGAACCGGGTACGGGCGCCCGCGCCCTCGGGAGCCGGGGGCACCGCCCGCCGCGCCGGCCCTCCGGCCGCGACCACCGAGGCCACCGCCAGGAGCAGCGGCCGGAAGGCGAGGACGCCCACCGCCCGCAGCAGCCGGCCGAGCACCCGCTCCCCGTACCGCAGCCACGCGGCCGCCAGCAGGCCCGCCGACACGTGCGCGCCCAGCAACAGCCAGGGGGTCCACGGCCCGGGCGTCGCGAGCAGCGCGGCCGGGTCGGAGGGCGGCGGCGCCATCCCGGGCAGCGGGCCGCCCACCGGGGCGCCGCCGCAGAGCCCGTCCAGGCCCAGCGCGTGCAGCGGCCCGGCGACCGGACCGCCCGCCGGGCCGTAACAGAAGTGCTGCCCGGCGGTGAAGGCGGTGTCGGCCGCCAGCTCCAGCGGCACGAGCAGCCCGGCGATCGCACCGAAGCCACGCTCCCGGCCGGCCACCGCGAAGGCGAGCGCGAACACGGCGGCGAAGGCCCCGCCCACCAGCGCCGGCGGCAATGGCACCCGGGACAACAGGACGTGCGAGCCCGTCGAGAGCAACACGACGAGCGCGCTGAACAGCGCGGCCCGCAGCCCTCGAAGCCCTGCACCGGATATGTCCATCCCGGCGAGTCTGCCACGACTCCCTGTGAATCAGGGCCCGGGGGCCGCACGGGCCCCACGCCTTGGCCGAAGAGGACCGGCGGCGTGACGGGCGGACCGGCTAGGGGGTGAGGCGACCGTTGCGGAACAGGTCCACGAAGATCTGGTGGTCCGCCCGCGCCCGGGCCCCGTAGGCGTGGGCGAAGTCGACGAGCAGCTCGGCGAAGCCCTCCTCGTCGGCGGCGATCGCCGCGTCGATGGCACGCTCGGTGGAGAAGGGGACCAGGGAGTGGCCGCTCTCCGCCTCGTCCGCCGACGCGTGCATGGTCGCCGTCGCCCGGCCCAGGTCCGCGACGACCGCCGCGATCTCCTCGGGGTCGTCGAGGTCCGACCAGTCCAGGTCCACGGCGTACGGGGAGACCTCGGCCACCAGCTGTCCGGCGCCGTCCAGCTCCGTCCAGCCCAGCCACGGGTCGGCGTGCGCCTGCAGGGCACGCTGGGAGATCACCGTGCGGTGCCCCTCGTGCAGGAAGTACTCCCGCACGGCCCGCTCGGTGATGTGCCGCGACACCGCCGGGGTCTGCGCCTGCTTGAGGTAGATCACGACGTCGTTCTCCAGGGCGTCGCTGTGCCCCTCCAGCAGGATGTTGTACGAGGGCAGCCCGGCCGAGCCGATGCCCACGCCGCGCCGACCCACCACGTCCTTGACCCGGTAGGAGTCCGGACGCACCAGGGACTCCTCCGGCAGGGTCTCCAGGTATCCGTCGAAGGCGGCCAGCACCTTGTAGCGGGTGGCCGCGTCCAGCTCCAGCGTGCCGGGACCGGAGGTGAAGCGGCGCTCGTAGTCCCTGATCTCGGTCATCGACGCGAGCAGCTCGAACCGGGTCCGCGACCGGGCCGCGCGCAGGGCCCCCAGCAGCGGCCCCTCGGCGGTGTCCAGGGTGAAGGAGGGGACCTCCTCGTGCTTGGCGCCGGTCGCCAGCCGGTGGATGCGCTCCCGGTAGGCGCCCGCGTAGGTCCGCACCAGCTCGCTGATCTGCCCGTCGCTGAGCGCCTTGGTGTAGCCGAGCAGGGCGACGGAGGCCGCGAACCGCTTGAGGTCCCAGGTGAAGGGGCCGACGTACGCCTCGTCGAAGTCGTTGATATTGAAGATCAGCCGGCCGTTGGAGTCCATGTACGTGCCGAAGTTCTCGGCGTGCAGGTCGCCGTGGATCCAGACCCGGCCCGTGCGCTCGTCCAGGTACGGGCCGCCGTGCCGGTCCCGCTCCAGATCGGCGTAGAACAGGCAGGCCGTTCCCCGGTAGAAGGCGAAGGCGGAGGCCGCCATCTTCCGGAATTTCACCTGGAAGGCAGCGGGGTCGGCGGCGAGCAGCTCACCGAAAGCGGTGTCGAACACGTCGAGTATCTGCTCGGCGCGCTGCTCGTTCGTCGTCTCGGGGACCGCCATGGCGGGTTCCTCCTGGTGGCGCGTGTGCCAATCGGTTTTCGGACAGGTGCTCCTGGCCGGTGCAACGCCTGACCGTACCGGTCAGTGCCCCGGAAGTGTCACCGGCCCGACGTAGGATTCGAGTCGCCCCCCACTCCCGTCGCCGGAGGACCCCCACCGTGACCAAGCCGCCGTTCACGCACCTGCACGTCCACACCCAGTACTCGCTGCTGGACGGTGCCGCGCGGCTCAAGGACATGTTCAACGCGTGCAACGAGATGGGCATGACGCACATCGCGATGTCCGACCACGGCAACCTGCACGGCGCCTACGACTTCTTCCACTCCGCGAAGAAGGCCGGGGTCACGCCGATCATCGGCATCGAGGCGTACGTCGCCCCCGAGTCCCGGCGCAACAAGCGCCGCATCCAGTGGGGCCAGCCCCACCAGAAGCGGGACGACGTCTCCGGCTCCGGTGGCTACACCCACAAGACGATCTGGGCGGCGAACGCCACCGGCCTGCACAACCTCTTCCGGCTGTCCTCCGACGCGTACGCCGAGGGCTGGCTCACGAAGTGGCCGCGCATGGACAAGGAGACCATCTCCAAGTGGTCCGAGGGGCTCATCGCCTCCACCGGTTGTCCCTCCGGCGAACTCCAGACCCGGCTGCGCCTCGGTCAGTTCGACGAGGCCCTGAAGTCGGCCTCCGAGTACCAGGACATCTTCGGCAAGGACCGGTACTTCCTGGAGCTGATGGACCACGGCATCGAGATCGAGCGCCGCGTCCGCGACGGACTGCTGGAGATCGGCAAGAAGCTCGGCATCCCGCCGCTGGTCACGAACGACTCGCACTACACGTACGCGCACGAGGCCACCGCCCACGACGCCCTGCTGTGCATCCAGACCGGCAAGAACCTCTCCGACCCGGACCGCTTCCGCTTCGACGGCACCGGCTACTACCTGAAGTCGACCGACGAGATGTACGCGATCGACTCCTCGGACGCCTGGCAGGAGGGCTGCGCCAACACGAAGCTGGTCGCGGACCAGATCGACACCGAGGGCATGTTCCAGTTCCGGAACCTGATGCCGAAGTTCGACATCCCGGAGGGCCACACCGAGGTCAGCTGGTTCCGCGAGGAGACCATGCGCGGCATGCACCGCCGCTACCCGGGAGGCATCCCGGAGGACCGGATGAAGCAGGCCGAGTACGAGATGGACACGATCATCTCGATGGGCTTCCCGGGCTACTTCCTCGTCGTCGCCGACTTCATCATGTGGGCCAAGAACCAGGGCATCGCGGTGGGCCCGGGCCGAGGCTCCGCGGCCGGTTCGATCGTCGCGTACGCCATGGGCATCACCGACCTCGACCCGCTCACCCACGGTCTGATCTTCGAGCGCTTCCTCAACCCCGAGCGCGTCTCCATGCCCGATGTCGACATCGACTTCGACGAGCGCAGGCGCGTCGAGGTGATCCGGTACGTGACGGAGAAGTACGGCCAGGACAAGGTCGCCATGATCGGCACCTACGGCACCATCAAGGCCAAGAACGCGATCAAGGACTCGGCGCGCGTCCTCGGCTACCCGTACGCGATGGGCGACCGGCTCACCAAGGCCATGCCCGCCGACGTCCTCGGCAAGGGCATCCCCCTCTCCGGCATCCTCGACCCGAAGCACCCGCGCTACGGCGAGGCCGGCGAGATCCGCGGGATGTACGAGAACGAGCCGGACGTGAAGAAGGTCATCGACACCGCCATGGGCGTCGAGGGCCTGGTGCGCCAGATGGGCGTGCACGCCGCCGGCGTGATCATGTCCAGCGAGACGATCACCGACCACGTACCCGTCTGGGTGCGGCACACGGACCAGGTCACCATCACCCAGTGGGACTACCCGAGCTGCGAGTCGCTCGGCCTGCTGAAGATGGACTTCCTCGGCCTGCGCAACCTCACGATCATGGACGACGCCGTCAAGATGGTGAAGGCCAACAAGGGGATCGACATCGATCTCCTGGCCCTCCCGCTCGACGACCCGAAGACCTTCGAGCTCCTCGGCCGCGGCGACACCCTCGGCGTCTTCCAGTTCGACGGCGGCCCCATGCGCTCGCTGCTGCGCCTGATGAAGCCCGACAACTTCGAAGACATCTCCGCCGTGTCCGCCTTGTACCGGCCGGGCCCGATGGGCATGAACTCGCACACCAACTACGCCCTGCGCAAGAACAAGCAGCAGGAGATCACCCCGATCCACCCCGAGCTGGAAGCGCCGCTCGAAGAGGTGCTCGCGGTCACCTACGGCCTGATCGTCTACCAGGAGCAGGTCCAGAAGGCCGCCCAGATCATCGCCGGGTACTCGCTCGGCGAGGCCGACATCCTGCGCCGCGTGATGGGCAAGAAGAAGCCCGAGGAACTGGCGAAGAACTTCACCATCTTCCAGGCCGGTGCCCGCAAGAACGGCTACAGCGACCAGGCGATCCAGGCCCTGTGGGACGTGCTGGTGCCCTTCGCCGGCTACGCGTTCAACAAGGCGCACTCCGCCGCCTACGGGCTCGTCTCCTACTGGACCGCCTACCTCAAGGCGAATTTCCCGGCCGAGTACATGGCGGGGCTCCTCACCTCGGTCAAGGACGACAAGGACAAGTCCGCGATCTACCTGAACGAGTGCCGCCGCATGGGCATCAAGGTGCTCCCGCCGAACGTCAACGAGTCCGAGCCGAACTTCGCGGCCCAGGGCGACGACGTGATCCTCTTCGGCCTCACCGCCGTCCGCAACGTCGGCCAGAACGTCGTGGACTCGATCATCAAGACCAGGAAGGCCAAGGGGAAGTTCTCCTCCTTCCCCGACTTCCTGGACAAGGTCGAGGCCGTCGTCTGCAACAAGCGGACCGTCGAGTCGCTGATCAAGGCCGGTGCCTTCGACGAGATGGGCCACACCCGCAAGGGCCTGGTAGCCCACCACGAATCCATGATCGACAACGTGGTCGCGGTCAAGCGCAAGGAGGCCGAGGGCCAGTTCGACCTCTTCGGCGGAATGGGTGACGAGAACGCCGGCGACGAGCCCGGCTTCGGCCTCGACGTCGAGTTCTCGGACGTGGAGTGGGAGAAGTCGTACCTGCTCGCCCAGGAGCGCGAGATGCTCGGCCTCTACGTCTCCGACCACCCCCTCTTCGGCCTGGAGCACGTGCTGTCCGACAAGACGGACGCCGGTATCTCCCAGCTCACCGGAGGCGAGCACTCCGACGGCGCGGTCGTCACCATCGGCGGCATCATCTCCGGCCTCCAGCGCAAGATGACCAAGCAGGGCAACGCCTGGGCCATCGCCACCGTCGAGGACCTGGCCGGCTCGATCGAGTGCATGTTCTTCCCCGCCACCTACCAGCTCGTCTCCACCCAGCTGGTCGAGGACACGGTCGTCTTCGTCAAGGGCCGCCTCGACAAGCGCGAGGACGTGCCCCGCCTGGTCGCGATGGAGATGATGGTCCCCGACCTGTCCTCCGCCGGGACCAACGCCCCCGTCGTCCTGACCATCCCGACCGTCAAGGTCACCCCGCCGATGGTGACCCGTCTGGGGGAGATCCTGCGCCACCACCGGGGCAACACCGAGGTGCGGATCAAGCTCCAGGGGCCGCGCACCACCACCGTCCTGCGCCTCGACAAGCACCGCGTCCAGCCCGACCCGGCGCTCTTCGGCGACCTCAAGGTGCTCCTCGGACCGTCCTGCCTGGCCGGGTAGGACCCGCCGCCCCACACGCGCGAGGGCGCGCCCGGTGCTCCGGGCGCGCCCTTCCCGCAGGTGCGGGGAACCGTCGGTCCTGGGGACCGTCAGTTGTGGCCGAACTTCTTCTCCTTGCGCTTGCCCGCCATGTGCATCGGGCTCGGCGCCGACGAAGGCTCGGGAGAGGTCTGCACCGAGCTCTTCGACTGATCCTGGGCCTGGGCGCGGTCCGAGGTCTTGGCGGGCTGCCGGGTGTTCTTGTTCTTGGCCATGGGAAGCCTCCGTGAGGGGTGTAGGGGCCAGGGCCGCCTTCACACTCACACAGCACCGGAAACCGCGCATTTTGGATCATCACCGTGCGTCGGCGAGGACGCGCGGCGGCCCCGGAGTGAGATACGCCACGCCGATGATCGAGTTCCGGCATTCAACACCCTTGCCGTCGGGCAGACTCGGGGAAAACCTGTCAAGGACCCCCAGGGAAGAGGGTGGAACGCGTGGACCGCTGCGTCGTCCTGGTGGACGCCGGCTATCTGCTGGGCGCCGCCGCCAGCCTTCTCGCGGGGGAGCCGTCCCGCTCCCGCATCACCGTCGACCACGCCGCCCTCATCCAGGGCCTGCGCGAACGCGCCGAGGCCGATACCCAGCAGCCGCTGCTGCGGATCTACTGGTTCGACGGCGCCCCCGACCGGGTCCCCCAGCCCGAACACCGGCGGCTGCGCGTGATGCCCCGGGTCACCGTCCGTCTCGGCGCCCTGACCCGCAGCGACGGACGCTGGGCGCAGAAGGGCGTCGACGCGGCCATGCACGCCGAACTCACCGAACTGGCCCGCAACCGGGCCTGCTCGGACGTGGTCCTGGTGACCGGCGACGGCGACCTGCTGCCCGGGCTGATGTCCGCCAAGGAACACGGGGTCGCCGTCCACCTGTGGGCCGTCCAGGCGGCCGACGGGGACTACAACCAGTCCGAGGACCTCGTCGCCGAAGCCGACGAACGCCGCGTCCTGGACCGGGTGTGGATCACCCGGGCCGTCCGCGCGAAGGACCTCACCGGCCTGTGCTCCCCGGCGCCCGCGCCGCGCCCGGAGATCGCCGCCATCCTCTCCGCCCCACTGCCCGAGGCGGCGCTCGCCGAAGCCGCCCGCAACGGCGCGCCCGCCGCGACCGCCGACACCGCCGAGCGCCCCGCACCCGTACCGGCGCCCACCGCCGAGGGCGCCGCCGAGGGTGCCAGACCCGTACCCACCCCCAAGGACCTCGCCGCCCTGCGTGCCCCCGGCGCCGTCGCCGCCCCGCAGAACGCGTCCGGCTCGGCCGCCGGCCCGGCCGGCAGCGCCCTGCGCTGGTCCTCCGACAAGGGCTGGATCGACCGGGCCGGACCGCTCGGAGAGCCCGCCGAGACCGCCTCCCTGCCCACCCTCGCCCAGCTCACCAGCGCCGAACAGCGCTGGGCGGACCGGGAAGAGGACATCACCACCGTCGGGGGCGACCCCTTCGAGGTCGGCCAGGTGTTCGCCCGGCGCTGGATGGAACGGCTCCCCGAAACCGTCCACCTACAGAAACTCGCCACCATGTACCCGCGCATCCCGCACCGCATCGACGGGGAGCTACTGCGCTACGCCGCCCGGTTCGGGTTGCTCGCCCACAAGGACGACCAGATCGACGAGCACGACCGTTACGCCATCCGCGCCGGTTTCTGGCGCGAGATCGACGTGCGCGCCGCCGCCGAGCACGTCGCGGCCCCGGGCGCCGCCGTACCGGGGGCGCCGGTGACCCCGGCGGCCGACCAGGGGTGAAAGCCGCGTAGGCTGCTCCCTCGTGAGCACGGGCACAGCAGGCGCGAAACAGGACACGGCACCGGCCGCGGCTGTGACCTCCGAGGCGGGTGCCCGCGACGTCGTCTGCGCCGTGCGCGACCTCGTCAAGACCTACCCGGCCGTGCGCGGCCGGCGCGGGGCACCCGCCCTGCCCGAGACCCGCGCCAACGACGGCATCTGTCTGGACGTCCGGCGCGGCGAGATCTTCGGCCTGCTCGGCCCCAACGGCGCCGGGAAGTCCACTCTCGTACGACAGCTCACCGGACTGATGCGGCCCGACGCCGGAAGCGTGTCGCTGCTCGGTCACGACCTCGTGCGCCACCCCGAGAGGGCCTCTCGACTCCTGGCCTACCTGGGGCAGGAGTCCACGGCCCTGGACGAGCTCACCGTGGCGCTCGCCGCCGAGACCACCGGCCGACTGCGCGGGCTCGACGCCCGTGCGGCGCGCGCCGCACGGGACTCCGTACTGGAGGAGCTGGGCCTGACCGCGCTCGCCGGCCGGCCCCTGAAGAAGCTCTCCGGCGGCCAGCGGCGCCTGGCCTGCTTCGCCGCCGCGCTGGTCGGCGAGCGGCCCGTCCTGGTCCTCGACGAGCCCACCACCGGCATGGACCCGGTCGCCCGGCGCGCCGTGTGGGGCGCCGTCGACCGGCGGCGCGCCCGCCACGGCGCCACCGTCCTGCTCGTCACCCACAACGTCATCGAGGCCGAGACCGTACTCGACCGGGTCGCCGTCATCGACCACGGAAAGGTCATCGCCTGCGACACCCCCGCCGGGCTCAAGGCGACGGTGTCCGGCGAGGTCCGGCTGGAGCTGGTGTGGCGGACCGCGGCGCCACTGGAGGTGCCGGAGGTCGCCGAGCTGGCCCCCGCCGCCGCCGTGTCCGGGCGGCGATGGGTGCTGCGGCTCACCCCCGACCGGGCTCGCGCCGCCGTGGCCGCGGTGACCGGCGGGCCGGCCTTCGCCGCGCTCGACGACTTCACCCTGGCCACGCCGAGCCTGGAGGACGTCTACCTGGCCCTGGGGGGCCGTGCCTCGAAGGGGCTGGTGAAGTCGTGACCACCGCCGTCACCGCCGTTTCCGCCGGAGCACCGGCCGCCGGGACCCAGGCCTCCGGGACGTCCGCGCCCGGACCGCTGGCGCCCCGGGCGCGGTTCTTCCCGGCGCTCGCCGCCGTGTACCGGGCGCAGTTGTCCCGGGCGCGGGTGGCGCGCATCCCGCTGTTGTTCGTGGCCACCTTCCAGTCCGTCGGGATCATGATCCTCATGCGAGGGGTGGTGGACGGGGGCTCGGAGGCACGGGCCGTCGTCGCCGGATCGTCCGTGCTGGTCGTGGCCTTCGTCGCGCTGAACCTGCTCGCCCAGTACTTCGGCCAGCTACGGGCCGGCGGGGGGCTCGACCACTACGCCACCCTGCCCGTGCCGCCCGCCTCCGTGGTGCTCGGCGCGGCCGCCGCCTACGCGTCCTTCACCGTGCCGGGAACGCTGGTCACGGCGGGATTCGGGTGCGTGTTGTTCGGGCTGCCGATGGGCGGGTTGTGGATCCTCGCGGCGGTGGTACCGCTGGCGGGGGCGGCGCTGGCCGGGCTCGGCGCGGCGCTCGGACTGCTCGCGCCCCGGCAGGAACTGGCCACACTGGCCGGACAGCTCGGCATGTCGGCGGCGCTGCTGCTGGGCGTGCTGCCGCCGGAGCGGATGCCGGACGTGATCGTGTGGACGCGGGACCTGCTGCCCTCGACGTACGGGGTGGAGGCCTTCGCCCGTACGTTCGCGCCCGACCCCGACTGGGCGGCGGTCCTGTTCGACCTGGGCGTCTGCGGGGCGGTCGGGGTGCTGTCCCTGGCCGTCGCCACCTGGGCCTACCGTCGGGCGGCGGTCCGCTGACACCGGCGGGCCGGGGACCTGGCACGATGTGCGGGTGACCGAAGCCGTGACCCCGCCGCCGCACCCGTCCCCGCTGCCCTTCGACCAGGGCGCGCCGCCGCGTGAGAAGACCACGCCGGGCGATGTCCGGGACGGAGCCGCCGTCGCCCTGGTGGTGGCGGTGGCGGGCGTGCTGCTCGGGGTGCTGTGGGCGTGGCTCGCGCCGAAGGTCCAGTACGTCTCCGACGGGGAGGCCGTGTTCCTGCGGAACTCCGAGAACGAGGCGCGGATCGGCGCCGATGGGACGTTCCTGCTGCTCGCGGCGGCCTTCGGACTGCTGAGCGCGGTCGCGGTCTTCCTGTGGCGGCGCCGGGGCGGGGTACCCCTGGTGATCGGGCTCGGGGTGGGATCGGTGTTCGCGGCCCTGGTCGGCTGGCGGCTGGGCCTGTGGCTCGGCCCCTCCTCCAACCTCCCGGCGGCGGCCGCGAGGGCGGGCAAGGGCGTCCCGTTCGACGCCCCGCTCCAACTGCTGGCCCACGGGGCGCTCCTGGCCTGGCCGCTGGTGGCCCTCGCCGCGCACCTCGCCCTGACGGCCGTCTTCACCACCCCGGACCCGACCTGGCCCTCGGAACCCCCCCGGCCCGACGCCTGAGCGCCCCTGCCCTCCCGGCCCGCTTGACGCCCGACCCACCCGGCCGGGGCCGCGTTTCCAGTCGCGCCGCAGCGCCGCAGACTCCCCGTTCAGTCGCCGCTCGAACCCACCCGGCTGGGGCCCGCGTTTCGAGCCTCGCCGGCGTTCGAGGCGGGGGGTTCGGGGCGGAGCCCCGGGGTGTCCAGCCCGGTCGGGGCCGCAGGCACCCCGCCTCCGCCGCGCCGCGGGCTAGCGTGCGATCGGCGCCATCGCGGCCGACGTCAGCGCCGTCAGCGTGGCCGGAGCCAGCTCGACCTCCAACCCCCGGCGCCCGGCCGACACACAGATCGTGCGGTGCCCCGCCGCCGACGCGTCCACCACCGTCCGAAGCGCCCGCCGCTGCCCCAGCGGCGAGATGCCCCCCAGCACGTACCCCGTCGTCCGCTGCGCCAGCGCCGGGTCCGCCATCGCCGCCCGCTTGCCGCCCACCGCCCCGGCCAGCGCCTTGAGGTCGAGCGAGCCCGAGACGGGGACGACCGCCACCGTCAGCACGCCGTCCACGTCCGCTACCAGAGTCTTGAACACCTGCTCCGGGGCGACGCCCATCTTCTGCGCGGCCTCCTCGCCGTACGAGGGGTGCGACGGGTCGTGCTCGTAGGCGTGCGTGGTGAACTCCGCGCCCGCGGCGGTCAGCGCGGCGATCGCGGGAGTCGCAGCCCCGGCCGCCCCCGCCTTCTTCTTCGCCATCAGTTCGGGCTCGTCGGCGCGCGCGTCAGGTCCACCGCCGGCAGCGACGGCAGGTGACGGATCACGGCCGTCTCCGCGCGCAGCAGTTCCAGTTCCTCGGCCAGGCGGGTCGCCGTGTCGGGGGCCTGGAGCAGGCGCTGCTTCGACGGGATGTCCAGTACGGCCGCCGCCGCCACCAGGTACGAGACCACCGACGGCTCGTCGGGCAGTTCGGGCGCCGCTGCCAGGGACCGCTCCCGCGCCCCGGCCAGCCGCTTCTGGTAGGTGCGAAAGGCCCGCAGCACGCCCTCGGCCAACGCCCCCGCACCCTCGCCCGCGTCCTCCGCCAGCTCCTCCAGCTCCGCGACGAGGTACGGCCCCGAGGCGTCGACCGACAGCAGCCGCACCCGGGCGGTGCCGGTGGCCAGCACCTCGAAGCTGCCGTTCTCCCGCTCCCGGATCGTCGCGGCGTCGGCGACGCAGCCCACCCGGTGGAAGGCCTGGATCGGGTCCGCGCCGAAGCCCGCCGCCGGACCGCGCTCCGGCAGGGTCGTCTGGTCCGGCAGGCCCGGCGCGGTCGGCGCGACCTCCCAGCCGTCCCGGATCGCGACGACCGCGAAACGGCGCGGCTCGTCCTCACCCGTCTTCAGCAGCTCGCGCATCATGGCGCGATAACGCTCCTCGAAGATGTTCAGCGGCAGCACGAGGCCGGGGAACAGCACCGAGTTCAGCGGGAAGAGGGGCAGGCGAACGGTGGTCACGAGGCACAGGGTAGTGGCCGGGGGCCCGCGGCCGTCACCCCCGCCTCAACAGCCGGGAGGCGCCCGCCGCCACCGTCGTGGCCAGTATCCACCCCAGCACCACGAGGGCCGACGCACACCACTGCCAGGCTCCGCCCGGCTTCCACTGGCCCTCGTGCCCCAGATCGATCACCGGCAACAGCAGGTCGAGGGCGTACAGGGCGGCGCTCCACTGCGGGTGTTCGTCCTCCTTGATCGGTGGCGGGGGGTGTCGCGAGAACAGCAGCGTGCCCGCCGCCCACAGGACCGCCATCCACAGCGCCGCCCGGCCCGGCCGGTAGCCGTACACCACCGTCCAGTCCTGGAGGTAGCCCCAGGCCTTGGCCGCGGGCGGCAGGGTCGCGCGCCGCCGCCGCTGCTTGGCCAGCAGCACCTCCCGGGCGTCGGAGTCCTCCCCACTGGCCCGCAGTACCGCCGCCAGCCGCTCGTACGGCTCCGGCGAGTACTCCACCGTGGCCGTCTCCACCCAGGCCAGCCGGCGCGGCAGCGGGAAGTGTCCGCGCGGGGCGAGGATCTCGTACGAGAAGCCCTCCATCACCAGCCGACCCGGGCCCGGCCAGCTGGTGGACAGATCGACCAGCTTCACCACCTTCGCCCCCGACAGCACGACCCGGCCCTGCTCGGGCTGCGCGCCCACGAAGCGGAGCTCCGGCGTGCTGATCCGCCGCAGCGAGACCTCCTGGTCCGCGGAGAGCCGGAACCGGGCCCCGTAGAAGTCGATCGCGTCGCCGAAGCGGCCGTCGTCCAGCCGTATCCCGCCCTGGCACTCGAAGGCCTGCGAGGCCTGCCCCGGCGCGGGCGTCCGACCGATCCCGTACGGGGGAGTGCCGACCCCCGAATCGCCCGGGGAGGAGTACAGCGCGATCGAGGTCAGGTACAGGGTCCGCTCGACGGTCAACTGGGGCGCGTTCAAGGCGCGCCGCCCGTCCGGGTTGCGCAGCCGCGCCCCGCGCAGGTTCATCGACACGCCGACCTTCGCGCCGCGCAGGCTGACCTCCCCGTAGGTCTCCAGCAGGTCGCCCTGGAAGTCCTGGGCCACGGACATGCCGTCGGCGGTGATCGCCCGGCCCTTGTTGTCGGGCCGGACCACGGCACGGCTGATCAGCAGGTCGGTGCCGATCTGCGCGTCGGTCAGCCGGATGCCGCGCGCCACCCGGGAACCGAGCAGGTGCAGGTCCCCTTCCGTGTGCAGCCGGGCCGCCTCCAGCCGGGGGATCGCACAGTTCACCAGGCGCAGGGTGCAGACGCGGGTCTCGGACAACCGGATCTCGCTGTCGAAGCGGCACGCCTGGAACTCGACGTACGGCTCGACCCTGCCCCCGGCCAGTTCCAGCCGCCCCAGGACGCGGACGCCGCGCAGTTTCAACGCCACCACCCGACCCGGCACCGGGGGCGGACCGTGGAGCAGCAGCAGCGCCACCACTTCCGCGCGGACACTGCGCTCAGGGCCCCAGGGGCGGCCGGCGTGCGGGTCGTCCCGGTCCGCGACACCGGTACCGAGATCGCAGGTGCGGCCCGTGCGGTAGGCCTCCCACATACGGCGTTCGGCGCCGGTGAGATCCACCGGTTGCGTCCCCGCGCGCATCTCCGTCATGGCGGCCCCCCTCCGCGGTCACCCACGTGCGGTCACACGGGTGTAGGGGAACGCTAAGCGCCGGCTGTGACATCCGGGGCGTGTATCAGCCAGTGATACAGGCGGACGGTGGCGGGAGTCGGTCTGAGAGAATTGGGATGTGATCTCTCGTATCGACCTGCGCGGTGACCTCCTCCCCGAGGGTGGCGCCCTGCGCGATCTGCTGCCCCGTGCCGAGTTCGACGTGGAAGCCGCCCTGGAGAAGGTGCGGCCCATCTGCGAGGACGTGCATCATCGTGGCACGGCGGCGCTGATCGAGTACGCGCGGAAGTTCGATGGGGTCGAGCTGTCGCAGGTCCGGGTGCCGGAGCAGGCCATCGCGGCCGCCCTGGAGCAGCTGGATCCGGCCGTCCGCGCCGCCCTGGAGGAGTCGATCCGGCGTGCCCGGATCGTGCACCGGGGCCAGCGTCGCAGCGAGCACACCACCCAGGTGGTTCCCGGCGGCACCGTGACCGAGAAGTGGGTTCCCGTCGAGCGCGTGGGCCTGTACGCGCCGGGCGGCCGTTCGGTGTACCCGTCCTCCGTGGTGATGAACGTCGTACCCGCCCAGGAGGCCGGGGTCGAGTCGATCGCGCTCGCCTCCCCGCCGCAGGTCGAGTTCGACGGTCTGCCACACCCCACGATCCTCGCGGCCTGCGCCCTGCTGGGCGTCGACGAGGTCTACGCGGCCGGAGGCGCCCAGGCCGTCGCGATGTTCGCCTACGGCACCGAGGAGTGCGCGCCCGCGAACATGGTGACCGGCCCCGGCAACATCTGGGTCGCGGCGGCCAAGCGCTACTTCACCGGCAAGATCGGCATCGACACCGAGGCCGGCCCGACCGAGATCGCGGTCCTCGCGGACTCCACGGCCGACCCCGTGCACGTCGCCGCCGACCTGATCAGCCAGGCCGAGCACGACCCGCTGGCCGCCGCCGTCCTGGTCACGGACTGCGAGGAGCTCGCGGTGGCCGTTGAGAAGGAGCTGGAACCGCAGGTCGCGGCCACCAAGCACATCGAGGACCGGATCAAGCCCGCCCTCGCGGGCAAGCAGTCCGCGATCGTGCTGGTGGACAGCCTGGAGGACGGCCTGAGGGTCGTCGACGCGTACGGCGCCGAGCACCTGGAGATCCAGACCGCCGACGCCGCGGCCTGGGCGGCCCGGGTGCGCAACGCCGGCGCGATCTTCGTCGGCCCCTGGGCGCCGGTCTCGCTCGGCGACTACTGCGCCGGGTCCAACCACGTCCTGCCCACCGGGGGCTGCGCCTGCCACTCCTCCGGCCTGTCCGTGCAGTCCTTCCTGCGCGGCATCCACATCGTCGACTACACGCGCGACGCCCTCGCCGAGGTCGCCCACCACGTGGTGACGCTGGCCGAGGCGGAGGACCTGCCGGCGCACGGCGCGGCCTTGAAGGCGCGGTTCGAGTGGAAGGTGCCCACCCAGTGACCTTCGGCATCGACGACCTCCCCATCCGCGACGAGCTGCGCGGCAAGTCCCCGTACGGCGCGCCGCAGCTCGACGTGCCCGTCCAGCTGAACACCAACGAGAACCCGTACGAGCTGCCCGAACCGCTCGTGCGGCGCATCGCCGAGCGCGTCGCCGACGCCGCCCGCACCCTCAACCGCTACCCCGACCGGGACGCGGTGGAGCTGCGGACCGAACTGGCCGCGTACCTGACCCGCACCGGCAAGCACCCGGTGGCGCGGGAGAACGTGTGGGCCGCCAACGGCTCCAACGAGGTCATCCAGCAGCTGTTGCAGACCTTCGGCGGGCCCGGCCGCACCGCGATGGGCTTCGAGCCCTCGTACTCGATGCACGCCCTGATCGCCCGGGGCACGGGCACCGGCTGGATCTCGGGCCCGCGCCGGGAGGACTTCACCATCGACGTGGAGGCCGCCGAACGGGCGCTCGCCGAGCACGCGCCCGACGTCGTGTTCATCACCTCCCCCAACAACCCCACGGGCACGGCGGTCGAGGCCGAGACGGTCCTCGCTCTCTACGAGGCCGCCCAGGCCGCGCGTGCCGATCGAGGCCGCGCGTCCCTCGTGATCGTGGACGAGGCGTACGTCGAGTTCTCCCACCGGGGCTCCCTCCTCCCGCTCATCGAGGGCCGGCCGTGCCTGGTGGTCTCGCGGACCATGTCCAAGGCCTTCGGCGCCGCCGGACTGCGCCTGGGCTACCTCGCCGCGCACCCCGCCGTGGTCGACGCGGTGCAGCTGGTGCGCCTGCCGTACCACCTGTCGGCCGTCACCCAGGCGACCGCGCTGGCCGCCCTGGAGCACACCGACACGCTGCTCGGCTATGTGGAGCAGCTCAAGGCCGAACGGGACCGCCTGGTCACCGAACTGCGGGCCGTCGGGTACGAGGTCACCGAGTCCGACGCGAACTTCATCCAATTCGGCAGGTTCGAGGACTCCCACACCGCATGGCGGAAGATCCTCGACCAGGGTGTCCTGGTCAGGGACAACGGCGTACCGGGATGGCTGCGGGTCACCGCCGGCACTCCCGCCGAGAACGACGCGTTCCTGGAAGCGGTTCGCGCACTGAAGAAGGAGCAGCACGCATGAGCCGCATCGGACGGGTCGAACGGACCACGAAGGAGACCTCGGTCGTCGTCGAGATAAACCTCGACGGCACCGGCAAGGTCGACGTCTCCACGGGCGTGGGCTTCTACGACCACATGCTCGACCAGCTCGGTCGCCACGGCCTCTTCGACCTCACGGTCAAGACCGACGGCGACCTGCACATCGACAGCCACCACACCATCGAGGACACCGCCCTCGCACTCGGCGCGGCCTTCAAGCAGGCCCTCGGCGACAAGGTCGGCATCTACCGCTTCGGCAACTGCACCGTCCCGCTGGACGAGTCCCTCGCCCAGGTGACCGTCGACCTCTCGGGCCGTCCGTACCTCGTGCACACCGAGCCCGAGAACATGGCGCCGATGATCGGCGCGTACGACACGACGATGACCCGGCACATCCTGGAGTCCTTCGTCGCGCAGGCCCAGATCGCCCTGCACGTCCACGTCCCGTACGGGCGCAACGCCCACCACATCGTGGAGTGCCAGTTCAAGGCCCTCGCCCGGGCCCTGCGCTACGCCGCGGAGTTCGACCCGCGCGCGGCCGGAATCCTGCCCTCCACGAAGGGCGCCCTCTAGCCGTGAACGGCCTCAACACCATCCTGATCGTCCTCGGCCTGTTCCTGGCCGGGGGCGTCTACTCCTTCAAGAAGCAGAAGATGCCCCTGTCGGTCATCGTGCTGCTCGCCATCGGCTCCGTGATGTGCCTCGCCGCCGGAGTCCTTCG
Source organism: Streptomyces sp. Tek67B01 (assembly GCF_055231995.1). NCBI lineage: Bacteria > Bacillati > Actinomycetota > Actinomycetes > Kitasatosporales > Streptomycetaceae > Streptomyces > Streptomyces sp. Tek67B01. The sequence goes on from NZ_JBUYUY010000001.1 coordinate 5,224,903, forward strand.
GATCCAGGGGATTTGGGGATGAGCGCAATCCGACCCACCAAGACGGTCGTGGTCTTCGACTACGGCTTCGGCAACGTGCGGTCCGCCGAGCGGGCGCTCGCGCGCGTCGGCGCGGACGTCGAGATCACCCGCGACTACGACAAGGCCATGGACGCCGACGGCCTGCTGGTCCCCGGCGTCGGCGCCTTCTCCGCCTGCATGCAGGGACTCAAGGACGTCCGCGGCGACTGGATCATCGGGCGCCGGCTGTCCGGCGGCCGGCCCGTCATGGGCATCTGCGTCGGCATGCAGATCCTCTTCGAGCGCGGCATCGAGCACGGTGTGGAGACCGAGGGCCTCGACGAGTGGCCCGGCACGGTCGGCCCGCTCAAGGCCCCGATCGTTCCCCACATGGGCTGGAACACCGTCGACGCCCCCGAGGACAGCCGCGCCTTCGCCGGCCTCGACGACGACGCCCGGTTCTACTTCGTGCACTCCTACGCGGCGCACGACTGGAGCCTTGAGGTCACCAACCCGCTGATCCGCGCCCCCAAGGTCACCTGGGCCACCCACGGCGAGCGTTTCGTCGCGGCGGTGGAGAACGGGGCCCTGTGGGCCACCCAGTTCCACCCCGAGAAGTCCGGCGACGCCGGCGCCCAGCTCCTCACCAACTGGATCGAGACCCTGTGATGCCCGCACCCACGCTCGAGCTGCTCCCCGCGGTCGACGTCCGCGACGGCCAGGCCGTACGCCTCGTACACGGCGTGTCCGGCAGCGAGACCTCGTACGGCTCCCCGCTGGAGGCCGCCCTCGCCTGGCAGCGCGCCGGCGCCGAATGGCTGCACCTGGTCGACCTTGACGCCGCCTTCGGCACCGGTGACAACCGCGCCCTGGTCGCCGAGATCACCGGCGCCATGGACATCAAGGTCGAACTGTCCGGCGGCATCCGCGACGACGCCTCGCTCGCCGCCGCGCTCGCGACCGGCTGCACCCGCGTCAACCTCGGCACCGCGGCCCTGGAGACCCCCGAGTGGGCCGCCAAGGCGATCGCCGAGCACGGCGACAAGATCGCGGTCGGGCTCGACGTGCGCGGCACCACGCTCAAGGGCCGCGGCTGGACCAGCGAGGGCGGCGACCTGTACGAGACCCTCGCGCGCCTGGACTCCGAGGGCTGCGCCCGGTACGTCGTCACCGACATCGGCAAGGACGGCACGCTGACCGGCCCCAACCTGGAGCTGCTCAAGAACGTCTGCGCCGCCACCGACCGGCCCGTCGTCGCCTCCGGCGGCATCTCCTCGCTGGACGACCTGCGGGCGCTGTCCGAGCTGGTGCCGCTGGGCGTCGAGGGCGCCATCGTGGGCAAGGCCCTGTACGCGAAGGCCTTCACCCTGGAAGAGGCCCTGCGGGTGGTGTCCGCGTGAGCGCCTCCGACGCCGTGCGCCGGATCTCCTCCGGCGGCCCCTACGAGGACGTCATCGGCTACAGCCGGGCCGTCGCACTCCCCAACGGCCTGGTCCTGGTCTCCGGCTGCACCGCGGCCGACGGCGGCGGCCCCTACGAGCAGGCGATCACCGCCTTCGGCGTCGCGTTCAAGGCGCTGGAGCAGGCCGGCCTCGGCCCCGAGCACGTGGTCCGCACCCGGATGTACCTCACGCACGCCCGTGACGTGGACGACGTCGGCCGCGCCCACAAGGAGCTGTTCGACGCCGTGCGCCCCGCCGCGTCCATGATCATCGTCTCCGGTTTCGTCGACCCGTCCATGGTCGTCGAGGTCGAGGTGGAGGCGTACCGGAGCCCCGATGGTCTCGAAGGAGGGACGGCATGACGCTCGCCGTACGGGTGATCCCCTGCCTGGACGTGGACAACGGTCGGGTCGTCAAGGGAGTCAACTTCCAGAACCTGCGGGACGCCGGCGACCCGGTCGAGATGGCCAAGCTCTACGACGCCGAGGGCGCGGACGAGCTGACCTTCCTCGACATCACCGCCTCCTCCGGGAACCGCGAGACCACCTACGACGTGGTCCGCCGGACCGCGGAGCAGGTCTTCATCCCGCTGACCGTGGGCGGCGGCGTACGCACCGCCGACGACGTGGACAAGCTGCTGCGGGCGGGCGCCGACAAGGTGGGCGTGAACACGGCCGCCATCGAGCGGCCCGAACTCATCCGGGAGATCGCGGAGCGGTTCGGCCGGCAGGTGCTGGTGTTGTCGGTGGACGCGCGGCGCACCGCGTCCGGCGCGTTCGAGGTCACCACGCACGGCGGCCGCAAGAGCGCCGGCATCGACGCCGTCGAGTGGGCGCACCGGGCCGCCGAGCTGGGCGCCGGGGAGATCCTGCTGAACTCGATGGACGCCGACGGCACGAAGGACGGCTACGACACCGAGATGATCGCCGCGGTCCGCGAGCACGTCCGTGTCCCCGTGATCGCCTCGGGCGGCGCCGGCAAGCTGGAGCACTTCCCGCCGGCCATCGCCGCCGGCGCCGACGCGGTCCTCGCCGCCTCGGTGTTCCACTTCGGCGACCTGCGCATCGGCGAGGTCAAGGCCACCCTCCGCGAGGCGGGCCACCCGGTCCGCTGACCGGGCCCCGGCCCGGCTACGCTGCCCCGACAGTGGCCCTGGGGAGGGGCCGCGGGGGATCATGAGAGACGGCCTGGTTGTTTCACGGGCACAGCTGTGCCCCGGGTGCGGGCAGGGGCTCGCCGCCACCGACGAGCGGTTCGTCGTGTGGTGCGCGGAGTGCGACTGGAACGTTGACCCGTCCGCGCCCGACCCCGAGCCGGGCCGTCTCGCCGCGACCCGGCGCCGGTTGGCACGGCGGTACGGCGAGCAGCTCGCCGCCGCCATGGCCGGCGGCGACCCCGGCCGGGCCCGCCGCGACCCGGCGGCGCTGCTCGCCCTCGGGATCGCCGTGCTGGTGCACCTGGTCACCCTGTCGCTGGCCGTGGCCGGTCTGCTGCTGATCGTGCTGGGCTGGGAGACCGGGATCCAACCGGTCGAGGGCGTCGTGCTCCTCGTGGTGGCCTTCATCATGAGGCCACGGCTCGGCCGGCTGCCGCAGGACGGCCCCGTGCTCCATCGGGCCGACGCGCCCCGGCTCTTCGAGCTGATCGACGAGGTCGCCGCCGCCGTCGCCACCGAGGGCGTCCACGCCGTGGTGGTGAACGCCGACGTCAACGCCGCGGTGATGGCGTACGGGCCGCGCCGGCGCCGGGTACTGGTCCTGGGCCTCGGATTGTGGGAGGTCCTCGGCCCGCGCGAGCGGGTGGCGCTGCTCGGCCACGAGTTCGGGCACTTCGCCAACGGGGACCTCCGCCACGGTCTGGTCACCCGCAGCGCGCTGCGCTCCATGGCCCTCTGGTGGAACATGCTGGCCCCGAACGCCGCGTGCACCGTGTGGGACTGGCTGATCAACGTGGTGACGTACCTGCCGCGCTGCGCGGTGTACGGTCTGCTGTTGCTGCTCGACCGGCTCACGCTGCGCGCCTCCCAGCGCGCCGAGTACCAGGCCGATCTGGGTGCCGCGCGGGTCGGCTCGACCCAGGGCGCGGTGGCGCTGATGGACCGGCTGCTCGTGGTGGGGTCGGTCGAGGCGGAGCTGCGCCGGGAGTCGGTGGCCGCCCAGATGACGGGCGGCAGGGGCGGACGGGCGGCCCGGGACGCCGCCGAGCAGGGATTGTGGGAGCGGCTCGCCGCGCACGTGGCCGCCGTGCCCGAGTGCGAGTACGAGCGGCTGCGCCGGGTCGCCGCCCGACGCGGGCACAGCGTGGACACCACGCACCCGCCCACGCACCTGCGGCGGCGCTGCCTGGAGCTGGGCGGGCCCCGGCCGGCCCTGGTGGGTTACGACGAGGACCGGGCCGGGGCAGTGGCGGCCGAGCTCGCCGGGCCCCGGGCGGCGGTGGCCCGTCAGGTCGTCCGGGACCTCGCGGGCTGAGGCTCCCGGGTCAGATGCCCAGCCGGGCCCTGGTCAGACCGGCGACCGCGTCCTTGTCGCCGTCCAGTTCCACGACGGCGGCGTCCTGGCGGCCGAAGCAGAACAGCGTCAGCTCGCCCGGCTCGCCCGTGACCGTCACGACGGGGAGCCCCTTGCGGGCGACCGCCGTGCGGCCGTCCGGGCGGCGCAGCACCAGGCCCACCGGGGAGCGGCGGGCCGTCAGGCGGGCCAGTTTCTCCAGGCGGGACCAGAGCACGTCGGAGAAGACCGGGTCGGGCTGCCGCGGTGACCAGTCCGGCTGCGCGCGCCTGACGTCCTCGGCGTGGACGTAGAACTCCACCGCGTTGGCCGCCTCGTCGATCTGCTTGATCGAGTACACGGACATCGTCGGCGGCCCGGTACGGATCAGCCGGATCAGTTCCTCGTACGGCTTGGCCGTGTACTCGGCCATCGCCTTGTCCAGGCGCCCCTTGAGCACGTTCAGCAGCAGACCGCCGGCCGCGTCGGGGCGGCGCTCCCGGACGACCACGTGCGCCGCCAGTTCCCGCGCGCTCCAGCCGTCGCACAGCGTCGGCGCCTCCGGTCCCGCCGCCTCCAACAGATCGGCCAGCAGCAGACGTTCACGCTTCGCATGGGTAGACATGGGGGCCAGCCTACGGCCGGAACCCGCCCCCCGCCCGCTCATCAGGCGGACAGCCATCGGTGATCCACACTCTCGCCCGGCACAATGGCCCCATGAGTACGACCTCCCTCGATCCCGCCATCGCCGCCCGGCTCAAGCGCTCCGCGGACGGTCTGGTACCGGCCATCGCCCAGCAGTACGACACCGGTGAGGTGCTCATGCTCGGCTGGATGGACGACGAGGCCCTGCACCGCACCCTGACCACCGGACGCTGCACCTACTGGTCCCGCAGCCGCCAGGAGTACTGGGTCAAGGGGGATACTTCCGGCCACTTCCAGCACGTGAAGTCCGTCGCCCTCGACTGCGACGCCGACACCGTGCTCGTCAAGGTCGACCAGGTCGGGGCCGCCTGCCACACGGGTGCCCGGACGTGCTTCGACGCCGATGTCCTCCCGCTGGCCGCCGAATAGCTAGGTAGGGTCCCACGCCATGGATCTTGAGACGTTCCGCAAGCTCGCGGCCGACCGCCGCGTCATCCCCGTCAGCCGCAAACTGCTCGCCGACGGAGACACCCCGGTCGGCCTCTACCGGAAGCTCGCCGCCGAACGCCCCGGCACCTTCCTGCTGGAGTCGGCGGAAAACGGCCGGTCCTGGTCCCGCTACTCCTTCATCGGCGTCCGCTCCGACGCCACGCTGACCGTCCGCGACGGGCAGGCCCACTGGATCGGCTCCGCCCCCGTCGGCGTCCCCACCTCAGGCGACCCCCTGGACGCCCTGCGCGCCACCGTCGAAGCGCTGCACACTCCCCGCGACAACGCGCCGGGGACGCCCCCCTTCACCGGGGGCATGGTCGGCTACCTCGGCTACGACATCGTGCGCCGCCTGGAGCGCATCGGCGAACACGCCGAGGACGACCTGCGGCTGCCCGAGCTGACCATGCTGCTCACCTCCGACCTGGCCGTCATGGACCACTGGGACGGCACGGTCCAGCTCATCGCCAACGCCATCAACCACAACGACCTCGACACCGGCGTGGACGAGGCGTACGCGGACGCCGTCGCCCGGCTCGACGCGATGGAGGCCGACCTCGCGCGGCCCGCGCCCTACGTGCCGACGCCGCTGCCCGTCTCCGAGCTGCCCGAGTTCTCCGCCCTGTGGGGCGGCGAGAAGTACCAGGCAGCCGTCGAGGACGTCAAGGAACGCATTCGGGCGGGGGAGGCCTTCCAGGTAGTGCCCTCGCAGCGGTTCGAGACCCCCTGCGAGGCCTCCGCGCTGGACGTCTACCGGGTCCTGCGGGCCACCAACCCGTCGCCGTACATGTACCTCTTCCGCTTCGAGAACGGCTTCGACGTCGTCGGGTCCAGTCCCGAGGCGCTGGTCAAGGTCGAGGACGGCCGCGCCATGGTCCACCCCATCGCGGGGACCCGCCACCGCGGCGCCACCCCGCAGCAGGACAACGAGCTCGCCGAGGAGCTGCTGGCCGACCCCAAGGAGCGCGCCGAGCACCTGATGCTCGTCGACCTCGGCCGCAACGACCTGGGCCGGGTGTGCGAGCCGGGCTCCGTGGAGGTCGTCGACTTCATGAGCATCGAGCGCTACTCGCACGTCATGCACATCGTCTCCACCGTCACCGGGCGCGTCGCCGAGGGCAAGACCGCCTTCGACGTGCTCACCGCCTGCTTCCCGGCCGGCACCCTCTCCGGGGCGCCCAAGCCCCGCGCCATGCAGATCATCGAGGAGCTCGAGCCCTCCCGGCGCGGTCTGTACGGCGGCTGCGTCGGCTACCTCGACTTCGCCGGCGACTCCGACACGGCCATCGCCATCCGTACCGCGCTGCTGCGCGACGGCACCGCGTACGTGCAGGCCGGCGCCGGCGTGGTCGCGGATTCGGTGCCCGAGCTGGAGGACAACGAGTGCCGCAACAAGGCCGCCGCGGTGCTCCGCGCGGTGGGAGCGGCGAACCGCCTCCACGGCGTCTGAGCCGGTAGGGGATAGTGGGGTGCGTGAGTGCCGTACCCCCGCCCCGAACCGATGCCGCGCCCGAGCCCGAGCCCGAGGCCCCCGACAGCCGCCGCGGCCGCCGCAGCGTGGCCGTCGCCCTGCTGCTCGGCGCGCTCGGCGCCACCGTCGTCCTGCTCGCCTCCGGCCGCGTCTGGGCCCGGGGCAGCGCCGTCGTCGCGGGGGGCTCCCTCCCGCTGAGCGCGGACGGGCAGACCGTCACCGGGCTGCCCGCCGCCCTGGCCATCGTCGGGCTCGCCGCCCTGGTCGCGGTGTTCGCCGTACGCGGCAAGGGCCGACTCCTGGTGTCCGCCCTGCTCGCGCTGAGCGGTCTGGGCGCCGCGCTCGCCGCGGTGACCGCCGCCGGCGACCGCCGGGCACTGGACGAGAAGGCCGCCACCACGACCGCGGACACCGCCGCGCGGGTGGCCGAGCTGACGCACACCCCCTGGCCGTACGTCACCGCCGGCGGAGCGGTCCTGATCCTGCTCGCCGGGCTGCTGGCCCTGCGCTTCGGCAGCGGCTGGCCCGCGATGGGCGGACGCTACGAACGCGACGGCAGCCCCGGGCCGCGCAAGTCGGCGGTGGTGGACCCGGACCGGCCCGAGGATCTGTGGAAGGCTCTGGACCGGGGCGAGGACCCGACCCACTGACAGGGGCGAGGACCCGGCCCACTGACAGGGGCGAGGATCCGACCCACTGACGCCACGCCCCGCCCCGTGCGGGACAATGGTCGTCGAGCGTTCGACACAGACGCGTTTGATTCAGCACTGCGCGACAGAGCAACGAGGAGCAACTCATGGCGGGCACGCACCACGGACACACCCCGGCCGCCTGGACCGGTGTCATCATCGCCTTCATCGGTTTCTGCGTCTCCGGCGCCTTCATGGTGTTGGCGAACCCGCTCGGCTTCTGGGCCGGCCTGGTCGTCGTCGCGCTCGGCGGGGTCGTCGGCCTGGCGATGAAGGCGGCGGGCATGGGCGCCCCCAAGGCCACGCACGAGGACCTCGCGCAGGTCATCGCCGCCAACAAGCTCGCCGCCAAGGTCTGAGCCGGCCGTCGGCCGCCGCGCCGCCGGTCGACGGAAGGCGCGGCTTCGAGAGGCGCGGCCCTGTCGGGCTGCGCCTTTTGTCATGAGCGGAGACAATCACCGCGTGGACGCCCCTCGCACCCCCGGCCTCGCGCACGAACGGCCCAGCGCGCCGCCCCCGGTCCCCCGGGCCCGGAACCTCGCCGCCCCCCTGCTCACGCTGGCCGGGACGGTCGCCGCGTTCACGTACGTGGGCGCCGTCGACCCGAACCAGCCGGGCCACTACCCGGTCTGCCCGCTGCTGCGGCTGACCGGCATCCTGTGCCCCGGCTGCGGCGGACTGCGCAGCGCGCACGCCTTCGCCCACGGCGATCTGACGACCGCTCTCGGGGACAACGCCGTCGCCGTCCTCGGCTACTTCCTCTTCGCCGCCTTCCTGGGCCTGTGGTTGGTCCGGGCCGCGCGCGGCGGACCACCGCCGAGGATCACCCTCAGACCGGTGTACTGGTGGGGTGTGGGAGCCGTCGTGTTGGCCTTCGCCGTCGTGCGCAACCTCCCCTTCGGGTCGGCCCTGGCCCCCTGAGACGGGTGGTGCGTGGGGGGAAGCCGGTATTCCGGAGGAAGCGCATATTCCGACTGTCCAGTCCATGGGACACCGGCACGCTCCGTGCGGAGGCCGTGGCGACCTGCGGATACCATTTGAAGTGCTGACCTTGCAGTGGAACGTGTCTGCAAGGCGGCCGACCGTCATCGACCCGGAAGGGGGCCGCTCGCGTGAGTGTGCTCGACGAGATCATCGAAGGGGTCCGCGAAGACCTTGCCGAACGGCAGGCCCGCGTGAGCCTCGACGAGCTCAAGGAGCGTGCCGCCAAGGCGCCCCAGGCCAAGGACGGTGTCGCCGCGCTTCGTGGCGACAGCGTCAAGGTGATCTGCGAGGTGAAGCGCTCCAGCCCCTCCAAGGGCGCGCTCGCCGCGATCGCCGATCCGGCCGGGCTCGCCGCCGACTACGAGGCGGGCGGTGCGGCGGTCATCTCCGTCCTCACCGAGCAGCGTCGTTTCGGCGGCTCCCTGGCCGACCTGGAAGCCGTCCGCGCCCGCGTGGACATCCCGATCCTGCGCAAGGACTTCATCGTCACGGCGTACCAGCTGTGGGAGGCCCGCGCCTACGGCGCCGACCTCGCACTGCTGATCGTCGCGGCCCTGGAACAGGAAGCCCTCGTCTCCCTCATCGAGCGGGCCCAGACCATCGGGCTGACCCCGCTGGTCGAGGTCCACGACGAGGAGGAGGTCGAGCGCGCCGTCGCCGCCGGCGCCAAGATCATCGGTGTCAACGCGCGCAACCTCAAGGACCTCAAGGTCGACCGCTCCACCTTCGAGCGCGTCGTCGAGGCCATCCCCGCCCACGTCGTCAAGGTCGCCGAGTCCGGAGTCCGCGGACCGCACGACCTGATCGCGTACGCCAACGAGGGCGCCGACGCCGTCCTCGTCGGGGAGTCCCTGGTCACCGGGCGCGACCCGAAGGCGGCCGTGGCCGACCTGGTGGCCGCCGGCGCCCACCCCGCCCTGCGGCACGGGCGGAGCTGACCCCGCCCATGCCCGTCTCCCGCTCCTGCGTCCGCACCCGTCCGGGCCACGGCCCGGCCGGCGTGCCGACGGCGCACGCGCCGCTGGCGCGCGGCTGCCGCCCCCGCGGCTGCCGCGCGCCTGCCCGGCGCGTGCACGGGCGGCGGGTGCGGTACGTGATCGGCTCCGAGCCCGGTCAGGTCAACGGCATGCGATGGCGCCCCTCGCCCGCGCCGTGACGACGGCCGCCCGGCCCCGGTACCCCTGAGGCACCGGCCGGGCCCCCTCGTACGGTCCGCCGCCCCCGAGCCGCCGGCTCCCGGCGCGGGCCGCTCGCTCCGTATCCCCACCACCGCTGCCGGCGGGGTGCGCGGGTCACGGACCGGCGGCGCAATACGGTGAAGTCATCCCGTCGCACCCCGTAGGAGTAGTGGACATGTCCACCCACTCGTTCTTCATCCCGGACCCGCAGGGTCTGGTCCCCAACGCCGAGGGCTACTTCGGCGACTTCGGCGGCAAGTTCATCCCGGAGGCGCTCGTCGCCGCCGTGGACGAGGTCGCCGTCGAATACGAGAAGGCCAAGGGCGACCCGTCCTTCGCCGCCGAGCTCAACGAGCTCATGGTCAACTACACGGGCCGCCCCAGCGCCCTCACCGAGGTGCCCCGCTTCGCCGAGCACGCGGGCGGCGCTCGGATCTTCCTCAAGCGCGAGGACCTCAACCACACCGGCTCGCACAAGATCAACAACGTGCTGGGCCAGGCGCTGCTCACCAAGCGCATGGGCAAGACCCGCGTCATCGCCGAGACCGGCGCGGGCCAGCACGGCGTGGCCACCGCGACCGCCTGCGCCCTCTTCGGCCTCGACTGCACCATCTACATGGGCGAGATCGACACGCGGCGCCAGGCCCTCAACGTCGCCCGCATGCGCATGCTGGGCGCCGAGGTCATCGCCGTGAAGTCCGGCTCCCGCACCCTGAAGGACGCCATCAACGAGGCGTTCCGCGACTGGGTCGCCAACGTGGACCAGACCCACTACCTCTTCGGCACCGTCGCGGGCCCCCACCCCTTCCCGGCCATGGTCCGCGACTTCCACCGCGTCATCGGCGTCGAGGCCCGCCGGCAGATCCTGGAGCGCGCCGGACGCCTGCCCGACGCCGTCGCGGCCTGCGTCGGCGGCGGCTCCAACGCCATCGGCCTCTTCCACGCCTTCATCCCCGACGAGGGCGTCCGCCTGGTCGGCTTCGAACCGGCGGGGCACGGAGTCGAGACCGGCGAGCACGCGGCCACCCTGACCGCCGGCGAGCCCGGCATCCTGCACGGCTCGCGCTCCTACGTCCTGCAGGACGAGGAGGGCCAGATCACCGAGCCCTACTCCATCTCCGCCGGTCTGGACTACCCGGGCATCGGTCCCGAGCACTCCTACCTCAAGGACATCGGTCGAGGCGAGTACCGCGCGGTCACCGACGATGCCGCGATGCAGGCCCTGCGCCTGCTGTCCCGTACGGAGGGCATCATCCCGGCCATCGAGTCCGCGCACGCCCTCGCGGGCGCGCTGGACCTCGGCAGGGAGCTCGGACCGGACGGATTGATCGTGGTCAACCTGTCCGGCCGCGGCGACAAGGACATGGACACCGCCGCCCGCTACTTCGGTCTGTACGACACCGACGGGGAAGTGGCCGAGAACGAGTTCGCCGAGGGGGACGACAAGTGAGCGCCAACGGAAACATCGAACTGCTGAGCGCGACCCTCGCCAAGGCCAAGTCCGAGGACCGCGCGGCCCTCGTCGCCTACCTCCCGGCCGGCTTCCCGACGGTGGACGGCGCCATCGAGGCCGTCAAGGCCGTCGTCGCCGGCGGGGCGGACGTGGTCGAGATCGGCCTGCCGCACAGCGACCCGGTCCTGGACGGCCCCGTCATCCAGACCGCCGACGACATCGCCCTGCGCGGCGGTGTCAAGATCGCCGACGTCATGCGCACCGTGCGCGAGGCGTACGAGGCCACCGGTGTCCCGATCCTGGTCATGACGTACTGGAACCCCATCGACCGCTACGGCGTCGAGCGGTTCACCGCGGAACTCGCGGCGGCGGGCGGCGCGGGCTGCATCCTGCCCGACCTGCCGGTCCAGGAGTCCGCGCTGTGGCGCGAGCACGCGCGCGAGCACGGGCTGGCGACCGTCTTCGTCGTCGCCCCGAGCAGCCGGGACGCGCGCCTGGCCACCATCACCGAGGCCGGCTCCGGCTTCGTCTACGCCGCCTCCCTGATGGGCGTCACGGGCACCCGTGCGTCGGTCGGCGACCAGGCCCAGGAACTGGTGCGCCGCACCCGGGCCACGACCGACCTCCCGGTCTGCGTGGGACTCGGCGTCTCCAACGCCGCCCAGGCGAAGCAGGTCGCCGGCTTCGCCGACGGTGTGATCGTCGGCTCGGCCTTCGTGAAGGTGCTCCTGGACGCACCCGACGCGCAGACCGGGCTGGACGCCGTGCGCGCGCTCGCGGGCGAGCTCGCGGAAGGCGTACGCAGGTCCTGACGCCGGGCGGGTCGGGACAGGGGTTCTGTAGCCCGATCGAGTGGAAGTGGGGGCGGGGAGGCACGCGAGTGCCTCCCCGCTTCGTTTGGCCGAACGTGAGCGAGAAGAACGACGGTGCGAACCGCGATGCGACGAAACGATCAGCCCGAGAGCGACTCCTCGCGGAGCGCGAGCGGCAGAAGAAGAAGGACAAGCGCCGCCGGACCCTCATCGTGTCCGCGGCGGTGGTCGGCGTACTCGGCCTGGCCGCGGTCGTCGGCCTGATCGCGGCGAACACCGGCAAGGGCGACAAGTCCGCCAAGGCGGGCCCGGTGGCCGCCCCGTCCGGGGCCACCGGCAAGGACGCGCTCGCCATCCAGACGGGCAAGCCCGAGGCCAAGTCCACCCTCACCGTGTGGGAGGACTTCCGCTGCCCGGCCTGCAAGGCCTTCGAGGACAACTACCGGGCCACGGTCCACGACCTGGAGGCCAGGGGGCTGCTCAAGGTCGACTACCACCTGGTCACGCTGATCGACGGGAACATGCGCGGCACCGGGTCCCTCAACGCGGGGAACGCGGCCGCCTGCGCCCAGGACGCCGGCAAGTTCCCCGCGTACCACGACGTGCTCTTCCAGAACCAGCCGCAGGAGACCGACGACGCCTACGCCAAGAAGGCCAGGCTGCTGGAGCTGGCGGGCAAGGTGGAGGGGCTGGACACCCCGGTGTTCCGCTCCTGCGTGAACGACGGGACGCACAACAGCTGGGTCGCAAAGTCCCACGAGGCGTTCCAGGCCGCGAAGTTCCGCGGCACCCCGAGCGTGCTGCTGAACGGCAAGGACATCTTCGCCGACCAGGCCAACCCGCTGACCCCGCAGAAGCTGAAGGAGGCGGTGGAGGCCGCCGCCAAGGGCAACGGGGGCGCGGCGACGACGCCGAAGGGGAAGGGCTCCCCCTCACCGACGCCCTCGGCCTCGTCCTCCGGGTCGTCGCTGTCCTCGTCGTCGCTGTCCTCCTCCGGTTCGGGTTCCGCGAAGTCGTCCTCCACGTCCGCCGCGTCCTCGACGTCCGCCACGTCGACTTCCGGGAGCAGGGCCGGCAGCGGCGCGGGCTCGTCCAAGGCGGGCGCCGCGGAGGACTGAGTATCGATTTCACGGCAGGTTGCCGGGCGGGTTGCGGTGGGTACCGCCCGGCAAGGTAGCGTCGGTCCTGCCATGACACTTGCCTATATCCCCAGCCCGTCGACCGGCGTGATCCATCTCGGACCGATCCCGCTGCGCGGCTACGCGTTCTGCATCATCATCGGCGTCTTCGTCGCCGTCTGGCTCGGCAACAAGCGCTGGATCGCACGCGGCGGAAAGCCGGGCACGGTCGCGGACATCGCCGTGTGGGCGGTGCCGTTCGGCCTGGTCGGCGGCCGCCTCTACCACGTGATCACCGACTACCAGCTCTACTTCGGCGAGGGCCGCGACTGGGTCGACGCCTTCAAGATCTGGGAGGGCGGCCTCGGCATCTGGGGTGCGATCGCGCTGGGCGCGGTGGGCGCCTGGATCGGCTGCCGACTGCGCGGCATCCCGCTGCCGGCCTGGGCGGACGCCCTGGCCCCGGGCATCGCGCTGGCCCAGGCCTGCGGTCGCTGGGGCAACTGGTTCAACCAGGAGCTGTACGGGCGGCCCACCGACCTGCCCTGGGCCCTCAAGATCAGCGACGGCCCGAACCGGGTCGCGGGCACCTATCACCCCACCTTCCTCTACGAGTCCCTCTGGTGCGTCGGCGTCGCCCTCCTGGTGATCTGGGCCGACCGCCGCTTCAAGCTCGGACACGGCCGGGCGTTCGCGCTCTACGTGGCGGCGTACTGCGCCGGCCGCGGCTGGATCGAGTACATGCGGGTCGACGAGGCGCACCACATCTTCGGTGTGCGGCTGAACGTCTGGACGGCGATCGTCGTCTTCGTGCTCGCGGTGATCTACCTCGTCCTGTCGCAGAAGCTGCGGCCGGGTCGCGAAGAGGTCGTCGAGCCGGACCGGGGTCCCGCGGCCTCGGACCCCGCGGCCGACGTGAAGGACGGGGAGCCCGCTCCCGCCGTCACCGGTACCGAGGACGGCGTCGCCGTGGCCTCCGACGCGGGGGGCGCCGAGACGGCCGGGGCGAAGGCGGGGGCCGGTGCCGAGGCGAGGACCGGGGCGACGACCGAGGCCGGGACCCGGGCAGGGGGCGGCGCGACCGACGCCTCCGCCGGGCAGGGGCCGCGGGACACCGAGCCCGCCGCGGACCCCGCTCCCGAGACGACTCCCGAAGCTCCCGAGGCCAAGAAGCTCTGATCGGGCCCCGCCGAAGTACGGAAGGGGGCGCCGCGCGACCGCGCGGCGCCCCCTTCGCGTTCCCGGCGGACGGGGCGCCTCAGGAAGGGATCGGGGAATCGCGGCGCGACAGGGCGACCACGCGTTCCGCACCCGCCAGCACCGCCGGGTCGACGAAACGGCCGTCGGGCAGGGCCACCGCGCCCGGGGTGAGCCTGGCGGCGGCCATGACCTGTTCGGCGGCGGCGACCTCTTCGGGGCCCGGGAGGTAGGCCCGTTCGATCACCGGGAGCTGGCGCGGGTGGATCGCGGCCCGGCCCAGGAAGCCCAGCGCACGGCCCCGGGCACAGGAGACGGCGAGCGCCTCCAGGTCCCGGATGTCGGGGAACACCGACTGCGCGGGCGGGGCCAGCCCGGCGGCCCGGGCCGCGACCACCACCCGTGAGCGCGGCCAGTCCAGTCCCGCCTCGGAGCTGATGCCCAGATCGGCCCGGAGATCCGCCTCACCGAGGGACAACCCGCGCAGGCAGGGGTGGGCGCGGGCGATCTCGTACGCCCGCTCCACGCCCAGCGCGGACTCCAGCAGGGCGTACAGGGGCACCCCGCCGGTGCGGTCGGCGACCGCCGTGATCTGCTCGGGCGCGGAGATCTTGGGCAGGCGCAGGCCCGCCAGGCCCGGAAGGCCGGTCAGCGCGGTGAGGTCGGCGCCCGCCCAGGGGGAGTCCAGTGCGTTGACCCGGACGTGGACGGGGACCGGAGGCCGCTCGGTGAGCAGTTCGGCGGTCGCGGCGCGGGCGTACTCCTTGCGGGAGAGCGACACCGCGTCCTCCAGGTCCACGATGACGGCGTCGGCCCCGGAGCGGAGGGCCTTCCAGACCACTTCGGGCCGGTCACCGGGTGCGTACAACCAGCTGAGGATCACAGGGCCCCTTCCTTGCGGAGAGCGGTGATATCGGCCTCGGTGAGACCGAGTTCGGTGAGGACGGCGTCGGTGTCGGCGCCGTGCGGACGGCCCGCCCAGCGGATCGCACCGGGCGTTCCGGACAGCCGGAAGAGGACGTTCTGCATGCGCAGCGGTCCCAGCTCCGGGTCGTCGACCTCGGTGAGGGTGCCGAGTGCCGCGTACTGCGGATCGGCCATCACGTCGCGTACGTCGTTGACGGGCGCCACGGCTGCTTCGGCTTCGTCGAAGGCGGCGATCACCTCGTCGGCCTTGTGTCGGGCGATCCAGCCCCCGACCGCCTCGTCGAGCACGGGCGCGTGGCCGGCCCGGCCGGAGCCGGTCGCGAACCAGGGCTCGGCGATCAGTTCGGGCCGGCCGACCAGGCGCATGACGCGTTCCGCGACGGACTGCGCCGAGGTGGACACCGCCAGCCAGCGGCCGTCCGCGCTGCGGTAGGTGTTGCGGGGCGCGTTGTTCGTCGAGCGGTTGCCGGTGCGGGGCTGGACGTAGCCGAGCTGGTCGTACCAGAGGGGGTGCGGGCCCAGCACGGTGAGGATCGGCTCGATGATCGCCAGGTCCACGACCTGCCCCTGTCCGGTGCGGTCGCGGCCCGCCAGCGCCGTCATCACGGCGTACGCGGTGGTCAGCGCCGCGATCGAGTCCGCGAGCCCGAACGGCGGCAGCGCCGGCGGGCCGTCCGGCTCCCCGGTGATCGCGGCGAAGCCGCTCATGGCCTCCGCGAGGGTGCCGAAACCGGGGCGGCGGGAGTACGGGCCGTGCTGGCCGAACGCCGTCACGCGGGCCAGTACCAGGCGCGGGTTGGCGGCGGACAGCTCCGGCCAGCCGAGCCCCCACCTCTCCAGGGTGCCGGGGCGGAAGTTCTCGATGACCACGTCGGCGGTGGCGGCGAGCCGCAACAGGGTGTCGCGGCCACCCGGCGTGGACAGGTCGAGGGTCATCGTCCGCTTGTTCCGCCCGAGCAGCTTCCACCAGAGGCCGACGCCGTCCTTGGCGGGGCCGTGGCCGCGGGAGGGGTCGGGGCGCACCGGGTGCTCGACCTTGACCACCTCGGCGCCGAAGTCGCCGAGCAGGGTCGCGGCGAGGGGCCCGGCGAAGAGGGTCGCCAGGTCGAGGACGCGCAACCCGGTCAGTGGGGCGGTGGCCCGCGTGGCGACGCCGGTCGTGGCAGCCCCGCCGGTCCCGGATTCCCCACCCGTCCCGGAGTCCCCGCCGCTCATGACCGGGCCGCCGCGAAGGTGTCGGTCTCGGCGCGGGTCGGCATCGAGTCCTGGGCGCCGGGCCGCTGCACGGACAGCGCGGCGGCGGCCGACGCCCAGTGCAGGGCATCGGGCATCGGGCGGCCCTCACCGAGGGCCACGCAGAGCGCTCCGACGAACGTGTCCCCGGCGGCGGTGGTGTCCACCGCCCGGACGCGGGGCGCGGGCACGGCCAGCGGCTCGCGGTCGCGGGCCGCGTACAGGACTCCGGCCGCCCCGAGGGTGACCACCACCTCGGGCACGTCCCGGAGCAGGGCCTCGGCCGCCGCGTGCGGGTCGGTGAGTCCGGTGAGGGCGGCGGCCTCGTGCTCGTTGGGCACCAAAAGGTCGGTGAGGGCGAGCAGTTCGGGCGGCAGCGGCTGGACCGGGGCGGGGGTGAGGACGGTCCGTACGCCGTGGGACCTGGCGGCCCGCGCACCCGCGAGGACGCCCTCCAGGGGCAGTTCGAGCTGGAGGAGCAGGCAGTCGGCGGCGCCGATCCGTGAGTCGTCGCCCGCCTCCAGACCGGTCACCAGGCCGTTGGCACCCGGGATGACGATGATGCTGTTCGCGCCCTCCCCGTCGACGGTGATGTGCGCGGTGCCGCTGGCGCCCTCGACGGTGCGCAGGGCGGCCGTCTCGACCCCGGCCTCCGCGAGCGCGGACCGCAACCGCACGCCGAACCCGTCGGCCCCCACCGCCCCGATCATCACCACCTCGCCACCGCAACGGGCGGCGGCCACCGCCTGGTTGGCGCCCTTGCCGCCCGGGACGCTGCGGAAGGCGGTCCCGGTGACGGTCTCGCCGAGCCGGGGGGCCTTGGGGACGTAGGCGACGAGGTCCATGTTCGTACTGCCGAGCACGGCGATGGCCGTCATGAGCGTGCTGCCTCCTGTGCGGTGAGGTGGGCGAGGGTGTCGAAGCCGATGCCGTCGAAGCCGGCGACGGTGGTGGCGAGGCGGTTCTTCAGGGGCGCCGCCCAACGGTGTGGGACCTCGCCGGCGACGAGGGCGGCGAGGGAACCGGCGGTCGCACCGTTGGAGTCGGTGTCCCAGCCGCCGGACACGGCGCGGCACACGGAGTGGGTGAAGTCGCCGTCGGCGTGGGTGAGGGCGGCGGCGACGAGGGCCGTGTTGGGGACGGCGTGGACCCAGTGATAGTGGCTGTGACGGGCGTGGAGTTCGTCCACGACACGGTCGAAATCGGTGTGCCGCCCGGCGGTGTCGACGGCGTGGCGGACGGCGCCGGCGAGCCGTGAGCGGGGCGGTAGGACGGCCAGTCCGGCGCGCAGCGCGCCGTGGACGTCGGCCCGGCCGCCGGCGGCCTCGGCGATGGCGGCGGCGATGAACAAGGCCGCGTAGACGCCGTTCGCGGTGTGGGTGAGGACGGCGTCGCGGTAGGCCTGCGCCGCGGCGGCGGCCGGGTCGCCGGGGTGGGTCCAGCCGTGGACGTCGGCGCGGATGAGGGCGCCGATCCACTCGCGGAACGGGTTGTGGTGGGTGGCGGTGGCCGGGGGTTCCAGACCGAGCAGGAGGTTTCGGTACGCGACGCGCTCGGCCGTGAAGGTGCGGCCGGCCGGAAGCTCGTCGAGCCAGAGGCGGCCGACGTCCGCGGTGGTGAAGCCCTTGCCGTGGCGCTGGAGGAGGAGCAGGCCGAGGAGGGGGTAGTTGAGGTCGTCGTCCTCGGGGGCGCCGTCGATGTTCTCCGCGAGGGAGGTGGGGGCGGAACGGCGGTTCCACGGGTACGCGGCGAGCAACTCGGCGGGGACGCCGTGGGCGGTGAACCAGTCGTCGAGGGGCCAGTTGCCGGTGGCGCGGGCGAGGGCGCGGATGCCGTCCAGGGGGAGCTTCTCGACGGGCTTGCCGAGCACGCACCCGACGGCCCGCCCGACCCAGGCGGCCTCCAGCCGGGCCACGAACGCGGGGTCGACGGCGGGGCCGACGGCGCGGGTGGGGGCCGCCTCCCCGGGGCCGGCCTGCCGGCCGGGCCGCCCTCCGCCACCCGGCGCCGGACCCGGGTGCGCCCCGGGTCGGGCCCGCTGCCCGTCCCGCTGCGGGCGCGGGGGTTCCGCCGGGCCCGGGCGTCGGCCGCGCCCCCGCCCCCGCGCCTGGTGGGGGCGGGGGCGTCCCTCGGGGTGCGCAACCGGGTGGGTGTGGGGGCGCGGCTTCGGGTGTCGGTCCGGTTCGCGGAGCCGCGGCCCGTCGGTCGGGCCGGTCATGGCCGCCACCGGCTCCGGGGCGCCGGGGGCGGCCCAGGTGGCGGTGATGGCCTGCCAGGACTCCGGTTCGTCGGGGGCCGAGGGGGAAGGGAGCGCGGCGAGTTCGGTGAGGAGGCGGTCCGCCAGGGTGCGCAGTTCGGGGTCGGCGGGAGCGGCGGAGGCGCCGGCCCGGTCCGGGGCCGGGTGCCCGCCCGCCGCGAGCCAGACGCGCAGCAGCGGTTGCGCGTCCCGACCGTCCTGCGCGGCCTGCCGCAGCTCGTGCCCGACCAGATCCTCCGGCTGTACCCAGGTCAGCCGTACGGGCCCGCTGGATGCGCCGTGTCGTGGGCCCGCCGCCGAGGCCGGCCCGGGGGACGGCCCCGGACCGGCCGTACCGGGGCGCACGGGCCCCGTCACCGCGGTCCCGCGATCGCCGTGTCCGCCGTCCGGCGGGGTCGGAGGCGGGGTCGGAGGCGGGGGAGGCGTGCGGGCCCGGGCGTGGTGGGACCGCCATCGCCGGCGCATGCGCGCTGTCCGTTGCTCCGTACCGGCCCGGGCCCGGTGATCGCGGACGCCGCCTCATGGGTGGGGTGCCCGGTCCGGTCGCGGAGTCGGACGTCTGCCGGTCCTACGGGAGCCTGGGGGTCGCCCGGTGGGCGTCGGCCGGTCTGCGGTGTCGTGACCGCCGTCCGGCGGGCGGGCCCCGTCACCGGGGCCCCGCGATCGAGGTGAAGGCCGCTTCGTGGGCGCGGCGTCGGGACCGGTCCCGGGTGAAGACCTCGCGGGCCACCGCGGCCAGCGCCGCCGCCGGGGCGTGCAGGTCGAGGCGGCTCGCCTCCGCGACCTGCTTCGCCCAGGCCTCCGGTACGGCCGCGAGACCGCCCAGGGCCCCGGCCAACGCCCCCGCCATCGTGGCGGTCGAGTCACAGTCCCGCCCGTAGTTCACGGCTCCGAGCACCGCCCCCTCGTACGCCCCGTCCGCGACCAGCAGCATGCCGAGCGCGATCGGGAGCTCCTCGATCGAGTGCAGTCGCGACGGCCGCCGGGCCCCCAGCGACGGCTCGCGGTAGTCGGGGCCGACCGAGTCGTACGGGGCGACCGCCTCCCGTAGCGGGACCAGCGCCGACTCGAAGTCCCGGTACCCGCGCGCCACGTCCCGGACCGCCTCGATGGCCGCCCGGGTGCCGTCCTTCGCCAAGGACACGGCCGTGTCCACCACCGAGCCCGCCGTCGCCCCCGGCACGCACGCCGCGGCCACCGCCGCCGCGAAGACGCCCGCGGCCTCCCGCCCGTACGAGGACTGGTGGGCCCCGGCGACGTCCAGCGCCTCCGCGTACGCGGCCTGCGGATGGCCCGCGTTGACCAGCCCGACCGGCGCCATGTACATCGCAGCCCCGCAGTTGACGATGTTGCCGGCGCCGGCCTCGCGCGGGTCGGCGTGCGCGTAGTGCAGCCGGGTCACGATCCACTTCTCCGCGAGGAAGATCCGCTGGAGGGGCAGTGCCTCGGCTTCGAGTTCCGGGATCCAGCGGGGGTTCGTCATCAGCTCCGGGACCAGGTGCTCGGCGACCGCGTAGGCGTCGAGGTGGTCGCGTACGGCCTCGTAGACCCGTACCAGCGCGTGGGTCATCAGGGTGTCGTCGGTGACGTGCCCGTCGCCCTTGTGGTACGGCGCGATGGGGCGGGCGGTGCGCCAGTCCTCGTACCAGGGGCCGACGATGCCGTGCACGCGGCCGCCGTGCCGCTCGACGATCCGGTCCGGGGACCAGCCCTCCACCGGGCCGCCGAGGGCGTCGCCGACGGCCGCGCCGACCAGGCAGCCGGCCGCCCGGTCGTCGAGCGAGAGCGGGGTGAGCGTCATGTCCGAATCATCCCTTGGGGTGTGGGGGTCGCGCGGGCTTTGGGCGAGGTGAGTTCCGTACGGGCGAGGAGCGCGGCGAGCTCGACCAGGTCGGTTCCGGCGAGGCGGGGGAGGGCGCAGCCGGAGAGGGTGCGGCAGGCCTCGCGCCAGGCGGCGGGAAGGCAGTCGCCGCCGCCGAGGGCGCCGGTGAGGGCCCCGGCGAGGGCGGGCGCGGAGTCCGCGACGCGGGAGAGGCAGGCGGCGGCGGGCACGGCCTCGGCGACGTTGCCGCGGGCGGCGGTGGCCAGGGCGAGCGCCACGGGGACGGTTTCGGCGGCGGCGATCCCGTAGCTGTAGACGTGGTCGACGATCTGGTGTTCCAGGAGCGGGACGAGGGCGAAGGCGCCGCCGCCGTCGTCGGTACGGGCGAGCTTGACGGCGTGGCGGGCGTTGCGGCCGATCTCGGTGGCCTCGGGGAGCTGCCCCAGGGCGGCGTCGACGGCGGCGTCGGTGTCCCCGCCGGCGAGGGCGGTGGCGAGGGCGGCGGCCATGGCACGGGCGCCGTGGACCCCGTCGCCGTCCTGGGTGTAGCGGGCGTCGAACTCGGCGAGGTCCGCCGCCGCGCGGGGGTCGCCGGGGTGGACGACGGCGAGGACGCAGGCGCGGACGCAGGCGGCGTCGTCGAAGTAGTGGGGGTTGTCGTGGCCGGTGGCGGGCGGGCGCAGGCCGGCGGCGAGGTTGCCGAGGCCCGCGCGGACGGAGATGCGGGCGCGCAGGGGAAGGACCGCGGACTCCACCTCGGGGGCGCGTTCGGCGGCGGCGGCGACCTCGCTGGCCAGGGCGTTCCAGGCCAGGTCGATGGCGGCGCGCATCCGGCGGGAGCGGGAGAGGTCGCTGAGCAGGACACCGGCGGCGGTCAGGACGGACTCGGCGGCGAAGGCGGCCCATTCGGCGTCGTCGGAGGGGCCGAGGCGCAGGGGTTCGGGGGGCTGGTTGAGGGCGATGGGGACGGGGAGGGTGGTGGTGGCGTTCTGTTCGGCGAAGGTGTCGAGTTCGCGGGTGAGGCGGCGGGTCCACTCCGGCATCCGGCTGGCCCGGTGCCGGGCGGCGGGCCACCCGGCCGCGTCGCCTGCGGCGAGCCCGAGCAGCAACCCCTCGATCCGCCGGAGCCCGCCCGCGGTGGCGCCCCCGGCCCTTACCCCGGCGGCGCCCCGAGCCTCGGTCCGGGCGCGGGCCGAGACCTCCGCGCCGGTGGCGGTCTGTACGGCCGCCCGGATCTCGGCGCCGTCGGTACGGGTCTGGGTGCCTGCGGGGGGCGGGCCGTCCGTGGGCCCGGTTCCGCCGGGTCGGCTCTCCGTGCCGGTACGGGTCTGGGTGTGCGTCGGGGTCTCGGCGTCGGCCTGGGTCTGCGTGCCGGTGGCGGTCTGGAGGGCCGCCCCGGTCTCCGTGCCGTCGGTACGGGTCTGGGTGCCTGCGGGGGGCTGGCCGTCCGTGGGCCCGGTTCCGGGCGGGCCTGCCGGCCGGGTATCGGAATCGGTGTCGGCCCGGGGGGCCGTCCGGGTGGCGGTACGGGCCTCCGGGCGCGTCGGGTAGGAGGCGGCGGCCGGGGACCGCGACGGGGCGGGGGTCTGCGGGCCCTGCCCGCCGGCTTCCTCCCGGCCACCGCAACCGGGCCCGGTGGGGTACGGGTCGGTCAGCCCACCGAAGGTCGTTCCGCCCAGCCGAACCCAGAGGCCGTCGGACACCTCCTTGGCGCGGTCCACCGGCGCCGGGTCCCCGGGCCCCGTCAGGCCACCCGGTCGGGCGGGGCCGGGGGTGGGGCGGTCGCCGTTCCGGTCCCCGGGTCCGCTCCGGTCGCCCGGGCGTGGCCGGGCGGAGTCCGATACGGCGGCCCCCGGGGCCGCCGGTCGGGCGGGGGTCGTAGGGGCCGGGGGCTCCGGGCGGCCGTCGTCGGCCGGGCCGGGGGCGGGATCGTACGGGGGCGGGGTCATGCGGCGGGCTCGGTTTCCGGGGTGAGCAGGTCCGCGATGTCCAGGACGTGGTAGCCCCGCATGGAGGGCAGGCAGCTGCCCCGGACCGGGCCGATCGCCGAAGCCCACTCCGCCGGGATCTCCCGCACCCCCGACAACGCGCCCGCCAACGCCCCCGCCACCGCCGCCGTGGTGTCCGCGTCGCGCCCCATGTTGACCGCCGTCAGGACGGACTCCACGAAGTCCCCGCGCGCCGCCGCGAACGCCCCGAACGCCAGGCCCACCGCCTCCGGAGCCAGGTCCGTCCACGGGTAGCCGCCGATCACCACCGCCGAGCGCACCGCCCGTTCGCCGCGCGGGGCCGCCGTCACGGCCCGGCGCAGCGAGCGCGCCGTCCAGGAGTCCGAGGGGATCACCGACAGGGCGGCCGAGACCACCGAGGCCGGCGAGCCGCCCGCCATCGCCGCCGCGACGCCGGCCGCCACCGCCTGGCCGCCGTAGATGCCCTCCCCGTCGTGGCTGACCGACCCGTCGATCGCCACCAGCCGCGCGGCCTCCGCCGGCCGCCCCGCCGCGAAGACCCCGAACGGGGCCGCCCGCATGGCCAGCCCGTCCGACCAGGCGTGCCGGTGCTGGGCAGAGATGGGCGCCGCCAAGCCCCGGCGGAGGTTCTCCAGGGTGCCGCGCTCCGAGAAGCCCGCGCCCCGAAACGGCCCCTCGTCGAGGTCGGCGATCCAGTGGTGCCAGGCCCGTTCCACGTGGGCGACCGCGAGCGCCGACCCGTGGCGGGCCAGCAGCAGCCCGGAGAAGATCGCGTACTCCGTGTCGTCGGTGCCCGCCGGATCGTCGGAGACGAAGCCTTCGATCCGCCCCCACTTCGCCCGGATCTGAGACGGCTTCATGTTCTCCGCCGGGGCGCCCAGCGCGTCACCCAACGCCAGTCCCAGAAGCGCGCCCCTGGCCCGTTCGAGGAGGATCTGCGGATCGCATGCAATCAGCTCCATCGCGCGCCTCTCCACTTGATGGGACTCATCATGAGCCCATGGGGGATTTGTGCCACGGGATGAGGTTTGTCGCTCGCCGCGAAACACCCCCCGAACCTCGCCGTCACCCGGTCGCCGACCCGCGAAACCCCAGGTAAGTACGGCCTTCCTTGCTGGCGGCCGAAGGAAATCGTGCGTAGTTTCGAGGTGTTCAGGGGGAGTGGCCGCCTGGCGCGTCGCCTTCGCGTACCCGGCGCGTCGCCTTCGCGTACCCCCGCTCGGACGAAAAGGCTCGGCAAGGCTCGACCAGGGGAGATCCGGCGCATGTCCATCATCGACACCGAAGCACCACTGCACACCGCCCACCGCGACAACCACACCCACCGTGACGTCAACGGCGGATGGCTGCGGCCGGCCGTTTTCGGTGCCATGGACGGACTCGTCTCCAACCTCGCCCTCATGACGGGTGTCGCGGGCGGCGCGGTCGCCACGCAGACCATCGTCATCACCGGCCTGGCCGGTCTGGCCGCCGGTGCTTTCTCGATGGCCGCCGGCGAGTACACCTCGGTCGCCTCGCAGCGCGAGCTCGTCCTCGCGGAACTCGACGTCGAGCGTCAGCAGTTGCGCAAGCACCCGATCGACGAGATGGAGGAGCTGGCCGAGCTGTACGTGTCGCGCGGTGTCGAGCCCGCCCTCGCCCGCGAGGTCGCGATGCAGCTCTCCCGCGACCCGGAGCAGGCGCTGGAGATACACGCCCGCGAGGAGCTGGGGATCGACCCCGACGACCTGCCGTCGCCGATGGTCGCCGCCGTGTCGTCCTTCGGCTCGTTCGCGCTGGGCGCCCTGCTGCCCCTGCTCCCGTACCTGCTCGGCGCGACCGCCCTGTGGCCGGCCGTGCTGGTGGCCCTGGTGGGTCTCTTCGCCTGCGGGGCGGTCGTCGCCCGGGTCACCGCCCGGTCCTGGTGGTTCAGCGGGATACGCCAGCTGGTCCTGGGTGGCGCGGCCGCCGGTGTGACGTACATCCTGGGAACCTGGATCGGCGGCGTCGTAGGCTGACCGACGCACGAGTGGGACACTATGCAGAGCACCGCATAAATTAATCATTACCCCGCGGTTTCGAGCACATCACCGCAGGGCATCACACCAGGGCTCCCCATGGCTGTTCAGCCGCGGGGAGCTTCAGGGCAATGAAGCCCACGCCCCGGGCAATGAAGCCCCGGGCGATGAAGCCCCCCTCCCGGCTCCGGGACCTCTTTTTTCTGCCTGCGTCACGCTCGCGGGGTGTCCGCATGCTGGAACGTGATATCCGCTTCGCGGGATCGCCGTCATCATGTAACCTGCACGAAATTTCGCAGAGGGCCAACGTCGTCCCTCGGCACGCACCTTTGCCACGACGACGACGGGAGAGCCGATGCGTTCCGCATCCACGCACTCCGCGACCGGCCCCAGCACCACTGCCTGGTCGCCCATGGACGGTCGCCCCGCCCCCCAGGGCATGTACGACCCGCGCAACGAGCACGACGCCTGTGGCGTCGGCTTTGTGGCCAACCTCAGCGGCGAGGCCGGCCACGCACTGGTCGAGCAGGCGCTGACCGTACTGCGGAACCTCGAACACCGCGGCGCCACCGGATCCGAGCCGGACTCGGGCGACGGTGCCGGAATCCTCTCCCAGGTCCCCGACGCGTTCCTGCGCGAGGTGGCCGGTTTTGATCTCCCCGAGGCCGGCGCCTACGCCGTCGGCATCGCCTTCCTCCCCGCCGACGGCTCCGCACAGGCCGTCGCCGTGGAGCAGATCGAGGCGATCGCGGCGGAGGAGAACCTGACGGTCCTCGGCTGGCGCGAGGTCCCGGTCACCCCGGACCTGCTCGGCAACGGCGCCCGCGCCACCATGCCGGCCTTCTCCCAGCTGTTCGTCAGTGGGGGCACCTCCCGGGCCGAAGGCTCCGGGGCAGGCGCGAGCGGCATCGAGCTCGACCGCAAGGCCTTCGTGCTGCGCAAGCGCGCCGAGCGCGAGGCCGGGGTCTACTTCCCCTCGCTCTCCGCCCGCACCATCGTCTACAAGGGCATGCTGACCACCGGCCAGCTGGAGCCCTTCTTCCCCGACCTCTCCGACCGCCGCTTCGCGTCGGCGCTCGCCCTGGTCCACTCCCGCTTCTCGACCAACACCTTCCCGTCCTGGCCGCTCGCCCACCCGTACCGCTTCGTCGCGCACAACGGCGAGATCAACACGGTCAAGGGCAACCGGAACTGGATGAAGGCCCGCGAGTCCCAGCTGGCCTCGGACGTCTTCGGCGAGGGCGCGCTGGAGCGCATCTTCCCCATCTGTACGCCCGACGCCTCCGACTCCGCCTCCTTCGACGAGGTCCTGGAGCTGCTCCACCTCGGCGGCCGGTCGCTGCCCCACAGCGTGCTGATGATGATCCCGGAGGCGTGGGAGAACCACACCTCCATGGACCCGGCCCTGCGCGCCTTCTACCAGTACCACTCCACGATGATGGAGCCCTGGGACGGCCCGGCCTGCGTCACCTTCACCGACGGCACCCAGGTCGGCGCGGTCCTCGACCGCAACGGTCTGCGCCCCGGCCGCTACTGGGTCACCGACGAGGGCCTGGTCGTACTGTCCTCCGAGGTCGGCGTCCTCGACATCGACCCGGCGAAGGTCGTCCGCAAGGGCCGCCTCCAGCCCGGCAAGATGTTCCTCGTCGACACCGCCCAGCACCGCATCGTCGAGGACGACGAGATCAAGGCCGAGCTGGCCGCCGCCGCCCCGTACGCGGAGTGGCTGGAGACCGGCGAGATCGAGCTGACGGACCTGCCCGAGCGCGAGCACATCGTGCACACCCACGCCTCGGTCACCCGCCGCCAGCAGACCTTCGGCTACACCGAGGAAGAGCTGCGCGTCATCCTCGCGCCGATGGCCGGTACCGGCGGCGAGCCGCTCGGGTCCATGGGCACGGACTCCCCGATCGCGGCCCTGTCCGAGCGCCCCCGGCTGCTCTTCGACTACTTCACCCAGCTGTTCGCGCAGGTCACCAACCCGCCGCTGGACGCCATCCGCGAGGAGCTCGTCACCTCGCTGCTGTCCTCGCTGGGCCCGCAGGGCAACCTGCTGGAGCCGACCTCCGCGTCCTGCCGCAGCGTGACCCTGCCCTTCCCCGTCATCGACAACGACGAGCTGGCCAAGCTCATCCACGTCAACGCCGACGGCGACATGCCGGGCATGAAGGCCGCGACCCTCTCGGGCCTCTACCGGGTCTCCGGTGGCGGCGAGGCGCTCGCCGCCCGGATCGAGGAGATCCGCGCGGAGGCCGACGCCGCCATCGAGAACGGCGCCCGACTGATCGTCCTGTCGGACCGCCACTCGGACGCCGAGCACGCGCCGATCCCGTCGCTGCTGCTCACCTCCGCCGTGCACCACCACCTCATCGCCACCAAGCAGCGCACCCAGGTGGGCCTGCTCGTCGAGGCCGGTGACGTCCGCGAGGTCCACCACGTCGCGCTCCTGATCGGCTACGGCGCCGCCGCGGTCAACCCCTACCTCGCCATGGAGTCCGTCGAGGACCTGCTGCGCGCGGGCACCTTCCTGTCCGGCCTGGAGCCGGAGCAGGCCATCAAGAACCTGATCTACGCGCTCGGCAAGGGCGTCCTGAAGGTCATGTCGAAGATGGGCATCTCCACCGTCGCCTCCTACCGCGGAGCCCAGGTCTTCGAGGCCGTCGGCCTGAACGAGGAGTTCGTCGGTACGTACTTCAGCGGCACCGCCACCAAGATCGGCGGCGCCGGCCTGGACGTCATCGCCAAGGAGGTGGCCGCGCGCCACGCCAAGGCGTACCCGGCCACCGGCATCGCGGCCACGCACCGCGCGCTGGAGATCGGCGGCGAGTACCAGTGGCGCCGCGAGGGCGAGCCGCACCTGTTCGACCCGGAGACGGTCTTCCGCCTCCAGCACGCCACCCGCAACCGCCGCTACGACATCTTCAAGCAGTACACGGAGCGGGTGAACGAGCAGTCCGAGCGGCTGATGACGCTGCGCGGCCTCTTCGGCTTCAAGTCCGACCGGCCCTCGATCCCCGTCGAGGAGGTCGAGTCGGTCGCGGACATCGTCAAGCGCTTCTCCACCGGCGCGATGTCGTACGGCTCCATCTCCAAGGAGGCGCACGAGACGCTCGCCGTCGCCATGAACCAGTTGGGCGCCAAGTCCAACACGGGTGAGGGCGGCGAGGACCCGGACCGCCTGTACGACCCGGCGCGCCGCTCCTCCATCAAGCAGGTCGCCTCCGGCCGCTTCGGTGTCACCAGCGAGTACCTGGTCAACGCGGACGACATCCAGATCAAGATGGCGCAGGGCGCCAAGCCCGGCGAGGGCGGCCAGCTGCCCGGTCACAAGGTGTACCCGTGGGTCGCCAAGACCCGGCACTCCACCCCGGGTGTCGGTCTGATCTCCCCGCCCCCGCACCACGACATCTACTCCATCGAGGACCTGGCTCAGCTGATCCACGACCTCAAGAACGCCAACCCGGCCGCCCGCATCCACGTGAAGCTGGTGTCCGAGGTCGGTGTCGGCACCGTGGCCGCCGGTGTCTCCAAGGCCCACGCGGACGTCGTCCTCATCTCCGGCCACGACGGCGGAACGGGCGCCTCCCCGCTCACCTCGCTCAAGCACGCGGGCGGCCCCTGGGAGCTCGGCCTCGCCGAGACCCAGCAGACCCTGCTGCTCAACGGGCTGCGCGACCGCATCGTGGTCCAGACGGACGGCCAGCTGAAGACCGGCCGGGACGTGATCATCGCCGCGCTGCTCGGCGCCGAGGAGTTCGGTTTCGCGACCGCCCCCCTCGTCGTCTCCGGCTGCGTCATGATGCGCGTCTGCCACCTGGACACCTGCCCGGTCGGCATCGCCACGCAGAACCCGGTCCTGCGCGACCGCTTCTCCGGCAAGCCCGAATTCGTCGTCAACTTCTTCGAGTTCATCGCGGAGGAGGTCCGCGAGCTCCTCGCCGAGCTGGGCTTCCGCTCGATCGAGGAGGCCGTCGGCCACGCCGAGCTGCTCGACACCAGCCAGGCCGTCACGCACTGGAAGGCGCAGGGCCTCGACCTGGAGCCGCTCTTCCATGTGCCCGAGCTGCCCGAGGGCGCGGTCCGCCACGCCCTGATCGAGCAGGACCACGGGCTGGAGAAGGCCCTCGACAACGAGCTGATCGAGATCGCCGCCGAGGCCCTGGGCGCCGAGAGCGCCGAGCAGGCCCAGCCGGTCCGGGCCCAGGTCGCGATCCGGAACATCAACCGGACCGTCGGCACCATGCTCGGCCACGAGGTCACCAAGAAGTTCGGTGGCGCGGGCCTGCCCGACAACACCATCGACTTGACCTTCACCGGTTCCGCGGGCCAGTCCTTCGGCGCCTTCCTGCCCAAGGGCGTCACCCTGCGCCTGGAGGGCGACGCCAACGACTACGTCGGCAAGGGCCTGTCGGGCGGCCGGGTCGTGGTCCGCCCCGACCGCGGCGCCGACCACCTCGCCGAGTACTCCACCATCGCCGGCAACACCATCGGCTACGGGGCCACCGGCGGCGAGATGTTCCTGCGCGGCCGCACCGGCGAACGCTTCTGCGTCCGCAACTCCGGCGCCCTGGTCGTCTCGGAGGGCGTGGGCGATCACGGCTGCGAGTACATGACCGGCGGTACCGCCGTCGTCCTCGGCGAGACGGGCCGCAACTTCGCGGCCGGCATGTCGGGCGGCGTCGCCTACGTCGTCGACCTCGACCCGCGCAACGTCAACGTCGGCAACACCGGGGCCGTCGAGGCCCTCTCGGACGCCGACAAGCAGTGGCTGCACGATGTGGTGCGCCGCCACGAGGAGGAGACCGGCTCGACCGTGGCCGCGAAGCTCCTGGCTGACTGGTCCGTGTCCGCGGACCGCTTCAGCAAGATCATCCCGACCACGTACAAGGCAGTGCTCGCCGCCAAGGACGCCGCTGAGCGGGCCGGACTCTCCGAGTCCGAGACCACTGAGAAGATGATGGAGGCGGCGACCAATGGCTGACCCGAAGGGCTTCCTCACCACCCCGCGCGAGACCGCCTGTACCCGTCCCGTCGCCGAACGCGTCCAGGACTGGAACGAGGTCTACGTCCCCGGCTCCCTGCTGCCGATCATCAGCAAGCAGGCCGGCCGCTGCATGGACTGCGGCATCCCGTTCTGTCACAACGGCTGCCCGCTCGGGAACCTGATCCCCGAGTGGAACGACTTCGCCTACCGCGAGGACTGGACGGCCGCCTCCGAGCGCCTGCACGCCACGAACAACTTCCCGGAGTTCACGGGCCGGCTCTGCCCGGCACCCTGTGAGTCGGCGTGCGTGCTCGGCATCAACCAGCCGGCCGTCACCATCAAGAACGTCGAAGTCTCGATCATCGACAAGGCGTGGGACAACGGCGACGTCACCCCGCAGCCCCCGGAGCGCCTCTCCGGCAAGACCGTCGCCGTCATCGGCTCGGGCCCGGCCGGACTCGCCGCCGCCCAGCAGCTGACGCGGGCCGGTCACACCGTGGCGGTGTACGAGCGCGCGGACCGCATCGGCGGCCTGCTGCGCTACGGCATCCCCGAGTTCAAGATGGAGAAGGTGCACATCAACCGCCGCATCGAGCAGATGCGCGCGGAGGGCACCAAGTTCCGCACGGGCGTGGAGATCGGCCGCGACATCGACGCCGCGAAGCTGCGCAAGCGCTACGACGCGGTCGTCATCGCGGCGGGCGCCACCGTCTCCCGCGACCTGCCGGTCCCGGGGCGCGAGCTCAAGGGCGTCCACTTCGCGATGGAGTACCTCCCGCTCGCCAACAAGGTGCAGGAGGGCGACTTCGTGGCGCCCCCTGTCACCGCCGAGGGCAAGCACGTGGTCGTCATCGGCGGCGGCGACACGGGCGCGGACTGCGTGGGCACCGCCCACCGCCAGGGCGCCCTGTCGGTCACCCAGCTGGAGATCATGCCGAAGCCGTCCGAGGACCGCCCCGCCGGGCAGCCTTGGCCGACGTTCCCCATGCTGTACAAGGTCACCTCGGCCCACGAGGAGGGCGGCGAGCGGATCTACTCCGTCTCCACGACCCACTTCGAGGGCGACGAGGACGGCAACGTCCAAGCGCTGCACCTCATCGAGGTGGAGTTCGTGGACGGCAAGCTGGTCCAGAAGGCGGGAACCGAGCGCGTCCTCCCGGCGCAACTGGTCACCCTCGCGATGGGCTTCACGGGCACCGACCAGGCCAACGGCCTGGTGGACCAGTTCGGCCTGGAACTGGACGCCCGGGGCAACGTCGCCCGGGACGCCTCGTACGCGACCAACGTGGACGGTGTCTTCGTCGCCGGTGACGCGGGCCGCGGCCAGTCGCTGATCGTCTGGGCCATCGCGGAGGGCCGCTCGGCCGCCCGCGGCGTGGACCGCTTCCTGACCGGCGCCAGCGCCCTCCCGTACCCGGTCAAGCCGACGGACCGGTCGCTGACCGTGTAACCCGCCCACGAGGACCCACTCCTCGTGGGGGAGGACCCCTCATACGGTCCGTACAACGGTGTGCGGCACTCGACACAGCGCCCGCCATGGCTCCTTTGGGATGCCGTGCTCGCGCCGTTCGGCCGTGGGCGGCCTTTCGGGCTTCGCCCGGCTGCGCCGGCCTCCGGCCGTCGGTGGCGGGACCCCTTCCTCGCGGGGGAGGACCCCTCATACGGTCCGTACAACGGTGTGCGGCACTCGACACAGCGCCCGCCATGTCCCCGACCAGGGTTGGCGGGCGCTGTGGCGTGTCGTGGGGGCGGCCGGGCGTCGGATCAGAGGCGGAACAGCGCTCCGCGCCAGGTCCAGCCCGCGCCGAGGACCGCCTTCTGTAGCGGCACCCTCATCTCCCCGGTGTCGAAGGCGAACTCCTCGACCATGCGGCGGCGGCCGTCGGGGCCCCGTTCGATCGTCCACTGCTTGGACACCGTGGTCACCTGCCCGCGGCTGTACTCGGCCGACTTGGCCAGCTTGGGCGTGTCCCCGACCCAGGTGATCTCCAGCTGCTCGTCGAGCGCCCGCACCTCGTGCTCGCCGGGGACCAGGCGCATCCTCGTCTTGAGGGTCCGGTCCGGCCGGGTCGTCAGGAAGAAGGTGCGCCAGGCCGGCTCCAAGACCCGCCACTCCGCCACCAGGTCGGCCTTCTCCGCCGGCCGGCCCTCGCGTACGACGTAGGGCCTGTCCGGTCCGTTGACCGCGAGCAGCGCCTCACGGACCTCCCGGGCGGAGAGCGGCACCGCACCGCGGTCCGGGCGGCGGGTACCGGTGAACCTGTCCATGAGGCCCATGGTCAGGCCCCCGTCCCGGTGTCCGGGCGTACCGTGCGCAGGAACTGCTGGAAGTCCGGCAGGACCTCGTCGTGTTGTGCGGCGGTGGCCGTCAGGATCGAGCGGACCAGCGCCCGCCGGGACGGGTCCGTGGCGTCCGTGAGGGCCATGTAGACCTGGGACTGGACGAGGTCGCGGCGCACGCCGGCGACGACGGCGGTCAGGGCCAGCCGTTGGGTCAGGCCCGGCGAGGCCGAGGAGCCGATCTCGTGGCGGGCGGCCACCGCCACGGACTCGGCGGCCCCGCGCACCCGCACCACCGACGCGTCGGCCAACTCCTCCAGTGTGGTCCCGTCCGGCAGGAGATCGCCGTCGATGGTGATGTTGGCCGTGAACCCGTCATCCGGCCGCGGGCACAGGGCGATGAAGGCCACCTCCGACGCGCCGACCTCGTCCGGCGGCGCGGCCCGCCAGCCCTCCGGCAGGTCGAATTCGATCGGCACGGGCAGTGTCGTGGGCATCTACGGCCTTCTTTCCGTGGAGACGGGAAACGTACATCAGTCGAACCAGCCGCCGATGGTGTCCTTGACCGACCCGGCGGTGTCACCGATCGCGTCCGCGGCGTCATCGAAGGCATCGCCGACCTTGCCGGGGTCGACCGTGAACTCCCCGCCCACGGAACCGCCCAGGCCCAGGGCCAGACCCACCTTGCCGCCGATGTGCCACTTGCCGTCGTCGCCCTTGCCGAAGGTCGCCTTGGCCTCCGCGCCCGCGCCGTACCACCCCTCGGCCGTCGCGCCGGCGCCGAGCCCGGCGACCTCGCCGCCTCCGGTGACGCCGGCCTTCGCGCCGGCGAACGCCTTCGCGCCGGCGTTGAAGCCGTCCTTGCCCGCCCCGGCGCTGACCGCTGCCTCGCCGCCGGCGAAGACCTCGGTCCGCTCGTAGGCGCCCGCGTACCCGTACTCGGCCTTGCCGCCGACCAGTTCGCGGATACCCGCCGACACCTCGGCCTTGCCGCTCAGGCCGCTGTTGGTGAACCCGTAGTTCGCGGTGGCCCGGGCGCCCCCGTAGACGTCGTAGACGTCGGAGAACTTCACCCCGCCCTTGGTCGCCTCCCCGGCCTGGCTCAGGTGGAAGAGGTCGGCGTACGCCTTGACCGAGCCCTCCTTGCCGTTCTTGACGCCGCTCACCTTGAAGCCCACGTCCGGGCCGGTGATCTTGAGGCCGTCGTCGTGCGTCTTGACGCCGGACTCGTCCGTCTTCGCGGCCGCCCGCGCTTCCTTCACGGCCTCGTCCAGATCACCCTCGGCGCCCGCGTTGAACCCGGCGAGCGACATGTCGGCGCCCTTGCCCAGGGCGTCCTTGTTGCTGTCCACCACGGCGGCCTCGATGGCCAGCTTGACGTTCTGGTCGAGTTCGGTGACGGCCTTCACCCGGTCGTCGAGGTGCTGCTGCCACTTGGTGACGGCCGTGCGTATGGAGGCCTCGCCGTCGGGGTCGTGGTGGTAGGCGCTGCGCTCGGAGGGCGTGAGCTTGGCCCAGTCGAAGGCGACGTGGCCCTGTTCGGAGACGGTCATGCCGGCGGCTATCGCGTCGGCGCGCGCGCTGTCGAGCTTGGTCTTGAGGTCGGTGAACTTCTCGTGCGCGTCCCGCAGCAGGCCGCCGATCGCCTTGGCCTGGATCTGCGCCGCCGAGTATTCGTAGCGGGTCCCCGCGAAACCCGACTTGGCGGAACCGGCGCTGACACCGGCCCACTGGTCACCCATGGTGATCTTCTGGACGGTCTCGCCGTAGCGGGTCTCGACCTTGTTCAGCTCGCCCGCCATCGCCTCCCACTTGCCCGCGGCCGTCGTCAGCAGGCCGAAGTTCGTGTTCATGACCTCGTAGTAGCTCGGCATCCGAACCCCTTACAGGTTGTTCAGCTTCGAGCGCGAAGCGGTGAACTGGTTGTGCAAGCCGATGTCGTTGCCCTGGAAGAGGCCCGAGGCGCCCCGCAAGGCGCCCTTTTCCGCGTCCAGTCGGGCCATCAGGTTCTTCACCTGCTGGTCCCAGGTGTCCGCCACCTTCTTGAGGCCGGCGGCGGTGTCCCAGCCGTCGAAGCCCTTCTGGGCCGCGTTGTGGGCTTCGTCCGCGTGCTCGGCGGCCGTCTTCGTGTTCGGCTGCAGCTCGTTTTCGATCGTGCCCGCCGCCGCCTGCTTCTGCGCGGGCGTCGAGGCGAAGTCGCCGGGACCCTTGCCCGGGGCGAACGGCCCGTACACGGGTGGGGACGACGGGCCCGGACCCGAGGGTTCCGGCGGCACGTGATTCAGCCGCATGTCCACGTGCTGGTCCGTGGCGCCCGCGCCCGGACCCGCCTCCTGCTGGAAATCGCCCGTCATGTTTGAGCCTCCCCGTTGGCAACGGCCCGATCATATGCACGGCTCCTGTGAGCGGGCCAAGCACCCCTGGGCGCATCGCAATCGGGCCCGCGCGCCTTCAACTCCGGCCCGCACGGCGGCGACTCTGGCTCGTCCGGGCGGGAACCCGGTATCCCTCGCAGGGGGAGGAAGCGGCGTCGGGCCGTTCGGCGACGAGGCCGAAACGCGTCGCTCGTGCGGGTGACCGCCACCCCGGGCCACCGGGGGCGGCCGTGCCGCCGCGTCGGCCGGCCCGCCGGTACGGGGGGAGAAGGCGGGGCGTCGTCCCGAGCGGCCGGTGCGGTGTGTGCGGCACCGTCGGGGTATAGGCCGGACGGCCCACCGGCCCCGCGGGACAACGCGGTTCGGCCACGCCGTGTCTGGTAACTCTGGGGCCCATGCCGTCCCGAATGATGTTGGCTTCCCTGCTGGGCGCCGTCCTGCTCGCGCCCGCCCCGCCCGCCTCCGCCGACGGGCGGACGGTCGACTACCACGGGCTGCGCCTCACCGTCCCCGCGGACTGGCGCGTCGTCGACCTCGACCGGAACCCCGACGCCTGCCTACGGCTCGACCTGCCCACCCTGTACCTGGGGCACGCCGGAGGCCAGGGCGAGTGCAGCGGCCGCGCGGTGCGCGACCGCGCGGACACCCTGCACCTGGAACCCCTCGACGGCGCCCCCGAGCGCGCCGACATCCCGACCGTCCGCGCCGACGGGGCCGACGTGCCGGCGGCGCCGCCCGGCGACAGCCGCGAGGTCCGCTACGCCCTCGGCGCCTCCGGGGTGATGGCCACCGTGTCGTACGGGACCAGCCCCGACGCGGTACGCGAACTCCTGGCCCGGGCCCGTACGACCACCCCCGCCGCCGCGGGCTCCCCGCCGGCCGGCCCCCTGACCCCCGCCCTCGCCCGACGGCCCATCACCGGCCAACCGGCCTTCAACGGCACCGGCTTCGACGCCTGCACCGCCCCCACCCAGAGCGCCATGGACACCTGGCGGGCCGACTCCCCCTTCCGCGCGGTCGGCATCTACATCGGCGGGCGCGCCCGGGCCTGCGCCCAACCGAGGCTGACCTCCGGCTGGGTGCGCCGCCAGGCCGCGGCGGGCTGGCACCTGATGCCGATCTGGGTCGGCCCGCAGCCCTGGAGCAGCTCAAGCACCGGCCTGTCCACCGACCCCTCCGAAGCCACCGACGAGGGAGTCGAAGCCGCCGAGGGCGCGGTCGAGGCGGCCCGCTCGTTGGGCCTGGGCGCGGGGACGGTGCTCTACAACGACCTGGAGCACTACACGGACCGCGACACCTGGGACGCCCCGGTCGTCGCCTACCTCACCGCCTGGACGGCGCGGCTGCACGCTCTCGGCTACCGCTCGGCGGCCTACGTACACGCCGCGTCGGGCGTCCCGGCACTGAGCGCCCACTACCACCAGGCCCCGCACGACATGCCGGACGTGCTGTGGGTGGCCCGCTGGAACCTTTCCGCCACGGTGACGGACGCCGACATGGGTCTGCCCGCCGGAGGTGCCCAGTGGCCCGGTCGTCGCCGCGCCCACCAGTTCCGCGGCGGGCACGACGCCACGTACGGCGACGTCACGATCAACATCGACCGCAGCCGGCTCGACATCGACCCGGCCGCCTTCCCCGCGCAACGCCGGGGCCGGGACCTGATCCCGTTCACCTGAGGGGCGTCAGCCCTCGCGCGGCGGCTCGTCGTCGTTGCCGCGGCGCAGCGTGCGCACGGGGTGGTCGGGGATCCAGGTGCGGATCACCAGGTCGTCGCCCTCGACCGTGACGTGGACGACCTCCGTCAGGTCGGCGTGGAAGAGGTGGAAGGGGTGCGGGGTCTCCGTCTCCTCCGCGTACCGGTGCAGCTCGGGCGGGTCCAGCAGTTCCAGCGCGCGCCCGGAGATCCGTACGTCCCCGCCGGGCATGGACTCGTCCTCGCCGGGGTTGGAGTGCAGGGCGAAACGAGGGTCGTGCCGCAGGTCCTTGGCCTTCATCGATCCAGGCATCATGCCGAGCCACAGCTCCCCGCCGCGGATGTCGACATTGAGCCCGCTCAGGCGCGGGGAGCCGTCCCGGCGCAGGGTGGCCAGGACGTGGTGGGGGCGCTGGGCGAAGCGGGCCCGGACGGTCCGTGCGAAGTCCGGTGCCACCTTCTCGAACGCGGCCCAATTGTTCGTCGTCATGCGTCCATCAAAGCGCGGCCCCCCTGCGACCGTCGCTCAGGCGCACCGCCGCGCTTCAGCCACCGCCCTCGGGGTCGCGCTGCGCGGCGAGCGCCTCGATGTCGTCCAGCATCGCGGCGGCGAGGTCGCGCTCGCAGGCGTAGTACCGCTCGGCCCACTTGAGGGTGAGCGTGGGGTACGCCCAGGCCTCCTCGCCCCCGACGGCGGCCGCGTCCGCCTCCGCGCGCAGGCGCATCTCCTCCGCGAACTCCCGGTGGCGGCCGAGGACTTCGCGCATCTGCTCGGGCTCCAGCAGGTGCCCCAGCCACAGCCGCAGCATCGGCCCGTGCTTGAGGACGGGCGGATCGACCGGAGCCAGCTGCGCCCACTCCCGTACGGCCGCCATTCCGGTTTCGGTGATCCGGTACACCCGCTTGTCGCGGGCCCCCTCCTCTTGGCCGACCCGGCGCGAGGAGGCGTAACCGGCCTCCTCCAGACGCTTGAGTTCGCTGTAGACCTGGCTGAAGGAAGGGCTCCAGTAGAAGAAGCGCAACGAGCGGTCCGCCCACTTCTTCACGTCGTAACCGGAGAGCTCCTGGCCGAAGGAGAGCAGTCCGAGCACCGCCCAACCGGTGGCGGGCAGCGCGCGCTTGTTCGTCTCGTCTGACACGCAGCGCAGTCTATGGCCGGTCGTGTCACGGCCCTTCCCCAGCAGGGATATGACTGCTAGAAGTATGCCGATTAGGAATACACGCACCCGTCACACGGACGCCATGCGTCCGACAGGAGGCTCCGTGATCACGCTGGACGGGAAAGTCGTCGTCATCACCGGCGCCGCACGCGGCCAAGGGGCGGCGGAGGCCCGGATGTGCGCGGCGGCCGGCGCGCGGGTCGTCGTCACCGACGTCCGGGAGGACGAGGGCCGGGCGGTCGCGGCGGAGCTCGGGGACCAGGGGCGCTACGTGCGGCACGACGTGGGCGACCCGGACGGCTGGGCGGTGGTGGTGCGCGAGGCGGTCGCGGCCTTCGGGACGGTCTCGGCGCTGGTCAACAACGCGGCGCTGTGGCGCACCGCGCACGTCGAGCGCCAGAGCCCCGCCGGGTTCGAGGAGCTGCTGCGGGTCAACCTGCTCGGCCCGTTCCTGGGCATACAGGCGGTGGCCCCGCTGCTGCGCGCGGCGGGAGGCGGTTCGATCGTCAACGTCTCCTCCACGGCGGGACTGGTCGGCATACCCGGCCACGCGGCCTACGGCTCCACCAAGTTCGGCCTGCGCGGCCTCACCCGCTCCGCGGCGCTGGACCTGGCCGGCGACGGGATACGGGTCAACTCGGTGCACCCGGGAGCCGTCGACACCCCGATGGTCGCGGAGGCGGTCGCGGGGCGGGACTGGTCGCACGTGCCGCTGGGTCGGATGGGGCGGCCGGAGGAGGTCGCCGAGCTCGTGCGCTTCCTCTGCTCGGACGCCTCGTCGTACGTGACGGGCGCCGAGTTCGCGGTGGACGGCGGGATGACGGCCCGATGACCGAAGACGACCTCCTCTCCCCGGACGCGCGGGCGCTGTGCGACGCCCTGGCGGCGGGCTTCCCGGGCCCGGGCGACGTGGCGGCGCTGCGGGCGGCGGCCGTCGGCGGCCGCCGCGAGGGCCCGGCGGTCGCCCGTGTCCACGACGCGGACGCCGCGGGCGTCCCGGTACGGGTCTACGACCCCGCGCCGGGTTCGACCGGGCGGCCACTGGTCGTCTATTTCCACGGCGGCGGCTGGATGATGTGCGGCCTGGACACCCACGACCCCGTTTGCCGGGCGCTGGCGGCCGGCTCGGGCGCGGTGGTCGTCTCCGCCGACTATCGGCTCGCCCCCGAACACCCCTGGCCCGCGGCGCCGGACGACGCGCTGACGGTGCTGCTGTGGGCCCGCTCGCAGGCGGCGCCCATGGGCTGCGACCCGGGCAGGGTGACGGTGGCGGGTGACTCCAGCGGCGGCAACCTGGCGGCGGTGACCGCCCTGCGGGCGCCCGGGCTCGTCGCCGGTCAACTGCTGGTCTACCCGGCGCTGGACGCCACGATGCGGTCCCCGTCCGTCGACCGCTTCGCGCGGGGCTACTTCCACACCGCCGCGCACATGGCCTGGTACTGGGACCAGTACGGCGGTGACCCGTCCCACCCGCACGTCTCGCCGCTGTCGGCCCCCGACGTCCGCGGCCTGCCCCGCACGCTGATGGTCCTCGCGGACTGCGACGTCCTGCGCGACGAGGGCTTGGCGTACGCGCGCCGGCTGGCGGCGGCCGGCGTCGACTGCTCGGTCCGGCTGTACCCCGGCGTCTTCCACGGCTTCCTGGGCCTGCCTTCGCCGGTGTCGGCCTCGGCCTTGGCGGAGACCGCCGCCTGGCTCGCGCCGTGACCACGGCCGGCCGGTGGGGGTGCGCCAATGCGGTGGCGCCC
This sequence comes from Streptomyces sp. Tek67B01, assembly GCF_055231995.1. Classification (NCBI taxonomy): domain Bacteria; kingdom Bacillati; phylum Actinomycetota; class Actinomycetes; order Kitasatosporales; family Streptomycetaceae; genus Streptomyces; species Streptomyces sp. Tek67B01. The sequence continues at coordinate 5,263,316 of NZ_JBUYUY010000001.1, forward strand.
GCGTTCCCGCCCGCCCATGGTCGGGCCGCATGTCCACTACAACGACCCTGTGGCGACCCACCGGGCCGGCCGAGCCGGAGCTGGTCCGCGCGGCCGACCGGCGGGCGTGGCCCCCGCGCCTGCCCGAGCAGCCGATCTTCTACCCGGTCCTGAACGAGGACTACGCGGTCCGCATCGCCCGCGACTGGAACGTCCGGCGCGACGGGGCGGGCTTCGTGACGCGCTTCGAGGTGGACTCGGCGTTCCTGGAGCGGTATCCGGTGCGGCGCGTGGGCGGCGAGACGATCCTTGAGCTGTGGGTCCCGGCGGAGGAACTGGACGAGTTGAACGCGCACATCGTCGGACGCATCGAGGTGGTACGGGAGTTCCGCTGACGGGGCGCCGGTCCGGCCCCGGTCGCCGGGCCGGCGGGCGCACCCGTTCGAAGCGGGACCTGAACTCCCGTGCGCCGGCGGGCGATGGTCGAAACAATGGCGGCATGACGACGACCCCCCGCACCCCGGCCCGCTCCTTCGATGCCGCCGCCTCCCTCTACGCCGCGCACCGGCCCGACTACCCCGACGCGTTGTTCGACGCCCTGGAGGAGTTGGGCGGGCGCCCGCTGGAGGGGGCGCGGGTGGCCGACGTCGGGGCGGGGACCGGGATCGCCTCCGGGCTCTTGAGCGCGCGCGGCGCCGATGTCGTCGCCGTCGAGCCCGGCGACGGGATGGCCGCCGAGTTCCGCCGCGCGCACCCCCGTATCCCGCTCGTCCGGGGCGACGGCAACCGGCTGCCACTGGTCAGCGCCGCCTTCGACCTCGTCACGTACGCCCAGGCCTGGCACTGGACCGACCCCGCGCTCTCGGTCCCCGAGGCACGCCGCGTGCTGCGTCCCGGCGGGGCGTTCGCGCTGTGGTGGAACGACATGGACCTCACCGTCCCCTGGATCGCCCGGCAGGACGAACGGATCGCGGCCTTCCTCGACGCCGCCCCGGGTGTCGCCCCGCGCGGTCTGCCGCCCGAGCCGACCTTCACCACCCGCGAGATCCGCTGGTCGCGCCGGATCCCCTTGGACTCCCACCTCGCCAACCACGCCAGCCACTCCGCGTTCCTGATGCTGGGCGAGGCCCGCGTCCGGGAGTTCATGGACGCCGAACGGTCCCGCCTCGAGGCCCTGTTCCCCGACGGCGTCGTCGAGGAGCCCTACGTCGTCGAGCTCAGCGTGGCCGTACTCTGAGCGGCCGCCGCGCGTCCAGCACCGCCGCGCGGCACTGCGACGGCGTGCCCCACGCGTCCCGCAGGGGGCGCGCCTTGCGCAGCCACAGCGAGAGGTCCAGCTCCTCCGTGTAGCCGATCGCGCCGTGAACCCGGAGCGCGGTCATCGCCGCCGCGTACGCCGCCTCGCCCGCCGTGAGCTTCGCCGCCGCGACCTCGCCCCGGCCCAGCGACAGCGCCCCCGCCCACAGCAGCGGCCGGGCGAACTCCAGGGCCAGCAGCGTGTCGGCCAGCCGGTGCTTCACCGCCTGGAAGCCACCGATCGGCGTCCCGAACTGCGTGCGCTGCTTCGCGTACTCCACCGTGCGGGCCAGCAGTGCCTCGCCCACGCCCAGGCACTGGGCCGCGGTCAGCAGGCGCGCCCAGCGCAGCGCGACGCTGGCGGCCTCCACCACCCGGGGCCCGGCGGCCAGCGGCTCGTCCCCCGCGACGCCGGGTCGGGACAGGCGGCGCGTCGGGTCGGTGGACGGCAAGGCTTCCCCCGGCGCCCGCCCCAACCACAGCCCACCCGCGTCCGACACCCTGAAGCGGTACGCCGCCGCGTCCGCGTCCAGGGCGTACGGGCCCCCGCCGGGCAGCGTCAGCGTGGCGAGCACCTCACCCGCGAGCAGGCCCGGCAGGAACCGTTTGGCCAACGCCCCGTCACCCAGCCGGGACAGCAACACCGCCACCGCCGCCGTCTCCACCGCCGGCCCCGGCATCCCCGACCGGCCCCACTCGACGAAGCCGAACGCCGTCTCCACCGGCAGCGGCCCCAGCCCGTCGTGGTCCTCGTCGGCGGCGAGCGCGAACAGTCCCGTGGCGGCGGCCCGCGCCCACACCTCCCGCCCGGGCCCCTGCTCGCCCGCGGCCCAGGCCCGCGCGACGGCCGGTACGTCCGCCGCGCCGAACAGGGCGCGCAGTGAGCGGGCGAAGTCGTTCTGCTCGTCCGTCGGCAGGAAGCGCATCAGCGGCGGCCCTTCGGGAGGCCGAGCAGCCGCTCGGCGACGATGTCGCGCTGGATCTCGTTCGTGCCCGCGTAGATCGGGCCGGCCAGCGAGAAGACCCAGGGCTCGGCCCACGCGCCGTCCGCCAGCTCCGCGTCCGCACCCAGCAGGTCCAACGCCGTCTCGTGCAAGGCGATGTCGTACTCGGACCAGAACACCTTGTTCAGACTGGATTCGGCGCCGATGCCCTCGCCCGCAGCGAACCGGGCGGCGGCCGCCCAGGTGAACAGCTCGTACGCGCGCGCCCCGACCACCGCGTCCGCCACCCGGTCCCGCATCGCGGTGTCGCCCGGGTCGCCGGCCGCCTCCCACAGCGACACCAGCCGGTCGGCCGCCGCCAGGAAGCGGCCGGGGGAGCGCAGGGTGAGCCCGCGTTCGTTGCCGGTCGTGGACATCGCGATCGCCCAGCCCTGTCCCGGCTCGCCGATCACGTCCTCGTCCGGTACGAACACCCGGTCGAGGAAGAGCTCCGCGAAGGCCGGCTTGCCGTCGAGCCGGCCGATGGGCCGCACCGACACCCCCGGCGCCCGCAGGTCGAACATCAGGTAGGTCAGGCCGTGGTGCGGCTTGGTCGGCCGCGGGTCGGAGCGGAAGATCCCGAACGCCCGGTCCGCGAACGCCGCCCGCGAGGACCACGTCTTGTGCCCGGACAGCAGCCAGCCGCCCTCCGCGCGCTCCGCCCGCGCGGTGAGCGAGGCCAGGTCCGAGCCCGCCCCCGGCTCCGACCAGGCCTGCGCCCAGACCACCTCGCCGCTCGCCGTCGGCGGCAGCACCCGGGCCCGCTGCTCCGCCGTGCCGTGGGCGAGGAGGGTGGGCGCGAGCAGGCTGACGCCGTTCTGCGAGACGCGCCCCGGGGCGCCCGCGGCCCAGTACTCCTCCTCGAAGACCAGCCAGTGCTCCAGGTCCACCCCCCGGCCGCCGTACTCCTCGGGCCAGGACACCACCGCCCAGCGGCCCGCGTGCAGCAGCGCCTCCCACGCGCGGTGCGCGGCGAACCCCTCCCGCGTCTCCAGGGAGGGCAGCGGCGAGGCGGGCACGTGGGCGGCGAGCCAGTCCCGGGCCTCGGCCCGGAAGGCCCGCACCTCGGCCGCGTGCGTCAACTCCATCGGGTGCCCGCCTCCTCGCTTCCCTAACAAGTGTTAGGTAGGTTAACGTACGCCCATGAGCAGCGTCGAGGAGTTCGCCCACCCGCCCCGGCACGCCCCCGGGCACGGACTGCTGCAAGACCGCACCGCCGTCATCACCGCCGCCGCGGGCTCCGGCATCGGCGGCGCCACCGCCCGCCGCTTCCTGGAGGAAGGCGCCCGCATCGTGATCGGCGACGCGCACGCCCGCCGGCTCAAGGAGACCGAGACCGCGCTCGCCGGCGAGTTCGGCGCGCACCGGGTGACCTCCCTGCCCTGCGACGTCACCGACGAGGACCAGGTGCGCGCCCTGTTCGCGCACGCCGAGCAGGCGCACGGCCGCCTCGACGTCGTCGTCAACAACGCGGGCCTGGGTGGCACCGCCGACCTCGTCGACATGACCGACGAGCAGTGGGGCCGGGTCCTCGACGTCACCTTGAACGGCACGTTCCGCTGCACCCGCGCCGCCCTGCGCTCCCTCAAGGCGGCCGGCGCCGGGGGAGTCGTCGTCAACAACGCCTCCGTCCTCGGCTGGCGCGCCCAGCGCGGCCAGGCCCACTACGCCGCCGCCAAGGCCGGCGTCATGGCGCTGACCCGCTGCGCGGCACCGGAGGCCGCGGCGTTCGGCGTACGGGTCAACGCGGTCGCCCCGAGCCTGGCCATGCACCCGCACCTGGCGAAGGTCACCAGCGAGGAACTGCTCGCCGAACTCACCGCCCGCGAGGCGTTCGGCCGCTACGCCGAGCCCTGGGAGATCGCCAACGTGATCGTGTTCCTGGCCAGCGACTACTCCTCCTACATGACGGGCGAGACCGTCTCGGTCAGCAGCCAGCACGCCTAGGGCGGCCACCGACGACCGACAATGGGCGCGTGCCAACGAACAAGAAGAAAACCCAGGTGACCGCATCGCCCGAGCGGCGCCGTGAACTCCTCGACACCGCCGCGGAGGTCTTCGCCGCACAGGGCTACAACGCCACCACCGTCCGCAAGATCGCCGACGCCGCGGGCATGCTCGCCGGCAGCCTCTACTACCACTTCGATTCCAAGGAATCGATGCTCGACGAGATCCTCTCGGCCTTCCTCACCGAACTGTGGGAGGGGTACGACACCGTCCTCGCCGCCGGACTCGGCCCCCGCGAGACCATCGAGGCCCTCGTCACCGAATCCTTCCGCGAGATCGACCGGCACCGCGCCGCCGTAGCGATCTACCAGAAGGAGTCCCGCCACCTCTCGGCGCAGCCCCGCTTCCACTACCTGTCCGACTCCCAGCGCAAGTTCGAGGAGGCCTGGCTGGGGACGCTGGAGCGCGGGGTGGCCGCCAAGGTCTTCCGGGCCGACCTGGACATCCGCCTGACGTACCGCTTCGTGCGCGACACGGTGTGGGTGGCGGCCTCCTGGTACCGACCCGGCGGACAGCACAGCCCCGAGGAGATCGCCCGCCAGTACCTGTCGATGGTGCTGGACGGGATCGCCCTGCGAACCTGACCCGCCCCCCGACCCGGAGGAGTCCCGATGCCAGAGGCCTACATAGTCGACGCGGTACGCACCCCCGTGGGGCGGCGCGGAGGAGGCCTGTCGGCCGTCCACCCGGCCGACCTCGGGGCGCACGTGCTGCGGGCCCTGATGGAACGGTCCGGGGTGGACCCGGCGGCGGTGGAGGACGTCGTCTTCGGCTGCCTCGACACGGTCGGCCCCCAGGCCGGCGACATCGCCCGGACGGCTTGGCTCGCGGCCGGCCTGCCCGAGGAGGTCCCCGGGGTCACCGTCGACCGGCAGTGCGGCTCCTCGCAGCAGGCGGTGCACTTCGCGGCGCAGGGCGTGCTGTCCGGCACCCAGGACCTGGTCGTCGCGGGCGGCACGCAGAACATGTCGATGATCCCGATCGCGTTCGCCTCCCGGCAGGCGGCGGAGCCGCTCGGACTCACCGAGGGCCCCTTCGCGGGGTCGGTCGGCTGGCGGGCCAGGTACGGGGACGCGCCGGTCAACCAGTTCCACGGCGCCGAGCTGATCGCCCGGAAGTGGGGGATCTCGCGCCGGGACATGGAGGAGTTCGCCCTCCGCTCCCACCGGCGGGCCGTACGGGCCGCCGACGAGGGCCGCTTCGACCGGGAGACCGTGGCCTACGGGGACGTCGGCGCCGACGAGGGCCCGCGCCGGGACACCACCCCGGAGAAGATGGCGGCCCTGAGGCCCGTCGTCGAGGGCGGCACCATCACCGCGGCCGTCTCCTCGCAGGTCTCCGACGGAGCGGCCGCGATGCTCCTCGCCTCCGAGCGGGCGGTCTCCGAACACGGCCTGCGCCCGCGGGCCCGCGTCCACCACCTGTCGGTACGGGGCGAGGACCCCATCCGGATGCTGTCCGCCCCCATCCCCGCGACCGCGTACGCGCTGAAGAAGACCGGGCTGTCGCTGGACGACATCGACCTCGTGGAGATCAACGAGGCCTTCGCCCCCGTCGTCCTCGCCTGGCTCAAGGAGACGGGCGCCGACCCCGACCGGGTGAACGTCAACGGAGGCGCCATCGCCCTCGGCCACCCCTTGGGCGCCACGGGCGTCAGGCTCATGACCACCCTGCTGCACGAGTTGGAGCGCACGGGCGGCCGCTACGGCCTCCAGACGATGTGCGAGGGCGGCGGGCAGGCCAACGTGACGATCATCGAGCGGTTGTAGGGGACGCCGGGCGGGAGCCGGGGACACAGGTCACCCTCGACGGTGTTGACCTCCCCCGGCTGCCGTGTGCTAGCTTTGAGGCGTTGCAGTTGTGGTACCCATGAAACTTATGTGCGCCTGACGGGAATGCTCCGACAGGCGCTTTTGTTTTTTACCGGGATCTTCCGGATGGGGCCCTTGCCGCCTATTCAGGAGATTTAAAAATGGCACTTGGCACCGTGAAGTGGTTCAACTCGGAAAAGGGCTTCGGCTTCATCGAGCAGGACGGTGGCGGCCCGGACGTCTTCGCCCACTACTCGAACATCGCCACCCAGGGCTTCCGTGAGCTCCAGGAGGGCCAGCGCGTGTCCTTCGACGTGACGCAGGGCCAGAAGGGCCCCCAGGCGGAGAACATCCTCCCCGCCAACTAAGTCTTCCAGCATGCCGGGGTCCGCACCGCGAGGTGCGGGCCCCGGCTTGTCTGCTGTCTCGACCTTTGTTTTACCTGCCGGTTTCAGGAGGGCTTTCTCGCATGACCAGCTCCAGCTCCGCACGACCCAGCCGCCGTCCCGTCCGGGGCCGAGGAGCGGCCCAGGGACGTCCGAAGGCTGGCGCGGGACGGCAGAAGTCCGCCCCCGCCGCCAGGCCCCAGGAATTCACCATGCCCGAACCGCTGACCCCGGCCCTGCCGCCGGTCGCCGCGTTCGAGGACATGGACATGCCCGAGGCGCTGCTGAAGACCCTCGCCGCCCAGGGCGTCACAGAGCCCTTCCCGATCCAGGCCGCGACCCTGCCGAACTCCCTCGCCGGACGTGACCTGCTCGGCCGCGGCCGCACCGGCTCCGGCAAGACGCTGGCCTTCGGCTTGGCGCTGCTCGCCCGCACCGCCGGTCGCCGCGCGCAGCCGAAGGCGCCGCTCGCGCTGGTCCTCGTACCGACCCGCGAGCTCGCGCAGCAGGTCACCGACGCGCTGGCGCCGTACGCCACCGCCGTCAACCTGCGCATCGCCACCGTCGTCGGCGGCATGTCGATCAACCGGCAGTCCGGCGCCCTGCGGCGCGGCTCCGAGGTGCTCGTCGCCACCCCCGGCCGGCTCAAGGACCTGATCGACCGCGGCGACGCGATCCTCGACGACGTCGCGATCACCGTCCTCGACGAGGCCGACCAGATGACCGACATGGGCTTCATGCCCCAGGTCACCGCGCTGCTCAAGCAGGTCCGGCCCGACGGCCAGACCATGCTGTTCTCCGCGACGCTGGACAAGAACATCGACAAACTCGTCAAGATGTTCCTGACCGACCCGGTCGGCCACTCCGTCGACCCGTCGGCTGGCGCCGTCACCACGATGGAACACCACGTCCTGTACGTCATGGACGAGACCGACAAGAAGGCCGTGGCCACGCGCATAGCCGCTCGCGACGGCCGGGTGATCATGTTCGTCGACACCAAGCGCGGCGTCGACCGCATGGTCAAGAAGCTCCTGGCCGACGGCGTCCGAGCTTCCGGTCTGCACGGCGGCCGCTCCCAGCCGCAGCGCAACCGCACCCTGGACTGGTTCAAGACGGGCGAGGTCACCGCGCTGGTCGCCACCAACGTGGCCGCGCGCGGCATCCACATCGACGACCTGGACCTCGTCGTCAACGTGGACCCGCCCGCCGACCACAAGGACTACCTGCACCGCGGCGGCCGTACCGCCCGCGCCGGCGAGTCCGGCAGCGTGGTCACCCTGGTCCTGCCCGACCAGAAGCGCGACATGACCCGGCTGATGTCGGACGCGGGGATCTCCCCGCGCACCGCCCAGATCAAGTCCTCCGACGAGGAACTGTCCCGCCTGACCGGGGCCAAGACGCCGTCCGGCGTCCCGGTGGTGCTGGAGGTGCCGCAGCCCGCGCAGCCCAAGGCGCGTTCCGGCTCGGGCCGCCGCTCGGGCGGACCGCGTACGGGTTCCGCGGCGGGCGCCTCACCGGCCGCCGGTGGTGGCGGCCGTGGCCGCCGCTCCGGTGGCGGCAGCGCCGGGCAGGCCCCCGCGGCCGGGTCGGGCCAGGCCCGCCGCGGCCAGTCGGCCGGTCAGGGCGCCGGCTCGGGCGAGCGCGGTCGACGTACCGGTGGCGGCTCCTCCGGCGGTGCGGCGGCGGCTTCGGCGCGCAGCCGCGTCGGCGGCGCGGGCCAGGGACGCCGCCGCTCGGCCTGATCCACGGGCCTGATCCACGGGCCTGATCACCGCAGACGTACCCCGCCGAGCCGGGCTCCGCACACCGTGCGCGGAGCCCGGCTCGGCCGTTCCTACGGGCGGACCAGCCTGCTCTGGAGCTTCGCCAGGGTCCGCAGGTCAAGGCCGAGGCCGTCCGTCAGGTAGCCGTAGAAGCCACCGTAGTCCGCCTCCATCCGGGCGGTCGCGGCGTCCAGGTAGTCCTGGCGGACCTCCTGGAGGGGGATCAGCAGCTCGGGGTGCTGCATCCGGCCCGACTGTCGCAGCGCCGCCCGTACTTGGGCGTCGTAGGCCGCGCGGAAGGTGTTCGAGGCCAGGTAGTCCTGCCCGGTGGTGGATTCGGGGACGCCGAGCGCGCGCAGCAGGACGTAACTCATCCAGCCCGTCCGGTCCTTGCCCGACGTGCAGTGGTAGAGAAGCGGTCCCTCGCCGTCCGCGATCTCCCGCAGCGTCGCCGCGAACTGCGCCCGGTTCTCGGGGCTGGTCACGAAGGTGCGGTAGATGTCGCGCATGTAGGCCTCCGCGCGGCCACCGCCGAGCGTCCGCTCCTGCTCGGCGGGGTCGCCGCTGGAGATGACGGTGAGCAGGGTGGCGTAGAGACCGAGGTCGCTGACCGGGCGCGAGGTGGGGGTGAGCCCCGCGGGCAGCCGGTCGGCGCCGTCGTACCGGACCTCCGTCGGGATGCGGAAGTCGACGGCCTCGGTGAGGCCGAGCCCGGCGACGGTGGTGACGTCGGCGGGGGTCAGCTTGCTCAGCGCGTCGGAGCGGTAGACCAGCCCCCGGCGGACCTGACCGCCGGTGTAGGTGCGGTAGCCGCCCAGGTCGCGGAGGTTGACCGCGCCCTGGAGGGGGATTTGGCGAATCGTTTCGGCAAATGCCTGCCGGTGCTCGGCGCGTACGGACGCCGACGCCGCTGAGGCGGACACGGTGGTGGCGGACACGGTGGTGACGGCGAGGGCGGAAGCGAGGGCCACTGTCGCCAGGCGGATGTGGGCACGGCTCATCTGGGCGGCTCCTGCGAAGAGGGGAAGGGGTCACCCCGGTGGGGGCGGGGCGTCGGGCGCGTGCAGTCGTACGAGTGCGGTCTGTGCTTCGGCCATGACCCGGCCGATGAGTTCCGCACAGGACGGGAGGTCCCCGATCACCCCCGCGACCTGCCCGGACGCCATGACACCGAGGTCCGTACGGCCCTCGACCATGGACGCCTTGAGGAGCATCGGGGTGTTGGCGGCGAGCAGCACCTGGCTCCAGGACAGGTCCTTGCCGTGTTTCATCGCGAGCCCGTCCCGCACCATCCGCGACCATGACAGGCCGGACAGCTTCCGGAAGCCGGCCGCGTGCCGCACGGCCCGGGCCAGCGCCCGGACGCGGCCCGCCCGCTCCAGCGAGGCGACCAGATCGCTGCGCAGCATCCGGTGGGGCAGCCCGTCGACGGCCGTGGTGACGGTGATGTCCTTGACGCCGGCCTTGAGGTACTCGGCCTTGACGGCGTCCGGGACGGTCGAATCGGAGGTCAACAGGAAGCGGGTGCCCATCGCGATGCCCGCCGCCCCGTAGGCGAGGGCCGCGACCAGCCCCCGCCCGTCGTGGAAGCCGCCCGCCGCGACCACCGGGATGTCCACGGCGTCGACCACCTGCGGCAGCAGGACGGTCGTGGCCACCTCGCCCGTGTGCCCTCCGCCCTCGCCGCCCTGCACGATCACCGCGTCCGCGCCCCACGCCGCGACCTTCTCCGCGTGCCGGCGGGCCCCGATCGACGGGATGACCACCACCCCCGCGTCCTTGAGCCGGGCGATCAGCTCCCGGGACGGCGCGAGGGCGAAGGACGCGACCCGCACCCCCTCGTCGATGATCAACCGGGCCCGTTCGGCCGCGTCGCCGGCGTCGGCGCGCAGATTCACCCCGAACGGGGCGTCCGTACGGTTCTTCACCTCCCGGACCGCCGCCCGCAACTGGTCCACCGTCATCGTCGCCGAGGCCAGGATGCCCAGGGCGCCCGCGTTGGCCGCCGCCGACACCAGCCGCGGACCGGCCACCCAACCCATGCCCGTCTGCACGATCGGGTGCCGGACCCCGACCAGCCTGGTCAACGCCGTCTCCATCGCGTCAGACCCGCACTTCCCGCGCGCGCAGGCCCTCGGGGTCGATCACCTCGCGGATCAGGCTCAGCTCCTCGGCGCTCGGCTCCCGCGTGTACGGGACGTCGTCGGCCACCGCGAGGGCGAATCCGGTGGCGGCCCGGACCTCTTCGACGCTGACGCCGGGGTGCAGGGAGGCCAGGCGCATCGAGCGGTCGGGGGTCTCGAAGTCGAAGACGCCGAGATCGCTGACCACCCGGGGCAGTCGGTGGAAGCGGGTCACCCCGGCCGCCGCCGCCCGGTCGTGACCCACCCCGCTGACCATGTCGACCCGCTCGACGAAGACCCGCGGCGAGTGCCGGGCGATCCAGTAACTCACCGGGTTGTTGAGCGTGTTGACCGGGGCGCCACGTACCCCCAAGAGCTGGCGGGTGGGTCGCTCCCAGTCCCCGACGCAGGAGATGTTCTGGTTGCCGTACCGGTCGATCTGGGCAGCGCCCATCATCACGTGCCGCCTGCCGCCGGTGACCATGGCGAGGTGACGGCGGTACGGGAGCCAGCCCTCCACCGTGCCGTCGAGCCCGACGAGCATCGCCTCGCCGTCGGTGAGGAGCAGGTCGGGGCTGAAGGTCCGCTTCGCGAGCCGCGCCCCGACGGACGGGACGAGACCCATGGGGCTGGCGAGGACCTCGCCGGCGCCGCGCCAGGCCTCGGCGCAGGCGATCACACAGTATTCGGCGCGGGTCGGCTCACTGGTCACCGCTGCTGCTCCTCGTGCCAGGCCGCGACGGCCGACTGGTAGGCGTGCTCGCCCGGCCCGGACAGGAAGCGGGCGGCGAACTCGGGCCAGGGGGTCGATGCGTACAGCTTCTGGAAGGGCTCGTCGCGCCCGTAGTCGGGGACGCAGGAGGTGAAGTGCGCCCCGTTGGGGGTCTCCACCACGCCGGTGACGCTGTGGCGGCTGACCAGGAGGGACTGCGGGGGCCCGGACTTGGCGAGGTCGGCGCTCTCCACGAGTTGCTCGCAGGAGACGTAGGCGGCGTCGGCGGCCTCGCAGAACAGGTCGTCGAAGTACGGATCGGGGCCCAGGTACTGGCCGTTGCCGAGGCGGTCGGCGCGGTTGAGGTGGACCAGGGCCGCGTCCATGCGCAGGGCCGGGACGGCGACGAACTCCTCGCCGTCGGCGTAGGGGGAGGTGACGGTCCGCAGCTCGGGGTTGACCCGCATCACGTCGGAGCCGAGACCCGCGCGGACGGGCAGGAACGGGAGCCGGTTCGCGGCGGCGTGCAGGCCCCACATGAACATGGCCTCGTCCAACTCGGTCAGGGCGAAGGCGCCGCGCTCGCGGGCGGCCCGGAAACGCGGCTCCAGCGGGATCGAGTCGAGGGTGGCGAAGGGGGCGACGAGCCGTCTGATCCGCCCGGCGGCGGCCAAGAGCCCGACGTCCGGGCCGCCGTAGGAGACGACGGTGAGATCGGTGATCTCGGAACGGAGCAGTGCCCGCACCAGCGCCATGGGCTTGCGCCGCGAGCCCCAGCCGCCGATGCCGAGCGTCATCCCGCTGCGCAGCCGCCCCACCACGTCCTCGGGCGTCATGGTCTTGTCGGTCATGCGCCTGGCCCCTTCCCGAAGGTATCGCGGACCCGGTCGGCGACACCGCTGAGATTGGCCTCGAAGGTGAACCCCTGCTCGAAGCGGTAGCTGCGTCGTACGTCGACGGGGTCGATGCCGTTGATGGCCGCCTTGGCGAGCCGGATCAGGTAGCCGTCCTTGCGCGCGATCTCCGCCGCCAGTCCCAGGGCGGCGCCGCGCACCTCCGCGCGCGGGACCACCGTCCACACCGAGCCGTGCGCGTGCAGTTCGGCGGCCGTCGCGGTGCGGGAGGTGTAGTACAGGGCCCGCATCAGGTGCTGGGGGACCAGCCGGGCCAGATGGGTGGCGGCGCCGAGCGCGCCCCGGTCCAGTTCGGGAAGGCCGAAGGTGGCGTCGTCGGAGGCCACGATCGCGTCGGCGTTCCCGACCAGTCCGATCCCGCCGCCGAGACAGAAGCCGTGAACGGCGGCCACCACCGGCACCTCGCACTCGTACACGGCGGCGAAGGCCTCGTAGCAGCCCCGGTTGGCGCCGATGAGCGAGCCGTGGCCGGTGTCGCGCTGCATCTCCTTGATGTCGACGCCGGCGTTGAAGCCCCGGCCTTCGGCGGCGAGGACGACGCAGCGGACGGCTCGGTCGCGGCCCGCCGCGCGCAGGGCGTCGGCGAGGGCGTACCAGCCGCTCACGGGGAGGGCGTTGACGGGCGGGAAGTCCACGGTGATCAGGGCGATGCCCTCGTCCGGGCCGGCGGTGGAGACACCCATGGGCGGATCAGCTACCTTTCCACCAAACATTTGTTAGGTGAGGAAGGTAGCAGTCGATGGAGCTCAAGGGGAGGGTGGTCGTCGTCACCGGCGGAACCCGGGGCGTCGGCGCGGGCATCGCGCGCGCGTTCCTCGCGGCGGGCGCGCGGGTCGTCGTCTGCGCGCGCCGGCCACCGGACCGACCCGTCGAGGAAGGCGACTTTCGGGCGTCCTTCACCGCCGTCGACCTGCGCGAACCGGACGCGGTGCACGCCGTGTTCGAGGAGGTCGCGCAGCGGTACGGGCGACTGGACTGCCTGGTCAACAACGCGGGCGGCACCCCGTACCGGCTGTTGGGGGAGGGAGGGGCGGCGCGGCACGCCCGGGTCGTCGAACTGAACCTCCTCGCGCCGATGACGGCTTCGCTGGCCGCCTACCCCTGGCTGAGGGCCTCCCGGGGCTCCGTCGTCATGATCGGCAGCGTGAGCGGCACCCGGCCCTCGCCGGGCACGGCCGCCTACGGGGCGGCGAAGGCGGGGCTGGAGAGCCTGGCCCGCTCCATGGCCGTCGAGTGGGCGCCCGAGGTACGGGTCAACTCGCTGGTCCCCGGCATGGTGCGGACCGAGCTCGCGCACCTGCACTACGGGGACGCCGCGGGCGTCGAGGCGGTCGCCGCGACCGTTCCGCTGGGGCGGCTGGCCGAACCGTCCGACATCGGGGCGGCCGCGGTGTTCCTGGCCTCCGACCGGGCGGCGTATGTGAGCGGGGCGAGCCTGCTGGTGCACGGCGGCGGGGAGCGGCCCGCCTTCCTGGACGCGGCAACCACCAACAAGGAGGCATGACATGGGAATCGCCCAGGGGCGTGTGGTCATCGTGACGGGCGCGGGGCGGGGGCTCGGCCGGGCCCACGCGCTGGCCTTCGCGGCGCAGGGCGCGCGGGTCGTGGTCAACGACCTCGGCGTGGGACCGGACGGGCTGCCCGGCCCCGACAGCCCGGCCGCCCGCGTGGTGGCGGAGATCAGGGCCGGGGGAGGGGAGGCGGTCGCGCACGGCGGGGACATCGCCACGAACGAGGGCGCGACCTCCCTGGTCGACAGCGCGCTGGCGGCGTTCGGGCGCCTCGACACGCTGGTCAACAATGCGGGGTTCCTGCGGGATCGGATGCTGGTCAACCTCGACGAGGACGACTGGGACGCGGTGGTTCGCGTCCACCTGAAAGGGCACTTCCTGCCGCTCAAGCACGCGGCGGCGTACTGGCGGGCCGAGGCGAAGGCCGGGCGCGCGGTCGCGGCCCGGGTGGTCAACACCTCCTCCGGGGCGGGGCTGTTGGGCTCCGTCGGGCAGGGGAACTACAGCGCCGCCAAGGCGGGCGTCCTGGCGCTGACACTGGTCGCGGCGGCGGAGATGGGCCGGTACGGGGTCCAGGTCAACGCCATCGCGCCGGCCGCGCGGACCCGGATGACGGAGCGGACCTTCGCGGAGGCGATGGCCGCGCCGAAGGGGGGCGGGTTCGACGCGATGGCCCCGGAGAACGTGTCGCCGCTGGTGGTCTGGCTGGGATCGCAGGCCTCGGCCGGGGTGACCGGGCGGGTCTTCGAGGTGGAGGGGGGCCGGATCACGGTGATGGAGGGCTGGCGCCCCGGGCCGACCGTCGAGCGCGGCGGTCGCTGGACCCCGGCGGAGGCGGGCGAGGCGGCGGCGAAACTGCTGACGCGATCGCAGGCGCCGGGAGCGGTGTACGGCGCGGGGGAGTAGGGCGCGGGGAGTGGGGCACGGGAGAAGGAGAGCGCCGGGCGCCGGGTGAGGGCGGCGAACGCGCCTCGGGCCCGGCCCCCTGGCGAGGGGTCGGGACCGGAAGCTTCGTGCGTGCGTTGCGGTATGACTACCCGCTACGCATCCCCGTTGAACCATCCTGGCCCCGACATCCCATCGGCGATGCTTCGATCATGCCGATTCACTCGTACGAGAACACCTCGCGCACCGCCCAGGCCGGTCCGCTCAGCCTCCACTACCACGAGGCCGGCCCCGCCGACGGCCCCGTACTCGTCATGTTGCACGGCGGCGGCCCGGGCGCCTCGGGCTGGGGGAACTTCGCCGCCAACCTGCCCCACTTCGCCGAGCGCTTCCGTACGCTGCTCATCGACCAGCCCGGCTACGGCCGCTCCGAGCTGCCGGAACCCGACCGCGACTACTTCTCGTACAGTGCGCGGGCCGTCGTCGCCCTCCTTGACGAACTGGACATACCCCGGGCCCACTTCCTCGGGACCTCGCTCGGTGGCGGCGTCGCCGCCCGGATCGCCCTCGACCACCCCGCGCGCGTGACCAAGCTGCTGCTCGGCGCGCCGGCGGGCCTCTCCCTCAACCTCTTCTCCCCGGTTCCCACGGAGGGCCTGCGGCGGCTCATCGAGTTCGGGGACTCGCCCGAACCCACCCGCGAGCAGATGCGGGCCTTCCTCACCACCCTCGTGCACGATCCGTCGCGCGTCACCGACGCCCTCGTCGAGGAGCGTTACGCCCGGGCCGTGGAGGAGCGGGCCAGGCTCGGCGCCGCCCGGATGGCGGCCTCGTTCGCCAAGTGGCCCGAGGGCTCGCTGCTGTGGCGCGAGGCCCACCGCATCGGCTGCCCGGTGCTGCTGACCTGGGGCCGCGAGGACCGCGTCACCCCCGTCGACGGGGCGTTCGTCGCGCTCAAGGCCATCCCCGACGCCCGGCTCCACGTCTTCCCGCGCTGCGGTCACCTGGTCCAGAACGAGGCGGCCGAGGACTTCCAGCGCCTGGCGACCGACTTCCTCCTCGGCTGACGCCCCCGTCGGTCGGCCGGCCGACCCTCGCCGGCCGGCCGTCGCGAGTTGTCCGAAAACGCGTACTTGTCGCCCCGCGGGTGCAGCTGTGTCATGGACACGTCATCACCCAATGACGCGCACGGCCCAACCCCCCACGAAAGGCAGTGTGTCGACTGTGTCCACCCTTGCCACCCTCCTCAAGCGCGCCCTGGCCGTCGGTGCGGTCGCCCTCGCGGCCGTCAGCCTCCAACCGGGCTCCGCCACCGCCTCCCCGACCCCCGTCGTAGGCGGAACGCGGGCCGCGCAGGGCGAGTTCCCGTTCATGGTCCGCCTCTCCATGGGCTGCGGCGGCGCCCTCTACACCCAGCAGATCGTCCTCACCGCCGCCCACTGCGTGAACGGCTCCGGAAACAACACCTCCATCACCGCCACCGCCGGCGTCGTCGACCTCAACAGCTCCGCCGCCACCAAGGTCAAGTCCACCAAGGTGCTCCAGGCCCCGGGCTACAACGGTTCCGGCAAGGACTGGGCGCTCATCAAGCTCGCCAAGCCCATCAACCTGCCCACCCTCAAGATCGCCGACACGAAGGCCTACGACAACGGCACCTTCACCATCGCGGGCTGGGGCGCCGCCCGCGAAGGCGGAGGCCAGCAGCGGTACCTGCTCAAGGCCACCGTTCCCTTCGTCTCCGACGCCGCCTGCCAGAGCGCGTACGGCGGCTCGCTCGTGCCGAGCGACGAGATCTGCGCCGGCTTCGACCAGGGCGGCGTCGACACCTGCCAGGGCGACTCCGGCGGCCCCATGTTCCGCCGGGACGACACGAACGCCTGGATCCAGGTCGGCATAGTCAGCTGGGGCGAAGGCTGCGCCCGGCCCGGCTACCCCGGCGTGTACACGGAGGTGTCGACCTTCGCCGCGGACATCAGGGCCGCCGCCGCGGGCCTGTGACACCCCCTCGGCCTTCCGGCCCACCGGACCGGACACCGGCCGGACCGAACCGGAAGGCCGAGGCCCCGCCACCACCGCCCGCGCCCCCGCCGCCGTCACCGGCCGCCCCCACCACCCGTCACAGCCCGCATCCCCACCGTCACCCCGCCCCGACCCCGGCACCCGCAGCGGGGGCCCCGCCCGCCCCCGGCCCCGTCTCACTGTCCGGCCGACCAGCGGAAGAACCGCCCGAGCCACGTATTCTCGGGGACCATGAACACCAGCGACACCGACGGGACCGGCGAGACGACCGGCGAGGACGTCACCGCCGAACTGGCCCGCCTCAGGGACAGCATCGACAACATCGACGCGGCCGTGGTCCACATGCTCGCCGAGCGCTTCAAATGCACCCAGCAGGTCGGCCACCTCAAGGCCCGCCACCAGCTGCCCCCCGCGGACCCGGGCCGCGAGGCCAGCCAGATCGCCCGCCTGCGCCAGCTCGCCGAGAACGCCAAACTCGACCCCGCCTTCGCGGAAAAACTCCTCAACTTCATCATCGCCGAGGTCATCCGGCACCACGAGACGATCGCTGCGGGCGAAGAGTAGCCCCCTGGGGCCCGGCCGCCGTTTCCGGCAGCATGGGCCCCATGTCATCCGCACTGACGCGCGACGAAGCGCAGCTCCGGGCCCAGCTCCTCGACGTCCACCACTACGGCGTCACCCTCGACCTGACCACCGGCGAGGAGACCTTCGACTCCGCGACCGTCATCCGGTTCAGCGCCCGCACCGCCTGTGACACGTTCCTGGAGCTGAAACCCGA
The DNA here is from genome assembly GCF_055231995.1 of Streptomyces sp. Tek67B01. Classification (NCBI taxonomy): domain Bacteria; kingdom Bacillati; phylum Actinomycetota; class Actinomycetes; order Kitasatosporales; family Streptomycetaceae; genus Streptomyces; species Streptomyces sp. Tek67B01. The sequence goes on from NZ_JBUYUY010000001.1 coordinate 5,280,483, forward strand.
CGAACTGCGCTCCGTCGAACTCGACGGCCGCCCCCTGGACCCCGCCACCCTCGCCGGCAACCGCCTCCCGCTCACCGGCCTGGCCGAAGGCGCCCACGAACTGCGCGTCGACACCCGCATGCGCTACTCCCGCACCGGCGAGGGCCTGCACCGCTTCACCGACCCCGAGGACGGCGAGGCGTACGTCTACACCCAGATGTTCATGGACGACGTCCAGCGCGTCTTCCCCGCCTTCGACCAGCCCGACCTCAAAGCCGTCTTCGAGTTCACCGTCACCGCGCCGCCCCACTGGTACGTCCTCGCCAACGGCATCACCACCCGCACCGGCGACCGCGACACCGACGGAGCCGGGATCTGGACCTCCGCACCCACCCCAGTCATCTCCACCTACCTCGCCGCCCTCGCCGCCGGCCCCTGGCACAGCGTCCGCACCGACCACGCCGGACTGCCCTTCGCCCTCCACTGCCGGCGCTCCCTGGCGCCCTACCTCGACGCCGACGCCGAGGAGATCCTGTCCGTCACCAAGGACTGCTTCGACCGCTACCACCAGAAGTTCGCCGAGCCGTACCCCTTCGACTCCTACGACCAGGCCTTCGTCCCCGAATTCAACGCGGGCGCCATGGAGAACCCCGGCCTCGTCACCTTCCGCGACGAATTCGTCTTCCGCTCCGCCGTCACCGACACCGAACGCCAGCGCCGCGCCATGGTCATCGCCCACGAGATGGCCCACATGTGGTTCGGCGACCTCGTCACACTGCGCTGGTGGGACGACATCTGGCTGAACGAGTCCTTCGCCGAGTACATGGGCTACCAGACCCTCGTCGAAGCCACCCGCTTCACCGGCACCTGGACCGAGTTCGGCATGGAACGCAAACCCTGGGGCTACGACGCCGACCAGCGGCCCTCCACCCACCCCGTCGCCCCCGACGCCGTCCCCGACACCGCCTCCGCCCTCCTCAACTTCGACGGCATCTCCTACGCCAAGGGCGCCTCCGCGCTACGCCAACTCGTGGCCTGGCTCGGCGAGAAGGACTTCCTCGCCGGCATCAACACCCACTTCACCCGCCACAAGTTCGCCAACGCGTCCCTCGCCGACTTCGTCGACTCCCTCGCCGCCCACACCGAACGCGACGTCCACGCCTGGGCCGACGTCTGGCTGCGCACCACCGGCGTCGACACCCTCACCCCCCGCGTCGAGGACTCCCACACCGGGGAAGGGCACGCCGGCTGGACCCTCACCGTCGACCACCACGGCAGCCGCCCGCACCACATCGGCGTCGGCCTCTACGACCACGACCCGGCCGGCCACGGCCTCGAACTGCGCGAACGCCTCGACCTCGACGTCCCCACCGACGAGGTCCTCTCCGCCGGCGGCCCCCGCCCCGCCCTGATCCTCCTCAACGACGGCGACCTCGGCTACGCCAAGGTCCGCCTCGACGCCGGCTCCGTCGAAACCGCCCTGCGGGAACTGTCGGCCCTCCCCGACCCCCTCACCCGCACCGTCGTCTGGAACGCGCTGCGCGACATGGTCCGCGACGGCGAACTCGAACCCGAGACCTACCTGGAGACCGCCCGCGCACACCTGCCGGGTGAGCAGGACCTCGCCATCGTCCAGGGCGTACTGGCCTTCGCCCGCACCCACATCGCCGCCCGCTACGTCGCCCCCGGCCGGCGCACCGCCGCCCTCGCCACCATCACCGACACCGCCCGCGCCCTCCTGCGCCGCACCGAGGACGGCTCCGACCCCGGCCTGCGCCTGGCCGCCGTACGCGTCCACATCGACAGCGCCACCCAGCCCGACACCCTCGCCGGCTGGCTCGCCGACGGCACCGTGCCCGGCGGCCCCGAACTCGATCCCGAGCTGCGCTGGCGCATCCTCGCCCGGCTCTGCGTGCTCGGCGCCGTCGACGAGGCCGAGATCGCCGCCGCCCTCGCCGCCGACCCCACCGCCACCGGGGAGGAAGGCGCCGCCCGCTGCCGCGCCGCACTGCCGACCACCGAGGCCAAGGAAGCCGCCTGGAACCGGCTCTTCCACGACGACACCCTGTCCAACTACCTGTTCAGCGCCACCGCCCAGGGCTTCTGGCAGCCCGAACAGACCGACCTCCTCCAGGACTACGTCCCGCGCTACTACCCCGAGGCGGTCGCCGTCGCCGCCCGCCGCGGACCCGCCATCGGCGACGCCGCCGGCCGCTGGGCCTTCCCCGCCCACGCCGTCGACGAGGACAATCTGCGGGCCGGGCGCGCCTGCCTCGAAGACCCCGAACTCATCCCGCTGCTTCGGCGCAAGCTCGTCGACCAGCTCGACGACCTCGCCCGCGCCCTGCGCGTGCGCAGCGCGGGCTGACACCCCGTCGCCCCACCCGGGTGGGACGTACCGCCGGTCGAACAACCGGTCGTACACCCCACCCGTACGGGGCAATCGGACAAACCCCGGCGGTTACCCCATTCGGGTCTGATCGTTGTGCTGGGCGGGGACCAGGCTGTCCCCGCCCAGCCACCGCTTAAGGACACCCGGATGACCAGCCCGCCCGGCACCCCGCCGCCCCCGCCCCCGCTCGCCGGCGGCCCCGGCGGCGCCGACGCCCTGCGGCCCCTGCTCGACACCGTCCTCGACGCGCTGCGCACCGGAGCCCGAGAACGCGGCGGACCCCTCCCGGCCGGCGGACCCGAAGCCGTCACCGCCCGCGTCCGGGCCGCACTGGGCGACGTACTCCCCACCCACGGCACCGGCGACCACGAAGCCCTGCGCACCCTCGTCCACACCCTCGCCGCCGGCGCCGCAGACCCCGCCGACCCCCTGTGCGCGGCCCACCTGCACTGCCCGCCGCTGGCCGTCGCCGCCGTCGCCGACCTCGCCGCCTCCGCCCTCAACCCCTCCCTCGACTCCTGGGACCAGGCCCCCGCCGCCTCCGCCGTCGAAGCGCTCCTCACCCGCGCCCTCGCCGCCGAGTTCTACGACACCCCCCGCGCCGACGCCCTCGTCACCACCGGCGGCACCGAAGCCAACCAGCTCGCACTCCTGCTGGCCCGCGAACGCCACGGACCCCACCTCACCGTCCTCCACGGAGCCAACGCCCACCATTCCGTCCCCCGCGCCGCATGGCTCCTCGGACTGTCCCCCGCCACCGCCCTGCCCACCCCCGCCGGGACCCTCGACCCCGCCCGCCTGGCCGAAGCCCTCACCCGCACCACCGGCCCCGTCCTCGTCGCCGCCACCGCGGGCACCACCGACGCCGGCCTCATCGACCCCCTCGGCCCCCTCGCGGACCTCTGCCACCGCCACGGCGCCGACCTCCACATCGACGCCGCCTACGGAGGCCTCCTCGCCCTCAGCCCCCGCCACCGCGCCAAGGTCGACGGCCTCGCCCGCGCCCAATCCATCACCCTCGACCTGCACAAACTCGGCTGGCAACCCGTCGCCGCGGGACTCCTCGCCGTCCCCGACACCGCCCTGCTCGGCCCCCTCGCCCACCAGGCCGACTACCTCAACGCCACCGACGACACCGAAGCCGGCCTCCCCGACCTCCTCGGCCGCTCCCTGCGCACCACCCGCCGCCCCGACGCCCTCAAGATCGCCACCACCCTGCGCTCACTGGGCCGCGACGGACTCGCCCACCTCATCGACCTCACCTGCGCCGCGGCCCACCGGCTCGCCGACCTCATCGACGCCCACCCCGGCTTCGAACTCCACGCGCACCCCACCATCAGCACGGTCCTCTTCCGCCCCACCCCCACGGACGACGACCGGCTCGCGGCCCTGCGCCGCACCCTCCTCCTCGACGGCACCGCCGTACTCGGCCGCGCCACCGCCGACGGCCGGCTCTGGCTCAAAGCCACCCTGCTCAACCCCCACACCACGCAGCGGGACCTGGAAGCCCTCCTCACCCTCCTGGCCCCGTCACCCTCCCGGAAGGCAGCACCCACCGATGACCGCGCAACCCGAAGCACCCCATGACCTCGTAGGTATCGGCATCGGCCCCTTCAACCTCTCCCTCGCGGCCCTCGCCCACGGCCTGCCCGGCCAAGGAACCGGAGAGCTCGCCACCGCCTTCTACGACCAGCGCAGGGATTTCCGCTGGCACCCCGGCCTCCTCATCGACGGGGCCACCCTCCAAGTCCCTTTCCTCGCCGACCTCGTCACCCTCGCCGACCCCACCAGCCCCTGGAGCTTCCTCAACTACCTACGGCACAAGGAACGGCTCTTCCCGTTCTACTTCGCCGAGCAGTTCCACATCCAACGCGCCGAATACGACGCCTACTGCCGCTGGGTCGCCGGACGCCTGCCCGGGCTCCACTTCGGCCACCAGGTCGACGCCGTCCGCTGGAACCCCGAACGCGACCTCTTCGAAGTCGACTTCACGCAGCTCGACGCCGACGGCGAAGCCGAAGCCCTCGGCCGCAGCTACACCCGCAACCTCGTACTCGGCGTCGGCACCGCCCCGTACGTGCCCGAACCCCTGCGCCCCCTAGCCGAAGCCCCCACCGTCCCCGTCATCCACTCCTGCGACTACCTCGACAACCGTGAACGCGTCCTCGGCGCCGAACACGTCACCGTCATCGGATCGGGCCAGTCCGGAGCCGAAGTCTTCCTCGACCTGCTCCGCGCCCGCCCCGCCGGCCGCGAACGCCTCACCTGGCTCGCCCGGACCCCCGCCTTCGCCCCCATGGAGTACTCCAAACTCGGCCTGGAACACTTCACCCCCGACTACACCCGCTACTTCCACGCCCTCCCCGAACCCGTCCGCGACCAACTCGTCCCCGCCCAGTGGCAACTCCACAAAGGCATCGACGCCGACACCATCGCCGCCATCCACGAGGAGCTCTACCGCCGCACCCTCCAAGGCGGCTGGCCCGACGCCGTCCTCACCCCCGGCGTCAGCGTCCGCACCGCCGGCCGCGTCGCCACCACCAAGGTCGAACTCCACCTCGAACACACCCAGCAGGGCACCCGCTCCCGCTTCACCACCGACGCCGTCGTCCTCGCCACCGGCTACCGCGAACGCCCCCTCACCAGCCTCCTCGCCGGCCTCGACCCCTACCTCCGCAAGGACTCCGCGGGCCGCCCCCGCATCGACGACCGCTACCGGATGAGCCTCGACCCCAGTGTCACCGGCAGCGTCTTCGTCCAAAACGGCGAACGCCACACCCACGGCGTCGGAGCCCCCGACCTCGGCCTCGCGGCCTGGCGCAGCGCCGCCATCCTGAACACCCTGACGGGCAAAGAGGCCTACCCGCAGCCCACCCGCACCGCCTTCACCACCTTCGGACTCGACCAGCGCGAACACGCCCGCCCCCACCCCACGAGCGAACTGCTCCCGCTGGTCGAGCACCCCTGACGACGACCGACACCCAGGCGACCAAGGGAAGCCCGGAGCGGCGACTACGGGAAGACCGGCACCCCGGCCCGCGTCAAACGCCAGTCCACCGACGCGAAGCCCGCCGGATCGATCGACCCCTTCGCCTTCACCCACTGGATGATCGTGTTGCGGATCTCCTCGGAGTTCGACCACAGCTGCTCGGCCTGCGGGACGTGCGGGAAGTTCCCACCGCCCGAGGCCCGGTAGTTGTTCACCGCGAACACGAACCGCGCCGCCGGATCCACGGCCTTCCCCTGGAAGGACAAGCCCGTGATCCGCGACCCCACCGGCTGCGCGATGTCGATGTCGTACGTCAACCCGTACACCGCGTCGTAGTTGTAGTCCGGAACACCCTCCGAGTTCGTCAGCTTCGCCGGATCCACCACATCACCCGGAGCGGTACGCACGTAGTACCGCGCCGAATACTCCAGGTAGTCCTTCAACTGGGCGCCGGTCAACAACCGCGCCTCCAGGGTGTTCTCGAACGGGTACAGCCCCGCCGCATCCTTGATCGTCACCTGCCCGGCCGGGATGGACGCCGTCCGCGAGAAGCAGGACGCCTGCGACAACACCGGCAACGCCGCCCACTGCGTGCCCGCCAGAGCCGCCTTCACCGTCTCCGCCTGCACGTGGTTGATCAGGTCGATGATCGGAACGTCCTTCACCGGACCCTCCTGCGAGGACATCGCCCGCGTCGACGTACCGATCACCTGGTTGACGTACGCGACGACCTTCCGGTGCTCGTCCGACAACAACCCCGTGATCTTCGGGTCCTCCACCGCCGTGTTCGAGTTCAACACCTGCGCCCCGACCTTCGCCACCGACCACCGGCCGCGCTCCCACACCAGGTCGAAGTCGAACAGCGTCAACCGCTGTCCCCACTTCAACGGCTCGGACAGCACCACGTCCTTACCGGTCGCCTTGTTCCTCACCCGGTACTCCGGGATCTCCGCGTGCGCGTGACCCACCAGGATCGCGTCGATCCCCGGCACCTGCTCCGCCACCAACCCGGCCGCGTTCTCGATGTACGGCAACTGGTCGCCGTAGCTCGACGTACCGCTCGACCCCGAATGCGCCGACACGATCACCACATCCGCACCCATCGAACGCAGCCGCGGCACGTACTTCGCCGCCTGCTCCTCCAGACCCGGGAACGTCATCTTCCCCTGCACGTTCGCCTTGTCCCAGATCGCGATCCCCGGGTTCGTCAGCCCCAACACCGCCACCTTCACGTCCCGCCCGTGCGGGGTCCGCAACCGGTGCATGCTGTACGGCGGGAACGCCGGCTGCAACGTCTTCGCGTCCAGCGCGTTCGCCCCCAGCAGCGGGAAACGACACTGCTCCTGGAACTTGCGCAACACCGGGATGCCGTAGTTGAACTCGTGATTGCCGAGCGCCGCCGCGTCGTACCCCATCGCGTTCATCGCCTGCGCCATCGGATGCACCGGACCCCGACGCGCGGTGATCGGGTCGACCTTCGCGTAGTAGTACGCGAGCTGCGTGCCCTGGATCGTGTCACCGGCGTCGATCAGCAGCGTGTTGCAACGCCCCTTCCGCGCCCGCACCTGCTCCACCAACGTGGAGATCTTGGCCAGACCGACGTCGTTGTGCGCCTTGTCGTCGAACTCCTTGTCCGTGAAGTAGTCCCAGTTGAAGACATTCCCGTGCAGGTCGGTGGTCCCCATTACCGTGAACGAGTACGTGCGCGAACCGGAAGGCCCGCCCGTCGCGGACTCCTCCACCGCGGCTGCCGCCGGGGTGCCCGAAGCCCCCGCCAACGCCACGGCCGCACCCGTCGCAGCCGAAGTACCCAGAAATGTCCTGCGGTCGAACGCCATGCCGTCTCCCCTTTTGAGGCCTGTACAACGCGCGTAGATTCTGACCCAGGGGTAACAACTCACAACACCCCCACCAGGTTTCGATCCGATGACCACACCCCCACGACCACAGTGCGAGAGTGAATCCATGACTCAGGACGCCACGCACCAGCCCTACGGAACCCCCGAAGTCCCGCGCGTCGCGGTCCGCGGCGAAGCCCGACTCGAAGTCGACCCCGAGATCGCCCGCATCGGCATCACCGTCAGCGCCCGCGGCACCGACCGGCGCACCGCACTCGAAGACCTCACCCGCCGCAACAACGCCGTACTCGACCTCGTCAAAAGCTACGGCGACCCCGTCGAAAAGCTCGAAACGGGCGCCTTCTCCATCACCCCCGAACTCACCCGCCACGGCCGCGCCGAACGCGTCCGCGCCTACCACGGCCGCGTCCTCATCACCGCTGAGCTCAACGACTTCACCACCCTCGGCGAACTCACCACCCGCCTCGCCGACCTCGAACTCACCCGCATCGACGGCCCCTGGTGGGCCCTGCGCCCCACCTCACCCGCCCACGGCCGAGCCCGCCGCCAAGCCGTACTCGAAGCCGTCCAGCGCGCCCGCGAATACGCCGAAGCCCTCGGCGCCCGACTCGCCGCCCTCGTCGAACTCGCGGACCTCGGTGCCGAGAACGCCGCCCCCTTCGCGGCCGCCCCCGGTTCCGGCATGCGCACCATGGCCTACGGCGCCCCCGCGGAACCCGCCGGCGCCCCGCCCCTGGACCTCGAACCCCAGCGCCAGACCGTCTACGCCCAGGTGAACGCCCGGTTCACGATGACTCCTCCCCAGCTCTGACCACCCCCGACAAACAGCCGACGAACCTCCCGAGAAAGCCTCTCCGCGCCGCCCCGGGGGTGCTCATCGGAGCACCCCCACGCACATTCAACAATTGTCAACAACCTTTTGCCGAACGGTTGTTGATTGGACACCCTGAACCAATTTCCTACTCCCTGGTAGGGGCATACGCTCGTTTCATGCGCCGAGCAAAAATCGTTTGTACCCTGGGGCCCGCCACCGACTCGTACGACCAGATCAAAGCCCTGGTCGAAGCCGGAATGGACATCGCCCGCCTCAACCTCAGCCACGGCACCTACGCCGAACACGAGGAGCGCTACCAGCGCGTACGCAAGGCCTCCGACGAGACCGGCCGCAGCGTCGGCATCCTCGCCGACCTTCAAGGTCCGAAGATCCGACTCGGCCGCTTCCGCGAAGGCCCCGTACTCCTTGAACGCGGTGACGAATTCACCATCACCGTCGAAGACCACGAAGGCGACCGCCACACCTGCGGCACCACCTACAAGGGCCTCGCGGCAGACGTCACCACGGGCGAACGCATCCTCGTGGACGACGGCCGCGTCACCCTCCAGGTCACCGGCGTCGACGGCCCCCGCGTCCACACCCTCGTCGTCGAAGGCGGCATGGTCTCCGACCACAAGGGGCTCAACCTGCCCGGCGTCGCGGTCTCCGTCCCCGCCCTCTCCGAAAAGGACCTCGACGACCTCCGCTGGGCCCTGCGCGCAGGCGCCGACATCATCGCCCTGTCCTTCGTCCGCAGCGGCCGAGACATCGAAGACGTCCACCGCGTCATGGACGAGGAAGGCCGCCGCCTCCCCGTCATCGCGAAGATCGAAAAGCCCCAGGCGGTCGAGAACATCGACGACATCGTCGCCGCCTTCGACGGCATCATGGTCGCCCGCGGCGACCTCGGCGTCGAAATGCCGCTCGAACAAGTCCCCATCGTCCAAAAGCGCGCCGTCAAACTCGCCAAGCGCAACGCCAAACCCGTCATCGTCGCCACCCAAATGCTCGACTCGATGATCGACAACTCCCGGCCCACCCGAGCCGAAGCCTCCGACGTCGCCAACGCCATCATCGACGGAACCGACGCCGTGATGCTCTCCGGAGAAACCAGCGTCGGCAAATACCCCGTCGAGACAGTGCGCACCATGGCCCGCATCGTCGAAGCCGCCGAAGAAGACATCCTCGCCAAGGGCCTCCCGCCCCTCACCGAACGCAGCAAACCCCGCACCCAAGGCGGCGCCGTCGCCCGCGCCGCCGCCGAAATGGGCGACTTCCTCGGCGCCAAGTTCCTCGTCGCCTTCACCCAGAGCGGAGACACCGTCCGCCGGCTCTCCCGCTACCGCTCACCCATCCCCCTCCTGGCCTTCACCCCCGACCCCGCGACCCGCTCCCAACTCAACCTCACCTGGGGCGTCGAAACCTTCCTCGGACCCCACGTCGACTCCACCGACGCCATGGTCGACCAAGTCGAAGAAGAACTCCTGCGGATCGGCCGCTGCGTACCCGGCGACATCGTCGTCATCACCGCCGGCTCACCCCCCGGCGTCACCGGCTCCACCAACCTCGTCCGCGTCCACCACATCGGCGACGCCGTCAGCTGACGACACCCGCCGGCAAGACGAGCCCCGCCGCGAAAACCCCCGGCGGGGCAGCCCTCACCCCAGACCCGCGCGGCAATCAACGGCCCAGTGGTTGGACGCCAAGAGCCGCCCCGCGAACTCCACCTCGCACGCACCGACGAACCGGAAGCCCAAAGACCGGCACATTGCGTTCGAAGCACCGTTCCCCGCCGCCGGAAACGCGTGCACCAGACCCCAACGACCGTCCTCCCGTGCGAGTTCCAACACGCCACGGACGGCACCGTTGCCCAGCCCCCGCCCCTGGAACTCCGGCAACACCATCCACCCGATCTCCGACACCGGCCCGTCCCCGGAGTCGTGGGACCACAGGGTCACCGTCCCCGCCACCACCTCGGGCACAGCCGGATCAGGGACGATCATCTTGATCCAGTCGACATCCGCCGCCGCCCTGCGGACATCCCGCTCCACCTTCTCCACCATGCCCTCACGCGGCAACGGCCCGCCCAGATCGGCCATCATCACGGGATCGCACCGCATTCGGACGTACGCCCCGACATCACCGAGCTCCACATCACGCAACCGCACCGTCAACTCCTTTGGATCGCTTGAGGCCTAGCGGAGCGGGACAAACGACCCACCACGACACCTTGACCTCAACCTAAGTCGAGGTCCTACCTTCAACCACATGGACATCAAGCCCTACCCCGAGGAACAACTCGCCGCCCAAGCCATCGGCTACTGGAGCCGCGAAGCCGCCAACCTCGTCATCACCGGCCTGCGCACCGCCCTCGCCGAAGAACACCTCACCCAACCCCACTGGTGGATCCTCAACCACGTAGCCGGCGCCCCCGGAGCCTGGACCCCCGCCACCCTCACCGAAAAGCTCACCCGCTTCGACGACCAGAACACCGACTTCGAAGCCGTCTACGAAGACCTCACCACCCGCGGCTGGCTCACCACCACCCGCGGCACCCTCGCCCTCACCATCGAAGGCGAAGCAGGCCGCCTGCGCGCCCACGACCGCAACGCGGCCGTCCACGCCCGCATGCGCCAAGGCATCGACACCCCCACCTACGCCGCCACCATCGACACCCTCCGCCGCATGGTCGCCAACCTCGGCGGCGACGCCGACCTCCCCTGAGCGACGCCCTGACCCCCCGCCCCACTGTCAGACACGGCCTCCTCCCCTCCGCCCAAGTCCGCCGGTGCCTCCCCGAGGTGGAGCGGACCTTGACCTTCACCCCGTCCGAGCGTTCCCGCGCCGACGCCCAGGACTGGCTGGACTACGCGAAGGACGAGGAATCCGTCCTCGACGGCCCCTTGCGCGTCTGGCGCACCGCCGTCGAGAACGGCAAGGGCCTCTGCGGCCTGGCGGTCCACCTCGCCTAGTACTTGGCCCCGATGTGCGCGTCCATCAGGGCCACCGAGGCCTTGCGCGCGACGGACACGTTGAAGGGGTCACTGCCCCGGGCCAGGACGGTGTACCGCACGCCGACCTTGGTGAGGGTGTCCGTGCAGAGCCGCCGGATGTCATCGGACTTGTTGGTGAAGAAGTACCGGGGGTACTCGTACCGCTTGCCGTTCCGCACGGTCCAGTTGGTGACCCGGCACCCGTCGGAGTGGATCAGCCCCCGCAGGAACTCCCAGGGGTGGGCGTCGACGATCTCCTGCTGCCAACCTTCGAGGACGATCCGCCGCTCGTGCTTCTTGCCGGGGCCGTGCTGGGGGAACATGCACGTCCAGTGACGCCCGTAGCTCGTCACGGCCACGCATCCCTGTTTCTGCAACACGTAGACCTTGTCGTTGGGGCGTACGGCTGTGATCGCGTCCCGGCACTGCTCGATGAGGCCCGGCCACGCGTCCGCGCAGGCGATCCGGAGGTGGTGCCCGCCCCGGGGGTGGGGGCTGACGCACCCGTCACCGAGGTAGAGGCCGAGCAGATAGGCGTAGGCGGCGGTCTCGGTGGGGGCCGAGCAGGGCGCTGCCTGGTTGAGCAAGTGGGACCGGGGTTCGAGCCGGGTTTGCCAGGCCCGGATGGCCGACCGCGATATGCCGGTCTCTTTGCTGACGGAGTTCAGACTGCGTCCGTCGGCGAGCAGCCCGATCACGTGCTTGCGGATGAGCATGTCGTACACACGGCCGACGCTGGCGCGAATATTTCGTTCGCGTGGGCGATTCGGGTGAGCTTCGCTGGAACGAGTGAAGGTCACGCGATTCACGCGTGACCTTCAAAAATAAGGAAAAGTGCCCCGGGTCGGACTCGAACCGACACTGAATGGGTTTTGAATCCATCGCCTGCTGCCAATTGGGCTACCGGGGCCCAACGAATCGAAGGTTACCCCCGACCCGCTGCGAGACCACCTTACCGCAGCTCGGTAGGCTCATGGGAGTTTGAATGCCCCGCAACGAGGAGCCACCCGTGACCGCCGAGCACGAGTCGACGCCCACGCCCGACGCCGACCAGTCGCACGTTCCGCCGCTGACGACCCGCGTCGTCATCGCCGAGGACGAGGCGCTCATCCGTCTCGACCTGAAAGAGATGCTCGAAGAGGAGGGGTACTCCGTCGTCGGCGAGGCCGGGGACGGCCAGGCCGCCGTCGAGCTGGCCCGGGAGCACCGGCCCGACCTGGTGATCCTCGATGTGAAGATGCCCGTCCTCGACGGGATCTCCGCCGCCGAGAAGATCGCCGAGGAGTCCATCGCCCCGGTCCTGATGCTGACCGCGTTCTCGCAGCGCGACCTGGTGGAGCGGGCGCGGGACGCCGGGGCCATGGCGTACTTGGTGAAGCCGTTCAGCAAGAGCGATGTCGTCCCGGCCATCGAGATGGCCGTCTCGCGCTTCGCGGAGCTGAAGGCGCTGGAGAAGGAGGTCGCGGACCTCTCGCTGCGGCTGGAGACCCGCAAGCTGGTGGACCGGGCGAAGAGCATCCTGCAGACGCAGTACGGGCTGACGGAGCCGGCGGCGTTCCGGTGGATCCAGAAGACCTCCATGGACCGTCGTATGTCCATGCAGCAGGTCGCCGAGGCGGTCATCGAGGACGCCGAGGAGAAGAAGCAGAACGCCGCCCAGTAGGGGCGTGGAACGCGCGTGAGGCCCGTCACCGGATCGCGGTGACGGGCCTCACGTACGTGGGACGGCGGAGGGGTCAGTCCTCGCCGAGGTAGGCCTTGCGGACGTCCTCGTTGACGAGGAGTTCGCGGCCGGGGCCGGACAGGACGACCTTGCCGATCTCCATGACGTGGCCCTGGTCGGCGAGCGAGAGCGCCGCCTGGGCGTTCTGCTCGACGAGCAGGATGGTCGTGCCCTGGGACTTGAGTTCGGCGATGGTAGCCATGATCTTCTGCATCATGAGCGGCGAGAGGCCCATCGACGGCTCGTCGAGCATGAGCAGCTTCGGACGGGACATGAGCGCGCGGCCCATGGCGAGCATCTGCTGTTCGCCGCCCGAGAGGGTGCCGGCGGCCTGCTTGCGGCGCTCTCCCAGGATGGGGAAGAGGTCGTAGGCCCGCTGGACGTCCTTCTGGATGCCGTCCTTGTCGCTGCGCAGGAAGGCGCCGAGGAGGAGGTTGTCCTCGATCGTCATGCGCGGGAAGATGTGCCGCCCCTCGGGGGAGTGGGCGAGTCCGAGCGCGACGATGTCGTGCGCGGGGACCTTCTTGAGCGACTTGCCCTGGAACTTGATCTGGCCGCCGCGCGGTTTGATCAGGCCGGAGAGGGTGCGCAGGGTCGTGGTCTTGCCGGCGCCGTTGGTGCCGATGAGGGTGACGATCTCGCCCTCGTCGACGCTGAAGGAGATGCCTTTGACGGCTTCGATCTTGCCGTAGGCGACGCGGAGGTCCTCGACCTCGAGGAGTGCGGTCACTTGGCTTCTCCGTCCGTGCTGGTGGTGCTGTGCGCCTCGGTGGCCTCCGGGGTTTCGGCGGCTTCGGGGGCCGCGGGAGTGTCGGTGGCCTCGGTGGCTGCGGGTGCCTCCGGGGTATCGGCGGTTTCCGTGACCTCGGTGACCTCGGTGACCTCGGTGACCTCGGTGACCTCGGTGACCTCGGTGGTCTCCGCGGTTACGGGGGCCTCGGCGGCTTCGACTTCCGCGATCTCCTCGTCGCCGGGGGCGCCTTCGAAGGGTTCGCCGAGGTAGGCGGCGACGACGCGCTCGTCGCTCTGGACCTCGGTGGCGGTGCCTTCGATGAGCTTTTCGCCTTGGACGAGGCAGGCGACGCGGTCGCAGAGGTTGAAGATGAAGCGCATGTCGTGCTCGATGACGAGGACGGCGATGCCCTTGTCCCGGATGGCGAAGATGAGTTCTTCGGTGGTCCGGGTCTCCTGCGGGTTCATGCCGGCGGTGGGCTCGTCCAGGAGGATGAGGCCGGGGTCGCTGGCGAGGGCGCGGGCGATCTCCAGCTTGCGCTGTTCGCCGTAGGGAAGGTTGCGCGCGAGGTGTTCGGCCTTGTGGGCCAGACCGATGAACTCCAGGAGTTCCATGGCCTTCTCGCGGCTGGCTTCTTCGGCGCGGCCGAAGCTGGGCAGGCGCAGGAGGGCCGCCCAGAGGCCTTCCTTGGTGCGGGTGTGGCGGCCGACGAGGACGTTTTCCAGGACCGTCATGTTGTTGAAGAGACGGATGTTCTGGAAGGTGCGGGCGATTCCGGCCGCGGTGACCTTGTAGGACTTGGGTGGCAGGACCGTGCCCTTGTACCGGACTTCGCCCTCGGTGGGGATGTAGAGGCCGGTGAGGCAGTTGAAGAAGGTGGTCTTGCCGGCGCCGTTGGGGCCGATGAGGCCGACGATCTCGCCGCTGCGGACGGTGAGGTCGACGTTCTTGACGGCGGTGAGGCCGCCGAATCGCATGGTGACGCCGCGGGCGTCGAGGACGGTCTCGGCGGTTGCCGTGGTGGTCGTCGTCATGGGTCAGACCCCTGTCTTGCCGAGGACTGTGGGCGCTTCGAGGTCCGCGTGGAGTTCGAGCTGGTTGCGCCGGTTGGGGATGAGGCCTTCGGGGCGCAGGCGCATGAGGATGACGAGCGCGATGCCGAAGACGAGGAGCTGGTATTCGCCCAGGAACTGGAGCTTGTTGGGGATCATGAAGAGCAGGGCGCCGCCGACCAGGGGGCCGGAGATGGTGCCCATGCCGCCGAGGACGACCGCGGCGAGCAGGAATGCCGAGTTCGGGGGGACGGCGTTGGCGAAGACGTACTGGTCCGGGGTGACGGTGTAGTTCACGTGGGCCTGTACGGCTCCGGCGAGGCCGGCGAGGGTGGCGCCGAGGGCGAAGGCGACGAGCTTGACGCGGAAGCCGTTGATGCCCATGGCTTCGGCGGCGGTTTCGTCTTCGCGGATGGCGACCCAGGCGCGGCCGATGCGGGATTCCGCGCTGCGGCGGAAGACCATGATCACGATGAGGGTGACCAGGAGCATCAGCAGGAAGTAGTTGGCGAAGCGGCCGACGGTGAATCCGGCGATGGTGTGGTTGGCGCCGAAATCGAAGCCGAAGAGGTCGACGTTGGGGACGCCGGCGATGCCGTTGGGGCCGTTGGTGAGGTCGGGCCCGGAGACTCCGTCGAGGTTGTTCATGGAGATCCGGAAGATCTCTCCGAAGCCGAGGGTCACGATGGCGAGGTAGTCGCCGCGCAGGCGCAGGGTGGGGGCGCCGATGAGGACGCCGAAGACCATGGACGCGGCGGCGCCGAGGAGGATGGCGGCCCAGAAGGGGAGGTGTACTCCGAAGGGGGAGTTGGGCGAGCCGGAGACCAGGGCGGCGGTGTAGGCGCCGACGCCGAGGAAGGCGACGTAGCCGAGGTCGAGGAGCCCGGTGAGGCCGACGACGATGTTCAGGCCGAGTGCGACGGTGGCGAAGATGAGGATGTTGACGCCGAGGGTCGCGTACTGGTCGTCGGTCTGGGTGAGCGGGAAGGCCGCGGCGGCGGCGAAGGCGCCGACGAGTGCGACGTTGCGGTGCTTGGTGGTGAGGGCGGTGAAGCGGGCGAGCAGGCCGGCCTTGTTGAGGGCGGCGAAGCCGAAGCCGGCGGTGATGAGGAAGCCGATGAAGAGTTCCTGGTACGGCGTGGTGATCCCGTAGGTGAAGACTCCGAGGGTCACCGCCAGGACGGCCGCGATCAGCAGGATCTCGGCCCAGGCCGGGATGGCGCGGGCGGGGCGCGGCGCGTGGTTGGCCAGGGCGGCCTTGAAGGTCGTCCAGGTGTTGCCGAGGTGGTGCTTGCGCTGTTCCCAGGGGGTGTCGTCGGGGTCCGGGGCGTCCAGGACGGGGCGGGCGAAGGGCAGCGCGAGGGCGCCGATCAGGGTGAGGAGGGTGGCTGCGGCGACGACGTAGCCGCCGGGTTCGAGGTTGACGACGCCGCCGAGGGTGACGGTGATGGTGACGATCGTGTACCAGGCGGTGGCGAAGGCGGCGAGTGCGGCGAGTTTGACGGCCGCGTCGGCGCCTGCGGGGGTGAGCCAGCCGAGGCCCTTGATCCCGTAGGAGGCGAGTCCGAAGAGGGTGGTGAGGGCGCCGCCGATGAGGACGAGCCACTGGAGGCCGCCGGGGTAGCCGTAGACGGTGAGGTCTCCGGGGAAGGCTGCGGTCCAGGTCCAGGACAGGAAGCAGGAGATGACGGTGAGGACGCCGCCGCCGGTGGCGAGGAGGCGCGCCGTCTTCTCGGGGATCGCGATGAAGCCGGTGTCGGCTGCGGTGGTGTTCGCGGTGTCCGCGGTGATGGTCGTCATGGTTCTCACGCCCTGTCCGCCACGCGCTCGCCCAGCAGGCCTTGGGGCCTCAGGAGGAGCACGAGGATGAGGAGTACGAACGCCCAGGTGTTGCCCCAGGACTGGCCGCCGAGCTGGCTCATGCCGGGGACGTCGGCGATGTAGGCGGTGGTGAGGGTCTCGGCGAGGCCGAGGACCAGGCCGCCGATCATGGCGCCGTAGATGTTCCCGATGCCGCCGAGGACGGCGGCGGTGAACGCCTTGAGGCCGAGGATGAAGCCCATGCGGTAGTTGACTTCGCCGTACTTCAGGCCGTAGGCGACGGCTCCGACGGCGGCGAAGGCGGCGCCGAGGGCGAACGCGACCGTGATGATGCGGTCGGTGTTGATGCCCATGAGCTTCGCGGTGTCCGGGTCCTGGGCGGTGGCCTGCATGCCGCGGCCGGTGCGGGTCTTCTTCACGAAGAAGCCGAGGAAGGCCATGGAGATGGGGGCGGCGATCAGGAGGAACACGTCACCGGTCTGGATGGTGACGCTGCCGAGGTGGAAGGCGCCGCCGGGGATCTGCGGGAAGACTACGGAAGACTTCGCGTCGGGGTACCAGGCCCATACCGCCTGCTGGAGGACGATGGAGAGACCGATGGCGGTGATGAGCGGGGCGAGCCGGGGCGCGCTGCGCAGGGGCCGGTAGGCGAAGCGTTCGGCTCCGACGGCGATGGTGGTGGCGACGATGACCGCGCCTATGAGCATGAGCGGCAGCGCGATCCACATGGTGGTGCCGGTGGGGAGCATCAGCCAGACCGTGAGGGCTCCGAAGCCGCCGGTCATGAAGATCTCGCCATGCGCGAAGTTGATGAGCTGGACGATGCCATAGACCATCGTGTAGCCGATGGCGACGAGCCCGTACATGGATCCCAGTAGCAGGCCGTTGACCAGCTGTTGCGGCAGTTCGTGCACCGCAGGTCCTCCGAGTCTTTCGACGGATGTGACACCGCGCGGGGCGCTGTGCGCGCCCCGCGCGGCAATGAGGGGTGAGCTGCTAGCGAGCTAGCGGAGGGAGGTCAGCTGCCGAGGGTGCCGGACTCGACGGTCTTGAAGTCGTCGCCGTCGACCTTGTAGACGGTCAGCTGCTTGTTGGTGGCGTCACCGAACTCGTCGAAGGAGACCTTGCCGGTCACGCCGTCGAAGTTGACGCCCTGGACGGCTTCGAGGACCTTGGCGCGGGAGTCGGAGGGAAGCTTGCCGTTGTTGGCGTCGGCGACCTTCTTGACCGCTTCGATGATGGCCCAGGCGGAGTCGTACGAGTAGCCGCCGTAGGCGGAGTAGTCGTCCTTGTAGCCGGCCTTCTTGTAGTTGGCGATGAAGTCCTTGGCCGAGGGCAGGGTCTCGACGGGTGCGCCGACGGAGGTGCAGAGGTCGCCCTGGGCTTCGGCACCGGCGAGCTCGACGTACTTCTTGTCCTTCATGCCGTCGCCGCCGACGAGGGGGATGTTGGTGCCGGAGGCCTTGATCTGCTTGCTGAGGGGGCCGGCCGCCGGGTATTCGCCGCCGTAGTAGACGACGTCGGCGCCCGAGGACTTGACCTGGGTCACGATGGCGGAGAAGTCCTTGGACTCCGGGTCGATGTGGCCTTCGCCGACGACCTGGCCGCCGAGCTTGGTGAACTCGCCCTTGAAGGTTCCGGCGAGGCCGGCACCGTAGGTCTTCTTGTCATCGATGATGAAGACCTTCTTCTTGCCCGCCTTGTTGAAGAGGTACTGCGCGGCGAAGGGGCCCTGGATGGCGTCCGTGGTCGCGGTGCGGAAGTAGCTCTTGTAGGTGCGGACCTTCTGGCCCTCGGCCCACTTGGGGCCCTGGGTCAGGGAGGGGCTGGTGTTGGCCGGGGAGATCTGGGCCAGTTTGGCGTCGTCGAAGACCTTCTGCATCGACTCGGACACCGAGGAGTTCAGGGGGCCGACGACGCCGAGGACGTCCTTGTCGGCGGTGAGCTTGGTGGCGTTCTGC
This sequence comes from Streptomyces sp. Tek67B01, assembly GCF_055231995.1. Taxonomy (NCBI): domain Bacteria; kingdom Bacillati; phylum Actinomycetota; class Actinomycetes; order Kitasatosporales; family Streptomycetaceae; genus Streptomyces; species Streptomyces sp. Tek67B01. Next base: position 5,298,799 of record NZ_JBUYUY010000001.1, read on the forward strand.
TGGCCGGAGGAGGCCTGGGCCTGGTCGTCGAGGGCCTGGATCTTGAAGGTGACGCCCTTGACGTACTTCTTCTCGTTGGCCTGCTTGGCGGCGAGGTCGGCGGAGTTCTTGATGCCGAGGCCGAGGGCGGAGAGGTCGCCCGTCAGCGGGGCGTCGACGCCTATGACGACCGTGGTGTTGCCACCGTCACCGGTGGAGCCGGCCGAGTCGTTGCGCGAACCACAGGCGGTGAGAGTGAGAGCGCCCGCGGCGAGGGCGGCCGTCACGGCGATGAGCTGACGATGACGCACGATCAGTCCTTTCCTGGCGCCGCGTCCCCCCTGGGACGCGTCGAGTCGAACGCGCGGAACCGAACTGAGTGAAATCCGGTGGTCGCGGTAACTGGCGGTGACTCTAGGCGGGACTTCGTACGTTATGGAGGGCTCAGGCCAATGATGTGACTCTCTTGTTATGCCACGGCGTAATACATACCGGACCCGTGCGGGTGGAACGGGGGAATTCCGGCCGGTTCGTGCAGTCCGCATCATGAGACGCGGCAGGACCGTGGGGCGGGTTCAGTCCTGTCTTTCCAGGACTCTGGGGCGTTTTGCTCATGACGGCGGTGAGGTGGAGACGTCTCGATCTTCGGGACAGGCCCTGGTCAGAGCGACGGAAAGATCCCTGGCATATCGGTCACCAGGGATGTAACTGTGGTCCTCATTCTGGATTCCATTACTGAGGGTTACTTCCAGGAATGGCAGTCCGGAATTCCGTGCCACATGCACGCAGTCGGTGACCCGAATGTCGATGACCAGCTCGCGGAGCTCCCCCTCGGCCACCACGACGGGCAGGGCCGGCCGGATCGCTACGCTCAGTGCCCGCGAGGGCTGTGTGATGCGCTCGATCGAGACGGGCAGCTCGGAACTGTTGCGCACACGCACAGTGAACGTGAAGGCGGTGCCGACGGCGCCGGGCTCGATCGGTTCGCCGTAGCCGAGGGAGATGTTCTGGGAGGGCGCCGTCGGTGTCCGTGGGGTGGGACGGGGGCGCGCGGCGTACCGGTGGACGCCGCCGACGGCCAGCCCCGTGGCACACACCAGGGCGGTGATCGTGAGGACGGCCCGGCGGTGGCGCACGTAGTGGGAGCGGAGCCGAGCGAGCGCGGGGGTACGGGCCTTCGTGTGCGAGACCTCATGGCGCGAGGTGCCCTCGCCGGGCTCGACGGGGCCGATGCCGCCGCTCACTGCCAGGGCCCGCCGGTCGGGGTGCCCGAGCGGTAGCGCTCCGCGCACCGGCGGGCCGCCTCGCGGCCGGCGAGTTCGCGGGCTGCCGCCGGTCCGCGGGCACGCCGCTCGGCGCGTGCGACCTCGACGACGGCGCGCAGGATGTCGTTCTGGCCGCCGGACAGGCCCATGGCCTGGTAGTCGAGGCGGACGGGGTCGCCGGCCCCGTCGCCGTCATCGTCGCCGTCGAGGATGACGGTGGCCCAGTGGGTGATCAGGGCGTCACACAGTTCCCGGGGCGAGGTCGTGTGCGGGGCGGGGGAGCCGCCGGGTGCGGCGGCCGGCGTGGCGGTGGTGCAGCCGAGCAGCGCGGCGCTCAGGACGGCGGTCGCCGCGCAGGCGGCGGTGGCGCGCCGCGGCGCCGGTCCGGATCCCATGCGGGGAACGCTAGACCGGCGCCGGGGGCAGCACAACGGCTCTCCGCGGAACGGCTGTTACGAGTTCGTGTCGCGCAGGAGGCAGGTGAGGCGGGCCGTGCAGACGCGCTTGTCCTGGTCGTCGGTGATGACGATCTCGAAGGTGGTGGTGGAGCGGCCCTTGTGGACGGGGGTGGCGACGCCGGTGACCAGGCCGGAGCGGACGCCGCGGTGGTGGGTGCAGTTCAGGTCGACGCCGACGGCGATCTTGTCGATGCCGCCGTGCATCATCGCGCCGACCGAGCCGAGGGTCTCGGCGAGGACGGCGGAGGCGCCGCCGTGCAGGAGTCCGTAGGGCTGGGTGTTGCCCTTGACGGGCATGGTGCCCACCACGCGGTCGGCCGAGGCCTCCAGGACGCGGATGTCCATGCGCTCGCCGAGGTCGCCCGCCGAGAACAGGGCGGGCAGGTCGATGCCCAGGGCCGCGTACTGGTCGAGGACCTCCTGCGGGAACTTCACTGCGTGCTGCTCGCCCATGGGCCTGCTCCGTTCGTGTGTCAACGTTCGTTAACCATCTTGTCCTGGGGTCGTTCTATCAGGCCGGTTCGAAGCGCACGACGACGGACTTGCTCGCGGGGGTGTTGCTGGTGTCGGCGGTGGAGTCCAACGGGACCAGCACATTGGTCTCGGGGTAGTACGCGGCGGCGCAGCCGCGGGCCGTGGGGTAGTGCACGACGCGGAAGCCGGGGGCGCGGCGCTCCACGCCGTCCGACCACTCGCCGACGATGTCGGTGTAGGCGCCGTCGGCCAGGCCCAGCTCGGCCGCGTCCTCGGGGTGGACCATGACGACGCGACGGCCGCCGGTGATGCCGCGGTAGCGGTCGTCGAGGCCGTAGATGGTGGTGTTGTACTGGTCGTGGCTGCGCAGGGTCTGGAGCAGCAGCCGGCCCGCCGGGAGCTTGGGGTACTCCACGGGCGCGGCGGTGAAGTTGGCCTTGCCGGTCGCGGTGGGGAAGTGGCGCTCGTCGCGCGGGGCGTGGGGGAGGCGGAATCCCTCGGGGCGGGCGGCGCGGGCGTTGAAGTCCTCGAAGCCGGGGACGACGCGGGAGATCCGGTCGCGGATGGCCGCGTAGTCGCGTTCGAACTCCTCCCACGGGGTGCGCGAGGCGTCGCCGAGTACGGCGCGGGCGAGGCGGGCGACGATGGCGGGCTCGGAGAGCAGGTGGGGGGAGGCGGGCGGGAGGTTGCCGCGCGAGGCGTGGACCATGCCCATGGAGTCCTCGACGGTGACGAACTGCTTGCCGGAGGCCTGCACGTCCTTGTCGGTGCGGCCGAGGGTGGGCAGGATCAGGGCGCGCTTGCCGGTGACCGCGTGGGAGCGGTTCAGCTTGGTGGAGACGTGGACGGTGAGGCAGGCGCGGCGGATCGCGGCCTCGGTGACCGCGGTGTCGGGGGTTGCCCCGACGAAGTTGCCGCCCATGGCGAAGAGCACCTTCGCCTCGCCGTCGCGCAGGGCCCCGATGGAGCGGACCACGTCGTAGCCGTGGTGGCGGGGCGAGGTGATGCCGAATTCCCGGTCGAGGGCGTCGAGGAAGGCGGCCGCGGGCCGTTCGAAGATGCCCATGGTGCGGTCGCCCTGGACGTTGGAGTGGCCGCGGACGGGGCAGACGCCCGCGCCGGGCCGGCCGATGTCGCCGCGCAGCAGGAGCAGGTTCACGACCTCGCGGATGGTGGCCACGGCGTGCTTGTGCTGGGTGAGCCCCATGGCCCAGCAGACGATGGTGCGCTCGGAGGCCAGGATCATGGCCAGGGCGCGCTCGATGTCGGGGCGGCTCAGGCCGGTGGCGGTGAGGGTCTCGGCCCAGTCGGCCTTCTTCGCGGTGGCGGCGAACTCCTCGTACCCGTGCGTGTGCTCGCGGATGAACGCCTCGTCGGTGGCGCCGTCGGTCTCGATGACGAGCTTGTTCAGGAGGCGGAAGAGGGCTTGGTCGCCGCCGATGCGGATCTGGAGGAACAGGTCGGTCAGCGCCGTGCCCTTGAGCATGCCGAGCGGCTTCTGCGGGTTCTTGAAGCGCTCCGTGCCGGCCTCGGGCAGCGGGTTCACCGAGATGATCTTCGCGCCGGCGGACTTGGCCTGTTCCAGGGCGGAGAGCATGCGCGGGTGGTTGGTGCCGGGGTTCTGCCCCGCGACGATGATCAGATCGGCCTGGTGGAGGTCTTCGAGGGAGACGCTGCCCTTGCCGATGCCGATGGTCTCGTTCAGCGCGGAGCCCGAGGACTCGTGGCACATGTTGGAGCAGTCCGGCAGGTTGTTGGTGCCGAACTCGCGGGCGAAGAGCTGGAAGAGGAAGGCCGCCTCGTTGCTGGTGCGGCCCGAGGTGTAGAAGAGGGCCTCGTCGGGGGAGTCGAGGGCGCGCAGTTCCTCCGCGATGATCTCGAAGGCCCGCTCCCAGGACACGGCCTCGTAGTGGTCGGAGCCTTCCGCCAGATACATGGGCTGCGTGATGCGGCCCTGCTGGCCGAGCCAGTACCCGCTGCGGGCGGCGAGTTCGGACACCGGGTGCTCGGCGAAGAACTCCGGGGTCACCCGGCGCAGCGTCGCCTCCTCGGCGACGGCCTTGGCGCCGTTCTCGCAGAACTCGGCGGTGTGGCGTTTGTCGCCCTCGGGCCACGCGCAGCCGGGGCAGTCGAAGCCGTCCTTCTGGTTGACCTTGAGGAGGGTGCGGGCGGTGCGCCGCAGGCCCATCTGCCGCTCGGCGATCTTGAGGGTGTGCACGATCGCCGGCAGGCCCGCCGCCGCGTGCTGAGGAGGCGCGACCTGCGGCGCGTCCTGTACGGGATCACCTGCGGGCGGCTTGCTGGCCATGTCGCTCCCCTTCGAGCACTCGGGCATCGCGCCGGCGGGGCCGCGCGTTCGCATATCGAAGCGATCCTGCCACGCCCCGCCGACATCCCGGGCGGTCGGCCTCGTCGTCGGGGTCGGCCGGCCCGGATTGTCACAGCGGACGCCTAGGATCGGAGGCGTGGCAGATTCAGCATCGAAGAAGACCGACCAGCCGACCGCAGCGGACCGCCCCCGCCTGATGCTCATGGACGGGCACTCCCTGGCGTACCGGGCGTTCTTCGCGCTGCCCGCGGAGAACTTCACGACCGCGACGGGCCAGCCGACCAATGCCATCTACGGGTTCGCGTCGATGCTGGCGAACACGCTGCGCGACGAGGCGCCCACGCACTTCGCGGTGGCCTTCGACGTGTCCCGCAAGACCTGGCGGGCGACGGAGTTCCCCGAGTACAAGGCGAACCGTTCCAAGACGCCCGACGAGTTCAAGGGGCAGGTCGAGCTGATCGGCGAGCTCCTGGACGCGATGAGGGTGCCGCGGTTCGCGATCGACGGCTTCGAGGCCGACGACGTCATCGCGACGCTGGCCACGCAGGCCGAGGCCGCGGGCTTCGAGGTGCTGATCGTCACGGGCGACCGGGACTCCTTCCAGCTGGTCTCCGAGCACACCACCGTGCTCTACCCGACGAAGGGCGTCTCCGAGCTGACCCGGTTCACGCCGGAGAAGGTCGAGGAGAAGTACGGGCTCACCCCGCAGCAGTACCCGGACTTCGCGGCGCTGCGCGGCGACCCGTCCGACAACCTGCCGGGCATCCCGGGCGTCGGCGAGAAGACCGCCGCCAAGTGGATCACCCAGTTCGGGTCGTTCAAGGAGCTGGTGGAACGCGCCGAGGAGGTCAAGGGCAAGGCCGGGCAGAACTTCCGCGACCACCTGGAGTCGGTGAAGCTCAACCGCGTCCTGACGGAGATGGTCAAGGACGTCGAGCTGGACAAGTCCCCCGCCGACCTGGCGCGCGTCCCCTACGACCGGTCCGCCGTCACCGGTGTGCTGGACGTGCTGGAGATCCGCAACGCCTCGCTGCGCGAGCGGCTGCTGGCGATGGACCCGGGCGCGGCCGAGGAGCAGGCCCCCGCCCCGGCGGCCGGGGTGGAGCTGGACGGATCGGTGCTGGGCGCAGGCGAGCTCGTCGCCTGGCTGGAGCGCCACGCGGGTGAGGCCCTCGGCGTCGCGACCGTCGACAGCTGGGGCCTGGGCCAGGGCAACGTCAGCGAGATCGCGCTGGCGTCGGCCGGCGGGCCCGCCGCCTGGTTCGAGCCGTCCGAGCTGGACGAGGCCGACGAACGGGCCTTCGCCGCCTGGGCGGCCGACCCGGCGAAGCCCAAGGTCGTCCACAACGCCAAGGGCCTGATGCGGGTCTTCCCCGAACACGGCTGGAGCCTGGCGGGCGTCACCATGGACACCGCGCTCGCCGCGTACCTGGTCAAGCCGGGCCGCCGCTCCTTCGCCCTGGACGCGCTGTCCAACGAGTACCTGCACCGTGAACTCGCCCCGGCCGCCGCCGACGGCCAGCTCGCCTTCGGCGCCGACGAGACCGCCGAGGCGGAGGCCCTGATGGCGCAGGCCCGCGCCGTCCTCGACCTGGGCGAGGCCTTCACCGGCAAGCTCGCCGAGGTCGGCGCCGTAGAACTGCTCCACGACATGGAGCTGCCGACCTCCGAGCTGTTGGCGCGGATGGAGCGGGCCGGCATCGCCGCCGACCGCGACCATCTCGAAGGCATGGAGCAGCAGTTCGCTGGCGCCGTGCAGCAGGCGGTGAAGGAGGCGCACGCCGCGGTCGGCCACGAGTTCAACCTCGGCTCGCCCAAGCAGCTCCAGGAAGTGTTCTTCGGCGAGCTGGACCTGCCGAAGACGAAGAAGACCAAGACCGGTTACACCACGGACGCGGACGCGCTGGCCTGGCTCGCGACGCAGACCGATCACGAACTGCCCGTGATCATGCTGCGGCACCGGGAGCAGGCCAAGCTGCGCGTCACCGTCGAGGGCCTTGTCAAGTCGATCGCGGCCGACGGCCGTGTGCACACCAGCTTCAGCCAGACCGTCGCCGCGACCGGACGGTTGTCCTCCACCGACCCGAACCTGCAGAACGTGCCGGTGCGCACCGACGAGGGCCGCGCCATCCGCCGCGGCTTCGTCGTCGGTGAGGGCTACGAATCCCTCATGACCGCCGACTACAGCCAGATCGAGCTGCGCGTCATGGCCCACCTGTCCGAGGACGCGGGCCTGATCGAGGCGTTCCTGTCCGGCGAGGACCTGCACACCACCGTCGCCTCCCAGGTGTTCGGCGTGGAGCGGTCCGCGGTCGACGCCGAGATGCGCCGCAAGATCAAGGCCATGTCCTACGGCCTCGCCTACGGGCTCTCCGCCTTCGGTCTCTCGCAGCAGCTGAACATCGAACCCGCCGAGGCGCGCGGACTGATGGAGACCTTCTTCGAGCGGTTCGGCGGCGTCCGCGACTACCTCCAGCGCGTCGTGGAGGAAGCCCGCGCCACCGGGTACACCGAGACCGTGCTGGGGCGCCGCCGCTACCTGCCCGACCTCAACAGCGACAACCGGTTGCGCCGCGAGGCCGCCGAGCGGATGGCGCTGAACGCGCCCATCCAGGGCACCGCCGCCGACATCGTCAAGGTCGCGATGCTGCGCGTCGACCGTGCCCTCACCGAGGCCGGGCTGACCTCGCGCATGCTGCTCCAGGTCCACGACGAAATCGTGCTGGAGATCGCGCCGGGCGAGCGGAAGAAGGTGGAGGAGCTGGTGCGCCGCGAGATGGGCGCCGCCGTCGATCTGCGCGCCCCGCTGGACGTGTCCGTGGGCGTCGGCCCGGACTGGGAGTCCGCCGCGCACTGACCCCGCCCCGCACCGCCGAGATGCCCGTCCCCGCTACGCCGTGGGGACGGGCGTCCGCGTTTCCTCGCCGCCTCGGTGGCGGTCGCCGTGCCGGTCGCTGTCGTGCCCGTCGTCGCCGTGCCCGTCGCTGTCGTGCCGGTCCTCGCCGTGCCGGTCGCCTCGGTGGCGCAGGCGGACCAGGGCCCCGTAGAGCAGCAGGGCCACCATGAGTCCGCCGCCCGCACCGAAACAGACGGTCGGGATGATGTCGAGAGGCGTACGGATGCGGTTGAAGAAGGTGAAGTAGCGCAGCACCCGCAGCGTGACCCCCGCCCCCACGCACACCACCGCCAACGCGACGGCGCACCAGACTTCCACCCGCCCCGCCGAGGGCACGGACGGTGGGACGGGCGACACGGGCAGGCGGCGCAGGCCCGTCACCGTGAACCACAGCAGTGCGCAGGCGGCCAGCGCCGAACTGCCGTACTGGAGAAATGAGTAGAGGGGCAGGCCGAAGGCGAGCGGTTCTCCCAGCGCGGGCAGCGCGTTGGTTCCCCACCGGTCGAGGTGGGTGAAGCTGTCCCACACCACGTGCGTCAGGGAGCCGAGCACCGCCGAGAGGTAGAACCGGAGCGCGAGAGCCGGCAGGCGACGATCGGCGCGCCAGTCCTCACCCCGTACGAAGGCATACGTCCTGCCCTGCCAGGCGCGCGGCAGCAAGGCGATCAACGGCTCGCGCAGGAGCAGCCAGCAGGCGGCCAGGGCGATGGTCAGCGCGGCGTCGGCCGTCACCGCGCCGAGGAGGGAATGGGTGAAATCGCCGTACCCCATCACGCCTTGCACGACCGCGTCCAGGAAGTAGAACGTGTCCGGGGCGAAGGAACCCAGCACCAGTGCGGACGCGATGAGCGGCCCGCGGGCCCGACCGGTCCGCCGGACGGCCGGAAGTACGGCTGCCGCGTGGCTGAGAGTGAACGGCATGTGGTGCCCCTTCCGGTCCCCGAACGGTCCGAACAGTATGCGGGAGCTGCGCAGGACGTGGGGAATTGGTGAAGTCCCCCCTGCTGTACGTGCCTTGTGCAGGCAGTTGACGTAGGGTCACGCGGACGTCGACGGGGAGGAGTCAGGCTCATGCGGGGACGAATATCGGCCCGGTTCGGTCGGCTGCGCAGGAGCGGCGCCGCCGCCTTGGTCTCCGCGCTGGTGGTGGCCGCGGTGACGGCCTCCCAGGGGCCCGCCTCGGGGACCGAGGACCGCACGCCCGCCGCCACCGGGGATGGCCGCGGCCCCTCCGCGACCGCGCCGCAGGGCGGGGACTCCGCCTACTCCACCGAACTGCCGCCGCCCGTCGAGACACAGCCGTCCGAGGGCCCGACGCCGTCACCCGCGCCCACGCGAACGGCCGGGGCGTCACCCACCGAGCCGGTGGCCCTGGACGGGGCACAGGGCGCGCGGGGGATACCGGCGAGCGTACTGGCGGCGTACCGGCGTGCCGAGCGGAAGATCGCGGACACCGACCCCGGATGCGGACTGCCCTGGCAACTGCTCGCGGCGATCGGCAAGGTCGAGTCGGGGCAGGCCGGGGGCGGCCAAGTGGACGCCGCGGGCACCACGCTGCGGCCGATCCTCGGTCCCGTCCTCGACGGCAACGGCTTCGCGAGCATCGGCGACACCGACGGGGGGGCGTACGACGGCGACGCCCGCTACGACCGGGCCGTCGGGCCGATGCAGTTCATCCCGTCCACTTGGGCGGCCTGGGGTCAGGACGGCAACGGAGACGGCCGTCGGGACCCGAACAACGTGTACGACGCGGCGCTGGCCGCCGGGCGCTACCTGTGTGCGGGGAGCCGCGACCTGCGGGTGGGAGCCGACCTCGACCGTGCGGTGCTGTCGTACAACCAGTCCGGGGAGTACCTGAGGACGGTCCGGTCCTGGTTCGCGTACTACCTGTCCGGGACGCGCGAGGTCCCCGACGAAGGCGGCACGGGCGCCGCCGGGACGCCCGGACCCAAGCCGACGCCCACTCCCACGCCGACGCCCACCCCCACGCCGACGCCCACTCCCACGCCGACACCTTCTCCGACCCCCACGCCGACTCCGACGCCCACGCCGTCCCCCAGCACCACCCCGAAGCCGTCCCCGACGCCGACGCCCACCCCGAAGCCGACCCCCACTCCCACGCCGACCCCGAGCACCACTCCGAAGCCCACCCCCACCCCGACCCCGAAGCCCACCCCCACCCCGAGCGCCACCCCGAAGCCGTCTCCCACGCCCACCGCGAAGACCACCCCGGCGCCCGGCCGCACGCCCTCCCCGGGCGGTTCGCGGCCGTCCGAAACCCCGTAGACGAACGGTTCTCATCTCCGCCCCGCGTTGCTACGGTGCCCCCTCTCTGACACCCCATCAGATACGGAGGGCCCCGCATGCGCGCACTCGTCGCCGCCGCCATCGGGCTGGCCGCCGCGCTGGCCCTCGTCCTCGCCGTCACGGCGCTCGGGGCGCCCGAAGGCAAGACCTCGCCCAAGCCCCTGCTCACCACCGCGCCCGCCGCGCCCGGAAAGTAGAGGAGGGCCCGGCCGTGCGACGCAGAGCGAGCCTCGTCCTGCTTGCCGTAGCCGTGTTCTGCGCAGCCCTCGCACCGCTGCTGCGCTGGTACGCGTACCCCCGTCTCGCCAAGATCCCGCCGAACCAGTACCAGGAGATGGTCCTGGAGGCGAAGGACGCGACCCTCCTGGACTACACGGCCGGCATGCGGCCGAAGAAGGTCGACAAGGTCACGATCGTCCAGACGCTCAAGGGCAACGTCGAGGCGTCGAAGGAGATCGAGGCGAGCGCCGGCAAGGACGTCGTCGTCTGGGACACGCTGTCCTACATCATGGGCCCGGACGGCAAGATGGTCTCCCGGATCCCCGAGCGGTACGTCTTCGACGCGCACACCCAGGACCCGGTGCACGCCACCGGCGAGATGGTCGACGGGGACCCGGTCAGGCGCGAGGGCATCGAGTTCAAGTGGCCGTTCTTCACCGAGCCGCGCGACTACCTCTACTTCGACGCCCAGACGCGCAGTTCCTCACCGATCCACTACGTCGGCCCGCGCACCTTCAAAGGCATGGACGTCTACTACTTCGAGCAGACCGTGCCCTGGACGAAGGTCCCCCTGCCGAAGAAGATGCCGATCGAGGGCATCGACCCCAAGACGTTCGAGGAGAGCACCGGAACCAGCCTCTGGTACACGGTCAAAGCGATGTTCTGGGTCGACCCGGTGACCGGAGCGCCCGTCAACGCCGAGCAGCAGATCCGGCAGGAGATGCGCGGCGGCATCGCCGCCGGTGCGCCCGACGGAAGGCTGACGGTCTTCGCCGGGGACGTGAAGATACGCCCGGACTACTCCGCCTACACCGTGGACCTCGTGCGGTCGAACCGGGTGAAGGTCCTCGCCCTGCACACGTACGCCCCCCTGGGCCTGACGGTCGGCGCGCTCGCCTTCCTCGCGCTCGCCCTGTGGCTGGAGGCGCGCGGCCGGCGCCGCGACACGGAACCCACGGCGGAACCCGCCGGCCGGGCGGACGCCGGACCCGCCGGACGGGCCGACTCGGCGCCTCCCGGCTGAGCGGACGCGGACCTCACCGCCCGAGCCGGGCGTTGGTGTGCCGGGTCGGCCGGGCGGTCGCGGGGTCCTCCGGCCAGGGGTGTTTGGGGTAGCGGCCGCGCAGCTCGGCGCGGACGGCGCGGTAGCCGCCCTGCCAGAAGGAGGCGAGATCGGCCGTGACGGCGGCGGGCCGCCCGGCGGGCGACAACAGGTGGACGAGGACGGGGACCCCCGCCACCCGCGGGGTCTGCGCGAGCCCGAACAGCTCCTGCAACTTCACCGCGAGCACGGGCTGCTCTCCCGTGTAGTCCACCCGGATACGGGAACCGCTGGGCACCTCGATCCGCTCGGGGGCGAGCTCGTCGAGCCGGGCCGCCTCACCGGTCGCCCAAGGCAGCAGTCGGTTCAGCGCCTGACCGGCGTCGATCCGTGCGAGGTCGGCGCGGCGTCGGGCGCGCGACAGCTCGGGCTCCAGCCAGTCGTCGGCGCGCTCCAGCAGCGCGGCGTCATCCGCCACGTCGGGCCAGCCGCCGCCCAGCGTGCGGTGCAGGAAGCCCAGCCGGGCCCGCAACGCCCGCGCGTCCGCGGACCAGCGCAGCAGGCCGAGCCCCTCGGTGCGCAGCCCGTCGAGGAGGGCGTCCCGGACCAGCCCGGGGTCGGGGTCGCGAAGGGGCCGGGTGACCAGCTCGACCGCCCCGAGCCGCTCCACCGCCCGGGCCGCCACGTCCCCGTTCTCCCAGCGCACCTCCTCCCCCGAGGTCAGCAGGTGCGCGGCGGCGGCCCGGGCCGCGTCCTCGTCGAGGACCGCGGCCAGCCGGACCCGCGCGGAAGCCGAGTGCGGGGCCCGGTCGGCGACGGCCACGGCCAGCCAGGGCGCGGTGCGCAGCGGGGACCCCTCGCCGAGTTCGGCCCCCGTCCCGGAGGCCATGAGGAAGGCTCCGCCGCCCTTGGCCTTCGCCACGCGCTCGGGGAAGGCGAGGGCGGCGATCAGTCCGGCGGCGAGGTCGTCGGGGAGAGAGCCGGGGCTCCGGTGCGAGGCCCCGCTCTCGGTGAGGGCCGGGGTGGGGGAGGGCCCCGCGGCGTCGCCCACCGCGCGTTCGAGGCGGCGGGTCTCCGCGCGCCAGCGCCCCGCGTAGGAGTCGCCGCCGTGCCCGGCCGCGCGCCACGCGGCGGCCAGGTCGTCGCCGTACCCGCGCGGCGGCTCCTCGCTGAGCAGTGCCACCAGCTGCGCGGCCCGACGCGCGCCCAGCGCCGCCGCGCCGTCCAGCAGTGCCCGCGCCAGCCGCGGGTGCAGCCCCAGCCGGGCCATCCGCAGCCCGCGCGGGGTCGGCCGCCCGGCGTCGTCCACCGCGCCGACCGCCCGCAGTACCTCCCGCGCGGCGGCCATCGCCCCGGCGGGCGGCGCGTCCGGCAGGGCGAGTCCCGACGCGTCGGGGTCGCCCCAGCAGGCCGCCTGTAGCGCGAACGCCGCCAGGTCGGCCATCCGGATCTCCGGCGAGGGATATGCCGTCAGTCGCGTGTCCTCGGCCTCGGACCAGCAGCGGTAGACCGTCCCCGGCGCCTCGCGTCCGGCCCGTCCGGCCCGCTGCCGGCCCGCCGCGCGGGACGCCCGTACGGTCGCCAGGGCGCCCAGGCCCCGCGCGTGGTCCACCCGGGGCTCGCGGGCCAGTCCCGAGTCCACGACCACCCGTACGCCCGGCACGGTCAGGCTCGACTCCGCGACGGCCGTCGCCAGGATCACCCGGCGGTGCGCGGCCGGAGTCAGCGCCGCCTCCTGGACGGACGCCGGTGCCCGGCCGTGGAGCTGGAGCACCTCGGCGTCCACGCCGTCCAGCTGCCCGGCGACCCGGGCGAGCTCGCCGACGCCGGGCAGGAAGCACAGGACATCACCGGAACGTTCCGCCAGCGCCCGCCGCACCACCGAGGCCACGTGCGTCAGCTGCGCCGGATCCACCCGCATCCCGTGCGGCGGCCGCACCGGCCGGGCCGGGGGAGCCCACACCGCTTCCACCGGGTACGAGACGCCCCGGGCCTCCACCACCGGCGCGTCCCCCAGCAGCCGGGCCCAGCCGGCCGAGTCGGTCGTCGCCGACGCGGTGACCAGGCGCAGCTCCGGGCGCAGGGTCGCGCGTACGTCCAGGAGGAAGGCGGCGGCCGTGTCGGCGTCCAGGTGTCGCTCGTGGCACTCGTCCAGCACGACCACGTCGACGCCGGTCAGCTCCTGGTCCCGTTGGAGTCGCTGGAGCAGCACGCCGGTGGTCATCACCTCCACCGTCGTGCGCGGGCCGACCGTCCGTTCCCCGCGCACCGTGAAGCCGACCGACTCCCCGACGTCCTCGCCCAGCAGCCACGCCATCCGCCGCACCGCCGCCCGGACGGCGATCCGCCGCGGCTCGGCCACCACGACCCGGCGCCGCGCGCCGCCCCCCACCAGTCCCGCCAGCACCAGCGGCACCAGCGTGGTCTTGCCGGTCCCGGGCGGTGCGCACAGCACGCCGGCGCCGTGCGCCTCCAGCGCCGAGACGAGGGCGGGCACGGCCTCCCGTACCGGGAGGGCGTCGAGGTCGGCGGTGCGGACCTGGCGGTTCAACGGGGTCAGTCCCTCTCGCAGACGAAGATCGCGGTGCCGGGGATCAGGTTGCCGCGCAGCGGGGACCAGCCGCCCCACTCCTGGTGGTTCCAGGCGGGCCATTCCGGCTCGACCAGGTCCACCAGGCGGAACCCGCCCGTGACGACGTCCCGCACCCGGTCGCCGATCGTGCGGTGGTGCTCCACGTAGACCGCGCGGCCCTGCTCGTCCTCCTCGACGTACGGCGTCCGGTCGAAGTAGGAGGCCGCGACGGACAGCCCCTCCGGGCCGGGCTCGTCGGGGAAGGCCCAACGGATGGGGTGGGTCACCGAGAAGACCCAGCGCCCGCCGGGGCGCAGCACGCGGTGGACCTCGCGCATCACGTTCACCGGGTCGGAGACGAAGGGGACGGCGCCGTAGGCGGAGCACGCCAGGTCGAAGGAGGCGTCGCGGAAGGGCAGCCGGCCGGCGTCGGCCTCCACGAGACGGACCCCCGGCCCGTCGCCGTCGCCGATGCGCAGGGCGTGCTGGAGCTGGCGGTGCGAGAGGTCGAGGGCCACCGGGCGGGCGCCCTGGGCGGCCAGCCAGCGCGAACACTGGGCGGCGCCGGCGCCGATCTCCAGTACGTCCTTGCCCCTGAGCGAGTCGGCCGGGCCCAGCAGGGCGGCCTGTGCCTCGTCCAGGCCCTCCGGCCCCCAGACGAAGCGGTCGTCGCCGAGGAAGGAGCCGTGCTCGCTCTGGTACTCGTCGGCGTTGCGGTCCCACCAGCCCCGGCTCGCCCGACTGCTCTCGGCTTCGTCCGTCTCGCGGCGGGTGGCCTCGGCGTCGTCTTCGACGTCGTCACCGGCGTCCGCCGCGCCCGCGACGGCGATTTCGAACGCGTCTTCGGGAAGGTAGTCCTCTTTGTTCATGGGGCCCGTCGTCGTAGTCTGCGAAAAATGAGGGCGGCGGCCATCGGGCCCTCCCCGCCGGCGATTTGTGCCGGTAATGCGGCGATCCGCCCGGGGTGTGCGCCTTCGCGCATTGACCCTGTCCGGCTGCCCCCGTATGCTACAAGTTGCGCTGCGAGCCTGTGCTCCTCAGACCTAGCAGGCTGCGCTTGCTTCTGTTGATGTCCCCTCGGTTTTCGAGGCCCTACCGCTGCTTCTGCGGATGCGGGGCTTCCTTGGCTGTCCGGCTTCGGCAGTTGCCGATAAGGGCTCCCGGCGTAGCAGTACCTACGACTTTCTGTCCGTAACCGGAGCCCTTTCCCACATGACGAGCAGCACCGAGACCACCGCCACCACCCCTCCGCAGGTAGCGGTCAACGACATCGGCGACGCGGACGCGTTCCTCGCGGCGATCGACGAGACGATCAAGTACTTCAACGACGGCGACATCGTCGACGGCGTCATCGTCAAGGTGGACCGGGACGAGGTTCTCCTCGACATCGGTTACAAGACGGAAGGCGTGATCCCCAGCCGCGAGCTCTCGATCAAGCACGACGTCGACCCGAACGAGGTCGTCAAGGTCGGCGACGAGATCGAGGCCCTGGTTCTCCAGAAGGAGGACAAGGAAGGCCGTCTGATCCTGTCCAAGAAGCGCGCTCAGTACGAGCGTGCCTGGGGCACGATCGAGAAGATCAAGGAAGAAGACGGCATCGTCACCGGTACCGTCATCGAGGTCGTCAAGGGTGGTCTCATCCTCGACATCGGCCTCCGCGGCTTCCTGCCGGCCTCTCTCGTCGAGATGCGTCGCGTCCGCGACCTCCAGCCCTACGTGGGCAAGGAGCTCGAGGCGAAGATCATCGAGCTGGACAAGAACCGCAACAACGTGGTCCTGTCCCGTCGCGCCTGGCTCGAGCAGACCCAGTCCGAGGTTCGCCAGACGTTCCTCACCACCCTGCAGAAGGGTCAGGTCCGCTCCGGCGTCGTTTCCTCGATCGTCAACTTCGGTGCCTTCGTGGACCTGGGTGGCGTCGACGGTCTCGTGCACGTCTCCGAGCTGTCCTGGAAGCACATCGACCACCCCTCCGAGGTTGTCGAGGTCGGCCAGGAGGTCACCGTCGAGGTTCTCGACGTCGACATGGACCGCGAGCGTGTCTCCCTGTCGCTGAAGGCGACGCAGGAGGACCCGTGGCAGCAGTTCGCCCGGACCCACCAGATCGGTCAGGTCGTCCCGGGTAAGGTCACCAAGCTGGTTCCGTTCGGTGCGTTCGTCCGCGTGGACGAGGGCATCGAGGGTCTGGTCCACATCTCCGAGCTGGCCGAGCGCCACGTGGAGATCCCGGAGCAGGTCGTCCAGGTCAACGACGAGATCTTCGTCAAGGTCATCGACATCGACCTGGAGCGTCGCCGGATCTCGCTGTCCCTCAAGCAGGCCAACGAGTCCTTCGGTGCCGACCCGGCGTCGGTCGAGTTCGACCCGACCCTGTACGGCATGGCCGCGTCCTACGACGACCAGGGCAACTACATCTACCCCGAGGGCTTCGACCCCGAGACCAACGACTGGCTCGAGGGCTACGAGACCCAGCGCGAGACGTGGGAGCGCCAGTACGCCGAGGCGCAGGTCCGCTTCGAGCAGCACCAGGCGCAGGTCATCAAGAGCCGCGAGGCCGACGAGGCCGCTGCCGCCGAGGGCGCTGCCGCCCCGGCCGCCGGTGGCAACGCCGGTGCGGGCAACATCTCGGGTGGCTCCTACTCCTCCGAGGGCTCGGACGAGACCTCCGGCGCCCTGGCGTCGGACGAGGCCCTCGCCGCGCTCCGCGAGAAGCTGGCCGGCGGCCAGAGCTGATCGAGGCAACGCGTCACGCCTCGCACCCCGGTGCGAGAGTGAGTTGAGCCGAACGGTAAGGCCCGTCCCCTTCGGGGGGCGGGCCTTACCGCGTTTCGCACCCCGTGCCGACCCCGGGCCGATCCTGGCCCCCCGGACCCACCTCGGACCCACCCCGGGTCGAATCCTCGGGAAAGCGGCCAACTGGGGAATGGTGACGCCTCCTTGGGCGTTCTTGCAGAGAACGCGGCGAGGAGGAGTGGTGGCGGTGCTTGATCCACAAGGTTTGTACGAATGGGACGCCAAGGGCCTGGCGGTGGCCGACCTGGCGCTCGCCCAGGACTCGGCCGGGCTGGTCATGCTCTACCACTTGGAGGGGTACATCGACGCGGGGGAGGCCGGTGAACAGATCGTCGAGCGTCTCCTGGACACGCTGCCCCACCAGGTCGTGGCGCGCTTCGACGCCGACCGGCTCGTCGACTACCGGGCCCGGCGCCCGCTGCTGACGTTCCAGCGCGACCACTGGACGGACTTCGAGGAGCCCAAGCTGGAGGTGCGCCTCGTGCAGGACGCCACCGGCGCCCCGTTCCTGCTGCTGTCCGGCCCCGAGCCGGACGTGGAATGGGAGCGTTTCGCGGTCGCCGTACGGCAGATCGTCGAGCGCCTGGGCGTGCGCCTGTCCGTCAACTTCCATGGCATCCCGATGGGCGTCCCGCACACCCGACCCGTGGGCATCACCCCGCACGGCAACCGCACCGACCTGATGCCCGGGCACCGAAGCCCGTTCGACGAGGCGCAGGTGCCGGGAAGCGCGGAGTCCCTGGTCGAGTTCCGGCTGGGCCAGGCCGGGCACGACGTGCTCGGCGTCGCGGCCCACGTACCGCACTACGTGGCCCGTTCCCCGTACCCGGACGCGGCGCTGACGGTCCTGGAGGCGATCACCGCGGCGACGGGGCTCGTGCTCCCGGCCGTGGCGCACGCCCTGCGCACCGAGGCCCACCGCACCCAGACGGAGATCGACCGGCAGATCCGGGAGGGCGACGAGGAACTGGTCGCCCTGGTCCAAGGGCTGGAGCACCAGTACGACGCGGCGGCCGGTGCCGAGAGCCGCGGCAACATGATCGCGGAGCCCGCCGAGATCCCCTCGGCGGAGGAACTCGGGCGCGAGTTCGAACGGTTCCTGGCGGAGCGCGAGGGCGAGGGCTGATCCGCCGATGTCCGCGGCGGCCCGTGCGTCTAGGCTGCCGGGCATGCTGAAAGTGGGCCTGACGGGCGGAATCGGAGCCGGCAAGAGCGAAGTGTCGCGGCTGCTGGCGGGGTACGGGGCGGTCATCGTGGACGCCGACCGCATCGCGCGGGAGGTCGTGGAACCCGGGACGCCCGGGCTCGCGGCCGTCGTGGAGGCGTTCGGGGAGTCCGTACTGACCGCGCAGGGGGCGCTGGACCGGCCGAAGCTGGGGGCGATCGTCTTCTCCGACCCGCAGAAGCTGCGGACGCTCAACGCCATCGTGCACCCCCTGGTCGGGGCCCGGTCCGCGGAATTGGAGGGCGCGGCGGGCGCCGACGCGATCGTGGTGCACGACGTACCGCTGCTCGCGGAGAACGGCCTGGCACCGCTGTACGACCTGGTCGTGGTGGTGGACGCGACGCCGCAGACCCAGCTGGCGCGGCTGACGGGACTGCGCGGCATGGCCGAGGAAGAGGCGCGGGCCCGGATGGCGGCGCAGGCCACGCGGGAGCAGCGAATGGCGGTGGCGACCCTCGTGATCGACAACGACGGGCCGCTGGAGGCCTTGGAACCGCAGGTCCGGAAGGTCTGGGAGACGCTGACCGAGCGGGCGGCCACCACAGGAGCCTGACGTGGGCCGGAGCGGGCCGCGCGGGCGGGGAAGCGGCGCGTGAAGGCGCCCGCAGAGGGAAGGTAAGACAACGTGTCCGACACCACGCCTCCCTCGCAGCCGCCCTCGTCCGGGTCCTCCGGCCCACCTGGCTCGTCCGGCTCGTGGGGTGCTTCCGGCGCCGCCAGTCCCGAGACGCACGTCATCGACTTCCGGGCCGCCGAGCGGCTCCTGGCCGCCCGTGACCCACGGGGCGCCGTCAAACTGCTCGACTCGGTGATAGCGGCCCACCCCGAGAACACGGCGGCCCGGCTGTTGCGCGCCCGGGCCTTCTTCGCCGCCGCGCAACTACGCCCGGCAGCGTTGGAGTTCGAGCTGGTGCTGGAGCGCGAACCGGACAACGCGTACGCCCACTTCGCGCTCGCCCGGACCCATGAGCGGTCCGGGCGGCGCGCTCAGGCCCGCAAGCACTTCCGGCTGGCCGCCGCGCTCGACCCGCAGCCCGAGTACCTGGCCGCCGCGCGCTTCGAGGACTAGGTCCTACAGGTCCTACAGGTTCTACCTCCGCCGGACGTCGACACGGCCTCCGCCGGGGGAGCGCGGCCGAGCGGGGCTTCAGCGGGGGTGCGGCGGCTCGTACGGGGGCACGTCGCGGCCGGGCTGGTAGTGCGGGCCCTGACGGATGTGGTGGGTGACCACGATCAGGTCCACCGCCGCGAGGACGGCGAGCGCCGCACAGGCGGCCGCCCACCCGGGCCGGCCGGCCAGCGCGAAGAGAGCCGCCCCACCCGCGGCCCACAACAGCCCCCACAGGCTGAGCCACAACCGCAGCCGCAGCGGACTGCGGGCGGTCACCGGCTCGTTTCCGCTACGCATGACCATCGCCTCGGATCGCCTCGGATCACCGTAGTCCTCGCTTCCATGGTCCCACCGGCGGGGAGGCGAAAGGGAAGGCGAAGGGGGCGGCCGTCACGGGTCGAGTTTGTTCACGGCCGTGGTAGTCGTCTTCTTGAAGGCCGCCACGGGCGCGTCGGCGAGCGTGCCCATCTGCCCCCGCTTCACGACGGTCACGGTGGCGCCGTCCCGGCCGATGCCTAGAGGTGCACGCCGGGCTCGGAGTCGGGGATCGACGTGTGGACCCCGTAGACATGGGCGCCCTCCTCGACGGGAAGCGTGCCGTAGTCCTGCCACGAGGCCGTGCCGCCCGCCGAGCAGGAGCGCGGCGGTCGCGGTGGCGGTGGCCGCGAGGACGGTGGTGAAGCGTCGGAGCATGGTTGGCTGGTCCCCGGTTCCGGTCGGCGGCGGTAGGGGGTTACTACCCCGACGGGGGCGGTGCGGGCGGTGGTGCGCGGATCGGGACGGAATCGGGACAAGGAAGGCAGGCGGGCCTGCGCCACGGCCTGACCGGATTGATAAAGGCGCAGGTCAGGGGGCGTTGTCGGTGGGGCCGCCTAGACTCGGCGGCAGAGAAGAACCACCCGACCACCGAACCATCCGACGACCCGGAGGGAGGATCACTGTGGGCACTACCGCGACATCGGCGTCCCGGGCGTACGCGCGGACGCGGGAGCCGGCGCCGGAACCGGCGCCGGCTGCGTCACCGCCGTTGGCGATGCTGCGGCATGCCGCCGTGTTCCTTCCCGCGGCCGTCCCCCGTCAGGGGCGGGTGGCGTTCTGGTGCCCGGAGGGGGACGCGCTTCCCGAGGGCGCGCTCAACGACGACCCGTGCGACGCGGACGGGCTTGACGAGGGCGCGAGGGCGGCCCCGCTCGCCGTCGTCCGGCCGCACGGCGAAGGCGTCCGTACCCGTACGGTCCCCTCCGTCAGCCTGTCGGTCAGTGCCGCGCTGCCGTTGCTGGTCCGGGCTGCCCGCAGCCGCGCCGCCCACCCAGCCACCCGTGCCTGGGGCACCGCCGCCGTGCAGGCGCTCGCGCTCGTCGCGCGCGGGCGGCTCCTCCCGGGTCTCACCCCCGACGGCATCGACGCCTGGCGCGCCGGGCCGCTCGACGCGCAGGACGTGGCCCATTTGCGCGCCATCGCCGCCGCGCTGCCCCACGAGGGGTACGCCACCCCGCTCGCCGGTCGTCGCCCGCTCCGACTGCCGGAACCGGAGGCGCTGGTCCGGGCCTTCCTCGACTCCGTCGCGGACAGCCTGCCGCGCACCCCCGCCGCCCCCGTGGCGGCCGGGCGGCCCTTCGCGGCTCTGGAACCACAGCGGGTGCCGGGGATGGAGGAATGGGCCGCCCAGGTGGCGGCCGGGGCGGACACGGGCGTGGGGATCTCCCTGCGACTGGACCTGTCCTCGTTCCGACTCTTCGACGAGGACGAGCCGGACGACACCCGCCGCGCGGGGGCCGCCGTGGTCCAGGTGCACAGCCTCGCCGATCCGACGCTGGTCACGGACGCGGAACAGCTCTGGGCGGGAACGGCCGCCGCCGGGTTCGGCCCGCGCGCCCGTATCGACGCCGTACTCGCGCTGCGCCGGGCGGCGCGGGTGTGGCCGCCGCTCCTGCGCCTGCTGGACCAGCCGGTCCCCGATGTGTTGGCCCTCTCCGATCCGGAGCTGGACGAGCTGCTGGGTGCGGCCGCGACCCGGCTGGCGGAGGCGGGGGTCACGGTCCACTGGCCGCGCGAATTGGCTCGTACGCTGTCGGCGACCGCCGTCGTGCGCTCGGCGGCGCCCGGGTCCGCCATCGAGGGCACCGCCTTCTTCGACGCGCGGAACCTCTTCACCTTCTCCTGGGAGCTGGCGCTGGGCGGTGACCGGCTCACCCCGGGGGAGATGGACGCGCTGGCGCAGGCGCACCGGCCCGTGGTGCGGCTGCGCGACCAGTGGGTGCGCGTCGACCCGGACCTGGTGCGCAAGGCCCGCAAGCGCCAATTGGGGCTGTTGGACCCGGTGGACGCGCTGGCCACCGTACTGACCGGGACGGCCGAGGTCGGCGGAGAGCGCGTGGAAGCGGTTCCCGTCGGCGCGCTGGCCGCACTGCGGGAGCGACTGACGGGCGAGCCGGTGCTCCTGCCGCAACCCGCCGGGTTGAAGGCGACCTTGCGCGACTACCAGGCCCGGGGACTGGCCTGGCTGGACCTGATGACCTCGCTCGGCCTCGGTGCCTGTCTCGCCGACGACATGGGCCTGGGTAAGACCGTCACGCTGATCGCCCTGCACCTGCACCGGGACCGGGACGAGCCGACGCTGGTCGTGTGTCCGGCGTCGCTGCTGGGCAACTGGCAGCGTGAGATCGAGAAGTTCGCGCCGGGGACCCCGGTGCGCCGGTTCCACGGGAGCAGCCGCAACCTGGAGGCCCTGCCGGGCGGGTTCGTCCTCACCACGTACGGGACCATGCGGGCCAGTGCCGCCAAGCTGGCGGAGCGGAGCTGGGGCATGGTCGTCGCGGACGAGGCGCAGCACGTCAAGAACCCACACTCGGCGACGGCGAAGGCGCTGCGCACCATTCCGGCCCCGGCCCGGGTGGCGTTGACCGGCACCCCGGTGGAGAACAACCTGTCCGAGCTGTGGGCGCTGCTCGACTGGACGACGCCCGGTCTGCTGGGCCCGCTGACCACGTTCCGGGCCCGCCATGCCCGTCCGGTGGAGCACCAGACGGAGGAGGACGGGGGCAACGAGGAGGCTGTCGCCCGACTGGCGGCCCTGGTCCGGCCGTTCCTGCTGCGCCGGAAGAAGTCCGATCCGGGGATCGCCCCGGAGCTTCCGCCGAAGACGGAGACCGACCATCCGGTGTCCCTCACCCGGGAGCAGGCCTCGCTGTACCAAGCGGCGGTGGACGAGGCGATGGCCGTCATCGAGTCGAGCGAGGGCATCGCACGACGCGGCATGATCATGAAACTGCTGACCTCGCTCAAGCAGATCTGCAACCACCCCGCACAGTTCTTGGGCGGCCACGGCTTGGGCGGCCACGGCTTGGGCGGGAACCTGCACAGTCCGGGCGAGCGCGCCCTCGGGGAAGGACAACCCCGCGTCGCGCACCGTTCCGGCAAGCTGGCCCTGCTGGACGAACTGCTCGACACGATCTTGGCCGAGGGCGGCTCGGCGCTGGTGTTCACGCAGTACGTGACGATGGCCCGCATCATCGAACGGCACCTCGCCGCCCGGGGGGTTCCCCACCAGCTCCTGCACGGGGGTACTCCCATCGCGACCCGGGAACGGCTGGTCGACCGCTTCCAGGCCGGTGAAGTCCCCGTGTTCCTGCTGTCGTTGAAGGCGGCGGGCACCGGGCTGAACCTGACCCGGGCCGGGCACGTCATCCACTTCGACCGCTGGTGGAATCCGGCCGTCGAGGAGCAGGCGACCGACCGGGCCTATCGAATCGGGCAGACCCAGCCCGTGCAGGTCCACCGGATCATCGCGGAGGGCACCGTCGAGGACCGGATCGCCGAGATGCTGGAGGCGAAGCGGGCTCTGGCCGACGCCGTTCTCGGCTCGGGCGAGGCGGCGCTGACGGAGCTGACCGACCGCGAGCTGGCCGACCTCGTCTCGCTGCGCAGGCCCGCGTGATCACCGCCCGGGACGACCGCCGTCGTACCTTCGAGACCGTGCCGCCCGGCGTCGAAGCGAAGACCTGGTGGGGGCGGGCCTGGGTGGCCGCCCTGGAGGAGCGCTCGCACGACACGGCCCGGCTGGCGCGCGGGCGGGCGTACGCGGAGGAGGGCCATGTCGACGCGGTGACGATCACCCCGGGGCGGATCGTGGCGTACGTCCGGGGCAGCCGGGCCCGCCCCTACCGCACGGAGCTGGCGCTGGCGGCCTTCGCGGACGCCGAGTGGGGTGACGTACTGGAGGCCGTCGCGGCCGATCCGGCGGCGCTGGCCGGGCTGCTGGAGGGGGAGGTTCCGAGGTCCCTCGCGGATACGGTGCTGCCGGGCGCGGGGGAGCTCGTCCCGCGCTGCTCCTGCCCGGACGTGGGCCGTCCGCCCTGCAAGCACGCCGCGGCGCTGTGCTACCGGGCGGCCCGGCTCCTGGACGAGGACCCGTTCGTGCTGCTGCTCCTGCGCGGACGCGGGGAGCGGGAGCTGCTGGCGGAGCTGGCCCGGCGCAACGCCGCCCACGCCGCGCGCGAACGGCCCGACGCGGAGCCCGCGTTCCCCGGGGTCCCGGCCCGCGAGGCGCTGGCCCGGACCGGTCTGCCCCCGCTGCCGGCCCCGTGGGGGGTGCCCGGTGCCGTGGGGCTGCCGCCCGCGTACCCGTCGGACGCCGCCGCGCCGGACCCGCTGGCGCTGGACCAGCTCGCGTCGGACGCCGCCGCCCGGGCGTTGGCGCTGCTGCGGACCGGCGAGGACACCATCGCGGGACTCACGCTGTGGCAGGACGCCGTCCGGCTGGCCTCCGCGCACCCCACGGCCGGGCTCACCGGCCCCGCCCGCACCCTCTACCGGGACCTGGCCCGCGCCACCGGCCGCACCACGACCGACCTCGCTCGGGGCGCGGCGGCCTGGCGCCAGGGGGGGCTTGCCGCCCTGACCGTCCTGGAGGAGCCCTGGGACCCCCCGGCGGGCCCCTTCGACCGGGCCCGGCCCGCCCTCCTCGCAGCGGGCCAAGGTCCCTTCCGGCCCGACCGCAACCGGCTCAGCGCCCGCAGCCGGCAGCTCCGGCTGGGCCGCGGGGGCCTGTGGTACGCGTACGAGTCCCGGTCGGACGAGGAGGACTGGTGGCCCACGGGCACGCCGTCCGCGGACCCGGTCGCCGCGTTGCGGGGATGAGCCGTTCGGCGCGCGAGCGGTTCGCCATCAGGAACCGTCGGGCGTCGCCGCTCTGGCCGGCGCGTCTTTCGCCATCCCGCCTTTGGCCGTCGAACTGTTGGTCTTCGAACCGCCGGTCGCCGAACCCGTCGCCGCCCGCGGCCTGCGGTCATGAAGTCATGCGGTCATTCAGTAGGGGTTACCCAGCACACGATGGAGTGAAATACGTACCGGCTCTATAACCCATATGGGTCTGCGGCGTTGTCTCCGGTGCGGGCGGCTTGCCCGTGAACTCCTCCGGAAGGCAGGGAATCTGATGCGTCACAGTCGTCGGAACGGCTTGATCGCGGCGGTGGTCGCGGGAGGTGGCGTGGCGGTCGCGGGGGTGAGCGGCTTCGCCTACGCCGATGCGGGCGCGGGCGGTGCCGCCGTGCAATCGCCGGGGCTGCTCTCCGGAAACCTGGTGCAGCTGCCCGTGCACACGCCGGTGAACGTGTGCGGCAACACGGTGAGCGTCGTCGGGGTGCTCAACCCGGCCGCCGGGAACCGCTGCGTCAACGACGCGCCCGGGGGAGGAGGCGGCCATCCGGCACCGGGACCATCGCAGCCCGGCGGGTCTGCGCACCCTTCGAAACCCGGGTCCGGCCACGGTTCGGGAGCCGTGGCCCAAGGGAGCGGAAAGGATTCGCCGGGGGTGCTGTCCGGCAACGGCATCCAGCTGCCCGTCGACCTGCCGCTGAACATCAGCGGCAACTCGGTGGGCGTCGTCGCAGTCGGCAACGGAGCCGTCGGGAACACCTCCGTCAACGGCGCGGGCCCCGACAAGCCGGTTCCGCCGCCGGCCCCACAGCAGTCCGTCGCCCCCCGGCCGATCACGGCACCGGCCTCGCAGCAGCCCGCGGGCGCGCTGGCCCACACCGGCGCCGACGCCGTCGGCTACCTGCTGCCCGGCGGCGGGGCGCTCCTCCTCGGCGGAGTCCTGCTCTACCGCCGCTTCCGCCTCGGCTAGAGCGTGTCGCGCGCCTATTGGGCGTAAGCGGGCGCTGTGACAACGGTGGGGGCACCTCCCAGCGGTAGCTGGGGGAGGGACTTGCGCACGCCCTGGGAGCTGTCGTCGAAGTGGCGCCGCCGAGGGCCCGGGGCGTGCGGAGGGGACGCCGGCGGGCCGCGTCCTTCGGGCGCTCCGGGCCACTTCCGCGACCCGCGCCGGGGTCCGGCGCTCAGCCGGCCCGGTCCGAGAGGACCGGCCCTGCCGCGGCTTCGGGCCGGTCGCGCCAGCCGTTCAGGATCGCGTCGATCCGAGGCGCCAGCCGGGCCCGCGCCGCGAAGCGGGGGATCCCCGCCATCAGGAGCGCGTCGTACTCGGTGTCCAGGTGGCGCACGGCGGCCCGGACCGCCACCGACACCGCCTGCTCGTCGAGGGCCCGGCCGGCCGCCGTGCGGCCCACTCGGCCGCTGCCCCGCAGCGACGCGTGGGCGGCGATGGCCTGCGCGCGGTCGGCGGGGCACCCGGGGAACAGCCGCAGGATCTCGGCGGCGAAGGCCGCGGTGAACCGGGTGTCCTCGGCCGCGCGGCGCAGGCGGTCCCGTGCCCGGCGACGGGCCCGCGCTTCGGCGTCGGCGAGGCAGGCCCGTTCCGCGCGCGCCAGTGCCTCCTCCTCCACGAGCAGCCCCTGCCGTTCGTAGCGGTGGCGCCGCTTGTGGAGGCGGACCACGACGGCGGACAGTGAACTCGCCTCCCGGGCCCGCCGGGTGAGCGCCGCGTCGCCACGCGGCAGGTACACCAGGTGCCCGAGGTCGACGCAGTCGAGACAACGGGGTACACCGGCCTCGCGGGCGACGAGCCTGAGCGGCCCCCGCCGGCACTCGGCGCAATGGATGTGCTTCAGCGACTCGAAGACGACGAGACTCATGACGGAGTGATACCGCCGTTCGGTGCTTATATCACCTTGCGGATATGGGTTGTTGGCTTTTCATCAATTCACACTGGACGGCGTCACGTCCGCCTACCGTCACTTGGATGGGCCATCTTTCGGCCATGGAGGAGGACACATGGGTGGATGGCAGGCGACGGCTCGGCGTCCCCGAGCGACCGATGCCTCGGACCTCATCGGCCGGGAGATCGTCATAGCGCCCGGGGAGTGCACCGGATGGCACTACCACGACGTCCCGCTGATGGCGGTGGTCAAGTGCGGGACGCTCACCCGCGTCCTGCACGATGACACGGTGGAGGTGCACCCGGCCGGGACCACCTTCGTGGAGCCCCCGGGGATCGACCACATCCACCTCGGCCGCAACCTCGGCACCGATCCGGTCGTGCTCCAGGTGACCTGTTCCCTCGCCGAGGACGCCCCCTGGTCGGTACCGACCCCTGCCCCGGCCACCGCCACGTCCTGCGGTTGCCCCGGCCACGCCGGGTGAGGAAGCCCGCCGCGCCCGCCCGCCACAGGGCTCAGACCAGCCGGCGTATCTCCCCCCGCACCCGGTAGAAGCCCCCCGGCGCGGCGTGCAGCCCGTCCACCACGTACCGGGCGCCGGCCTCCCGTATCCCGCGCGGGAACTGCACGTTCCACGAGGGTTCGAAGCCGCCGGAGACCACCTGGACCCGCACCCGGCCCCCTTGCCGCACGCACTCCACCACCACACCGTCCGCAGACGCGGCGCCCACCGAGACCGTCGCCACCGCCGCGGGTGACGCGGGCGGGGTGAACACGGGCAGCGCCGCCGCCGACTTCACGTCAACCGCGGCCGGGACCGAGCCCTGCCGGGCCGCCGTGACCGCCGCCTCGCTCGCGTCCACGCACACCAGCGAACCGTCGGTGGTCACCAGGTACAGCCGCTCGTCCAGGTACTGCATGGACAGCGCCGCACCGCTGCCCGTACCCAGCTTCCACAGTCTCCGCCCCGACGCGTCGAAGCAGTACACGGAGGAGGCGAGGTCTCCGGCGAACACGTGCCGGCCGTCCGGGGAGGTCGCGCACGAGTACACCGCCGCGTCGCACCGGTAGGAGGCCTCCACTACGCCCGTCGCCTTCGACAGCCGCTGCACGGTGTTGCGGCCGGTGCCCGCGTACACCGCGGTGTCCTCCTGCCAGCCGAACAGCACCGATCCGTCGGTGGGGGTGTGCCACAACTCCCGCCCGCCGTCCGGCGCGTAGGCGGTGACGCCGCCGCTGTGACCGTGGTAGACCGCCCGCTCATCCGCCCGGACCATCCAGGCGTTGGACCCGGCCGACCGGCGCGACCACTGGAACTCGTCCTCGTGGTCGATGACGGTCAACCCGCCGCTGCGGTCCGAGACGTTGAGCACGCCCTCGCGGATGTCCAGCCAGAAGATGTCCACATCCGCGGCTATGTCGTACGCCCCGAACGGCACCTTCGACGACAGGTCGTACACCGTGCCGTCATCGCATCCCGCGTATATCCAGAACTCGTCCGCCACCAGGCACTTCACCCCGTCCGGCAGGGAATACCGGGCCAGTACCTCGCCGCCGTGGCTGAGCGTGTAGACGTCCCCCGCCTGATTGCCCACCCAGCAGCGGTCCTCGTCCACATGAATGCCGAACGCGGAGGAACCCGTACGGAAGCGCCACAGCACCGGGGCCACCGCGCGCGCCGTCGACGGCGCCGAGGTCACCTGCCGGCGGGTAACCGACCGCGCCGCGCGGGCCCCGCGCACCGCCGGCGCGTACCCCTTGCGGACCTTCTCACCGATCTTCTTCGCGGCCGCCGCCCGGGCCTTCTCCGCCGTGGGGAACGAGGAGTTCTGGAGTTGGCCGTCGGCCCCGATGCGCCCGTACCGCACGGAGACGGCCGTGCCGTCCACGGTCACCTCGTAGAACTTGTGCGCCCCTCCGTCGTCCTGCGACAGCTCCAGGTACGTCGTCTCCCGCGTCATGACAGACCCCTCCCCAAGGCCGGGCCGACGACTTCGATTCGCGTCGGTGATCCCTCGTGAAAAACGCTACGGGCGACCACTGACAATGGGCTCGTGCAGTTGGAACCGATCACCTGGCAGCGGCTGGCCGAGCGGCTCGCCGATCATCTCGACGAACACCAACCGGCCGGGCACGAGGCGGGTCGGCAACGGGTCGGCATCGACGGCGCGCCCGCCGCCGACACCGGGTCGGTGGCGGACCACCTCGCCGACGCCCTGCGCTCGCGCGGCCGCCCGGTCCTCGTGGTGGCGGCCGACGGCTTCCTGCGCCCTGCCTCCCTGCGCTTCGAGTACGGCCGGGAGGACGTGGACACGTACCTCGGCGGCTGGTACGACACGGCCGCCCTGTGGCGCGAGGTGTTCGGTCCGACCGACCCGGGCGGTACCGGGCGGGTACTGCCCGACCTGTGGGACCCCGTGACCGATCGGGCCACGCGCAGCCCGTACTTCGAACTGCCGCCCGGCGGCGTGCTGATCGTGCACGGGCCGCTGCTGTTGGGCCACTGGTTCCCCTTCGACCTCAGCGTCCACATCCGCCTCTCCGCGGGGGCACTGGCCCGTCGCACGGAGGAGTCCGCGCGCTGGACCCTCCCGGCCTTCGCCCGCTACGAGGCCGAGACCGATCCGGCTTCCACAGCGGACGCGCTGGTGAGGGCCGACGACCCCCGCCACCCGGCGTGGACCGGTATTCGCGGGACGACCGGCTGACGCGATCGGCCCGGGGCCCTGCCGCACCGTCACGGACGTCCCCCTCCGCGACAGCCCCTTCCCCGCCCGGTGACGAACCGGATCAGGCCATCGTGGTGGCCGACGAATGCCGGCTACGTTGATGGGGACGCTTCAACGGCTCCCGCCACGCGGCGTTTCGGCGGAGGGGGACCGCAATGAGCAGAGGCCCGACGGCGGTGGCCCTGGCCTCGCTGACCCTGTGCGCGAGCCTGGCCCTGACCGCCTGCGACGGTGACACGGAGGCGGGAGCCGCCGGCTCGACGCCCGGCAGCGCCCGCTCCCGCTCCCGCCCCCGCTCCCGCCCTCGGCCCTGGTCGGCGGTGGGCCGCCCTCAGGCCGGTCACCCTCCACGAGCTCGGCGAATGGCGCATCGCCCACCCGGACAAGGGCCCGGTGTTCCCCTACGACGTGGGCGAGTCGGGAGCCATCGAGACGCTCGGCCAGGAGGAGTACACGACGTGAGCGCCGGGCCGGCCGCCCGGCCGGGTGACCGCCTCGGCGGCGGCGCGGCACCCCGCGCGGGCGGCCTCCGCCGGGCCGGCGCCCGCGAGGCGGGCCGTCAGGAAGCCTCCGGTGAAGGCGTCCCCGGCGCCCGTGGAGTCCACCGCCTCGACCGCCTCCGCCCCCACCTCGGCGGTGACCCGACCCGCCTCGGCGACCAGCGCCCCCGCCGCTCCCCGGGTGACCACCACCAGGGGTATCCGCCGACTCAGTTCCGCCGCCGCGAGCGCCACCCCGGCCGGCTCCGGCAGGCCGGCCAGCAGTCTGGCCTCGTCCTCGTTGGGCAGGAGTACGTCCACCCCCGCCACGGCCGCCAGGAAACGCTCCGGACCCAGCGTGGCGAGGAAGCCCGCCGAGGCCGGGTCCACGCTCACCGGAATCCCCCGGGAGCGTGCCGCCCGCAGGGCCACCATGGCCAGCTCCCGGCTGGAGTCGGCGAAGAACAGGTACCCCGACAAGTGCAGGTGCGCGGCCCCGTCCAGCAGCGCGGGGGCCCAGTCGGCGGGGGACAGGCGCAGCGAGGCCCCGCTGTCGGTCAAGAACGTGCGCTCCGCGTCCTTGCCGACGAGCGCCACCACCGTCCCCGTCGGCTCCTCGGGGTCGATCACCAGCTTCGGCCGCACCCCCGCGTCGGCCAGGGCCCGCTCGTGCCAACGTGCCGACTCCGCGCCCACCCGCGCGAGGAGGCGTACCTCAGCCGTGCCCGTGCGGGCCGCCCAACAGGCCGCGTTGGCCCCCGCTCCGCCGGGCAGGGTCCGGATGCGCGCCGCCGTGTCCGTGGCCGGGGCCAGCGGCCCCGTATGTACCGCGACCACGTCCGTCACCACGTCCCCCACGACCAGTAACGCCCCGGTCATGCCCGCGCCGCCCACGCCCGTGCGATCCGCGCGCCGAGCCGCACGTTGCCCCGGACCGCCGCCAGGTTCGCCTCCAGCGATGCCCCACCCGTCTCCCGCACCAGGAACCCCAGCAGGAACGGGGTCACCGCCTGCCCCGTGAGTCCCCGCTTCCGGCACTCCGCGAGGGCCTCGGTCAGCACGCGGTCGTGCAGTTCCGGATCCAACTGGTCCGCCTCCGCGACCGGATTGGCCACCAGCAGCGCGGACTCCGGACCACCGAGGGTGTCTTGGGCGGCCATCACCTGGGCCACCTCTTCCGGGCTGTGCACCGTCCAGTCCACCGGCTCCCCGGAACTGGACAGGTAGAAACCGGGGAAACGGTCCGTCCCGTACCCGAGCACCCCGACGCCCAGGGTCTCCAACCGCTCCAAGGTGGCGGGGACGTCCAGGATCGACTTCACCCCCGCGCACACCACCGTCAGACGCGTGCGCGCCAGCAACGACAGGTCCGCCGACTCGTCCTGGCTGCGCGTCCAGTCCCGGTGTACGCCTCCCAGCCCGCCCGTGGCGAAGACCCGCAGCCCCGCCCGCGCGGCCAGGAAGGCCGTCGCGGACACGGTCGTCGCCCCCGTCGAGCCCGTCGCCAGAGCGGGCGCCAGGTCCCGGTGGCCGAGCTTGCGCACGCCGTCGCCGCTCGCGATCCGCTCCAGGGCGGCCTTGTCGAGGCCCGCGTACGCCACTCCGTCCAGGACCGCGACCGTCGCCGGGACGGCGCCCTCCGCGCGCACCAATGCCTCCAGCTCCATGCCCACCGCCAGATTGCGCGGGCGGGGCAGGCCGTGGGCGATGATCGTCGACTCCAGTGCGACGACGGGCCGCCCCGCGACCAGCGCCTCGCGCACCTCTTCGGACAGGACCGGTACCCCGGACGGGGATGCAGCTGCTCTGTGCTGTGACATGTCCCCATCCATGGCACGGGATCACCGCCCCCAAACGCCGGGCCCGCGCCCGCGCCGTCGGCCTGGACAGGATGACGCGTTCCGCACGCCCCCGCTGGACGCTCTGGCCACCCCGCGGGCGCGGACGCCGGCCTTACGCTTGCGCCCCATGAGCACCAGTGAACGCGCCCGCCCCGCCTCTTTCGCCGTCTCCGTACCGGACTTCCCGGACGTCGAACTGGAGGTCGAGGAGCTGGATCCGGCCCAGATCGTCTCGGGCGAACCGGTCGTGACCGGCAAGGTGCTGTGGGAGGCCGATGACGGCTCGCAGATCCGCGGGATCTGGCAGATCACCCCCGGAGTGGTCACCGACACGGAGGCCGACGAGCTGTTCGTGGTCGTCAGTGGCCGCGCCACCATCGAGATCGAGGGCGGGGCGACCCTGGAGGTGGGCCCCGGCTCCGCCTGCGTGCTCCGCGAGGGTGACAAGACGACCTGGACCGTCCACGAGACGCTGCGCAAGGCCTACCACATGAACTGCTGAGCCCCCGGCGCGCGCAACGGCCCCGCTGCACGCAACAGTCCTACCGTGGCCGCCCCCGCTCCCTGCCACCGGCCGCCGCGCACCGCCACCCGTCCCGCGCAGGACCTACGCGTCCGCCACCGCCCCCGCCTTCACCGCCCCGGGGTACCGGCGGGCGGTGAACAGCGCGAGCGCCGCCATCGGCAGCAGCAGCGCGGCGCCGATCGCGTTCAGCCAGCCGTAGCCGGCCTGCGACATGACCAGACCGGCCGCGGCGCCGCCCACGCCCGCGGCGGCGTTCATCGTGAGGTCGCTCAGGCCCTGTACGGCGGCCCGCGCGCCCTGCGGCACCGAATCGGTCAGCAGCGCAGAGCCGGACACCATCCCGGCGGACCAGCCCAGCCCGAGCAGGAACAGCCCGAGCGCGCTCTGGCCGTGCCGATCGCCCGCCGTCCCCGCGACCAGCGCGGCGAGCGACAGCAGCCCGGCCCCGAGGCCGATGACGGACAGCCGCCCGAGCCGGTCCGAGAGCCACCCCATGATCGGGGAGAAGGCGAACATCCCGGCGATGTGGCCGCTGATGACCAGGCCCACCAGTTTCAGGCCGGCGCCGTGGTGTCCGAGGTCCATCGGGGTCATCACCATGATCGACACCATGGTGGTGTGGGACACCGCGACGGTGAGGAGGGCCAGACGGGCCCGCGGCGAGGCCTTCACGGCGGCGAACCCGGCGCGCAGCGAGCGACCAGCCGCGGGCTGCGCCGCGGGCGCCGACAGCGCACGCGCCGTCAGCAACGGATCCGGCCGCAGGAAGACGGCGAGCAGCGTGCCGGTGAGGACGAAGACGACGGCGGCCCACAGGAAGGGGCCCGCCGTCCGGGGTATGGAGGTGCCGGCGAAGCCGGCGGCGGCCGGGGCGGAGAGGTTCGGCCCGGCGACCGCCCCGATCGTGGAGGCCCAGACGACCACGGAGATCGCCCGCGCGCGGCGGTCGGGCGCCGCGAGGTCCGCGGCGGCGAAGCGGGCCTGGAGGTTGGCGGAGGAGGCCGCGCCGAAGCAGGCCATGCCCAGCATCAGCAGCGGGAAGTTCCCGACAGAGGCGGCCAGCACCACGAGGAGGGCCCCGCAGGCGCCGATCCCGTAGGCCAGGACCAGCCCGGCCCGGCGCCCCCGCGCCGTCATGAAGGCGGCGAGCGGCAGCGAGACCAGGGCGGTGCCGATCACGGAGGCGGTGGAGGCGAAGCCGGACAGGGACTCCGTACCGCTGACCTCGGTGGCCAAAACCGGGGCCAGGGCGATGCTGATGGGCACGCCCAGGCCGCCCAGCATCTGACTGGCGATCAGGACCCCGGTGATCCGCCGCCGCAACCGGGGCAGCTCCGCGGCCGTGACCGGCGCGACGGGGCGCCGCGTACCGGTGGACGCCGTCACGCCCGGCACCCCGCTCGGGGGAGCGGCACGCGGGCGGAGGAGGTGAGGCGACCGCGCGCGGCGGCAGAAGTAGTCACCGCGGCAGTTTCCCACCCCTTACCGCCCGGCGGAAGCCGGTAGGAGGCGGTGTGAGCCGGCCCCGCGCGCACCCCTGTCAGCGGCAGCGCCCCCGTGTGCCGCGCCCGCACGCCCCACCGCGCCGCGGGCTCCCGTACGCCCCTCCGCGCCGCGCGCTCCTCAGAACAGCGGTTCGGGCAGCACCCCCTCCAGCGCGAGCAGGACGCGCTTGGCCTCCACCCCGCCCCCGAAGCCGCCGATACCACCGTCGTTCTCCACGACCCGGTGGCAGGGGACCACCACGGGCAGCGGATTGGACCCCATGGCGTTGCCCACCGCCTGGGCCGCGCCCGGCTGTCCGACCCGGGCGGCCAGCTCCCCGTACCCGACGACCTGCCCGTAGGGCACCGAGCGGTCGAGCTCCAGCAGCACCTGGCGGTTGAAGCCGGAGCTGAGCCGCCAGTCCAGCGGCAGCTCGAAGCGCCGCAGCGAGCCGGCGAAGTACGCCTTCACCTGGCGTATCGGCTCGGCGAGCAGCACCTCGCGGCCCGCTTCCGGCCGCCAGGCGTCCGCGCCGAGCCGGGAGACCAGCGAGCCGATCATCCGGTCGACCCGATCCGGCCCGGCATGGAACCCGACCCGGACCAGGCCTTCCGGGGTCGCGGCAAGGAGGAGGGGTCCGACGCCGCCGTCGACGACGGACCATTCGAGATGCGGCCCGCGGGGCCGCTCGGAGCTGTCCACGCGTCCACCGTACGGCCCGCCACCGACAGCCCGGCCCGGCGCCCGGATCGGCGTCGGACCATCCCCAGCGGATCGGTGTGCGCGAATCGGGCCGCCCGGATCGGGCCGCCCGGATCAGAACCAGCCCACCGCGTCCCGCACCACGTCGGGCGCGTTGGTGATGATCCCGTCCACTCCCATGCCCTGGACCTTGCGGGCCGTCGCCGCGTCGTCCACGATCCAGGTGTCCACCTCCATGGCCTTGCCGTGGGCGCCGCGGAGCCGGTGCACGGCCGCGACCCAGTCGGCCGAGATCGTCGTGTGCCACGGGTTGATCCGGTCGGTGAACGCGGCGTAGCGCGGCAGGTCGGCGACCTTGGGGGTGCCCAGGAAGGCCGTCACGATGTCGGGACGCAGTTCGTGCACGATCCGGATGGAGTCGCCGCTGAAGCTCTGCACCACCAGTCGGCGGTCCACGTGCGCCTCGTCCAGCCAGCCGAGCCCCCCCAGCAGGTCGAGGGTCTGCCGCTCGATCCCCGGGTAGAGCTCCGGCCTCTTGATCTCCAGCAGCAGCCGCTGCCGGTTGCGCTGGACCCGGTTCATGTAGTTCCGCAGGGTCGGCACGCGGGCGCCCGTGTACTCCTCGCTGAACCAGCTCCCCGCGTCCAGCCGGGCGATCTCCGCCGCCGTGAAGTCCTTGACGAGCCACGGCTTGCGATCAGGGAACACCTGCTCGACATCGGTGGTGCGGGCCAGACTGTCGTCGTGGACGACCACGAGTTCGCCGTCCTTGGTGCGCTGGACGTCGTTCTCGACCCAGGTGGCGCCGAGCCGCATGGCGAGGTCGATCGACTCCAGGGTGTTCTCCGGGGCGTACGCCGAAGCCCCCCGGTGGGCGTACACGACGGGCGCGGACGAGCCGAGCGGGCCCTTGCCCGAGGCGGGACGGCCCGCGGGGCCGGCGGCGGACGAGACCGTCGTGCCGAGCACGGTGAGGGTCAGGCCCAGGAAGGCGGCCGCGGCCGCGGCGGCGGGTCGGACGACGTACATGCGTTCTCCTCGGGTCGTGAGCCCCTGCCCCTGCCTCAAACAGGCGCGAAGCGGCAGACGTTGCGGCGATGCACTTCACGGCTATGCAGTTGACGGCGATGCACTTCACGGAGATCTGCCCCATGGAGATCCGCTGTATGGCGATCATGGGTGTGAAGATCACCGGGCCGCCACCGAACTACGACAAACGGACCATGCCGACACCTACCGGACGAGTACGGCGGACGTCCGGGGGCGCCGTCGCCCGACCCCGCCGACCGGCGTGAGTGCGTGAGTGTCAGTGGAGGGTCGTACGGTGGAGACATGCGGCCCGTATCGAAGATCGAACGCACGGTGGCGCCTTTCGAGGTCGTCAGCCCCTACCAGCCCAGCGGCGACCAGCCGGCGGCCATCGCCGAGCTGGAGAAGCGCATCCGTGCGGGTGAGAAGGACGTCGTGCTCCTGGGTGCGACCGGCACCGGCAAGTCGGCGACCACCGCTTGGATGATCGAGCGGCTCCAGCGCCCCACCCTGGTGATGGCCCCGAACAAGACCCTCGCCGCCCAGCTGGCGAACGAGTTCCGCGAGCTGCTGCCGAACAACGCCGTCGAGTACTTCGTCTCGTACTACGACTACTACCAGCCCGAGGCGTACGTACCGCAGTCGGACACCTACATCGAGAAGGACTCCTCGATCAACGAGGAGGTGGAGCGGCTGCGCCACTCCGCGACCAACTCGCTGCTGACCAGACGCGACGTCATCGTCGTCGCGTCCGTGTCCTGCATCTACGGCCTCGGCACGCCGCAGGAGTACGTCGACCGGATGGTCGTCCTCAAGGTCGGCGAGGAGATCGACCGGGACCAGCTGCTGCGCCGTTTCGTCGACATCCAGTACACCCGCAACGACCTCGCCTTCACCCGCGGCACCTTCAGGGTGCGCGGCGACACCATCGAGATCTTCCCGGTGTACGAGGAACTCGCGGTCCGCATCGAAATGTTCGGCGACGAGATCGAGGCGCTGTCCACCCTGCACCCGCTGACCGGCGAGGTCATCAGCGAGGACCGCGAGCTGTACGTCTTCCCCGCCAGCCACTACGTCGCCGGCCCCGAGCGCATGGAGAAGGCGATCGTCGGCATCGAGGCCGAGCTGACGGAGCGGCTCGCCGAGCTGGAGAAGCAGGGCAAGCTGCTGGAGGCGCAGCGGCTGCGCATGCGCACCACCTACGACCTGGAGATGATGCGCCAGATCGGCTCCTGCTCCGGGATCGAGAACTACTCGCTCCACATGGACGACCGCCCGCCCGGCTCCGCCCCCAACACCCTCATCGACTACTTCCCCGAGGACTTCCTCCTCGTCATCGACGAGTCCCACGTCACCGTGCCCCAGATCGGCGCGATGTACGAGGGGGACGCCTCGCGCAAGCGGACGCTGGTGGACCACGGCTTCCGACTGCCGTCGGCGCTGGACAACCGGCCGTTGAAGTGGGAGGAGTTCCAGAAGCGGATCGGCCAGACGGTGTACCTGTCGGCGACCCCCGGCAAGTACGAGCTCTCGCGCGGCGACGGCTTCGTCGAGCAGATCATCCGCCCCACCGGCCTCATCGACCCCGAAGTGGTGGTCAAGCCGACGGAGGGCCAGATCGACGACCTGGTACACGAGATCCGTCAGCGGACGGAGAAGGACGAACGCGTCCTGGTCACCACCCTCACCAAGAAGATGGCCGAGGACCTGACCGACTACTTCCTGGAGCTCGGCATCCAGGTCCGCTACCTGCACAGCGACGTCGACACGCTGCGCCGCATCGAGCTGCTGCGCGAGCTGCGCGCGGGCGAGTACGACGTGCTGGTCGGCATCAACCTGCTGCGCGAGGGCCTCGACCTGCCCGAGGTGTCGCTGGTCGCGATCCTCGACGCCGACAAGGAGGGCTTCCTCCGCTCCGGCACCTCCCTGATCCAGACCATCGGACGCGCGGCGCGCAACGTCTCCGGTCAGGTCCACATGTACGCGGACAAGATGACCCCGGCCATGGAGAAGGCCATCGAGGAGACGAACCGGCGCCGCGAGAAGCAGATCGCCTACAACACGGCGAACGGCATCGACCCGCAGCCGCTGCGCAAGAAGATCAACGACATCGTCGCCACCATCGCGCGCGAGGAGCTGGACACCGAACAGTTGCTCGGCACCGGCTACCGCCAGGCGCGGGACGGCAAGGGCGCGAAGACGCCGGTCCCGGCCCTGGGCGCGGCAGCGGCCGGTGGCAAGGCGGCCAAGACGAAGGGCGCCAAGGGGGCCAAGACGGCGGAGCCGCTGACCGACCGTCCGGCCGCGGAACTGGCCGAGCTCATCGAGGAGATGACGCAGCGGATGAGGGCGGCGGCGGCCGAGCTCCAGTTCGAGGTCGCGGCCCGGATCCGGGACGAGGTGGGCGAGCTGAAGAAGGAGCTTCGCCAGATGAGGGAAGCGGGCCTCGCCTGACCCGGGGCAGGTCAGTAGGGTGGGCCACGGGCAGCCGTGGGTACGTGCCGCGGGCCCTCATCGGGGTGGGTAGAGGAGAAGGGGACAGCGCGTGACGGTCAACATGACCAAGGGTCAGGCCATCAGTCTGCAAAAGCAGGACGGGGGCACCCTGACGGCGGTCCGGATGGGCCTCGGCTGGCAGGCGGCCAAGCGCCGCGGACTGTTCGGCTCGCGGACCCGCGAGATCGACCTGGACGCGTCGGCGGTGCTCTTCGCCGACAAGCAGCCGGTGGACGTGGTGTTCTTCCGGCACCTGCAGAGCGACGACGGTTCCGTGCGGCACACCGGTGACAACCTCGTCGGCGGTGTGGGCCAGGGAGGGGACGACGAGGCGATCCTGGTCGACCTCCAGCGCGTGCCCGTGCACATCGACCAGATCGTCTTCACGGTGAACTCCTTCACCGGGCAGACCTTCCAGGAGGTGCAGAACGCCTTCTGCCGAATCGTCGACGAGACCAACGGTCAGGAACTGGCCCGTTACACCCTCGACGGCGGTGGCGCGTACACGGCGCAGATCATGGCGAAGGTGTCGCGCGTCGGCGCCGGCTGGCAGATGACGGCCCTGGGGACCCCGGCGAACGGCCGGACCTTCCAGGACCTGATGCCGGCGATCTTGCCGCACCTGTAGTCGCGCTTACCTGTAGTCGCACTTGTAGGCGCCGGTGGCCACACCGGTAGGGAACGGTGCCCGGCGGGCGCGGTCGGCCAACAGCACAGAGGGCACGGGGGAGGGCTGCACGATGACGGCCGAACTGGTCCGGGGGCAGAACCACCCCCTGTCCCGGCATCAGGTGGAGATCGGGGTCACGGCGGGTACGCCCGTACTGGCCCTGGTCTCGACCGGTGACGACGAGGGTCGGCTGTCCGGCCCCGAGGCGTTGGCGCACCCGGGCGCCCGCACCCTGCCCGGGCTGGAGGTGCCGGGGGCGGCGGCCGACCGGCACCGGTTCCCCCTGGACCTCGACGCCGTCGGAGCCGCCGTCCACCGGGTCCGTCTGGTGCTCGCGCTGCCGCGCGGCGGACCGGTGCGCTTCGGCGCGGTCCCGGCGACGCGCGTGGTGGTGGCCGGCCCCGACGGCGCCGAAGTCGCCGCCTACACGATGACCGGGCTGGACTCCGAGACCGCCGTGGTGGCCCTGGAGCTGTACCGCAGGCAGGGCGCCTGGAAGGTCCGAGCCGTCGGCCAGGGCTATGCCGACGGGCTCGGAGCGCTGCTCGCCGACGCCGGACTGGCCGGTGCGACCGCCACCGCGCTTGCCACGGCGGCCCTGGGGGAGGACCCCCGCGGTGAGGACGAGGCCCTCTCGGTCGCCGTGACGGCGGCGTCGGTCACCGCCGGGCGCCGCCTGCCCGGGGAAAGCCCGTCGGACGAAAGCCTGTCGAGCGAAGCCCAGCCCGCCGAAGCCCCGGCCGACGCCCCCGGGCCGACGACCATCGACTACGCCCACCCGCGTCGCCGCCGCACCACCACCGAGCCGCCGGAGCCCGGGCCCGCCCCCGAGCCGCCCCCGGAGCCCGGGACACCGCCGCGCCCCGTCGCGGGGGACGCGAGCGGCTGGTCGATGGAGGAGCGGCTCTACAACCAGGTCTGGGGCATGTTCGAGGACCTGGCCCGCACGGTGGCCGCCTATCGCGGCGCCGTCGACTTCGCCGACTCC
Organism: Streptomyces sp. Tek67B01; assembly: GCF_055231995.1. Taxonomy (NCBI): domain Bacteria; kingdom Bacillati; phylum Actinomycetota; class Actinomycetes; order Kitasatosporales; family Streptomycetaceae; genus Streptomyces; species Streptomyces sp. Tek67B01. The sequence goes on from NZ_JBUYUY010000001.1 coordinate 5,337,466, forward strand.
CGACTCGACCGGGAACTCGACGAGGCCCTGGCCGACCCCCGCGCCCGCCTCGCCGGCCCCGGCGACGCGGCGCGCGACGCCGCCCGCGCCCGCCGCGACGAACTCGTCGCCCGTGCCCAGGCCGTCCTCGACCGGGACCTCGCCCAACTGCGCGCCGAATCCGAGGTCGTCGAACCCGCGCTGCCGGCCGCGTACGCCCGCTGGGACAACCCCGTCTGGCACGGCGCGGGCGTCCCCCACGAAGGCCCGCTCGCGCTGCGCCTCGGTGACCTGAGCCTGCCCGAGGCGCCGGGCCTGCGCGTGCCGATGCTGATGCGGCTCCCGCTGGAGCGCGGCCTGTGGATCGACAACGGCCGCACCGGCTCCGAAGCCGCCATGACCATGGACACCGACCGGCTGCGCCGCCTCGCGATGGACATGGCCGTGGCACACGCGGTACGGCTGCTCGCCGTCCACCCGGGCGGCCGGTACTCCGTTCAGGTCATCGACGCGGCCGGGGCCGGGGCTGCCGCGCTGGCGCCCCTCGTACGCTCGGGCGTTCTGGCCGCCCCGCCCGCCGCGGGGGCGCAGGGCGTCACCGCGACCCTGGAGCGGCTGACCCGACGGGTGGACCTCGTACAGATGGCGGTGCGCGCCGGTGCCCCCGAGGAACTGCCCCCGGACGTGGACCCGGCCGACCAACTGCTGATCGTCCACGACTTCCCGCACGGCTTCGACGACCGCGCCGTCACCCGGCTGCGCTACCTGGCCGACGAGGGGCCTGCGGTCGGCGTCCACCTGCTGATGGTGGCCGACCGGGACGAGGCCTCGGCGTACGGGCCGCTGCTCGATCCGCTGTGGCGGGCGCTGATGCGCCTGTCGCCCGTACCCGACCACCACCTGGCCGACCCCTGGGTGCACCACGCCTGGACCTTCGAACCGGACCTGCCCCCGCAGCACAGCGCGGTGCTCGACCGGGCGCTGGAGCGGATCGCGGAGGTCCGTCGCAGCGCCCGGCCGTGACGCCGCCCGGTGTCCCCATGACCTCCGAGTGACCTTCCTCTGACCTCTTCTTGGGCTTCCCTTTACCTTCGCCCCTTCCGGCGGCTACTCTGAGGAACGCGGAGGGGAGTATTCCTGCTTTCCTGCTACGGCGTGCCCGTCAATACGGACCCGACTCGGTCATCCGACCGCGGTCGGTCCCGGGGCGCCGGCCCCCGGCCTCCAGGCCGCCCGGGCGGAAGAGACCTCCGGCAGCGATGACGCTGACACAGTGCTGAGCCATCCGCCGGAGGCGTGGATACATGGACGTTTCATTGACCCTCTGGGTGCTGACCATCGTCGGTCTGGGCATCCTCATCGGCGCCGATTTCCTGATCGGCCGCAAACCCCACGACGTGTCGATCAAGGAGGCCGGCGTCTGGACGGTCGTCTGGATCGTCCTCGCCGTGCTCTTCGGCCTGGGCCTGCTGCTCTTCGGCGACGGCCAGGCCTCACAGGAGTTCTTCGCGGGCTTCGTCACCGAGAAGTCCCTGAGCGTCGACAACCTCTTCGTCTTCGTCCTGATCATGGCGAAGTTCGCCGTACCGTCCCACCTCCAGCAGCGCGTCCTGCTGGTCGGCGTGCTGATCGCCCTGGTGCTCCGCGCGATCTTCATCGCGGCGGGCGCGGCGATCATCGCGAGCTTCTCGTGGGTGTTCTTCCTCTTCGGCGCCTTCCTGATCTACACCGCCTGGAAGCTGATCCAGGAGGCCCGCAAGGACGAAGAGGAGGAGGAGTTCGAGGAGAACCGTCTCCTCAAGTCCGTCGAGAAGAAGTTCGGCGTCGCCGACAGGTACCACGGCACCAAGCTCTTCATCCGCGTCAACGGCAAGCGCGTCCTGACCCCCTTGATGGTCGTCATGCTCGCCATCGGCACCACGGACGTGCTGTTCGCCCTGGACTCGATCCCCGCGATCTTCGGCCTCACCCAGGACCCGTACATCGTCTTCACCGCCAACGCCTTCGCCCTGATGGGTCTGCGCCAGCTGTACTTCCTCATCGGTGGCCTGCTCAAGAAGCTGGTCCACCTCAGCTACGGCCTGTCGGTCATCCTCGGCTTCATCGGCGTCAAGCTCGTCCTGCACGCGCTGCACGAGACGGGGGTGCACGTCCCGCAGATCTCCATCCCGGTCTCCCTGGGCGTCATCTGCGCCGTCCTGATCGTCACGACCGTCACCAGCCTGGTGGCGTCCGGGAAGCGGGCGGCCGCCGAGGAGGCCGACCGCCCGCAGAGCATCGACGCCTGATCCCCGCCGGTCATACGGGGGCGGCCGCTTCGGCCGCCCCCTTCTCCGTACCCGCGCCCGGGCCGGCCCCGGGTCCCGCGAGGCCGGGGTTCGTCTCCGGCAGGAGCGCGAAGCAGACCAGGCTGAGCAGGGCCATACCGCTGAGGTAAAGGGCCACGCCCCACGGCGGACCGGCGCCGTCCGCGAGCGCGGTCGCCACGATCGGGGTCAGGGCCCCGCCCAGCACGCCGCCCAGGTTGTAGCCGACGGCCGCCCCGGTGCACCGCACGCGCGGGGCGTACAGCTCGGGCAGGTACGCCCCCACCACCGCGAAGGTGGTCACCATGCCCACCAGACCCCCCAGGAACCCCAACGTCATCAGCAGTGGATCGGTGGTGCACAGCAGCGCGACGAAGGGCGGCATCCACACCGCGCAGATCGCGCAGCCCGTCAGGCACAGCGGCTTGCGGCCGTAGCGGTCACCCAGTACCGCGAGCAAGGGGGTCAGCGCGCCCTTGAGCACGACGGCCGTCATGATGCAGGCGAGCGTCACCGTGCGGTCCACGCCGAGATGCCTCGTCGCGTACGCCAGGGACCAGGTGGTGGTCGCGTAGAAGACGGCGTATCCCGAGGCCAGGGCCCCGCCGGTCAGCAGGAGCAACCGCCAGTGGCCGCGCACCACATCGGTGAGCGGGGCCCGCGAGCGGCGCCCGGTCTCGGCGAGCGCCCGGAAGTGCGGGGTCTCCTCCACCGACCGGCGCAGCCACAGCCCGGCCAGCGCCAGCAGTCCGGCGGCCCAGAACGGCACCCGCCAACCCCAGGACGCGAACTGTGCCTCCGTCAGGGCGGCCGACAACACCAGGATCAGCCCGTTGGCCAGTACGAACCCCACCGGCGGCCCCATCTGCGGAAAGCTCGACCACAGACCGCGCCGGTCCTCGGGTGCGTGCTCGGCGGTCAGCAGGACCGCGCCGCCCCACTCGCCGCCCAGGCCGAGCCCTTGCAGGAAGCGCAGCAGGAGGAGCAGGACGGGCGCGGCCGTGCCGATCGTGGCGTAGGAGGGCACGCAGCCGACCGCCACCGTGGCCAGCCCGGTGAGCAGGAGCGAGCCGAGCAGCACCGGACGGCGCCCGTGGCGGTCGCCGATGTGGCCGAAGACGGCGGAGCCGAGGGGGCGGGCGAGGAAGCCGATGCCGAAGGTGCCGAAGGCGGCGAGCGTCCCGGCGAGGGGCGAGAAGGAGGGGAAGAAGAGCGGGCCGAGCACCAGTGCGGCGGCCGTGCCGTAGACGAAGAAGTCGTAGAACTCGATGGCGGTCCCGGCGAGCGAGGCCAGGGCGAGGCGCGGCATCGAGGGGGAGTGGCCCGGGGAGGGGTCTTGTTGCATGGTGCAGCAAGTACCCCGCCCCGGGACCTCAGGGCGTGCGTTCGGTCATGATCGACCGGAAGGAGTGTCCGCGCGCGCCCTGTTGACCGGCGTCGCCGGTGCTACCAGCCGCGCTCGCGCCACTCGGCCAGGTGCGGCCGCTCGGCGCCGAGCGAGGTGTCGTTGCCGTGCCCCGGGTAGACCCAGGTCTCGTCCGGCAGCCGCGCGAAGAGCTTCTCCTCCACGTCGTCGAGCAGCCGGGCGAAGGCCTTCGGGTCGCCCCAGGTGTTGCCGACGCCGCCCGGGAAGAGGCAGTCGCCGGTGAACACGTGCGGGTGACCGTGCGGGTCGTCGTAGATCAGGGCGATCGAGCCGGGGGTGTGGCCGACCAGGTGGCGGGCGGTCAGCGTGACCCGACCCACCGTGACCGTGTCGCCGTCCCCGACCAGGACGTCGGTGGGGACCGGAATCCCCTCGGCGTCGTGCTCGCCCGCGTACGTCCGCGCGCCCGTCGCCTCGACCACGGCCTGGAGCGCGCCCCAGTGGTCGCCGTGGCGGTGGGTGGTGAGGACGGAGGCGATGCCGTCGTCACCGATCAGGTGCAGCAGCGTGTCCGCCTCGGCGGCCGCGTCGATCAGCAGCTGCTCGCCGGTGGCCCGGCAGCGCAGCAGGTAGGCGTTGTTGTTCATCTCGCCCACCGCGACCTTGGAAATCATCAGGTCCGCGAGTTCGTGCACGTCGGCAGGACCGCCGACCTTGACCGCTCCGCTGTACGTCATGTCCCGATCCTAGAGCGGGGGGAGGGCGGGCAGGGCCCCGCCGTCGACGGTCAGGCCGGCGCCCTTGGATTCCCGGCCCGCGAGCCAGGCCAGGAGTTCGGCCGGCGGCCCGGTCAGGGTCACGGGATCGCCCTCGGCGGACCCGGTGTGCCAGACGCTGTCGTCGTCGTGCGCCCTGAGGGTGACCGGCGGCACCTCCGGGCGGCCCGCCCAGCGGTCGGCGAGGAAGACGATCTCGCGGCGCGCGAACTCCCCGGGCAGGTCGGCGAGGCCGTAGCCGACGTTCAGGTCCACGTGGTGCAGCTCCACCTCCACGAGCCGGCGGAACGGCACGTTGGCTGCGATGTCGGTCACGCCGCCCCGGAGCTCGACGGTCCGCGACCAGTCCTGCGCGGACTCCCCGACGGCCTCGAAGCGGTCCGCGGAATTACGGACGTCCTCCAGCTGTTCCACCAGAGGCCGGACGGAATCACGCTCGATGTCCGCGTCGCGGGCCTCGGCGCTCAGGTACATCGGTCGCCCTTCGAGGACGTTGACGAGTGCGTCGGCGTTGCGGGCGAGGTGGGCCAGGACGTGGCCGCGGCTCCAGCCCGGCAGGTGTGACTCCTCGGCGAGGGCGGCGTTGTCCAGTTTCTCGACCGCGGTCAGCAGCCGTTCGGTGGCTGCACGTACAGATCGCAGGTCGTGCACATGATCAGTCATAAGGTCGAGCCTAGTGCGCGCCAGGCGTCGGCCACACGATCGGGTGAAGCCGTCTTACCCGTGCCATAAATCGAATGCGCGTGCTATACGCTCGGAAGTCAAGCACCACTCCATCGCTAACGCGCCCCCCATACCCTGGGACGGGGGCCCGTGCCCCCCGCTCTCTCAAGAAAGGTGCGGACCGGCGTGACCGACCGTCTCATCGTTCGTGGCGCTCGCGAGCACAACCTGAAGAACGTCTCGCTCGACCTGCCCCGCGACTCCCTCATCGTCTTCACCGGACTCTCGGGCTCGGGCAAGTCCTCCCTGGCCTTCGACACGATCTTCGCCGAGGGGCAGCGCCGCTACGTCGAGTCGCTCTCCTCGTACGCCCGCCAGTTCCTCGGGCAGATGGACAAGCCCGACGTCGACTTCATCGAGGGCCTCTCCCCGGCCGTCTCCATCGACCAGAAGTCCACCTCGCGCAACCCGCGCTCGACCGTCGGCACGATCACCGAGGTCTACGACTACCTGCGCCTGCTGTTCGCCCGCATCGGCAAGCCGCACTGCCCCGAGTGCCACCGGCCGATCTCGCGCCAGTCGCCGCAGGCGATCGTCGACAAGGTGCTCGCGCTGCCCGAGGGCAGCCGCTTCCAGGTGCTCTCGCCGCTGGTGCGCGAGCGCAAGGGCGAGTTCGTCGACCTCTTCGCCGACCTCCAGACCAAGGGCTACAGCCGGGCCCGGGTGGACGGGACGACGATCCAGCTCTCCGAGCCGCCCACGCTCAAGAAACAGGAGAAGCACACCATCGAGGTGGTCATCGACCGCCTCACCGTCAAGGACTCCGCCAAGCGCCGGCTCACGGACTCCGTGGAGACGGCCCTCGGCCTGTCCGGCGGCATGGTGATCCTGGACTTCGTCGACCTCGCCGAGGACGACCCCGAGCGCGAGCGGATGTTCTCCGAGCACCTCTACTGCCCGTACGACGACCTGTCCTTCGAGGAGTTGGAGCCGCGTTCCTTCTCCTTCAACTCGCCGTTCGGCGCCTGCCCCGAGTGCACGGGCATCGGCACGCGCATGGAGGTGGACCCGGACCTGATCGTCCCGGATGAGGACAAGTCCCTGGACGAGGGTGCGGTCTCCCCGTGGTCGCTCGGTCACACCAAGGACTACTTCCAGCGGCTGATCGGCGCGCTCGCGGGCGAGCTGGGCTTCCGTACGGACATCCCGTGGGCCGGGCTGCCGCAGCGCGCCAAGAAGGCCCTGCTCTACGGCCACCGCACCCAGATCGAGGTCCGCTACCGCAACCGGTACGGGCGCGAGCGGGCGTACACGACCGCCTTCGAGGGCGCCGTGCCGTTCGTCAAGCGGCGGCACGCGGAGTCCGAGAGCGACGCGAGCCGCGAGCGCTTCGAGGGCTACATGCGCGAGGTGCCCTGTCCGACCTGTGAGGGCACCCGGCTCAAGCCGATCGTGCTCGCGGTGACGGTGATGGAGAAGTCCATCGCCGACGTCGCCGCGATGTCGATCAGCGAGTGCGCCGACTTCCTGGGGCAGCTGCGGCTCGACGCCCGCGACAAGAAGATCGCCGAGCGGGTCCTCAAGGAGGTCAACGAGCGGCTCCGCTTCCTCGTGGACGTGGGCTTGGACTACCTCTCGCTGAACCGCGCCGCGGGCACCCTCTCCGGTGGCGAGGCCCAGCGCATCCGGCTGGCCACCCAGATCGGCTCCGGTCTGGTCGGCGTGCTGTACGTGCTGGACGAGCCCTCCATCGGCCTGCACCAGCGGGACAACCACCGCCTGATCGAGACCCTCGTGCGGCTGCGGGACATGGGCAACACCCTGATCGTGGTCGAGCACGACGAGGACACCATCAAGGTGGCCGACTGGGTCGTGGACATCGGTCCGGGCGCGGGAGAGCACGGCGGCAAGGTGGTGCACAGCGGCTCGCTCAAGGACCTGTTGAAGAACAGTGAGTCGATGACGGGGCAGTACCTGTCGGGCAAGCGGTCCATCCCGCTGCCGGACGTGCGCCGTCCCGTGAACGGGGAGCGGAAGCTGACCGTCCACGGCGCCAAGGAGAACAACCTGCGGGACATCGACGTGTCCTTCCCGCTGGGCGTGCTCACGGCCGTGACCGGTGTCTCCGGCTCCGGCAAGTCGACGCTGGTCAACGACATCCTGTACACGCACCTGGCGCGCGAGCTGAACGGCGCCCGGTCGGTGCCGGGCCGGCACACCCGCGTGGAGGGCGACGACCTGGTCGACAAGGTCGTGCATGTCGACCAGTCGCCGATCGGGCGGACGCCGCGGTCCAACCCCGCGACGTACACGGGTGTCTTTGACCACGTGCGCAGGCTGTTCGCGGAGACGATGGAGGCGAAGGTGCGCGGCTACCTGCCTGGCCGCTTCTCCTTCAACGTCAAGGGCGGCCGGTGCGAGAACTGCTCCGGCGACGGCACGATCAAGATCGAGATGAACTTCCTGCCGGACGTGTACGTCCCGTGCGAGGTGTGCCACGGCGCCCGGTACAACCGGGAGACGCTGGAGGTCCACTACAAGGGCAAGTCCATCGCCGAGGTCCTGAACATGCCGATCGAGGAGGCGCTGGAGTTCTTCGAGGCGGTGCCGACGATCGCGCGGCACCTGCGGACGCTGAACGAGGTGGGTCTCGGGTACGTCCGGCTCGGCCAGTCGGCCCCGACACTGTCGGGTGGCGAGGCGCAGCGCGTGAAGCTGGCGTCGGAGCTGCAGAAGAGGTCGACGGGTCGGACGGTGTACGTGCTGGACGAGCCGACGACCGGACTGCACTTCGAGGACATCTCGAAGCTCATCAAGGTGCTGTCGGGGCTGGTGGACAAGGGCAACTCGGTGATCGTCATCGAGCACAACCTCGATGTCATCAAGACCGCCGACTGGGTCGTCGACATGGGCCCCGAGGGCGGTTACGGCGGCGGTCTCGTCGTCGCCGAGGGGACGCCGGAGCAGGTCGCCTCGGTCGGGGCCAGCCACACGGGCAAGTTCCTGCGGGACATCCTGGGAGCGGACCGCATCTCGGACGCGGCCCCGGCCGCCGCGCCGGTCCGCAAGCGGGCCGCGGCGAAGAAGACGGCCGCGGCCAAGGCCCCGGCCAAGACCGCGGCCAAGACCGCCGCCGCGCCGAAGAAGGCGGTACGGGCCCGCAAGGCCTGACGCAGGGGGCGGGCGGGGGCTCGCCCCCCGCCCGCCCTCGCCCCCCGCCCGCCCACGGCGCGCCCCCGCGAGGGCGTAGCCGCCTCCGGGCGGGGGTGGCCACGCCGCCCCGGCGGGGTCAGTTCGCCACGCCCACCGGTTGGTCGAAGGTGGACGGGTCGGTCAGACAGGCCAGGAGGGCGTCCGCGACATCGGCGCGGGCGATCACCCGGGCCCCCGGCACATTGGCCCCGATCACCCGGCGGTAGCGCCCCGTACCCGCCCGGTTCAGCAGGCGCGGCGGGCGGATCACCGTCCACCGGATGCCGCTCGAACGGATCGTCGCCTCCATCACCGCCAGGTCCGCGTACACGTCCCGCAGCGCCCGGCGCAGCAGGGGGAGGAAAACTTTCCGGGTCAGCACCCCGTCCTCCGGTACGTCCGGTCCGATCGGCACCGCGCTGACCGCCGCGAGACGGCTCACCCCCGCCTTGTCCATGGCCGCCACGATGGCCCGCACCGCCGGCCCGGTGACCGGGGCCAGCCGCGCCTGCTTGTTGCTCGCGGAGCCCAGCGTCGAGATCACCGCGGACTGCCCCGTCAGGACGGGCACCAGCGCGCTCTCGTCCGTCAGATCGCGCACCACCGCCACCCGAAGCCGCTCGTGCGCCGGCACCGGCAGCCGTGCCGGGTCGCGGACCACCGCCGTCACCTCGTGACCGGCATCGAGTGCCTGCCGGACGACCTCGCGGCCGACGCCGCCCGTCGCTCCGAACACCGTGAGTTTCATGCCTGGCTCCCGCCTCCACGTTGGGTGGGTGAGTATTCACTCACCCTGCCACACCCTTAGAGTGAGTGAATGCTCACCTCGAAGTCAAGCCGTCCCACCCCCGAGCGGCTGCTCGACGCGGCGGAGACGCTGATGCGTACCGTCGGCCTGGCCAACACCACCACCAAGGCCATCGCCCGTGAGGCGGGCTGCTCGGAGGCCGCCCTCTACAAGCACTACGCCAACAAGGAGGCGCTGTTCGTCCGCGTCCTCATGGAGCGCACCCCCAACGCCGGACCGCTCATGGCCGAGCTCGGCGCGGAGCACGACGGGCGCCCGGTCGAGGAGGGCCTCGTCTCCATCGCCCGCCACGCCTCGCTCTTCTACGCCGACGCCATGCCCATGGCCGCCTCGCTCTTCGCCGAGCCCGCACTGCTGACCCGCCACCGTGAGGGCGTCCAGCAGATCGGCACCGGGCCCCACGTCGTCCGTGACGCCCTGGCCGGACACCTGCGCCGCGAGCGCGAGCGCGGGCGGCTGCGTCCGGACGCCGATCCGGAGGCCGCCGCCGCCCTGCTGCTCGGCGCCTGCTTCCAACGGGCCTTCTTCCTGCACTTCTCGGGCGAGGAAGTGGTGCGGCCGGTCGAGGAGTTCGCCTCCGCCGTGGCCGGCACCCTGTGGGCGGCTATCCGCTGAGCTCCGCCGCGTACGGGGGTTCCGCGCCCGCCCGGGTACAGGTCAGCGCCGCCGCGCGGGCGGCGTAGGCCAGTGCGTCCGGCCAGTCCACCGGGCCGCCCGCGCCCACCAGGCGGTGCAGCAGCGCCGCGTTGACGGTGTCGCCCGCGCCGATGGTGTCGACCACGGCCACGGGGCGGGCCGCCACCGTGTGCTCCGCGCCCTCCCGCGTCCGTACCGTCAGCCCTGCGGCGCCCCGGGTCAGCACCACCGCCGAGGGGCCGGCCGCCAGCCAGTCGTCGACCCGGCCGCCGAGCCAGGCCGCGTCCTCCTCCGACAGCTTCAACACGGACACGTACGGCAGCCGGCGCAAGAAGCGCTTCCGGTAGGCGTCCGGGTCCGCGATCAGGGCCGGGCGGATGTTGGGATCCAGCAGGGTCGTCAACCCGCGCCCGGATTCCCGGCGCAGCAGGGCCTCGTACGCGCTCGCCCCCGGCTCCAGCACCAGTGAACAGGTCCCGAGCGCCAAAGCCCGTGCGCCGGAGGGGAGCGCCGGCGGCAGGGCGAACAGCCGGTCGGCGGTGCCCTCGACGTAGAAGCGGTACTCCGCCGAGCCGTCCGCAGTCAGGGAGGGCACGGCCAGCGTGGTCGGCTCCGGCCCGCGCTGGACCAGCGAGAGGTCGACCCCGGCGGCCCGCAGCCCTGCCAGCAGGCTCTCGCCGAAGCCGTCGGTCGAGACCCTGGAGCAGAAGGCGACCCGCTCCCCGAGCCGTCCGAGCGCCAGCGCGGTGTTGTACGGCCCGCCGCCGGGCCGGGGCACGAGGGCTCCCGGCGGCTCCGCGAGGGGCACCAGGTCGATCAGGGCTTCTCCGCCGACGACGATCACGCGGGGGAAAGTACCGCATCGCGCGGCGGTATCGTCGGGCGGGCCCGGCCGGCCGCCGGCCCCACGACATCAGGAGCACCGCATGTCCGCGTCACAGTCAGCCGCCCGCCGTACCGTCCTCAAGGGCGCGGCCGCCCTCGCCGGGGTCGCCGGAGCCGGGCTGACCCTCGCGGCCTGCTCCACCAAGGCGGGCGGGGCGGAGGGCTCCCCGGCCGTGCCGGGCGCGCCGGTCGAGCTCGGCGCGGCGACCGACGTCCCGGTCGGGGGCGCGAAACTGTACCGGGAGCAGAAGCTCGTCGTCAGCTGCCCGGCGCAGGGCCAGTACAAGGCGTTCAGCGCCCAGTGCACGCACGCGGGCTGCATCCTGGACAAGATCGTGGAAGGGCAGGGCAACTGCCCCTGCCACGGCAGCCGCTTCGACGTGGCCACCGGCAAGGTGCTGCGGGGCCCGGCCGCCGACCCGCTGGCCCCCGTCCCCGTCAAGGCGGAGGGCGGCAAGCTCATCGCCGGCTGAGCGAGCCGATCGTGAGGGGCGGCTCAGTCCCAGTCCCAGGCGATGCCGAGGATGCCGCGCCGCACCGTCTCCTCCACCAGGTGCACGGCCCGGTGTCGTCCACTGGGGGTCAGATCGCTCAGGCCGGTGCGCGGCGCGCCGGGGCCGCTGCGGGCGAAGCGCCGGCAGCGCACGGGCAGCGCCGCCTCGTCGAAGCGGACCTGGAGCACGTACTGGCCGCCGGAGTAGGTGAACCCGCGTACGTACTCGGTGCAGCGCCCCCCCGTGCCGTCCTCGAAGCCGTAGCCGAAGAGGTAGGTGTCGCCGGCGCGCAGTCGGGCGTCGAAGAGCAGCTCGGCGACCATCACCCCGGCCTCGCGGTGCCACCGTACGCGTCCGGTCCGGCAGTTCTCTCCCGCGCGGACGCGGATGCGCTCCGGGTCGCAGCCCGGGTCGCCGTGGTGGACGGCGAGGTAGCGGTCGACGCCGTCGCGATGGGCCCGTACGACGTGCTGCGAGGCGCGGTCCAGCAGCTCGCCGCCCGCGCCGACGCGCACCCGCTCGTGGTGGCCGACCGTGTGGAGGCCGCCGTCGACGGGCAGTTCCAGGCCGGCCAGCAGCGCGTCGACCGCCGCGCCGGCGTCGACCAGCGCCCGGTACGGACGGGCGGGTGGGCGGTTGGCCTCGGGCCCGGCGGTCCCGGGGGCGGACAGCAGCCGCAGTAACGTTCCTTCGGGCAGCTCAAGGATCTGTTCCAGGGCCCCCACGGCCTTCAGCGACTCCGGGCGCTGTGGGCGGCGGGCCCCCTGCTGCCAGTAGCTGAGGCTGGTCACGCCGACCTTGATGCCCCGGACCGCGAGCCGGTGCTGCACCCGGTGCAGGGGCAGGCCGCGGGCCGTCAGCGCGGCGCGCAGCGCGAGGTGGAAGGGGCCGGCGTGCAACAGTCGCTGCAGGTCCGGGTCGCTGTCGGCGTTCGGCCGCACGGCGCCACTCCTTCCTGTGAACGTTCACGGGTGGCGGGGCGGGGGACCGCGCCGGTGACCTCTGTGGTCCAGGTGACGGGACGGTCGCCGTTCACACCGGCGTCCCGACGTTCACACCGCGATGTCACGTCGCATTCAAGCCTGTTGACCTGCTCGCGACAACGCCCTGATGCTCCTCCTCAGCGTCCGGACGCGCTCCTCCAATCCCCACTCCCCCCACGGGAGGAACGCGATGCGCAACCCCCACCGGCGGCTTTCCCTGGCCGCCGCCTTCCTCACGGCCCTGCTGTTCGCACTGCCCGCCACCGCCACCGCCACCGCCACCGCCACCGCCACCGCCACCGCCACCGCCACCGCCGCCGCCGCCGATGCCACCGCCGCCGCCGATGCCGGCGCGCAGTCCACCCAGTCCTACAACCGTCTGAACATCACGATGCAGGCGCAGCAGAAGACCAACTGGTGCTGGGCCGCCTCCGGCAACACCATCGCCGGCTGGTTCGGCCGCGACTACAGCCAGAACCAGTTCTGCAACGCCGCCTTCAACCGCCAACAGGGCACCGAATGCCCCAACAACCAGGCCAGCTTGGGCAACGTCCAGACGGCCCTGCGCTGGGCGGGCATCAACTCCGGCTCCTACGTGACCGGCTGGCTCCAGTACTCGACCGTCCAGACCGAGATCAACGCCAACCGCCCGGTGGAGACCCGCATCCAGTGGTCCAACGGCGGCGGGCACATGCACGTCCTCTACGGCTACGACACCGCCAACAGCTGGGTGTACTGGGGCGACCCCTGGCCCTCCAACAACCGCTACAACTGGGCCTCCCACGCCTGGTACGTCGACAACGACACCTTCTCCTGGACCCACTCGCTCTACCGGATCGGAGCGTGACCGCGTGAACGCCGACCAGCTGCGCGCCGCCGCCGTCGCGGTCCTCGCCACCGCCGCCTGCCTGGCGCTGTCCCCACAGGCCCAGGCCGCCCCCGTACCCCAGCCGCAGTCCGCGACCGCCGAGGTGAGGGCGGCGGCCGGGCAGGCGGCCGCCGCGCCCGAGTCGCTGGCCACCCTGTCCCGGTTCTTCGCGCGGGAGGGCAAGGTCGCCGTGACCGCCGCGCAGCCGCGGGTGGACGGCGAGGCGATCCCGGTGAACTACCTCTCGCCGGACTTCGTGGCGGGCAAGGCCGGCGCGCCGGTCGCCCGGCTGGAGTTCCTCGCCAGCAAGGCGGTCGCCTCGGACGGCCAACAGGCCTCGCTGTGGACGGCCCGGACGGAGGCCGGGTGGCAGGTGGTGAACATAGCCACCGGCGACGACGAGTTCCGCTACGCGCGGCTCGGCGAGCAGAAGCTGCCGGGCGGGACGGTGTTCCGGGAGCCGCAGATCGACGCGTGGTACGTGGCTCGGGGCGCGAGGGTGCTGCCGCTGGACGAGGACGCGGAGCGGGCCGTGGGCGCCGGGGGCACGAGCCTGGCGGCGTACCGGGCGCGGGTCGCACGGGCGTACGGGGACAAGCTTCCGGGGTCGGCGTACGCGAAGGCCGGCAAGGCCGGGGGGTACGCGGAGGGCTCCGCCACCGGCCCGGCCGGTGGCTCCGGAGGCGGCTCGGCGGGCGGCTCCGCCGGGGTCGTCGGGACCGCCGGGGCGCTGGCGTTGGGCGGGGCGGGGGTGCTGCTGCTCCGCCGCCGCACACACCGGCCGTAACCCGCCCCACCGGGCCCGCCGCCCCACCGGGCCCGCCGTCCCGCCGGGACGGCGGGCCCTTGCGGCCCGGGCTCGGCACGCGGGACGCCCCTCGCCACCCGCGCCGAGGCGGTCACCCCGCCCGCGGGCGCTCGGGCCCCCCGGGGGGTGCCGGTGACGAAGTGCGACGGCCGGCCCTTGTCCCCCTGGGCCCGTTGCCATGCGGGCTGCTTCCCCCGGGGTGACGGGTCCCTGCCCCCTCCCCGGCCGCCCCCGTCTTCCGGGCGCGCCTGACGGGGTCGTCCTCGGGCCCTCACCCTGCCTGGGGGACGGCTCCCTGCGGGGCTCCACCTCGCCCGGCGTGCAGGATGGTTGATCCTCGGGCCCGGGCCCGGGTCGGGGGCGCGGTCGTCATGCGGGCTGCTCCCCCCCGCGCCGGGGTGGCGGGTCGGCGGGTCCTGGGGCGCGGCCCGGGTCTGGCGCGTGCGCGGGACCCCGTCCGGGGGACGGGTCCCGCAGGGCTCCATCCCGGCCCCGGCCGCCCCCGTCTTCCGGGGCGGCGTGCCGCGGGCTGCTCCTCCCGCCCGAGGTCGCGGGGTCGTTGGGTCCTGGGGCGCGGCCCGGGTCTGGCGCGTGCGCGGGACCCCGTCCGGGGGACGGGTCCCGCAGGGCTCCATCCCGGCCCGGCCGCCCCCGTCTTCCGGGGCGGCGTGCCGCGGGCTGCTCCCCCCCGCGCCGGGGTGGCGGGTCGTCGGGTCCTGGGGCCCGGCCCGGGGTTCGGCGCGTGCGCAGGCCCTGGCCTGAGGGTGGGTGCCTGCGGGGCACCGCTCCGACCGCCGGCGCGGCCCTCGGCTTCGGGTCGGCTTGCGGGGGGCCGGCCGCAGCGGGCCCGGGTTTCGGGACGGCACCGTGGGCGGCCCGTACCCGTCGCGTGGCCCGTGGCGCGGTCGGGCCCACTCGGGCCCGTACCCGTCGCGCCCCGCCCCGGGGCCGGGCGCCCTCGACCCCTCGCGCGGCGTGCCGCCTCGGGCCCCGGCGGCCCGGGGCCGGACGCGTCCGCGCCCACGTACCCCCGGCCAGGGGAGAGGCGTGGGGTGGGTTGTCGTTGGGCGACAGTAGGGTGGTTGGCATGGCCGACCCTTCCAGTTACCGCCCCCAGCCGGGGCAGATCCCCGACACCCCGGGCGTCTACAAGTTCCGCGACGAGCACCGCCGGGTGATCTACGTCGGGAAGGCCAAGAGCCTGCGCCAACGCCTGGCCAGCTACTTCCAGGACGTAGCGAACCTGCACCCCCGTACCGCCACGATGGTGACGACCGCCGCGTCCGTCGAATGGACCGTCGTCTCCACCGAGGTCGAGGCGCTCCAGCTCGAATACTCCTGGATCAAGGAGTTCGACCCCCGGTTCAACGTCAAGTACCGGGACGACAAGAGCTACCCCTCCCTCGCCGTCACCATGAACGAGGAGTACCCCCGGGTCCAGGTCATGCGCGGCCCCAAGAAGAAGGGCGTGCGCTACTTCGGCCCCTACGGCCACGCCTGGGCGATCCGCGAGACCGTCGACCTGATGCTCCGGGTGTTCCCGGTACGGACCTGCTCCGCGGGCGTGTTCAAGCGCTCCGCGCAGATCGGCCGCCCCTGCCTGCTCGGCTACATCGGCAAGTGCTCCGCGCCCTGCGTCGGCCGCGTCACCCCGGACGAGCACCGCGAACTCGCCGAGGACTTCTGCGACTTCATGGCCGGACGCACCGGCACCTACCTGTCCCGGCTCGAACGGCAGATGCACGAGGCCGCCGAGGACATGGAGTACGAGAAGGCCGCCCGGCTGCGCGACGACCTGGGGGCGCTGCGCCGGGCCATGGAGAAGAACGCCGTCGTGCTCGCCGACGCCACCGACGCCGACCTCATCGCCGTCGCCGAGGACGAGCTGGAAGCCGCCGTGCAGATCTTCCACGTACGCGGCGGCCGGGTCCGCGGCCAACGCGGTTGGGTCACCGACAAGGTGGAGGCCGTCGACACCGCCGGGCTCGTCGAGCACGCGCTCCAGCAGCTGTACGGCGAGGAGAAGGGCGAGGCCGTCCCCAAGGAGGTGCTGGTCCCCGCCCTGCCCGAGGACACGCCGGTGCTGAGCCAGTGGCTCGCCGAGCGGCGCGGCGCCCAGGTCAGCCTGCGCATCCCGCAGCGCGGCGACAAGAAGGCGCTCATGGAGACCGTCCACCGCAACGCGCAGCAGTCCCTCGCCCTGCACAAGACCAAGCGGGCCGCCGACCTCACCACCCGCTCCCGCGCCCTGGAGGAGATCGCCGAGGCCCTGGAGCTGGACGGCGCGCCGCTGCGCATCGAGTGCTTCGACATCTCCCACCTCCAGGGTGACGACGTGGTGGCCTCCATGGTCGTCTTCGAGGACGGACTGGCCCGCAAGAGCGAGTACCGGCGCTTCCAGATCAAGTCGTTCGAGGGACAGGACGACGTCCGGTCCATGCACGAGGTGGTCTCCCGGCGCTTCCGGCGCTACCTCCAGGAGAAGCTCAAGACCGGGGAGTGGTCCCCCGAGGACGGCGGGTCGGACGGGCCCGAAGAGGACGACGGGCGCCCCAAGCGCTTCGCGTACCCCCCGCAGCTCGTCGTGGTCGACGGCGGCCGGCCGCAGGTCACGGCCGCCAAGCGGGCCCTGGAGGAGCTGGGGATCGACGACGTGGCGGTGTGCGGACTCGCGAAGCGGCTGGAGGAGGTGTGGCTGCCGGGCGAGGACGACCCGGTGGTGCTTCCCCGCACCAGCGAGGGCCTCTACCTGCTCCAGCGGGTGCGTGACGAAGCCCACCGCTTCGCCATCCAGTACCAGCGCAACAAGCGCGGCAAGCGGTTCAAGGCCGGCCCGCTGGACGAGGTGCCGGGCCTCGGCGAGAGCCGCAAGCAGGCCCTGATCAAGCACTTCGGTTCGGTGAAGAAGCTGAGACAGGCGACAATCGACCAGATCTGCGAGGTTCCGGGCATAGGTCGCAAGACGGCCGAGACCGTGGCCGCCGCGCTCGCCCAGGCCGTCCCCGCCCGTCCTGCCGTCAACATGGCGACAGGAGAGATCATTGAGGATGAGACTCCCGCGTCTGCGGGAACGTCGTCCGAACGGGGGATCACGCCATGACCGAGCGCCCAGCGAACGAACACACCGCCGACGAGAATGCCGCGGAGCGGCACGCAGTGGATCAGAGCGAGACCGAGCACGACCGAGACGGAGCACAGGTGAGTACGGGCACGACAGTGGAGCCCGGCGATACCGCCGAGGCGGCCATCCCCGAGCTGGTGATCATCTCCGGGATGTCCGGGGCCGGCCGCAGTACCGCGGCCAAGTGCCTGGAGGACCTCGGCTGGTTCGTCGTGGACAACCTCCCGCCGGCGCTGATCCCCACCATGGTGGAACTCGGCGCCCGCTCACAGGGCAACGTGGCGCGCATCGCGGTCGTCGTCGACGTCCGCGGTCGCCAGTTCTTCGACGCCCTGCGCGAGTCCCTCGCCGACCTGGAGGCCCGCGGCGTCACCCGCCGCATCGTCTTCCTGGAGTCCTCCGACGACGCGTTGGTCCGCCGGTTCGAGTCGGTCCGCCGCCCCCACCCCCTCCAGGGTGACGGGCGCATCGTCGACGGCATCGCCGCCGAGCGCGACCTGCTGCGCGAGCTGCGCGGTGACGCCGACCTCGTCATCGACACCTCCAGCCTGAACGTGCACGAGCTGCGCGCCAAGATGGACGCCCAGTTCGCGGGCGACGAGGAGCCCGAGCTGCGGGCCACCGTCATGTCCTTCGGCTACAAGTACGGCCTGCCCGTCGACGCCGACCTCGTCGTCGACTGCCGTTTCATCCCCAACCCGCACTGGGTGCCGGAGCTGCGCCCCTTCACCGGGCTCAACGCGGAGGTGTCGGGGTACGTATTCAGCCAGCCCGGCGCCAAGGAGTTCCTCGACCGGTACACCGAGCTGCTCCAGCTGATCGCCAACGGCTACCGCCGCGAGGGCAAGCGGTACGTGACCATCGCGGTCGGCTGTACGGGCGGCAAGCACCGCAGCGTGGCCATGTCCGAGAAGCTCGCGGCCCGCCTCGCCTCCGAGGGAGTAGAGACCGTCGTCGTCCACCGGGACATGGGGCGCGAGTGACCGGACGCTCCCTGCGCCTGCGCCGCCTGCGCCGGCTCGCCCCCGGCCGGGGCGAGGACGGCGCGGGCCGCGCAGGACGGCGCGCCGCCGCCAAGGTGGTCGCCCCCAAGGTCGTCGCGCTCGGCGGGGGCATGGGCCTGTCGGCCTCCCTCGCCGCGTTGCGCCGGATCACCGACGAGCTGACGGCCGTGGTCACCGTCGCCGACGACGGCGGCTCCAGCGGCCGGCTCCGGGAGGAGCTCGGCGTGCTGCCCCCCGGTGACCTGCGCAAGGCGCTCGCCGCGCTGTGCGGGGACGACGAGTGGGGCCAGACCTGGGCCCGCGTCATCCAGCACCGGTTCCAGTCCGCCGGTGACCTCCACGAGCACGCGGTCGGCAATCTGCTGATCGTCGCCCTGTGGGAGCAGCTCGGAGACCCCGTGCAGGCGCTCGACCTGGTCGGCAAGCTGCTCGGCGCGCAGGGCCGGGTGCTGCCGATGTCCGCGGTCCCCCTGGAGCTCCAGGCGCTGGTCAAGGGCCACGACCCGGCGCGTCCGGAGGACGTGGACACCGTACGGGGGCAGGCCACGGTGGCCCTGACCCCCGGCGAGGTGTTGTCCGTGCAGGTCGTCCCCGGCGATCCGCCGGCCGTGCCGGAGGCGGTCGCCGCCGTGCTCGACGCCGACTGGGTGGTGCTCGGCCCGGGGTCCTGGTTCTCGTCGGTGATCCCGCACCTGCTGGTGCCGGAATTGCTCGACGCGCTCATCGCGACGAAGGCCCGCAGGGTGCTCTCGCTGAACCTCGCGCCGCAGCCCGGCGAAACAGAGGGCTTCTCTCCGCAGCGTCATTTGGAGGTTTTGGCCCGACACGCCCCTAAACTCGCCCTGGACGTGGTGCTGGCCGACGAGGCCGCCGTGCCCGATCGCGAATCCCTGGCCGATGCCGCCAAACGGTTCGGTGCCGCGGTCGAGCTGGCGCCCGTGGCCAGGCAGGACGGTACTCCGAAGCACGATCCGGAGCTGCTGGCCGCCGCGTACGACCGTATTTTTCGGATGCATGGAAGGATCGGCCCATGGCGATGACGCCCGCGGTGAAGGATGAGATCTCCCGCCTCCCCGTCACCCGGACCTGCTGCAGGAAGGCGGAGGTCTCGGCGATCCTTCGGTTCGCGGGCGGGCTGCACCTGGTGAGCGGCCGCATCGTCATCGAGGCGGAGCTGGACACGGGTATCGCCGCCAGACGTCTGCGCAAGGACATCCTGGAGATCTTCGGGCACTCCTCGGACCTGGTGGTGATGGCCCCGGGCGGGCTGCGCCGCGGCAGCCGGTTCGTCGTCCGCGTCGTGGCCGGAGGGGACCAGCTGGCCCGCCAGACCGGTCTCGTGGACGGCCGTGGTCGCCCCATCCGGGGTCTGCCGCCGCAGGTCGTCTCCGGGGCCACCTGTGACGCCGAGGCGGCCTGGCGCGGCGCCTTCCTGGCCCACGGCTCGCTCACCGAGCCGGGCCGGTCCTCCTCGCTGGAGGTCACCTGCCCCGGCCCGGAGGCCGCCCTGGCCCTGGTGGGCGCCGCCCGCAGGCTCTCGATCGCCGCCAAGGCGCGCGAGGTGCGCGGGGTGGACCGGGTCGTGGTCCGAGACGGCGACGCGATCGGCGCGCTGCTGACCCGGCTGGGAGCCCACGAGTCGGTGCTGGCGTGGGAGGAGCGGCGGATGCGGCGCGAGGTGCGCGCCACCGCCAACCGCCTCGCCAACTTCGACGACGCCAACCTGCGCCGCTCGGCGCGGGCCGCGGTGGCCGCAGGTGCCCGCGTGCAGCGCGCCCTGGAGATCCTGGGCGAGGAGGTCCCCGAGCACCTCGCCGCGGCCGGCCGGCTGCGCATGGAGCACAAGCAGGCCTCCCTGGAGGAGCTGGGCGCGCTCGCCGACCCGCCGCTGACCAAGGACGCGGTCGCGGGCCGCATCCGCCGGTTGCTGGCGATGGCCGACAAGCGGGCGCAGGACCTCGGCATCCCGGGCACCGAGTCGAACCTCGACCTCAGCGAGGAGCTCGCCGACAACATGGTGGGCTGACCCCGCCCCGGGCGCGGGTGCGCCGACCTCGGCACGGAGCACGGCGAACAGGGGCCCGCACGGGTGATCGTGCGGGCCCCTCTCCGTACGCCCCATTGACATGGGCATGGGCGATCGTGAGCCTGGCTGCCAACGCTTTCGTGGCAGACGACGCCCAGGGGGGCACATGAGGCACCGCGCGAGATCGATCCTCGCCGCAAGCGCACTCGTCATCGGAACCACACTGGCCGCCTTACCCGCAGCGGCACAGGCCCGACCCACGGCGGACAGCGGAGCCGCGGCGGCCTCCGACGAGGTCCGGGTCTACGACGCCGCCATCACCAAGGAACAGATCCCGCTCGTCCTCGCCGCCGGCCAGGACGCCCACGAACTGGCCGAGCGCCCGCCCGAGACCGGGACGGCGAAGGTCGAACTGTTCCTCACCGCGGGACAGGCCAGGGGCCTCGCCGCACAGGGCGTCAAGATCACCGAGCGCAAGATCGCCCCGTCCGCCCGCGCGCAGGCCCCCGGGGACGGGGTGTTCCGCCCGTACAGCGGCAAGGGCGGCCTCCAGGAGGAGATCCTCGCCACCGCGCGGGCCAACCCGTCCCTCACCAAGGTCGTCTCCATCGGCAAGACCGTCCTGGGCAAGGACATCCTCGCCCTGAAGGTCACCAAGGACGCCAAGAAGACCAAGGACGGCGCCAAGCCCTCGGTGCTCTACATGTCCAACCAGCACGCCCGCGAGTGGATCACCCCGGAGATGACCCGGCGGCTGATGCACCAGACGCTCGACGGCTACGGCAAGGACCAGCGCGTCACCAAGCTGGTGGACTCGACCGAGATGTGGTTCCTGCTCTCCGCCAACCCCGACGGCTACGACTACACGCACGCCCCCGACGGGCAGCGGCTGTGGCGCAAGAACCTGCGCGACAACGACGGCGATGGCAAGATCACCGCCGTCGACGGGGTCGACCCGAACCGGAACTTCGCCTACCGGTGGGGGTACGACAACGAGGGCTCCTCCGAGAGCCCGTCGAGCGAGACCTACCGCGGCCCGAAGGCGAACTCCGAGCCCGAGACCGTCGCCCTCGACGCGTTCGAGAAGCGCGTCGGCTTCCGGTACGCGATCAACTACCACTCGGCCGCCGAGCTGCTGCTCTACGGAGTGGGCTGGCAGGTCGCCACCCCCACCCCCGACGACGTGGCCTACAAGGCGCTCGCCGGCACTCCCGAGCACTCGGCCGTCCCGGGCTACTACCCGCAGGTGTCCTCCGAGCTCTACACCACCAACGGCGAGGCCGACGGCCACGCGGCCAACGTCAACGGCGTCATGATGTTCACGCCGGAGATGAGCACCTGCCAGACGGCCTCCGCCGTCGATCCGAACGACCGGTGGAAGCCCGAGGACTGCCCGTCCGTCTTCAACTTCCCGGACGACGAGAAGCTCATCCAGGCCGAGTTCGCCAAGAACGTCCCCTTCGCGCTGTCCGTCGCCGAGAGCGCCGCGCACCCGGACCGACCGGTGTCCTCCGTCGGTCTGAGCGCCGCCGACTTCACCGTGGACCCCTTCACCACCTCCTACGTGCAGCGCGGCGAGGACCAGACCGTCTCCGTCACCGCCCGCAAGGCGCTGGGGGACAAGCAGCTCAAGTTCCGGGTCAACGGCGGCCGTACGCACGACGACGGGCTGAAGGCCTGGAAGGGCGGCGACGTCTACGGCGGCGACGACGACAACTGGTTCGACGAGTACCGGGCCAAGGTGGACGGCACCAAGCCGGGCGACAAGGTCGAGGTCTGGTTCACCGGCCGCGACCGGGGCAGGGAAGTCTCCAGTGAGCACTTCACCTACACGGTGGCCGAGCGGCCCCGCGACGCCGATGTCCTCGTGATCGCCGAGGAGGGCGCCAAGGCCACCCACGCCCGGGAATACGTCGACGCCCTGCGTGCCAACGGCAAGAAGGCCGCCGTCTGGGACGTCGCCACCCAGGGAGTGCCGCACCACCTCGGGGTGCTCTCCCACTTCCGCACCGTCGTCCACTACACCGGGGCCAAGGCCCCCGGCGGCGAAACCCAACTCGCGGTGCGCGACTTCCTCAACGAGGGCGGCAAGCTGATCGAGGCCGGTGAGCTCGCGGGCGGCAACGCCCGGGTCGGCCGCGCCGTCACCGACGACTTCAGCCAGTACTACCTCGGCGCCTACGGCCGGGCCGGCGTCAGCAGGCCCACCGCCTTCACCGGCGCGGGTGCCCTCGCCGGCGCCAAGGGCGGCCTCGGGGACGCGGCGGACAACCCGCTCGACGCCCCCGGCGCCTTCTCGGTGACATCCGAGACCCTGCCACCGGCGCGGTTCCCGCAGTTCAAGAGCGCGCAGGCGGGCCAGTACGCCGGGGTCGTGAACCCGTACGCCCCCTACGCGGGCACCGGGATGGCCTCGGCCACCCACGAGGACAACGAATGGAAGCGGCTGACCCGCACCATCGACCTCACCAAGGTGTCCGCGGCCGACGCGCCGAAGCTCAAGATGGCGCTCAACTGGAACACCGAGCAGGGCTACGACCACGCCGTCCTGGAGGCGCACACCACCGGGGCGGAGGACTGGACCACGCTGCCCGAGGCCGGCGGGCTCAGCAGCACCGCCGTCCCCGCCGAGTGCGAGGCCGGGTTCTTCGTCAACGGACACCCCTTCCTGCGCCACTACCTCGACCTGACCGCCGGCGGCTGCGCGCCGCACGGCAGCAGCGGGGCGTGGAACAGCTTCACCGGCTCCTCGGGGGGCTGGAAGCAGGTCTCCTTCGACCTGAGCGCCTACGCGGGCAAGTCCGTCGAGGTCTCGTTGTCGTACATCACCGACGGCGGGGCGGGCGGCCGGGGCGTCTTCGCGGACGAGGCACGGCTCGCCGTCGGCGGGACGGACCAGACCGTCGAGGGCTTCGAGGCCTCGCTGGGAGCCTGGACGGCACAGGGCGCACCGCCCGGAAGTCCCGTCGTCCCGGGGGATTGGTACAGGTCCGGGGAGCTCTTCAAGTCCTATGCCGCTGTCACTACGCGTGACACCGTCCTCCTGGGTTTCGGCCTGGAACACGTCCCGACGGCGGCGGACCGAGCCGTACTCGTCGGTAAGGCACTCCGTTCGCTGAACCACTGATCCGAGGCTTAGCCGGCCCTCACTCCGGGTAACGGGGACAAGGTCCCAGAGGTCCCGTACCGGCACGTCCGGTACGGGACCTCGCGGTGTCATTCCTGGGAAGCAGGGGAGTGTCAGCCGTCGGCCGATGTCACTCAGAAGCTCACGGAGAGGTAGGGTCGTAAGCGGTCGGGGACATCCCATACAGCTCGCCGGGGGACTTTTACCGGCGCACCAACGAGGAGATCGGTTCGTGACGATCCGCGTAGGCATCAATGGTTTTGGTCGTATTGGCCGCAACTACTTCCGGGCGCTCCTTGAGCAGGGAGCGGACATCGAGATCGTCGGTGTCAACGACCTGACTGACAACGCCACTCTGGTGCACCTGCTCAAGTACGACACGATCCTCGGCCGCCTCAAGGCCGAGGTCTCGCACACCGACGACACCATCACCGTCGACGGCAACACCTTCAAGACGTTCGCCGAGCGCGACCCCGCCAACCTGCCCTGGGGCGAGCTGGGCGCCGACATCGTCATCGAGTCGACCGGCATCTTCACGAAGAAGGCCGACGCCGCCAAGCACATCGCGGCCGGCGCGAAGAAGGTCCTCATCTCGGCTCCGGCCAAGGACGAGGACATCACGATCGTGATGGGCGTCAACCAGGACAAGTACGACGCGGCCAACCACCACGTCATCTCCAACGCCTCCTGCACCACCAACTGCGTTGCGCCGATGGCCAAGGTCCTCGACGAGAACTTCGGCATCGTCAAGGGCATGATGACGACGGTCCACGCCTACACCAACGACCAGCGCATCCTCGACTTCCCGCACTCGGACCTGCGTCGCGCCCGCGCCGCCGCCGAGAACATCATCCCGACCTCGACCGGTGCCGCCAAGGCCACCGCGTTGGTCCTCCCGCAGCTCAAGGGCAAGCTGGACGGCATGGCCATGCGCGTCCCTGTCCCGACCGGATCGGTCACCGACCTCGTCCTGGAGCTCTCCCGCGAGACCACCAAGGAAGAGATCAACGCGGCGTTCCAGAAGGCCGCCGAGGGCCAGCTCAAGGGCATCCTCGACTACACCGAGGACGCGATCGTCTCCTCCGACATCGTCAACTGGCCCGCCTCCTGCACCTTCGACGCGTCCCTGACGATGGTTCAGGACGGTACGCAGGTCAAGGTCATCGGCTGGTACGACAACGAGTGGGGCTACTCCAACCGCCTCGTCGACCTGACCGTGTTCGTCGGCGGTCAGCTCTGATCGTCACGGCAGGCAGCACGATGTGAGGCACAGGGTCCGGGTGGCGCGACGATGCGCCGCACGGGCCCTGTGGCTTGTCTCGTACCCTCTCACCCAGGTCGGGACGGAAACCCCGCGTGGGGATAAGGAGTAAGAAACACATGAAGACGATCGACGAACTTCTCGCCGAGGGCGTCTCCGGCAAGCGGGTGTTCGTCCGCGCGGACCTCAACGTGCCGCTCGCCGGCACCGAGATCACCGACGACGGACGCATCCGTGCCGTCCAGCCGACCATCGCGAAGCTCGCCGAAGCCGGCGCCCGCGTGATCGTCGCCTCGCACCTGGGCCGCCCCAAGGGCGCCCCGGACCCGGCCTTCTCGCTGGCCCCGGCCGCCAAGCGGCTCGGGGAGCTGCTCGCCGCCGAGGTCGCGTTCGCCACCGACACCGTCGGCTCCTCCGCCAAGGAGACCGTCGCGGCCCTCACCGACGGCCGGGTGGCCGTCATCGAGAACCTGCGCTTCAACGCGGGCGAGACCTCGAAGGACGACGCCGAGCGCGGCGCCTTCGCGGACGAGCTCGCAGAGCTCGCCGACCTCTACGTGGGCGACGGCTTCGGCGCCGTCCACCGCAAGCACGCCTCGGTCTTCGACCTCCCGGCGCGCCTGCCCCACGCGGCGGGCTACCTCATCGCCACCGAGGTCGGCGTCCTGAAGAAGCTGACCGCCGAGGTGAAGCGCCCGTACGTGGTCGTGCTCGGCGGCGCCAAGGTCTCCGACAAGCTCGCCGTCATCGACCAGCTGCTCGGCAAGGCCGACCGCATCCTCATCGGCGGCGGCATGGCGTACACCTTCCTGTACGCCAAGGGCTACGAGGTCGGCATCTCCCTGCTCCAGAAGGACCAGGTGGACGTCGTCACGGAGTACATGGCCCGGGCCGAGGAGAACGGTGTCGAGCTGGTCCTGCCGGTCGACATCCTCGCCTCGACGGACTTCCCCGACCTCAAGGGCAAGACCCCGGCCGACTTCATCACCGTCGACGCGGACAAGATCCCCGCCGACAAGGAGGGTCTGGACATCGGTCCCAAGACCCGTGAGCTGTACGCGTCGAAGATCGCCGACGCGGAGACCGTCTTCTGGAACGGTCCCGTGGGCGTCTTCGAGCACCCCGACTACGCCGGAGGCACCCGCGCGATCGCGCAGGCCCTCGTAGACAGCGACGCGTTCACCGTCGTCGGCGGCGGGGACTCCGCCGCCGCCGTGCGCACGCTCGGCTTCGACGAGAACGCTTTCGGCCACATCTCGACCGGTGGCGGCGCCTCCCTCGAATACCTCGAGGGCAAGACGCTCCCCGGCCTCGCCGCACTGGAGGTCTGACCCTCAATGACCACGCGCACCCCGCTGATGGCGGGCAACTGGAAGATGAACCTCAACCACATCGAGGCCATCGCCCACGTCCAGAAGCTCGCCTTCTCGCTCGCCGACAAGGACTTCGACGCCGTCGAGGTCGCGGTCCTGCCGCCCTTCGTCGACCTGCGCTCCGTCCAGACCCTGGTCGACGCCGACAAGCTGAAGATCAAGTACGGCGCCCAGGACATCTCGGCGCACGACTCCGGCGCCTACACCGGTGAGGTCTCCGGCCCGATGCTGGCCAAGTTGACCTGCACGTTCGTGGCCGTGGGCCACAGCGAGCGCCGCCAGTACCACGGCGAGAGCGACGAACTCTGCAACGCCAAGGTCAAGGCCGCCTACCGCCACGGGATCACCCCGATCCTGTGCGTCGGGGAGGGCCTCGACGTCCGCAAGGCCGGCCGACAGGTCGAGCACACGCTCGCCCAGGTCGACGGCGGCCTCAAGGACCTCCCGGCCGAGCAGGCCGAGTCCATCGTGATCGCCTACGAGCCCGTCTGGGCCATCGGGACCGGCGAGGTCGCCACCCCCGAGGACGCCCAGGAGGTCTGCGGGGCGATCCGCGGCCGCCTGGCCGAGCTGTACTCGCAGGAGCTGGCCGACAAGGTCCGCATCCAGTACGGCGGCTCCGTCAAGGCCGGGAACATCGCCGCGATCATGGCCCAGCCCGATGTCGACGGCGCCTTGATCGGTGGCGCGGCGCTGGACGTGGACGAGTTCGTCAAGATCGTCCGCTTCCGGGACCAGTAGGCCCCGGCCGTCCCCGCAGCGAGTATGCGGCAGGACGGATCCGTCGTACCCTTGCGGGGGCCAGGAGGCTGCACCACCAGCCACTGGCCCCCGCGCACCTCCCAGCAGAGCCGGAAAGCCAGAAAAGCCAGAAAGTAGGAATCAGCCGTGATTTTGGGGTTCTCGATCGCCCTGATCGTCTTCAGCGCCCTGCTGATGCTGCTCGTGCTGATGCACAAGGGCAAGGGCGGTGGCCTTTCCGACATGTTCGGCGGCGGCATGCAGTCGTCGGTCGGCGGCTCCTCGGTCGCCGAGCGCAACCTGGACCGCATCACCGTCGTGATCGGTCTGCTGTGGTTCGCCTGCATCGTGGCTCTGGGCCTGCTGAGGAAGTAACCCGGAACTCGACCGTTCCGGCCATTGTGCCGGTCCGGTACGCCCCCTCCCGCCTATCATGGGCTTCTGCGGGGGCGCCCCCTCCAGTTGCTGGACGGCCGCCCGGCCTTACGTAGACTTGGGCGCCCGCAGCGGAATACCCCTCACGCTCCGCGGCACCATCAGGCAGGGAGTTACGACCGTGGCAAGTGGCAACGCGATCCGTGGAAGTCGGGTCGGAGCGGGGCCGATGGGCGAGGCCGAGCGCGGCGAATCCGCGCCCCGCCTGCGCATCTCCTTCTGGTGCTCGAACGGGCACGAGACGCAGCCGAGCTTCGCCAGTGACGCGCAGGTCCCGGACACTTGGGACTGCCCGCGCTGTGGGTTCCCCGCCGGCCAGGACCGGGACAACCCGCCGGCGCCGCCGCGCACCGAACCGTACAAGACCCACCTGGCGTACGTGCGGGAGCGGCGTACCGACGCGGACGGCGAGGCGATCCTCGCCGAGGCGCTGGCCAAACTCCGGGGCGAGATCTGAGAGTCGGCCCTCGCCGTCGCACTTGAGAGTGGATCGGGGTCCGGCCCGCGGGAGAGACAATCCCGCGGGCCGGGCCCCTTTGTGCGCGTTGTCCCCCTTCACATCCCTTAAGTTGGGGCGTGGCGGGGCACAACAGGACGGAAGAAGTGGGTTGATGTCCGAGATGAACGCAGACAGCCGCAGGACGAGGCTCAACCGGACGCCCGAGTGGTCGGCACTCGGCAAGCACCGGGAAGCGCTGGGTCAGACGCATCTGCGGGAGCTGTTCGAGACGAATCCGGACCGGGGCACCGGTTACACCCTGCGGGTCGGGGACCTGCACATCGACTACTCGAAGCACCTCGTCACCGACGAGACACTGGCGCTCCTGCGCGAACTGGCGTCCGCCACGGGCGTGACCGAGCTGCGCGACGCGATGTTCCGCGGCGAGAAGATCAACACGACGGAGGACCGGGCGGTCCTGCACACCGCCCTGCGGGCGCCCCGGGACGCGGTGGTCGAGGTGGACGGCGAGAACGTCGTGCCCGCCGTCCACGCCGTCCTCGACAAGATGGCCGCCTTCTCCGAGCAGGTCAGCTCGGGGGAGTGGACCGGCTTCACCGGCAAGCGCATCAAGAACGTCGTCAACATCGGCATCGGCGGCTCCGACCTCGGTCCGGCGATGGCCTACGAGGCGCTGCGCGCCTTCACCGACCGCGGGCTGACCCTGCGGTTCGTTTCCAACGTGGACGGCGCGGACCTGCACGAGGCGGTCCGGGAACTGGACCCCGCCGAGACGCTGTTCATCATCGCCTCGAAGACGTTCACGACGATCGAGACCATCACGAACGCCACCTCGGCGCGCACCTGGCTGCTGGCCGGACTGGGCGGCGAAGACGCGGCCGTGGCACGGCACTTCGTGGCGCTGTCGACCAACGCCGAGAAGGTCGAGGAGTTCGGCATCGACCCGGCCAACATGTTCGGGTTCTGGGACTGGGTCGGCGGTCGTTATTCCTTCGACTCCGCCATCGGCCTCTCGCTGATGATCGCGATCGGCCCGGACGCCTTCCGGGAGATGCTGGGCGGCTTCCACACCGTGGACGAGCACTTCCGTACGGCGCCGCCGGAGCGCAACGCGCCGCTGCTGATGGGCATGCTCGGCATCTGGTACGGGGGTTTCTTCGACGCGCAGTCGCACGCGGTGCTCCCCTACAGCCACTACCTCTCACGCTTCACGGCGTACCTGCAACAGCTGGACATGGAGTCCAACGGCAAGTCCGTGGACCGGGACGGACAGCCGGTGGACTGGGACACCGGCCCGGTGGTCTGGGGCACGCCCGGCACCAACGGGCAGCACGCGTACTACCAGTTGATCCACCAGGGCACCCGGATGATCCCCGCGGACTTCATCGGCTTCGCCCGTCCGGTGGCGGAACTGGAGCCGGAACTGAAGGCCCAGCACGACCTGTTGATGGCGAACTTCTTCGCGCAGACCCAGGCGCTGGCCTTCGGCAAGACGGAAGAGGAAGTGCGGGCCGAGGGCGTCCCCGAGGCGCTGGTCCCGCACAAGACGTTCCGGGGCAACCACCCGACGACGACGATCCTGGCGGACGAGCTGACGCCGGCGGTACTGGGTCAGCTGATCGCCCTCTACGAGCACAAGGTGTTCGTCCAGGGCGCGGTGTGGAACATCGACTCCTTCGACCAGTGGGGCGTGGAACTGGGGAAGGTGCTGGCCAAGCGGATCGAGCCGGCCCTGGTCGACGGCTCCCACACGGAGGACCTCGACCCGTCCACCCGGGCGCTGGTGATCACCTACCGGGAGCTGCGCGGCCGGGCCTGATCCGCCGGAGGGAGCGGGGGCGGGGGCCGCAGTGGCCCCGGCCCCCGCCGCGGGTCGTCGGTCAAGCCGAAGCCGGCGGGTAGAGGCCCGGGGGCAGCTTGGCCGCCGCCGCGCGGTCCAGCAACCACAGGGTGCGGCTGCGCCCGTAGGCCGCCGCTGCCGGGGCCTGGACCTCGCCCGCGCCGCCGAGCGCGATGGCCACCGCCCCCGCCTTGTCCTCGCCCGCCGCCAGGAGCCAGACCTCGCGGGCGGCCCGGATCGCCGGCAGGGTCAGCGAGACCCGGGTCGGCGGCGGCTTGGGGGCGCCGTGGACCCCGACCACCGTGCGGTCGCTCTCGCGCGCCGCCGGGTGTTCCGGGAACAGGGACGCCACGTGCGTGTCCGGGCCCACGCCCAGCATCAGCACGTCGAAGCGGGGGACGGGACCGTGGTCCTCGGGCCCCGCGGCCTTGCGGAGCTCCTCGGCGTAGGCCGCCGCCGCCGCGTCCACGTCCGCCCCGTACGGGCCGTCCGAGGCCGGCATGGCGTGGACGCGCGCCGGATCGACCGGGACGGCGTCCAAGAGCGCCTCCCGGGCCTGTACGTGATTGCGCTCGGGGTCGTCGGCGGGGACGTAGCGCTCGTCGCCCCACCACAGGTCCAGCCGGGACCAGTCGATCGCGTCCCGGGCCGGGGCCGCGGCGAGCGCGGCGAGCAGCCCGTTTCCGTTGCGGCCGCCGGTCAGCACCACCGAGGCGCTGCCGCGGGCCGCCTGCGCGTCCACGACCTTGGTGATGAGCCGGGCCGCGGCGGCCTGTGCCATCAGTTCCTTGTCCCGGTGGACGACGACCTGGGGAGTCGTCATACCCATGTGAGTGCCGCCTTCTCGCTCGTGCCGGACGTACCCGGCGCCGTGTCGACGGCGCCGGACGGAAATGGATCGGCCGCCGGCCGGACCCCCGCGAGGGGGTCCGGCCGGCGGCCGTGGAACGTCACTGCTTGGCCGTGGCCTTCTTCGCCGCGGCCTTGCCGGCGGGCTTGGCCGCCGGGGCATCCGCCGGGGCGGCGTCCGCCGCGGCCGGGGCCTCGGCGGACGCGGCCGGGGCCGCCTCCAGCCGCCCCACGCCGAACTTCAGCGAGGCCTCGTAGGTGTTGTCCGGGTCCAGCCGGCGCAACTCCTCCGCCAGCAGCTCGGCCGTCTCGCGACGCTTGAGCGCCACCGCACGGTCGGGCTGGCCCGGCATGCACAGCGTCGCCAGGGCGCCGTCCGCGCGGTCCAGGACGACTTGGCCGTCCTTGGTCTCCATGCGCACGGCGGTCAGGCCCGGACCCTGGGACAGCGCGCGGGTCACCGGCACGCCCAGGCGGTCCGCCATCCACATGGCCAGCAGTTCGCAGCTCGGGTTCTCGTCCTCGCCCTCGACGGTGGCGGACACCACCGACACCGCCTGCTGGTCCAGGGCCGCGGCCAGCATCGAGCGCCAGGGCGTGATCCGGGTCCAGGACAGGTCCGTGTCGCCCGGCGCGTACGCCTGCGCCCGGGCGCCGAGGGCGCCTATGGGGTTCTCGGAGGAGTAGGTGTCCGCGATCCGACGCTGGCCGAGCGCACCCAACGGGTCGCCCGCGAGGTCCGTCGGAGCCCCCTCCGGCCACCAGACCACCACGGGGGCGTCGGGCAGGAGGAGCGGGAGAACCACCGACTGGGCGTGGTGGACCAGTTCACCGTGCAGGCGCAGCACCACCGTCTCGCCGGTGCCCGCGTCCGTCCCGACGCGGATCTCCGCGTCGAGGCGGGCGTCACGACGGCTGCGGGGGGAGCGGCTGACCCGCCTGACCACGACGATGATCCGCGAAGGGTGTTCGTGGGACGCGTCGTTCGCCGATTTGAGCGCGTCGTACGCGTTCTCCTCGTCGGTCACGATCACCAGCGTGAGGACCATGCCGATGGCAGGCGTGCCGATGTCCCGGCGCGCCTGCACCAACGCGGCGTTGATCTTGCTGGAGGTGGTCTCCGTGAGGTCGATCTTCATGGCCGGCGCCAGCTCCGTCCGTCTCGTGCGAGCATCTCGTCCGCCTCGACCGGCCCCCAGGTACCCGCCGGGTACTGCGCGGGCTTCCCGTGCTTGTCCCAGTACTCCTCGATCGGGTCGAGGATGTTCCAGGACAGTTCGACCTCCTGGTGGCGCGGGAAGAGGTTCGCGTCACCCAGCAGGACGTCGAGGATCAGCCGCTCGTACGCCTCGGGGCTGGACTCCGTGAAGGACTCGCCGTAGGCGAAGTCCATCGTCACGTCGCGGACCTCCATGGAGGTGCCCGGAACCTTCGAACCGAAACGCACCGTCACGCCCTCGTCCGGCTGGACCCGGATGACCAGGGCGTTCTGCCCCAGCTCCTCGGTCGCGCCCGACTCGAACGGCAGGTACGGGGCCCGCTTGAAGACGACCGCGATCTCGGTCACCCGACGGCCCAGGCGCTTGCCGGTCCGCAGGTAGAACGGGACGCCCGCCCAGCGGCGGTTGTTGATCTCCAGCCGGATGGCCGCGTAGGTGTCGGTCTTCGACTTGGGGTCGATGCCGTCCTCTTCGAGGTACCCGACGACCTTCTCGCCGCCCTGCCACGCCGCCGAGTACTGGCCGCGCACGGTGTGCTTGCCCAGGTCCTCCGGCAGCTCCACGGCGGTCAGCACCTTGAGCTTCTCGGCCACCAGTGCCTTGGGGTGGAAGGAGCCGGGCTCCTCCATCGCCGTCAGCGCCAGCAGCTGGAGCAGGTGGTTCTGGATGACGTCACGGGCCGCGCCGATGCCGTCGTAGTACCCGGCCCGGCCGCCGATGCCGATGTCCTCGGCCATCGTGATCTGCACGTGGTCGACGTACGACCGGTTCCAGATCGGCTCGAACATGGTGTTGGCGAAGCGGAGCGCCAGGATGTTCTGGACGGTCTCCTTGCCGAGGTAGTGGTCGATCCGGAAGACCTCGTCACGGGGGAAGACCTCGTGGACGACCTTGTTGAGTTCCTCGGCGCTCTTGAGGTCGTGGCCGAAGGGCTTCTCGATGACGGCACGCCGCCAGGAGCCCTCCTTCTGCGCCAGACCGTGGTCCTTGAGCTGCTGGACCACCTTGGGGAAGAACTTGGGCGGGACCGACAGGTAGAAGGCGAAGTTGCCGCCCGTGCCCTGCGCCTTGTCGAGTTCCTCGATCGTGGCCTTGAGGGTCTCGAAGGCCGCGTCGTCGTCGAACTCGCCCTGGACGAACCGGCAGCCCTGGACCAGTTGCTGCCAGACCTCCTCGCGGAAGGGGGTGCGCGAGTGCTGTTTGACGGCCTCGTACACCTCCTGGGCGAAGTCCTCGTCCTGCCACTCGCGCCGGGCGAACCCGATCAGCGAGAAGCCCGGCGGCAGCAGGCCGCGGTTGGCGAGGTCGTAGACGGCGGGCATCAGCTTCTTGCGCGACAGGTCACCCGTAACGCCGAAAATGACCAGGCCGGACGGCCCCGCGATGCGCGGGAGCCGCCGGTCCTGTGCGTCACGAAGCGGGTTCGCTCCGTTCACCGTCAAAATACTCAGTCCTCCGCGGGGGCGAGGCGCTCAAGCTCCGCCTGGGTCGACTTCAGCAGGTCGTTCCACGACGCCTCGAACTTCTCGACGCCTTCGTCCTCAAGCAGCTGGACCACATCGTCGTACGAGATGCCCAGCTTCGCGATCGCGTCGAGCTCGCCGCGCGCCTGCTCGTAGGTGCCGCGAATGGTGTCGCCGCTGACCTCGCCGTGGTCGGCGGTGGCCTCCAAAGTGGCTTCCGGCATGGTGTTGACCGTGCCGGGCGCGACCAGGTCCACCACGTACAGGGTGTCCTTGTACGCCGGGTCCTTCACGCCGGTCGAGGCCCACAGCGGACGCTGCTTGTTCGCGTGCGCCTTGTCCAGGGCGGCCCAGCGCTCGGAGGAGAAGACCTCCTCGTACGCCTCGTAGGCCAGACGGGCGTTGGCCAGCGCCGCCTTGCCCTTGAGGGCCTTCGCCTCGTCGGTGCCGATGCCGTCCAGGCGCTTGTCGATCTCGGTGTCCACGCGGGACACGAAGAAGGAGGCCACCGAGTGGATCTGGGAGAGGTCCAGGCCCGCGGCCTTGGCCTTCTCCAGGCCCGCCAGGTACGCGTCCATGACCTGGCGGTAGCGCTCCAGCGAGAAGATCAACGTCACGTTGACGCTGATGCCCCGGCCGATGACCTCGGTGATCGCCGGCAGACCGCCCATGGTCGCCGGGATCTTGATCAGGGTGTTCGGGCGGTCCACCAGCCAGGCGAGCTGCTTGGCCTCGGCGACGGTCGCCTTCGTGTTGTGGGCGAGGCGCGGGTCGACCTCGATCGAGACCCGGCCGTCCTGGCCCTCGGTCGCGTCGAAGACCGGCCGCAGGATGTCGGCGGCGTCGCGGACGTCCGCCGTGGTGATCATGCGGATGGCTTCCTCGACGGTCACCTTGCGGGCGGCGAGGTCCGAGAGCTGCTGGTCGTAACCGTCGCCCTGGCTGATGGCCTTCTGGAAGATCGACGGGTTGGTGGTGACACCGACCACGTGCTGCTGGTCGATCAGCTCGGCCAGGTTGCCGGACGTGATGCGCTTGCGGGACAGGTCGTCCAGCCAGATCGCCACGCCCTCGTCGGAGAGGCGCTTGAGTGCGTCTGTCATTGGAATTGCATCTCCTACTGGTCGGGTACGGGCGTCAGCGCGCGGCGGCGGCGATCGATTCGCGGGCGGCGGCGGCGACGACCTCGGGAGTGAAGCCGAACTCACGGAACAGCACCTTCGCGTCGGCCGAGGCACCGAAGTGCTCCAGCGACACGATGCGGCCCGCGTCACCGACGTAGCGGTGCCAGGTCAGGCCGATGCCCGCCTCGACCGCGACGCGGGCACGGACGGAGGGCGGCAGCACGCTGTCCTTGTACGCCTGGTCCTGCTCCTCGAACCACTCGACGGACGGCATGGAGACCACGCGCGTCGGGATGCCCTCGGCCTGCAGGGCCTCGCGGGCGCCGACGGCGAGCTGGACTTCGGAGCCCGTGCCGATGAGGACGACCTCGGGCGCGGTGTCCCCACCCTCGGGCCCGGTCGCCTCGAAGAGCACGTACCCGCCCTTGGCGGCGTCGTCGTTCAGCTCGTACGTCGGCACGCCCTGACGGGTCAGCGCCAGGCCGTGCGGGGCGCCCTTGCCGAAGACCTTGGTGTGGCGGCGCAGGATCTCGCGCCAGGCGACGACGGTCTCGTTCGCGTCGGCCGGACGGACCAGGTTCAGGCCCGGGATGGCGCGCAGCGAGGCGAGGTGCTCGACCGGCTGGTGGGTCGGGCCGTCCTCGCCGAGGCCGATCGAGTCGTGCGTCCACACGTAGGTGACCGGCACGTGCATCAGCGCCGACAGGCGCACGGCGTTGCGCATGTAGTCGGAGAACACCAGGAAGGTGCCGCCGTAGACGCGCGTGTGACCGTGCAGCGCGATGCCGTTCATGGACGCGGCCATGGCGTGCTCGCGGATGCCGAAGTGGATGGTCCGGCCGTACGGGTCGGCCTCCGGCAGCGGGTTGCCCTCCGGCAGGAACGAGGAGTTCTTGTCGATGGTGGTGTTGTTGGAGCCGGCCAGGTCGGCCGAGCCGCCCCACAGCTCCGGGATGACCGGGCCGAGCGCCTGGAGCACCTTGCCGGAGGCCGCGCGGGTGGCGACGCCCTTGCCGGGCTCGAAGACGGGGAGCTTGTCCTCCCAGCCCGCGGGCAGCTCGTTGGCCTCGATGCGGTCGAACTCGGCGGCGCGCTCGGGGTTGGCGGTGCGCCAGGCGGAGAAGTCCTTCTCCCAGGCGGCCTTGGCCTCGCGGCCGCGGTCCAGCGCCTGGCGGGTGTGCGCGATGACCTCGTCGGAGACGTCGAAGGTCTTCTCCGGGTCGAAGCCGAGGACGCGCTTGGTGGCGGCGACCTCGTCGTCACCGAGGGCCGAGCCGTGCGCGGCCTCGGTGCCCTGGGCGTCCGGGGCCGGCCAGGCGATGATCGAGCGCATGGCGATGAAGGACGGACGCCGGGTCTCGGCCTTCGCCGCCTTGAGGGCCTCGAAGAGCGCCTTCGGGTCGAGGTCGCCGTTCTCCTTCGGGGCGACGCGCTGGACGTGCCAGCCGTACGCCTCGTAGCGCTTGAGGGTGTCCTCGGAGACTGCCGTCTCCGTGTCGCCCTCGATGGAGATGTGGTTGTCGTCCCACAGCAGCACCAGGTTGCCGAGCTTCTGGTGGCCGGCCAGGGCGGACGCCTCGTGGGAGATGCCCTCCTGGAGGCAACCGTCACCGGCGATCGCGTAGACCATGTGGTCGAACGGGGAGGTGCCCGGGGCGGCGTCCGGGTCGAACAGACCGCGCTCGTAGCGGGCGGCCATGGCCATGCCCACCGCGTTGGCGACGCCCTGGCCGAGCGGGCCGGTCGTCGTCTCGACGCCGGCCGTGTGGCCGTACTCGGGGTGACCGGGCGTCTTGGAGCCCCACGTGCGGAAGGCCTTGAGGTCGTCCAGCTCCAGGCCGAAGCCGCCGAAGTAGAGCTGGGTGTAAAGGGTGAGGGACGTGTGCCCCGCGGAGAGCACGAAACGGTCGCGGCCGACCCACTGGGGGTCCGCCGGATCGTGGCGCATGACCTTCTGGAACAGGGTGTACGCCGCGGGGGCCAGGCTCATCGCCGTTCCGGGGTGGCCGTTCCCGACCTTCTGGACCGCGTCCGCGGCCAGGATGCGGGCGGTGTCGACGGCCCGCTGGTCCAGTTCGGTCCACTCGAGCTCTGTGGTGGTCGGCTTGGTGCTCACCGTGAGTCAGGGCTCCTCTCCACATGTTGTTTCCCGGTGACGAACGGTGCACCGGCGCGATTCCGAGCCTACCCCCGAGACGGCCTGCCACTATTCGAGTGCCGATAGTGCGTCGCCTGGTCGGCGACTGCTGTTCACCTGGGCTCGGGCCGATCGGCTCAACACGAGGCGACCCCGGGGCCGGGCGGGGTGAGGGCAACGTCTAGAGTGGCGTGGTACGTGCGAGCCTTGCCGGGCCCCTTGCCCGCGGCTCGCTGAATTCTCTGTCAGGGGTGTGCGTGACGGCCGTCGAATCCCGTCCAGCGGGGGTGCTTGGGAGCCCTCCCGGTCACCGGCCGTTCGGGGCCAGGGTCATGGCTTTCGTGGCTTTGACCAAGCCGCGGATCATCGAACTTCTGCTGATCACCACAGTGCCGGTGATGTTCCTGGCCGAACAGGGCGTGCCGCCCTTGTGGCTGGTCCTCGCGACCTGCTTCGGCGGTTACCTCTCGGCCGGCGGCGCCAACGCGCTCAACATGTACATCGACCGCGACATCGACGCGTTGATGGACCGGACGTCGCAGCGCCCGCTGGTCACCGGCATGGTGAGTCCGCGCGAGTGCCTGGTCTTCGGCATCACCCTCGGCGTCCTGTCGACCCTGTTCTTCGGGCTGCTGATCAACTGGCTGTCCGCCGCGCTCTCGCTCGGCGCCCTCCTCTTCTACG
Source organism: Streptomyces sp. Tek67B01 (assembly GCF_055231995.1). Taxonomy (NCBI): domain Bacteria; kingdom Bacillati; phylum Actinomycetota; class Actinomycetes; order Kitasatosporales; family Streptomycetaceae; genus Streptomyces; species Streptomyces sp. Tek67B01. Next base: position 5,374,095 of record NZ_JBUYUY010000001.1, read on the forward strand.
TCGTCGTCTACACGATGCTGTTGAAGCGGCGCACCGCCCAGAACATCGTCTGGGGCGGCATCGCGGGCTGCATGCCGGTGCTCATCGGCTGGTCGGCGGTGAAGAACGAGGTCTCCTGGGCCGCGGTCATCCTCTTCCTCGTCATCTTCTTCTGGACGCCGCCGCACTACTGGCCGCTGTCGATGAAGGTCAAGGACGACTACGCGCGGGTCGGCGTGCCGATGCTGCCGGTCGTCGCGGGCAACAAGGTCGTGGCCCGTCAGATCGTCCTCTACAGCTGGGTGATGGTGGCCGTCTCCCTGCTGCTGACGCCGCTGGGCTACACCGGCTGGTTCTACACGTCGGTCGCGCTGCTGGCGGGCGGCTGGTGGCTGTGGGAGGCGCACGGGCTGAACGCGCGGGCCAAGGCCGGCGTGACGGGCGCCAAGCTCAAGGAGATGCGGCTGTTCCACTGGTCGATCACCTATGTGTCGCTCCTCTTCGTCGCCGTGGCCGTCGATCCCTTCCTCCGCTGACGCTTCCTCCGCCCATTACCCGCCGGTAGCATGCCGTCCATGGCAGACACCACCGCAGACAGCAAGAAGCAGGATCGCAAGGCCGCGAAGCTGGCGAAGCAGATCGGCGCGTTCGCCGCGCGGCACGGCGGCGCCGAGGGGCAGCTCGCGCACATCGGCCAGGCCGGCACCCGGATCGTGCTCGTCGGCACGGACGGCGGCTGGGGCGACCTGGTGGCCCCGACCTACGCGGTGGCCGAGCAGGCCGCCGAGAAGGCCGGGCTGACCCTCCACGAGGAGTTCGACGGCGAGTTCGCCGCCCGGGTCAAGACCGGCCCCTACGAGTGGTCGCGCATGGCCGGCATCCAGCTCTGATCGGAGGGTTCCCCCCGCGGACGGCGAGGGGGGCGGCTCGGTCAAGAGCGCGAGCAACACCTGGCGCGCCGCTCACCCGTTAGGACGTGTGGAAGCCGCTTCCTCACGTCCGCAACGGGATGCCCGGATGATCGAAACGCCGCCCCTGGTGGACCAGTACTGCCAGGGAGTGCTCCGCACGGAGTTGGGCCTCGGTACCTTCGAGGCTCAACTGGTCCGCTCGGCCGGACCGGCCGCCGCGGGCACCACCTTCTTCGACACTCAGACCGGCTTCGCCGTGCGCCGCTGGTGCCCGCCGCTGCTCGGGCTCGAACCCCACTGCGCGCCCGCCCGCTACCTCGCCCGTCGGCGCGAGCTCGGCGTCGTCGAGGTGGGGCGTTTGCTGCTGCGGGGCGCCGGAATCGGGGCCCACCTCGTCGACACCGGGGTGCCCGGCGACCTCACCACCCCCAAGGAGCTGGCCCGCGCCGGTGACGCGGAGGCCTTCGAGCTCGTCCGGCTGGAGCCGTTGGCCGAGCAGGTCGCCGACACCTCCGGGACCGTCGCCGCCTTCCTCGCCAACCTCGCCGGGGCCGTCCACCACGCCGCCGCCGGGGCCGTCGCCTTCACCTGCGGGGCCGACGCCCGCTACCCCGCCGCCCTGGCCCACGCGCCCGAGCCGCCCGACCCGGGTGAGGTGCGCGGGGCCGCCGGACGGTGGCTGGCCGGCCGCGCCAAGGGCGGGGCCGTACGGGACCCCGTCCTCCTGCGGCACCTGCTGTGGAGCGCCGTGGCGACCGGACTGCCGATCCAGCTGCACACCGGCGCGGGGGAGCCGGGTCAGCGGCCCGAGCACGCCGACCCCGCGTTGTTGACCGGCTTCGTACGGGCCACCGCGGGCCTGGGCGCGCCGCTGGTGCTGCTCGGCGGCTATCCGCACCACCGCGCCGCCGCCCGGCTGGCCGAGGCGTTCCCGCACGTGCACGCCGACCTGGGGCCGCTCCTCGCGCGGACCGGCGCGGGGGCGGCCGCGGTCCTCGCCGAGCTGCTGGAGCTCGCGCCGTTCGGCAAGCTGCTGTTCTCCAGCGGGGGCCGGCAGTTGCCCGAGCTGCACGCGGTGGGCGCCCTGGTGTTCCGCGAGGCGCTGGGCCGGGTGTTGAGCGGCTGGGTCGGCGACGGGGCCTGGTCCTGGCGGGACGCGGACCGCGTCGCGGCGATGATCGCGGCCGGCAACGCCCGCCGGGTCTACCGGCTGGACGAGCGGCCCTGAGCCGCTCGCGGCCCCGCCGGGCCTCGGCGCTCTCAGACGGCGGAGAGCTGGCTGTCGCCCTGGGCGGGGATGTCCGCCCGCTCCACCGATCGCTCGCGCAGGCTGAGCGCCACGCGCAGCACCGAGATCCACACCAGGCACGAGCCGAGCATGTGCACGGCGACAAGTACCTCGGGCACGTGGGTGAAGTACTGGACGTAGCCCACGGCGCCCTGCGCCAGCAGCACGACCAGCAGGTCGCGGGCACGGGCCCGGGTGTCGACCGGGGCGTCCGCCACGCGCAGCACCAGCCACATGGCCAGCGCGAGGGCGCACACCACCCAGGCGGAGACGGCGTGGACGTGCGCTGTGGCCGCCCAGTCGAACGGCATCCGCCTGATCTCGCTGCTGTCACCCGCGTGCGGGCCGGAACCGGTGACCACCGTGCCCGCCGCGATCAGGACCAGGGTCGCCGCGACCAGTGCCCAGGAGAGCCTGCGCAGCGGGGCGGGAACGCGGGGCCGGGGGGCGGCGTCGCCTTCGGCGGTGCGCTGCCAGGTGACCGTCGTGACCGTGAGCAGGGAGGTGGCGAGCAGGAAGTGCCCGGCCACGCTGTACGGGTTCAGTCCGGTCAGGACGGTGATGCCGCCGAGGACCGCGTTGCCCATCACGAGGGCGAACTGGAGCCAGCCGAGCCTGGTGAGCGAACGGCGCCACGGCTCGGCGCAGCGGGCGGCGAGGATGCACCAGCCGACGGCAGCGCAGAGCACATAGGTCAGCATGCGGTTGCCGAACTCGACCGCACCGTGGAATCCCTGTTCCTGGGTGACGATCAGGCTGTCGCCGGTGCACTTGGGCCAGGTGTCGCAGCCGAGACCGGACCCGGTCAGCCGCACCGCGCCACCGGTGACGACGATGACCACGCTCATGAGGAGCGCGGCGGACGCGGCCCGCCGGACGATCCGGGGTGACGGAGTCCAGCGGCCGGCGAGGAAGGCGAAGGGGTTCAACACGGCCCCTATCGTAGGCCGCGCCTTGTGCAAAGTTTCACGAGGGGGTGCCCATGGGTGCGTCGGGGCCGATGACCAGGCGGAACTTCGCGGCCGCCGGATCGCCCTCCTCCTGCCACCACACGCGGACGCGCCAATAGCCGGCGTCGCCCGGGTAGTGCGCCGACGCCCGGAACCCGCGGACCAACCCGGCCGCGACCTCCTCGGCCGTGCGGCCGCGCACCTCGGACGCGCCGTGCCAGGGGTGGTCCTGTACGGACCACAGCCCGTCGGCGCCGCGCACCTCGACCCGCCACACCGCCAGCCAGGGCGTGACCTCCAGCATCGTGGCGACCTGCTCGACCTCCAGGCCCAGCCGGGCCGCGATCTCCGGCTCCCGGGCACCCTGGATCCGGGCCGCCACCACGGCCCGGGGCAACAGTCGCTCGGGCAGCAGGCCCCCGGCGCGCAGCCGGGCGAGGGAGTCGAAGGACAGGTGGCGCAGCCGCAGCTCCAACTGGCGGCCGATGTGGTCCAGGGCCGCCTCCGCCTCCTCCGCCTCCTCCGGGCCCGGCGAGGAGAGCAGGATGCGGCGGAAGCCCGCCTCCGCGTCCACCGCCCAGGCCACCGCGTCCTCGGCGAAGCCCAGCTCGACGAGCCGGTCCCCGAGGAACACCTTGGACTGCGCCAGCCCGCGCCGATTGACGGGATCGTGCCCGTCGAGGCCGGCCCAGACCTCGACGGCGGCCCGGGTCACGTCACGGGCGCGCTCACCGGCCGCCCGCTCCATGGGGCTCGGGCCGTTCTCCGCGGCCGCGCCCAGCGGGTACCGGGGCAGCCGATCCCCGTCGCTCAGCGGCCAGGCCAGCCAGACACCCTGGTTGACGAGCGCCCGGGCGTACCAGCGGGCGTACTCGGGGTCGTGCCCGGCCGCGTCCCCGGCGTGCCGGAGCGCCTCCTCGACGGCGGACAGCGCCCCCGCCCGGTCGCCGGCGGCGAACCGGCGGGCCGCGAGGTCACCCAGGCGCAGGCCCAGCCGCGCGGCGCACTCGGCATCGGTACGGGCGGGCTCGCGCAGCGCGCCGATCAGCTCGGCGAGCAGTCGGTCCGCCTCGCCGGGCTCGGCGTACGCGGCCCCCGAGCGGATGTTCGCCCACTGTTGGTCCAGTCGCAGAACGGCTTCCCGCTGTCCCATGCCCCGCCCCCCGTCCTGGTGTGCGTCGCTGCCGTGTGGCGGCGCCCATCCTGTCGCCCGGACAACGCGCGGGGGAAGGGATTCACTCCCAGCGGAAGAAGCGGGCGGCGGCGCCGAGGCCCAGCACCGCCCAGCAGGCCAGTACGACCGCGTCGCCCCAGGGCATCGCGGCCCCGTTCCGGAGCACCTCGCGCAGGCCGTCCGACAGCGCCGAGATCGGCAGCAGTTCCAGCACGGAGCGCACCGCGTCCGGGAACTTGTCCAGCGGCACGATGACCCCGCCGCCGACCAGCAGTAGCAGGAACACCAGGTTCGCGGCGGCCAGGGTGGCCTCGGCCTTCAGGGTGCCCGCCATCAACAGCCCGAGCCCGGAGAAGGCGGCGGTGCCCAGCAGGAGCAGCGCGGCGACCGCGAGCGGGTTCCCGTGCGGCGACCAGCCCAGCGCCAGGGCGATCACCGTGAGCAGGGCGACCTGGAGCACCTCGGTGACGAGCACCGAAAGGGTCTTGGCGGCCATCAGCGCCCGGCGCGGCAGTGGCGAGGCCCCGAGTCGCTTGAGCACCCCGTAGCGCCGGTCGAAACCGGTGGCGATGGCCTGGCCGGTGAAGGCGGTGGACAGCACGGCGAGCGCGAGGACCCCGGGCGCGAGGAAGTCGACGGACCTGCCGGCGCCCGTGTCGACGATGTCGACGGCCGAGAACAGCACCAGCAGCAGAGCCGGGATGATCACGGTCAGCAGCAGTTGCTCGCCGTTGCGCAGGAGCATCCGCGTTTCCAGCAGGGTTTGCGCCCGGATCATCCGGGAGAGGGGCGCGGCCGCGGGCCGGGGGGTGAACGTACCGGCGCTCATGCGCGCAGCTCCTTGCCCGTGAGTTCCAGGAAGACGTCTTCGAGGGTGTGCCGCTCCACCGTGAGGCTGTCCGGCATCACCCCGTGCTGCGCGCACCAGGACGCGACGGTCGCCAGCAACTGCGGGTCGACCTCTCCGGTGACCCGGTAGACGCCCGCGCCGAGCTCGGCGGCCTGCGTGCCGTCGGGCAGCGCCTTCAGCAGCGAGCCCAGGTCCAGGGAAGGGCGGCCGGTGAAGCGCAGGGTGTTCTCGGCGCCGCCCCGGCAGAGCACTTCGGGACTGCCGTGGGCGATGACCTTGCCCGCGTCCACGATGGCGACCTCGTCGGCGAGCTGTTCGGCCTCGTCCATGTGGTGGGTGGTGAGTACGACGCTGACGCCGTCGGCGCGCAGCTCCCGTACGAGGTCCCAGGTCGCGCGGCGGGCCTGCGGGTCGAGGCCGGCGGTCGGCTCGTCAAGGAAGACCAGCTCGGGGCGGCCGACGACCGCCATGGCCAGGGCCAGGCGCTGCTGCTGGCCGCCGGACAGCCGACGGTAGGGGGTGCGTCCGCAGCCGCCGAGGCCGAGGCGCTCCACCAGGCCGGCGACGTCGAGCGGGTCGGCGTAGAGGCTCGCCATGTGGCTCAGCATCTCCAAGGCGCGGGCGCCGGAGTAGACGCCGCCGGACTGGAGCATCACGCCGATCCGGGGGCGCAGGGCCGGGGCATCGGCGATCGGGTCCAGGCCGAGGACGCGCACGGCGCCGGCGTCGGGGCGCAGATAGCCCTCGCAGGTCTCCACGGTGGTGGTCTTGCCCGCGCCGTTGGGGCCGAGGACGGCGGTGACCGAGGCCCTGCGGACGGTGAGATCGAGGCCGTCCACCGCGGTTTTCGGACCGTACCGCTTCACCAGTCCGCGGATCTCCACTGCGGGGTCGTTACTCATGCGGGTGAGTCTACGGAGGGCCGGACGGCGGTCCGGGCCGAGGGGCGAAGGGGGCCGGAACTCGCTCTCACGTGCGGCTTTCGGTGATTTTTTAAGTAAATAAGGTAACCCTTAGTGATGGAGGACACCAGGAGTGGCGTCCGTCACGGCTTGTCTGGCCTCAGCTAATTACGCAACAATGGCGTTGTGAAATACGGCGAACGGATGATCGAGACCCCTCAGGGGGAGCTCGCAACCGGGGAGCGGTCAACCCGCGACCGGGTCGCGCGCTCCATCCTGGACCACGGTCCGTCCACCGTCGCCGACCTCGCGCAGCGCCTCGGCCTCACCCAGGCCGCCGTGCGCCGTCACCTCGACGCACTCGTCGCGGACGACGTGGTCGCACCCCGCGCGCAGCGCGTCTACGGGGCGCGCACCCGAGGTCGGCCCGCCAAGGTCTTCGCGCTCACCGACTGCGGTCGCGACGCCTTCGACCAGTCCTACGACTCGCTCGCCGTGGACGCCATGCGCTGGATCGCGCAGGCCGCCGGCGGGGGCGAGACGGGCGAGGCGGCCGTCGCCGCCTTCGCCAGGGCGCGCATGGCCGCACAGGCGGAGACCTACCGGGAATCCGTCGAGGCGGCCGGTCCCGAGGACCGCGCCGAGGCCCTGGCCAAGGCGTTGACCGCGGACGGGTACGCTGCTACGGCGAAGAGCGCTCCGGGTCCGCACAGCGGTGAACAGCTCTGCCAGCACCACTGCCCGGTGGCCCACGTAGCCGAGCAGTTCCCGCAGCTCTGCGAGGCGGAGACCGAGGTCTTCTCCCGCCTGCTCGGGACACATGTGCAGCGACTCGCCACGATCGCCCACGGCGACGGGGTGTGCACGACGTTCATTCCGCGAAGCGGAAGCGCCGGCGCCGCGGGCGCCGCACAGACCGACACACCAGTATCTGCAAGCACGGCCGGGAGGAACCCCGCATGACCACGGAGACTGCTCACCCTGAGCTCGATGGCCTGGGCACCTACGAATACGGCTGGGCCGACTCCGACGCGGCCGGTGCCGCCGCCAAGCGGGGTCTGTCCGAAGAGGTCGTCCGCGACATCTCCGGCAAGAAGTCCGAGCCGGAGTGGATGCTGAACCTCCGCCTCAAGGGCCTCAAGCTGTTCGACAAGAAGCCCATGCCGAACTGGGGCTCCGACCTCTCCGGCATCGACTTCGACAACATCAAGTATTTCGTGCGCTCCACCGAGAAGCAGGCCGCTTCCTGGGAGGACCTGCCGCAGGACATCAAGAACACGTACGACAAGCTCGGCATCCCCGAGGCGGAGAAGCAGCGCCTCGTCGCCGGTGTCGCGGCCCAGTACGAGTCCGAGGTCGTCTACCACCAGATCCGCGAGGACCTGGAGGAGCAGGGCGTCATCTTCCTCGACACGGACACCGCGCTCAAGGAGCACCCGGAGCTCTTCCAGGAGTACTTCGGCACGGTCATCCCGGTCGGCGACAACAAGTTCGCGTCGCTGAACACCGCCGTGTGGTCGGGCGGCTCGTTCATCTACGTGCCCAAGGGCGTCAAGGTCGACATCCCGCTCCAGGCCTACTTCCGCATCAACACGGAGAACATGGGCCAGTTCGAGCGGACGCTGATCATCGTCGACGAGGACGCGTACGTCCACTACGTCGAGGGCTGCACCGCCCCGATCTACTCCTCGGACTCGCTGCACAGCGCCGTGGTCGAGATCATCGTGAAGAAGGGCGGCCGCTGCCGCTACACGACGATCCAGAACTGGTCGAACAACGTCTACAACCTGGTCACCAAGCGCGCCGTGGCGTACGAGGGCGCGACCATGGAGTGGATCGACGGCAACATCGGTTCCAAGGTCACCATGAAGTACCCGGCCGTCTACCTGATGGGCGAGCACGCCAAGGGCGAGACCCTGTCCATCGCCTTCGCGGGCGAGGGCCAGCACCAGGACGCCGGCTCCAAGATGGTCCACATGGCGCCGCACACCTCCTCCAACATCGTCTCCAAGTCGGTGGCGCGTGGCGGCGGCCGGACCTCCTACCGCGGCCTGGTCGAGATCGGCGAGGGCGCGTACGGCTCCAAGTCCAACGTGCTGTGCGACGCGCTGCTGGTCGACACGATCTCCCGCTCGGACACGTACCCCTACGTGGACGTCCGAGAGGACGACGTCTCCATGGGCCACGAGGCCACCGTCTCCAAGGTCTCCGACGACCAGCTCTTCTACCTGATGAGCCGCGGTCTGACGGAGTTCGAGGCCATGGCCATGATCGTGCGGGGCTTCGTCGAGCCCATCGCGCGTGAGCTGCCCATGGAGTACGCGCTGGAGCTGAACCGGCTGATCGAACTGCAGATGGAGGGTTCGGTCGGTTAATTCCGCCCGCCCCCCATCCGCGGCAATCCTTCGACGCAGGCAGCGCTTTACAAGAGAGTGAGCAACACGACAGCCATGGCTGAGGCTCAGAACATCCCGGCGGGCTCGACCACCGCCGGCGCGATCGCGGTGGCCGCAGAGTCCACCGTCGCCACCCGGATGAGTGCACCCCCGTCCTTCGACGTGGCGGACTTCCCCGTCCCCCACGGCCGCGAGGAGGAGTGGCGCTTCACCCCCCTGGCGCGCCTGCGTGGTCTCCACGACGGCACCGCGGTCGCCAACGGCACCATGAAGGCCCAGATCGACGCCCCCGACGTCGTCACGATCGAGTCGGTCGAGCGCGGTGACGCCCGCATCGGCAGGGCCGGAGCCCCCGTCGACCGCGTCGCCGCCCAGGCGTTCTCCTCCTTCGCGAAGGCCACGGTCGTCACCGTGCCCAAGGAGACCGTCCTGGACGAGCCCGTGCGCGTCTCGCTGCACGGCGAGGGCGGCACCACCTTCGGTCACACCGTCTTCGAGGTGCAGGCCTTCGCCGAGGCCGTCATCGTCATCGACCACACCGGTGACGGCGTGCGCGCCGCGAACGTCGAGTTCATCGTCGGCGACGGCGCCAAGCTCACCGTCGTGTCGGTGCAGGACTGGGACGACACCGCCGTGCACTGCTCCCAGCACAACACGCTGGTCGGGCGGGACGCGAGCTACAAGTCGATCGTCGTCACCTTCGGCGGCGACGTCGTACGCCTGCACCCGCGGATCAGCTACGCGGGCCCCGGCGGCGAGGCCGAGCTGCTCGGCCTGTACTTCACGGACGCCGGCCAGCACCAGGAGCACCGCCTCCTGGTCGCCCACGACGCCCCGCACTGCAAGTCGCACGTGGTGTACAAGGGTGCGCTCCAGGGTCAGGACGCCCACGCCGTCTGGATCGGTGACGTGCTGATCCAGAAGAGCGCCGAGGGCACCGACACCTACGAGATGAACCGCAACCTCGTCCTCACCGACGGCGCCCGGGTCGACTCGGTGCCGAACCTGGAGATCGAGACCGGCGAGATCGTCGGCGCCGGCCACGCCTCCGCGACCGGCCGGTTCGACGACGAGCAGCTCTTCTACCTCCAGGCCCGGGGCATCCCGGCCGACGAGGCACGGCGCCTGGTCGTGCGCGGCTTCTTCGCCGAGCTCGTCCAGCAGATCGGTGTCCCCGACATCGAGGAGCGCCTGCTCGCCAAGATCGAGGCCGAGCTCCAGGGTTCCGTGTGATGAATTACGTCAAGGCCTGCGCGCTGAGCGAGCTGGAGGAGAACACCCCGAAGCGGGTGGAGCTCGACGGCACGCCGGTGTCCATCGTCCGCGCCGAAGGGGAGGTGTTCGCGATCAACGACATCTGCTCGCACGCGAACGTGTCCCTCTCGGAGGGCGAGGTCGAGGACTGCATGATCGAGTGCTGGCTGCACGGCTCGTCCTTCGACCTGCGCACCGGCAAGCCGTCCGGCCTCCCCGCGACGCGCCCCGTACCCGTATACCCCGTAAAGATCGAAGGGGACGACGTGCTCGTCTCCCTCACCCAGGAGTCCTGAGGTATCCATGGCAACGCTTGAAATCCACGACCTGCACGTCTCCGTCGAGGCCGAGAATGGCGCCCGCGAGATCCTCAAGGGCGTCGACCTCACCGTCAAGCAGGGTGAGACGCACGCCATCATGGGTCCCAACGGCTCCGGCAAGTCCACGCTGGCGTACTCGCTGGCCGGTCACCCGAAGTACACCATCACCGGTGGCACCGTGACCCTCGACGGCGAAGACGTCCTGGAGATGTCCGTCGACGAGCGCGCCCGCGCCGGCGTCTTCCTCGCCATGCAGTACCCGGTCGAGGTCCCCGGCGTCTCGGTCTCCAACTTCCTGCGCACCTCGGCCACCGCCATCCGCGGCGAGGCGCCGAAGCTGCGCACCTGGGTGAAGGAGGTCAAGTCCGCCATGGAGCAGCTCCAGATGGACCCGGCCTTCGCCGAGCGCAACGTCAACGAGGGCTTCTCCGGCGGTGAGAAGAAGCGCCACGAGATCCTCCAGCTGGAGCTCCTCAAGCCGAAGATCGCGATCCTCGACGAGACCGACTCGGGCCTCGACGTCGACGCCCTTCGCGTCGTCTCCGAGGGCGTCAACCGCGTCCGCGAGAGCGGCGAGGTCGGCACCCTGCTGATCACCCACTACACGCGCATCCTGCGCTACATCAAGCCCGACTTCGTGCACGTGTTCGCGAACGGCCGCATCGCCGAGTCCGGTGGCGCCGAGCTGGCGGACCAGCTGGAGGCCGAGGGCTACGACAAGTACGTGAAGGGTGGCGCGACCGCGTGACACAGCTGCCTGGCCTCCTCACCGGCTCTCTGCTTGACGAGGCGATCCGCAAGGACTTCCCCCTGCTGGATCGTGTGGTCCACGACGGGAAGAAGATCGTCTACCTGGACAACGCGGCTACCTCGCAGAAGCCGCGCCAGGTGCTCGACGCGCTGAACGAGTACTACGAGCAGCACAACGCCAACGTCCACCGCGGCGTGCACGTGCTCGCCGAGGAGGCCACGGCGCTGTACGAGGGCGCCCGCGACAAGGTCGCCGCCTTCATCAACGCACCGAGCCGCGACGAGGTGATCTTCACCAAGAACGCCTCGGAGTCGCTCAACCTGGTCGCCAACATGCTCGGCTGGGCCGACGAGCCCTACCGGGTCGACCGCGAGACCGAGATCGCCATCACGGAGATGGAGCACCACTCCAACATCGTGCCGTGGCAGCTGCTCTCGCAGCGCACCGGCGCGAAGCTGAAGTGGTTCGGCCTGACCGACGACGGCCGGCTCGACCTGTCCAACATCGAAGAGGTCATCACGGAGAAGACGAAGATCGTCTCCTTCACGCTGGTCTCCAACATCATGGGCACGGTCAACCCGGTCGACGCGATCGTCCGGCGCGCGCAGGAAGTCGGCGCGCTCGTGCTGATCGACGCCTCGCAGGCCGCTCCGCACATGCCGCTGGACGTGCAGGCGCTCGGCGCCGACTTCGTGGCCTTCACCGGCCACAAGATGTGCGGTCCGACCGGCATCGGCGTCCTGTGGGGTCGCCAGGAGCTCCTGGAGGACCTGCCCCCGTTCCTCGGCGGCGGCGAGATGATCGAGACCGTGTCGATGCACGCCTCGACGTACGCTCCCGCGCCGCACAAGTTCGAGGCGGGTACGCCCCCGATCGCCCAGGCCGTCGGCCTCGGCGCGGCCGTGGACTACCTGACCGCGATCGGCATGGACAAGATCGCCGCTCACGAGCACGCGCTCACCGAGTACGCGGTCAAGCGCCTCGCCGAGGTGCCCGACCTGCGGATCATCGGCCCCACCACGGCCGAGGACCGCGGCGCCGCGATTTCCTTCGTCCTCGGGGACATCCACCCGCACGATGTCGGGCAGGTGCTGGACGAGCAGGGCATCGCCGTCCGCGTGGGACACCACTGCGCCCGCCCGGTCTGCCTGCGCTACGGAATTCCCGCGACGACGCGAGCGTCTTTCTACCTGTACTCCACTCCCGCCGACGTCGACGCGCTGATCGACGGGCTGGAGCACGTACGGAACTTCTTCGGATGACGACGAGTCGGACGACGATGAGGCGGACGAGGACGCTGTGAAGCTGGATTCGATGTACCAGGAACTGATCCTGGACCACTACAAGCACCCGCACGGGCGAGGCCTGCGCGACGGCGACGCCGAGGTGCACCATGTCAACCCCACCTGTGGCGACGAGATCACGCTGCGTGTGAAGTACGACGGCGAGACGCTCACCGACGTCTCGTACGAGGGTCAGGGCTGCTCGATCAGCCAGGCCAGCGCGTCCGTGCTCAACGAGCTGCTCGTCGGCAAGGAGCTGGCCGAGGCGCAGAAGATCCAGGCCGTGTTCCTGGAGATGATGCAGTCCAAGGGCAAGATCGAGCCCGACGAGGCCATGGAGGAGGTGCTGGAGGACGCGGTCGCGTTCGTCGGCGTCTCCAAGTATCCGGCGCGGGTGAAGTGTGCTCTGCTGAGCTGGATGGCGTGGAAGGACGCGACCGCCCAGGCACTGGGCGACGCCGAGAGGAAGACGGCATGACCGACAACGCGACGCCCGAGGCGACGATCAAGCCCGCCACCGAGGAAGAGGTACGCGAGGCCCTCTACGACGTGGTCGACCCCGAGCTGGGCATCGATGTCGTCAACCTGGGCCTGATCTACGGCATCCACATCGACGACGCGAACATCGCGACCCTCGACATGACGCTGACGTCGGCGGCCTGCCCGCTGACGGACGTCATCGAGGACCAGGCGAAGTCGGCGACGGACGGCATCGTCAACGAGCTCCGCATCAACTGGGTCTGGATGCCGCCGTGGGGCCCGGACAAGATCACGGACGACGGCCGCGAGCAGCTGCGCGCGCTCGGTTTCAACGTCTGACCTTCGTCTGAGTTCGGTCTGAGTTCGGTCTGAGTTCCGCATTCGCGTCAGGGCCCCCGGCACGGTCGTGCCGGGGGCCCTCCGTGTTTCTCCGGGCGGTCCGTGTTCTTCCCCTGGTCGGCCCGCGTGCACCGGGAGTTGGCCACGCCGGCCGAATCTTCTCGACGGACGTCACGAGGTGGCGGACGCACACGAGAGGACCCCTTCGGATGAAGAAGCAGCTGGGCACCGCCGCGATCGCGGCGCTGGTGGTCGCCGGCGCGGCCCTGCCCGCGCACGCGGTGACGTACGGCACGCCGACCATCGCCCTTTCCTCGTCCTACCTGTCCGGTGCCGTCGGCGGCGTCGGCGACCAGACGGTCTCCGTGACCGTCGGGCAGAGCGGCGCCGACGTGTCCGCACTGACCGTCAGCGCCTCCGCGTCAAGCAGGGCCTCCGTCGCCGCGACCGGCGACGTCACGGTCACCGGGGCCGGCGCGGTACGGCAGCTCGCCGTCACCGCACGGAGCCGCGGCTACACCGACCTGACCGTCAAGGTGACCGGGCTCGGCGGCAAGACCGCCACCAGGACCCTGTCCTACGCGGCCTCCGCCGCGGTCCGGGACCCGGCCGACGCCCGCTACTTCAGCGGCGCCTCGGACTCCTCGGCCGCCGTGGACGTCGGCGGCGGGTACACCGTCGTCGCCGACGACGAGAACAACGTGCTGCGCCTGTACGACCGCTCCCGCTCCGCCGCGCCTGTGCGGACCTGGGACTTCAGCTCCCAGCTCGGTGTCACCAAGGAGGTGGACATCGAGGGGGCGACCCGGATCGGCGACACCGTCTACTGGACCGGCTCGCTCGGCAACAACAAGGACGGCGAGTACAAGGCGCCCCGGAACACGGTCTTCACCACCACCGTCAGCGGCTCGGGCGCGGGCACCCAACTGGCGTACGGGCGCTCGTACAAGAAGCTCCGCGACGACCTGGTGGCCTGGGACGAGGCGAACGGCGACCGGTACGGCTTCGCCGCCGGGACCGCGGCCGGCGAGGCGCCCAAGCAGATCGACGGGTTCAACATCGAGGGGCTGGAGTTCGCGCCCGGCTCCACGACCACCGCCTACCTGGGGTTCCGTGCCCCGCTGGCGCCCGCCGTCCCGGGCGGCAAGGCCCTGCTCGTGCCGGTGACCAACTTCGACAAGGTGCTGTCGAGCGGCACCCAGGCCGTCTTCGGGCCGGGCATCGAACTGGACCTGGGCGGCCTCGCCGTCCGCGACATCCGCAAGAACGCGGCGAACCAGTACCTGATCCTGGCCGGCTCCTGGGCCGCCGACGACAACTCCGACCCGTATGCCCTCTACCAGTGGGACGGCATCCCCGGCCACGCCCCGGTCAAGCGGGCCGACCTGCCGACGACCGACCCCGGCGGCTGGGAGGCCATCGTGGAGGTGCCGGACCTGACTGCGGCGGGCGCGCGGGTGCAGCTGATCACCGACAGCGGGTCGGCGGACCTGTACGGGGACGGCGTGGAGGCCAAGGACCTCACGCACCCCGAGTGGAAGAAGTCCCGCGCGGCCTGGTTCACGCTGAACTGACCGGTCCCTTCGTGTACGGCCGTACGTAAGGCATGTGTACTGTCGTACACATGCCTTACGTGTTGCTCGCGGCGGCCATCGCCTCCGAGGTGGCCGGGACCACCGCCATGAAGTACAGCCACGGCTTCACCCGGCTGTGGCCCTCGCTGGGCACGCTGCTGGGCTACCTCGTCGCCTTCACCCTGCTCGCGCAGACGCTGAAATCGATGTCGGTGGGGACGGCCTACGCGATATGGGCCGGGGTCGGCACGGCCGCCATCGCCGCCATCGGGATGATGTTCATGGGGGAGACTGCCACCGCGGCGAAGATCGCCGGGATCGCGCTGATCATCGCCGGGGTGGTCCTGCTGAACCTGGGCGGGGCGGCGCACTGATGGGCCGCCGGTACGACCCCGACCGCAGGCAGCGCATCATCGACGCGGCGACCCGTGTGGTGGCGGCCGAGGGCATCGCGGGGCTGAGCCACCGCAGCGTGGCGGCGGAGGCCGACGTACCGCTGGGCTCGACGACCTACCACTTCGCCACGCTGGACGAGCTGCTGGTGGCGGCCCTGCGGCAGGCGAACGAGGGCTTCGCGGCGGCGCTGTCCGAACTGGGGGAAGGCGACCTGGCGGCGGCTCTGGCCCGCCGCCTGGGGGAATTCCTGACGGCGAACCGGGCGGGCGCGGAGCTGGAGTACGAGCTGTACCTGGCCGCCCTGCGCAAGCCGGCGCTGCGGCCGGTGGCGGCCGAGTGGTGCGAGGCGGTGGTGACGGCACTGGCCGAGCGGGTGGACGCGACGACGGCCCGGGCGGTGTCGGCGGTGATGGACGGCATCAGCCTCCAAGTGCTGCTGACGGAGGTCGAGTACGACGAGCGGTACGCGCGAGAGCTGCTGACGCGGGTGCTGGGGCGGGCGTAGGGGGGCGCTCGCCGCGCTCGGTCAGGCGGTACGGGGACGGTCAGCGGGGCTCGGGGTGGTCCCCGCGGACCGCGGCCAGGGCGGCCCGGACGCTCGCCTCGATGTCCCGGATCGGGTAGAACACCTCGCGCACCGTCCGCTCCCGGTCCACGACCAGGGTCAGCCGCTTGATCCGGCTCACCCCCGCCGCCCGGAAGGTCGGCAGTCGAAGGGCCGTCACCAGTTCCAGGTCCGCGTCCGAGAGCAGCGGGAAGCGCAGCCGTTCCGCCTCCGCGAACTCCTGCTGTTCGTCCGGCCGTTGTGTCGACACCCCGTGCACCGTCACGCCCGCCGCGGTGAACTCGGCCAGCTGGTCCCGGTACGTGCACGACTCCAGCGTGCAGCCCTTCGCCCCCGGGATGCCCGCCCAGCCGGGCGGGTAGGACTCCGCGCGGGAGTAGGCGCCGGGGAAGCAGTACAGGACGGTGAAGGGTGTTTCGGCCACCGGGTCGCGCGGTTCACCGAAGCGATCCGGCAGCAGCAGCTCCGGCAGTCGGGTGCCGCGCAGCGCGTGCACCCGTACCGCCTCGCGTGAGGCTTCGTCGGTCGTCGCCGTCATCTCTCCCTCTCCGAGGATCCATGTGTCGCCCCAGTCCTGGAGGGCGACCAGTACCGGCAACAGGCCCCGCCCGCGCGCGGTCAGCCGGTATTCGTGCCGCAACGGGCGTTCCAGGTACGGGACGCGCGCCAGCACCCCGGCTTCGACGAGCATTTTCAGCCGCTCGGCGAGCACCTTGCGCGACATGCCCAGTTCGCGCTGGAAGTCGTCGAAGCGGTGCACGCCGCGCGCGGCGTCGCGCACGATCAGCAGCGTCCACCAGTCCCCGACGAGGTCGAGGGCTTGGGCGATCGAGCAGTCCGCGTCGCCGAGGGTGGTGCGCTGGACCATGGAACTCCTTTGTCCGTTGACCCGGGATCGCCATGCTGGCATAGTCCGTTCCCAAAAGGAACTTACTCGGGGGTGGGGTTGTGCCGCAGCGGTTCGGGGCGCGGGCGTTCGGGGATGTGCCGAGGGTCGTGTGGCTGCTGGCCGCGGGGGTGTTCGTCAACGCGGTCGTCAGCTTCACCTTCGTCTTCGTCTTCCTCTACCTGTCCGGCCCGCGCGGTATGGGCCCGGCCCAGGCGGGTATCGCCGTCGGCATCGGCGGCGTCGGCATGGTCGCCGGGAACTTCACCGGCGGCTGGTACGGCGACCGCTTCGGCCACCGCCGGGTCCTCCTCGCCGCCGCCTGCCTCGGCGGGCTCACCCTCATGAGCCTGCCGCTGCTGCCCACCGCGCTGCTGTACGCCGCCCTGCCGGTGGCCCAGTACGCCTCGGGCGTGATCCGCGCCGCAAACTCCGCGCTGGTCGCCGTCACCGTGCCCGAAGGGTCCCGCCGGCAGGCCTTCGCCGTGGTGCGCTGCGTCTCCAACGGCGGCTTCACACTCGGGGCGCCCCTCGGTGCCTTGGTCGCGGGCGCCCTGTCCTACGACTGGCTCTTCCTGGCGGACGGCATCGGCACCCTCGTCTTCGCCGTCTGGACCGCCCGCGTCGTCCCGGCCCGAGGCGCCTCCCGAAAGCACGTGGCGGCGGACGGGGGCCGGGGGCCCGGCGTATGGGGCGAACTGCGGGCGAGGCCGACCGTACTCGTCCTCCTCGGGGCGATCCTCGTCACCGACCTCGTCTACCGCCAGCAGTACGCCACCTTCCCGGTCTTCCTCGCCGACCACGGCCACGACGTCGGCGCCTTCGGGCTGGTCATCGCCCTCAACGGGGGCGTCATCCTGCTGCTGGAGCTTCCCGCCGCCGTGGCACTGCGCGACCGGCCCCCGCTGCCCGTGATCGCCACCGGGCTCGTGCTCGTCGGCGCCGGGTACGCGGCGCTCTTGGGCGGGGCGGGCGCGGTGAGCGCCGTCGCCATGATGGTGCTGCTGAGCCTGGGGGAGATCTTCTACAAGACCACCGCCACCGCCTACGTCGCCGACCAGGCGCCGGAGCACGCGGTCGGGCGGTTCCAGAGCCTGTACGCCGGGGTCTCGGTCAGCGGGGTGGTGCTCGGCGCGCCGTTGGGCGGGGCCTTGTACTCGGCCGCGCCGACGCTGCTCTGGCCGTTGTGCGCGGCGCTCGCGGTGGCCGCGGGCGGGGCGGTGCTCTGGGCGTCGGCACGGCAGGGGCGCCGGGAGGGCGGCGGCGGGGAGGGTGCCCGCCGGGAGGACGACCGGGAGGGCGCCCTCCGGGCCGGGGAACCGGCACCACGCCCGGCACATGAGACCGGTTCGCAACCGCGGGCCCTGGCCGGTTAGGTTTCGGACATGACTGCTACGCGTACCACCGGCGCCGTCGCCGCCGGACTTGCCACCCTCGCCGCCGACGGCACCGTCCTCGACACCTGGTTCCCCGCCCCCGAGCTGGTCGCCGAGCCCGGCCCGGCCGGCACCGAGCGCCTCACCGCCGAGCAGGCCGTGGAGCTCCTGGGCGAGGCCGCGCCCAAGGCCCTCGGGTCGGACGCGCGCCGAGGCGTCGAGGTCGTAGCCGTCCGCACGGTGATCGCCTCGCTCGACGACAAGCCGCTGGACGCGCACGACGCGTACCTGCGCCTGCACCTGCTCAGCCACCGCCTGGTCAAGCCGCACGGCCAGAGCCTGGACGGCCTCTTCGGCCTGCTGGCCAACGTCGCGTGGACCTCGCTCGGCCCGGTCGCCGTCGACCAGGTGGAGACCGTCCGACTGAACGCCCGCGCCGAAGGCCTGCACCTCCAGGTCACCTCGATCGACAAGTTCCCGCGGATGACGGACTACGTCGCCCCCAAGGGCGTCCGCATCGCCGACGCCGACCGCGTCCGCCTCGGCGCGCACCTCGCCGAGGGCACCACCGTCATGCACGAGGGCTTCGTCAACTTCAACGCCGGCACCCTGGGCACCTCCATGATCGAGGGCCGCATCTCGGCCGGTGTCGTCGTCGGCGACGGCTCCGACATCGGCGGCGGCGCCTCCACCATGGGCACCCTCTCGGGCGGCGGCAAGCAGATCATCTCGATCGGCGAGCGCTGCCTGATCGGCGCCGAGGCGGGCGTCGGCATCGCGTTGGGCGACGAGTGCATCGTCGAGGCCGGCCTCTACGTCACCGCGGGCACCCGCGTCACCCTGCCGGACGGCCAGATCGTCAAGGCCTTGGAGCTCTCGGGCGCGAGCAACATCCTCTTCCGCCGCAACTCGGTCACCGGCGCCGTCGAGGCCCGCCCGAACAACGCGGTCTGGGGCGGCCTGAACGAGGTCCTCCACAGTCACAACTGACCCGCCCCGCCCGGGCCGGTACGCGCGAACGCCCTCCCACACCCCCGAGCGGGGTGGGAGGGCGTTCGCGTGGACGGGTTCCGTCGCGGCGGGCTCAGTGGAGGGCGATGGTGCGGATCAGGCCCGCGAAGGCGCGCTCCTCCTCCTCGGTCAGTTCGACCGTCTCCATCGGATGGCCGGACGGCCCGCGCTGGGCCGGGATGGCCGCGAGGCCCTCGTTGGCGTCGTCCTGCTCCGGGTGGTGGAACCGGGTGTCCCACACCATGTGGCCGAGGCCGATGACCCAGACCAGCGCGGTCACGAGCAGGACGGCCAGGCCGATTTCGCGGGCGAGGGGGATGGAGGGGAGCACGCGGTCCTCCAGGAGTGCGGGGGGACGGGATCGGGCGTGGGCCCGGAGTGCGCCTGGCGCGGGTCGGGCGGGTCGGGCGGGTCGAGCGTGGGGATACTCAACACCACAACCCGGGTGGAACGGGTACGGATGTGGCCGACGTCACTTCAGGGGTGAAACGTCTCATCTCGCCGCCTCCCGCGCCCGCTCGATCGTCAACCCCGCGCCTCGCCCGTCACCCCGCCGATCCGGGCGTACCCGTACCGCGGGGTGCGCGAGGGCACGCCCGGCGAAACGGCGGACGGCCCGGGCGGGAGAGCGCCCGGGCCGCCCGCGGTCCGCGGTTACGGGCGGAAGCGCAGCACCTGCGGGTCGTGGTCGCTGTTCTGGGCCGAGAACTCCGCGTTGATGTGCACGCTGTCGTAGGAGAAGTTCTTGACCGCCGGGCTCGTCAGGATCTGGTCCAGCACCTGGGCATTGCCCTGGTAGACGTAGGAGTATCGTTCCGCCTTCGGCAGAGACTTGATCGCCGAGTACAGCGCGCCGCCGTCCTCCAGCGCCTTCGTCGTCCCCGAGAACTCGAAGTCGTTGATGTCACCGACCGCGAGGACGTCCGCGTTCTTCTCCGTCGCCAGGATCTCCTTGACGAAGCCGTTCACGGCCTGCGCCTGGAGCAGCCGCTTGGCCTCCGAGGAACGCACCGGCGGCTGGTGCGCCGAGGTCAGGCCCTCGTCGCCGCCCTTCGAGGCGAAGTGGTTGGCGATCACGAAGACGGTCCTGCCGCGGAAGACGAACTCGCCCGCCAGCGGCTTGCGGCTGTCGGTCCACGCCGGGTTCGCCGGGTCGATCCGGCCGGGGGAGTGGGTCAGGGCCGCGTGGCCCTTCTCCGTCATCACGCCGGTCGCGGTCGTGGAGTCGCCCGCCGCACGGTCGGTGAAGGAGACGCGGGCCGGGTTGAACAGGAACACCTGGCGGATGTTGCCGCCGGGCTCGCCGCCGTCCTTGTCGTTCTCCGGGTTGATGTACCGCCACTGGTAGGCCGGACCGCCCGCCGCCGCGACGGCGGCGGTGAACTTGGTCAGCGTCTGCTCGGCCGAGACGGTGCCGTCGTTCTTGGCGCCGTTGTCGTCCTGGATCTCCTCCAGGGCGACGATGTCGGGGGAGGCGAGGTTCTCGACGACGGCCTTCGCCAGGTTGTCGAACTTCGTCTGCGGGTCGGACGGGTCGAGGTTCTCGACGTTGTACGTGGCCACCGCCAGCTCGCCCGGGGCCTGCGCCTTGGTCTTCTCGGGGGCGAGCGTGCCCGCCTGGACCTGGCCGAGGGCGCGCGCGACCAGGGTGTAGCCGCCGAACTGGTTGTAGTCGAGCGGGCCTTCGGTGGTGCCGGTCAGCTTGTCGCCGACGTTCGCCACGGGGAAGGGCTGCTGCGCGAGCGGCGCCAGCTGCTGGATCTGGAGGCGGCCGGTGTTCTGGGACTCGTAGGAGCCGTAGAGCGTGCCGCCGCGCTTGACGGTGTTCTCCCAGCCCTTCACCGTGACCCACAGCTCCGAGTACGGGTCGGTGGCGCCGACGACGCGCGAGGTGCCGATGCGGACGTTCATGCCCTCCAAGGACTCGTAGTAGTCCAGGGCGTACCGCGAGGGCTCCAGCGTCAGGCCGTTGACGCTGCCGCCGGCGGCCGTGTCACCGGCCGGGGCGTACTCGGCGGGGACGCTGTACTCGTTGATCGTGACGGCCTCGGGCAGGGCGTTGCCGGAGGAGACCACGGTGACGGCCGGCTTGGAGATCTGGGTGACCGACTGGTTGCCGGAGGAGACCCCGCCCGGGATGTACTCGCCGACCGTCCCGTTCACCTTGACGGCGTCGCCGACCGCGACGGTCGGGACCGAGCTCGTGAAGACGAAGATGCCTTCGCTCGTGGCGGCGTCGTCGTCGGCGTCGGGGTCCTGCATCCAGAAGCCGCGCGAGCCGTACGTGCGCACGCCGGTGACGATGCCCTCGACGCCGGTGACCTGCTTGCCGTTGAGCGGGGATATCCGGGTCGTGCCCTGGATGTCGTGGATGCGGACCGGATCGGCGGACGCGGCGCCCTCGGCCGCGTCGGCGGAGCCCGCGAGCAGACCGGTGGCCAGGGCCGTGGCGACGAGGGCCGCGATGGCGGCGGAACGGGGGTGTGAGGAGCGCATGGTCAGGAACTCCGGTGTGTGGAGGGGGGACCCAGGGGATCGTGGGTACCCGGAATCGTGTGGAGGAAGCGGGACGGGGCCTTCGCTATGTCTACGCGCGTCAATTTCCTGTGTGGGGCGTTGAGTTGTCAAGGTCTCCAGGGGAGACGGCAGCTGACTGTGGGATGAACCAAAGGCATTGGCCCCCTGGCCGTGCCCGAAATGCGTCTACGCTGGGCGTCGCCGTCCGGCCCGACGGCCACCACCGCGTCCCCGAGGAGAACCGCCCCATGTCCGCAGAGCCGCACCCCACGCTGCCGCCGGTACGGCTGCACTCCGATGCGGAACTGGCCCGCGACGCCCTCGTCGCACCCCTGTTCGCCCGGGCCGTGCGCCTCGCCCGCTGGGCCGGACCCGACACGCGCGTCGAGATCGGCGGCGAACTCGCCGCCGAACAGCTGCCGCAGGCCGCGACCGTGCTCGGATTCGACGCGGCCGACCCGGACGGCCCGATGTACGCGAGCCAGGCCTGGAGGGTGGCCGTCGACACCGGCCTGGTCGATGTGACCGAACCCGAAGAGGACGACGCCGGCGAACCGGAACACGGGACCGCGGAGCCGGGCGAGGACCTCGCGCTGATCGCGGGCGGCGCCCCCGGTGACGTACTGGACCTGTGGCTGGCGGCCCTGGACACCGTCCTCGCGGACGCGGCCGTACCCGATCTGGACGACCTCATCGAGGGTCTGGAGGACGGCGCGGGAATCGACTTCGACCGCCTGGACTGGAACCCGGCGCACGAGGCGGACTTCCTCGACGGGGTCCTCGCCAACCTCTACCTGCTCAGCGTCGCGGAGGGTGGAGTGGGACAGGGGCCGGTGCCGTTGCCCGTCCTCGCCGCGTCCATGGTCGTCCCCGACGACATGGGGGAGCCGACGGACGCGGTGCTGGAACAGGTCTCCGACGCGATGATGCGCCTCGACGACCAGTTCCGGCAGCTGGAACCCATCGGGTTGGTCGAGTTCCGTCCCGTCGACGAGGAGTTGATGGCGGAGGCGGACGACGAGGAACTGCTCCCGGACCCGGCCGACGCGGACGAGGACGACATCGCCCGGTACGGGATGGTGCGGCTGACCCCTCTCGGCCTGTACGGAGTCCGCGCCCGCATGCTCGAAGCCGGGGTCGACGCGCCCGCCATCGGTGAACTCGCCGACAAGGGAGCCGACGCGCTGTTGGACGGGGTCTCCCGCTATCCGGAGCATGCGGCGCAGGCGGAGATCGAACAGTGGCTGACCGGGCGCGAGCCGGCGACGGCGGTGGCCGAACTGCTGGACGCGGCCCGGGGCGACGACGAGGGGGCCCCGCTGCGGCGGCTGCGCTGCCAGCAGGCCCTCGCCCCCGCGGGGCCGGAGGCGGAACCCGCGGTCCGGGCGGTGTTGGACGATCAGCGCCTCGGCGGGCTCGCACGGGTGTGGTTGGCCGAGCGCGGGGCGAAGGACGTACCGGCGCCGGACGGGGCGATGGTGTTCTGGCTGACGGTCGACACGATCGCGGCGCAGCTCGCCGCGGACGGTGAGGCGGAGGAACTGCCGCTGCTGATGCAGAGCCTGACGGGGCACCACGCGGGTTTCTTCGACGAGGTCTGGCGGGTGGAACACCCTGCGACGGCGGACGTCCTGGAGGCGATGGGCCGGATGCACCCCGACAAGAAGGCGGCGAAGGAAGCCCGAAAGGCCGCTTTCAAGGCCCGCTCCCGCCGCCGCTGACGGGGCGGGGGCATTGCCCCCGGCTTCCGGGCCCCCACCGCAGCTGATGGGGCCGGGGGGCGGGGGCGGCGGCGGGCTCCGGGTTACCGGCCCGCACGGCCCGGGCGGTGGGTTCCGCCACGGCCCGGCCGGCCGGGGGGGCCGGGCTGTGGATTCGGGGCCATCCCGGTTGGGCGTCTTGGGGCGGGTGCGGCCAAGCCCGCCCGCGGCGGTGCGGGTCACGGGGCGGATATCGAGGCTCGGGTTCGGGCGGGGCGTCACCCGCCCGCGTTCCGAGTTGTCCGCGAGTTCCGGTTGTCGGCTGGGCGGCCAGGGTGGTGGTGGCTTTTGGGCCGGCAGGGTCGGGCGTCTCGGCGGGCGGGCAAGCCGGTCCGCCGTGCGGCGCCCGGGCAACTCGGGGGTGGCCTAACGGCCCGCGTTCCGAGCCGGCCTTGCGACTCTGACGCGGCCCAGAGTGCGGGTTCCGGCTGATACCGGCCCGTGCGTCGTGCGCGCCGGGATGCCCAGGGCCACAAGTCGGGTGGCCCTGGCGACGCAGCTTCGGGCCGGGCGCCTCCGCCCCCCGCAGCCGCGGCAGAGCGGGGTCGGGCGGCGGCGCAAGAGCGCACAATGCGCCGATCGGGGGACGGAGTTCGCCATTCCGGGTGGCGGGCAAGGGACAGTCGGTCGTCGGGGGTAGTTCAGCCGCCGTTCAGGTGCGGGCGGGAGCGTGTGCGCCGACCGTACGACAGGCGCACCACCGCCCATCTCTGGAGCCATGATGCCCCTCAGCCGTAGAGACTTCACCGCCCGCTCCGTCATCGCCGGAGCGGGAGTCGCGCTCACCGGGACCGTCGGCGCGCTCGCCACTGCCCCCGGCGCGCTGGCCGCCGACGACACCACCCGGCACGACGAGAACGGCCGCCCGTACGAGCCCGGCTACGGCCCCCTCGTCCCCGACCCGGCCGGAATCCTGGCCCTCCCGGCCGGCTTCACCTACCGCGTCATCACCCACAGCGGCGTGACGAAGCTCGACTCCGGCGAGACCACCCCCTCCAACCACGACGGCACGGCCGCCTTCGAGGGGCACCGCGGGGTCACCCTCCTCGTCAACAACCACGAGTTGAAGGGCCCCCGTTCGGGCTGGGCGCACCCGGTCCCCCTCACCGAGGGCCTCGTCTACGACCCGGCGGCCTCCGGCGGCTGCACGGTCGTCGAGGTCCGCCGCGGGGGCGAGGTCGCCGAATGGGTCGGCATCGCCGGTACGTCCACCAACTGCGCCGGTGGAGCCACCCCTTGGGACACCTGGCTGACCTGCGAGGAGACCGAGGACCTGGCCGGCAAGAACGGGATGACCAAGGACCACGGCTACGTCTTCGAGGTCGACCCGCACGACCGCCGCGCCAACCGCGACCCGCAGCCCGTCAAGGCGTTCGGGCGGTACGCGCACGAGGCCGTCGTCATCGACCCGCGCCAAGGCCACGCCTACCTGACGGAGGACGCCTCCGGCCCCAACGGCCTGCTCTACCGCTGGACCCCGCCGCAGGGCTTCCACCACGGGCGCGGCAAGCTCCGTACGCTCGCCCCCGACGCGGGCGTGCTCGCGGCGGCCAAGTGCTTCGACAGCACCGGGCGGTTCGTCGACGACCTCTCGCGCGCGACGCGGAGCGGCACCGAGTACGGGGTCGACTGGGTGGAGGTCCCGGACCGGGACGCGCGTACGACGTCGATGCGCAAGCAGTTCGCGGCGGACGCCGTGACCCGGGCGCGCAAGCTGGAGGGCATGTGGTGGGCCGACGGGGGCGCGTACTTCGTCTCCTCCTACGCCCGCTCCGAGAGCCCCGGCGCCGCGCACGACGGCCAGGTGTGGTTCTACGACCCCAAGCGGCGCACGATCCGGCTGTTGGTCCTGCTCGGGGTGAACGCCGACCCGTCCAAGGACGGCGCTTTCGACGGGCCCGACAACATCACGGTGTCCCCGTACGGCGGTCTGGTCATCGCGGAGGACGGCGAGGGCGTCCAGCACCTGCTCGGCGCCACGGAGTCGGGCCGCACCTACCCGCTCGCCCGCAACGAGATGAACATGGGGACGGCCGAGAACCCGGAGTACTCGGAGTTCACGGGCGTCTGCTTCTCCCCGGACGGGCGCACTCTGTACGCCAACATCCAGGAACCGGGAATCATGCTGGCCATCACCGGGCCTTGGCGGCGCACCGGCTGACGACCGCGAACCGGGTAGGCCGGGGACGACGGCCGGGCCGACGCGGCCCGGCCGGCCACCGGACCCTACTGGGCCGGGGCGGCCTCCGCGCGGGAGGCCGCGGCCCATTCCTCAAGCAGGAATTCGTACGCCTCGGAGGGCCACTCGTCGTCCACTCGGGTCTCGACGAGGTGCCGGATCGCCGCGTTCGCCTCTGCGGCGGACGGGCGGGCCGGACCCGCGGGCTGGAGTGTCTTCTGCATGGTTACAAGGCTACGGGCGGCCACTGACAGTCACCCCCGATTTGAGAGGTGTCATCGCTCACCCGGTGTCGGCACCGGTAGCGCCATGTGGCCGCCCACCTGCTCAGAGTGCTTCCGAAGCGGGTTTGACCATGCCCCGCACTGTGCGGGACTTCACAAAGTCGCCCAGGGCCGTCATCTCCCACTCGCCGCTGAACTGTCTGATCAGCTTCGCCATCATGACGCCGGTCTGCGGCTCGGCGCCGGTGAGGTCGAAGCGGACCAGTTCCTCGCCGCTCGCCGCGTCGATCAGACGGCAGTACGCCTTCGCCACCTCGGTGAACTTCTGGCCGGAGAAGGAGTTGACCGTGAAGACCAGGCCCGTGGCCTCGGCGGGCAGCCGGCCGAGGTCCACGACGATGACCTCGTCGTCCCCGGACCCCTCGCCGGTCAGATTGTCCCCCGAGTGCTTGACGGCCCCGCCGAGGATCGACAGCTTGCCGAAGTAGCAGCTGTCGATGTGGTTGCGCTGCGGGCCGTAGGCGATGACGGACGCGTCGAGGTCGATGGCCCGGCCGCCGAACGCGGGCTCCCAGCCCAGACCCATCTTGACCTGGGAGAGCAGCGGACGGCCGCCCTTGACGAGGGAGACGGTCTGGTTCTTCCGGAGGTTGACGCGGCCCTTGTCGAGGTTGATCTTCCCGGTGCCGCCGGGGGCCGGGGCGGCGGCAGGGACCGGTGCGGGCGCCGCGGGGACGGCCGCGGGCATCGGTGGGGCGGCCGGGGCCGCCGCGGGCACCGGCGGAGTGGCCGGGGCCGCCGCGGGCATCGGTGGGGCGGCCGGCTCCTCGACCGAGACCCCGAAGTCCGTGGCGATGCCGGCGAGACCGTCGGCGTACCCCTGGCCCACGGCGCGCACCTTCCACACGCCGCCGCGCTGGTACACCTCCACCACCACGAGGGCGGTCTCCGTGCCGAGCCGCGGCGGTGTGAAGGTGGCGATCACCGCGCCGCTCACGGCGTCCCGCACGGTGGCGGTGGGCTCGATGCCCTGGAAGGTCTGTCCGGCGGCGTCCGGACTCGCCGTGACCACGATCCGCTCGATGCCCGGCGGGAGGGTGGAGGTGTCGACGGTGATCGAGTCGGGAGCCGAACCGCCGCCGGACCGGTAGCTCACACCGGGTCCGGACGGCTGGTTGTAGAAGATGAAATCGGCGTCCGAACGCACCTTGCCGTCCGCCGCGAGGAGGAGTCCCGACACGTCGAGCCGCACCGGGGCAGCCACATCGACCGTCACGCGGACGCTGTCGAGCGGCAGATTGGAACCAGGGGTCATAGCGGTCATGCCGGGACAACGACCGGCACCGCTTTGCCGTTCCCTTACCCTCGCACCACTTCTCACCTGCGGTTGCGCGGATGGTTCCGGGCCGTGCGCTCGTTGCCGAACTTGTACGCGCCGGTCCAGCGGGCCATGACCAGTTGGGGGTCACCGGATTCCACCTCGACGAGGAACTTCCCGGCCCGGGCCCCCCGCAGGGTGCCCGCGGCGCGGCCCCCGTGAGTGATGACGACGGAGTCGCCCTGTTTTTCGTACGTGAACCCGTGCGGCTTCGGCATGGGCGGCAGCCTGCCTTGCCCGGAGCGGAGGCGGCAACGGATTTGGCCCGTCTCCGGGAGCGGGCCGGACCTCCCCGCGGCTGCCCGCCCCGGCCCGCCGCCCGGTGGCCTCCGCCCGGACCCGCCACCCGCCGTCAGCCGTGGCGCCCCGGTCCGCCGCCCGGACGCCACTCGCCGTCAGGCCCCCGTGACCCGCCGCGGCAGTCCCAGCGGGTTGCCCTCGCGCAGCTCCGCCGGGAGCAGCGCGTCCGGCACCGATTGGTACGCCACCGGCCGCAGCCAGCGCTCGATGGCGGTGGCGCCGACCGACGTGGAGTGCGAGGTCGCCGCCGGGTAGGGGCCCCCGTGGTGCTGGGCCGGCGCGACCGCGACCCCGGTCGGCCAGCCGTTCACGACGATCCGGCCCGCCAACCCGGTGACCTGCGCGATCAGTTCGGCGGCCGGTCCCGGTGCGCCCCGCGTCTCGGCCGTCGAGAGCTGGAGGGTGGCACTCAGGTTCCCGCCGAGCCGGCCGAGCAGCTCGGCCGGCTCGCCCCCGTCCGCGTACCGGACGACCACGCCCACCGGGCCGAAGCACTCCTCCAGGAGTACCTCGTAGGAGGGCCCGCCGTCGAGGAGGGTCCGGGCCGGCACCGTCAGGTACCCGGCGGCGACGGCGTGTTCACCGGCCGGACCCGGTGTGACAGGCGCGTCGACGCCGGGCAGTGCCGACCGCTCGCGCACCCCGGCGACGAACGCGTCCCGCATCCGGTGGTCCAGCAGTACCCCCGGCGGTGTCTCGCCGAGCGCCTTGGCGAGCGCGGCGGTGAGGCGGTCGCCGTCCGGGCCCTCCGGGACCAGGACGAGGCCCGGCTTGACGCAGAACTGGCCGACGCCGAGCGTGAGCGAGCCCGCGAGCCCCGCGCCGATCTCCTCGGCGCGCTCGGCCACCGCCGCCGGGGTGACCACGACGGGGTTCAGGGAGCCCAGCTCGCCGTGGAAGGGGATCGGAACGGGCCGCGCGGCGGCGGCGTCGAACAGGGCCCGGCCGCCCCGGATGGAACCGGTGAACCCGGCCGCGGCCACGAGCGGGTGGCGGATCAGCTCCAGCCCGGCCCCGAAGCCGTGGACGACGGACACGACATCGGCCGGCAGCCCGGCCCGCAGCGCCGCCCGGCGCAGCAGCGCGGCGCACGTCTCGGAGGTGGCCGGGTGGTCGGGGTGCGCCTTGACCACCACGGGGCACCCGGCGGCCAGCGCGCTCGCGGTGTCCCCGCCGGGCACGGAGAAGGCGAGCGGGAAGTTGGAGGCGGCGTAGACGGCGCTCACGCCCAGCGGCACCTTGTATCGGCGCAGTTCGGGGCGCGGCGGACTCAGCGAGGGGTCGGCGCGGTCGATGCGGATGTCGAGGTAGGAGCCCTCCTCGACGGCGTCCGCGAAGGCCCGCAGCTGAGCGGTGGTACGGGCCAGTTCACCGGTGAGGCGGCCGGGCCCGAGGGCGGTCTCGGCGTCGGCGCTCTCGACGACCTGGTCCGCCGCCTCGTCCAGCAGGTCGGAGGCCGCGCGCAGGAAGGCGGTGCGGGCGGCGCGGTCGGCGAGCGCTCCCCGGGCGGCGTGCGCCGCGCGTACGGCCGCGTCCACCTCCGGGGGTGTGGCCTCCACCGCAACCTGCCCCCGCTGCTTCCCGCTGCGGGGGTCCACACTCCAGACTGGTGTTGCTGCCATGGCGCACTGCCTCCTGGACCTACGCTGACCCGCACGGCGTCGTTCAGTATTGTGAACGCCGTTCCGAAGGGTGAATGATCACATCCAGCGTGGACTCTATTTCCGCGGCTTCCCGGTTGACAAGGGAAACGAGACAAGAGGGGCACCAAGGCCGATGACCACAGGTGATGGCGGGGCGCCGGGAGACCAAGGTGGCGAAGCGGGCGGTCCGGGGGCGCCGGCGGCCGTCAAGTCGGCCGTGCGCACGGTCATGCTGCTGGAGCACTTCGCCGCCCGGCCGGGACCGCACAGCCTCGCCGACATCCAGCACGACCTCTCGCTCCCCAAGTCCAGCCTCTACATGCTGTTGCGCACGCTGGTGAACCTGGGCTGGGTGGAGACCGACGCCACCGGCACGCGGTACGGCATCGGCGTGCGCGCGCTGCTCGTCGGCAGCTCCTACATCGACGGCGACGAGGTGGTCGCGGCGGCCCGGCCGACCCTGGACCGGCTCTCCGACGACACGACGGAGACGATCCACCTCGCCCGGATGGACGGGACCAGCGTGGTCTACCTCGCGACCCGGCAGTCCCAGCACTACCTGCGACCCTTCACCCGGGTCGGACGCCGGCTGCCCGTGCACTCGACCGCGCTCGGCAAGGCGCTGTTGGCCACGCACACGGACGACGAGGTGCGCGGCCTGCTGCCGCGACGGCTGGAGGCGGTCACCGAGCACACCATCACCGACCGGGATCGGCTCGTGGACGAGCTGGCGTTGGTGCGGGAGCAGGGGTACGCGGTCGACCGGGAGGAGAACACCCTCGGACTGCGCTGCTTCGGGGTGGCGGTTCCCTACCGCACCCCGGCGCGTGACGCGGTCAGCTGCTCGGTGCCGGTCGCCCGGCTGACGCCGCACCACGAACAGACGATCAAGGCCGCCCTGTTCGAGGCGCGCGACCGGCTGTCGGTGGTGACGCGTCGGATGTGACGCGCCGGATGTGACGCATGGGACGTGACGCGTCGGATGCGATGTGTGGGGTGTGATGCGTCGGGTGTGACGCGCCGGCGGAGGTGGGGATTCCTCCCCCGGGCGGGGGAGGCGGTTCACCTTCGAGGGGGAGGCGGCGGGGCGCCGCGCACGCGACCGTTGGGGCATGACCACACGAACCACCCGCACCGGCGGGACGACGTACGCGGCACGGCCGTCGGCCTCCGGCCCGGGGTCCGCCCGGCCCGGGGCCATCGGACTGATCCTGCGGGTGGCGGCCCTGGCCGCCACCGTGCCCTACCTGTGCCTCAAAGGCGCCTGGCTGGCGGGGAGCCGCATCGGGATACCGGACGGCAGCGTGCTGCTGGAGCCCGGCGTGTTCTTCAAGGTGGCGAACGCTGTCACGCTGGTCATGGACTCGGCCGTCATCGTCCTCGTGCTGGTGCTCACCCGGCCCTGGGGCGTACGGGTGCCGTCCTGGCTGCTGACCGTCCCGGTGTTCATCGCCACCGGACTGCTCGTGCCGATCGTCGTGGCCTTCCCCGCCCAACGCCTCATGGACGTCCTGGGCTTGGGGCCGGACGCCGCGGCGCGGGCGGCCAAGGAGCCCTTCCTCCACCCGTGGGTGTTCGACGTCGTCTACAGCGGCTTCATCGTGCAGGCCATTGCCCTGACCGGGTTGTTCGTCCCCTATGCGCGGCGGCGCTGGGGCCGGCGGTGGCAGGGCGTCCTGGGGGAGCGGCTCCCGTCACCCACGGGGGTGGTGGCGGGAGCCGCGGCGGCGACGGCCGTGGCCGTGGCGGCCGTGGAGCTCTCCTGGGCCTTCGGCGGCACGGTCGGGCTCAGCGCGTCACAAATCGCCCGGTACGATCCGCAGATGGGCGCGGTGTTCGCCACCCACGCGATATGCGCGCTGGTCGCGGGGGCGGGCGCGGTGAACCTGGCCCGGGGCGGAGCCCGACGGGCCCGGGGGGCACTGGCCGTGGCATGGACCGGTGCGGCGGCCGCGGCGTGCTGGGGTCTGTGGCTGCTGATCGGCTCGTGGGGCGCCACCGATCCCGAGGAAGCGGTCACCACCGCGATGTTCCTGACCTACACCGCCCAGATGGTCACCGGCCTGCTCGCCGCCGGGGTCCTGGTCCGGTTCCTCGCCTCACGCCGGACCGGGTGAGACGGACCGGCACCGGGCGGCAGCGGGCGGACGGGCGGGATCGGACAGGCCGGGGCGGGGCGTACGGGGCACCGGCGGACGGGCACGGCAGGACAGCGCGGGCGGACAGGCCGGACGGGGGAGCGGGATGCCGGGGGGCGACGGGCTGCGGACATGGGCGGCGGCCGGCGTCGGCTCGCTGCTGGGGGCGCGGGCCCGGCGGCGGTGGGTACACCTGATCCTCGGCGGGGCCCTGCTGATGCCGTACTTCCTCCTCACCGAAGTGGTGGTCGGTGTCATGGCGGGCGTGGGCAACGTCCTCGGCTCCACCCCGCTGACCTTCGCCGCCTACGGCGCCTCCCTGCCCCTGGTCGCCGCGACCGCCGTCTTCGCGCTCGTCCGGCCGATGTCGGTGGGAGCGGTACGGGCCTTGTGCGGGGTGCCGGGCGAGCGGCTGGCGGACGGGCCGGCCCGGTCCTGGCAGGCGCGGGCGCGGACTTCGGCCTGGTGGACGCTCCACCTGGGGGTCGGCGCCGCCATCAGCGGGATGAGCCTCGCGGTGCCGCCCATGGCGGTGGTGCTGATCGCGCTGCCGTTGGTGCCCCGGCTGCGGGAGGTGCCGATGGGGGACGGCTGGTTCCGCTCCACCGCCGCGCCGTACACCGCCCCGCTGCTCGGGATCGGGCTGCTGTGCGGGCTCGTCCTGTGCGCCGCCGCGGCCGGGGCGCTGCTGGCCCGGGCGGCGCCCGTCCTGCTCGGGCCGACCGCCGCCGACCGGTTGGCGGCGGCGGAGGAGCGGGCCGCCGACCTGGCGGTGCGCAACCGGCTCGCGCGGGAGTTGCACGACGCTGTCGGGCACGCGCTGAGCGCGGTCACCCTCCAGGCGAGCGCCGCCCGGCGGGTGCTGGACAGCGACCCCCGCTTCGTACGGGAGGCGCTCGCCGCGATCGAGGACACCACCCGGCGCACGGTCGGCGAGCTGGACGCGGTGCTGGGCCTGTTGCGGGAGGGCGACGGCGCCGACGGGGAGGGCGGGCCGGGGCCCGCGCCGACGCTCGCCGCGGACCTGGAGGGTCTGCTGGCCCGGTCCCGGGCCGCCGGTACCCCGATCACCGCCCACCAGGACCTCGGGCCGCCGGGGGACTGGGCCTGGCTTCCCGCGATCACCTCCCGCGAGGCGTACCGGATCGTCCAGGAGGGTCTGAGCAACGCCCTGCGGCACGGTACGGGCCCCGTCGAGCTGTGGATCGCCGTACGGGGCGAGGAGGACGGTACCCACCGTGAACTGGAGATCACCATGACCAACCCGCCGGACACCGCGGACGGGCCGAAGCCCCGTGGCACGGGGGGCCGCGGCCTGCGCGGCGCCGTCGAGCGGGCCGCCCTGCTCGGCGGCGTCGTCGAGGCCGGACCCGACGGGGGGACGTGGCGGCTGCGCGCCGTCCTCCCGCTGGGCGGGGAGGCGCGATGAGCCGGCCGCCGCTGCGCGTGGTGCTCGCCGACGACGAGCGGATGGTCCGGACCGCCCTGCGCGTGATCCTGGAGGCCGAACCCGACCTCGAAGTCGTGGGCGAGGCCACCGACGGCGCCGAGGCGGTGTCCCTGGTGCGCGCGCTGGCCCCCGACGTGGTCCTGATGGACGTCCGGATGCCCGGGATCGACGGAATCCGCGCCACCGAACAGATCCTCGCCACCACGGCCGAGCCGCCCCGGATCGTCGTCGTCACCACCTTCGAGAACGACTCCTACGTCTACCGGGCGCTGCGCGCGGGCGCCGCCGGCTTCCTCCTCAAGCGCGCCGAACCGGACGAGCTGATCGGCGCCGTACGGCTCGTCGCGCGCGGCGACTCCCTCCTCTTCCCCGCCGCCGTCCGCTCCCTCGCGGCCACCCACGCGGGCGCCCTCTCGGCCACCGCCCCCTGGGTGCGCCGGCTGACCGAACGGGAGGCCGACGTACTGCGCCTGATCGCCACCGGCCTGTCCAACCACGAGGTGAGCGAGCGCCTCGGCGTCGGGCCCCAGACGGTGAAGACGCACGTCGCCGCCATCCTCGCCAAGACCGGCTCCCGCGACCGCACCCAGGCGGTGATCGCGGCCTACGAGGGGGGATTCCTCATGAGGAAAGGCTGAGAACCCGGCCACAATCGGGGCAGAGCGGAACGTCTGACGCCGCTCGCGCGTCTTTCCCGAGGATGAACAAGACGATCAGGCGCGCGTCGGTCTTCTGTCTGCTTCTGGTGGCGGCCCTCTTGGTACGGGTCACCTGGGTGCAGGCGTACCAAGGCCAGGCGCTCGCAGACGACAAGCACAACCGGCGCAACCTCATCGGGCAGTACGAGAACCCGCTGGGGAACATCATCGTGGGCGGCGAGGCGATCACCGGCTCGGTGAAGACCGGCGGCAAGGACTTCCAGTACAAGCGCACCTACGTCGACGGCCCCCTGTACGCGCCGATCACCGGCTACAGCTCGCAGGCCTACGGCGTGAGCATGCTGGAGGGCGTCTACAAGAACGTCCTCAACGGCTCCGACAGCCGACTGAAGACCGCGATGGACATCCTCACCAACAAGCGGGCCACCCCGGGCAACGTGCTGACCACCATCGACAAGGGCGTCCAGAAGGCGGCCTACGACGCGCTGCAGGGCAAGCAGGGTTCCGCCGTGGCCATCGACCCGGCGACCGGGCAGATCCTCGCGATGGTGAACAACCCCTCCTTCGACCCGGGCCGGATCACCGGCGCCACCGACGAGGCGGCCTGGAAGGAACTGTCGGCCGACCAGGGCAAGGCCATGGAGAACGTGGCGCTGCGCAAGCCGCAGGCGCCCGGCTCCACCTTCAAGCTGGTCACCATGGCCGCCGCCATCGAGAACGGCCTGGTCTCCGACATCGACGCGCCCACCGGCATCCCCGGCGCGTACACGATCCCGGGCACCCGTACCGCCCTGCCCAGCGAGGCGGGCAACGACGGCTGCAACAACGTGTCCGTGCGCACCGCGCTGCGCCTGTCCTGCAACAACGTCTTCGCCGACCTGGCCTCCAAGCTCGGCCAGGACAAGATGCGGGCGATGGCGGAGAAGCTGGGCTTCAACAAGGAGACCGCCACCCCGGTCACCGCCCGGCCGGCGAGCAAGTACCCCTCGACGAAGATGTCGATCGACCAGGTCGCACAGACGGGTATCGGCCAGTTCGACGTCCAGGCCACGCCGCTCCAGATGGCGATGGTGACGGCGGCGATCGAGAACGGCGGCAAGCTCGTCGCCCCGCACATGGTCTCGGAGGTCACCGATTCCGGCGGCAACGTGCTGGAGAGCTTCAAGGACCCCAAGTCCGAGCAGGTCATGAGCGCCAAGACCGCCTCGATGCTCCAGGACGCGATGCGCACCGTCGCCACCCAGGGCGGCGGCAAGCCCGCGCAGGTCGCGGGCGCCGAGGTCGGCGGCAAGACGGGCACCGCGCAGCGCGGCGTGAACAACAGCCTGCCGCCGCTCGCCTGGTTCACCTCGTACGGAAAGGCCGACGGCAAGCAGATCGCCGTCGCGGTCGTGATCGAGAACTCGGACACCGACCGTTCCGAGATCGGCGGCGGCAGGCTGGCCGCGCCCATCGCGCAGAAGATGATGGGGGCGTGGCTGAAGAAGTAGCCATCCCCGCGCACGGGGCGCCGCGCCGGGAACCGACACGGTTCCCGGCGCGTTCCCTTACCCATGATCAGAACCGCGCGCCCCCAGGACCTCGACGCCATCGCCGCCCTCCACACCCGGGCCCGTGCGACCTACTACCAGGGCCGTGTCCCCGAGGAGGTCTACGGAGGCGAAGCGGAGCTCGCGCGCTGCCGCGAGGGTTGGGCCCGTGCCATCGTGCGTGCGGGCTCCGAGGGCGGCGTGTTCTGCGCCGAACGGGACGGCGCGCTCACCGGGGTCGCGGCGTTTCGCACCGCCGACGGGGAGAGCACGCTCACCCAGCTCCACGTGGACCCCGACCACTGGCGCCGCGGCACCGGCGCGGCCCTGCACGCCGCCTGCCTGGACGCCTGGCGTCGGGCGGGAGCGGCCAGGGCCCGCCTGGAGGTGTACGAGCACAACCTGCGCGCGCAGTCCTTCTACGCCTCGCTCGGCTGGCGCCCGGAGCCCGAGGCGGCCCGGTCCGGCAGCCACGTCACGCTGTGGCTGCGGGTGGGGGCGGCGTCCGGGGAATGAGACGTTCCGGCGGTTGGTTGAAACGGGAACCGTCCGGACCTCCCGGCCGGACGGAGCCCGAGACCGAGAGAAGAAGGATCATGCGCGTCGAGATCTGGAGCGACATCGCCTGCCCGTGGTGCTACATCGGCAAGGCCCGGTTCACCAAGGGCCTGGCCGAGTTCGCGCACCGTGACGAGGTGGAGGTCGTCTTCCGGTCGTTCGAGCTCGACCCGCACGGCCCCAAGGGCGTGACCGCGCCGGTCGTGGAGATGCTGGCCGAGAAGTACGGCCGCACCCTCGACGAGGCGCGCGGTATGGAGGAGCACGTCGCCGCCAGTGCGCGCGGTGAGGGGCTGGCGTACCGCGTCGAGGGGCGCGATCACGGCAACACCTTCGACATCCACCGCCTGCTGCACCTGGCCGCTGCCCGGGGCCGCCAGGAGGAGCTGCTCGACCTGGCCTACCGCGCCAACTTCGCGGAGGAACGCAGCGTCTTCGAGCCCGAGGTGCTGGTCGCGCTCGCCGTCGAGGCGGGCCTGGACGAGGCGGAGGCCCGTACGGTCCTCGCCGACGACCGCGCCTACGCCGAGGAGGTGCGCGCCGACGAGCGCGAGGCGGCCGAACTGGGCGCCAACGCCGTACCGTTCTTCGTCCTCGACCGCCGCTACGGCATCTCCGGCGGGCAGCCCGCCGAGGTGTTCACCCGGGCGCTGGAACAGGCGTGGGCCGGCCGTGAGGTGACCTCGCCCGAGGTCGCCGACGGCGAGGTCTGCGAGCCCGATGGGGCGTGTGCCGCCCCCGGGGCACGGCAGGCGTCGGCGTAACCGGCGCGGACGGGGGCCCGGGCGGACCGGGCGTGGAGACGGCGGTGGCCTACCAGGCCGCGGCCGCCGCGGCGAGCGCCGGCGTCGGGTCGACCGACAGGGCGGAGGCCAGCGCCGTCAACGACGCCCGCACCGACTCCGGGGAGGCCGCCGGGCCGTAGTGGTTGACCCGGATCATCTCCCGGGCCAGAGCCCCGCCGCCCGCCGCGAGCGGAGCCGTCGGGTCCGCCGAGAGCGCCTTGGCCACCACCTCGGAGGCGTCCGCCACCCGCAGGGTCGTCGCCACGGGCGCGGCTTCCACGGCCACCGGGACGTACGGGGCCACGCCCAACGCCGTCGCGCCCGCGCGGGTCGCGGCGGCCGCGGCCGCGTGCCGGCCCGCCACCGCCGACAGCCCCGCCGCGGCGATCCGGTCCAGGCAGGCCTCCAGCGCCAGCATCTCCAGCTGGGCCGGGGCGTGCGGCAGCGCGGTACGGCCGGCGTCGATCCAGCGCTCCTTCCAGTCCAGCAGCGACAGGTACGAACGCCGGGGCGCGGCCGGGTTCTGCGCGAAGCGGTCCCAGGCGCGCTCCGAGACCGACACCGCCGACACCCCCGCCGGGCCGCCCATCGCCTTCTGCGCGCCGATCACGCACAGGTCCACGCCCCAGGCGTCGGGGAGCAGCGGCTCGGCGGCCACCGAGGCCACCGCGTCCAGCATGAACAGGGCCCCGTGCGCCCGGACGGCCTCGCCGATCTCCGCGACCGGGTTGGTGTTGCCCGTCGCCGCCTCGGCGTGCACCAGCGACACGAAGTCGATCTGCGGGTGCGCGGCCAGCGCCCGGGCGACCTGCTCCGCGGTGACGGCGGTGTGGAACGGCACCGCCAGGTCCACCACCGTCGCCCCGCAGTCGCGCAGCCAGTTGCCGAAGGTGGTCCCGTACGGCCCGGTCACGATGTTCAGCGCCGTCGAACCGGGCCGGGCCCCGGAGCGGATGCACGCCTCCAGCGGCAGCAGCGCCTCGCCCTGGGTGATCACCACGTCCTGGCCGGTCGCGAGCAGCTCCGCCACCCCCCGCTCGATCGACGCGAAGCGGGCGGCGGTCAGCGGCGGGAGGTCCAGCAGGGGGTGGGTCACGGCGGTGCTCTCTTCGTCCGGGGTCACCGGCCGAGCCTACCCAGCACGGACGTAGGGTGCCGCCATGAGCGATGCGCGTGAGGTGAGCGGGGCGGGCCGTCCCGGCGGTGGGCCGGGAGGCGGCCCCGGGGGCGGGTCCGAGGGCGAAGTGCTGCACGTCAAGGGGCGGGTGCTCGTCGGACCCGACGACGTGCGCGACGAACTGTGGGTGATCGGCGGCCGGATCTCCTACGAGCGCCCGCGCGCCGCCCGCCAGATCACCACGGTCACCGGATGGACCCTGCCGGGCCTGGTCGACGCGCACTGCCACGTGGGCCTCGACGCCCACGGCCCCGTCGACGCCGCGACCGCCGAACTCCAGGCGCTCACCGACCGCGACGCCGGCACCCTGCTGATCCGCGACGCCGGATCGCCCTCGGACACCCGCTGGATCGACGACCGCGAAGACCTGCCGAAGATCATCCGCGCGGGCCGGCACATCGCCCGCACCCGCCGCTACATCCGCAACTACGCGCACGAGATCGAGCCGGCCGACCTGGTCGAGTACGTGGCGCGCGAGGCGCGGCGCGGCGACGGCTGGGTCAAGCTCGTCGGCGACTGGATCGACCGCGACGCCGGCGATCTGACCGCCTGCTGGCCCCGCGCGGAGGTAGAGGCCGCCATCGCCGAGGCGCACCGCCTAGGAGCCCGCGTCACCGCGCACTGCTTCGCCGAGGACTCGCTGCGCGACCTGGTCGAGGCGGGTATCGACTGCGTGGAGCACGCCACCGGGCTCACCGAGGAGACCATCCCGCTGTTCGCCGAGCGCGGGGTCGCGATCGTCCCGACCCTGGTGAACATCGCGACGTTCCCGAAGCTGGCGGCGGGCGGCGAGGCGAAGTTCCCGGCCTGGTCGGCGCACATGCGGCGGTTGCACGAGCGCCGGTACGACACCGTACGGGCCGCCTACGACGCGGGAGTTCCGGTCTACGTCGGCACCGACGCGGGCGGCTCCCTGCCACACGGCCTGGTCGCCGCCGAGGTCGCGGAGCTGGTGAAGGCCGGAATCCCGGCGTCGGCCGCCCTGTCCGCCACCGCCTGGGCGGCCCGCGAGTGGCTCGGCCGGCCCGGGTTGACCGAGGGCGCGCCGGCCGACCTCGTGGTGTACGGATCGGACCCCCGGGTTGACGTGGGGACCCTGGCGCAGCCGCTGCGGGTCGTGGTCAACGGCGGCGTCCGGGCGTGAGAGGGGGGAACTCCCGTTCCTTCTGAGGCGGATGATTCGCACACTCGGTCGGAAACCACCCTTTGGGGTGAAGTCACCTCAGGTATGGCCCCGTTCACCCACAGTGCTTAAAGAATCCGAGGGTCGAAGCCGTCGGCGTGCGCGATGTCCCCCATTGGCCGCGCGACGGCACCCATCTCCCCGGGGGTTCCACCATCTTGAACAGCAACACCTTCCGCATGCCCGCGTCCGCCCTGCTCGCCATGGGGGCGGTGGCCCTGCTCACCGCGCCGGCCGCCTTCGCCACCGGAGGCGGCAGCGGCGGCAACGGCGGCGGCGGCGCGGCGGGCGAGGGCAAGGCCGGCGCCGTCGTGCTGCGCGCCGGACTCGACGTCGGCCTGCTGGGAAAGGCCGTCCACGTACCGCTCCAGGCCACGCTCAACGAGGTCAGCGCCCCGGCGGCGGCCGAGAAGACCGCCCTGACCGTGACCCTCGACGGCGCCGAACAGGGCAACCCCGTCAGTGTCCTGCGGGCGGACGTGGCCACCGCCAAGGCGACCGCGGACGCCCACCGGGCGCAGGCCGAGTCGAACCTCGCCAAGGCCTCGGTGCACGTGCCCGGACTCCCACAACTCTCGCTGATCCAGGTCGAGAAGGTCACATCCAAGGCGGTGTGCGAGGCCGGGCGGAAACCGGTGGCCACCTCGAACGTGCTCGGCGCCGTCACCGTCCTCGGCAAGAAGGTCACCCTGTCGGCGGGCGGCCCCACCAAGGTCGAGGTGCCCGGGGTCGGTCTGGTCGACCTGGAGCTGTCCGGTACGCGGACCACCTCCACCACGGCCGCCGCGGCCGCGCTGCGCCTCAAGGTGTCGGTGAACCCGCTGAAGCTGAACGTGGCGCAGGTCGAGGGCGAGATCGTCCTGGCCGAGGCGCACTGCGAGGCCCCTGCGGGCCCCGCGCCGAGCGCGCCCGCCCCCGCGCCGGCGGACGTCAGGACGCAGACGGTGAGCGGGTCCACGACACCCGTGCGCGCCGACCTCGCCGAGACCGGGAGCGGTTCGGCGACCCCGTATGTGGCGGGCGGCGCGCTGCTGCTGCTCGGCGTCGGCGCGGGCGCGCTGATCGTCACCCGGCGCGGCAAGGCCTCGTAGCGCCGCGGGACCGGCGGCCGGGCCCGGGGGGCCCGGGCACGGGGAGTCAGCGCGTGGCGTGCTCCAGCCCCTGGGCGCTCGCGCCCCGGGACGTCACCGCGGCGGTGACCTGCTGGTCGACGCGGGCGTACTCGCTCCGCTTGGCGGCGGTCAGGGAGTCGTCGGCGGCGGCGCACGAGGCGCAGACGACGCGGAACGGAGGCCCCATGTCCGAGTACTGGGTGAGGTATTCGGCCTTCACCACCTCCCAGCGACCCGGGTGCGCGGCGGCCGGAGCGAAGGTGAAGCGGGGCACGGAGGACATGTTGCCGCGCAGTTGGTCGGGCTCGTAGAAGCTGGCGACCTGGTCGCCCATGCCGAAGACCACCCACGTGCCGTTGATCTTCTCGTAGGGCTGCGGCACGTGGTTGTGCGTTCCGATGATCAGATCGATGTCGGGGAGACCGTCGGGGCCGCGAGAGGCGGTCAACGCCTGTGCCAGGTCGCTCTGTTGCCGGTCGGGCGCGGTCTGCCACTCGGTGCCCCAGTGGACGCTGAGGACGACGACGCCGGCGCCCGCAGCCCGGGCGGCGCGGGCGTCGGCGATGATCCGGTTCTGGTCGATGAGGTTGACGGACCACGGCTTGCCGGCCGGGAGCGGGATGCCGTTCGTCCCGTAGGTGTAGTCCAACTGGGCGACCTTGGCGCCGCCGGCCTGGAGCACGGCGGGCGTGGTGGCCTCCTCGGCCGTCCGGGCCGAACCGACGTGCTTGAGGCCGACGCGGTCGAGGTGGTCGAGGGTGCGGGTCAGCCCCGCGTCGCCGTCGTCCAGGGTGTGGTTGGAGGCCGTGGAGCAACTGTCGTAACCGGCGTCCTTGAGGGCGTCGGCCAGCTGGTGCGGGGCCTTGAAGGCGGGATAGCCGGTGTAGGGGCCGCCGGGGGGACCGTACGGTATCTCGTGGTGGCATATCGCCAGGTCGGCGGCGGAGACGATCGGCTTGACCCCGGCGAGTATCTTGCGGAAGTCGTGTCTCTGGCCGGTGCCTTTCGCGTCGTCCGCCGCGCGCTGGATGATCGAGGGGTACGGGATCAGGTCCCCGGTCGCCACCAGGGTGAACGGCTTCCCGGCGGGCACCGCCGGGGCGTCCCGCGCGGGCTTCGGCCCGAGCCGCTGCTCGGCGGCGCCGCCGGCGGCCCCGTGCAGGAGCACCGGTACGGCGTACACCGCCCCGCCGACCAACGCCAGCCCGCCGAGGGCCGCGCCTATCTTCCCCGCTGCGTTCATCCTCGTACCCCCGTGACGACCGCTACCGCTACCGCTGCCGAAACCCGATCCTCGCGCACCCCCGTCCCCACCGCCACGCGACCCGCGCACACCCCGGCCGCCCGGTAGGCATGGGGTCGGGCGGCGGCCGGGCGCGGTCCGGCGCGGGCGGGGCCGGGTCGCGGCGCCGGGCAACCGCCCGGATCGGTGGGACTCGCCGTCCGTGCGGGCCCCCGGCCGGCGGGCGGGAGGCCGTATGTGCCGACCGTCGGGCAGGAGGGCGGTGCGAGGGTTCCCGCCCCCCGGCGGCGGTGGGCCCGAGGGCGGCCCAGGCGGCAACCGCCGTCCGGCACACGGCCGATAGGACGCGGCCCGTCCGTGCCGCCCGCCGGCCGTGCGGCCCCGCTGCCGTGCGGGTCGCCTGGCGACCGGGGCGCGAGCGCGTTGCCGTCGTCCCACCAGGGCGTGTCCGCGAGGTCCCTCCCGGCGGTAGCCGGGGGAGGGACTTTGACGACAGGGCCTAGTGCGAGGCCAGGGCCAGGGCGTGGTCGAGGGCCTGGAGGAGGCGGCCCGTCGTGGGGCGGTCGCGGACCGCGAGGCGGAGCCAGGACGCGTCCAGGCCCGGGAAGGTGTCCCCCCGGCGGACCGCGAAGCCAAGCGCGCGCAGGCGGGTACGGACCTGCTCCGCGCCCGGCACCCGGATCAGGACGAACGGCCCCTGGGCCACCCCCGACACCGAGACCTCCTCGAACTCCGCCAGCCCCGCCAACAGATGCGCCCGGTCCACCGCGATCTGCCGCGCCGCCGCCTCCGCCTCCGCCAGCGCCTCCGGGGTCATGCAGGCCTGGGCCGCCACCAGGGCCGGAGTGCTCACCGGCCACAGCGGCTGCGCCGCCGCCAGCTTCGTGATCACCTCCGGCTCGGCCAGCACGTACCCGATCCGCAGCCCCGCCAGCCCCCAGGTCTTCGTCAGGCTGCGCAACACCACCAGCCCCGGCACGTCCGTCCTCCCGGCCAGCGCCTCCCGTTCGCCGGGGACCGCGTCCATGAACGCCTCGTCCACCACCAGGGTCCGGCCCGGCCGGGCCAGCGCCGCCAGGGTGGCCGCCGAGTGGAGCACGGACGTCGGGTTGGTCGGGTTCCCGACCACCACCAGGTCCGCGTCCTCCGGTACCGCCGCCGGGTCGAGCCGGAACCCGTCCGCCGCCCGCAGTACCACCCGCTCCACCTGGTGGCCGGCGTCCCGCAGGGCCGCTTCCGGCTCGGTGAACTGGGGGTGCACCACCACCGGCCGTACGGCGCCCAGGGCCCGTGCGATCAGCACGAACGCCTCCGCCGCCCCCGCCGTCAGCAGCACCCGCTCGGCCGGCAGCCCGTGCCGCTCCGCCACCGCCGCGCGGGCCGCGCGCCCGTCGGGGTACGCGGCGAGATCCCCGAGGGAGGCCGCGATCCGCTGCCTGAGCCACTCCGGGGGCGTGTGCGTACGTACGTTGACCGCGAGGTCGACCAGCTCCGCGTCCGCGTCCCGTATCTCCGCGTCCCCGTGATGGCGCAGGTCGTGCCCCTGCGCGGTGGCCACGGCGCAGGTCGCCGCCACCGACCGGCGTTTGGGTACGAGGAGTTCCCCGCCCCCCGCGAGCGCCGCCGCCTCCGCCACCGAGCCGGTGCCGACGCCATCGAGCGCCGCGTCCGAGGGGTGCGGTACGGGGATCGTCGCCAACTTCTCCGCGGGGTAGCCGAGCAACGGCACGCCGAAACGTTTCGCCGCGCCCGCGATCCCCGCCTCCCTCGTCTTCGGCTCCACCGTGGCCAGCGCCGTCACCGCGTCGGTGGCAAGCCCCGCCCCCCGCAGCGTCTCCTCGACCAGCGCGCAGACCTCCGCCACGGAGACCCCCGCACGTCCGCCCACCCCGACCACCAGCCGGGTCGCGTACTCGCCCACCGAAGCCCTCCCTCCGTCGTCCTGTCGAGTCATTGTCGGGCCGCCGTCGTCAAAACGTCTCCGCCCCGGCCCGCGCGGGGAAGTGCGCGCGGCGCCGCCAATCGGTATGCAGTGGCACATGGCCGTGATCGTGGCGTTGGGCGCGTTCCTGATGACCCTGGCGGGCGGATGGACGGCGCAGCACGTCACCGACCGCCGCCACCTCGTGCTGGGGCTGGCCGGCGGGCTGATGCTCGGGGTCGTGGGCCTCGACCTGCTCCCCGAGGCGATGCGGGCCGCGGGCCGCCAGGTGTTCGGCGTCCCGCTCGCGCTGCTGCTCTTCGTCACCGGATTCCTGCTCGCGCACGTCGCCGAACGCGTGCTCGCCGTACGGCAGGCCGCGCACGGCGCCGAGAACGGCGCCCCGCACGCCCAAACCCAAGCCGACGCCGACGCCCACGTCCGAGCGCACGATCAGGCCGGCGCGCACCGCACCCCCGAGGTCGGGCTCGCCGCGGCCGCCGCCATGGTCGGCCACAGCCTGGCCGACGGGGTGGCCCTGGGCGCCGCCTTCCAGGTGGGCGGCGGTATGGGCGTGGCCGTAGCCCTGGCCGTCGTCACGCACGACTTCGCCGACGGGTTCAACACGTACACGCTCACCAGCTTGTACGGCAACGCCCGCAGGAAGGCACAGATGATGCTGCTCGCGGACGCCGTGGCACCGGTCGTGGGCGCCCTCTCCACACTGCTGTTCACTCTTCCGGAGGAACCGCTCGGGGCGTACCTCGGTTTCTTCGCCGGCATCCTGCTCTACCTGGCCGCCGCCGAGATCCTGCCCGAGGCACACCACCGGCACCCCGCCCTGTCCACGCTGCTCTGCACGGTGGGCGGGGTGGCCGGGATCTGGCTCGTGGTCGGCCTCGCGGACTGAGCTCACGGCCGAGCCGCCGCCGCGGCTTCCGCGAACCGCCGGGCGACGGACGGCCGCGCCGCCCAGTGCGTGTGCAGGTAGCTGGCGTGCACACCGCTTTGGACGAAGCCCTCGACGCGGCGTTCGGGGTGGGTGAAACCCCAAGCGGGGGCCGCGCCGGCGCCCGGGTCGATCACCGTCCGGTGGAACTCGTGCCCCCGCAGCCGGGTCCCGGCGACGGCGAGCGCGCTGTCCGACACCGCCACCGCCTCGCGGTAGCCCAGCGTGAGGCGTTCCGACATCCGCGCGTCGGCGTCGAGCACCCCGCACATCGGCTTCCCGTCCAGCGACCGCGCCAGGTACAGCAGCCCGGCGCACTCGGCCGCCACCGGGCCGCCCGCGGCGGCGAAATCCGCGACGGCGCGGCGCAGCGGCGCGTTGGCGGAGAGCTCGGGCGCGTACACCTCGGGAAATCCGCCGCCGATCACCAGGCCGGTGGTGCCTTCGGGGAGGGCCTCGTCCCGCAGCGGGTCGAAGGTGACGACGTCCGCGCCCGCGGCGCTGAGCAACTCGGCGTGCTCGGCGTAGGAGAACGTGAACGCCGCGCCGCCCGCGACGGCCACGACGGGCCGCGGTCTTCCGGCGGGCGGTTCGAGTTCCGCCGTCGAGGCCTCCGTCGGGGACCCGTCGCCCTCCGGCGACCACGCCTCGCACTCCAGCGGCGGGGCCGTACGGGCCAGGGCCATCAGGGCCTCCAGGTCGCACCCGGCCCGCACCTGGGCAGCCAGCGCCGCCACCGCGGCCAGGGCGTCGGCCCGCCGCTCCGCCACCGGCACCAACCCCAGGTGCCGCGACGGCGCGGCCACCTGCGGCGCCCGCCGCAGGACGCCCAGGACCGGCATCCCGGCCTCCTCCAGCGCCTCCCGCAGCATCACCTCGTGCCGGTCGGAACCGACCTTGTTGAGGATCACCCCGCCCAGGCGCACCCGGGGATCGAACGACGCGAAGCCGTGCACCAGCGCCGCCACCGACCGCGACTGCGAGGACGCGTCCACCACGAGCACCACCGGCGCGCGCAGCAGCTTCGCGACCTGCGCCGTCGACGCCAGCTCACCCCGCCC
Source organism: Streptomyces sp. Tek67B01 (assembly GCF_055231995.1). Classification (NCBI taxonomy): domain Bacteria; kingdom Bacillati; phylum Actinomycetota; class Actinomycetes; order Kitasatosporales; family Streptomycetaceae; genus Streptomyces; species Streptomyces sp. Tek67B01. The sequence goes on from NZ_JBUYUY010000001.1 coordinate 5,418,546, forward strand.
CGCGGCCCCGTCGTACAGCCCCATCACGCCTTCGACGAGGGCGAGGTCGCAGCCGGCCGCGCCGTGCGCGAACAGCGGCGCGACCAGTTCCGGCCCGCACATGAAGGCGTCCAGGTTCCGCCCCGGCCGGCCGGTGGCCAAAGCGTGGTAGCCGGGGTCGATGTAGTCGGGCCCGGCCTTGTGCGGGGACACGGCGAGGCCGCGCTCCGCGAAGGCCGCCATCAGGCCCGTCGCCACGGTGGTCTTGCCGCTGCCGGAGGACGGCGCGGCGATCACCAGCCGCGGCATGTGGAGCGAGGTCACCACTCGATGCCCCTCTGGCCCTTCTGGCCGGCGTCCATGGGGTGCTTGACCTTCGTCATCTCGGTGACGAGATCGGCGAACTCCACCAGTTTGTCAGGCGCGTTGCGGCCGGTGATGACCACGTGCTGGGTGCCGGGCCGGTCGCGCAGCACCTCGATCACCTCGTCCACGTCGATCCAGCCCCAGTGCATCGGGTACGCGAACTCGTCCAGCACGTACAGCCGGTGCGTCTCGGCGGCCAGGTCCCGCTTGACCTGCTCCCAGCCCTCCTTCGCCGCCTGCTCGTTGTCGAGCTGCGCGTCGCGCTGCACCCAGGACCAGCCCTCGCCCATCTTGTGCCAGACGACCGAGCCGCCCTCCCCGGAGGCGCCGAGCACCTTCAGCGCGTTCTCCTCACCGACCTTCCACTTCGCCGACTTGACGAACTGGAACACCCCGATCGGCCAGCCCTGGTTCCAGGCGCGCAACGCCAGCCCGAAGGCGGCCGTCGACTTTCCCTTGCCCGGGCCGGTGTGGACGAAGACGAGCGGACGGTTGCGGCGCTGGCGCGTCGTGAGCCCGTCGTCCGGAACGACGGACGGCTGTCCCTGCGGCATTACGCGGCCCTCCTGTTGGGGGTGGTGTTCGAGGTCACTGAGGTACGTACGTTCTTCACCAGGCCGGCCAGCGAGTCGGCCCGCAGCCCGTCGAGCGTGACGGCCGGCCCGCCGAGGTCGGCGGCCAGCGCCCCGGCCAGCCCCAGCCGGACCGGGCCGGTTTCGCAGTCCACGACCACCGAGGCCAGCCCTTGGGCCGCCAGCATCCGCGCGCTGCGCCCGGACAGCTCGCGCGGGTCCCCGCCGAGCGCGCCCGCCGACGTCGCCCGCCCGTCGGTGACGACCACGAGCAGCGGCCGGCGCGAGGGGTCCCGCAACCGCTCGATCCGCAACACCTCGTGGGCCTTGAGCAGCCCGGCGGCCAGCGGGGTCCGCCCGCCGGTCGGCAGCCGCTCCAGCCGGGCCGCCGCCGCGTCCACGGAGGAGGTCGGCGGCAGCGCCAACTCGGCGCCCGAGCCGCGGAAGGTGATCAGACCGACCTTGTCGCGGCGCTGATAGGCGTCCAGCAGCAGCGACAGCACCGCGCCTTTGACCGCGCTCATGCGCTGCCGGGCGGCCATCGAACCCGAGGCGTCGACGAGGAACAGGACGAGGTTGCCCTCGCGGCCCTCGCGGGTCGCCTGCCGCAGGTCGTCCGCCCGTACGACCAGCCCGCGCCCGCTGCGCCCGCGCGCCTTCTGGTGCGGCGCGGCGGCCTGGATGGTCGCGGCCAGGTGCAGCTTCGTCAGTTGCCCCCGGGGACGCCGGGCCCCGGTGGTGCGGCCGTGCGCGGTCCGGGCGCGGGAGCGGCGGCCGGCCGCGCCCTCGCCGAGGCCGGGCACGCTCAGCATCTTGGTCCGGAACGGCTCGGCGGCCCGTACGGGCGCCTGTTCGGGCGCGGCATCGGCACCCTCGGGGGCGGCGGGAGCGGTCCGCGGCTCGGGTGCTTCCTGCGGCCCGGGCGCCTCGGGGGCTTCGGGCGCCTGAGCGGCGTCGGGCCCCTCGCCCTGCGGGGGTACGCCGCCACCTCCGTCGGGACCACCGTCGCCCGGGCCGTCGTCGCCCGAACCACCGTCGCCCGGGCCGTCGTCGTCGGGCCCCTCAGGCTCCGGTTCCGGCTCCTCGTCGGGGAACCGGTCCAGGATCTCGTCCAGCTTGTCCTCGTCGAGGCCGGGCGCGTCGAAGGGGTTGCGGCGGCGCCGGTGGGGGAGCGCCAGCAGCGCGGCCCGCCGTACGTCCTCCTTGCGCACCTCGGTCCGCCCCGCCCAGGCGGCCAGGGCCGTCGCGGTGCGCGCCATCACGATGTCGGCCCGCATGCCGTCGACCTCGAAACCGGCGCAGGTTGCCGCGATCCGCAGCAGCGAGGTGTCGTCGAGCACGACCTTCGGCAGCAGCGCCCGCGCGGCGACCACCCGGGCCCGTACCTCACGTTCGTCATCGGCCCAGCGGTTCGCGAAAGCGGCGGCGTCGTCCTCGTAGGCGAGCCGGCGGCGCACCACCTCGACGCGCTGGGCGGGCTCGCGCGAGGCCGCGACCTCGACGGTGAGCCCGAACCGGTCCAAGAGCTGCGGGCGGAGCTCGCCCTCCTCGGGGTTCATCGTGCCGACGAGGAGGAAGCGGGCCGCGTGGCGTACGGAGACGCCCTCGCGCTCGACGTAGGAGGCGCCCATCGCGGCGGCGTCCAGGAGCAGGTCGATGAGGTGGTCGTGGAGGAGGTTGACCTCGTCGACGTACAGGATGCCGCGGTGCGCGGCGGCGAGCAGGCCCGGCTCGAAGGCCTTCACGCCCTCCGACAGGGCCCGTTCGATGTCGAGGGCGCCGACCAGGCGGTCCTCGGAGGCGCCGACGGGCAGTTCCACCATCCGCGCGGGGCGGACCGTGCCGCCTCCGGGCTCGTGCGGGCCGTCGGGGCAGGCCGGGTCCGGCGCCGCGGGGGCACAGGAGAACCGGCAGCCGGGCACGACGTCCACCTGTGGCAGCAGCGCGGACAGCGCCCGGACGGCGGTGGACTTGGCGGTGCCCTTCTCGCCTCGCACGAGTACGCCGCCGACCGCCGGGCTCACGGCGTTGAGCAGGAGCGCCAGGCGCAGGTCGTTCTGGCCGACCACGGCGGTGAACGGGTAGGGCGTGCTCATGCGGTGGCCCCTCCTTCGTGTGTGGGGGTGTGCGTGCGTGGGCGGTTGCCGGCCGCGGTCGGGGCGTGCGCGGCTTCCGCGGCCCGGGCCCGATGTGCGGGCCCCCCGGGGGCCGCTGCGACCGGTCGGGTGTGGTGCGCGAGTCCGTCCGGGGCCGCTGCCGCGGGCCGCCGGGTGTGGTGCGAGGGGCGGCCGGGGGCCGCCGGCGCGTGCCGGGTGTGGTGTGTGGGTGTGCTGCGGGGTGCCGCTGCGCGGGGCCGTCCCGCACCCGCCCTTCCGCCGTTCCCCGGGGCTCCGCCCCGGACCCCGACCGCGCCCGGGCGCATCCCCGGGCCGGATGGCGCGGAGCGCCGTTTCGGCCCCGCCGGCGTTTGGGGCGCGGGGGTCCGGGGACCGGCCCCCGGCAACGGCGCCGCAAGCCCGGCACACCCGGCCTGTCCGGCGATCGAGGACCGGGTCCGGGCGGAGCCCGGGGAACGGAGGAAGGGCGGGTGGGCGAGAGCCGCCCGCGGGGCCGGGGGCCTCATGGCGCGCCCGGGGGCAGGAAGGGCAGGCCCGTCGGGGCGCCACCCTCGATCAGCCCCAGCAGCGCAGCGGTGTCCGCGTGCTCCTCGATCAGGTCCCCCAGCAGATCCAGCTGCCGCTCCCGCAGCCCCGCGAACGACGTATCCGCCGCCGGAACGAACCGGCGCCCCGCGGCAACCGCCACCTCCCGCAGGAACGCCCGGCGGAAGCCGTCCGACTCCAGCGAGCCGTGCCAGTGGGTGCCCCACACCTCACCGACCCGGCAACCGTCCAGGAACGGCTCCCCGCCCAGCACCTCGGCGACCCCGTGGTGGATCTCGTACCCCTCGACGGGCTCGCCCAGCGCCGAACCGACCGGCCGCGCAAGGGTCTTCTCCGCATCGAACCGCACCCGAACCGGCAGCAACCCGAGGCCCGCCACCGACCCGGCCTTGGACTCGACCTCGTCCTCGATGTGCTCGCCCAGCGCCTGGAACCCGCCGCAGATGCCCAGCACCGGCCGCCCCTCGGCGGCCCGCCGGGCCAGCGCGTCGGCGAGCCCCCGCTGCCGCAGCCACTCCAGTGCCTTCACCGTGCCACGGGTTCCCGGTACGACGACCAGGTCCGCGTCGGCCAGTTCCTCGGCCCGGTCCACGAACCGGACGACCACGCCCGGTTCGGCGGCCAGCGCGTCCACGTCGGTGAAGTTCGACATCAGCGGCACCGCGCACACCGCCACCCGCAGCAGGTCCTCGCCGACCGGAGGGGCCACCACGGACTCCCGTACCGCGCCCCGCAGCGACACCCTCAGCCCGTCCTCCTCGTCGATGCCCAGGCCGTGCCGGTACGGCAGCACGCCGTACGTGGCCCGGCCCGTCAGCCCGCGCAGCATCTCCATGCCGGGCTCCAACAGCGAGACGTCGCCACGGAACTTGTTCACCATGTAGCCGGCGATCAGCGACTGGTCCTCGGGCGACAGCAGCGCCGTCGTCCCGAAGAACGAGGCGAAGACGCCGCCCCGATCGATGTCCCCGACCACCACGACCGGGAAGCGCGCGGCCCGCGCGATGCCCATGTTCACGATGTCGGTCCGGCGCAGGTTGATCTCGGCCGGACTGCCCGCCCCCTCGCAGATCACGGCGTCATACGTGCCCCGCAGCTCCTCCAGGCAGTCCGTGACGATCCCGAGCAACCGCTCCTGACGTCCGCCGTGGTAGCCGCGGGCGCTCATCTCGCCCACCGGCTTTCCCAACAGCACCACCTGGCTGCTGCGGTCACTGCCGGGCTTGAGCAACACCGGGTTCATCAGCGCCGTCGGCTCCACGCGCGCGGCCTGCGCCTGCATCGCCTGGGCCCGGCCGATCTCCGCGCCCTCGCGCGTGACGAACGAGTTCAGCGACATGTTCTGCGCCTTGAACGGCGCCACCTTCACGCCCTGTCGGGACAGCCAGCGGCAGATGCCCGCCGTGACCACGCTCTTGCCCGCGTCCGACGTGGTCCCAGCGACCAGCAGACCGCCGCCCCGCTTCGAGCCGCTCATGCCCGCCCCTTCCCCGATTGCCGGGCCGGCCACCAGGCCGACCGCGCTGCCGATCGCGCTGTCGACCACCGTGTCACCGCACAGCGCAGTGCCACACACGTCCCCAGTGCCACCCACGTCACCCGCTGCGAAAGCCGTACCGCCCGCTCGATGTCCGACACCTCGACCGGCCGCCCGGCGGCGCCGTTCAACACGGCCCGGTGCTCGACCCGGCCGCCGTACGCGAGGGTTCCGCCCAGCCGTACGCCCAGCGCCCCGGCGAAGGAGGCCTCCACTGGACCGGCGTTGGGGCTCGGGTGCGCGGCGGCGTCGGCGCGCCAGGCCCGTACCGCCCCCCGCCGGTCGGGTCCGACCAGTACGGCGGCGAGCGCGGTCAGCCGGGCGCCGGGCCAGCCCGCGACGTCGTCGAGCCGGGCGGAGGCCCATCCGTAGCGCAGGTAGCGCGGCGACTTGTGGCCCACCATCGCGTCCAGGGTGTTCACGGCGCGGAACGCCAGCAGCCCGGGCACGCCGGCGAGGGCGCCCCAGACCAACGCCCCCACGACCGCGTCGGAGGTGTTCTCGGCGACCGACTCCACGACCGCGCGGGCCAACTGCTGCTCGTCCAGGGCCTGCGGGTCGCGCCCGCACAGGTGCGGCAGCCGCTCCCGCGCCACCTCGCCGTCCCCGGCGGCGAGCGCCCCGCCGATGGCGCGGGCCTCCCGACCGAGCGAGGTGCCGCCGACGACGGCCCAGGTGGCGGCGGCGGTCAGGGCGATACGGGCGACCGCGGGCCGGGAGCGCACGGCGCGGGCGCCGAGCGCGCCTATCGCCGCCGCGCCCCCCGCGCACGTCAGGGTGTGGACCACGCCCCGTACCCGGTCGTCGCGCCACAGGGCGCGTTCGAGGGCGGCGGCGGCTCTTCCGAAGGCGGCCACGGGGTGCCCCCGGCGCGGATCACCGAAGATCCGGTCGCCGATCAGGCCCGCCGTGGCGCCGTACGCGAATACGCGATCGGCACGCATGGTGGCAGTTGTGTCCTCGCTCAGGGTCCGCGCCCTGGTTCGTGGTGTCCGGTGGCGAGAGTTCCTGGCTCCCGGGACGCACGGACCGCGTGCTCCCGGTGACAGTGGCGGGACCGCGCCGGATTCGCACCGGACTTCCTCTCCATGCCGCCGTATTGGCTCGGGCAGTCCACCACGCACCGCGAACGCCCGTCAACTTGCCGTTGACCTGCGGCGAGGGGGGTGGGGCGGCCGGGGCGGGGGCATGCGAAAGCTCCCCACGGGAATCCCGCGGGGAGCTTTCGACGGTCGTCGCGTCAGCTGACGATCAGATAGATCGCGTAGGCCACGGCGAGGCCGCAGAGCGCGAAGCACGCGTAGGCGCCGCTGCGGGCCGCGGTGGCGGCCCCACCCTGCTCGGTGGCCGCCTCGTGCCTGGAGAGGCCCACCAGCCCCAGGGTGAACAGGGCCACGAGGGCGACGGTGGCGGAGAGGCTGACCCCGAAGACGGAGCCGAGTGCTGCCCAGTCGATCTTCATACCGCTGATTCCTCTGTCGTTCTCGGGGTCAGACCGCCGCGGCCGGAGCCACGGGTGCCGGGGCGGCCGCCGGGATGGTGGCCTTGAGGTCCTCGTCGGTCACCGCGGCGGTGGTACCGGCGGCGGCGATCGGCGGGACGGTGACGGCGGCCATGGCCGTGGTGACGACGCCGGGAGCCTCGGCCGACTCGGCCTCCGTGACGTTGTGGTGGTCGACGACCTGGCGGCGCGAGATGAACCAGATCGCGGCGCAGGAGGCGACCAGGAAGACCACGACGGCGGCGACGCCGACGTTGCCGGTGCGCATGACCATCTCGGCGCCGGCGCCGACCAGGGCGGCGGCGGGCAGGGTCAGGCCCCACGCGATGAACATGCGGGTGGCGGTGGACCAGCGGACCACACCGCCCTTGCGGCCCAGACCCGCGCCCATGACCGCGCCGGAGCAGGCGTGGGTGGTGGAGAGGGAGAAGCCGAGGGTGGAGGAGGCCAGGATGACGCTCGCGGCCGAGGTCTGGGCGGCGAAGCCCTGCTGCGGGTGGAGGTCGGTCAGACCGCTGCCCATGGTGCGGATGATGCGCCAGCCGCCCAGGTAGGTACCCATCGCGATGGCCATGCCGGCGGAGACGATGACCCAGACCGGCGGGTTCGCACCGGAGTCCAGGGCGCCGCCCGCGACGAGCGCGAGCGTGATGATGCCCATCGTCTTCTGGGCGTCGTTGGTGCCGTGGGCGAGGGAGACGAGACCGGCCGAGGCGATCTGACCGGCGCGGTACCCCTTGGTGGCGGTCTTGCCGCCGACCTTGCCACCGAGCTTGTACGTGAGCCGCGCGGCGAGCATCGCGGCCACACCGGCCACGATGGGAGCGGCGACGGCGGGGATGAGCACCTTGGTGACGACAACGCTGCCGTTGACCGCGCCGAGGCCGGCCGAGGCCACCGCGGCGCCGATCAGGCCGCCCATCAGGGCGTGGGAGGAGCTGGAGGGAAGCCCGACCAGCCAGGTGACGAGGTTCCAGAGGATCGCGCCGACCAGGGCGGCGAAGATCACTTCAGGCTGGATGCCCTGCTCGTTGACCAGGCCCTTGGAGATCGTCTTGGCGACCTCCACGGACATGAACGCGCCGACGAGGTTGAGCACGGCGGACATGGCCACCGCCGTCTTGGGCTTGAGAGCGCCGGTCGAGATGGTGGTCGCCATCGCGTTGGCTGTGTCGTGGAAACCGTTCGTGAAGTCGAACACGAGAGCGGTGATGATCACGATCCCGAGGAGAAGCGTTATGTGCTCCATTTACCCAGGCTTCTGTTTGGCGTCAGTGGCTCGGCGACCGTAAGCAACCTGAGTGAACGGAAGATGAACTGGGGGAGGTCGGGTGGTGTCGCGGCTCCGGGCGCGATCGGGGCCTTCCTCCCGGTTCGGCCCCAGATCCAACGAAAAAGGCACGTCACGGCGGGTGATCGGCTCTCACGGGCAGGCGTTTCCGGGCGTCCCGGTGGCTCCTCGCGCCCCTCCCGACGAGACCCAGATCACGGTCGCCGGCGGCGGGCCGGAAGTGTTACCCGACGTTACCCACCGTTGTCCGGCGGTTGCGGAATGACTTACTCCGGTGGCCTCCACACCGTCGCGCCTGGACACTGGAGCGGTGCGTACCGCCACAGCGACGGCAGCGGCCGTCACCGCGACCTTGATCGGTGCCGGCGCGGCCGTCGTCGCGGCCGGCCGGTACGCCGCCGACGCGGCCCTCCGCCCCGAACCCGGGCGACCCCTGCCCGGCGGCCCCCGACTCACCGTCCACTCCACCGCGGCCGGCCGGGTCGCGCTGACCCGCTCGCTCGCCTCGCTGCGCCCCGGCACGTACGGCCTGGACGCCCCGGGCGTGCACGCGGTGGTCGGCCCGGTCCTCGCCGATGTCCCGCACGGCCCCGACACCGTCGTACGCCGCCTCCTCGCCGTCACCCACGGCAGCCTCGACCCCGGTACCCGGGTCGCCCTCACGCCCCAGGTCCACCTCGGCAACCCGCGCGCGGCCCTCGGGCTCGACCACGCCGACGTCGACGTCCCCGGCGAGCTCGGCCCGCTGCCCGCCTGGTTCGTCCCGGCGGCCCGCGACACCTGGGTCATCACCGTGCACGGACTCGGCGGCACCCGCGAGCACCCGATGGTCGTCATGCCGCTCCTGCACCGCCACGGGCTGCCGGTCCTCGACCTCGCCTACCGCGGCGACCTGGGCGCTCCCCGTTCCCCGGACGGTCTCGGTCACCTCGGCGAGTCGGAGTGGCGCGACGTGGACGCCGCCATCCGCTACGCCCTGCGCTACGGCGCCCGCCGCGTCATCCTGTACGGCTGGTCCACCGGCGCCACCATGGCCCTGCACGCTGCCGAGCGCTCGGCCCTGGCCGGCCGGATCTCCGGTCTGGTGCTGGACTCCCCGGTGCTCGACTGGCACACCACCCTGCGCGCCCTGGCCGCGGCCCGACGCACCCCGGCGCCGCTGATGCCGTTCGTGGTCCGGGCCGCCGAAGGCCGTGCGGGTCTGCGCGTCGACCGGCGTCCCCCGGGCGCGGACCCCGGCGCGCTGCGGATGCCCGTCCTGATCTTCCACGGGCCCGACGACACCATCGCCCCCTGGGGACCCGCCCGCCGGCTCGCCGATGCCCGCCCCGACCTCGTCACCTTGAAGGCGGTCCGGGACGCACCGCACGGCGCGATGTGGAACGCGGCCCCGGAGGACTACGAGGAGACCCTGCGCCGCTTTTTGACCCCTCTTATGTGAAAGCCCTGTGGCAGACGGGGGGACGTGGTGGTCTTGTCCCGGTATGCACGCTCGATGATCCGTGGAAACGGCCCGTTCCGTTTGGGCTTTCGGCCAGTGACGGGCGAGACTGCTTCCGTGACGTCCCGAAAGCCTGATGAGCAGTTGGCTCGCGACTCCAGACTCCGACTCGTCTCCCCGCGCTCCGTCGCCGCGGCCCGCAAGGCGGTGACCGACCGGCGGACGCGAACCACCCCCCGGCCCCCGGCGGGCACCCCCGCGACGGCCGACCTGGCGAACCGGGCCCGAGCCTCACTGGCCGACGCGGTACGGCTGGCCCGCTGGGCCGAGCGGCACCTCGGGGCCGGGGACGGGGGCAGGCCCGCCCCGGCGGGCGCGCTGCCCGCCACCGATGTCGAACGGGCCGCGGAGGACCTGCGCCTGACCCACGGCCAGATCCGGGTCGGCTGGGACCGGGCCCGCCTCTCCGGCCTGGTCGAGGTGCACGGCGGCCACGCCCGGCCCGGCTGGCGCCTGCGCGCCTGGGACCGCGACGACACCGCGGTCCTGCGCGGCTGGGTCGCCCTGTTCGACGCCTGGTCGCTCGTCCACCCGGCCCCCGCCGACATCGCCCCCGCGGCCGTGGCCGAAGTCGTCGAGGCCATGCCCCAACTCCTGTCCCTGCTCCAGCTGTCCGCGGGTCCGGTGACCGTCCCGGACCTGCTGGACCTGCTCGGCCAGCGGGTGACCGAACTGCGCGACGAGCGCTGCGAGGTCCCGTACGCCGCCTCAGCCGCGGACTCCTCAGCCGCGGACCCCTCCGCCATGGACCCCTCGACCGCGGGTGCCTCCGCGCACGACGGCCCCGTGGCCACGGCGGTCACCGCTCAGGCGACCGCGCCGCCCGTCCCCCTCGCCCGCCTGCTGCGCTGGGCGCTCGGCGGCCTCGCCGCCGTCGACGCCGTCACCCTCGGACCCGCCCGGGCCGCCCTCACCCCGCTCGGCAGCTGGGCCGTCTGGGTCAAGCTGGAGCAGATCTGCGTGGCCGCGCAGAGCCCGGCGGGCAACATCGAACAGTCCGCCGCCGCCATGCTGCGCGGCTGCGCCCGACTCACCCCGGGCCCCGCCCGCGCCGAGTACCGGGCCTGGCTCGCCGCCCGGCCCGTCGGACACGCCGTCAGCGAACTGCTCCAGGCCGCCCGCGGGGAGGACGCCCTGCTGCGCGGCCTCGCCTTCGAGGCGCTGCGCGTGGTCGGCGCCCCCGCCGAACCCGACGTACGCGCGGCCGTGCGCGATCCGGCGCTGCGGCCCTACGCCCTGCTCTGGCTCGCCGAGCACGACGGGGTGGACCCCGACGAGGCGCAAGGCGTCCTCACCGCCGAGGAGTCCACCTGGCTCTGGGTGGACACCGCCGCGGCCATCGCGGACCACGGCGAGGCGGAACTGCTCGCCCGCCACCTGGACTCGGCCGTGCGCACCACCGTGCCCCGGCTGCTGGACGAGGTCCGCGCGGTCGGCCACCCCCGCACCGTCCAGGTCCTGGTCGCGCTGGCCGCCGCCCACCCGGACCCGGCCCTGGCCAAGGCGGTCCGTCGGGCCGCGTTCCAGGTCCACACCGGCGGGGCGTAGCACCGAGCGGGCTCGGGGAACGTACGCTGCGCCGGCGTCAGACCTGCGGCGCGTACGTCCCGAAGCTCCAGATGTTGCCCTCGGCGTCGCGGGCCATGTAGTCCCGCGAGCCGTAGTCCTGGTCGGTCGGCTCCATCACGATCTCCACGCCGTGCTCCGCCGCGCGACGGTGGTGCGCGTCCACGTCGTCCACGACCACATAGACCCCGACGGGGCCGCCGTCCGCCATCGCCTTGTCGAAGACCCCGCCGCGGCCCTTGCTGCCGAGCATCACCGCGCCGTTCCCGTACGACAGCTCCGCGTGCATCACGGTGCCGTTCTCCCCTTCGTAGACGGCGACCTGGGTGAACCCGAAGGCCTCGGTCAACTGCTGGATCGCGGCCTTTGCGTCGCGGTAGAGCAGCGTCGGAACGATGGACGGATACCCTGCCATGACGATCACTCCCTCTCGTGCGGTGCGGTGCGGTGCGGTGCGGTGCGGTGCGGTGCGGTGCGTGCGTGCCGCGCGGTGCGGTGCGGGTGCGCGGATCTGCGGTCCTGTGACCGGCCGTGCGGTCATGTGACCCGCACCACAGCATGGCAGGGCTCGTCGACAGTCAGCGGAAGGTGTCGCACTGGGCCATGTCACCGGTCCGGTAACCCTGGTAGAACCACTGCCGACGCTGCTGCGCCGAGCCGTGCGTCCAAGTCTCCGGGGTGACCCGCCCCTGGAACTTCTCCTGGATCCGGTCGTCGCCCACCGCCGCCGCGGCGTCGAGACCGTCCTGGATGTCCTGGTCGGTGAGGCTGGTGATCAGCGGGCGACCGGTGGACTCGTCCGGGGTCCTGGTCGCGTTGTGGGCCCACACCCCCGCGTAACAGTCGGCCTGGAGCTCCACCCTGACCGAGCTGCTGTCGGCGCCCGTCCGTCCGTCCTGGGACTTGCGGAGCGTGCCCGTCAGGTTCTGGATGTGGTGCCCGTACTCGTGGGCGACCACGTAGGCCTGGGCGAAGGGGCCGCCGTTCGCGCCGAACTTCGTCCGCAGCTCCTGGAAGAAGCCCAGGTCGAGGTAGACCTTCCGGTCACCGGGGCAGTAGAAGGGGCCGACCGCCGAGGTGGCCGCGCCGCAGGCGGTGTCCACCTGGCCGGTGAAGAAGACCGTCGAGGCGGGGACGTATTGGGCGCCGCGTCGCTGGAACTCCTGCCGCCAGTAGTCCTGCGTGCTGTTCGTCACGGCGACGAGCCGGCAGTCCTCGCGGGTGTTGGCGTCGTGGCCGGTCCGGCAGGTCTGCTGCACCTGGGCGGCGGAGGAGGGGCTCGTCACCGGCCGGGGGCTGCCGCCCGACAGCCCCAGCTGGTCCGGACCCACCCCCAGCAGCAGCCCCAGGACCAGGGCGATCAGACCGACGAGCCCCCCGCCGATCGTGGCCCTGCCGCCCGGGACGCGGCTGCCGCGCTGGTCCGAGACCTCCGACGTGTCCAGATTGGCGTCGTCGTCGAACTGCATGCCGCACCGCCCTCGCTCCCACGTGACCGCACTCGCGGCGACCGTCACCGTCCTTGCCCTGATACGTGCCCCGGAAGTCGCGGGAGATCCGTGCGCCGAACGAAGGACCGGGCGCGGACCCCGGCCGGGCCGCGGAGACGACCGGCAAACGCCCGCCGGCGGGACGGGAAGCCGGCCGGGCGGCCCTAAAAGTGGTTGCGCCCCCCCGGTAGAATGTCTTCATGGCAAATCTCCTCGCGGATTAGCGGCGTCGAAGCCTCGCGCGTCCTGCCCCCCTTCCGCCGTCCCCACCGCCCTGGAGTATTTCCGTGATCACCGCAACCGGCGTCGAGCTGCGCGCCGGCGCCCGCGTCCTCATCGAGTCCGCTTCCTTCCGTGTCGCCAAGGGCGACCGCATCGGTCTGGTCGGCCGCAACGGAGCGGGCAAGACCACCCTCACCAAGTGCCTCGCGGGCGAGGGCCAGCCCGCCGCCGGTTCCATCACCCGTTCGGGCGAGGTCGGCTACCTGCCGCAGGACCCGCGCACCGGTGACCTCGACGTACTGGCCCGCGACCGGATCCTCTCCGCGCGCGGGCTCGATGTGCTGATCAAGAAGATGCGCATGAACGAGGAGCGCATCGCCACCGGATCCGGGGGCACCCGCGACAAGGCGATGAAGCAGTACGAGCGCCAGGAGACCGAGTTCCTGACCAAGGGCGGGTACGCCGCCGAGGCGGAGGCCGCCACCATCTCGGCCGCCCTCGGTCTGCCCGACCGGGTGCTCGGCCAGCCGCTGCACACCCTCTCCGGTGGTCAGCGCCGCCGTGTCGAGCTCGCCCGGATCCTCTTCTCGGACGCCGACACCCTGCTCCTCGACGAGCCCACCAACCACCTCGACGCCGACTCGATCGTCTGGCTGCGCGACTACCTCAAGAACTACCGCGGCGGATTCATCGTGATCTCCCACGATGTCGACCTGGTCGAGACCGTCGTCAACAAGGTGTTCTACCTGGACGCCAATCGTGCCCAGATCGACGTCTACAACATGGGCTGGAAGCTGTACCAGCAGCAGCGCGAGGCCGATGAGAAGCGCCGCAAGCGCGAGCGCCAGAACGCCGAGAAGAAGGCCGCGGCCCTCAACTCGCAGGCCGACAAGATGCGCGCCAAGGCGACCAAGACGGTCGCCGCGCAGAACATGGCCAAGCGGGCCGAGCGGCTGTTGTCCGGCCTGGAGGCCGTCCGGGTCTCCGACAAGGTCGCCAAGCTGCGCTTCCCGGACCCGGCGCCCTGCGGCAAGACCCCGCTGACCGCGGAGGGCCTGTCGAAGTCGTACGGCTCGTTGGAGATCTTCACCGACGTCGACCTGGCCATCGACAAGGGCTCGCGCGTCGTCATCCTCGGTCTCAACGGCGCCGGCAAGACCACCCTGCTGCGGCTGCTCTCGGGCACCGAGAAGCCGGACACGGGCACCGTGATCCCCGGACACGGCCTCAAGCTCGGGTACTACGCCCAGGAGCACGAGACGCTCGACCCGGAGCGCACGGTCCTGGAGAACATGCGCTCCTCCGCGCCCGACCTGGACCTCGTCGCCGTCCGCAAGACGCTCGGCTCCTTCCTGTTCTCCGGCGACGACGTGGACAAGCCGGCGGGCGTCCTGTCCGGCGGTGAGAAGACCCGTCTGGCCCTGGCCACGCTGGTCGTCTCCTCCGCCAACGTCCTGCTGCTCGACGAGCCCACCAACAACCTCGACCCGGCCAGCCGCGAGGAGATCCTGGGCGCGCTGCGCACGTACAAGGGCGCCGTCATCCTCGTCACGCACGACGAGGGCGCGGTGGAGGCCCTGGAGCCGGAGCGGATCATCCTGCTGCCGGACGGCGTGGAGGACCTGTGGGGCCCGGACTACCGGGACCTCGTGGCGCTGGCCTGAGCCCGAGGGGCCCCGGCGGGCCCCGGCGGGCCCCGCGCGAGGTTGATCCAGTTGCTTATGGATCATTCGGCTCACGTGTGATCCATCATCTGAGTGAGGCGGTCTCATACCGTCGCACCGACACGACGGCCCCGGCCGTACCCGCGCGGGTACGCGACCGGGGCCCGTCCACTTTCCGGCGTCCTGCCCCTGACCTGGTAATTCCTTGCGCGGAGGTGGCAGTGTGACGCAGGTCATGCGGCGGCGGGGGAGATTCCGTCCCGCTCTCGTGTCCACTCCTCGAGAAATGCCGCCGTACCGACCTTGCTGAATGGGTGGCCAGGATCGCGGGGAGGGGTGATCATGAGAAGTCCAGAGCGCACTTCCCATGAGGAGGCACGGGTGGCCGAGACTCTGAAGAAGGGCAGCCGGGTAACCGGCGCCGCGCGCGACAAGCTCGCGGCAGACCTGAAGAAGAAGTACGACTCCGGTGCGAGTATCCGGGCGCTGGCCGAGGAGACCGGCCGGTCCTACGGATTCGTCCACCGGATGCTCAGCGAGTCCGGAGTCGTGCTGCGCGGTCGCGGCGGCGCGACCCGCGGCAAGAAGGCGGCCTCGGCCTGACCCTGGCCGTCACGGACGGTTCTTCGGTGGCCCCCGGTCGGCTGTATGTCCGACCGGGTGGTTACTGTGCAGTCACTTAGCCGGGATTACCGGCCGACTGCACACCGGAGGCACCGAGATGGCTCTGCTCGACAAGGACGGCGTACGGCTCACCGTGGACGACACGGTCGCCACGGTGACATTGACCAATCCGGCCAAGCGAAACGCTCAGTCCCCCGCGCTCTGGCGGGCTTTGGCGGAGGCCGGACGGTCGTTGCCGGGGAGCGTCCGGGTCGTCGTACTGCGCGGCGAAGGCAAGTCCTTCTCCGCCGGCCTCGACCGCCAGGCGTTCACGCCCGAGGGGTTGGAGGGTGAGCCGTCCTTCCTCGATCTCGCGCGCGGTTCGGACGAACTGCTCTACAGCACCATCGCCGAGTACCAGGAGGCGTTCACCTGGTGGCGGCGCAACGACATCATCTCCGTCGCCGCCGTGCAGGGGCACGCGATCGGTGCCGGCTTCCAACTCGCGCTCGCGTGCGACCTGCGGGTGGTCGCGGACGACGTGCAGTTCGCCATGCGCGAGACCAGCCTGGGCCTGGTTCCCGACCTGACCGGAACCCAGCCGCTGACCTCGCTGGTGGGTTACGCCCGGGCGCTCGAAATCTGCGCCACGGGCCGCTTCGTCCATGCCGAAGAGGCCGAACGGGTGGGACTGGCGAACCTCGTCGTCCCGGTGGACGAGCTCGAGGCGGCCGTCCAGGACCTGGCCACGGCCCTGCTGGCCCCGCCGCGCGACGCGGTCATCGAGACGAAGGCACTGCTGCGCGGCGCCGTGTCGCGCCCGTACGACGAGCAGCGCGGTGCCGAGCGGGCGGCGCAGGCCCGGCGGCTGCGCGACCTGGCCGGCCTTTCCGACTGAGCGCCCCGGGTGGGCGCTCCGGCCCGCCGCGAACCCCTCCGGTCCCTCTCAGGGCGCGCACGCGCCCTGAGAGCGGCGGAGGGGTTTCGCGCTTACGGTGGTCGTGAGTCCGCACGCTCGAAGGGACACACGATGACCGAATTCGTGCCAGGGGCGGCCAAGGACGCCGCCGACCGGGGCCGCACCTCCATCGCCGACGGCGTGGTCGAGAAGATCGCCGGGCTGGCCGCCCGTGAAGTGGTCGGCGTCCATGCCATGGGCAGTGGCTCCGGCCTCTCCCGTACCTTCGGCGCCGTCCGCGAGCGCGTCCCGGGGGGCGCCAAGTCCTCCGCGTCGCGCGGGGTGAAGGCCGAGGTCGGTGAGCTCCAGACCGCGCTCGACCTGGAGATCGTCGTCGACTACGGCGTGTCGATCCGCGAGGTGGCCCGGGCGGTCCGGGAGAACGTCATCTCGGCGGTCGAACGGATGACGAGCCTGGAAGTCGTCGAGGTCAACATCGCCGTCAGCGACGTCAAGCTGCCGGACGAGGAAGACGAAGAACCGGAATCCCGTCTCCAGTAGCCGAAGGAGCCCCGCATGAGCATGGCGGTCGTCGGCCTGGTGGCCGGCATGGCACTCGCGTTCGCCGGGTACTTCGGCGGCTTCGGGGCCTTCCTGCTGGTGGCGGCCCTGGGCGCCATCGGCTTCGTCGTCGGCCGGTTCCTCGACGGGGACCTGGACATCGCCGACCTGTTCCGTCCGCGCGACGGCCGGCGCAGGTGAGGCGTCGATGAGCGGTACGAGCACACCGCGGGCCACGCCCCCGCAGGTACCGGCCGCCGAACGGGGATCCATCCGGATCGCCGACCGGGTCGTCGCCAAGATCGCGGCGCAGGCGGCCCGTGAGGCGTTGGCGCAGGCCGGTGCCGTGCCGGCACACCCGCACGCGACCGTCACCGTGCACCACGACATCGCCCGGGTACGGGTGAGCCTGGAGCTCGGGTACCCGTCCGACCTCACCGCCCAGTGCGCGGCCGTGCGTCGCGAAGTGGCGGAGCGGATCGAGCGGTGCGCCGAGATGACCGTGCCGGAGGTGACCATCGACGTCGAGCGTTTGCGCCCCGTCGGGGGCGGCCCGGCCGCCTCCGGTCACGCCCGGCGGCTGCGGTGACGGGTCCGCGCGCGCGGCGCTTCTGGTCGGCGCGGCGGGTCCCGGCGGGGCTGACCGCACTGGTCGTGCTAGCGGTGACGGGGCTGTGCCTCTACGACATCGCGGCGGTACGGGCCCACCGCCCCGGCATGCGCTGGCGCCGGGAACTCAGGGAGCAGTTGGAGCGGCAGACCCCCGCCGACACCAAGGTCGTGATCGCCGGCGCGGTCCTGGCGGCGGCCGGGGCGTTGCTCCTGCTGCTCGCGCTGACGCCCGGGATGCGCCGGCTCCTGACCATGCGGGCCACGGAGGTACGGGCCGGGCTCGGGCGCAAGGCGGCCGGGCTGGTGCTGCGCGACCGGGCGATGGAGGTGCCCGGGGTGCGGTCGGTCCGGGTGCGGATGGGCCGCTCCCGGGTCAGGGTGCGGGCCGCCTCGCACTTCCGCGAACTGGACGAGGTACGGGCCGACTTGGAGGCGGTACTCGCCGTCGGCATCGAGGAACTCGGACTCGCCCACCCGCCGGCGGCGCGGGTACGGGTCCAGCGGAAAGGGTGACGGTGACGCGATGCTCGGGGTGGTGAACCGGGTGCTGATGGCCCTGATCGGGCTGGTGCTGCTGGCGATCGGGGTGTCGGTGCTGACCGGGTCGTGGCCGTCGGCCGGCCGGCACGCACCGCTGCTGACGGCGCGGGCCAGGCGTGCCCACTTGCACGTGGAGGGCTGGTGGTGGTGGGCCGTGCTCGGCGGGCTGGCCCTGTGCCTCCTGCTGGCGCTGTGGTGGCTGCTGGCCCAACTGCGGCGGTCGAAGCTGTCGACGGTGGCGGTGGACACCGGGGACGGTGCGTACGCCCTGCTGCGGGGGCGCGCGTGGGAGGAGGCGGTGGCCGCGGAGGTGGGCGCGCTGGACGGGGTCGCCGGATGCAAGGTCGCGCTGCGGGGTCGGCGGGACGCGCCCGCCCTGCGGGTGCACCTGGAGCTGGAACCGCACGCCGTCCCCTCGGACACCCTGGCCGCCCTCGCGGGCCCGGTCCTGGAGCACGCCCGTGCCTCGACGGGGTTGACCCCGCTGCCCACGGAGGCCCGCCTCGCGGTGACCTCCCACCCCGCGAGCCGGGTCACCTGACGGTCACCCGTACGGGGGCCCCGCCCGCGGCCCGGCGCGAGGCCCCCGAACGGGTTTCGCGGGCCGGGCCCTCTGCCCGCCCCCCGCCAGGACCGTTGCCCCGGGCCGGGCTGCCGCAGGGCACTTCGCCCGGTCGGCGCCGGCCGCCCGCGGTGTCCGCGCCCCCAGGGCCCGGCCCCACGCCGAGCCGCGGACATGACGGCTTCGGCCGTCCGGGTCCGGCCCTGCGCCGGGCCCCGGGCGGCGGTGGCGTCAGTGGTGGTGTCAGAAGCCGTGGCGGGCGCCGCCGTCGACGGGGAGCATGACGCCCGTCAGGTACGACGCCGCCGGGGAGAGGAAGAACGCCGCCGTGCGGCCGAACTCCTCCGGCGTGCCGTAGCGCCGCAGCGGGATGCGCGATTCGTTCGCCGCGCGCGCGGCCGCCGCGTCACCGGACAGGCCGTCCAGCTCCCGCACCCGGTCCGTGTCGATGCGCGAGGGCAGCAGCCCGATGACCCGGATGCCCCGCGGACCCAGGTCCACCGACAGGGACTTGGCGAAACCGGCGAGCCCCGGGCGCAGGCCGTTGGAGATGGTCAGGCCGGGGATCGGTTCGTGGACCGAGCCCGACAGCACGAAGCCGATGACCCCGCCCTCGCCCAGCTCGGCCGCCGCCGCCCGGGCCAGCCGCACCGCGCCCAGGAAGACCGACTCGAAGGCGGCCGTCCACTGCTCGTCGGTGTTGTCGGCCGCCGCGCCCGGAACCGGGCCGCCGACGCTGATGAGGATGCCGTCGAGGCGGCCGAAGCGTTCCACGGCCGTCGCGACGAGCCGCGCGGCCGCCGCCGGGTCGGAGTTGTCCGCCCCCACGCCCACCGCGCCCGGGCCCAGTGAGGCGGCGGCGGCGTCCGCGCGCTCCTGGTCCCGGCCGGTGACGACCAGCTTCGCGCCCTCGGCGGCCAGTTCGCGCGCGGAGGCGTGACCGAGGCCGCGGGTGGCCCCGGTGACGATGTAGACACGGTCCTTCAATCCAAGATCCATGCCGGACACGCTACGCCGCGGCGGTCGCCGGCTCCGATGCGGCCTTGGCGGCGGCCTCGTCGCGGTCCCGCTTCTCCCGGCGCACCAGGATCACCCACCCCACCGGCACGGCCGCGGCGAACAGCCACCACTGCACGGCGTACGCCATGTGCGGGCCGATCGAGTCGTGGTCGGGCTCGGCGACCGGCTCCGGGCTGCCGCCCGCCGGGACCGGCGCGGTGAGTTCCAGGTAGCCGCCGAGCACGGGCCTGCCCACGTACGCCGACTGCTGGGCGCTGTTGACCAGCATCACCTGGCGCTCCGGCAGGCCTTTGCGGTCCTTGATGCCGCTGTCGCCGCTCGTCTCGTCGGCCTTGAGCCGCCCGGTGACCGTCACCTCGCCCGTGGGCGCGGCCGGAACCGGCGGATACGCGGCGGAGTCCTCACCGCCCGGCACCCAGCCGCGGTTGACGAGCACCACCCGGCCGTCGTCCAGCACCAGGGGGGTCACCACCTGGAAGCCGACCTTGCCGTCGTTCGAGGTCCGCATCCGTACGACCACCTCGTGCGCGGAGTCGTAGGTACCGGTGGCGGAGACCGCGCGCCAGTAGTCGTTCCTCGGGACGGTGTGGCCGGGGGAGGTGAGCTCGCTCACCGGGCGCGGCTTCCCGGACAGGTTCCGGGCGATCAGCTCGTTCTGCGCGACCCGGTGCTCATGGCGGTGGTACTGCCAGAACCCCAGCTTGATCATCGAGGGGATGAGGGCGAGGGTGATGAGGGTGAGGCACACCCACTGCCGGGTCAGCACAAAGCGGTACACGCCCACGACGGTACCCCCACCCGCGCGGGCCCCGGTCGCCGGGTGGCGTCATCACGAGGCGCCGGCCGCGCTGCCCACCTTGTCGACGATCCCGGCCTTGCCCTCGGCGCGGGCGCAGTGCGCCCCGCAGTACCAGTGGCCGTCCGCCTCGACGCCCTGGCCGATGATCTGCACGCGGCAGTGCTCGCAGATGGGCGCCATCCGGTGGATGGCGCAGGAGAAGGAGTCGAACACGTGCCGAGCACCGTCCTGGGTCTCCACGTAGAACGCCAGGTCGTAATCGTTTCCGCATACTTCGCAACGGGCCATGCGCCACAGGGTGGGACCGGACGGGCGGCTCGGGGAAGAGGGCGCGTGGCGAGTCGCGCGAGGGTCACCCGTCTGCCGGAGCCACATCCCGCAGGAGCTGGGTGAAGGCGGCCTCGTCGACCACGGGCGTCCCGTAGGACTTCGCCTTCACGGTCTTCGACGTCGCCGAGTCCGGGTCGTTGGTGACCAGGAGGCTGGTGAGCCGCGACACACTCGTCGCGACGTGCAGCCCGGCCTCGACCGCCCGGTCCTCCAGGAGGTCCCGGTCGACGGAGGTGTCCCCGGAGAACGCGATCCGCATGCCCTGCTTGAGCGGCTTGCCGTCCTCGAACCGGCCCGGGTTGGGGTGCGGGCACGGCGGCCGCTTTCGGGAGGGCCGCCAGCTCGTCGCGCCGAAGGGGCCCTGGTAGCCGACGCGCGGCGCGGCCGGCGAGTCCGACCACTCCGTCAACGGGCGGCATTCCAGCAGGGGCAGCCGGACGCCGTCCCGGGCGGCGGCGTGCAGCGAGGGACGGAAGGCCTCGGCCAGCACGCGGGCGTCGTCGAGCGCGTGGTGGGCGCGCTGCTGGACGACGCCGAAGTGCGCGGCCAGGGACTCCAGCTTGTGGTTGGGCAGCGGGAGGTTCAGCTCCTTCGACAGCGCGATGGTGCACAACCGCTGACGGACCGGCGCCGCCGCGGCGGCCCGGGCGTACTCCCGGGCGATCATCTGCCAGTCGAAGATGGCGTTGTGCGCGACCAGCACCCGGTCCGCGAGGCGGCCGGCGAACTCCTCGGCGATGTCCTCGAAGAGCGGGGCGTCCTGGAGCATGTCGCTGGTCAGGCCGTGGATCCACACGGGCCCGGGGTCCCGGCGCGGGTTGACCAGGGTGTACCAGTGGTCTTCCACGTTGCCCTGCGCGTCGAGCCGGTAGACGGCGGCGGAGACTATCCGGTCGTCGCGCGCGAGCCCGGTGGTCTCCACGTCGACGACCGAGTACCCCTGGGGGTAGGCGGTCGGCCACGTCGTCTCTGCGGTCGTTCGGTCGTCGAGCATGGTCACAGAGGATATCGGCCCCCGCTGACACCCGTGTCCCGATGGTGGGGGGTCGGCCGGCGGAACCGGTGGGTCAGCGGGGGCCCGGCGGGTCCGGCGCCAGCAGCGCCCGCGTCAATGCCCTTACGGAGAGCAGGAACAGCCGTTCCGGATCGGGCGGCCTGGTCAGGGCGCGCGAGAGCGCCGGGTCGCCGGGCGCCGCGGCCGGGTCCCAGAGCTCGCCCTCGGCGGGGGACTGGGTGGGGGAGCGTTCGCGATTGCGCTCCACGAGCAGGAAGCCGACGATCTGGAACTGGACGGCGCGCACCGCGTCGGCGGCCCGGGCCCCCCGGAGCCCGGCGGCGCGGACCTCGCGCACGAGGGCCTGCTGGGCGGGCAGGAACATCCGCTCGGTCAGCCCCCGTTCGTGCACCATCGCGATCAGGTGCGGCCGCTCGCGCAGTTCGCGGCGCAGCAGTCGGGCCACGGAGACGATCCGCTCGGCCGGGGTGCGGCCCGACGGCCTGATCTCGCCCATCTCCCGCACGGTCCGCTCCACGAGGGCGTCGAGAAGCGATTCCCGGTTGCCGACGTGCCAGTAGATGGAGGTCACGGCCGTACCGAGTGCCGCGGCGAGCCCCCGCATCGTGAGCGCCGCCGGGCCGCTCCGTCTGACCAGGGACACGGCGGCGTCCAGCACCTCCTCACGGGTCAGCGAGCTTCGTGCCATGGGTACGCCACCGATCTGTCGGTCCGTCAGTTCTCCCGGTCGCGGGTCTTTACCCTTCATCGTCAGCGGTGTAACTGTGTTACAGAGCCCAGTGCGGTCCGGGACGAGGACGACCCCAGTGAAGGGTGGTACACCCATGGCACGCGTACGGTACGGAGCGCGCACGGACGCCGAGATCGCGGCGTCCCGCGAGAAGAGCGCCCGACTCCCCGACATCTGGTCGACGGGCGTGGTCGCGGTCTGGGAGAGCGACCCGGAGGTGGTCGCGGCGGTCCTGCCGCCCCCGCTGAAGCCCGCCGAACGGCCCCTGGTGCGGGCCAACATCAGCAAGGTCGACCTGCCCGGCTACCCGCTCGGCGCCGGCTCGGTGGCCGTCGCCGCCCGCCACGGCGACGTCGAGGGCTGGTACCCGCTGGTCATGCCGATGACCCACGAACGCGCGCTGATCGGCGGCCGGGAGGTGTTCGGCGAACCGAAGAAGCTGGGCGAGGTCACCGTCGAGCGCGACGGCCTGGTCGTACGGGCCTCACTCGCCCGCCACGGCATCGCCTTCGTCGAGGTGCGCGGAGCCGTCGACGGCGCCCTGCCGCTACCCGAACCCACCACCAAGACCGACTTCTACTTCAAGTTCCTGCCCGGCGTCGAGGGCTCGGGCCTCGAAGCCGACCCGGTGCTCGTGCACTGCACGCGCAACGAGAAGGTCCGCCGGCTGGAGCACCTCACCGGCGACGTGGTGCTCCGCGAGTCGATGTTCGACCCGGTGGCCGATCTCCCCGTACGCCGCATCGTGGAACTCACCATCGGCGAGAAGACCACCGACCAGAAGGGCCGCGTCGCCGAACGCGTCAGCGCCCGGGACCTGCTCCCGTACATCCACCAGCGCTACGACGACCCGCTCCAGATCCTCGACGGGCCGCCCGAAGGGAGCGTGTGAGATGCGCCTCGAACCGGGACAGGTCGCCGTCGTCACCGGCGCGGCCGGCGGCATCGGGCTCGCCATGGCCCGCCGATTCGCAGCCGAGGGACTGAAGGTCGTCCTCGCCGACGTCGAGGAGGGCGCCCTGCGCGAGGCGGCTGCCGAACTCTCGGCCGACGGCGCCGACGTACTGGCCCGGCAGGTCGACGTCGGCGAACGCGACTCGGTCATCGCCCTCGCGGACGCCGCCTACGAGGCCTTCGGCGCCGTCCACGTCCTGTGCAACAACGCGGGCGTCGGCTCCGGCGCCGAGGGCCGGATGTGGGAGCACGAGCCCAACGACTGGAAATGGGCCTTCTCCGTCAACGTCTGGGGCGTCTTCCACGGCATCCAGGCCTTCGTCCCCCGCATGATCGCGGGCGGCGCCCCCGGCCACGTCGTCAACACCAGCTCCGGCGACGGCGGCATCGCCCCGCTGCCCACCGCCTCCGTCTACGCCGTCACCAAAGCCGCCGTGGTCACCATGACCGAGTCGCTCTACGCCCACCTCAAGGCCGAGGGCGCGGCCGTCGGCGCCTCCGTCCTCTTCCCCGGACCGCACATGCTGCGCACCGGCCTGTGGGAGTCGCACCGCAACCGGCCCGAGCGCTACGCGAAACAGCGGCCGCGCAAGACCCCGTACCGCAGCCTCGACCAGTACGAGGCCGCGATGAAGCAGGCCGGCCACGAGGTGCGGTTCACCCCCGTCGAGGAGGTCGCGGCGCACGTGGTCGACGGCATCCGCGCCGACCGGTTCTGGATGCTCCCGCAGAGCGAGCACAGCGACCGGCAGATCCGCGCCCGTTCGCGGTCGATGCTCGACCGCGCCAACCCCGCCTACCTCGAAAGCTTCATCCTCGACTGAGGAGCAGAGGAGCTCGCCGTGAACGCGTACGAAGACCCGTACCTGATCATTTCCTCCGACTGTCACGCGGGACTGCCCACCGAGCGCTACCGCCCCTACCTCGACTCCCGATTCCACTCCCGGTTCGACGAGTTCCTCGGGCAGCAGGGCGCCCGCCGCGAGGAGGCCACCCGGCTCGGGGTCCGCAACGAGGCCTTCGCCGACAAGTGGTTCCACGACCACGAGGAAGGACTCCGGGGCGGCTGGGACGTCGGACAGCGCCTCAAGGAGCTCGACGGCGACGGGGTCGCCGCCGAAGTCGTCTTCCCCGACGCGGACGCCGTCGACAGCCGGACCGCCGCCCCCTTCGGCGTCGGCCTCGGCCTCTCCGGCGACCAGGACCCCGAACTCGGCATGGCGGGCGCGCAGGCCCACAACCGCTGGCTGGCCGAGTTCGTCTCCGAACACCCCGAACGGCACTGCGGAGTCGCCCTGCTGCCCATCACCGGCGAGCCGGCGAAGGTCGTAGCGGAGATCCACCGGGCGAAGGAGTCCGGGCTCGGCGCGCTGATGATCCCCTCCATGTGGGTGGACCGGGCGCCCTACCACGACCGCCGCTACGACCCGATCTGGGCGGCGGCAGCCGAGACCTCGATGCCGGTCGTCACCCACTCCGGGGCCGCGCCCCGCCACGAGTACGGGGACCACCTCGGCATCTACGTCTCCGAGGTCACCTGGTGGCCGGCCCGCCCCCTGTGGTTCCTCCTGTGGTCGGGGGTCTTCGAGCGCCACCCGGGACTCAGGTTCGGCGTCGCGGAGTCGGGCTGCTGGTGGCTGCCCAACCAACTGTGGTTCATGGACCGGCTCTATCTCGGCGCGCACGGAGGCAAGAAGCTCTCCCCGTTCGCGGAACTGAAAAGGCCCCCGAGCGAGTACCTGGACCGCCAGGTCTTCATCTGCGCCACCAACACCAAACGGCGCGAACTGGCCCAGCGCTACGAGATCGGCGTGGACAACATCCTGTGGGGCTCCGACTTCCCGCACCCCGAGGGCACCTGGCCCGAAACCCGCGACTGGCTGCGCAGGACCTTCCACGACGTCCCGGTCGGAGAGACCCGCCGGATGCTGGGCCTCGCGGCGGCCGACGTCTTCGGCTTCGACACCGCGAAGCTGGCCCCCCTCGCCCGCCGGATCGGCCCGACCCCGGCGGAGCTCGGGCAGAGCGCCGACCAGGCGTCGGTGGAAGCCTCCTGGGCTGGCTCACGGGAGGTGGGCCGACACTGGCTGACCGGCCACGACTTCCCGACGCTGGGGGTCTCGTCATGACGGGGGACCGCTACACGGTCATCTCGGCGGACTGCCACGCGGGAGCGGACCTGCTCGACTACAAGCCGTACCTGGAGAAGCGGTTCCACGACGAGTTCGACGCGTGGGCCGCCGACTACGTCAACCCGTACGAGGACCTCCTGGCGGACAGCGCGGACCGCAACTGGAACTCGGCCCGGCGCCTGTCCGAGCTCGAAGCGGACGGCATCGTCGCGGAGGTCGTCTTCCCGAACACCATCCCGCCGTTCTTCCCGAGCGCGGCCCTGATGGCGCCCCCGCCGACGGCGGGGGAGTTCTCGCTGCGCTGGGCGGGGCTGCGGGCCCACAACCGCTGGCTGGCGGACTTCTGCGCGGACGCCCCGGGCCGCCGGGCGGGCGTGGTCCAGATCCTGCTGAACGACGTCGAGGCGGCGGTCGAGGAGATCCGTCGCACGAAGGAGGCCGGCCTGACGGGAGGTGTCCTGCTCCCCGGCGCCCCTCCCGGCTCCGGCGTCCCGGAGCTCTACTCCACGGCCTACGACCCGATCTGGGCGGTGTGCGACGAACTCGACGTCCCGGTCAACCACCACGGCGGCTCGGCGTCCCCGCCCCTGGGCGACGAGCCGGCCGCCCGGGCGGTGTTCATGGTGGAGACCACCTGGTTCTCGCACCGCGCCCTGTGGCACCTGGTCTTCGGCGGGGCCTTCCGCCGCCACCCGGGCCTCAAACTGGTCCTGACCGAGCAGGGCTCCGGCTGGATACCGGGCGTGCTGGACATGCTGGACTACTACCACGCCCGCCTCGTCGCAGCCTCCGCCACCGCCGAGGCCAAGTTCGGCGCGGGCCTCGCGGAGTCGATGGGCAAGGGCCCCGGCGAGGTCTGGCGCGACAACTGCTTCGTGGGGGCGAGCTTCATGCGCCCCCACGAGGTCCCGCTGAGGGAGCGGATCGGCCTCGACAAGATCATGTGGGGCAGCGACTACCCCCACGACGAGGGCACCGCCCCCTTCTCCCGCGAGGGCCTGCGCATCGCCTACGCGGGCCTTCCGAAGGAGGAGGTCGCCGCCATGGTCGGCGGCAACGCGGCCCGCGTCTACGGCTTCGACCTGCCCCGGTTGGACGCGGTGGCCGCCACGTGCGGCCCCCTCGTCTCGGAGATCGCCGAGCCGCTGACCGAGATCCCGCCCGAGGCCACGAGCCCGGCCTTCGCCCGCGGCGGCTCGGTCCGCGTCTGGTGAGAGCGCGCCACCCGCCGGAGCGGCTCAGTTGACGTAGCCGAGCCGCTCCGGCGCGATCAGCTCGGCGCCGGTGAAGGCGGACCTGCGGTCCACCTCGATCCGCAGGCGGTGCAGGCCGGCCAGCGGGGCGAGGTCCACCACGCCGGCGGATTCGACGATCCGCAGCCGTTTCAGCTCGGGCAGGTCCACCAGCGGCCCCAGACCGCCGGGGAACCCGCAGCGCAGCAGCATCAGCTCGGTCAGCCTCCGGTAGGGGGCCAGCACGCCCAGGTCCACCGACACGGTGTGCCGGATCTGGAGCGAGGTCAGGCCGGTGAGCGGCTGCCGTCTCGCCAACTGCCCGTACTGTCGCTCTCCGGCGATGGTGAGGTCGCGTACCGCCGGCAGGCCCTCCAGCCCGTCGAGGGTCAGGCCGCGGGCGCCCTGCCACAAGGTGAGCTTCACCAGTCCTTCGGCCGCGGGGATGTCCCCGATGGTCCGCTCCTTGGGCTCGAACCCGATCACCAGCGACCGCAGGGTCGGGATGCCGGCGAGCGGCGCCAGTGAGAGCCCGTCGGGAACGTAGCCGAAGGCCAGGCTCTCCGGGGTCAGTCCGCCGATCGGCTCGATGCCGGTCAGGCGCGGGCAGTCGAAGACCCCGAGGTGTTCCAGCGCGCGGTGTCCGTCGAGGGCCGCCAGGTCCCTCAGCTCCGGACTGCGCTGCATCACCAGCCACCGCAGATCCCGCCGGGCGGTGATCTCCGGCGGCAGCGGCCCGTCCCAGGTGAGGTGCACCCGGTGGATGTGCGGCAGTCCCCGGAAGGCCCTCAGCTGCTCGGGCGTGCGGATGTGCAGGTGGGCGACGCTCAGGGGAGCGCCGGCCAGGACCGCGTCCGCGTAGTCCCCGGTGGGGAAACGGCCCCAGGACTCGGACAGCTCGTGGCCCACCTCGTAGCGGTCGTCGCGCCGGAAACCCGCGATCACCTGGAGCGCCCGGTCGCCACCGATCAGCGCGGCCGTGCGCACGGTCGCCGCGGCCTCCTCCTCACTGAGGTCCACCGGCTCCGGGAGCAGCTCCAGCACCAGCTCGCCCGCCTTGGCCAGTTCCTCGGCCTGGGCCGTGCTGTGCGGGGGCAACAGCAGCGCCGTGCGTGACTGCACCTCGGCCCGTACCCGCGGATCGAGCTCGGGCGCGTGCTCCAAACAGGCCGCGGCCAGCAGCACCAGCCGGCTGCGGTCCCGCTTCACCTTGTCCGCGCGCCGCAGCAACTGCGTCAGCATGCGGGCGCGTTCGTCGGGGCGGGCGTGCCCGACGGCCATCCGGACCACGTCGTCCCAGGCGTCCTCGTGGGCGTTGCGGATCAACACGCCGAAGTCGCGGGCCTCCACCGCCGCCTTGGCGCCCAGGTAGTCCTGGAAGGTGCGGTGCACGAAGTGCACGGAACCCGGCACGGGTTCGCGCAGCAGCCCGCTGCGGATCAGCAGGTGCTTGAACACCCGCTCGGTGCTGCCCTGCGCCCGCACCTGCGGCATGGCGTCGAGCCACTCGTCCAGCATCTCCACGACCTCGTCACGCGCCGCCTCCACCTGCCCGTTGCGGATCAGCCAGTACGCCAGCCGCTGGAGGAGCGCCGTCTGTTCGTCCCGGCTGAGGTAGACCCCTTCGACCCCCGATATGTCCCGCTCGGTGTCGCGGCGGACCAGCAGCATGTCCAGCGCCGCGTCGTAGAGTTCCTTGCGGGCGCGGGGCAGCTGCATCCGCCGGTCCCGGTTCAGCGCGCACAGCAGCGCGCACATCAGCGGGTTCGTCGCCAGCTGCCCCAGGTCGCGCCGAGCGCCCACCGACTGGATCAGCGTCCGCTCGAAGGTGTCGAGCCGCGCCCGCTCCTCGGCCGAATCGCACTCCTCGCGGGCGGAGTCGTGCCAGTGCGTGATGAACGCCCGCACGTTGTCCCGCTCCATCGACACCAGCGACAGCGGGGCGAAGCCCTGTCCCTTGAGCCAGTCCTCCGGGACCGCGGACGGGCGCGTGGTGACGACGTAACGCGCTTTGGGGAAGGCCGCGATCAACGAGCGCAGCCAGGCCTCGGTCCGGTTGCGCAGTCGCTGGGGTACCTCGTCCACCCCGTCCACCAGCACCAGGGCCCGGCCGCTCGCCAGGAGGCCCTCGGTCCAGCCGGGCGGAGCGGTCAACGGGACGCCGGAGGAGCGGAGCCAGTCCTCGGGGACGGGCAGGGCCTCGGAGGCGTGGAAGGAACGCAGCCGCAGGACGAAGGGGACCAGCGTGTTCCAGTGGGCGGGCCGGCGGCGGAAGCTCTGGCGGGCCGCGTTCAGCGCCAGCCACTGGACCAGGGTGGACTTGCCGGAGCCGGCCGGGCCACGCAGCAGCACCCGGTCCGAGCCCGCGATCGCCCGCTCGGCCTCGACGGTGGTCCCGTGGGAGCCCGGCTCCTCCAGGAGCGGGTCGCCGGTCACCGCCAGGCTGATGTAGGCCAGGTCCAGCGGCCACTCCCGCCGGTCCTGGCCGAGCGTCAGCCCGTAGAGCTGGAGGCGGCCGTGGGCTTCGGTGATGTACTGCGTGTACTGCTGCTCGAAGTGCGCCTGTTTCGCGCCGGGGAGTTCCGCCGACTCCTCCAACTGCCGCAGTGTGCGTTCCAGTCGGCCGGTCCGGCGGATCAGTTCCAGGTCGGCGTGGGGCTCGAAGTTCGGGAGGGTGGTGGCGTACTCGACCACGTGGAGGCAACACAGGGCGGCCAGCCGCAGGTAGAGGGCCTCGGCTCGTCCGCCGAGGCCCGGTGGGGGCGGGGGCAGGGCCGCGGCCAGGGTCGCCGGGTCCAGGTCCACGGCGAAGAGCGCCTCCAGCCCCAGGGGTCCCAGCGAGGCGAAGGAGTCGGCGACCGCGTCCAGGGCGGCCAGCCGTTCGTGGTCGGGCAACCCGGCGGCCGCCTCGCCCAGCCGGGCGGCCAGCGCGGTCGTCAGCGTCCGTATCTCCGTGTCGCCCAGTTCCGCCGGACGGCGCCACCGCGCGGCCGGGGCGGCCGGGTCGGGCGTCGTGCCGGCCCCCGGGGCGCGCGTGAGGAGCGACTTCGTCAGCGTGCTCGCCGCCGTACCCGCCACCCGTAAGAGAACTGCCTCGAACCCGGTCACACGGCCCTCCCCAGCCTGGCCGACCAGTATGAGGGGTACCCCCGGTAACCCGGTCGGATACCGATCGGTAACAACCTCTAGCGGCGTCCCCGGGAGCGCCTCTATGGTGCGGGCATGCCGAACCTGCCCGATGTCGTGCTGTGGTCCATACCCGCCTTCGTGCTGCTCACCGTCATCGAGGTGGTGAGCTACCGCCTCCATCCCGACGAGGACGCCACCGGGTACGACACCAAGGACGCGGTCACGAGCGTCACCATGGGGCTCGGCAGCATCGGGTTCGACCTGCTGTGGAAGATCCCGGTCGTCGCGGTCTTCACGGCGGTCTACGAACTGACCCCGCTGCGCGTGCCCTTCCTGTGGTGGACCGCCCTGCTGATGCTGCTCGCCCAGGACTTCCTCTACTACTGGCAGCACCGGCTCCACCACGTCATCCGCATCCTGTGGGCCTGCCACGTGGTCCACCACAGCAGCCGCAGGTTCAACCTCACCACGGCCCTGCGCCAGCCCTGGACCAGCGCGACCACCTGGTGGTTCTACTTGCCGATGGTCGCCCTCGGGGTCCACCCGGCCGCGATCCCCTTCTGCTACGGGATCAACCTCCTCTACCAGTTCTGGGTCCACACCGAGCGCATCGGGAAGTTGCCGCGCGCCTACGAGTACGTCTTCAACACCCCCTCGCACCACCGCGTCCACCACGCCTCCCAAGGCGGTTACCTCGACCGCAACTTCGGCGGCATCCTGATCGTCTGGGACCGGATGTTCGGGTCCTGGGTGGGGGAGACGGAGCGGCCCGTCTACGGGCTCACCAAGAACATCGACACCCACAACCCGCTGCGCGTCGCGACCCACGAGTACGCCGCCATCGCCCGTGACGTACGGGCCGCCCGCACCTGGCGCGAGCGGGCCGGACGGGTCTTCCGGGGCCCCGGCTGGCAGCCGGCCCCCGCCACCGCCGCCGAGCCCGCCAAGGCCCCGGCGGAGCACGCCGCGTGAGCGCCACCGACTCCCGTACCCCCTCCTGGGCCCGCCCGGTACCGGACGACACCCGCGGCCGGGTCCTGCTCGTCGCGTTCGCCGCCGCGTGCGCGCTCGACCTCGTCGCGCTGCTCGCCGGTTGGCACCTGGGGCACGTCCTCGCCAAACCGCTGCTGATGCCGCTGCTCGTCGCGTACGTGGTCACCCGAGGGGCGCCCCGGCTGCTGGTCGCGGCCCTGCTGTTCGGGTGGGGCGGGGACCTGGCGCTGCTCTTCGACGCCGACCCCGCCTTCCTGATCGGCATGGGCTCCTTCGCCGCCGGGCACGTTTGCTACCTCCTGCTCTTCGGCAGGGGCAGGACGCACCCCGCGCTCGGGGGCGCGTACGCCGCCGCGCTCGTCGGCACCGTCGCGCTGCTCTGGAACGACCTCCCGGTCGGACTGCGCGTGCCCGTCGCCGGGTACAGCCTGCTCCTGACCGCGATGGCCTACCGCTCCAGCGCCCTCGGGACGCGCGCGGCGATCGGCGGGGCGCTGTTCCTGCTCTCCGACACCCTCATCGCCACCGGCGTGGCCGACTGGCCGCAGCCGCCCCGCCCGGACCTGTGGATCATGGCCACCTACCTCGCTGCCCAGTACCTGCTGGCCACGGGCGTGCTCGCCACCGGCCAGGCGTACGGTAGGTCAGTCATACAAGACTGAACCAACCTGATCGGGAGGGCAGCACCACCATGCGTGCCACCGTCATCCACGCCCCGCACGACATCCGCGTGGAGGAGGTGCCCGACGCTGCGATCCAGCGCCCCGAGGACGCCGTCGTCCGCGTCCTGCGTGCCTGCATCTGCGGCAGCGACCTGTGGGCCTACCGCGGCGAGGCCGCGCGTCAGCCCGGCCAGCGGATCGGCCACGAGTTCCTCGGCATAGTCGAGGAGACCGGCTCCGCCGTGTCCGGCCTGCGCGCCGGAGACCTCGTCGTGGCCCCCTTCATGTGGTCCGACGGCACCTGCGACTACTGCTCCGAGGGCCTGTACACCTCCTGCGTGCACGGCGGCTTCTGGGGCTCGGTCGGCCACGACGGCGGTCAGGGCGAGGCCGTCCGCGTGCCCCACGCCGACGGCACCCTCGTGAAGCTGCCCGCCGACGCCGCCTCCGACGAGCACCTGCTGACCGGTCTGCTCGCACTGTCCGACGTCATGGGCACCGGCCACCACGCCGCGGTGGGCGCCGGCGTCCGCGAGGGCTCCACGGTCGCCGTCGTGGGTGACGGCGCGGTCGGCCTGTGCGGTGTCCTCGCGGCCAAGCGGCTCGGCGCCGAGCGGATCATCGCCCTGGGCCGCCACAGCGCCCGTACGGACATCGCGAAGTTGTTCGGGGCCACCGACATCGTCGCCGAGCGGGGCGAGGCGGCCGAGGCGGCCGTGCGCGAGCTCACCGGCGGCCAGGGCGCCCACTGCGTGATCGAAGCGGTCGGCACCGAGCAGTCCATGCGCACCGCGGTGAACATCACCCGCGACGGCGGGGCCATCGGGTACGTCGGCGTCCCGCACGGCAGCGGCACCGGCCTCGACCTCGGCGTGATGTTCGACCGCAACATCACCCTGCGCGGTGGCGTCGCCCCGGTGCGCGCCTACATCCCGGAGCTGCTGGAGGACGTGCTGAGCGGCGCGATCGACCCGGCGCCCGTCTTCGACCGGGCCGTCAGCCTCGACGAGGTGCCGGACGGCTACCGCGCCATGGACGACCGCAGCGCCCTCAAGGTGCTGATCAGGCCCTGACGGGCCGGAACGGCCCGCGGGGGCCGGCCGGGCGACTCGCCGGCCGGCCCCCGCGCGCGTTCGGTGCCACCTCACCGCTCGGTTACTTGACGGCCTTGAGCGCGTCCACCACGCCGTACCCGTAGTAGCCGGTCTGACCCCACTTGCTCTGGCAGGTGGTGGCGTCGATCAGCGTGCCCGCGGCGTCGTAGATCTTGTCCGGGCAGGCCGTCTTCGTGGCCTGGGCCTTGAGCATCGCCTGCAACTGCGCGGGCGTGGCCGAGGGATGGGCGCTCTTGAGCAGGGCCGCGACGCCCGCGACGTGCGGGCCGGCCATCGAGGTGCCCTGCTTGTAGCCGTAGCCGCCGCCCGGGAGGGTGGACAGTACGCGGCCGTTGGCGTCCGGGGTGTCCGGTATCTGCCACTTGTCGCCGCCGGGCGCCGCCACGTCGATGACGCCGAGGCCGTAGCTGGAGTAGTAGGAGCGCACTCCCTTGGCGCCGGTGGCGGAGACCGAGACCACGCCCGGCAGCTGCGTCGGCAGGTCCAGGCAGTCGTGCGGGTCGACCGTGCGCGGCGTCGGGGTCCCGTCGTCCGGGCTCGTCGTGTCGGTGATCGAGTGGGAGGCCAGGTCCCAGTTCTCGTTGCCCGCGGACGCCACGTTGAGCACGCCCTTGCGCTCCGCGTACTTGCTCGCCCGACCGAGGGCCTCCACCAGCGCCTTCTGGTCGTCGTCCGACTTGCAGTTGAAGTACCAGGGATCGACGTAGTAGCTGTTGTTGGTCACCTCGATCCCCTTCTCGGCGGCGAACATGAAGCCGCAGACCACCGCTTCGGTGTAGAAGAGGCTGGTCCCGGGCTCGCTCACCTTGATCGCGGCGACCTTCGCGCCCGGCGCGACCCCGACGACGCCGATGCCGTTGCGCGCGGCCGCGATGGTGCCCGCCACGTGGGTGCCGTGGTCGCTGCCGTCCGGGTACGGGCGCCAGGCGCCGTCCGTGGTGTCGGCGACGCCGCCGACGCAGTTGGCCGACTGACCCTTGGAGAAGTTCGGGGCGAGGTCCGGGTGGGTGTCGTCGACACCCGTGTCGATGACGCCCACCGTGACGTCCGGGCTGCCGGCGTTGACGGCCTGCGCCTGGTCGGCCTTGATCGCCCGCAGGTCCCACTGGTCGGGCTGCAGCGGCTCCTGCCCCGGCTGGGCGCTCGCCGCCGCCTTGGCCGCGTCCGCGGCGT
This sequence comes from Streptomyces sp. Tek67B01, assembly GCF_055231995.1. Classification (NCBI taxonomy): domain Bacteria; kingdom Bacillati; phylum Actinomycetota; class Actinomycetes; order Kitasatosporales; family Streptomycetaceae; genus Streptomyces; species Streptomyces sp. Tek67B01. The sequence continues at coordinate 5,451,958 of NZ_JBUYUY010000001.1, forward strand.
CCAGGCGCTGCGTGGTGCCCTCCTCGGTGGTCTGCACCGTCGTGAGGGGAGCCGTGCGGGTGGCGCCGACCGACACGAACAGGCCCCGCTGGGCGCGCAGTTGCTTGGCGAAGTCGGGATTTTGGGAGTGGGCGACGATCACCCCTATCTGCTCGTACGAGGTCACCACCGTTCCGCCGGCCCGTTCGACGGCCTTCTTGGCCGCGGTCACGGTGGCGTACGTGTTCAGGTTCGCCACGTACGACAGCTTCGGGCCGGAAGTGTCGGGCTTCGCGCCGGCCGCCGCGTCCGCCGTCGTGCCGAGGGGCGCGGCGGAGGCCGCGACCGAGGGCAGGAAGGCGAGCGAGGCGGTGAGGGCCAAGGCGACGGGTACGGCGAGACGGCCGTGCCTCTTGGGGGATCGTGACCCCAGCTGAGCCATGGGTTCTCCACATCATCGTGAGAGAGCCGTCCGTGCGCGATCGCGCGGGACGACGGGTTCATGACAGGCGAACCTAGTGGCGACCTTCACCGTTGCGCCATCAGTTCGAGGAATCGGGTGAAACAAGCGAGGCCGGAAACGGGGCGCGGAAACGGAACGCGTTGAACCGTCCCGTCGCGCGAGCCGTGCCGTTGTCAGGGGGACCGGCGTTACCGCCCCCCACACGGAGGTTGTTGTGTCCGTACCCGCCCCCTCGCACCCGCGTCACAAGGAGAGCCCCCGGTGACAACCCAAGCAGCGGCGCAGCCGCCCGGCGGCGTGGAACCACGTCCGGCGGCCCCCACGGCCGAAGCGTTCGAACGCGTCCAGCAGAGCCCTGAGTTCGCCGAACTGCGCCGCTCCCAGCGTTCCTTCGCCTTCCCGCTCACCGTCGCGTTCATCGCCTGGTACCTGCTGTACGTCCTGCTCTCGAACTACGCGGGCGGCTTCATGGGAACCAAGCTCTTCGGCAACATCAACGTCGCCCTCGTCCTCGGCCTCGCCCAGTTCGCGACGACCTTCCTCATCGCCTGGCTCTACTCGCGCCACGCCGCCACCGCCCTCGACCCCAAGGCCGCGGCCATCAAGGCCCGCATGGAGGCCGGGGAATGAGCACACCACTGCACCTGACGGTCGCCGCCGGCGCCACCGAGCACCGCCCGCTGATCATGACCCTCTTCGGGCTGTTCGTCGTCGCCACCCTGATCATCACCATCTGGGCCGGCCGGCAGACGAAGGACGCCGCCGACTTCTACGCCGGTGGCCGCCAGTTCACCGGTTTCCAAAACGGCCTGGCCATCTCCGGCGACTACATGTCCGCCGCGTCCTTCCTCGGCATCGCCGGGGCCATCGCGCTCTTCGGCTACGACGGCTTCCTCTACTCCATCGGCTTTCTCGTCGCCTGGCTGGTGGCCCTGCTGCTCGTCGCCGAGCCGCTGCGCAACTCCGGCCGCTACACGATGGGTGACGTCCTCGCCTACCGGATGCGCCAGCGCCCCGTCCGGACCGCCGCCGGCACCTCCACCATCGTCGTCTCGATCTTCTACCTGCTCGCCCAGATGGCGGGCGCGGGCGTGCTGGTCTCGCTGCTCCTGGGCATCACCAGCGACGGCGGCAAGGTGGCGGTCGTCGCCCTCGTCGGCGTCCTGATGATCCTCTACGTGACCATCGGCGGGATGAAGGGCACCACCTGGGTGCAGATGGTCAAGGCCGTCCTGCTCATCGCCGGCGCCCTGCTGGTCACCTTCCTGGTCCTGTTGAAGTTCCACTTCAACATCTCCGACCTGTTGGGCAAGGCCGCCGAGAACAGCGGCCAAGGCGCGAAGTTCCTGGAGCCCGGCCTCAAGTACGGCAAGGACGGGATCACGAAGCTCGACTTCATCTCCCTGGGCATCGCCCTCGTCCTGGGCACCGCCGGGCTGCCCCACATCCTGATCCGCTTCTACACGGTGCCCACCGCCAAAGCCGCCCGTAAGTCCGTGAACTGGGCCATCGGCATCATCGGCGCCTTCTACCTGATGACGATCGCCCTCGGCTTCGGCGCCGCCGCGCTGCTTAAGCGCACCGACATCCTCGCCTCCAACAAGGCGGGCAACACCGCGGCCCCCCTGCTCGCCCAGGCGGTCGGCGGCGGTCCGGACTCCACCGGCGGCGCCGTCCTGCTCGCCGTCGTCTCCGCGGTCGCCTTCGCCACCATCCTCGCCGTCGTCGCGGGCCTGACCCTGGCCTCCTCCTCGTCCTTCGCCCACGACATCTACGTGAACGTCATCCGAAAGGGCAAGGCCACCGAGAAGGAGGAGGTCCGCGCGGCCCGCTGGTCCACCGTCGTGATCGGCGCCGTCGCCATCGGACTCGGCGCCCTCGCCCGCGACCTCAACGTCGCCGGCCTGGTCGCGCTCGCCTTCGCCGTCGCGGCGTCGGCCAACCTGCCGACGATCCTCTACAGCCTGTTCTGGAAGCGGTTCACCACCCAGGGCGCGCTGTGGTCCATCTACGGCGGCCTGGTCTCCTCGGTCGTCCTGGTGCTCTTCTCCCCGGTGGTCTCCGGCAAGCCCACCTCGATGTTCAAGGACGCGGACTTCTACTGGTTCCCGCTGGAGAACCCCGGCATCGTCTCCATCCCGCTCGGCTTCCTCCTCGGCTGGCTGGGAACCCTGCTGTCGAAGGAGAAGGCCGACCCCCTGAAGTTCGCGGAACTGGAGGTCCGCTCCCTGACGGGAACAGGCGCCCACTGAAATACTCCAGACACCCCTCGTGGCCGTGTCGTACTTCCCTACGACACGGCCACGCCAGGTCTCGTTCGTTCGGGCGCCACAACAAGTCACGGGCGTCGCGTAGGCTCGAAAGAAGCGCACGCATGTCTCACCCGAGCTGCGCGACCTCTATGAACCGGACAGGGGAGGGGGCCCACAGTGCTTCTCGACACGTACGGCCGCGTAGCCACTGACCTGCGCGTCTCGCTCACCGACCGGTGCAATCTGCGCTGCACCTACTGCATGCCCGAGGAGGGCCTGCAGTGGTTGCAGAAGACGGACCTGCTCAGCGACGACGAGATAGTCCGGCTGATCCGCATCGCGGTCACCCGGCTCGGCATCACCGAGGTCCGCTTCACCGGCGGCGAACCGTTGCTGCGCCCCGGCCTCGTCGGCATCGTGGAGCGGTGCGCGGCCCTGGAGCCGCGACCCAAGATGTCGCTGACCACCAACGGGATCGGCCTCAAGCGCACCGCACAGGCGCTCAAGGCCGCCGGCCTGGACCGGGTGAACGTTTCCCTGGACACCCTGCGTCCCGAGGTGTTCAAGACCCTCACCCGCCGCGACCGCCACCACGACGTCATCGACGGCATGGCCGCCGCCCACGAGGTCGGCCTCACCCCGGTGAAGATCAACGCCGTGCTGATGCCCGGCCTCAACGACGACGAGGCCCCCGACCTGCTCGCCTGGGCCGTGGAGAACGAGTACGAGCTCCGCTTCATCGAGCAGATGCCGCTCGACGCTCAGCACGGCTGGAAGCGCGACGGCATGATCACCGCCGGTGACATCCTGGCCTCGCTGCGCACCCGCTTCAACCTCACCGAGGAAGGCGCCGAGGAGCGCGGCTCCGCCCCCGCCGAACGCTGGCTCGTCGACGGCGGCCCGGCCACGGTCGGGGTCATCGCCTCCGTCACCCGTCCGTTCTGCGGGGCCTGCGACCGCACCCGCCTCACGGCCGACGGCCAGGTCCGTACGTGCCTCTTCGCCACCGAGGAGTCGGACCTGCGGGGCGCGCTGCGCTCGGGCGCCCCGGACGAGGAGATCGCCCGCCTGTGGAAGGTGGCGATGTGGGGCAAGAAGGCCGGCTCCGGCCTCGACGACCCGAGCTTCCTCCAGCCCGACCGCCCGATGTCGGCGATCGGCGGCTAGCGGCCACCCGGCACGTCACGAGGCCCCGTCCGGCGACCGGACGGGGCCTCGTGACGTTCCCGGGCGAAGCTCCGGCGCACCTGCGGCGAACCTCTAGCGCTCGCGCTCCGATCCCTCGGGCTGGACCCACTCCTCCAGCTTCACGACGTCCTTCAGGAACCCGCGGACGTCGAGGAACCGGGAGAGGTGCTCGCGGTGCTCCTCGCACGCCAGCCACGTCTTGCGGCGCTCCGGCGTGTGCAGCTTCGGGTTGTTCCACGCCAGGACCCAGACCGCCGCGGCGCGGCAGCCCTTGGCGGAGCAGGTGGGGTCGGTGCCGGGGGCGCTGGTGTCCGTATCAGGGGAGTTCACAGCCTCAACCCTACAAACGGAAGGGCGACGCCGAGCAGCCACGGGGGGAGCTGCCCGGCGTCGGTCCGTCGCTCCGACGGGGGATGCGGAGCGCGTAGGCAGTATGTCACGCAGGACCCGGCGCGGTGCACCGGAACTTCATGATTGATCTGAGGTTTTCTTGAGGTTTCCCGCCTCCAGTGCCGGGTGCACAGGAGGCGGCAGGAAGTGCGAGGGCAGCGAGGGCGCCGACTCGCGTCCCGCGTTGGCGATGACCACCGCGACGTAGGGCAGCAGAGCGCCCGCAACCAGCGTCACGATCGCCACGGGACGCTCCACGTTCCACAGGAACACGGTCGCGAGGACCGACAGGGTCCTGATCGTCATGGAGATCACGTACCGGCGTTGCCTGCCCCGCACGTCCTCACTGAGGCCCATCCGCGCTCCGGTGATCCGGAAGACCTCGGCCCCGTTCCGCTTCGACCGTTCCACGTTCCACCACCCGATCCACCCGCCGGGCACTCCCGGCCCGGACACTTCCACCGTACGCCGCCGCCACCGCGGCGAGGAGAGGGGGTGCCCCCCGATTGGCGCTGTCGGGCATGCGGCGCCCGCGGCCCGGGCCGAGACTGGCCGCACCTGCGCACACCGCGCCACGAGGAGGCTCGACATGCATTGGTTGTGGGCGATCATCGTCGGTTTGGTACTGGGACTGATTGCCAGGGCCATCCTGCCGGGCAAGCAGCACCAGCCGATCTGGCTGACCGTGATCTTCGGCATCATCGGAGGCGTCCTGGGCAACGCCGTGGCCACGTGGATCGGTGTGCACGACACCAAGGGCATCGACTGGATCCGGCACCTGCTGCAGCTCGCCGGGGCGGTCGTCATCGTCGGACTCGGCGACATGATCTACATGGCCCTGCGGGGCGACCGACGACGTCAGATGACCTGACGCCTCCAGGCGTACGACGAAGGGGCCGGCCGGACTCACGTCCGTACCGGCCCCTTCCCGCACACCGCGCGGTCAGCCCGTGACCTCGACCGCCGCCAGGTTCTTCTTGCCGCGGCGCAGCACGAGCCAGCGACCGTGCAGCAGGTCCTGCGGGGCCGGCACCGCGTCCTCGGCGGTCACCTTCACGTTGTTCACGTAGGCGCCGCCCTCCTTCACGGTCCGGCGGCCCGCGGACTTGCTCGCGACCAGGCCCGTCTCGGCGAACAGGTCCACCACCGGGGGGAGCTCCGCGACCCGGACGTGCGGCAGCTCCGACAGGGCGGCGGCCAGCGTCGCCGGGTCCAGGTCCGCCAGCTCGCCCTGGCCGAACAGCGCCTTAGAGGCGGCGATCACGGCGGCGCACTGCTCGGCGCCGTGCACCAGCGTCGTCAGCTCCTGCGCCAGCGCCCGCTGCGCGGCGCGCGCCTGCGGTCGCTCGGCGGTCTGCTTCTCCAGCTCCTCCAGCTCCTCGCGGGACTTGAAGGAGAGGATGCGCATGTAGCCGGAGATATCCCGGTCGTCCACGTTCAGCCAGAACTGGTAGAACGCGTACGGGGTGGTCATCTCCGGGTCGAGCCAGACGGCCCCGCCCTCGGTCTTGCCGAACTTCGTACCGTCCGCCTTGACCATCAGCGGCGTGGCCAGCGCGTGCGCCTGGGCCTGCGGCTCCAGCTTGTGGATCAGGTCGAGACCGGCCACCAGGTTGCCCCACTGGTCCGAGCCGCCCTGCTGGAGCGTGCAGCCGTAGCGCCGGTACAACTCCAGGAAGTCCATGCCCTGGAGCAGCTGGTAGCTGAACTCGGTGTAGCTGATGCCCTCCTGGGACTCCAGCCGGCGGGCCACCGAGTCCTTCGTCAGCATCTTGTTGACGCGGAAGTGCTTGCCGATGTCCCGCAGGAACTCGATGGCGGACAGCCCCGCGGTCCAGTCCAGGTTGTTCACCATGACCGCCGCGTTCTCGCCCTCGAAGGAGAGGAACGGCTCGATCTGCGTACGCAGGCGCGTCACCCAGTTCGCGACCGTCTCCGGGTCGTTCAGGGTGCGCTCGGCGGTCGGACGCGGGTCGCCGATCTGGCCGGTGGCCCCGCCGACCAGCGCCAGCGGCCGGTGGCCGGCCTGCTGGAGCCGGCGGACCGTGAGCACCTGCACCAGGTGGCCCACGTGCAGCGAGGCCGCCGTCGGGTCGAATCCGCAATAGAACGTGACGGGACCGTCCGCGAACGCCTTGCGCAGCGCTTCTTCGTCGGTGGACTGGGCGAACAGCCCGCGCCACTTCAGTTCGTCGACGATGTCCGTCACGGTCGTGACTCTCCTTGAACGAGATAACGAGATAACGCGATAACCAGAAAGCGGGATGAAAGAGGTGCCGAGGGGTTTCCCCGCCAGTCTAGGCGGGCGGAGCGGACCCCTCGGACGCCCTCGCCGCTCAGACGCCCTTGCTGACCGAGCTCATGTTGAAGTCCGGGATGCGCAGGGGCGGCATCGCGGTGCGGGTGAACCAGTCGCTCCACTCGCGCGGCAGGGTCTTCTCGGTCCGGCCGGCCTCCGTGGCCCGCGAGAGCAGGTCCACGGGGGACTCGTTGAACCGGAAGTTGTTGACCTCGCCGATGACCTCGCCGTTCTCCACCAGGTACACCCCGTCCCGGGTCAGGCCGGTGAGCAGCAGCGTCGCCGGGTCCACCTCGCGGATGTACCAGAGGCAGGTCAGCAGCAGACCGCGCCCCTCGTGGCCGGTGCCCGCCACCATCTCCTCCAGGGACTTCTCGCCGCCCCCGTCCAGGATCAGGTTCCCGAAGCCGGGGGAGAGCGGGAGCCCGGTCAGGCCCGCGCTGTGCCGGGTCGTCGTCAGACGGGCGAGCTCACCGTCGCTGACCCAATCCGTCGCCGGGACCGGCAGGCCGTTGTCGAACACCGAGGCGTCGTCTCCGGAGCTGTGCGCGATCACGAACGGCGCGGACTCCAGGCCCGGCGCGTTCGGGTCACTGCGCAGCGTCAGCGGCAGCGCGGACAGCCTGTCGCCGATGCGGGTGCCGCCGCCGGGCTTGGAGAAGACCGTCCTGCCCTCCACCGCGTCCCGGGCGGAGGCCGACCACATCTGGTAGATCAGCAGGTCCGCCACGGCCGTCGGCGGCAGCAGGGTCTCGTACCGCCCGGCCGGCAGGTCGAAGCGGCGCTCCGCCCAGCCCAGGCGCACGGCGAGCTCGGCGTCCAGCGCGGTCGGGTCCACGTCCTTGAAGTCCCGCGTGGCCCGGCCGGCCCAGGCCGAGCGTTGACGGTCCGGGGACTTCGCGTTCAGCTCCAACGTGCCGTTCGGCTGGTCGTGGCGCAGCCGCAGCCCGGTCGAGGTGCCCACGTAGGTGGAGACCAGCTCGTGGTTGGCGAAACCGTACAGCTCCCGGCCGCCCGCGCGGGCCCGGGCGAAGGCCTCGCCGAGGGCGGGGGCGAAGTCCGTGAACACCGCCGAGGAGGTCTCGGCCGGTGCATCGGTGAAGTCGGGCGAGGCCGGGGTGCCGGCGATCAGGGGCTGGGCGTCCTCCGCCGGTGCCGCGTTCCGCGCGGCCGCCTCGGCGGCCCGCACCAGCGGCTCCAGGTCGTCCGCGGTGACGGCCGAGCGCGACACGACCCCCGAGGCCGTGCCCTCCTTGCCGTCGACCGTGGCGATGACCGTGAGGTTCCGGCCGCGGGTGACGCCGTTGGTGGTGAGCGCGTTGCCCGCCCAGCGCAGGTTGGCCGTCGACTGCTCGTCCGCGATGACAACGCATCCGTCGGCGGTGGAGAGTTCCAGGGCCCGCTCGACGATCTCGTGGGGCTTGGTACGAACCGACATCAGCGTCCGGCCTCCTGGGTCGTGTTCAGGATGTTCACGTCACGGAACAGCGCGGACGGGCAGCCGTGGGAGACGGCCGCGACCTGTCCCGGCTGCGCCTTGCCGCAGTTGAAGGCGCCGCCCAGCACGTACGTCTGGGGGCCGCCGACCTTCTCCATCGAGCCCCAGAACTCGGTCGTGGTGGCCTGGTACGCCACGTCGCGCAGCTGTCCCGCCAGCCGGCCGTTCTCGATGCGGAAGAACCGCTGCCCGGTGAACTGGAAGTTGTAGCGCTGCATGTCGATCGACCAGGAGCGGTCGCCGACCACGTAGATGCCGCGCTCCACCCCGCCGATCAGGTCCTCGGTGGACAGACCGCCCGGGTCGGGCCGCAGCGATACGTTGGCCATCCGCTGCACCGGCACGTGGCCCGGCGAATCGGCGAAAGCGCAGCCGTTGGAGCGTCCGAGCCCGGTGAGCTTCGCGATCCGGCGGTCCAGCTGGTAGCCGACCAGCGTCCCGTCCTTGACCAGGTCCCAGCTCTGCGCCCGCACGCCCTCGTCGTCGTAGCCGACGGTGGCCAGGCCGTGCTCCGCCGTCCGGTCACCGGTCACGTTCATGATCGACGAGCCGTACTTCAGCTCACCCAGCCGGTCGAAGGTGGCGAAGGAGGTACCGGCGTACGCCGCCTCGTACCCCAGCGCCCGGTCCAGCTCGGTGGCGTGCCCGATGGACTCGTGGATGGTCAGCCACAGGTTGGACGGGTCCACGACGAGGTCGTAGCGGCCGGCCTCCACGCTCGGCGCCCGCATCTTCTCGGCGAGCAGCCCCGGGATCTGCTCCAGCTCGGAGTCCCAGTCCCAGCCGGTGCCCGTCAGGTACTCCCAGCCGCGCCCGGCCGGCGGGGCGATGGTGCGCATCGAGTCGAACTCGCCGGTGGAGGCGTCGACGGCAACCGCGGTGAGCTGCGGGTGGACGCGTACCCGCTGCTGGGTGGTGGAGGTGCCGGAGGTGTCGGCGTAGAACTTGTTCTCGTGGACGGCGAGCAGCGAGGCGTCGACGTGCGTCACGCCGTCGGCGGCAAGCAGCCGCGTGCTCCACTCGGCCAGCAGTGCCGCCTTCTCCGCGTCCGGCACGTCGAAGGGGTTCACGTCGTAGGCGGAGATCCAGGTCCGGTCGGCGTGCACCGGCTCCGCGGCCAGCTCCACCCTCTCGTCGGAGCCCGCCGCCCTCAACACCTGCGCCGACAGCTTGGCCATCGCCACGGCCTGCGAGGCCACCTTGGCGGCGCCGTCCATGGTCAGGTCCACGCCGGACGCGAAGCCCCAGCTGCCACCGTGCACCACGCGCACCGCGTAGCCGAGGTCGGTGGTGTCGGAAGTCCCGGAGGGCTTGGCGTCCCGCAACCGCCAGGAGGCGCTGCGAATCCGCTCCAACCGGAAGTCGGCGTGGTCGGAGCCCAGCGCGCGCGCCCGCGCGAGCGCCGCGTCGGCCAGCGCCCGCAAGGGCAGCGCGGTAAAGGCCGCGTCGATGGAATGGGGCACGGAATTCCTCCCGGGGTCGGAGCCGGTCGCCCCGATCATGTCGCGCCCGGGGCCGTTGTGCACACTTCTTTCTGTAGAGACTCCACAGAGGCTGCGGCAAGGCCCTGTCGGGCCCCGATTCTGCTTATGCAGGCCCGGACCGATAGGTTTTTGCCCATCACACAGCTAAGCGAAAGGGTGATCCGTTGAGCCGCTCGGTTCTCGTCACCGGAGGAAACCGGGGCATCGGCCTCGCCATCGCCCGAGTCTTCGTGGAAGCGGGCGACAAGGTCGCGATCACGTACCGGTCCGGCGAGCCGCCGCAGGAGCTCACCTCCCTGGGTGTCCTCGCGGTCCGCTGTGACATCACCGACTCGGAGCAGGTGGAGCAGGCCTACAAGGAGATCGAGGACAAGCACGGCGCGGTCGAGGTGCTGGTGGCCAACGCCGGCATCACCAAGGACACGCTGCTCATGCGGATGTCCGAGGAGGACTTCGCGTCGGTCGTCGACACGAACCTCACCGGCACCTTCCGGGTCGTCAAGCGGGCCAACCGCGGGATGCTGCGCGCCAAGAAGGGCCGCGTCGTCATGATCTCCTCGGTCGTCGGCCTGCTCGGCGCGGCCGGCCAGGCCAACTACGCCGCCTCGAAGGCCGCCCTGGTGGGCTTCGCCCGCTCGCTCGCCCGTGAGCTCGGCTCCCGCAACATCACCTTCAACGTCGTCGCCCCCGGTTTCGTGGACACCGACATGACGAAGGTGCTCACCGACGAGCAGCGCGCGGTCATCATGCAGCAGGTGCCCCTCGGCCGCTACGCGCAGCCCGAGGAGATCGCGTCGGTCGTGAGCTTCCTGGCGTCGGACAACGCCGCGTACATCACCGGAGCCGTCATTCCCGTAGACGGCGGATTGGGCATGGGTCACTGATCACCATGAGTGGAATTCTCGAGGGCAAGCGCATCCTCATCACGGGGGTGCTGATGGAGTCGTCCATCGCCTTCCACGCCGCGAAGCTGGCCCAGGAGCAGGGCGCCGAGGTCATCCTGACCGCCTTCCCGCGGCCGACGCTGACGGAACGCATCGCCCGCAAGCTGCCGAAGCCCGCGAAGGTGATCGAGCTCGACGTCACCAACGAGGAGCACCTGGCCCGCCTGGAGCAGCTCGTCCGCGACGAGCTCGGCGGCCTGGACGGCGTCGTCCACTCCATCGGCTTCGCGCCGCAGGACGCCCTGGGCGGCAACTTCCTGAACACCCCGTTCGAGTCGGTCGCCACCGCCATGCACGTCTCGGCGTTCTCGCTGAAGTCGCTCACCATGGCCTGCAAGCCGCTGTTCCCGCACGAGGGCGCGGCCGTCGTCGGGCTGACCTTCGACGCGCAGTTCGCCTGGCCGCAGTACGACTGGATGGGCCCGGCCAAGGCCGCGCTGGAGGCGACCAGCCGTTACCTGGCCCGCGACCTGGGCAAGGAGAACATCCGCTGCAACCTGGTCTCGGCCGGTCCGATCGGCTCGATGGCCGCGAAGTCCATCCCGGGCTTCTCCGACCTGGCGGAAGTGTGGAACTCGCGCTCCATGCTGGAGTGGGACATGAACGACCCGGAGCCGACGGGCCGGGCCATCGTGGCCCTGCTGTCCGACTGGTTCCCGAAGACCACGGGCGAGATCGTCCACGTGGACGGCGGTCTGCACGCCATGGGCGCCTGACCCTTCGAGTCGAGCCCGTTACGTCCGTACGGCGGTGGCCGCGCTTCCCTCCCGGGAGGCGCGGCCACCGCCGTTTCGGCCCCTGTGGGCGCGGGTTTCGCGGGGGGTGAGCGACGTCCGTGATCGGACGTTCGTCGTCTGACCGGATCTTCCCGAGTCGAAAACCGGGACTTGTGCCTGCAAACTGACCGGGCCGGGATCTTCCCGGGTCCTTCGGGGAGGAGGTGCGGGCGTGGGCGCGAGGCAGAGCCGAGCGGTCTCACTGCTGGTCACCTCGGTGGCGCTGGTCGCCCTGCTGGTTCCCGGGGCCGTCGCGCGGCCCGCGGGCGGTGGGAGCGCGCCGGGGGGCCCGGCCGGAGGCCCGAGCACCGGGGGCCCGACCACCGGAGGTCCGGCGAGCGGGGACCCGGCCGTCGTGGACCCGGCCGAGATCCCCGCCGAGCCGCCCGTGCCGTCCGAGCCGGCCGCCCGGGAGCTGTTCGGCGCGGACTGCGACACCGTGATCGACGCTTCGCAGGTGACGGCGTACTGCCACAACAGCTTCCCGCGGACCGACCTGGTACGGCTGCACATCGAGTGCGACCGGTGGTGGGACATCGACGGGGACGGCGCGGCCGTCGCCGTGGGGCCGGCCGGCCGGGTCGAGCTGAGCGGCCGGTGCTGGAAGGAGGTCCGCTCGGCCTGGGTGAGTCACGAACGCGGTTGATCCGACGGGTCCCGCTCGCGACGGCAGGCGAACGGGTAGCCCGCGGCCTCCGAGGCGGCCGTGTCCGCGTCCCCGCGCCGGATCGCCTCGATCAGCCGGGCGTGGTCCAGGTGCGTCTGCGGACTCAGTTCCGGGCCGACGTCCGTCCGCAGCCAGTCCGCCACCAGGTCGCCCAGGTCCGCGTACAGGCCGACCAGTACCTCGTTGTGCGAGGCCGCGACCACCGCCATGTGGAGGCTGACGTCCGCCGCGACGAACAGCTCCGCGTCACCGCTCCGCCAGGCCTCCTCGCGCCGGACCAGCAGCGCGTCCAGTTGGGCGAGGTCCCGCTCGGTGCGACGCTCCGCCGCCAGCCGGGCCGCCGAGGACTCCAGCGTCGAGCGCAGCTCCGCGATGTGCCGGGGGTCGGCCGCGGCGAAGCGCCGGTGCATCACGCCGGCCAGCTCGCTGGTCGCGAGCACGTACGTGCCCGAACCCTGCCGGATGTCGAGGAGACCGTTGTGGGCCAGGGCCCGGACGGCCTCCCGGACCGTGTTTCGGGCGACGCCCAGCAGCTCGACCAGCTCGGGTTCGGTGGGAATGCGCGCGCCCACGGGCCACTCACCGGAGGTGATCTGGTTCCTGAGCTGGGCGATCACCTGGTCGACGAGCGCGGATCGCCGGGGCGAGGTCAGCGGCATGCGGTCGGGGTCCTCTCGAGAGGTGGGACGCGAGGAACGTGCGCCGGGGGTGGACAACCAATCATCCCATGATTCTATGATGGAGCAATGTCCGAGGATGAAGTCCAGACCGTGAACCGGCCCCAGATCACCCCCACGGCTCCGCCGCGGCCCCGCACCGCCTCCACCACCCCGGAGCCGGCGTGGCTCGGTCCCCTGCTCATCGTCGCCGTCGTGCTCGCCGCGCTCAACCTGCGGCCCGCCATCACCAGCCTCGGCTCCCTCTTCGAGGAGACCCGTACCGGCCTCGACATGAGCGGCACCGTCGCCGGACTGATCACCTCGGTCCCCGCCCTCTGTTTCGCGGTCTTCGGCGTCACCGCGCCCCGCCTCTCCCGCCGCTTCGGACCGGCCGCCGTGGTCTGCGCCGGCATGGCCGCCGTCGCCGCGGGCCTGCTGATCCGCCCCTTCGCCGACAACGCCGCCGGGTTCCTCGCCGCCAGCGCCCTGTCCCTGGCCGGCATAGCCCTGACCAACGTGCTGCTCCCGGTGATCATCAAGCGCTGGTTCCCGGACCGCGTCGGCACCATGACCGGCCTCTACTCCATGGCCCTGGCCGCCGGCACATCCCTCGCCGCCGCCGCGACCGTCCCGCTCACCTCCGCCCTCGGCGGTAGCTGGCGCACCGGCCTGCTGGTCTGGGCCGTCCTCGCCCTGGCCGCCGTCCTGCCCTGGCTGCCCATCGCCGCGGCGGCCCGCCGAGCCCGGGACGCCGCCCCCGCCGCCGGGGCCCCCGACACCGGCCCGCGCGTCGCGCGCAGCCGCACCGCCTGGGCTCTGGCCTGCTACTTCGGCCTCCAGGCCACTGGCGCCTACGTCACCATGGGCTGGCTCGCCCAGATCTTCCGCGACGCCGGTGTCTCCGCCTCCACGGCCGGTGTACTGCTCGCCGTCACCATGTTCATGGGCGTCCCGCTCGCCTTCGTGATCCCGCGCCTCGCCGGCCGGATGCGCCACCAGGGCCCCATCGCCGTCGTCCTCGGCCTCTTCGGTTTCCTCGGTTACGCCGGCCTCTGGCTCGCCCCGGCCGGCGGCGCCTGGGCCTGGGCGCTCCTGCTCGGCGTCTCCAACTGCGCCTTTCCGCTGGTCATCACCATGATCGGACTGCGGGCCAAGTCGCCCGCCGGGGTCGTCAAGCTCTCCGCCTTCGCCCAGAGCACCGGTTACCTGATCTCCATACCCGGCCCGCTGCTCATCGGTGCGCTCTACCAGCACAGCGGGGGCTGGGACCTGCCCCTGGCCCTGATGGCCGGGCTGCTGGTCCCGCAGATCGTGCTCGGCGTGCTCGCCGGGCGGGACCGCACGATCGAGGACGAATGCGGCGTGGGAGACTGAGCGGCATGTCGCCCGTACTCGAACCGAACCCCCAGAACGGCCACCGGAAGCTCGGCCTCGTGCTCGGCGCGATGCTCGTCGTGACCGTCGTCATCGCCGTCATCGCCACGATCGCCTCCCCCTGACCCCCGTCTCCCGCCGGGTACGGGGTAGGGACAACCCCCGTACCCCTAGGGGGTCAGGCTCAGGGTGATCTGGGGTGTGCCCCGGATGGGAGCCGCCGCGCCGGATCAATAGATTCGACATCGCGAGCCAGTCCCACCAGCACACCCAGGGAGGCGGCCATGTCGGCCCCCACGCACACCCCGTCCGTCCCCCGCCGTCGCACCCCGCCCGCCGGTACGGGCGCCGACGCCCGGCTGCACTGGTGGGCGCCGGCGCTGCCCGCGCTCGCCTTCTGCTTCCTGCTGCTGCTCCTGGCCGGATCGGGTGAGGCACACGCCGCGAGCGGCGAGGGCCCCTCCCTGGTCCACGTCACCGCACAGCTGTGGCGCGCCGTCGGCTGACCGGCGCACGCCGGGGCGCGCGGGGGGCGCAAGGAGACGCCGCGCCCGGTCCTCGAACCCCTCAACACCCCGCGCCCCATGGTTCGTTTCATGCGAAGCTGGGCTCCATGAGCGCCGACACACCCCGCAGGATCGTCCTCCTCCGGCACGCCAAGGCCGAATGGTCGGACGGCACAGACCACGAACGCCCGCTGGCGGAACGCGGCCGACAGGACGCACCGGCCGCCGGTCGGAAGCTGGCCCGGACCGGCATCGACTTCGATCTGGCCCTCTGCTCGACCGCCACCCGGACCCGCGAGACCTGGAAGCTCGCCGTCCAGGAGCTCCCGCACCGGCCGAGGACCACGTACGAGGAGCGGCTCTACGACGCCTCGCTGGGCGAACTCATCGCCCTGCTGAACGAGACCCCGGACGAGGTGGCCGACCTCCTGGTCATCGGCCACAACCCCGGGATGCACGCCCTCGCCGACGCGCTGTCCGCGACGGCCCAGGGCGACGCGCTCCAGCGGATGAGCCGCGCTGGCTTCCCGACCTCGGCCCTCGCCGTCGTCTCCTTCACCGGCACCTGGAAGTCCCTGGAGCACGGTGTGGGCACCTTGCTGGACTTCTGGACCCCCTCGGACCACTGAGGCCCCGGACCACGCTCGCGCAGGATTGACATACGACAGGTGCCCGGCCGGGATGTCCGGCCGGGCACCTGTCGTGAGCAGACCGCTCGGTCCGTAACGGTGCGGGGATACGGAGGCCCGTCAGACCAAGTCGGCGGCTTCCACTTCCTCGCGGGTGATGCCGAGCAGGTAGAGCACCGCATCCAGGAACGGCACGTTCACCGCCGTGTCCGCGGCCTCGCGGACCACCGGCTTGGCGTTGAAGGCGACGCCCAGCCCGGCCGCGTTCAGCATGTCCAGGTCATTGGCGCCGTCCCCGATCGCCACGGTCTGCGCCAGCGGCACGCCCGCCTCCGCCGCGAAGCGGCGCAGCAGCCGGGCCTTGCCCGCACGGTCCACGATCTCGCCCGTGACGCGGCCGGTCAGCTTCCCGTCGACGATCTCCAACACGTTCGCCGAGGCGAAGTCCAGGCCGAGCCGCTCCCGGAGGTCGTCCGTGACCTGGGTGAAGCCGCCCGAGACCACGCCGACCTGGTAGCCCAGCATCTTGAGCGTCCGGATCAAGGTCCGGGCACCCGGGGTGAGCCGCACCTCGGCGCGCACCTTGTCCACGACGGAGGCGTCCAGACCCGCGAGCAGCGCGACCCGTGCGTGCAGCGACTGCTCGAAGTCGAGCTCGCCTCGCATAGCCCGCTCGGTGACCTCGGCGACCTCGGCCTCACATCCGGCGTGCGCCGCGAACAGCTCGATGACCTCGTCCTGGATCAGGGTCGAGTCCACATCCATCACGACCAGGCGCTGCGCCCGGCGGTGCAGCCCCGCCGACACCACCGCCACGTCGACGCCGATCTGGGCGGCGGCGGTCGCCAGCGCGGTCCGCAACGGCTCCGTCGCGGCGCCGGAGACGGCGAATTCCACGGCCGTCACCGGATACTTCGCCAGCCGGAAGATGCGGTCGATGTTGCCGCCCGTCCCGGTGATCCTGGCCGCTATGGCCGCCGTCGACTCGGCGGTCAACGGGTGACCCAACACGGTCACGTGCGAGCGGCCACTGCCACGCGGCCGGTTGTCGCCGGTGCCGGACAGGATCTCGGCCTGCATCTTGAGCGACTCGGCCCAACTGTGGACGGTGGCCCGCAGCTCGCCTTCCGTGCCGCCGACGGGCATGGTGACGAGGGCGCACAGGACGATGCGGCCCCGGGTGACGACCTGCTCGATGTCGACCACGTCGACGGAGTAGGCGGCGAGGGTGTCGAACAGCCCGGCGGTGATCCCGGGACGGTCCTTGCCGAAGATCTTGACGAGGAGGGTGGGGACGTCGGAGGTCTGCGAAGCGCTCATGGTCCTCTCACCGTATCTTGACCACTCCCGGACCAGGACCCCCGTCCCACCCAGCGGTCACAAGCTTCCCCGTACGTTCGCCCGCGCGCCATCCCGGCGTGGCGTCGGAGTGTCCCGGCGCATCCTTCCGTACGGGGCTCTCGAGGTGGCATTCGACCGGATCTGCTCCCCTACGCGGAGGCTCGACAAGGCCCCGATTCCACATGTGGGCCCGGGCCTGAAATAGTTCCCCCGGATGTTCGCCATCCCTAGACTCCCTGACGTCGGGCTCCCTGACGGCAGGGGGCTTCTCGGGGGACTTAAGTGGGGCTGGAGTGCCGGAACTCGTACTGGAATTGAATGGCAGGACCTGGACGCTCGATCCGTCCAGGTCGTACTCGCTGGGGCGCGATCCCCAGGGGGACATGGTGATCGATGACGCCCGGGTGTCGTGGCGGCACGCCACCATCACCTGGAACGGCCGTGGTTGGAGCCTTGAGGACCACGGCAGCACCAACGGCACCTATGTGCACGGGAGTCGGGTCCAGCAGACCGAACTCGTGCCCGGTACGCCGGTACACCTCGGCAACGCGACCGACGGGCCGCGGCTGAATCCGAGCGCCGCCGTCGCGGCGGCCGCCGCGGCGCCCGCGTACCAGGGGCAGGTCCCCGCGTACGAGGCCCCGCCGCAGCAGCCGCCGCAGCAGCAGGCCTGGCAGCAGCAGGCCGCGCCCCAGCAGCAGGCGCAGCAGCACTTCCCGCAGCAGGCCCAACAGCCGCCGGCGCAGCAGCACGCCCAGGCGCACTTCCCGCAGCAGCAGGGCGGCGCCGCCCACCCCGCACAGGGCGCGGCCCCCGGCTACAGCGACCGCAGCCCGACGACGTTCCACCAGATCGACGTCGGCCGCGTCATGCGCATCGGTCGTGCCCTGGAGAACGAGCTCGTCGTCTCGGACCTCCAGGTCTCGCGCCACCACGCGGAGTTCCGCTCCACCGGCGGCCGTTTCGAGATCCACGACCTCGGCAGTCACAACGGCACCTACGTCAACGGCCAGCCGCTGCCCAAGTCCGGCACCGCGCAGCTCGGCCCGAACGACATCGTCGGCGTCGGCCACTCGACGTTCCGGATCGTCGGGGACCGGCTGGAGGAGTTCGTCGACACCGGCGAGGTCTCCTTCTCGGCCCGCCACCTCACCGTCACCGTCGACGGCGGCAAGCAGATCCTCAAGGACGTCACCTTCGGCGTCCCGGAGAAGTCGCTCATCGGCGTCATCGGCCCCTCCGGTTCAGGCAAGTCGACTCTGCTCAAGGCGCTGACCGGCTACCGGCCCGCCAACCAGGGCGACGTCCTCTACGACAACCGCAACCTGTACAAGCAGTTCGCGGAGCTCCGCCAGCGCATCGGCCTGGTCCCGCAGGACGACATCCTGCACAAGGAGCTCAAGGTCAGCACGGCCCTGAAGTACGCGGCCAAGCTCCGCTTCCCCGGCGACACCGCCGAGTCCGAGCGCGCGGCCCGCATCGACGAGGTGCTGCGCGAGCTCAAGCTCGACATCCACAAGGACAAGAAGATCACCTCGCTCTCGGGTGGTCAGCGCAAGCGCGTGTCCGTCGCCCTGGAGCTGCTCACCAAGCCGTCCCTGATCTTCCTGGACGAGCCCACCTCCGGACTCGACCCGGGCATGGACCGCGACGTCATGCAGCTCCTGCGCGGCCTCGCCGACGACGGCCGCACCGTGCTCGTCGTCACGCACTCGGTGGCCGAGCTGTCCATCTGCGACAAGCTGCTGGTCATGGCCCCGGGCGGCTCGGTCGCGTACTTCGGCCCGCCCGCCGAGGCGCTGAACTTCTTCGGGTACTCCACTTGGGCCGACGTGTTCTCCGCCTTCGAGAACTTCCGCGACTACGACTGGGCCGGCCGCTGGAAGGGCTCACAGCACTACCAGCTGTACGCCGCCGACATCGACGCGGTGGCGCCGCAGCCGGTCACGATGCCCCCGCAGCAGCAGGTGAACCCGCCGAAGCCGCAGGCATGGGGATCACAGCTGTGGACGCTGATCCGCCGCTACGTCTCGGTGATCGCCTCGGACAAGGGCTTCCTGGCCCTGATGGTGCTCCTGCCGGCGGTCCTCGGCGTGGTCTCCATCGTGATCCCCGCGAAGTTCGGCCTCGCCCCTCCGACGCCGCCGAGCCGCTTCAACGGTGACGCCGGCACGATCATGCTGATCCTCTGTGTCGGCATGTGCTTCTCCGGAGCGGCGAACTCGGTCCGTGAACTGATCAAGGAACGGGTCATCTACGAGCGGGAACGCGCGACGGGCCTGTCCCGGTCGGCCTACCTCATGTCGAAGGTGATCGTCCTCGGCCTCATCACGGCCATCCAGGGCGTGATCATCTGCGCCATCGGCTTCACCCCCCGCAAGCTGCCGGCCGAGGGCCTGATCATGCCCCCCGCCGTCGAGCTCTGCATCGCGGTCACGTCCCTGGGCTTCACCGCCATGATGTTCGGCCTGGTGATCTCCTCGCTGGTGAAGACCGCCGAGAAGACCATGCCGCTGCTGGTCATGTTCGCGATCATCCAGGTCGTCTTCACCGGCATCCTGTTCCAGCTCTACGACAAGATCGGCCTGGAGCAGTTCGCCTACCTGATGCCGTCGCGCTGGGCCGTCGGCGCCGCCGGCACCACCCTGAACCTCGGCAAGCTGATGGCGCCGTGGGACCCGGAGAACCCCACCAACACCGACCCCCTGTGGGACCCGAGCGCCGGCCAGTGGTTCCTGGACATCTTCGTCCTGCTCGCCCTCGGCGTCGCCTGCGGCTTCGCGGTGGCCCGCCTGCTGCGCCGCCACGAGCCCGAGGTCATGCGCAAGTAGCACGACCCGCGCCCGACGCGCCACGCACGAACGCCTCAGGGCGGCACCCGGAAGACCGGGGGCCGCCCTGAGGCGCATGGGGGGCTGCTCTGCCGCCAGAGGCCTAGTAGGCGCTGTTGACGTTGTCCATCGAGCCGTAGCGGTCGGCCGCGTAGTTGCAGGCGGCGACGATGTTCGCGACCGGGTCGTAGAGGTCGAACTTCGTGCCCTTGACGTGGTAGGCGGCGAAGGTCGGCTGGATGACCTGGAGGAGACCCTTGGACGGGATGCCGTTCTGGGCGTTGATGTCCCAGTTGTTGATCGCCCGCGGGTTGCCGCTGGACTCACGCATGATGTTGCGGTGGATGCCGGCGTAGGTGCCCGGGATGCCCTCGCGCTTCATGATGGACAGGGCTTGCTTGATCCAGCCGTCCAGGTTGTTCGCGAACACCGGGGTGCGGACCGCGGAACGGCTGGCGGCGGCCTTCGCCTCGCGCGCCTTCTTCGCGGCGGCGGCCGCGTCGGAGGCCGCCTTGGCCTTCGCGTTCTTGTCGGCTATGGCGAACTGCGTGCCGAGGTGCGCCTGCACGGTCTTCGTCTGGGCGCCGTCCACGACCTTCGTCCACGCCACGGGGGCGAGGGCGACCGTCGTCCCGCTCTTCTCGGCGGCGTTGGCCGGAACGAGGGAGAAGGCGAGCGCGGCGGCACCGAGGGTGGCGATGCCGGCGAAGGAGAGCTTCTGGGCCTTGGTCAGACGAAGACTGTGGCCGGGGGTGCTGGTCTCGGACATGCGTGAGCAACCTCTTCGAATAGCGGGGGCCGCAGGAAAGCGCCGGGGGCCCGTCGGGACCGCGGCGCTGTGCGACGTCGACATTCTTAGCGGTGGCAAAAAGGCATGGCAAAGGTGTGACGTACGATCCCGCTTAGTGGATCACGACCGCCCGATCAGGCTTGTTTCCAGCGATCGAAGCTAGGCGCAGCAGTGCTGACAGTGTCTTTACGGGCGTACTACGCAGCTTCGTAAGTGACTTGCGTCCTATGCCCGGGCTCACATCGGGCAGGGGTCGGTCTCACCGAGCGTTGCCGTTGCAATGCGTTCGGTGAGTGACGTCATCCTCAGGTCGCAGCGGACGGCCTCACGCGTCGTCCCCTAGACCGACCCGCCCCCGGCAACCGCCCGGCGGTCGAGCGGCCAAGCGGCCAAGCGGCCGTGCGGGCCCTCGTACCCCCGTACTCGGCGCCCATGCGCCGGCCGCAGACGGCGGGCGCGCTCCCGGACCGGGCCCCACGACCTACGCCCGAGGACCGATCCCGCAGGTCAGAGCCGCCGGTACGGTGAGCCCATGCACCCCAACGGACCCTGCACGGGACTGGCCGCCGTCAGTACCGCGCTGCTGGCCATGAGCCGCCGCCTGGAGGTCCGCGACGTCCTGCGGACGATCGTCGTCTCCGCACGCGAGCTCCTGGACGCCGAATACGCGGCCTTGGGCGTCCCGGACGACCACGGCGGCTTCGCCCAGTTCGTCGTGGACGGCGTCAGTGAGGAACAGTGGCGAAGGATCGGCCCGCTGCCGCGCCAGCACGGCATCCTCGCCGCGATGCTCCACGACGATGGCCCCGAGCGACTCACCGACGTACGCGAGGACCCGCGCTTCGGCGGCTGGCCCGCCGCCCACCCGGAGATGTCGGACTTCCTCGGCATGCCCATCCGGGACGGCGACGAGACCCTCGGCGCCCTCTTCCTCGCGAACAAGCGCCACACGGACCACACGGACCACACCGGCCACGCGGTCGAAACCGGCGGCACGGGCGGCACGGGCGGCACGGGCGGCACGGGGGAGACGGTCGACGCCGGAGACCGGCCCGGCACCCGCGGATTCACCGACGAGGACGAGGAACTCCTCTCCCTCCTCGCGCAGCACGCCGCGATCGCACTCACCAACGCCCGCCTCTACGAACGCAGCCGAGAGCTCACCATCGCCGAGGAGCGCTCCCGCCTCGCCCACGAACTGCACGACGCCGTCAGCCAGAAACTGTTCTCCCTGCGCCTCACCGCCCAGGCCGCCGCCACCCTCGTGGACCGCGACCCCGCACGGGCCAAGGGCGAACTCCAGCAGGTCGCCGCCCTCGCGGCCGAGGCCGCCGACGAACTGCGCGCCGCCGTCACCGAGCTCCGCCCCGCCGCCCTGGACGAGGACGGGCTCGTCGCGACCCTGCGCGATCACGTCCGGGTCCTGGACCGCGCCCACACCGCGCACGTCACCTTCACCTGCGACGGGATACGGGCCCTCCCCGCGACCCAGGAGGAAGCCCTCCTGCGCGTCGCCCAGGAGGCCCTCCACAACGCCCTGCGCCACTCGGGCGCCGACCGCGTCGAGGTCACCCTGACCCGGCATGCCGCCGGCGCGCTGCTGGCCGTACGGGACAACGGCCGCGGCTTCTCACCCCACGCCGTCCGCACCGCCGGCCGCCACCTCGGCCTCGTCTCCATGCGGGACCGGGCCGGCGGCGTCGGAGGCAGGCTCGAAGTCCGCTCGGAGCCAGGTGCGGGCACCACGATCGAGATGGAGGTCCCCGGTGGCTGACACACCCATCCGCGTCCTGCTGGTCGACGACCACCAGGTGGTCCGGCGCGGCCTGCGCACCTTCCTGGAGGTACAGGAGGACATCGAGGTCGTCGGCGAGGCCGCGGACGGCGAGGAGGGCATCGCCCGCGCGGAGGAGCTGCGCCCCGACGTGATCCTCATGGACGTCAAGATGCCGGGCACCGACGGGATCGAAGCCCTGCGGCGGCTGCGCGACCTCGCGAACCCCGCCCGGGTCCTGGTCGTCACCAGCTTCACGGAGCAGCGGACGGTGGTCCCCGCCCTGCGGGCCGGGGCCGCCGGATACGTCTACAAGGACATCGACCCCGACGCCCTGGCGGCGGCCATCCGCTCCGTCCACGCCGGCCACGTCCTGCTCCAGCCGGAGGTCGCGGAGGCCCTGCTCGCGCAGGAGGACCAGCCCTCGTCATCGCCCCGCGCGGGCGCGCTGACCGACCGGGAGCGGGAGGTCCTCTCCCTCATCGCGGACGGCCGCGCGAACCGGGAGATCGCCCGCGCGCTCGTCCTGTCCGAGAAGACGGTCAAGACGCACGTCTCGAACATCCTGATGAAACTGGACCTCTCCGACCGCACCCAGGCCGCCCTGTGGGCGGTCAGGCACGGGATCGTGGACGCCTAGACGAGATTCCCCGCCCCGGTTCGCCTCCGGTGTGAGATTCATACGGTCGGGTGTATGTCGCCCACATGGCGTATCCCGACGGGGGAGCGGCCGTTCTCCATGCATGCCACGGCGGCCGGCCGCGGCCGACGTACTGGAGGAAAGAAGAAACGTGAAGAACTTCAAGAAGGCCACTGCCGTCACCATGATCGCGGGTGGCCTCCTCGCCGCCGGCGCCGGTGTCTCCTCGGCGCACGGCGGTGCGTCGGCGGCGGGCGAGGCCCAGAACTCGCCGGGTGTGGCCTCGGGCAACCTGGTCCAGGCCCCCGTGAACGTCCCCGTCAACGTGGTGGGCAACTCGGTCAACGTGATCGGCCTGCTCAACCCCGCCTTCGGCAACACGGGCGTCAACGCCTGACCCCTCCCGCCCCACCGGCCCCGCTTCCCCCATCTCCCCGGGAGCGGGGCCGCGGCACGTCCGCCCCGGAGCTCTCAGCCCCGCTCCCGCTCCTCCACCGCCGCGTTGTACGCCGCGACCAGCGCCCGCCGCGCCACCCGCTCCACCGGCCGCAGGGCCTCCGCCCGCGCCGCCATCTCCGAGGCGGCCACCGCACCCCCGTGCCCGTTCTCGTACGCCAGCGACACCATCAGGTCCACCCGCTGCGCCAGCGCCAGCACCCGTACCGCCCGCGCCGGGTACCCCGGCGCCAGGACGTCCCGCCCGGCCTCCGCCCGCGCCCGGTACGCCGACAGCGCCGCGTCCGCCACCGGCCCCGACGCCGCCACGTCCAGCCGGCTCAGCACCACCGTCGCCTCGCGCAGCGCCTCCGCGAGCTCCCGCTCCGCCTCACCGAGCGACGGCACGTCCGCCGGCGGGGCCTCCCGTACCGGCAGGCAGTGCCAGACCACCTCGACGTGCACGTCCCCGACCGGCCCCGCCTCGGTCACCTCCGGCACCAGACCCATCGCCGCACCCACCGCGACCACCGCCTCCTCGGCCTCCAACGCCCGCGCGTTGAACTCCGGCGGCCCACTGAGCCCCAGCGGATGCCCCGGCGCGGGCAGCGCCACCCGCAACCCGATCACGCCCAGCGCCCGCATCCGGCCCAGCGCCAGCGTGAGCCCCACCGGGCCCGACTCCCCGGGCAGCCCCGCCACCCGGTGCACGGCGTCCTCGCCCACGATCGACAGCACGGCCTCGTCGGGCGAGACCAGACCGGCCAACAGCGCGTTCCCCCAGGCGGCCAGCCGCCCTGAACGTGGTTCGAAAAGCATCCCCCCACTTTACGGATCGGCCCGGGGGACCGGCCTGGCGCCCGGACCCCTCCGCCAGTGGCGTAGGTTTTCCCCTGGGGCTGCGCCTACCGGTGCACAGACGAACCGAGACTGCAAGGGGAGACAACACGCTCATGAGCGATGTTCTGGAGCTGGTGGACGTATCCGTGGTCCGCGAGGGCCGGGCGCTGGTGGACCAGGTCTCCTGGTCGGTGAAGGAGGGGGAGCGCTGGGTGATCCTCGGCCCCAACGGCGCCGGGAAGACCACCCTGCTCAATGTCGCCTCCAGCTACCTCTTCCCCACCACGGGCGAGACCACCATCCTCGGCAGCACCCTCGGCAAGGTCAACGTCTTCGACCTGCGCCCGCGCATCGGCGTCGCCGGCATCGCGATGGCCGACAAGCTCCCCAAGCGGCAGACCGTCCTGGAGACCGTCCTCACCGCCGCCTACGGCATGACGGCGACCTGGCAGGAGGAGTACGAGGACATCGACGAGCAGCGCGCCCGCGCGTTCCTCGACCGCCTCGGCATGACGGACTACCTGGAGCGCAAGTTCGGCACCCTCTCCGAGGGCGAACGCAAGCGCACCCTGATCGCCCGCGCCCTGATGACCGACCCCGAGCTGCTGCTCCTCGACGAGCCGGCCGCCGGTCTCGACCTCGGTGGCCGCGAGGACCTCGTACGGCGCCTCGGACGCCTCGCCCGCGACCCGCTCGCGCCCTCCATGGTCATGGTCACGCACCACGTCGAGGAGATCGCCCCGGGCTTCACCCACGTGCTGATGATCCGCCAGGGCAAGGTCGTCACCGCCGGTCCCATCGACCTGGAGCTGACCTCCCGCAACCTCTCGCTGTGCTTCGGCCTCCCGCTCGTCGTGGAGCGCAACGACAGCGACCGCTGGACCGCCCAGGGCCTCCCGCTCCGCTAGGCCGCGTTCCGAAAGTGCCTCCCGGCCCTCGGCAGCCCGCCCGCACCCTGTCCCGACCGCGCCCGCCAGACCTACCATGACCATGTGACCAACATCGACGCATGGGTGTGGTGGCTCATCGGCGCGGTCGGACTGGGAATTCCCCTCGTCCTCACGGCGATGCCGGAGTTCGGCATGTTCGCCGTCGGCGCGGCCCTCGCCGCCGTGGCGGCCGCGCTCGGCGCGGGAGTGGTGGCCCAGGTCCTGGTGTTCGTGATCGTGTCGATCGCGCTCATCGCCGTCGTCCGCCCCCTCGCCAACCGCCACCGAGACCAACGCCCCCAACATCTCAGCGGGATCGAGGCGTTGAAGGGCAAAAGCGCCGTCGTCCTCGAACGCGTCGACGGCCGCGGCGGTCGCATCAAGCTCGCCGGCGAGATCTGGTCCGCGCGCACCCTCGACTCGGACACCGTTTTCGAACCCGGCGAGTCCGTCGACGTCGTGGACATCGACGGAGCGACCGCCGTCGTCATGTGAGAACCACCCGACTCGCGGCCCCAGGGTCTGCGAGACTCCGATCAACGGGGCAGCACAGACAGCCGGAAGGGCACGGGGAACCGCATGCAACCGATCATCATCGTCCTGATCATTCTGGTGGTTCTGGTCTTCATCGCACTGGTCAAGACGATCCAGGTGATCCCGCAGGCCAGCGCCGCCATCGTCGAGCGGTTCGGCCGCTACACCCGCACCCTCAACGCGGGCCTCAACATCGTCGTCCCGTTCATCGACTCGATCCGCAACCGGATCGACCTGCGCGAACAGGTCGTCCCCTTCCCGCCGCAGCCCGTCATCACCCAGGACAACCTGGTCGTCAACATCGACACCGTCATCTACTACCAGGTGACCGACGCCCGGGCCGCGACGTACGAAGTCGCCAGCTACATCCAGGCCATCGAGCAACTCACCGTCACCACCCTGCGCAACATCATCGGTGGCATGGACCTGGAGCGGACCCTCACCTCCCGCGAGGAGATCAACGCGGCCCTGCGCGGCGTACTCGACGAGGCCACCGGCAAGTGGGGTATCCGCGTCAACCGCGTCGAACTCAAGGCGATCGAGCCGCCGACCTCCATCCAGGACTCGATGGAGAAGCAGATGCGCGCCGACCGCGACAAGCGCGCCGCGATCCTCCAGGCCGAAGGTGTCCGGCAGTCCGAGATCCTGCGCGCCGAAGGCGAGAAGCAGTCCTCCATCCTGCGCGCGGAAGGTGACGCCAAGGCGGCCGCCCTGCGGGCCGAGGGCGAGGCCCAGGCCATCCGTACCGTCTTCGAGTCCATCCACGCCGGCGACGCCGACCAGAAGCTCCTCGCCTACCAGTACCTCCAGATGCTCCCGAAGATCGCCGAAGGCGACGCCAACAAGCTCTGGATCGTGCCCAGCGAGATCGGTGACGCCCTCAAGGGCCTCTCCGGGGCCATGGGCAACTTCGGCCCCATGGGCGGCGGTTCCGGCTTCAACCCGCAGAACTCCGGCAAGGAGGGCGGCGGCATCCCCGCCGCCCGCGACAAGGACTCCGCGGACCGCCGCGAACAGCCCCCCATCGACTGACCGCCCGCCGCCTCCTGCATGATCAGTGAGGCCCCCCGACCTTTCATGGCGGGGAGGCGACCCACTCATGCGAAGGGGATGGCAATGTCCATGTCCATCTGGGAATCAGTCGCGGTCTTCGCCGCAGGTGTCGGAGCCGGCACCATCAACACCATCGTCGGCTCCGGCACCCTCATCACCTTCCCCGTCCTGCTCGCCACGGGACTCCCGCCGGTCACCGCCAACGTGTCCAACACCCTCGGCCTGGTGCCCGGCTCGATCAGCGGCGCCATCGGCTACCGCAAGGAGCTCAAGGGCCAGCGCTCCCGCATCCTGCGGCTCGGCGCCGTCTCCCTCGTCGGCGGACTCGCAGGCGCGATCTTGCTCCTCACCCTGCCGTCGGACAGCTTCAACACGATCGTGCCCGTCCTCATCGGACTGGCCCTCGTCCTCGTCGTCCTCCAGCCCCGCCTCGCCGCCGCCCTGCGCGCACGCCAGGAGGCCGCGGGCGGTGACACCGGACACCCCGACGGCGGGCCCGCCCTCCTGACCGGCATGCTGCTCGCCAGCGCGTACGGCGGCTACTTCGGCGCCGCCCAAGGCGTGCTGTACCTCGGCCTGATGGGCCTGCTGCTCCACGACGACCTGCAACGGATCAACGCCGTCAAGAACGTCCTCGCCGCCCTCGTCAACGGCATCGCGGCCGTCTTCTTCCTCTTCGTCGCCGACTTCGACTGGACGGCCGTGGTCCTCATCGCCGTCGGCTCCACCCTCGGCGGCCAGATCGGCGCGAAGGTCGGCCGCCGACTGCCCCCGACCGCGCTGCGCGCCGTCATCGTGGCAGTCGGCATCATCGCCATCGTCCAACTGCTGCTCCGCTGAACCACGTAGCGAACCTACGCAGCCCAGCGGGTCCGCGTACGCCGACGGACTAGGCGGTACGCGCCAACCACTCCGGCAGCACCTCACGCCCGCCGGAGCCCAGGGCGAGCAGCATCGCGTCCGCCGGCGACGGGACGAACGGCTTGCGGAGCAGCGGCATCCCCGCCTCCTCCGGAGTACGGGCCGCCTTGCGGTGGTTGTCCTCCGCACACGACGCCACGGTGTTCAGCCAGGTGTCCCCGCCACCCTGGGCCCGCGGCAGTACGTGGTCCACGGTCGTCGCACGCTTCCCGCAGTACGCGCACCGGTGCTGGTCGCGGGCCAGCACCCCCCGCCGCGACCAAGGAGCATGTCTTCGAAACGGCACCCGCACGTACCGGCAGAGCCTGATCACGCGAGGCAACGGAAGCTCCATGGTGGCGGCCCGGACACGCAGCTCGGGATGCGACTGTTCGACCACGGCCTTGTCCTGGAGCACCAGCACCACAGCCCGGTTCAACGTCACCGTCGACAGCGGCTCGAAGCTCGCGTTCAGCACCAGCGTGTCCCGCATCTCGCCCACCTCCCGTGTGCAGGCCCGCTTCCTCCCTGGCGGCAAGGCCCGGAACCACTCTGGCCGCGCGCGCCACGCGGGACAACGCAATAAAAATGCCCGGTCCTGGCCGTCTTTAGACCAGGACCGGGCAAACGCTCGGGAAACGATCAGCCCGCCGGAGCCTCGTACTCACCGATCAGCTGGGCACGGCCCAACGTGTGGAACCTCAGGTTGAACCCGACGACCGCCGGCGAGACGTCCGAGCCGGGCCCGAGCTTCTCCTGGTCCACCGCGTACACGGTGAACACGTACCGGTGCCGCTCGCCGGCCGGCGGGGCGGCCCCGCCGAAGTCCTTCGACCCGTAGTCGTTGCGCACGTGCACCGCCCCGTCCGGCAGCCCCTCGAACTTCCCGCTGCCCGCACCCGCCGGCAACTCCGTCACCGAGGCCGGGATGTCGAAGAGCACCCAGTGCCAGAACCCGCTGCCCGTCGGGGCGTCCGGGTCGAAGCACGTCACGGCGAAACTCTTCGTCCCCGCCGGGAACCCCTCCCACCGCAGGTGCGGCGAGACGTTCCCGGCCGACTGGACCTGGGCATCCCCCAGATCCGCGCCGGGAGCCAGGTCGTCACTCACCACGGAGAAGCTGTGCACCTCCGGGTGGAAGTCGTGCGGAAGAGGAGCCCTGCGCTGCTCGGCCACTACTGAACCTCCTGATCGCTTACCAGTACCGCCCCGAGCCTAGACACCCCTCAGAACCAGTTGCGCTGCGAACCCACGGAGGCGATCCACTGGTTCAGATACGCCGCCCAGTCGGTCCCCTCGTACGACTGCAGACCCACCTGGA
Source organism: Streptomyces sp. Tek67B01 (assembly GCF_055231995.1). Lineage (NCBI taxonomy): Bacteria > Bacillati > Actinomycetota > Actinomycetes > Kitasatosporales > Streptomycetaceae > Streptomyces > Streptomyces sp. Tek67B01. Next base: position 5,480,454 of record NZ_JBUYUY010000001.1, read on the forward strand.
AACAGCGGTAGGTGTCGCTGCCTTCGGTGAAGAGGCCGGGCTTCTTGTCCATCTCCAGCACGACGTCCATCTCGCGCCCGTCGGAGACGAACGTCAGCTCCACCTGGTTCAGCCCCCGGTACTGCGACGGCGGCAGGAACTCGATCTCCTGGTAGAAGGGCAGCGTCTGCCGCGTCCCCCGGATGTGCCCGCGCTCCATGTCCGCCGAGCGGAACGAGAACCCGAGTCGACGGAACGCGTCCAGGATCGCCTGCTGCGCCGGCACCGGGTGCACGTTGATCGGGTCCAGGTCACCGGCGTCCACCGCCCGCGCGATCTCCAGCTCCGTGCTCACCCCGATGTTCATGCCCCGCAGGTGCTGGCCCTCGAAATGGGTGATCGGCGTCTCCCACGGGATCTCCAGCCCGAACGGCACCACGTGCAACGCACCCGGCTGCACCTGGAACGCGCCGCCCAGCCGCTGCTTCGCGAAGACGATGTCCTGCTTGTGCTCCTGGTCACCGCCCTCCACCTCCACCCGTGCCTGGAGCCCGACCGACAACCCCTCGATCTGCTGCTCGACGGAGCCGCCCTGGATCCGGACCTCGCCCTGGACGATCCCGCCCGGAACGACGTTCGGCTCGGTGATGACGGTGTCCACCGAGGCACCGCCGGCACCCAGCGCCGCGAACAGCTTCCTGAACCCCATGCTTTGACTCCCCTTGAAGCTCTGTGATGTGAAGGCTCCGGACATGACCCCGACCTTCCGGTCCTTACCCCTACAAACGCGGAACGCCAGGCCCCGGTTGCGAGCGCGCGACCTCCAGTACGCTCGACCGGATGAGCGCGCGACCCGACCGTACGCCCCTGGCCCGGTCCTTCTTCGACCGCCCGGTCCTCACCGTGGCCCCCGATCTGCTCGGCCGCACCCTGGTCCGGCGCACGTCCGAGGGCCCCCTCGAACTACGCATCACGGAAGTGGAGGCCTACGAGGGGGAAGCCGACCCGGGCTCCCACGCCTATCGCGGGCGTACCCAGCGCAACGCCTCGATGTTCGGGCCGCCCGGACACGCGTACGTCTACTTCATCTACGGCATGTGGTTCAGCCTCAATCTGGTGTGCGGCCCGCCCGACCACGCGAGCGGCGTACTCGTCCGCGCCGGCGAGATCACCTTGGGCGCCGACCTGGCCCGCAAACGTCGACTTTCCGCCAGAAATGACAGGGAACTCGCCAAAGGCCCGGCCCGCCTGGCGACGGCCCTGGACATCGACCGTTCCCTGGACGGCACCGACCTCTGCGACGGCCCGGACTCCCCTTTGTCCCTGCTCGTCGGCACGCCCACCACACCCGACCTGGTGAGCAGCGGCCCCCGCACGGGAGTGGGCGGAGCCGGCGCGGACCATCCGTACCGCTTCTGGATCACCCACGACCCGACGGTCAGCCCTTATCGCGCCCACGCGCCACGCCGCCGCTCAACTTGACTCGGCCCGGGCGGACGCCTAACGTAGCCCGAGCCGCTTGAACGGGTCCTGCGTTCGCAGACTCCCGGAGCGGCGAAACCCACTACCTACGACTTGCCCCTGGCGGGGACGATTTCGGCATGCCCGAATTCGAATCCGACGGCCCGATTATGAGCCCCAAGGGAAAAGCGCTAACGTGGTGGAGCGCCGAAAGGCACAAGGCCCCCAACGGCCACCGAATTCAAATCCGCAGACTGCGACTTTCGAGAAGCAGGGCGCGGAAATGATCTGGTAGAGTTGGAAACGAAGGAAGCGCCCGGAGGAAAGCCCCCAGTCACAACTGAGGGTGAGTACGAAGGAAGCGTCCGTTCCTTGAGAACTCAACAGCGTGCCAAAAATCAACGCCAGAAGTTGATACCCCGTCCATTTCGGTGGATAAGGTTCCTTTGAAAAAGTCCTGGCCCCGATTCGTTGGGGGCAGGCAATGAACACAGCGAGGACGTTGTGGTCGACCGGTCTTATTCCGACCTTGGTTGACCCGCTCTAAGTGTGTGTTTCACCCGATTACGGGTAAACATTCATGGAGAGTTTGATCCTGGCTCAGGACGAACGCTGGCGGCGTGCTTAACACATGCAAGTCGAACGATGAAGCCCTTCGGGGTGGATTAGTGGCGAACGGGTGAGTAACACGTGGGCAATCTGCCCTTCACTCTGGGACAAGCCCTGGAAACGGGGTCTAATACCGGATAATACTCCTGCCTGCATGGGCGGGGGTTGAAAGCTCCGGCGGTGAAGGATGAGCCCGCGGCCTATCAGCTTGTTGGTGGGGTAATGGCCCACCAAGGCGACGACGGGTAGCCGGCCTGAGAGGGCGACCGGCCACACTGGGACTGAGACACGGCCCAGACTCCTACGGGAGGCAGCAGTGGGGAATATTGCACAATGGGCGAAAGCCTGATGCAGCGACGCCGCGTGAGGGATGACGGCCTTCGGGTTGTAAACCTCTTTCAGCAGGGAAGAAGCGAAAGTGACGGTACCTGCAGAAGAAGCGCCGGCTAACTACGTGCCAGCAGCCGCGGTAATACGTAGGGCGCAAGCGTTGTCCGGAATTATTGGGCGTAAAGAGCTCGTAGGCGGCTTGTCACGTCGGATGTGAAAGCCCGAGGCTTAACCTCGGGTCTGCATTCGATACGGGCTAGCTAGAGTGTGGTAGGGGAGATCGGAATTCCTGGTGTAGCGGTGAAATGCGCAGATATCAGGAGGAACACCGGTGGCGAAGGCGGATCTCTGGGCCATTACTGACGCTGAGGAGCGAAAGCGTGGGGAGCGAACAGGATTAGATACCCTGGTAGTCCACGCCGTAAACGTTGGGAACTAGGTGTTGGCGACATTCCACGTCGTCGGTGCCGCAGCTAACGCATTAAGTTCCCCGCCTGGGGAGTACGGCCGCAAGGCTAAAACTCAAAGGAATTGACGGGGGCCCGCACAAGCAGCGGAGCATGTGGCTTAATTCGACGCAACGCGAAGAACCTTACCAAGGCTTGACATATACCGGAAAGCATTAGAGATAGTGCCCCCCTTGTGGTCGGTATACAGGTGGTGCATGGCTGTCGTCAGCTCGTGTCGTGAGATGTTGGGTTAAGTCCCGCAACGAGCGCAACCCTTGTCCTGTGTTGCCAGCATGCCCTTCGGGGTGATGGGGACTCACAGGAGACCGCCGGGGTCAACTCGGAGGAAGGTGGGGACGACGTCAAGTCATCATGCCCCTTATGTCTTGGGCTGCACACGTGCTACAATGGCCGGTACAATGAGCTGCGATACCGTGAGGTGGAGCGAATCTCAAAAAGCCGGTCTCAGTTCGGATTGGGGTCTGCAACTCGACCCCATGAAGTCGGAGTTGCTAGTAATCGCAGATCAGCATTGCTGCGGTGAATACGTTCCCGGGCCTTGTACACACCGCCCGTCACGTCACGAAAGTCGGTAACACCCGAAGCCGGTGGCCCAACCCGTAAGGGAGGGAGCTGTCGAAGGTGGGACTGGCGATTGGGACGAAGTCGTAACAAGGTAGCCGTACCGGAAGGTGCGGCTGGATCACCTCCTTTCTAAGGAGCACAGTACCGATTGCAGACAAATGTTCTGCACGGTCAGCTCATGGGTGGAACGTTGATTAGTTGGCACCGGATGGTCTGATGGTTCTCGAGTACTGCTTCGGCGTGGAAAGAGGAGACGGAAGGTCTTCGGTGCTTGGCACGTTGTTGGGTGTCTGAGGGTACGGCCGTATGGCTGTCCTTCTGCGATGCCGGCCCCAGTGAACTTGTGCTTCGGTGCAGGGTGATGGGTGGCTGGTCGTTGCTTGAGAACTACACAGTGGACGCGAGCATCTGTGGCCAAGTTTTTAAGGGCGCACGGTGGATGCCTTGGCACCAGGAACCGATGAAGGACGTGAGAGGCCGCGATAGGCCCCGGGGAGCTGCCAACTGAGCTTTGATCCGGGGGTGTCCGAATGGGGAAACCCGGCAGTCGTCATGGGCTGTCACCCACTGCTGAACACATAGGCAGTGTGGAGGGAACGAGGGGAAGTGAAACATCTCAGTACCCTCAGGAAGAGAAAACAACCGTGATTCCGGGAGTAGTGGCGAGCGAAACCGGATGAGGCCAAACCGTATGCGTGTGATACCCGGCAGGGGTTGCGCATGCGGGGTTGTGGGAATTCTTTTGATCGGTCTGCCGGCCGGTCGGCGAGTCAGAAACCGTTGATGTAGTCGAAGGACATGCGAAAGGTCCGGCGTAGAGGGTAAGACCCCCGTAGACGAAACATCAGCGGCTTGCTTAAGAATCTCCCAAGTAGCACGGGGCCCGAGAAATCCCGTGTGAATCTGGCGGGACCACCCGCTAAGCCTAAATATTCCCTGGTGACCGATAGCGGATAGTACCGTGAGGGAATGGTGAAAAGTACCGCGGGAGCGGAGTGAAATAGTACCTGAAACCGTGTGCCTACAAGCCGTGGGAGCGTCGCGCATTGAGTTTACTCAATGCGTCGTGACTGCGTGCCTTTTGAAGAATGAGCCTGCGAGTTAGCGGTGTGTAGCGAGGTTAACCCGTGTGGGGAAGCCGTAGCGAAAGCGAGTCCGAATAGGGCGATTGAGTTGCACGCTCTAGACCCGAAGCGGAGTGATCTAGCCATGGGCAGGTTGAAGCGGAGGTAAGACTTCGTGGAGGACCGAACCCACCAGGGTTGAAAACCTGGGGGATGACCTGTGGTTAGGGGTGAAAGGCCAATCAAACTCCGTGATAGCTGGTTCTCCCCGAAATGCATTTAGGTGCAGCGTCGTGTGTTTCTTGCCGGAGGTAGAGCACTGGATAGGCGATGGGCCCTACCGGGTTACTGACCTTAGCCAAACTCCGAATGCCGGTAAGTGAGAGCACGGCAGTGAGACTGTGGGGGATAAGCTCCATGGTCGAGAGGGAAACAGCCCAGAGCATCGACTAAGGCCCCCAAGCGTACGCTAAGTGGGAAAGGATGTGGAGTCGCAGAGACAACCAGGAGGTTGGCTTAGAAGCAGCCACCCTTGAAAGAGTGCGTAATAGCTCACTGGTCAAGTGATTCCGCGCCGACAATGTAGCGGGGCTCAAGCGTACCGCCGAAGTCGTGTCATTGCAGCAATAAGCCCCAACGGGTGTTGTGATGGGTAGGGGAGCGTCGTGTGCCGGGTGAAGCAGCAGCGGAAGCTAGTTGTGGACGGTTCACGAGTGAGAATGCAGGCATGAGTAGCGATACACACGTGAGAAACGTGTGCGCCGATTGACTAAGGGTTCCTGGGTCAAGCTGATCTGCCCAGGGTAAGTCGGGACCTAAGGCGAGGCCGACAGGCGTAGTCGATGGACAACCGGTTGATATTCCGGTACCCGCTTTGAAACGCCCAATATCGAATCAGGCGATGCTAAGTCCGTGAAGCCGTTCCGGACCCTTCGGGGAAAGGAAAGTGGTGGAGCCGACGAACCAGACTTGTAGTAGGTAAGCGATGGGGTGACGCAGGAAGGTAGTCCAGCCCGGGCGGTGGTTGTCCCGGGGTAAGGGTGTAGGCCGAGGGGTAGGCAAATCCGTCCCTCATTAAGGCTGAGACCTGATGCCGAGCCGATTGTGGTGAAGTGGATGATCCTATGCTGTCGAGAAAAGCCTCTAGCGAGTTTCATGGCGGCCCGTACCCTAAACCGACTCAGGTGGTCAGGTAGAGAATACCGAGGCGTTCGGGTGAACTATGGTTAAGGAACTCGGCAAAATGCCCCCGTAACTTCGGGAGAAGGGGGGCCATCACTGGTGAAGGAACTTGCTTCCTGAGCTGGGGGTGGCCGCAGAGACCAGCGAGAAGCGACTGTTTACTAAAAACACAGGTCCGTGCGAAGCCGTAAGGCGATGTATACGGACTGACGCCTGCCCGGTGCTGGAACGTTAAGGGGACCGGTTAGTGCGCTTTCGGGCGTGCGAAGCTGAGAACTTAAGCGCCAGTAAACGGCGGTGGTAACTATAACCATCCTAAGGTAGCGAAATTCCTTGTCGGGTAAGTTCCGACCTGCACGAATGGCGTAACGACTTCTCGACTGTCTCAACCATAGGCCCGGTGAAATTGCACTACGAGTAAAGATGCTCGTTTCGCGCAGCAGGACGGAAAGACCCCGGGACCTTTACTACAGTTTGATATTGGTGTTCGGTTCGGCTTGTGTAGGATAGGTGGGAGACTTTGAAGCCGTGACGCCAGTCATGGTGGAGTCGCCGTTGAAATACCACTCTGGTCGTGCTGGATGTCTAACCTCGGTCCGTGATCCGGATCAGGGACAGTGTCTGATGGGTAGTTTAACTGGGGCGGTTGCCTCCCAAAGGGTAACGGAGGCGCCCAAAGGTTCCCTCAGCCTGGTTGGCAATCAGGTGTTGAGTGTAAGTGCACAAGGGAGCTTGACTGTGAGACCGACGGGTCGAGCAGGGACGAAAGTCGGGACTAGTGATCCGGCGGTGGCTTGTGGAAGCGCCGTCGCTCAACGGATAAAAGGTACCCCGGGGATAACAGGCTGATCTTCCCCAAGAGTCCATATCGACGGGATGGTTTGGCACCTCGATGTCGGCTCGTCGCATCCTGGGGCTGGAGTCGGTCCCAAGGGTTGGGCTGTTCGCCCATTAAAGCGGTACGCGAGCTGGGTTTAGAACGTCGTGAGACAGTTCGGTCCCTATCCGCTGTGCGCGTAGGAATATTGAGAAGGGCTGTCCCTAGTACGAGAGGACCGGGACGGACGAACCTCTGGTGTGCCAGTTGTCCTGCCAAGGGCATGGCTGGTTGGCTACGTTCGGGAGGGATAACCGCTGAAAGCATCTAAGCGGGAAGCCTGCTTCGAGATGAGTATTCCCACCTCCTTGAGAGGGTAAGGCTCCCAGTAGACGACTGGGTTGATAGGCCAGATGTGGAAGCCCGGTAACGGGTGGAGCTGACTGGTACTAATAGGCCGAGGGCTTGTCCTCAGTTGCTCGCGTCCACTGTGTTAGTTCTGAAGCAACGAACAGTTGCTGGTTTCTTGAGCTGGAACACAACTACAAAGTGTGCTTGTTCGCTCGAAACCGATAGGGTTTCGGTGGTCATAGCGTTAGGGAAACGCCCGGTTACATTCCGAACCCGGAAGCTAAGCCTTTCAGCGCCGATGGTACTGCAGGGGGGACCCTGTGGGAGAGTAGGACACCGCCGAACAATCTTTCAAAGGACCCTTGGTCCAGCGTTCAACGCTGGACCAAGGGTCCTTTTTGTTTTTGCATCTCTTTACGCCGAAGCGCGGCCATGGGTTGGTTGCGCGAGAATGACTAGCGGTACCCCGAAGACAGGAGTCACACCCATGTCCAACTCTCCCGACGATCGTCCGGAGCGCGAGCCTCGTCGCAACGACGGTGGTGACAGGGGCGGCTACCGCGGGGGCCGTGACGACCGTGGCGGTGACCGTGGTGGTTTCCGTCGCGACGACCGCGGTAGCCGTCCGACCGGTGCTGGTGGCGGCTTCCGCCGTGACGACCGTGGTGGGCGTCCCGCCGGCGGCGGCGACCGTCCCTCCGGTGGTGGTTTCCAGCGTCGTGATGACCGCGGCGGTGACCGCCCGAGCTACCCGCGTCGTGATGACCGTGGTGACCGTCCCTCGGGTGGTGGTTTCCAACGCCGTGACGACCGTGGCGGTGACCGCCCGAGCTACCCGCGTCGTGATGACCGTGGTGACCGCCCCAGCGGTGGTGGCTTCCAGCGCCGTGACGACCGTGGCGGTGACCGCCCCAGTTACCCGCGTCGTGATGACCGTGGTGACCGCCCCAGCGGTGGTGGCTTCCAGCGTCGTGATGACCGTGGTGAGCGTCCCTCCGGTGGTGGCTTCCAGCGTCGCGATGACCGTGGCGGTGACCGTCCGAGCTTCCCGCGTCGTGATGACGACCGCGGGGGTCGTCCCAGCTACCCCCGTCGTGATGACGACCGCGGTGGTTTCCGTGGCGGTCGTGATGACCGTGGCGGTGACCGTCCGAGCTACCCGCGTCGTGACGACCGGGGTGAGCGTCCCTCCGGTGGTGGCTTCCAGCGTCGTGACGACCGTGGTGGCGACCGCCCGAGCTACCCCCGTCGTGATGACGACCGCGGTGGTTTCCGTGGTGGCCGTGATGACCGTGGTGGCGACCGTCCCAGCTACCCGCGTCGTGACGACCGTGGCGACCGCCCCTCCGGTGGTGGCTTCCAGCGTCGTGACGACCGTGGTGGCGACCGTCCGAGCTTCCCGCGTCGTGATGACCGGGGTGAGCGTCCCTCCGGTGGTGGCTTCCAGCGTCGTGACGACCGGGGCGGTGACCGCCCGAGCTACCCCCGTCGTGATGACGACCGCGGTGGTTTCCGTGGTGGCCGTGATGACCGTGGTGGCGACCGTCCCAGCTACCCGCGTCGTGACGACCGTGGCGACCGCCCCTCCGGTGGTGGCTTCCAGCGTCGTGACGACCGTGGTGGCGACCGTCCGAGCTTCCCGCGTCGTGATGACCGGGGTGAGCGTCCCTCCGGTGGTGGCTTCCAGCGTCGTGACGACCGGGGTGGCGACCGCCCGAGCTACCCCCGTCGTGACGACCGTGGCGACCGCCCCTCCGGTGGCTTCCAGCGTCGTGATGACCGTGGTGGCGACCGCCCGATCTACCCCCGTCGTGACGACCGTGGCGACCGCGGTGGCGACCGCGGTGGGTTCCGTGGCGGCCGCGATGACCGTGGTGGCGATCGCGACTTCCGCGCCGACCGTGACCGCGACCCGGTCAAGCGGCTTCCGATCGACGAGGACATCACCGGTCACGAGATCGACGCCGATGTGCGTCAGGAGCTCCTGAGCCTGCCCAAGGGTCTGGCCGAGGAGGTCTCGCGCAACCTGGTCATGGTGGCCCGGCTGATCGACGAGGACCCCGAGCAGGCGTACGCGTACGCCCGTATCGCCCTGCGGCTCGCCTCCCGCGTCGCCGCCGTCCGTGAGGCCGCCGGCTTCGCCGCGTACGCCACGCAGAAGTACAGCGAGGCGCTCGCGGAGTTCCGTGCCGCTAAGCGCATGACCGGCTCGGTCGAGCTGTGGCCGGTCATGGCCGACTGCGAGCGCGGCCTCGGCCGTCCGGAGCGGGCGCTGGCGATGGCCGGTGAGCCCGAGGTGCAGAAGCTGGACAAGGCCGGCCAGGTCGAGATGCGTCTCGTGGCGGCCGGGGCCCGGCGGGACATGGGCGAGCTGGACGCCGCCATCGTGACCCTCCAGAGCCCGGAGCTGGCGTCGAACTCCGTGCAGCCGTGGACCGCGCGCCTGCGGTACGCCTACGCCGACGCCCTGCTGGCCGCCGGTCGTGAGGACGAGGCCCGCGAGTGGTTCGCCAAGACCGCCGAGGCGGACAAGGACCAGGCGACGGACGCCTCCGACCGGCTCGCCGAGCTCGACGGGGTCGAGTTCGTCGACGCCGCCGTACCGGACGACCGGGAGGACGACGACCTCGAGGACATCGCCGACGCCGACGTCGAAGAGGACGATGACGAGGGCGACGAGGACGACGCCGAGGTGGCGGCCGCCGAGCGCGCCGCCGACCAGGCCGAGTACTACGACGAGGACGACGAGGAGTACGAGCCCCTCGACGCCGCCGCCGACGACGCGGAGCGGGCCGAGGGCCGCGACAAGGCCTGACGGCTGAACTGAAAGGGCGGTACCCCCTTCCCGGGGGTACCGCCCTTTCGCATGTCCGCGCCCGGCCGACGCGGGTCAGTCCAGGCTGCGCAGCACCAGACCCGTCGCAGGCTTGGGGCCGAAGGACGTGGACTTGCGGGGCATGGTGACGCCCTGGCGGGCGAGGTCCCGGACCACGTCCTCGCGTACCGGGTGCAACAGCACCGCCGTGCCGCCGTGGCGTTCGGCCATCTCCACGGTCGCGGCGGCGTCGTGGATGTAGGAGATGTGCTCCGGCTCGTCGGGGATCTGCCACAGGGTGTCGAGGAGGGCGGCGTGCAACACCGTCGCGTCCAGCCGGCGCCAGGCCTCGGGGCGATCGTGACGGACGGTGCGTTCGATGAGGGCCGGGTCCGGGTCGGTGACCAGGTGGAAGGTGCCGTCGCCGCTGAGCAGGAAGGCGTTGCCGCGTTCCGACGCGTCGGTGAGGGCTTCCAGGGCGAGCGGGAGCGGGCCCTCGATCGGGCGGACGCGGAACGATCCGTCGAGCGCCGCCAGCGCTCGCGCCTTCGGCAGCCGGCGCAGCATCCGGTGGATGGCGCGGACCTGGAGCGGGTAGCGGGCGGTGTCCACGAGCAGCACGAGGCCGAAGTCCCAGGCGGTGGGCGAGGGGTGTTCCTGCTGGAGGCGCAGGTACGTCGCCCAGCGGTGGTGTCCGTCGGCGATGAGGGCCTGGCGGTGGCCGAGGTCGGCGGTGACGGCGGCCAGGTCGGCGGGGTCGGTGATGGCCCACAGGCTGTGCCGGAACCCGTCCTCGGTGACCGTGGACAGCAGTGGCTCGCCCTGCGCCGTCCGTTCGATGACGGCGGCCGCGCCCGTCGCGGGGTCGCCGCCCCGGTAGGTGAGCAGGAGGGGTTCGAGGTTCGCGGAGGTGGCGCGCATCAGGCCCGCGCGGTCGGTGACCACGTGCGGCATGACGTCCTCGTGGGGCAGGACGATCCCGGCGTCGGCGGTGGTCAGGGCCAGGGCGCCGATGACGCCGCGCTGGAGCACGCCCGGCTTGCGCTGCTCGTAGACGTACAGGGCCGGCTCGGGGTCGGCGCTGAGGACGCCTTCGTCGAGCCAGTGGCGCATGGTGCGTGCCGCCTGTTCGCCCCGGGCGGCGGGGGTGTCGGCCTGGGGGAGGATCAGGCGGACGATGTTGTGCGGGTCGGCGGATTCGAGGTAGTCGACTCCGTCGGGTCGGACGACCACGTCGTAGGGCGGTGAGGTGACGGCGGCCAGGCTGCCGACGCGTTCGGGGTCATAGCGCAGTCCGGGGAAGGGGATCAGGCGCAGTCCTCGGTCCGCGTTACCAGGTGTGGTCATTGGTGCATGGTAAGACGCGTCTCACGGTGCGGGATGATCGGGGGAGCGCATGGGCAGGGCATATACGGACAGGTTCGATCGAAGATCGAGCGGACGAGGAGCGGACACGATGACCCGGCAGAGCAGGACCAGCCCCGCGGGCAGCGGGCGGAGTCTTCACCAGGCGTACGACACGGCCCTGCTGGACCTGGACGGGGTGGTGTACGCGGGGGGCCGGGCCATCGCGCACGCGGTGGAGTCGCTGGGGACCGCCCGGGCGGAGGGCATGCACCTCGCGTACGTCACCAACAACGCGCTGCGGACCCCGGACGCGGTCGCGGGGCACCTGTGCGAGCTGGGGATTCCGACGGAGGCGGCCGAGGTGATCACCTCGGCGCAGGCCGTGGCCCGGCTGATCGCCGATCAGGTGGCGCCGGGGTCGAAGGTGCTGGTGATCGGTGGGGAGGGGCTGCGGGTCGCGTTGCGGGAGCGCGGGCTGGTGCCGGTGGAGTCCGCCGACGAGGAGGACCTGGCGGCGGTCGTGCAGGGGTACGGCGGTCCGGACCTGGCGTGGGGGCGGTTCGCGGAGGCCTCGTACGCGGTCAACCGGGGGGTGCCCTGGTACGCGTCGAACACGGACCTGACGATCCCGGGGGCGCGCGGGATCGCGCCGGGCAACGGGGCCGCCGTGGAGGTGGTGCGGATCGCCACGGGCGCGGAGCCGCAGGTGGCGGGCAAGCCGTTGCCCCCGATGCACCGGGAGACGGTGCTGCGGACCGGGGCGGAGCGGCCGTTGGTGGTCGGGGACCGGCTGGACACCGACATCGAGGGCGCGTTCAACGGGGACGTGGACTCGCTGCTGGTGCTGACCGGGGTGACGGACGCGGCGCAGTTGCTGCGGGCCGAGCCGCAGCACCGGCCGACGTACGTGGACCGGGATCTGCGCGGGCTGCTGACCGGGCAGCCGGAGGTCGTGGCGGCCGGGGACGGGTTCCGCTGTGGTGCCTGGACCGCGGTCGCGTCGGGCGACGTACTCACCCTGCGCGGTGAGGAGGGCGACCCGCTGGACGGGCTGCGGGCGCTGTGTGCGGCGGCCTGGACGTCGGCCGGCGAGGGGTCCTCGAAGCTGGAGGCGGGGAAGGCGCTGGCGCGGCTGGGGCTGTAGGACGCGACCGCGGAAACCCGATGGCGCAGGGTAGGCTAACCTAACTTGCGTGTTGGTCGAGAGTCCCCCCGAACCGAGCGCCGCGCCCGTCGCCGCCTTCCGCGCCCGCCACGGCGCCCGTGCGGCCGGTCTGTTGGCCGCGCTGGCGGTGTTGGTGTTGGTCGCGGTGGCGAGCATCGCCGTCGGCGCCAAGCAGATTCCCCTCGACCAGGTCTGGCACGGCCTGTTCCACTATGCGGGGACCCCGAGCGACGTGGTGGTGCGCGACCTGCGGGTCCCGCGGACCCTCCTCGGGGTGCTGGTGGGCCTCGGCCTCGGGCTGTCGGGCGCGGTGATGCAGGCGCTGACCCGCAACCCCCTCGCGGAGCCCGGCATCCTCGGTGTCAACGCGGGCGCCGCCGCCGCCGTCGTATCTGCGATCAGCTTCCTCGGCGTCTCCTCGCTCGGCGCGTTCGTGTGGTGGGCCTTCCTCGGGGCGGCCGTCGTCTCGGTCGTCGTGTACGTGCTCGGCGGCAGCCGCAGCGCGACGCCGGTACGCCTCGCGCTCGCCGGTACCGCGGCCAGCGCCGCCCTGGTCGGCTACATCAACGCCGTGCAGCTGATGGACAGCAAGGCCTTGGACAAGCTGCGCTTTTGGACGGTCGGTTCGCTGGCGTCGGCCACCATGGACACCGTTCACGAGGTCGCCCCCTTCCTGCTGGTCGGGGCGGCGCTCGCGCTGTCGCTCGGCCGGCCGCTCAACGCCATGGCCATGGGCGACGACACCGCCCGGGCGCTCGGCGCGAACCTGACGCGGACCCGGATCGGCGCGATGGTCGCCATCACCCTGCTGTGCGGGGCGGCGACCGCCGCCTGCGGGCCGATCGTCTTCATCGGACTGATGATCCCGCACCTGGTACGGCTCATCACCGGCCCGGACATGCGCTGGGTGCTCGCCTACTCCGCCGTGCTGTCCCCCGTACTGCTCCTGGGCACCGACGTCATCGGACGGATCGTCACCCGGCCCGCGGAGCTGCAAGTCGGCATCGTCACCGCGCTCGTCGGCGGCCCGGTCTTCATCTACCTCGTCCGGCGCAAGAGGATGGCCCAACTGTGACGCGGACGACGACCACGAAGCCCGAGAGGTCCACGAGGAGCCGGTCGCGGGTACTGCGCGGGCCCGGCGGAACGGCACTGCGCGTGGAGCCGCGCGCCCTGGCCGCCGGGCTGCTGCTCGCGGCGGTGGCGCTGGTCATGGCGGTCGTGTTGATCGGGACCGGTGACTTCGAGATCGCGCCCTGGGACGTGGTGCGGACCCTGCTGGGCGACGGGAGCCCCGCCGACGACTTCATCGTCAACGACCTGCGGTTGCCCCGGGTGTTGGTCGCACTGCTCGTCGGGGCGTCACTGGGGATGGCGGGCGCCGTCTTCCAGTCCGTGTCGCGCAACCCGCTGGGCTCCCCGGATCTGCTGGGCTTCGGCTACGGGTCCGCGGTCGGCGCGCTCACCGTCATCATCGTCTTCCACGGCGGCTCCGGCGAGGTGGCCGCCGGGGCGGTGGTCGGCGGGCTGTTGACGGGCGCCGCCGTCTACCTCCTGGCGTACCGGCAGGGCATCCACGGCTACCGGCTCGTGCTCGTCGGCATCGGCGCCTCCGCGATGCTCGTCGCCCTCATCCAGTACCTGCTGACGAAGGCGAAGTTGGTCGAGGCGACCCGCGCGATGGTCTGGCTGACCGGCTCGCTGGCCGGCCGGGACTGGTCGCAGGTGTGGCCGCTGCTGATGACCTGCGCCGTGGTGTTCCCGCTCGTCCTCGGGCAGGGCAGGGCGCTGCGGATGATGGAGATGGGCGACGACGCCGCGTACGCCCTGGGCGTCAGGGTGGAGCGCAGCCGGCTGTTGCTGATGACGGCGGCGATCGTACTGACCACGGCGGCCTCCGCCGCGGCCGGTCCGATCAGCTTCGTCGCGCTGGCCGCGCCCCAGCTGGCCCGGCGCCTGACCCGCTCGGCCGGGCCGAACCTGCTCACCGCGGCGCTGATGGGCGCGGTCGTGCTGCTGGTGTCCGACTGGGCCTCCCAGCGGGCTTTCGGGGCGGACCAGCTGCCCGTGGGCGTGGTGACCGGGCTGGTCGGCGGTGTCTACCTGCTCTGGCTGCTCGTCACCGAGCGCAAGGCGGGACGTATATGAGCTACGCGAGGAGTGGGCAAGTGCAGCAGCGACTGACCGCGCGGAACGTGACCCTCGGCTACGACCAACGGGTCATCGCCGAGGACCTCTCGGTGGAGATCCCCGACAACTCCTTCACGGTGATCGTCGGGCCCAACGCCTGTGGCAAGTCCACGCTGCTGCGCGCCTTGGCGCGGATGCTGAAGCCGTCGGCCGGGCAGGTCCTGCTGGACGGCCAGGCCATCGCCTCCCTGCCGGCGAAGCAGGTGGCCAAGACGCTCGGGCTGCTCCCGCAGTCCTCGATCGCGCCCGACGGGATCACCGTCGCCGACCTCGTCTCGCGCGGCCGCCACCCGCACCAGGGGCTGCTGCGGCAGTGGTCGCGGCACGACGAGCGGATCGTCGCCGAGTCGATGGCCGCGACCGGGGTCGCGGAGCTGGCGGGCCGGGCCGTGGACGAGCTGTCGGGCGGGCAGCGCCAGCGGGTGTGGATCGCGATGGCGCTGGCCCAGCAGACCCCGCTGCTGCTGCTCGACGAGCCGACCACGTACCTGGACATCCAGCACCAGCTGGACGTCCTCGACCTGTGCGCCGAGCTGCACGAGAACCAGGGCCGGACGCTGGTAGCGGTGCTGCACGACCTCAACCACGCCGCCCGCTACGCCACGCACCTGATCGCCTTGCGGGGCGGGGTCGTCGTGGCCGAGGGACCGCCCTCCGAGGTGGTCACCGCGGAGCTGGTGGAGCGGGTGTTCGGGCTGCGCTGCCAGATCATCGAGGACCCGGAGACCGGAACGCCCCTGGTGATCCCCGCCGCCCGGAAGGCGCGTACGCGACTGTCCGCCTGAGACGGGCTTCCGGGGCCGGGTTCCGGGGCGGAATTTCCGGGGGGCGGACCGGGAGGCGTGCGTCAGAGCATGCTTTTCAGACGGAGCAGGTCGCGGATGCCGGCCTCCAGCCTCACCCGGCCCGAGGCCCAGGCACGGGCGAAGTTCAGCTCGCCCGCGACCAGGGCGAGCAGGTCGTCGCCCGTCATCGCGAGGCGGATCTGGGCCTTGGTGGCCGGCGGGCCGGGCGTCAGGGCGTCGACCCGGATCCGGCCCCCGGCCAGGCGGCCCGTGAAGGTGCGGTCCAGGTCGGTGATGTGGCAGCTGAGGGAGCGGTCGAGCGCGACCGCGCCGCGTACGTCGCCCTCGGCGCGGGCCAGGTTGTCTGAGAGTCGGTCGAGTGCTTCGCGGCACTCCTCGGTGGTAGCCATCGTGATCACGACCGTACCGCAGAGCCGTACGAGGTCGCGGGGCGCTTCGCGGTAGCGTCGGGGCATGACCGACGAAGCACCGGAAGCCGCCGCGGACGCCCCCGACACCCCCGCCGAGCCCGCGGGGCCCGCCGGGCCCGCGCCGCTGGGAGTCGTGCGCACCGCCACCGGCCACGCCGGGGTGGACGGTCTCCTGGAGCGGCTGGCGGACGTCGACCACCTCACGGCGGACGGACACCCCGAGGTGTACGAGGATGTGCACAGGGGGTTGCGCGACGCGCTGACCGCGCTGGACGCACCGCCCGTCCCCGGACCGTACGAAAACAGGAGCTGAACCGAACGTGGCAGGAGTGGCACGCCGCCGCCTGGACGCCGAACTGGTACGCCGCAGCATGGCCCGCTCGCGGGAGCACGCGGCCCAGCTGATCGCCGCGGGCCGGGTGACCGTGGGGGGCACCACCGCCACCAAGGCGGCCACCCAGGTCGAGACCAGCGCGGCCCTCGTCGTCCTCAAGGACGATAGCGACCCCGACTACGTCTCCCGGGGCGGCCACAAACTGGCGGGCGCGCTCGCGGCCTTCCAGCCGCGGGGCCTGGCCGTCGAGGGCCGCAGGGCACTGGACGCCGGCGCCTCCACCGGCGGGTTCACGGACGTGCTGCTGCGCGCCGGGGTCGCCCACGTCATGGCCGTGGACGTCGGCTACGGGCAGCTCGCCTGGTCCCTGCAGAGCGACGACCGCGTCACCGTCAAGGACCGCACCAACGTCCGCGAGCTGACCGTCGAGCTGCTCGACGGAGTGCCGGTGGACCTCGTCGTCGGCGACCTTTCCTTCATCTCCATCGGCCTGGTGCTGCCCGCGCTCGTACGGTGCTGCGCGCCCGGCGCGGACCTGGTGCTGATGGTCAAGCCACAGTTCGAGGTCGGCAAGGACCGGCTGGGCAGCGGCGGAGTGGTGCGCAGCCCCGAGCTGCGCGCCGAGGCCGTACGGGACGTCGCGGCGCAGGCCTGGAAGCTGGGGCTGGGGGTGCTCGGGGTGACCGCGAGCCCGCTGCCCGGGCCGTCGGGCAACGTCGAGTACTTTCTGTGGCTGCGGGCGGGGGCACCGGCACTCGACCCGGGGGATGTCGATCGTGCAGTGGCGGAGGGGCCGCAGTGACCGATACAGCGGGAACGTCAGAAGCGGGAACGTCCGGAGCGGACGGGGTCGGAGCGACGGCGGGGCGGACCGTCTTCCTCGTCGCGCACACCGGCCGGCCGGCGGCCATCCGCAGCGCCGAGCTCGTGGTGCAGGGGCTGCTGAAATCGGGGCTGGGGGTACGGGTCCTCGCCGACGAGGCGGTGGACCTGCCGCTGCCGCCCGAGGTGGAGCTGGTCGCCGAGTGCACGCACGAGGCCCTGGAGGGGTGCGAGCTGCTCATCGTGCTGGGCGGTGACGGGACCCTGCTGCGCGGCGCCGAGTTCGCGCGCGGCTCGGGGGTGCCGATGCTGGGAGTCAACCTGGGCCGCGTGGGCTTCCTCGCCGAGGCCGAGCGGGACGACCTGGACAAGGTCGTGGACCGGGTCGTGACCCGCGCGTACGAGGTCGAGGAGCGGATGACCCTCGACGTGCTCGTGCGGACCAACGGCGACGTGGTCCACCGGGACTGGGCGCTGAACGAGGCCGCCGTCCAGAAGGTGTCCCCGGAGCGGATGCTGGAGGTGGTCCTGGAGATCGACGGGCGCCCGGTGTCCGGGTTCGGCTGCGACGGGATCGTCTGCGCCACGCCGACCGGCTCGACGGCGTACGCCTTCTCGGCGGGCGGACCGGTGGTCTGGCCGGAGGTGGAGGCGCTGCTGATGGTGCCGATCAGCGCGCACGCGCTGTTCGCGAAGCCGCTGGTGACCTCGCCGAACTCGGTGCTGGCGGTGGAGGTGCAGACCGGGACCCCGCACGGGGTCCTGTGGTGTGACGGACGGCGCACGCTGGAGCTGCCGTCCGGGGCGCGGGTGGAGGTCCGGCGCGGGACGGTGCCCGTACGGCTCGCCCGGCTGCACCACGCGTCCTTCACCGACCGGCTGGTGGCGAAGTTCGCCCTGCCCGTGTCGGGCTGGCGCGGTGCGCCGCATTAGTGCGCTATTAGCACATCCGTTCGGGAAACTCTCGAAGGGTGACGTCACATGGCACCGCTGAAACCTCGGTATCGTCGTCCCGTGCTTGAGGAGATGCGGATACGGTCGCTCGGGGTCATCGACGACGCGGTGGTCGAGCTGTCGCCCGGTTTCACCGCGGTGACCGGCGAGACCGGCGCGGGCAAGACGATGGTCGTCACCAGCCTCGGGCTGCTGCTCGGCGGTCGCGCCGACCCTGCCCTGGTACGGATCGGGTCCAAGGCGGCCGTGGTCGAGGGCCGCGTCGTGCTGCCGCCGGGCGCCTCCGCCGCCCTGCGGGCCGAGGAGGCGGGGGCCGAACTCGACGACGGCGCCCTGTTGATCAGCCGGACCGTCTCCGCCGAGGGACGCTCGCGCGCCCACGTCGGCGGCCGCTCCGTACCCGTCGGCCTGCTCGCCGAACTCGCCGACGACCTCGTCGCCGTCCACGGACAGACCGACCAGCAAGGACTGCTGCGCCCGGCCCGGCAGCGCAAGGCGCTCGACCGGTACGCGGGGGACGCCGTCGCCGTCCCCCTGGAGAAGTACACCGGCGCCTACCGGCGGCTGCGCGCGGTCGCCGGCGAGCTGGAGGAGATCACCACCCGGGCCCGGGAACGCGCCCAGGAGGCCGACCTGCTGCGGTTCGGGCTGGACGAGATCGCGGCCGTCGAACCGCTGCCCGGTGAGGACACCGAACTGGCGGCGGAGGCGGAGCGGCTCGGCCACGCCGAATCCCTCGCCTCGGCGGCGCAGGCCGCGCACGCCGCCCTCGCGGGCAACCCCGAGGACCCGGAGGGCATCGACGCCAACACGCTGGTCGCGGGCGCGCACCGGGCGCTGGAGTCCGTACGGGCCCACGACCCGGCACTGGGCGCGCTCGCGGAACGCATCGGCGAGCTGGGCATCCTCCTGGCCGACGTGGCCGGGGAACTCGCCGGGTACGCCGACGACCTCGACGCCGACCCGCTGCGGCTGGCCGCGGTGGAGGAACGCCGCGCGGCCCTCACCCAGCTCACCCGCAAGTACGGGGACTCGATCGACTCCGTCCTGAAGTGGTCACAGCAGAGCTCCGCACGGCTGCTGGAGCTGGACGGCGACGACGAGCGGATCGCGGAGCTGACCGCCGAGCGGGACGGTCTGCGGACCGAACTCTCCCAACTCGCGCAGACGCTGACGGACGCCCGGGTGGAGGCGGCCTCCCGGTTCGCGTCCGATGTCACGGCCGAGCTCGCCTCGCTGGCCATGCCGCACGCCCGGGTCACCTTCGACATCCGCCAGACCGAGGACCCCGAGGGCGTCGAAGTCGACGGCCGGCCCGTCGCGTACGGCCCCGCCGGCGCGGACGAGGTGGAGCTGCTGCTGGCCCCGCACCCCGGCGCGCAGCCCAGGCCGATCGCCAAGGGCGCCTCGGGCGGTGAGCTGTCGCGGGTCATGCTGGCCGTGGAGGTCGTCTTCGCCGGGTCCGACCCCGTGCCCACCTACCTCTTCGACGAGGTCGACGCGGGCGTCGGTGGCAAGGCGGCCGTGGAGGTCGGGCGGCGGCTCGCCAAGCTGGCCCGCTCGGCACAGGTCGTCGTCGTCACCCACCTGCCGCAGGTGGCCGCCTTCGCCGACCGGCAGCTGCTGGTGGAGAAGACCGTCGACGGATCGGTGACGCGCAGTGGGGTCACCGTGCTGGAGGGCGAGGACCGAATCCGCGAACTGTCGCGGATGCTCGCCGGCCAGGAGGACTCGGAGACGGCGCGCGCGCACGCCGAGGAACTGCTGGAGGCGGCCCGCGCGGACGGCTAGGGTCCGCTCGGACGGCTGACCCACGCGGACGGCAAGGGTCCGCGCGGGGGGCCCGGCCGGGTACGGGGGTAGCCCGTGTGGGTGAGGCCGGCGGGCGTCCGGCGGTCCCTACGGCGGAATCCGTACCCGTATGGTCCCGGAACGCGCGTACGGACTGGCATTCTGGGCGACGTCTCTGACTCCCTCACCCTGGAGCTTCGGCCCGTGAGCAGCTCCCCGGTTTCGCCGACCGCCCCCACGCAGCCGTACGGGCGGGAACCGCTGCGTACCGTCCAGATCCTCGGCGGCGCGGGTGCCGGCAGCTGTGCGCACGTGCGCTCCCTCACGACGGGGCTCGCCGCCCGGGGCGTGAGGGTCACGGTGTGCGCGCCCGTCGAGGCGGAGGGCGCGTACGACTTCACGGGCGCCGGGGCCGAGTTCACGCCCGACGCGGCGGCCGCCCTGCGGGCCGCCTGCGCGGGGGCCGACCTGGTGCACGCCCACGGGGTACGGGCCGGGATGCGGGCCGCGCTGGCGCTGCGCGGGGACCGCCGTGCGCGAGGCGTACCGCTGGTGGTGACCTGGCACGGCGGCGCCCCCGAAGTGGCCGGCGCGCTCGGGCGGGTGAGCGGGTTGCTGGAACGGCACGTGGCACGGGCGGCATCGGTGGTGCTGGGCACCTCATCGGACCAGGTCGACCTGGCCCGGCGGCGCGGGGCGCGGGACGCGCGGCTGGCGGCGGTGGCCGTACCGGCGGCGGGGCCGGAACCGGCGCCGGAGCCCGAGAAGATCCGGGCGGAACTCGGCGTGGTGGAGCGCCCGTTACTGATCGCGGTCGGCGGCCTGGTGGCGCGGCGCGGGTACGGGCTGCTCCTGGAGGCGGCGCGGGAATGGCGGGCGCTGGACCCCGTACCGCTGCTGGTGATCGCGGGGGAGGGGCCGCTACGGGCGGAGCTGTCCCGACGCATCGAGGCGGAGGGCCTTCCGGTGCGGCTGCTGGGGCGGCGACGGGACGCGGACCGGCTGCTGGCGGCGGCCGACGTGGCGGTACTGCCGAGCCGCTGGGAGGGCCGGTCGCTGCTGGCGCAGGAAGCCCTGCGGGCCGGGGTGGCGCTGGTGGCCACGCGGGTCGGGGGAGTGCCGGAACTGGTCGGTGACGCGGCGGTGCTGGTGCCGTACGGCGACGCGGGGGCGCTGGCGGGCGCGGTGACGGCCCTCCTCGCCGACCCGGACCGCCGGACCCGCCTGGCCGAGGCCGGGCGGGCCCAGGCGGCGACGTGGCCGTCCGAGGACGACACGGTGGCGCAGGTCCTGTCGGTGTACGACGAGCTGATGGACCGCCGGCGGGCCTAGCGGGGCCCTGCGGGGCTGTCTCCGACCCCCATCCGCCGTTCCTCCCGCAGACTCCGTCCGGGGGCCCGGTGCTCCGCCCAGACCTGCGCCTCAAACGCCGGCGAGGCTGATCTGTCGGCCCCGCCGGGTTGCCGCCGGTGCTCCGCCCGGGCCGGCGCCTCAAGCGCCGGCGGGGCTGAAGAAAGGGGGGCGCGCCGCCTCTGAGGGCCTTCGGGCCTGCGGCCGGGTGAGCGCCCGGACCCGTGCGGGCCGGTCTTTCGGCTCCGCCGGGTTGTGCGACGTTGGGTGTGGCGCGGGGCGCGCTTACCAGCCTCGCCGGCGATTGAGGCGCGGGGTCTGGGGCGGAGCCCCAGGACGACGGCGCGCGCCGGCGGTCCGGCCCGTGCCCCGGCTTCCGCCGGACGGAGTTCGGCGCAGCGGGGCGAAGCCGGCGAGGGCGGTCTTTCGGCTCCGCCGGGTTGCGTGGCGTCCGTTGTGGCGCGGGTCGCGGATGTCAGCCTCGCCGGCGTTTGAGGCGTGGGGTCTGGGGCGGAGCCCCGGGACTATGGCGCGCGCCGGCGGTCCGGCCGGCCTCCGCCGGGCGGAGTTCGGCGCTGGGCACGGACCGGGCTTCGGCGGGGGCCGGCCCGCCGGCGGGCCGGGCGGCGGGGCGGGGCGTCACGAGGGATTGACGTGGCGACGGGCGCGGAGGGCCAGGCTGAGGGAGAGGACCGTTTCGGGGTCGTCCAGGTCCGTGCCCAGCAGCTCCGAGATGCGCGCCAGCCGGTTGTACAGGGTCTGGCGGTTCAGGTGGAGCTCTCGGGCCGTCTCCGCCTTGCGGCCCGCGTGGGCCAGGTACGTCTCCAGCGTCGGCAGCAGCGGCGGCCGCGACGCCGCGTCGTGGACCCGTAGCGCCCCGATCGCACGGTCCACGAACGCCGCGAGGTCGGGGTGTTCCCGCAGCCGCCACAGCAGCAGGTCGATGTCCAGGCGGCGCGCGTCGTACCAGGGCCGGGCGGGCAGGCCGTGGGCGGCCGTCGCCGTCTCCGCCGCGTGGCGCAGGCCCGCCGAGGCCGCCGCCCAACTGCCGGACACGCCGACGACCACCGCCGGCGGCGCCCCCGCCCGGACCAGCCCCGCGCGTTCCACGCCGGCCCGCAGCGCGGCCGCCACCCGGTCCGCCACCGCCGTGCGCTCCGACTCGGCCCGCAGGGACACCAACAGCGGGACGCGGCCCTCCACCGGCCGCACTCCCAGCAGCACCGGCACGCCGACCGCGGACAGCTCCTCCAAAACCGCCCGGGCCAGCACCGCCCAGTTCCCCGACGGCCCCAGCTCCGAGGACAGCCGCATGACCACCGGCAGGAGCGGCCCCGCCCCGGGCTTGAAACCGAGGACGCGGGCCTGGGCCGGGGCGTCCTCCGCGGAGATGCGCCCCTCGGCCAGGTCGGTCAGGAAGTCGCCTCGGCCGCGCGCGGCCAGTTCGTCCTCCTGTCGTGCCTGCATCAGTACCACCGCGAGCACGCCCGCCGTCCGCTCCGCCGCCATCCGGTGCACCGGCAGCAGCGGCGAGGAGACACCCAGCAGGACGACCCGCGCCCGGACCGAGCCCGTGCCGGGGCCGCCGCCCGGGACGTCGATGACCACGGTGTTGGCGGAAGGCTGGGCCTCGCGCTGGCCCCGCAGGCCCTCCCACACCTGGAGCGGGTCCGCGGCGGCGTCGCCGCCCGCGGGACCGGCCGCGTACAACAACTGCCCGTCCGGGGTCTCCAGGAAGACCGGGTTCGCCGTGAAGTCGGCCAGGATGCGCAGCACCTGCGGGATTCCGCCACCGCCCAACAGCGCCTCCGTACATCGCCGATGGACTTCCTCGGCCCGCTGGAGCAGGGCGTAGTGGCCGTTGACGATCTCGGTGTGGACCTCCTCCGTCACCGTGACGAAGGGGACTTCCCGGTGCAACTGGACGAGCGGCAGACCGGCGGCGCGGGCGGTCTCGACGATCGTGGCGGGCAGCCTGGTGAAGCGCGGCCCCAGCTCGACGACGAGCGCGGCGATCCCCCGGTCCGCGAGGCGCCGTACGAAGGCCCGCTGCTCGGCGGGCCGGGTACCCAGGCCCAGTCCGGTGGTCAGCAGCAGTTCCCCGCCCTTGAGCAGGGACGCGATGTTGGGGACCTCGCCCGCGTGCACCCAGCGCACGGTGCGGCCCAGGCGGTCGGCGCAGGCCAGGACCTCCGGCAGTCCGCTGCGCAGTCCCGGCAGTTCCAGCGCCCGCTGAACAGTGATGCCGCCCTGATTGTCCATATCGCGGGACGGTACCGCCCGCCGTGTTCTCCGCACATCACCGGACGGTTTCGAAGCCCGATCTGTCCCCTTGCGACCCGACAACTCGTATGACACGCAAGGAGATTATCGGACCGCTTGCCGATTGTGGTGTGCGTCACCCACCGACAGAGTTGCGCCCCACCCGACAGGAACGAGGACGGCATGAGCACAGACGTCACCGGCACCCCGCCCACGGCGACCGGAGCCCCCCAGGTCCAGCGGCTCAAGGCCAATTCCGTCGGCCTGGTCGGGGTGGTCTTCATGGCCGTCGCCACCGCCGCGCCGATCACCGCCATGACCGGCAACCTCCCCATCGCGGTCGGCTTCGGCAACGGCACGGGCGCCCCCGCCGGCTACCTCTTCGCGACCGCCGTGCTCACCGTCTTCGCCGTCGGGTACGTGGCCATGGCCAAGCGGATCACCGCCGCCGGCGCGTTCTACGGGTACATCTCGCACGGCCTCGGCCGGATCGCCGGCATGGCCTCCGGCATGCTCGCCGTCCTCGCCTACATCGTCTTCGAGGCCTCGATCGTCGGCGTGTTCTCCTACTTCGCCAAGACCACCGTCCACAGTCAGCTCGGCGTCGACCTGCCCTGGATCGTCTACGCCGCCGCCATGCTCGCCGTCACCGCCGTCCTCGCCCACTTCGACATCAACCTGACCGCCAAGGCCCTCGGAGTGATGCTGGTCGCCGAGATCGCCGTGCTGTTCGCCGTCGCCACCGCCGTCCTGATCGCGGGCGGCGGCCCCGACGGCATCCCCGTCGAGCCGGTCGACCCGAGGAACGCCTTCACCGGCACCTCCGCGGGACTGGGCCTCTTCTTCGCCTTCTGGTCCTGGGTCGGCTTCGAGTCCACCGCGATGTACGGGGAGGAGTCCCGCGACCCGAAGCGGGTGATCCCCAAGGCGACCCTGATCTCCGTCGTCGGCGTCGGCCTCTTCTACATCTACGTCTCCTGGATGACCATCGCCGGCAACGGCATGGCCAAGTCGGTGGAACTCTCGGCCTCCGCGAACCCGCTCGACCTGTTCTTCGCGCCCACCGCGACCTTCATCGGCGGCTGGGCCGTGAACGCCTTCCAATGGCTGCTGCTGACCGGCTCGTTCGCCTGCGGCATGGCCTTCCACCAGTGCGCAGCCCGCTACCTGTACGCCATCGGCCGTGAGGGCTTCCTGCACCCCGCGCTCGGCCGCACCCACGCCAAGCACGGCTCGCCCCACGTCTCCTCGGTCGTGCAGACGGCCATCGCCACCGCCCTGGTAGCGCTGTTCTGGCTCACCGGCCAGGACCCGTACATCCACCTCTACACGCTGCTCGCGATCCTCGGCACGATGGCGATCCTCATCGTCCAGACCCTGTGCTCCTTCGCGGTGATCGGCTACTTCCGCAAGAACCACCCCGAGGACCGGCACTGGTTCAAGACGTTCACTGCCCCGCTGATCGGCGGGGTCGCCATGGCCGGCGTGGTCGTCCTGCTGCTGGTCAACATGGAGACCGCCGCCGGTCTCGCCGCCGACTCGTTCTTCTTCGCCCTGATCCCCTGGATCGTCGGTGGCGTCTTCTTCGGCGGCCTGGGCCTGGGCCTGTGGCTGAAGCTCAAGGCCCCCGAGCGCTACGAGATCATCGGCCGTGTCGTGCTGGAGGACTCCGCCGAACGCGCCGACGAGCCCGCCCCGTCCGCGGCGACGGCGCGCTGACGGACAGCTTCGCCGGCGGTCCCGAGACCACGTCCCACGACCACCGCAGCCCCCCACCGTCAGCAGCGCCCCGTCAGCAGCACCCCCGTCAGCGTCGCCCACCGACAGGAGTCCCGCCATGGCCCGTACGCCCCAGATGCACGCGCTCCGCAGACTCGTCGCCGAACACGCGGCGGCCCGCCGCCTCGCCCTGCCCGTCGACGAGGTCCGCGGCCTCGGCCGCCGCGAACTGCTCCGCCGCGCCGCCGCCCTCGGGCTCGGCACCGTCCTCGCCTCCTCCGCCGGCGCGTACGCCGCCGAGTCCGCCCCCGCCCCGAAGCCGCCCGTCTCACCGGCCCGCGTCGCCGTCGTCGGCGCCGGGATATCAGGCCTCACCGCGGCCCTCACCCTCCAGGACGCGGGCGTAGCCTGCACGCTCTACGAAGCCAACCCGAGCCGGGTCGGCGGCCGCATGTACAGCCAGCGCACGCACTGGGCGTACGGCCAGACCTCCGAGATCGGCGGCGAGCTGATCGACACCAGCCACAAGAAGATCCTGGAACTCTGTCGACGCTTCGACCTCCCCGTCGAGGACTTCCTCGGCGGTGGACCGAACGGCGCCGAGGAAATCCTCTGGTTCAACGGCACCTACTACCCGCGCACCCAGGCCGACGAGGACTTCAAGGCCGTCTACCAGGCGCTGCACCGCGACCTCCAGGATGCCGGCGAGGTCTCCTGGAACTCCGCCGGCCCCGCCGGCGTCGCCCTCGACGACATGACCCTCTACGAGTGGATCGAGACCCGTGTCCCCGGCGGCCACTCCTCGCAGCTCGGTCGTTTCATCGACGTCGCCTACAACGTCGAGTACGGGGCCGACACCACGAGCCAATCCGCCCTCGCCCTGGTCCTGCTGATGGGCTACCAGTCCAACCCGGGCAACTTCAACGTCTGGGGCCTTTCCAACGAGCGCTACCACGTCGTCGGCGGCAACGACCGCCTCCCCAACGCCATAGCGCAAGCCCTGCCGGCCGGTTCGCTCGTGATGGGACGAGAGCTGGTCGCGGTGAAGGTGGCGGCCGACGGCACCCAGACCCTGACCTTCAACGACTCCGGGGCCGTCCGCACGGTCGTCGCCGACCACACCGTCCTGTGCCTGCCCCTGCCGATCCTCCAGCGGATCGACCTGTCCGGGGCGGGCTTCGACCCGCTGATGAAGAACCTGTTGCGCGACGCCCGCATGGGCTACTGCACGAAGCTCAACATGCAGTTCACCGCCCGACCCTGGCGCGGCACGGGCCCCTGGCCGGGCGTCTCGGCCGGCGAGTGCTTCACCGACTCGCCCGTCCAGCAGGTCTGGGACACCACCAAGGTCCAACCGGGCACGGGCGGCATCCTGCTCCAGTACGGCGGTGGCAGCCTCGCCGGGGCGCTCACCCCCGGCTCGCCCTTCGCCACCGAGACCGACCCCTACGTACGCGACCTCGCGGGCCGGGTACTGACCGGCGTCGACGCCTTCTTCCCCGGCACCAAGGCCGTTTGGAACGGGCGCGCCCAGCTCTCGGCCTGGCACAAGAACCCGTACTCGCTGGGCGCGTACTCGTACTGGCCCACCGGCTACCTGCACCGGTACGCCAAGTACGAGGGGACCGCTCAGGGCCGCGTCCACATCGGCGGTGAGCACTGCAGCTACGACTTCCAGGGGTTCATGGAAGGCGGCGCCACCGAGGGCGAGCGGGCGGCGCGGGAGGTGATCGCCGCCCTGTCGTAGTGCCGACGGCGAGGCCCGCAGTGGGTCCTACAGCGGCTTGACGTTGTGGTTGAAGCGGAAGACGTTGTCCGGGTCGTACTCCCGCTTCACCGCACCCAGCCGCGCCAGGTTCCGGGCGCCGAGCCCGGCCGCCACCCGCTCGGGACCCTCGTCGCCGGTGAAGTTGAGGTACACCGCGCCGGTGCTCCACGGCCGGGCGTCGGCGCGGACGTCCTTGACCCACTGCCGGCACCGCTCGTCGTCGGCCGGGTCCTCCCACATGCCGAAGGGGTGCACGGCCCAGGGCGCGTCGCGGTAGGGGACCGGCCACTCCTGCGGGCCGGAGGCGATCGCGCCGCCCTGCGGCAGGACCAGGTGCTGGGTGCCCGTCGGCACGGGCATGGCCTGCCCGGCGGCGCAGAAGACGTCCACGAACTCGTCCGGCAGCCCGGTCAGGTACTCCGCCGACCAGTAGTTCCGCATGCCTGCCGGGTCGTCGATCATGCATTGGAGATCGGCGTACGGGATGCCCGTCACCATCTCGACCTCGTGCGGGATCGCCAGGAGCGGCTCCGCGAGCTTGCGGGCCTCCTCCTCGGGTCCCGCGTAGGTCACCAACGCCCCCGCCAGCAGTTGCCCGACCAGGTGCGGCGGGACGAACTCCGCGGGCGGCCCGGTCAGGTAGACCGCGGCCCCGCTCACCTCGGGGGGCCCGGCCTCGACGACCTCCCGGAACGCGCGGACCACGTCAGGTCCGTGCTCGGGCAGATACAGCAGGAACGCGATGGACATGGCCGGCAGGTCGTGCAGGCGCAGCGTCAGCGACGTGGCGACACCGAAGTTCCCGCCGCCGCCGTGCAGGGCCCAGAACAGCTCGGGGTTCTCGTCGGCGGTGGCCTCCACCACGTTGCCGTCCGCCGTCACCAGCTCCACGCCCAGCAGGTTGTCCACGGCCAGCCCGAACTTCCGGTCCAGCCAGCCGCTCCCGCCGCCCAGGACGAAACCGCCCACGCCGGTCGTGGAGGCCCGGCCGCCGGTGGTCGCCAGGTCGTACGGCGCGCAGGCCCGGTCCAGGTGGCTCATCGTGGCCCCGCCCTCGACCCGTACGGCCTTAGCCGCCGGGTGGACGCTCACCTCGTGCATCCCGCGCAGGTCGATGACCACACCGCCGTCGTTGACGGACATCCCGGCGACGCTGTGGCCGCCGCCGCGCACCGCGACGTGCAGGTCCAAGTCCCGCGCGAAACGCACGGCGGTGACGACGTCGGAGACGCTCTCGCACCGGGCGATGACGGCAGGCCTGCGGTCGATCATCGCGTTGAAGACGGTGCGGGCCTCGTCGTAGCCCGGATCACCGGGAGCGAAGACCTCTCCGGCCAGATCCTCGCGGAGCGCGGCGAGTGCGTCGGCCGCCTTGGAGAAGGGTGCCATGACCCACCCCTCCTTCCCTGGAGGGCGAAGAACCCTTCCAGCCTAGGCGGGGGGCACGGTCCCGGCGCGGCGGAGCACGCCGGGACCGGCGGCGTCAGCCTCCGTAGGCCCCGCTGGCCGTCAGCCGCAGCGCCGTGTCGATCAGCGGAACGTGGCTGAACGCCTGCGGGAAGTTGCCCACCTGACGCTGGAGCTTGGGGTCCCACTCCTCGGCCAGCAACCCCAGGTCGTTGCGCAGCGACAGCAGCTTCTCGAAGAGCCGGCGGGCCTCGTCGACCCGGCCGATCATCGCGAGGTCGTCGGCCATCCAGAACGAGCAGGCCAAGAAGGCCCCTTCGTCGCCCTCCAGGCCGTCGACACCCGCGTCCTCACCGGCCGTCGGGTAGCGCAGGATGAAACCGTCGGGGGTGGACAGCTCGCGCTGGATCGCCTCGATGGTGCCGATGACCCGCTTGTCGTCCGGCGGCAGGAAGCCCATCTGCGGGATCAGCAGCAAGGAGGCGTCCAGTTCCTTCGACCCGTAGGACTGGGTGAAGGTGTTGCGCTCCTTGTCGTAGCCCTTCTCGCACACGTCGGCGTGGATCTCGTCGCGCAGCTCGCGCCAACGCTCCAACGGGCCGTCCACGTCCCCGCTCTCGATCAGCTTGACCGTGCGGTCCACCGCGACCCAGGCCATCACCTTGGAGTGCACGAAGTGGCGGCGCGGCCCGCGCACCTCCCAGATGCCCTCGTCCGGCTCGTTCCAGTGCGTCTCCAGGTAGCGGATCAGCTTCAACTGGAGCACCGACGCGTAGTCGTTGCGGGCCAGGCCCGTCATGTGGCCCAGGTGCAGGGCCTCGGTGACCTCGCCGTACACGTCGAGCTGGAGCTGATGGGCGGCCCCGTTGCCGACGCGGACCGGGCGCGAGTTCTCGTAGC
This sequence comes from Streptomyces sp. Tek67B01, assembly GCF_055231995.1. NCBI lineage: Bacteria > Bacillati > Actinomycetota > Actinomycetes > Kitasatosporales > Streptomycetaceae > Streptomyces > Streptomyces sp. Tek67B01. The sequence goes on from NZ_JBUYUY010000001.1 coordinate 5,509,321, forward strand.
CCGGCAGCCAGTCCAGCTCGGTCTCGCCGAGTTCCCGCTCGCCCGCGATCCCGTACATGATCTGCAGGTTCTCCGGGTCGCCGGCGACCGCGCGCAGCAGCCAGTCCCGCCAGGCGGACGCCTCGTCGCGGTAGCCGGTGCGCAGCAGCGAGGAGAGGGTGATCGCCGCGTCCCGCAGCCAGGTGTAGCGGTAGTCCCAGTTCCGTACGCCGCCGATCTCCTCCGGGAGGGAGGTGGTCGGCGCGGCGACGATTCCGCCCGTGGGGCCGTACGTCAGCGCCTTGAGGGTGATCAGGGAGCGGACCACCGCCTCGCGGTAGGGGCCGTGGTACGTGCAGTGCTCGACCCAGCCCCGCCAGAAGTCGGCGGTGGCACCGAGGGCGGCCTCGGCGTCGGGGCACTCGGGGGCGCCCTTGTGGGAGGGCTGCCAGCTGATGGCGAAGGTCACCCGGTCACCCGGCCCGACGGTGAAGTCGGAGTAGGTGGTCAGGTCCTTGCCGTAGGTCTGCGCGTCGGTGTCCAGCCAGACCGAGTCCGGGCCGGCGACGGCCACGGTGCGCCCGTCCACCTTGTGCACCCACGGCACGATCCGCCCGTAGGAGAAGCGCATCCGCAGGGCGGAGCGCATGGGGACACGGCCGCTGACCCCTTCGACGATGCGGATCAGCTGCGGGGCGTGGTCCTCGCGGGGCGGCATGAAGTCGATGACGCGCACGGTCCCCCGCGGCGTGTCCCACTCCGATTCCAGCACCAGCGAGTCACCGCGATAGCGCCGGCGGTCGGCCCGGGGGGCCGGGGTGCCGGACGGGACCGCGGGTCCCACCCGCCAGAACCCGTGTTCCTCGGTGCCGAGAATGCTCGCGAAGACAGCATGGGAGTCGAAGCGTGGCAGGCATGCCCAATCCACGGCCCCGTCCCGGCAGACCAGAGCCGCGGTCTGCATGTCGCCGATCAGTGCGTAATCCTCGATGCGCCCGGACACGTTGCATCTCCAGTCGAACAGCCACGTCCGCCCCTGAGGGCGCTTGCAATGCGCGGATGCGCGGTCTCTTGTGTGTGTAGTCCCCGCGTCGAGCCTAGATTGCCGGATGTGGCGTGGTTACACCGTATGCCGGACTGCTCGGCGGCGATGTGCAGCGATATTCGAGCAGGATATGACGGCACACTAGTGATCCCCTTAAGCCCCGGGACAATACGACTCAGCCGAACGGGTGACCAGGGCGGATACCCGGCCCGGCCGGGTCGCAACCGGGCTCGGCGAAGGTCGGGGAAGGCCGGCGAAGCGCCGCCGGAGGCGGACGGGTCCGGGCGCTGATAGGCTGGTACCCCGTGGACCGGTGGTCTGCCTGTGCGAACCAGGAGCCCCGAAACCGCAGCTTCGGCGCCCCCCGAGACCCTTCCGGATCTCCGCGGAACGGCGTCGGACGCACCTCACCTCGCGACCCCACGGGAGCCCCCTCTTGGCGATGCCGGCACGAAATTCGTCATCCTCGACGACCAAGCACATCTTCGTCACCGGGGGTGTCGCTTCGTCCCTCGGCAAGGGCCTGACTGCCTCCAGCCTGGGTGCGCTGCTGAAGGCGCGGGGCCTGCGGGTCACGATGCAGAAGCTCGACCCGTACCTGAACGTCGACCCGGGCACGATGAACCCCTTCCAGCACGGCGAGGTGTTCGTCACCAACGACGGCGCCGAGACCGACCTGGACATCGGCCACTACGAGCGTTTCCTCGACGTCGACCTCGACGGCTCGGCCAACGTCACCACCGGCCAGGTCTACTCGCAGGTCATCGCCAAGGAGCGGCGCGGCGAGTACCTCGGTGACACGGTGCAGGTCATCCCGCACATCACCAACGAGATCAAGCACCGCATCCGGCGCATGGCGACCGACGACGTCGACGTCGTCATCACCGAGGTCGGCGGCACCGTCGGCGACATCGAGTCGCTGCCGTTCCTCGAGACGGTCCGCCAGGTCCGCCACGAGGTCGGCCGCGACAACGTCTTCGTCGTGCACATCTCGCTGCTCCCCTACATCGGCCCGTCCGGTGAGCTGAAGACCAAGCCGACCCAGCACTCGGTCGCGGCGCTGCGCAACATCGGCATCCAGCCCGACGCGATCGTGCTGCGCGCCGACCGCGAGGTGCCGACCTCCATCAAGCGCAAGATCTCGCTGATGTGCGACGTCGACGAGGCCGCGGTAGTCGCCGCGATCGACGCCAAGTCGATCTACGACATCCCCAAGGTGCTGCACACCGAGGGCCTGGACGCCTATGTCGTCCGCAAGCTCGACCTGCCCTTCCGCGACGTCGACTGGACGGTGTGGGAGGACCTGCTGGACCGGGTCCACAACCCCGACCACGAGGTCAAGGTCGCGCTCGTCGGCAAGTACATCGACCTGCCCGACGCCTACCTGTCGGTGACCGAGGCGCTGCGCGCCGGCGGCTTCGCCAACAGGGCCCGCGTGCAGATCAAGTGGGTCACCTCCGACGACTGCAAGACGCCGGAGGACGCCGCCGCGCAGCTGGGCGACGTCGACGCGATCTGCGTGCCCGGCGGCTTCGGCGACCGGGGCGTCAACGGCAAGGTCGGCGCGATCACCTACGCCCGTGAGAACAAGATCCCGCTGCTGGGCCTGTGCCTGGGCCTGCAGTGCGTGGTCATCGAGGCCGCGCGCAACCTGGCGGGCATCGAGGACGCGAACTCCACCGAGTTCGACGCCTCCACCCCGCACCCGGTCATCTCGACCATGGAGGAGCAGCTGGCCTTCGTCGAGGGCGCCGGCGACCTGGGCGGCACCATGCGCCTGGGCATGTACCCGGCGAAGCTCGCCGAGGGGTCGATCGTGCGCGAGGTCTACGGCGACCAGGCGTACGTGGACGAGCGCCACCGCCACCGCTACGAGGTGAACAACGCCTACCGCGGCGAGCTGGAGAAGAAGGCCGGCCTGGTCTTCTCCGGAACCTCCCCGGACAACAAGCTCGTCGAGTACGTCGAGTACCCGCGCGAGGTCCACCCCTACCTGGTGGCCACCCAGGCCCACCCGGAGCTCCGCTCCCGCCCGACCCGACCGCACCCGCTGTTCGCGGGCCTGGTCAAGGCCGCGGTGGAGCGCCTGCAGTCGGCGAAGTGATCGCGTAAGCGCATAACGTAGGCAGCCGGGGCACGGATCGTGCCCCGGCTGTCGCGTTTCTCGGGAAGGTACTGGGCATGGGCGTCACCATGGGCAACGACAACGGCATCGACATGTCGGACACACGGGAGTCGTGGGAGGTCGTCGCCGCGCGTACCCCGTTCCAGGGCGCGAAGACGGCGGTCCGCTCGGACCAGGTGCGGATGCCGGACGGGGCGGTGGCGCGCCGCGACTACCAGGTGCACCCCGGTTCCGTGTGCGTCCTCGCGCTCGACGAGGAGCAGCGTGTCCTGGTCCTCAAGCAGTACCGGCACCCGGTGCGGCACAAGCTGTGGGAGCTGCCCGCCGGGCTGCTGGACGTGCCGGGCGAGAACCCGCTGCGGGCGGCGCAGCGCGAGCTCTACGAGGAGGCGCACGTCGAGGCGGGCGACTGGCGGGTGCTGGTCGACTTCTTCTCCAGCCCCGGCGGCTCCGACGAGGCGATCCGGATCTTCCTCGCCCGGGACCTGGCGCAGGCGCCGGGGGAGCGCTTCGAGGTCTCCGAGGAGGAGGCCGACATGGAGTTGGCCCGGGTCCCGCTGGAGGAGCTGGTGGATCGGGTACTGGCGGGCGAACTCGGCAACCCCGGCCTGGTGACCGGGGTCCTCGCCCTGTCCGCCGCCCTCGCCCGCGAAGGTGGGATCGACTCCCTGCGCCCGGCCCTCGCACCCTGGCCGGCCCGCCCGTTCGAGGCGTAGGAAACGGTCGCTGGGCCGTATGGGCCGCTGATGTGACGATCGGCTGATCCGATCGGGCGATCTACCCGCCGCGCTCCACACGGACCGTCGCTCTGCGTGAACTACGCTCGGCAACCCTAAGGGCAGGGAGAGGAGCGGATTCCGTGACGGATTTCGTCGGGCGGCGGCGTGAGCTCAAGGAGCTGCGCGAGGACATCGCGCGGACCGGACTCGACACCCTCTCGGGCCGCAAGGCCAAGGCCCCCCGCGCGCGGGTGCTCCTCATCGCGGGGCGTCCCGGCTCGGGGCGCACCGCGCTGGCCGAGGAACTCGTACGGGAGGTCCGCGACCAGTACCCCGACGGATTGCTGAGAGTACGGCTCACCCTGCCCGGCGGGGGAACCGTCGCCACCGAACGGGCGGTGCGCACCCTGCTGGAAGGGCTGGGGCGGCCCACCCCGCCCGGCGCCGGCGAGGACGACCTCAGCTCCGCCCTGCGCACCGCGCTCAAGGGCAAGCGGGCCGTCCTGCTCGTCGACGACGCCGCCGACCCGCACCAGGTCGACGCCTTGTTGCCCGACACCCCCGAATGCCTGGTCGTCGTCACCGCCGAGGGGCCCCTCACCGGGATTCCGGATGTCCGCCCGTGCACCCTGGGCGGGCTCGACACCCCCTCGGCGGTCAAGATGCTCGCCGGTGGCATCCGGGACACCCGCATCACGGTCGACCCGCTCGCCGCCGAAGCCCTGGCCCAGGAGTGCGGGGGGCAGCCCGCCGCGCTCAAACTGGCCGGGGGCTGGCTCGCCGCACACCCGCAGGCCTCCGTCGCCGACGTCGCCAAGCAGCTCCACGACATGCCGCCCGGCGCCGACGGACCGCTCGGCCGTGCCTTCCGGCTCGTCTACGAGTCCTTGCCGCAGCCCGCCCAGCGCACCCTGCGGCTGCTTCCGCTCGCGCCCGCCGGGATCGTCGACTCGCACACCGCCTCCGCCCTCGCCGGTTGCTCCGTGGCAGCCGCGCAGTCCACCCTGGAGGACTTCGCCGGGCTGGGCCTCGTCCGGCACGCGCAGGACGGACTGTTCCTGCTGCCCGGCTGCCTCGCACCGTTGCTGCGGGCGCTGCTGGAGACCAAGGAGCGCCCGACCGAGGTGCAGCTGGCCCGGGCCCGGATGCTGGAGCGGACCGTACGGCTGCTGGGCTCCTGCCGGGCGATGGCCGCGGACGACGAGGAACACGTACGGGAGCGGCTGGACGGGCTGCCGCGCGCGCTGCGCTTCCCCGACCGGCGCGCGGCGGCCACCTGGCTCGACACCCGGTTGCCCGCCCTGGTCGCCTCGGCCTCGCTCGCGGTGGCGGACGGGGAGCTGGACACGCTCGCCCGACGGCTGGTCGCCGCCCTGGTACGGGCCCTGGCCGAGCACCGCGGCACCACCGCCGCGGCGCCCGAGCTGTACGGGCTGCACCGCCTGGTCCTGGGCGTCGCGGAACGCCGCGGTCTGCACCGGGAGCGGGCCGCCGCGCTGCTGAACCTGGCCGATCTGGACGCCGAGACGGGCCGCACCCAAGAGGCGCTGGAGCGCTACCGGGCCGCGCTGGACGCCGGAAAGGCCGCGAACGACCCCTACGCGACGGGCCGCGCGATGGAATCCGTAGGGGGTGCCTACCAGGAGCTGGCGGACTGGCACCGGGCCTGCGACTGGTTCGGCCGGGCCCTGTCCCAGGCGCTCGCCCGGGGTGAGCGCGCGGACGAGGCGAGGCTGTACGGACGGCTGGGCAACGTACACACCTACGCGGGCCGGTACGGGGACGCGCTGCGCAGTTGGCGGGCGGCCGCGGCGGGGTACCGGAAACTGGCCGATGTGCCGGGCCAGGCAAAGGCGTTGAGCGAGATGGCGCGCATTCAGGAATACGCCGGCAGGCCCGCGGAATCGCTGCACACCTGCCGCCAGGCAGTGGAGCTGGCGCGCAAGGCCGGGGACCTGCGGCTCCAGGCCGCGCTCCAGGTCCGGCTGGCCGACACCCTCGACCGGCTGGGCGACCCGGCGGCAGCGCGACTCCACAGGTCCGCAGCCGACAGATTGCTGGGAGACGACCCCGCAGCCTGCGAAATCCGCAGTGATTTCGACTGAGATTATTTGTTTGCAAGGCTAGACAGCGCGTCGTCCTTCATTAGACTGGCTTCACCACGACATCCCGTGGTGCATCCCGTTGCGCGTTCTTGTGGGCGGGTATGTATGGAAGTGCCCCGTTATATCCCCTGAGTCAAGGACCGTGATCGACGATGAAGGTCGGCATCCCCCGCGAGGTCAAGAACAACGAGTTCCGCGTGGCCATCACCCCCGCCGGTGTCCACGAGCTCGTCCGCAACGGCCACCAGGTCTTCGTCGAGCAGAACGCCGGTGTCGGCTCCTCGATCACGGACGCCGAGTACGTCGCCGCGGGCGCCGAGATCCTCGGTACCGCCGACGAGGTCTGGCAGACCGCCGACCTGCTGCTGAAGGTCAAGGAGCCGATCGCGGAGGAGTACCACCGCCTCCGCAAGGACCAGACCCTCTTCACCTACCTGCACCTGGCGGCCTCCCGCGAGTGCACGGACGCCCTGCTGGAGTCCGGCACCACCGCCATCGCGTACGAGACGGTCGAGCTCGCGGGCCGCGCGCTCCCGCTGCTCGCCCCGATGTCCGAGGTCGCGGGCCGCCTGGCCCCCCAGGTCGGCGCCTACCACCTGATGCGCTCGGCCGGCGGCCGCGGCGTGCTCCCCGGCGGTGTCCCCGGCACCCACGCCGGCGAGTGCGTGGTCATCGGCGGCGGCGTCTCCGGCTGGAACGCCGCGCAGATCGCCATCGGCATGGGCTTCCACGTGACCCTGCTCGACAAGGACATCAACAAGCTCCGCGAGGCCGACAAGATCTTCGGTACGAAGATCAAGACGATCGTCTCCAACGCCTACGAGCTGGAGAAGGCCGTCATCGAGGCCGACCTGGTCATCGGCGCGGTGCTGATCCCGGGTGCGAAGGCCCCCAAGCTGGTCACCAACGAGCTCGTCGCCAAGATGAAGCCCGGAAGTGTCCTTGTCGACATTGCGATCGACCAGGGCGGCTGCTTCGAGGACTCCCGTCCGACCACCCACGCCGAGCCGACCTTCCAGGTCCACAACTCGGTCTTCTACTGCGTCGCCAACATGCCGGGCGCCGTGCCGAACACCTCCACCTACGCCCTCACGAACGCGACCCTGCCCTACATCGTGCAGCTCGCGAACCTCGGCTGGGTCGAGGCGCTGCGTCGTGACCCGGCGCTCGCGCTGGGCCTCAACACCCATGACGGCAAGGTCGTTTACGGTCCGGTCGCCGAGGCCCACGGCCTTGAGGTCCTGCCGCTGAACACGCTGCTCGGCTGACCCGTCAACGACTGACGTCAATCTCACGTCTCCGGCCGGACCTTGCCCCCAAGGTCCGGCCGGAGGTGTTTGCGCGCTGCGCGGGGTGGCCGTTCAACTCGCCTCGAACGTAACCCTTTAACCCTTTCGCGCACCCGCGAAACTTCGTAGTGACAGCTCGTACGCCCTTGACAGAGTGGTGTTCGCTTGCCGACACAACGCGGCGGGTCCGGCGGATTGTGTTGCCGCTGAGTGGTGACACGCCATAGAGTCGCCAACCGTCGGCATGGTGCCACGCTGACCTATCGATAAGTGTCCTGGTCACGTCCGAGGAGGTAAGACGACTTGTGAATGAGTCGACATTTGCTCCTGGGGGTGGTCGAGCAGGAGCGCCAGAGCGGGACCGAGGTTCCGCCGGGGCCGAGGCTGTCGGCTCCGTCGCGGTCCGCACCTTCGCAAACCACCAGCACATGACGACGCCCCGAAAGAGCATGGACGGCCTAGACGTGAACTCCAGGGCCGGCGACCCGAGCGGCGAACAGCCCGTGGGATTCGCCGACTACGACCAGGTGCCCGAAGGGCACTTCTACGACCCCGACGCGGAGTACGAGCCCGACCCCGAGTACGCGGCCACTCTCGCCCCCGACGCTGCCCGCCAGCGCCGCGAGCGGATCGGCCCGACCGGACGGCCGCTGCCGTACTTCCCGATCCCGGGCCCGCTGACCGACCACGGTCCCGCGAAGATCATCGCGATGTGCAACCAGAAGGGCGGCGTGGGCAAGACCACGTCGACCATCAACCTGGGCGCCGCGCTCGCCGAGTACGGGCGCCGCGTGCTGCTCGTCGACTTCGACCCGCAGGGCGCGCTGTCCGTGGGCCTCGGCGTCAACCCGATGGAACTCGACCTGACGGTCTACAACCTGCTCATGGAGCGGGGCATGTCGGCCGACGAGGTGTTGCTCAAGACGGCCGTTCCCAACATGGACCTGCTGCCGAGCAACATCGACCTGTCCGCCGCCGAAGTGCAGTTGGTCAGCGAGGTCGCGCGCGAGTCCACGCTCCAGCGGGCGCTCAAGCCGCTGATGCAGGACTACGACTACATCGTGATCGACTGTCAGCCCTCGCTCGGCCTGCTGACCGTGAACGCCCTGACGGCGGCTCACAAGGTCATCGTCCCGCTGGAGTGCGAGTTCTTCGCGCTGCGCGGTGTGGCGCTGCTGACCGAGACGATCGAGAAGGTGCAGGAGCGGCTCAACCCCGAGTTGGAGCTGGACGGCATCCTCGCCACGATGTACGACTCCCGCACGGTGCACAGCCGTGAGGTGCTGGCGCGCGTCGTCGAGGCGTTCGACGACCACGTCTACCACACGGTCATCGGCCGCACGGTGCGCTTCCCGGAGACCACGGTCGCCGGTGAGCCGATCACCACGTACGCCTCCAACTCCGTCGGCGCCGCCGCCTATCGCCAGCTGGCCAGGGAGGTGCTCGCCCGGTGTCCCGCCGAGTGAGTCTGCCCGGAGCCGACGAACTGTTCCGTACGACCGGGGGGATGGCGCTCCAGTCGTCCTCGCCGAGGCGGGGCGCGGAGGAACCGGCGACGCCGGGTTCACCAGCGCCTTCGCCTTCGGCCTCGCCGGAGCACACGGCGGGCGAGGTCCGGGGCGGCCGGGAGGCGGGCGAAGCCGCGGTGGGCGCGCAACGGCGCCCGCAGGAAGGTTCTGCCACCGCGGCCGGGGCGTCGTCGCCCCGGTCCGGCAAGGGGCAGGGCCGGGGTGCGAACCGGCGCCCCAGCGGGCGTGAGCGGCACGACGAGAAAATCACGGTCTACGTCTCCGCCGAGGAGCTGATGGACCTGGAGCACGCGCGGCTGGTGCTGCGCGGGGAGCACGGCCTGGCGGTCGACCGGGGCCGCATCGTCCGCGAGGCGGTGGCGGTGGTCCTGGCCGACCTGGAGTCCCGGGGCGACGCGAGCATCCTGGTCCGCCGCCTCCGCGGCCGCTGAGCCCGCCGGACGCCTCCCCGGCACGCGGGCCCGTGGCGGCCCGTTGCCCGACGAACGCGACGGCCCCGCGCCTGCCCCGACCGCCCGCTCCCGGCCCCTCCGGCCCGCGGGAGCCGCCGCCCGAGGCCCCCGGCCCGGGCGGAGTCCGTACCGAGTCGCACGGGGCGCCCGTGGCAGCCCGCTCCCCGGCCCCTTGGTACCGGCGAGGCCTGCCGGCCGCACCATGGCTCCCCGGGCGGTTACGAGACACGCGGCGAGCAGACCGCCGCCGGCCTCCGCAGCGCCCCGCTCGGCGCGTCGAACCCCGAAGCCTCGCGGCACGGACGCGGCCCTCAGCGGCCTCGGTGGGGAGGGTCCGGCCGGCGCGGTGTCCGTAGCCGTTCCACGCCGCGGGTCACCGGCGCGACCGGGCGTGCGCTAACCGAGCCCGCGGGTCCTGCCTTGACGCCAGATCGGGCACGGCCAGTCCGGCGCGTCCCTGTGGTTCGACGCCCCCATGGGCGTCGCCCGTGCGTATCCGGCCCCCACGGAGCCCGTCCGAGCGACTGTCCGATTCGGGCGGCCGCGTATCGAGCCCGGCGCGGCCGGCGGACCGCCTTGCGCCGTGTCGCACCGCCGTCCGGCGCGTCCCTGTGGGTCCGACGCCCCCATGGGTGTGCGGGCTTGCCTACCGGGGGTTCAAGGAGCCCGTCCGGGCGGGCGCGGCGGCGGGGCCCAACCCTGAGGCCGCGCCGGGCTCCGCCGGTTCTGCGTATCCGTGTGGGGAGGCCGGCTGGACGGGTGTCTGACGCCCCACGGTGCGGGCCTCGCTTACCGGGGGCTCAAGGAGCCCGTCTGGGGCACTGGCCGGTTCGGGCGGACGTGTATCGAGCCCGGTGCGGCCGGGCGCCGCCTGCCGGCGCCTGCCTGTGGGGAGGCCGACCGGACGGGTGCCCGGTGCCTCCGGCACGGGCGGCGCCCTTGATGTGCCCGATGGCCGGCCCCGCCGCTGGTGTCCGGGGCGTGGCCAAGGTTGTCCCGTCAGGGCGGGGGCGTATCGAGCCCGGCGCCCCGTGCCACGCCGGCCCGGCGCGTCCTTGGGAGGCGCGGTCGGCGGGTGTCCGATGTTCCTCCACGGGTGCCGCCCTCGATGTGTGCGGAGGAAGCCGCGCGTTCGGCATCCGGGGCGTGGCCCGAGGTGCCCCGCCCGGGCCACGCCCGGCGCTCGGGCGGGAGGGTGGCGGTGGGGCGCGGGGGGTGGGGGCGGCCCGGTGGTTAGGCTGCTGGCACGCTCTTCCCCGCACCACCCGAATCTGGATACCGATGTCCGCTCCCGCCGAACCCGGCCGCCCGGCCCGTCGCCATTTGGGGCGCGGCCCGGGTGGCGCCGCCCCGGACGCCCCGCACGTGGTGCCGACCGCCCCCGACGCGGGCGGCGTCGAGGCCGAGGAGCACGGACCGCGCCGCCCGGAGGCGGGCGGCACGCCGGGCGACGACCTCGGCACGGGCGTCCCCGCCCCTGCGGTCCCCGCCGAAGGCCCTGGTAGCGCGGCAGCCGCCGGTGGCCGGGTTTCCAGCCCCGGTGACGCCGGCGCCCTGGTTACCGGTTCCCCCGCCCCTGCGGTCCCCGCCGAAGACCCTGGTAGCGCGGCAGCCGCCGGTGGTCGGGTTTCCGGCCCCCGCGACCCCGAAGCCCCGGTTGCCGGCGCCTTCGTCCCGGCGGGCCCGGCGGGTCCGGCCGAGGGGCCCTGCCCCGGTTCTTCCGAGCCGCCGGAGGCCGCGGCCGGAGCGGGCCCCGGACCAGCCGGCGGCTCCGGGGGTACGGCGGCGGGGTTCGTGGCGCGCGGTGCCGCGGCGGTGGGCACGTCGCCGGACGGCCACCGTCCCGGTTCCGCCCGGTCAGAGGCGACCGTGGCCGGGGGCCCGGACCCGTCCCACGGGCATGGGCAGGGCGCCGGGGAGCGGCGGTTCACCTTGAGGCTGGACAACTTCGAGGGGCCCTTCGACCTGCTCCTCCAGTTGATCTCCCGGCACAAGCTCGACGTCACCGAGGTCGCGCTCTCCCAGGTCACCGACGAGTTCATGGCGTACATCCGGGCCATGGGCCCCGACTGGGACCTCGACCAGACCAGCGAGTTCCTCGTCGTGGCCGCGACCCTCCTCGACCTCAAGGCCGCCCGCCTCCTCCCCGCCGCCGAGGTCGAGGACGAGGCCGACCTCGCCCTGCTCGAAGCCCGGGACCTGCTCTTCGCCCGGCTGCTCCAGTACCGGGCCTACAAGCAGGTCGCCGCACTCTTCGAGGACTGGTCCCGGCAGGAGGGCAAGCGGTACCCCCGTACCGTGGGACTGGAGCCGCACCTCGCCGAGCTGCTGCCCGAGGTCGTGATCAGCGTCGGCGCCGACGGCTTCGCCCGGCTCGCCGTGCGGGCCATGCGCCCCCGCGCCGAGCCCCAGGTCTACGTCGAGCACATCCACGCCCCGCTCGTCAGCGTCCGCGAACAGGCCGGCCTGGTCGTCGCCCTGCTCAAGGCGCGTGGTGAGGCCACCTTCCAGGAGCTCACCGTAGGCGCCCCCGACACCCTCACCGTCGTCGCGCGCTTCCTGGCCCTGCTGGAGCTCTACCGCGAGAAGGCCGTGGTCCTCGACCAGGAGGAGGCGCTCGGGGCGCTCACGGTGCGCTGGAGCGGCGGGGACGGCGACGGCATGCCGAGGGTGACGGACGAGTTCGATCAGATCGTGGAGGCGAAGGAATGACAGAGGTGGCCGAGGTGGCCGGGCTCGCGCTCAAGGGCGCCCTTGAGGCCGTCCTCATGGTCGTGGACGAGCCCGCGACCGAGGAGCACCTCGCCAAGGTGCTGGACCGCAGCCCCCGGGAGGTGGCGGACGCGCTGCGCGAGCTGGCCGACGAGTACACCGTCCAGCGGCGTGGATTCGAGCTGCGCGCGGTCGCCGGCGGCTGGCGGTTCTACAGTCGCGCCGAGTACGCCCCGGCGGTCGAGGCCTTCGTACTGGACGGCCAACAGGCCCGTCTCACCCAGGCGGCCCTGGAGACCCTGGCGATCGTCGCGTACCGCCAGCCGGTGAGCCGGTCGCGGGTCTCGGCGGTCCGCGGGGTCAACTGCGACGGGGTCGTGCGGACCCTGCTCCAGCGCGGTCTGGTGGCCGAGGCGGGGACGGAACCCGAAACAGGTGCGATCCTGTACAGGACGACGAACTACTTTCTGGAGCGGATGGGCCTGCGCGGCCTGGACGAGCTCCCGGAGCTCGCGCCCTTCCTCCCCGAGGCGGACGCGATCGAAGCCGAGACGCAAGAGGGTGTTCCGTCGTTCGATCCGGATGCACCGGATACCGATGAAGACGACAAGACGACGGAACTTTGATGCGAAGCAGCGGTAACGGCAACGGCGGCGGCAACAGGAACAGCGGCGGCGGTGGTGGTGGCGGACGCGGGAACTCCCGCGGCGGCAGCTCCGGCGCGGGCGGTGGCTACCGCGGAGGCGGCAGCGGTAGCGGCTCCGGCGGTGGCTACCGCGGCGGCGGCTCCGGCGGCGGCGGTGGTGGCTACCGCGGCGGCGGTGGCTCGGGTTCGGGCGCGGGAGCGGGAGCGGGCGGCTTCCGAGACCGCGACCGTGACCGCGACCAGGCGCCCCAGCGTCCGCGCAACCCCCGCCCCGAGGAGCGGCGCTACGACGTCGGCCCCGAGGGCGAGCGGTCGGGCCGCAGCGGCCCGAAGGCGGGCGGCGGCGGTGCCCGCGGCGCCTCCGACGCCGGCCGGGGCGGTGCGCGCGGCACGGCGGCGCGCGGTGGCGCCAAGGGCGGCCCCAAGACGTCCAAGACCCCCGCTATCGGCGGGGCCGGCGGCCCGCGCCGCGGTCCCGGCAGCCGTAGCGGCCAGTCGCGCCCCCGCGAGCTGGACGCGCGGATCGAGGAGCGCGTGCGCGACCGGTACGCCGACAAGCCCGTGATCAAGACCCCCAAGACCTTCCCGGGCGCCGAGGAGGAGGGCGAGCGTCTGCAGAAGGTGCTCGCCCGCGCCGGCATGGGCTCGCGCCGCGCCTGCGAGGAGCTCATCGAGCAGGCCCGCGTCGAGGTCAACGGCGAGGTCGTGCTGGAGCAGGGCAAGCGCGTCCAGCCGAAGGACGAGATCAAGGTGGACGGTCTGACCGTCGCCACCCAGTCGTACCTGTTCTTCGCGCTGAACAAGCCCGCCGGCGTCGTCTCCACCATGGAGGACCCGGACGGCCGCCAGTGCCTCGGCGACTACGTCACCAACCGCGAGACGCGGCTGTTCCACGTGGGTCGGCTCGACACCGAGACCGAGGGCATCATCTTGCTCACCAACCACGGCGAGCTGGCCCACCGCCTCACGCACCCCAAGTACGGCGTGCAGAAGACGTACGTCGCCGCCATCACCGGCTCCCTGCCCCGGGACATCGGCAAGCGCCTCAAGGACGGCATCGAGCTGGAGGACGGCTACGCCCGCGCCGACAACTTCCGCGTCCTGGACCAGGTCGGCAAGAACTACATGGTCGAGGTGACCCTGCACGAGGGCCGCAAGCACATCGTCCGCCGGATGCTGGCGGAGGCCGGCTTCCCGGTCGACAAGCTCGTGCGCACCTCCTTCGGGCCGATCGAGCTGGGCGACCAGAAGTCCGGCTGGCTGCGCCGCCTGACCAACACCGAGGTCGGCATGCTGATGCGCGAGGTCGGCCTGTAGCCCGTCCCCGGACTTCCGCCGAACGCGTACGACCGCGGAACCGGTACGAGAGAACCCGCGGTGCCTTCGGGCGCCGCGGGTTCTTCCGTATGCGGGTTTCCCATGCGGTTTTTTCCCTTGCCCGTCGAACGCGCGGCCCTTTATAGTCATCGTGACTATAAAGGGAGTGGGGCCGTCATGGGCTGGAACACGGACTGGACCGAGATCCTCGGATCGGCCACGGGCGCCTGGTGCGTGTGGTTGGTGGCCCGGCAGCACATCGCCAACTGGCCGATCGGCATCGCCAACAACGTCTTCTTCATCGTGCTGTTCGCCCGGGCCGGCCTCTACGCGGACGCCGGGATGCAGATCGTCTTCATCGCCCTCGCCGCGTACGGCTGGTGGTCCTGGACCCACGGGGGTGGACCAGGAACCGCCAAGGCCCTGCCGGTGCGCCGCACCACGCGCGCCGAATGGGCCGCGCTCGCCGCGGCGGGGGCGGTGGGGGTGCTCGGCCTGACGCTGCTGCTCGGCCGGGTCACCGACTCCACCGTGCCGTTCTGGGACGCGCTGACCACCGCGCTGTCCCTCATGGCCACCTACGGACAGTGCCGCAAGCTGCTGGAGTCCTGGTGGCTGTGGATCGCCGCCGACCTCGTCTACATCCCCCTGTACGTCTACAAGGGGCTCTACCTGACCTCCGTCCTCTACGGCGGCTTCCTCCTCCTGTGCGTGGCCGGCCTGGCGGGCTGGCGCCGCGAGCTGCCGACCGGCCCTGGCGCCCGTACGGCCGCGGAGGCGACGGCGTGAGCGGTGGGAAGCGGTACGGGCACGGGCTGGTGCTGGGCAAGTTCTACCCGCCGCACGCCGGACACCACCACCTGGTGCGCACCGCCCAGGACCAGTGCGAGCGATTGACCGTCCTGGTCTGCGCGGCCTCCGTGGAGTCGGTGCCGCTGGCGGACCGGGTCGCCTGGATGCGTGAGGAACACCCCGGCGCCCATGTGGTCGGCGCGGTCGACGACATCCCCGTCGACCTGCACGACCCGCAGGTCTGGGAGGCCCACATGGCGATCTTCCGGGCCGCCGTGCCCCGGCGCGTGGACGCCGTCTTCACCTCGGAGGCGTACGGGAGCGAACTGGCGCGCCGGTTCGGCGCGCAGGAGGTCCTCGTGGACCGGGAGCGGACTCTGTTCCCCGTCTCGGGGACGGCCGTGCGCGCCGACCCGGCCGGCTGCTGGGAGTTCCTCGGACCCGCGGTGCGGGCCGCCCTGACCCGGCGGGTCGTCGTCCTGGGCGCCGAGTCCACGGGCACGACGACGCTGTCCCTCGACCTGGCGGCCCACTACCGGCGGCGGGGCGGGGTGTGGTCGAAGACGGGCTGGGTCGCCGAGTACGGCCGCCGGTACAGCGAGGAGAAGCTCGCGGCGGCGCGGGTGGCCGATCCGGACGCCTCCTGGGCGGACGTGACGTTCGCCTCCCGCGAGTTCCCGGTGATCGCCCGGCGTCAGGACGCGGACGAGGAACGGGCCGCCAGGTCGGGCTCGCCGGTGCTGTTCTGCGACACCGACTCCTTCGCCACCGGGGTCTGGCACGAGCGGTACCTGGGGGAGCGCGACGAGGAGGTCGAGAAGATCGCCGCCCTGACCCGGCGTGACCTGTACCTGCTGACGGACGACGCGGACGTGCCGTTCGAGGACGACGGCCTGCGCGACGGGGAACACCTGCGGCCCTGGATGACGAGCCGGTTCCGGGAGGAACTGGAGCGGACCGGCAGGCGGTTCCTCGTCATGCGCGGCGACCGCGACGCGCGGCTGGCGGCGGCCGTGACGGCGGTCGACGAACTGCTCGCCGAGGGCTGGTACTTCGCGGACCCGCTGCCCGAGAACGTACGCCGGCCCGACCACGTACCGCGGCCCGACCGTCTGCCGCGGGCCGCCGACGTACCGCCGCGGGGCGGCGCGGGGCGGTCCGGCGGCGTCGGGTCGGAGGAACGGTGAACGCGGCCTACGACCCGTACGCCTTCGAGCCGTTCGCCGTGACGGTCGACCTCGCAGTCCTCACCGTCCGCGGCGGCGCCCTGCACGTCCTGCTGATCCGGCGCGGGCAGGAACCGTACGCCGGCGCATGGGCGCTCCCCGGCGGCTTCATCCTGCCCCGCGAGTCGGCGGAGAGCGCCGCCCGCCGGGAACTCGCCGAGGAGACCGGCCTGGCGCCCGATCTTGTGGAGGCCCTGCACCTCGAACAGCTGCGCACCTACAGCGAACCCGACCGGGACCCCCGGATGAGGGTGGTCTCGGTGGCGTTCACCGCGCTGGTCCCCGACATGCCCGAGCCGGCGGCGACCGGCGGCGGTGACGCCGACCGGGCCCGCTGGGTGCCCGTGGGCGAGGCGGTCGGCCTGGCGTTCGACCACGCGGTGATCCTGGCTGACGCCCGCTCGCGGGTGGGTTCGAAGCTGGAGTACACCTGCCTGGCCACCGCCTTCTGTCCCCCCGAGTTCACCCTCGGCGAGCTCCGGGCCGTCTACGAGACCGTCTGGGACACGGCCCTGGACCGCCCCAACTTCCGCCGCAAGGTCCTGGCGACGCCCGGCTTCGTCGAGGCGGTCCCCGGAGCCGCCCGACTGACCGGCGGCCGCGGCAAGCCGGCCGCGCTGTACCGCCCCGGGCCGGCGACGGCCCTGCACCCGCCCCTGCTCCGCCCCACGGAAGGACACCAGCGATGACGCAGACGACCACCGCGAAGCCCGCCAAGGCCCGGGCGGCGAAGCGCGCCGCGACCGGCGCCCTGATCGGGCTGGCCCTGGGCGACGCCCTCGGCTTCCCGACGGAGTTCAACGACGTGCCGTCGATCCTCGCGAAGACCGGCCCGTGGCGCGATATGCGGCTGCCCAACCCGGCGCTCATCACGGACGACACCCAGATGACACTGGCGCTGGCCCGCGGCATCCGCACGGCGACGGACCGCGGCCCGATCGGCCCGCCGCGGCTGACGCGCCCGGTCCGGGAGGAGTTCGTCGCCTGGTACCACTCCCCGGAGAACAACCGGGCCCCCGGCAACACCTGCCTGCGGGCCTGCCGGCTGCTGGACGAGCCGCGACGGGACTGGCGCGACGCCTCCCAGATCGGCTCCAAGGGCTGCGGGGCGAACATGCGGGTCGCCCCCGTGGGCCTGGTACCCGACTGGACGGACGAGGAGCGGGCGGGCGCGGCCCAGCTCCAGTCGGCCCTCACGCACGGCCACCCGACCGCGCTGGCCGCCTCCGACCTGACCGCGCACGCGGTCCACCTGCTGGCACGGGGCGCGGAGCCCACGGGCCTCGTCGGCCTGCTCCGCTCCTACGCCCTGGACAACCGCACCCGCTACCACGAGCGCTGGCTGGGCGACCTGTGGACGCGCACGGCGTCCGACGCCGGCCCGGAGTCCTTCATGGCGCGCGGCTGGGACGAGTGCCTCGCCGTCCTGGACCGCCTCGCCCTGGCCCTGCGCGACCCGTCTCCCGAGACGGACCCCTGCCTCACCACGGGCGACGGCTGGATCGCCGAGGAAGCCCTCGCGACGGCCTTGCAGTGCTTCCTCCTCTTCCCCGACGCCCCGCTCCTGGCCCTGCGCCGCGCCGCCTGCACCCGGGGCGACTCGGACTCCCTCGCCTGCCTCGCCGGCGCCTTCGCGGGCGCCCACCTCGGCGCGTCGGCCTGGCCCGGCGACTGGCGGGACCGGATCGAACACCGCGACGAGCTGCTGGAGTTGGGCGCGCTCTGGGACGCCTGAGCCCGGCGCCGACCGCCGGGCCGGCACGACGCCGGACCCTACGACGCCCGGGCGGCCGAGGCGCGGCGGGCGCGGTGGAGGAAGTCCGCCACGCGGGCGGTGTCCGGCTCGGCGGGCAGCGGGCTCGTGGCGAGGGCCGACTCGCACTCCTGGGTGAGACGGGACATCCAGGTGTCCGTCTCGGCCCAGGTCGACTCGCCGCGCTTGACCGCGAGGAGCCGTTCGCGGTGCGGGGTCACGTCGATCGTCAGGCGGCCCGTGCGCAGCAGGTCGCGGCAGGACAGGAGCAGCCGCAGCATGTGCATGGCGTGCTTCCAGCGGGGAGCGCCGTGGACACGGACGTCCGCGAGGAGTTTGCGGTGCTGGCCGGCGGCGTAGCGGGTGAAACTGGCGTGGGCCTCGCGCGAGAGGAAGGCCGGGCGCAGGGAGAGGAGTTCCTCGCCCACCGGGGAGAGCCGCTCCACCAGCGGGGAGTGCAGGCACTCCAGGACGTTCGGGTTGGCGCGCAGGGCAAGCTCGCAGAATCGTTCCAGCTCCCAGGAGAACTCCTCGTCCCGGGGCCCCTCCACATGAGTGGGCGGCTTCTCGAACCGCCAGAACAGCGGCGTCGGGGCGAGGTAGACGCCGCGCCGGTCGGTGTCGCTCGCCTCGGTCGCCAGGCCGAACGCCCGGGAGCCCATCACGCACGCGTACACCGTGTGGTCGCGTACGAGGGCGAGGTGGGTCTCCTCGGGCGTGGTCGGCTCGTTCATCCCCGGAGCGTAGGCGGGGAGGCGCCCCTTACGCGAGGGAGATATCGCCGTCCGGGGCCACGGTGATCTGCTGCTCCGCGAGCGGGCGCGTCGCCGGGCCGTGGGCCACCGCCCCGTCGGCAATCTTGAACTTGCTGCCGTGGCAGGGGCAGTCGATGGTGCCGTTCGCCACCGTGCCCACGATGCAGCCCTGGTGCGTGCACACCGCCGTGAAGCAGCGGAAGGAGCCCGCCGTCGGCTGGGTGACCACCAGTTTCTCGGCCTTCAGGATCGTCCCGCCGCCGACGGGCACGGCCGAGGACTTCAGGAGGGTCTTGGCGGCGCCCCCCGAGGAAGGCGTGGCGGAGGCGGGTGCGGAGGCGGGTGTTTCCGGGGCCGGGGCGCTGCCGGACTCCCCCTTGGGCTTGTCGTCACCGCCGCAGGCGGCCAGCGTGCCGCCTGCAAGGGCCACCGCCCCGACCGCCAGTACGGTGCGCCGGGCGGTGGGTGTGGGCTCGCTCATGGGACGTTCTCCTCGCTTCGTGGCCTCTGGGCGAGCAGCATCCTGGCGTGGCCCGGCCCCCGAGAGAAGCCCGCCGCGCCATGCTGTCCGCCCTTGCCTCAGATTCCCGGCCCCCATGGGGCCAGTGAGGCGGGACGGCCTGGTGTGCGTACGACTTCCCACACGCGGCTCACCGCGTCCCGGTTCAGCGGACCGTGTACGTGTGGGTAGCGGCCCCCGGATTCACCCTCGCGGCGGACCTCCGGGAGCAGCGCGCCCTCGTCGAGTTCCACGGCCAGCAGGGTCCCGGGCGTCTCCCGGTAGTGGGCCTCGACGATCGCGAGGGCGGTCGCCCGGTCCGCCGAGCAGTGCACGAACCCCTCCGAGGCCAGCGAGGGCGGGGCGTACGGCAGGTCCGCAGCGGCGGTCCAGTCGGTGAGCGGGACGATGTGGAAGATCATGCCGCCCGTTCTACCGCAACGGGCGGCGGGCCACCTCCGGCCGGAGCCGGCTACCCTGAGTCAGGCCCGCCGTCACGCGATCACCCTGGAGCACCCCGTGAGAACCGCCGTCGTCATCGGAACCGGACTGATCGGCACCTCCGCGGCGCTCGCCCTGACCGCCCGGGGCGTCACCGTCCACCTCGTCGACCACGACCCGGCGCAGGCCCGCACGGCGGCGGCCCTGGGCGCGGGCACGGACGAGCCCCTCGAAGGCACCGTCGACCTCGCGATCGTGGCCGTGCCGCCGGCGCACGTCGCGGCGGCGCTGGCCGACGCCATCGGACGTGGCCTGGCCCGCGCCTACGTCGACGTCGCGAGCGTCAAGGGCGGCCCCCGACGGGAGCTGGCGGCGCTCGGCGCGGACGTGTCGGCGTACATCGGCACCCACCCCATGGCCGGCAAGGAACGGTCGGGCCCCCTCGCCGCGACGGCGGACCTGTTCGAGGGCCGGCCCTGGGTGCTCACCCCCACCCGGGACACCGACCACGAGGTGTTGAACCTGGCGTTGGAACTGGTGGCCCTGTGCCGGGCCGTCCCGGTGGTGATGGACGCGGACGCGCACGACCGGGCGGTCGCCCTGGTCTCGCACACCCCGCAGCTGGTGTCGAGCATGGTGGCGGCGCGGCTGGAGGACGCGGACGAGACCGCGGTCCGGCTCTGCGGACAGGGCATCCGGGACGTGACGCGCATCGCGGCCTCCGACCCGCGGATGTGGGTGGAGATCCTGTCCGCGAACCCGGGGCCGGTGGCCGACGTGCTGGCCGGGATCGCCGCCGACCTGGAGGAGACGGTCGAGGCCCTGCGCGGACTCCAGTCGGGCGACGAGGCCGAGCGGCGCGGTGGCGCGGCCGGCATCGAGGACGTCCTGAAGCGGGGCAACGCGGGCCGGGTCCGGGTCCCGGGCAAGCACGGGGCGGCGCCCATGGCGTACGAGACGGTCGGGGTCTTCATCAGCGACCGCCCGGGCGAGCTGGCCCGCATCTTCGCGGACGCCGGCCGGGCCGGGGTCAACATCGAGGACGTACGGATCGAGCACGCGACGGGTCAGCAGGCGGGCCTGGTGCAGCTGATGGTGGAGCCGAAGGCCGTGCCGGTCCTGGAGGCGGAGCTGCGCGAGCGCGGCTGGGCGCTGCGCCAGCAGTAGGGCACGGGCCCGACGGGAGCGCACGGGCCCGACGGGAGCGCGAGGGGCGGCGTGGCGCGTGGGGCGGCACGAGCGCGCGGGTCGCCCGGGGGCCCCGGGGCGCCGTCCGGGAGGCCGGGCCCGGCCGGGGCGGTGGGGGCGCTGGAAATGCCCGGTAACCTGGGGGAGGGGCGCTCTTGGCGCGCCCGGACACGTACGCGCAACCAGGAAGGTGCCCGCACCGTGGAAACCGCAGCTCCGGCCGCCGTGATCGTCGCCATCGACGGTCCCTCCGGCACGGGCAAGTCCAGCACGTCCAAGGCCGTGGCCGCGAAGCTCGGGCTGCGCTACCTGGACACCGGTGCCCAGTACCGGGCCATCACCTGGTGGATGATCACCAACGGCGTCGACACCGACGACCCTTACGCGATCGCCCTCGCGGCCGGCAAGCCCGCCATCGTCTCGGGCACGGACCCGAGCGCGCCCACCATCACCGTCGACGGTCTCGACGCCTCCGGCCCGATCCGCACCCAGGAGGTCACCTCCAAGGTCAGCGCCGTCAGCGCCGTACCCGAGGTGCGCGCCCTGATCACCGACCTCCAGCGTTCCATCGCGGCCGAGGCCGCCCGGGACGCCGACGGCATCGTCGTCGAGGGCCGCGACATCGGGACCACCGTCCTGCCCGACGCCGACCTCAAGGTCTTCCTCACCGCCTCCGCCGAGGCCCGCGCCGCCCGCCGCAACGGAGAGCTGCGCGGCAAGGAGGCCACGGACCTCGCGGCGACCAAGGAAGCCCTGATCAAGCGGGACGCGGCCGACTCCGGGCGCAAGACCTCCCCGCTGGCCAAGGCCGCCGACGCCGTCGAGGTGGACACCACCGAGCTGACGATGGAGCAGGTCATCGAGTGCGTGGTCACCCTGGTGGAAGAGAAGCGGGTGGTACGCAGGTGAGCGATACGCCCTCCCTCAAGGGTGCGGCGATCGGGCGGCGGATCGGCATCGGCCTCATGTACGGGCTGTGGAAGCCGCGCGTACTGGGCGCCTGGCGGGTGCCCGCCACGGGTCCTGTGATCCTCGCCGTGAATCACTCCCACAACATAGACGGCCCCATGGTCATGGGCACCGCGCCGCGGCCACTTCACTTCCTGATCAAGAAGGAAGCGTACGTCGGCCCCCTCGGCCCCTTCCTGGAAGGGATCGGGCAGGTGAAGGTGGACCGGACCGGGACCGACCGGACCGCCGTCAGCCGCGCCCTCGGCGTCCTGGAGAACGGCGGCGCGCTCGGGATCTTCCCCGAGGGCACCCGCGGCGACGGCGACTTCGCGTCGCTCCGGGCCGGACTCGCGTACTTCGCCGTGCGCAGCGGCGCGCCCATCGTGCCCGTCGCGGTCCTCGGCAGCACCGAGAGCCGCGGCAGGTTCGTGAAAGGACTGCCGGCGTTCAAGAGCCGGGTGGACGTCGTGTTCGGCTCCGCCTTCGACGCCGGGGACGGCACCGGCCGCCGCACGCGCACCGCGCTGGACGGCGCCACCGTACGCATCCAGGACCGGCTGACCGCCCACCTGGCCGACGCCAAGCGCCTCACCGGGCGCTGAGCGAGACTTGACCTAGTAGTGGAACCGCGCTGCGCGGTTGCCACCGATCACCACGGACGACGAGGAACGGACTTCATGAACGACCAGCACGACCACGGAGCACTTGGCGACGCCGAGTACGCGGAGTTCATGGAGCTCGCCGCGGAGGAAGGCTTCGACCTCGAAGACGTCGAAGGCGCGATCGAGGAGGCCGGCCACGGCCCGCTCCCCGTCCTCGCCGTCGTCGGCCGCCCGAACGTCGGCAAGTCGACCCTGGTGAACCGCATCATCGGCCGCCGCGAGGCGGTCGTCGAGGACAAGCCCGGCGTCACCCGCGACCGCGTCACCTACGAGGCCGAATGGGCCGGCCGCCGGTTCAAGGTCGTCGACACCGGCGGCTGGGAGCAGGACGTCCTCGGCATCGACGCGGCCGTCGCCGCCCAGGCCGAGTACGCCATCGAGACCGCCGACGCGGTCGTCTTCGTCGTGGACGCCAAGGTCGGCGCCACCGACAGCGACGAGGCCGTCGTCAAGCTGCTGCGCCGGGCCGGCAAGCCCGTCGTGCTGTGCGCCAACAAGGTCGACGGCCTGAGCGGCGAATCCGACGCCGCCTCCCTGTGGTCGCTCGGCCTCGGCCTGCCCCACCCCGTGTCCTCCCTGCACGGCCGCGGCACGGGCGACATGCTGGACGCCGTCCTCGACGCACTGCCCGAGGCGCCCGCCCAGACCTTCGGCGCGGCCCCCCTCGGCGGGCCCCGCCGCATCGCGCTGATCGGCCGCCCCAACGTCGGCAAGTCCTCCCTCCTGAACAAGGTCGCCAAGGAGGACCGCGTCGTCGTCAACGAACTGGCCGGCACCACCCGTGACCCGGTCGACGAGCTGATCCAGCTCGGCGGCGTCACCTGGAAGTTCGTCGACACCGCCGGCATCCGCAAGAAGGTCCACCTCCAGCAGGGCGCCGACTACTACGCCTCCCTGCGCACGGCCGCCGCCGTCGAGAAGGCGGAGGTCGCGGTCATCCTGATCGACTCGACCGAGACCATCAGCGTCCAGGACCAGCGGATCATCACCATGGCCGTCGAGGCGGGCCGCGCCATCGTGATCGCGTACAACAAGTGGGACGAGCTCGACGAGGAGCGCCGTTACTACCTCGAACGCGAGATCGAGACCGAGATGCAGCAGGTCTCCTGGGCGCCGCGGGTGAACGTCTCGGCGCTCACCGGCCGCCACATGGAGAAGCTGGTTCCGGCGATCGAGACCGCCCTCGCCGGTTGGGAGACGCGCGTCCCCACCGGCCGGCTGAACGCCTTCCTCGGTGAGGTCGTCGCCGCGCACCCGCACCCGATCCGCGGCGGCAAGCAGCCCCGCATCCTGTTCGGCACCCAGGCGGGCAGCAAGCCGCCGCGGTTCGTCCTCTTCGCCTCCGGCTTCCTGGAGCACGGCTACCGCCGCTTCATCGAGCGTCGGCTGCGCGAGGAGTTCGGCTTCGAGGGCACCCCGATCCACATCTCGGTCCGGGTCCGCGAGAAGCGCGGCGCGCAGTACAAGAAGAAGAAGTAGGCGTACGCGGTGACGCGGCGCCGGGGTCAGTAGCCCCGGCGCGGAGCGGGCGGCAGGGCCGCCGGGATGTGGTGCATCCCGGTCTGGTGCTGCCGCCCGTTGCCGTTGGCCTCGTAGCCGCCCGTGCCGCCGCTGCTTCCGGCGTACGCGTACGAGGGCTGCGGCAGCGGTTGGGGGGTGGGGGCGTACGCGGGCTGCCAGCCGTCCGCCGGCTGCCAGGAGGAACGGGTCCAGCCGCTGCCGTAGGAGCTGCCGCCGGCGCCGCCGGAGTACGGGAAGCCGGTGGAGGCGCTGCCGTAGGAGAACGAGGTGAAGCCCAGGTCCTCCTCGCCCGAACGATCGCCCGGCAGCGCCCGGAAGGCGCGCAGGTACTCCGAGTACAGCAGGTCGTAGATCGGGGTGTACGAGGCGGCCGGGGCGGTGTCCAGATCCCGGGACGGGCGCATCGGGGGGACGCTGCTCGAAAAGGACGGGGCGCGGGAGGAGTCGTATGGATGCACGTATCAGCCAACGAACCCGAAGCCCTGCGGATGCGGCCTGACCGGGGCGAAAACCCGGCTCGACGTTGGGGCGGCGGTACGGCGCACGGCCGCCCGGCCCCTTCCGGAGAGGGGCCGGGCGGCCGTTGCGACGCGGGCCGACCGGGTCGTGGGGGCCGACCCGTCGGCGGCGGCGTCAAGCGCCCGGAGTACCCGCCAGGGGCATCGACGCGGCGACGAGCTGGCCGTCGGCCGCGGCCTTGTCGAGGGCGTCGCGGAGCAGGTCCTCACGGGGCTGCTGACCGATCGAGCCCACCGGGGCGGCGTAGATGAGGACGCGCTGGGTCTTGTTGACGGCGGCCCTCCAGCCGTCGGTCACGGACAGCGCCTGGTGCGCCTGCCACCAGTGGATGGGGCTGCCGCCCTGCGGCCCGGGCTGGAGCACCGCGTGCAGCTGACCGGCGGCGAGCAGCACCGACCAGCCGTGCAGGGGGGAAGGCAGCTCTCTGGTGTCGGTGACGGGGATGAAGCCCTGCTCGATGAGGAGCGGCAGGAAGTCGTCGCCGGGGCCCGTCGAGCCGGGACGGGCGATGGGCGCGGTCGGCTCGACGACCAGCGCGGGGTGCAGCTCGCCGCCGATGAGGATCAGGCCACTGGTGATGCCGAGGACGGCCTGGCCGCCGGGCACGGCCTGCGGCTCGTCACCGGACGCGGGCGCGGCCGCCGGCGCCGGGCTGTCGCCCGTGATGGAGCGGACGGCGCCCTGGAGCTGCTCCTCGGAGACGGAGACGACCTGCGAGGGGATGCAGTTGGCGTGCGCGAAGGCCAGGACGGCGGTCTCCTCGCCGACGAACAGCACCGTGCTGGTGGGTTCGCGCTCGGGGTCGCCGGGGGTGCGGCAGGAGGTGCAGTCGTAACTGCCCGGCGCGTCGTCGCCGACGAGCAGCCTGTCGGCTTCTTCGTCACCGATCTCGGCACGTACCTCATCACTGACGTCGAGCATGCGCGGCACGGGGTGGCTCCTCGGACTAGGCGAGCGGGCGCCGGGTGGTTCCCGGCTCGCCGGGCACAACGCAGGAGCGGTGCGCGGGGTCACGCCGTTTGAGGGAACGGAATCGAACCGGCCACCCGGGAGAGTGAACGGCCCGGCGGGGGCTTCGGATTTGTGGCAACTCTCGCCTGGTTGCGCGCAGTTGATGGTCGAAGCTGCCCGTTTCGCGGGATGGGTGGCGGGTCGGCCGTCCGGGTGGCGCGCGAAGGTCGGCCGCGTGGCGGGTCGGGAGCGTGTGGGAGGCGTGCCTAGCGTGACCCGATGCCCGACCTCCGCACCCGGTTGGCCGCGTCGGCGGCCGTGGCCGCAGCCGCGCTGGTGTTCGTACTCCCCTTCCGCGCGACCTCGGCCCCGCCGCCGCCGGCGCCCGGGCCCGCCGGGGCGGCGCGTCCCGGGTCGCCGGGGGTGATCGGGCGGGGGCCGGGCGACTGCGGGCCGGGCGGGGAGTGGCCCTGGGACTGCGTGGCCGACTGCGAGAGCAGCGGGCGCTGGGCGGTCAACACCGGCAACGGGTTCTTCGGGGGGCTGCAGTTCAGGCAGCCGACTTGGGAGGAGTACGGGGGCCTCGTCTTCGCGCCGCGTGCCGACCTGGCACGGCGGGAGCAGCAGATCAGGGTGGGCGAGGAGGTGCTGGGCACCCAGGGGTGGGAGGCGTGGCCGGTGTGCTCGAAGCGGTACGGGCTGGCTGGGCGGATGCACGTGGTGCGGGAGGGGGAGTCGCTGGACTCGATCGCGCGGCGGCGGAGGGTGGCGGGGGGTTGGAAGGCGTTGTACGAGGCGAACCGGGGGGTGATCGGGGGGAAGCCGGGGGCGGTGGCGGTGGGGACGATGCTGGTGTTGCCGGTTGCTCCGCCGGTTGCTCCGCCGGTTGCTCCGCCGGTGGCTTCGCCGGCTGGCCCGGGGGTGGCTTCGCCGGTGCCGGTGCCTTCGGCGAGTGGGGCGGTACCGACACGGCCGGCTCCGCGCTGACAGTCCGGCCCGCGCTGCGCCCGGCCGTGCGCCTCGATCGCCGGCGGGGCTGGGTGGGCGGGCTCCGCCCGGGGTGGGGCCTCGAACGCCGGCGGGGCCGGGTCGGGTTGGAGGGTGGGGTGGCGGCAGACTTCGGGGATGCTTGAGACCTCCGCGCGGTTGTTGCGTCTGTTGTCGTTGTTGCAGGCCCATCGGGAGTGGACCGGGGCCGCGCTGGCCGAGCGGCTCGGGGTGACCCCGCGGACCGTGCGGCGGGACGTGGACCGGCTGCGGGAGTTGGGGTATCCCGTGAACGCCAGTCCCGGCACCGGCGGCGGGTACCAGTTGGGGGCCGGGGCGGAGCTGCCGCCGCTGCTGCTCGACGACGACGAGGCCGTCGCGGTGGCCGTGGGCCTGCGCACCGCCGCCGGGAACGGCGTCGAGGGCATCGGGGAGTCCTCCGTACGCGCCCTGGCCAAACTGGAGCAGGTGCTGCCGTCCCGGCTGCGCCGAAGGATCTCGGCACTCAACGAGTTCACGGTGCCCATGCTGAGGGGGCCGCAGGGCCCCACCGTCGACCCCGCCGTACTCACCGGGCTCGCCGCCGTCTGCCGGGACAACGAGCGGCTGCGCTTCGCGTACCGCGACCACGACGGCACCGTCACCCACCGCACCGTGGAGCCGCACCGGCTGGTGTGCACCGAGCGGCGCTGGTACCTCGTCGCCTGGGACCTCGACCGGGAGGACTGGCGGACCTTCCGCGCCGACCGGATCGAACCCCGGCCCCCGCACGGTCCCCGCTTCACCCCCCGCCCGCCCCCGGCCGCGGACCTCGCCGCGTACGTCTCCCGGGGCGTGTCCCAGCGCGCGTACGCCGCGCGGGCGCTGGTACGCCTCAAGGTGTCGGCGCAGGAGGCCGCGCGGACCGTCGGGCCGAGCGACGGGACCTTGGAGCCACTCGACGCGCGAAGCTGTCTGCTGCGCACCGGGGCGGTGAACCTCGACGTCCTCGTGATTCACCTGATGCTGCTCGGCTGTGAGTTCGAGGTGGTCGAGCCGGTGGAGCTGACCGAGCGCCTCCGGGGCATGCGGGACCTTCTCGACCGGTCGGTGAAGGACGTGGGGAGAAACTGAGGGGGATTCAGTCCGCGGGTCACGCGACGCAATTCCCCGCCGGTAATACGCCGGAGCCGGGGGCGCGGGCGGAATTGGCGAAGGCGTTGTCCGCGCACGCGGGAATCCCCTTCCGCGGGCCTCTTTTCCCCCTCCCGGGCGCGGTGACGCGGTGAAGCGGGCTTGGCAAGGAACTGTCGACAATTCGTGACCCAAGCGTGACCCGGTACGGAGGAACGTCCTGGCGTCGGGGTGACGGGCTGGGCATATCAACGACGAAGGCGGGCCGGTTCGGAGAACCGGCCCGCCTTCGCGTGCCTGGTGCGGGGTGGCTGTGCGTACCCTCCCGCCGGGGTCGGGCGGCTCAGCCGCCCGCGACCGGCCGGGCCGCGGTCCCTCGGGCGCCGGCCCGTTCGGCGTGCGCCGGACGGCGGCTGCCCACCGGGGTGACCGGGGTGCGTTCGGACCGTATGACGTGCGGCCGGGCGGCGGCGTGCGCCACGGGCCGTGGCGCGGGGGCGTGACCGCCCGACGGGCCGGCTCCGGCCGTCGCTTCGGCGGCGCGCCGCAGCTGCCACTTGCCGCCCGCGGAGACCAGCGGGACGAGCGCGGCGGCGACCGGCTCGGACACCTGCCCCTCCTCCAGACGGTTGCGCAGGCGCTCGCGCAGCTCGAAGACGTAGGCCTCGGACCGGGCGATCAGCGGCTCGAACCACGGCAGGGCCAGGAGCACCAACAGCCCGGCGGTCCAACCGAGCAGGACGTCGCTGACCCAGTGGGTGCCGAGGTACACGGTGGTGGCGCCGACGCTCAGCGACACGATCGCCGAGACCAGGGACAGCACCCGCCGGGTGACCACGGTGGAGGCCAGGTAGGCCAGGATTCCCCAGGTGACGACGGCGTTGGCGGTGTGACCGGAAGGGAATATATCGCCGCCGGCGAAGAGCTCGGCGGAGCCGATCTGGGTGGCGTAGTGCGGACCGAGCCGCCCGAGGCCGAGCTTCACCGAACCCACGGTGACGTTCAGCAGCAGCAGCGCCACGCCGAGCGTGATCAGGGGCCGGAGCGTGTGCTGGCGCCAGGAGCGCCAGCCGAGCCAGGCCGCGACCATGACGGCGGTGGGTCCGCGCTGGCCCAGGACCACGAGGTAGTCGAGGAAGGCGTGCAGCTGCGGCCACTGCTCGTAGGGCCGGAAGAACATGATCTGCCAGTCCAGCCGGACGAGCCAGGACGTCGTCAGTACGGCCACGACGATCGCGACGTAGAAGACGAGGGTCGACGCGAGGAGCACGACGCGGTGCCGGCTCATCCGCGGGGTTTGCAGATGGGCCGGTCGCTCTGGTTCCCGGTCGAGCCGGGCGAAGACCCGCTCCAGACGGGTCAGGATTTGGTCGGTACGCACTCAATCGACGTTACCGCGCGTCGAAGGGCGGCCCGGGCGAATCGCGGGCTTTGTGATGACCATGTGATGTGGAGTTGGTCTCACGCGGGCTGAATTCCCGTTAATTAGCCTGCGGTTGGAACTCCCGCGCGGCAATTATCCGCACACTTACTTGCTGTTTATTGCCGCAGCTCAATCACTTTGCTCAAACATGGATCGGAATGATCCATTCCGTGATCACCCCGTCGACCCGCCCGCGGTTCCTACGGGGGCCCCGACCCGTTCAGCCAGAAGGCCCCGTACGCCGCCGACACCAGGGCCAGCGCCCCGAGGACGGCGGCCGCCCGACCCGTGCGCCACTTCGCCAGCGCCACCGCCACGGGCAGCAGCAGCGGGAAGGCGGGCAGCAACAGCCGGGGCTTCGAGCCGAAGTACCCGGACGCGCACAGCGCCAGCGCCACCACGATCCCGCAATACACCAACAACGCCGCCGGCTGACGCTGTCGCACGCACAGCCCGTACAGCCACAGCACCAGCCCCACCCCGGCGAGCAGTCCCACCCCGGCCGCGAACGCCGGCGACGCCAGTCGGGCCCCGATGAACCGGGCGAAGGCCAGGCCGCCGTCGAAGCCGTTGCCCCAGCCGGCCTGCACGTCGAGGTAGCCGAGCAGCCCGGTCCCTATGCGGGCGCCCACCCACAGGACGTACGCCGCCGCGCCCGTCGGCGCCAGCAGCGCCCCGGCCGCCGTCCGCCAGGACCGCTCGCCACGCCGCCAGGCCAGTACGACCGCCACCCACACCGCCACGACCACCGCGGCGCCGACCGGGCGGGTCAGTCCGGCCCCGGCCGCGAGCAGGCCCGCCGTCAGCCACCGCCCGCGCAACACCGCGTACAGCGCCCACGCGGCCAGCGCGGTGAACAACGACTCGCTGTACGCCATGGACTGCACCACGGCGACGGGCAGCGCCGCCCACAGCGCCACGGCCACCACCCCCACCCGAGGGCCGTGGAGGAGGGAGGCGACGGCGAAGATCCCCCAGGCCGCCGCGAGCCCCGCGACCACCGACACCACCAGGCCCGCGGAGCCGTAGGACAGCCCGGTGGGCGCGGCGACGAGCCGCTCCAGCCAGGGCAGCAGGGGGAAGAAGGCCAGGTTGGAATGGACGCCGCCGTTGGGCAGGACCACCTCGTACCCGTAACCCTCGGCGGCGATCCGGGCGTACCAGAGCGAATCCCAGCGCGCCGAGAGGAGGGTGTGCGGGCTGCTGCCGACCGCCGCCCCCCACGCGGCGAGCGCGGCCAGCCCGAGCAGCCGTATCGCCGCGAAGGCGGTCAGCGCGGGCGCGGCCCGCCGCAATACGAGATCTTTCACGGGCACGATTATCGACGCCGGCGCCCCGGGCCCACGGCCCACGGCCCGCGACCACGGGCGGCGGCCACGCGCGGTGTTTGGGGGAGGAGCCGAGTGGCGCACGCCACTAGGAGGGCCTCGCCGCGATGAGAGCTTGACCACGTGTCTGTCAGGCGAACTCGCGTACGCTGACCCTTCACTCGCGCGAGTCGATGCCGGACCCCGCAGGACGCCGCAAGCGCACCACCCTCCGCGGCCGCCACAAGACGCTGGTCCGCCGAGTGCGAGGGATCACCTGGGAGGTACATGCATGTCGGGGACGAACACGACCGGCGACGGCGAGCGCTCTCCGGTTCCCCCCGCGTCGGTTCCCCCCACCTCGACCTCCCCCGCGTCCGCCTGGCAACGGATCAGCGCCGTCTCCGGCGGGACCAACCGCTGGCTGGTGCTGGGCGTGCTGTGCGTGAGCCTCGTGCTTGTCGCGCTCGACGCGACGATCC
Organism: Streptomyces sp. Tek67B01; assembly: GCF_055231995.1. Taxonomy (NCBI): domain Bacteria; kingdom Bacillati; phylum Actinomycetota; class Actinomycetes; order Kitasatosporales; family Streptomycetaceae; genus Streptomyces; species Streptomyces sp. Tek67B01. The sequence continues at coordinate 5,539,809 of NZ_JBUYUY010000001.1, forward strand.
TGCACGTCGCCGTCCCCTCCGTCACGGAGGACCTGCGCCCCGGGGCGATGGAACTCCTGTGGATCGTCGACGCCTACCCGCTGGTGTGCGCGGCGCTGCTGATCCTCTTCGGCACCCTCGGCGACCGGGTCGGGCGCCGTCGGATACTCCTGTTCGGGTACGGACTCTTCGGCGTCGCCTCCGCGATCGCCGCCCTCGCCGACAGCGCGCAGGTCCTGATCGCCGCGCGCGCCCTGCTCGGCCTCGGCGGCGCGATGATCATGCCCGCCACCCTGTCGATCCTGCGCCAGGTCTTCCCCGACCGGCGCGAACGGGCGCTGGCCATCGGGATATGGACCGCCGTCGCCGCGATCGGCGCGGCGAGCGGGCCGGTGCTCGGCGGGTTCCTCGTCCAGCACTTCTGGTGGGGTTCGGTCTTCCTCATCAACATCCCGCTGATGGCACTGATCCTTCCGGTGGGCCGCTGGTTGCTGCCCGAGTCGAAGGGCTCCGCCGACGGGCCCTGGGACGTCCTGGGCGCGCTGATGGCGGCCGGCGGCGTGTTGGCAGCCGTGCTCGGGCTCAAGCGGCTCGGCGTGGAGCGGCAGCTCGACGACGCGCAGGCACTGCTGCCGTTGCTGCTCGGCGCGGCGCTGCTCGTGCTCTTCGTGCGGCGCCAGAGGCGGCGCACTCATCCGCTGATCGACATGCGGATGTTCTCCCGCGCGGCCTTCTCGACGTCCGTCGGCTGCATCGTGCTCGCGATGCTGGCGCTGGTCGGCCTGGAGCTGATCGCCGTCCAGTACCTCCAGCTGGTGTTGCACCTCACCCCGCTGCGGACGGGGCTGCGGCTGCTGCCCCTGACCTTCGCGGCCATGGCCGCGGGCGCGACCGGCTCGTACACCCTCCAGCGGATCGGGCCCCGCACGATGGTCTCGCTGGGCTTCGTGCTGACCGGCTGCGCGGTGCTGCTGCTGACGCTGATGGGGCAGCAGGACCGGCCGGCGCTGCTGACCGTCGGGTTCGTGCTGCTCGGCTTCGGGCTCCAGACGACGTTGTTCGCGGCGTACGAGTCCATGCTGAGCGAGGTGCCGGCGGCCAAGGCGGGCGGCGCGGCCTCCATAGGGGAGACCTCCTACCAGCTCGGGGCGGGCATGGGCATCGCGCTGCTGGGGAGCGTGATGAACGCGGCGTACGCGCCCGGGCTGGAGGACGTGCCGGGGGTGTCGGCCACCGACTCGGGGAACGCGGCGCATTCCCTGGGCGAGGCGTACCAGATCGCGGCGCGGTTGGGCGGGGCGGCGGGGGAGTCGCTGTACGCGGCGGCGCGGCACTCGTTCGTGCACGGGCTGCACGTGACGCTGGTGGTGAGCGCGGGGCTGTTGTTCGCCGGGGCGGTGATGGCGTTGAAGCTGCCCAGGGCGATGGAGTGCGGGGACGCGTCGGACGCGGCGCGGGTACCGGCGCAGGGGCGGTCGACCGGTGGGCGGGCGGAGAGCGACGCGGCTGTGGGTCGCCGGGGCTGAGAGCGGGCGGCGGGTCGCCAGGGGGGCTGGAAAAGAGGGCGGCGGGAGGAGAAACTTGCGGCGCTAGGTTTCGTTCCAGGCCGCCGGGAGGCCACGTGTCCTTCGTACCCACCGATCCGCTCGGGCTCGACGATCTGCTGAGCCCCGAGGATCGTGCCGTCCGCGACACCGTGCGCCGCTGGGCCGCGGACCGGGTGCTGCCGGAGATCGCTGACTGGTACGAGCGCGGGGAGCTGCCCGGTATCCGGGAGCTGGCCCGGGAGCTCGGGGCGATCGGGGCGCTCGGGATGTCCCTGCGGGGTTACGGGTGCGCCGGGGCCAGTGCCGTGCAGTACGGGCTGGCCTGCCTGGAGCTGGAGGCCGCCGACTCCGGCATCCGGTCCCTGGTCTCCGTACAGGGCTCGCTCGCGATGTACGCGATCCACCGCTACGGCTCGGAGGAGCAGAAGCAGCGCTGGCTCCCGGGCATGGCGGCCGGCGAGCTGATCGGCTGCTTCGGGCTGACCGAGCCGGACGTCGGCTCCGACCCGGCCGCGATGCGCACCTACGCCAAGCGTGACGGCACCGACTGGGTGCTGAGCGGCCGCAAGATGTGGATCACCAACGGCAGCGTCGCCTCCATCGCGGTGGTCTGGGCCCAGACCGACGAGGGAATCCGAGGCTTCGCTGTCCCCACCGAGAGCGCCGGCTTCAGCGCGCCGGAGATCAAGCACAAGTGGTCGCTGCGCGCGTCGGTGACGAGCGAGCTGGTGATGGACGACGTACGGCTGCCCGCGGACGCGGTGCTTCCAGGCGTCACCGGGCTCAAGGGACCGCTGGGCTGCCTCAGCCACGCGCGGTACGGGATCATCTGGGGTGCCATGGGCGCGGCGCGCGCCAGTTTCGAGGCCGCGCTCGACTACGCGAAGACGCGGGAGCAGTTCGGCAAGCCGATCGGCGGCTTCCAGCTCACCCAGGCCAAGCTCGCGGACATGGCGCTGGAACTCCACAAGGGCATCCTGCTCGCGCACCACCTGGGCCGGCGCATGGACGCGGGCACCCTGCGACCGGAGCAGATCAGTTTCGGCAAGCTCAACAACGTCCGCGAGGCCATCGACATCTGCCGCACCGCGCGGACCATCCTGGGTGCCAACGGGATCTCGCTCGAATACCCCGTCATGCGGCACGCCACCAACCTCGAATCGGTCCTCACCTACGAGGGAACCGTCGAGATGCACCAGTTGGTGCTGGGCAAGGCGCTCACCGGGCTCGACGCTTTTCGGTGAGAGCCCCGCTCAGCTCTGGTTGAAGAAGTCCCGGGCACGACCGCCCGCTTCGCCGCTGACGATCTGGGTGTCGGCCGGGGTCAACAGGAAGACCCTGGTCGCCACCCGCTCGATCGAGCCGCGGAGCCCGAAGGTCAGACCGGCGGCGAAGTCGACCACGCGCTTGGCGTCGGCCGGCTCCATGGACGAGAGGTTCACGATCACCGGGACGCCCTCGCGGAACAGCTCGCCGATTCCACGCGCGTCACGGAATCCGTCGGGCGTCACGGTCGCGATCCGCCGGCCCTGCTCGACCGCGGACTCCGACGCCACCTTGACGCGCGGATCGGTGACCCACTGGTCGCCGGGTCCGGACACCGAGCCGCCGTGCTGACGCTCCACGGCCTCCGCGTAGTCGTCGTCGTAGTACCGCTCGTCGTCGTTGTCCTCCACGAGACCCAACCAGGCACTCGCCTTGCGCACCGAACCCATGGACGCCTCCTTTCACCGCGGTCAGTTGTCTTCTCTTCCGCTGCCCCTATGGTCGTCCATGATGCTGACAACGCGCCAAGTGGATAGTCGGCGCGCACGGGTTTCGTGACGGTACTGGTGCAGAACATCCGTTGCACCGTCAAGGTTCCGGCCGCCTGTCGCTGCTGACTGAGTGAAAATACGACTGCGGACGCCGTCCGGGTGAGCCCTGCGGGCGTACGGGTGAACGACCGGGCTCGATACCATGCCCGCCAGGCACGCGTATGACACGGGGGAACCACACTTGTTCGGCATAGTCAGACCTTGCACGCACCGGCTGGGGGAGCGGTTCAAAGCCGAGTGGACGGCCCATCTCTGCGGACTGTGCCTGGCACTTCGCGGGGACCACGGCCAGTTCGCCAGGATCGTCACCAACTACGACGGGCTGCTGGTCTCCGTTTTGACGGAGGCTCAGTCGGGACCGGCCCCCGGCTCGCGCCGCACCGCCGGGCCGTGTCCCCTGCGCGGGATGCGGACGGCCGCGGTGGCCGACGGGCAGGGTGCCCGCCTCGCCGCCGCGGTCTCCCTGGTGCTGGCGTCCGCGAAGGTGCGGGACCACGTCGCCGACCGCGACGGGTTGTTGGCGCGGGCCCCGATCGCGGCCGCCGCCCGCAGGGTCGCCCGGGGCTGGGACCGGGCCGGCGCCCGGACCGGGGCCTCGCTGGGCTTCGACACGGCCGTGCTGATCGACGCCGTCGACCGGCAGGGCGGCATCGAGTCCTTGGCCGGCCTCGGCACGCCCGTGCTGGTGGTCACCGAGCCGACGGAGACCGCGACGGCGGCCGCCTTCGCGCATACCGCGATCCTCGCCGGACGGCCAGGCAACGCCGCCGCGCTCGCCGAGGCGGGCCGCTACTTCGGGCGGCTCGCGCACTTGCTGGACGCCGTGGAGGACCGGGCCGCCGACGCCGCGGCGGGCGCCTGGAACCCCCTCACGGCCACCGGCACCACCCTCACCGAGGCCCGACGGCTGTGCGACGACGCCCTCCACGGCATCCGGCTCGCCCTGCGCGAGGTGGAGTTCGCCGACGCGGGCCTCGCGCACCGGCTGCTGGTGCACGAACTGCGCACCTCCGTGGACCGCGCCTTCGGGACCGGTGGCTGCGCTCACACCGGTGTGAACTCCGCGGGGCAGGGCGGCTTCGGGGCCGCGCCGCAGGGGTACGGGGGCCCGGGCGCGGGCGGGGCACCGTACGGGAGCGGCGGCCCCTACGCCCCGTACCCGCCGGCCGGGCCGGGGATGCACCCGCCGATGGGCCCGGGCGGCCCCGGCGGGCCCGGCGGGCCCGGCTGGGGCGGAGGTGGAGGCGGGGTGCCCCCGCGGAAGCCGCGCCGCGGTCTGCTCGCCGGCTGCGCGGTCGCCGTGGGGCTGTTCTGCACGTGCCAACTGTGTTGCACCGATCACGAGGGCCCGTGGTCGCGCGAGAAGCGGGACGCGTGGTGCGACGACTGCGACTGCGGTGACTGCGGCAATTGCGACTGCGGCTGCGACGGCTGCGACTGCTGCTGTCCCTGCGACGGCTGCTGACCGCCTGTCAGGTGACCCGCAGGCCCGGACGGAGTACCGGGCGGTTCCCCTCACCGCCGGTGTGGAAGGGCTGAGGGCCATGAGCGATCACGAAGCGGGCGGTCACGCGGCGGGCGACCCGGACACCGCCTGGAAGCAGTGGCACGAGCGCCGCCTGGCCACCGTGTCCGCCCCTTACGGACCACTCTCCCTGACCGGCACGCACTGGCTCGCCGACTACCCGGACGGTCGAATTCCGGCCGTTCCGGGACGCTGGCGCGTCACCGAGGGCGCGGTGGCCCTGAGCGCCGGACCCAAGGACGGCCTCGGCCTCGACGGCGAGCCCTTCACGGGGGAGGCCGAACTCGCCGCCGACGACGGTCCGGCCTCGCGATCGCGGGTCACGACCGGGGACGTACGCCTCGTGGTCGTCCTGCGGGAGGGGGAGTGGGCGGTCCGCGTCTTCGACCCGGCCGCGGCGACCAGGCGTGCCTTCGGCGGTATCGAGGCGGGCCCCTACGATCCCGACTTCGTGCTCGCGGGCCACTTCCGCCCCTACGGCGAGGACCAGACCGTCCAGGTCGAGAACGCCGACGGCCGGGTCCGGGGGCTCGGCCTCGGCGGCGAGCTGAGCTTCGTCCACGGGGGCGTGGAACACACCCTCCAGGTCGCGGTGGACCGCGAGGACGGCAGCCTCTGGGCGGTCTTCGCCGATGCCACCAGCGGCGTCTCCAGTTACCGTTTCCGTTTCCTGCGGCCCGGTACGCCCGCCGCGGACCGCTCCGTCACCGTCGATTTCAACCGGGCGCTGCTGCCGCCCTGTGCCTTCGCCGATCACTTCATCTGCCCCTTTCCCCCGCCCGGCAACACCCTGCCGTTCGCGGTCGCGGCGGGTGAGCGGAGGCTGAAAGGCGCCCTTGCTCCAACAATCTGACGCCAGGACACTCCCGTCAGCGTCTCTCAAGGGACTTGTCAGGGGCACGGCGAAGGCTGAGGCGTTCCCGTGCCCCCGGCCGCTCCCTCACAGGCACCGGCACCCCCACGCGCCGGGCCCCGATCCCTTACCGGGAGGACGAAGTGAGGACCAAGATCACCCGTACCAGGCTGCTCGCAGCCGCCGTCGGCGCCGCCGCCGTCGCCGCGCTCGCGCTGCCCACCGCCGCCAGCGCGGACATCAAGGACAGCGGCTTCAGTGCCGCCCGGCTGGCCTCGGCCGAGGCCTCCGTCCTGCGTGCCGACGTCGCCGGCACGGCCTGGAACACCGACCCCGCCACCGGAACCCTCGTGGTCACCGCCGACTCCACCGTCACGGCGGCCGACATCGCCAGGATCCGCCGCGAGGCCGGGGCCGACGCCGCGGCCCTGCGGATCGAGCGCACCTCCGGCAAGCTGCGCAAGCTGCTCTCGGGCGGCGACGCCATCTACGCGTCGAGCTGGCGCTGCTCGCTCGGCTTCAACGTCAGGAGCGGCAGCAACTACTACATCCTCACCGCCGGGCACTGCACCGACGGCGCGGGCACCTGGTGGACCAGTACCTCCCACAGCAGCACCATCGGCACCACCGTCGGTTCCAGTTTCCCCACCAATGACTACGGACTGATCAAGTACGCGAGCAACTCGCCCGTGCCGCCCGGCACCGTCGGCAGCCAGGACATCACCAGCGCCGTCGACGCCACCACCGGCATGTCCGTCACCCGGCGCGGCTCCACCACCGGAGTCCAAGGCGGCACGGTCACCGGGCTCAACGCCACCGTCAACTACGGCAACGGCGACATCGTCTACGGCATGATCAAGACCAATGTCTGCGCGGAGCCCGGCGACAGCGGCGGCCCGCTCTACTCCGGAAGCCGCGCGGTCGGCCTCACCTCCGGCGGCAGCGGCAACTGCTCCTCCGGCGGGACCACCTTCTTCCAGCCCGTCGTGGAAGCCCTGAACGCCTACGGCGTCAGCGTGTACTGAGCCACCCGCGCCCGCGCACCCCTGGACGTCCTCCCTCCTTCTGGGAGGATGTCCAGGGCGTCCGTGTTTCCGGGGGGAGGCAGGTTTCCGTATGAAACGCATCGGGGTGACCGGCCACCGGTCGATTCCCGTCGAGGCGCTCGGACACGTCAGGCAGTGCCTGCGGGTCGTACTGTGCGGCCGCGAGGGGCCGTTGGAGGTGCTCTCCAGCCTCGCGGAGGGAGCGGACCAGTTGTTCGCCGGCATCGCCCTGGAATGCGGCGCGGACCTCACCGTGGTGATCCCCAGCGAGGACTACGAGGACGACTTCGCGGACGCCGAAGCCCTGGCCCGCTACCGGCGGCTCAGGCGCCGGGCCGCCCAGGAAGTACGGATGGGATTCGCCCGCTCCACCGACGAGGCGTACTACGCCGCAGGCACCTACATCGCCGAATCCTGCGACCGTCTGGTCGCCGTCTGGGACGGCCTCCCGGCCCGCGGGCACGGCGGCACCGGCGAGATCGTCGCCTACGCCCGGGCGCTCGGCAAACCCGTCACCGTCATCTGGCGCGAGGGCGTGACCCGGGAATGAGTCACGCCCCGCACGTGCCACCGCTCAACTGCTGTGTCGGGCGAGCCAGTCCGTGTGCTGGGGGGAGACGTAGCGCTCCGTCTCGTACACCGCCGAGGGCCACTGCGACTCGGTGATCGTCGTCTGCATCACGACCATCATCGCCGAGAGGTCCTGCTCGATCAGCGTGTGCGCCTCGATCAGCGGATGGTGGCGCCTGACCTCGTTCCAGGCGATGGCCGCCGCCGCGGCGGCGCTCAGCAACGCCGTGAGGGCCGGGCCCGGCCCCGAGCCGAACGCGCCGAGCAGCGCGAACAGCAGCGCCACGCACGTCAGCAGCACGATCGTCCAGGACCACAGCGCCGTCGCCCGCCGGGACACCTCCGTCTTGCGCTGGTACCAGTTGCGCTGCTCGATCAACCGGTCCCGCACGTACGTCTCCCGGCGTACCTGGTACCCCAGTCCGCGCAGCCGCTGCATCGCCCCGGTGATCTCCCCGCCCTCCGGCACCAGGCCCGCGGCGCGGGGATCTTCCCAGCCCATCTTGCGCAGCTCGTCCAGCCCCGCCTCCAACCGGGTCCGGTACGTCGCCTCCGGGGCGCCGACGTCACTGCCGAACGGCGCCCCGTGCACCGCGTACCGCCAGGCCAGGGACTTGATGAACTCCGCGGCGCTCCGGTTGAGCTGCCATTGCGGGCGGGCCCGGCGCCGGGTCGCCCGTACGCCCACCGCCAGCACCCCGGCGTAGGCCAGCGCGCTCAGCGCGCCGAACAGGTGCAGCGGGCCCGCGGCGGGTGCGGAGGGCAAGGTGGCGGCCGCCGCGGCCGCCACCAGCAGCATCAGCTGCCGGCGCGTGGCCCGGGTGGACTCCCGCTGCCGGGAGATCGCCGCCTGGTCGGTGTGGTGGAAGAGGGCCGGCAGGTCCTCGTTCCGGAACGTCATGCTGTCGCTCACAGCAACCCCCCAGGTCTGCTGTAGGGGCGGAGGGCGGCCCGTGCGGGGACCGCCCTCCGTCGGATCACACGGCGAGCGGCTCCAGGTCGCGGTGGACCCGTCGCTCGTCGCGGGCGTAGCGGGTCAGACCGTGGTCCTCGCCGAGCAGGCGCGTCAGCTCGCCCACCGTCTCCGTCCGTACCCGGGCCGCCTCCTCCTTGCGGCCCATCATGTCCAGGCTCACCGCCATGTTCGAGGCGGCCGCCAGGGTCTCCGGGTGGTGCGCCCCGAGCGCCTCGCGCAGCCGCAGTACCACCAGCCGCTCCAGCTCCAACGCGCCCTCCGGGTCCCCGAGGTCGGCGAGGGCGTTGGCGAGGTTCAGGTTCCCGAAGATGGTGTGCGGGTGGTTGTCGCCCAGCACCTCGCGCATGTGCCGGATCGTCTGGCGCAGCATCGGCTCCGCCGTGTCCGCCGAGCCCGTGCCCCAGTGGAAGACGGCCAGGTTGTTGACGGCCGCCAGGGTGTACGGGTGCCGCTCGCCCGGCACCTTCACGTACTCGTCCACCACCTCCTGCGCCAGGTCCCGCGCCGCGCCCGGGTCCCCGGTCGCGAACAGGTCGGCCGCCAGGTTGAGTTCACAGGCCAGCAGGTCCGGGTTGACGGACGTGTACTTGGCGCGGTAGCGGTTGCGCGTGGCGGTCGTCAGCCGCAGCGCGTCCTCCAGGTCGCCCGCCCTGCGCAGCGACACCGCCAGGTTCTTCGCCGCGGACAGGGTGCCCGGGAAGGCCCGGCCCAGCGTCCGCTTGTAGATGTCGTACGTCCGGCTCAGCAACTGCACCGAATCGTCGTACCGGCCGACCTCGCGCAGGTCACGGGCCAGGTTCTGCGCCGAGGACAGGGTGTACGGGTGGTCCGGGCCCAGTACCTCGGTGCGCCGGTCGAACACCTCCTGGTCGATCTCCCGGGCCCGGGAGTACTGCCCGACCATGCGCAGGTTCAGGGCCAGGTTGTTCGCGGCGGCCAGGGTCCTGGGGTGCGCCTCGTGGAAGATCTGCCCGAAGCCCTCGTGCGCGGCCGTCGCCAACTCCATCGCCTCGCCGTAGCGGCCGAGCGCCCCCAGGTCCATCGCGAGACCGCTGGTGGTCATGTACGTGTGCGGGTGGGAGGGGCCGAGCGCGGTCCGCTGCCGTTCCAGGGTGACCTCGTCCAGTTCCTTCGCCTCCACGAACCGGCCCTGCGAGCGCAGGATGTTCGACAGGTGGAAGCGCAGGTACAGGTACTGGAGGTCGCTGTCGCCCAGCATCTCCTTCCACACCTCGCGCAGCTCCTCGCCGAGCTGGTACGCGGCCTTGAAGTCGCCGCGCTTCCACAGGTAGCGCACCCGGTCGATCAGCAGTCGGCGGGTCTCCGGCTCCTTGCAGAACCGGGCTTCGGAAGGCGTCAGGTGCGGCCAGATGGTGTTGAACCGCGGCCAGGTGGCCGGATTGTCTATGGGCTCGTCGTCATCGGGCCGGGCACCCGCCAGGATGCGGTGCACGGCGTGCCGGGCCTCGCGCTGCTCCTCCTGCGACAACTGCGCCCGGATCACGGCCTGGACCAGGCGGTGCACCTGGATGCTGTTGCCGACCTGGTCGACCTTGGCCATCGCGAACCGGCCGATCTCCCGGATCACCCGCCCCAGCATCAGCTTCTCCTGGAGGGAGGAGTCGTACGGTTTGAGGGCGTTGATCATTTCCTTGCTGTAGAGGAGGTTCGCCGATATCGGCTCGGGCGCGAAGAAGGCGCACAGCTGCAACAGCCGTACGGCGGCCGGGGAGCGGGACTGGAGGCGCTCGATGGAGACGTTCCAGGTCGCGGCGACCGGCTCCGGGTAGCCGGCCGGCTGGTTCAGCCCCAGCACGCTCGCGGCCTGCTGCGCCAGCTGTTCCAGGTACGCGGAGACGGGCGTGGCGGTCTCCGCGATCCAGGCACCCGCCTGCTCGACGGCGAGCGGCAGGTCGCCCACCGCTATGGCCACCTGCTCGGCGTCCTCGTGGGAGAGCCCGGGGGCCCGTCGCTGGAGGTGCTCGACGGACTCCTCGCGCAAGAACACGTCCACCGGCAGGGCGTCCCCGTACTGCGACCAGGACTGGTTGCGCGAGGTGACCAGTACGTGCCCCGGGCCGCCCGGCGGGAAGAACCGCTTGAGCGCCTCGGGGTCGTCGGCGTTGTCGAAGACCAGCAGCCAGCGCGAGGTGGGCACGCCACGCCTCAGCAGGTCGATCGCCTCCTGGGAGGCGGCCGCCATGTCCTCGCCCGTCTGGGCGCCCAGCCGTACCGCCAGTTCGGCGAGGGCCGCGACCACGTCGTCGGTCTGCTCCGAGGAGATCCACCAGACCAGGTCGTAGTCCGCCATGAACCGGTGCACGTACTCCAGGGCGACCTGGGTCTTGCCGACGCCGCCGAGCCCGTACAGGGTCTGTGGCTGCGGCAGCACCACGGCCATCCCGCCGCCGAGCTGGTTGCGCATCCGCTCCAGCACGATGCTGCGCCCGGTGAAACCGGTGTTGCGGGGCGGCGCGTTCCAGATCTTGGGCACGGTGCCCGGAAACCGGGGGCCGGGCCGGGAGGTGCTGTTGACGGTGTCGTTCAGGGCCATGGGCCGCTCCACCGCGCGCAGCAGGGCGGTCGTCGCGTGCACCTCGTCGAGACGGAAGAGGTCCACCGGGTTGCGGTCGATGTACGGCGTCGCGAGCCGTACGTCGCCCACCCGCAGCGGCACCAGCTGACGCCGGCCCCCCGTCGGGTCCTCGGCGGCGGCCCGGTTCCACACCTCGACGGCGCGCGCGGACTTGAGGAAGGCGCTGGAGAGCAGCACGACCGTGCGGGCGGCGCCCTCGACGCTGATGCCCGAACCGCCGAGCGTGTCCCCGGACGAGGGGGCGGGGGTCACTTCCGCCGACACGTCCTTGGGCACCACGCGGAAACCGGCCCGGGTGAGCACCGACTCGATCCAGTCGGCCCACATCCGGTTCTCGGCGACGTAGCAGAGGAACAGGTCGGCGGGCAGGGCCGGGCGGCGGCGGGTGAAGGCGTCCCGGATGCGCATCCGCACGTCCTCGGCGATGGCCGGCATGGAGGTGATGCCGCCTTCGGTGACCACGGCGGTGAGCCGCTCGAACGCCGAGAGCAGGGAGTTGGTGAGCCCGGCCTCGTCCCCGAAGGTGGCCAGCGTCTCCTCGTAGGCGTAGTAGGGCCGGTACGGGATCTCCACGGCGCCCCAGTAGGACGTCAGGTCGTCCCCGACGAGGCCGCCCGGGAAACGGTCGAACTTGATCCGGGCCAGTGCCCGGCCCGCGTCGGCCTTCTCCTTCTCGCCCTCGTCGATGCGCATCGGCACCGGGTAGATCTTGATGCCCCGGTCGTTGAACCGCTCGTCGATCTGCCGGGCCACGGAGGCGGCGCCGTCGATGGACTGGTCGGAGAGGGTGAAGCAGTCTACCAGGACGTCCGGCAGGTGCACGGTGCATATGTCGGCGATGTCGGACAGGCCGGTGCGGCTGTCGATCAGCACGTAGTCGTAGTTGTTCTTCATGTCGGCGCGCAACGCGTCGAAGAAGAGGCCGCCTCCGAGGCGGTCGTAGAAGTTGTCCCAGTCGAAGGTGGACACGGTCGCCGAGTACTCGCGGTTCTGCCGGCCCGCGGAGACGAAGTCGAGCGTGCCGCCGTCGGGGAACTCCCAACCCAGCGTCTCGGGGGTGAGGGAGACCGCGTGCGGCTGTATCCGCGCGTAGTCCTTGTGCCAGTCGTCGGCGCGCTGCACCGGGCTGGTGGCGGCCCAGGCGTACTCGCTGATCAGGTCGATGACCCCGGTGGTGGCCCCGAGCGTGGAGGGGTCCAGGAAGGGGTGGAAGAAGCGGTGCAGGCCCGGCGCCTCCAGGTCCCAGTCCACGGCGAGCACCCGCTTGCCGTTGGCGGCCAGGATCCAGGCGGTGTTCGCCAGCGCCATGGTGCGGCCGGTACCGCCCTTGTACGAATAGAAGGTGACGATGCGTCCGCCACGGCTGTCACGACCGGCTGTCATCCGTGTCCCCCCGCTCTGTGTCGCTGACGTCGTTGGTGTCGGTCCCGCCCGGTGCGTCGCCGCCCGCCTCGGTGTCGGGCGGGAAGGGAACGCGCGGCGGCAGCGGCGGGGTCGGCTCGTCCATCCCCATCGGCCCGATCAGCCGCGGCCGTTCGGTGTGGGTGCCGCCTGCCGGCGGGTACACCTGGGCGTGTCTGAGGAACTGCTGGGCGGCGGCCTCGACCACCTGGGGCAGGATCTGCCCGAGCATCTCCATGTTGGCCACGCCGTTGGCGGCCGCCCGACAGGCGGCCCGGCCCTGGCCCATCTTGACGGGCATCGTCCCCTCCAGCCGGTCCGCCAGCTCGCCCTCCTTCGCCCGGCTCTGGTGGTCGTACCGGTTCCAGGGCACGACCACGTTGATCCACGGCCGGTGTTCCTGGTCGAAGGCGGCCAGGCGCTGGCGGCGCTGCTCGTCCTCCACCGCCCAACGGTCGACGATCAGGATCTCCGGCCGCGTCGGCGGCTGTTTGCTGTCGAAGTGCCCGGCCTCGTCGTCGAACGAGCCCAGACTGGTCTGGTAGTTGAGGTTGCGGATCACCTCCTCGGCCACGTAGGCGATGGGCCGCTGCGCCACCGGGTGGTACGGGTTCCACTCCAGCGCGTTGTCCCCGTAGTACTCGGGACTGCGGCCCTCGGGGATGTCGTGCCGGGAGGCGGCCGCCACCGTGATGTGCAGGGTGCGGGCCGGGCTGCCGCCGTTGCTGCCGAAGGCACTCGGGACCACCCGGTAGTCCAGCGGTTTGATCGGGTCGATGCGTACGGTCTCGGCGACGTGCACGATGCGTTTGGCGAGCTCGTACACGGCCGCCTCGTACTGCTCCGCGTAGCCGCGGAGCTTGATCAGGCCGTACAGGCCGTCGGTGACGTAGCGCTCGCCGAAGGTGTTGTGGTTGAACTGCAACCGCGAGGCCGGGCCCGGCATGTGGGTCGCCGGCACCGGAACCCACAGGGCCGGCACGATGGCCTCCGGCGCCGGCTCGTTGTGGCGCGCGCCGTGCTGGATCGCGCGCTGCGCGAAGGCGAACCACTCCTTCCCGCACATCTCACTGGCGAAGTAGCGCGGCGAGAACAGGGGGACGAAGACCCGGCAGGTGGCGAGCGCCGCCGCGAGCCGTTCCGACCAGCCCTCGCCGCTGCGTATCTCGCGGTCCATGAAGCCGGCCTCGGAACCGGCGGGGAGATCAGTCAGCGCCATGACGTGGTTGCAGAGATCGCGGAAGAGCCGCTCGACCCACATGTCGGGGTCGGGCCCCCCGGCCCCGAATCTCGGCGTATGCGCATAACTGAGAAAGAAGTACGGCTGCACTGATGCGGGCACACGACCCCCGTCCCGAAGATGCGAGCGAAGGAACATCATTCCGGAGCTGCTTCGCCACATCCCCTCATGGTTCAGTCAATCAGCGTCTGTTTTCGGTCATCCAGTCGATTGCGTGACCAACGGCATCGGGAATCGAGAAGAGCACGGCAGTCGCCCCTCCCAGCCGACCCCTGCGCAAGCGTGAATCCGGGAACGCGTCGCCGATCTCTTCGAAATCACTGTCGTCCAGCGCGACGTCCTCGTACGTCGTCCACCCCTCCCCCTGCCGGCCCCCCGGAAGGTTCACCTTCACCACACAGTCGTACATGCGCAAGAGGGGCTTCGGAATTCGGTACTCCGCCAGATGGAAAGCGGTGCAGGCCGAAAATCCCACATTGATCATGAGTACCTGGCCACCCTCCCCGCACATTTTCCCCAGGGGTGACTCCTCGCCCAGATGGCATTCGAGGCGGTGACCTGCGCACAACCGCCGCGCGCCCTTTCCGAGCGCCGCGAAGGAGGTCTGCGGGTGCGCGCTGCGCGCGGCGCCCGGGGAGGTCCGGACCGTCTCGGCGAAGCGCCCCACGCCCTGACTCGGGGTCCGCCGCGGGTCGAACGCGGGCATCCGGGCCCGGAACTCCCGCACCCGCGAGGGCGAAAGACCCGCGATCCGCTCCAGGTGCGCCGTGGAGGTAAGGGAGTTCTCCGAGGTGAAGGCGGGTACGACCAGGGTGCCGTCCCGACCCAGCACGCCCGTCAGGGCGTCGCGCAGCGACTCGGTCCGCAGGCCGGTGCCGCCGAGCGCCGCGTGCACCAGCAGGGGCGCGGCCGGCCGCACCCCGAGCCGGCGTAACTCCCCGGCCAGCGCGGGCGCCCCCGGGTCGCCGGGAGACGTCACGCGTCGACCGCCTTGGACTCCCACCGCAACTCCGCCACCAGCCGCTTGCCGGTACTGGTCAACTCGGCCGCACCGGCCAGCCGGTCCAGGGCCCGCTGGATACGGTCCGACGCCCCCGGTTCGGGGGCGGCCGTGGCCCGCCGGTACGCCTCCACCGCCACCCGCTCGTGCACGTCGGCCAGCAGCCGGGACACCGGGACCGGGCGCTCCCGCCAGGGCGAGGGGTGCTGCCACTGCCCGTCGAGCGCGTACAGGTCCGCCACCTCGGTCAGCGCCCGCAGCCGCGCCCGCCGCCGCCCCGTCAGCAGGGCCAGGGCCGTCTCCCGGACCCCGGCGCCGTACGGCACTCCGAGCGCCCCCGGGCCGTGCCGCCCCGCCTCGCCCCAGCCGTGCGCCCGCGGACCGCCCGCGAGCGGGGTCAGCGTCGTCAGCCCCGCCGCGGCGGCCCGGGCGAACTCCGGGACGGCGGCGTGCAACAGCGCCCAGGCCGCGTCGAGGCGGCCCCGCCACTCCTCGGCCTCCCGGGCCCCCAGCCGCAGCCGGGGCGGGCGGGCGAAGCAGTTGCGGTACGGGTCGAGGTCCTCCAACGCCACCGGGGCGCTGTCCGGCCCGGGCGGCGACCAACTCCGTACGGGCAGCCAACGCGCGTCCCCCGCCGCCGGACCGAAACGGTGCTCGGCGCGGCCGTCGCGAACCGCGTACCCCGACCCGGTGGCCCACAGCGCGGCCCGGCCCTCCGTGCCAGGGGCGCCCAGCCGCAGCAGCCCCAGCGTCGGCAGGTACACCTCGCCGTCCCGGTAGGGCACCTCGGCCGGCAGGTCCAGCCCGCCCCGCAGCACGGCCGCGGCGGCCAGCGCGGCCAGCCTGCGCGCCGCGCCGGGGCCGTCCGGGCGCCCTTCCCGCCCGGCGTCCAGGGCCTCCAGGACCCAGGTGCGGGTGAAGGGGTGGTCCAGTACGGCGCCCAGGGCCCGCGCGCCCGGCTCGCCCGCCCGCTCCACGCGGGCCAGCAGCTCCCAGTACCGCGCCCAGTCGGGATCACCCGTACGGTCGGCGTTCAGCCGGGCGAGCAGGACCCGGGTCAGCCGCTCCTGCGAGCGGGCCAGTTCGGCCGGGTCGGTGAGCTCCGGCGCGGTCTGCCGGGACGCGGTGCGGCCCTCGACGCCGTCCACCAGCTCGCGCAGGTCGGTGCAGTACACGGAGGGGTGGTCGAAGCCGCCCTCGGCGCCCGGCTCTGCCCGGTAGCGGTGGGTGTACAGACCGCCGCCGCACGAACGTACGACGGGGCACCGGCGGCACGTGGCACTGACGCCGGCCAGGCCCAGCTGCCGGGCCCGTACCCCGGGGTGGGCGGCGACCTCGTCGAAGGAGTGGGCGAAGACGTCGAAGCCGGTGGCGGCGGCGCCCTCGTAGGCGCTCTTGAGGGAGTCCACCTGCTCCAGCGTCCCGTCCGTCTCGACGACGACCAGGTCGGTCGGGGCGAGGCCCAGGGACTCGGTCAGGCTCGGGCCGCCGCGCAGGGTGGACAGCAGGGACTCGAAGAGCCGTACGGAGACCGGCCGGCCGAGCCGCTCCCAGTGGTCGAAGACCCGAAGCAGCCAGCGCGCGTACGCGTCGGGTGCGCCGTCGGGCCGGACGGGCGGGTTCTCCCACGTGGCGTGGGGGAGCAGGAAGTCCACCCGGGGCGGTTGAAGCTCCACGAGGGCGTCCAGCACGGCGACGGGGTCGTTGGCGACGTCCACGGTGCAGAGCAGGCCCTGGTAGAGGTGGCGGTAGGGCTCCGAACGGAGCAGTGCGACGGCGGCCAGGACCAGGGGGTGACTGGTGCGCCCGTCGGCGAACCGGCGGTGGCGGTCGTTCGCGGCGCGGTCCCCGTCGAGGGAGATGCCCACGCGGACGCCGAATTCGGCGAAGAGGTCGAGGCGACGACTGGTGAGCTGGAGCCCGTTGGTGTGGATCCGAAGGTCGAGCGCGGCGGTCCCGGCGAGCGCGCGGGTGAACTCCTCGCACACGAGGCGTAGTCGGGCGGTGCCCGCCAACAGGGGTTCCCCTCCGTGGAGAATCACCGTGACGGAGGGGAGTGCATGGTCACGGGCATGTTCGGCGAGCCGCGACGCGGTCTGCGAAATGACCTCGGGGGAGATCACTTTCGGCCGGGCTCGCCAGCTCTGATCAGCGTGTTCGTAGACATAGCAATGATCACAAGCGAGATCGCATCTGCTGTGAACCTTGAGGACGATCTCGCGAAATGCGATCAGGCCGGTCATTCCACCAGTCTAGAGCGCGTGCTCCGGTGTCAGAGCGCGGAGTTGAACATCGGTGCCTGAACGTGACGACCGCTTTCCGAGGGCAGGACGCGTCCGAGCGTCTCGGCCGCCGAGGCGCTGTGGACGTCGATCCGGTCGAGCGGGACCAGGGGGGTCTTGACCGTGCTGGTCGTGGGGGTTGCGGAAGTGTTCACGACACCGTCCTCGGGGAGGCCATGCGAAATGGGCAGGGGAGCGGCACCAGCGGACCCGCTGGTGTCAAGCGTGGACTTTACTCGTCCCCACCCTATTGGCAACCGGGACATGACGCCTGGTCAAGCGTTCTATGGAAAGGCTGCCGCAATTCTCGAGGTGCGGTAATCGGCCGTTTGCCGTACATCAAGATCCTGTATTCCTGACACCGGGTCACCACCGATGTCGATCACCGGTGCGAGGGGGTTTAGCATGTCCACGCCACCCCCCTGACCTGCCGTTCGGCCGAAAGTACCCCTCATGCGCCTCCAGCGGACCCTCGCCGCGACCGCCGTTCTCACCGCCCTCCCCGCGCTCGCCGCCTGCCAGGGCGACCCGGCGCCGGCCGCCGGCCGCGCGGGCGCGAGCCCCTCCCCGTCCGTCGCGCGGCCGTCCGCCGGCGGCTCGATCATCGAAGCCCAGCAGTACGTAAGGCAGTTCACCTCCTGCGAGGACCTCAGCGGCGAACCGGACGACCCACGGCTGCCGACGAGCGAGTTCACCCGTGTCGGACAGTGGTCCGTGACCCAGCGGGGCGTGTGCAGCGACCGGCCCGCGCACGGTGAGCTCGTCTTCTACGTCGCCTCCGACATGAAGGAGTTCCAGGAGCGCTACAAGCAGAAGGTCATGGACGCGATCAAGGGCGGTGACGGGGTCTCCGGCCTCAACAGCCGGGTCTTCGTCGGCAAGGGCTACGTCGTCACCCCGACGCAGACCAAGTCGGCCCTCGCCCTCGCCCGGTCCGACCTGCGGATCCTCACCTGCAACCCGACCTTCGCCGTACCCAAGGGGTACAAGAAGGAGAAGGCGCTGGTCGAGGGCTGCGTCCTCAGCGACTTCGTGGGCAGCTCGGACGGCTCCGGGAGTCCGAACCTGGAGACCCCGCAGGACGCGGGCGGCGAGAAGCCGGGGCAGCCGGCCCAGGGCAGCCTCGGGCTCGCGCACGCCGCGAGCATCGCCGAGCTGAGGAAGCTGGTGGCGCCCAGCGTGGACTGCTCGCACTTCTCCACCGACCCCGACACGGTGGCGGTCGAATCGATCGACTACACCCCCGTGGTCAAGGGCAACCCGCTCGACTGGGGCGTGGACGGTCGAGCCCTGTGCGGGGTGCCGGCCGGTGCGCAGCGCGCCCACGACCTCAACTGGCTCGACACGGTCCGGGACATGAAGACGCTCCAAACCAAGGCGAAGGCCGCCCAACTGGCCGACCTCAAGGACGACGGCCGGCTCAAGCACACCGCGAGCCTGCTGCTCGTCGGCGACGGCGTCGCGGTGGAGACCAACGATCCGAGCGCCCGGTTCGGCCTGTACCAGTCGCAGTTCCTCTACCTGAACTGCACGCCCGGCTTCTCCGCCCCGACCGGGTACCGGCTGGAGCGGTCGCAGGTCGACGGGTGCGTCCTGACCAACTACGAGCCCGAGCACCCGGTCGGCTGAGCCGGAACCCGCTCAGGCCGGCTGCTGTTCGCCCGGGAGCGGCGCCGGCAGGTCGCGCAGCAGCCAGGTCAGTACGTCGGGCAGCGCGCGCAGGGCCGCGAAGTGGGCGGCGGCCGGGTCGAAGGTGGTGGTGGCGCCCGGGATGCGGCGCGCCAGCCAGCGGGAGTGGCCGACGGGCGAGAACACGTCCAGCTCGCCGTGCCAGATCAGCACCGGGCAGCGGATGTCGGCGGGGTCGAAACCCCACGGGCCACTGAAGGCCATCGCGTCGTCGATCCAGCCGTACGCCGAAGTACGCACGCCTTCACGGTAGTTGCGCAGCAGCATCGCCCGCAGGCCCGCGTCCGCGACGATCACGCGGTCGTTCTCCGTCAGCTCCCGGCGCAGTTCCTCCAGCAGCCGGCGGGGGTCCTTGCGGATTCCGTCGGCGCGGGGGATCAGCCGGGCGGCGAACTCCTCGGGGTCGTCGTAGGCCCTGGTGTACTCCTCGACGTTCGAGGCGGCCATGCCGTCGAACCAGTCGAGGTCCTCCGCGTCCCGGGGCGCGAGCGGGACCAGGGCCGCCGTGCGGGTGACCCGGTCCGGGAGCAGGGCGGCGCAGGCCAGCGCGCCGGGACCGCCGCCGGAGCGGCCGGCGACGGCGAAGCTGTCGAGGCCGAGCGCGTCGGCGATCGTGGCCACCTCTTGGGCGACGTCGGCGACGGTGCGGCCCGGGTGGCGGTCGGAGCCGCCGTAGCCGGGGCGGTCGTAGGCGATGAGCTGTACCCGCCGCTGGTAGAGGACCATGCCGCGCGGGGCCGGTCCCAGACGGCTGCCGGGGGTGCCGTGGAGGAGGAAGACGGGCTTGCCGTCCGGGTCCCCCCAGCGCTCCACCATCAGGGCGCGGCCGTCGGCGGTGCGCACCAGATCGCGCACGCGCTCCCTCCCTCACGTTCGACGCGGGCAGTCAGGGTGATTGTGCGCTTCGGGGCGGGGGCGCGGTAGAGCGCACCCGGTGGCAATTTCCCGGCTCGTCCGGGGGCGCCATGCCGTCCCCGGTGCCTCCCTCCCCGCGGGCGGCGGCCACGGCACAGTGGGCACATGAACGCAGACGACGAGAACGTACTGGCCCGGGGACGCGTGGCGACCCGGCTTCCGGCCGCGGACCTGGACCGCGCGCGGCGCTTCTACTCCGAGCGGCTCGGTCTGGAGCCCGTGGACGAACGGCCGGGCGGGCTGCTGTACCGGTGCGGCAGCACGGAGTTCGCGGTGTTCCGGTCGACGGGGAGTTCGTCCGGCACCTTCACCCAGATGGGGTGGGAGGTCGACGACCTGGAGACGGCCGTGTCGCAGCTCAGGCGGCGCGGTGTGGTGTTCGAGGAGGTCGACGTACCCGGGTTCCGGACGCGGGACGGGATCGCCGACATCGAGGGCAACTACCCCAGCAAGGGGGCCCGGGGGGAACGCGCCGCCTGGTTCCGCGACAGCGAGGGGAACCTGCTGGGCATCGGCGAGCCGGTCGCCTGAGGAGGCGCCCGGCGGGGTCCGGTCCGGCCTCGGCCGGAACCCCGGTCAGGGCCCCGGCGTCCGGGTGGCGGGGCCCGCCGTGGCGCCGCTGCCCACCGCCGGGCCGCCCCTGCCGCGGTGGAGGACCGCGCTGATCAGGGTGACGGCCGCGCCGAGGACCGCCCAGGCGGACAGCACCAGCATCGCCGGGCCCGCGTCATTGCCCCGGAAGTACGTGATCGAGCGGGCCGCGTAGGTACCGGCGCCCGGTGGCAGGGCCGGTCCGATGGCGCTCCAGAACGGCGGGAGCAGCGGATAGGCGTAGGCGCCGCCCGCGCTCGGGTTGCCCAGGACCACCACCAGCAGGATCGCCAGGCCGATGCCGACCACCCCCGCCACGCCCTGGAACGCCAGGGTGATCGCGCCCACGGCGAAGACGACCAGGGTGCCCAGCCCCCACAGGGCCATGACGCTGCCGGGCAGCGCGCCCAGGATCGGGCCCGCGATGACCGTGCCCAGCAACCCGGCGGCGATCGAGTACAGGAGCAGGGCGGCGAGCCGGATGACGGCGCGGGCGGAGTTCGCGGGCCGCGCCCCGGCGCTGATCGCCAGGACCGCGGCGCACAGGTAGCCGCCGACGCACCAGCCCACGACCAGGTAGAAGGAGCTCAGGCCGCGGGCGTCCCCGGCGGCGGCCGGGGCCACGTCGACGATCCGCACCCCGCGCCCCTGGGCCGCCTCGACCCGACCGACGACCTCCGCGAGCGCCTGGGAGAGCGAGGCCCCGGCGCCGCTCGCGACCAGCAGCCGGTCGGTCTTGCCGCTCGGATCGATGATCAGCGCGCCGTCCACGTCCCGGGCCTTGATCCGCGCGAGCGCCGCCGCCTCGTTGGGGACGGTTCGGGTGTCGAGCGGTTCGCCGGGCAGGGCGCCGAGGCGCTGCGCGGAGCGGGCGGCGACCTGTTCGGCGGGCGCGGTCACCGCGAGGGGGATCCGGCTCGGCGCGGGGTGGTGGAAGGCCCCGATGTAGGAGGTGATGAAGGCGAGCTGGAGCGCCAGGACCCCCAGGACCAGCAGGAAGGCCCGGGTGCTGACGGCGTCCTTGAACTCGGCGGGGAATCCGCCGGAGGGACCCGCGGATGCGTCGGTGGTGGGCTGGGTCATGTCTCACACGCTCGGCGGAGCGGGGGCGGGGCGCAGCAGGGGTGGGCCGAACGGGGGAGCGGGCCTCTCGCCAACCGGTGCGAATGGAGGATCGAACAGGTGTTTCGCACGGGTATTCGAATTGCTCTATGGTGGAGACGGGGAGGCCAAGGAGTGTTGGGAGCATCGAGGGAAAGCAGGAGGCCGCGGGTGCCCGGGTTCACGCATCTGCACACCGTTTCGGGGTTCTCCATGCGCTACGGAGCCTCCCACCCGGAACGGTTGGCGCAGCGCGCCGCCGAGCGGGGCATGGACGCCCTCGCCCTCACCGACCGCGACGGCCTCGCGGGCGCGGTCCGCTTCGCGCGGGCGGCGGCCGAAGCCGGGGTGCGGCCCCTGTTCGGGGTCGACCTGGGGGTCGCCGGAAGCCCCGCGACCACCGCCCGCGCCGACTCCGGTGAGGCCTCCTCCCGGCGGCGCAACCCCGTCAGGGGCGGCGCCTTCGTCGACGAGTCCGCCGCCCGCGCCGTCTTCCTCGCCCGCGACGGCGCGACCGGCTGGGCCGAGCTGTGCCGCATGGTCACCGCCGCCCACGCGGGCGCCCCCGACGTCCCGCTCCTGCCCCGGGAGGAGCTGCGCGGCGCGAGCGGCGTGTTCGTCCTGCTCGGCCCCGGCTCCGAAGTGGGCCGGGCCCTCGCCGCCGGCCGACCGGACCGGGCCGCGCGCCTGCTCGCGCCCTGGCGGGAGGTCTACGGCGACGACCTGCGCCTGGAGGCCGTCCACCACGGCCGCACCGGCACCGGGCCCGGCTCGCTGCGCTTGGCCGCCCGTACGGTCGGCTTCGCCGTGGAGCAGGGCGTCCCGGCCGTGCTCACCAACGCCGTCCGGTACGCCGACCCCGGCCAAGGGCCCGTCGCCGACGTCCTCGACGCGGCCCGCCGGCTGGTCCCCGTCGACCCCCGCAAACCCCTCGACAGCGGCGAACGCTGGCTCAAGGACCCCGCCGCCATGGCCGAGACCGCCGACAGGATCGCCCAAGCGGCCGGACTGCGTCCCGCCGACGCCCGCCGGCTGCTCGCGCAGACCCGGCGGACCGCCGAGGCCTGTGTGGTGGACCCCGAGGACGACCTGGGGGTCGGGTCCGTCCACTTTCCCGAGGCCCGGCTCGTCGGCGCCGCCCACCGCACCGCCCAGCGGGTCCTCGCCTCCCGGGCGGCCGCGGGCATGGTGCTGCGCGGCTACGCCGGCGACCGCCGGTACTGGGAGCGGATGCACGAGGAACTCGACATCATCGCCTACCACGGTTTCGCCTCGTACTTCCTGACGGTCGCCCACGTCGTGGACGACGTACGGGAGATGGGCATCCGGGTGGCGGCCCGCGGCTCCGGCGCGGGTTCCCTCGTCAACCACCTCCTCGGCGTCGCGCACGCCGACCCCCTCGCCAACGGCCTGCTGATGGAGCGCTTCTTGTCCAAGCGCCGCCGGGTCCTGCCCGACATCGACATCGATGTGGAGTCCGCCCGCCGGCTGGAGGTCTACCGGCGGATCATCGACCGGTTCGGCGCCGAACGCGTCGCCACCGTCTCCATGCCCGAGACCTACCGGGTCCGCCACGCCATCCGTGACGTGGGCGCCGCCCTGTCCATGGAACCGGCCGCCGTCGACCGGCTCGCCAAGGCCTTCCCGCACATCCGGGCCCGCGACGCCCGCGCCGCGCTCGCCGAACTCCCCGAACTCCAAGGTGTGCGGGGAGAGTCGCACGAGCGGCTGTGGGAGCTGGTCGAAGCGCTGGACGGGCTGCCGCGCGGGATCGCCATGCACCCGTGCGGGGTGCTGCTCTCCGACGCGACGCTGCTCGCCCGCACCCCGGTCGTGCCCAGCAGCGGCGAAGGCTTCCCCATGTCCCAGTTCGACAAGGACGACGTGGAGGAACTCGGACTGCTCAAACTCGACGTGCTGGGCGTGCGGATGCAGTCCGCGATGGCGCACGCCGTCGCGGAGCTGCGGCGCGCGACCGGGCAGGAACTCGACCTGGACGACCCGACGCAGGTGCCTCCGGGCGACGAGGCCACGTACGAGCTGATCCGCTCGGCCGAGACGCTCGGCTGCTTCCAGATCGAGTCCCCGGGCCAGCGCGACCTGGTGGGACGGCTCCAGCCCGCCACCTTCCACGACCTGGTCGTGGACATCTCGCTGTTCCGCCCCGGCCCGGTGGCCGCCGACATGGTGCGGCCGTTCATCGAGGCCCGGCACGGACGGGCCCCGGTCCGCTTCCCGCACCCGGACCTGGCGGACGCGTTGCGGGAGACGTACGGGGTGGTGGTCTTCCACGAGCAGATCATCGAGATCGTGCACGTCTTGACCGGCTGCGGCCGTGACGAGGCCGACCGGGTGCGGCGCGGGCTGTCCGACCCGGACTCGCAGGGGCGGATCAAGGTCTGGTTCGCGGCGACGGCACGGGCGCGCGGCTATTCGCCCGAGGTGATCGCCCGGACCTGGGAGATCGTGGAGGCCTTCGGCTCGTACGGGTTCTGCAAGGCGCACGCCGTGGCCTTCGCCGTCCCCACCTACCAGTCCGCCTGGCTCAAGGCCCACCACCCGGCCGCCTTCTACGCCGGACTGCTCACCCACGACCCCGGCATGTACCCGAAGCGGCTGCTGCTGGCGGACGCGCGACGCCGGGGCGTGCCCGTGCTGCCGCTGGACGTGAACCGGTCCTCGATCCACCACCGTATCGAACTGGTGTCCGAGGTGCCGCCGCTGTGGGGCCTCCGGCTCGCGCTGGCCGACGTCCACGGCATCAGCGAGGCCGAGGCCGCCAAGATCGAGGCGGGCCGGCCCTACGCCTCCCTGCGCGACTTCTGGGACCGGGCCCACCCGGGACGCCCCGTGGCCGAACGACTGGCCCAGGTCGGTGCGTTGGACGCGTTCGGTGCGAACCGCCGGGACCTGCTGCTGCACTTGAGCGAACTGCACGGCGCCCAGCGCGCCGCCGACGCCAGGGGGAGCGCGCAACTCCCGCTCGGCGGCGGCCGGGCCACCGCCGCCGTCGGGCTGCCCGACCTCAGCGAGGCCGAGCGGCTCAGCGCCGAACTGGGCGTCCTCGGCATGGACGCCTCGCGGCACCTGATGGCGGACCACCACGCCTTCCTCGCCGAGCTGGGGGTCGTCCCCGCCCGGCGGCTGCGCGACGCCGAGCACGGTCGGACCGTACTGGTCGCCGGCGCCAAGGCGGCCACCCAGACCCCGCCCATCCGCTCCGGCCGGCGGGTCATCTTCACCACCCTCGACGACGGGACCGGCCTGGTCGACCTGGCCTTCTTCGACGACAGCCACGAGGCCTGCGCCCACACCGTCTTCCACTCCTTCCTGCTGCTGGTGCGCGGAGTGGTGCAACGGCGCGGCCCGCAGAGCCTGAGCATCGTCGGAGCGGCGGCCTGGAACCTCGCCGAACTGGTCGAACTGCGCGCGCGGAGCGGCCTGGCGGCGGTCACCGCCCGGCTGTCCGAACCCGTCCGCGAAGACACCGCGGCGCCCCCCGCTCCCGGACGCCGCATCCACCTGCCGACCGGCTACGAGATGAACCCGTGGGCCGACCTCCAACCGCCCGGGACGGGCCCCGCGACCGGACGCAAGCTGTGGCACTCCAGCCCGGGGAGCGCGGGATGAACAGCGCGGTCCTGCACGTCCGGTGCGCCCCGACGCTGACCGGCGAGGGCTACCGGGAGGTCCTGGAACTGCTGCGGGAGTTCTCCCCGGTGGTACAGGCCCTGCCGCCGCGCGCCGCGCTGGTCCAAGTGGGCGGGGCGCGGCGCTACTTCGGCACGGACGCCGCCCGTATCGCCGAGGTGGTCCGGCTGCGCGCGGTGGCCCGGTTGGGCACCGACGTCCGGATCGGGGTCGCCGGCACCTGGGCCGTGGCGGCGACGGCCTCCGCGCGGGTGCCCGGACCCGGCGGCGTCCTGGCCGTCCCCGAGGGGGAGGTGCCCGACTTCCTCGGGCCGCTGCCGGTGGAAGCGCTGTACGGGATCGGCTCCCGGCAGGCAGAGGCGCTGCGCGGCTACGGGCTGCATACGATCGGGGCGCTCACCGAGGTGTCCCCGGGGGTCGTCGAGCGCATCCTCGGCAAGCGGGCCGGCCGACTGGTCGTGGAGCGCGCCCGCGGGATCGACCCGCGCCCGGTCACCCCCAGGGACCTGCCCTCCTCGACCGCCGTCCGTGCCCGGTTCCCCCGGGAGGAGTTGGACGGCCCGCACGCCCGGGCCGCACTGCTCGCCCTGGTCGTGCGGCTCGGCGCCACCCTGCGCGGGCGCCGCCAGGCCGCGCGGGCCCTGACCCTGACCCTGCAGTTCGCCGGCGGTACCCGCTGGGAGAAGACCCGGCGGCTGACCGAACCCTCCGCCCACGACGAGGACCTGCGTGCCACGGCGTACCGGCTGATGGACGCGGCCGGCCTGCAACGGGCCCGGCTGACCGGAGTGGTGCTGCGGGCCGAGGACCTCACCGGCGCCGAGGGCGTGGCCCGCCAGCTCACCCTGGACCCCGTCCGCGAGTCCCGTCTGACGGTCGAGGCGGCCATCGACCGTGCCAACGCCCGCTTCGGCCCGGGCACGGTCCGCCCGGCGGCCACCTTCGGCAAGGCCTCGTAGGTCCTCGGTAGGTCGTCGGTAGGTCCTCCGGGGCCTAGCGGTAAGCCGGAGGGCGGCTCGACGCACGAGTTTTTACCGACGCGTAACTTCCAAGTCTTGCTACTCGCCCGTAATTTATCGGCAGCAGCTCCCCTTGTGATCCGGATCACGGGACGAACCCCCCGCACCATCCCCATGACGCAAGGAGATCACTCGATGCTGCCCTGGCGCCGCCTGCTCCGCCCGCTGGCCGTCCTCACCCTCGCAGCCGCCGCGCTCGTCGCCCCCACCGGCGCCGCGCAAGCCGCCTCCGCCCCCACCAGCGGCTGGAACGACTGGACCTGCAAGCCGTCCGCCGCCCACCCGCGTCCCGTCGTGCTCGTGCACGGCACCTTCGGGAACTCCGTCGACAACTGGCTCGGCCTCGCGCCGTACCTCGTCCACCGCGGCTACTGCGTCTACTCCCTCGACTACGGCCAACTCCCCGGCCAGACCTTCTTCAACGGACTGGGACCCATCGACAAGTCCGCCGTCCAACTCGGGACCTTCGTGGACCGGGTGCTGGCCTCCACCGGCGCCGCCAAGACCGACATCGTCGGCCACTCCCAGGGCGGCATGATGCCCCGCCAGTACCTCAAGTTCCTCGGCGGCGCCGCCAAGGTGGGCACCCTCGTCGGACTCGCCCCCGACAACCACGGCACCACCCTGTCCGGCCTGACCCAGCTGCTCCCGTACTTCCCCGGCGCCGAGGACCTGGTCAGCTCGGCGACCCCGGGCCTGGCCGACCAGATCGCCGGGTCCGCCTTCGTCACCAAGCTCAACGCGGGCGGCGACACCGTCCCGGGAGTGTCCTACACGGTGATCGCCACCAAGTACGACGAGGTGGTGACCCCGTACACCAGCGGGTTCCTCAGCGGGCCGAACGTCCACAACGTCGTGCTCCAGGACCTGTGCGCCCTCGACCTCTCCGAGCACGTCGCCATCGGACTGACCGACCGCATCGCCTGGCACGAGGCGGCCAACGCCCTCGACCCCGCCCACGCCGAACGGACGACCTGCGCCTCGGTCTTCCAGTGATCCTCGGCTGACCCTCGGCGCCCGGGAGGTCTAACGGCCGTGACGGCCCGTCGTCGAACGGCGGCGGGCCACCGCGAAGAGCACGGCCGAGCCCACGGCCAGGGTGGTCGCCCCGGCGATCGCGATCATCGGGGCGGAGCCGTCGCCGCCGGTCTGCGCGAGACCCCCACCCGTCGAGGCCACCGCCGTCGCCGACGACGGCGAGGCGAGCGGGGAGTCGGCGGTCGAGCCGTTGGTGTTCGGGTCGTTGTCGCCGTGGCCGCCGTGCTCCACCGTCGACTTGGACGCGCCCTCGGAGATCTGCTCGTCCGTCGGCGGCTTGGCCACGGGACCGTTCGACGGCTTCGCACTCGCGGCGCCGGCGCCGGCGCCGCCGGTGTTCGCGGTGCCGCTCGGCTTGGGGCCGGGCTTGCCGCTCCCCGTGTCCTGGCCGAAGACCACGTCCGAGCAGGTGTAGAAGGCCTCCGGGCTGTCCGAGCGCTGCCAGATGCTGTAGATCAGGTGCCGGCCGCTCTTCTTCGGGACCGTGCCGGAGAAGACGTAGTCGCCGCCCCGCATCTCCGGGTCGGTGACCTTCGCGAACGGCTCCGGTTCCAGGTCGGACCATTTGAGCGGCTTCGTCGGGTCGTAGCCGTCCTTCGTCACGTACAGCTCGAAGGTGCCCTTGTGCGGGGCGGTGCCCTTGTAGCGGAAGGTGTGCGGGCCGGACGTCAGCGCACTGGCCGGCCAGTCCGCGCGGGCCAGGTCCAGGCCCCGGTACTTGTCGTTGCCCGCCGAACACAGCTGCCCGTTCGGGATCAACGCCCGGTGGCTGCCCGCCGCGTTGGCGATGTTCACGGCGTTCCAGTCGTAGAACGCCTGGGCGCCGCCCGCCGCGACCGCCGCCTTGCAGGCCGCCGACCGCGGGGATTCGGGGCCTTCCGCGTAGCAGGCCGCCACCCGGCTGACCGGGTCCGTCATCGAGCCGTGAGCGGCCGCCGGCGCGGCGGCGTACGCGGCCACCGCGAGCGGGGCGAGGCCTGCGGCGGCGATGCGGCCGACGGTGCGGGTGACGGTACGCATGGTGGAGCTCCTCCGGGCGGTGGCGTCGTGGGACGCCAGGGGGGCCGGGCGGCGCGTCCCCGGACACGAGGTGTCTCCGACGCCGTCCCGGCCCTCCCTGGCCCCGCCAACCTAACCGCCCCGACCTGCGGTTCCGCGCGGATCGGGGCGGTCGAGGCGATCCTTAGGCCCCTCTTAAGGCGCAGGTAAGCAGCCCCTGAGGAAGGGGGCTCACTTCACGTTGACCGCGGTCCAGGCCGCGGCGACCGCCTGGTACTCGGCGCCTCCCGTTCCGTACAGGTCCGCGGCGGCCTTGAGGGTCGCCACCCGCGCCCCCGCGTAGTCCGTCGAGGAGGTCATGTACACCGAAAGCGCCTTGTACCAGATCTTGTACGCCTTGGTCCGGCCGATGCCGGCCACCGTGGAGCCGTCGGCGGTCGGGGAGTTGTAGCTGACGCCGTTGATCGTCTTGGCGCCGCTCCCCTCGGACAGCAGGTAGAAGAAGTGGTTGGCGACACCGGAGGAGTTGTGGACGTCGAGGCGGCCGACGTTCCTGTCCCAGTAGTCGGCGGAGGCGCCGTCGCGGCTCGGCTTGTCCATGTACCGCAGCGGCGTGCCGTTGCCGTGGATGTCGATCTTCTCGCCGATGAGGTAGTCGCCGGGGTCGGAGGAGTTGGCGGCGTAGAACTCCACCGAGGTGCCGAAGATGTCGGAGGTGGCCTCGTTGAGACCGCCGGACTCCCGGGTGTAGCGCAGCCCCGCCGTCGAGGCGGTCAGGCCGTGCGACATCTCGTGGCCGGCCACGTCGAGCGCGGTCAACGGCTTGGTGTTGTTCGTGCCGTCGCCGTAGGTCATGCAGAAGCAGCTGTCGTCCCAGAACGCGTTGACGTAGGCGTTTCCGTAGTGGACGCGGGAGTACGCCGCGACGCCGTCGCCGCGGATGCCCAGCCGGCCCAGTTCGTTCTTGTAGAAGTCCCACGTCACGGCAGCGCCGTAATGGGCGTCGACGGCGGCGGTCTGCCGGTTGGCGGGGGTGCCGTCGCCCCAGGTGTCGTCGGCGTCGGTGAACAGGGACCCGGTCCCGGTCGTGCCACCGGTCAGGTCGTAGGTCTTGTGGCCGCCGCGGGCGGTGTCGTTCAGCTCGAACTGCGAGCCGTTGGCCTTCGTGCCGACGGTGACGGAGCCGCTGTACTCACTGGCGCCGATGCCCGTCTCGATGGCGTCGTAGGAGTAGAGCACCTTGCCGCTGCGGGCGTCGGTGACCGTGTGCAGCTTGCTCGGCGTGCCGTCGTCACCGACGCCCTCGGTGACGCTCTCCCAGGCCAGTACCGGCGCTCCGCCGACGGCCCAGACGACCTTGCGGGCGCCCTTGGGGGCCGCGAGGGAAGCGGTCTTGGTGTCGACGGATATCCGGGCACCGTAAGCCTTCGTGGTGGAGCGCGCGCCGTTCTTGGCGTGCACGACCAGGTCGCCGCCGAGAACCGGCAGACCGGCGTAGGTGCGCTCGTAGCGGGTGTGGACGGTGCCGTCCGCGTCCTTGACGACGTCCCGGACGACGAGCCCTTCCTGATCGCCGAGGCCGATGGCCTTGGCTGTGGACGGGGCGTCGGACTGTGCCCGGGCGATCGCGGAGGCGCGCGCCGTCCCGGTCAGCGAGACGGCCGTGGCGCCGGTCTCGCGCTCGGCGGCGGCGTTGGCGGGGCCGCTCTGCACGGCGAGGGCGACCATCGCGGCGGAGGCGACGAGAGCGGCGGCGCGGAGGGCGTGAACACGGCTGCGGGAGGTGGGGGTTGAGGACGTGGGGTGAGTCACTCGTTGCTCCTTGGCTGGCCAGTGGGGGCAGTGATGGAGACAGTGCCAGGAAGTCACCCCGGATTGGCAGGTGCGCAACAAGAATTTGACCTTCTCGTTGTCCGCAGAACGCAAAGCGGTGTCCGCTCGGCGGTGAATGCGCCCGGTTTCGGAAGGAGTTGCTCCGCTACCGCCCCGGGGACGACGGCCCGGGGCGGTAGCGGCTGCGCGCGAGGTGCGGGGCTACCCGATGCCGGGGATCTGCCGCGCGGCGAAGGCGGCGCGAACGGCATCCGCCGCGGTCTTGCCGTACATGCGCTGCGCCGTCGAGATCGTCGTGCGCGCCGCGTCCGCGAAGTCGGTGTCGGCGCGGAAGCCGAACTGCGCGTCGACGATGATCCGGTCGGCCGTGCGGGCACCCAGCGCGCCCCGGATGTCGAAGAGCGCGCGCGACCAGATCTCCCCGTCCGCGTGCACCTCCCCGACCCGGTCGGCGTACACCTTGGCCCCGTCGATCCGCCGCAGGCAGTGCGGGGCCGCGCTGTAGTCGGTCGAGTCCCAGTCGCCGACGCACGCCAGGTCCGTCTTGCGCGGCCACCCGTATACATCGTCCGCGTGCGCGCCGACCTCTACCGCGAGGTAGTCGCCGAACGCCTCGCCGATCGCGCCCGCCTCCGGGGAGCTGCCGAAGCCCGGAACCTGCGCGTCGTGCACCGCGTGGCCGTACTCGTGGACGATCACCTCGGCGTCCTCGGCGTCGTCCACCCCGCCCTTGCCGAAGCGGATCTCGCCCCTCTTGTCGGAGAAGAAGGAGTTGTCGGCGCCCCACTGGTTGATCCGCACCGGCTGGGCACGGTCGTTGGCTCCCGGCAGTTCGCTCCCGAAGCCCAACCCCTGGAGGTACTCCTGTGCCTCGTTCACCCAGAAGTACGCCATGACCTGCTCGAACCGGTCGTCCGAGCGGTCGTACCCGGCGGCGTCCGAGGTCTTCGCGGAGGGGCCGGTGTCCGAGCGGACGTACGCCCACTTCCCGGACAGCGAGCCGCTGCCGTCCAGGTTGCGCAGGGAGGCCAGGGCGTAGGCGGAGGCGGGCACGGCGTCGGCGCCGTCCTTGGAGTCGGTCAACGTCTGGTCGCCGGAGGACTGGACGGGGTTGACCATGAAAATCCGGGCCTGGGGGAGCCGCGTCGGCGCGGGGCTTGCCGAGGGCAGGGCCGAGACCGGGCCGGCCAGGGCGAACAGCGCCGCGGTGGCGGTGCCCGCGCAGACGAGGCCGCGGGGTATGCGGCGAGCCATAGACGTCCTCCTGTAAGGAAGTGGTGGCGTGGTGAGGCGTGATCCTCGCGCACGCCGACTCCCGGGCGCCAGAGGTGGGGGGAAGTGATGGTGCGGGTGGGGCGAGCGGGCCACCCGGGGCCCCGGGTGGGCACGCGATGTCGCCCGGGGCGCCGGGCCCCTCCCACGCCGCGACGGTCAAGGCGTCCGCCCCAACGGCCGGCTGCACGGGCCCGTACCGCCGCCGGGCCCGCCAAGCGGTCCCTAGGCGAGCAGTCCGGGGAGGCCGGCAGGGGTCCTGGCCTGGGCTTCGAGGGCGTCGAGAGCCCGTACCGCCTGCGCGGCGGCCTCCGGGTCACGCTCGGCGAGGCCACTCGCCGCGAACTCGTCCTCGTCCAGGCGCAGGACGTCAGACCCGTCTGCGGAGACCCACAGGTCGAGGTCGAGGTCCTCCACCACGATCTCCCCGTCGCCGACCACGGCCGGCCGGGTCACGTCGCAGTACCAGCCCTTGAGGTGGCCCTCGCCCGTCCGGACCTCCTTGATCGCGTACCAGCGGCTGCGCCAGAAGTGCTCGGTGAAAACGTCGCCGGGCTCGAAGCGCACGAAGCCGAAGTCCCGTACGCCTTCGGCCGCCCAGGGAGCGCGCACGGAGAGCCGGTCACCGGTGTCGGCGACGAGTCGGGCCGGATAGCGGATCTTGGTGTTGCCGGCCTTGACGAGGGCGACGGTGAGCGGGTCGGTCATGCTGTCACTTCCTTCGGGTCCGAGCGGGGAACGAGTCGCTTCGCGAAACGGGTCTCGATGGCGCGGACCTCGTAGCCGAACCACTTGTTGACGGCGAGCATCGGCGCGTTGCCCGCGTCGTTGCCGGTGAAGGCCTCGGTACAGCCGGCCGCGAGGGCCCGGTGCAGCGAGACGGTCTTGGCGAGCTTGGCCAGACCGCGACCGCGGTGGGCGCGGCGGGTACCGGTCATCGCGGAGCCGTAGCGGCCCGCCCCGTCGGTTCGGGCGGCGGCGAAGGCGGCCACGACGCCGCCGACGAGGACTACCGTCGTCAGGTCGTGGTCGAGCGAGGGCTCGCGCCACACCTCGGTGAGCCAGTTGTCGTAGTCGTCCAGGTCCACCGGCAGGTCGCCCGGCTCGTCGGACGTGACCTCCGCGTCAGCCTCGTACAGCGGGCGGGGATCACCCGCGAACGCGGAGGCGGGGCGCAGCTCGACGCCGGGAGGCAGCACGGCCGGATACGGGGGCAGGGTGTCCGCCGACAGCTCCAGGCGCAGGAAGTGCGCGGAGCGGCCGGGCCGGTATCCGTGCCGTAGGGCGAAGGCGTGGTCCGCCGGTTCGTCCAGGACCCAGGCGTACGCCTCCACCGCGCCGGCGGCGGTCAGGTGCTCCTCCGCCGCGCGCAGCAGGGCGCTCGCGACACCGAGGCCGCGATGGTCGGGATGTACCTGGAGGTTGACGTAACCCCGGCCCGGTTCGGGGCTCTCGTGCGCGATGCCGACCTGGGCGGTGGCGACGGCCGGGCCGTCCGCGCGCTCGGCGAGCAGGACGCGGTGCCGCTTGTCGGGGTGGGCGGAGGCAACCTCGTGGGCCACCCCCGCCGAGGTGCTGATCATGAACGGGAGGGCGGACCGGCGCAGGCGTACGACGGCCTCCGCGTCCCCCGGATCACCTGGGCTCAGATCGCGGATCGAAAGGGTCATGCGGCCGACGCTAGGCGCGGGGCCGCCCGGGCGCCTGCGAATTACCGGCGCGGTGGGGGACAATCGGCCCCGTGACCTCGACTTCGACCAAGCTCAAGATCAAAATCGACGGCGCGGCCGGCGCCGCCGCCCCGTACGAGCAGCTGCGCGCGCAGATCGCGGACGGGGCCCGCGCCGGGCGGCTGCCGGTGGGGTTCAAACTCCCGACGGTCCGAGGACTGGCGGAGGAACTGGGGCTCGCGGCGAACACGGTGGCCAAGGCGTACCGGGCCCTGGAGGCGGACGGCGTGATCGAGACGCGGGGGCGCAACGGGACGTTCGTCGCCGCCGCCGCGGACTCCGCCGCGCGGGAAGCCGCCGCGGCGGCGCAGGCGTTCGCGGAACGCGCCCACCGGCTGGGCCTGACCCGGGACGAGGCCGCGGCCGCGGCGGACGAGGCCCTGCGGGCGCGGTACGGCGCCTGAACCCCGCACGGCGGGAGCGCCGGTCAGGCCTTGCGGGAAGCGAGCCGCGCCATCAGGTGGTGCTGCATCGGTTGGCCCATGGCCTCCATCTCCTGCACCACGACCAGCTCCCCGCCCTCCAGGGTGTACCGACGGCGCATCCCGGTCACCTCCTTGGCCCGGGGGGTGACCGACACGGTCCGTGTCGCCATCTCGAACTCCGTGCCGCGGGCCCGGCCGACGTACGTCTCCACGATCCCGGTCGGGTGGGCCAGGACCACCTCCAGGGAGGCGTCGGGCAGGACCCGCCACCAGCCGACCTCCCGCCCCGACGGGCGCAGGGCCGCGCCGGACCCGTCGATCAGCCAGGCGCGGGACTCGTAGCGCAGGAAGGGCCGCCCGTCATGGCTGAAGGTGACCTCCTGCTCGTAGCGGAACCCGTGCTCCAGGGTGGGGTACTCGCCGCTTCCCCGGCCGTGCCAGCGCCCGATGAGCGCCAGCACGGGGCTCAGCTGCGGGTGCGGCTCCGGGCCCTCGCCGAGGACGAAGGTGTCGGGGTAGGGGTTCTCCTGCGCCGGTTCGAGCACGTGGACTCCTGTTCGGTGTGCGGGGGTCGCCGGGACCGCCCGGGCACGGCGGGGCGTCGTCGTCGCCATCGTCGTCGCGGTCATTGTCGTCGCGGCCATTGTCGTCGCCCGGGGGCGGTCGGGGCGGGAGCTACAGGTAGAGTCCCGGCTCCGCGCCGTGGCCCTGCGGCGGCAGGAGGGCCGAGGTCGGCCCCGTACCGCGGCGCAGCGCGAACAGTTCGGCCAGCGTGGCGCCCTCGCGGGAGACGCCCTCGTCGGTGCCGAGCCAGTCCGTCGCCTCACGGGGCGTCAGCCGCCCCACCTCGATGCGCGCCAGGCAGCGGCCCGGGCGGACCACCGCCGGGTGCAGGCGCTCCAGGTCCTCGTTGGTCGTCACCCCGACCAGGACGTTGCGGCCCTGGCCCAGCAGGCCGTCCGTCAGGTTCAGCAGCCGGGACAGCGCCTGCCCGGCCTGGTGGCGTGCCTCGCCGCGGATCAGCTCGTCGCAGTCCTCCAGCAGCAGCAGTCGCCAGCGGCCCTTGGCCGTGCCCTCGTCCTCGCCGATCGCGATGTCCATCAGGTACCCCACGTCGTTGAACAGCCGCTCCGGGTCCAGGACGCAGTCCACCTGGCACCAGTCCCGCCACGACCGGGCCAGCGTCCGCAGCGCGGAGGTCTTCCCGGTGCCGGGCGGCCCGTGCAGCAGGAGCAGCCGGCCCGCGATGTCGTCCGGGGTCACCTTCATCAGCCGGTCCATCGCCTCGGCCACCGGCGCGGTGTAGTTGGGCCGCACCTCCGCCCAGGTGCCCGCCGCGATCTGCCGGGTGGTGCGGTAGGGGCCGCGGCGCGGGGAGACGTACCAGAACCCCATCGTGACGTTCTCGGGCTGTGGTTCGGGTTCGTCCAGCGCCCCTTCCGTGGCCTGATCGAGCACGAGCACCGCGAGTTCGTCGCTGGCGGCCGTCACCGTCACGTCCGCGCCCCGGCTCCAGCGCGACACGAGCACGGTCCAGCCCTGGCCCTCGGCGAGCGTGGCACTGCGGTCGCTGTCGCGAGCCGAGCGCAGCACGGTGGCGCCGGGCGGCAGCAAGGTGGCCTCCGCCTTGACCCGTTCGATGGAGACGCTGTGCGAGTAGGGCTGCTCGCCGGACGCGAACCGGCCGAGGAAGAGGGCGTCGACGACGTCCGACGGCGAGTCGCTGTCGTCGAGGGTGAGCCGGATCGGCAGCGCGTCGTGCGGGTTGGCTGACATGGCGCCCATGATCCGGCACGGACTGGGCTCCCGCACCCGTGTTTCGCCGGATCGGGTGCTCGGGTTTCCTCCTCAAACCCCTCGTCGGTGAAGGTTCGGAACGGATTCCGCTTCGAACATTCTTGGCATGGACACTTCCAGTCAGGCCGTGCTCGCTGTACCAACGACTCAGGAGTAACCCCCACTAGGAGCCGCACACATGAGCAAGAGCCCGTCGCGCTTCGCCACCCTCACCTCCGCCCTCTTACTCGCCGCGGGCGCCGCCCTGTTCGGCGCCGGCCAGGCGGCCGCCTCCGCCCAGGCCGACTTCGGCTACGTAGCCCTCGGAGACTCGTACTCCTCCGGCGTGGGCTCCGGCAACTACGACAGCGGGAGCGGCAACTGCAAGCGCACGCCCCGGGCCTATCCGGCCCTGTGGGCCGCCGCCCATTCCCCGCAGACCTTCTCCTTCGTCGCCTGTTCCGGCGCCCGGACGGGTGATGTCCTCTCCGGTCAGCTGGGCTCGCTGAACTCCGGCACCGACCTCGTCAGCATCACCATCGGCGGCAACGACGCCGGATTCTCGGACGTCATGACGACCTGTGTGCTCCAGTCCGAGTCCACCTGCGTCAACCGCGTCAACCAGGCCAAGGCGTACGTCGACTCCACCCTCCCCGGTCAACTCGACCAGGTCTACAACGCCATCTCCAGTCGCGCCTCCTCAGCCCACGTGGTGGTCCTCGGCTATCCCCGCTTCTACCAGCTGAACGGTTCCTGCGTCGCGGGACTGACCGAGGGTGAACGCAGCGCCATCAACGGCGCCGCCGACTACCTCAACGCCGCCATCGCCAAACGCGCCGCCGACCACGGCTTCACCTTCGCCTCGGTTGCCGGCGCGTTCACCGGACACGAGATCTGCTCCGGAAGCGCCTGGCTCCACAGCCTCAACTGGGCCGACATCGGGGAGTCCTACCACCCGACGGCCACGGGGCAGTCGAGCGGCTACCTGCCCGTCTTCACCGGCAAGGCATAAGGACGTCCCAGGCCACCCGCGCCGGCCGGCTCCGGCCCCGCGCCGGCGCGGGTGGCCCCGGGCCGGCGCGGGTGGCCCCGGGCCGGTCGCTACGGCGTGCTCCCCGGGTCCGGTGTCGGGCTCGGGGAGCCGGAGGCAGCCGGTGGAGCGGAGGAGGAGACCCCGGTCGTCGGGATCTCCTCCTCGCACGTCACGGAGAAGTCCAGCCAAGCCGAGACCGCCCGTGCGGGTCGGCGCACCTCCAGCCGGACCGCGTCGGAGAAGCCCCCACCGGTACCGCGGCCGGACTCGGTGTGGTCGAACTGTCGGGTCTTGGCGCCGCCCGCCTCGTACGCGACGCTCTGCCAGCCGGCGTCCGAGCCAGCCTCGCCGCGCGTCACCCAGCGGTACTCCACCTCGGTGGGGACGGCGTCCACCTCGATCGTCCCGGTGAAGGCGGGCGCGTCTGCCGGGCGCGGCGGGCAGGCGCCGCGGTAGCCGCCGTGCAGGGTGTGGACGTACAGCGTCACCTTGGGTACGGGCGTCGGGCTGCCGCTCGTCGAGGGCGAGGTGGAGGGGTGGGGCGTCGCACTCGGGGACGCGGGCGCCGAGCCCGTGGGTCCGCTCCCGCCGCTTCCGCCGCTCGCGTCCGTCTTCTCTCGGGCGTCGAGCAGCAGCCGGCCCAGGACGACCACCGCCAGCAACAGCACCACGATCCCGACCGTCAGCACCACCCCGGCCCGCTCCCGTTGGGCTCGCGGAGCCGAGTCCCGCGGGGCGAGGGGCGCCGTGGGCGCCGGGCCGTAGGGGCCCGGCGCCGGGCCCGGCCCGTACACGGGGATCGTCGGAGCGTCCGGCCCTGCCGTCGGGCCGCCCGGGTCCCGTACGGTCCCACCCGCGCCGACGACCCGCAGCATCCGGGCCGCCTCCGCCGCCGACAACCGCTCGGCCGGGTCCTTGCGCAGGAGCCCCTCCAGTACGGGCGCCAGCGGTCCGGCCCGGCGCGGCGGCGGCAGCTCGCCCTCCACCACCGCCCGCAGCGTGGTCAGCGGGGTGTCCCGGCGGAACGGCGAAACCCCCTCGACGGCCGCGTACAGCAGCACCCCGAGCGACCACAGGTCCGAGGCGGGGCCGGGCTCGCGGCCCAACGCCCGCTCCGGTGCGAGGAACTCGGGGGACCCCACCACCTCGCCGGTCATCGTGATCGCCGAAGAGCCCTCCAGGCTCGCGATCCCGAAGTCCCCGAGGAGCACCCGGCCGTCGTTGGCCATCAGTACGTTGGCGGGCTTGACGTCCCGGTGCACCACTCCCGAGTCGTGCGCGGAACGCAGCGCGGCCAGTACCTGCTCGCCGACGTGCGCCGCCCGCTGCGGACTCATCGGCCCCTCGCCCTCCAGCACCTCCGCCAGCGAGAGACCGCGCACCAGCTCCATCACGATCCAGGGGCGGCCCTCCTCGGTGGCCACGTCGTAGACGGTCACCACCCCGCGGTGCGAGACCCGCGCCGCCGCCCAGGCCTCCCGCTCCAACCGCCGGTACATCCGATCGACCTCGGCCGCGTCCAACCCCGCGGGGGCCCGGACCTCCTTCACCGCGACCTCACGGCCGAGCACCTCGTCCCGGGCCCGCCACACGACGCCCATGCCGCCCCGACCCAGCGGACCCAACAGCCGGTACCGGCCGGCGACGACACGCCCGCCCTCATCCACGTTCCCGCTCACCCGAGCCCCCCGAGTCCGTCACCGGATGATCACTCCAAGTTAGCGCAGCGGGCGCCCCTTGACACGGGTGGTGACAGGACTGCCGCGAAGGAGCCCCCGAGGCGCGTCGGACACCCTCCCGTCGATGCGGAGAGTAATCGCCGACTGCGCTGAGTAATCGTCAACTCCCCTGAGGTATAGGGGTAATTCACACCACCGGGATACCCGGGGGCGACGTGGGGACGATAGGGTTAACCTGCCCGGGCCGGGTGCCCTCGTACGGGTGGGGAGAGACATGGAACAGATAGCGATTCGCAGCAGGCCGCCTCGCGTGCCTGCCATCACGTGCGGCAGCAGTGCGACCAGCTCGCGCCTCGACCGCCACCTCGCCGTGCTGGGCGGACCCGCCGTCCCGCACCACGAGGCCGCCGAGGCGACCCTGCTGATGCGCGAACTCACTTCCCGCGACCACACGCACGTCCAGCGGAGCCGGAGCGCGCGCGTCGCGCTGTTCGCGCCGCTGCGCCGGCTGCGGCGCACGCTCTTCGGCAGCCGCCGCTCGTAACTGCCCCTGCGAGGCGGCCGGGTCGTTCCGGCCGCAACCCCGGCCCCGACTTGTCCACGGCTCGTCCAACGGTGTGCCCCGGCTGTGCCCACGGGCCGGCTGCGGCGTGCCCCGGCCCTTCCGGGCGGTCCCTCGGTACCCGCTGTCTCACGGTACCCGGCGGCCCCTCGGCGTTCCGGCAACCCCGCGCGCAGTCTCGTGCCGGGTTGCCGGACTCCGCCGCGAAAAGGGTCTCGCCGTGGCCTCGCCGTCACGAGGCCCCGTCGTCGGACTCCGTTCCCGGTCCCAACCCCCGTCCCTGCTGCCGTTCCCGCTGCCGGCCCGGCTCCTGTCCCGCTCAGGCGATCACACCGTCCCGGCGCAGTGCGGTGATCCCCTCGTCGGTCATCCCCAGGCCCCGTAGCAGCGCGTCGGTGTGCTCGCCCAGCGCGGGCACCGCCCCCATCCTGGGCGGCGGGCCGTCAGGCAGCCCGATCGGCGGCAGCAGCGCCCGCAGCGGACCCGCCGGTGACCCCACCTCCCGCCAGCGGTCGCGAGCGGCCAATTGCGGGTGCGCGGCCAGCCGCGCCACCGAGTTCAGTCGCGCGCAGGCGATGCCCGCCGCCTCCAGGCGCCCGATCGCCTCGTCCGCGTCCAGTCCGGCCAGCGCCTCGGCCACCACCGTGTCGGTCTTCTCCCGGCCCCGGGTACGCACGGCGTTCGTCGCGTACGCCGGATCCTCCGCCAACTCCGGCCGTTGCAGCACGTGTTGGGCGAGGCGGCGCCACTCGCGGTCGTTCTGCACGGACAGCAGGACGCGGTCCCCGTCGGCGGTCGGGTAGGCGTCGTAGGGCGCGATGACGGCGTGCGCGAGGGCCGTCCGTACCGGCTGGCGTCCGCCGTGCATCGTGTGGTGCAGGGGGTGCCCCATCCACTCGGCGAGCGCGTCCAGCATGGACACCTCCACCCGGCCCCCGCGGCCGGTGGTCCCGCGGCGCAGAAGGGCGGCGAGCACCCCCGAGAAGGCGTACATGGCGGCGGCGATGTCGGCAGCCGGAATCCCCGCCTTGACGGGCTGCTCGGGGGTGCCCGTCACCGACACCAGCCCCGCCTCGCACTGGACGAGCATGTCGTAGGCGCGCTTGTGGGCGTACGGGCCCTCGGCGCCGTAGCCGGAGATGTCCACGGCGATCAGCCGCGGGTAACGAGCGCACAGCGCGGCCGAATCGAGACCGAGCCGGGCGGCGGCGCCCTGGGCGAGGTTCTGGACGAAGACGTCGGCGCCGTCCAACAGGCCGTGCAGGACGTCCCTGCCGCGCGGATCCTTGAGGTCCAGCGCGATCGACTCCTTGCCGCGGTTGGCCCAGACGAAGTGCGAGGCGAGGCCCTGGGCGGTGGTGTCGTAGGCGCGGGCGAAGTCGCCGCCGTCGGGACGCTCGACCTTGATCACCCGGGCTCCGAGATCGGCGAGCTGGCGGGTGGCGAAGGGGGCAGAGACGGCCTGTTCGACGGCGACGACGGTGACGCCGTCGAGGGGCAGCGGATCGGCGACGGGCGGCGCGGGGTGCGTATCGGGAGCCATGACAGCCTGCCTACCTGCTGGGACCCGCTCCTGTCATCCGGCACAGTGCCGAGATCTCATCAGGTCCCGTCCCCGGGCTGCCGGTGGTTGGCGGTTGGCGGTTGGTGTCGGTTGCCGGTGGTTGGTGGCCCGGGCGGGGTCGCCGGGGGTGGGCGCGGAGGTGGGTGAACCCGGCGACCCGAGGCTCCCCGCGCACCGCTGCGTCGAGCAAGCCGCACGAGCGGCGGGTCGGCAGTCGTACGGTGCCGACACCGAGCGATCGCCGCGCACCCTCGCCGCCCCGCTCGTGCCGTCGCCCTTCAGTACCGCCGTGGGGCAAGCGGCGCTGCTCCGGACGTGGACAGTGCGGGCGGCACCAGAGGCAAGGGCGCCGCCGGCGCGGTGGCGGCTTCGGCCCGTCGCGTGGGCGTACCTGCCCCTCGGGCTCCCATCGGGGCGCCGGACCGGCTCGACCGGAGCCGGTGCCGCCCGGCCACCGGGATGCCGGGACCCCTACCGGAGCGGCGCCGAGGAGCAGCACACCCGGCCCCGGGCGAGGCGGTCCACCGGCTCACTTCCGCTTGGGCGGGCCGCGTGAAGCGGCGCCCGGAACCCACTCGCCGAACCGACACAGTGCCTGATCCGGTGACAACGGCGCTGTTCAGGGTGGCGCTGATGCCGGCGGGGCCGCCGACGGGCTTAGAGCGCCACCCGCCGGGTGCCCGCGTCGCCCCCGGGCCGCGCTGTTCCGCTTCAAGGTGTCGAGCAGCCAGGCGAACGGCGTGAGGGACCGCTCTGCCGCGGTGTCTCGCAGCCGCCGCGCGGTCCCCTGGTCGAGGACGACCTCGTGGGTGGCGCCGTAGAGGGTGCGTTGCGGCGGTCGTGGCCGGTCGGTGGGCGGCGCTGCCGCTACGAATCCCTCGCCCACGGTCCGCCAGTACGCGGCACACGGACGGGCACCCGCCTCGGCTCGAGCTGCCGGCCGCCGCAGTGCGCGGGTGGC
Source organism: Streptomyces sp. Tek67B01 (assembly GCF_055231995.1). Taxonomy (NCBI): domain Bacteria; kingdom Bacillati; phylum Actinomycetota; class Actinomycetes; order Kitasatosporales; family Streptomycetaceae; genus Streptomyces; species Streptomyces sp. Tek67B01. Next base: position 5,580,479 of record NZ_JBUYUY010000001.1, read on the forward strand.
TTCGCGCGGCCACCTCTGGCGGACCGATCGGCACAGTCGCGAGCGCGGTGCGCGTGCCGGGTGGGGGCGCGGGCTGCGGCGCCCCACGCCATGCACCCCCTTGGAACTGCTCGCGCCGCCCGCGCTGCCCATGCCGATGGCAGCGCGGGCGGACGGGCATCCGGGCCGATCTGCGCGATGCGTTCGGCCGCTCGGTGCGGCGGTCTCCGGCCGAGTGGCCGCCGTAGGGCGGCCGGGACCGCCGTACCGTGGCACACCGGGAACCCGCAGGGGTCGACCGGTCGCATCGGCGGGCGGAACGCCACTGCGGCTGGGCGGGGCGGGGCGGCGCTACAGCAGGGCGAACTGGCCGCCCGGCCCCTCCTCCTGGTGGTCCAGGACGGAGGCCGGGCGCCGGGCCCAGCGCGGCGGGGGCAGCACCCCGGCGGCTCCGAGCTCCTCCACCGACAACGTCGGCCCCGGCTCGAACGCCGCTCGCGGCGCAGCCAGATCGGCGAGCAGAGCCAGGGCCGTCACCAATGACAGGAGCTCCGAGGTCCAGGCCTGCGGCCACTCGACGGGGCCCAGCGCCTCCAGCCCCTCCGCCTGTGCCGCCCGGTGCGTGGCGCGGGCGTCGAACCAGGCCTCCAGTACCCGGGCGCCTTGGGCCTCGTACTCCCAGGCGCCCGCCGGGACGGGGGAGATGCTCCCGCCCCCGAGGGTCAGCGTCTCGGTCTCAGGGTCGTAGGCGAGCCCGCCCGGCCAGGTGGTGACCGCCGACCGGACGTACGGCCGGCGCCCGCCGGGCAGCCGGGGCGCGTCCCCGCCCCGCGCCCCGCGCAACTGCACCGCGAGCAGCCGCCGGCCCAGTTCCAGGCCGGCGCGCCAGCGCTCCGGGTCGGCGGCGAGGGGGACCTCGTAGACCCTCCGTGGTCCGGGCCCGGGGCGGGCCGCCGCCAGGATCCAGCACAGGACGTCCTCCGGGGCGACCGGGCCGCCGTAGCGCTCGCCCAGCAGGGCCGGCAGCCCCGGTGCCACGTTGGGTTCCGTACCGCCGGGGCGCCGGTGCAGGGGGCGCACCCGGCCGAGCCGGCCGACCGGGAGGTGGGCGGTGACCAACGGCTCGGGGGCCTCGACGAGGAACAGCTGCTGATCGTCGCGGACCCGCCACAGCTCGGGGCGGGCCGCGTCGATGAGCCGCTGGTCCGGCAGGAGCCACTGCTCGTCGAAGGGGGCGCGCAGGACCCGTACGGGCTGCGGGCAAGGGCCGGGCGCCACCGCGAACGGGGCGGTGGCGGACCGCTGCCCGGGCAGCGCGGCCGCGCCCGTGGCCGGCGTACGTCCCCTGGCCGGGCGGAACAACCGCTCCTGCTCGGCGCCTTCGGCGGCGGCGAGCGCCGTCCAGCGGGCCCGCAGGGTGGCGGCGTCGGGAGCCGCGACCCAGTCCCGTCCCAGGCGCGGGGAGCGAACGGCCCAGGGCATCAGATCGTCCAGCAGCGGGTTCTGCGGCGGTACGTCGGTGCTCACGCGGCCGATGGTATCGACGGCGGGCGGCGGCCGGGCCCGGTCCCGACCGAAGCGTTACGCTCCTTGTATACGTCTATGTGGGCATTTCCGACAGGAGGCGGTCATGAGTCAGTACGACGAATACTCGACCCCGTCGCAGGCCGAGGGCGAGCGCCTCGACGAAGACATGGACGAGAAGGAGAAGGGGCAGCGGCACCCGCAGACCATGCGCGGCACGCCGTCCCAGGCGGAGGGCGAGCGGGGCACGGAGGACGAGGAGAAGAAGCGCTGACCGCGGCGCGGGAACCGGTCGCTCAGGTGGCGTCGACGGTCACGGAGAAGGAGAACCGATCGCCCCGGTAGCGGATGCGTGCGACGTCCACGACCCGCCCGTCCTCGTCGTACGTCACGCCCGTGTAGTGCAGGATCGGGCTGAGCAGCGGGACGCACAGCAGCTCGGCCGTCTCCGGGTCGGCGAGCCGCGCCTCCACGGTGTCGGTGATCCGGCTGATCTTCACACCCACGATGTCCCGGATCACCTTCGTCATCGGCCAGCGCTCCAGATCCGCCGGGTCGATCGCGGAGGCCAGTTCGGGCAGGACCGCGTTCTCCGCCCAGTTGCTCGGCTCGCCGGTCTGGCTGTCATGACGCAGACGACGGTAGGTGACCACCTCGGCCGTGTCCGGGAAGTGCTCCAGCAGGTCCCCGGCCACCGTCACGCGGGCGTGGCCGAGGATCGTCGTACGTTCGCCCGACTGCTGGGCGACGATCGCGTCCACCGAACCGAGCAACCGGACGGGAGCCCCGCGCCGGGCGCCCGGTTCGATGAAGGTTCCGCGCCGCCGGTGCCGGCTGATCAGTCCCTCGCCCTCCAACTCCTTGAGCGCCTGGCGCATCGTCAGCACGCTGACCCCGTAGTGCTCGGCCAACTGCTCCTCGGTGGGCAGCCGCAGCGAGGCGTCCGGGGTGCGGCCCAGTATCGAGGCGCGCAGCGACTGGGAGACCTGGTACCAGAGCGGCAGCTTCCGGTTCAGTACCAGTGAGTCGGGGGCGAAGGCGGTCACGGTGCTTCTCCGTACGGGCGGGACCTGCGGGACTTTGACGACCGACGCCCCTCAGGCGCGGAAGTGGCGCTCCAGACCCTGCCACACGTCGTCGTACCCGCGCTGGAGGTGTTCGGCGCCGGCCGCCTGGGCGGTGGCGGTGACGGGCCAACGGGTCTCGAACATGAAGGCCAGGCCGTCGTCGATCTTCTGCGGCTTCAGCTCCGCGGCGCTCGCGCGGTCGAAGGTCTCTCGGTCCGGTCCGTGCGCGGACATCATGTTGTGCAGCGAGCCGCCGCCGGGCACGAAGCCCTCGGCCTTGGCGTCGTAGGCGCCCTCGATCAGGCCCATGTACTCGCTCATCACGTTCCGGTGGAAGTACGGCGGCCGGAAGGTGTCCTCCCCGACCAGCCAGCGGGGCGCGAAGACGACGAAGTCCACGCCCGCGAGCCCCGGGGTGTCGGAGGGCGAGGTCAGGACGGTGAAGATCGACGGGTCCGGGTGGTCGAAGCTGATGGAGCCGATGACGTTGAAGCGGCGCATGTCGTACACGTACGGGGTGTGCGTGCCGTGCCAGGCGACCACGTCGAGGGGGGAGTGGTCGTAGGTCGCGGACCAGAGGTTCCCGCAGAACTTGTTGACCACCTCGGTCGGACGTTCGACGTCCTCGTACGCGGCCACGGGCGCCCGGAAGTCCCGCGCGGCGGCCAGGCCGTTGGCGCCGATCGGACCGAGGTTCGGGAGCTCGAAGGGCTGCCCGTAGTTCTCGCAGACGTAGCCGCGGGCGTCCGCGTCCAGCAGCTCGACACGGAAGCGGACGCCGCGGGGGATCAGCGCCATCTCGCCCGGGCGGGCGCTGAGCAGACCGAATTCGGTGCGCAGCAGCAGGCCTCCGCGCTCGGGGACGATGAGCAGCTCGCCGTCGGAGTCGCTGAACACCCGATCGGTCATGGGCGCGTTGGCGGCGTAGAGGTGGATGGCCATGCCGATGCGCTGGGTGGCGTCGCCGTTGCCGCCGACGGTCCAGAGTCCGGCCAGGAAATCGGTGCCGGGGGCCGGGTCGGGGAGCGGGTTCCAGCGCAGGCGGTTGGGGTCGGGGACGGTCTCTGTGAAGGGGGCGGTGCGCAGGGCGCCGTTGTCGACGCGGGTGAAGGGCGGGTGCGCCGCCGAGGGGCGGATCCGGTAGAGCCAAGAGCGGCGGTTGTGGGTACGGGGCTCGGTGAACGCGCTGCCGCTGAGCTGCTCGGCGTAGAGGCCGAGCGGGGAACGCTGGGGCGAGTTCCGGCCATGGGGGAGCGCCCCGGGAACGGCCTCGGAGCTGTGCTCGTTCCCGAAGCCGGTGAGGTACGCCAGCCCTTCCGCGATCTTCGAGGCCTGCTCGCTGGTGGTGCCGCCGTCACTCATGCAACGCTCCCGTGTCTGTCGTAGCAATCCTATGCCTGACAGTAGGATTCTGTCCCACCCTGCGTCAACGCCCCCACCCCCCGGGCGTGCCCGCCCGCAACCACCGAACGGACCGCCGCGCCGGGTCCCCCCCGGGCCGGGGACCGCGGCCCCGCGTCGGCCCCCCGGGCCGGGGATCGCGGCCCCGCGTCGGGGACGTCGGGGCGGCACGCAGCACGCGCGCACCGTGGGACTCCGGCGGGGCCAGACCCCGCCGCCCCCCGGGGCCTGGTCGCCCGGACCGCAGATGGTCTCGGCTGCGGCCCCTGAGGGGCAGTCCGCCTTACTGCCCGGCGCGGCGGCAAGGCCCCGCCGGGCAGGGTCCGGTCGCCTGGGCCGGGGCCCCGCTCTGGTCCCTGCGCTGCGGCATGCCTGCGACGGCAAGGCGCCCGGGGCCCGGGTCCGGTTGCCTGGGCCGGGGGCCTTGGCTCTGGTCCCTGCGCTGCGGCATGCCTGACTGCCCGGCGCCGCGGCAAGGCCGCGCCGCCCCCAGGGCCCGATCGCCTGGGCCGAGGATCTCGGCTGCCCTCCCTGCGGCGCCGTCCGCCTGACCGCCTGGCGCGGCGGTCAAGGCACCCCGGGGCCCGAGGGTGCCGGGGTGCGGGGGTTCTTCGACGCGCCGGTCCGGCTTGGTGTTCCCGCGTTTGCCGGGACGCCCGGGGGCGCCGGGGACCCCGGCCCAGGTCCGTGGGGCCTCGGGGCGCCGCACGCGATGGCATACATGCCCGTGCCGTGCGGCCCGACTCCCGCGCGGTGGCAAGGCCGGCCCCCCGATGGGTTGGGGCGCCCGGCCTTGCCGGGAAGTGCGGGGGCGCGCCGCTCACGGTTGGCGCTCCCCCCCCGCGACCCGCGCGCTCAGGTCCCCTGCGCGATCACCACGAGGCCCGGCACGGCCGCACGCGCAGCCTTCGCCGGCTCCGGCTACGGGCGGGGGCCGGTCCCCGTTGGCTCCGCCCCACGCCCCGCCCACGCCCCGCGTCCCCAGGCTCGGTAACGGCACCGCCCAACCTCCGCTGAGTAGGTGGCCCCGGGTCCGAGCGGCTTACCCCTCGCTCACCCCCGGCCACGCCACGCGGCTTTAGCCGGCCTTCGCCCCTGGTGGGGACCGGCAGCCGGAGGCGCCCCCTTGCCTCAGCACGGTGCCCTCGTCGGCGACGGCCCCTGCCCAGCCCCTACCGGACGGGGGCCCACTACCGAGCGGTTTACCTCTCGCTTCGTCCCGCCCTGCCGCACGTGCAGGTTCACCGGCCTTCGGCCCCGGGAAGGGGCCGAAAAACCCGAGGCCCCCCGTTGGCTCCGTCCGACGCCCCCGCCGGGACTCTGGGCACAACCAACCGGCCTGGTCGCCCGGGCTGAGGATCTTGGCTGCGGTCCCTGCGGTGCTGTGCCGCCCGACTGCCCGGCGTGGCGGGCGAGGCACCCTCCGAATATCGGGCGCCCGGGCCGAGCCGGGGATCTCGGCCCGGGTTCGCGGGGCTTAGGGGCGCCGCACGCGATGCCGCGCATGCCCATGCCGTGTGGCCCGGTTCCCCGGCGCGATGCCGGGAGTTGGGGGCGCCGCTCCAAATTCGCGCTCCTCCCACGGCCCGCGCTCGGGCGCCCCCAACGCGATCACGACGCCCCGCCCGGCCGCACGCGCAGCCCTCGCCGGCTCCGGCTCCGCCCCGCGTCCGCGCCCCCGCGCTCGGCAACGGCACTGCCCAACCTCCGCCGAGTGGAGGACCCAGGGCCCGGCGGCCTCGCCCCGGCCGCTAACGGCCCCGGGCCGGGCCGCAGCCATGCCTCCATCGCGCGAACTCCCGCTCAGCGAGACTTACTTCGGCCCGATCCGTGCCCGAGGGGATCCGAAAAGGTGAACATTGCTCTACTCTCTCGCGCATGCCGTGGACCCGCAGGATTCCTGCCGTGCCGGCGGTGCTCCTCGCCGCCCTCCTCGCTCTCCTGTCCCTCCTCGTCGCCGCGCCCACCGCCGCCGCGCACGAGGAGCGCCCCGTCACCCTCCCCGACGGAACCGGCTCCGTACCCCGGTACCGCGCCGCCGAGCCCGACCTGCTGGTCTGCAAGACCGACCGCCCGGACTTCGAGCGCCGGATATCCGCCTTCCCCGAAGACCTCAGGCAGCGCAACCTCGCCCTCTACGAGCGCTGCGAAAAGAGCGGCTACCGCCACCTCCAAGACGCCGTCGATGCCGTGGACCGGGCCGGAATGAACATCGCGATCCTGCCCGGCCTGTACGAGGAGGAGCCCTCGCTCCCCAAGCCGACAGGGGAGTGCGCCCACCTCAAGGCCCCGAACTCCGCACTGGGCTACCAGATCCTGTCGTACGAGCAGCAGGAGCAGTGCCGCCACAACCAGAACCTGGTCGCCATCCTCGGCAAGACGGACCTCCAGATCGAGGGCACCGGCGCCTCCCGCCTGGACGTGGTCATCGACGCCAAGTACCAGAAGCTCAACGCGATCCGCGCCGACAAGTCCAACGGCATCTACTTCCGCAACTTCACCGCCCAACGCACCACCTTCAACTCGCTCTACGTGCTCGCGGGTGACGGCTTCGTCATCGACGACGTACTGACCCGCTGGAACGACGAGTACGGCTTCCTGACCTTCGCCGGCGACCACGGTCTGTACAAGAACTGCGAGTCGTACGGGAACGGTGACTCCGGCATCTATCCCGGCAGTGCCTCCAACATCAACGACGGCCGCGGCTACGACGTCCCGCGCTACTCCATCGAGATCACCGGCTGCCACAGCCACCACAACATGGTCGGCTACTCCGGCACCGCCGGAGACTCGGTCTGGGTGCACGACAACGAGTTCGACCAGAACATGGGCGGCGCCTCGATGGACAGCGCCTTCCCCGGCCACCCCGGTCTCCCGCAAAACCACGCCAAGTTCGAGCGGAACCTCATCCACGACAACAACGCGGACTACTACCCGAACGTCGCGAACGGCACCTGCGCCAAGCCGCCCATCGAGCGCGGCTACGAACAGGGCGTGGTCTGCCCCCAGATCTCCATGCCACCGGGCACGGGCATCATCACCGCGGGCGGCAACTGGAACCTGTACGAGAACAACTGGGTGTACGGACAGCGGCGCGCGGGCTTCTTCCTGAGCGCCGTGCCCGCCTTCATCCGCGGTCAAGAGGCATGGTCGAAGCAGGCGGACACCTCCCACCACAATCGCTACGCCGGCAACATCCTCGGCAAGGACAAGTCGGGTGCCTCCCGCCCCAACGGCATGGACGTGTGGTGGGACGGCCAGGGCAGCGGCAACTGCTGGCAGGAGGGGCCGGACGGCTCGACCCCCGCCACCCTGCCCGAGTGCGGAGACCGCCGCGGATCGGTCTCCGGCGGCTCGGCGCGCCTGGCCGGCGAACCGGTCAAGCTGGTCCAGCTACTCGTCTGCGCCGACTACAACGTCCAAGCGCGCAAACTCCCCGCGGGCTGCGACTGGTACGGCGCCGGCGGCCTGGAGCGGGTGGAGACCCAGATCGCACTCGCCGTCGCCGCCGTGTTGCTGCTGGTCGGCGGTGCGTTGTGGTGGCGCCGCCTTAGGCACTCACGGCTGGGGACAACCGCTTCATTGTTGGGCGCCGCCGGGCTGGTGCTTGACGTCGCCGGCTCCACCACGACGCTCAACCCGACCTTCGTTCCCGCCGTCGCCCTGCTGCTCCTGGGCCTCTGGTGGTCGGGAGTCGGCCTGGCCCTGCGACCGACCCGGCCCTGGTTGGCCCGGCTGACCCTGTTGCTGGGCGCGCTCACCCTGCTCGACGCCTTCGACAAGGCCGTCCTCATGATCCCCTGGATTCCTCTGAGTCCCGCCTGGATACGAGGCCTCGTGGCGGTGCTCTGGATCCTGTGGGCGGTCGTCGCCTCCGCCCGACCGGGCGCCACCCCGGCCCGCCCCGCCGGCCCCGGCGGCGACCCCGACGGCGACCGCGTCCCCGTCCCGGCGGGGCCGGCCCCGACCCTGAGCGCCGCCACCCCGGACTCACCGGACACCACCGCCGGAGGCACCCAGTGACCGACCGCCCCGCCGGGCCTTCTGGCGCCCCCGCTGCCGACCGCGCCACCTGCGACGTCTGCGCCCCCCTTCCCCTCCCCGCCCCCCTCCCCCTCCTCCTTCCCGCCTCCCTTCTCCGCCCCCAGCCGGGCATGCCCCGCCGGATCGCCCACGTCGCCCGGAACGCGGCTCTGGTCGCACTCCTCGTCCTGCTCGCGGGCGGGGCGACGGCCGGCTGCGGGGGCCGGCCCACCACCCACCACAAGCCGGGCACCAGCCACGAGCAGGCCTCCGGCAACGTCGGCACCCTGCTGCCCGCCCAGGACGGCGCCGGCCACCACCTCCGGGAGGTCGCGGCCGAGGGCGCGCCTCAGGTGCGCCTCGCGGCGCGCCCAGACTCGGAAGACGGCTGGAACCTCCAACTGACCGTTTCCAACTTCCGCTTCACCCCCGACAGCACGGGCGGCGCCGCCCTCCCCGGCGCCGGCCACGCCCACCTGGAGCTCGACGGCCGCGAGCTGGCCAGGGTGTACGGCCCTTGGTTCCACCTGCCCGCGGCGCAGGTGCCCGAAGGCGCGCACACCCTCACCGTCCGCTTGTACGCCGACGACCACACCGCCTGGGCCGTCACCGGCAAGGCGGTGGAGGCCTCCATCCCGCTGACCGGCGGCCCCTCCGACGAAGCGGGCCACACCCATCCCGCCCCCACCCCGACTCCGGCGACCGAGAAGGTGGACCGGACCGTCGCCCTCACCGTCCGGGCCGGCAAGGTCACCCCGGCCCCGGGCCGGATCGAGGTGACACACGGCGAACGCGTGGCCCTTCGGGTCACCAGCGACCGCGCGGACACCCTGCACGTCCACGGCTACGACAAGGAACTCGCCCTGCCGGCAGGGCAAGAGGTCACCCTGATCCTGACGGCCGACCGCACCGGTCTGTTCGAGGTCGAGACCCACGAGTCCCGACTCGTCCTGACCCAACTCCTCGTCCGATGACCCCACCGAGACCGTTCCCGGTGCCCACCCTGTGCGCGGGGGGTGACTGCGGTGGCCGGAACGTGGTCCCGCACCCGGCCGATCCGGCCGTCACCTTCCTCGCGCACGGGATCGGATCCCAACACGATCTGCCCATCTCTCCCTTCTATGCCTTCGCCGGGGCCTTCGCCGCGCTGTTCGTCTCCTTCCTCGCCCTCGGCCTGCTCTGGTCCACCTCCCGCTTCCGCGGCGACCGCTCCGGACTCGCCCTGCCCGCCGGGCTCCAGCGGGTGGCCGACGCGCCGGCCACCCGCACCACCCTGCGCGGGCTCGGCCTCGCCGCAGCCCTCGCCGTACTGCTCCACCTCCTCCTCGGTCCCGACGATCCGGCCCGCAACCCCGCTCCCGGCGCCGTCTACGTCCTTCTCTGGGTCGGACTTGTCCCCGCCTCCCTCCTCTTCGGTCCCGTCTGGCGCCTCCTCAACCCCCTGCGCACCCTGCACCGGCTGCTCGCCCGCGCCCTGCCCCGCCCCGCTCTGTCGCTCTCGCCCACGCTCGGCCAATGGCCCGCCGCGGTCGGGCTGTTCGGCTTCACCTGGCTCGAGCTCGTCTCGCCTGATCCCGCATCAACCACCACCCTCCTGATCGCTCTCGGCGGCTACACCGCCCTCCAACTCGCCCTCGCCGCCCGCTTCGGCGAGAACTGGTTCGCCGACGGAGACGCCTTCGAGGCGTACTCCGCCCTCTTGGCCCGCCTCTCCCCGTTCGGCCGCCGCGACGACGGCCGCCTCGTACTGCGCAACCCTTTCCACGGACTCGACGCGACGCCCGAGCGGCCCGGACTCGTCGCCACCGTCTGCGTCCTGCTCGGCTCCACCGCCTACGACGGGTTCTCCGACAACCCCTCCTGGATCAACGCGATACAAACCTCCCCCCTCGGCCGCACCCCCGCGGCCACGCTCGGACTCCTCTGTTCCATCGCCCTCGTCGCCACCCTCTACTGCCTGTGCGCGGCGGCCACCCGCCTCGTCAGCGGCCCGCACCCCGGCCCGCTGACCGCCTTCGCGCACTCACTCGTGCCGATCTCCCTCGGCTATCTCACCGCCCACTACTTCTCCCTTCTCGTCACCGAAGGACCACGCACAGTAATCATGGCATTGGGCACTGACAACGCCCCTGAACCCTTGTCACCACTGGGGCCCGGCGCCCTCGCCGCCCTTCAAGTCGTCGCGGTGGTCGCCGGTCATGTCCTCGGAGTCGTCGCGGCCCACGACCGCTCCGTACGCCTCTTCCCGCCGGCGAAAGCCGTCGCCGGCCAACTGCCGCTGCTGGCGCTGATGATCACTTACACCGTCGGCGGACTCAGCCTCCTGCTGAACTGAGACCGCAGTCCCCAGGACTCGCCAGGAGCGGCATGATGGACCCCGTGCCCCCCGCCCAGCCCATGCGCCGGACCCCGATCCAGCAGCGCAGCGCCGACCGCCTCGCCCGCATCCTGGACGCCTGCGCGGAACTGCTCGACGAGACCGGGTACGAAAACCTCAGCACCCGCGCCGTGGCCCAGCGCGCCGGAGTGCCCATCGGCTCCGTCTACCGCTTCTTCGGGAACAAGCGGGCCATGGCCATCGCCCTCGCGCACCGCAACCTCGACCGTTATGCCGAGGGCATCCAAGAGCGGCTCGCCGCGCTCCCGCGCACCCACTGGCGGCCCGTCGTCGACGCGGTGCTGGACGAGTACCTCGCCATGAAGCGCACCGTCCCCGGCTTCGCCCTCGTGGACTTCGGCGTGCCCGCCCCGCCCCCCGAGGGGCCGGCGGCCGACCCGAACCACCTGGTGGCCGCCCGGCTCACCGAGTTGCTCTCGCGCCACCTCGGGCTCGCTCCCGACGCCGCCCTGGAACGGGCGGTCCTGATCGCCGTCGAAGCCACCGACGCGCTCATCCAACTCGCGTTCCGGACCGACCCGGCCGGAGACCCCGGCATCGTCGCGGAAACGCGGTCCATGATGCAGGCGTACCTCGCCAGGGTGCTGGACTGATCCGCGCCGCCGAAGCGCCGGCCCGTCGTGGCCGTACGTGCCCGGGAAGTCGGAGGGATCCGAATCGGGCGCGGCCCCCTCCCCAACCTCCCTACCGGTCGGTATGCTCGGTGCGCCGTCGGCCCGCCGCCGCAGCCTGCCGCCCTCTGGAGGGTCCATGCCCCGCACCGCCCTGCGCATCTGCCCCCTCTGCGAAGCCACTTGCGGGCTCACCCTCACCATCGAGGGCACCACCGTCACCGGCGCTCGGGGCGACCGCGACGACGTGTTCAGTCGCGGCTTCATCTGCCCCAAGGGCGCCTCCTTCGGCGCCCTCGACGCCGACCCGGACCGCCTGCGCACCCCCCTGGTCCGCCGCGATGGCGTCCTGCGAGAAGCCACGTGGGAGGAGGCATACGACACCATCGCCGCCGCCGTGCCCGCCCTGGTCGGGGAACACGGAGCCCAATCCGTCGGTGTGGTCCTCGGCAACCCCAACGTCCACACCATGGCCGGCGCGCTCTACCCCCCGCTGCTCCTCAAGGCGCTCGGCACCCGAAACCTCTTCACCGCCAGCACCCTGGACCAAATGCCCAAGCACGTCTCCAGCGGGCTGCTCTTCGGCGACCCCTTCGCCATCCCGGTGCCCGACCTCGAACGCACCGACTTCCTCCTCCTGCTCGGCGCCAACCCCGTCGAGTCCAATGGCTCCCTGTGCACCGCTCCGGACTTCCCCGGGCTGCTCAAAGCGCTGCGCGCACGCGGGGGCAAGCTGGTCGTCGTCGATCCCCGCCGCACGCGCACCGCGCGGCTCGCCGACCGGCACCTCGCCCCGCGCCCCGGCAGCGACGCCCTGCTGCTCGCCGCGCTCGCGCACACCCTGCTCGCCGAGGGGCTGGCGGCCCCCGGGCCGCTCGCGGAACAAACCGACGGTCTCGGGGAACTCGGCACCGCGCTCGCGAGTTTCACTCCTGAGGCCGTCGCCCCCGCCTGCGACCTCCCGGCCGCCGAGATCCGTGCCCTCGCCCGCGAACTCGCGGCCGCGCCCACCGCCGCCGTGTACGGGCGGATCGGGAGCTGCACCGTGGAGTACGGCACCCTCGCCAGCTGGCTGGTCGACGTACTGAACGTCCTCACAGGCAACCTCGACCGCCCGGGTGGAGCCCTCTTCCCGCTCCCGGCGGCCGGCCCGCGGCCCCGTCCCGCGGGGCCGGGCAAGGGGTTCGCCATGGGCCGGTGGCACAGCCGGGTCAGCGGCCACCCCGAGGTCAAGAGCGAACTGCCCACAGCCGCGCTGGCCGAGGAGATCGAGACGCCGGGGGAGGGGCGCATCCGCGCGCTGATCGCCATCGCCGCCAACCCGGTGCTGTCCGCCCCCGACGGCCGCCGCCTCGACGAGGCCCTGGCCGGTCTCGACTTCATGGTCAGCGTCGACCCGTACCTCAACGAGACCTCGCGCCACGCCCACGTCGTGCTCCCCCCGCCGCCGCCCAGCCAGAGCGCGCACCACGACTTCGCCTTCAACGGCTTCGCCATCCGCAACCAAGTGCGCTACACCCGGCCGGCCGTGCCTCTCGAAGCCGACCGGCTCGACGAGTGCGAGATCCATGCCCGTCTCGTCCTCGCCGTCTCCGGCACGCACGGCGCCGCCGCGCCGTCCGCCGTCGATGAAATGGCCATCCGGGCCACCCTGCACAAGGAGACCGCCGACCCCCGATCGCCCCTGCACGGCGAGGACCCGGCGCGCCTCGCCGGCCTGCTCACCGGCGAAACCGGCCCCGAGCGGCGGCTCGATCTGATGCTCCGGCTCGGGCCGTACGGTGACCGGTTCGGCAGTGACCCGCGCGCCGAAGCCGCCGCCGAAGCCCGTGCCGAAACGGCTACGGGCGCGTCCGGACGCGGGACCGATGGCGCGGCCGGGGCCGGTCTCAACCTGGAGCGGGTACTCGCGCACCCGCACGGCATCGACCTGGGCCCGATGCGCCCCCGGCTCCCGGGCGTGCTCAGGACCCGCAGCGGCAGGATCGAGCTGCTGCCGGACCCGATCGCGGCCGAGCTGCCCAGGCTGCGCGCGGCGCTCGCCGAACGCCCCGCCGCCCTCGTGCTCGTGGGCCGCCGCCATCTGCGGTCCAACAACAGCTGGCTGCACAACGTCCCCGCCCTGGTCGGAGGTTCCAACCGCTGCACCCTCCAGGTGCACCCCCACGACGCGGACCGGCTCGGGCTCACCGACGGCGGCCGCGCCCGGATCACCGCCGACGGAGGCACCCTTGACGTTCCGGTGGAGATCACCGACACCGTCCGCACCGGAGTGGTGAGCCTCCCGCACGGCTGGGGACACGACCGGGCCGGGTCCAGGCTGTCGGTCGCCGCCGCCGACCCGGGAGCCAACGTGAACCAACTGCTGGACGGCACCCGGCTGGACCCGCTGTCGGGCACCGCCGTCCTCAACGGGTTCCCCGTCGAGCTGACACCCCTGCCCTGAGCTGGGGTTTTGCTCGTATTGCTCACGCTCGCACGTCTTGTTGGCGCAAGGAGGAGGCGCCTACGTTCCCTGCATGCTGACTCTCCTCGGCTTCGCCATGATCGGGACGTTCCTCGTCCTGATCATGATGAAGAAAATGTCGCCCATCGCGGCCCTCGTCCTCATCCCCGCGCTCTTCTGCGTGTTCGCCGGGAAGGGTGCCCACCTCGGCGACTACGTCATCGACGGCGTGGGGAAACTCGCGCCGACCGCCGCCATGCTGATGTTCGCCATCGTCTACTTCGGCGTGATGATCGATGTCGGCCTCTTCGACCCGGTCGTTCGGGGCATCCTGCGCTTCTGCAAGGCCGACCCGATGCGCGTCGTGGTCGGTACCGCTGTGCTCGCGGCGGTCGTCTCGCTCGACGGTGACGGCTCGACCACATTCATGATCACGGTCTCGGCCATGTACCCGCTCTACAAGCGGCTCGGGCTGAGCCTGGTGGTCATGACCGGTGTCGCCGCCACAGCCAACGGCGTCATGAACACCCTGCCCTGGGGCGGTCCCACCGCCCGCGCGGCGACCGCCCTCAAGCTGGACGCCGCCGACATCTTCGTGCCCATGATCCCGGCTCTCGCCGTGGGGCTGGTATGCGTGCTCGTCCTCGCCTACGTGTTGGGTGTGAGGGAGCGCCGACGCGTCGGCACCCTCGCCCTTCCAGGCGAGGACGTACACGAAGACGTGCATGAGGCAGTGATCGTGGCCGAGGCCGGGGCGCCGCCCGTCGCGGTCACGGTCGGTGCAGGTGCAGGCACGAGCGAAGGTGCGACCGCCACCTCGGCCACCGCCTCGGCCGCCGCACCGACCACTCCCGCACCGAACACTCCCGCCCCGGCCACCGCGCCGGTCCCGGCGCCGACCGCCGGGCAGGAGGACGTCGACGGGATGCAAGGCCTCGACCCGACCCGGCCGACCCTCCGCCCCCGCCTCTACTGGTTCAACGCCGCCCTGACCGTCACCCTGCTCACGGCGATGATCATGGAGTTGCTCCCGATCCCGGTGCTCTTCCTGCTCGGCGCCGCCCTCGCCCTCACCGTGAACTTCCCGCACATGCCCGACCAGAAGGCCCGCGTCGCAGCCCACGCCGACAACGTCCTCAACGTGGCCGGCATGGTCTTCGCAGCCGCCGTCTTCACCGGTGTCCTGACCGGCACCGGAATGGTCAAGCACATGGCCGACTGGCTGGTCGGCGCCATTCCCGACGGCATGGGCCCGCACATGGCGCTGGTGACCGGCGTGCTCAGCCTGCCCCTGACGTACTTCATGTCGAACGACGGCTTCTACTTCGGTGTCCTGCCGGTACTGGCCGAAGCCGGCGCCGCCCACGGCGTCTCCTCGCTGGAGATCGCGCGCGCGTCCCTCGTCGGACAGGCACTGCACATGTCCAGCCCACTGGTTCCGGCCGTCTACGTACTCGTCGGCATGGCCAAGGTCGAATTCGGCGACCACACCCGCTTCACAGTGAAATGGGCGGCGCTGACCTCCCTCGTGGTCCTCGCGGCAGGGATGGTTTTCGGCATCATCTGACCAGGCGAACCCTGGCGGCGGTAAAACTACCGTTGCTAGTTTGTAGGCTGTCCGCGAGGTCAGGTCAGCGTCTACACGCTCGCGCGTGCTCGGGAGGAAAGCCATGAAGGCCCACGACGGGATGTACATCGGCGGCGCATGGCGGCCCGCCGCGGGACGCGACCGGATCGAGGTCGTGAACCCGGCCGACGAGCAGGTCATCGGCGGGGTCCCGGCCGGAACCGCGGACGATGTGGACGCCGCGGTACGCGCGGCCCGCGCCGCTCTGCCCGGCTGGGCGGCCACGGCCCCGGCCGAACGGGCCGCCCTGATCGGCGCCCTGCGCGACGTACTGGTCGCCCGCAAGAGCGAGATCGCAGAGACGATCACCGCCGAACTCGGCACCACGCTCGGTTTCGCGGAAGCCGTGCACGTCGGCGCTCCCATCGGGGTCGCCGCCTCCTACGCCGAACTCGCCGCCTCCTACGGCTTCGAGGAGCGCCTGGGCAACTCCACGGTGCTGCTCGAACCGGTCGGTGTGGTCGGGGCGATCACCCCCTGGAACTACCCGCTGCACCAGATCGTTGCCAAGGTGGCACCCGCTCTCGCCGCCGGCTGCACCCTCGTCCTCAAGCCGGCGGAGGACACCCCGCTGACCGCACAGCTCTTCGCCGAAGCCGTGCACGAGGCGGGCATCCCGGCCGGAGTCTTCAACCTGGTGACCGGTACCGGGCCGGTCGCCGGGCAGGCGCTGGCCGAGCACGAGGGAGTCGACCTCGTCTCCTTCACCGGCTCGACCGCCGTCGGCCGCCTCATCGGCGCCACCGCCGGCGCCGCGATCAAGCGTGTCGCCCTCGAACTGGGCGGCAAGTCCGCCAACGTCATCCTGCCCGGAGCCGACCTCGCCAAGGCCGTCTCCACGGGCGTGGCCGACGTCATGCGCAACTCCGGTCAGAGCTGCAACGCGCTCACCCGCATGCTCGTCCACCAGGACCAGTACGAGGAGGCCGTCACGCTCGCGGCCGCCGCCGTCGCCAAATACGCCACGGGCGACCCCACCCAGCCGGGCACCCGCGTCGGCCCGGTCGTCAACGCCAAGCAGCGCGACCGCGTCCGCGCGTACATCGTCAAGGGTGTGGAGGAAGGCGCGCGCCTCGTCGCGGGCGGCCCCGAGGCGCCCCACGAACAGGGGTACTTCGTCGCCCCGACCGTGTTCGCCGACGTCACGCCCGAGATGACCATCGCCCAGGAAGAGATCTTCGGCCCCGTGCTGTCGATCATGCGCTACGAGGACGAGGAGGACGCCCTGCGCATCGCGAACGGCACCGTGTACGGGCTGAGCGGAGCCGTGTGGGCCGCGGACGAGGAGACCGCGGTCGCGTTCGCCCGCCGTATGGACACCGGCCAGGTGGACATCAACGGCGGCCGGTTCAACGTGCTCGCCCCCTTCGGCGGCTACAAGCAGTCGGGGGTAGGCCGCGAGCTGGGCCCGCACGGTCTGGCCGAGTACCTCCAGACCAAGTCCCTCCAGTTCTGAACCCCCGCCCCCACCGGCCCGCCCCCACCGGCCCGCCCCCACCGGGCCACCCGCACCCCGGCCCCCACCGCCCCGCCCCGGCCGGCGCCTGCCCTGCCACGCGCCGCCCTGCCCCGCCCGCCCGCGCCACACCGCCCCGAGAGACGGAAAACGCCCATGGTCCGCGCCGCCATCCTGCCCGCCGTCGGAGCTCCACTGGAGATCCGGGACATCGTGCTGCCCGAACCCGGCCCCGGGCAGGTCCGGGTGCGGCTCGCCGCAGCCGGTGTCTGCCACTCCGACCTCTCCCTCACCAACGGCACCATGCGGGTCCCCGTCCCCGCGGTCCTCGGCCACGAGGGCGCCGGGACGGTGCTCGCGGTGGGGGAGGGCGTCACGCACGTCGCCCCGGGGGACGGGGTGGTGCTCAACTGGGCCCCCTCGTGCGGCGAATGCCACCACTGCCTGATCGGCGAGGTATGGCTCTGCGCGAAGGCCCTCACCGGAGTCGGCGCCGTCTACGCCCACGATGCCGACGGCGCCGACCTGCACCCCGGGCTCAATGTCGCCGCCTTCGCCGAGGAGACGGTCGTCGCCGCGAACTGCGTGCTGCCCGCCCCCGACGGCATCCCGCTCACCGAGGCCGCCCTGCTCGGCTGCGCCGTCCTGACCGGCTACGGCGCCGTCCACCACAGCGCCCAGGTCCGGCCCGGAGAGTCGGTCGCCGTCTTCGGCGTCGGCGGCGTCGGACTGGCCGCCCTGCAGGCCGCGCGGATCGCCCAGGCGGCCCCGATCGTCGCCGTCGACATCTCCCCGGCCAAGGAGGAGCTGGCGCGGGCGGCCGGAGCCACCGAGTTCGTCCTCGCGTCCGACACCACCGCCAAGCAGATCCGCGCCCTCACGGCCGGCCAGGGCGCGGACGTCGCCATCGAGTGCGTCGGCCGGGCGCAGACCATCCGGGGCGCGTGGGAGTCCACGCGACGCGGCGGCCGCACCAGCGTCGTCGGCATCGGCGGCAAGGAGCAGCAGGTCACCTTCCACGCCCTGGAGATCTTCCACTTCGCCCGCACCCTCACCGGGTGCGTCTACGGCAACAGCGACCCGGCCCGTGACCTGCCGGTCATCGCCGACCACGTGCGGGCCGGTCGTCTGGACCTCGGAGCCCTCGTCACCGACCGCATCACCCTCGACGGCATCCCGCGCGCCTTCGACGACATGCTGGCCGGCAAGGGCGGCCGTTCCCTCGTCGTGTTCTAGGCCCCTCTCGCCACGGTTCCCTCCGGCCGGCGCCCGAGGGGTCCCCCGGCCACCGTCGGACAGCTTCCCCGGCTACCACCGGAGGGGGAGCTGTCCCCAGGGCCCGGTGCCACTTCGACGGCGGGGCTCAGGCCGCCTCCCAGGAGCGCCTGCCGTCTTCGGGAACTCCCCGCCGGCGCCCCCCGGCGCCCCCCGGTGTAGGAACGCCCGGCCCCGGGAGGCGCGTCACGACGTCTGCCGCAACGTCTCGTACTGGAGAGCCAAGCCGTCCAAGAGGGCCGACAGGCCCGTCTCGAACGCACCCTCGTCCACCTCACGCTGCCGCTCCGCCAGCAGGTGGGCCTGCCCCAGGTGCGGGTAGTCGCCGGGGTCGTAGGCCGTCCGGTCGTCCACGAAACCCCTGGCGAAGGACGCGACCGCCGAACCCAGGATGAAGTACCGCATCAGGGCGCCGATTCGCGTCGCCTGGGCCGGTGGCCACCCGGCCGCCGTCATTGCGCCGAAGACGGCGTCCGCGACCCGCAGCCCCGCCGGGCGACGGCCGGGCCCGCGTGCCAGTACCGGCACGATGTTCGGATGGTCGGCCAAGGCGGCCCGGTAGGAGTGCGCCCAGTCGTGGAGGGCCTCCCGCCATTCGCAACCCCCGTCGAACATCGACAAGTCGACTCGGCCGCTCACGGAGTCCGCCACCGCCTCCAGGATCTCGTCCTTCGTCCGGAAGTGGTTGTACAGCGAGGGCCCGCTGACCCCGAGCGCGGCCGCCAGTCGCCGAGTCGACACCGCCTCCAGCCCCTCCGCGTCCACCAGCGCGCCCGCCGCCTCGACGATGCGGTCTCTGCTCAGGAGGGGCTTGCGCGGTCTGGCCATGCGCCACATAGTAGGGCCTGACCCCATTAAACTAGCGGTGCTAATTAACCCCACGGTCCGGCCCAGCCCACCCGACTGCGCGCCCCCGAGGACCAGGCACCTCGACGCCCGGAGGCCACGGTGAATCTGGAGCTCAGCGAGGAGCAGACCGCCGTACGCCGGCTCGCCCGCGACTTCACCGAGCGCGAGATCGCCCCGTACGCCGCCGAGTGGGACCGCGCCGAGAGCGTCGACCGGTCCATCGTGCGGAAACTCGGCGACCTGGGCTTCCTCGGCCTGACCGTCCCCGAGCAGTACGGCGGCTCCGGCGGCGACCACCTCGCGTACGCGCTCGTCACCGAGGAACTCGGCCGGGGCGACTCCGCCGTCCGGGGCATCGTCTCGGTCTCCCTCGGCCTCGTCGCCAAGACCATCGCCGCCTGGGGCACCGAGGAGCAGAAGCAGGCCTGGCTGCCCCGCCTGTGCTCCGGCGAGGCGCTCGGCTGCTTCGGCCTGACCGAACCCGACACCGGCTCCGACGCGGGCAACCTCACCACCCGTGCCACGCGCGACGGGGACACGTACGTCCTCGGCGGCAGCAAGATGTTCATCACCAACGGCACCTGGGCCGACGTGGTGCTCCTCTTCGCCCGCACCAACGACGAGCCGGGTCACCGAGGCGTCTCCGCCTTCCTCGTCCCGGCCGACAGCCCCGGTCTGACCCGCCGCGAGATCCACGGCAAACTCGGCCTCCGTGGCCAGGCCACCGCCGAACTCGCCCTCGACGGCGTCCGCGTACCGGCCGGCGCCATGCTCGGCCCCGAGGGCAAGGGCTTCTCCGTCGCCATGTCGGCACTGGCCAAGGGGCGGATGTCTGTCGCGGCCGGCTGCGTCGGCATCGCCCAGGCGGCGCTGGACGCGGCGGTCGCGTACGCGGGCCGGCGCGAGCAGTTCGGCAAGCCCATCGCCCGGCACCAGCTGGTGCAGGAACTCATCGCCGACATCTCCGTCGACGTCGACGCCGCCCGTCTCCTCACCTGGCGCGTCGCCGACCTGATCGACCGGGGTCAGCCCTTCGCCACCGAGGCCTCCACCGCCAAGCTCTTCGCCTCCGAGGCCGCCGTGCGCGCCGCGAGCAACGCCCTCCAGGTGCACGGCGGCTACGGTTACATCGACGAGTACCCCGCCGGCAAGCTGCTGCGCGACGCCCGTGTCATGACCCTGTACGAAGGCACGAGCCAGATCCAAAAGCTTCTCATCGGCCGCGCCCGCACGGGGGTTTCGGCCTTCTGACGGGCCGTCGGAGCCCTCGGGCGTCGATCTGAGTACGTAGGTGAGTACGCGCGCGCATGCGCCCCCGGCCGCCCTGCCGCGACGCTGGACCCATGAACGAGACACCGGTCAAGCAGCAGAACACGGGGGCGTACTACGGCCAGGCCGTCGCCTCCTTCGCCGTCGCCCTCGCCGCTGTAGGGCTGGGGATCTACAACATGGACGCCGACGGCTGGGTCCGCGCCTTCCTCGGCATCGCGGTCCTCTACCTCACCACCTCCGCCTTCACCCTCGCCAAGGTCGTCCGCGACCGCCAGGAGGTCACGCAGATCGTCAGCCGGGTCGACCAGGCCCGAATGGAGAAGATCATGGCGGAGTACGACCCGTTCTCCCCGAAGCAGACCCCCGAACGCCCGGCCGCTCAGCGCTAAGCGCTTGCTCACCCTCCGGTAGGGTGTTGGTTCCTACAAGCCGAAGAGGGTGAGCGAGCGATGGACAGTGCCGGCGCGGCCGAGACCGGCGGCTACCAGCCGTGGTCGGAGGTCACCCCCGACGCCGCCCGGCGGCTCCTGGTCGCAGCCGTCGAGACCTTCGCGGCGCGCGGCTATCACGCCACCACCACCCGGGACATCGCCGCCCGCGCCGGGATGAGTCCGGCCGCGCTCTACATCCACTACAAGACCAAGGAAGAGCTGCTCCACCGGATCAGCAGCATCGGCCACGACAAGGCGCTGGAGATCCTGGAGACGGCCGCCGACCGCCCCGGGACCGCCGCCGAGCGCCTGGTCGAGGCCGTACGGTCGTTCGTGCTGTGGCACGCCGCGCACCACACCACGGCGCGGGTGGTCCAGTACGAGCTCGATGCCCTCGCCCCGGAGCACCGCTCCGAGATCGTGGCGCTGCGCCGGCGCAGCGACGCCGCCGTCCGCCGCATCCTCGCCGACGGCGTCGGGTCCGGGGAGTTCGACGTGCCCGACGTCCCGGGCACCACCCTCGCCGTGCTGTCCCTGTGCATCGACGTGGCCCGCTGGTTCGACGTCGCGGGACGGCGCACGCCCGACGAGGTCGGCGCGCTCTACGCCGACCTCGTGCTGCGCATGGTGACGGCGAAGCCCTGAGTGGCGGCGAAAGCCCCGAGTGGCGGCGGAACCCCTGAGCGGCGGCGAAAGTCCGACCGCGCACGCCGCCACACCTCACACGCCCCGGCAGGCTCAGAAGTAGTACCGGGACACCGACTCCGCCACGCACACCGGCTTCTCGCCGCCCTCCCGCTCGACCGTCACGGCCGCGGTGACCTGCACCCCGCCGCCCGCCTCCCGGACGTCCGTGACCACGGCGGTGGCGCGCAGCCGCGATCCGACCGGCACCGGGGCCGGGAAGCGGACCTTGTCCGTCCCGTAGTTGATGCCCATCCGCATGCCCTCGACCCGCATGATCTGCGGAACCAGGCTCGGCAGCAGTGACAGCGTGAGGTAGCCGTGCGCGATCGTGGAACCGAACGGTCCGTTGGCCGCCCGCTCGGGGTCCACGTGGATCCACTGGTGGTCGCCCGTGGCGTCGGCGAAGAGATCGATGCGCTTCTGGTCCACCTCCAGCCACCCGCTCGGGCCCAACCGCTCGCCGATGGCGGCGCGCAGTTCCTCTGCGGACGCGAAGATCCTCGGTTCGGTCATGCCCTGCCCCTGCCTCTCGCTGATCAAGCTAATAAGCGCTTGCTCAGCATGCTGGGACCGCTCGCCCCTGTCAACGGACCTCCGCCCACGAGTCCCCGCCGCGCCGACTACCCTCGACCGGGTGCCGCAGATTCCCGGAAAGATCCACGAACTCACCGTCGGCCAGCTGTCCGCCCGCAGCGGCGCGGCCGTCTCCGCGCTCCACTTCTACGAGGCCAAGGGCCTCATCAGCAGCCGCCGCACCTCCGGCAACCAACGCCGCTACACCCGCGACGCGCTGCGCCGGGTGGCATTCGTACGCGCCGCCCAGCGGGTCGGCATCCCGCTCGCGAGCATCCGCGAGGCACTGGCCCGGCTCCCCGAGGAACGCACGCCGACCCGCGAGGACTGGGCGGCGCTCTCCGAAGCGTGGCGCACCGAACTCGACGAGCGGATCAAGCAGCTGACCCGGCTGCGCGAGAACCTCTCCGACTGCATCGGCTGCGGCTGTCTCTCGCTGACGACCTGTGCGCTGTCCAACCCCGACGACGTCTTCGGCGAACGCCTCACCGGCTCCCGGCTGTCGTTGTAGCGCCGCGCGTCCACTCCCGGCCGGCCGCCGCCACCAGTTCGGCGTTCGAGCGGGCCGGCCGCCCGTCCGGCAGCAGGAGCACGTCCCCCAAGCCGATGCGCGCACCCGCACCACACCGCGCGGCCAGGCGCACCGCCGGCCACGCGGCGGCGTCCCGCCCGAACAGCAGCCACGGCACGACCGGCGGCCTCCGCGGCCCCGCGACCAAGGCCGCATCCGCCTCCGCCGGCTCGTCCGCCAGCTCGCCCACCAGCCGAACCCGCCCCGCACGCCCCGCCGCCCAGGCCTCCGCGGCCGCCCAGGCCTCCGCGCCAGCCCGGGCCCCCCCGGCCCCGACCGCGGACCGCCCAGCACCACCACCGCGTCCACCGCCACCCCCCGCTCCAGCAGCGCCGACGCCAACCCCCGCGCCCCCGGCTCCGCCCAGCGCACCACCGCCCGCTCCGGCAACACCGTCCAGGACCGCACCCGCTCCAGCCGGCCCACCGGGTCGGGCTCGGCCGCCACGCTCGCCGGCACGCTCAGCGGTACGGAGACCCCCGCGCCCCGCAACACCTCCAGTACCGGCCCGACCACCCGGGGCGAGAGGCTCTCGCGCCCGCACGGCGTCCGGGGATGGACGAGTACCTCCCGGGCCCCCGCGGCGACCGCCCCGAGCGCCGATTCCGCCAACGCCCGCGGCGACATCGGCACCGCGGCCCCGTCGGCCGCGCCCCGCGCGCCGTTCAGCGCGACCTGGAGGCGCGCCGCCACCCGGCCCGCGCCGCCCCGCTCCGTTCCCGTACCGCTCACGCAGCCGATGCCGGATACGTGAGCGCGTCCGCCAACGCCGGTCTGGGCACCACGATCCCGCAGCCCCCGCACACCGGCCCGTCCCAAGCCCACGCGCCTTCCCAGTGCCCGTGCCCGGCGCCCACCGAGGGCCAGCTCAGCTCCTGCTCCCCACAGACCGGGCACGACGTCCCAGGCTCCGACTCCAGCGCCTTCACCAGCCGCCGAAGCACCTCGCCCAGCGTCCCGTCCGGCCGCACCCCCGGGTCCGCGCACCGCACCACCGCGTCCCCGCTGCCACCCCAGGCCCACTCCGGCCGCCGCAGCCCGTCGTGCTTCTCGCGCCTTCTGCGCTCCGCGAACTGGCGCTCGTACTCCAGCCAGACCGCGCGCGCCTCCTCCAGTTCCTCCAACGCCGCGACCATCCGCCCTGGATCGGCAGCCCGGTCCTCTGGGGCGATCCCGTGCCGGTCGCACAGGTGCCACCACGTCGCGCGGTGCCCGTACGGGGCGAACCGCTCCAGACAGCGGCGCAGCGAATGGCGCCGCAACGCACGGTCGTTGCGCCCATCGCGCACCTGGTAGGCCAGACTCCGGAATCCCGCCATGACACCTTCACCTCCGCTGCGCCCACGCCCACACCGACGTCGAGACGCCGTACGAGGTGAACGTCGTCCTACGTCCCGACGTGCCCAACATGCCCGGAGGGATGTGGGCGCATGCGGGGCGGTCGAGGCGTGTGGGTGGCACATGGCCGGAAGTCAGCGCCCCATGCGCCCCGCCGCCACCACGATCCGGGCCAGTTCCTCGTGGCAGATGTCGCTGTGCGCCCCCGTCGGTGCCCCGCCTCTGCGCACGACAGCGCCCGCGTCCACGCTGACGCAACCGGCCGTCGGCAACCCGTCGCGCAGTGCCGCGGCCAGCGTCATCCGGGGCGCGCCCGGCACCGCTTGCACGCCGTCGTGTCCGAGCGCGCCCCACCGCTCGTCCAGACCCAGGACACCGGCCGAATCCCCTGCCATCCGCGAGGCCAGCGGATAGAACACCTTGAGGGCGGTGTCGTACGACGAGTGGCAGGCGACCACCGGGCCGTCCACCGCGCGCTGGAGACCGTGCAGGGCGCCGCCGCGGCTCTTGTCGTGCGGAAGGCGGTCCGTGAAGGCGTAGTGGGAGAAAGCGCCTTGGAGCAGGGTCAGGGACTTCACGTACCGGGCGCTGTCGGGCACCGCCCGCAGGGAGAAGGACACCACCCGCCCGCCGAAGCTGTGCCCGATCAGGTGGACGCGCAGAGTCGGCCGGTGGGCGGCCAGCCGGGCCAGTACGGGCCCCAGACCCCGCTCGCCGATCACCCCGGCCCGCTTCTTCATCTCGTAGTACGTGGCCTGGCGCAGCACTTCCTTGGCGCCGCCCCACAAGGCGCGCATCCCCCCGCCGATCGAGAGGTCCGCCCGATTCGCGGCGCCGCCCGCCTCGATCAGGGCCTCGGTGAAGCGGCGACACACCTCCAGGACGTCCTCGGTGAACATCGCCGGTATGTCCTCACCGGTGGCCGCGGGTACGGCCGCGACCCCGGCCAGCTCCCGCACCAGCGCCCCGAACTCCACGAACGCCGCCTGCGACTGCGGCCGGTCCTCCAACAATTCGGCGATCCGGTCGAGCTCTTCGGCCCGCCCCGGCCAGAACTGCCCCAGGGCGCGCCTGGTGTAGGGGTCCAGCGCCGTCCCGAAACCCGGCTCGGCGAGCGCGCCCGCGACGCCGCGCGGGTCGAAGTCCGGTATCGGCTCGTCCGAGAAGCGGATGGAGGGCCAGAGGACCCCCGCGTACCCGAGTCGGACCGCCGGGCCCACGAGCCCGGGGAACGGTGCGAAGAACCGGTCGTAGAGCAGGGTCGAGGTGGTCGGTTCGCTGTTCCAACCGTGCGCGAAGACCAGCAGGTCGGTGGCCTCCATCCCGTCCAGGGCGGTCCCGGTCCCCGGGGCCGGGTCCCCGTCGGCGTCGAAGACCAGCTCCGCGTACGGAGCCACCCCCACACCCGTACCCCACGCCGCTCCATCCGACATGACGCCCCCCTCCGGGTCCTGCCACCGCGATCGGCGTCCCGCGGCCGGGCGGGCCCGCCCGACCGGTCCCGCGCCGACCCGATCGGGAAGGGACGGCACGTCTCACCGGTACAGGAGGTACCCCTCCCGGACCCTCGCGAACCGGGCCAGCCCCGCCGCCCAGTCGCCGGCGATCTCCTCGACCCCGGCTCCCGCGTCCACCATCGTCCGCACCCGGTCGGAGCCGGTCAGCCGGTCGATCCAGTGGTCCGGCCGCCAGGCGAACCCGCTCCACGTCCGCCGCGCGGTGACCAGCAGTCCGATCCCCGCCCGCACCGGGTCGAAGGCCGCGCGGTCGTGCACGAGCAGCCGGACCCCGCCGCACACCTTCCCGGCGTGCTTGGAGAAGACCGGTGTGAAGTAGGCCTCCCGGAACCACACGCCGGGCAACCCGAGCCCGTTGGCCGCCCGCGCCCACCGCCGGTCGACGCCCTCCGCGCCCAGCACCTCGAAGGGTGTCGTCGTACCCCGCCCCTCGGACAGGTTCGTCCCCTCGAACAGGCAGGTGCCGGGGTAGACGAGGGCGGTGTCCGGGGTCGGCATGTTCGGGCTCGGCGGTACCCACGGCAGCCCCGTCTCGCCGAAGAAGGAGCCCCGGCGCCACCCCGACATCCGTACGGTGCTCAGGGCGAGCGGGCGCCCGGTCGGGAACTCCCCCCGGAACAGCAGCGCCAGTTCGGCGACCGTCATGCCGTGCGCGAGCGCGATCGGCTCGCGCCCCACGCCACTTGCGTACGGCCGGCGGAGCACGGGCCCGGACGCCCGCAGGCCACCGATCGGGTTGGGCCGGTCCAGCACGACCACAGCCTTGCTGGCGAGCGCCGCCGCGCGCATGCAGTCGTACAGGGTCCAGATGTACGTGTAGAACCGCGCGCCCACGTCCTGGACGTCGAAGACGACCGTGTCGATCCCGGCGGCCGTGAAGACGTCCGCGAGGCCCTGCCCGCTCTTGTCGTACGTGTCGTACACGGGCAGTCCGGTGGCAGGGTCCCGGGTCGATCCCTCCGAACCGCCCGCCTGCGCCGTCCCTCGGAAGCCGTGCTCGGGCCCGAACACCGCGACCAGGTCGACCCGTTCGTCGGCGTGGAGGACGTCGACGATGTGACGGGCGTCCGAGGTGAGGCCCGTCGGGTTGGTGACGACCCCGATCCGCTGCCCCGCCAGCGTCCGGTACCCGTCCGCGGCGAGCCGCTCGAACCCGGTACGCACCCGCCCCGCGGCGGCGGCCGCGCCCGCGCCCCCCGCCGCGCCCGCGGCACCCGCCAACCCCAGCACCCCGCGTCGTGACAGCGTCATCCGCACACGCTAGGCGTCGGCCCTCTTCCGATCCGACATACCGACTGGTTAGTCTGCCCGGATCAGCGATACCCCGCCAGCGTCGAAAGGCATCCCGTGAGCGCGTACCAGGACCAGCGAGTCGTCGTCACCGGCGCCGGCGGCGGCATCGGGGCGGCCCTCGCCCACCGCTTCGCCGCCGAGGGGGCCACCGTCGTGGTCAACGACCTCGACCCGGCGAAGGCCGCGGCCGTGGCCGGCGGCATCGGCGCCCGGGCGATCGCCGTCCCCGGCGACGCGTCGGCCGTCGTGGAGGAGGCCCGCGAGGCCCTCGGCGGAACGGTCGACGTCTACTGCGCCAACGCCGGTCTCGCCTCGGGCGGCGACGCCTTCGCCGCCGAAGACGTCTGGGAGGCGGCCTGGGACGTCAACGTCATGGCGCACGTCCGCGCGGCCCGCGCCCTGCTGCCGCACTGGCTGGAGCGCGGCAGCGGCCGTTTCGTCTCCACCGTCTCCGCCGCCGGACTGCTGACCATGATCGGGGCGGCCCCGTACAGTGTCACCAAGCACGGCGCCCTCGCCTTCGCCGAATGGCTCTCGCTCACCTACCGCCACCGCGGCGTCCAGGTCCACGCGATCTGCCCGCAGGGCGTACGCACGGACATGCTGACCGCCGCGGGATCGGCGGGCGAGCTCGTCCTGGCGCCGACCGCGATCGAGCCGGAAGCGGTCGCGGACGCCCTGTTCGACGGCATGGAGAAAGGGCGGTTCTTGATCCTCCCGCACCCGGAGGTGGCCGACTACTACGCGGCCCGCGCCACCGAGCCCGACCGCTGGCTGGCCGGCATGAACCACCTCCAGCAGAAGTGGGAGACCCCGTGACCGCGACCCTCCGCTACGCCGACCGGCCCTGGCTGGCCCTCCTCACCGCCGCCCAGCGGGCCCACGTCACACCCCCGCCCAGCGTGCTGCACGCCTTCCGCACGGCCGTCGGGCGCGCGCCCGACCGCCCGGCGCTCGCCTACTTCGACGGGCGCCTCACCTACGCCGAGACCGACGCGCTCTCCGACGCGGTCGCCGGGCACCTGGCCGCCCGGGGCGTCCGCCGCGGCGACCGGGTCGCGGTCATGCTCCAGAACACCCCGCACTTCGTGCTCGCCGTCCTGGCCGCCTGGAAGGCCGGGGCGATCGTCGTCCCCCTCAACCCCATGTACAAGTCGGGGGAAGTCGGGCACGTCCTGCGCGACTCCGGGGCCACCGCCCTGGTCTGCGACGCCCGGGCGTGGCCCGCGTACCTGCGCGAAGCCGCCCGGGGGAGCGCCGTACACACCACCTTGACGGCGCGCGACACCGACTTCCAGACCCGTGACGACCCACGGGTCCTCACGCCCCACCGGGAGCCCCGGACGGCCGGCCTCCCCACGATCCCGCGCCAGAGCCACCCGGACACCCGCCGCCCGACCGGTGCCACGCCGGCCGCCCCCGCACCCACCGCGCCCAGCGTGAGCGCCCCCGCACCGGCCGCCCCCGCGCCGGCCGTCCCCGCCAGGACCGGCGCCGGTCAGGGCCCCGATGTCGCCGACCTCACCACCGTCGCCCGGCGGGGCCGGCCCGCCCCGCCCGACCCCGGGCTCACCGCCGCCGACACCGCCCTCATCAGCTACACCTCCGGCACCTCCGGCCGGCCCAAGGGCGCGATGAATCCGCACGGCGCCATCGGCTACAACGCGGTCCGCCAGGTCACCGGCCATCCCGTCCCGGAGGGCGCCGTCTACTTCGCGCTCGCCCCGCTGTTCCACATCACCGGCATCGTCTGCGAGCTCGCCGCGTGCTTCGCCAACGCCGGCACCCTCGCCCTCGCCCACCGCTTCGAGGCGGGGGTCGTGCTCGACGCCTTCCTCGAACAGCGCCCCGCCTACACCGTCGGGCCCGCCACCGCCTTCATGGCCCTGGCGGCCCACCCCGCCGCCACGCCGGACCACTTCGCCTCCTTCCGGGTGATCTCCTCGGGCGGAGCGCCCCTACCGCCCGCCCTCGTCGAACGCCTGCGCGCCGACTTCGGCTTCTACCTGCGCAACGGCTACGGGCTCACCGAGTGCACCGCCCCCTGTGCCTCGGTGCCACCCCACCTGGAAGCCCCCGTCGACCCCGTCTCCGGCACCCTGTCGGTCGGTGTCCCGGGCGCGGACACCGTCGTCCGCGTCCTCGACGAGCACGGGGCCGAAGTCCCCTTCGGCGACACCGGCGAGATAGCCGTCCGCGGCCCCCAGGTCGTACCGGGCTACTGGGGCCTGCCCGACGACACCGCGAAAGCGTTCCCGGACGGCGAACTGCGTACCGGCGACGTCGGGTTCATGGACCGCGACGGCTGGCTCTACGTCGTCGACCGGAAGAAGGACATGATCAACGCGTCCGGCTTCAAGGTCTGGCCGCGCGAGGTGGAGGACGTGCTCTACACCCACCCGGCCGTGCGCGAGGCGGCCGTGGTCGGCGTCCCCGACCCCTACCGCGGGGAGAGCGTGAAGGCGTACGTGAGCCTGCGCCCCGGCACCTCCGCCGAGCCCGAGGAACTGTCCGCCTACTGCGCCGAGCGCATCGCCGCGTACAAGTACCCGCGCCAGGTGGAGATCCTGCCTGTCCTTCCGAAGACGACCAGTGGCAAGATCCTGCGACGGGAACTGCGCGGGCGCGGCTGAAAACAGTCGGACGGTCGCACAACGCCCGACGGGCGAGGGAACAGAGAGGAAGGCGAGCGCCATGGCCGCCAGAACCACCACGGAGCCGGAGGGCGCCGCCCCGGAGACACCGGTGCCGCAGCGGCTGTTGGCCGTCGCCACCAGGCTGTTCGCCGAACGCGGCTACGACCGCACCTCCGTCCAGGAGATCGTCGAGGCGGCCGGGGTCACCAAGGGCGCGCTCTACCACTACTTCGGTTCCAAGGACGACCTGCTGCACGAGGTGTACGCGCGCATGCTGCGGCTCCAGCAGCAGCGCCTCGACGCGGTGGCCGATTCCGACGCGCCGGTCGAGGAGCGGCTGCGCGCCGCGGCCGCCGACGTGGTGGTCACCACCATCGAGAACCTCGACGACGCGGCGATCTTCTTCCGTTCGATGCACCAGCTCAGCCCGGACAAGTTCAAGCAGGTGCGGGCCGAGCGCCGACGCTACCACGAGCGTTTCCGCGCGCTGGTCGAGGAGGGCCAGCGCACGGGCGTCTTCTCCGAGGCCACGCCCGCCGACCTGGTGGTGGACTACCACTTCGGGTCCGTGCACCACCTGTCCACCTGGTACCGCGCCGAAGGCCCGCTCACGCCGCAGCAGGTCGCCGATCACCTCGCCGACCTGCTGCTGCGCGCGCTGCGCCCCTGACCCAAGCGCCCGCGGGAGCCGGAGCGGTCACGGCGGTACCGTGCTCAGCGGTACCGCTTCAGCTCCCGGTGCGCCAGCGAGCGCTGGTGCACCTCGTCCGGGCCGTCCGCCAGCCGCAGGGTCCGCGCCGCCGCCCACAGTTCGGCCAGCGGGAAGTCCTGGCTGACCCCGCCCGCGCCGTGCAGCTGCACCGCGTCGTCCAGGATGCGCACGACCGCTCGCGGAGTCGCGATCTTGATGGCCTGGATCTCCGTGTGCGCCCCGCGGTTGCCGACCGTGTCCATCAGCCAGGCCGTCTTGAGGACCAGCAGGCGCAGCTGCTCGACGGTGACCCGGGCGTCCGCGATCCAGTTCTGAACGACGCCCTGAGCGGCCAGTTCCTTGCCGAAGGCCGTGCGGCCGACCGCGCGCCGGCACATCAGCTCGATCGCCCGCTCCGCCATGCCGATCAGCCGCATGCAGTGGTGGATCCGACCCGGACCGA
Organism: Streptomyces sp. Tek67B01; assembly: GCF_055231995.1. Lineage (NCBI taxonomy): Bacteria > Bacillati > Actinomycetota > Actinomycetes > Kitasatosporales > Streptomycetaceae > Streptomyces > Streptomyces sp. Tek67B01. The sequence goes on from NZ_JBUYUY010000001.1 coordinate 5,610,607, forward strand.
GCCGCGCCTGGGCGATGGCGAAGCCGGACCCCTCCTCGCCGATCAGGTTCGCCGCCGGGACTCGGGCCCCGTCGAAGACGACTTCGGCGTGACCGCCGTGGTCGTGGTCCTCGTACCCGTACACCCGCATGGCGCGCCGGACCTCCACGCCCGGCGTGTCCCGGGGCACCAGGATCATCGACTGCTGGCGGCGCGGGTCCGCGCCGTCCGGTTCGGTCTTGCCCATGACGATGAAGACCTTGCAGTCCGGGTTCATGGCACCCGAGATGTACCACTTGCGGCCGGTGACGACGTACTCGTCCCCCTGCGCGGAGCGCTCGATGCGGGTCTCCACGTTGGTCGCGTCCGAGGAGGCCACTTCGGGCTCGGTCATCGCGAAGGCCGACCGGATCTCACCGGCCAGCAGCGGCTCCAGCCACTGCTTCTTCTGCTCCTCGCTCGCGAACTGTGCCAGCAGCTCCATGTTCCCCGTGTCCGGGGCGGCACAGTTGGTCGCCATCGGCGCGAGGTGCGGGCTGCGGCCGGTGATCTCCGCCAGCGGGGCGTACTGGAGGTTGGTCAGCCCGGCGCCGTACTCCTGCCCGGGCAGGCCGTGCTGGTCGACGAAGAAGAGGTTCCACAGGCCTTGGCGGCGCGCCTCGGCCTTCAGTTCACCGAAGACGGCCGGGGTGTCCCAGGGCGAGGCCAGCCGTGCGCGCTGCTCGGCGGCGACGGGTTCCGCCGGGTAGACGTACTCCTCCATGAACGTGGAGAGCCGTGCGCGGAGTTCCTCGGTACGGGCGTCGAATGCGAAGTCCATGCGGATGCCTCAGCCTTCCTGGAGGGTGTTCAGACCGTGTTCGATGAAGACCGGGACCAGTTCGCCGATCCGGTCGAAGCCCGCGCCGACGGTCTGGCCGAGCGTGAAGCGGTAGTGGATGCCCTCCAGGATCACCGCGAGCTTGAACCACGCGAACGCCGTGTACCAGGCGATCGCCCCGGTGTCCCGGCCCGAGCGGGCGGCGTAGCGCTCGATCAGCTCGGCGGGCGAGGGATGCCCGGGAGCGCCGCTGGTCGTGCTGACGGGGGAGTCGCCCAGCCCGAGGTCGGCGCTGTACATCGCGAGCAACCCGAGGTCGGTCAACGGGTCGCCGAGGGTGGACATCTCCCAGTCCAGTACCGCCCGGATGGTGTCGTCCGGGCCGCCGATCAGGACGTTGTCGAGCCGGAAGTCCCCGTGCACGACGGTGGCGGCGGGGGAGTGGGGCAGGGCCCGCCCGAGCGCGCCGTGCAGTTCGTCGATTCCGGCCAGGTCCCGGCCCCTGGAGGCCGCGAGCTGCTTGCCCCAGCGGCGCAGCTGCCTGTCCAGGAAGCCCTCGGGGCGGCCGAAGTCCCCCAGGCCCACGGCCTCCGGGTCCACCGCGTGCAGGTCGACGAGGGTGTCCACCAGGCCGAGGACGGCCCGGCGGGTGCGGTCGGGGCCCAGCGCGGCGAGCTGGTCGGCCGTGCGGTACGGGACCCCGTCCACGTACTCCATGACGTAGAACGGCGCTCCCAGCACCGACTCGTCCTCGCACAGCAGCACGGTCTCGGGCACCGGCACGGCCGTGCCGTGCAGGGCGCGGATCACCCGGTGTTCGCGCCGCATGTCGTGGGCGGTGGCCAGGACGTGTCCGAGCGGCGGCCGTCGCACGACCCAGCGGGCGGATCCGTCGGTGACCACGTACGTGAGGTTCGACCGGCCGCCCTCGATCAGCCGGCCGCTCAGCTCCCCGGCCACGAGCCCGGGCCGCGCCGCGTCGAGATGGCCGCGCAGCCGGCCCAGGTCGAGGCCGCGTGGGCCGGCCGGCGGCGAGGCTGGTGCTGAGGTCATGTGGCGCACCTCCGTGCGGAGTGGACGACGGTGGGGACGAACGAGAGCCATCATGCCGACCAGTCGGTATGCCGTCCAGTGCCCCGGCCCGGGAAATGCCGGGCGCGGGCCGAAGCCCGCCCGCCCCGGCGCCGTCGCCGACCCCGCCGCCCCTCAGGCGTGGCAGAGTATCGGCGTCCCGCCGTTCATCACCGTCATGTCCCTGAGCACGGCCAGGATGTCCAACGGCGCGCCCTCGGGCTCCCCGGCCAGCTCCGCGTAGGCCCGGTGCAGGTTCGCCACCAGTCGCTCGCTCTCCCGCCAGGCCGCGAACTCGCCCAGGTCGGCCCCCTGGGCGACTTCCAGCGGGCTCAGGCCCTTCGCCCGGCCCTCCCGGGCGAGTTCGGCGACGTGGCGCAGGTACCGCTCGGTGGCGTCGTACGCGGACGCGTCGGTCAGCGGCCCGTGGCCCGGTACGACGGTCTCCGCGCCCAGCGAGCGCAGCAACTCCAAAGCGCGCAGGGACCCCGCCAGCGAACCCATCGCCAGGAACGGCGTCCCCCCGGCGAACACCAGGTCCCCCGTGAAGACGACCCGCTGCCGGGGCAGCCAGACGACGGAGTCCCCGGTGGTGTGCGCGACACCCGGGTGGATGACCCGGACCTCGGTCTCCCCGACGTGCAGGGTCATCCGGTCGCTGTAGGTGAGGGAGGGGGCGGTGATCTCTATGGCACCGAAATCGGTCGCGGGCCAGATCATCTCCAGCTGGTGCCCGGCGGCGAGCTGCTCGGAGCGCGCGTTGTCGTGCGCCAGGACCAGCGCCTCGGGGGCGAACACGCCGTTGCCGTAGGTGTGGTCGCCGTGGTGGTGGGTGTTCACCACGGTCCGCGGCAGCGGTACGCCGGCCGCGGCGACCGCGTCCCGCAGCGCCAGCGCCCGGCGCTCGGTGGCGGCGGTGTCGATGAGCAGCGTCCGGCCGCCGTCACTGACGAACCCGGCGTTGTTGAGGCACCAGCCGCCGTCCGGTTGGACGTAGGCGTACACCCCGGTCGCCGTCTGGACGACGTACGGCTCATCGACGGTCATTCACGCTCTCCCCGGGTCGCTTGACAGGAAATCAGCATCCTGCCGGCCGCCGCGGCGCCGGGGGAGGGCGGGGTCCGGGCCGTGTCAGTGGTGGGCGTACCCGTCAGTGGTCGTCGTAGTGCCCGTCGTGCTCCGCGTGCCGGTGCCCGTCGTGCAGATAGTCCACGTGGTCGCCGTGGGGCACGCTGTCGTGCCCGCACGCGGGGCCGCGCTCGTGCAGGTGGTCCTCGTGCGCCGTGTGCCCCTGGGTCTCGCACTCGTCCCAGTGGCCCGAGTGCTCCCGGTGCAGGTGGCCGTCGTGCGCGTAGTCGACGTGGTCCCCGTGGCGAACCGGGAGGTGACCGCAGTCGGGGCCGTGCGCGTGCTCGTGCAGGGGGTGTTCCTGGTGGAGGGTCGTCATGGCGCCGAGGCTAGTGCGCATCGTCCCTGTATGACCGTCATGTCCCTTGTGGCGCGCAGAAGGCGGATCATCCGCTGGTCCGATCAGAAGATCACCGTCATGGCGAACGCCGCCAGCGCCACCGTGCAGAGCGCCGCCCCCAGCGCCACCCGCGGCGCCAGCACCGGCGGACGGTAGGCCTCCAGCTCGCGGATGCGCCGGTGTGCCACCCCGAGGAACACCAGCCAGAGCAGCCCGATCACGGCCGCCCCACCCACCTCCGGCAGCGAACCCGACCCGCGCAGCGCCTGACGCCCCGCGAGGACCGCCGCCACCGAACACGCCAGCGTCGTACGCCGCCAGGCCAGCCGGGTCCGCTCCGGCTGCAGCCCCGCGTCACGCCTCTCGTCCGGCCCCGGCACCGACCTCACCCCCGGTTCGTCAGGCCCAGCAGGACGACCACCACCATCGCCCCCGCGACCAGCCCCACCCCCAGGCCCAACACCACCGGGAACCGCGACACGGGCAGATCCGCACCCCGCCGCATCGCCCGCTCGCACCGCACCCAGTGGTTCACCGCCCGCAGCGCGCTGGCCGCCCCCACCGCCAGCAGCGCGAAGGACATCCCGACCCGCACCCCCCACCGCAGGTCCGGCAGGAACTGGTCCACCGCGAACCCGCCGCCGACCAGCGCCAGCGCGGTCCGGATCCAGGCCAGGAACGTCCGCTCGTTGGCCAGCGAGAACCGGTAGTCCGGGGTAGCGCCCTCGTCCTTCAACCGCTGGGGGGCGAACCAGAGGCGCACGTCCTTGACCAAGTCGATCACCCGATCAATCTACTGGCGTCACCCCTCGTGCGCGCGCAGCCGCCGGTACGCCTCCAGGCCGTCCGGCACCCACGCCCAGGCACCCTCAGCCACCCGCTGCGCCAGTTCCTCCTCGGAGAGCCACGCGTGCCAGGCCACCTCCGACTCCTGCGGCCGCACCGGAAGCGCGCACCGCACCTCGTGCACGTACGACCACCAGGTGCCGCCCGGCCCCTCGTAGAGGAACTTGAACAGCGGCCGGGGCTGCTCCAGCCCCCGCACCCCGAGCTCCTCCTCCGCCTCGCGCAGCGCCGCTCGCGCGTAGTCCTCCCCGGCGCCCAGCACCCCGCCCACGAACATGTCGTAGTGCGAGGGGAACACCAGCTTCGAGGCGGTCCTGCGGTGCACGAAGACCCGCCCGGCCGCGTCCTCGACCCGTACGAACACGCACCGGTGGATCAGGCCGCGCCCGTACACCTCGCCGCGCGGCGCCCGCCCCGTCACCCGGTCGTCCCGGTCCACCACGTCCAGTACCTCGTCTGCAGCGCTCACGCGATTCATCCAACACCCCTGTTGACGGGTTACCGGTACGTAGCAAAGGATCTGCCCCACCACCGACCGAGGACGGGCAGCCCATGACGTACGACGCAGACGTGATCGTGATCGGAGCCGGGCTCGCGGGGCTCGTGGCCACCGCCGAGCTCGTCGACGCGGGCCGCAAGGTCATCCTGCTCGACCAGGAACCCGAGCAGTCGATCGGCGGGCAGGCGCACTGGTCCTTCGGCGGCCTGCTCTTCGTCGACTCCCCCGAACAGCGCCGGATGCGGATCAAGGACAGCCGCGACCTCGCCCTCCAGGACTGGCTCGGCACCGCCGGGTTCGACCGTGAGGAGGACGCCTGGCCGCGCCGCTGGGCCGAGGCCTACGTCGACTTCGCGGCCGGGGAGAAACGGCCCTGGCTGCACGCCCAAGGGGTCCGCTTCTTCCCCGTCGTCGGCTGGGCCGAACGCGGCGGCTACGACGCCGGCGGCCACGGCAACTCCGTACCCCGCTTCCACATCACCTGGGGCACCGGGCCCGGCCTGGTGGCCCCCTTCGAACGCAGGGTCCGCGCCGGGGTGGCCCGTGGCCTGGTCGAGCCGAGGTTCCGCCACCGCGTCACCGGCCTCTCCCGTACGGCTGGCGCGGTGGACACCGTCAGCGGCGAGATCCTGGAACCCTCCGACGCCGTACGGGGCTCCGCGAGCGGCCGCGTGAGCACCGGCACCTTCTCGCTGCGGGCCCAGGCGGTGATCGTCACCAGCGGAGGCATCGGCGGCAACCACGACCTCGTCCGCGCCCAGTGGCCGGCCCGGCTCGGCACCCCGCCCGAGCGGATGCTGTCCGGGGTGCCGGCCCACGTCGACGGCCTCATGCTCGGCATCGCCGAGGAAGCCGGCGCCAGCCACATCAACAAGGACCGGATGTGGCACTACACCGAGGGCATCGGGAACTGGGACCCGATCTGGGCCCGGCACGGCATCCGCATCCTGCCCGGCCCGTCCTCGCTCTGGCTCGACGCCACCGGCAAGCGGCTGCCCGTACCGCTCTTCCCGGGCTTCGACACGCTCGGCACCCTCGACCACATCATGAGGACCGGCCACGACCACACCTGGTTCGTGCTCAACCAGCGCATCATCGGCAAGGAGTTCGGCCTCTCCGGCTCGGAACAGAACCCCGACCTGACGGGCAAGTCGGTCCGTGACGTCATCGACCGCGCACGCCAGGCCGTACCCGGGCCGGTCAAGGCCTTCATGGACCGCGGCGCGGACTTCGTCGTCGAACGCGACCTCGCCTCCCTGGTGCGCGGCATGAACGCCGTCACCAAGGAGAACCTGCTGGACGAGGCGACCGTCCGCGAGGCGGTCGTGGCCCGGGACCGGGAAATGGCGAACCCCTTCTCCAAGGACGCCCAGGTGACGGCGATCCACGGGGCGCGCAGGTACCTGGGCGACCGCCTGATCCGTACCGCCGCGCCGCACCGCATCCTGGACCCGAAGGCCGGCCCGCTGATCGCCGTCCGGCTGTCCGTCCTGACCCGCAAGTCCCTCGGCGGCCTGGAGACCGACCTTTCCTCCCGGGTACTGACCGGCGACGGCGAGCCGCTCCACGGCGTGTACGCGGCCGGCGAGGCGGCCGGCTTCGGCGGCGGCGGGGTACACGGCTACCGCGCGCTGGAGGGCACCTTCCTCGGCGGCTGCCTCTTCTCGGGGCGCGCGGCGGGCAGGGCCGCGGCCAAGGCGGTGGGCTGAAGGGGCGCCGGCAAGCGCGCCCGCGCCGCGCCGCCCGTACGGCCCCACCCCGGGCCCGCAAGCGCGCCCGCGCCGCGCCGCCCGTACGGCCCCACCCCGGGCCCGCAGGCGCGCCCGCGCCGCGCCGCCCGTACCGAGGGCGCCATTCGGCCACTGATGCCCGGCTCCGTCCAGCGGCCGGCGCGCAGCCCGGGCCCGAGCCGATCGGCCCCCCGCCTTCCACGCCCGTCACCTCGGCGACAGCCCGCGGACAGCCGACGGAGCGCACACCCGCCGTCCGGGGGCCCGCGACGGGCGGCGCCCGGTCCTACGGCCGGCCCGCCCACCGCGCTCGCTCCGTCGCGGTCTTTCCGCAGGTCGGCGGGGCCGGCGGAGGCCGTCCGCGGTGCGCCCCGGACAGGCCGGCCCGGGCCGGGGAGGGGGCGCCCCCGGTTGTCCCGGGGCCGCCGCGGACAGCCCCCGGCCGATGCCGCGCCGGTACGGTCAAACCGGAACAACAGCCTCAACCCGCCCCATGAGCCGTGCACTTGAAACCCGCCACGCGCCGGGCTGGACCTTGACGCGGAGCTGTGCTCACCGGTTTGCTGTGCGTGATCATCCGGTCCCCGACCGGCGCGATCCAGCCGCACCACCCGTACCGCTCGCAGCACCCGTACCGCCCGCACCACCCGAACGACTCCCCGTGCGTGCTCCCGCACGCCGTCCACCCGCGCCGTGTCCAGGAGGGAACCCGCGGATGTCCCCGCCTCCGCCGCCCCTCGGCCGCGCCCGCAAGCGGGACGCCCAGCTCTTCGACCCGGCCCTCTGCGACACGGAACTCGTCGACGTCCGAGCCCAGTTCACCCAGGGCCGGTGGGCCAGGGCCCGCTCCCTCCTCGTCGGCACCGGCGACGACTGGGACCGCCGCGGCCACCGCGTCGTCGTCCTCGCCCAGACCCCGGCCGCCACCGCCTGGGCCCGCGAATGGCTGCTCGCCGAACCCCAGAGCGCCGACGCCGCCACCCTCCTCGCCTGCGCCGCCGTGTTCACCGCACTGCGCGGCAAGGGCGCGCCCGACGCCGCCGACGAGGCCTGCCGCCGGGCCGCCGCACTGCTCCCCGCCGACCCCACCCCCTGGCTCGGCCTGCTCCTGCTCTCCCGCACCTTCGGCACCGAAGAGGAATTCAGCCGCCACTTCGACCAGGTGCGGGCCCGCCACCGCGAACACCACCACGCCCACCACCTCATGGTCGCCAAGCTCGCCGAACGCAACCCCGCCGCCGGCCAGGACCCCCTCCACGAGGTCTACGACTTCGCCGCGTGGGCCGCCGAGGAATCCCCGGCCGACTCACCGCTCGCCGTGCTCCCCGTCATCGCGCACGCCGAGCGCTACCGCGTCCTCGCCGCGATCCACGGCCGCAGCCCCGAGGCTGCCGCCGCGCACTGGGCCGGCCGCCGGGCCCGCCAAGTGCTCCGCTCGGCCTTCGACTGGTGGCTCGAATGGGAACGCGAGGACCACCCCCGCAACCGGGTCGACCTCAACTTCCTGGCCCACGCCAAGCTCTGCGAGGGCCGCCCCGCCGAAGCCGCCGCCCTCTTCCACCGCATCGGCAGCCACGCCACCCGCGCCCCCTGGTCCTACCCCGACCTCGACCCGCACAAGGCGTTCCTCGCCGCGCGCAGCGCCGCGCTCGGCACCGCTTGACCCCTCGGGGATCCCCCGGTCCCCGACGTCCCCCGGCGTCCACGACGCCCCCGCGCTTCCCGAAAGGACACCCCGCCATGCCGACGGGCAGATCCACCACGCTCACCGACCCGTCCGAGATACGGACGTACAAGGGCCAGGACCGGGCGCTGCGCGCCGACCGGCTCGGCACCGCCGGTCTGCTGCTCTCCGTACTCGCCGCCAGCGCGCCCCTGATGGTCGTCGCCGGCGTCATGCCCACGATCTTCGGCGTCATGGGCATCGTCGGCCAGCCCCTGCTGTACGTCGTCCTCGGAGCCGTCCTCGCCCTGTTCAGCGTCGGCTACGCCGAGATGAGCCGACACGTCCACAACGCGGGCGCGTTCTACGCCTACATCGCCCGAGGTCTTGGCCCGACCGCAGGCTCGGCGGCCTCCTTCGTCGCCCTCGTCGCCTACAGCGCCATGCAGGTCGGCGTCTACGGCATCCTCGGCTTCGAGATCTCCGGCCTCTTCGCCACCTACCTCGACATCGAGCTCGCCTGGTGGATCCCCGCCCTGATCGCGGTCGCGGCGACCGGCGCCCTCGGCTGGCTGAAGATCGACCTCAACGCCAAGGTGCTCGGCGTCCTGCTCCTGATCGAATGCGTCCTCGTCGTCGTCTTCGACCTCGCCGCCCTCGGCAAGCCCGGCGCGGAGGGACTCTCGCTGCACGCGTTCAACCCCTCGACGCTCGGCGGAGCCGGCCTCGGCACCGCCCTGTGCTTCTGCATCGCCGCCTTCGTCGGCTTCGAGCAGTCGCCGGTCTACGCCGAGGAGACCAGCAAGCCGCACATCGTCGTCTCCCGCGTCATGTTCCTCGCCGTCGGCTTCGTCGCCCTCTTCTTCGCGCTCAGCGCCTGGGCGCTCACCGTGGCCACCGGACCGGGCGAGGTGGTCAAGACCTCCGCCGAAGCCGGCCCCGGCCTGCTCTTCCAGCTCACCGAGAGCCGCCTCGGCACCGCCTTCACCGACGTCCTGCACGTCCTGTTCGTCACCGGCATGTTCGCCGCCATGCTCAGCTTCCACAACGTGGTCGCCCGCTACGCCTTCGCCATGGGCCGCGAGGGCCTCCTCCCGGCCCCCTTCGGCCGCACCAATGCCGGCACCGGCGCCCCCGCCACCGGCTCGCTCCTGCAGACCGGCATCGCCGCCGTCGTCGTCCTCGCCTTCGCGCTGACCGACGACAAGCCGGCCGGCGATCCGACCGCGCCCGTCCTACACCTGTTCACCTGGATGGGCAGCGTGGGCGCCCTCGGAGTGACCCTCCTCATGGCCGCCGCCTCCTTCGCCGTGATCGCCTTCTTCGTCCGCCGGGGGACCGCCGCCGCGCAGGTCTGGCGGCTCGTCGCGGCCGGCGCGGCGGGCCTCGCGCTGCTGTTCATCGCCGTCTACACCGTCAGGGACTTCGCCGTCCTCGTCGGCGCGGAAGAGGGCTCCGCCCTCAGCTGGGCGCTGCCCGGCATCATCGCCCTCGCCGCGCTCGCCGGCCTGGCACACGGCCTGCTGCTGCGCTCCCGACGGCCCGACGCGCACGCCCGGATCGGCCTGGGCAACGAGGCCTTCCGCCTCGACCAGGCGGCGGACTCCGCCCCGCCCGCCTGACCCCTCCACCCCGCTTTCGAGCGCCCACGAAGCCCCCGGCACCCCTTTCCATGGTCGCCGGGGGCTTGTGCGCACATGACCGCGATTTTGGCGGGCAGCGGAGCCTCATGGTCTCCTGGGGCCACCAACCCTCCGGACCGCGGCACAGGTGAGACCACCCAGCTCCCCTGCGTGGCGGCCGGGACCTGCCTGTCCCACCCACGAAGGCGAAGTCATCCCATGAGTGACAGCACCTTGGCCAAGGCCCCCAGCCCGCCGTCTTCCCCGCACGTCGACGCCGGCGACGAGGGCTACAGCAAGGACCTCAAGTCGCGCCACATCAACATGATCGCGATCGGCGGGGCGATAGGCACCGGCCTGTTCCTGGGCGCCGGAGGCCGGCTCGCCGGCGCCGGACCCTCCCTCGCGATCGCCTACGCGGTGTGCGGGATCTTCGCCTTCTTCGTGGTCCGGGCCCTCGGCGAGCTCGTCCTCTACCGCCCGTCCTCCGGCGCCTTCGTCAGCTACGCCCGCGAGTTCATGGGCGAGAAGGGCGCCTACGCGGCCGGCTGGCTCTACTTCCTGAACTGGTCGACCACCACCGTCGCCGACATCACCGCCGCCGCGACCTACGCCCACTTCTGGGCGATGTTCACCGACGTCCCCCAGTGGGTCCTCGCCTTCATCGCCCTCGCCGTCGTCCTCACCGCCAATCTGATCTCGGTGAAGTACTTCGGCGAGATGGAATTCTGGTTCTCCCTGGTCAAGGTCGCCGCCCTGGTCGTCTTCCTGGCGGTCGGGATCTACCTCGTCGCCACCAGCCACCCCATCGACGGCCACACCCCGGGCCTCGCCTCGATCACCGACAACGGCGGGATCTTCCCCGTCGGCATGGTCCCCATGCTCCTGGTCATCCAGGGCGTGGTCTTCGCGTACGCCTCCGTCGAGCTCTGCGGAGTCGCCGCTGGCGAGACCGAGAACCCCGAGAAGATCATGCCGAAGGCGATCAACTCGATCATGTGGCGCGTCGGCCTGTTCTACGTCGGCTCGGTCGTCCTGCTCGCGCTGCTGCTGCCGTACACCGAGTACTCGTCCGACCAGAGCCCCTTCGTCACCGTCTTCGACAAGCTCGGCATCCCCGGCGCCGCCGGAGTCATGAACCTCGTCGTCCTGACCGCCGCGCTCTCCAGCCTGAACTCCGGCCTCTACTCCACCGGCCGCATCCTGCGCTCGATGGCCATGTCCGGCTCCGCGCCCAAGTTCACCGGCGTGATGAACAAGGGCAAGGTCCCCTACGGCGGCGTCCTGTTCACCGCGGCCTTCGGCGTCGCCGGCGTCGCCCTCAACGCCTACATGCCGAAGGACGCCTTCGAGATCGTCCTGAACTTCGCCTCCCTCGGCATCCTCGGCACCTGGGCGATGGTCATGCTCTGCTCGCTGCACTTCTGGCGCCGGGCGAAGCAGGGCCGCGTGGAGCGCCCCGCCTACCGGCTGCCCTGGGCCCCGTACACCCAGATCGTCACGCTGGTGTTCCTGCTCACCGTGCTGGTCCTGATGTGGTGCGACGGCGGAGTGGGCCGCACGACGGTCCTCTTCGTCCCGGCCATCGCCGCGGCCCTCGTGGGCGGCTGGTACCTCGTCCGCGGCCGCGTCGCGGCGATCGCCGCCGCCCGCGACTGACGACCCGCACGACGACGAAGGACCCCGCTTCGGCGGGGTCCTTCCGTTTCAAGGCGCCGCCCCCGGCTGCCGGAAACGCAGAAAACCCCACACGAAGTGGGGTTCTCTCACTGGTGTCCGAGGGGGGACTTGAACCCCCACGCCCGATAAAGGGCACTAGCACCTCAAGCTAGCGCGTCTGCCATTCCGCCACCCGGACAAGGTGTCTGTCTCGCGGCCCTGCGGCCGTTCCGACGTGGAAAACATTACCAAACATTCCGGGGCCCTCGATCACACCCCCCGGCCACCTGCGAGACCACCGCGGGACGGCCGGGGTCCGCCCTTGGGGAGAGCGCCCCGGAGCGGCAGGATGGGACCGCAGCCGGTACCGATCAGTGGGAGGAACACGTGAGCGAGTCGAGCGCGGGCAGGACCGTCTCCGGTGAGGACGAGGTCGTCGACCTCTGCCGGGACCTCATCCGGATCGACACCAGCAACTACGGGGACCACTCGGGCCCCGGCGAGCGCAAGGCGGCCGAATGGGTCGCGGAGAAGCTGGCCGAGGTCGGGCTGGAGCCGCAGATCTTCGAGTCGCACAAGGGAAGGGCCTCCACGGTCGCCCGCATCGAGGGCGAGGACCCCTCGCGGCCGGCGCTGCTGATCCACGGGCACACCGACGTGGTCCCCGCCAACGCCGCCGACTGGACGTACGACCCCTTCGCCGGTGAGATCGCCGACGGGTGCCTGTGGGGGCGCGGCGCGGTCGACATGAAGGACATGGACGCGATGACGCTGGCCGTCGTACGCGACCGCATGCGCAGCGGCCGCAAGCCCCCGCGCGACATCGTCCTCGCCTTCCTCGCGGACGAGGAGGCGGGCGGCGTCTACGGGGCCCGGCACCTCGTCGACAACCACCCCGGCCTCTTCGAGGGCGTCACCGAGGCGATCGGCGAGGTCGGCGGCTTCTCGTTCACCGTCAACGAGAACCTGCGCCTCTACCTGGTGGAAACTGCCCAGAAGGGCATGCACTGGATGCGGCTCACCGTGGAGGGCACCGCCGGCCACGGTTCCATGACCAACAACGACAACGCGATCACCGAGCTGTGCGAGGCCGTCGGACGGCTCGGACGCCACCAGTGGCCGGTGCGCGTGACCAAGACCGTACGGTCCTTCCTCGACGAACTCTCGGACGCCCTCGGAACCCCGCTCGACCCCGACGACATGGACGCCACCCTCGCCAAGCTCGGCGGCATCGCCAAGATGGTCGGCGCGACCCTGCGCAACTCGGCCGCCCCGACGATGCTGGGCGCCGGCTACAAGGTCAACGTCATCCCCGGCCAGGCCACCGCGCACGTCGACGGCCGCTTCCTGCCGGGCTACGAGGACGAGTTCTTCGCCGACCTCGACCGCATCCTCGGCCCGCGCGTGAAGCGCGAGGACGTCCACGCCGACAAGGCCCTGGAGACGGACTTCGACGGGAAGCTCGTCGACGCGATGCAGGGCGCGCTCACGGCGGAGGACCCGATCGCCCGCGCGGTCCCGTACATGCTCTCGGGCGGTACGGACGCCAAGTCCTTCGACGACCTCGGCATCCGCTGCTTCGGCTTCGCGCCGCTGCGACTGCCGCCCGAATTCGACTTCGCCGGCATGTTCCACGGAGTGGACGAGCGGGTCCCGGTGGACGGGCTGAAGTTCGGTGTTCGCGTACTGGACCGATTCATCGACAACTCCTAACGCCCGGGAATCGGGAAGGTGTGCGGATTCCACTGAGAAGAGTGAATGCGCTCATACGCTCGTAGCCCTGGTGATCCCTCCTCGTTACAGGTGGTGCGGTCCGCGGCTGGGACCGCACTTGCCTACTAGGAGGAACAATGCTCAAGAAGGTTGTCGCCGCTGCGGCTGCCACCGGTGGTCTGGTTCTCGCGGGTGCGGGCATGGCCGCCGCCGACGCGGGCGCCCAGGGTGCGGCCATCGGCTCCCCCGGCGTCCTGTCGGGCAACGTCGTTCAGGTCCCGATCCACATCCCGGTCAACGTGTGCGGTAACACCGTCAACGTGATCGGCCTGCTGAACCCGGCCTTCGGCAACACCTGCGTCAACGGCTGACGCGTCTGAAGTCCTTGGGCCCCGGAACGCATTCCAGCGTTCCGGGGCTGCCGGGCTTTCGGGCCCGCATCTCTTTCACTTCGGCGTCACAGGCGGGGGAGCGTGTACGGCCTGTACGCCGACCGAACGTACACAGCATGGGGACGAGTACAGATGCGACGACCCGTAGTACAGGTCACCAGGAAGACCCTGATCACCATGGCGGCCGCGGGGGGCGCGCTGGCGCTCGGCGGCGGTTACGCGCACGCGGACGCCGGGGCGGCCGGACACGCCGTGAACTCGCCGGGCGTGCTGTCCGGCAACAACGTGCAGGCGCCCGTGGATGTCCCGGTGAACGCCTGCGGCAACACGGTCACCGTGATCGGAGGCCTCAATCCGGCCTTCGGCAACCGCTGCGTCAACCCGGGCGGCCCCGCCAAGCCCGACCACCCGGGCCACCCCGGCAATCCCGGAACGCCGGGCCACCCCGGGCACCCGGGCCACCCCGACGAGCCGTGCGATGACGACCACCCGGGCCACCCGGGCACGCCCGGTCACCCGGGTCACCCGGGTCATCCCGGCAACCCCGGGACACCTGGCAATCCCGGTACGCCTGGCAATCCCGGTACGCCTGGCAATCCCGGTAACCCCGGGACTCCGGGCAACCCGGGAACCCCCGGTACGCCCGGCAACCCCGGTAACCCCGGGACTCCGGGCAACCCCGGTACGCCCGGCAACCCCGGTAACCCCGGGACTCCGGGCAACCCCGGTACGCCCGGCAAGCCGACCGCGCCCGGTCACGGCACGGGGACTCCGGGCACGCCCGGTACCCCCGCGGCGCCCGGCCAGGGCCACGGCGGTGGGCTCGCCGCCACCGGGTCCGGGGACGTCCTGACGGCCGGCCTGCCGCTCGCCGGCGGCCTGCTGCTCGCGGGCAGCGTGCTCTACCGGCGCGCCCGCAACGCCGCCTGACCGGCCGACGACGGGCACACCGGGTGCTGTCGACGCGGGCCCCCCGGCCGGGGGGCCCGCCTCACCACGTGGCGCGGACCTGACGGATGATCCGGCGGCGCAACCGCACGCGGCGACTGCCGTCCCGGAGCAGCGTCAGCCGGTCGAGCTCCCAATGCCCGTACTCGGCGTGGTCGGTCAACAGGCGGGTCGTCTCCTGGCGGGGCACCCCTCGGGGCACGTACAGGTCGACAAATTCGTATTCCGGCATCGCATCTATTGTGCGGGCAGAGGCCTGCTACGGATAGCGTCTGCACTATGTCTGATGCCGCTCTGCCCACTGTTGCCGAGGTACGCGCCGCCGCCGAGGCGGTCAAGGCCGCGCTCGACCGTCACCTCGCCGCGGTCGAGAGCAGGATCGGGGACGATGATCCGGCCGTCTACGCCGCGTTCAACGAGCTCGCCGCCGCCGCCGACGATTACGACGAACTGCTGTACGACCGCTACGACGAGGTCACTCCCTTCGAGATCCCCACCCCCGAGGACGGTGTCCCGTACACCGGCCCCGCCGAGCCCGCCGCGTTCAGCGTGCTCATCCGCCGCGACTACGCCGTGGTCGAACCACAGCGCCTGATCGCCCAGGCCGACCGCGTCGCCGCGCACGACCCGGACGCCGAGTCCGTCGAGGACGGCGGCACCGCCGGAGCGCTGGGCGTCCTCTTCGGGGAGTACGAGCCCGACGAGATCCACTCCCGCTACCGCGAGTTCGGCCTGGAGGAGGGCGACTCCACGCTGTGGATCGCCGCCGCGGAGGAGGTCGCGGAACCGGGCGAGTGGCTCGACTCGCCCTTCGAGCACGCCGACGCGCAGAACGTGCTGCACCGGTTCGACGTGAGTTCCGTGTTCGACGAGGAGCCGGAGGACTTCGAGGACGACGAGGCGACGGACGGGGCCACGGCCCCGGGCCTCACCCCCGCCTGATCACCGCATGACACGGTGAGCCCCCGCCCACATCGGGCGGGGGCTCACCCATTTCGTTACCGCGGCTGCTGCGCCGCGGCCGCCGCGAGCGCCCGCAGCAGGCCCGCCAGCCGCGTCGTGCGCGGCTTGGGCGGTACGTCGGCCACCGCGCGCGCCAGCGCCTGGTCGACGCCGTGGACCACGGACAGGTGCCGCTCGGCGCGCCCGAACGCGGTGTAGACCCAGTCCCGGGACAGCGCGTCCGCAGCGTCCCCGGGCAGCACCACGACCACCGCCGGCCAGCGCGCGCCCACGGCCTGGTGCCCGGTCACGGCCCAGCCGTGCCGGACCGCCGACTCCACCCGCTCCTTCGGTACGACGATCCGCGCGCCCGCCGCGTCCAGCTGAAGCCCCTGCGCGTCGGCCGACACGACCCGGGCGGGCAGGGCCCGGCCGGGCGCGGGCACGTACACCACCTTGTCGCCGGGGTCGAAGCCGCCGAACCGGCCCGGGCCCGGGTTCAGCCGCTCCTTGAGGGCCGCGTTCAGCGCCCGGGTCCCGGCCGAACCGCCGTGGCCCGGCGTGATCACCTGTACATCCCGCGCCGGAATCCCGAAGGCGCGCGGCACCGACTCCGCCACCAGCTGGACCGTGCGGTGCACGGCCTCGCCCGCGTCCCGCACCGGGACGATGACGACCTCCTTGCCGGGGGCGTCGACCTGGTTCAGCTCCCCGATGCCGATGCCCGACACCAGCTCGCCCAGCGGACCGGCATCCGGGACGCGGGAGACGACCTGGGGGCAGGTCCGGGCCGCCAGTACATCGGCGAACACCCGGCCGGGCCCCGCGGAACCCAGCACGGCGGGGTCCCCGGACAACACCAGGCGGGCCCCGTCGGGCACCGACTCCACCAGTGCGGCCGCGCTCTCCACGTCCAGTTGGGGCGCGTCCAGGACGATGAGCAGGTCCAGCGCGAACTGCCCGTCGGCATCCCGTCCGGGGCCCTCGGTCCCGTCGAGCAGGCCCGCCACGGTGACGGCGCCGTCCGCCGGGGCGTGCGCGGCCAGAACGGCCCGCAGGCCGAACCGGCGCGCGGCGGCCAGCAGGGCCGCCGGTTCGGCGCGGGCCGCCTCGCCGCCGCTGTGCGTGATCAGTCCGTGGCCGGAGACGGCCCGGATCAGCTCGACGCCGAGCGGGCCGACGGCGGCCTCTTCCCAGTCCGCGGGGCCGGCGAAGGTGTTGGCCAGCCGGGCCAGTCCGTCGGCCAGGCTCTCCTCGGCCAGCGCGTAGCCCTCCAGCCCCACGAGGACCGTGCCCGGCGGCTCGTTCTGCCCGCCCTGATCGTCCTGCCCGCCCTGATCGTCCAGGCCGCCCTGATCGTCATGTCCGTCCTCCCGGGGCTGCGCGGACGCGGTGTCGGCCGACGGTTCGTGGAAGACCAGTACCGCGCCCTCACCGATGGCATGTTCCAGGGCTCCGGCCGGGTCGGGTACGCCGTACTGGGCCAGCGCCTTCTCCAACACCGGGGCCTCCAGGGCGGTGTGCCCCTTGAGCGCGGCCTGCGTCAGCAGCCAGCCGACCAGGGCGCCGCCGCGGCGCTCGTCCCCCGGTCCGGCCTCGGGGCCCAGCAGGGCGCGCGCGAAGCCGTCGGCCTGGGTGGGGCGTACCCCGGCCACCGTCAGCAGCCGCCAGGGGTTCTCGGTGAGCTGCTCGGCGGCGCCCTCGCCGAGCGCGGCGGCGGCCGCCTCGGCCAGTGCCTCCGGAGCGCCGGCCCGCGCCAGCACGGCCCGTACGCCCTCGACGTCACCGGGCGCGACGACCGGCGCGGGCCCGCGGGGCTGGGGGGGAGTGGGCGCCGCGGCCTTGCGCGGCGCGGCCGGGGCGTCGTCGAAGTACGCGGTGGGAGGCTTGGCGCCGCTCTCGACCGCCCGTACCGCCGCGAGCAGGTCGGCGGCCGGTCCGCTGAGCTTCGCGCCGGCCTCGACGGGCGCCTGCCGCTCCGCCTTGCGCCGGGCGATCCGCTCCCGCTCGATCTTCTGCGCGGCGAGCTCCGCCTGTGCCTCGCTGAGCTCGGGCTTGGCGGGCTCCGCCCTCCCGTCCGCGCCGGCCGGTGCCTCGGCGTCCCCTTCGTCCGTGTCGGCGGAGGTGTGCGCCTCGTCCGCGTCGGCGGAGGTGTCCTCCGCCGACGCCGCGGGTTCCTGCCCGGAGGGTTCCGGGGCGCGCGCGCCCTCGACCGCCTCGGCCCCCGGGCCGGGGTTCTCCGGTTCGTCCGCGGCGGCGGTGGCGGCGGGGTCGGTGCTCACAGCGTGCTCCAGTCCTGATCGGGGTAGCGGTGCACGGGCGCCGACACGTCGTCCAGCGCCCGGCAGATCTCCTCCGGAAGACTAAGGGCCTCCACCGACAGCACCGCCCCGAGCTGCTCGGCCGTACGCGCGCCGACGATCGGCGCGACCACCCCCGGCCGGTCCCGCACCCACGCCAGCGCCACCTGCAGCGGGGTCACCGCCAGCCCGTGCGCGGCCGTCGCCACAGCGTCCACGATCCGGCCCGAGGCCTCGCCCAGGTACGGATCGACGAAGGCCGCCAGGGTCTGCGACGCGCCCCGCGAGTCCGCCGGGGTCCCGGCGCGGTACTTCCCCGTCAGCACCCCGCGCCCCAGAGGCGAGGACGGCAGCAGCCCCACGCCCAGGTCCAGCGCGGCCGGCAGCACCTCGCGCTCCACGCCCCGCTGGAGCAGCGAGTACTCCATCAGCGTCGAGGCGAGCCGGGTCCGGGTCCCGGGCGCCGCGAGCTGCCAGGTGGCCGCCTTCGCCAGTTGCCAGCCGCTGAACCCCGCCACCCCCGCGTACCGGACCCGGCCGCTGGTGACGGCCAGGTCCAGCGCCTGGAGGGTCTCCTCCAGCGGGGTGTGCGGATCGAAGGCGTGCACCTGCCACAGGTCGACGTGATCGGTTCCCAGCCGGGCCAGTGAGGCGTCCAGCGCCGCCAACAGGTGCCCGCGCGAGGCGTCGCACCGCCGGTCGGGGTCCCGCACGGAGCCCGACTTCGTCGCGATCACCAGTTCCCGGCGCGGCACCAGCTTGTCGATCAATTGCCCGAGGAGGTACTCCGCCTCCCCGCCCCCGTACACGTCGGCGGTGTCGACGAGCGTGCCGCCCGCCTCCCAGAAGGTCTTCAACTGTTCTGCGGCGCCCGCCTCGTCCGGTCCCTCCGCGGACCGTCCCCAGGTCAGGGTGCCGAGGCCGATCCGGGACACGCGCAGGCCGGTGCGGCCGAGATGCCTCTGCTCCATGAGCGCTGAGACTACTGGGGCACTGCCGCCGACGACCGGGGCGCGCTACAGTCCCCGCAGACCTACGTTACTGATCGGTAAACCGGTAAGGGGACGACTCATGCGGCTCGGCATCAATCTCGGTTACTGGGGTGCGGGCATGGACGGTGACAACCTCGCCGTCGCCCAGGAGGCCGACCGCCTCGGCTACGACGTCTGCTGGGCGGCCGAGGCCTACGGTTCCGACGCCGCCACGGTCCTGGCCTGGGTCGCCGCCCAGACCGAGCGGATCGACGTCGGCTCGGCGATCTTCCAGATCCCGGCCCGCCAGCCCGCGATGACGGCCATGACCGCCGCCACCCTCGACTCCCTCACCAAGGGCCGCTTCCGGCTCGGCCTCGGCGTCTCCGGACCGCAGGTCTCCGAGGGCTGGTACGGCGTCAAGTTCGACAAGCCGCTCGCCCGCACCCGCGAGTACGTGGAGATCGTCCGCAAGGCCATGAGCCGCGAGCGCCTGTCCTACGAAGGGCAGCACTGGACCCTCCCGCTGCCCGGCGGCCCCGGCAAGCCGATCAAGTTGACCGTGCACCCCGAGCGCGAGCACATCCCGCTGTACATCGCCGCCATCGGACCGAAGAACCTGGAGCAGACCGGCGAGATCGCCGACGGCGCGCTGTTGATCTTCCCGGCCGCCGAGCACTTGGAGGAGACCGCCCTGCGCCACATCCGCGCGGGCCGCGAGAAGGCCGGGCTGACGATGGACGGCTTCGACGTGTGCCCCACCGTCCCGCTCGCCGTCGGCGAGGACGTGGGCGCCCTCGCCGACACGTTCCGCCCGTACACGGCGCTGTACGTCGGCGGGATGGGCAGCCCCAAGCAGAACTTCTACAACCAGCTCGCGCGGCGCATGGGGTACGAGAAGGAGGCCGCCGAGATCCAGACCAAGTACCTGGGCGGCGACAAGGCGGGCGCCGCCGCCGCGGTCCCGCACTCGCTGATCGACTCGACGACCCTGCTCGGCTCCGTGGAGCGGATCGCCGACGGGATGCGCGCCTACGCCGACGCGGGGGTCACCACCCTGACGCTCGCCCCGGCCGGGTTCACCCTCGACGAGCGGGTCACCGCCCTGCGGGCCGGTGTGGAGGCCCTGGAACACGCCGGTCTGGCCTGAACGACGCCCTGCGGCCGTGGTGGGGGCTCGGGGGGTCTTCCCCGCCACGGCCGACACAGCCAACAACGCTCGGGGCGGTCCCGGGGTTACGCCCTGGGGCCACCGTCTTCACTTCGTTCATTCGGCCGAGTCCCACCACCCATCGGTTGCCCGGCCGCCGCATCCGTCCTTGACTCGGAACATGCTCTCTGCCCGCAGCGTTTTCCAGGAGATCGTCGACAACGACGACTCCTTCCAGCTGTTCTGTTCCATCGCCGCCAGCGGGGAGTCCCAGGGCGGCTGGGAGAACGGCCGGATCGCCGCCCTCGTCCCCGAAGGCATGCGCCGGCTCGCCCCCAAGATCACCCGGCACGGCGCCGACGAGGACAAGCACGGACGGATCTTCCGGGCCCTGCTGCGCAAGCGGGGCCTGCCCGCCGTCCCGGTCCCGCCGGAGACGGACTACACGATGCTGCTGGAACGCCGGGGCATCGGCCTCGCCCACGAGAAGCTGCGCCGGGAGGAGCCGCTGACCGAGGAGGACATCGTCGTCTACCTCGCGCACAGCCGCGTCACCGAACAGCGGGCGGCCGACCAGATGGACATGCTGGTCAAGCAATTCGGGGACCACCCCGAGGTCGGCAAGGCCATCCGCGTGATCAGCCACGACGAGGACAACCACCTCGCCTACTGCCACGAGGAACTGCTGGCCCTCGTCCGCGCCGGCCACGGCCGGACCATCCAGCGGGTGCTGCGCGACAGCGCCCTCGCCGAGATCGGCGTCTACCGGGACGTGAGCCTCGCGGTCATGGCCCACATGGCCCGACTGCTGGGGTGGCCCGCGCCCAAGGCGGCCGCCCTCGCCGTGGGAATCCGCGGGATGTACGCCTACGAACGGTTCAGCGGCTGGCACCGCATGGTCGGCCTGCGCATGCCCCGCCGGCGAGACGCGCTGGGCGGCCTGCCGGCGGGCACCCCGGGCTACGCCTGACCCGCCCGGGCGCGACCGGGAGCGGCGCTGCCGGAAGAAGTCCCGGAGCCGCCCGCGGCGCCGCCGGCATAAGTCCTAGGCCCTGTCGTCAAAGTCCCGCCTGGCCCGGGGCGTCCGGTACCGCACCTCGCCGCGTTGTCGGAGCGCCCGAGTACGTCCAGTACACGGGCGCCCCTCCGCCTTGCGATGCACGGCACCGGACACCCCGAGCCTCAACGGCGCTACTTTGACGACAGGGCCTAGTCTTCTGAGTCAGGAATTCTGTTCAGATGTGTAGGCTTGCGGTATGGCGCGGATGGGGCGGCCGAAGGCCGAGTTGAGGTTGTCGGATGAGGAGCGGGCCGCACTCGAGGGGTGGGTGCGGCGCCGTTCCACGCCGCAGGCGTGGGCACTTCGTTGCCGGATCATCCTGGCCTGCGCGGAAGGCGCTTCGAACAAGGATGTAGCGGCCCGGCTCGGCTCGACCGCGCATGCGGTGGGCCGCTGGCGGGCGCGTTTCGTCGAGCACCGGATCGCCGGCCTGGGCGACATGCCGCGATCCGGCGGTCCGCGGTCGGTCACGGACGAGCAGGTCGCCGCTCTGGTCGCCAGGACACTGGAGTCGACACCGAAGAACGCGACGCACTGGTCGACGCGGTCGATGGCGAAGGAAACGGGCCTGTCGCAGTCGACCGTGTCGCGGATCTGGCGGGCGTTCGGCCTGCAGCCGCACCGCTCTGAGACCTTCAAGCTGTCGACCGACCCGTACTTCGTCGACAAGGTCCACGACGTCGTCGGCCTCTACCTCGATCCGCCGGAACGGGCCCTGGTCTTCTGCGTGGACGAGAAGTCCCAGATCCAGGCACTGGACCGCTCGCAGCCCGTCCTGCCGATGATGCCCGGCGTCCCGCAAAGGGTCACGCACGACTACGTCCGGGCCGGCACCACCACCCTCTTCGCCGCCCTGGAGGTCGCCACCGGCAAGGTGATCGGCTCACTCCACCGCCGCCACCGCGCCGAGGAGTTCAAGAAGTTCCTCATCAAGCTCGACAAAGAAGTCCCGGCCGGCCTGGACGTCCACCTGGTGCTGGACAACTACGCCACCCACAAGACCCCGGCCATCAAGACCTGGCTGGTGGCCCACCCCCGGTTCCACCTGCACTTCACACCCACCGGGTCGTCCTGGCTCAACCTCGTGGAGCGGTGGTTCGCCGAGCTGACGAACAAGCAGATACGACGAGGCGTCCACAAGACCGTCCAGGCCCTGGAGCAGGACATCCGGGCCTGGATCGCCGCATGGAACAGTGACCCGAAGCCCTACGTCTGGACCAAGACCGCAGATGAGATCCTCGAACGCCTCGCCAGCTATCTGAACAGAATTCCTGACTCAGGAGACTAGAGCCAGCCGCGGCGCTTGAACATCCGGTGCAGCCCCAGGCAGGCGCCCGCCATGACCACCAGCACCGCCGGATAGCCCCAGCCCTGCCGGAGTTCCGGCATGTGGTCGAAGTTCATCCCGTAGATCCCCGCCACCATCGTGGGGACGGCCGCCATCGCCGCCCACGCGGAGATCTTGCGCATGTCGTCGTTCTGCCGGACGCCCATCTGCGCCAGGTGCGCCGACAGCGCGTCGGACAGCAGCCGGTCCAGTCCCTCGATGTACTCGTTCGCCTTGGTCAGGTGGTCGGCGACGTCGCGGAAGAAGGGCTGGGAGCGCTCCTGCACGAACGGCACGTCGCCGAAGGCCAGCCGGTCCATCGGCTGGAGGAGCGGGCTCGTGGCCCGGCGGAACTCCAGCACCTGCCGCTTGAAACCGTAGATCCGGGCGGCCGTGGTCTGCGTGTTCCGGCTGTCCGAGGCGTTCGGGGCGAACACCTCGGCCTCCAACTCCTCCAGGTCCACCTGCAGCTCCGCCGCCACGTCGATGTAGTGGTCCACCACCGCGTCCGACACCGCGTACAGCACCGCCGTCGGCCCGTGCCGCAGCACCTCCGCGTCCTGCTCCAGGCGGTGGCGTACGGCGGCCAGCGCGGCCCCCTCGCCGTGTCGGACCGTGACCACGAAGGAGTCGCCGATGAACACCATCAGCTCGCCCGTGGTCACCGTGTCGGTGTCGTCGTCATACACGACCGGCTTGAGGACGACGAAGAGCGAATCGTCGTAGACCTCCAGCTTGGGGCGCTGGTGCGCGGTCAGCGCGTCCTCAACCGCCAGTTTGTGCAGCCCGAACTCCTGGCTGACGTGCTCGAATTCGTCCTCCGTGGGCTCGTGCATCCCGATCCACAAGAAGGCGTCACCCGTCGCCCGCGCCTCGGCGAGGGCATCCGAGAAATCCGCGGGGGCCTCGGAGCGGCGGCCGTCCCGGTACATCGCGCAGTCGACTATCACGCGGGGCATTCTCCCTTGACCCGCCCCCCACCCGCACACCGCCGCCACCGCTTAAGGTGGCCCCATGGCCACGCTGATCCTCGTACGGCACGGGCGGTCCACCGCCAACACCGCGGGCTTGCTCGCCGGATGGACCCCGGGAGTGAGCCTGGACGAACGCGGCGCCGAGCAGGCCGCCGCGCTGCCCGGACGCCTCGACGGGGTACCGCTCGCCACCGTGGTCACCAGCCCGTTGCAGCGCTGCCGGGAGACCCTCGCCCCCCTGCTGGCCGCCCGCCCCGGCCTGAGCCTGCACACCGACGAGCGGATCGGCGAATGCCACTACGGCGACTGGTCCGGCCGTAAACTCTCCGAACTCGCCGACGAACCCCTGATGAAGATCGTCCAGCAGCACCCCTCCGCCGCCGCCTTCCCCGGCGGCGAGACGATGCGCGCCATGCAGGCCCGCGCCGTGGACGCCGTACGGGAGTGGAACGCGCGGGTCGAGGAGGAGCACGGCGCCGACGCCGTCTTCCTCATGTGCTCGCACGGCGACATCATCAAGTCCCTCGTCGCGGACGCCCTCGGCATGCACCTCGACCTCTTCCAACGCGTCCACGTCGACCCCTGCTCCGTCACCGCCATCCGCTACACCCCGACCCGCCCGTTCCTGTTCCGCCTCGGCGACACCGGGGACTTCGGCGCCCTCGTGCCGCGCAAATCACCCGAAGACGGCGGGGACGCCGTCGTGGGCGGCGGCGCGGGCGCGGCCTGATCGAACGGCGCAGTAGGGTGGACGGGCCGATACAGGCAGCCCGCCCACGCCCCGCCCCTGCCACCGACACTTGGAGACTGGACGTGCCCCGTCAGGTGTTCCTTTACGACCCGCCGGACCGCTTCGTGGCCGGCACGGTCGGTCTGCCTGGACGCCGTACGTTCTTCCTCCAGGCCTCCTCCGGCACCCGCGTCACCAGCGTCTCCCTGGAGAAGACCCAGGTCGCGGCGCTGGCCGAGCGGATGGACGAACTGCTGGACGAGGTCGTACGGCGCACCGGCGGCAACGCCCCGGTCCCCGCCGCGGCCTCCGTGGAGGCCGCCGACACCGCCCCGCTCGACGTACCCGTCGAGGAGGAGTTCCGCGTCGGCACCATGGCCCTGGCCTGGGACGGCGAGGAACAGCGCATGATCGTCGAGGCGCAGGCGCTCGTCGAACTCGACGCCGACTCCGACGAGGACCTCGCCGAGGCGGAGGAACGCCTGCTCCAGGACGAGGAGAACGGCCCGCCGATGCTGCGCGTGCGCCTCTCCGGCGTCCAGGCCCGCGCCTTCGCCAAGCGGGCCTTGGACGTGGTCAACGCCGGCCGGCCGCCGTGCCCGCTGTGCAGCCTGCCCCTGGACCCCGAAGGGCACGTGTGTCCCCGCCAGAACGGCTACCGGCGCCAGGTGTGAGCGTCGTGAACCCGACCGAGGAACTGCTCGCCAGGGGCGAGCTCACCGTCCGGGGCCGCATCGCCGAGGCCTCCAACGCCGTCCTGCTGTGCACCGTGACGTACGAGGGCGTCAGCGCCGAATGC
This sequence comes from Streptomyces sp. Tek67B01, assembly GCF_055231995.1. Classification (NCBI taxonomy): domain Bacteria; kingdom Bacillati; phylum Actinomycetota; class Actinomycetes; order Kitasatosporales; family Streptomycetaceae; genus Streptomyces; species Streptomyces sp. Tek67B01. Next base: position 5,635,270 of record NZ_JBUYUY010000001.1, read on the forward strand.
GTCTACAAACCCGTCAAGGGCGAGCGGCCGTTGTGGGACTTCCCCGACGGCAACCTCGCCCGGCGCGAGCGCGCCGCCTACCTGGTGTCCGAGGCCACCGGCTGGGGGCTCGTACCCGAGACCGTGCTGCGCGAGGGCCCCTACGGCGAGGGCATGGTGCAACGCTGGATCGACGCCGGTGACACGCCCGAGGAGGGGCTGCTGGCACTCGTCGAGGGCGACGAGGCCGGGGACGGTTGGAAGCCGGTCGCCCTCGCCGAGGTGGGGGAGGGGCGCACCGCCCTGCTCGTGCACGCCGACGACCCGAGACTGCGCCGGCTCGCGGTCCTCGACGCCGTCATCAACAACGCCGACCGCAAGGGCGGCCACCTGCTGCCCGCCCCCGACGGCCGGCTCTACGGCATCGACCACGGGGTGACGTTCCACGCCGACGACAAGCTGCGCACGCTGCTGTGGGGCTGGGCCGGCGAGCCCCTGACGGACGAGGCCCGGACCGTACTGACCTCCCTCGCCTCCCAGCTGGCCGACGGGGGCCCCCTCGCCACCCGGCTGGCGGAACTGATCACCGCGGGCGAGCTGGCCGCCGTACGGGCCCGTGTGGCCCTCCTGCTGCGCGAGGGGACGCATCCCCGCCCGTCGGGGCAGTGGCCCGCCATCCCCTGGCCGCCGGTCTGAGTCGTCCTGCGCGCCGTGGGCCCGAAGGCACAGAACCGGCCGGACCGCAAGGGTGGCGATCAAGCCAACAGTGCTGGTCCGGTTCGATGACGGAACATCCGTCCGGTTAGTCTCGAAGCATGCATGCCTGGCCCGCTTCTGAGGTCCCCGCCCTGCCCGGCAAGGGCCGCGACCTCCAGATCCACGACACCGCGACCCAGGGGACGATCACCCTCGCCCCCGGTCCCGTCGCCCGTATCTACGTCTGCGGCATCACGCCGTACGACGCCACCCACATCGGTCACGCGGCCACCTACAACGCGTTCGACCTGGTGCAGCGCGTGTGGCTCGACACCAAGCGGCAGGTTCACTACGTCCAGAACGTCACGGACGTCGACGATCCGCTGCTGGAGCGGGCGCAGCGCGACGGCCACGACTGGACCGAGCTCGCAGAACGCGAGACGGCCCTCTTCCGCGAGGACATGACGGCGCTGCGCATCCTGCCGCCGCGGCAGTACATCGGCGCCGTCGAGGCCATACCCGGCATCGTGCCGCTCGTCGAGCGGCTGCGGGACGCGGGCGCCGCGTACGAGCTCGAAGGCGACGTCTACTTCTCGGTGGAGTCCGACCCGCACTTCGGCGGCGTCTCCAACCTGGACGCCGAGGCCATGCGCCTGCTCTCCGCGGAGCGCGGCGGCGACCCCGAGCGCCCGGGCAAGAAGAACCCGCTGGACCCGATGCTGTGGATGGCCGCACGGCCGGGCGAGCCGAGCTGGGACGGCGGCTCGTTGGGCCGCGGCCGGCCGGGCTGGCACATCGAGTGCGTGGCCATCGCCCTGGACCACCTGGGCATGGGCTTCGACATCCAGGGCGGCGGCTCCGACCTGGCCTTCCCGCACCACGAGATGGGCGCCTCGCACGCCCAGGCGCTGACGGGCGAGTTCCCGATGGCCAAGGCCTACGTGCACGCCGGGATGGTCGCGCTCGACGGCCAGAAGATGTCGAAGTCGAAGGGCAACCTGGTCTTCGTCTCCGCGCTGCGCCGCGCGGGCGTCGACCCGGCCGCCATCCGGCTCGCGCTTCTGTCCCACCACTACCGCGCCGACTGGGAGTGGACGGACGCCGTCCTGGAGGAGGCGCTGGCCCGCCTGGAGCGCTGGCGCGCCGCCGTGTCCCGCCCGGACGGCATCCCGGCGGACGCCCTGGTCGACGAGGTCCGCGAGGCCCTCGCGAACGACCTGGACGCCCCCGCCGCGCTGGCGGCCGTCGACCGCTGGGTGGAGGCCCAGAACGCCTCCGACGGCGACGACGAGTCGGCCCCCGGGCTGGTCTCCCGCACGGTGGACGCGCTGCTGGGCGTGGCGCTCTAACCCGCGCCGCCGTCGTCGCCCGGGTCGCCCGGGCCACGCCCCGGACTTCGTAGTCGGCGGGGCACAACGGACGACGCCGGACCGGCCGCGTGTGCGGCCGGTCCGGCGTTCTCGTGTTCGGCGCTCCGCCCCGCACCCCGCACGCAGCGCTTCGAACGCCGGCGGGGCTGAATCTTTCGGAGCGGGCCCCGACCGGCGCCGCGCCGCGTTTGGACGCCCCCGCCGCGCGGCCGGCCGGGCCGGTCCGTACCGACGGCCGGCCCCGACCGGAGCGACCGGTCTCGCCGGGCCCGCCGGCGCGCGGGACCCGGCACGGGCGGGCGCAGCCCACGGAGGCTCTCGCGTCGGCTCCGCTCCGGCGGGTCACGCCTCCGGGGGAGTGTCCTCCTCGGGCGCCGGCGCCGGTGGGTCCTCGGGCGGCTCCGGGTCCGGCCTCAACCGTGGCTTCGTACGGCCGCTGGACGTGTCCCGCAGGTACGACCCGTCACCGGGCTCCGCGGTCGCGGAAGGGTCCCGCCGCCGCAGGTACCGCTCGAACTCGCGGGCGATCGCGTCCCCCGACGCCTCCGGGAGGTCGGCGGTGTCCCGCGCCTCCTCCAGCGTCTGCACGTACTCCGCCACCTCGCTGTCCTCGGCGGCCAGTTGGTCCACGCCGAGCTGCCACGCCCGCGCGTCCTCCGGCAGTTCGCCCAGCGGGATGCGGATGTCGAGCAGGTCCTCCAGCCGGTTCAGCAGCGCCAGCGTCGCCTTCGGGTTCGGCGGCTGCGACACGTAGTGCGGCACGGCCGCCCACAGCGACACCGCCGGGACGCCCGCGTGCGTACAGGCCTCCTGGAGCACGCCCACGATCCCGGTCGGCCCCTCGTACTTCGTCTCCTCCAGGTCCATCGTCCGCGCCAGGTCGGCGTCCGAGGTGACGCCGCTGACCGGGACCGGCCGGGTGTGGGGGGTGTCCCCCAGCAGCGCGCCCAGGATGACCACCATCTCCACGCCCAGCTCGTGCGCGAAGGCGAGGATCTCGTTGCAGAACGAGCGCCAGCGCATGGACGGTTCGATCCCGCGCACCAGCACCAGGTCGCGCGGCTTCGCACCGCCGATCCGGACCACCGAGAGCCTGGTCGTCGGCCAGGTGATCTTGCGCACCCCGTTCTCCAGCCACACCGTCGGCCGGTTGACCTGGAAGTCGTAGTAGTCCTCGGCGTCCAGAGCCGCGAAGACCTCCCCCTTCCACTCCCGGTCCAGGTGCGTGACAGCACCGGAGGCGGCGTCACCCGCGTCGTTCCAGCCCTCGAACGCGGCCACCATGACCGGGTCGATCAGCTCGGGCACGCCCTCAAGCTCGATCACCCAGGTCTCCTTCCGAAGTTCCCTTGCGTACGTGGGTCAGCCTAAGCCTTGGAGGGACGCCGGCCACAGCCCACGACAGAGGGGCGGTTCCCCCGGAACCGCCCCTCTTCCCCGCCGCGGCGACGGCTACGCCTTGTCGCCCAGCATCTCCTCGACCCGGGTTCGCACCTCGGCGCTGTCGAGGCCGCGGACGGTCACCGTCGTACGCCGGCGCAGCACGTCGTCGACCGTCTCGGCCCACTCGTTGTCACGGGCGTAGGCGACCTGCGCCCAGATCTCCGGCCCGTCCGGGTGGATGCGCTCGGCGAGCGCCGGGTCCTCGTTCGCCAGGCGGGCGATGTCGAAGGCCAGGGAGCCGTAGTGCGAGGCCAGGTGCCGGGCGGTCAGCGGGTCCATCCGCGTGCCGGGCTCCCGGTCCACCAGCAGCCTGTGCGCGACCGCGTTCGGGTTGGCGACACCGGGCAGCGGCACGCGACGCACCAGGGACTTCACCGGCTCCATGTCGTCGGTCAGCGGGCTGCCGGGCAGCTTCGCCAGCTTGTCCATCACCACCCGGCCGATGTGGCGGTACGTCGTCCACTTGCCGCCGGCCACCGACAGCATGCCGCCGGCGCCCTCGGAGACGACCGTCTCGCGCTTGGCCTTCTCGACCCCGCCGGGGCCGCCGGGCAGTACCCGCAGGCCCGCGAAGGCGTAGGTCATCAGCGAGCGGTCCAGGTCCGCGTCCTTCACCGAGAAGGCCGCCTCGTCCAGGATCTGCTGGATGTCGGCCTCCGTGGCGCGCACGTCCGCGGGGTCGCCCTCGTAGACCTCGTCGGTCGTGCCGAGCAGCAGCTGGTCCTCCCACGGCAGGGCGAAGGTGATGCGGTACTTGTCGATCGGGGTGGCCATGGCGGCCTTCCACGGCGACTTGCGCTTCATCACGATGTGCGCGCCCTTGGACAGGCGGATAGACGGCATCGCGTGCTTGTCTTCCATGCTCCGCAGGTGGTCCACCCACGGGCCGGTGGCGTTGAGCACGACGCGCGCGTCGACCCCGAACTCGGTGCCGTCCAGGCGGTCCTTGAGCTCGGCGCCGCTGACCCGGCCGCGCGTCATGCGCAGGCCGGTGACCTCGGCGTGGTTCAGGACGACCGCGCCCGACTCGACGGCCGCGCGGACCGTCATCACGGCCACGCGGGAGTCGTTCATCTGGTGGTCGTAGTAGACCGCGACGGCCTTGAGGTTGTCCGTCTTCAGGCCGGGGTTGTCGGCGACGGCGCGGGCCGGCGATATGACCTTGCCGACGCCGTCCCCGAAGGCCGACAGGGCGGAGTACGCGAAGACGCCCGCGCCCAGCTTCGCGGCGCCGACCGGGCCGCCCTTGTAGACCGGCAGGTAGAAGGTGAGCGGGTTGACCAGGTGCGGGGCCACGTCCTTGGCCAGCACCCGGCGCTCGTGGTGGTTCTCCGCGACCAGCTTGACCGCTCCGGTCTGCAGGTAGCGCAGGCCTCCGTGGACCAGCTTGGAGGAGGCGGAGGAGGTGGCGCCGGCGAAGTCGCCGGCGTCCACCATGGCAACCCGCAGACCCGACTGCGCGGCGTGCCAGGCCACGGACGTGCCCAGGATTCCACCGCCGATGACCAGCAGGTCGTACGTGGCCTTCGCCAGCTGCTCACGGGTCTCGGCGCGGCTCGCGTTGCAGCCCGCGGTCGGGTGCGAACCCAGTGCGGGAACGCTCTGCAGGGTGCTCATGTCTTTTAGCTCCTCGTCGATTGACTCAGCTGAACGCGGTCAGCTGGCGTCTTCGTCGTCGATCCAGCCCATGGACCGCTCGACGGCCTTGAGCCAGTTCTTGTACTCGCGGTCCCGCTGCTCGGCGGGCATCCGCGGGGTCCACTCCGCCGCGCGGCGCCAGTTGGCGCGCAGGGCGTCGGTGTCGGGCCAGAAGCCGACGGCCAGGCCGGCGGCGTAGGCGGCGCCGAGGCAGGTCGTCTCGGCGACCATCGGGCGCACCACGGGGGCGTCCAGGAAGTCCGAGAGGGTCTGCATCAGCAGGTTGTTGGAGGTCATGCCGCCGTCGACCTTGAGGGCGGCGAGCTCGACGCCCGAGTCCTTGGTCATGGCGTCGGTGATCTCGCGGGTCTGCCAGGCGGTGGCCTCCAGCACGGCACGGGCGATGTGCGCCTTGGTGACGTACCGGGTGAGGCCGGCGATCACACCGCGGGCGTCGGAGCGCCAGTACGGGGCGAACAGGCCGGAGAAGGCGGGCACGAAGTAGGCGCCGCCGTTGTCCTCGACGGAGGAGGCCAGCGTCTCGATCTCGGCGGCCGACTTGATCAGGCCCATCTGGTCGCGCATCCACTGGACGAGCGAGCCGGTGACGGCGATGGAGCCCTCCAGGGCGTAGACCGGCTTCTCGTCGCCGATCTGGTAGCCGACCGTGGTCAGCAGGCCGCTGTAGGAGTTGATGATCTTGTCGCCGGTGTTCATCAGCATGAACGTGCCGGTGCCGTAGGTGGACTTCGCCTCGCCCTCGGAGAAGCAGGTCTGGCCGAACAGGGCGGCCTGCTGGTCACCGAGCGCCGAGGCGACCGGGACGCCGGCGAGCACGCCCTCCTTGACGTGGCCGTAGACCTCGGCGGAGGACCGGATCTCGGGGAGGACGTTGAGCGGGACCTCCATGGACTCGGCGATCCGCTCGTCCCACTCCCGCGTGTGGAGGTTCATCAGCATGGTGCGCGAGGCGTTGGTCACGTCGGTGACGTGCACGCCGCCCTCGGTGCCGCCGGTCAGGTTCCAGATGACCCAGGAGTCCATGGTGCCGAAGAGGATGTCGCCGGCCTCGGCGCGCTCCCGCAGGCCCTCGACGTTGTCGAGCAGCCAGCGGACCTTGGGGCCGGCGAAGTAGCTCGCCAGGGGCAGGCCGGTCTCGCGGCGGAAGCGGTCCTGGCCGACGTTGCGGCCGAGCTCCTTGCACAGGGTGTCGGTGCGGGTGTCCTGCCAGACCAGCGCGTTGTGCACCGGCTCGCCGGTGTTCTTGTCCCACAGGAGCGTGGTCTCGCGCTGGTTGGTGATGCCGACGGCCTTGACGTCGGCCGAGGTGAAGCCCGGGATGTCCTGGGCCGCCTTGGTGATGGCCCCGGCGACGACCTCCTGGACGTTGGTCCAGATCTCGGTGGCGTCGTGCTCGACCCAGCCCGGCTTCGGGAAGATCTGCGCGTGCTCCTTCTGGTCGACGGCGACGATGCGGCCGTCGCGGTCGAAGACGATGCAGCGGGAGGAGGTGGTGCCCTGGTCGATCGCGGCGATGAAGGGGCCGGTGCTGCTGGTCATGGTGGCTGCTCCTGGCGGCTCTGGGGTGCGGAATCAGGGGGCGGTGCGGATCTTGCGATACGTGCCGATGCTGATCAGACGAACGCGATGTTGTACAGACCACCGGCGACGGCGGCACCGACGAGCGGGCCGACTACCGGGATCCAGGAGTATCCCCAGTCCGAGCCGCCCTTGTTGGGCAGCGGCAACAGGGCGTGGACGATGCGCGGGCCGAGGTCGCGCACCGGGTTGATGGCGTACCCGGTCGGGCCGCCGAGGGAGAGACCGATGCCGACGACCACGAAGGAGGTGATCAGGACGCCGATGACACCGAGGCCCTTGCCGTCGCCTTGGAGGCCCTGGGTCAAGATCGCCAGGACCAGGACGGCGGTGCCGATGATCTCGGTCAGCAGGTTCTGGACGACGTTGCGGATCTCGGGTCCGGTGGAGAAGATGCCGAGCACGGGGCCGGCCACGTCGTGCGGGTGCGGGTCCTCCGGGCCGAGCTTGGCGTCCCGGATGTGCTCCGGGTCGGCCAGGTGTGCCCGGAACTGTCCGTAGTACGTGGCCCACATCAGGACCGCGCCGATCATGGCGCCGAGCAGCTGGCCCGCGAGGTAGACCGGCACGTCGCCCCACTCGCCGGTCTTGACGGCTATGCCGACGGTGACCGCGGGGTTGAGGTGCGCGCCGGAGAGGGGCGCGGACACGTACGCGGCGATCAGGACGGCGAAACCCCAGCCGAAGGTGATCGCGAGCCATCCCGCGTTGCGGGCCTTGGAGCTCTTGAGCGTGAGGGCGGCGCAGACGCCACCGCCGAGCAGGGTGAGCAGGGCGGTACCGATGGTCTCGCCGATGAAGATGTCGGAGCTGGACACCCGCGACTCCTTTGTCTTACGTCCAGGGGGTGGGCGTACCACCGGGTCCCTCCGGTGGTCCACCGCACTCGGTGAGTGCTGCACCGGTCCTTGGCCTCGTCACACCCTAACGCGTATTGCCGGTAGGTGTTCGACAATGCCGACCGATGAACGGCAGTTTTCCGCCCGGGTGAAGAACGCGTCAAGGGTTGGGCGGGTCACAGATCCGGATCGTTACCGCTCGGTGTGATCGCCCAAATTCGGCCAACTCGTGATCGAAAAATGGCCAAACGCACCCAGATAGCGACCGATGTCGTCCTGGGCGCGATCAAAGCAAGGTCAGAACCGGCCGGCGCCGAGGTCGCGCGAAACCGACCGCGCGCAGTCGCGCACCGACGCGACCAGACTCGCCCGGGGCTCCCCGCCCTCCCCGCACACCCGCTCCACGGCCCCCACGACCGCCACCGCGCCGACCGGCATCCGCCGCCGGTCGTGGATGGGCGCGGCCACCGAGGCGAGGCCCTCCCACGTCTCCTCCACATCGGAGGCCCAGCCGCGCGCCCGGGTCAGGTCCAAGATCTCCTCGAAGCCGACGGCGTCGGTGACGGTGCGGGGCGTGAACGCCTCCCGCTCCACCTCCACCGCCTGGGTGTGGGCCACCGGGTCGTACGCGGACAGCACCTTGCCCAGGGCCGTGGAGTGCAGCGGCTGCATCGCCCCCACCTCCAGCACCTGGCGGCTGTCGTCCGGCCGGAACACGTGGTGCATGATCAGCACCCCGCTCTTGTGGAGCACCCCCACGTACACGCTCTCGCCGCTCGCCCGCGCCAGGTCGTCGGTCCACACCAGCGCCCGCGCCCGCAGCTCGTGCACGTCCAGGTAGCTGTTGCCCAGGCGCAGCAGCTCCGCGCCCAGCTGGTAGCGGCCGGAGGCCGGGTCCTGCTCCACGAAGCCCTCGGCCTGGAGGGTGCGCAGGATGCCGTGCGCCGTCCCCTTGGCGAGCCCCAGGGCGCCGGCCACGTCCGACAGCCCCAACCGGCGCTCGCCACCCGCCAGGAGCCGCAGCATCGCAGCGGCTCGTTCGAGCGACTGGATGTTCCGTGCCATCGTGCAGCCTCCTGCTGACGTAGTTCGACAATGCTGAACACTATCGGTCGATGTCGACCTTGTGCATGCTCGGGGAAGTCTTCGGGACACCTCGGTGCCCCCACCCCCGCTGGAGCCCCGGTGGAGCCAGGCCAAAGAATGCAGTCCGCCACGTGGGACAGCCCCACCGGGTCCCGGCGCACATGGTTACGCTGACCGCGTGCGCCCTTGAGACAGCGAGGGCGCAAAGCCGACAGCCGTCGCATCCCAGGGAGCTTGACCATGGCCTCGTTGCCGAACCCCCCCGCAGACACCCAGACCCGGGCCGACGCCCTCCGAGAGGCGCTCGCCACCCGCGTGGTCGTCGCCGACGGAGCCATGGGGACCATGCTCCAGGCACAGGACCCGACGATGGAGGACTTCCAGCAGCTGGAAGGCTGCAACGAGGTCCTGAACGCGACGCGCCCCGACATCGTGGCCAACGTGCACCGCGAGTACTTCGCGGCCGGCGTGGACTGCGTGGAGACCAACACGTTCGGCGCGAACTTCGCGGCGCTGGCCGAGTACGACATCCCCGACCGCAACTTCGAGTTGTCGCAGGCCGGCGCCCGGATCGCCCGCGAGGTCGCCGACGAGTTCACCGCCTCCACCGGCCGGCAGCGCTGGGTGCTCGGCTCGATGGGCCCGGGCACCAAGCTGCCGACGCTGGGCCACATCGACTACGCGACGATCCGCGACGCCTACCAGATCAACGCCGAGGGCCTGATCACCGGCGGCGCGGACGCCCTGCTGGTGGAGACCACCCAGGACCTCCTCCAGACCAAGTCCTCGATCATCGGCGCCCGCCGCGCGATGGAGGCCCTCGGCGTCTGCGTGCCCCTGATCTGTTCCGTCACCGTCGAGACCACCGGCACCATGCTGCTCGGTTCGGAGATCGGCGCCGCGCTGACCGCGCTGGAGCCGCTCGGCATCGACATGATCGGCCTGAACTGCGCGACCGGCCCCGCCGAGATGAGCGAGCACCTGCGCTACCTGGCCCGCAACGCGCGCATCCCGCTGTCCTGCATGCCCAACGCCGGCCTCCCGGTGCTGGGCAAGAACGGCGCCCACTACCCGCTGTCCGCCCCCGAGCTCGCCGACGCGCAGGAGACGTTCGTGCGCGAGTACGGCCTGTCCCTGGTCGGCGGCTGCTGCGGCACCACGCCCGAGCACCTGCGCCAGGTCGTCGAGCGCGTCCGCGACCTGGCCCCGGCGGAGCGCCGGCCGCAGCCCGAACCGGGCGCGTCGTCCCTGTACCAGACGGTGCCGTTCCGCCAGGACACCTCCTACATGGCGATCGGCGAGCGCACCAACGCCAACGGTTCGAAGAAGTTCCGCGAGGCGATGCTGGAAGCCCGCTGGGACGACTGCGTGGAGATGGCCCGCGACCAGATCCGCGAGGGCGCGCACATGCTCGACCTGTGCGTGGACTACGTGGGCCGGGACGGCGTGGCCGACATGAAGGAGCTGGCCGGCCGCTTCGCGACGGCCTCGACGCTGCCGATCGTCCTGGACTCCACCGAGGTTCCCGTCATCCAGGCGGGTCTGGAGAAGCTGGGCGGCCGCGCCGTCATCAACTCGGTGAACTACGAGGACGGTGACGGCCCGGAGTCCCGGTTCGCGAAGGTGACCGCGCTGGCGCGGGAGCACGGCGCCGCGCTCATCGCGCTGACCATCGACGAGGAGGGCCAGGCCCGCACCGTCGAGCACAAGGTGGCCATCGCCGAGCGGCTGATCGACGACCTGACCGGCAACTGGGGCATCCACGAGTCGGACATCCTCATCGACACCCTCACCTTCACCATCTGCACGGGTCAGGAGGAGTCCCGGGGGGACGGCATCGCGACGATCGAGGCGATCCGCGAGCTCAAGCGGCGCCACCCCGACGTCCAGACCACGCTGGGCCTGTCGAACATCTCCTTCGGTCTGAACCCCGCCGCCCGCGTCCTGTTGAACTCCGTCTTCCTCGACGAGTGCGTCAAGGCGGGCCTGGACTCCGCGATCGTCCACGCGAGCAAGATCCTGCCGATCGCCCGCTTCGACGAGGAGCAGGTCACCACCGCCCTGGACCTGATCTACGACCGGCGCGCCGAGGACTACGACCCGCTCCAGAAGCTGATGGCGCTCTTCGAGGGCGTCAACACCAAGTCGATGAAGGACGGCCGCGCCGAGGAGCTCCTCGCGCTGCCGCTGGACGAGCGGCTCCAGCGCCGCATCATCGACGGGGAGAAGAACGGCCTGGAGGACGACCTGGCCGAGGCCCTGCGCAGCCGCCCCGCCCTGGACATCGTCAACGACACCCTGCTGGAGGGCATGAAGGTCGTCGGTGAACTGTTCGGCTCCGGCCAGATGCAGCTGCCCTTCGTCCTACAGTCCGCCGAGGTGATGAAGACGGCCGTCGCCTACCTCGAACCGCACATGGAGAAGACCGATGACGACGGCAAGGGCACGATCGTGCTGGCCACCGTCCGCGGTGACGTCCACGACATCGGCAAGAACCTCGTCGACATCATCTTGACCAACAACGGCTACAACGTCGTCAACATCGGCATCAAGCAGCCCGTCTCCGCGATCCTGGAAGCCGCCCAGGAACACAAGGCCGACGTGATCGGCATGTCCGGCCTGCTGGTGAAGTCGACCGTGATCATGAAGGAGAACCTGGAGGAGCTCAACCAGCGCAAGCTGGCCGCCGACTACCCGGTCATCCTGGGAGGCGCGGCCCTGACCCGCGCCTACGTCGAACAGGACCTCCACGAGATCTACGAGGGCGAGGTCCGCTACGCCCGCGACGCGTTCGAGGGCCTGCGCCTGATGGACGCCCTGATCGCCGTCAAGCGCGGCGTCCCCGGCGCCGAACTCCCGCCCCTCAAGCAGCGCCGCGTCGCCAAGAGGGACACCCCGCTGCCCCAGGCGGAGGAGCCCGAGGAGCCGGGCGGCCGCTCGGACGTCGCCGTCGACAACCCGGTCCCCACCCCGCCCTTCTGGGGCACCCGCGTCGTCAAGGGCATCCCGCTCAAGGACTACGCCTCCTGGCTGGACGAGGGCGCCCTGTTCAAGGGCCAGTGGGGTCTGAAGCAGGCCCGCGCCGGCGGAGCGACGTACGAGGAACTCGTCGAGTCCGAGGGCCGGCCCCGACTGCGCGGCCTGCTGGAGAAGCTCCACACCGAGAACCTGCTCGAAGCGGCCGTCGTCTACGGCTACTTCCCCTGCGTCTCCAAGGGCGACGACCTGATCATCCTGGACGAGCAGGGCAACGAGCGGACCCGCTTCACCTTCCCGCGCCAGCGCCGCGGCCGACGCCTGTGCCTCGCCGACTTCTTCCGCCCGGAGGAGTCCGGCGAAACCGACGTCGTCGGCCTCCAGGTGGTCACCGTGGGCTCGAAGATCGGCGAGGCCACGGCCAAGCTGTTCGAGTCCGACTCCTACCGCGAGTACCTGGAGCTCCACGGCCTCTCCGTCCAGCTCGCCGAAGCCCTCGCCGAGTACTGGCACGCCCGCGTCCGCGCCGAGCTCGGCTTCGGCGGCGAGGACCCGACCAAGGTCGAGGACATGTTCGACCTCAAGTACCGCGGCGCGCGCTTCTCCCTCGGCTACGGCGCCTGCCCCGACCTGGAGGACCGCGCCAAGATCGCCGACATGCTCCGGCCGGAGCGCATCGGCGTCCACCTCTCGGAGGAGTTCCAGCTCCACCCCGAGCAGTCGACCGACGCGATCGTCATCCACCACCCCGAAGCGAAGTATTTCAACGCACGCTGACGCGGACCGGCGTACACTGATCGGTCCCATACAGGCCGGTCACCTGTTTTCCCCGGGCACGCCTGGGGAGCGCGGTGACCGGCCTTCTCGTCCCCTCCGAGAGGTGTGCGCATGACCAGCACCGTTCCCGCCGCCGTCACCCGTACGACCGACGGTTCGGCCCTGCAGGCGGTACTGCTGGACATGGACGGCACCCTCGTCGACACCGAGGGGTTCTGGTGGGAGATCGAGGAGGAGATCTTCCGCGAGCTCGGCCACCGGCTGGAGGAGGCCTGGCGCGACATCGTCGTCGGCGGCCCCATGAGCCGCAGCGCCGCCTTCCTGATCGAGTCCACCGGCGCCGCCATCGAACTCGCCGAGCTCAGCGTCCTCCTCAACGAGCGCTTCGAGGCGCGGATCGCCGACCAGGTGCCCCTGATGCCCGGCGCCGAGCGGCTGCTGTCCGAGCTGGCCCGGCACAACGTGCCCACCGCACTCGTCTCCGCCTCCCACCGCCGCGTCATCGACCGGGTGCTGCTCACCCTCGGCCGCGACCGCTTCACCATGACGATCGCCGGCGACGAGGTGCCCCGCACCAAGCCGCACCCCGACCCGTACCTCCTCGCCGCCCAGGCCCTCGGCGCGCACCCCTCGCGCTGCGCCGTGATCGAGGACACCGCCACCGGCGTCGCCGCCGCCGAGGCCGCCGGATGCCGGGTCGTGGCCGTGCCCTCCGTGGGACTGATCCCGGCCGCCCCCGGCCGCACCATCGTGCGCTCCCTGGAGGAAGTGGACCTCGCGTTCCTGCGCTCGCTCATCACTCCGATGAACTGAACGCGCACGCTGCGTACCGAATGGAACGGGGCGCCGGCGGGGGTCGGCGGAAGAATCTTCCGTGCGGCGCGACGGAGGCCGAAATTCCATCCCTGTGCGGGTAGTTGCCGTAGGTGAGCTTGGTCACCCGGCGGAACCGTTCCGGGCCCTCCCGCACGCCCCGAACCGTTCCCTTGTGTCCGGATTGATCAGCTCCTGACCCCCTCTGCGCCCACTCCGGCACGAACGGTCAGTCCGCGCCCATGACCGTCCGGTTACGCCCCAACTCCTGCCAGTTCCAGCCATCCCGTCCCAGGCCACTAATGTCGACGCCGGGCACCGCGCCGCACCTCAGCTGTACCGGAGACACACCCCTGTGCCGGTACCGCGTGGACCGATCGTCACACACCGGCCCGATCGTTCCGCCCTGAACGGGCGACCGTCGCGAAGTGCCCTCAACGCCGCTTTGAGCAAGTGCCGGGTGAGGGAGTACTTCCAGCATGAACCGCAAGACCATGGTGCTGACGGCCGCGATAGGCCTGCTCACCCCCGCGCTGTCCGCCTGCGGCAGCGCGAGCGGAGGAGGAGCCGCCTCCGGGGCCATCGTCGTCGGCACCACCGACCGGTTCGAAGCCGCCGACTACGCCCCCGCCCCCTTCGACCCCGCCTACGCCTACGACGCCGGCGCCTGGAACGTCCTTCGCCAGACCGTCCAGACGCTGATGCACACCCCCCGAGGCGGCGGCCGGCCCGTCCCCGAAGCGGCCTCCGACTGCCGCTTCACCGACAGCGGCAACGAGAGCTACCGCTGCACCCTGCGCCCCGGACTCACCTTCGCGAGCGGTGACCCGCTGACGGCCAAGGACGTCAAGTTCTCCATCGACCGCGTCCTCGCCATCAAGGCCGAGAACGGCCCCTCCTCGCTGCTCTCCAGCATCGACACCGTCGAGGCCAAGAGCGCCGACACCGTCGTCTTCCACCTCAAGACCGCCGACGCGACCTTCCCGTACAAGCTCTCCACCCCGGCCGCCGGCATCGTCAGCGCCAAGGACTACGACGCCAAGAAGCTCCGGCCCGGCTTCGCCGTGGACGGCTCAGGCCCGTACACCATGAAGGCCGAAGTCAAGGGAAACCAGCTCGTCCGCGCCGTCTTCACCAAGAACCCGCACTACCAGGGCGACATCAAGCTCCAGAACGACAAGGTCGAACTGCGCTCCTTCGCCGACTCCGAGAGCATGGGCAACGCCCTGCGCGACGGCGCCGTCCAGATGGTCTCCCGCACCCTGTCGCCCGCCCAGATCAGCGCGTTCTCCGCGAAGCCGCCCAAGGGCGTCAAACTGGTCCCGCTGCCCGGCCTGGAAATCCGCTACCTCGGCTTCAACACCGACGCCCCCGTCGTCAAGGACAAGGCCGTCCGGCAGGCCCTCGCCGCCGCCGTCGACCGCAACGCCCTGATCGACAAGGTCTACGGCAAGGCCGCGCAGCCCCTGTACTCACTGGTCCCCACCACCGTCACGGGACACGTGAACTCCTTCTTCAACAAGTACGGCGAGGCCAACACCGCCAAGGCCGCCGACCTGTTGCGCAGCGCCGGGATCAAGACCCCCGTCAAGCTCACCCTCAACTACACCACCGACCACTACGGTGACGGCACCGCCGCCGAGTTCGACGAACTCAAGACCCAGCTGAACTCCACCCAGCTGTTCGACGTCACCGTCCAGGGCAACGCCTGGGCCGACTACCGGCCCGCGCAGAAGAAGGGCGACTACGCCGCCTACGGGCTCGGCTGGTTCCCCGACTACCCGGACGCCGACAACTTCCTCGCCCCGTTCCTGGAGCAGGACAACTTCCTGGGCACGCCGTACGCCAACGCCGCCGTACGCACCAGGCTCATCCCCGAATCCCGGCGCGCGGCCGACCGCACGGTCGCCGTACCCGCGATCACGGAGATGCAGGACATCGTCGCCGACGACGTCCCCGTCCTGCCCCTGTGGCAGGGCAAGCAGTACGTCGCCGCACGCGACGAGATCACCGGGGCGGAGTGGTCGGTCAACGCCATCTCCGACCTCCAGCTGTGGGAACTCGGCCGGGGCGTCGGCGGCTGAGCAAGGCACCAGCCGGCAGCGGGTGTCGCGGGCCGGCGCAACGGAACAGTACGACTGTGAAGGACGTTCGCGTGATGAGACGTAACCAGTGGTTGGCAGCCCCGCTCGGCGCCGCAACCGCCGCCGCGCTGCTCAGCGGTTGCGGGTCGCAGGATGGCTCTGCCGCAGGCAGCGGCAAGGGCGTTGTCATGGGAATATCCGACAAGGTGAAGTCCATCGACCCCGCGTCGGGCTACGACCCGGGTTCCTGGCTCCTCTTCAACAACGTCTTCCAGTCGTTGCTGACCTTCCCCAAGGGCGGCACCACCCCCGAGCCCGACGCCGCCCAGAGCTGCGGCTTCGAAGGCGCCGACAGCAAGGTCTACAAGTGCGTCCTGCGCGCCGGGCTGAAGTTCAGCAACGGCGACGGCCTCACCTCCAAGGACGTCAAGTACTCCTTCGAGCGCACCCTGAAGATCAATGACGCCAACGGCCCGGCCGTCATGCTTTCTTCGATCTCCGGCATCGAGACCCCCGACGCGAAGACCGTCGTCTTCCGCCTCAAGACCTCCGACGCGACCTTCCCCAGCAAGATCGCGGCCGGCGCCGGCGCCATCGTCGACCACACCCAGTACCCGGCCGACAAGCTCCGCACCGACGGCAAGGCCACCGGCTCCGGCGTCTACAAGCTCGACTCCATCAGCGACAAGAGCGCCAACTTCTCGGTCAACGACTCCTACAGCGGCAAGGCCAAGCCGAAGAACACCGGCGTGACCCTGAAGTTCTTCAACGACGACCAGGCCGCCCTCAAGCGGGTCCTGGAAAGCGGCGACGTCGACTTCGCCTTCCGCGGCCTCGCCGCCAAGGACATCGCCACCCTCGCCAACAAGACCGGCGACCAGAAGGTCGAAGTCGTCCAGGGCACCGGCGCCGAAGTCCAGCACCTCGTCTTCAACATGAACGACCCGGTCGCCGGCAAGCTCCCCGTCCGCAAGGCCATCGCCTACCTCGTCGACCGCGAAGCGATCATCAAGCAGGTCTACGACGGCACCGCCACCTCCCTGTACTCGGTCGTCCCCGCCGGCATCGCCTCCCACAACACCGCCTTCTTCGACCGCTACGGCGGCAGCCCCCAGGTCGAGAAGGCCAAGAACGCGCTGCGCGCCGCCAACCTCACCGGCAAGGTGAAGCTCACCCTGTACTCGACGCCCACCCGCTACGGGCCGGCCACCGACCAGGAACTCCAGCTCATCGCCAAGCAGCTCAACGACAGCGGCCTCTTCGAAGCCGACGTCAAGTCCGTCGAGTTCGAGCAGTACGAGAAGGACATCGAAGCAGGCAAGTACGGCGTCTACGTGAAGGGCTGGGTGCCCGACTACCCGGACGCCGACAACTTCACCCAGCCGTTCTTCGGCCCGGACAACGTCCTGCACAACAACTACGACAACAAGGAGATCAGCGGGACCATCATCCCCTCGACCTCCGCGAAGTCCGACCGCACCTCCGCCACCACCGACTTCACCCGGCTCCAGGACATCGTCGCCGACGAGATCCCGCTGCTCCCGCTCTGGCAGGGCAAGCAGTACGCCGTCACCCGGCAGAACGTGACCGGCCTCCAGTGGTCGCTCGACGCCTCGACCGTCTTCCGCTTCTGGGAGATCAGCAAGGGCTGAGGCACGCACGCGAACGGGCCGGCGACCGCGTCACGCGGCTGCCGGCCCGTCGCCGTCACCGGCCGGCCGGGGCTACTGCGCCCCCGGGCGGACCAGACCGCTCTCGTACGCGTACACGGCGGCCTGGACGCGGTCGCGCAGGCCCAGCTTCGTCAACACGTGCCCCACATGCGTCTTCACCGTGGTCTCGCTGACGAACAGGTCCGCCGCGATCTCCGCGTTCGACAGGCCCCGGGCCACCAGCTTGAGCACCTCCACCTCGCGCTCCGTCAGCGTGCCCAAAGCGTCCGGGACGCTCTCCGCGCCCGACGGCAGGTGCCCCGCGTACTTGTCCAGCAGCCGCCGCGTGATGCTCGGCGCCAACATCGCCTCACCGCCCGCCACCACCCGGATCGCCTGCACCAGCTCGTTCGCCGGGGCGTCCTTCAGCAGGAAACCGCTCGCCCCCGCCCGCAGCGCCTCCACCACGTACTCGTCCAGATCGAACGTGGTCAGCACCAACACCTTCGCCGGCCCGTCCCGCCCCGGCCCCGTGATCTGCCGCGTCGCCTCCACCCCGTCCATCCGCGGCATCCGGATGTCCATCAGCACCACGTCGGGCTGTAGCGCCCGCACCTGCTCCAGCGCCTGGAGACCGTCCCCGGCCTCACCGACCACCGCCAGATCCGGCTCCGCCTCCAAAATCATCCGGAAGCCGGTGCGCAACAGCGGTTGGTCATCGACCAGCAGGACGCGGATCGCCACAGGGATACCTCATCTTCGACATCTTCGAACGGCGGCTTCGACGGGCCCCGCCATTCTGCCCTGACCCGACGATCAGGACGCCCCGGGCCCCGTGGCCTCCGCGTCCGCCCTCGAAACGATCTCCAGCGGATACACGGGGGGAGTCCCACCGAACTCTGGACACACCGCCTGATGATCACACCAGCCGCACAGCTTCGTCGGCCGCGGCCGCCACACACCCGTCTCCGTCGCCTCCACGATCGCGTCCCACAGCGCCAGCAGCTTTCGCTCCACCCGCTCCAGGTCCGCCACCACCGGGTCGTACGTCAACACGTCGCCGCTGCCCAGGTACACCAACTGCAACCGCCGGGGCACCACCCCCTTCAACCGCCACACCACCAGCGCGTAGAACTTCATCTGGAACAGGGCGCCCTCCGCGTACTCCGACCGCGGCGCCTTGCCCGTCTTGTAGTCCACGATCCGGACCTCGCCGGTCGGCGCCACGTCCACCCGGTCGATGATCCCGCGCAGCCGCAGCCCCGACTCCAGTTCCGTCTCCACGAAGAACTCCCGCTCCACCGGCTCCAGCCGCGTCGGGTCCTCCAACGTGAACCACCGCTCCACCAGCGCCTCGGCCTCCGTCAGCCAGCGCGCCAACCCCTCGCCCCCGTCACCCGCCGGGAACAGATCCGTCAGCTCCGGCTTGGACTCCAGCAACCGGTCCCACTGCGCCGGGATCAACGCCTTCGCCCGCGGCGCCGTCCGCTCGTGCGCGGGATGGTCGAAGAGCCGCTCCAACACCGCGTGCACCAGCGTCCCCCGCGTCGCCGCCGCGCTCGGCTTCTCCGGCAACTTGTCGATCACCCGGAACCGGTACAGCAGCGGACACCGCATGAAGTCGCCGGCCCGCGAAGGGGACAGCGAAGCAGGCCGCACCGCGCCCGCCGACCCATCGGGCGCGGCATCGGCATCGGCGGCGGCCACGCCGGGAACAGGACCGGGGCTCGTCGTCATGCGTAAAACCCTACGACCCGCCACCGACAGCACGCGCATACCATCGACTCGAAGCCCCCTCGCACTGCATGATCAGAGCATCACACCGCGCTACCACCCCACGACCCACCCGCACAGCGCCCGGCCCCACGCCCCCCACACCACCCGGCGAACCGCCCCACCGGACAGCACCGAACGAAGGACAGCCGTGCCAGACACCGACGAAACCGGCGAGCGCGCACCCAAGCGCTCCGACCCGGGCGGCGGACTCCTCATGGGCCGCCCCTTCGGCGTACCCGTCTACGTCTCGCCCAGCTGGTTCCTGGTCGCCGCCCTCATCACCTGGGTCTTCGGCAACCAGCTCGACCGCGTCCTGCCCGAACTCGGACCGGCCCGCTACCTCGTCTCCCTCTTCTTCGCCGTGGCCTTCTACGCCTCCGTGCTCGTCCACGAACTCGCGCACACCGTCGCCGCCCTGCGCTTCCGCCTCCCCGTGCGCCGCATCCGGCTCCAGTTCTTCGGCGGAGTCTCCGAGATCGAGAAGGAAGCCGAAACCCCCGTCCGCGAATTCGTCCTCGCCTCGGTCGGCCCGCTCCTCTCCCTCCTCCTCGCCGGAGCCTTCTACCTCGGCATGGAAGCCGTCGACGCCCCCACCGTCCCCGGCGTCCTCCTCGCCGGCCTCATGATCTCCAACCTCCTCGTCGCCGCCTTCAACCTCCTCCCCGGCCTCCCCCTCGACGGCGGACGCATGCTCCGCGCCGTCATCTGGGGCATCACCGGGAAACCCATGACCGGCACCGTCACCGCCGCCTGGGTCGGCCGCGGCCTCGCCGTCACCGTTCTCATCGGCCTGCCCCTGGTCACCCAGACCGGGCTCCTCGGCAACCGCGGCCAGGAGATCGGCGGCATGGAAACCGTCATGGACGCCCTCCTCGCCGCGATCCTCGCCGCGATCATCTGGACCGGCGCCGGCAACAGCCTGCGCATGGCCCGCCTGCGCCAACACCTCCCCGAACTCCAGGCCCGCGCCCTCACCCGCCGCGCCATCCCCGTCGAGAACGCCACCCCCCTCTCCGAGGCCCTCCGCCGCGCCAACGAAGCCGGGGCCCGCGCACTCGTCGTCGTCGACGGCCAAGGCGACCCCACCGCCATCGTCCGCGAAACGGCCATCGCCTCCGTCCCCGAACACCGCCGCCCCTGGATCGCCGTCAGCACCCTCTCCCAAGACCTCACCGACGGCATGAAGGTTTCGGCCGACCTCACCGGCGAAGACCTCCTCGACCACCTCCGCGCCACCCCCGCCACCGAATACCTCGTCCTCGAACCCGGCGGCCGGATCTACGGGGTCCTGTCCACCACGGACGTCGAAAAGGCCTTCGTGAAGGCCATGGCGCGGCCCCAGCCCTGAAGCCAATACACTGGTCACATGTCCGAACCGACCGGTGCCGCCCGCCGACGCGGGCCCTTCGAGGTCGGGGACCAGGTTCAGCTCACCGACCCCAAGGGCCGCCACTACACGTTCACGCTCGAAGCCGGGAAGAATTTCCACACCCACAAGGGTTCCTTCCCGCACGACGAGCTGATCGGTGCTCCCGAGGGCAGTGTTGTCCGTACCACGGGAAACGTCGCCTACCTCGCGCTGCGCCCCCTGCTCCCCGACTATGTCCTGTCCATGCCCCGCGGTGCCGCCGTGGTCTACCCCAAGGACGCCGGCCAGATCCTGGCCTTCGCCGACATCTTCCCCGGCGCCCGCGTCGTCGAAGCCGGCGTCGGCTCCGGCTCCCTGAGCAGCTTCCTGCTGCGCGCCATCGGCGACCAGGGCATGCTCCACAGCTACGAGCGCCGCGCGGACTTCGCCGAGATCGCGACCGCCAACGTCGAGCGCTACTTCGGCGGCCCCCACCCCGCGTGGCAGCTGACCGTCGGCGACCTCCAGGACAACTTGTCCGACACCGACGTCGACCGCGTCATCCTGGACATGCTCGCCCCTTGGGAGTGCCTGGAGGCCGTCTCCAAGGCCCTCGTCCCCGGCGGCATCCTCTGCTGCTACGTGGCCACCACCACCCAGCTCTCGCGCACCGTCGAGTCCATCCGCGAATTCGGCTGCTACGCCGAACCGCAGCCCTGGGAATCGATGATCCGCAACTGGCACGTCGAAGGCCTCGCCGTCCGCCCGGACCACCGGATGATCGGCCACACCGGCTTCCTCGTCACCGCCCGCCGCCTCGCCGACGGCGTCGAACCCCCCATGCGCCGCCGCCGCCCCTCCAAGGGCGCGTACGGCGAGGACTACGACGGCCCGGGCAGCCAGAGCCGCGGCGGCGACCGCGACTGACCCACCCGGCTCGCGGCCGCCCGGCGCGGACCCCAACACGAAAGCGCTGTGGCGCAGTTCCCCCACCGAAACGGGAACTGCGCCACAGCGCCTTTTCGTTGACGGGGACGGCGGGGGCGGCCGCCGCCGACACCGGTCCGGACCCACCCGTTCCACCCCGGTGTGAGGTGTGGCACGATGCTGGCACCGCGTCACCCTTCGCACAGGAGACACCCCGCGTGCTGTACAGCCCCACCGAGCCGGCCCCCGAACTGGACACCCTGGCCCACGGTGGCGCCAGACCCATCCACTGGGTCGCCACGGCCACCGCCATGGCCGCCGTCATAGCCGGCGCGGGCCTCCTCCAGCCGGGGCCCGCCACCGGGGCGTCGGTCACCACCGCCGCCGCGGCGGCGCCCGCGGGCCCCCCGGCCGCCGCCCCCGACGCGCACGCCGTCACCTACCCGCTGGACTGCAAGGGAATCCCGCAGGCCGTCACGGCCACCGCCCAAGGCGACCTCGACGGCGACGGACGCCCCGAAACCGTGGCCGCCGTCCGCTGCGACGCGGGCTCCGGCACGCCACCCCACGCCCTCTACGTCCTCACCCTGGACAAGGCCCAAGGAGCCCGCCCCCGCGTGGTGGCCACCCTGCTCGAAGCGGGCCGCCGACAGACCGCCACCGATCTCACCATCAGCGACCGCACCGTGACGGCGCGTCTCCACGGCTACTCCTCGCCGGCGGTCCCGCGCTACAGCCCCGACGTCGAACAGCTCGCCAAGTGGCGCTGGACGGGCGGAAAATTCCGCCAGGAGCTTACCGACTCACGCCCCGGGAGCGTGTGAACCGTCACTCCGCGTCAGGGCCGTACACCTCGACCCGGTCCGAAACGCGGCGAACGTGAATGCAGTCACCCGGGCACTCCTTCGCCGAATCGACCACGTCCCGCAGCAGCGTCAGCGGAACCGGAGTCGTCGCCCCCGGGTCCTGGAGGAGCTCGTCCTCCGCGCTCTTCACGTACGCCAAACCGTCGATGTCCAGCTCGAACACCTCCGGGGCGTACTGCACGCAGATCCCGTCGCCGGTGCACAGGTCCTGGTCGATCCACACCTCCAGCGGCGCCTCGGCCTCGCCGGCGCCCGCGGTCTGGTCGGAGGTTGCCTCCTGCTGCACGGTCATATCTCCTGCCGTTCCCTGCACTGAGTGATCCATCCCGGTCACAACTCGCGACAAGTCGCGCGGGCCCTGACGGGTGTTGAACGCTTCGACCTTACAACCGGCTGCTTTCCGATGCTGCTGGGTGGGTATTTCCTTGGCGAGAGGGAGTACGCAAGGGTGAAGATCGGACACACCCCTACCGTCTTTGTGATCTAGGGGTTTCAATCACCACCAGCCCAGGTAGGGTCAGGAAGCGTCCAGCTCCCCTTGGAGGAGGTGAGGACCGTGGCAGCCCACGACGACGACATCAACCGCGGCATCCGGCCCGGGCGAGGGTCCGAGGACCCCGCCGGCCAGGTTGCCTATCTCGAGCAGGAAATCGCCGTCCTGCGACGCAAGCTCGCCGACTCTCCGCGTCACACGAGGATTCTCGAAGAGCGGATCGTCGAGCTCCAGACGAATCTGGCCGGCGTATCCGCGCAGAACGAACGACTGGCGAATACCCTCCGTGAGGCCCGCGACCAGATCGTGGCCCTCAAGGAAGAAGTCGACCGGCTCGCGCAGCCGCCGGCCGGCTTCGGTGTCTTCCTGCAAGCCAACGAGGACGGCACCGTCGACATCTTCACCGGAGGGCGAAAACTCCGCGTGAACGTCAGCCCCAGCGTCGACCCGGAAGAGCTCCGGCGCGGCCAGGAGGTCATGCTCAACGAAGCGCTCAACGTGGTCGAAGCCATGGAATTCGAGCGCGCCGGGGACATCGTCACCCTCAAGGAGATCCTCGAGGACGGCGAGCGCGCCCTGGTCATCGGGCACACCGACGAGGAAAGGGTGGTGAGGCTCGCCGAGCCGCTCCTGGACATCACCATCCGCCCCGGCGACGCCCTGCTCCTCGAACCCCGCTCCGGCTACGTCTACGAAGTGGTCCCCAAGAGCGAGGTCGAAGACCTCGTCCTCGAAGAGGTCCCGGACATCGACTACGACAAGATCGGCGGCCTGGGCGACCAGATCGAACTGATCCGCGACGCCGTCGAACTCCCCTACCTCTACCCCGACCTCTTCAAAGAGCATGAACTGCGCCCGCCGAAGGGCATCCTGCTCTACGGCCCCCCCGGCTGCGGCAAGACGCTCATCGCCAAGGCCGTCGCCAACTCCCTTGCCAAGAAGGTCGCCGAAGTCACCGGCCGACCCACCGGGAAGTCCTACTTCCTCAACATCAAGGGCCCCGAACTCCTCAACAAGTACGTCGGCGAGACCGAGCGGCACATCCGCCTCGTCTTCCAACGTGCACGCGAGAAGGCGAGCGAAGGGACACCCGTCATCGTCTTCTTCGACGAGATGGAATCCCTCTTCCGCACCCGCGGATCCGGCGTCAGCTCGGACGTGGAGAACACCATCGTCCCCCAGCTGCTCGCCGAGATCGACGGCGTGGAAGGCCTGGAGAACGTCATCGTCATCGGCGCCTCCAACCGCGAGGACATGATCGACCCGGCCATCCTGCGCCCCGGCCGCCTCGACGTGAAGATCAAGATCGAGCGCCCGGACGCCGAGGCCGCGAAGGACATCTTCGCGAAGTACCTCAAGGCCTCCCTGCCCCTGCACACGGACGACCTGTCCGAGCACCAGGGATCCACGGCCGGCACCGTCCACAGCATGATCCAGACGGTCGTCGAGCAGATGTACGCCGAAACCGAGGAGAACCGCTTCCTCGAGGTCACGTACGCCAACGGCGACAAGGAAGTCCTCTACTTCAAGGACTTCAACTCCGGAGCCATGATCCAGAACATCGTGGACCGGGCCAAGAAGATGGCGATCAAGGCCTTCCTCGAACACAACCAGAAGGGCCTGAGGGTCGCCCACCTCCTCCAGGCCTGCGTGGACGAGTTCAAGGAGAACGAGGACCTGCCCAACACCACCAACCCGGACGACTGGGCCCGAATCTCCGGAAAGAAGGGCGAGCGGATCGTATTCATCCGCACCCTCGTCACCGGAAAGCAAGGCGCGGACACCGGACGCTCCATCGACACGGTGGCAAACACCGGTCAGTACCTCTGACAAAGCGGGGCGGCTGCGGATGTCCCGACCGGGGCACCCGCAGCCGACCGCTTTACCGACTGCTTTTCCAGCCGGTGGCAGGACAAATTCAATGACCGAAATGATCTCCCCACCAGCGCGGAGTGGTTCTAGGCTCGTCCCTACCGCAGGTCGCGCAGTGCGGGGACGGACGCCGCACACGACGCATCGGAGCACCAGCGGTACTTGAGCGCCGCTCCCGGACGGGAGCGCCGCCGGGCAAGGAGGGCCGCATGACCGTACGGCGAGTAATGGGGATCGAGACGGAGTACGGGATCTCCGTCCCGGGACACCCGAACGCCAATGCCATGCTCACCTCGTCCCAGATCGTCAACGCCTACGCGGCGGCGATGCACCGGGCGCGCCGAGCCCGCTGGGACTTCGAGGAGGAGAACCCGCTGCGGGACGCCCGTGGCTTCGACCTCGCCCGCGAGGCCGCCGACAACAGCCAGCTGACCGACGAGGACATCGGCCTCGCCAACGTGATCCTCACCAACGGCGCCCGCCTCTACGTCGACCACGCCCACCCCGAATACAGCTCCCCGGAGATCACCAACCCGCTCGACGCCGTCCTCTGGGACAAAGCCGGCGAGCGGATCATGGCCGAGGCCGCCGAACGCGCCGCCCAGCTCCCCGGCGCCCAACCCATCCACCTCTACAAGAACAACACCGACAACAAGGGCGCCTCCTACGGCACGCACGAGAACTACCTGATGAAGCGGGAGACCCCCTTCTCGGACATCGTGCGCCACCTGACCCCCTTCTTCGTCTCCCGCCAGGTGGTCACCGGCGCCGGACGCGTCGGCATCGGCCAGGACGGCCGCGACCACGGTTTCCAGATCAGCCAGCGCGCCGACTACTTCGAAGTCGAGGTCGGCCTGGAGACCACCCTCAAGCGCCCCATCATCAACACGCGCGACGAGCCGCACTCCGACGCCGAGAAGTACCGCCGACTCCACGTGATCATCGGCGACGCCAACCTCTCGGAGATCTCCACCTACCTGAAACTGGGCACGACCGCCCTGGTCCTGTCCATGATCGAAGACGGCTTCATCAACGTCGACCTCGCCGTCGACCAGCCCGTACGCACCCTCCACCAGGTCTCCCACGACCCAGACCTCCAGCACCTCATCACGCTGCGCAGCGGTCGGACACTCACCGCCGTGCAACTGCAGATGGAGTACTTCGAGCTGGCCCGCAAGTACGTGGACGAGCGGTTCGGGACGGACGCGGACGAGCAGACCAAGGACGTCCTCACTCGGTGGGAGGACGTCCTGGGCCGGCTGGAGACCGACCCGATGAGCCTGTCGGGGGAGCTCGACTGGATCGCGAAACGAGAACTGCTGGAGGGCTACCGCAGGCGCGACGGCCTCGACTGGGACGCCGCCCGGCTACACCTGGTGGACCTCCAGTACGCGGACGTACGCCCTGAGAAGGGTCTGTACAACCGCCTGGTGGCCCGCGGCAAGATCAAACGGCTGCTGGAGGAGCCGGCGGTGGAGCGGGCCGAGGGCAAGCCCCCGGAGGACACCCGGGCCTATTTCCGGGGCCGGTGCCTGGAGCAGTACGCGGACGACGTGGCGGCGGCCTCCTGGGACTCGGTGATCTTCGACCTCCCGGGCCACGACTCCCTCCAGCGCGTGCCCACCCTGGAGCCCCTGCGGGGGACGCGGGCGCACGTGAAGGAGCTCCTGGACCGCTGCCGCACGGCGGAGGACCTGGTACGGGTGCTGTCGGGGCGCTGAGCGGGCGCCCAACGCTTTCCGGACCCCGGTCGGGGCTGAAAGGGCCCCGTTTTGGGAATCATGGGAACACCCGGACGTTGTGAAAGTGCGGGGACGAATGTCGGACCCTCCTTGTAGGGTCCGGCATAAGGTCTGATCTTGGGAGTGGTCCCGGTCCGGGACCACTCGACGTGAGCGTGCGAACCGAGCGGGGTGAGGTAGACATGGCGACCAAGGACACCGGCGGCGGACAGCAGAAGGCGACGCGCTCGACCGAGGAGGTCGAGGAGGCCGCGGTCGAGGAATCGACCGACCTCAAGGAACGCCAGGAAAAGCTCTCGGACGACGTCGACTCGGTACTTGACGAAATCGATGATGTGCTCGAGGAAAACGCCGAGGATTTCGTTCGGAGTTTCGTACAAAAAGGCGGCGAATAACTTCGAATCTGAGGCGAATCCGCCACTGTTGCGACATGTCCAAGGGAACGAAGTGGTGCCGCGGGTGCGGCCGGGACGTGCCGCTGAGCGGATTCGCCTCAGACCGCAATCGCGGAGACGGCCTCCAGCCCAGGTGCCGGGAATGCGCGGCCGCCTACAGCGCTCAGCACTACCGGCGCCGACAGGCGGCGATCGGCAAGGCCGTCAAAGAGAAGGTGGAGGTGCCGGTGGGGTGGAAGCTCTGCCGGCTGTGCGGAGAGGCCAAACAGCACAGTGAGTGGCACAAGAACGCCACAGCCTCCGACGGACTGTCCACCCGATGCAAGGCCTGCCGAGCCATCCAGGGCAGGGCGGGTCATCTCAAGCGTTCCTACGGCATCACCGAGGAGGAGCGCGACCTGATGATCGCAGCGCAAGGGGGCCTCTGCGGGATCTGCCAAGAGGCTCCTCCGGAGCACGTTGATCACGATCATCAGACGGGTAAGGTCCGAGGCGTACTGTGCTTCAGCTGTAACGCCGCACTGGGGCAGTTCAAGGATCGGCCGGACGTCATACGGCGTGCAGCCGCTTACGTGGAAGGAAACCTGTGGAACCCAACACTCGTAGCACAGGGCGTCTACCGGCAGCCTTCCTGACGCCGGGGTCCTCGTCCTTCATGGACTTCCTGGGGGCGCACTCGCCCGAGATGCTCCCCGGCAATCGCAAGTTGCCGGAGGGGATCGTCGAGGCGCCGCACGGGACGACCATCGTGGCCGTCACCTTCCCCGGCGGGGTCGTGCTCGCCGGTGACCGGCGGGCGACCATGGGGAACATGATCGCGCAGCGGGACATCGAGAAGGTGTTCCCGGCCGACGAGTACTCCGCCGTCGGCATCGCCGGTACGGCCGGTCTCGCCGTGGAGATGGTGAAGCTGTTCCAGCTGGAGCTGGAGCACTTCGAGAAGGTGGAGGGGACGACCCTCTCGCTGGAGGGCAAGGCGAACCGGCTCTCGACCATGATCCGGAGCAATCTGGGGATGGCGATGCAGGGGCTGGCCGTCGTGCCGCTGTTCGCGGGGTACGACGAGGCCAAGGAGAAGGGTCGGATCTTCTCCTACGACGTGACCGGCGGTCGCTCGGAGGAGCACGGGTTCGCGGCGACCGGTTCGGGCTCGATCTTCGCCAAGGGCTCGATGAAGAAGCTGTACCGTCCCGACCTTACGGAGGAGCAGGCCACCACGCTGGTCGTGCAGGCGCTGTACGACGCCGCCGACGACGACTCGGCGA
Organism: Streptomyces sp. Tek67B01; assembly: GCF_055231995.1. Lineage (NCBI taxonomy): Bacteria > Bacillati > Actinomycetota > Actinomycetes > Kitasatosporales > Streptomycetaceae > Streptomyces > Streptomyces sp. Tek67B01. The sequence goes on from NZ_JBUYUY010000001.1 coordinate 5,662,906, forward strand.
CGGGTGGTCCGGACCTCTACCGTCACATCTATCCCATCGTCACCGTCATCACCGATGAGGGTTTCCGCAGGCTGAGCGACGACGAGTCGCAGGAAATCGCCCGTACGGTCACCAACCGTCGGCTCGAGCAGCCGGACGGCCCGCGCGCCGCCCTGCTCTGACCATCCGTCGCCCCGTAGGACCCAGAAGAAAGGGACGGACAGCCGGTGTCGACTCCGTTCTATGTGTCACCCCAGCAGGCCATGGCCGACCGGGCGGAATACGCCCGGAAGGGCATCGCCCGCGGTCGCAGCCTTGTCGTGCTCCAGTATGCCGACGGCATCGTGTTCGTCGGGGAGAACCCGTCCCGTGCGCTGCACAAGTTCAGCGAGATCTATGACCGGATCGGCTTCGCGGCCGCCGGCAAGTACAACGAGTACGAGAACCTGCGGATCGGTGGTGTGCGGTACGCGGATCTGCGCGGGTACACCTATGACCGTGACGATGTGACGGCCCGTGGCCTGGCGAACGTGTACGCGCAGACGCTCGGCACCATCTTCTCCAGCGCGGGCGAGAAGCCGTACGAGGTGGAGCTGGTCGTGGCCGAGGTCGGTGCGACGGCCGCGGGGGACCAGATCTACCGGTTGCCGCATGACGGGTCGATCGTGGACGAGCACGGTTCGGTCGCGGTCGGTGGCAATGCCGAGCAGATCAGTACGTTCCTCGATCAGCGGCACCAGGACGGCATGACGCTGTCCGAGGCGTTGAAGTTGGCGGTGCAGGCGCTGTCGAGCCAGGCGAACGGCGCGGACAAGTCGATTCCGGCCGAGCGGTTGGAGGTCGCGGTGCTGGACCGGACGCGGCCGCAGCAGCGGAAGTTCAAGCGGATCAGGGGCCGGCAGTTGGCGCGGCTGTTGGAGGCGGACGTACCGGCGGCGGCGCAGGCCGACGCGGTGTCCAATGACGAGGGTCCGGAGGACGACGCGGAGTAGTGCGTTTCGGGGGAGCCCCGGTCCGCCCGTGAGGGTGGGTCGGGGCTTTTCGCGTGTCGGGGTTTCGCGGGTTCAGGCCTTGGGGGCGGGGCCGGAGGAGTCGCGGACGACGAGTTCGACGGGGATGTCGGGGGCGGACCAGTCGGTGCCTTCGAGGACGGCGAGGAGGGCGGTCATGCCCTGGCGGCCGACCTGTTCGGCGGGCAGGCGGACGGTGGTGAGTTCGGGTTCGACGGCGGTGGCGAGGGCGAGGTCGTCGAAGCCGGTGACGGAGAGGTCGTCGGGGACGCGCAGGCCGAGGCGGCGGGCGGCCTTGCAGGCGCCGGCGGCGAGGATGTCGTCGTCGCAGATGACGGCGGTGGGGCGGGTGCCGGGGGTGGTGAGGGCGGCTTCCAGGGCGGTGCGGGCGCCGGTGACGGTGAGGGGGGCGCGTACGGTGCGCAGCTCGGCGGGGGCTTGGAGGAGGTCGGCGAGGGCGCGGGCGCGGATGCGGAAGGTCCAGGAGTCGACGGCGGAGGCGAGGTGGAGGAAGCGGCGGTGGCCGAGGGCGAGGAGGTGCTCGGTGGTTTGGCGCATGCCGTCGGCCATGGCGAGGTTGACGTGGGCGGCGGCGGTGTGTGAGGCGGGGTCGCTGTCGAGCATGACGAGGGGGAGGCCGTTGCCGCCGATGGCGTCGAGGGCGTCGGCGGCCATGGAGGAGGCGATGACTCCGTCGAGGGCGGCGCGGGCGGAGGCGAAGGGGTCGCGGGCGGGGCCGGTGCCGTCGGGGGAGGGGTAGAGGACGACGCCGAAGCCGTGTTCGGCGGCGACTTGGGCGGCGCCGGTGTAGACGCGGGCGAAGAATTCGTTGGTGAGGGCGGGGACGACGAGGAGGGCGGTGCGGGTGCTGCCGAGGCGGAGGTTGCGGGCGGCGAGGTTGGGGCGGTAGCCGATGTGTGCGGCGGTTTCGCGGACGAGGGCGGCGGTGCGTTCGGAGACGCGGCCGCGCCATTTGTCGCCGAGGACGAGGGAGACGGTGGCTTGGGAGACCCCGGCGGCGGTGGCGACGTCCCGGCTGGTGGGTCTCGTCACGCGGGGCTCCTGTTGTCCGAGGTCACGGGGGGTGTGGGGGCTGGGTGGGGTGGGGGTCGTCTGGACTGGCGGGTTGTGGCCATGGTACGTATGGCGGGTCACGTTATACGTATTACTCCGGCTTGTTCCGGGCAGAAAGGGGCGGACATGGCCGCGGGTTATGCGGAGCTGCTCAAAACCCGGCATGCCGCGAGGCTGCTGGCGGGGACGCTCATAGGGCGGCTGCCGAACGCGACGGCGCCGATCGCGATCGTGTTGTTCACCCGGGCGGAGGGTGGCAGCTACAGCCTCGCGGGGGCGTTGGCGGCCGTGTACGGGGTCGCGAACGCGGTGGGGCAGCCGTTGTTGGGTCGGGCGGTGGACCTGTTCGGGCAGCCGCGGGTGCAGTTGCCGGCGGCGGTGGTGTCGGCGCTGGGCATGGTGTGGCTGGCGCTCGCGGGGACGGGGTCGGTGGGTGTGGCGTACCCGGCGGTGGTGGTGGCGGGGTTGTTCACGCCGCCGCTGGAGGGGGGTCTGCGGGCGCTGTGGCCGTCGGTGCTGGGGGGCAGGGAGGAGCGGGTCCATGCCGCGTACGCGATGGACGCGGTGGCCCAGGAGGTCATGTTCACGGTCGGTCCGCTGCTGGTGACCTTGTTCGTGTCGCTGTGGGACCCGGCGGTCGCGCTGGTGCTGCTGAACGCCATCGGGGTGTTGGGCGCGCTGTCGGTGGTGGTGTCGGAGCCTTCGCGGGCGTGGCGTTCGGCGCCGCGTGAGGCGCACTGGCTGGGCGCGTTGCGTTCGCGCGGTCTGCTGGCGTTGCTGGGCGCGTTCTTCTTCGTGGGTACGGCGCTGGGGTCGATCACGGTGGCGGGCATGGCGTACGCGGACGGTCATGGCGGGCAGGCGGTGTACGGCCGGTTGATGGCGGCTCTGGGGTTGGGCGCGCTGGTCGGTGGGGTGCTGTACGGGGCCCGGCAGTGGACGGGGGCGCCGGAGCGGCGGCTGCGGCTGTTGGTGGCGTTGCTGGCGGTGTGTTACCTGCCGTTGACGCTGGTGCCGGGGGCGGTGGCGATGACGGCGCTGACGGCGTTGGCGGGGGTGTTCCTGGCTCCCGCGATCGCCTGTGCGTTCATCGTGGTGGACCGGCACGCGCCGGCGGGGACGGTGACGGAGGCGTTCTCGTGGTTGGTGACCTTCTTCGGGGTGGGGGCGGCGATCGGGACGGCGGCGGCCGGTCCGGCGGTGGAACTGGGGGGTACGGCGGCCGGTTTCGGCGTGGCCGGCGTTGCGGGTGGCGCGGCGCTGCTGGTGCTGATGGCCACTCAGCGGGTGTTGGCGTCGGCCGGGCGCGGCCGGGCTGTGGTGGGGGCGGTCGCGGAGGGTGTGGGGCAGGTCCCGGGGCAGGCCGGTGGGGCCCGTGCGGACGGCGTGTCGGAGCCCTTCGCGGGAAACTGATCCGAACCCCGCTCTCGAACCCGGTTTCAGAAGAGGGCAGAAGGCGTAATGTTCAGTCATGGACCGCCGCATTTTCGGGCTGGAGAACGAGTACGGCGTCACGTGCACGTTCAGGGGACAGCGCCGACTGTCACCTGACGAAGTGGCGCGCTACCTCTTCCGCCGTGTTGTGTCATGGGGCCGCAGCAGCAATGTCTTCCTGCGGAACGGCGCCCGCCTCTACCTCGACGTGGGTTCGCATCCGGAATATGCAACACCCGAATGCGACAACCTGACCGAGCTGGTCACTCACGACAAGGCCGGCGAGCGCATTCTCGAAGGCCTGCTCGTCGACGCCGAACGTCGCCTGCACGAGGAGGGGATCGCGGGCGACGTCTACCTCTTCAAGAACAACACCGACTCGGCGGGCAATTCGTACGGCTGCCACGAGAACTATCTGGTGGCCCGGCACGGTGAATTCTCCCGCCTGGCGGACATCCTCATTCCGTTCCTCGTCACGCGCCAGCTGATCTGTGGTGCGGGCAAGGTCCTGCAGACGCCCCGGGGCGCGGTGTACTGCGTGAGCCAGCGCGCCGAGCACATCTGGGAGGGCGTCAGCTCGGCCACGACCCGGTCGCGGCCGATCATCAACACGCGGGACGAGCCGCACGCGGACGCGGAGCGGTACCGCCGGCTGCACGTGATCGTCGGGGACTCGAACATGTCCGAGACGACCATGCTGCTCAAGGTGGGGGCCACGGACCTGGTGCTGCGGATGATCGAGGCGGGGACCGTGATGCGGGACCTGACCCTGGAGAATCCGATCCGGGCGATCCGTGAGGTCAGCCACGACATCACCGGTCAGCGCAAGGTGCGGCTCGCCAGTGGGCGCGAGGCCTCCGCGTTGGAGATCCAGCGCGAGTACTACGACAAGGCCTTGGACTTCGCCGAGCGTCGGGGCATCCGTACGGGTGTCGTGGAGCAGGTGCTGGAGCTGTGGGGCCGTACCCTCGACGCGATCGAGGCGGAGGACCTGGACCGGATCGGGACCGAGATCGACTGGGTCATGAAGTACCAGCTGATCGAGCGGTACCGGGGCAAGCACAACATGACGATGTCCAATCCGCGGGTCGCCCAGATAGACCTCGCGTACCACGACATCCACCGCCGGCGCGGGCTGTACTACCTGCTGGAGCGCAAGGGGCAGGCGGCTCGGATCTGCAACGACCTCAAGATCTTCGAGGGCAAGTCGGTGCCCCCGCAGACGACGAGGGCCCGGCTGCGCGGCGACTTCATCCGCCGGGCGCAGGAGCAGCGGCGGGACTTCACCGTCGACTGGGTGCACCTGAAGCTGAACGACCAGGCGCAGCGCACGGTGCTGTGCAAGGACCCGTTCCGTTCGGTGGACGACCGGGTGGAGAAGCTGATCGCCGGTATGTAGCGCGCCGGTGGGTGGCGGCAAAGTGTGACATCCCACTGATCTTGGCCGGGGCCCCGTACGCATCTCGTACGGGGCCCCGTCCACGCCTTAGAGTGGCGGGCGACCGTTGCCGTCTGAGATCTGAGGAACACGTGCGCCGACTTGCCGGCCTGCTGGTCGTACCCCTTCTGCTGCTGACGACGGCAGCCTGCGGTGACGACGGCGGCTCCGACTCCGCCCAGATGAAGAACGGGGTGCCCGCGATCACGAAGGGCGCCAAGTTCGGGGAGAAGCCGACCCTGTCGAAGGGGAAGGGCGACCCGCCGAAGCAGTTGAAGGTGGCGGTCATCAGCGAGGGCAAGGGCCCGGTGCTGAAGGCCAAGGACGTCGCCCAGGTCAATTACTACGGCCAGGTGTGGGACGGCAAGGAGCCCTTCGACGAGAGTTTCAGCAAGGGCAAGACCTTCGACGTGACCCTCGGCGCGGGCATGGTCATCAAGGGCTGGGACCAGGGTCTGCAGGGTCAGAAGGTCGGCAGCCGCGTCGAGCTGGTGATTCCGCCGGACCTCGGTTACGGGGCGCAGGGTTCGGGCGACAAGATCAAGCCGAACGCCACGCTCGTGTTCGTGGTGGACATCGTCAAGGGTGCGAGCGTCCCGGTCTCGGCGACGGGCAAGGAAGTGCCGCAGGACGACAAGGACCTGCCGAAGATCGGTACGAACACGGACGGCAAGGAAGTGTCCGTGACCGTCCCGAAGGACAGCGCCCCGCCGACGAAGCTGGTCTCGAACTACGTCCTGGAGAGCGACGGCCCGGTCGTGAAGGACACCGACACGGTCGTGGTGAAGTTCAACGGCAAGACGTGGAAGGACGACAAGACCTTCGAGAGCACGTACGCCACCGACACGGTGGTGACGTGGCCGCTGTCCGATCTGTCGGTCAAGGGTCTCAAGGACGGCATCCTCGGCAAGAAGGCCGGCAGCCGCGTCCTGCTGGTGATCCCGCCGGACCAGGCGTTCGGTGACAAGGAGCAGGGGACGATCCCCGCCAATTCGACGCTGGTGTTCAGCCTCGACATCCTCGCGGTGATGTAAGACTGGTTCCGGTTTCCCCCGGCCCCCGGGCCGGGAGGCGCCCCCTGTTGGTTCGTATGAGGAGCAGTTCCGTGAGCGACAAGCTCGAGAAGCCCGAGATCGACTTCCCCGAGGGCCCCGCCCCGACCGACCTCGTGATCGAGGACATCTGGGTGGGCGACGGCGCCGAGGCCAAGGCCGGCGCGTTCGTCAAGGTCCACTACGTGGGTGTGGCGTTCTCGACCGGCGAGGAGTTCGACGCCTCCTGGAACCGCGGCGCCCCGCTGGACTTCCAGCTGGGTGTCGGCCAGGTCATCAAGGGCTGGGACCAGGGCGTCCAGGGCATGAAGGTCGGCGGCCGCCGCAAGATCACGATTCCCGCGCATCTCGCGTACGGTGACCGTGGCGCGGGCGGCGGCGTGATCGCCCCGGGCGAGACGCTGATCTTCGTCTGTGACCTGATGTCCGCCTGATCGACCGCGCTGTCACAGCCGTGGGGCCCCTGCCGTGAGGCGGGGGCCCTCGCTTTTGCGGGGGACCTCCGGGGCGGTACGGTCACGGTCACGGGTGTGTACGCCGGCGGGTGTACGTGGGGAAGGGCGGAAGGGCGTCGATGGCGATTGCCAAGGCCGAGCGGCTGATGAACCTGGCGTTGTGCCTGCTGGGGACCCGTAGGCCGCTGAGCAAGCGTGAGCTGCGGGCGTCCATCGAGGCGTACTTGGAAGCGGGGAACGACGAGTCCTTCAACCGCATGTTCGAGCGGGACAAGGACGATCTGCGGGAACTCGGTCTGGTGATCGAGACGGTGGAGAACCTGGAGGGCGAGACCGGCTACCTGGCCCGCCGGGACAGCAACCGGCTGCCGCCCGTCTCCCTGGACGCCGAGGAGGCCGCCGCCCTGGGGCTGGCGGCCAAGGTGTGGCAGCAGGCCCGGCTGGCGGGCGCCGCCAGCGGGGCGCTGCAAAAGCTGCGCGCGGGCGGGATGCCGGAGGCCGGCGACCCGTACGAGGGCCAGCACAGCGCGATCGAGCCGCGCATCCCGGTGCACGAGGCGGCCTTCGAGCCGCTGATGCTGGCTTGCCGGGACCGGCGGCCGGTGGTGTTCGACTACCGCAAGTCCACCGCGGCCCACCCCGAGGCCCGACAGGTCGAGCCGTGGGCGCTGGAGTGCTGGCGGGGCCACTGGTACCTGGCGGGCTTCGATCGCGACCGCGGGGCGGAGCGGGTGTTCCGGCTGTCGCGGATCACCGGCAAGGTCCGCTCGCGGGCCGGCAAGTACACCGCGCCGGTGCCGGACGTGGTGACGGTGCGGGAGACCGTGGCGAGCTGGGCCGGTGAGAGCGCGGACCGCACCGCGCGCATCCGGTTGCGCGCCGGGTCCGGATACCCCCTGCGGGCCAAGGCCGCCTCGGTCGAGGAGGGCACCGACGGCTGGGACGAACTGGAGATCCCGTACGGGCACGGTCTGGACGCCTGGCTGGTGGAGTTCGGCCCGGACGTGGTGGTGGTGGAGCCCGCCGACCTGCGTGCGGACGTGGTGGACCGGTTGCGCGCCGTCGCGCTCGGCTGACCGGCCGCGGCGGGGAGCGGCCGCGCCGGGGAAATCCGTACCGCTCGGATGTCATGAACGCACGCCCTGAGGGGGAGACGTACCAGCATGGCTGCGAACGCCATTGACCAGACCCGCCGGATGCTGTCCTTGGTGACGTATCTGCGCGAACGCCCCGGGGCGCACGTCGCCGATGTCGCGCGCGCCTTCGGGATCACCGAGGACGAGCTGATCTCGGACCTCGACGTGCTGCCGATGTGCGGGACGAGTTTCCGGGGCGGGGACCTGCTCGACATCGACACCGACGGGGAGCGCATCTGGTGGCGCAACCCCGACGCGTCGGGGGAGTCGACGGCCGAGCCGCTGCGGTTGGCCGCGGACGAGGCGACCGCGCTTTTGGTGGCCGCCCGCGCGGTGGCGACCCTGCCCGGGCTGCGCGAGAGCGACCGGGACGCCCTGCTGCGGGCCACCGCGAAGCTGGAGGCGGCCGCCGGCGAGGCGGCGGGCGCCAGCTCCCGACTGTCGGTGACCTTCGAGTCCGAGGGCGGGGTCTTCGCGGACGTCGACCGGGCCATCGCGGAGCGCCGGCGGCTCTGGCTGCGCTACTACTCGCCCGCGCGGGACGAGCTGACCGAGCGTACGGTCGACCCGATCCGGCTGTTCGCGGTGGGGCACACGTACATGGAGGGGTGGTGCCACCTCTCCGAGGCCCGGCGCACCTTCCGCCTGGACCGGGTCGCGGAGATCCGGCTGCTGGACGAGCGGGCCGATCCGCCGGCGATCGAGCCCCGCGACCTGTCCGAGGGGCTGGTCCAGCCGGCCGCGGAGGACCCGGAGGTCGTGGTCGAGGTCGGCCCCGGCGGCCGCTGGGTCGCCGAGTACTACCCGCACGACAGCGCCGAGGAACTGGCCGGGGGCGGTCTGCGGATCACGCTGCGCAGCCCGGACCCGGCGTCGCTGCGCCGGCTCGCGCTGCGGCTCGGCCGGGAGGGGCGGATCGTGTCGCCTCCGGAGCTGGCGCAGAGCGCGCGCAGCGCCGCACGAGCGGCACTCGCGGGATACGGGGAACAGGGCTAGGGGGAGCGATGCCGTCATCACCGGGGGGCGCTCCGGTCACCTTCAAGGCGGGGTGTCCGCAGTGCCGGGGGCGTTTCGAGCTCGCGGCGGGCGCGCTGCGCCTGGCGATCGGCGGCAGCCGCCGCAGCACCTTCTACTCGTTCACGTGCCCCGAGTGCGGGGCGCAGGTGCGCAAGCCGGCCGGGGAACGGATCGTGGAGCTGCTCACGGGCGGCGGAGTGAGCACCCTGCGCAGCGTCTGAGGCGCCGGCGGCGCTAGGCTCCTCCCATGATGTGGCCGATGCTCGCAATTGCCCTGGGATTCCTGGGTCTCGTCGTGCTGGCGGTGCCGGCCGTGCGGGTCTTCCTGGAGGTGCGGCGGCTGTCGGCGCAGGTGACCGAGGCCAGCCGCCGGGTCACCGAGGCCGCCGGCGACCTGGAGCGGGCCGCGTCGGACCTGGCCCGCGCCGGTCGGGCCGCGAGCCGGTAGGCGTACCCTCGTAGAAACCTCGGGTACGGGGTCGTACCATCCCCTGACCGGGTCCGGGCCCGACCGCGCCGCAGTGGGCGGAGAGCACCGGGGGATTGCCTGGCGTTAACCCCCGGGGGTTACGATCCATGCAGGAGCGGTGACGGGATCTTCGGCCCGGGCCGCCCGCCACCCCAACCAGCCGTTTCGGTGAGAAGGAAGTCAGCCCATGATCGGCAACCTGAAGCCTCTTGAACTCCTCCTGATCATCGCCGTGGTCTTCCTGCTCTTCGGTGCCAAGAAGCTCCCCGACATGGCGCGCTCCCTCGGTAAGTCGGCCCGCATCCTCAAGAGCGAGGCCAAGGCGATGAAGCAGGACGGGCAGGCCGAGGACGTCGCCGCCGCCCCGGTCGCCGACCAGGCCCCGCAGCAGCCGACCGTCACGCGCACGATCCAGGCCTCGCCCGGTGACGTCACCAGCGCCCGTCCGGTCGGCGAGCCGAACCGCACCACCCAGGGCTGACGGTTCGCGGCCTCACCGGTCACGCCAGTCATCTGCAACGAGACAAGGGACGTGGGTTGCTCAAGTCTGCCCGCAAGCAGGGTCAAGCGAACAAGGACGCCGAAGGGCGTATGCCCCTTGTCGAGCACCTGCGTGAGCTGAGAAACCGCTTGCTGAAGTCGGTCCTGGCGATCCTCGTGATCACCGTGGTGGCGGCCTTCTTCTACAAGCACCTCATCGACTTCATGCTGAAGCCGATGCTGGACTCCGTGGGCTGCACCAACGGTGTGGTCTCGCAGCGCAACGGCCGTCCCTGCGCCGACATGACGGTGAACGGCCTCATCGCGCCGTTCTCGATCGCCCTGAAGGTCTCGCTCACCGCCGGCGTGGTGCTCTCGGCGCCGGTGTGGCTCTACCAGTTGTGGGCGTTCGTCGCCCCCGGTCTGCACAGCCACGAGAAGAAGTACGCCGTCGGGTTCGTGGGGGCCGGAGCGCCGCTGTTCGCGGCCGGCGCCGTCCTCGCGTACAAGATCCTCCCGCAGACCGCGATGATCCTGCTGGAGTTCACGCCGGACAACGCGCGCAACCTGTTGCCGGTCGACGACTACCTCGACCTGGTCACGCGCATGGTCGTCGTCTTCGGTCTCGCCTTCGAGCTGCCGCTGCTGCTGATCCTGCTGAACTTCACCGGTGTGCTGACCGCGAAACGGCTGGCGAGCTGGTGGCGGATCATGGTGCTCGGCATCACGATCTTCGCGGCGTTCGCGACGCCCACCGGTGACCCGCTCACCATGATGTCGCTGGCCGCCCCGATCATCGCCCTGTACTTCCTCGCGCTCGGCCTGTGCCTGATCAACGACCGCAGGCGGGGGCGCCGCAACCCCGACGCCGACCTCGACGACGACGAGGCCTCCGCCCTGGACCTGACGCCCGCGCCCATCGGCGCGGTCGAGGCCGCCCCGCTCCCCTCGGCGCTGCCCGTGCAGGACGACGGCGGGCGCGAGCGGATCAACGGCTACGACGACGCGACCTGACGGGCCCGCGCCCGGGCCCGGCCCCCGGGCCCGGGCGCGGGCCCGGGGCCGGTCATCGAGCTCCCCGTAAAGATCCGACTGTTGTCACAGGCGGCGGGTAGGCTCGAAGACAAGATGACCGAAGAACTCTCACCCGCGCAGCGGTACGCCGCCGCCCGGCTCCGCGCCGCCGAAGAGGCCACCGCCCTGGCTCCCTTCCGCGAGATGTACGAATTCGACCTGGACCCGTACCAGGTCGAGGCCTGCCGGGCCCTGGAGACGGGCAAGGGCGTCCTCGTCGCCGCCCCCACCGGTTCGGGCAAGACGATCGTCGGCGAGTTCGCCGTGCACCTCGCGCTGGCGCAGGGCCGCAAGTGCTTCTACACCACGCCGATCAAGGCGCTGTCGAACCAGAAGTACGCCGACCTCGTCAAGCGCTACGGCGCCGAGAAGGTCGGCCTGCTGACCGGTGACAACAGCGTCAACTCCGAGGCGCCGGTGGTCGTGATGACCACCGAGGTGCTCCGCAACATGCTCTACGCGGGCTCCCAGTCGCTGCGCGGCCTCGGCTACGTGGTCATGGACGAGGTGCACTACCTCTCGGACCGGTTCCGCGGCGCCGTCTGGGAGGAAGTGATCATCCACCTCCCGGAGTCGGTGACCCTGGTCTCGCTCTCCGCCACCGTCTCCAACGCCGAGGAGTTCGGCGACTGGCTCGACACCGTGCGCGGGGACACCGAGGTCATCGTCTCCGAGGAGCGGCCCGTACCGCTGTGGCAGCACGTCATGGCCGGCCGCAAGGTCTACGACCTCTTCGAGGAGGAGTCCGACCACGGCGGCCGGGGCTCCGCCCGCCGCGAGGTCAACCCCGACCTGCTGCGCATGGCGCGGGAGGAGAACAGCCGCACGTACAACCCGAAGGACCGGCGGCGCGGCAAGATGGTCCGCGAGGCCGACCGCGAGCGCGAGCGGCGCTCCCGCGGCCGGATCTGGACCCCCAGCCGGCCCGAGGTCATCGCCCGCCTCGACAACGAGGACCTCCTCCCGGCCATCAACTTCATCTTCAGTCGCGCCGGCTGCGAGGCCGCCGTCCAGCAGTGCCTGTACGCGGGGCTGCGCCTCAACGACGACAGCGCCCGCCTGCGGGTCCGGGAGATCGTCGAGGAACGGACCGCGTCCATCCCCACCGAGGATCTGCACGTCCTCGGGTACTACGAATGGCTGGAGGGGCTGGAGCGGGGCATCGCCGCGCACCACGCCGGAATGCTGCCGACCTTCAAGGAGGTCGTGGAGGAACTGTTCGTCCGGGGCCTGGTCAAGGCCGTCTTCGCCACCGAGACCCTCGCGCTCGGCATCAACATGCCCGCGCGCACGGTGATCCTGGAGAAGCTGGTCAAGTGGAACGGCGAGCAGCACGCCGACATCACCCCCGGCGAGTACACGCAGCTCACCGGCAGGGCCGGGCGGCGAGGCATCGACGTCGAGGGCCACGCGGTGGTGTTGTGGCAGCGCGGCATGGACCCGGTGGCGCTCGCCGGGCTCGCGGGCACCCGTACGTACCCGCTGCGCTCCAGCTTCAAGCCGTCCTACAACATGGCCGTGAACCTCGTGCAGCAGTTCGGGCGGCACCGCTCGCGCGAGCTGCTGGAGACCTCGTTCGCACAGTTCCAGGCCGACCGCTCGGTCGTCGGGATCTCCCGGCAGGTGCAGCGCAACGAGGAGGGCCTGGACGGCTACCGGGAGGGCATGACCTGCCACCTCGGGAACTTCGAGGAGTACGCGCGGCTGCGCCGCGACCTCAAGGACCGCGAGACGGAGCTGGCCAAGCAGGGCGCGGCGCAGCGGCGCGTCCAGGCGGCCGGTTCGCTGGAGAAGCTCAAGCCGGGTGACGTCATCCACGTGCCGACCGGCAAGTTCGCCGGCCTCGCGCTCGTCCTGGACCCGGGCATGCCGGCAGGACGGTCCAACGGGCACCGCGGGTACGAGTACACCGAGGGGCCGCGGCCGCTGGTGCTCACCGTGGAACGGCAGGTCAAGCGGCTCGCCGCGATCGACTTCCCGGTGCCGGTGGAGGCGATCGACCGGATGCGCATCCCGAAGACCTTCAACCCCCGTTCGCCGCAGTCCCGTAGGGACCTGGCGTCCGCGCTGCGGGCCAAGGCCGGGCACATAGTCCCGGAACGGCGCGGGCGCGGGCGGGCCGCCGCGGCCGACGACCGCGAGATCGCCCGGCTGCGCGCCGAGCTGCGGGCGCACCCCTGCCACGGCTGTGACGAGCGCGAGGACCACGCGCGCTGGGCGGAGCGCTACCACCGGCTCAAGCGGGACACCGTGCAACTGGAACGGCGCATCGAGGGGCGGACGAACACCATCGCCCGCACCTTCGACCGGATCCACGCCCTGCTGACCGAGCTGGACTACCTGCGCGAGGACGAGGTCACCGTGCACGGCAAGCGGCTCGCCCGGCTCTACGGGGAGCTGGACCTGTTGGCGTCCGAGTGTCTGCGCGAGGATGTCTGGGAGGGCCTGAACCCGGCCGAACTCGCCGCCTGCGTCTCGGCGTTGGTGTTCGAGGCGCGCCAGTCCGACGACGCGGTGGCGCCCAAGGTGCCGGGCGGCGCGGCGAAGGCGGCGTTGGGCGAGATGGTCCGCATCTGGGGCCGGCTCGACGCGCTGGAGGAGGAACACCGCATCAACCAGGCGGAGGGCGTGGGCCAGCGCGAGCCGGACCTCGGCTTCGCGTGGGCCGCCTACCAGTGGGCGTCCGACAAGAGCCTGGACGAGGTGCTGCGCGAGGCGGAGATGCCGGCGGGCGACTTCGTGCGCTGGTGCAAGCAGGTCATCGACGTGCTCGGGCAGATCGCCGCGGCGGCCCCCTCGTCCTCCGCTCCGCCGTCCTCCCAGGGCGGCAGCACGGTGGCGCGAAATGCCCGTAAGGCCGTGGACCAGCTCCTTCGCGGTGTGGTGGCCTACAGCTCCGTCGGCTAAGCGGATTTGGGTCTTCCTCCGAGAGGCGGGAAGGCCGGATCTCATCTCTTGCCATGATCGATCCGACGTGTCCTGTGCGACGATCGACGCATGAGTGCGGGAGCGGACGAAGGGCCGAGACGGGTCGGTCGACCACGCGCCGATCAGGTGAGACGGCACGGCGACCGGCCGCCGCGCGAGGAACTCCTCTGCGCGGCGGCCGAGTTGTTCACGGTGCACGGGTACGCGGCGACCACCACGCGGACCGTCGCCGAACGGGCCGGAATGCGCCAGGCGACGATGTACCACTACTTCGGCGGCAAGGAGGAACTCCTCGCCGAACTGCTGGAGTCCACGGTCGCGCCCTCGCTGACGCTGGCCCGGCGGCTGGTGGCCGATACCGCACTGCCCGGCGCGCGCCGCCTGTGGGAGCTGTGCCGATCCGATGTGTTGCTGCTGTGCGGAGACCCGTACAACCTGGGCGCGCTCTACCTGTTGCCCGAAGTGGGCGGTGCCCGCTTCGGGCGGTTCCACCGGATGCGCCGGGAACTGCGGGACTCCTACCGGGAGTTGCTGCGCGCGACCTCGGTCGGGGCCGAACTGGCCGGGGACGAGGCCGGCCTGGCGCTGCGCAACGACCTCGTCTTCGGACTCGTCGAGGGCGTCATGCTCGTCCACCGATCCGACCCGGCGCGGCCGGTCGCGGCCTTCGCGGAGGCCGCCGCCGACGCGGCGCTGCGGGTCGCGGGGCTCAGCGAGAAGGCCCGGGGCGGGTGAGCGCGAGGCTGCCCGGGAGTCCGGCGCGGTTCAGGGTCCGGACTCCCAGCCGGGCAGGTCGTCCCAGGCCCGCAGGGTCAGGCCGCTCTCCAGGCGGTGGGCGGTCCCCGTCACAGGGTCGGTGAAGGCGAGGGTGCGGGCCAGTAGTTGGAGCGGGCGCCGGTAGTCCGCGGGATCCGCCGCCGCGGCGACCACCGGGTACACCGGGTCGCCCAGGATCGGCAGGCCCAGACTGTTCATGTGCACCCGCAGCTGGTGGGTGCGCCCGGTACGAGGGATCAGCCGGTAGCAGCCCAGCGCCCCGCGGGTGGCGATCAGCTCCACGACGCTCTCGGCATTGGGCTCGGCGCCGGGTACCTCCACCGCCGCCATCTGTCCGCGGACCTTCTCGATGTGGCTGCGCACCGTACGGGGAAGGCGGACCCGCGGATCGTGCGGGGCGACGGCCTCGTACTCCTTGAACACCTTCCGCTGCTCGAACAGGGACTGGTAGGCGCCGCGGTCCTGCGGACGGACGCTGAACATCACCAGTCCGGCGGTCATCCGGTCGAGGCGGTGCGCCGGGCTGAGGGCGGGCAGCTCCAGCTCCGCGCGCAACCGGGCCAGAGCGGTCTGGAAGACGTGGGTGCCGCGCGGGGTCGTGGCCAGGAAGTGCGGCTTGTCCACGACCAGCAGGTGCGCGTCGCGGTGGACGACACGGATCGGGAACGGCACGACCGGCTCGGGCGGCATGTCCCGGTGGAACCACAGGAACGCGCCCGGCTCGTACGGGTCCCCCGGGCCGAGGACGCGACCGCCGGGGCCGAGCACCCGGCCCGACTCCAACAGGCGCGCCATGGACTCGGCGCCTCGGGTACCGGCGTAGCGGGCGGTCAGGTAGGCGCCGAGGTCGGGCCACAGGCCGTCCGGGTCGGGGGGCAGCCGCAGCCGGACCGGGTCGATGCCGGCCCGCTGGGGCAGGGGCGCTGGAGGGATGTGGGATCTGCGTCTCATCGGGGTCCAGCGTAGGCGCTGCCCGGCCGGCGGCAGGGGGCGGCTACTGCCGGGTGAAGGTCCCCAGGTGGTTGGCGTCGAGGTACTCGATGCGCAGGTTGCCGTCGGTGAAGACCGCTCCGGTGCGGCCGACGGCGTTCTCGCCCCGGGTCTCGAAGCTGAACGTGTCGCCGTCGTAGTGGGTGAGCGGGTAGCGCTGGGGTTTCGGGCCCAGGGAGAGGGTGAGGCCGCTGCCGTCGGGGTTCGCGGTGACGGTGGCCTTGCCGTAGTAGGGGTTGTCGTACGTGCCGGTGTACGCGGAGTCCGCCTTGGCGGGTTTCGCGGTGGCGGGCGGGTGGGCGTAGTCGGTGTGCGAGTGGCCGGTGTCGTCCATCGTCGCGTACAGCTGCGCGAGGAGTCCGAGCCAGTCGGCGGTGGCCTTGCCGTGCTCGGCGAAGTCGAAGAAGTCCAGCGCGACGGCGTCGGCGAGACCGACCGGGGCGCCGTTGGTCAGGACGACGATGCCGAGGCGCTCCAGGGGGAGCATCGTGACGCTGGTGTTGGCGCCGAGGTCGAAGGCGCCGGAGTGGCTCAGGCGCACCCGGCCGGCGGCGTCGTAGCCGACGTTCCAGCCGAGCCCGTAGAACGAGGTCGTACCGGTGGCGTTGACGGGCTGCGAGACGATCTCGGGCAGATGGGTGCGGGCGAGGGTGTCCGCGGGGATGATCCGCTTGCCGTCGAGGGTGCCGCCGGAGAGCTGGAGGCGCATCCAGCGGGCCATGTCGCGGGCGGTGGAGCTGACGCCACCGGCGGGGGCCTGGGCGTCGGGGTCGCGGACGAAGCGCGGGCTCCAGGTGCCGTCGGGGTTCTTGACGTGGGTGGCGGCGCGGTCGGGGGCGTGGGCGAACGCGGAGAACTGGGTGCTGGTACGGGTCATGCCGGCGGGCTTGAAGAGGGTGTCGTCGGCGAGCTTCTGCCAGCTGACGCCGTGGGCCCTGGCGATGGCCTCGGCGGCGGCGGTGAGGCCGAAGTTGGTGTAGGCGTAGCTCGCGCGGAAGGGGGTGAGGGGCTCCAGGCGCAGGTGGTCCAGGATGTACGTCCGGTCGTAGCCGAGGTCTTCGAGGAGGTCTCCGGCGTGGTCGGGGAGGCCGCTGCGGTGGGAGAAGAGGTCGGCCGTCGTGACGTGGTCGGTGACCCAGGGGTCCTTGAGCGCGAAGCCGGGGAGGGTGACGTGGTCGTCCCACTGGGCGGGGTCCTTGAGGACGCCGGCGACGACGGTGGAGGAGACGGGCTTGGAGAGGGAGGCGATCTGGAAGACGGTGTCGGGGTCGACGGTGGCGCTCTCGCCGGTCTTGCGGACGCCGAAGCCCTTGAGGTGGATGACCTTGTCGTTGTGGACGACGGCGACGGAGACACCGGGGACGCCGGTGCGGGCCATCATGGCGGCGACGGTGGCGTCGAGGCGGGCCACGGCCTTGTCGACGGCGGCGTCGGTGAGGAGGGGGTGCGGGGGTGGCGGCGGGGCGGGTGTGGTGGCGGCCGTCGTGGTCGCCACGACGAGGAGGGCGGCGCCGGTGGTGGCGAGTGCGTGAAGGGTACGCATGGGGTCAGTGTCCCGCCGAACGGATGAACCCGCCTGGGGGCTGCGCCGCGGGGGTGGTGGCGCTGCGCGGTCCCGGCTGCGCCGGGCTTGCGGGGCTCCGCCCCGCGCCCCGCGCCTCAAACGCCGGCGAGGCTGGATTTGGCCGGGCTTCAAGCGCCGGTGGGGCTGGGTTTGCCCGCGCCTCAAGCTGGCGAAGCTGGGTTTCCGCGCCGGCGGGGCTGGGTTTCCCGCGCCGGCGAGGCTGAGTTTCCCGGGGCCCGGGCGCCGGCGGGGCTGGGTTTCCCGGGGCTCGGGCCTGGGTGGGGTCAGGCTGCCGTGGCGGGTTCTTGTTCGGCTTCGACCCTGGCGTTCCAGTCGCGCTTTATCGCGCGCCAGGCCTCGTCCGTCTGGCCCAGGCGCCAGTAGCCCGAGATGGAGAGGCGGTCGCGCGGGATGCCGCGGGCCACGCGGAGGTGGTGGCGGAGGTCCTTCACGAAGCCCGCCTCGCCGTGGACGAAGGCGTGGACGTCCCGGGAGGGGAACTCCAGCGCCGAGACCGCCTCCAGCAACGCCTCGCCGATCGGGCGGTCGCCGCGGTGGAGCCAGACCGGGACGACACCGTCAGGGGTGGCGATCTTCTGCTCGTCGGCCGGGCCCTCGATCTCCACGAACGCGCGCACCACCGCGCCGACCGGCATCCGCTCCATCGCCGCGCCGATCGCCGGCAGGGCGCTCTCATCGCCCGCCAGCAGGTGCCAGCCCGCCGTGGGGGAGGGGGCGTAGGCGCCGCCGGGGCCGAGGAAACGTACCTCCTCGCCCGGCTCGACGGCGGCGGCCCAAGGCCCGGCCACGCCCTCGTCGCCGTGCACCACGAAGTCGAGGGCCAGCTCCCGGTGCACCGGGTCCCAACTGCGGACCGTGTACGCCCGCTGGCGCGGCCACTCCTCGCGCGGGTGTTCCGCGCGGATCCGGTCCAGGTCCCAGGGGGCCGCGTAGCGGACGCCTTCGGGGGCGAAGAGGAGCTTCACGTAGTGGTCGGTGAACTCGCCCGCGCCGAATCCGGCCAGGCCGTCACCACCCAGCACCACGCGCACCATGTGCGGCGTCAGCCGCTCGGTGCGTACGACGACGGCGGTGCCGACGGTGCGAACGCGTCCTTCAGCCACGGCTTCTCTCCTGACTCCCCAGAAACTTAGGTTCCCCTAAGTTAGCACCTCAGTGGTGCAGCGCGCTGCTCAGCCTGGCCACGGCTCCGCCCAGACCCCAGCGGCGGGCGAGCGCGTCGACCATCTCGGGCCGGGCCGGCGCCGCCGGGAGCGCCGGGTCGAAGTCGGGAAGCGGGACGTCCGAGGCGACCTTGACCACCTTCGGGGCCACCGCCAGGTACGGCCGCGACTCGTCCAGCCGCTTGCGCTGCGTGGGGGTCAGCTTCGACTTCGGGTCGTCGATCGCCGCGATGATCCCGGCCAGGTCGCCGAACGCGTCCAGCAGCTTCGCCGCCGTCTTCTCGCCGATCCCGGGCACCCCAGGCAGGCCGTCGCTGGGGTCGCCGCGCAGCAGCGCCAGGTCCGCGTAGCCGGGCCCGTCCACCCCGTACTTCTCGCGCAGCCACGCCTCGTCCGTCACCTGGAGCGAGCCGACGCCCTTGAGCGGGTAAAGGACGCGTCGCCGCTTCCCGTCGTCGATCAGCTGGTACAGGTCCCGGTCGCCCGTGACGATGTCCACCGGGCCGGTCGCCCGGGCGGTGAGGGTCCCGATGACGTCGTCCGCCTCGTACCCGGCGACGCCCACCCGGGCGATGCCGAACGCGTCCAGCGCGGCCTCGATGATCGGCACCTGCGGCGTGAGGGTGTCGGGCGTCTCCTCCACGTCGGGGCCGCTCTCGGTTTCCTCGGCGACCCGGTGCGCCTTGTACGACGGGATCAGGTCCACCCGCCACTGCGGTCGCCAGTCGGCGTCCATGCAGGCCACCAGGTCGTCGGGACGGTGGTCTTGGACCAGTCGCCCGATGAAGTCGAGCAGGCCGCGCACGGCGTTGACCGGTGTGCCGTCGGGGGCCTTCACGGAGTCCGGCACGCCGAAGTACGCGCGGAAGTAGAGGGAGGCGGTGTCCAGGAGCATCAGGCGTCGTGTCGTCACGCTGACGATGATGCCGCAGCCGCCCCGTCGGCCGCCGACGTCGGCCGGTCCTGCCGTGAACGCGAATCCGGGGGCGGTTGCTGCGTAAGGTGCTTACAGCACACCGATGTGCGACGAGTGGATTAGGGGAGGGCAGCCCCGACATGAACGGCAAGGACGGCAGGGACGGAAAGATCGGCACGCACGGCAGGGACGAGAAGGAGAAGGACGCCAAGGAGCAACCGCTTCGGGTGGGTGTCGCCGTGCGCAAGCGGCGCCGCGCCCTCCATCTGACCCTGGCCGTCGTATCGGCGCGCAGCGGCCTGTCCGTGCCCTTCCTGAGCCAGATAGAGAACGAGCGGGCCCGGCCGAGCATGCGGTCCCTGGAGCGGGTCGCGGACGCGCTGGAGACCACCGCCGTCGAGTTGCTGGCCGCCTCCGACACCGCGCGCACGGTGGACCTCGTACGGGCCGGGGACGACTCCGGTCTGGCGCCGGCCCCGGGCGTGCGTCCACTCGTACGCGGGCACCACCAACTGCACGCGCTGGAGTTCAGCGGGGACCAGGACGCGGGCCGCGAGTACCAGCACCGCAACGACGAGCTGATGTACGTCGTCGCGGGCGCCTGCCAGGTCGAGGCCGAGGGGCGGGCTTACCGGCTGGAGAACGGCGACGCGCTGTTCCTGTCCGGTGGCGTGCGCCACCGCTGGCGGGCGATGAGCGAGGACACCCGCATCCTGGTGGTGGCGGTGGGGGAGCACATCCACGCGACGTCCGAGCCGCCCTCGCCGGAGCACTGAGCGGCGTGCGGCGGATCGTCTCGCTGGTGCCGTCGCTGACCGAGGCGGTGGCGGTGAGCGCCCCGGGCCTGCTCGTCGGGGTCACCGACTGGTGCACGCGTCCCGAGGACCTCGGGGGAGCGCTGCGGATCGGCGGGACGAAGAACCCCGACGTGTCCGCGATCGTCGGGCTGCGCCCGGACCTCGTCATCGCGAACGAGGAGGAGAACCGGGCCGCCGACCTGGCGGCCCTGCGGGCGGCCGGGGTGCGGGTGCTGGTCACCGAGGTCCGCTCGTTGCCGCAGGCCTTCGGCGAGCTGGACCGGCTGCTGGTCGAGGTGTTGGGGCGGGCGCGACCGGGTTGGCTCGCCGACGCCGAGAAGGCGTGGGCGGCGGTGGAGCCCCCGGCCGCGGTGCGCGCCGTCGTACCGGTGTGGCGGCGACCGTGGATGGTCCTGGGGCGGGACACCTTCGCCGGGGACGTGCTGGGCCGCCTCGGGGTGCGCAACGTCTACGCCGGCCACGCCGAGCGCTACCCGCGCGTGACACCGGCCGAGGCGGACGCCGCGGGCTGCGACCTGGTGGTCCTGCCGGACGAGCCGTACCGGTTCACCGCGCAGGACGGCCCCGAGGCGTTCTCGGGCCTGCCGGCCGCGCTCGTCAGCGGCCGGCACCTGACCTGGTACGGGCCCTCGCTGGCGGAGGCTCCGACGGTACTGGCCGAGGCCCTGCGGGCCGCCCGTTAGCGGGGCAGCAGCCGGCCCGTGAACAGACCGCGCAGGGTGTGCGCGGTGGCGAGGAGCCAGGTGGTGAGCAGGGTCAGGAACAGGGCCCAGGCCAGCCAGGAGAAGGCGGTCAGGTCGGTGTGGCGGGCCAGGCCGGCGGCTCCGGTCACACAGGTGCCGACGGGGAAGGTCAGCGCCCACCAGGTCATCGTGAAGCCCATGCCGGCCCGGGCCGCCCGGAGCAGCATCGCGGCGGCGAGGGCCAGCCACAGCAGGGCGAAGCCCATCACGGGCACCCCGTACACCACGGCGAAGGCCCCGAACGCGTTCGCGTAGGGGGCGCCGATCGACAGGGGGGCCATGTCGGCGAGCTGGTTGACGGCGGTGGTCGACTGGCCGAGGGGGCCCAGGACCAGGAACAGGGTGGGGGTCAGTGCCAGGGGCAGCGGTCCGCTCACGATCAGGCGGCCGAACACCAGTGGCAGCATCGTCAAGGTGGCCAGCAGGCTGAGGCCGAACATGGCGTAGCAGGCCAGCAGCATCGCCTCGCGGGCCTGGCCGGCGGGCAGGTGCGGGATGAGCAGGGGGCCGAGGGCGGCGGAGACCATGGGGGAGACCAGCGGCAGCAGCCATACGGGCGTGGCCTGCCGCGGCTCGACCTCGTGCCGCACCACCATCAGGTAGGGGACCAGTACGGCCATCAGCAGGCCGATCACGGTCCCGGCGGTGTACAGCACGGCGTCGGCGGCGACGGCCGCCGGGGCGCCGATCACGTCCTTGCCGACGAGCAGGGCGCCGGCGCCGACGGCCGGCAGGGCCATGGCCGGGCAGCCGTAGAAGGGGGCGACGGCGGGGTCGAGGAGGTGGGCGCGCGCCTGGTCGCGGTGGTGGAGCCAGTGCCCGGCCCGGGCGGTGAGCAGCACGGCGAGGGCCGCGGCGGACAGGACCCAGACGAGCCGGCAGGCCACCTGCTGACCGGGGAGCTGGTACGGGAGGGTGGCGCCCGCGTTGGCGACGATCGCCGTGCCCATCACGCAGGCGTACCAGTTGGGGCCGAGGTGCCGGAGCGCGGGGGCCTTGTGGGCCCGGGGCGCGGGTTCGGTGGTGGTGCGGGGTCGCACGAGGGTGGTGACCATGGGCCCAGCCTCGTGTCCGGGCGCGGTCGGGGGCAGGGGGAGGTTTCGTATGAGGGCATAAACTGCATTTATGGGTAACGAGGAAGTGGTGCCACTGGCGCACCGCGTGCCGGACCTGGGCGCGCTGGAGCTGCTGCTGGCGGTGGCGCGGGTCGGCAGCCTGAGCGGGGCGGCCCGCCGGTTGGGGATCACCCAGCCGGCGGCGAGCAGCCGGATCCGGGCCATGGAGACCCGGCTGGGCGTGGCCTTGGTGGACCGCTCGCCGCGCGGGTCGACGCTGACGGCGGAGGGCGCCCTGGTCACGGACTGGGCCCGCCGGGTGGTGGAGGCGGCCGAGGCCTTCGACGTGGGCGCGCAGGCGCTGCGCGGGCGGCGGGACTCGCGGCTGCGGGTCGCGGCCAGCATGACGATCGCGGAGTACCTGCTGCCGGGGTGGCTGATCGCGCTGCGGGGACAGCGGCCGGGGACGGCGGTGTCCCTGCACGCGGGGAACTCGGCGCTCGTCGCCGAGCTGGTCCTCTCGCACGAGGCGGACCTGGGCTTCGTGGAGGGCCTCTCTGTACCCGACGGACTGGACTCGGTGGTCATCGCGCAGGACCGGCTCGTGGTGGCGGTCGCGCCGGGGCACGCCTGGGCCCGGCGCTCGCGGGGGGTGGAGGCCGCGGAGCTGGTGGCGACCCCGCTGATCCTGCGCGAGCGGGGGTCGGGGACCCGGCAGGTCCTGGACGCGGCGCTGGCCGCGTCCGGGGGACTGGCGCAGCCGCTGCTGGAGCTCGCGTCCACCACCGCGGTGAAGTCGGCGGCGCTCAGCGGGGCGGGGCCGTGCGTGTTGTCGGAGCTCGCGGTGGGGGACGAGCTGGCGTCCCGGCGGCTGGTGGAGGTCCCGGTCGTCGGGGCGGGGCTGGCGCGGGCGCTGCGGGCCGTGTGGCCGACGGGTGCCCGCCCGGCCGGGCCGGCCCGTGACCTGTTGTCGCTGACCCGGGCCCGCTCCTGAGCGGCGCGAGCCGATCACGGCCGGCCGGAACCCGTGTTCGCCACCGTGACGGTACGGGCGGACAATGGAGGCAGTCGGATCCGAGGAGGCGCGTGATGCGCAAAACGATCGACTGCCGCGAATTCCCGAGTGAATCGAACTGTAGCCTCTTCATGTCGGGCGAGGAGGAGGAACTGGTCCGCGCCGCCGAGCAGCACGCCGTGTCCGTGCACGGGCACGAGGCGAGCCCGGAGCTGCGCGAGCAGCTCAAGACGGCCATGAAGGACGAGGTCCCGCAGCACGCCTGAGGCGCTCGCAGTGCGCCTGAGCCGTCAGACGGCGAGGGCCGGGACGGTGGCGGCCGCCTCCACCAGCGCCGCCATCACCCGGGTGTCCTTGTCGCGCTCAGGGTGCCACTGCACGCCCACCACCCACCGGTCCGGGTCGGGCAGTTCGATGGCCTCGATGGTGCCGTCCAGCGCGTGCGCCGAGACCACCAGCCCGTCGCCCAGCCGGTCCACCGCCTGGTGGTGGTAGGTGGGGACCTCCGCCTCCTCCGGGACCAGGGACGCGTAGCGGGTGCCGTCGACGGGGCGGACCGGGTGCCACGAGGTGACGCCCGGGGTGTGCACATGGCCGTCGATGTGCTGGATCAGCGTGCCCCCCAGGGCCACGTTCAGCGCCTGCATGCCCCGGCAGATGCCGAGCAGCGGGGCGCCGGACTCCAGCGCGGCCCGGATGAGCGCCAGCTCCCACGTGTCGCGGACCGTCGCGGGTGCGCCCGTACGGGGGTCGCGCGCGGCGCCGTAGTGCACCGGGTCCACGTCGGGGCCGCCCGCGACGACCAGGCCGTCCACCCGGCTCAGCACCTCCGCGGCCCGCGACGGTTCGTCCGGGGGCAGCAGGACGGCCGCACCGCCCGCCGCCTGGACGAGTTCGTAGTACCCGGAGGGGACGAGGGAGGTCGCGAGGTCCCACACGCCGTAGCGGGTGGACTCCTCCACGTAGGTGGTGATGCCGATGAGCGGCCTGGGCACGTTTCTACCTCCGGGTGGACGGGAGCCGAGTCGGCGTCAGGATTTCAGTCACGGGTCAATTCCGCCTCGGCTTCGGCCAGCGCCGCGAACTCCTCCTCGGGCGCGGAGGCGACGAGCCGGTGGCGACTGTAGAAGGCGAAGTAGGCGAGGGCGACGGCGTAGACGGCCAACGCGATGAGGGCCGCGTCCTTGTCCACCAGGAAGGTGGCGACCAGTGCCGACAGGGCCAGGGCGAAGGCCACGGACGAGGTGACGGCGCCGCCCGGGGTGCGGTACGGGCGCTCCAGCCCCGGCTCGCGGCGCCGCAGCACGATGTGGGACAGGGCCATCAGGGCGTACGAGATGGTCGCGCCGAACACCGCGATGTTCAACATGCGAGGGCCGTTGCCGGTGGCGGCGGCCAGTGCGAAACCGATCGCGCCGGGTATCAGCAGGCCCAGGTACGGGGCCTTGCGCTTCGAGGTGAGCGACAGGAAGCGCGGCAGGTAGCCGGCGCGCGAGAGCGCGAAGAGCTGGCGGGAACCCGCGAAGATGAGCGAGAAGAAGGAGGCCACGAGTCCGGCGAGACCCGCGTAGTTGACGAAGGTCTTGAGCCAGGACAGGCCGGGGTCGCCCTCCAGCGCGACCACCAGCGGGTTGCCCGCGTCCGTGATGGCGTCCGCGCCGCGCGCGCCGGTGGAGGCCAGGAACGTCATCAGGGCCAGCAGGACGAGGATGCCCATGGAGATCGACAGCGCGCGGGGCATCGAGCGCACCGGGTCCTTGGCCTCCTCGGCCGCCAGCGGGACGCCCTCCACCCCGAGGAAGAACCACATGCCGAAGGGGAACGCGGCCCAGATGCCGAGGAAGCCGAGCGGCAGCCACGAACTCGCGCCCGCGGCGGAGGTGTCGACGGCGATGTCGTCGAGACGGGCCGGGTCGAACTCGGTGAACGCGCCCACCGCGAAGACGAGAAGGGCGAGCACGGCGACGGCGGTGACGACGAGCGAGAAGCGCAGGGCCTCGCCCACCCCCCACAGGTGGATGCCGATGAACACGGCGAAGCAGGCGAGGTAGACGGGCCATCCGGAGGTGAGGCCGAAGAGGTGCAGGGACTCGACGTAGTCGCCGATGAAGATGGAGATCGCGGCGGGCGCGAGGATGTACTCGATGAGGATGGCCGTACCCGTGAGGAAGCCGCCCCAGGTGCCCAGCGCCCGGCGGGCGAAACCGTAACCGCCGCCCGCAGTGGGCAAGATGGCGGACAGCTCGGCGAGCGAGAACACCAGGCAGGCGTACATCGCGCCCATCAAGGCGGTCGCGATGGCGAGGCCGCCGAACCCGCCCTGGGCGAGGCCGACGTTCCAGCCGGAGAAGTCCCCCGAGACGACGTAGGCGACGCCGAGGCCCGTGAGCAGCAGCCAACCGGCGCTGCCGCGGCGCAGTGTGCGGCGTTCCAGGTACGTGTCGCTTCCGGCCTCGGGGGCCTTGGTGGGTCCGGGCGCGGCGGTCAGCCGGCCCTCGATGTCGTCGGCCATGTGCGCTCCTGCCTGGGGCAAGGTGGTGCAACGGGTGGTGGGGTGACGCGTGCGGTGGTTGTGAGGGCGATGCCTGTGAGGGCAATGGTCGTGAGGCGTACCTTTGCGTCATGTGGGTGGAACGCGCAAGTCCCCCGCGTTGAACAGGCGTTACGAAACCCTCTCGATCCGGCGCCGCCCGCGACCGTTCACGCCAGGAAGCCCCGCAGCAGCGCGGCCGTGCCGCAGCAGTGCTCGCGCATCGTCTCGCGGGCCGAGTCCGCGTCCCGCTCCAGCACCGCCTCGACGAGCGCGGTGTGCTGCTGCTGCGAGTGCTCCAGGTTGCGCACCAACAGCGGGATGCAGTCCAGCAGATCGTTGACGGTGGCCCGGACGGCGGCGTACTGGGCCGTCAGGGTGGGGGAACCGGCCAGTTCGCACAGGGTGAGGTGGAACAGGGTGTCCTGGCGGCGGTAGTCCTGGAGCGGGGCGTCGTGGGTGGCGGCCAGAGCGGCGAGCAGCCGTTCCGTCCCCTCCTCGGTCAGCCCGTGCGCGGCGCACAGACCCGCCGCGCCCACCTCCAGGACCTCGCGGAAGCGCAGGGCGTCCTCGATGTCCACCCGCGCGACCCGGCGCCGCAGCTCCCGCTCCGCGCCGTCGGCCGGCGTGTCGGGACGGGCCAGCACGAACGTTCCGCCGTACCGGCCGCGCCGGGCCTCCACCAGGCCCTGGTCCTGGAGCACCTTCAGCACCTCGCGCAACGTGACCCGGCTGATGCCCATCCGCTCCGCCAACTCCCGCTCCGGCGGTAGCCGTTCCCCGCCAGGCACCAGCCCCAGTCGAACCACCTGGAGGATCTGCTCCAGCGCCTCCTCGAAACCGTTGCCGGCCCGCACCTGCCGCAGCACGGGATTCAACCGCGCGATCGCGTCGCCCTCGCCCGCCGTGTCGGTCATCTGGGCTCCACCCCTTCCCAAGCAATGGTTCTGTTCAATACCTTAGGCCCACTCGGCTCACCGAAGGAGAGATTCCAGTGGTAGACCGCAAGCCGCCGCTCGCGCCCGAGGAGCTCCGCTCCCTGGTCGCGGACGGCGAGATCGACACAGTCGTCCTGGCCTTCCCCGACATGCAAGGGCGCCTCCAGGGCAAGCGGTTCGCCGCACAGTTCTTCCTCGACGAGGTCCTCGCCCACGGCACCGAGGGCTGCAACTACCTGCTCGCCGTCGACACCGAGATGAACACCGTCGACGGATACGAGATGTCCTCCTGGGACCGCGGCTACGGCGACTTCGCCATGCACCCCGACCTCGCCACCCTGCGCCGCGTCCCGTGGAACCCCGGCAGCGCCTTCGTCCTCGCCGACCTCGCCTGGAACGACGGCACGCCCGTCGTCGCCGCGCCCCGGCAGATCCTGCGCCGCCAGTTGGAGCGCCTCGCCGAACACGGGTACGACGCGATGGTCGGCACCGAGCTGGAGTTCATGGTGTTCCAGGACACCTACGAACAGGCCTGGAACTCCCGCTACCGCGACCTGACCCCCGCCAACCAGTACAACATCGACTACTCGGTCCTCGGCACCGGCCGCGTCGAGCCCCTGCTGCGCCGCATCCGCAACGAGATGCAGGCCGCCGGCCTGGTCGTCGAGTCCGCCAAGGGCGAGTGCAACCTCGGGCAGCACGAGATCGTCTTCCGCTACGACGAGGCCCTCACCACCTGCGACCAGCACTCCGTCTACAAGACGGGTGCCAAGGAGATCGCCGCCCAGGAAGGCGTCTCGCTCACCTTCATGGCCAAGTACGACGAGCGCGAGGGCAACTCCTGCCACATCCACCTCTCGCTCACCGACGCCGACGGGCACAACGCGATGGCCGGGGACGGCCCCGACGGCATGTCCCCGGTGATGCGGCACTTCCTGGCCGGCCAACTCGCCGCGCTGCGCGACTTCTCCCTTCTCTACGCCCCGAACATCAACTCGTACAAGCGTTTCAGGCCCGGTTCCTTCGCCCCTACCGCCGTCGCCTGGGGCGTGGACAACCGGACCTGCGCCCTGCGCGTGGTCGGCCACGGCCGCTCCACGCGCTTCGAGAACCGCCTCCCCGGCGGCGACGTCAACCCCTACCTCGCCGTCGCCGGACTGGTCGCGGCCGGCCTCTATGGCATCGAGAACCGCCTCGAACCGCCCCAGGCCTGCACCGGCAACGCCTACACCGGCGACTACGCGCACGTCCCGAGCACCCTGCGCGAGGCCGCGGAACTCTGGGAGAACAGCGAGATCGCCAAGGCCGCCTTCGGCCCCGAGGTCGTCGCCCACTACCGCAACATGGCCCGCGTCGAACTCGACGCCTACGACTCGGCGGTCACCGACTGGGAACTGCGCCGCTCCTTCGAACGCCTGTAACCCCCCCCTTGGAGAAGTCTGTGAGGCACCACGTGTCCGATGTGTCGGCCCCCTCCGTCCTGCGCGTGCTGAACCCGGCCACCGAGGAACTCGTCGCCACCGTCCCGACCGCCACACGGGACGACGTCGACGCCGCCGTCGCCAGAGCCGCCGCCGCACAGCGGGGCTGGGCGGCGGCGTCCCCCGCGGACCGGGCCCGGTCGCTGCGCCGCTTCGCCGCCGTGGTGGACGGACACATCGAGGAACTGGCCCTGCTGGAGGTCCGCGAAGCCGGCCACACCATCGGCAACGCCCGCTGGGAAGCAGGCAACGTACGCGACCTGCTCGACTTCGCCGCCGGGGGAGTCGAACGGCTCTCCGGCCGCCAGATCCCCGTCGCCGGCGGCATCGACGTCACCTTCCTCGAACCCCTCGGCGTCATCGGCGTGATCGCCCCCTGGAACTTCCCCATGCCGATCGCCGCCTGGGCGCTTGCGCCGGCCCTCGCCGCGGGCAACGCCGTCCTCCTCAAGCCCGCCGAGACCACCCCCCTCACCGCCCTGCGCCTCGCCGAACTGGCCCTGGAAGCCGGGATTCCCGAGCACCTCTTCCAGGTGCTCCCCGGGCCGGGCGCCGTCACCGGCGACGCGCTCGTGGAACACCCCGGAGTCGCGAAGATCGTCTTCACCGGCTCCACGGCGGTCGGCAAGCAGATCATGGCCAAGTGCGCCGACCGGGTGAAACGGCTCACCCTCGAACTCGGCGGCAAGAGCCCCAACATCGTCTTCGCCGACGCCGACATCGAGGCCGCGGCCGCCGCCGCCCCCATGGCCTTCCTCGACAACACCGGCCAGGACTGCTGCGCCCGCACCCGCATCCTCGTCCAGCGCTCCGCCTACGACCGGTTCCTGGAACTGGTCACCCCCGCCATCGAGGCCGTACGCGTCGGCGACCCGGCCGACGAGAAGACCCAGATGGGCCCGCTGATCTCGCGCGCCCAGCTCGAACGCGTCCGCGGGTACGTCACCGACGACCTGACCGCCGTCCGCGGCACGGCCCCCGAAGGACCCGGCTTCTGGTACCCGCCGACCCTCGTCACGGACGTCGCCCCCACCGCGCCCGTGGCCGTCGAGGAGGTCTTCGGTCCCGTCGCCGTCGTCCTGCCCTTCGAGGACGAGGAGGACGCCGTACGCCTGGCCAACGCCACCGACTACGGGCTCTCCGGTTCCCTGTGGACCCGCGACATCGGCCGCGCCCTGCGCGTCTCGCGCGCCGTCGCCGCCGGGAACCTGTCCGTCAACTCCCACAGCAGCGTCCGCTACTGGACCCCCTTCGGCGGCTACAAGCAGTCCGGCCTCGGCCGGGAGCTCGGACCCGACGCCCTGACCGCATTCACCGAGACCAAGAACGTCTTCATCAGCACGGAGGCCTGAAGCGCATGTCGAACGAGCCCAACGAGTCCAACGAGTCGAACGAAGAGATCGTCTGCCGCCGCCTGGTCGGCCGTACCGCCGTCATCACCGGCGCCGGCAGCGGCATCGGCCTCGCCACCGCCCGCCGCCTGGCCTCCGAGGGCGCCAACGTCGTCTGCGGCGACATCGACGAGAGGGCCGGCAAGGCCGCGGCCGAGGAAGTCGGCGGCACCTTCGTCAAGGTCGACGTCACCAGCCCCGAGGAGGTCGAAGCCCTCTTCAAGACCGCCTTCGACACCTACGGCTCCGTCGACATCGCCTTCAACAACGCCGGCATCTCCCCGCCGGACGACGACTCCATCCTCACCACCGGCCTGGAGGCCTGGAAGCGCGTCCAGGACGTCAACCTCACCTCCGTCTACCTCTGCTGCAAGGCCGCCCTGCCCTACATGCGGCGCCAGGGCCGCGGCTCCATCATCAACACCGCCTCCTTCGTGGCCGTCATGGGCGCCGCCACCTCCCAGATCTCCTACACCGCGTCCAAGGGCGGCGTCCTCGCCATGTCCCGCGAACTGGGCGTGCAGTTCGCCCGCGAGGGCATCCGCGTCAACGCCCTGTGCCCGGGACCCGTCAACACCCCGCTGCTCCAAGAGCTGTTCGCCAAGGACCCCGAGCGGGCCGCCCGGCGCCTGGTGCACATCCCGCTCGGCCGGTTCGCCGAACCCACCGAGATCGCCGCCGCCGTCGCGTTCCTCGCCAGCGACGACTCCTCCTTCGTCAACGCCACCGACTTCCTCGTGGACGGCGGTATCGCCGGCGCGTACGTCACACCCCTGTAGGACGCCCGGGCCTCCACGCCCGTCCCGTCCTCCCCCGACAGCCGGGCGTCGCACGACGCCCGGCCGTCGTGCTCCGGACCGTCCCCGCAAATCCCGGTGATCTTCGTAGAGCAGGAGCGTCCCCCCATGACCCCACCCGCCCGCGCGCGCCGCCTCCGGGCCGCGGCCGCCGCCGTCACGCTCGCCGCCGGCGCCCTCGCGGCCACCGCGCCCACCGCCCAGGCCGTACCCGGAGCCCGCTGCACCACCCCGAAGGTCGCGGGCGGCTGGTACGGGGACAACCGGGAGCGGCTCCAGCGACTGATCGACCGGTACGGGACGTGCGACCCGTACCGGCCCGCCCACACCAAGCCCGTCGCCGTCTTCGACTGGGACAACACCGTCGTCAAGAACGACGTCGGGGACGCAACGATGTACTGGCTGCTGCGCAACGGGAAGATACGCCGGCCCGGGACCGGCGACTGGTCGTCCACCAGCCGCTACCTCACCCCGGCCGCCGCCTCCGCCCTCGCCGACGCCTGCGACGCCCTGGCCCGCCCCGGCGCCCCGCTGCCCACCGGCACCCCGTCGGGCACGGCCTGCGCGGACGAGGTGCTGGCCGTCTACGGCACCGCAGCCACCCGGGCCGGCGCCCCGGCCTTCACCGGCTGGGACCACCGCACGGTCGAACCCGCCTACGCCTGGCTGGCACAACTGACGCAGGGGCGGAGCCCCGCCGAGGTCCGCGCCTTCGCCGCCGCCGCCCGCGCCGAGAACCTCGCCGCGCCCGTCGACGCCACACAGCGGGTCGGCAGCGCCACCGTCACCGGCTGGGTCCGCTACTACGACCAGCAGAAGGACCTCGTCGACGCGCTGCGGAAGGCCGGCTTCGACGTGTGGATCACCTCCGCGTCGCCCCAGCCCGTCGTGGAGGTCTGGGCGAAGGGCGTCGGCGTCGCCGCCGACCGCGTCATCGGCATCCGCAACACCACCACACCCGACGGCAGGTTCACCGCCCACCTCAAGGGCTGCGGGTCGGTGCGGGACGGCGCGGACACGATGATCACCTACATCGACGGCAAGCGCTGCTGGATCAACCAGGAGGTCTTCCACGTGCGCGGAGCCGCCGCGCAGAAGGTCGGGCCGGCCGCCCGGCGACAGGTCTTCGCGGCGGGCGACTCCGACACCGACGTCTCGTTCCTGCGCGACGCGACCGCGCTGCGGCTCGTACTGAACCGGAACAAGGACGAACTGATGTGCCGCGCCTACGACAACGGCGACGGCGCGTGGATCGTGAACCCGATGTTCATCGAGCCGAAGAAGCGGAAGATCGCCCCGTACCCGTGCGCGACGACGGGCTACGTCGACCACGACGGCACGCCCGGCCCTGTCCGCCGGGCCGACGGGAGCGTCGTCCCCGACCAGACGGACCCGGTGTTCCCGCCGGCGGCCGTCAGCCGGTGACCTTGGCGGCGAAGACGTCCAGGTTCGCCTCCGCGCGCGCCACCCGCTCCTCCAGGGTCAGCGTCTCCTCGTAGCCGCGCGCCCGCAGCTTCGGCTGCCGCTTGCCCCGCATGTAGAGGGAGCACGCCAGGTCGGCGCAGACGTACGTCCCCACGCTGTTGCCCTCCCGGCCGCGAGCCCCCGCCAGGGGGGCGACGAGGAGGGCGACGCCGGAGGAGGCGTGCCCGGTCAGGCAGATCTGGCAGATGCTGGACTTGAAGGCGCCCGCCCGGTTGGCGCCCGGCACCCGCAGGGTGATGCCGACGGGGGAACCGTCCGTCCCGGGCCGCACGATGTGGGCGCGCAGCGGCGCGCCGGGATCGACCCAGCCCAGGAAGTCCAGGTCGTCCCACGGCAGTTCGGCGAAGTCCAGCGGCAGCTTCAGCCGGGCCGCCTCGCCCTTGCTGCAGTTCACGAAGGACGAACGGATCTGTTGTTCGGTGAGCGGGTCCATGGGCGGCAGGTTACGTGCCGGTACGGACGCCGGTCATCCGATATTCCCCCTGGTCGCCTCCCCCTGCTCCGTCGCCGTTCGCCGTCACAGGAAGGTGCGGCCCTCGCCCCGGTAGGTCGGGGCGGTGGCCGTCACAGGAAGGTGCGGCCCTCGCCCCGGTAGGTCGGGGCGGTGGCCGTCACCCGGTCACCCTCGACCAGGTGCAGGGCGTCGAAGCGCTCACACAGCTCACCGGCCTTCGCGTGGCGGAACCAGACCCGGTCCCCGATCAGCAGGTCGTCGGCCGGGGCGCCCAGGAGCGGCGTCTGCACCTCGCCCGCGCCCTCCTGCGGGTCGTAGCGCAGTCCCCGCGGCAGGTACGGCTCCGGCAGCCGGTCCGGGCCGGCCGCGCCGGAG
This sequence comes from Streptomyces sp. Tek67B01, assembly GCF_055231995.1. NCBI lineage: Bacteria > Bacillati > Actinomycetota > Actinomycetes > Kitasatosporales > Streptomycetaceae > Streptomyces > Streptomyces sp. Tek67B01. Next base: position 5,694,965 of record NZ_JBUYUY010000001.1, read on the forward strand.
GCCGGGTAGCCGCCGCCGAGCACCGTCACCACCCCGACGCCGGGCCTGCGGACCACCGGCTGGGCGAAGAGCGCGGCCGGCCGGCCCCGGAACGAGGTGTAGTTGTCGAACAAGCGCGGCACGTACAGCCCCGACCCGGCGGCGATCTCCGTGACGGCGTCCTCGGCGGCGGTCTGCTGCACGCTGCCGGTGCCGCCGCCGTTGACGAACTCCAGGTCCGGGACGACGGCGCGCACGGCCCGCACCGCCTCGGCGCGGCGGGCGGCGAGCTCCTTGCGCGCCGCGGCCTGCATCAGCCGGATCGCCCCGGAGCGCACGGGGCGTCCCGCGAGGCGGTCGCCGACCCCGGCGACGTGGCCCTCGTATCCCATCACCCCCACCACCCGGAACCCCGGCCGCGCGCTCACCGCCCGGGCGAGCGCCGCGAGCTCGGCCGGCTCGCGCAGCGGCGAACGGCGGGCTCCGACGCGGACCCTGCCGCCGAGCAGACGCAGCGAGGTGTCCAGCTCCAGACAGACCCGGATCTCCTGGGCGCCGCCGTCGCGGGAGCGGTCGATCAGCTCCAACTGCGCGGGGTCGTCGACCATCACGGTGACGGCGGAGGCGAGTTTCGGGTCACCGGCCAGCTCGGCGAAGCCGGCGCGGTCGGCGCAGGGGTAGGCGAGGAGCACGTCCTCGAAACCGGAGCGGGCCAACCAGACGCTCTCCGCGAGGGTGTACGACATGATCCCGGCGAACCCGGGCCGGGCCAGCACCCGTTCGAGCAGCGCCCGGCAGCGCACGGACTTGCTGGCCACGCGGATCGGCTTGCCGCCGGCGCGACGGACGAGGTCGTCGGCGTTGGCGTCGAACGCGTCCAGATCGACGATCGCCAGCGGGGCGTCGAGGTGGGCGGTGGCCGCGTCGTACCGGGCACGGTCGGAAGTCATGGCGGCAGCCTGCCACGTGGGTGTACCCGCGGGTAAGGGGTCGGCCGCGCTCCCCTGGGACGTCCCACCATCCGGGACGCCGCCGGCGGGCCCGCGCGACCTCGTAGAGTACGGACGAAGGCCGCAGCGGACGAACGGGGGGCTGAGCCGCCGGATGACGACGTCCACACCGCTGCCCGCGGACCTCGCCGAACCCGGACCAGGGGCGAGCACCGGCCGCCGGAGCCCCGCCCGTGTCACCGCCGCCGTGCTCTGCGCGCTGCTCGGCACCGGCCTCACCGCCGGGGCCGCCGCCACCGCCTGGAACGACCACCGCGCCGCCCACCGCCCCCTGCCGGCCCGAGCCGCCTACCGCGCGGCCGGGTCGCTGTGGCGCGACGCCCCCGTCGACCGCCTCTTCCCGCCCGTGCTCGACGGCCCCGGTGACGGTCCCGGCGGCGCCGACCGGACCTGGACCCGGATCGCCCTCGCCCCCGACGCCGACTGCGGCCCCGCCGCCCTCAACGCCGACTGGCGCGCCGCGCTGGCCGCCACCGGCTGCGCCCGCGTCCTGCGCGCCACCTACACCGACTCCACCCGCAGCTCCCTCGTCAGCGTCGGCCTGGTCTTCACCACCGCCGACCCCGCCACCATGGACGGGCTGCGCGGCCGGCTCCCGGCCCCCTCCGGCTTCGGCTTCACCGACCCGCGACGCGCCACCTGGGCCGCGGGTGTCGTCCCCGGTGCCCCGGCCGTGGTCTACGCCGTCTCCGCCTTCGCCGACGGTCGCCTCCAGGACGCGCCCCAGCCGGCCGAGGAGGCCGCGCGGCCCGCCGCGACCGGGGCCGCGGCGCAGGCGGGGCTGGGGTACGAGGCCAAGGCGGTCGCCGGGCGCCTCGAACGCGCCGTCGAGGACCTCGCCGCCCCGCCGGCGCCGCACCCCACGGACCCGGAGCCCGCCCGATGAGCCGAACCCGTACCTCGGCGGCCCTGACCGTCGCCGCCCTCGTCACCGCCGCCACCGCCCACCCCGCGACCGCCGACACCATCCGCGACCACCAGTGGGGCCTGCTGACCCTGCGCGCCGAAGAGGCCTGGGGCACCACCCAGGGCGAGGGGGTCACGGTCGCCGTCGTCGACACCGGCGTCGACGCCACCCACCCCGACCTCACCGGCCAGGTACTCGACGGCGCCGACCTCGTCGGCATGGGCGCCGGCCCCGGCGATCGCGCCTGGGCCCGCCACGGCACCGCGATGGCCGCCATCATCGCCGGGCGCGGCCACGGCCCCGACCACGCCGAGGGAGTGCTCGGCGTGGCCCCGCGGGCCAAGATCCTCCCGGTCCGGGTGATCCTGGAGGAGAACGACCCCGGTCGGGCCAAGGCCCGTGACAGCAAGGCGGGGGCCCTCGCCGAAGGCATCCGCTGGGCCGCCGACCACGGCGCCGACGTCATCAACCTCTCGCTGGGCGACGACAGCGAATCCGCCCACCACGAAGGCGCCGAGGACGAGGCGGTCCAGTACGCCCTCGGCAAAGGCGCGGTGGTCGTCGCCTCCGCCGGCAACGGCGGCGAACACGGCGACCCCATCTCCTACCCGGCCGCCTACCCCGGCGTGATCGCCGTCGCCGCCGTCGACCGCAAGGGCCGCAAGGCCGACTTCTCCACCCGCCACTGGTACGCCACCGTCAGCGCCCCGGGCGTCGACGTGGTCAGCGCCGACCCCGACCGCAGCTACTACGTGGGCTGGGGGACCAGCGCCGCCGCCGCCTTCGTCTCCGGCACGGTCGCCCTGGTCAAGGCCGCCCACCCCGGACTGTCCCCGGCCCAGATCAAGAAGCTGCTGCGGGACACCGCCGCGGACGCCCCGGCGGGCGGACGCGACGACTCCCGCGGCTACGGCACGGTGGACGCCGTCGCGGCGCTCCAAGGGGCGCAGGGCCTGCGGCCGGAAGCCCCGCTGCCCACGCCCGTCGCGGCCGGGCGGCCGTACTTCGGCCCCGGTCCGGAGCGGGCGGCCCGCCCCGAGCGCAGGCCCCGGCTGGGCGCCGGGGCGGCGGGGGTCGCGGGCGTGGCGCTGCTGGTGGTGGCCGGCGTACTGGCCCGGCGTCCGCGCGTCGCGCGGCGGGATAGGGTCGGTTGATTGTGGCGAACAAGAACATCCCCGACCCCGGTTTCTCCGACGACGACGGCTCCGCCGATCCCGCTCTGAGCGCGGCCCTGGCCGCCTGGGCGCAGGACCGCTCCCGCGAACCGCAGGTGCTGGCCGCCTTGAAGGGCGCCCGCCTGCTGGTCCCCGTCGTCGCCATGCTCGGCGAGGTCGAGACCGACCCCGAGACGGGCCTGAAGCGCGAGAAGACCAGCGACATGGCCGTGCCCACCCTGACCGCGGGCGACCGCCGGGCGCTGCCCGCCTTCACCTCGACGGCCTCCCTGGCGCTGTGGGACCCGGCGGCCCGCCCCGTGGCGGTCCCCCTGCACCAGGCCCTGGCGGCGGCAGCTCACGAGAAGGCCGACACGATCGTGCTCGACCTGGCCGGTCCCGTCCCGTACCAGCTCGCCGGCCCCGCCCTGCTGGCCCTCGCGGAGGGCCGCACGGACCCCGACCCGCTCGCGGACCCCGCGGTGCGCGAGGCCGTACGGGCGGCGGTGGCGGGGGAGCCGGACGTGCGGCGCGCCCACCTCGGCCCGGGGGCCGCGGGCTCCGACGGCATCCTCGCCATCGTGCCGACCTCCGACGCGGGCGGACCGGCCGCCGCCCGGCGGGTGGCCGAGGCCTTGGCGGCCGACGAGACCCTGCGGGGCCGACTGGTGCGCGGGCTGGACCTGGCCCTGCTGCCGGCGACCGCCGCGGCGCCGCCGGGGGAGCCGCTCTTCACGCGCTGAGGCGCCGGCCCGGGACGAGGGCGGCGTGCGTACGACGAAGGGCCGGGACTGCCGCGCGGCGGCGGTCCCGGCCCTTCGTCGGTCGAGGGCTACGCGTAGACCGGCCCCGTGAACTTCTCGCCCGGCCCCTGGCCCGGCTCGTCCGGGACGATCGACGCCTCGCGGAAGGCGAGCTGGAGCGACTTGAGGCCGTCGCGCAGCGGGGCCGCGTGGAAGGAGCTGATCTCGGTGGCGCTCGCGGTGACCAGGCCGGCGAGGGCGGTGATCAGCTTGCGGGCCTCGTCGAGGTCCTTGTGCTCGGAGTCGGGCTTGTCCAGGCCCAGGTTGACCGCCGCGGCGCTCAGCAGGTGCACGGCCACCGTGGTGATCACCTCGACGGCGGGCACGTCCGCGATGTCGCGGGTCATGGCGTCGTAGTCGGGGGCGTCCGGCGTGGAGCCGTCCTCGGTGGCGGGGGTGGGGGTCGCGTCAGTCATGCCTCACACGATAAGCCGGGTCGCGGTGGCCGCCGACCGCCCGCTCGGGGTGAGCGGCTCTGGCGCGGAATGCTATATTGGGCTACGACCGGCCGGAGACCTGTGTCCCCGGCCCACAAGTGGAGGCTCCGATTCTCCCACCTGACCGCCTTCCGGGGCGGCGGGTCACCGGTCAGGTGGTATCCATCGTTCCGTACGGACGATGGAAAGCCGCCCGAGTCTGCGCCCCGCGGTTCGCACGCGACGGTGCTCCGGTTGTTTTGGAGCCCCTGCCTGTGTCCCGGCGGGGCTTTTTTCATATCCCGCCGAGGCCGGTCTGACGACACCAACGTCAACGGCTGCCTGCCAGGCAGTCGTGTGGTGCTACCGAGGAGGATCCATCAGCACCGAGCCCCGCATCAACGACCGGATTCGCGTTCCCGAGGTACGACTCGTCGGTCCCAGCGGCGAGCAGGTCGGCATCGTGCCGCTTGCCAAGGCGCTTGAGCTCGCGCAGGAGTACGACCTCGACCTGGTCGAGGTCGCGGCGTCCGCACGCCCGCCGGTCTGCAAGCTCATGGACTACGGCAAGTTCAAGTACGAGTCGGCCATGAAGGCCCGTGAGGCGCGCAAGAACCAGGCGCACACGGTCATCAAGGAAATGAAGCTCCGGCCGAAGATCGACCCGCACGACTATGACACCAAGAAGGGTCACGTCGTTCGGTTCCTCAAGCAGGGCGACAAGGTCAAGATCACGATCATGTTCCGTGGTCGCGAGCAGTCCAGGCCGGAACTCGGCTACCGACTGCTGCAGCGCCTCGCTTCGGACGTCGAGGACCTCGGGTTCATCGAGTCGAACCCGAAGCAGGACGGCCGAAACATGATCATGGTTCTCGGTCCGCACAAGAAGAAGACCGAGGCGATGGCCGAAGCCCGCGAGGCGCAGGCCGCCCGCAAGGCCGAGCGCCAGGGTGTCGCCCCCGCCGGCGAGGAGGAGGCTTCCGAGGAAGCCGCCACCGCCGTCGAGGCCGACACAGACGAGGCAGTGGTCTCCGCCGAGGCCGCCTCCGACGAGGCGGACACCTCTCACGAGGCATCTGCCGAGGCCTGATCCCGAGGCAGCCGTCTCGGAATCACCGACACAACATGACGCTCCCGTGAGCCGGTCCCCAGGACCGGCGGGAGCGCCACCGACGAGGAGATAACGGCGCCATGCCGAAGAACAAGACGCACAGCGGAACCAAGAAGCGCTTCAAGGTCACCGGCTCCGGCAAGGTGCTCCGTGAGCGCGCCGGCAAGCGCCACCTGCTCGAGCACAAGTCGTCCCGTGTCACCCGCCGCCTGACCGGCAACGCGGAGATGGCCCCCGGCGACGCCGCGAAGATCAAGAAGCTTCTCGGCATCTGATCCGCTTCCGCTCCCGTGCCGGGAGCGGGCGGTTCACGACCGGGACCCCATCTGAATTCGGGCCGTGTGAAGACACCCACGGCCCCGCTACAAGGAGTTAAAAAGTGGCACGCGTCAAGCGGGCGGTAAACGCCCACAAGAAGCGCCGGGCGATCCTCGAGGCGGCCTCCGGCTACCGCGGTCAGCGTTCGCGCCTGTACCGCAAGGCCAAGGAGCAGGTCACCCACTCGCTGGTCTACAACTTCAACGACCGCAAGAAGCGCAAGGGCGACTTCCGTCAGCTGTGGATCCAGCGCATCAACGCCGCTGCCCGCCAGAACGGCATGACGTACAACCGCCTCATCCAGGGTCTCAAGGCCGCCAACATCGAGGTGGACCGCAAGATCCTCGCGGAGCTGGCCGTCAACGACGCCAACGCGTTCGCCGCGCTCGTCGAGGTCGCGCAGAAGGCCCTCCCGGCCGACGTCAACGCCCCGAAGGCCGCTGCCTAAGGACTGGCCGGCCGCTTAACGCAGTCGGCACCCACGGACCCGCAGGCGAATCGCCTGCGGGTCCGTGTGCTTTCGCCCCGCGCGCCGGGGCCCCGCGACCCCGCTCGTCTCCGACCGGCCAGGCCCCCGTGGCCCGACGTCCCGCCGGAGCCGGGCCCAGGACACCCGAGAAAGAACCGCTGACGCCATGGGCACCCCCGCCGAGCTGATCTCCCCCCGGTCCCCGCGGGTGGCCGCCGCCAGGCGCCTGGCGCGGCGCAACTTCCGCACCAAGGAGCGCCGGTTCATCGCCGAGGGCCCGCAGGCGGTCCGCGAGGCCGTCGAGCACCGGGGCCCCGACGGCGCCCCGACCCTGATCGAGCTGTTCGCCACCGTCGAGGCCGCCGAGCGGTACGCCGACATCGTCGAGGCCGCGCTGCTGGCCGGGGCGCGCGTGCACTACGCCTGCGACGAGGTGCTCGCCGAGGTCTCGCAGACCGTCACCCCCCAGGGCCTGGTCGGCGTCTGCCGATTCCTCGACTCGCCGTTCGAGGACATCCTCGGAGCCGGCCCCAAGCTGGTCGCCGTCCTCGCGCACGTACGCGACCCCGGCAACGCCGGCACGGTGCTGCGCTGCGCGGACGCCGCCGGTGCCGACGCGGTGGTGCTGACCGACGCCTCCGTGGACCTGTACAACCCGAAGTCGGTACGGGCCTCGGTCGGCTCCCTCTTCCACCTGCCGGTGGCCGTCGGAGTGCCCGTGGAGCAGGCCGTGGAGGGCCTGCGGGCCGCGGGCGTACGCATCCTCGCGGCCGACGGGGCGGGCACGGACGACCTGGACGCCGAACTGGACGCGGGCACCATGGGCGGGCCCACCGCCTGGGTCTTCGGCAACGAGGCGTGGGGGCTGCCCGAGGAGACCCGGGCGCTGGCGGACGCCGTCGTACGCGTCCCGATCCACGGCAAGGCGGAGAGCCTGAACCTCGCCACGGCCGCCGCGGTGTGCCTGTACGCGTCCGCGCGTGCACAGCGGGCGCCCGGAGGGTGCCGCTCCGTGACCCCCAGCTAGTAATGTGGCGGCCCGGGGACCCACCGTGGTACTCGGAAATGTGGGGTACGGGGACATGAGCGTCGGTACGAACAGCTCGCCGGCGGCCGCCGGAGCGGCCGGGCCGTCGCGCCGCGCCGTTCCCGCGGAGGCCGGTCCGGCGGATCTCGGGGCCTTCGGGATAGACGCCGACGACCTCCCCGACGGGCTGGTCGTCGCCGATGCCACCGGCCGGGTCATCTGTTTCAACTCCGCCGCCGCCCGGATCACCGCGCTCGCGCCCGGCGAGGCGCTCGGGGCACGGATCGAGCGGGCGCTGCCGCTGGAGGACCTCGAAGGCCGCCGCTGGTGGGCGCTGACCGACCCGTACGGGGGCCTGGCCACCCGACGCGGGCAGCCCGAGCGGAACCTGCTGCTCCCGGGCGGCCGGGAGGTCCTGGTCTCCGCCCGCTACGTGCGCACCCATCCCACCGGCCCGCTGCGCCGCCTGGTGATCACCCTGCGCGGCACCGAGGCCCGGCGGCGCACCGAGCGCAGCCACGCCGAGCTGATCGCCACCGTCGCGCACGAACTGCGCTCGCCGCTGACCTCCGTCAAGGGCTTCACCGCGACCCTGCTCGCGAAGTGGGGCCGGTTCACGGACGACCAGAAGCGGCTGATGCTGGAGACCGTCGACGCGGACGCCAACCGCGTCACGCGGCTGATCACCGAACTGCTGGACATCTCCCGCATCGACTCCGGGCGGCTGGAGGTGCGCCGCCAGCCGGTGGACATCACCACCGCCGTCGGCCGCCACGTCCAGGCGCTCACCGCCAACGGGCAGGCCCCCGAACGGTTCCTCGTACGGGTCAGCCGGCCGCTCCCCGACCTGTGGGCCGACCCGGACAAGATCGACCAGATCCTGGGCAACCTGCTGGAAAATGCGGTGCGGCACGGTGAGGGAACCGTCACCATCGACGTATCGCCGACCACCTTCGCGAACGCCGCGGGGAAGACCGAGAAGGGAACCGCCGTCACCGTGACCGACGAGGGCCCCGGTATCCCCGAGGAGTCGATGGGCCGCGTGTTCACCCGCTTCTGGCGGGGCAGCAAACGCGGCGGCACGGGCCTGGGCCTGTACATCGTCAAGGGCATCGTCGAGGCCCACGGCGGCACCATCACCGTCGGCCGAGGCCCCGGCGGCGGCGCCGAGTTCCGATTTGTCCTGCCCGTCGCCGCCCCGGCCTACCTCACGCAGTAACCCTGCGGAGCGTCTCGCCAGGCGGCCCACGGGCTCCTTCACCCCCGGCGACCTTTAGACTCGTGCTTTGGCACCTTTGTGTCTCTGCTTCGATCGGTCTGATCGAGTCGTACGGGGACCACCAGCCAGCCATCGGAAGTACGGGAAGAGATGTCGGCACCGAACAAGTCGTACGACCCTGTCGAGGTCGAGGCACTGAAACCGGAAGAGATCGAGCGCATGCGGGACGAGGCGCTCGCCGCCTTCGCGGCCGCCGGCGACCTCGACGAGCTCCGGGAGGCGAAGACCGCGCACATGGGCGACCGCTCGCCCCTGGCGCTCGCCAACCGCGAGATCGGCGCCCTGCCGCCCCAGGCCAAGGCCGAGGCGGGCAAGCGCGTCGGCCAGGCCCGTGGCGCCGTGAACAAGGCCTTCGGGGCCCGCACCGTCGAGCTCGAAGCCGAGCGCGACGAGCGGGTGCTGGTCGAGGAGGCCGTGGACGTCACGCTGCCCCACGACCGGGTGCCCGCCGGCGCCCGGCACCCCCTGACCACCCTGATGGACCGCATCGCGGACATCTTCACGGCCATGGGGTACGAGGTCGCCGAGGGACCCGAGGTCGAGGCGGAGTGGTTCAACTTCGACGCCCTCAACTTCACGCCCGACCACCCGGCACGCCAGATGCAGGACACCTTCTTCGTCCGGGGGCCGGAAGGCACCGAGGGCGACGAGTCGGGCGTCGTGCTGCGCACCCACACCTCCCCGGTGCAGGCGCGCTCGCTGCTGGAGCGCAAGCCGCCCGTCTACATCGTCTGCCCGGGCCGGGTGTACCGCACCGACGAGCTCGACGCGACGCACACCCCGGTCTTCCACCAGGTCGAGCTGCTCGCCGTGGACGAGGGCCTGACCATGGCGGACCTCAAGGGCACCATGGACCACATGGTCCAGGAGCTCTTCGGCGAGGGCACCACCACGCGTCTGCGCCCGCACTTCTTCCCGTTCACCGAGCCGTCCGCCGAGATGGACATGCAGTGCTACGTCTGCCGCGGCGAGTCGGTGGGCAACCCCGACCGCCCCTGCCGTACCTGCTCCAGCGAGGGCTGGATCGAGCTGGGCGGCTGCGGCATGGTCAACCCCAAGGTGCTCGTCGCCTGCGGTGTGGACCCCGAGAAGTACAGCGGGTTCGCCTTCGGGTTCGGCATCGAACGGATGCTGATGTTCCGCCACAACGTCGAAGACATGAGAGACATGGTCGAGGGTGACGTCCGTTTCACCCGGCCGTTCGGGATGGAGATCTGATGCGGGTCCCGCTTTCCTGGTTGCGGGAGTACGTCGACCTCCCCGCGGGTGAAACCGGTCGCGACGTCGCGGCCAAGCTCGTCGACGCCGGCCTGGAGGTCGAGACCGTCGAGCAGCTCGGCGCCGGGCTCAAGGGCCCCCTCGTCGTCGGTCAGGTCCTGACCATCGAGGAGCTGGAGGGGTTCCGCAAGCCGATCCGGTTCTGCACGGTCGACGTCGGCGGTGCCAACGGCACCGGCGAGCCGCAGGAGATCGTCTGCGGCGCCCGGAACTTCTCCGTCGGCGACAAGGTCGTCGTGGTCCTGCCCGGCGCGGTGCTCCCGGGTGACTTCGCGATCGCCTCGCGCAAGACGTACGGCAAGACCTCCCACGGCATGATCTGCTCCGGCGAGGAGCTGGGCATGGGCGACGACGGCACGCACGGCATCATCGTGCTGCCGCCGGAGCACGAGGTCGGCACCGACGCGATCGAGCTGCTCCAGCTCGTCGACGAGGTCCTCGACATCGACATCACCCCGGACCGCGGCTACTGCATGTCGATGCGCGGCGTGGCCCGCGAGGCCGCCACCGCCTACGGCCTGCCGCTGCGCGACCCGGCGCTGCTGGACGTGCCCGCGCCGAACTCGTACGGCTACCTCGTCAAGATCGACGATCCGGCCGGCTGCGACCGTTTCACCGCCCGTACGGTGACCGGTCTCGACCCGGAGGCCCGCTCCCCGATCTGGCTCACGCGCCGCCTGCAGAAGGCGGGCATGCGCCCGATCTCGCTCGCCGTCGACATCACCAACTACGTGATGCTGGAGCTCGGCCAGCCGCTGCACGCGTACGACCGCTCGCGCCTGGACGGCGCCATCGGCGTCCGCCGCGCCGAGCAGGGCGAGACGTTCACCACCCTCGACGGGGTCAAGCGCACGCTCGACGCCGAGGACCTGGTGATCACCGACAACAACGGGCCGATCGGCCTCGCCGGTGTCATGGGCGGCGCCAACACCGAGATCGCCGACTCCGTGACCGACCCCGAGACCGGACAGGTCACGGGCACCACGGACGTCGTCATCGAGGCCGCGCACTTCGACGCCGTGTCGATCTCGCGCACCGCCCGCCGGCTCAAGCTGTCCTCGGAGGCGTCCAAGCGCTTCGAGCGGGGCGTCGACCCGCAGGCCGCCGCCGCGGCCGCCCAGCGGACCGTCGACCTGCTCGTCCTGCTCGCCGGCGGCGCCGCCGAGGCCGGCGTCACCGAGCTCACCGCCCCGGGTGCCCCGCGCACCATCGCGATGAGCGCGGACCACCCGGACCGGGTGGCGGGCATGGACTACGGCCGCGAGACCGTCGTGCGCCGCCTCCAGGAGATCGGCTGCGACGTGTACGGGCAGGACGAGCTCGTCGTCACCGTCCCGTCCTGGCGGCCCGACCTCGCCGAGCCCAACGACCTCGCCGAAGAGGTCATCCGACTGGAGGGCTACGGGAACCTCCCGTCGACCCTGCCGCAGGTGCCCTCGGGCCGCGGCCTGACCGCCCGGCAGCAGTTGCACCGCCGGGTCGGCCGCGCGCTGGCCGGCGCGGGCTACGTCGAGGCGCTCAGCTACCCGTTCATCGGGGAGGGCGTCCTCGACCAGCTCCAGCTGCCCGAGCACGACGCCGCCCGGCAGGTCGTCAAGCTGGTCAACCCGATCTCCGACGAGGAGCCGGCGCTGCGCACGACGCTGCTGCCGGGTCTGCTGGGCGCGCTGCGCCGCAACGACAGCCGGGGCAGCCACGACCTCGCGCTCTTCGAGACCGGTTCCGTCTTCCTCGCCGCCGGGCAGCCGGGCGTCGCCGTGCGACTGCCCGTCGACCGTCGTCCCACGGACGAGGAGATCGCCACGCTGAACGCCGCCCTCCCGGCGCAGCCGCGGTACGCCGCGGTCGTGCTGGCCGGGGCGCGTGAGCAGGCCGGCTGGTGGGGCAAGGGCCGTCCGGCGGACTGGGCGGACGCCGTCCAGGCGGCGCGTTCGCTGGCCGTCGAGGCCGGTGCCGAGCTGGTGGTGCGTCAGGGTCAGTACGGACCGTGGCACCCGGGCCGGTGCGCGGAGCTGGTCGTCACCCTGGACGGGGTGGAGACGGTCATCGGCCACGCCGGTGAGCTGCACCCGCGCGTGGTCAAGGCGATGGGCCTGCCGGCGCGCACCAGCGCCATGGAACTCGACCTGGACCGCCTCGCGGCGGCCGGCGGCGAGGCCGTGCAGGCGCCCCGGATCTCCACCTTCCCGGTGGCGACCCAGGACGTCGCGCTGATCGTGGACGCGTCGGTCGCGGCGTCCGCGGTGGAGGCGGCCCTGCGCGAGGGCGCGGGCGAACTCCTCGAATCGCTGCGGTTGTTCGACGTGTTCACCGGTGAGCAGGTCGGGGAGGGCAAGAAGTCCCTGGCGTACGCGCTGCGCTTCCGCGCGGCCGACCGGACGCTGACGGCGGAGGAGTCGACGGCGGCGCGAGACGCGGCCGTGGCGCTGGCCGCCGAACGCACGGGGGCGGCGCTGCGCGGAGCGTAGCCGCCGCGGGCTCTGCCGAGGGGCGCATCCGGATTCCCGGCTGCGCCCCTCACCCATTCCCGGCCCCCACCTCAGCGCCCGCCGCACCGGCGGCGAATCCCGTCCACCCCGGACCGTGCGCTTCAAGCGCCGGCGGGGCTGCAAGGTCGGCTCTGCCTCCCGGCCGTGCCCTCGGCATCGCCGGTGTCGGCGGCGAGTGCGGCCGCGCGAGCGCCCCGGTGTCCGGCCAACCGGCCTGTCCGGGGCTCCGCACCGCTCGCCGCGTCGCAAACGCCGGCGAGGCTGAAGGACCGGCCCCCGGCGTCGCCGGGGGCGGTGAGCCAGGCAGGGAAGCGCCGCGGCGTGACGGCCCCGGCCCCTGCCCAGGCCGGTCGCGGCTCCGCCGCACCCCGCGCCCCCGCCGCACCCCGCGCCCCCGCGCCGGTGCCCCGGCCTCCGCCTGGAATGTCGGGGCGCCATCGTGCGCCCAGTGCCGCCTGCGTCGGCGCGGCCGAAGGGTCGGCTCCGGCCGCCGGCCGTGATCTCGGCGTCGCCGCCTCGGCGGTCGAGCGCCGCGGCGCGAACGCCCCGGTCTCCGCCTGGACCTGTCGGGCCTTCGGCCCGCGCCTCAGGCCTCACGTCCCGGCGGCCTGCAAGATCGGCCCCGTCCCCATGCACTCGCCGGGTCGGGCGAGCCCGGCGGTAAGGCGTCGCCGCGCGAGTGCCCCGGTCTCCGACCGGCCTTTCGGGGCTCCGCACCGCTGCCCGCGCGCCGCCGCGCCCGGTTCCCAGGCCTCTGCTCCGGCATATCGGGGCTCGGGCCCGCGCCTGTGCCCCTGGGTCGGCACGGCCGAGGGATCGGGTGCGGCCCGCGCAGTGGGGCTGGGCCGGCCGGGCGCAGGGGGCGGCCCCGGGCGGGACAGCGCACCGGGTCCCGGTGGAGGGCCCGGTGCGCGGTCGCCCCGGTTCCCGCCGGGCCCGGCGACCAACCGGGCGGCGGCGGAACCGCGGCGCGCCGCCCGCCTGCCGTGGAGTGTCGGGCAGACAACAGGACGGGCGGCGCGGTGCCGGGTCGTCGCACTGTACGAGGGGGAGCCGACGACCCGAGCGGCCTCTTGGCGAGGCCCTTAAGTGAAGCGTCCCCGGGCACCCCAGCGGCAGGGTGCGTATCGCATTTATGCGCGTACTCGGTTCACACCCCGTGTGAACCGCGCACCCACTAGCCTGAGCGGGACAAAGCCCTTGGAGGGGTCCATGCAGCCCAACGCCCTGCTCGACGCCCTCCTCGTCGAGGCGGGAATGTCACACGCGGGCCTCGCCGCGCACGTCAACCAGGCGGGCCGGTCCCGCGGACTGGCGCTGCGCTACGAACACACCGCCGTCTCACGCTGGTTGAAGGGGCAGCGGCCCCGCGGTCAAGTGCCCGAGCTGATCTGCGAGGTGCTCGGCGGGCGGCTGCGGCGGCCCGTCTCGCTGGACGACGCCGGACTCGGGCCACCCGGGAGGCCCGCGCTCCATCCGACCCCGCTCAGCGGCTTCGTGGACCGCGCCGCCGCGCTCTGGCGGGCCGACGAGCAGGGCCGGTCCCTGCCCACGGCCGCTGAGGCGCTCACCGGAACGCCCGCCGTGATCCCCGTCTGGGAGTGGGAGAATCCGCCCGAGGACGGTGACGTGTCCCGTGAGGGCACCCACCGCGTCGGCCCCGAGCACATCGAGATCCTGTGCGCCGCCCGCGCCCACTACGAGCTGATGTACCGCCGCTCGGGCGGCCTCGCCACCCGCGCCCGCATCGTGCGCTTCCTCGGCAGCGAGACCGCGCCCATGCTGCGCGGGAGTTACTCCGACGCCCTCGGACGGCAACTGCACCGTGCGACCGGGTCCCTGGTGGCGGTGGCGGGGATCTGCGCGTACGACTCGGACGCCCACGGCCTCGCGCAACGGTACTTCCACCAGGCGCTGCGACTCGCGAAGGCGAGCGGTGACCGGGGCCTCGGGGCGTACGTGATCGCACTGCTCGTCAACCAGTCGCTGCACCTGCGCGACCACCGGCAGGCCGTTGCCTTCGCGGAGGCCGCGCTGCGGGCCGCCGGAGGGCAGACCACCCCGGCCCTGGCCGCCGACCTCTACGCCATGCAGGCCAAGGCCTACGCCCGACTCGGCGACGCGGCAGCCGCGTTGGCCTGCATCCGGCGCGCCGAGACGGCCGCCGAACGGATCCACCCGGGCGCGGAGCCCGCCGAGACCGGGTACGTACAGCCCGGGTTGGTCAACGTACAGGTGGCCGAGGCCCTGCTCAGCCTGGGCGATCTGGCGGCCGCGCACGCCCAGGCGGCGGCGGCCGCCGGGACCCCGGCGCACGACCGCGGCCGGGTCCACCGGCTGGCCATGCTGTGCGAGGTGCAACTGCGCCAGGGGGAGGCGGACCGGGCGGTGGCGTCCGCGGCCGAAATGGCGGAACGGGCCAAGGGGATGGAGTCGCTGCGGCTGCGCGAACGGTTGCGCACGGTCCGGGAACAGTTGCTGACCAGCCGCTGCGCGGGCGCCGAGGAGACCGCCCGGCTCATCGACGGGGCTTTGCGCGTTCCCCTGTGACGGCCACAACTGCTGCCATGTTGCCACCCGTTGAAGAAAGGTGGCAAAGCCGTGCAGTGGACGAACCTGAGTGAGCAGACCGTGTACAAGAACCGCTGGTTCGATGTGAACCTCGCGGATGTGGAACTCCCCGACGGGCGGCACCTGGACCACTTCGTGATCCGGCTGCGGCCCGTCGCCGCGGCCACGGCCGTCAACGACGCCAACGAGGTGCTGCTGCTGTGGCGCCACCGCTTCATCACCGACAGCTGGGGCTGGGAACTTCCCGCCGGGGTGGTCGAGGACGGCGAGGACATCGCGGTCGCGGCGGCCCGCGAGATGGAGGAGGAATCGGGCTGGCGGCCCGGCCCGCTGCACCACCTGATGACGGTCGAGCCCTCCAACGGGCTGACCGACGCGCGCCACCACCTCTACTGGGCGGACGGGGCGACGTACACCGGCCACCCCGAGGACGACTTCGAGTCATCGCGCCGCGCTTGGGTCCCGCTCAAACAGGTCCCGGACATGATCACCCGAGGCGAGATACCGGCCGCCAACATGGCGGCCGGTCTGCTCCTGCTGCGCCACCTGCGCCTGGGCTGAGCCCTGCCCGGCCGGTGCGTCCCGTCCGGCCCTGCCCGGCCGGCGCGTCCCGTCCGGTTCAGCCGTACGGGTAGAAGCCCGCACCCGTCTTGCGACCGAGGCGGCCGGCGTCCACCATCCGCTGGAGCAGCGGGGGAGCGGCGTACAGCGGCTCCTTGAACTCGGCGTACATGCTGTCCGCGACCGAGGCGACGGTGTCCAGGCCGATCAGGTCCGCCAGCTTCAGCGGGCCCATCGGGTGGGCGCAACCCAGCTCCATGCCGTTGTCGATGTCCTCGCGGCTGGCGATGCCGGACTCGAACATCCGGATCGCGGACAGCAGGTACGGGATGAGCAGCGCGTTGACCACGAAGCCGGACCGGTCCTGGGCGCGGATCGCGTGCTTGCCGAGCCCGTGCCGCACCAGGGCCTCGGCCCGCTTCACGGTCTCGTCGCTCGTGGTCAGCGCGGGAATCAGCTCGACCAGCTGCTGCACGGGGGCCGGGTTGAAGAAGTGGATGCCGATGACCTGGTCGGGCCGTGAGGTCGAGACGGCCAGCTTGACCAGCGGGATCGAGGAGGTGTTGGACGCCAAGATCGCGTCCGGACGGGTGATCACCTGGTCCAGGACCTGGAAGATCTCCGTCTTGACCTGCTCGTTCTCGACGACGGCCTCGATGACGAGGTCCCGGTCGGCGAACTCACCGAGGTCTGTGGTGAAGGTGAGGCGGGCCAGGGTGGCGTCCCGCTCCTCCTCGCTGATCTTGCCGCGTTCGGCGGCCTTGGTCAGGGAGTTGTACAGCCGGGTACGTCCGATCTCCAGGGCCTCGCCCGTGGTCTCGGCGACCTTGACCTCAAGGCCACTGCGGGCGCACACCTCGGCGATACCCGCGCCCATCTGGCCACAGCCCACTACGCCGACTCGAGTGATGTCGGAAGGGAGGTCAGTCACTTCGTGCCTTTCGCTGCTCATCCGTCGGCGGGTCCCCCGTCCTCCGCAGTGGTAACTGCTGTCCGGCGCCCGCCACGCCCCACGACGTTACCCCCGACCATCCACCGGGTGAGGGCCCGGGGCGGGCATGCTGGGCGAACGCGAGCGATGTCACAGAACGGAACGGAGCCGTCACATGGCGCACATCGGACGACGCAGGCTACTGGCCGGAGCGGCGGGCCTGCTGGCCGCCGGGGCCGCGGCGGGGCCCGCACGGGCCGCGCGGGAGTCCGCGGCCGAGCGCCGCGGGGCCGCCGCCGCGGGGGCCCCCGCCGAGTTCCGCGGCATGTGGATCGCCTCGGTGGAGAACGTCGACTGGCCTTCGAAGACCGGACTGTCCGCCGACCGGCAGCGCTCCGAACTGCTGGCCCTGCTCGACACCGCCGTCGAGCGCCGGCTGAACGCCGTCGTCCTCCAGGTCCGGCCGACGGCGGACGCCCTGTGGCCCTCGCCGTTGGAACCGTGGTCACAGTGGCTGACCGGGACACAGGGTCGCGACCCCGGCTGGGACCCGCTGGGTACGGCGGTCGCCGCCGCGCACGAGCGGGGGCTGGAGCTGCACGCCTGGTTCAACCCGTACCGGGTGGCCAACCACACCGACCCCGATCGGCTCGCCCCCGGCCACCCCGCCCGCCGCAACCCCGAGTGGGTGGTTGCGTACGGCGGGAAGCTGTACTACAACCCCGGGCTGCCGCAGGTGCGGCGGTTCGTGCAGGACGCCATGGCCGACGCGGTGGCCCGCTATCCGGTGGACGGGGTCCACTGGGACGACTACTTCTACCCGTATCCCGTCCAGGGCGAGGACTTCGACGACGACGCGGCGTTCGAGGAGTACGGCGGTTCCTTCGACTCCCGCGCCGACTGGCGCCGGAACAACACGGACAGCCTGGTGCGGGAGATGTCCGAGCGGCTGCGCCGCATCCGGCCCTCGACCCGGTTCGGCGTCAGCCCGTTCGCCGTCTGGCGCAACGACGACGTCGACCCGCTGGGCTCGCGCACCCGCGCGGGCGTGGGGACGTACGACGACCTGTACGCGGACACCCGCAAGTGGGTCAAGGAACGCTGGATCGACTACATCGTGCCGCAGGCCTACTGGCAGCTCGGTCACCCGAGCGCCGACTACGCCGAGATCGTGCCCTGGTGGGCCCGCACCGTCGCGGGGACAGGGGTGAGCCTGTACGTGGGGGAGGCGCTGTACCGCTGCGACGCCGACAGCGCGACCGAAGCCTGGCGCGACCCCGCGGAACTGTCGCGGCACGTGAGCTTCGCCAAGGGCCACCCCGAGGTCCGCGGCCACGTCTACTTCTCGGCGAAGCAGGTGGTCGCGGACCCCAACGGGGCGATGGCCCGGGTGGTCGCCGATCACTATCCGACGCCGGTGCCACCGCGCTGAACCCGGCCGCGGTCAGGGCTCAGGAGTGAAGGAGAGGAGGGTCACTGGGGGGATTCGGTCGGGTGCTTCACCACGCAGTCGGGGCCCGGTGACATCACGGCCTCGTGCCCGTCCTGGAAGCGGACCCGGTAGGGAGGAGTGCCGTTCTCTCCCAGGACCTGCGTGATCTCTCCGACCTTGTCGTGCTGGCCCACGATCCTGCCGTGCTGCACCAACTGGTCGCCCTCGGTCGCGCGCATAGCTGACCTCCTCGGTGGCGGTCCGATCCGTGCTAGCAGTTTAGGCCGATACGCCCCTATTTGACCCGTTGGGTCACTGCGATGCAGACCAGGACCGCGCAAGCTGCCACCGGCGCGGCCGGCGACAGCCGCTCGCCCAGCAACGCGACCGACCACACGAGTGTCAGCAGGGGCTGGGCGAGTTGGAGCTGACTGGCCCGGACGGCGCCGATCTCCGCCATGCCCCGGTACCAGACGTACAGGCCGAAGAAGGAGGACCCAGCCGCGACCCAGACGAGCCCGGCCACCCCGTGCCAGTTCAGGTGCACCGGCTCGTACGCGAGCCCGACCGCCGAGCCGACCAGCCCGACGGGCAGGCAAAGCACCAGCGCCCAGCCGATCACCTGCCAGCCGGGCAGCACCCGGGCGAGCCGTCCGCCCTCCGTGTAACCGGCCGCGCACACCAACAGCGCGCCGAACAGGTACAGGTCGCCGGTCGAGAGCGAACCGCCGCTCTGGCCGAGGGTGAACCCAAGTACGACCGCCGCCCCGGCGACGGCGGCGGCCCAGAAGCGGCCCGAGGGCCGGGCCCCGGTGCGCAGCGAGGACACCACCGCCGTGGTCAGCGGCAGCAGTCCCACCACGACGGCGGCGTGCGAGGTGGTGGAGGTCTGGAGCGCGAGCGTGGTCAGCAGGGGGAAGCCGACGACGACCCCCAGCGCCACGACCGACAGCCCCGCCCAGTGCTCGCGTGCGGGCAGCGGCACGCGAAGGGCGAGCAGGAGGCCACCCGCCACCACGGCCGCGAGGACGCCGCGCAGGGCGACGAGCGACCAGGGGCCGAAGCTCCCCAGGCCCCAGGCGGTGCCGGGGAAGGTCAGGGAGAAAGTGGTGACGCCGAGCGCGGCCAGAGCCGTTCCGCCCCTCACCGATCCCCGGACCGCTATCGGGGAGGTGAGAGTAGCGCTATTGTGTGCTGTCATGTATGAGCGTAGCAGTGTGGCGGCCTTGGCAGAATCCCTGCGGGGGGAGCTCAACCGCTACTCGGTCGGTGGAAAGCTGCCGTCCAGTCGCGCCCTGGTGGAGCGCTACCGGGTCAGCCCCGTCACCGTCTCCAGGGCCCTCGCGCAACTCGCCGCCGAAGGGCTCGTGGTCACCCGGCCCGGTGCCGGGGTGTTCCGCGCGCAGCCCCGTACGTCGGCCCCCGCGCCCGGGGACACCTCGTGGCAGGAGGTCGCCCTCACCGCCGAGGGCGCCGGGGACGTCGTGCCGCGTTCCGTCGACGCATCCGGGGTCCTGGTGACGCTCGCGGCGCCGCCACCCGGGGTGATCGAGCTGCACAGCGGCTACCTGCACCCCTCGCTCCAACCCGAGCGGGCCATGGCGGCGGCGCTGGCCCGGGCCGGGCGGCGCCCGGGGGCGTGGGGGCGAACGCCCGTGGAGGGGCTGCCCGAGCTGCGCGACTGGTTCGCCAGGGAGATCGGCGGCGCCACCCGGGCCCTCACCGCGGCCGACGTCCTGATCACCGCGGGTGGCCAGAGCGCGCTGACCACCGCGCTGCGGGCGCTCGCGCCGCCCGGGGCGCCGATCCTGGTGGAATCGCCGACCTACCCCGGCATGCTGGCGATCGCCCGCGCCTCGGGGTGCCGGCCCGTGCCGGTCCCGGTCGATTCCGACGGGGTCCGGCCGGAGCTGCTGGCCGCCGCCTTCGAAGCGACGGGCGCGCGGGTCTTCGTATGCCAGCCGCTGTTCCAGAACCCGACCGGCGCCGTGCTGGCCGGGGCGCGGCGCGCCGAGGTGCTCCGGATCGCGCGGGCCGCCGGGGCGTTCGTGGTCGAGGACGACTACGCGCGGGCGCTGGCCCACGAGGACGCCGGAGCGCTGCCGCCCACGCTCGCCGCCGAGGACGAGGACGGGGTGGTGGTCCACGTACGGTCCCTGACCAAGGTGACCTCGCCCAGCCTGCGGGTGGGGGCGCTGGCCGCCCGGGGCCCGGTGCTGGACCGGCTGCGCGCCATCCAGGTCGTGGACAGCTTCTTCGTGCCCCGGCCGCTCCAGGAGGCCGCCCTCGAACTGGTCGGCGCGCCCGCATGGCCGCGCCACCTGCGCGCCGTCGCCGCCGAGTTGCGCCACCGCCGGGAAGTGCTCGCGGGCGCGCTGCGCCGGGAGCTGCCCGCCCTGGAACTGCCGCACCTGCCGTGCGGCGGCTACCAGTTGTGGGTCCGGCCGGGGGAGGGCACCGACGAGGCGGCCTTCGTGGCGGCCGCACTGCGGGCGGGCGTGGCCGTCGCCCCGGGCCGGTCGTACTTCTGCGCGGAACCGCCGGGCCCGTACGTGCGGCTCAGCTTCGCCGGGGTCGCGGCCGCGGCCGAGCTGACGGAGGCGGTCCGGCGGCTGCGGGACGGCCTGGGCGGGCGGCCCTGAACGCGGTCGCGCGATAAAGGGATTGAGGCGGACCCCTCGCCGCCCTAGCCTCCGGGCATGACCGGCATCGTGATCACCACCCTCGCCCAGCGCCCCGAACTCGCCGAGCGCCTCTGGGGCATGAAGAGCCCCTGGCCGGCGTTCGCCGCCCACGACCCCCTGTCCTCGCTGCTGTACCCGTGGATGGTGGCGGAGCTTGCGGAGTACGTGTTCATCGCCACGGACGCCGAGGAGGTGATCGCCCGGGCGTTCAGCGTGCCCTTCGCCCTGCACGCCGACGGTCGCGGCGGCCGGCTGCCGGCGCGGGGCTGGGACCAGGTCCTGATGTGGGCCTTCGCGGACCGGCGGGCCGGGATCGAGCCGGACACGGTCAGCGCCATCGAGATCACGGTCACCCCCGACCGGCAGGGCGAAGGCCTGTCCGGGCGGATGCTCGCCGCCATGCGGGACAACGCCCGGGCGCACGGTTTCGCGGAGGTGGTGGCGCCCGTGCGGCCGAACGGGAAGCCGGCCGAGCCGGACACCCCGATGGGGGAGTACGCGTACCGCACCCGCGAGGACGGGCTGCCCGCCGACCCCTGGCTGCGGGTACACGTGCGGGCGGGGGCCGTCATCGACTCGGTGGCCCCGCTGTCCATGACGATCAGCGGCTCACTGGAGCAGTGGCGGACGTGGGCGGGCCTGCCGTTCGACACGCCCGGTCCGGTGCGGGTGCCCGGCGCCCTCGTCCCCGTCCACTGCGAACCGGAACACGACCACGCGGTCTACGTCGAACCGAACGTATGGGTCCGCCACCCGCTCGACCGGCCCGCTTAGCGGCAGCCGCGGGGGCCGGTCGCAGGCCGGTCTCAGGCTTCCGGGGGCGGCTCGGCGGTCACCTCGACGGGGTCGGGCGCCGGTCGGGAGACGAGGTCCTCGAAGGCGCCCATCCCGATCAGGAACAGCATCATCAACACAGGTACGCACAGGGCTGCGAAGAGCACGAGAGCCTCCCCATGGGGACCCGAAGGAACTCCGCCTGGCTTGGCCGGTCCGGCCGCGTCGGCGGGGGCCAAGCTCAGTGTGCGTCCGAACGGGGTGCCCTGCATCTCGGCGGCCCCGCGCTCATCGGCGCAGGCCGGAGCCGGAGCCGGGGCCTGGGCAGGAACCGGAGCCTGGGTCGGGATCGGGGTCGGGGTCGGGGTCGGGGTCGGAACCGAAACCCGCATCCGCGCCGGAGCCTGGGCCCGTACCGGAGCCGACCCGTACGGTCGGCGCGGCGGCCACCGCCCGGGGCCGCGGCGCGCGGCTGACGAGCGGTCCGACCACGAGGAGTTGGACGGCGGCGAGGGCGAGGCACAGACCCGCCGTCGCGACCCACAGGGCGGCGACCCCCGGCATGGGCGAGGAACTGGGTGGCGGTGACCGGGGCGGCGGTCGTGGCGATGCCCCAACTGATGCCGTACGCGGCGAGGTAGCGGTCCGTACCGCCCGGCGGCGCGAGCCCGGCCACGACGCCGAACGCCCGGCCGAGGACGAGCACGTCGCCCAGACTCCACACCGCGGTGGCCACCGCGAACCCGGGCAGGGTGTGCGCGACCGCGTAACCCGCCAGGCCGATCGCCATCATGGAGTAGCCGAGGGCGAGCGCCGCCGAGGCGGGCAACGCGGCGAGTCGGCGCAGGCGCAACGCCGGCTGGGCCGAGACGGCGGTCACGGCCGAGACGGCGAACAGCAGTCCCGCGTCGGCCGGCTCGAAGCCGGACCGGGCGAGGCCGAGCGGCAGCGCGACGACGATCTGCATCGACACCAGCGCGAAGGCGCTGCCGGCGAGGAACATGGCCCACAGCGCCCGGTCCCGCCACGGCCGGACCGGCTCCGGGCACCCGCCGGGTCCGGCGGAGGCCCGGAAGGGGCGGTCTGCGGGCAGTGCCAAGCGCAGGATCAGCGCACAGACCAGGCAGGTGAGCGCGTCGGCGACGAACAGCCGGCATAGGTCCGACCGGCCGAGCGCCGCCGCGATCAGGCCGGCGCCGATGCCGCCGGCGGCGAGCGCGGCGCCCAACAGGCTGAACGCGCGTACCCGCTCGGCGGGCCCCACGGCGTCCGCGATCATCGCCTGGCTAGGCGGCTCGTACAGCTCGAAGGCGAGACCGAGCAGGATCGCGAAGGCCGCCACCGCGGCCAGGGAGCCGGCCGTGGCGATCCCCAGCTGCGCGAGGGCGCATCCCGTGAGGCCGAGCACGATCGTGCGCCGCCGCCCGAGGCGGGCCGCCAGGCGGCCGCCGGCCAGTCGGGAGGGGATCGTCGCGAGGCCGAAGGCGGCGGAGAGCAGGCCGGCGGTGGTGGCGCCGGCGCCGAAGTCCGTACTGATCAGGACGGTCAGGAAGGGCAGGGAGAAGGCGCCGAGTCGATTGATCGCCCGAGCCGCCACCAGCAGCCATACGATCCGTGGCATGTCCACCCACCCCTCACGTAACTGTCGAACCGGCTAATGTCAGTCACGGGAACGCTAGCCATGGAAGGAGTGACTGGTCAAGTGATGTTCGACAGTCACGTTGCGGTACTGCTCGACCAAGCCGTCGCGCTCGTGAACGCGTTGACCGACGGCGAGGCGCGCGGCCGCCCGTACGTCACGCCGGGCGCGGCGGACCTGCCGGGGGTGATCGAAGCCGCCGTGGGGCGGGCCGCCGCCTCGCTGCCGCGCGACATCGACGCCGCGCAGGCGGACTACATGGTCGGGACGGCGCGCCGGATGCGCGAGGTCTTCCGGGCGATGCAGGACGGGGAGCCGGACGTCGCCGCCCGGGCGGTGAACGCCCTGCTGCGCGACACCGCCGCGCGGCCCCGGCTGGACCGCGCCGCCGGCGGGGGGTGGCAGGTGCACTTCCATGGCCCGGACGACTCCTTCGCGGCGGGATGCGGCGCCAGTTGCGCGACCGCGCTGGCCCTGGCGGTGGGCGGGGGCCTCGCCGGCCGGCTCGGCGTGTGTCGGGCCGACCGCTGCGACCGCGTGTACGTCGACACCTCCCGCAACGCGGCGCGCCAGTACTGCTCCACCGCCTGCCAGAGCCGCACCAAGGCCGCCGCCTTCCGCGCCCGAAACGGGTGACCGGGCGCCCGGGGTGAGCGGGGCGTCCGGGGTGGGCGTGGCGTCCGGGGTGGGCGTGGCGTCCGGGGTCGGCGGCTCCCCGGGGACACCGCGTGGGGTGCGGCGTAGGCTCGTCGGCAGGACTGGTGGCCGACATCGCCGACATCTTCGAATGGGCGGCGACGGCTCGCCCGGGACCGCGGGAGGGCTCATGACCGCGCTCGGTGACCTGATCGGGATCGACGAACGGACCGTGCTGGTGCGCGGTCAGGAGATGGATCTCGGACGCGACCAGCCGGACGTCGCCAACGCCCTCGTGCACCGCAGTGGCGACACCCTGGTACTGGTCGACACCGGCGTCACTCCGGCGTTCCGCGCGGCACTGCGGGAGGCGATCGACCGGGTGGGGCGCTGGTCCCGGGCCCTGGTGCTGACCACGCACGGCCATCCCGACCACGTCGCCAACAACGACCTGGCCGACGAGCTGGGTGTGCCGGTGGAGCACTACGTCCCGGCCCCCGACCTCGACCAGATGCGGGACCCGATGTCGTACTGGGTGCGGTCCTTCGAACGCATCGCGGGGTTGGCGCCCCTGCCCGCGCCCGCCCCGGCGGCGGACGGCCTGTTGTCCCTCTTCCGGCCCATGCGCCCCTTCGGCGCGACGACCCGTACCTACGAGGGGCGACCCCTGGAGCGGATACGGATCGGCTCGCTCCGCTTCACCGGCTGGTCCTTCGTCGACGGCGCCGTACGCGTACTGCGCAGCCAGGGTCACTGCGCCGGGCACGTGATCGTGTACCTGCGCGACTGCGGCGTACTGCACCTGTCGGACGAAGACAACGGACCCTGCGGGGCGATGATCGACGCCGACCAGTTCAAGATCCAGACCACCCTCGGCGCCGTCGCCCGCCTGCTGGAGGAGGGGGAAGCCGCACTCCTCGCCGACGGGCACACCTTCGTACTGCGCCGTGGCGTCGAGGCCGTCTCCCATCTGGACGGCCTGCTGGAGCAGGCCGCGGCGCTACAGGCGGCGGCGCTCGGGCTGACGGACGGGAGCGAGCGGGTCCGGCCGAGCGCGTTCACCGCCCGGTACGCGCAAGCCGTTGCCGCACTGGGGGGCGGCGGCGCCAACCCGAACGCGATGTTCACGGCCATGATGGCGATCAACCAGCTCCGTGAAATCGGGCTGCGGCCGGAGTCCGACGCCATGGACGCGCCCTGGTCCCGGCCCCCTCTCGACCAGCCGCCGCCGCACCCGCCCGGGCCGTGATCCACAGCGTCTCCGACCGAGGGAGGCCTTTGCATAAAACTGCGAAGAACCGTATAGTCATGCCATCGAGGAGGAGGTCCGATGGTGGTACGTGTAGCGGTGGCCGGAGCGAGCGGATACGCGGGCGGTGAAGTCCTGCGCCTGCTCCTCGCGCACCCCGAGGTGGAGATCGGCGCGCTGACCGGCAACACCAACGCGGGACAGCTCCTCGGCGCGCTCCAACCGCACCTCGTACCCCTCGCGGGCCGGACGCTGGAGGCGACCACCCCCGAGGTGCTCGCCGGGCACGACGTCGTCTTCCTCGCGCTGCCGCACGGCCAGTCCGCCGCCGTCGCCGCGGAGCTCGGCGAGGACGTGCTCGTCGTCGACATGGGCGCCGACCATCGGCTCAAGGACTCCGCCGACTGGGACGCCTTCTACGGGGCGCCGCACGCCGGCACCTGGCCCTACGGGCTCCCCGAACTCCCCGGCGCACGCGCCGCGTTGGAAGGGAGCAAGCGCATCGCCGTCCCCGGCTGCTTCCCGACGGCCGTCTCGCTCGCCCTCTTCCCGGCGTACGCGGCCGGCCTCGCCGAGCCCGAAGCCGTGATTGTCGCCGCCACCGGCACCTCCGGCGCGGGCAAGGCGCTCAAGCCGCACCTGCTGGGGTCCGAGGTCATGGGCTCCGTCACCCCGTACGGGGTGGGCGGCGGCCACCGCCACACCCCCGAGATGGTGCAGAACCTGAGCCCGCTCGCCGGAGAGCGGGTGTCGGTCTCCTTCACCCCGACCCTCGTGCCCATGGCCCGCGGCATCCTCGCCACCTGCTCGGCGAAGGCGCTCCCCGGCATCACGGCCGACGCGGTCCGCGCCGCGTACGAGAAGGCGTACGCCGACGAGCCCTTCGTCCACCTCCTTCCCGAGGGGCAGTGGCCCGCCACCCAGTCGGTGCAGGGCTCGAACGCCGCGCAGATCCAGGTCGCCTACGACGGCTGCGCCCGGCGGATCATCGCGATCAGCGCCATCGACAACCTCACCAAGGGCACCGCCGGCGGAGCGGTGCAGAGCATGAACATCGCCCTCGGGCTGCCCGAGCAGCTCGGGCTCTCCGCGGTCGGAGTCGCTCCGTGAGCGTCACCCCCGAGGCCACCACGAACAAGGAGATGCAGTGAGCGTCACGGCAGCACAGGGATTCACGGCCGCGGGCATCGCCGCCGGGATCAAGGCGAACGGCAACCCGGACCTGGCCCTCGTGGTCAACAACGGGCCGCGTCTGGCCGCCGCGGGCGTCTTCACCTCCAACCGTGTCAAGGCCGCGCCCGTCCACTGGTCCGAGCAGGTCCTGCGCGGCGGCACCGTCAGCGCGGTGGTCCTCAACTCCGGCGGCGCCAACGCCTGCACCGGCCCCAAGGGCTTCCAGGACACCCACGCCACCGCCGAGAAGGTGGCCGCCACGCTCAACGGGCACGGGCACGGGCACGGCGTCGAGCACAACGCCGGCGAGATCGCCGTCGCCTCCACCGGGCTGATCGGTGTGCTGCTCCCCATGGACAAGCTGCTCCCGGGCATCGACACGGCGGCGGCCGCCCTCTCGGCCGATGGCGGCGAGGCCGCCGCCATCGCCATCAAGACCACGGACACCGTCCACAAGACGGCCGTCGTCAGCCAGGGAGGGTGGACGGTCGGCGGCATGGCCAAGGGCGCGGGCATGCTCGCCCCGGGACTGGCCACCATGCTCGTCGTCCTCACCACCGACGTCGACCTGGACGGCGCCACCCTGGACAAGGCGCTGCGCGCCGCCACCCGCACCACCTTCGACCGGGTCGACTCCGACGGCTGCATGTCCACCAACGACACGGTGCTGCTGCTCGCCTCCGGAGCGTCGGGCCGCGTGCCCGCGTACGAGGAGTTCGCGGAGGCCGTGCGGGCCGTGTGCGCGCACCTGGCCCGGCAGCTCATCGGGGACGCGGAGGGCGCGAGCAAGGACATCCGCATCGAGGTCATCGGCGCGGCTAGCGAGGACGACGCGGTCGAGGTCGGCCGCTCCATCGCCCGCAACAACCTCCTCAAGTGCGCCATCCACGGCGAGGACCCCAACTGGGGTCGGGTGCTCTCCGCGATCGGCACCACCAAGGCCTCCTTCGACCCGGACCGGTTGAACGTCGCCATCAACGGCGTGTGGGTCTGCAAGAACGGCAGCGTCGGCGAGGACCGCGACCTGGTCTCGATGAAGGACCGCGAGGTCCGCATCACCGCCGACCTCGCCACCGGTTCCCAATCCGCGGTCATCTGGGCCAACGACCTCACCGCCGAGTACGTCCACGAGAACAGCGCGTACAGCTCATGAGCGACGACAAGGCCGGACAGCCCGGCACCGGAACCGCGCGCAAGCACACCGCGCTGCCCAAGGCGCAGATCCTCATCGAGGCGCTGCCCTGGCTGACCCGGCACAACGGCAAGGTCGTCGTCATCAAGTTCGGCGGCAACGCCATGATCGACGAGGACCTCAAGGCGGCCTTCGCCCAGGACGTGGTCTTCCTGCGCCAGGCCGGCCTCAAGCCCGTCGTGGTGCACGGCGGCGGCCCCCAGATCAACGCCCAGCTCGACAAGCAGGGCCTGGTCAGCGAGTTCAAGGCGGGCCTGCGCGTCACCACCCCCGAGGCCATGGACGTCGTACGGATGGTGCTGGCGGGTCACGTCCAGCGGGAGCTGGTCGGCCTGCTCAACCAGCACGGGCCGCTCGCCGTCGGCATGACCGGCGAGGACGCCCACACCATCACCGCCGTCAGGCACAGCCCGCGGATCGACGGCGAACACGTCGACATCGGGCGGGTCGGTGAGATCACCGCCATCGACACCGGCGCGATCGAGGCCCTGCTGGCGGACGGCCGCATCCCGGTCATCTCCTCCATCGCGCGCAGCGCCGACGACCACCACGTGTACAACGTCAACGCCGACACGGCGGCCGCGGCGCTCGCCGCCGCGCTCGGAGCCGAGACGTTGATGGTCCTCACCGACGTCGAGGGCCTGTACGCGGACTGGCCCGACAGCGACGAGGTCATCAGCCGGCTGACGGTGAGTCAGCTGGAGAAGCTGCTGCCCGAGTTGTCCAGCGGCATGGTGCCCAAGATGGAGGGCTGCCTGCACGCCGTCCGCGGCGGTGTCAGCACCGCGCGCGTGATCGACGGCCGGGTCCCGCATTCGATCCTGCTGGAGATCTTCACGGACGAGGGCATCGGCACCATGGTCGTGCCCGACGCACAGGGAGGGGAACCCCGATGACCGGCACGACCGGAAGCCAGGACACCGGCTCGACCGGAAACCAGGACTACGCGGCCCGCTGGCAGGGGGCGCTGACCAACAACTACGGCACCCCGGCGCTGGCCCTCCTACGCGGTGCGGGCGCGCGGGTATGGGACGCGGACGGAAAGCAGTACACCGACTTCGTCGGCGGGATCGCCGTCAACGCCCTCGGGCACGCGCACCCGGCGGTCGTCGCGGCGGTGACCGCCCAGATCTCCACCCTCGGCCACGTCTCCAACCTGTACGCCTCCGAACCGGTGCTCGCGCTCGGCGAGCGGCTGCTCCAGCTCTTCGGGCGCCCCGGCCGCGTCTTCTTCTGCAACTCCGGCGCCGAGGCCATCGAAGCCGCCTTCAAGATCGGTCGGCTCACCGGGCGCACCCACATGGTCGCGACCGACGGCGGCTTCCACGGCCGGACCATGGGCGCGCTCGCGCTCACCGGCCAGCCCAAGAAGCAGGACCCCTTCCTGCCCCTGCCCGGCGACGTCACCCACGTCCCCTACGGCGACGTGGAGGCCCTGCGGGCCGCCGTCACCGAGGAGACCGCGCTGGTGGTGATCGAACCGATCCAGGGCGAGAACGGTGTCGTCGTCCCCCCGGCCGGCTATCTGACGGCCGCCCGCGAGATCACCCGGGCCACCGGGACGCTGCTCGTCCTCGACGAGGTGCAGACCGGCATCGGGCGCTGCGGCCAGTGGTTCGAGCACCAGGCGCACGAGGGCGTGGAGCCGGACCTCGTCACGCTCGCGAAGGGACTGGGCGGCGGGCTGCCGATCGGCGCGGTGGTCGCCTTCGGCCCGGCCGCCGACCTGCTCCAGCCCGGACAACACGGCACCACCTTCGGCGGGAACCCGGTCGCCTGCGCCGCCGGACTCGCCGTGATCGACACCATCGCCGCCGACGGACTGCTGGACCGGGTCAAGGCGCGCGGGGAGCGGTTGCGCTCCGGAATCGAGGGCTGTGGGCACGGGCTCGTCGCGCACGTCCGCGGCGCGGGCCTTTTGCTGGGTATCGTGCTGACCGAGCCGCTCGCACCGCTGGTGCAGAAGGCGGCTCAGGACGCCGGCTTCCTGGTCAACGCGCCCGCCCCCGACGTCGTACGGCTCATGCCGCCGTTCGTACTGACCGAGGAGGAGGCGGACGCGTTCGTCCGGGTGCTGCCGGGCGTCCTCGACGCGGCCCGCGCCGCGTCGGACGGGGCCAATGGGGACGGACGAACCGGGGAATGAGACGACGATGAGTCAGGCGCAGGAACACGAGCCCTGGGGATCCACCCAGACGGAGTCCGGGGGCGGCCCGTCCGTTCCGCAGACCCGCACCGCCCGCCACCGCCGGATCGTGGACATCCTCAACCGGCAGCCGGTCCGGTCGCAGAGCCAGTTGGCCAAGCTGCTCGCCGACGACGGGCTGAGCGTCACCCAGGCGACGCTCTCCCGGGACCTCGACGAGCTGGGCGCGGTCAAGATCCGCAACACGGGCGGCGAGCTGATCTACGCGGTTCCCAGCGAGGGCGGCTTCCGCACCCCGCAGGCTCCGCTCGGCGAGTCGGCGAAGGAGGAACGCATGCGGCGCCTCTCCGGGGAACTGCTGATCTCGGCGGAGGCGTCCGCGAACCTCGTGGTCCTGCGCACCCCGCCGGGTGCGGCCCAGTTCCTCGCCTCGGCGATCGACCAGGCGGAACTCCAGTCGATCCTCGGCACGATCGCCGGGGACGACACCCTGATGCTGATCAGCCGCGACCCGGCGGGCGGCCAGGCCCTCGCGGACCACCTGCTCCGGCTGGCACAGAAGGAGAGCTGACCCGCCCGGCGCCGACCGGGCCCCGTGCGCCGACCCGGCCTAGTACCGCGTCACGGCCAGGGGCCCGGTCTCCGTACCGATCACGATGTGCGGGTGCCTGCGCGGGTTCGCCCAGCGCAGGACCGCCCGCATCGTCCGCTCCGGGACGGATACGCAACCGGCCGTCGCGCCCTTCCCGTTGACGTGCAGGAAGATCCCCGCGCCCCGGCCGCGCACGGGCCGGTCGTAGTTGAAGCCGACGACCAAGGCGTGCGCGTACTGCTTCTCGTACCCGGCCAGGTGCTCCGCCTCGCCGGGCGCGCAGTCCGCCGGCAACGGCTCCACCCAGCGGTTGTAGCTGCCCGAGGCGTTGTCCTGACACCACCAGGAGCGGTCCGACGCCCTGCGGTAGGGGTACTCCGTGCCCGCCGGGGCGTGCGCGAGACCGAAGGCGTAGGGCAGGTCGTACAGCCCGGCCGGGGTGGTGTTCGCCCCCTGGACCCGGCTCGCCCCCTCCGCCAGCCCGTTCGCCCCGAACCGCGCGGGAGCCCGCCCCTCCTCGTACCACCGGCCCGCGCGCCGGTCCCACCAGGTCAGCCACCCCACGTCGGAGCCCGCCGAGGGCGCGACGGCGACGATGAGCTGACTGCCGCCGCCGGTGTCGGCGAGACGGGCGGGCAAGGGCGTCGAGCCGTGGGGCAGCAGGCAGGCGACCACCAGCGACCCGGCGAGGAGAGCGGTACGCAGCACGCCCCAGACGCTACGCCCGCCCCCGCCCCACCCCCGGCAGACAGGCCGCCCCCTCACCCACCGGGCCCACGTTCCCCACGGCTGCGAACCTCCGCCGGCGACGGACCTCGGCGTCTGTCGATTGACGAAACATACGGAGCAGTGCATAGTTATGCCTGTTGTTGCTTGCGCCGTGAGGAGAAGCCCGTGACCGAGCGCGTCGTACTCGCCTACTCAGGCGGCCTTGACACCTCCGTCGCCATCGGCTGGATCGCCGAGGAGACGGGCGCCGAGGTCATCGCCGTCGCCGTGGACGTCGGTCAGGGCGGTGAGGACCTGGACGTCATCCGCAAGCGCGCGCTCGCCTGCGGCGCCGTCGAGGCCGAGGTTGCGGACGCCAAGGACGAGTTCGCCGAGGAGTACTGCCTCCCGGCGATCAAGGCGAACGCCCTCTACATGGACCGCTACCCGCTGGTCTCGGCGCTCTCCCGGCCCACGATCGTCAAGCACCTCGTCGCCGCCGCCGAGAAGCACGGCGCGACGACCGTCGCCCACGGTTGCACCGGCAAGGGCAACGACCAGGTCCGCTTCGAGGCCGGTATCGCCGCCCTCGGGCCCGACCTCAAGTGCATCGCCCCGGTCCGCGACTACGCCATGACGCGCGACAAGGCCATCGCCTTCTGCGAGCAGAAGAACCTCCCGATCGCGACCACCAAGAAGTCCCCGTACTCCATCGACCAGAACGTCTTCGGGCGCGCCGTCGAGACGGGCTTCCTGGAGGACATCTGGAACGCCCCGATCGAGGACATCTACGAGTACACCGCGAACCCGGCGACCCCGCGCGAGGCAGACGAGGTCGTCATCTCCTTCAAGGAGGGCGTCCCGGTCGCCGTCGACGGCGAGCCCGTCACCGTGCTCCAGGCCATCCAGCGGCTCAACGAGCGCGCCGGCGCCCAGGGCGTCGGTCGGATCGACATGGTCGAGGACCGTCTCGTCGGCATCAAGTCCCGCGAGGTGTACGAGGCTCCGGGCGCGATCGCCCTGATCACCGCCCACCAGGAGCTGGAGAACGTCACCGTCGAGCGTGAGCTGGCCCGCTACAAGCGGCAGGTCGAGCAGCGCTGGGGCGAGATGGTCTACGACGGCCTCTGGTTCTCCCCGCTCAAGCGCGCCCTGGACGGCTTCATCAACGAGGCCAACCAGTACGTCACCGGCGACATCCGGATGACGCTGCACGGCGGTCGCGCCGTCGTCACCGGCCGCAAGTCGGACGTGTCGCTGTACGACTTCAAGCTGGCCACCTACGACTCGGGCGACACCTTCGACCAGTCGAAGGCCCAGGGCTTCATCGAGATCTTCGGCCTGTCCTCGAAGATCGCCGCGCGCCGCGACCTCGCCTGAGCCGATTCGTTTCACACAGTACGAAGGTCACGCCGTACCAAGGCCGGCTCCCTGTTTCCCTCCGCGACAGGGAGCCGGCCGTACATCCACCCTCTTGAGGAGCAGTAGCTGTGAGCAGCAACAACGGTGACGTCCGGCTCTGGGGCGGCCGGTTCGCCGACGGCCCGGCCGAGGCCCTGGCCAAGCTGTCCGCGTCCGTCCACTTCGACTGGCGCCTCGCGCCCTACGACATCGCCGGCTCCCGTGCCCACGCGCGCGTGCTCGCCAAAGCGGGCCTGCTCACGACGGACGAGCTCGACCGCATGATCGCGGGCCTGGACCGGCTCGAAGCCGACGTGGCCGACGGTTCCTTCACCGGCACCATCGCCGACGAGGACGTGCACACCGCCCTGGAGCGAGGCCTGCTGGAGCGGCTCGGCGCCGACCTCGGCGGCAAGCTGCGCGCCGGCCGGTCCCGCAACGACCAGGTGGCCACCCTCTTCCGGATGTACCTGCGCGACCACGCCCGGATCGTCGGCGGTCTGCTCGCCGACCTCCAGGACGCGCTGGTCGGACTCGCCGAGGCGCACGCCGACGTGGCCATGCCGGGCCGCACCCACCTCCAGCACGCGCAGCCGGTGCTCTTCGCCCACCACGTGCTGGCCCACGTGCAGTCCCTGTCCCGGGACGCGGAGCGGCTGCGCCAGTGGGACACCCGCACCGCGGTCTCGCCGTACGGCTCCGGCGCCCTGGCCGGCTCCTCGCTGGGCCTGGACCCGGAGGCGGTCGCCGCGGACCTCGGCTTCGAGCGCGGGTCGGTCGGCAACTCCATCGACGGCACGGCCTCGCGTGACTTCGTCGCCGAGTTCGCCTTCATCACCGCGATGATCGGGATCAACCTGTCCCGGATCGCGGAGGAGATCATCATCTGGAACACGAAGGAGTTCTCCTTCGTGACGCTGCACGACGCCTTCTCCACCGGGTCGTCGATCATGCCGCAGAAGAAGAACCCGGACATCGCGGAGCTGGCGCGCGGCAAGTCGGGCCGCCTCATCGGCAACCTGACCGGCCTGCTCGCCACCCTCAAGGCCCTCCCGCTCGCGTACAACCGCGACCTCCAGGAGGACAAGGAGCCGGTGTTCGACTCCTGCGACACCCTGGAGGTGCTGCTGCCCGCCTTCACCGGCATGATGGCGACGCTCACCGTCAACCGCGAGCGGATGGAGGAGCTGGCCCCGGCGGGCTTCTCGCTCGCGACGGACATCGCGGAGTGGCTGGTCAAGCAGGGCGTGCCGTTCCGGGTCGCGCACGAGGTGGCCGGCGAGTGCGTCAAGGAGTGCGAGGCGCTCGGCATCGAACTGGACGAGCTCACGGACGCGCAGTTCGCGAAGATCTCGGAGCACCTGACGCCGGAGGTCCGCACGGTCCTCAACGTCAAGGGCGCCCTCGCGTCCCGCAACGGTCGCGGCGGCACCGCGCCGTCGGCGGTGGCGACCCAGCTGACCGAGCTCAAGGCGGACCTGGTCATCCAGCACGCCTGGGCCGCGCACAAGCAGTAGCCGCGTCCCCGTCAGGGGCGGCCGGAGCACCCGCTCCGGCCGCCCCTGCGTCGTCTACGCCGCCCACGCCGCGAGCGCTTCGAAGTCCGCCGGGAGCAGCCCGACCCGCTCATCGATCCGCATCAGCAGCGCCGGCGCCGGGTGGAGCCGGTCGACGTACTCCCGGTCCATGGCCGTGATGTCGTCGTCGACCCACGCGAACGACCGGCGCCCCGCGTACTCCAGGACGTACTGCGTCTTCCAGAAGGTGCCGCGCGGCGCCCGCCCGTGCATCTGCGGCCAGTCGATGAACGGCAGCCGCGGCAGTCCCAGGTGCGGTCCTATCCAGTCGTTGGCCTCGTCCTTCCAGGTCGTCGCCCAGACCAGTTCGTACGTGTCCGCCGGCGCGAGCAGCTCCGCGCCGTGACCCCGGTTCAGCCACACCCGCAGGGGCCGGCGGCTCTCGGCCTCCGACCAGCCCCTCGGGCGCATCCGGTGGGTGCCGTAGCCCTCGGGGCGGCGCTGGGGCTTGGCCGCGTAGGGGTTCAGCGGTCCGTCGACGTCGATCAACAGCAGCGGCTTCAGCGGTTCCATCTCGGCATGATTCCCTCCGGGCGCCGCCATGGCAGCCCATTTCCGCAAGGAATGAGACATCAACGTCTCATTTGGGGTACAGTTGTCTCATGGCCATGGATCGTGACCAGGTGCTCCGCGACGCGGCGGCCCTGCTCTCCCGCAAATCGACCGCGACGATGGACGAGGTCGCCCGCGCCGCCGGCATCGGGCGGGCGACCCTCCACCGACACTTCGCCGGACGCGACGCCCTCGTACGGGCCCTGGAGGAAATGGGCATCCGCGAGTTCGAGGTGGCGTTCGACAAGGCCCGCCTCGGCGAGGGAACGGCCGTCGAGGCGCTGCGGCGCCTCATCGCCGAGACGGAGCCCAACGCCCAACTGCTGGCCTTCCTCGTCACCGAGAACCAGCTCTTCGAGGGCGATCAGGTCCACGAGGGGTGGGCCCGGCTCGACGCCCGCGTCAGCGCCCTGTTCCGGCGCGGCCAGGACGAGGGGTCCATCCGGATCGACCTGAGCCCCGCCTGGCTCACCGAGGCCCTCTACGGCCTCATCGGCACCTGCGCCTGGGCCGTCATGGACGGCCGGGTCGCGGCCAAGGACTTCCAATACATGATCACCGAGCTGTTGCTCGGTGGCGCACGACGGAGTGTGGAGAAATGACCCGTACCGAACAGCTCACGCGACAGAGGGACGCGGAGGTGACGAGCGGCGGCCGGTGGCTCGCGCTCTGCGTGCTCGTCCTGGCCGTGCTGCTGGTCGCGGTCGACGCCACCGTACTCGGTCTCGCCACCCCCTCCCTCAGCGAGGACCTGGAGCCGTCCGGCACCCAACTGCTGTGGATCGGCGACATCTACTCCTTCGTCATCGCCGGTCTGCTCGTCTCCATGGGCTCGCTCGGCGACCGGATCGGCCGCAAGAAACTGCTCCTCATAGGCGCCACCGCCTTCGGCGCCGTCTCCGTGCTGAACGCCTGCGCGACCAGCCCCGAGATGATGATCGCCGCCCGGGCGCTGCTCGGCGTGGCCGGTGCGACCCTCATGCCGTCCACCCTCGCGCTGATCCGCAACATCTTCCACGACCCGAAGGAGCGCAGCCTCGCCATCGGGATCTGGGGCGCCACCGCCTCGGCGGGCGCCGCCGTGGGGCCGGTCGTCGGCGGGGCCCTGCTCCAGCACTTCTACTGGGGCTCGGTCTTCCTCATCAACCTGCCCGTGATGGCCGTCCTGGTCGTCGTCGGCGTCAAGCTGCTGCCGGAGTCCAAGAACCCCGTCGCCGGTCCCTGGGACCTGCCCAGTGTCGGCCTCTCGCTGATCGGCGTCATCGCTGTGGTCTACGCGGTCAAGGAAGTCGCCACCCACGGCGTCACCTGGGCGGTCGGTGGCACCGCCGTCCTCGGCGCCGGAGCCCTGTACGCCTTCGTACGGCGCCAGTTCACGCTGAGCGCGCCGCTGCTCGACATGCGGCTGTTCAAGCACCGGGGCTTCTCCGGCGCTGTCCTCGCCGACCTGCTCACCGTCTTCGGGCTCTCCGGACTCGTCTTCTTCCTCTCCCAGTTCCTCCAGCTCGTCCAGGGACGCGACCCGCTGGAGGCGGGCCTGGCCGAACTGCCCGCCGCCATCGGCGCGGTGGCCACCGGATTGCTCGCCGGCCGCTACGCCCGCCGGTACTCGGTCCGCGTCATCGTCAGCGGCGGCCTCGCCGCCATCGGCCTGGCCCTCGGCGCGCTCACCCTGCTCCACAAGGAGAGCGGCTACCCACTGCTCGGCGCGGCCCTGCTCGTCGTCGGCCTCGGCGCCGGTTTCTCCTTCACCGTCACCGCCGACGTGATCCTCTCCAGCGTTCCCAAGGAACAGGCCGGTTCGGCCTCGGCCGTGTCCGAGACCGCCTACGAGCTGGGCGCCGCCCTCGGCATCGCCCTGCTCGGTTCCGTCGTGACCGGCGTCTACCAGGGGTTCACCGCCCCCGCCTCGGTCCCCGCGCCGGTCGCCGAGGCGGCGCACGAATCGCTGGGCGGCGCCGTCGAGGCGGGCCGGATGCTGGACCCGCAGACCGCCGGGGCGATGGTCGGCGCGGCCCAGGACGCCTTCGTCGACGGGCTCCGCTTCGCCTCGGGAGTCGGCGCGGCCGTCCTGCTGGCGACCGCCGCGGCCGCCTGGTTCCTGCTCCGCGGCCAGGAACTCCAGGACGGCGTGGAGCGCTGAGCCGCACCAAGGGATGCCGTTCCGGCCAAAGTTGACACCCCGTCGACGCGCCGGACACCATCCCGCGATGGAGATCAACGATCTGACGCCCGCCGAACGCCGCGTGTGGGACGCCTTCCCGCGCGGTGAGGCCGTCGACTTCCGCGAAGAGCCCGAGGACAGCTCCGTCGACGGGGCCGGGTGGGGACCGGACCGCACCGTCCGCGCCGAGGTGCTCCGGGCCCTCCTGCTCGGCGCCGGGCCGGTCGAAGAGGGCCAGGTCGCGGGACTCAAGGTCAAGGGCGCCCGGATCACCGGCCCGCTCGACCTCAGGTACGCTGTCGTCGACCACCCGATCCGGCTGCGGGACTGTTTCTTCGAGCGCAAGCCGCTCCTGTACGGGGCCCAGTTGAAGGCGCTCGTCCTCGGCTACTCGACCCTGCCCGGCCTGACCGCCGCCACCGTACGGGTCGAGGTGGTCCTGCGGCTCTCCTGCTGCCGGATCACCGGGCCAGTCCGCCTCCAGGGCGCGCGGATCGCCGGTGGTCTCTTCCTCCAGGGAGCCGTGATCGAACCGGCCCCAGGCCAGGAGGAGGGCGAGGCCGCGCTCCAGCTCAACCACGCCGAGATCGGCACCGACATCATCGCCAACGATCTCACCGTCCACGGCCAACTGCGCCTGAACGGCGCCATCGTGGGCGGACAGGTCCAGCTCGACGACGCCCGCCTCCTCGCCCCCGGCGCGATAGCCCTGCACGCCGAGACACTGACCGTCGGAACCGACCTGCGTGCCGCCCGGCTACACGCCCGCGGCATGGTCAACCTCACCGGATCGCGCATCCCGGGGCAGGCCATGTTCACCCGCGGCGACCTCGCCAACCCCGGCGGCACCGCCCTGCGGGCCTCCAGCTGCTCCATCGGCGAGCTGTGGCTGCGCCGGTGCCCGCCGATCCGGGGCGCTGTGAACCTGCGCCGGTCCACCCTCGACATGCTCCACATCGAGCCGCAGAGCTGGCCCGAACGGATCGCCGTCGACGGCCTCACCTACCGCACCCTCAGCCCCCACCTGCCCGCCGAGCAGCGGCTGCCCGCGCTGGAGCGGGAGGAGTCGGGGTACCTCCCGTACGCCTACGAGCAGCTCGCGGCGGCCTACCGTACGGCCGGCGACGAGGAGGCGGCCCGGACCGTCCAGCTCGCCAAACTACGCCGGCACCGGAGCACGCTGCCCCGGCACGCCAGGCTCTGGGGCCTGCTCCAGGACGGCACGGTCGGCTACGGGTTCCGCCCGCTGCGCGCGGCGCTCTGGCTGCTGGCGCTGCTGGTGACGGGCTCGCTCGCGTACGCCCTCCACCATCCCCGGCCGCTCAAGCCGGGGGAGGCCCCCGACTTCAACCCGGTGTTCTACACCATCGACCTGATGCTGCCGATCATCGGCTTCGGCCAGGAGGAGGCCTTCGCGCCGGGCGGCTGGTACCAGTGGCTGTCGTACCTGCTGATCGTGACCGGCTGGGTCCTCGCCACCACGACCGCGGCGGGCGTCAGCCGGTCACTGCGGCGGCAGTAGCGGTCGCCTGACAGGCCTACGCGGCTTCCTTGGCCTTCGTGGCGTACATGTCCACGTACTCCTGGCCCGACAGCCGCATGACCTCGGCCATCACCGAGTCGGTGACGGCGCGCAGCACGTAGCGGTCGCGGTCCATGCCCTCGTACCGGGAGAACTCCATCGGGCTGCCGAAGCGGATGGTCACCCGGCCTGGGCGGGGCATGCCCTTGCCGCCGGGCTGGAGCTTGTCGGTGCCGATCATCGCGAACGGCACCACGGGCGCGCCCGTCATCAGGGTGAGGCGGGCGATGCCGGTGCGGCCGCGGTAGAGCCGGCCGTCGGGGGAGCGGGTGCCCTCGGGGTAGATGCCGAAGATCTTGCCTTCGTCGAGGACGCGGCGGCCCGTCATCAGGGCCGCGACTCCGCCGTTGGCGCCGTCCCGGTCCACGGGGATCATGCCGGCGCCGGTGAAGAACCAGGCCATCAGACGGCCCTTGACGCCCTTGCCCGTGACGTACTCGTCCTTGCCGATGAAGTGGACCGTACGGTCGCACACCAGCGGCAGGATCATCGAGTCGATGAAGGTCAGGTGGTTGCCCGCGAGAATGACCGGACCGGTGCCCGGAATGTTCTCGATGCCCTCCACCCGGGTGCGGATCAGCATCCGCATGACCGATCCGACGGTGGCCTTGATGAGCGCGGTACGGAACAACGTGAGCCCTCCGGCATCGAAAAGCGGCTTCGCACACACAGTGGTAGTGCAGGTGAGGACGATACTCGCGGGTCACCGCTGATCGCACATCGGGTTCACGTGTCGGATACACAGTGTTGACGCGTGTTCGCGCCATGTTCCGTCCGCACCCCCCTCCCCGCCACCCGTCGGCGCCTACCATCGGCGGGCCGGTCCGGCCGCTGACCTGGAGATCCCGGGGCGTGCGGCCCTCAGACACAGGGAGTGACACTCATGACGCAGGGCGGGGCAGCACGGCGTACGGTCCTGGGGGCCGCGGTGCTCGCGGCGGGGACCGGCATCACCGGACTGGCGGAGGGCACGGCCGCGGCGGCGGGCCCGGACGGCCGGCGCGAGGGCGGCTACCGGGACCTGCCCGTGCCGCTGATCGTCGGTCACCGCGGCTCCAGCGGCTACCGGCCCGAGCACACCCTGGGCTCGTACCAATTGGCCCTCGACCTCGGTGCCGACGTCATCGAGCAGGACCTCGTCCCCACCAAGGACGGACATCTGGTCTGCCGTCACGAGAACGAGATCGGCGGCACCACCGATGTCGCCGACCACACCGCGTTCGCCTCGCGGCGCACCACCAAGTCCGTCGACGGGGTGTCCGTCACCGGGTGGTTCACCGAGGACTTCACTCTGGCCGAGCTCAAGACACTGCGCGCGAAGGAACGCATCCCCGCCGTGCGGCAGCGCAACACGCTCTACGACGGCCGCTGGGACGTGCCGACCTTCGAGGAGGTGCTGCGCTGGGCCGACCAGGAGGGCCGCAGGCGCGGCAGGCGCGTCTGGCTCCACTGCGAAACCAAGCACCCCAGCTACTTCCGGGCGCTGGGCCTCGGCCTGGAGGAGCCCCTCGCGAAACTGCTGCGCCGCTATGGTCGTGACGGAGCGAACGCGCCCCTGTTCCTCCAGTCCTTCGAGCCGTCCAGCATCCAGCGGCTCTCCCGGCTGGTCTCCGCGCCCCGCGTGGTGCTGCTGGCAGCGGCCGGCACCCGCCCCTGGGACTTCGAACTGGCCAAGGACCCCCGCACCGTCGCCGACCTTGTCACGCCCGAGGGCCTCAAGTGGATCGCCGGCTTCGCCCAGGGCATCGGCCCCACTCTCGACCTGATCGTGCCGCGTGACGCCGACGGCAAGCTGGGCACCCCGACGACCCTGGTCGGCGACGCCCACGCGCGGCGACTGGTCCTGCACCCCTACACCGCGCGCAACGAGAACAGCTTCCTGCCGGCCGAGTACCGCAAGGGAACCGATCCGACCGCCTACGGGGACGCCTTCGGCGCCTTCCGCAGGTACTTCGAGCTCGGCGTCGACGGCATCTTCACCGACAACCCGGACACCGGGCTGCTCGCCGCCGAGGCCTTCCGGCCGGGCCGGCCTCCCCGCCGGTAGGCGTCCGGCGTCACGGCGATCGGCGTCACGGCCTCCGGTGTCGTGGCGATCGGCGTCAACGGGCGAGCGGAGTTTCTCGTACGGGTGTGCTGTGCCCGGCGGGGAAACCGCCGGGCACACGCCTCGCGTCCCGGCCGGCATGGACGTGATGAAGGACACCGACCTCCTGGACGAACTGGGCCCGCTGCTCTCCGCCGAGGCCGCCGCGGAGGCACCGGCCGCCGGGGTGGACGCCGCCGATCTGGAGCAAGCCGTCTGGGTCCGGCTGTTGGAACGCGGGGCCGCCGCCCCCGGCCCGGCCGGCGACGCGGCCGACGCCTGGGCCGAACGGGCCCGCTGGCTGCGCCGGGCGGTGCGCGCCGAGGCCCGCCGCGCCCGCCGCCGGGCCCGGCGCGAGGTGCCCTACGGCGCCCGGCCCGGCTGTGCGGGCGCCGACCCCGAGGACGCGGTGCTGCACGGGGAGCAGCGGAGGGTCCTTCGATCGGCCGTCGCCCGGTTGCCCGGACGCTGTCCCGAACTCATAGGGGCACTTCTTTCGCCCAGGGACCTCACATACCGTGAAATCGCAGGAGAGTTGGGTATCTCACAAGGAAGTTTGGGACCCGTGCGTTCCCGTTGCCTGGGATGTCTGCGCAGAATGCTGGCTGCAGAGGTTGCGGCTCCACGCCCGCGGGGAATGGAGCGGTAGACCAACGGGCTACCAGGTGAGCTGGAGGCATGCGCACATGGGTATGAGCGTGACCATTTCGGCGGCGGCCGCCGAGGACGTCGAGCAGATCTTCAAGCTCCAGTACCTGGCGTTCCAGCGCGAGGCCGAGCTCTACGGCAACTACCGCATCCAGCCGCT
This sequence comes from Streptomyces sp. Tek67B01, assembly GCF_055231995.1. Taxonomy (NCBI): domain Bacteria; kingdom Bacillati; phylum Actinomycetota; class Actinomycetes; order Kitasatosporales; family Streptomycetaceae; genus Streptomyces; species Streptomyces sp. Tek67B01. The sequence goes on from NZ_JBUYUY010000001.1 coordinate 5,735,663, forward strand.
CACCCAGACCCTCGACTCCCTCAAGGCGGAGCTCGCGACAGACACCGTGCTCGTGGCCCGGCTCGGCGACGAGGTCGTCGGCACGGTCCGGGGCAACGTCGACGCGGACGGCACCGGCAAGATCGCCAAGCTGTGCGTCCACCCCCGGCTCCAGGGCCACGGGCTCGGCGCCCGGCTGCTGCGCGCGGTGGAGGAGGCCCTCGCGGGCGACGGCGTCACCAGCCGGTTCCGGCTGCACACCGGCCACAAGAGCGAGTCGAACCTGCGCCTCTACCGCAAGGCGGGTTACGTCCGGGTCGGCGACCGGACCGCCTCCGACGGGGTCCACCTCGTCATCCTGGAGAAGGAGACGAAGGACGCGGCCGACTTCGCGGTCAGCGCCTGAACCGGTCCGGCTGAGTCCACGTCAGCCGGGGCCCCGGGTCCGCTCGTCCGCGGCACCGCGGCTCCGAGTCAGCGCTTCGCCCGCAGCCAGAGCATCCCGGTGATCGGCAGGATCACCGGGATGAACAGGTAGCCCATGCCGAACTGCGACCACACCGTGCTGTCGGGGAACGCCTCGGGCCGCACCACGGTCCAGGTACCGACGACGAGCACACCGGTCAGCTCGGCGGCGCAGCACAGCCGCGCCGCCTTGCGGGCCGTCTCCCCGCCGCGCACCAGCGAGTACGTGATGAAGACGTACACGAGCGCGGCCACCGCCGACAGCGAGTACGGCAGCGGGGCCCGGTCGAACTCGGTGGAGATCTGGTAGGCCGAACGCGACACCGCGCCCACCGTGATCACCCCGTACAGCCACACCAGCAGCAGCCCCGGCCCGGATACCAGCCGTTCGCGTCCCACGGGCGCCCCGGCGGTGTCGGCCGCGGCGGAATCGGTGTCGGGCAGATCAGGCACCGGCGGTTCCCCAGATGTCGTAGAGGCGCACTTCGAGGACGGCGAGGACGACCGCGCCGGCCGCCACCGTCACCGAACCCCACTTGGTGCGTTCGGTGAGCGAGAGCAGTCCGGCTGCCGGGACCGCCGCGAAGGCGCCGAGCAGGTAGGCGACGAACAGCACCGTGCCCTGCTCCGGCTTCTCGCCCGAGGCCAGCTTGACCACGCCGACCACCAGCTGGGCGAGGACCAGGACGGTCACCACGGCCATGCCGATGAAGTGCCAGTCCTTGGTCGGCTGGTTCCGCCAGGCGGCGAAACCGCACCAGGCGGCGAGGGCGAGTGCGGCCGCGCCGAGGGCGACCGTCAGGGCGTCGAGCATGCAGCGAGGGTATTACGGGGCGAAAGATCCGCTGCGCGCGCCCCCGCGGGGCCCCGGACGCACGCTCGGCGCGCGTCCGACATGCGAACCGATTGCGTCCGGTATCCGGACAGCGTTGAACGCTGAGCCGGTAGGTCTGCTTTACTGGGCCCATGACCACGACGAGCAGCCGCACCCTTGCGACCGAGGCGACGATGACGCCCGGTGCTCGTTGTATGTGTCGAATGTGCGCCTTCTGAGGGCCCCTTCCCCGCAGTCTCGCGCCCCGAAGCGAGACCGGCCGAGCCCCGTGGACACCACCGTGTGACACCCGGAAACGCTCCCGCCCCGCGCACGCGTCCGCCTCACCCATTTGTGACGGTACGACCCGTATCGCGTGCCAGATGTTTGCCCCGTGCCCGGCACCCCGCTGCGCCGCGCACTCGACAGCGACGGAAATCCTGTGATCACCACATCGGGCCTCACGAAGGTCTATCAGTCACGTGGCCGCGAGGTCACCGCCCTGGACGGCGTCGACCTCCACGTGAAGGAGGGCGAGGTGTTCGGAGTCATCGGCCAGAGCGGCGCCGGCAAGTCCTCCCTCATCCGCTGCGTGAACCTGCTGGAGCGCCCCACCAGCGGCACCGTGACCGTCGACGGCGTCGACCTCACCGCGCTCGCCGGCCGCGGCCGGCGAGCCGGCAAGGAACTGCGCGAGGCGCGTGCCCGCATCGGCATGGTCTTCCAGCACTTCAACCTGCTGTCCTCGCGCACCGTCCAGGGCAACATCGAGCTGCCCCTGGAGATCCTCGGCGTCTCCGGCCGCGAGCGCTCCCGCAAGGCCGCCGAACTCCTCGACCTCGTCGGGCTCTCCGACAAGGCCAAGGCCTACCCCGGCCAGCTCTCCGGCGGTCAGAAGCAGCGCGTCGGCATCGCCCGCGCCCTGGCCGGCGACCCCAAGGTGCTCCTCTCCGACGAGGCCACCAGCGCGCTCGACCCCGAGACCACGCGCTCCATCCTCCAACTGCTGCGCGACCTCAACCGCCGCCTCGGTCTGACCGTGCTGCTCATCACGCACGAGATGGACGTGGTCAAGGCCGTCTGCGACTCCGCCGCGCTGATGAAGGGCGGTCGGGTCATCGAGTCCGGCACCGTCTCCGAACTGCTGGCCACCCCCGGCTCCGAACTCGCCGGTGAGCTCTTCCCCGTCAGCGGCGCCGCCACCGGCCCCGACCGCACGGTCATCGACGTCACGTTCCACGGTGCGGCGGCGACCCGGCCGGTCATCTCCCAGCTCGCCCGGACGTACAACATCGACATCTCCATCCTGGGCGCCGCGATGGATACCGTCGCCGGCAAGCAGATCGGCCGGATGCGCATCGAACTGCCCGGCCGCTACGAGGACAACGTGGTCCCGGTCGGCTTCCTGCGCGAACAGGGCCTCCAGGTCGACGTGGTCGAAGACGACGCGTCCGCCGAGCAGGGCGTGGACGAAGACGTGATCGCCGACGCGGAGCTCGCCGAGCTCGTCAAGGACGGTGCCGAGTGACCTGGTCCGAAATGCAGCCCCTGCTCACCCAGGGCACCTACGACACCCTCTACATGGTGCTGTGGTCGACGCTGGTCACCGTCGCGGGCGGACTGCCCATCGGCATCCTCCTCGTCCTCACCGACCGGGGCGGGCTGCTGCAGAACCAGCCGCTCAACAAGGCGCTCGGCGTGATCGTGAACATAGGCCGCTCGCTGCCGTTCATCATCTTGCTGATCGCCCTGATCCCCGTCACCACCGCCGTCGTCGGCACCTTCATCGGCCCCACCGCCATGATCGTCCCGCTCGCCATCGGCGCCGTCCCCTTCTTCGCCCGGCTCGTCGAGACGGCCGTCCGAGAGGTGGACCCCGGCCTCGTCGAAGCCGTCGAGTCCATGGGCGGCGGAGTCCCGACCCTGGTCGGCAAGGTCCTGCTGCCGCAGGCCCTGCCCTCCCTCATCGCGGGCGTCACCACCACCGTCATCACCCTGGTCGGCTACTCGGCCATGGCGGGCGCGGTCGGCGGCGAAGGGCTCGGCTCCAAGGCCATCACGTACGGCTTCCAGCGCTTCGAGACCGGCTTCATGGTCGCCACCGTCGTCGTCCTGATCGCCCTCGTCACGGTCATCCAGCTGATCGGCGACGGCGTCGTACGCGTCCTCTCCCGCCGCGGCCGCACCGCCTGACCGGCCACCGGCCGGCAAGACTTCCCACCCCCCGAAAGCCCGCACTTGTCGTGCTTGGGCCACCACCCGCAAGTCCCGCGCGAGATCCGCGTACTTGCACCGCAATGAAAGGCACTCTTCGTGCGTAAGAACATCAAGCTCACCGCCTTCGCCGCCGCCTCCGCCGCGCTCGCCCTCGGCCTCACCGCGTGCGGCAGCTCCTCGGACCCGTCCTCCGCCAAGGCCGACGGCGGCAAGGCCGACGAGAGCAAGCCGCTTGTCATCGCCGCCTCCCCGAGCCCCCACGCCGACATCCTGAACTTCGTGAAGGACAAGCTGGCGGCCAAGGAAGGGCTCAAGCTGGAGGTGAAGGAGTTCACGGACTACGTCCTGCCCAACACCGCCACCGAGCAGGGCCAGGTCGACGGCAACTACTTCCAGCACAAGCCGTACCTCGACGACTTCAACAAGAAGAACGGCACCCACATCGTGCCCGTCGTGAACGTGCACCTGGAGCCGCTGGGCCTCTACTCCAAGAAGGTCAAGGCCGTCGGTGACATCAAGTCCGGCCAGACGATCGCCGTCCCCAACGACACCACCAACGAGGGCCGCGCGCTCCAGCTGCTCGCCGCCAACAACCTGATCACCCTCAAGGAGGGTGTCGGCACCGGCGCCAAGCTGTCCGACATCACGGACAAGAAGGGCCTGGAGTTCAAGGAGCTGGAGGCCGCCACGGTCCCGCGCGCCCTGAACGACGTCGACGCCGCCGTCATCAACGGCAACTACGCCCTGGAAGCCAAGCTCGCGCCCGCCAAGGACGCCCTGATACTGGAGAAGGCCGACGGCAACCCCTACGCCAACTTCCTCGCGGTCGAGGACGGCCACCAGAACGACCCGCGCGTCCAGAAGCTCGCCAAGCTCCTGAACTCCGACGAGGTCAAGAAGTTCATCGAGGACAAGTACCAGGGCTCGGTCACCCCCGCCTTCGGCACCCCCAAGGCTTAGGCAGCGCCCGGCGGGCCGGATTCGCACATCCACTGACCCCGCCAGGGCTTTCGGCCCCGCGCGCCCACCCGGGCGAGCGGGGCCGGCGCCTGCCCGCGTCCGGGCGGCCAGACCCTGCACATCACCACCGCGATGCTGCATGCTGTGGCCTACGACCCGCACGAACGGTCCTCCCGCACCACGGTCGCACCACGGTCTCAGGCATGGAGCTGCGCATGACTACCACCTTCCCGGACGTCACGATCAGCACGGACCGGCTGGTGCTGCGCCCGTTCGAGGAGGAGGACGTCACCGCGCTGACCGAGATGATGAACGACGAGCAGGTCATCGCCTGGACCTCCGCCCCCCACCCCTACACCCGGGCCGACGCCCACGACTGGGCCATCCGGCGCTCGCACGCCGAACGCACCGAGGGGCGGGGCATCGTCCTCGCCGTCACCGAGTTCCTCACCCACCGCCTCGTCGGCGCCGTGCACCTGCGCAACACCGACTGGCGCACCCGCACCACCGAGGTCGGCTACCTCACGGCCCCCTGGGCCCGCGGCGAGGGCTACGCCGGCGAGTCCGTCCTCGCCGTCGCCCAGTGGCTGTTCAGCGACCGCCACTTCGAGCGCCTCGAACTGCGCACCGCCGCCGACAACACCGCGTCCCAGCAAGTGGCCCAGAAGATCGGCTGCATCAGCGAGGGCGTCCTGCGCAACGCGTGCATAGTGCGCACCCAGACGGCGGACGGCGCCTGGACCGAGACCCGCAGCGACCTCATCGTGTGGGGGCTGGTCCCCGAGGACGTCGAAGACAGCGGCGGCTACGACGAGTACCCCGGCTACGACGAGTACCCCGGCTACGCCGAGCCGTACGAGTTCCGGGAGCGGGCGGACGTGAGCGGCCACACCGTAGGCGCCGAGCGGAACTGACCCGATGACCAGGTAGTCTCACCGTGCCCCCCCGCCCGACGAAGCTTCGCCTGCCCCCACCCCAGGAGACTGACGACGATGGCCGACCGGGTCACGGTGATCGGCTGGGACGGCTCCGCGCTGACCGCGCCCGCCCGGTCCGCGCTCTCGGCCGCCACCCTGGTGGCCGGCGCCGCCCACCACCTCGCGCTGCCCGAGGTACCTCCCACCGCCGAACGCATCCGCCTCGGCAGCATCGGGCTCGCCGCCCGCCGCATCGCCGGCCACCGCGGCACCGCCGTCGTGTTCGCCGACGGCGACCCCGGCTTCTTCGGGGTCGTCCGCACCCTGCGCGCCCCCGAGTACGGCCTCGAAGTCGAGGTGGTCCCCGCCGTCTCCTCCGTCGCCGCCGCCTTCGCCCGCGCCGGGATGCCCTGGGACGACGCCCAGGTGGTCGTCGCGCACCCGCGCACCCTGCGCCGCGCCGTCAACGTCTGCCGCGCCCACCCCAAGGTCGCCGTCCTCACCGCGCCCGGCGCGGGGCCCGCCGAACTCGCCCTGCTGCTCGGCCCGGTGCACCGGACCTTCGTCATCTGCGAGGAACTGGGCACCACCCGGGAACGGGTCACCGTCCTCACCTCCGACAAGGCCGCCGACCACAGCTGGCGCGACCCCAACGTCGTCATCGTCATCGGCGGCCAGGCCCCCGCGACCGCCGAACCGGCATGGCTGCTGGGCCGGAACGCCTCCCGCCCCGCCGAACGCGGCTGGGCCGGCCCAGGACTCGGCACCGGCGAAGGAGAGGCGGCCCACCTGCGCGCCGCCCAACTCGCCCGCCTCGGCCCGCGCCCCGGCGACCTCGTGTGGGACATCGGCTCCGGCTCCGGCGCGTTCGCCGTGGACGCCGCCGCGTTCGGCGCCGCCGTCATCGCCGTCGACGTGGACCCGCGGGCGTGCGAATGGGTAACCGCCCTCGCCCGTACCCGAGGAGTGCAGATCCAGGTCGTCGCCGGACGCGCCCCCCTCGTACTCGAAGACCTGCCCGAACCCGACGTCGTGCGGGTGGGCGCCGGCGGGGCCGCGGTGGTGTCGGCCGTCGCCGACCGACGGCCCGAACGGATCGTCAGCCACGCCTCCACACGCGACGAGGCCGAGGCCGTCGGCCGCGCGCTCACCGAACACGGGTACACCGTCGAGTGCGCCCTGCTCCAGTCCGTCGGACTCGACACCCGCACCTGGGAGGAACAGGACCGTTCCGTCGTGTTCCTGCTGGCAGCCGAGCGGCCCCGAACCGCCCGGACAGGACCGGACGCGGCCCCCGGGGTAGGCTGACCGATCGTCGTACCGCCTCGGCAGCCACGGGACGTGGCGCAGTCCACAACGGACCGTGCCGATTTATGGCCCACACGGTGGCTGACGAGCGCGACAATGCTCAGTAGTTGTCGTGCGGACGCACCCGAGGCGAACGCGGCTCACGGCAACCCGCACGGCAACTCCGCGTGGCGGCCCTGTGGGCGACCGGGCGATCGAAGAGGCAACACCGATGGGCGAGGGGTACGCATGACTGACACCGGCCAGGTCCCGGGCGAGGGTTACCCGGACAACACGGGCATGGTGGATCAGCAGGGCATCCCCGCGCAGGCCCCGCCCCTTCCCCCCGTCCCGCCCCAGGCTCCGGCGGGCTACGCCTTCCAGGACCTGGTGGACGACTCCGCCGAGGCGGAGGACGAGGAACTCCTGCTGATGCCGAGCGGGCAGGGCGCGTGGAGCGACCCGCAGCCCGTCCCGCCGGCCCCGGCGTTCCCCGTCGAGCAGGCGCAGGCGTACCCCGACTACCCGCAGCCGCTCTACACCGAGCAGACCGGCGGGGTCTACGCCGAGCCCGCCTACGTCGACCACGCCGCCGCCGAGATCTCCGCCGCGACCAACGCGTCAGCGGACAACGGCTACCCCGGCTTCCCCGAGGCCGCTCACCCCGCGCCCGCGCAGCCCGGCTTCCCCGACGCGGCCCAGACCGAGTCCGCGTACAGCGCCGGCGCGCACGAGACGGGCGGCCGGGACTCCGGGGCGCTCGACCTCGGCGGTCTCACCGTCCCGCCGCCGGCCGTCGCGCCGCAGGTCCCCGCCGCCACCGCCCGCCGCCCGCTGCACATGGGCCCGGCCGTGCCCGAGGCCGGGGGAGTCGTACGGTCCCTCGCCGACCGGGGCCCGGCCACCGCCCCGGCGGCGGCGCCCGCGCCGGTGACCCCGATCCCGGTGCGCAACCCCGGTCCGCCCACCACGGGCCCGGAGTACCTGGACGTCCCGCAGCCGGAGGAGACCGCCCCGGCCGCGGCCCCGGCCGCGTCGCAGCCCACCGAGATCCCGCCGCAGGCCGGGACGCCGTGGGCCGCGGAGCCGCCGGCCGAGGTCGCCGACCCGGCGCCCGTGACCGTCGCCGAGCCGCAGCCGCAGCCGCAGCCGCAGCCCGAGCCCGTCCAGGAGATCGCTCCCGAGACCGTCGTGGCGCCCGCGGAGCCCGCCGTGGAGCCGGCCGCCGTGGCGGAGCCCGTTGCCGAGCCCGAGGTCGTTCCCGAGCCGGAGGCCGCCGCCGCGACCGCACCCGCCGCCGCGACCGCACCCGCCGCCGCGACCGCACCCGCCGCCGCGACCGCACCCGAACCCGCGCCGGAGGCCGTGGCCGCCCCGGCCGAGCCCGTCGCCGTCGTGGAGCCCGCGCCGGTGGAAGCCCTCCCCGAGGCCGCCCCGCAGCAGGAGCCGGAGCCGCAAGAGGAGCAGCAGCAGGCACAGCAGCAGGAGCCCGCCCAGGTCGCCGCCGTGGCCCTCGCCCAGCCCGTCGAGGCCCCTGCCGCGGCCGAGGCACCCGAGCTCCCCGTCGCCGAGGAGGCCGCCCCCGCCGAGCCGGAGCCGCTCGCCGCCGACGCCGCGCCCGCCGACGCCGCGCCCGCCGACGCCGCGCCCGCACCCGCCGACCCCGGGCCGGAAGCCCCCGCGGCGGCGCCCGCCGAGCCCCTCCCGGCCGCCGAGGAAGCCCCCGCGCCCGCCGGGACACCGCAACTGCCCGAGGCCGTGGAGGCCTCCGAGACCCCCGAGGCAGCCGAAGGGCTCGTACCGGCCGTCGCTCCCGGCGAACCGGCCCCGGCCTACGCCGATGCCGACCGTGAGGCCATCCAGCGCGTCATGCGCGAGCGCCGCGACATCCGCAAGGGTTTCCGCCCCGACCCGATCCCGCACGATGTCCTGCTGCGGGTCCTGGAAGCCGCGCACACCGCGCCCAGCGTCGGCCACTCCCAGCCCTGGGACTTCGTCGTCATCCGTTCGGCCGAGACCCGCCGGACCATGCACGAACTCGCCCAGCGCCAGCGCGAGGCCTATGCCAAGTCGCTGCCCAAGGGCCGGGCGAAGCAGTTCAAGGAACTCAAGATCGAGGCCATCCTCGACACCCCGGTGAACATCGTCGTCACCGCCGACCCCACGCGCGGGGGCCGCCACACCCTCGGCCGGCACACCCAGCCGCAGATGGCCCCGTACTCCTCGGCGCTCGCCGTCGAGAACCTCTGGCTCGCCGCCCGCGCCGAAGGCATCGGCGTCGGCTGGGTCAGCTTCTTCGACGAGCGCGAGATGGTCCGCGAGCTCGGCCTGCCCGAGCACCTCGAAGTCGTCGCGTACCTGTGCGTCGGTTACGTCGACGAGTTCCCGGAGGAGCCCGAGTTGGCGCAGGCCGGCTGGTCGCAGCGGCGACCGCTCGCCTGGGTCGTGCACGAGGAGACGTACGGGCGCCGCGCGCTGCCCGGCGAGGAGCCGCACGACCTGCTCTCCGAGACCGTCGCCGGCATCCGCCCGCTGGACGCGAAGGCGCTCGGCGAGGCCTGGGAGCGACAGAAGCGCATGACGAAGCCGGCCGGCGCGCTCGGCATGCTGGAGATCATCTCCGCCCAGCTCGCGGGCCTGTCCCGGGTCTGCCCGCCGCCGATCCCGGAGCCCGCCGCCGTCGCGATCTTCGCCGGTGACCACGGGGTGCACGCCCAGGGTGTCACCCCCTGGCCCCAGGAGGTCACCACCCAGATGGTGGCCAACTTCCTGGGCGGCGGAGCCGTCTGCAACGCGTTCGCCAATCAGGTGGGCGCCGAGGTCTGCGTGATCGACGTGGGCGTCGCCGGAGACCTCCCGGCCACGCCGGGACTCCTTCCGCGCAAGGTCCGCCCCGGCACGGCCGACCTCTCGACCGGCCCGGCGATGACCCGCGAGGAGGCGATCCAGGCCATCGAGGTGGGCATCGAGACCGCCCGTGACCTGGTCGCGGCGGGCAACAAGGCCCTGCTGACGGGCGAGATGGGCATCGCGAACACCACGGTCTCGGCCGCGCTGATCTCCGTGTTCACCGGAGTCGACCCCGCCGAGGTAACCGGCCGCGGCACCGGCATCAACGACGAGACGCACGCCCGCAAGGTCGAGGTCGTCCGCCGCGCCCTGGAACTCCACCAGCCCGACCCGGCGGACCCGATCGGCGTCCTCGCGGCCATCGGCGGCCTGGAGCACGCGGCGATCGTCGGCCTGCTCCTCGGTGGCGCCTCCCTGCGCACCCCGGTGATCCTCGACGGCGTCAGCGCCGGCGCGGCCGCCCTCGTCGCCCGGGCCATCGCCCCCGAGTCCCTGTCGGCGTGCATCGCGGGCCACCGCAGCGCCGAACCCGGCCACGTCGCGGCCCTGAACAAGCTCGGCCTGCGCCCCCTGGTCGACCTGGACCTCCGTCTCGGCGAGGGCACGGGCGCCCTGCTGGCCCTGCCGCTGGTGCAGAGCGCGGCCCGCGCCATGCACGAGGTCGCCACCTTCGACTCCGCCGGAGTCACGGAGAAGTAGCCGCGAGCCGCCGTGCACGGGCAGGCACGGGCAGGAGCCCGCCTGCCCGCGCTGCGGCGGGAGCGCCGGGTCGTATCGTGGACCCGCACACCCGAAACCGCACGTCACACCGGACAAGCCGCTCCAGCGCAGCAGCGGCCGCAGACCCACCGCCGTATCAGGAGCCGCACCGCCATGGCCGAACACCCCGCGTACCCCGTTGGTCTGCGCCTCTCCGGCCGCCGCGTCGTCGTCATCGGCGGCGGCCAGGTCGCCCAGCGCCGCCTGCCCGCGCTGATCGCGGCCGGCGCCGACGTCCTGCTCGTCTCGCCCTCGGCCACCCCTTCCGTGGACGCCATGGCCGAGACCGGGGAAATCCGCTGGGAACGCCGCCGCTACGAGGACGGCGACCTGGCCGGGGCGTGGTACGCGCTGATCGCCACCCAGAACCGCGAGGCGAACGACCGTGCCTCCGCCGAGGCCGAGCGTGAGCGGATCTGGTGCGTACGCGCCGACGACGCCTCCGCCGCCACCGCCTGGACCCCCGCCACCGGCCGCGTCGACGGCGTCACGGTCGCCGTGCTGACCGGCAACGACCCCCGCCGCTCCGCCGCCGTCCGCGACGCCGTGGTGGAGGGCCTGCGGGACGGCTCCCTCGTCTCCGCCCGCCGGCGCGGCCACACCCCCGGCGTGGCCCTGGTCGGCGGCGGCCCCGGCGACCCCGACCTGATCACCGTGCGCGGCCGGCGCCTGCTCGCCGAGGCGGACGTCGTCATCGCCGACCGGCTGGGCCCGCGCGACCTCCTCGACGAACTCCCGCCGCACGTCGAGGTCATCGACGCGGCGAAGATCCCGTACGGCCGTTTCATGGCCCAGGAGGCCATCAACAACGCCCTGATCGAGCACGCCAAGGCCGGCAAGGCCGTGGTCCGGCTCAAGGGCGGCGACCCGTACGTCTTCGGCCGCGGCATGGAGGAACTCCAGGCCCTCGCGGAGGCCGGCATCCCCTGCACCGTCGTCCCGGGCATCTCCAGCTCCATCTCGGTGCCGGGCGCCGCCGGCATCCCCGTCACCCACCGCGGCGTCGCGCACGAGTTCACCGTCGTCAGCGGTCACGTCGGCCCCGACGACCCGCGGTCCCTCGTGGACTGGGCCTCCCTCGCCAAACTGACCGGCACCCTCGTCATCCTGATGGGCGTCGACAAGATCGGCCTGATCGCCGAGGCCCTGGTCCGCCACGGCCGTCCCTCCGACACCCCGGTCGCCGTCGTCCAGGAGGGCACCACCGCGACCCAGCGCCGCGTGGACGCCACCTTGGCCACGGTCGGCGAGACCGTGCGCGCGCGGGAGGTCCGCCCGCCGGCCGTCATCGTCATCGGCCCGGTCGTCACGGTCAACGCGCCGACGGCCTGAAGAAGTTCACCGGCGCCCCACCGGGCCGTTGGCACCACACCCAGGACAAGGCAGTATCACCCCGTGGCTGATCTCATCACCGTCGACGACCCCGACGACCCGCGCCTGCGCGACTACACGGGCCTGACCGACGTCGAACTGCGGCGCAGGCGCGAGCCCGCCGAAGGACTCTTCATCGCCGAGGGCGAGAAGGTCATCAGACGTGCCAAGGACGCGGGCTACGAGATGCGCTCGATGCTGCTCTCCGCCAAGTGGGTCGACGTCATGCGCGACGTCATCGACGAACTCCCGGCCCCGGTCTACGCCGTCACCCCCGAGCTCGCCGAACGGGTCACCGGCTACCACGTGCACCGCGGCGCGCTCGCCTCGATGCAGCGCAAGCCCCTTCCCGCGCCGGGCGACCTGCTGGCCGACGAGGCCTCGGGGCGCCGGATCGGCGTCTTCGAGGGCTTCGTCGACCACGCCAACCTGGGCGCCGCCTTCCGCAGCGCGGCGGCGCTCGGCATCAGCGCGATACTCCTCTCCCCGGACTGCGCGGACCCCCTCTACCGGCGCGCCATCAAGGTCTCGATGGGCTCGGTGTTCTCCGTCCCCTACGCGCGCCTCGACCAGTGGCCGGCCGACCTGGAGAAGGTCCGCGAGGCCGGCTACCGGATCCTCGCCATGACCCCCAGCCCGAAGGCGACCCCCCTGGACCAGGTCCCGCCGGAGCGCTTCGAACGCTCGGCGATCATGCTCGGCTCGGAGGGCCACGGCCTGTCGACGTACGCCCTGCGCGCCGCCGACGAGTGGGTGCGCATCCCCATGGCGGAGGGCATCGACTCCCTCAACGTGGCCGCCGCCTCGGCGGTCGCCTTCTACGCCACCCGCCCCCCCGTCGGCCTGACCCGGGGCTCCCCGAGCCCTGGCTAGAGCTTCTGCGCGGCGGCGATGCCCAGGGCGACGATCAGCGTCACCACGACGAACACGATCAGCCGCTGCCGCATCAGCTTCGGGTCGGGCCCCGCGGGGCGGCGGCCCGTCCCCGTCGTGCGCGGCGCCGGGCGGCCACCGCCGCGCCCGGCGGTGGAGCCGGGGTTGCGGGGCGACGAGGGGCGCGAGTGCGGGCCGCCGGAGGAGCCGTGCGGCCGCGGGGTGGCGCCACCGCCTTCCGCACCGCCTCCGGTACGCCGCTCCGTGCGCTGGTCGGTGTACTGCTCGGTCAGCCGGCCCGTGGGCCGCTCGGTACGGGCGCGCTGCGCCGGCGGCCGCGGCTCGCCCAGCCCCTGCGCTTCACGGGCGGCGATCTCCTTGAGCCGCATCGACAACTGGAGCGTGCTCGGCCGGTCCTCGGGGTCCTTGGCCAGGCAGGCCCGGACGAGGGGCGCGAGGGCGTCCGGGACCCCTTGGAGGTGGGGCTCCTCGTGCACCACTCGGTACAGCATGACCTCGGAACTGCCGTGCCCGAAAGGCGAGTCGGCGGTCGCGGCGTAGGCGAGGGTGGCGCCGAGGGCGAACACGTCGGTCGCGGGGGTCACGACGGCGCCGCGCACCTGTTCGGGCGCGAGGAACCCGGGGGAGCCGACCGCCGTGCCCACATGGGTGAGGGTGCTCGCCCCGGTGGCCCAGGCGATCCCGAAGTCGATGATGCGCGGACCCTTGGGCGACAGCAGGATGTTCGAGGGCTTGAGGTCGCGGTGGACGACACCCGCCTCGTGGACGGCCACCAGGCCCTCCGACAGCGCGGCGCCGATCGCGGCGATCTGCGCGGCCGTCAGGGGGCCCTCCTCGGCCACCTTGTCGTGCAGGGAGGGGCCGGGCACGTACTGGGTCGCGAACCACGGCCGCTCGGCCTCCAGGTCGGCGGCGACCAGCCGCGCCGTGCAGCCCCCGCGGATGCGCCGCGCGGCGGACACCTCACGGGCGAAGCGGGAGCGGAACTCCTGGTCCTCCGCCAGGTCCGGGCGGATCACCTTCAACGCGACCCGCTGACCGCGCCGGTCGGACCCCAGGTAGACGACCCCCATGCCGCCCGCCCCCAGCCGCCGGTGCAGCCTGAAGGAGCCGACGACACGCGGGTCCTCGCGCCGGAGCCGCATCATCGCCATGTCCACCCCGCTGCCCGGTCGTCCTGTTGACGTGCCACAGCTTACGGACCATCCGGCACGAGCGCTCAGAGGCCGCGCCCTCGCCGGGACAATCGATAGTCAGTGCGGAGCACGCCACTTGAGGGTGGCTCAGATGCTTCGGCGGCCGTCCGGCCGCGGTCGCCGGGTACCTCCAAACGGCCCTCACCCCAAGGAGGTTGGCCCCTTGACCGGTCCCGTGGGCGGGTTGCGCGCGGGCGGCCGGACCGCCGGCGGCCACGCCGGGCGTGGACGGCTCGTGCGAAGACACGCGTGTGCGGGGAGTGACGGAAGTGAGCGAAGTCACTACCCTCCGGTCATCCCCTCCGGGGAGACCCTCACGCCGGGGGAGTGATCTCCACCCAGGGGAGTACACGGGAGGGTGGTCCCTCATCCTCTCGGAGGCCCGGCAATGGGTACGAGGGCATGAGGCCAGGGCCCTTGCGCCCGCCTAGTGTTGAGGACAAGCGGCGGGCGGCACACTCGTCCCCCGAGGTCACGAGCCCGCCGCTGCCAGACGACAGGGAGAGGACCATGACGGGCTCCGCACGGCAAGGGCGCAAGGCATTCGCGTTCAACGGCCATGAGTCCGGTACGCGCCACCCGTTGGTGGCCGCGGCCATGGTGCTCCCCCTGGCCGTCCTCCTGCTCTTCCTCTTCGGAGGCTTCGAGCAGGTGGCGGCACAGGCGTCGTCCGTGGGCGCGATGATGGGGCGCTGAGCGGCGCTCCAGGCCCGGGAAGAGCGGCCCGGGCCGGGACATCGCCTTGTCGCACCCCGTGGGGACGGGGGCGTGACGACGGACGGCAGGTGAAGGGTGCTGCCCGTACGACTGGGGAGTCGGACGGGCGGCACCCTTTTTCATGCGCGCTTCTTCCCGTCCGCCCTCCCGCCGCCCGCCTCCCGCCCGGCGGGGACGGAACGCGAAAGCCCCGACCGTGGGAACGGCCGGGGCTTTCCGGTGGTGCGCGATACTGGGATTGAACCAGTGACCTCTTCCGTGTCAGGGAAGCGCTCTCCCGCTGAGCTAATCGCGCGGGACCACGGCTCGAAAGCCGCAGGTGAAGCAGGTGTCGCAGGTGATGCGTGCGCGATACTGGGATTGAACCAGTGACCTCTTCCGTGTCAGGGAAGCGCTCTCCCGCTGAGCTAATCGCGCGGGTGGTCCTCGCGGACCAGTGGACGATACTGGGATTGAACCAGTGACCTCTTCCGTGTCAGGGAAGCGCTCTCCCGCTGAGCTAATCGTCCTTGGAGGTGGAGACGGGATTTGAACCCGTGTAGACGGCTTTGCAGGCCGTTGCCTCGCCTCTCGGCCACTCCACCAGGAGCTGTGGGGGTTCTCGGGAAGACCCCCCACTTCGAGCGGACGACGAGACTCGAACTCGCGACATCCACCTTGGCAAGGTGGTGCTCTACCAACTGAGCTACGTCCGCAGGTCACCGTGTTCACTCCGGGGTGTTCCCCTTCGCTCCCTGGCGACGTGTTGAACTCTAGCGGATTCCCGTGCCAGCTCAAAAACGCGTTTCCGCAGCGTGATGCCGCTCGATCACCGCCGGTCACCCCGCTGTCACCTCTCCGGCGCCATCGCGCCACCGGTCATAGACTCGCAGCCGTGCACGACCTGCCTCCCCTGGCCCGCTTCGGCGGCCGCCTCGCGACCGATCTCCGCGACGTCACCAGCGACCCCTCCGCCCTCGACTCCTCCGGCTTCTGGGCGGTGGTCGCGGACTTCGAGGGGCGCCTGGTGTGCGCGCGCTTCGGGGACATACGCCCCGATCCCGTCCCCGGGCCCGCTCCCGGCGCGTGGCGCGGGCCCGCCGCCGACCAGTGGACCTCCTCGCTGGACCGGGCCGCCTACGTGGCCGGCGTACGCCGTGTCCGGGAGCACATCGCCCGCGGGGAGGTGTACCAGGCCAACCTCTGCCGCGTGCTGTCCGCCGCCCTGCCCGACCCGGCCCGGGCGGACGTGGACGCCCTGACCGCCCTGCTCGCGCGCGGCAACCCCGCGCCCTACGCAGGAACGATTCGGCTGCCGGCGCACGGCGTGGAGATCGCCACCGCCTCCCCCGAACTGTTCCTGCGCCGCGACGGCCGTCACGTGCGGTCCGGGCCCATCAAGGGCACTGGCCGCACCGTCGCCGACCTGCTGCCCAAGGACCACGCCGAGAACGTGATGATTGTGGACCTCGTGCGCAACGACCTCGGCCGCGTCTGCGCCCCGGGCTCGGTCGCGGTCCCCGAACTGTGCGCCGTCGAGGAGCACCCGGGCCTGGTCCACCTCGTCTCCACCGTCAGCGGCGAGCTGACCGAGGACGCCGGTTGGCCGGAGCTGCTGGAGGCGACCTTCCCGCCCGGCTCCGTCACGGGCGCCCCGAAATCCTCGGCGCTGCGGATCATCGAGGCCCTGGAGACCGCACCGCGCGGCCCCTACTGCGGCGGTATCGGGTGGGTCGACGCGGACCGGGGCACCGCCGAGCTGGCCGTCGGCATCCGCACCTTCTGGATCGACCGCGAGGTGC
The DNA here is from genome assembly GCF_055231995.1 of Streptomyces sp. Tek67B01. Taxonomy (NCBI): domain Bacteria; kingdom Bacillati; phylum Actinomycetota; class Actinomycetes; order Kitasatosporales; family Streptomycetaceae; genus Streptomyces; species Streptomyces sp. Tek67B01. The sequence goes on from NZ_JBUYUY010000001.1 coordinate 5,751,870, forward strand.
CCGCCGGCCCCCGCCTGCTCTTCGGCACCGGGGCCGGGATCACCTGGGGTTCCGACCCGGAGCGGGAGTGGGCCGAGACCGAACTGAAGGCGGCCCGGCTCCTCGCGGTAGCGTCAGGAACGCACGATGCGCACGAGCCGCACGATGCGCGTGATGCGCACGGGCTGAGCGAAGGGACCGTACGGTGAGGATCTGGCTCAACGGAGCGCTGCGGGACGCGGACGCCGCGAAGGTGTCCGTACTGGACCACGGGTTGACCGTGGGCGACGGCCTCTTCGAGACGCTCAAGGCGAAGGACGGGAGCGTGTTCGCGCTCACCCGTCACCTGGACCGGCTGACGCGCTCGGCCCGCGGGCTCGGGCTGCCCGACCCCGACCACGACGAGGTGCGCCGGGCCTGCGCCGCCGTGCTGGAGGCCAACCCGATGCCGCTCGGCCGGCTGCGCATCACCTACACCGGCGGCGAGTCCCCACTGGGCTCCGAGCGCGGCAAGACCGGCCCCACCCTGGTCGTCGCCGTCGGCGAGACCACGCGGCGTCCCGACACCACCGCCGTGATCACCGTGCCGTGGGTCCGCAACGAGCGCTCGCCGCTGACCGGTCTCAAGACCACGTCGTACGCCGAGAACGTCGTCGCGCTCGCCCGGGCGAACGCGGCCGGGGCCTCCGAGTCCCTCTTCGCCAACACGGTCGGGCAGCTTTGCGAGGGCACCGGATCGAACGTGTTCGTCGTCCTCGACGGGGAGCTGCACACCCCGCCCCTGCCCTCCGGCTGCCTCGCGGGCATCACCCGCGCCCTCGTGGTGGAGTGGACCGGCGCCAAGGAGACCGACCTCCCCTTCGAGGTGCTGGACCGCGCGGACGAGGTCTTCCTCACCTCCACCCTGCGCGACGTCCAGGCGGTCCACAGCGTCGACGGCCGCCTCCTGACGGCCGCCCCGGGGCCCGTCACGGCCAAGGCGATGCGGATCTTCGACGAGCGCGCGGGTTCCGACCTCGACCCGTAGACCCGGTGGGGGCGGCCCCTTCGCGCCCGCACGCCCTGTCGCGGCGGCCGTCCGGAGGGTAGAACTCGACGATGACCACCACATTGCGGCCGAGCGGGCCGCTCCGGCAGGACGACGGGGGCGCGCGGTCGCGCCCGTACGAGGTGCGCGTCAACAGCAGGCGCGTCGGGGAGCTGGTGATCAGCGCCGGAACCAGGTTCGGACCGCGGGTCGGCGAGATCGGCGATCTGGTCATCGACCCGCCGGACCGCCGCCGGGGCCGCGCCACCGTCGCCGCGCTCGCCGCCGAGGAGGTGCTGCGCGGCTGGGACTGTCGACGGGTCCTGGTGTCGATCCCCGCCGCGTCCGCGGCCGGCCTGAGGCTGGCCGAGACCCTCGGGTACACCGAGTACAGCCGCTACCTCGTCAAAGCGCTCCCGGCCGAGCCGCCCGCCCTGCCGGAAGGAGTCACGGCCCGCCCCATGACGGACGCGGAGTACGCGGCCTGGGCCGCCGAGGCGCCGGCCGGCTACGCCGCGGAACTGGCCGCGCGCGGTATGCCCGAGCCCGACGCGCACGCCCGGGCGGTGGCCGACCACGCGGCCCGCTTCCCGGACGGCCGGGGCACCGAGGGAGTCACCCTCGCCGTCCTGGAGGTGGCCGGCGCCCCCGTGGGCCACCTGTGGCTCGCCGAGCACGGCGAGGGCGCCCACGTCTTCGAGGTGGAGGTCGCCGAGGGACACCGCGGTCGCGGTCACGGGCGCGCGCTGATGCTTCTGGCGGAACGCGAGGCGCTCCGGGCCGGTCACCGGACGCTCACCCTCCAGGTGTTCACCACCAACACGCCCGCGCTGCGCCTGTACGAGTCCCTCGGCTACCGACCCGCGGACCTGAACTACGCCAAAGACCTCATCTAGGCGCTCAGCCCGCCAACAGCCGGTCGGCGATCTCCTCGATGCGGGCGCGCAGGCCCTCCTGGCTCTTGCCGCCGTCGAGACGCTCGCCGCCGATCACGTACGTGGGGGTGCCGGTCACACCGATCGCCTTGCCCTCGGCCTGGTCGGCGTCGACGATCAGGATGTGCCGGCCGTCGACCAAGGCGGTGTCGAACTCCTCGACGTCCAGGCCGAGTTCACGCGCCACATCGAGAAGGACCGCTTCCCCGCGATCGCCCAGCTCGGAGGTGCGGGCCAAGACGGCCTCCGCGTACGGCCAGCCCTGCCCCTGCTCCGCGGCCTCCTCGGCGGCCTGGGCCGCGGCGAAGGCGTGCTTGTGCTTCTCCAGCGGGAAGTGCCGCAGCACGATGTCCAGCCGGTCGCCGTAGCGGGCCCGCAGGGCGCGTACGTCGTCCAGGGCGCCGTGGCAGTCCGGGCACTGGAGCTCGCACCAGACCTCCAGGACGACGGGGGCGGCGGGCGCGGCCGCGGGAACGGAGTCGGGGGAGTGGGAATCGGTCATGCGCACAGTCTCCCAGTCGGTCCCCCCTCGCACCGACCGGGACCTGGGGAGGAGGGCCGACCCGGAGATGTCCCGGAGATCCGTCCGGGCGCCGCCCGGGCCGTGGCCCCCGTGCCGGTGGCCGGTGCACGATGGACGGGGGCGGAGCGCCGCTCCCCGCCCGACCCGTCGGCCCCTGGAGGACAGCATGCTCGCCGAGACCATTTGTTCCGCGGTGTCCGCGGCGGGCCTGGGCATCGCCGCGCTGACCGCGTACCGCAGGCGTTTCCTCGCCGCGACGCGCATCGCCGCGTATTCGCTGGTGCCGGTCGCACTGGTGCTGACCGGCGTCGTGGAGTGGGTGTCGGGGATGGTGTTCAAGCCCTCCGTCTGGATCGGCTTCGGTCTGTTGGGCCTCTCCTGGGCGCTGTTCCTGGTCACCCGGACCGTCGAGCGCCGCGCGGTCGGCCGGCCCGCGAAGCCGACGGGGCCCGAGGCGGTCCGGGGCCGCCGCGCCCGGGACGCCGTCGCGCCCGACGCCTCCGCGCCCTCCCTCGGCACCGGCTCCCGGCCGACGCCGGAGCGGGCCGCCGCCCCGGCGGACGACTTCTCCGACATCGAGGCGATCCTCAAGAAGCACGGCATCTGAGCGCGGCGTCCGGGCGCGGCATACGACCGCGCGGGGACGGGCCCCCGCCGACCCCTCCCCGCCCGCCCGCCCGTCACGTGAAAGGACGAACTCCCGTCATGCCCTGGCGTGTTGAGGGGCGATTCCGTTCGCGCTGGGCGATCATCGGCCCGACATGCCGGACACATCACCTGGTGAGCCCTCGGCTCGCGTTCCCGCCCAAGAGGCCCGCGGTTGTCTCTTCGCGCTGTCCCAGCCGCCCCTGATGATCTTCCTAGCGGTGATCGGCACCCTGCTGCTGCTCGCCGCCGTACACGACCTCTTCCTGCTCTGAGCCGTGTGCGTCCGCCTCCTTGCGGCGCGCCCGGTACGCGGCCACGTGCAGCCGGTTCCCGCAGGTCCGGCTGTCGCAGTAGCGGCGCGAACGGTTGCGGGAGAGGTCGACGAAGGCCCGTCGGCAATCCGGGGCCTCGCAGCGCCGCAGCCGCTCCTGCTCGCCCGAGACCACGATGAACGCCAGCGCCATGCCGCCGTCGGCCGCCAGGTGGTCGCCCACGGAGGCCCCCGGCGCGAAGTAGTGCACGTGCCAGTCGTAGCCGTCGTGGTCGGTCAGTCGCGGCGTGGTGCCGGCCGTGGCCACCAGCTCGTTGATCAGCGTGGCGGCGGCCCGGGGGTTCGGGGCGGCGAAGGTCTGCGCGAACTTCTCGCGCACGGTGCGCACCCCGGCGAGATCACGGGCGCCGAGTTCGCCCACGTCGCTGATCGCGTACTCCTGGACGAAGCCGCGCAGCGCGCCCACATCGGACAGTCCGTCGGGGCTGCCGGGCTCGGCCGCGGTGTTCACCAGCGCGACGACGACGTCGAGCGCGCGACGGGTGTCGTGGGGGATCTGCACGGGGTCTCCCTGGGGGCCGGGCCTGCGGCGATCGGTCTGAGCCGCGTGGGGGGCCGACTCTAGCGTTCCCCGGCGGCGGCCGGGAGGTGCGTCCGTCCCCGCGACGCACGACGGCGCCGCCCCCGCGGTTGGCTTCCGCGAGAACAGCGCCGGCACTGCCGCATGTGGTTGTCCATCCCGCACCGTCGCCCCGAGTCGGACGGTGTCGGGTGGTCCCCCGGCCGTGGCCGGGAGGGTCGCCCTCGTCCTGGGTCAGCTTTCGGCCAGGATGTGGGAGAGCTCCTTGTCGAGGTCGAAGTGCCGGTGTTCGGTCCCCGGTGGGACCGCGGCGTCCGTCCGCTTGAGGAAGGACTCAAGTGCTCGGGCGGGTGCTTCCAGCAGTGCTTCTCCTTCCGGAGAGCTCAGGGCGATGCAGACGACTCCCTGACCGTGGCTGCGGGACGGCCAGACGCGGACGTCGCCGGTGCCGGTGGGTCGGTGGAGACCCTCCGCGAGGAGGTCGCGGGCGAATACCCATTCGACCGTCTCCTCGGCGCCGGTGTGGAAGGTGGCGTGCACGGCGTAGGGATCGGCCGTGTCATACCGCAGGCCCGCGGGAACAGGCAGTGAGGACTCGCTCGACACAACGAGGCGCAGGTGCAGCTCGCAGCTGACCGTGGTGTTCATAAGCGCCAGGGCCTTTCGCTCAGTGTGCGCTCGGGGATTCGCACGTCGGCGAAATCGACATGCCACCTACGGTGGCGTTGTAAACCCCTCTGACCGTTTTGCGGACCTCTGGGTCCCTCGGACGGCGGATCCAAACGACCGATCACGTGTGCTTCCGGCCCGCGATTCGACTCCGGTAGATTCGACCCATGAATACGGGGAGTGACCACGGGACCGAGGAGTCGGCGCCGAACGGAACGGCTTCGGCATCCGAACCGCACGTGTCGAAGGCGCCGGCCTTCGTCAAAGCCAACCGCAGCCTGCACCTGACCTGGCAGGTTGGCGTGTTCATCGTCGGCCTGGCCGTCATCGCCGCCGGCATCGCGATGCTCGTCCTGCCGGGCCCGGGGTGGGTCGCGATCTTCGCAGGCCTGGTGATCTGGGGGACCGAGTTCGCCTGGGCGCAGGTGGTGCTGCGCTGGACGAAGCGGAAGGTGGCCGACGCGGCGCACAAGGCGATGGACCCCAGGGTGCGCCGGCGCAACCTGATCCTGACCGGCGTGGGGCTCGCCGTGGCGGCCGCGTTGATCGGCTTCTACCTGTGGAAGTACGGCCTGATGCTGCCGTGGAACATCAAGGACCAGTGATCGGCCCGCTCCGAGCCGGTGGCGTAGAGCACCGCTGACATGCGGTAATGTTTGCGGTGCGTCCGGGCGATTAGCTCAGTGGGAGAGCACTTCGTTCACACCGAAGGGGTCACTGGTTCGAACCCAGTATCGCCCACCCGGACCCAAGGCCCGGAGACTCGAAACGAGTCTCCGGGCCTTCGGCGTGTCCGGGGGCCGAGAGGGCCTTGACGGGGCCTGTGCCGTCCTCGCGGGAGGCCGCCGGTCCAACGGGGCCGAGCGCACGCCGCGGGGCTTCCACGGGCGCGGACGGGGCATTGTGGGGGCCCTCGTGAGGCAGTCCGGAGACCTCGCGGCCGTCGTGGGCCTCCCCGCCGGCAGGGATGGCCGTGCGCGAGCCGGGGCAGGCTGCGAGCATGGATCACAGCCCCCGACACGGGTGGAGCCGCTTCCGCTTCCGCAGCGTGTGGGACCTCGACGCCCCGCCCGCCGTCGTCTACCGCGCCTTGGAGCGCGCCGAGGACTACCCGCGCTGGTGGCCACAGGTCCGCCGCTTCGAATCCGCCGCCGGCGACGGCGCGACCACCGGCGGCAGCGCCGGAACCGCCGTCATCCGCTCCGCGCTGCCCTACGAGCTCCGCGTCACCGCCACCGAGCTGCTCCGCGATCCCGCCGGCGGCGTGCTGGAGGTCACGCTGAGCGGGGACGTCGAGGGCTGGGCGCGGTGGACCGTACGCCCGCGAGGGGCCCGTACGCGCGCCCTCTACGAACAGGAGGTCGAGGTGCGCCGGCCGCTGATGCGCTGCCTCGCGGTGCCCGGGCGGCCCCTGTTCCGGCTCAACCACACGCTCATGATGCGCGCCGGACAGCGTGCTCTCGCGGCGCGGCTGGCGGGCCGGTCGGAAGCGGTTTGAACAGAACCCCGGGGCTCTTGTATTGTTCAACCCGTTCCGGGCGATTAGCTCAGCGGGAGAGCACTTCGTTCACACCGAAGGGGTCACTGGTTCGATCCCAGTATCGCCCACCGGGACAGGCCGGTCCGTCGCAAGACGGACCGGCCTTCCGCGTTTTCCGGGTGGGATTCCGGGGGGAGTCCGGCGCGGTGGCGCTCCGGCGCCGTGGGGCCGGCTGCGGTGGTGTTCCCGCCGCAGTGATGTTCTGGCGCGCGCCTACGCCGCGGCCGGGAGTTCCGGCCGTAGCGGCCAGTGCGGGTCCACCGGTTCCGGGGTGCCCTGACGGGCGAACCAGGCCTGTAGCCCCCGCGCCTGCGCCGCGTGCCACACCGCCTGGAGCGTGTGCAGTTCGGCCGGTGTCAACCGCTCCAGCCGGCCCGCGAACCGGCGCCCGAGCGCCCGGACGACCTCCAGCGAGGCCAACGCGTCGGCCGCCGCGTCGTGCGCGCCCTCCAGCTCTATCCCGTAGTGCGCGCACAGGTCGCCCAGCGTCCGGCGCCCCTTGCGGTAGCGGTCCAGGTGCTTGTCCAACACCCGCGGGTCCAACACCGTCAGCGGCCGGTCGTCCAGGTACCGCGCCAGCGACGACGCCCGGTGCCTGCGCAACTCCCGGTCCAGCAGCGTCAGGTCGAACGGCGCGTTCATCACCACCACCGGCCGGCCGGCCAGTTGCTGCTCGCCGAGCGAGCGGGCTATCTCCTCCACCACCGGCGCGGGCCAACGGCCGTTGCGCTGGAGGTGTTCGTCGGTCAGGCCGTGCACTTCCGTGGCGCCCCGCGGCACCGGGATGCCCGGATTGACCAGCCAGCGCGTGGTGCGGACCCGGCCGCCCGCACACTCCTGCACGACGAGCGCGGCGGACACGATCCGGTCCTGCTCGACGTCCACCCCGGTCGTCTCCGTGTCGAATGCGGCCAGCGGTCCCTCGTACCAGCGTGTCATGGCGAACTCCTCGTCCCCGATCGGCAGATGGGGTCGCGACGGGAACTCGCCACCCCTTGCCCGAATCGGTGATACCCGGGCTGTTTGCCCCGTACGCCGTTTGCCCGAGGTCTGCTGCGGAAACAACCTCCTTGGGGGTCCGCACGCCTGAACGGTCGTCACCCCCACGACCCCTCACGAGGCAGAGCCCGGAAGGCATGGGGAGCCGGCCATGGCGCTCGCACAGCCCGAACCGGGCGGGGTGCTGCAAGGGCGGATCGGACCGCGGACCGACGCGGGGACCGGACCGTCCCGCGGCTCACTCGCCACCACCGCCTGCATGGAGACCCTTCAGGTGGGATACCTGCACGCGGTCGCCGCCGCGGCCGGTTGCTCGCTGTCCCAGCCCTTTCCCGACAACGGCATCGACTGGCACGTCAGTCACGGCGCGCCCGAGCACGTCATCGACGACGAGGTCACCATCAAGGTGCAGTTGAAGGCGACCTACCAGATACCGCCGCGCCCGGCCGGAGCCACCTTCGGCTTCACCCTCGACAACGAACACCTCGTGAAGCTGGCCCGAACCCCGGTCGCCGTCCACAAGATCCTCGTGGTGATGCTCGTCCCGCGTGAGCGCGGGGAGTGGCTCAGCGCCGGGCACGATCGGCTCGACCTGCGGCACTGCTGCTACTGGACCAATCTCGCGGGGCAGCCCGTGACCGGCAGGCGCCGGACCACCGTACGGATACCCACCACACGGATCTTCGACGACCGGGCGCTCTGCGAGATCATGACCCGGGTCGGGTCGGGAGGGACACCCTGATGGACCGGAACGCACCACGCCTCGAACCGCTGTCGTCCCCGTCGCCGTACGCGGACCCGTCCGCCTACGCGGACCCGACCTTCCCCGGGACGCCCGACGTCGCGCACGTCGACCCGGCCGTGCTCGGCGCGCTGCTGCACCGGCACGGCTGGCTGCGGCGGGGCGGCGCCGCCGGGCGGTACGGACGCTGGACCCCGCCCGGGCGGTCGGGCACCAGCCTGCTCGTCCCGGAGAGCCGGACCTTTCCCGACTGCGCCGACCTCTTGGAGGAGGCGCTGGCCGCCCTCTCCCACGGCGGGCTGCCCTCGGCGCGGGAGGTGCTCTTCGGGCTGAGCGTGCCGAGCGACGAGATCCGCTGGGAGCGGGAGTTCCCGGAGGGCGCGTACGCCGCGCGGCGGGCGGAGGCCTGGCCCGTGCAGGAGCAACTCCGTACGGCCGCCCGGCAGGTGCTGTTGGCCGGCGCCCTCGCCGCCCGCGCCCGGGCCGGGTACTACGGCGCGCGGCACCGCGCCCAGGCCGAGCGGAGCCTGGACGGCGTGCTCGTGGGCCCCTCGCCGGGCGGCCGCCGGCTGACGGCGTACCTCCCGGTGGACGGGGGGCGCGGGGTCGTGACCCGGCTGCACCACGCCCTGCACGCGGCGCGCGAAGCGGTGGACTACCGGCGGGCCACCGGGGGCATGGAGGCCTTCGACGCGGCGGTGGAGGCCGGTGTCAGCCGCGAGCTGGCGGACGCGCTGATCGCCCTCGTACGGGGCACCGAGGGGGCCCGCGTCCACCTGGCCTGGTCCCCGGCCGCGGGGGTGCCCGCGGGGTGCGCGGCGCGACCGGAGCCGGTGGAGTTCTCCCCGGGTGACCTCCCCGTGCTGCGGGAGGCCGCCGCCCGCTACACCCGCGACGAGCCGGCCGTCCCGGTCCGGATCGCCGGGGCGGTGGTCCGGATGCGGCGCTCGGCCCCCGGGGGCGGGGGGACGGTGCGGCTGCGGGTGTTGGCGGGCGCGGAGGTGCCGCAGGTACGGGCCAGGCTCGACGAGGAGGCGTACCGGGTCGCCGGACACGCGCACCTGGTCGGCCTCCCGGTCCGCGTCAGCGGCCGGCTCCAGCGCCGGGGCGGCTTCCGCCGGCTGACCGAGGCCACCGACGTCGTCCCCGTCCCGTTGGACGAGGTGGAGCGGGACCGGCTGATGAAGTCGCTGGACGAGCCCTTCGACCCGTCGGACGTCCTGCCGTCCGACGAGTGACCGGCAGCAGCCCGCCGGTCACCGCGATCGGGCGCCGAGGGGGCTGCTCAGACGTCTCGTCCCGCGGCGCGGGTGAAGGAGGCCATCACGAGGCCGGGGGCGGGGGAGAAGTCATCGCCGCGGAGGAAGCCCAGGCGGTCGTACAGGGCCACCGCCGGGGCGTTCGCGGCGCCGGTCGTGACCGTGACCCGGCGGTCGGGGACGGTGTCCGTCAGCAGGTGGCGCAGCAGGAGCGAGGCGATGCCCCGGCGGAAGGCGGCCGGGGCCACGCACAGCCGGTCGACGCAGACGGAGCCATCGGGCTCCTCCTCCCAGGCCAGGAAACCCGCGATCTCCCCGTCCGCGCCGCTCACGCCCAGCCAGCGCAGGGGCCGCTCCCGCAACTGCGCGAGGCTCTCGCGCAGCGCCGGTATCCCGTCGAAGCCGATCAGTTCGGCCTCCACCGCGTACGCCTCGCGCCCGACGCGGTGTACGGCGGACGCGGTGGCGTCGTCGGTCAGGTCCAAGGGCCGCACCGGCCCGGTCGTCTTCGGCATGGGGCCACCGTAGACGGGCTCCGGGGGCGGCGGAACAACCGTTTGGCGGCGCGGCCCCCGCGCTCGGTACGATTCAGGCGCGCAGTGTTCGCTCGCGCACCCCCAGAGTTCAGGAGAGACCGGTGTCAGACGTCCGTGTGATCATCCAACGCGATTCCGAGCGGGACGAGCGCGTGGTGGCCACGGGCACTACGGCGGCCGACCTCTTCACCGGCGAGCGCACCGTCGTGGCCGCGCGCGTCGCGGGCGAGCTCAAGGACCTCTCCTACGAGGTGCGGGACGGCGAGACCGTCGAGCCGGTGGAGATCTCCTCCGAGGACGGCCTGAACATCCTGCGCCACTCGACCGCGCACGTCATGGCGCAGGCCGTGCAGGAGCTCTTCCCCGAGGCCAAGTTGGGCATCGGCCCGCCGGTCCGCGACGGCTTCTACTACGACTTCGACGTCGCCAAGCCCTTCACCCCCGACGACCTCAAGGCCGTCGAGAAGAAGATGCAGGAGATCCAGAAGCGGGGCCAGAGGTTCGCCCGCCGCGTGGTCACCGACGAGGCCGCCCGCGCGGAGCTCGCCGACGAGCCGTACAAGCTGGAGCTCATCGGGATCAAGGGCTCAGCGTCGAGCGACGACGGCGCGGACGTCGAGGTGGGCGGCGGCGAGCTGACCATCTACGACAACCTGGACGCCAAGACGGGCGAGCTGTGCTGGAAGGACCTCTGCCGCGGTCCCCACCTGCCCACCACCCGCAACATCCCGGCGTTCAAGCTGATGCGCAACGCCGCCGCCTACTGGCGCGGCAGCGAGAAGAACCCGATGCTCCAGCGCATCTACGGCACCGCCTGGCCCTCGAAGGACGAGCTCAAGGCCCACCTCGACTTCCTCGCCGAGGCCGAGAAGCGCGACCACCGCAAGCTCGGCACCGAGCTCGACCTGTTCTCCGTACAGGACGAGATCGGCTCCGGCCTCGCCGTCTTCCACCCCCGCGGTGGCGTCATCCGCCGCACCATGGAGGACTACTCGCGCAAGCGGCACGAGGAAGAGGGCTACGAGTTCGTCTACACCCCGCACGCCACCAAGGGCACCCTCTTCGAGAAGAGCGGCCACCTGGACTGGTACGCGGAGGGCATGTACCCCCCCATGCAGCTCGACGGTGGTACCGACTACTACCTCAAGCCCATGAACTGCCCGATGCACAACCTGATCTTCGACGCGCGCGGTCGCTCCTACCGTGAGCTGCCCCTGCGGCTGTTCGAGTTCGGCACCGTGTACCGGTACGAGAAGTCGGGCGTCGTGCACGGTCTGACCCGCTCGCGCGGCTTCACCCAGGACGACGCGCACATCTACTGCACCAAGGAGCAGATGGCGCAGGAGCTCGACCGCACGCTGACCTTCGTGCTGAACCTGCTGCGGGACTACGGTCTGACCGACTTCTACCTGGAGCTGTCGACCAAGGACCCGGAGAAGTTCGTCGGCTCGGACGAGATCTGGGAAGAGGCCACCGAGACCCTGCGCCAGGTCGCGGAGAAGCAGGGTCTGCCGCTGGTGCCCGACCCGGGCGGCGCGGCGTTCTACGGCCCGAAGATCTCGGTGCAGTGCCGGGACGCGATCGGCCGCACCTGGCAGATGTCGACGGTCCAGCTGGACTTCAACCTGCCGGAGCGGTTCAACCTGGAGTACACCGGCCCGGACGGCTCGCGCCAACGCCCGGTCATGATCCACCGTGCGCTGTTCGGCTCGATCGAGCGCTTCTTCGCCGTTCTGCTGGAGCACTACGCGGGCGCCATGCCGCCGTGGCTGGCCCCGGTCCAGGCGGTCGGCATCCCGATCGGCGACGGTCACGTGGAGTACCTCCAGGCGTTCGCCGCCGAGGCGAAGAAGAAGGGCCTGCGCGTCGAGGTGGACGCCTCCTCCGACCGCATGCAGAAGAAGATCCGCAACCACCAGAAGCTGAAGGTCCCCTTCATGATCATCGTCGGCGACGAGGACATGGCCGCGGGCACCGTCTCCTTCCGTTACCGCGACGGTTCGCAGGAGAACGGCATCGCCAAGGACGAGGCACTGGCCAAGCTGGCCAAGGTCGTCGAGGACCGCGTCCAGGTCTGACCGCACGGCCCTCAGGGAGCCCCCGCAGAACGTCGGTTCTCCGGGGGCTCCGCCTCGTCCTCGCGGCGGAACACCTGGAGCAGCCAGGAGGAGAACGAACCGGTGACCGCGCCCAGCAGCGCCAGCCCGCACAGCATCAGCCCCACGGCGATCAACCGCCCCACAGGGGTCACCGGCACCACGTCGCCGTAGCCGACCGTCGTCAGGGTCGTGCAGACCCACCACACCGAGTCGCCGAACGTGCGGATCGAGGCGCCGGGGGCGTCCCGCTCCTGGTCGAAAACGGCGAGCGCGCCCGAGAACCCCAGCAGGAGGCCGGCCAGACCGGCGTACGTGATCACGCGTACGTGCAGCTCACGGCGCGCGCGGTGGGTCTTGGCCTGGACGGCGTCGTGGAGCTTGACCACCCGCAGGGGCCGCAGCTGCGGCAGGAGCACGATGAGCGTGTCCAGCCAGTGGCGGCCGACGAAAGACAGCGGCCGCCGGCGGCTCAGCACCAGCCGGACCAGGTAGTCGGCGATGAAGCACGCCCACGTCAGGCCGGTCACCGCCAGCGCCACGTCGCGCAGGACCTCGCTCGCCCCGGTGGCGAGCACCCGAACCGCGTAGCTCGCGGTGAAGAGCAGGGAGGCGTAGAACAAGGGCAGCTCGCTGCGGCGCTCCCAGGCCGCCTCCCGGGTCGTCCGATCGTCGCGCATCCGCCCAGCATGGCCGGTCCACGGCCGGTGTACGCCCCGGCGACACGCCCACGGAGGGCAAGGTCATATGCTGCTTCCCATGACGAGTGAGCCGGAGCAGCAGATCGGTGTGGGTACGCAGGACGCGTTCCAGCGTCTGTGGACGCCCCACCGGATGGCCTACATCCAGGGCGAGAACAAGCCGACCGGGCCGGAGTCCGGGGACGGCTGTCCCTTCTGCGGGATTCCGGAGATGTCCGACGAGGACGGGCTGATCGTGGCCCGCGGCACGTACGTGTACGCCGTGCTGAACCTCTACCCGTACAACGGCGGACACCTGATGGTCGTCCCCTACCGGCACGTCGCCGACTACACCGAACTGGACGGCCCCGAGACGGCCGAGCTCGCGGAGCTCACCAAGCGGGCCATGACCGCGCTCCGCAAGGCCTCGGGGGCCCACGGCTTCAACATCGGCATGAACCAGGGCGCGGCGGCCGGAGCGGGAATCGCCGCGCACCTGCACCAGCACATCGTGCCCCGTTGGGGCGGGGACACGAACTTCATGCCGGTGGTCGGCCACACCAAGGTGTTGCCCCAACTCCTCGCGGACACCCGCCGGATGCTCGCGGAGGCCTGGCCGACCGACTGACCGGGGTGCCGGCCGGTCGGACCACCGACCGGCCGCCTAGGCGTCGTAGACGTCCGCCTTGCGCGGGGCGGGCTCCTGGATGACGCCGCTCATGATGGACGAGCGGTTCATGAAGCGGTCGGTGTCGACGCCGTTCTCCTCCAGCACCCGGAACGCGGCGGCGTGCACCGCCCGCAGGACCGGGGTCACCGTGCGCAGGGCGTCGTCCGCCATGAACCGGTGGCGCCACATCGAACCCGCCCAGACGTGGCGGACACCGAAGGGCTCCGGGAGGATCAGCTTGCCGCCCAGGTAGTCCAGTATCGGCGGGTACCAGCTCAGCGGGGCGCGCACGGCCAGGCGCACCACCTCGTCCGCGTCCACCAGCGGCAGCCCGCGTTCCACCGTCTCCCAGAACCGGACGGACTTGGGAACCTCGACGGTCTTGGGCGCGGACTTCGTGGTGAACAGGCCGTGCACGGGACCGAGCGCGTGCGCGGTGACGTCCACCCGCAGGGTCTTGTACAGCACGGTGACGGTCACCAGCATGGTGATCACCAGCTGGCCGTCCCAGAGCGGGTATTGGATGCCCAGGTAGTGCCGGTTGCCCGCGCTGAACTGTTGCTCGTTGCAGATCCGGGTGATCTCGTGCGGCTTCACCAGGAAGGTGTCGACGTCCTCACCGGTGGGGCGGGCCACCTCGGTGGCGCCCTCGCCGATCGGGGTGACGATCCAGTGCTGGATCGAGGCGGTAGGGAAGCCGCCGGTGTGCAGGGGGCCGCGCTCCAGCTTGCGCAGTTCGGTGTCGACGGCGCGTATGACGTCCCAGCTGCGGAACGGGTGGATCTCGGCGCCCTCGGTCTTGGGGACCAGTTCCTCGGCCATCTGCCAGCTGCCCCAGCGGGTGCCCATGCCGAGGATGCCCTTGGGGCCGGCGTAGAAGACGGAGTTGCTGCGGTCCTCGGCGGTCAGTCTCGCCAACTGCCGGCGCAGGTCCTCGCGGGCCTTCTCGTCGGGGTTGCCGGGCACGGCCTCGGGGATCTTCGCGGCCACCCCGCCGCCGCCGAGCAGACCGTCCCAGCGCGAGCGCATGTCGACCGCGGTCGTCTCGCAGAGCCGGCGGGCCAGGAACCAGCCCACGGTCGGGGCGATGACCATGGCACGCAGGTAGAGGCCGAAGAACCCGGTGAACGGCAGCCGGAACATCAGTACGGCGATGACCAGCGCGACGCCGACCAGCAGCGCCGTGCCCACCCAGGACCCCCGCTTGCCCCTGCCGAGCGACTTGCGGAGCTGGAACAGGCCCAGCCAGAGCAGCAGTCCGGGCAGGAACAGCACCCCGCACACGAGGGTGATCAGGCGCAGCTTGCGGTCGCGCTCCTTGCGGATGCGGGACGCGGCCAGGCAGTGCTCGACGACGGTCTGCGGGTCGGCGCCGAAGGACTGGATCAGCGGCTTGCGCCCGGCGCCCAGGGTGCGGGCCTCCACGGCCCGGCAGAAGGCCTCGCCGAGATTGGGTTCCAGGAGGGAGATCTTGCCCGGCTTGATCTTCGACTCGTGGTACTCGTTGTTGGCCTTGAGGATCTCGTCGACCTTGCCGTCGCGGTACGCGGCGGAGGCCAGCGCGTTGGTCGCCGCGGTCTGCCCGCCGCCCCCCTGGAGCGGGATCTGCGCCCCGGGCCTGAAGTCGAATCCGTCGTCCGCCACCGTTGCCCCCATCGACGTGCCGTCATGCGTTCGCCCCGCCCAAGAGCCTATCGGCGGAGCTCACCCCGTGGTCATGGGACAGGGAAATACCGCCCACCGCAACACGGTTGAATGGGCGGCATCCCGTGTGCTATGTCGGTTAACTTCCCTTCTCGGCCTGTTCGCGAACCTTGTCCGCCAACTGCGGGGGCATCGGCTCGTGCCGGGCGTACGTACGGCTGAACCCGCCCGTGCCGTGGGACACGGAGCGCAGCTCCACCGCGTACCGGCCGATCTCGATCTCGGGGATCTCGGCCCGCACCCGGGTCCGCCCGGGACCGGCCTGGTCGGTGCCGACGACGCGGCCGCGACGGCCCGCGAGGTCGCTCATGACGGGGCCGACGTACTCGTCCGGGACCAGGACGTCGAGTTCCGCGACGGGTTCCAGGAGGTGGATCGGCGCCTCGGCGGCGGCTTCGCGCAGGGCGAGGGCGCCCGCGGTCTGGAAGGCGGCGTCGGAGGAGTCCACCGAGTGCGCCTTGCCGTCGAGCAGGGTGACGCGTACGTCGACCAGCGGATAGCCGGCCGCGACTCCCCGGGCGGCCTGGGCGCGTACGCCCTTCTCCACGGACGGGATGAACTGGCGGGGCACGGACCCGCCCACCACCTTGTCGACGAACTCGACGCCGCTGCCCGGCGGGAGGGGTTCGACCTCGATCTCGCAGATGGCGAACTGGCCGTGGCCACCCGACTGTTTGACGTGCCGACCGCGTCCGGCGGCCTTGGCGCCGAAGGTCTCGCGCAGGCTCACCTTGTGGGGGACGGGGTCGACCTGGACCCCGTAGCGGGTGCGCAGCCGTTCCAGCGCGACGTCCTGGTGGGCCTCGCCGAGGCACCACAGGACGAGCTGTCCGGTGTGCGGGTTCTGCTCCAGCCGCATGGTCGGGTCCTCGGCGACGAGCCGGGCCAGACCCTGGGAGAGCTTGTCCTCGTCGGCTTTGCTGTGGGCCTCGATGGCCAGGGGCAGCAGCGGTTCGGGCATCGGCCAGGGCTCCATGAGGAGCGGGCCGTCCTTGGCGGAGAGGGTGTCGCCGGTTTCGGCGCGGGCCAGTTTGGCGACGCACGCGAGGTCGCCCGCGATGACGTGGGTGAGGGTGCGCTGCTGCTTGCCGAAGGGCGAGGTCAGGGCGCCGACCCGCTCGTCGACATCATGATCGTCGTGGCCCCGGTCGGCCAGTCCGTGCCCGCTGACGTGCACGGTCTCCTCCGGGCGCAGGGTGCCGGAGAAGACGCGGACGAGGGAGACGCGACCCACGTACGGGTCGGAGGAGGTCTTGACCACCTCGGCGAGGAGCGGCCCGTCCGGGTCGCAGGTGACCTCGGGGCGCGCCGCGCCGTCGGGGGCGGTGACGGTGAGCGGCGGACGTTCCAAGGGGGTGGGGAATCCGCCGGTGACCAGTTCGAGGAGTTCGACGGTGCCGAGGCCCTGGCGGGCCCCCTCGGCGGCGGGCGCCGCCATCAGGACGGGGTGGAAGGTGCCGCGCGCGACGGCCCGCTCCAGATCGTCGACGAGGGTCTTGAGGTCGATGTCCTCGCCGCCGAGGTAGCGGTCCATCAGGGTCTCGTCCTCGCTCTCCGCGATGATCCCCTCGATCAGGCGGGAGCGGGCCTCGGAGATCAGCGCGAGCTCGGCCGGGTCCGGGTCCCGTTCGGCGCGCTCGCCGGAGGTGTAGTCGTAGACCCGCTGGGAGAGCAGCCCGAGGAGTCCGGTGACGGGCGCGTGCCCGTCGGGACCGGCGGGGCCGTGCAGGGGCAGGTAGAGGGGGATGACGGCGTCCGGGTCCTCGCCGCCGAAGCTTTCGCCGCAGATCGAGGTCATCTGGGCGTAATCCGCCCGGGCTGCCTCCAAATGGGTGATGACGATGGCCCTGGGCATGCCCACGGCCTCGCATTCGTCCCACACCATGCGGGTGGCCCCGTCGATGCCGTCGGCCGCGGAGACGACGAAAAGGGCCGCGTCCGCGGCGCGCAGACCGGCCCTGAGTTCCCCGACGAAGTCGGCGTATCCGGGGGTGTCCAACAAATTGATCTTGATTCCGCCCCACTCGACCGGCACGAGGGACAGCTGTATGGAGCGTCGGCGGCGTTGTTCGATCTCGTCGTAGTCCGAGACGGTGGCCCCGTCCTCGACCCGTCCGGCCCGGTTCACGGCCCCCGCCGTGAGCGCCAGGGCTTCGACCAGCGTGGTCTTCCCGGCGCCGCTGTGGCCGACCAGCACGACGTTCCGTACGGATGCGGGGCGGTCGGCCGTCAGTGCCCTGCCGGCGGCCCCGGCTTGGTGTGATGTGGCTCCCATGGTGATCGTGCCTCCCGGTGTCGCGGTGAGGAGGGTGACTGGGGTTCTTCGAGCTTTGCACCGCCGTCACACTGCGTCCATACGTCGTACCGGGCGCTGTCCGGACCGTTGACCTACGGGTGGCGCGCGGATTGTCCGGCGAGAACCGGTGGGTGCGGGGCGGTGGGGGTCCGGGGCGCCGGCTACGATGGGCCAGCCGGTGGCCGATGGGGCCGTGCGGCCCAGCGACCCTCCGGGAAGGCCATGCTGAACAAGTACGCGCGTGCATTCTTCACGCGTGTTCTCACGCCATTCGCCGCTTTTCTCCTCCGTCGGGGGGTGAGCCCGGACGCCGTCACGCTGATCGGCACGGCCGGAGTGGTGGCGGGAGCGCTGGTCTTCTTCCCCAGGGGCGAGTTCTTCTGGGGCACGATCACCATCACCCTCTTCGTCTTCTCCGACCTGGTGGACGGGAACATGGCCCGCCAGGCCGGGGTCTCCAGCCGCTGGGGCGCGTTCCTCGACTCCACGCTCGACCGGGTGGCCGACGCGGCGATCTTCGGCGGACTCGCGCTCTGGTACGCGGGCTCCGGCCACGACAACGTGCTGTGCGCGGTGGCGATCTTCTGCCTGGCCAGTGGGCAGGTGGTCTCGTACACCAAGGCCCGCGGCGAGGCGATCGGGCTTCCGGTCGCCGTCAACGGGCTCGTCGAGCGCGCCGAGAGGCTGGTGATCTCGCTGGTCGCGGCCGGCCTGTCCGGCCTCCAGACCTTCGGCGTGCCGTCGTGGATCGGCGTACTGCTGCCGATCGCGCTGTGGGTGGTGGCCGCGGGCTCGCTCGTCACGCTGATCCAGCGCGTGGTCACGGTACGGCGCGAGGCGGCGGAAGCCGACGCCGAGGCGCACCTGTCCGAGGGCGGCGCGGCCTGATGGGCGCGGCGCGGGACAAGCTCGTCGACGGGCTCTACGGGCTCGGCTGGGCGGCCGTCAAAAGGCTGCCCGAGCCGGCCGCGGTGGCCCTGGGCCGCCGGATCGCCGACGTGGCGTGGAAGCGGCGGGGCAAGAGCGTGTTGCGGCTGGAGTCGAACCTGGCCCGGGTCGTGCCCGACGCCGGTCCGGAGCGGCTGCGGGAGCTGTCCAGGGCGGGCATGCGCTCGTACATGCGGTACTGGATGGAGTCCTTTCGGCTGCCGACGATGGACGCGCGGCGGTTCTCCGCCGACGTGGAGATGGCCGACGAGCACATCCTGCGCGAGGCCATCGCCTCGGGGCGCGGGGTCATCGTGGCCCTGCCGCACCTGGCGAACTGGGACCTGGCCGGGGCCTGGGCGACCGGCCACCTCGGCATCCCGTTCACCACGGTCGCCGAGCGGCTCAAGCCGGAGTCCCTGTACGACCGGTTCGTGGCCTACCGCGAGAGCCTGGGCATGGAGGTACTGCCGCACAGCGGCGGCGCCGCCTTCGGCACCCTCGCCCGCAGGCTCCGCTCCGGCGGCCTGGTCTGTCTGGTCGCCGACCGGGACCTGTCCGCCTCCGGTGTCGAGGTGGACTTCTTCGGCGCGGCGGCGCGGATGCCCGCCGGGCCCGCGCTGCTGGCGCAGCAGACCGGGGCGGCGCTGCTGCCGGCCACCCTGTACTACGGCGACACCCCGCGGATGTACGGGCGCATCCACCCCGAGGTGGCGGTCCCGGAAACCGGGACCCGGACCGAGAAGGCCGCCGTCATGACGCAGGCGGTCGCCGACGCGTTCGCCGCGGGCATCGCGGCGCACCCCGAGGACTGGCACATGTTGCAGCGGCTGTGGCTGGACGATCTGGAGGAGCGCGCCTAGTGAAGATCGGCATCGTGTGCCCGTACTCGTGGGACGTGCCGGGCGGCGTCCAGTTCCACATCCGGGACCTGGCGGAACACCTGATCCGCCTGGGCCACGAGGTGTCGGTGCTCGCCCCGGCGGACGACGAGACCCCGCTGCCGCCGTACGTGGTCTCGGCGGGGCGGGCGGTGCCGGTGCCCTACAACGGGTCCGTCGCCCGGCTGAACTTCGGCTTCCTGTCGGCGGCCCGGGTGCGGCGCTGGCTCCACGACGGGGTCTTCGACGTGATCCACATCCACGAGCCCGCCTCCCCGTCACTGGGACTGCTGTCCTGCTGGGCGGCGCAGGGCCCGATCGTGGCCACCTTCCACACCTCCAACCCCCGCTCCCGGGCGATGATCGCCGCCTACCCGATCCTCCAACCGGCCCTGGAGAAGATCAGCGCCCGGATCGCGGTGAGCGAGTACGCGCGGCGCACCCTGGTCGAGCACCTGGGCGGGGACGCCGTCGTCATCCCCAACGGGGTGGACGTGGACTTCTTCGCCTCGGCCTCGCCCAAGGCGGAGTGGGGCGGCACGACCCTGGGCTTCATCGGACGCATCGACGAACCGCGCAAGGGCCTGCCGGTCCTCATGGCGGCGTTCCCGAAGATCGTCGAGGAGTGCCCGGAGGTACGCCTCCTGGTGGCCGGCCGCGGTGACGAGGAGGAGGCGGTGGCCTCCCTCCCGGCCGACCTGCGCTCGCGGGTGGAGTTCCTCGGCATGGTCTCGGACGAGGACAAGGCCCGGCTGCTGCGCAGCGTCGACGTGTACGTCGCTCCCAACACGGGCGGGGAGAGCTTCGGGATCATCCTGGTCGAGGCGCTGTCGGCCGGGGCGCCGGTCCTGGCCTCCGACCTGGACGCGTTCGCCCAGGTCCTGGACCAGGGCCGGGCGGGCGACCTCTTCGCGAACGAGGACTCCGACGCGCTGGCCGCCGCCGCGGTGCGCCTGCTGCGCGACCCGGCCCGCCGCGAGGAACTGAGCGCCCGCGGCTCCGCGCACGTCCGCCGCTTCGACTGGTCGACGGTCGGCGCGGACATCCTGGCCGTCTACGAAACGGTCACGGACGGCGCGGCGGCGGTCGCCACGGACGAACGCGTCAGCCTCCGCACCCGCCTGGGCCTGAGCCGGGACTAGGTCCTGTCGTCAAAGTAGCGCCGTCAAGGCCCGGGGTGTCCGGTGCCGTGCATCGCAAGGCGGAGGGGCGCCCGTGTACTGGACGTACTCGGGCGCTCCGACAACGCGGCGAGGTGCGGTACCGGACACCCCGGGCCAGGCGGGACTTTGACGACAGGGCCTATCGGCCGCCGCACAAGCCGTTTGGGCGTGGACGGTAGGCTCGCCGTCCGTGATCGAAACCCTTGTCTGGATCGCCCTCGCGCTCGGTGTCGTCGGCGTGTACCTGAGCTGGACCGCCGGGCGGCTCGACCGGCTGCACTCGCGGATGGACGCCGCGCGGGCCGCGCTCGACGCGCAGTTGGTGCGCCGCGCCTCCGTGGTGCTGGAGGTCGCCACCTCGGGGGTGCTCGACCCCGCCTCCTCGCTGGTGCTGTACGAGTCGGCGCACGCCGCCCGGCAGGCCGAGGAGGAGCAGCGCGAGGTGGCGGAGAGCGAGCTGAGCCAGGCGCTGCGCGCCGTGTTCGCCGACGTGGACCAGGTCGAGGCGGTGAAGGCGGCGCCCGGCGGGGTGAAGGCCGCGGAGGAGCTGGCGGCGGCCGTGCGCAGGGTGCCGATGGCGCGCCGCTTCCACAACGACGCCGTACGGGCCGCCCGGGCGCTGCGCAGGCACCGCAAGGTGCGCTGGTTCCGACTGGCGGGCCACGCCCCCTTCCCGCTCGCCTTCGAGATGGACGACGAGCCGCCCGCGGACCTCGCCGACCGGCCCTAGCAGGTCCCCCGGCACGTGCGGACGGGCGCATTTGTACCCGATGGCCAAATCGGAAGGAGCCACCGGCTCCTCATTGGCCCTTGCAGTGGACTGGACTCGGGGGGTTTGCTCAGTGCTGTAGTACCGCAGCACCCTTCTTCCTTCGAGTGAGGTCAATCCGTGAGCACGCTTCCCTCCACCCCGCAGTCCGCTGAGTCGGCTATCGGCACCTCCCGCGTCAAGCGCGGTATGGCCGAGCAGCTCAAGGGCGGCGTGATCATGGACGTGGTCAACGCCGAGCAGGCGAAGATCGCCGAGGACGCCGGCGCCGTCGCCGTCATGGCCCTGGAGCGGGTCCCGGCCGACATCCGCAAGGACGGCGGGGTCGCCCGCATGTCCGACCCGAACATGATCGAAGAGATCATCGAGGCCGTCTCGATCCCCGTCATGGCCAAGTCCCGCATCGGCCACTTCGTCGAGGCCCAGGTCCTGCAGTCCCTCGGCGTCGACTACATCGACGAGTCCGAGGTCCTGACCCCGGCCGACGAGGTCAACCACTCCGACAAGTGGGCGTTCACCACCCCCTTCGTCTGTGGCGCCACCAACCTCGGTGAGGCCCTGCGCCGCATCGCCGAGGGCGCGGCGATGATCCGCTCCAAGGGCGAGGCCGGCACCGGCAACGTCGTCGAGGCCGTCCGTCACCTGCGCCAGATCAAGAACGAGATCGCCAAGCTGCGCGGCTTCGACAACAACGAGCTGTACGCCGCCGCCAAGGAGCTGCGCGCCCCGTACGAGCTGGTCAAGGAAGTCGCCGAGCTCGGCAAGCTCCCCGTCGTGCTGTTCTCCGCCGGTGGCGTGGCCACCCCGGCCGACGCCGCCCTGATGCGCCAGCTCGGCGCCGAGGGCGTGTTCGTCGGCTCCGGCATCTTCAAGTCGGGCGACCCGGCCAAGCGCGCCGCCGCCATCGTGAAGGCCACCACCTTCTACGACGACCCGAAGATCATCGCGGACGCCTCCCGCAACCTGGGCGAGGCCATGGTCGGCATCAACTGCGACACCCTGCCCGAGGCCGAGCGTTACGCCAACCGGGGCTGGTAATGACGACTCCCACCATCGGCGTCCTGGCTCTCCAGGGCGATGTACGGGAGCACCTGATCGCCCTGGCCGCGGCTGACGCCGTGGCCAGGCCGGTCCGGCGTCCCGAGGAGCTCACCGAGGTCGACGCCCTGGTGATCCCCGGCGGCGAGTCGACGACCATGTCGAAGCTCGCCGTGCTGTTCGGGATGCTGGAGCCGCTGCGCGAGCGCGTACGGGCCGGCATGCCGGTCTACGGCACCTGCGCAGGCATGATCATGCTCGCGGACAAGCTGCTGGACGGTCGTGAGGACCAGGAGACGCTCGGCGGCATCGACATGATCGTGCGCCGCAACGCCTTCGGCCGGCAGAACGAGTCGTTCGAGGCGAAGGTCGACTTCGCGGGCATCGACGGCGGCCCCGTGGAGGGCGTCTTCATCCGCGCCCCCTGGGTCGAGTCGGTCGGCGCCGCCGCCGAGGTGCTCGCCACGTACGACGGCCACACCGTCGCCGTCCGGCAGGGCAACGTGCTGGCCACCTCGTTCCACCCGGAACTCACCGGCGACGACCGCGTTCACGCTTACTTCGTCGACATGGTGCGCGCGGGGCTGTGAACGGGTCCCGGTAGGATCGGGTACGAACACTGTTGGTGACGCGAAGGAGACAGGCGGATGTCCGGCCACTCTAAATGGGCTACGACCAAGCACAAGAAGGCCGTGATCGATGCCAAGCGCGGCAAGCTCTTCGCGAAGCTGATCAAGAACATCGAGGTCGCGGCCCGTATGGGCGGCGCCGACATCGACGGCAACCCGACGCTCTTCGACGCCATCCAGAAGGCCAAGAAGAGCTCGGTCCCGAACAAGAACATCGACTCCGCGGTCAAGCGCGGCGGCGGCCTCGAGGCCGGCGGCGCCGACTACGAGACGATCATGTACGAAGGCTACGGCCCGAACGGCGTCGCGGTGCTCATCGAGTGCCTCACCGACAACCGCAACCGTGCCGCCTCGGACGTCCGCGTGGCCATGACCCGCAACGGCGGATCGATGGCCGACCCGGGCTCGGTCTCGTACCTGTTCAACCGCAAGGGCGTCGTCCTGCTGCCCAAGGGCGAGCTCACCGAGGACGACGTCCTGGAGACGGTGCTCGAGGCCGGTGCCGAAGAGGTCAACGACAACGGCGACACCTTCGAGATCATCAGTGAGCCCACCGACATGGTCGCGGTCCGCACCGCGCTCCAGGAGGCGGGCATCGACTACGACTCGGCCGACTCCAGCTTCGTCCCGACCATGCAGGTCGAGCTGGACGAGGAGGGCGCGCGCAAGATCTTCAAGCTGATCGACGCGCTGGAGGACAGCGACGACGTGCAGAACGTCTTCGCCAACTTCGACGTCTCGGACGAGGTCATGGAGAAGGTCGACGCCTAACCGGCGCCCCACACTTCGCATCAGTGCGACGGGCCGACAGGACACGTCCTGTCGGCCCGTCGTCATGTCAGTGGGGCCCGATAGCCTGCACGTGCACACGGACAGGCGATCGAAGAAGGGGGGCGAAGTGCGCGTACTCGGTGTGGACCCCGGGCTGACGCGGTGTGGTGTCGGCGTGGTCGAGGGGGTCGCCGGCCGTCCCCTGACGATGCTCGGCGTCGGGGTCGTACGGACGCCGGCCGACGCCGAGTTGGGGCTCCGGCTCGTCGCCGTAGAGCGCGGCATCGAGGAGTGGCTCGACGAGTACCGGCCCGAAGTCGTCGCCGTGGAGCGGGTCTTCAGCCAGCACAACGTCAGCACGGTGATGGGCACCGCCCAGGCCAGCGCCGTCGCCATGCTGTGCGCGGCCCGGCGCGGCCTGCCGGTGGCCCTGCACACCCCGAGCGAGGTCAAGGCCGCCGTCACCGGCGCGGGCCGGGCCGACAAGGCGCAGGTCGGTTCGATGGTGACCCGGCTGCTGCGGCTGTCGGCACCACCGAAACCCGCCGACGCCGCCGACGCCCTCGCGCTCGCCATCTGCCACATCTGGCGGGCCCCCGCCCAAAACCGCCTCCAGCAGGCGCTCGCCCAGCATGCCTCCGCCGTGAAAGGCCGCCCCTCATGATCGCGTTCGTCAGCGGCCCGGTCGCCGCCCTCGCCCCCACCCTGGCCGTGATCGAGGTCGGCGGAGTGGGCATGGCCGTGCAGTGCACGCCCGCAACCATTGCCGGCCTGCGCCTGGGGGAGACGGCCCGGCTGGCGACGTCCCTGGTCGTACGGGAGGACTCGCTCACCCTCTACGGCTTCGCCGACGACGACGAACGGCAGGTCTTCGAGCTGCTCCAGACCGCCAGCGGGGTCGGCCCGCGGCTGGCGCAGGCCATGCTCGGGGTCCACAGCCCCGACGCGCTCCGCCTGGCCGTCTCGACCGGGGACGAGAAGGCCCTGACGGCGGTCCCCGGCATCGGCAAGAAGGGCGCGCAGAAGCTGCTGCTGGAGCTCAAGGACAAGCTGGGCGCGCCGTTGGGAGCCGTGGTGGGGGCGCAGCGGGCCGCCGCGGCCGGTCCCGCCCCCTGGACGGAGCAGCTCGCCGCCGCGCTGATCGGCCTCGGGTACGCCTCCCGCGAGGCCGAGGAGGCCGTCACGGCGGTGACCCCGCAGGCGGAGGCCGCCATCGCCGCGGGCGGCTCGGCCCCGGTCCCACAGCTGCTGCGCGCCGCGCTCCAGTCCCTGAACCGGGCCCGCTGAACCGGGTCGGTCCGGCCCTGGCCGCACCGGGCCGCGTCGAACCGGCCCGCTGAACCGGGCCGGGCCGCACCGGGCAGCTGAACCGGACACCGCCGCGAGCGGGACGATGATCACCGTACGAACCGAGAAGGCAGACTGAGACCGTGAACTGGGACGACGAGAGCGACCGCATTGTCGCGGCGGCGGCGGACGGCGAGGACACCGCCGTCGAGGCCGCCCTGCGCCCCAAGGACCTCGGGGAGTTCGTCGGCCAGGAGAAGGTCCGCCAGCAGCTGGACCTCGTCCTCAAGGCGGCCCGCCAGCGCGGGGCCACCGCCGACCACGTCCTGCTCTCCGGCGCTCCCGGCCTCGGCAAGACCACCCTCTCCATGATCATCGCGGCCGAGATGGGCGCGCCCATCCGGATCACCTCCGGCCCCGCCATCCAGCACGCCGGAGACCTCGCCGCGATCCTCTCGTCCCTCCAGGAGGGCGAGGTGCTCTTCCTGGACGAGATCCACCGCATGTCCCGGCCCGCCGAGGAGATGCTGTACATGGCCATGGAGGACTTCCGCGTCGACGTGATCGTGGGCAAGGGGCCGGGAGCCACCGCGATCCCGCTGGAGCTGCCGCCCTTCACCCTGGTCGGCGCCACCACCCGCGCCGGGCTGCTCCCGCCGCCGCTGCGCGACCGGTTCGGTTTCACCGGGCACATGGAGTTCTACGCCCCCGAGGAGCTGGAACGCGTCATCCACCGTTCCGCCCGCCTCCTCGACGTGGAGATCGACACCGCCGGGGCCGCCGAGATCGCCGGACGTTCGCGCGGCACCCCGCGCATCGCCAACCGCCTCCTGCGCCGTGTCCGGGACTACGCCCAGGTGCGGGCCGACGGAGTGATCAACCGTGAGATCGCCGGTACGGCCCTCCAGGTCTACGAAGTGGACGCGCGCGGACTCGACCGGCTGGACCGGGCCGTGCTGGAGGCGCTGCTCAAGCTGTTCGGCGGCGGCCCCGTCGGTCTGTCGACCCTCGCCGTCGCCGTGGGGGAGGAACGCGAGACCGTCGAGGAGGTGGCCGAGCCCTTCCTGGTCCGCGAGGGTCTGCTGGCCCGTACCCCGCGCGGGCGGATCGCGACCCCCGCCGCATGGGCTCACCTGGGCCTTGTCCCGCCCGGGCAAGGCGCCAGTGGATCAAGCGGACAACAGGGCTTGTTCGGGGCGTGACGGCGCGGAGGTTCGACCGTCCAGGAACCGCGGTGCCATGCTGGGCGTTGTTCCATCGGTGCGGACTCGCCTAGACTCCGCCGATGCCGACCCTTCGGGTCGGTATGCCCACCCCCGTAGAAAAGGCCGCCTCCCGCGCGGTCGTGCGAAGGATCTTCGTCCCGTGAATATCGGCATGCTCCTCCCATTCATCGTGCTCATCGGGGCGATGTTCCTGATGACCCGCTCCGCCAAGAAGAAGCAGCAGGCTGCCGCGCAGATGCGCGAACACCTGGCGCCGGGCACCGGCGTCCGCACCATCGGCGGCATGTACGCCACCGTCAAGGAGATCGGCGACGACACCCTCACCCTTGAGGTGGCCCCCGGTGTCCACGCGATCTACGCCAAGAACGCCATCGGCGCGGTCCTGGAGGACGCGGAGTACAACCGCATCGTCCACGGCATCACCGATGAGCCGATCGACGACGCGCCGGTCGTACCGGACGACGCCTCCTCGCTCACCGCGGGCGAGACGGACGAGCCGGTCAAGACCGACCTCTCCAAGGACCAGGACGAAGCTCCCAAGCTCGACCTGGGCAAGAAGGACGAGCCCAAGGGCGACGAGCCGAAGGACGGCAAGACCGACGGCGAGGCCGGCGCCAAGTAGCGACCGGCCGGGGACCGCGACGGCGCCTGACCGGCGGCCGGCGCGGCCCCCGTCAGCGACACTTCTGCGGGGGGCAGGGGTCCCCACCACACATTTCGTGGCCGTCCGCGCGCTGACCCGGCGCGGGGCGGTTGGACAGGGAGATACGACAAGGTGGCAGCACCGAAGAAGGGCCGGCGGCCCACGGGGGCTCAGGGGAGGCCGGGGCGCGCCCTGGCCATCATCCTGATCGCGATGGTGGCGCTCACCGCGGGGATGTTCCTCACGAAGCAGACGACGCCCCGGCTGGGCATCGACCTCGCGGGCGGCACGAGCATCACGCTCAAGGCCAAGAGCGAGCCCGGCAAGCCGGACGCGGTCAACGAGACCAACATGAACACGGCGGTCGGCATCATCGAGCGCCGCGTCAACGGTCTCGGCGTCTCGGAGGCCGAGGTCCAGACCCAGGGCCGCGACCACATCATCGTGAACATCCCCCGCGGGATGAACGAGCAGCAGGCGCGCCAGCAGGTCGGCACGACCGCCCAGCTGTACTTCCGCCCCGTCCTGGCCTTCGCCGACGGCGCCCCGGCCGCCCCGCAGACGACGCCGAGTCCCTCCACGAGCGGTGCCCCGAGCCCCTCCGCGAGCGGTTCCGGCGCCCCCAAGGCGGAGAGCGGCAAGCCCGGCTCCTCGGCCACCCCGTCGTCCAGCGCCACTTCCCAGGGACGTGTGCTCAGCGAGGCCCTCAAGGCCCCGGGCGCGCCCAGCCCCACTCCCTCGCCCTCGGCGAGCGAGTCGAAGAAGGCAGACGACAAGGCGCCGAACCCGGTCCCGACCCCCTCGGGAGCCGATGCGGCCGTCGCGGACCTCCAGGCGAAGTTCGCCGCGCTGGACTGCAACGACGAGAAGCAGCGCGCCACGGTGGGCAAGGACGTCAAGCCCGAGGACCCGACGCTCGCCTGTGGCAAGCGCGGTACCACCTGGGGCAAGTGGGTGCTCGGCCCGGCCGCCGTCAACGGCCAGGACGTGGACAACGCCAAGGGCGCGATCAACCCGCAGACCGCCCAGTGGATCGTCACGATGCAGTTCACCGACAAGGGCGCCGACAAGTTCGCCAAGGTCACCGGTGAGCTCGCCACCAAGCAGTCCCCGCAGAACCAGTTCGCCATCGTGCTCGACGGCCAGGTCATCTCCGACCCGTCCGTGAGCCAGGCGCTGACCGGCGGCAACGCCGAGATCTCGGGCGGCTTCACCCAGCAGTCCGCGCAGGACCTGGGCAACATGCTGTCGTACGGCGCGCTGCCGCTCTCCTTCCAGGAGGACAGCGTCACCACCGTCACCCCCGCGCTCGGCAGCGAGCAGCTCCAAGCCGGCCTCATTGCGGGCGCCATCGGCCTCGCGCTAGTCGTGATCTACCTGCTCGTGTACTACCGGGGTCTGGCCTTCATCGCCATCGTCAGCCTCCTGGTGTCGGCGGTCCTCACCTACACGATCATGGCGCTGCTCGGCAAGGGCATCGGGTTCGCGCTCAACCTGCCCGCGGTCTGCGGTGCCATCGTCGCGATCGGCATCACCGCGGACTCGTTCATCGTGTACTTCGAGCGAATCCGCGACGAGATCCGTGAGGGCCGCACCCTGCGTCCCGCGGTGGAGCGCGCGTGGCCGAGGGCCCGGCGCACCATCCTGGTCTCCGACTTCGTGTCCTTCCTCGCCGCCGCGGTGCTGTTCATCGTCACCGTCGGCAAGGTGCAGGGCTTCGCCTTCACGCTGGGTCTGACCACCCTGCTCGACGTGGTCGTGGTGTTCCTCTTCACCAAGCCGGTCATGACCCTGCTGGCACGCACGAAGTTCTTCTCCAGCGGCAACCCGTGGTCCGGGCTGGACCCCAAGCGCCTCGGCGCCAAGCCGCCGCTGCGCCGGTCCCGTCGTACCGGCGGCGGAGCGACCGCCGCCGCCGTGCCCGCCCCCGTCGACGCAAAGGAGGCGTGAGATGTCGAAGCTGGGAGATCTCGGCGCCAGGCTGTACCGCGGTGAGGTCGGATACGACTTCGTCGGCAAGCGTTTCCTCTGGTACGGCGTTTCCATCCTGATCACCATCACGGCGATCGTGGCCCTGGCCGTACAGGGCCTCAACATGGGCATCGAGTTCAAGGGCGGTGCCGTCTTCACCACCCCGAAGACGGCCGTCTCGGTCGCCAACGTGACGGAGGACGCCAAGAAGGCCTCCGGTCACGACGCGATCGTCCAGGAGCTCGGCACCGGCGGCATGCGGATCCAGATCTCGGGTCTGAACACCGACGACGCGGCCGGCGTGAAGAAGCAGCTCGCGACCGACCTCAAGGTCGACGCGAACCAGATCAACGCCGACCTGGTCGGCCCCAGCTGGGGCGAGCAGATCGCGAACAAGGCCTGGACGGGCCTCGGCATCTTCATGATCCTCGTGGTGCTCTACCTCGCCATCGCCTTCGAATGGCGGATGGCGGTGGCGGCGCTCGTCGCGCTGATCCACGACCTCACCATCACCGTCGGCGTGTACGCGCTCGTCGGTTTCGAGGTCACGCCGGGCACCGTGATCGGCCTGCTGACGATCCTCGGTTACTCCCTCTACGACACCGTCGTCGTCTTCGACGGTCTCAAGGAGGGCTCGAAGGACATCACCAAGCAGACCCGCTACACGTTCAGCGAGATCGCCAACCGCAGCATCAACGGCACGCTGGTCCGCTCGATCAACACCACGGTCGTGGCGCTGCTCCCGGTCGGCGCGCTCCTGTTCATCGGCGGCGGCTTCCTGGGCGCGGGCATGCTCAACGACATCTCGCTGTCGCTGTTCGTGGGTCTGGCGGCCGGTGCGTACTCCTCGATCTTCATCGCGACCCCGCTGGTCGTCGACCTCAAGGAGCGCGAGCCGGCGATGAAGGCCCTGCGCAAGCGGGTCCTCGCGAAGCGGGCGGCCGCCGCGGCCAAGGGCGAGTCCCCGGACGACGGGTACGAGGCCGAGGACGGCCCGCAGGTCGTCGCGCAGGGCCACGGCCCGGGACGGCGGCGCCGGTGACCGCCTGCACGACCGAGGTGCGCGAGCTGCTCCTCTCCAAGATCAAGGACGTGGCGGACTACCCCAAGCCGGGCGTCACGTTCAAGGACATCACCCCGCTGCTGGCCGATCCGAAGGCCTTCGCGGCACTGACGGACGCGCTCGCGGCCCTGGCGGTGCGGTACGGCGCGACGAAGATCGTCGGGCTGGAGGCGCGCGGGTTCATCCTGGCCGCGCCGGTGGCCGTCCAGGCCGGGATCGGCTTCGTGCCGGTGCGCAAGGCCGGCAAGCTGCCGGGGGCGACGCTCGGGCAGGCCTACGACCTGGAATACGGGACCGCGGAGATCGAGGTCCACGCCGAGGACCTGGCCATCGGCGACCGGGTCATGGTCATCGACGACGTCCTGGCCACCGGTGGCACCGCGGAGGCCTCGCTGTCGCTGATCCGGCGGGCGGGCGCCGAGGTGGCGGGAGTGGCGGTCCTGATGGAGCTGTCCTTCCTGCCCGGCCGCGCGAAGCTGGAGCCTGCTCTGGGCGGCGCCCCGCTGGACGCGCTGATCGTGGTCTGACGGCGCCCCAGCGCCGTGGCGGCGGGCATCCGGGATCTCCCGGGTGCCCGCCGCTTTCGTGTGCGCGTCCGTTCCCCGACCCGGGAGGAGGCTCGGAGAACGAGGGGACGCAACCCTCGCTACCATGGGTTATCCGGACCTGACCGGGGCCCCGGATCCTCCCCCGGACTCCGTCCGGGGGGACCCCCAAGGAGCGCTCTTGCCAGACGAGGCCCAGCCACTCTCCGCCGCGCAGCCCGACCCGCAGCCCGAGCAGGCCGCGGCGACCGCCGCCACGCCCCCGCCCGCCCCGCCGGTCAAGCCCGTGCCGCCGGTGCCGGTCAAGGCCGCCCCGGCGGCCAAGCCCGCTCCGGCGAAGCAGGCCGGGTCCTCCAACCGGGTGCGCGCCCGCCTCGCGCGCCTCGGGGTCCAGCGCTCCAACCCGTACAACCCGGTACTGGAACCGTTGCTGCGCATAGTCCGCAGCAACGACCCGAAGATCGAGACGGCCACCCTGCGCCAGATCGAGCAGGCGTACCAGGTCGCCGAGCGCTGGCACCGGGGGCAGAAGCGCAAGAGCGGTGACCCGTACATCACCCATCCGCTCGCGGTGACGACCATCCTGGCCGAGCTCGGCATGGACCCGGCCACCCTCATGGCGGGTCTGCTGCACGACACGGTCGAGGACACCGAGTACGGCCTGGAGCAGCTCAGACGCGACTTCGGCGACGCGGTCGCCCTGCTGGTCGACGGCGTCACCAAGCTGGACCGGGTCAAGTTCGGCGAGGCCGCGCAGGCCGAGACCGTCCGCAAGATGGTCGTGGCCATGGCCAAGGACCCCCGGGTCCTGGTCATCAAGCTCGCCGACCGCCTGCACAACATGCGCACCATGCGCTACCTCAAGCGGGAGAAGCAGGAGAAGAAGGCCCGCGAGACCCTGGAGATCTACGCCCCGCTGGCGCACCGGCTGGGGATGAACACGATCAAGTGGGAACTCGAAGACCTCTCCTTCGCGATCCTGTACCCGAAGATGTACGACGAGATCGTGCGCCTGGTCGCCGAGCGGGCCCCCAAGCGCGACGAGTACCTCGCGGTCGTCACCGACGAGGTCCAGGCCGACCTCCGGGCGGCCCGGATCAAGGCCACCGTCACCGGCCGGCCCAAGCACTACTACAGCGTCTACCAGAAGATGATCGTGCGGGGCCGCGACTTCGCCGAGATCTACGACCTGGTCGGCATCCGGGTCCTGGTCGACACCGTCCGGGACTGCTACGCGGCCCTCGGCACCGTGCACGCGCGCTGGAACCCGGTCCCCGGCCGGTTCAAGGACTACATCGCGATGCCGAAGTTCAACATGTACCAGTCGCTGCACACGACGGTCATCGGGCCCAGCGGCAAGCCGGTCGAGCTCCAGATCCGCACCTTCGACATGCACCGCCGTGCCGAGTACGGCATCGCCGCGCACTGGAAGTACAAGCAGCAGACCGTCGCGGGCACCTCCAAGGTCCGCACCGACGTCCCGCAGGCCGCCAAGGGCAGCGCCGGGCAGGACACCGTCAACGACATGGCCTGGCTGCGCCAGCTGCTGGACTGGCAGAAGGAGACCGAGGACCCGGGCGAGTTCCTCGACTCGCTGCGGTTCGACCTCTCCCGCAACGAGGTCTTCGTCTTCACGCCCAAGGGTGACGTCATCGCGCTGCCCGCCGGTGCCACCTCGGTGGACTTCGCCTACGCCGTCCACACCGAGGTCGGCCACCGCACCATAGGGGCGCGGGTCAACGGGCGGCTGGTCCCGCTCGAATCGACCCTGGACAACGGCGACTTGGTCGAGGTGTTCACCTCCAAGGCCGAGGGCGCCGGGCCGTCCCGCGACTGGCTGGGCTTCGTCAAGTCCCCGCGCGCCCGCAACAAGATCCGCGCCTGGTTCTCCAAGGAGCGCCGCGACGAGGCCATCGAGCACGGCAAGGACGCCATCGCCCGGGCCATGCGCAAGCAGAACCTGCCGATCCAGCGCATCCTCACGGGCGACTCCCTCGTCACCCTCGCGCACGAGATGCGCTACCCCGACATCTCGTCCCTGTACGCGGCCATCGGCGAGGGCCACGTGGCCGCTCAGGGCGTCGTGCAGAAGCTGGTGCAGGCCCTCGGCGGCGAGGACGCG
The DNA here is from genome assembly GCF_055231995.1 of Streptomyces sp. Tek67B01. Lineage (NCBI taxonomy): Bacteria > Bacillati > Actinomycetota > Actinomycetes > Kitasatosporales > Streptomycetaceae > Streptomyces > Streptomyces sp. Tek67B01. Next base: position 5,784,059 of record NZ_JBUYUY010000001.1, read on the forward strand.
GCCAACGAGGACATGGAGGAGAGCGTCCCGCCCTCGCGCGGCCGCAAGCGTCGCGGCAGCGCGGACCCGGGCGTGGTCGTCAAGGGCGTCGACGACGTCTGGGTCAAGCTGGCCCGCTGCTGCACCCCGGTACCGGGCGATCCGATCATCGGATTCGTCACGCGAGGCAGCGGCGTATCGGTGCACCGCGCCGACTGCGTCAACGTGGACTCGCTGTCCCAGCAGCCCGAGCGGATGCTGGAGGTCGAGTGGGCGCCCACCCAGTCCTCCGTCTTCCTGGTCGCCATCCAGGTCGAGGCGCTGGACCGGTCCCGGCTGCTGTCGGACGTCACCCGCGTCCTGTCGGACCAGCACGTCAACATCCTCTCGGCGGCCGTGCAGACCTCCCGCGACCGGGTGGCCACCTCCCGGTTCACCTTCGAGATGGGCGACCCGAAGCACCTGGGACACGTCCTCAAGGCCGTACGGGGCGTCGAGGGCGTCTACGACGTCTACCGCGTCACCTCGGCCCGCAGGCCGTAACCCGGGCGCCCACCGGGCCCGGCACGACGACGGGCGCCACCCCCTCGGGGTGGCGCCCGTCGTCGTGACCGCCCGGGGCGTCAGCCCCCGAACTCCTCCAGGCCCTTGAGGGCCTGGTCCAGCAGGGCCTGGCGGCCCTCCAGCTCACGGGAGAGCTTGTCGGCCTTCGCGTTGTTGCCCGTGGCGCGGGCCGCGTCGATCTGCTGGCGCAGCTTGTCGACCGCCGCCTGCAGCTGACCCGTCAGACCGGCCGCACGGGCCCGTGCCTCCGGGTTCGTACGACGCCACTCGCCTTCCTCGGCCTCCTGGATGGCCCGCTCCACGGCGTGCATCCGGCCCTCGACCTTGGGGCGCGCGTCGCGCGGGACGTGGCCGATGGCCTCCCAGCGCTCGTTGAGGGAGCGGAACGCGGCCCGGGCCGCCTTCAGGTCCGTCACCGGGACGAGCTTCTCGGCCTCCTCGGCCAGCTCCTCCTTCAGCTTGAGGTTCTCCACCTGCTCGGCGTCGCGCTCCGCGAAGACCTCGCCGCGGGCCGCGAAGAACACGTCCTGCGCACCGCGGAAACGGTTCCACAGGTCGTCCTCCGCCTCCCGCTGCGCCCGACCCGCCGCCTTCCAGCTCTCCATCAGCTCGCGGTAGCGGGCGGCCGTCGGACCCCAGTCCGTCGACTTCGACAGCGACTCGGCCTCCGCGACCAGCTTCTCCTTGGCCTTGCGGGCCTCCTCGCGCTGCGCGTCCAGTGAGGCGAAGTGCGCCTTGCGGCGCTTGGAGAACGCCGAGCGGGCGTGCGAGAAGCGGTGCCACAGCTCGTCGTCCGACTTGCGGTCGAGCCGGGGCAGCCCCTTCCAGATGTCCACCAGGGCGCGCAGCCGCTCGCCCGCGCTGCGCCACTGGTCGCTCTGCGCCAGCTGCTCGGCCTCGGTGACCAGCGCGTCCTTGGCCGCACGGGCCTCGTCCGCCTGCTTCGCCTTCTGGACCTTGCGCTCCTCGCGCCGCGACTCCACCGTCGCGACCAGCTTGTCCAGCCGCACGCGCAGCGCGCCGAGGTCGCCCACGGCGTGGTGCTCGTCCACCTGCGTGCGCAGGTGGTCGATCGCCGTCTGGGCGTCCTTGGCGGACAGATCGGTGGTCCGCACCCGCCGTTCGAGGAGGCCGATCTCGACCACCAGGCCCTCGTACTTGCGCTCGAAGTAGGCCAGGGCCTCCTCAGGGGTGCCCGCCTGCCAAGAGCCGACGACCTGCTCGCCCTCGGCAGTACGCACGTACACGGTGCCGGTCTCGTCGACTCGGCCCCACGGGTCGCTGCTCACAGCGCCTCCTCCACCTGATGCCTCGCGAGGGGTTCGCCCTCGGGCATCGTCCACAGTTTCCTGGGGCGGGCCGCGCCCGCCCTGCACAACGCCAACATAGGCGACCGTCGGGCCGGCTGTCCGCATCCCGCACGACGCAATATCGACGTACGGGCGCGGCCCGGCCGCGTCCGGTCACCGCTTCCCCGGCCCGGGTCAGTCCTTGGTGACGGTGCCCTTCTGGATGGTCACCGGGTTCTTGGGAGCGCCGTCCTGCGCCCCGTCGGCCGTCCCCGCCTTCGCGATGTCCTCCACGACCTTGAGACCGGCCGCGTCGATCTTGCCGAAGGGGGTGTACGAGGGAGCCAGCGGGCTGTCCTTGTACACCAGGAAGAACTGGCTGCCGCCGGTCCCGGGCTGCCCGGTGTTGGCCATCGCCACCGTGCCCGCCGGGTAGATCACCTGGCCCTGGTCGTTCGGCTTGCCCAGGGAGTCGAGGTTCTCGTCCGGGATGGTGTAGCCAGGACCGCCCATGCCGGTGCCCTGCGGGTCACCGCACTGGAGCACGAAGATGCCGCCGGTGACGAGCCGGTGACACTTGGTGTTGTCGAAGAAGCCCTTGTCGGCGAGCGACTTGAACGAGTTGACCGTCTGGGGGGTCTTCGACGCGTCCATCTGGAACGTGACGTCGCCCGCGCTCGTCTTCAGGGCGAAGGTGTACTTCGCCTTGTCGTCGATCGCCATGGCCGGGGGAGACTGCTTCGGCGTCGGGGACGCGGACGGCGAGGGGGTGTCCGAGGCCTCGGTCTTCTTGCCCTTGGAGTCGAAGACACCGCCCGCCACGAGGCCGACCAGCGTCGCGACCACCACGGCCACGGCCGCGCCGATCACCGCCGCACGGCGGCGCGCCTTCTGCCGGGCCTCCGCCCGCCGCTTCTGCTGGCGCTCGTACTTCTCCCTGGCGAGCTGTCGCCGACGCTGATCGCTGCTGACCACCGGTCGTCTCCTTGTGCGTCTCTGGTACCGCTGTCCGGGCTGGGTTAGGCCGTACCGTATATGGGTTCGCTGTGTCATGAGCCGCGCCGGTAGGCTCTGAGCAGCGGCGTCGCGCTCCGTGCGCACCGCCCGAGCTCCCGCCGGACGACGATTGAGGACGAACGTGCTGATTGCCGGGTTCCCCGCAGGGGCCTGGGGGACCAACTGCTATGTGGTCGCCCCCGCCGCCGGTGAGGAGTGCGTCATCATCGACCCGGGCCACCAGGCGGCCCAGGGCGTCGAGGAGACGCTGAGGAAGCACCGGCTCAAGCCCGTCGCGGTAGTCCTCACCCACGGCCACATCGATCATGTGGCCTCGGTGGTCCCGGTGTGCGGAGCACACGACGTACCGGCCTGGATCCACCCCGAAGACCGCTACATGATGAGCGACCCGGAGAAGGCCCTCGGGCGTTCCATCGGGATGCCGCTCATGGGCGAGCTGACCATCGGCGAACCGGACGACGTCCGTGAGTTGACCGACGGAGCGGACCTGAAGCTGGCCGGGATGGACTTCTCGGTGGCCCACGCGCCCGGACATACGAAGGGGTCGGTGACCTTCAGGATGCCCGAGGCGGCCGACATCCCGTCGGTGTTCTTCTCGGGCGACCTGCTCTTCGCCGGCTCCATCGGACGAACCGACCTGCCCGGCGGCTCCCACGCCGAGATACTCCGGTCGCTGGCCCGCGTGTGCCTGCCGCTGGACGACTCGACGGTGGTGCTGTCCGGCCACGGTCCCCAGACCACCATCGGCCGCGAGCGCGCGACCAACCCGTACATGCGGGACGTCGCCGCCGGCCTGGGGGACGGCGCCGCCGCCCCACGACGAGGAATGTGACGAGAATTTCGTGAGTACTTTTCAGGCTCCCAAGGGCACGTACGACTTGCTGCCGCCCCGTTCCGCCACCTTCCTGGCGGTGCGCGAGGCGATCTCGGCGCCCCTGAGGAACTCCGGGTACGGGTACGTCGAGACCCCGGGCTTCGAGAACGTCGAGCTGTTCTCGCGCGGTGTCGGCGAGTCCACGGACATCGTGAGCAAGGAGATGTACACGCTCACGACCAAGGGCGGCGACGAGCTGGCCCTGCGCCCCGAGGGCACCGCGTCGGTGCTGCGCGCGGCGCTCCAGGGCAACCTGCACAAGCTCGGCGGCCTGCCCGTCAAGCTCTGGTACTCCGGTTCGTACTACCGCTACGAGCGGGCGCAGAAGGGCCGCTACCGCCACTTCTCCCAGGTCGGTGCCGAGGCCATCGGCGCCGAGGACCCGGCGCTGGACGCCGAGCTGATCATCCTCGCCGACCAGGCGTACCGCACGCTGGGGCTGCGCGACTTCCGCATCCTGCTGAACTCGCTGGGCGACAAGGAGTGCCGCCCGGTGTACCGGGAGGCGCTCCAGTCCTTCCTGCGCGGGCTGGACCTCGACGCGGACACCGTGCGCCGCGCAGAGATCAACCCGCTGCGCGTCCTCGACGACAAGCGGCCCGAAGTGCAGAAGCAGCTGGTCGGCGCGCCGATGCTGCGCGACTACCTGTGCGACGCCTGCAAGGCGTACCACGAGGAGGTGCGGGCGCTGGTGACGGCGGCCGGCGTCGCCTTCGAGGACGACGAGAAGCTGGTGCGCGGCCTGGACTACTACACGCGCACCACCTTCGAGTTCGTGCACGACGGTCTCGGCTCGCAGTCGGCGGTCGGCGGCGGTGGCCGCTACGACGGCCTGTCCGAGATGATCGGCGGCCCGGCGCTGCCGTCCGTGGGCTGGGCGCTGGGCGTGGACCGGACCGTGCTCGCGCTGGAGGCCGAGGGCGTCGAGCTGGACATCCCGGCGGCCACCTCGGTCTTCGCGGTGGCGCTCGGCGAGGCGAAGCCGGTGCTCTTCGGGCTCGTCACGGAGCTGCGCCGGGCGGGGGTCGCGGCCGACATCTCGTACGGCGGCAAGGGGCTCAAGGGCGCCATGAAGGACGCGAACCGCTCGGGCGCCCGCTTCGCGATCGTCGCCGGCGAGCGGGACCTCGCCGAGGGCGTCGTGCAGCTCAAGGACCTGGAGTCCGGCGAGCAGAGCCCGGTGGCCGTGGCCGAGGTGGTCGAGGTGCTGCGGGCGAAGCTGGCCTGACGGCCGCATCGTCCGCAGGGGCGGGCCGGGGGAGCGCCCCCGGCCCGCCCCTGCGTCGTTCCGCGCCCGCGAGCACCGTAGGGCCCGTGAGCGCCGGAAGCGCCGTAAGTCCCGTAAGGCCCGTAAGTCCCGTCAGCCCGGACGGGTCGGGGCGGCTCGGGTATGCCTCGAAAAGCCCTGGAGGGCCGGGCCGCCCTCCCCGTCCTTATCCCCGTCGAACGGCCCCGGCGCCGCCCCGTACGGCACAATGGCCGGTGCTTGATGACCTTGCAGATGTGGAGCGGGCGGGATGACGACAACAGGCGCTGACGCGGACACCGCCCGGACCTTCGGCGCGAGCCGGGCCCTGGCGCTGCTCCTGGTGATCACCGGCGCGGCGGCGCTGCTGGCCGCCTGGGTGATCACCATCGACAAGTTCAAGCTGCTGGAGGACCCGAACTTCACGCCGGGCTGCAGCCTGAACCCGATCGTCTCCTGCGGCAACATCATGAAGAGCGACCAGGCCGCCGTCTTTGGGTTCCCGAACCCGATGCTGGGCCTCGTCGCCTACGGCATCGTGATCTGCGTCGGCGTGAGCCTGCTGGCCGGGGCCCGCTTTCGCCGCTGGTACTGGCTCACCCTCAACGCGGGCATGCTGTTCGGCGTCGGATTCTGCACCTGGCTGATGTACCAGTCGCTGTACAACATCAACTCGCTGTGCCTGTGGTGCTGCCTCACCTGGGTCGCCACGATCTTCATGTTCTGGTACGTCACCGCCCACAACGTGCGCACCCGCATGCTGCCGGCCCCCGGCTGGCTGCGCGGCTTCCTCGACGAGTTCCCCTGGGTGCTGCCCGTCCTGCACGTCGGGATCATCGGGATGCTGATCCTGACCCGCTGGTGGGACTTCTGGACCTCCTGACGACCCCCGTGGTTGTCAGTGGCCTCGCATAGGCTTCCGGTGTGGAACCAGATCTCTTCACCGCCGCCGCCGAGGACCGCCAGGAGAAGGACCCGTCCAGTTCTCCGCTCGCCGTCCGGATGCGCCCGCGCACCCTGGACGAGGTCGTGGGCCAGCAGCACCTGCTCAAGCCCGGCTCGCCGCTCCGGCGGCTGGTCGGGGAAGGCGCCGGGGGACCGGCCGGAGCCTCCTCGGTGATCCTTTGGGGCCCTCCGGGCACCGGGAAGACCACCCTCGCCTACGTGGTCAGCCAGGCGACGCAGAAGCGGTTCGTGGAGCTGTCGGCGATCACCGCCGGAGTGAAAGAGGTCCGCGCCGTCATCGAGGGCGCCCGCCGGGCGGCCGGCGGGTACGGCAAGGAAACCGTCCTCTTCCTCGACGAGATCCACCGGTTCAGCAAGGCGCAGCAGGACTCGCTGCTCCCGGCCGTCGAGAACCGCTGGGTGACCCTCATCGCGGCGACCACCGAGAACCCCTACTTCTCGATCATCTCGCCACTGCTCTCGCGCTCCCTGCTGCTGACGCTGGAGCCGCTGACCGACGAGGACCTGACGGCGCTGCTGCGGCGGGCGCTGACGGAGGAGCGGGGACTGGGCGGGGCGGTGACGCTGCCGGCCGACGCCGAGGCGCACCTGCTGCGCATCGCCGGCGGTGACGCCCGTCGGGCGCTGACGGCGCTGGAGGCCGGGGCCGGTTCCGCGATCGCCAAGGGCGAGCCGGAGATCACCCTGCGGACGGTGGAGGAGGCCGTCGACCGCGCCGCCGTCAAGTACGACCGGGACGGCGACCAGCACTACGACGTGGCGAGCGCCCTGATCAAGTCCATCCGGGGCTCGGACGTGGACGCGGCGCTGCACTACCTGGCCCGGATGATCGAGGCGGGGGAGGACCCCCGCTTCATCGCGCGGCGCCTGATGATCTCCGCCAGCGAGGACATCGGACTCGCGGACCCGACGGCCCTGCCGCTCGCGGTCGCCGCAGCGCAGGCCGTGGCCATGATCGGCTTCCCGGAGGCCGCGCTGACCCTGTCGCACGTGACGATCGCCCTGGCGCTGGCCCCCAAGTCGAACACCGCGACGACGGCGATCGGCGCGGCCCTGGCGGACGTCAGGGCGGGCCTGGCCGGTTCGGTCCCGGCGCACCTGCGGGACGGCCACTACAAGGGCGCGGCCAAGCTCGGCCACGCGGTGGGGTACGTCTACCCGCACGACGTGCCGGGCGCGATCGCCGCCCAGCAGTACGCGCCGGACGAGGTCCAGGGCAAGAGGTACTACGAGCCCACGAGGTACGGCGCCGAGGCGCGGTACGCGGACGTGGTGGAGAAGGTCCGCGAACGCCTGCGGGGCGAGCGGGGCTGACCCGCCCGCAGGCATCCCCGCCCGCCGGGGCCTCGGATACGATGGTCCACGGACACCGGCGCCACATCCGTGATCTCGATCACGGTGGGGTCGTGGTCCTGGGCGTGAGCGGTGGCCTCCTCGGCCGCGGATCCCTTGGCAACAAGGAGGATCACGTCCCCGTCCGGGGTGACGGCCGCAGCGGCCGGTTCCCCGTCCCGCACCCGTCACGCCCCCGTCTGTCGGGAGCACCCGGCGGCGTGGGGGATACTGAGGCGTTGGACTCTACGAGGGTTCGTACGCGTTCGGCTCCGGTGAGCTGCCGAACGCCTTCCCTGGGACGCGGCTGACCTTGTCTACCGTCGTCGAAAGCGGATTCCGTTGTGGTGGAACCCGAACTTCGATGCGCACTGGACAGGGGGATCCCATGTGGTCGAGGCATTACGTCCTCCTCGTTACGGTAAGCCTCACCTGAACTACATGGAGGTAGGTTCCACGTGAACCAGAAGCGACCCAAGGTCAAGAAGTCGCGTGCCCTCGGCATTGCGCTGACCCCGAAGGCCGTCAAGTACTTCGAGGCCCGCCCCTACCCGCCGGGCGAGCACGGCCGTGGCCGCAAGCAGAACTCGGACTACAAGGTTCGTCTGCTCGAGAAGCAGCGTCTGCGCGCCCAGTACGACATCTCTGAGCGTCAGATGGCTCGCGCCTACGACCGCGCCAAGAAGGCCGAAGGCAAGACGGGCGAGGCGCTGGTCGTCGAGCTCGAGCGTCGCCTCGACGCCCTGGTTCTGCGTTCGGGCATCGCCCGCACCATCTACCAGGCCCGCCAGATGGTCGTTCACGGCCACATCGAGGTCAACGGTGACAAGGTCGACAAGCCGTCGTTCCGTGTCCGCCCGGACGACGTCATCACGGTGCGCGAGCGCAGCCGCGAGAAGGTTCCGTTCCAGGTTGCCCGTGAGGGTGGCTACGCGGGCGAGGGCGAGACGCCCCGTTACCTGCAGGTCAACCTGAAGGCCCTGGCCTTCCGCCTGGACCGCGACCCGAACCGCAAGGAAATCCCGGTCATCTGCGACGAGCAGCTGGTCGTCGAGTACTACGCCCGCTGATCTTCCGGCGGTCGTAGCCTCACAGGCTGGTCAGCCCGCCGGTTCCCCCTCGGGGGAGCCGGCGGGCTTCCTGCTTTCCCGGCCGGGTCGTAATTGCGGTACGGCCGGGGATCTCCGGCGCGATAGGGTCGGAGAAGACTTTTCATACGCAGTGATCAACGTGCAGAGAGCGGTGCGAACGTGTCCGGTGGAGAGGTGGCCGGGATCCTCGTGGCCGTCTTCTGGGCCATTCTGGTCTCCTTCCTCGCCGTGGTGCTGGCGAGACTGGCCCAGGTGCTCAGGGCGACCACCAAGCTCGTGGCGGACGTGACCGAACAGGCGGTCCCGCTGCTCGCGGACGCCTCGACGACCGTGCGCTCCGCACGCACTCAGCTCGACCGGGTCGACGCGATCGCGAGCGACGTCCAGGAGGTCACCTCCAACGCCTCCGCCCTGTCCTCGACCGTGGCCTCCACCTTCGGCGGCCCGCTGGTCAAGGTCGCGGCCTTCGGCTACGGCGTGCGCAAGGCCCTGGGCCGGACCGACGCCGAGCCCGCCAAGACCCCCCGACGCACTGTGATCGTCGGTCGTACGGTGCCGGGCGCCCGGCGCCGGAAGCAGAAGGGCTGAGACCTCCGATGTTCCGCCGAGCCTTCTGGTTCACCGCCGGCGCGGCCGCCGGCGTGTGGGCCACCACCAAGGTCAACCGACAGCTCAAGAAGCTGACCCCGGAGAGCCTCGCCGCGCAGGCCGCCGACAAGGCCGTCGAGGCCGGCCACCGCCTGAAGGACTTCGCCCTGGACGTCAAGGCGGGAATGACCCAGCGCGAGGACCAGCTGAACGACGCACTCGGATTGCGCCGGTCCGACGAGGACGCGGACCGGCTCGACAACGTCACCGCGTTGCCCGGGCCCCGGCGGACGCGGGCCCTCGCGCTCGACCCGCACGACCAGACCACCCACCGCCCGAATCTCTCGTACAACCGGAATGAGGACCACTGATGGAGTCGGCTGAAATCCGCCGCCGCTGGCTGAGCTTCTTCGAGGAGCGCGGTCACACCGTTGTCCCTTCGGCGTCGCTCATCGCGGACGACCCGACTCTGCTGCTGGTGCCCGCGGGCATGGTGCCGTTCAAGCCCTACTTCCTGGGCGAGGTCAAGCCGCCGGCCCCGCGGCTGACCAGCGTGCAGAAGTGCGTCCGTACCCCGGACATCGAAGAGGTCGGCAAGACCACCCGCCACGGCACGTTCTTCCAGATGTGCGGCAACTTCTCCTTCGGGGACTACTTCAAGGAAGGCGCCATCAAGTACGCCTGGGAGCTGCTCACCAGCCCCGTGGCGGACGGCGGCTACGGCCTGGAGCCCGAGAAGCTCTGGATCACGGTCTACCTCGACGACGACGAGGCCGAGCAGATCTGGCGCGACAAGATCGGCGTGCCCGCCGAACGCATCCAGCGCCTGGGCAAGAAGGACAACTTCTGGTCCATGGGCGTCCCCGGACCCTGCGGGCCCTGCTCCGAGATCAACTACGACCGCGGCCCCGAGTTCGGCGTCGAGGGCGGCCCGGCCGTCAACGACGAGCGGTACGTGGAGATCTGGAACCTGGTCTTCATGCAGTACGAGCGCGGCGCCGGCGACGGGAAGGAAGACTTCCCGATCCTCGGGGACCTGCCCTCGAAGAACATCGACACCGGCCTCGGCCTCGAGCGCCTCGCGATGATCCTGCAGGGCGTGCGGAACATGTACGAGACCGACACCCTGCGCGTGGTCATGGACAAGGCCACCGAGCTGACCGGCGTGCGGTACGGCGCCGCCCAGGGCTCCGACGTCTCCCTGCGCGTTGTCGCCGACCACATCCGCACCTCCACCATGCTCATCGGCGACGGCGTCACCCCCGGCAACGAGGGCCGCGGCTACGTGCTGCGCCGCATCATGCGCCGCGCCATCCGCAACATGCGCCTCATGGGCGCCACCGGCCCGGTCGTCAAGGACCTCATCGGCGTCGTGATCGACACGATGGGGCAGCAGTACCCGGAGCTCGTCACCGACCGCAAGCGCATCGAGACCGTGGCCCTCGCCGAAGAGGCCGCCTTCCTCAAGGCCATCAAGGGCGGCACGAACATCCTCGACTCCGCGGTCACCGAGACCAAGGCCGGCGGCGGCACCGTCCTCTCCGGCGACAAGGCGTTCCTGCTCCACGACACCTGGGGCTTCCCGATCGACCTCACCCTGGAGATGGCCGCGGAGCAGGGCCTGTCCGTGGACGAGAGCGGCTTCCGCCGCCTCATGCAGGAACAGCGCGACCGGGCCAAGGCGGACGCCAAGGCCAAGAAGACCGGCCACGCGGACATGTCCGCCTACCGGGAGATCGCCGACGGCTCCGGCGCCACCGAGTTCACCGGCTACGCCACCAATCAGGGCGAGTCCACCATCGTCGGCCTGCTGGTCAACGGCGTCTCCGCGCCGGCCGCCTCCGAGGGCGACGAGGTCGAGGTCGTCCTGGACCGCACCCCCTTCTACGCCGAGGGCGGCGGCCAGCTCGCCGACCAGGGCCGGATCAAGCTCGACTCCGGCGCGGTCATCGAGGTCCGCGACGTCCAGCAGCCCGTCCCGGGCGTCTCCGTGCACAAGGGATCGGTACAGGTCGGCGAGGTCACGGTGGGTGCCTCGGCCTACGCCGCCATCGACGTCCGGCGCCGTCGGGCCATCGCCCGCGCCCACTCCGCCACCCACCTGACCCACCAGGCCCTGCGCGACGCCCTCGGCCCGACGGCCGCCCAGGCCGGTTCCGAGAACTCGCCCGGCCGCTTCCGCTTCGACTTCGGCTCGCCGAACGCCGTCCCCGGTACGGTCCTCACCGACGTCGAGCAGAAGATCAACGACGTTCTCTCCCGTGAGCTCGACGTCACCGCCGAGATCATGAGCATCGACGAGGCGAAGAAGCAGGGCGCCATCGCCGAGTTCGGCGAGAAGTACGGCGAGCGCGTGCGCGTCGTGACCATCGGCGACTTCTCCAAGGAGCTGTGCGGCGGTACGCACGTCGGCAACACCAGCCAGCTCGGCCTGGTCAAGCTGCTCGGCGAGTCCTCCATCGGCTCCGGCGTCCGCCGCGTCGAGGCACTGGTGGGCGTGGACGCGTACAACTTCCTCGCCAAGGAGCACACGGTCGTCGCCCAGCTCCAGGAGCTGGTCAAGGGCCGTCCGGAGGAGCTGCCGGAGAAGATCGCCTCCATGCTCGGCAAGCTGAAGGACGCCGAGAAGGAGATCGAGAAGTTCCGCGCGGAGAAGGTCCTCCAAGCCGCCGCCGGTCTCGCCGAGAACGCCCAGGACATCCGCGGCGTGGCCCTCGTCGTCGGTCAGGTGCCCGACGGCACCGGCGCCGACGACCTGCGCAGGCTGGTCCTCGACGTCCGCGGGCGGCTCGGTCAGATCTCGGGGCAGGGCGGCCGGCCGGCCGTCGTGGCCCTGTTCACCGTGGCGGGCGGCCGTCCGCTGACCGTCATCGCCACCAACGAGGCCGCCCGCGAGCGCGGTCTCAAGGCCGGTGACCTGGTCCGCGCCGCCGCCAAGACCCTCGGCGGCGGCGGTGGCGGCAAGCCGGACGTGGCCCAGGGCGGCGGCCAGAACCCGGCCGCCGTGCCGGAGGCCATCGCCGCGGTCGAGCGCCTCGTCACCGAGACGGCCTGACGATGACACTGCGCCGCGGCCGCCGACTGGCCATCGACGTCGGGGACGCCCGGATCGGGGTCGCTTCCTGCGACCCCGACGGGGTTCTGGCCACACCGGTGGAGACCGTGCCCGGTCGGGACATCCCGTTCGCCCACCGGCGGCTGCGGCAGCTCGTGCAGGAGTACGAGCCGCTCGAAGTGGTGGTCGGCCTTCCCCGTTCGCTCAGTGGGCGGGAGGGGCCGGCCGCGGCCAAGGTGCGCGTCTTCGCCACTGAACTCGCCAAGGGCATCAAGCCGGTGACGGTCCGTCTGGTGGACGAGCGGATGACCACGGTCACCGCCGCCCAGGGGCTCCGGGCCTCCGGGAAGAACGCCAAGAAGGGGCGGGCGGTCATCGACCAGGCGGCCGCCGTGGTGATCCTTCAGAACGCTCTTGAGACCGAACGGGTATCAGGTAATCCGCCCGGTGAGTGCGTCGAAGTGGTTGTCTGATCGCGATACGGTAACGTTCCGCGCGATGTGACGGCATTCGAACAGCCGTCGCCCACCACTTCAGAGGCGGAACCGGGTGCCGTGGCGTCGAGCCGCTGCCTCCGTCTCGCGGCTCTAGGGGATCGATGACTGAGTATGGCCGGGGCCGCGCCCCCGAACCGTGGCACCCCGAGGACCCCTTGTACGGGGACCAGGGGTGGAACGGGCATCCGGCCCAGCAGGGTCCGATGCCTTACGCCGGTGGTCCGCAGGAGCAGTACGCGCAGGCGCCGCAGCACCAGGACCCGCAGTTCCAGGACCCGCAGCAGTACGAGCAGCAACACCAGCAGCAGCACCCGGACCAGTTCCAGCAGCAGTACCAGCAGGTCCCGCAGGAGGGCTATCTCCCGCACCAGCAGTACCAGCAGAACGACCAGCCGCAGCCGCAGCCGGCGTACGGGGGCAGGCCGTGGGACACCGGCCAGGCCCAGTACGCCGGCGCGCCCGCTCCGGTGGACCCGTACGCGGGTGCGGAGCCGTACGCCCAGCAGACCGGCGGCGGCTTCCCCGGCGAGGCCCCCGACCTGTACGGCACCCCGGAGGCCTTCCCGCCGCCGGTACCCCCGAGCCGGCGCCACCTGGAGCCGGAGCCGGGGAGCCAGGACGCCGACGTACTCGCGGAGGACCCCGAAGAGGAGCCCGGGCTCCCCGAGGGCGACGACGGCCGTCCCGGCGGCGGTGGCCGCCGTGCGGGCCGTTCGAAGAAGGCCAAACCCAGACGCAGGGGCGTGTCCTGCCTGGTCGCGGCGGTGGTGGTCACGGCGGTCCTCGGCGGAGGCGGCTACTACGGCTACACCTTCATCAAGGAGCGGTACGGCCCGGGCGAGGACTACGCGGGCTCGGGCCTCGAAGAGACGGTCGACGTCGAGATCCCCAAGGGCGCCACCCTCGGCCAGATGGGCAGCATCCTGGAGAAGGCGGGGGTCGTCGCGAGCGCCAAGGCGTTCGTGAGCGCCGCGAACACCCCCAAGGGCAAGGGCATCCAGCCGGGTACCTACCCGCTGAAGAAGAAGATGTCCGCCGCCGCCGCCGTCGCGCTGATGACGGACCCCTCGAAGCTGAACGTCCTCACGATCGCCGAGGGCTCCCGCAACGTCCAGATCTACGACGCCATCGACAAGAAGCTCGGCCTCCAGGAAGGCACCACGAAGAGCGTCGCCGGCAAGGAGTTCAAGAACCTCGGGCTCCCGGACTGGGCGAACACCAACAAGGACATCAAGGACCCGCTGGAAGGATTCCTCTACCCGGCGCGGTACGACCTCACCAAGGACATGAAGCCGGACGCGCTGCTCAAGCAGATGGTGGCGCGGGCGAACGAGGAGTACACGAAGTCCGACGTCAAGGGCCAAGCCTCCAAGCTCGGTCTCAAGAGCCCGCTGGAACTGGTCACCGTCGCGAGCCTCGTCCAGGCCGAGGGCAAGTACCCGCACGACTTCGTCAAGATCTCCCGGGTCGTCTACAACCGCCTCAAGCCCGGCAACACCGAGACGTACGGCCTTCTCGACTTCGACTCCACGGTCAACTACATGAAGGGCCAGAGCACGCTGGACATCGGGTCCGTCAACGACCTGCGCAAGATCGACGACCCGTACAACACCTACCGGATCAAGGGCCTGCCCGCCGGTCCGATCGGCAACCCGGGAGCGGAGTCGCTCAGGGCCGCGATCAACCCCGAGCCCGGTCCCTGGTACTACTTCGTGTCCGTCAACGAGAACAAGACCCTGTACGCGGTGACCAACGAGGAGCAGAACCGCAACCGCGCCGAGTACGAGAAGGAGCGGCAGAAGACGGGGCAGTAGGCCCGCGTCCACGACGTCCCCCACGCACCGCCCCCGCCGCCCCCGGACCCCGCGTCCGGGGGCGGCGGGGGCGGCCGCCCTCCCGGTGCGAGGGCTGGGGTACTGTTTTGCGCGCCCGGGGCAGGCCCGGTCGGCCGCGCTGGTACGCGGGGCCCACGCGAGAGGGGCGACGCAATTGCAGCCGACAGTGCGGCGGGCCGCGGTGCTGGGTTCGCCCATCGAGCACTCCCTCTCACCTGTGCTGCACCGCGCCGCGTACCGGGAGCTCGGCCTCGCCGACTGGTCCTACGACCGGTTCGAGATCGACGAGGCGGCGCTGCCCGGCTTCATGGCCGACCTCGGGCCCGAATGGGCGGGGCTGTCCCTGACCATGCCGCTCAAGCGGGCCGTCATGCCGCTGCTCGACGGCGTCAGTGACACAGCGGCCTCCGTCGAGGCCGTCAACACCGTCGTCTTCACCGACGACGGCCGCCGCCTCGGCGACAACACCGACATCCCCGGCATCGTGGCCGCGCTGCACGAGCGCGGCGTCGACAAGGTCCCGGCCGCCGCGATCCTCGGCGCCGGCGCCACCGCCTCCTCGGCTCTGGCCGCGCTCGCGCGGATCTGCACCGGCGAGGTGACCGCGTACGTCCGCTCCCGCGCCCGGGCCGACGAGATGCGGCAGTGGGGCGAGCGGCTCGGCGTCGACGTCCGCACCGCCGACTGGTCACGCGCGGCCGAGGCGCTGGCCGCGCCGCTGGTCATCGCCACCACTCCGGCCGGGGCCACCGACGAGCTGGCCCCCGCCGTGCCGACCGCCCCCGGCACGCTGTTCGACGTCCTGTACGACCCCTGGCCCACGGCGCTGGCCGCCGCCTGGTCCGGCCGGGGCGGCGCGCTGGTCGGCGGCCTCGACCTGCTCGTCCACCAGGCGGTGCTCCAGGTCGAGCAGATGACCGGCCGCACCCCCGGCCCCCTCGCCGCCATGCGGGCCGCCGGCGAGCGCGCCCTCGCCGCGCGTTAGGTCCCACGGGAGGTCCTACGGCGGCTCGGTCGTCCGATAGCTGGACCGGAGCGTGGTCCACCGGCCCGGACGTGGGAGGATCGGCTACGGCGGGTCCGGGCCGCGTACCTCCCACAGCTAGCGTGGGGAGGTGCCCCCAGATCGCGCCGTGGCTGTACCAGGCGCGAGCATGAGGAGCATCGTTGAGCAGGTTGCGTTGGCTGACCGCAGGAGAGTCGCACGGACCGGCCCTGGTGGCGACGCTGGAGGGCCTTCCGGCAGGCGTCCCGGTCACCACCGAGCTGGTGGCCGACCACCTGGCCAGGCGCCGGCTCGGCTATGGCCGCGGTGCCCGGATGAAGTTCGAGCAGGACGAGATCACCTTCCTCGGCGGCGTCCGCCACGGGCTCTCCCTCGGGTCCCCGATCGCGGTCATGGTGGGCAACACCGAGTGGCCCAAGTGGGAGACGGTCATGTCGGCCGACCCCGTGGACCCCTCGCTGCTCAAGGACACCGGCCGTAACGCGCCGCTGACCCGCCCGCGCCCCGGCCACGCCGACCTCGCCGGCATGCAGAAGTACGGCTTCGACGAGGCGCGCCCGATCCTGGAGCGCGCCAGCGCCCGTGAGACGGCCGCCCGCGTGGCCCTCGGCGCGATCGCCCGGTCCTTCATCAAGGAGACCGCCGGCATCGAGATCGTCTCCCACGTGGTCGAACTCGCCTCCGCCAAGGCCCCGTACGGGGTGTACCCGACCCCCGCCGACGTCGAGAAGCTCGACGCCGACCCGGTGCGCTGCCTCGACGCCGACGCCTCGAAGGCGATGGTCGCCGAGATCGACCAGGCCCACAAGGACGGCGACACCCTCGGCGGCGTCGTGGAGGTGTTGGCGTACGGGGTCCCCGTCGGCCTCGGCTCCCACGTGCACTGGGACCGTCGCCTCGACGCGCGCCTCGCGGCCGCGCTCATGGGCATCCAGGCCATCAAGGGCGTCGAGGTCGGCGACGGCTTCGACCTGGCCCGCGTGCCCGGCTCCCAGGCCCACGACGAGATCGTCAGCACCCCCGAGGGCCTGAGGCGCACCACCGGCCGCTCCGGCGGCACCGAGGGCGGCCTGACCACCGGTGAGCTGCTGCGCGTCCGCGCCGCGATGAAGCCCATCGCGACCGTGCCGCGCGCCCTCGCCACCGTCGACGTCGCCACCGGCGAGGCCACCGTCGCCCACCACCAGCGCTCCGACGTCTGTGCCGTCCCGGCCGCGGGCATCGTCGCGGAGGCCATGGTCGCGCTGGTGCTCGCCGACGCCGTCGTGGAGAAGTTCGGCGGCGACTCCGTCCCCGAGACCCGGCGCAACGTCCGCGCGTACCTCGACAACCTGCAGATCCGGTGACCGGCGGACCCCTGATCGTCCTCGTCGGGCCCATGGGGTCCGGCAAGTCCACGGTGGGCGGACTCCTCGCCGAGCGGCTCGGCGTCCCCTACCGGGACACGGACGCCGACATCGTCGCGGCCCAGGGCCGCGAGATCGCCGACATCTTCGTCGACGAGGGCGAGCCGTACTTCCGTGACCTCGAGCGGCAGGCGGTCGCGGCCGCCGTCGCCGGGCACACCGGAGTGCTCGCCCTCGGCGGCGGGGCGATCCTCGACGCCGGCACCCGCGAGCTGCTCGCCGGCCTGCCCGTCGCCTACCTGTCGATGGACGTCGAGGAAGCGGTACGGCGCGTCGGCCTCGGCGCCGCGCGCCCGCTGCTCGCCGTCAACCCGCGCCGGCAGTGGCGCGAGCTGATGGACGCCCGCCGCCACCTGTACACCGAAGTCGCGCGCGTCGTGGTGACCACCGACGACCGCACCCCCGAAGAGGTCGCCCAAGCGGTCCTCGACGCTCTGGAGTTGAAGGACGTATGACAGACCAGGTGACGCGGATCAACGTCGGCGCGAGCGCCGGACACGACGCGTACGACGTGCTGGTCGGCCGGCAGCTGCTCGGCGAGCTCGGCACGCTGATCGGTACGAAGGCCCAGCGCGTGGCCGTGATCCACCCCGAGGCGCTGGCCTCGACGGGCGAGGCGCTGCGGGACGACCTGGCGGCGCAGGGCTACGAGGCCGTCGCCATCCAGGTGCCGAACGCCGAGGAGGCCAAGACCGTCGAGGTCGCGGCGTACTGCTGGAAGGCGCTCGGACAGTCCGGGTTCACCCGCACCGACGTCATCGTGGGCGTCGGCGGCGGGGCCACCACCGATCTCGCGGGCTTCGTCGCGGCGAGCTGGCTGCGCGGCGTGCGCTGGATCGCGGTCCCGACCACCGTGCTGGCCATGGTGGACGCGGCCGTCGGCGGCAAGACCGGCATCAACACCGCCGAGGGCAAGAACCTCGTCGGCGCCTTCCACCCGCCGGCCGGGGTGCTCTGCGACCTCGCGGCCCTGGACTCCCTGCCGGTCCACGACTACGTCAGCGGCCTCGCCGAGATCATCAAGGCCGGGTTCATCTCGGACCCGGAGATCCTCGACCTGATCGAGGCGGATCCCGAGGCCGCCCGCACGCCCGCCGGCCCGCACACCGCCGAGCTCATCGTGCGCTCGATCCGGGTCAAGGCGGACGTGGTCTCCAGCGACCTCAAGGAAGCCGGACTGCGGGAGATCCTCAACTACGGCCACACGCTCGCGCACGCCATCGAGAAGAACGAGCGCTACAAGTGGCGCCACGGCGCGGCGGTCTCCGTCGGCATGGTCTTCGCCGCCGAACTCGGCCGGCTCGCGGGCCGACTGGACGACGCGACCGCGGACCGGCACAAGGCGGTGCTCGCCTCCGTCGGGCTGCCGCTGACCTACCGGGGCGACCAGTGGCCCAAGCTGCTGGAGACCATGAAGCTCGACAAGAAGTCCCGAGGCGACATGCTGCGCTTCATCGTGCTCGACGGGCTGGCCAAGCCGACGGTCCTGGAGGGGCCGGACCCGGCGGTGCTGTTCGCCGCCTTCGGCGAGGTCGCCGCGTGAGCCGGCGCGTCCTGGTCCTCAACGGCCCGAACCTGGGCCGGCTCGGATCGCGGGAGCCCGACGTGTACGGGGCCACCTCGTACGCCGGGCTGGTGGAGAGCTGCCGGGCGCTGGGCGGGGAACTCGGCTTCGACGTCGAGGTCCGCGAGACCAACGACGAGGGCGAGCTGGTGCGCTGGTTGCACGAGGCGGCCGACGGCAAGGTCCCGGTCGTGATCAACCCGGGGGCGTTCACGCACTACTCGTACGCCATGCGGGACGCGGCCGCGCAGCGCACCGCCCCGCTGATCGAGGTGCACATCTCCAACCCGTACGCCCGCGAGCAGTTCCGTCACACGTCGGTCATCGCCTCGGTGGCCACGGGTACGGTGGCGGGCTTCGGCATCGGCTCGTACCGGCTGGCGCTGCGGGCGCTGGCGGAGGAAGTCGACGCCTGAGCCGCTGGTCCCGGCCGTCCCCGGCGCGCGTCACGACCGCGCGGGTGGCCGGGACGCGGCCCGCGGTCAGATAACGTTCTCGCATCAGTCGCCGGAAACGAGACGGAGTGGCAGCGGATGCAGCAAGGAGTGGGGGGCGGCGGCTGGGGGCAGTCCGGACAGCATCCGCAGACGCCCCCGCAGCCCCCGATACCCCCCGCGCGGGGCTGGCCGGGACCGGGGCAGCCGACGCCGCCCACGGGGCCCCCGGCGGCCGAGAGCGGATACGTTCCCCTGCCGCCCGCGCAGGCGCCGTCGCAGGAGGCCACCGGGCACATTCCGCTGCCGCCCGCCGTCGCCCCCGGCACCGGCGCGGCCACCCTCGCGGTGCTGCTGATCGGCCCGGCGGGCGCGGGCAAGACCACCGTGGCCCGGCACTGGGCCGCCGCCCGGCCGGTGCCGACCGCGCACGTCAGCCTGGACGACGTCCGCGAGTGGGTGTGCTCGGGCTTCGCGGACCCCCAGGCGGGCTGGAACGACCATTCCGAGGCCCAGTACCGCCTCGCCCGCCGCACCTGCGGCTTCGCCGCCCGTAACTTCCTGGCGAACGGCATCTCCTGCATCCTGGACGACGCCGTCTTCCCGGACCGGCCCGTGGTGGGGCTGGGCGGCTGGAAGCGGCACGTGGGCCCCGCCCTGCTGCCGGTGGTCCTCCTGCCCGGCCTGGAGGTCGTACTGGAGCGCAACGCGGCCCGTTCCGGGAACCGCCGGCTCTCCGACGAGGAGGTCGCCCGCATCCACGGGCGGATGGCCGGCTGGTACGGATCGGGCCTGCCGATCATCGACAACTCCCAGCTCGACGTCGAGGGCACGGCCCGCGCGCTCGATGAGACCCTGGCCCGCGTCATCGGCTCGCCCGCCTTCTGAGGCCCCGTACGGCGGCGCTCGTCAGGCCGGATCGGCGGTGCGCTCGTACGCTCGAATACATGTCAGACGTGTACGCGGCCCGTCGGGCCCTGCTTCGCGACCGCTGCGCCGCCGCGGGCAACGCCGCCGCGCTGATCACGCGTCCGGCGAACGTCCGCTACCTCACCGGGGCCTCCCCGCCGGGAGCCGTCCTGCTGGTCGGGCCGGCCGAGGACGCGCTGTTCTGCGGCGGCGCGCCGACCGGCGAGAACGACGAGGGCCGTCTCGACGAACAGCTTCGGGTCACCGTGCTGGGCGCCCCCGGCGGGGACCCCGCCGTGGCCGCCGCCGATCTGGCGGCCTCCGCACGGGCGGACTCCCTCGCGGTCGAGGAACACCACCTCACCGTCGGCCGGCACCGGGCCCTGCACTCCGTCGCCCCGAAGCTGCGCCTGGCGGACCTCGGACTCGCCGTGGAACAGCAGCGCCTCGTCAAGGACGAGGAGGAGATCGCCTGTCTGCGGATCGCCGCCGAGATCGCCGACCAGGCCCTCGGCGAGCTGCTGGAGTCGATCCTCGTCGGCCGCACCGAACGCCACCTCGCGCTGGAGCTGGAACGCAGACTGGTCGACCACGGGGCGGACGGCCCGGCCTTCCCGACCTCCGTCGGCACCGGCCCCCACTCCGGCCGCTCCCGGCACCGGCCCTCCGACCGCCGGGTAGAGGAGGGCGACTTCCTCTCCGTGTGCCTGGGCGCGAACTACCGGGGCTATCGCTGCGAGATCGGCCGTACGTTCGTGATCGGCACCACTCCGGCCGCATGGCAGATCGAGCTGTACGACCTCGTCTTCGCCGCCCAGAGGGCGGGCCGGGAGGCCCTCGTCCCGGGCGCCGCCCACCGCGACGTCGACCACGCGGCGCGCTCGGTGCTCGACTCCGCGGGGTACGGCGAGGCGCTGGCCGCGTCCACCGGACACGGCGTGGGACTCGAAATCGACGAGGACCCGCAGCTTGCACCTACGGCCATGGGTAAACTGGACGCTTGCGTGCCGGTCACCGTCGAACCGGGGGTTCACCTCCCGGGCCGGGGAGGTGTCCGGATCGATGACACGCTCGTCGTACGCCCCGAGGCGGACGGCGGTCCAGAGCTACTCACCATTACGACCAAGGAACTGCTCGCGCTGTAGCCCGCTCGGCCGGGCTGTGCGCGCACCCGTGGTCTTCCAGTGCAGGAGATTCCGCAACCGTGGCTTCCACGAACGACCTCAAGAACGGCATGGTGCTGAAGCTCGACGGGGGCCAGCTCTGGTCCGTCGTCGAGTTCCAGCACGTCAAGCCCGGCAAGGGCCCGGCCTTCGTGCGCACCAAGCTCAAGCACGTGCTTTCCGGCAAGGTCGTCGACAAGACCTTCAACGCCGGCACCAAGGTCGAGACGGCCACCATCGACCGCCGTGACATGCAGTTCTCGTACATGGACGGCGAGTACTTCGTCTTCATGGACATGGAGACCTACGACCAGCTGATGGTCGACCGCAAGGTCGTCGGCGACGCCGCCAACTTCCTCATCGAGGGCTTCACCGCCTCCGTGGCCCGCCACGAGGGCGAGGTGCTCTACGTCGAGCTCCCGGCCGCGGTCGAGCTGGTCATCCAGCACACCGACCCGGGCGTCCAGGGCGACCGCTCCACCGGTGGCACCAAGCCGGCGACGCTGGAGACGGGCCACGAGATCCAGGTCCCGCTCTTCGTCAGCACCGGCGAGAAGATCAAGGTCGACACCCGCACCAGCGACTACCTCGGCCGGGTGAACAGCTAACCGTGGCTGCCCGGAGCAACGCGCGAAAGCGCGCTTTCCAGATCCTCTTCGAGGCCGATCAGCGCGGTGTGCCCGTGCGCGAGGTCCTCGCGGACTGGATCCGCCACGCGCGGTCGGACGACCGGCAGCCGCCGGTCAACGCCTACACGATGGATCTTGTCGAGGGGTACGCCGACAAGGTGAACCGCATCGACGACCTGATCGTCACCTACGCCGTGGACTGGGACCTCGACCGCATGCCGGTCGTGGACCGGAACATCGTGCGTCTCGGCGCGTACGAGCTGATCTGGGTGGACGAGACCCCGGACGCCGTGGCGATCGACGAGGCCGTCCAGCTGGCCAAGGAGTTCTCCACGGACGAGTCGCCCTCGTTCGTGAACGGGCTGTTGGGCCGGTTCAAGGACCTCAAGCCGAGCCTGCGCCGCGAGTAGTCCGCGACGGACCGGCGAGAACGGAGGGCCCGCGGCGCATGACGCGCCGCGGGCCCTCCGTCGTGCGCGGCCCCTGCCGCCACGCGTCCCACGCGCCCCACACGAACGGCGGGTGCCGGACCCCTGGGGGTCCGGCACCCGCCGGGAACGTTTCTGCTGGGCTTGGGCCCGGGGGACTTATGTGTCCTGGTGGGACTAGACGTCCTCGTGGGCCACGGCGCGCCGGGCGTCCGCGTCCAGCACGCCCCAGCTGATGAGCTGCTCGGTCAGGACCGAGGGGGACTGGTCGTAGATGACGGCGAGGGTGCGCAGGTCGTCCTGGCGGATCGAGAGCACCTTGCCGTTGTAGTCGCCGCGCTGGCTCTGGATCGTCGCGGCGTAACGCTGGAGCGGGCCGGCCTTCTCGGCGGGCACGCCCGCGAGCCGCTCCAGGTCCAGGCGCAGCTTCGGCGGCGGCTCGGCCGCTCCGCCCGGCGTGGTGCCCGGAAGGAGTTCCTGCACCGGCACCCCGTAGAAGTCCGCCAGCTCGGCGAGGCGCTGGACGGTCACGGCGCGGTCCCCGCGCTCGTACGAACCGACCACCACGGCCTTCCACCGGCCCTGGGACTTCTCCTCGACACCATGGAGGGAAAGGCCCTGCTGGGTGCGGATGGCGCGGAGCTTGGCCCCGAGCTGTTTGGCGTATTCGCTGGACATAACGCTCCCGGACGCTGTGACGCTGTGACGACATGGACGGCATGACCACGAGCGGCTCCGCCGCGCGGCTGGTAACTCACTGTGAGGTTACGCAGCGTTACTTGGATGCGTCAAGCCGAATGCTCTTCAACCCCCACTTACGAGGGGTCCCGGCTCGCGCCCGGTGGACGGACCCGGGCCGTCTCCCTGCTACGGTGGAACGCGAACATCAGACGTCCTTTAAGGTCCGTCCCGTGAGGCGGAGAAGGAGGTCCTTTTCATGGACACCCAGCAGAGCTCCGATGTCATGCGTCCCGTGCTGGACGCCCAGGACATCGCGCGGGTACTGACCCGCATCGCCCACGAGATCGTCGAACGCGCCAAGGGCGCCGATGACGTGGTGCTCCTCGGCATCCCCACCCGCGGCGTGTACCTCGCCCGACGGTTGGCCGCCAAGCTGGAGGAGATCACCGGTACGAAGATCCCGGTCGGTTCCCTCGACATCACCATGTACCGCGACGACCTGCGGCTGAAGCCGGCCCGCGCGATCGGCCGCACCGAGATCCCCGGCGACGACATCGAGGGCCGCCTGGTCATCCTCGTCGACGACGTGCTCTTCTCCGGCCGCACCATCCGCGCCGCCCTGGACGCCCTCGGCGATCTCGGCCGCCCCCGCGCGGTCCAGCTCGCGGTCCTCGTCGACCGGGGCCACCGCGAACTGCCGATCCGCGCCGACTACGTCGGCAAGAACCTCCCCACGTCGTTGCGGGAGACCGTCAAGGTCCAGCTCCAGGAGGAGGACGGCCGCGACGCCGTACTGCTCGGCCAGCGGACCGACCGGGCAGCCGGGCAGCAGTAGCCCGAACCGGTCCGGGTCCCGCCACGGGTGCCCCGGCCGCAGCCTGCCCTGCCCGCGCCACCCGCCAGACAGCCCGCCTGCCTGCCCTCCCGCTACCTACGGAGCACCCAGATGAAGCGCCACCTCATCTCGGCCGCCGACCTCACCCGCGACGACGCCGTCCTCATCCTCGACACCGCCGAGGAGATGGCCCGTGTCGCGGACCGGCCGATCAAGAAGCTTCCCACCCTGCGCGGTCTCACGGTCGTGAACCTCTTCTTCGAGGACTCGACCCGCACCCGGATCTCCTTCGAGGCGGCCGCCAAGCGGCTGTCCGCGGACGTCATCAACTTCTCCGCCAAGGGCTCCTCGGTTTCCAAGGGCGAATCCCTGAAGGACACCGCCCTGACCCTGGAGGCGATGGGCGCGGACGCCGTCGTCATCCGCCACCACGCCTCCGGCGCCCCCTACCGCCTGGCCACCTCCGGCTGGATCGACTCGGCCGTGGTCAACGCCGGCGACGGCACCCACGAGCACCCCACCCAGGCCCTGCTCGACGCCTTCACCATGCGCCGCCGACTCGTCGGGCGCGACGCCGGCCTCGGCAAGGACCTGAACGGCCGCCGGATCACGATCGTCGGCGACGTCCTGCACAGCCGGGTCGCCCGCTCCAACGTCCAGCTCCTGCACACGCTGGGCGCGCAGGTCACCGTCGTCGCCCCGCCCACGCTGGTCCCGATCGGCGTCGAGAGCTGGCCGTGCGAGGTGTCCTACAACCTGGACGAGGTGCTGCCGAAGTCCGACGCGGTGATGATGCTCCGTGTGCAGCGCGAACGCATGAACGCCGCCTTCTTCCCGACCGAGCGCGAGTACTCCCGCCGGTACGGGCTCGACGGCGACCGCATGGCCAAGATGCCCGAGCACGCCATCGTGATGCACCCCGGCCCGATGAACCGCGGCATGGAGATCACCGCCGAGGTCGCCGACTCCGACCGCTGCACGGCCGTCGAGCAGGTCGCCAACGGCGTCTCCACCCGGATGGCCGTCCTGTACCTGCTGCTGGGCGGCTCCGAGCCCGCCGTCACCACCACCAGCACGCCCCGTGTCGACACGCCCCGTATCGAGGAGAGCAAGTAACCATGAGCAAGATCCTGATTCGCGGGGCGAAGGTACTCGGTGGCGAGGCGCAGGACGTCCTGATCGACGGCGAGACCATCGCGGAGGTCGGGCAGGACCTGTCCGCCGAAGGCGCGACCGTCATCGAGGCCGCCGGCCAGGTGCTCCTGCCGGGCCTGGTCGACCTGCACACCCACCTGCGCGAGCCCGGCCGCGAGGACTCCGAGACCGTCCTGACCGGCACCCGCGCCGCCGCCTCCGGCGGTTACACGGCCGTCTTCGCCATGGCGAACACCTTCCCGGTCGCCGACACCGCCGGTGTCGTCGAGCAGGTCTGGCGCCTGGGCAAGGAGTCCGGCTACTGCGACGTACAGCCCATCGGCGCCGTCACCGTCGGCCTGGAGGGCAAGCAGCTCGCGGAGCTCGGCGCGATGCACGACTCCGCCGCGCACGTCACCGTCTTCTCCGACGACGGCAAGTGCGTGGACGACGCGGTGATCATGCGGCGCGCCCTGGAGTACGTGAAGGCCTTCGGCGGCGTCGTCGCGCAGCACGCCCAGGAGCCCCGCCTCACCGAGGGCGCCCAGATGAACGAGGGCGTCGTCTCCGCCGAGCTGGGTCTGGGCGGCTGGCCGGCCGTCGCGGAGGAGTCGATCATCGCCCGTGACGTGCTCCTCGCCGAGCACGTCGGCTCCCGCGTGCACATCTGCCACCTGTCCACCGCCGGCTCCGTCGAGATCGTCCGCTGGGCCAAGTCCCGCGGCATCGACGTCACCGCCGAGGTCACCCCGCACCACCTGCTCCTCACCGACGAGCTGGTGCGCTCGTACAACGCCGTCTACAAGGTCAACCCGCCGCTGCGCACCGAGCGCGACGTGCTGGCCCTGCGCGAGGCGCTCGCCGACGGCACGATCGACATCGTCGCCACCGACCACGCCCCGCACCCGCACGAGGACAAGGACTGCGAGTGGGCCGCCGCCGCCATGGGCATGGTCGGCCTGGAGACCGCGCTCTCCGTCGTCCAGCAGACGATGGTGGAGACCGGTCTGCTCGACTGGGCGGGAGTGGCCCAGCGGATGTCCTTCGCCCCGGCGCGCATCGGCGGCCTGGAGAACCACGGCCGGCCCGTCTCGGCAGGTGAACCCGCGAACCTGACCTTGGTCGATACCTCGTACCGTGGAGTCGTGGACCCCGCACACTTCGCCTCCCGCAGCCGCAACACGCCTTACGAGGGCCGTGAGCTGCCGGGGCGCGTCACTCACACCTTCCTGCGGGGCCGGGCAACGGTCGTGGACGGGACGCTGGCGTGACACCTGCAGTAATCCAACTGGCCGCCGAGGCCGCCGAACGACACTCGGCGGAGGTGACGGACTGGGGCGCCCGCATCGCGTGGGTGATCGGTCTGCTCGTCTTCGTCGCGTTCGTCTACTGGCTGATGCGGCAGGGCTGGAAGTGGCGCGGCACCCTGCAGAGCGATCTGCCGGAGCTGCCCGCCGCCCCGGAGGGTCTGCCCGCCCACCGGCTGGCGCTGACCGGCCGGTACCACGGGTCGACCACCGCCGGACAGTGGCTCGACCGGATCGTCGCCCACGGCCTGGGGGTGCGCAGCCGGGTCGAGCTCACGCTCACCGACGCGGGCCTCGACGTGGTCCGTCCGGGTGCCACCGACTTCTTCGTACCGGCCGCGCGGCTGCGCGGCGCCCGCCTCGACAAGGGAATCGCGGGCAAGGTACTCACCGAGGGCGGTCTGCTCGTCGTCACTTGGGCGCACGGCGACAAACTGATCGACTCCGGATTCCGCTCCGACCGGGCGGCCGAACACGCCGCCTGGGTGGACGCCATCAACCTCATGAACCCAACCATCACGACGGAAGGCGCCGAACGATGACGACCTCCACCAGGGGAGCAGCCAAAGCTCCCGCCGTACTCGTCCTGGAGGACGGTCGGATCTTCCGCGGCCGTGCCTACGGCGCCGTGGGGGAGACCTTCGGCGAGGCCGTGTTCTCCACCGGCATGACCGGCTACCAGGAGACCCTCACCGACCCGTCGTACCACCGGCAGGTCGTCGTGATGACCGCCCCGCACGTGGGCAACACCGGCGTCAACGACGAGGACCCCGAGTCCGGGCGCATCTGGGTCTCCGGGTACGTCGTGCGCGATCCCGCCCGCGTCCCGTCCAACTGGCGCTCGCGCCGGTCGCTGGACGAGGAGCTCGTCGCGCAGGGCGTCGTCGGCATCAGCGGTGTCGACACCCGCGCCCTGACCCGCCACCTGCGCGAGCGCGGCGCCATGCGCGTCGGCATCTTCTCCGGCGAGGCGGTGATGGACGACGCCGTACTGCTGGCGAAGGTCCAGGACGCCCCACAGATGAAGGGCGCGAACCTCTCGGCCGAGGTCGCCACCAAGGAGGCCTACGTGGTCCCCGCCATCGGCGAGAAGAAGTTCACCGTGGCGGCCGTCGACCTCGGCATCAAGGGCATGACCCCGCAGCGGATGGCGGAGCGCGGCATCGAGGTGCACGTGCTGCCCGCCACCGCCACCGTCGAGGACGTGTACGCGGTCGAGCCGGACGGCGTGTTCTTCTCCAACGGCCCCGGCGACCCGGCCACCGCCGACCACGCGGTCTCCGTCATGCAGGGCGTCCTCGCCCGCAAGACGCCGCTCTTCGGCATCTGCTTCGGCAACCAGATCCTCGGCCGCGCCCTCGGCTTCGGCACCTACAAGCTGAAGTACGGCCACCGCGGGATCAACCAGCCCGTGCAGGACCGCACCACCGGCAAGGTCGAGATCACCGCGCACAACCACGGCTTCGCCGTCGACGCGCCCCTCGACAAGGTCTCCGAGACCCCCTTCGGCCGCGCCGAGGTCTCCCACGTCTGTCTCAACGACAACGTGGTGGAAGGGCTCCAGCTGCTCGACCAGCCGGCCTTCTCCGTCCAGTACCACCCCGAGGCGGCGGCAGGCCCGCACGATGCCGCGTACCTCTTCGACCGCTTCACGTCTTTGATGAACACCGTCCCGATGGAGGCCGAGCGTGCCTAAGCGCACCGATATCCAGTCCGTCCTGGTCATCGGCTCCGGCCCGATCGTCATCGGCCAGGCCGCCGAGTTCGACTACTCCGGCACCCAGGCCTGCCGCGTCCTGAAGGCCGAGGGCCTGCGGGTCATCCTGGTGAACTCCAACCCGGCCACGATCATGACCGACCCGGAGATCGCCGACGCCACCTACGTCGAGCCGATCACCCCCGAGTTCGTCGAGAAGATCATCGCCAAGGAGCGCCCCGACGCCCTCCTGCCCACCCTCGGCGGCCAGACCGCGCTCAACACGGCCATCTCCATGCACGAGCAGGGGGTGCTGGAGAAGTATGGCGTCGAGCTGATCGGCGCCAACGTCGAGGCCATCAACAAGGGCGAGGACCGCGAGCTCTTCAAGGGCGTCGTCGAGGCCGTCAAGGGCAAGATCGGCTACGGCGAGTCCGCCCGCTCGGTCATCTGCCACTCGATGGACGATGTCATCAAGGGCGTCGAGACGCTCGGCGGCTACCCCGTCGTCGTCCGCCCCTCCTTCACCATGGGCGGCGCCGGCTCCGGCTTCGCCCACGACGAGGACGAGCTGCGCCGCATCGCCGGCCAGGGCCTGACGCTCTCCCCGACCACCGAGGTGCTCCTGGAGGAGTCCATCCTCGGCTGGAAGGAGTACGAGCTGGAGCTGATGCGCGACACCAAGGACAACGTGGTCGTCGTCTGCTCCATCGAGAACTTCGACCCGATGGGCGTGCACACCGGCGACTCGATCACCGTCGCACCGGCGATGACGCTGACCGACCGCGAGTACCAGCGCCTGCGCGACATCGGCATCGCGATCATCCGCGAGGTCGGCGTCGACACCGGCGGCTGCAACATCCAGTTCGCGATCGACCCGGTCGACGGCCGCGTCATCGTCATCGAGATGAACCCGCGCGTCTCGCGCTCCTCGGCCCTCGCCTCGAAGGCCACCGGCTTCCCGATCGCCAAGATCGCCGCCAAGCTGGCCATCGGCTACACGCTCGACGAGGTCCCCAACGACATCACCGAGAAGACGCCGGCCTCCTTCGAGCCGACCCTCGACTACGTCGTCGTCAAGGCCCCGCGCTTCGCCTTCGAGAAGTTCCCGTTGGCCGACGCCACCCTCACCACCACCATGAAGTCGGTGGGCGAGGCCATGGCCATCGGCCGCAACTTCACCGAGGCCCTGCAGAAGGCCCTGCGCTCGCTGGAGAAGAAGGGCTCGCAGTTCACCTTCGTCGGCGATCCCGGCGACAAGGACGAGCTCCTCGCCACCGCCGTCCGCCCGACCGACGGCCGCATCAACACCGTCATGCAGGCCATCCGCGCCGGGGCCACCCAGGAGGAGGTCTTCGAGTCCACGAGGATCGACCCGTGGTTCGTCGACCAGCTCTTCCTCATCAAGGAGATCGCCGACGACCTGGCCGCCGCCGAGAAGCTCCACCCCGAGCTGCTCGCCGAAGCCAAGCGGCACGGCTTCTCCGACGCCCAGATCGCCGAGATCCGCGGCCTGCGCGAGGACGTCGTGCGCGAGGTCCGTCACGCGCTCGGAGTCCGCCCGGTCTACAAGACGGTCGACACCTGCGCCGCCGAGTTCGCCGCGAAGACCCCGTACTTCTACTCGTCCTACGACGAGGAGTCCGAGGTCGCGCCCCGCACCAAGCCCGCGGTGATCATCCTGGGCTCCGGTCCGAACCGCATCGGCCAGGGCATCGAGTTCGACTACTCCTGCGTCCACGCCTCCTTCGCGCTCAGCGACGCCGGCTACGAGACCGTGATGGTCAACTGCAACCCGGAGACCGTCTCCACGGACTACGACACCTCCGACCGCCTGTACTTCGAGCCGCTGACGCTGGAAGACGTGCTGGAGATCGTCCACGCGGAGTCGCTGGCCGGTCCGATCGCGGGTGTCGTCGTCCAGCTCGGCGGCCAGACCCCCCTCGGTCTCGCCCAGGCGCTCAAGGACAACGGCGTCCCCGTCGTCGGCACGTCCCCCGAGGCCATCCACGCCGCCGAGGACCGCGGCGCCTTCGGCCGGGTCCTCGCCGAGGCCGGTCTGCCCGCCCCCAAGCACGGCACCGCCACCACCTTCACGGGTGCCAAGGCCATCGCCGACGAAATCGGCTACCCGGTCCTGGTCCGTCCGTCGTACGTGCTCGGCGGCCGCGGCATGGAGATCGTCTACGACGAGACCCGGCTGGAGTCGTACATCGCCGAGTCCACCGAGATCTCGCCGACCCGCCCCGTGCTGGTCGACCGGTTCCTCGACGACGCCATCGAGATCGACGTCGACGCCCTCTACGACGGCACCGAGCTCTACCTCGGCGGCGTCATGGAGCACATCGAGGAAGCCGGCATCCACTCCGGCGACTCGGCCTGCGCCCTGCCCCCGATCACCCTCGGCGGCTACGACATCAAGCGCCTGCGCGCCTCCACCGAGGCCATCGCCAAGGGCGTCGGCGTCCGCGGCCTGATCAACATCCAGTTCGCGATGGCGGGTGACATCCTCTACGTCCTGGAGGCCAACCCCCGCGCGTCCCGCACCGTCCCCTTCACCTCGAAGGCGACCGCGGTCCCGCTCGCGAAGGCCGCCGCCCGCATCTCGCTCGGCTCCACCATCGCCGAGCTGCGCGCCGAGGGCATGCTCCCGAAGACCGGCGACGGCGGCACCCTGCCGCTGGACGCGCCGATCTCCGTCAAGGAGGCCGTCATGCCGTGGTCGCGCTTCCGCGACATCCACGGCCGCGGCGTCGACACCGTCCTCGGCCCGGAGATGCGCTCCACCGGCGAGGTCATGGGCATCGACACGGTCTTCGGCACGGCGTACGCCAAGTCGCAGGCCGGCGCCTACGGCCCGCTGCCCACCAAGGGCCGGGCGTTCATCTCCGTCGCCAACCGCGACAAGCGCTCGATGATCTTCCCGGCGCGCGAGCTGGTCGCCCACGGCTTCGAGCTGATGGCCACCTCCGGCACCGCGGAGGTGCTGCGCCGCAACGGGATCAACGCCACCGTCGTGCGCAAGCTCAGCGAGGGCGAGGGCCCGGACGGCGAGAAGACCGTCGTCCAGCTGATCCACGACGGCCAGGTCGACCTGATCGTCAACACCCCGTACGGCACGGGCGGCCGCCTCGACGGCTACGAGATCCGTACCGCTGCCGTGGCGCGCGGCGTCCCGTGCCTGACGACGGTCCAGGCGCTCGCCGCCGCCGTCCAGGGCATCGACGCGCTCAACCGCGGAGACGTCGGCGTCCGCTCCCTCCAGGAGCACGCCGAGCACCTGATCGCGGCCCGCGACTAGCAGCCCGTACGAGGAGGGGGACACCGGATTCGCGACAGCGACGGGTGTCCCCCTCTTCATGAGCGCAGAAGGACCACCACGTCGATGTACAAACTCTTCTTCGACCTCGTCTTCAAGCGGATGGACCCCGAGCGGGCCCACCACACCGCCTTCCGCTGGATCCGCCTCGCGGCCCGTACCCCGGTGCTGCGCACCTTCGTAGCGGCCGCCCTCGCCCCCCGGTACGAGGAACTGCGCACGGAGGCGCTCGGCCTGCGCATGCACGGCCCCTTCGGCCTCGCCGCCGGCTTCGACAAGAACGCCGTCGCCATCGACGGCATGTCGATGCTCGGCTTCGACCACGTCGAGATCGGCACGGTCACGGCCCAGCCGCAGCCGGGCAACCCCAAGAAGCGGCTCTTCCGCCTCGTCCCCGACCGCGCGCTGATCAACCGGATGGGCTTCAACAACGAGGGCTCGGCGGCCGTCGCCCGACGTCTGGCGGCGCGCGAGGAGGTCTTCCGGACCGTCGTCGGCGTCAACATCGGCAAGACGAAGGTCGTGCCCGAGGAAGAGGCGGTGGCGGACTACGTCGCCTCCACCGAGCGCCTGGCCCGCCACGCCGACTACCTGGTCGTCAACGTCTCCTCGCCCAACACCCCGGGCCTGCGCAACCTCCAGGCAACCGAGTCGCTGCGCCCGCTGCTGAGCGCCGTACGGGAGGCCGCCGACCGGGTCGTGACCGACCGCCGGGTCCCGCTGCTGGTCAAGATCGCGCCCGACCTCGCCGACGAGGACGTGGACGCCGTCGCCGACCTCGCCCTGGAGCTCGGCCTGGACGGCATCATCGCGACGAACACCACCATCGCCCGCGAGGGACTGGGGCTGAAGTCCGACCCCGCGCTGGTGAAGGAGACCGGCGGCCTGTCCGGCGCCCCGGTCAAGGCGCGCTCCCTGGAGGTCCTGCGCCGCCTGTACGCCCGTGTGGGGGACCGGCTGGTCCTGGTCGGCGTCGGGGGCATCGAGAACGCCGAGGACGCCTGGCAGCGCATTCTGGCGGGTGCCACGCTCATCCAGGGCTACAGCGCCTTCATCTATGAGGGCCCCGCCTACGCCCGCGCGATCCACAAGGGCCTGGCCCGGCGCCTGGCCGACAGCCCGTACGAGACGCTCGCCGACGCGGTGGGCGCCGAGACCCGGAAGGCCTCCCAGTGACCCCAGCGACCCCCGTCACCCCCTTCGGCGCCCGCCTGCGGGCGGCGATGGACTCCCGAGGCCCGCTGTGCGTCGGCATCGACCCGCACGCCGCCCTGCTGGAGTCCTGGGGCCTGGACGACGACATCGCCGGGCTGGAGACCTTCTCCCGCACGGTCGTGGAGGCCCTCGCGGACTCGGTCGCCGTCTTCAAGCCGCAGGCAGCCTTCTTCGAGCGGTTCGGCTCGCGCGGCATCGCGGTGCTGGAGCGGACCGTGGCCGACGCCCGGGCGGCCGGGACGCTGGTCGTCATGGACGCCAAGCGCGGGGACATCGGCTCGACGATGGCCGCCTACGCCGAGACGTTCCTCTCGCCGGGCTCGCCGCTGTTCTCCGACGCCCTGACGGTCTCCCCGTACCTCGGCTACGGCTCGCTCGCCCCGGCGGTGGACCTGGCCCGCCGCTCGGGCGCCGGGCTCTTCGTCCTGGCGCTCACCTCGAACCCCGAGGGTGCGGAGGTCCAGCGGGCGGTGCGCTCCGACGGCCGGTCGATCGGCGCGACGATGCTGGCCCACCTGGCGGCGGAGAACGCGGGGGCCGAGCCGATGGGCTCCTTCGGGGCCGTCGTCGGCGCGACCCTCGGCGACCTCTCCTCCTTCGACCTGGACATCAACGGCCCGCTCCTGGCGCCCGGCATCGGCGCGCAGGGCGCCACCGCCGCCGACCTCCCGGCGGTCTTCGGCGCGGCCGTCGCCAACGTCGTCCCGAACGTCTCGCGGGGCGTCCTGGGGCACGGCCCGGACCCCGCCGCCCTGCGAGCGGCGGCGGCCGGCTTCGCGGCCGAGATCCGCGCGGCGATCCCCTCCGCCTGAACGGGTGCGGTGAGCTGCGACGGACTCCGAGGAGGGAGTTCGTCGCACCGCTTGACGAAAACCGAACGTCCTCCACCGGACAAAACCAGGGTAGTTTGTCCGTGATGTACGTTTCAACGGAGGCTGACCAGGACTTTTCGTCCGTTCTCGCTGACTGGAGCGGCCCAGGCCGCTAGTCTCCGAGCAGAGTCAACGAACAACGGGGCAGTATCACCGCTGTTCGGGCGCTCGCCTGGTGTGGTGCCTCCTGGCTCCGTGCCGGTCCGTATCCGACAGTTCGACATCCGAGGTGACGTAGGCGTGGCTCTTCCGCCCCTTACCCCTGAACAGCGCGCAGCAGCGCTCGAAAAGGCCGCCGCGGCTCGCCGGGAGCGGGCCGAGGTGAAGAATCGACTCAAGCATTCCGGCGCCTCCCTCCACGACGTGATCAAGACGGGACAGGAGAACGACGTCATCGGCAAGATGAAGGTCTCCGCCCTTCTCGAGTCGCTGCCCGGCGTGGGCAAGGTCCGCGCCAAGCAGATCATGGAGCGCCTCGGCATCTCCGAATCCCGGCGTGTCCGAGGTCTCGGCTCCAACCAGATCGCCTCTCTGGAGCGTGAGTTCGGCGGTAGTGGCGCCTGAGGCGTCGCCCGAAGTTCTCCCGGCGTTCTCAGGCAGTCCCTGGAACCTGGATAATCGCTCTATGGCAGCAGAGGTTCGTCCGCGGCTGACCGTGCTCTCCGGCCCCTCAGGGGTCGGCAAGAGCACGGTCGTCGCGCATATGCGCAAGGTCCACCCCGAGGTATGGCTCTCGGTGTCGGCCACCACCCGCAAGCCGCGACCCGGTGAGCGACACGGTGTCCACTACTTCTTCGTCGGCGACGACGAGTTCGACAAGCTGATCGCCAACGGCGAGCTGCTGGAGTGGGCCGAGTTCGCGGGCAACCGCTACGGCACGCCGCGCGGTGCGGTACTGGAACGCCTGGAGAACGGCGAGCCGGTCCTGCTGGAGATCGACCTCCAGGGCGCACGGCTGGTCCGCCAGTCGATGCCGGAGGCCCAACTGGTCTTCCTCGCGCCGCCGAGCTGGGACGAGCTGGTCCGCCGCCTCACCGGCCGCGGTACCGAGTCGGCCGAGGTCATCGAGCGCCGCCTGGGCGCCGCCAAGATCGAACTTTCTGCCGAAACCGAGTTCGACACCACCCTGGTCAACACCTCCGTCGAGGACGTGGCGCGTGAGCTGCTAGCCTTGATGGACGTTGTCTGATCGTTGTTCGGTATTTGTCCGAACGACGCAAGATCTTTCACCCATCTTCGGAAGGTAGAGCGTGTCCTCTTCCATGACTGCGCCCGAGGGCATCATCAACCCGCCGATCGACGAGCTGCTCGAGGCCACGGACTCGAAGTACAGCCTCGTGATCTACGCGGCCAAGCGCGCGCGTCAGATCAACGCGTACTACTCGCAGCTCGGTGAGGGCCTGCTCGAGTACGTCGGCCCGCTGGTGGACACCCACGTCCACGAGAAGCCGCTTTCGATCGCGCTGCGCGAGATCAACGCGGGTCTGCTGACCTCCGAGGCCATCGAGGCCCCGGCCCAGTAAGGCACCAGGAATTCCTTTCACCACAGGCCCGGCAGAACATCTGCCGGGCCTGTGGTGTGTCATAGGTGCAGAGATGGTTCCTCGAAGGGGAGTGCGTGGTGGGTAAGCCGAAGGTCGTGCTGGGGGTCAGCGGCGGTATCGCCGCCTACAAGGCGTGCGAGCTGCTGCGCCGGCTGACCGAATCCGGCCACGACGTACGCGTGGTGCCGACGGCCGCGTCGCTGAACTTCGTCGGCGAGGCCACCTGGGCCGCGCTGTCCGGCAACCCGGCCTCCACCGAGGTCTGGGAGAGCGTCCACGACGTCCCCCACGTACGCATCGGACAGGGCGCCGACCTGGTCGTCGTCGCCCCGGCCACCGCCGACATGCTGGCCAAGGCCGCCCACGGACTGGCCGACGACCTGCTCACCAACACGCTGCTCACCGCCCGCTGCCCGGTGGTCTTCGCCCCCGCGATGCACACCGAGATGTG
Source organism: Streptomyces sp. Tek67B01 (assembly GCF_055231995.1). Taxonomy (NCBI): domain Bacteria; kingdom Bacillati; phylum Actinomycetota; class Actinomycetes; order Kitasatosporales; family Streptomycetaceae; genus Streptomyces; species Streptomyces sp. Tek67B01. The sequence goes on from NZ_JBUYUY010000001.1 coordinate 5,818,985, forward strand.
GGAGCACCCCGCCACCCGGGAGAACGTGGCCACGCTGCGCCGGCGCGGCGCCGTCGTCATCGAGCCCGCCGTAGGCCGGCTCACCGGCAAGGACACCGGCAAGGGACGGCTGCCCGACCCCGACGAGATCTTCGAGGTGTGCCGTCGGGTCCTCGCCCGGGGCGCCGGTGAGCAGGACCTGGCCGGGCGGCACGTGGTGATCAGCGCCGGGGGCACCCGGGAACCGCTGGACCCGGTCCGCTTCCTCGGCAACCGTTCCTCGGGCAAGCAGGGCTACGCGCTCGCCCGCACCGCCGTCGCGCGCGGCGCCCGGGTCACGCTCGTCGCGGCCAACACGGCGCAGGCCGACCCCGCCGGCGCGGACGTCGTACGGGTCGGGACGGCCCTCCAGCTCCGGGAGGCGGTGCTCAAGGCGGCCGCCGACGCCGACGCCGTGGTGATGGCCGCGGCCGTGGCCGACTTCCGGCCCGCCCGATACGCCGGGGGCAAGATCAAGAAGCAGGACGGGCAGGACCCCGAGCCGGTGGCGCTCGTCCGCAACCCCGACGTACTGGCGGAGATCTCCGCCGAGCGTGCCCGCGAGGGCCAGGTGGTTGTCGGTTTCGCCGCCGAGACCGACGACGTCCTCGCCAACGGAAGGGCCAAGCTCCGGCGCAAGGGATGTGACCTGCTCGTCATCAACGAGGTGGGCGAGTCGAAGACCTTCGGTTCGGAGGACAACGAAGCCGTCATCCTTTCCTCCGATGGCACGGAGACTGCCGTTCCGCGTGGACCGAAGGAAGACCTGGCCGACGCGATTTGGGACCAGGTGGCTCCGCGCCTGACGCCCCGACGCGCCTGAGCGGATCGCCTTCCCGACGGCGAGTCCGTACGCCAGAATGTAGTGCCGCAGGTCACACGGCTCCCACAAGGCGAGACGGGTGGTCCGGCAAACGGTGGCGACCGATAAACTGCACTTGGAACGCGACCGGGAGCAGCCCCCGGTAAGGTTCCGCCAAATGATCAGCCAGCAGCCGCTGCAACCCCAGGGAGCGTTGTGTCCCGTCGCCTGTTTACCTCGGAGTCCGTGACCGAGGGTCACCCCGACAAGATCGCTGACCAGATCAGCGACACGATCCTCGACGCGCTCCTCACCGAGGACCCGACCTCGCGTGTGGCCGTGGAGACGCTGATCACCACCGGTCTCGTGCACATCGCGGGCGAGGTGACGACGAAGGCGTACGCGCCGATCGCGCAGCTCGTCCGCGACAAGATCCTGGAGATCGGCTACGACTCCTCGAAGAAGGGCTTCGACGGCGCTTCCTGTGGCGTTTCGGTGTCCATCGGCGCGCAGTCGCCCGACATCGCCCAGGGTGTCGACACCGCCTACGAGCAGCGCGTCGAAGGCGACGAGGACGAGCTGGACAAGCAGGGCGCCGGCGACCAGGGCCTGATGTTCGGCTACGCCTGCGACGAGACGCCCGAGCTGATGCCGCTCCCGATCCACATCGCGCACCGGCTCTCCCGCCGGCTGTCCGAGGTCCGCAAGAACGGGACCATCCCGTACCTGCGCCCCGACGGCAAGACGCAGGTCACCATCGAGTACGACGGCGACAAGGCCGTCCGCCTCGACACGGTCGTCGTGTCCTCGCAGCACGCCGCCGACATCGACCTGGACTCGCTCCTCGCCCCGGACATCCGCGAGTTCGTCGTCGAGCACGTGCTCGCGCAGCTCATCGAGGACGGGATCAAGCTCGACACCGAGGGCTACCGGCTGTTGGTGAACCCGACCGGTCGTTTCGAGATCGGTGGTCCGATGGGTGACGCGGGCCTGACCGGCCGCAAGATCATCATCGACACGTACGGGGGCATGGCCCGCCACGGTGGTGGCGCGTTCTCCGGCAAGGACCCGTCCAAGGTGGACCGTTCCGCCGCGTACGCGATGCGTTGGGTCGCGAAGAACGTGGTGGCCGCGGGTCTCGCCTCGCGCTGCGAGGTGCAGGTCGCGTACGCGATCGGCAAGGCCGAGCCCGTGGGCCTGTTCGTGGAGACCTTCGGCACCGCCAAGGTCGACACCGCGAAGATCGAGGAGGCCATCGGCCGGGTCTTCGACCTGCGCCCGGCCGCGATCATCCGCGACCTGGACCTGCTGCGGCCCATCTACGCGCAGACCGCCGCCTACGGCCACTTCGGTCGCGAGCTGCCGGACTTCACCTGGGAGCGCACCGACCGCGTCGACGCCCTGCGCACCGCCGCCGGCCTGTAGACACGTTCTCCCCGTGAGGCCCCGGACCGAGAGGTTCCGGGGCCTCACGCATGTCCGGGTGTCGGTGGCGTTTGGTAAGAATGCGGGTGTGAGCAGCGCGAACGAGTCGGATCAGCGGGGCGGGGAGCGGGATCCCGGCGGCCCGCCGGAGCAGCTCGCGCTCATCCGGGACATCGTGGCCGAGGCGAAGGCCAAAGCCCCCAAGGCCAAGCCGCGCACCTGGCGCGGGGCGGCACTCGCCGAGGAACTGCCGGTCGCCCGCGTCCTGGTCAACAAGGGAGTGCTCCACCTCGACCAGCTGTGGGACTACGCGGTGCCCGCCGAGCTGGCCGAGGCCGCGCGGCCCGGCGTGCGGGTCCGGGTGCGCTTCGGGGCGGGCTCCCACCAGGTGCACGGCGGACGCCGCGAGGGCGGCGGCCTGATCGACGGCTTCATCGTCGAGCGGCGCGCCGAGTCCGACTACCACGGGGCCTTGGCCGCGATCGCCCAGGTCGTCTCCTCCGAGGTCGTCCTCACCCCCGCCCTGCTCGCACTCGCACGGGCCGTCGCCGACCGGTACGCGGGCAGCCTGGCCGATGTCCTCCAGCTCGCCCTGCCCCCGCGCAGCGCCCGCGCCGAGGCGAAGCCGTCGCCGGAGCCGCTGCCGCCGCCACCGGCGCCCGAACCCGGCGGCTGGGAGCGGTACGGGGCCGGCCCGGCCTTCCTGCGGGCCCTGGCCGGCGGAGGCGACCCCCGCGCCGTGTGGACGGCCCTGCCCGGCCCCGGCTGGGCGGACGAGCTCGCCCGGGCCATGGCCGCCACCCTCGCCTCCGGCCGGGGCGCCCTCGCCGTCCTGCCCGACGGGCGGACCGCCGCCCGGGTGGACGCGGCGCTCACCGCCCTGCTCGGCGAAGGCCGGCACGCGCTGCTGACCGCCGAATCCGGACCGGAGAAACGCTACCGCCAGTGGCTCGCCGTCAGCCGGGGCTCGGTGCGGGCCGTCGTCGGCACCCGCGCCGCCATGTTCGCGCCCGTGCGCGACCTCGGACTGGTCGCCGTCTGGGACGACGGGGACTCCAGCCACAGCGACGACCACGCGCCGTTCCCGCACGTCCGCGAGGTACTGGAGCTGCGCGCGGTGAACGACGGCTGCGCCTTCCTGGCCGGCGGCACGAGCTGCACCGTCGAGGCCGCCCAACTGGTCGAGTCCGGCTGGGCACGGCCCCTGGTCGCCGACCGCGAGACGGTACGGGCCTGCGCGCCCCGGATCAGGACCGTCGGGGACGAACTGCTGGCCCGGGACGAGGCCGCCCGCGCCGCGCGGCTGCCGAGCCTGGCCTGGGAGACGGTGCGCGAGGGACTCAAGAGCGGGCCCGTCCTGGTGCAGGTGCCCCGGCGGGGGTACGTGCCCCGGCTGGCCTGCGAACGCTGTCGGACCCCGGCCCGCTGCCGGGTCTGCGCGGGGCCCCTGGAGGCCCCCGACGAGCGGGACCTGCGGTGCGGGTGGTGCGGGCGCGGCGAGCCGTCCTGGCACTGCGAGGAATGCGGGTCGTTCCGGCTGCGGGCCCGGGTGGTCGGTGCCGGGCGCACCGCCGAGGAGCTGGGACGCGCGTTCCCGGCCGTACCCGTGCGAACCTCCGGGCGCGATCACGTGCTGGACGAGGTGCCGGACCGGCCCGCGCTGGTGGTGTGCACCCCCGGCGCGGAGCCCGTCGCCTCCGGCGCCGGGTACGCGGCGGCTCTGCTGCTGGACGGCTGGGCCATGCTCGGCCGGCCCGACCTGCGGGCCGGGGAGGAGGCGCTGCGGCGCTGGATCGGCGCCGCAGCGCTGGTCCGCGGGGAGGGACAGGTGGTGATCGTCGCCGAGCCGACGCTGCGGCCGGTGCAGGCGCTGGTGCGCTGGGACCCGGTGGGGCACGCCGTGCGCGAGCTCGCGGAGCGCGCCCAGCTCGGCTTCCCGCCGGTGTCCCGGATGGCCGCGGTGGCCGGGCGGCCCGAGGCGCTGGAGGCGTTCCTCACCGCCGCGGAACTGCCGCCCGACGCGGAGGTCCTGGGCCCGGTGCCGCTGCCCGGCCGGCGCGGTGCGCCGTCGCCGGGGGAGCGGGCCTTGATCAGGGTCCGGCCCGGCAGCGGGGCGGAGCTGGCGAGGGCCCTGAAGAAGGCGCAGGCCGCCCGCCTGGCGCGCGGGGTGACGCCCGCGGAGGCGGTCCGGATCAGGATCGACCCGCCGGACATCGGCTGAAGGAGCCGCCGCGGGAGTCGCGGCTCCCGGACGGAGACCGCCCCCGGTGGGAGCGGCCTCCGGTGGAGGACCGCCGCGTGCCGGGGGCGGAGGATGTCACGGCGGGGACTGCCCGTCCGTCAGGGGTCGGCGTCCCGGCGGCGGGCCGCGGGTCAGCCGTTGCGCGGGCCGGGGAACGCGGGCGAGCGGGACGCCGCCGTGCCTTGCGCCCCGGCGGCCGACTCCTCGCGTACGGGCTGCGGCGGTACGGAGCGCGCCGCCGGGATGGTGGGGAGCGGCCCCAGGGTCCGGGCGGTCGTCCCGTCCGCCGGAACCTCCACGGACTCGGCGGCCTGGGCGCGCCGGGCCCCGTAACGACGGTGCACGGCCTGCTTGGTGACGCCGAGCGCCGAGCCGACGGCGTCCCATGAGAAGCCGAGCGAGCGGTCGAAGTCCACCGCGGCGGTGACCAGCGTCTCGACGCTGTCCCGCAGTTCCTGCGCGAGCCGGACGGTGGGCGCGGGGGCCCTGCCGTAGACGACGAAGCCCGTGGAGGGACCGGAGCGGCGCGGACGGTACACGTTGCCGAGCTGGGCGGTGAGCGTACGCAGAGCATCCACCTGTCGGCGGACCCGCTCGATGTCCCGCACCAGGAGATGCAGGCTGGCCCGTGCTTGGGCGTCGTGGGTGGCGTGGTCGGCCATGAAGAAGCCTCTCGAACCGGTGCTTAAGAGCGGATCGGGCCGCGAACACCGTTCTCAATCGCGGCCCGTTTCGGTCAATCTCTCTTGACCAACGCGTCAGCGGGCGCCCAGGTCACGCTCTGGGGGCGTGTCGGCATATGCGAGAGGCGCGCGCGTATTGGCACGCCCCCGCGGCGCACCAAGTGGGAGGTACGCCGTGCGGCCCATACACTGGTGCGCTGCTGACAGCCGAGATAGCGAGGTAGCACCCAGTGAAGCTCGTCTTCGCAGGCACCCCCGAGGTCGCCGTGCCCGCCCTGGACGCCCTGATCGCCTCCGGGCGCCACGAGGTCGCGGCCGTCGTCACCCGCCCCGACGCCCCGGCCGGGCGGGGCCGCCGGCTCGTCGCCAGCCCCGTCGCCGAGCGCGCCGAGGAGGCCGGGATCGAGGTCCTCAAGCCGGCGCGGCCGCGCGACCCGGACTTCCAGGAACGGCTGCGCGAGATCGCGCCGGACTGCTGCCCCGTCGTCGCCTACGGGGCGCTGCTCCCCAAGAGCGCCCTGGACATCCCCAAGCACGGATGGGTCAACCTGCACTTCTCGTTGCTGCCCGCGTGGCGCGGCGCCGCCCCCGTACAGCACTCGGTCATGGCGGGCGACGAGGTGACCGGCGCCTCGACCTTCCTCATCGAGGAGGGGCTGGACTCCGGCCCGGTCTACGGCCACCTGACCGAGGAGATCCGCCCCGCCGACACCAGCGGCGATCTGCTCACCCGTCTCGCCTTCGCCGGGTCGGGCCTGCTCCTCGCCACCATGGACGGCATCGAGGACGGCACCCTGCGCGCGGTGCCGCAGCCGGCCGACGGGATCTCCCTCGCGCCCAAGATCACGGTCGAGGACGCCCGCATCGACTGGAACGCCCCCGCGATGCGCGCCGACCGCGTGGTGCGCGGCTGCACCCCCGCGCCGGGCGCGTGGACCGTGTTCCGCGGCGAGCGCCTCAAGCTGATCTCGGTCGCGCCGGTGCCCGACCGCACGGAGCTGGAGCCCGGTGTACTCGCTCCGGCCAAGAACAACGTCTACGTCGGCACCGGCTCGCACGCCGTGGAACTGCTCTGGGTGCAGCCGCAGGGCAAGAAGCCGATGAAGGGCGCCGACTGGGCGCGCGGGGTGCGGATCGCGCCCGGCGAGCGGCTGGGCGGAGCCGACGTAGGCTGATACCGGCCGCGCGGCCCTTCTCCCACCGGCTTCCCACGGCCCTTTTTCCCACCGGCTTCCACGGAACTTTCCGCACCACCCGCTTCCCCTACTTCGTCACCCCAGGCATTACGTACAACCGGAGCACCTTTCACGTGAGCGAACAGCCTCGTCAGCCCCGTCAGCCGCGTCGGCGGACCGCCGCCGGCGGCGACGGAAAGCCGTCCGGCCCCCAAGGCGGCAAGCCGGGCAAGCCCCACCGCCGGCCGAAGAAGGACCCCGTCCGGATGCTGGCCTTCGAGGTGCTGCGGGCGGTGGACGAGCGGGACGCGTACGCGAACCTCGTGCTGCCGCCGCTGCTGCGCAAGGCCCGCCAGGACGAGAGCTTCCAGGCGCGCGACGCCGCCCTGGCCACCGAGCTGGTGTACGGGACCCTGCGCCGGCAGGGCACGTACGACGCGGTGATCAAGGCGTGCATCGACCGGCCGCTGCGCGAGGTCGACCCGCCCGTGCTGGACGTGCTCTCGCTCGGCGCGCACCAGCTGCTCGGCACCCGCATCCCCCCGCACGCGGCCGTCTCGGCGAGCGTGGAGCTGGCCCGCGTCGTGCTCGGCGACGGGCGCGCCAAGTTCGTGAACGCCGTCCTGCGCAAGATCACCGCGCATGACCTGGAGGGTTGGCTGGAGCGGGTCGCGCCGCCGTACGAGGACGACGCCGAGGAGCACCTCGCGGTCTACCACTCGCACCCGCGCTGGGTCGTCAGCGCCCTCTGGGACGCGTTGGGCGGCGGCCGGGCCGGTATCGAGGACCTCCTGGAGGCCGACAACGAGCGCCCCGAGGTCACCCTCGTCGCCCGCCCGGGCCGCTCCACGCCCGAGGAACTGCTGGAGGCCGTCGGCGAGGAGTCGGCCCTGCCGGGGCGCTGGTCCCCGTACGCGGTACGGATGGCCGAGGGCGGCGAGCCGGGCGCGCTGGAGGCGGTGCGCGAGGGCCGCGCCGGAGTGCAGGACGAGGGCAGCCAACTGGTGGCGATGGCCCTGGCGGCGGTGCCCGTGGAGGGCCGCGACGAGCGCTGGCTCGACGGTTGCGCGGGACCGGGCGGCAAGGCCGCCCTGCTGGGGGCGCTGGCCGCGCAGCGCGGGGCGTTCCTGCTGGCGTCCGAGAAGCAGCCGCACCGGGCGCGCCTGGTGGCGAAGGCGCTGGCCGGCAACCCCGGCCCGTACCAGGTCATCGCGGCCGACGGCACCCGCCCGCCGTGGCTGCCGGGCTCCTTCGACCGGGTCCTGGTGGACGTCCCCTGCTCGGGACTCGGCGCGCTGCGCCGGCGCCCCGAGGCACGGTGGCGGCGCCGGCCCGAGGACCTGGAGGGCTTCGCGCCGCTCCAGCGCGGGCTGCTGCGGGAGGCGCTGGCGGCGGTGCGGGTGGGCGGCGTCGTGGGTTACGCGACCTGCTCGCCGCACCTGGCGGAGACCCGGGTCGTGGTGGACGACGTCCTCAAGGGCCGGGGCGCGGGCGCGTCGGCCGGGGTGGCGGCGGAACTGATCGACGCCCGCCCGTACATGTCCGGCGTCCCGGCCCTCGGCGACGGCCCGGACGTCCAGCTCTGGCCCCACCTCCACGGCACGGACGCCATGTACCTGGCCCTCCTCCGCCGGACGGCCTAGCCCTCCCTGCCGGCAGGCCCCGCCCTCTGCCCGGCCGAAGCCGGGCGGGGCGGCCCCGCCGCGCGTGTCACTGCTCCGTAACAGATGTCCACATGACTGGAACTCACTTTGCAGACGGCAATGCGTAGTTGGTAGACATGGCACGTCAGTGCGGGACGTGTTTGCAGAACAGGGGGCACCGTGTCGACGTGGGACATCAAGCCGGATGGCGTTCAAGGGGTTCTCAGCAAGACCGCGGAGGCCGGCGGCAAATTCGAGGAAGAGTTCACGGCGTACGGCGAGGGCTTGGTGGGCGCCGCGACGTGGGCGGGCACGATGGTCCTGGGTGGCACCGAAATCCCCAAGGGGGGTGCGTTCGGTCCCGTGGCCCAGGCGCTGCAAGAGTTCCAGCAGCACACGGAGAACGACGTGAAGTTCCTTCCCGTGCGCACGGGGAAGTCCATCACCGGGGCGCGTCTGGCCACTGAGGAGTACCTCAAGGGCGACCTTGCGATGGCGAAGAACAAGCAGGACGAGTACTCCAAGGCTCCGACTCCGGAAGAGTTGAAGGGCCCCCAGAAGTGATCGACCTGGGGAAGATACCGACCTTCACGGGCAATCTGGAGACTTTGGAGACGCATGCGGCTTCGCTGAAGACGACTGCCTCCGGCATTCGCGGTACGGGCAAGGACGTGCACAACGCCTTCCAGGCGTTGGATGCCGTCTACGACGCGCCTGAGCAGGAGGAGTTGCTCAATTCGACGATTCCGGTGCGGGACAAGGCCGGTGAGTTCGCGAAGAAGCTGGAGTCCGTCAGCGGCGCGCTGACGACCTTCGCGACGACTGCCCGTCCGCTGGTGGACAAGATGAAGCAACTCCGCGTGGACGCGGAGAAGTTCGTCGCGGACAACAAGGACGACGACTGGCAGAAGGACCAGGGCAAGATCGACGAGAACGCTCGTCTCGTCCGTGAGGTCGGTACGACGTGGGTGGCGTTCCAGGGCGTCGAGCGTGACGCGGCCAACAAGATCACCGCGTTGGTCGGTGGCACCCACTTCGTCGTCGATGACGGTTCGCACAAGGCCGGCATGTACGGCTTCAAGGAAAGCGACGTCAAGGACGCGAAGGAGACGCCTTGGGGGACGGCCGACGAGCGTGAGTACACCGGGCTGCGGGCCGCGTGGGAGTGGACGAAGGACCACGCCGGTGGCGCCCTTAAGGGGTTCTTCGTTGACGGTGTCTGGGGCACGCTCAAAGGCCTGGGCAGCATGGTCAACGTGTTCGACTGGGACAACTTCAAGAAGACCTGGTCAGGTGTCGGCAATGTCTTCGGCGGTGTCAGCGCCTACATCATGACCCCGTACGACTGGGCGATGGACAAGATGTTCGGGCCGGTCGACCACAGCGACACTGACAAGCAGAAGGCGGCCCTGCGCAACTTCGGCAAATCACTGGTCGCATGGGACGAGTGGGACAAGGACCCCTCGCGGGCGTTCGGAACGGTGCTGTTCAACGGAGTGACCCTCGGCTCTGGCACGCTGCTCAAGCTCGGCAAGGCCGGGAAGCTGGGTGTGGCCGCGGAGGCCGCGACCGCGCTGGGCAAGGCGGGGGCGCTCGTCGATCCGATGAGCTACCTCGGCAAGGCGGCGGTCGTCACCAAGTTCAAGGTCGGCGACCTCATGGAGAGCTTGAGGGCCAGCCGGGCGGGCGTCGACGACATGGCCCGCAACATGCCCTCCGGTACCTCGCCGCATCCCGGCGACGGAGCCCCCCACCCCGCCGGTGTCGGCGAGAGCACGCCTCCGGGGCATGAGTACGTCGACCCCGCGGGCAACAAGCGCGTCATCGGAGCCGACGGGTACATCAGGGACGAGCACGGCAACGTGGTTCCCGACACCGAACCCGTCAGGGAACCGCACAAGGACGACCTGCCCAACGTCCACGAGCACGAGACCGCGCCGGTCAGGGAAGAGCCGAAGGTCCTCGAAGGCGCGGGCGGCCCGGGTCACGTGGAGAACGGACAGGGCCATCCGTCCGGCGGCTCCCACCCGACCTCGATGCACCAAGGCCTCGGTTCCCACCCGAGCGGCGGGGGTGGCGGTACGCACGAGACGTCGTTCACGGGTGGCCACTCCACGGGCCCCACGCCCGGTGGCAGCTCGGGCGGCGGTGCGGGTTCACACACGCCGTCGGATGCCGGAGGGCCCCACACGCCTTCCGGTGGCAGCGGCCACGGCTACACCCCGGGTACGGGTGCCGACGGCCACTCCGGGACCGGCCATGGCGGCGACACCCCCACGACCGGTTCCAACGATCACGGATCCGGGACCGCGGAGACCGGAACGTCGGATGCCTCGGGCGAGACGGGCGCGCCGCCCGGCGAGCGTACGAACGAACCCATTCCGGAGTTGACGGCTGAGGAGCGGGCCGGACACTGGGGCCATCTTGATGAGGTGGAGAAGCAGGCTCCGGAAGTATTCGACCACCTGAAGCACGACCCGGATCACAGGGGTAAAGTCACCGATAAATCGATGGACGAGGCGCGGGTTGGCCTCGACCTACGGGCACAGGGTCGCCTCCCGGCGGACATCCGCCGCCCGGATATAGCCGATATGGGTGAATTTTATTCCGAGACGACCGGCAAGTATTATGACATCAAGGGTGTCCATTCATTCTGGCCGCCATTCCATAATGTGCGCAATCCGGCCCTCCTCGCCCGCCCGTTCCCTGGCGCGTACAACGCGGCCAGGGATGCTCAGAAGTGGGTGAATACGTTCACAGACCAAATTGCCGAAAAGGGTCGCGTGGTCGTCGTCGACGTCCGAAACGCTGATCAAGCAGCGATCGACAGCATTAAACATATTGTGGAAAGTCGCGGTTGGGGAGATCATGTCATTTGGTATCCGTAAAAACTGGCACCCAACCGCGTTTCCGGCTGATCCTGAAGCGGTACGCGCATTGCAGGAATGGATTGCCGAGGAGGGTGGCAGCCTCTTCGGGGTTGAGTGCGACTTCCGAGGCGCCGACCTATCAGGCGGCGATTTCACGAATGCGTGGTTCACGCAGGCGGTCCTGGCGGGCGTGCGATTTCAGGGAGCGATTTTCTACAGGGCCGACCTTCAGTGGGCGGATCTGACCGGGGCGGATCTCACCAGTGCCGACTTCGTCAGGGCAAATCTTGACGGGGTCGTGCTCCGGTCGGCGCGGCTCGACGGAGCCGACATGGCCAAGGCTTCGCTCCACGGGGTCGATGCGTCCGGAGCGAGCTTCAGGGGAACGCGGGTCATGGGGGCTTCGCTCTTCGGCGTCGATCTGAGGGGAGCGGACCTGACCGACGCGGTCTTGTTCCAGAACACCTTCAAGGTCACAGTCGACGACTCCACGGTGGTGCGTGGTCTGACAGGAACCGTTTTTGGGCCGATCACAGTCTGCGGTGGCGAATCGTCCCGAGAACTTGCCGGAGCGGAACTGGAGGCGTGGATCGCTGAGCGGGGTGGACAGGTACAGGTGATTCCTCCGCACGGCACACCGCGCACGAGCCCGGCATGACCCCGAGGAGTCCCTGGTTGGGTCGCGCTGAGTGGGAGGCGTGCCGGTGGAAATGGCACATCGACGCCCCCGGGGTGCCCTGGTGTACGACGACTGGCGGGCCCAGCGTTGTTTCTTCCCGATCATGGCTGCTGTGAAGACCATTTACCCGCTCATACCGCGGCAATCAAGTGAGAGAACAGAGCAGTGATCCGCACTCGGTACTACCTTGAGGACCACTTCGAGATGCCGTTCTTCTGCGGGCCTGACGAGCTCGGCGTCCTGGGACAGTGGGTGACGGCCGATATCAGCTCTCACCCCTGTCTGTCCTGGAAGCGATCGACCTTGTGGCCGAGGCCAAGGCCGACCCGAACTTTGCGCCGGAGGATCTCGACGGAAACGCACACACCGTCACCATCAGCTCTCAGGGCGTGCGGGTCGAGGATTTCTTCGCCGACCATGTCCGGGGCGACTACTCACTCGACGACGCCTTCCGCGTGCTGGTCGACTTCTGGGACTACTGCTGCCAGGCGAATCCCGTGAAGGCAGAGTCGCGCCGACGCGAGTACGCCCATGAACGCGGGCGCGACCCGCTGGCCGGAAGCCGCGACATCCAGACCACCGCATTCGAGATCCGGCCCGGCCGCACGGCCTCCACTCCGCGTCTGACCGGGGTAGCCGCGGATCTGGCCGACGCCGTCGGGGGGATGTACGCAGCCGAGGCCGAGGACGCCGTCCTGGTGTGGAACCAGGTGCCGATCCGGCTGACGTACCGCTACGACATACCGGTTCTGCTCGACGATCTCGTGCCGCTGCTGGAAGAGGTTCGGCGTCCGGAGTTCACCGCCGCCGAGGTCTTCTGGGGGTCGGACACCTTCTCCGCCGAATGGAAGCTGGCCCGCGAGGGCGATCACGTGCGCATCCGGGCGCGTTGGTACAGCACGCTCGGGAACCACGAGTCGTCACTCACCGAGCGGGGCGATGTGACGGTGGGGGTGACGGAGTTCGTCAGTGCATGGTGCGAGGTCCTGTGGCGCATCGTGCGCGATGTCGAAGCGGGCTCTGTGGAGCCGGCAGACGACGACCTTCTCGTCCGTGCCAGGGCGCTGCTCGGGGACGACAATGATCAAGCAGTCAGGGGGAACACCGCATGACGAAGGACGTGATCGCGCTCACCGAGCGGATGCCCGACCCGCTGAGCGTGCTGGCGGGGCTGCTCGCCGGTGGGCCGGACCTGCGGGTGGGGACCGCCGGTGAGGGCGCCGTGGTGCAGCTCTGTGACGCCGAGGGCCGGCCGCTCGTCTCGATCGAGGTGCCGCTGCTGCTCCAGGTGCCCGGCGAGGCGTCCAGATTGCTGGGCCCCGGCTCCGAGCCGTCAGGGGACGGCCCGGCCTGGTGGATCGAGGCCCGGGCCGCCGTCGGCGTACCGCAGGCAGAGCGGCTCGCGGGTGCGTTCGCGGCCCGTATGACCATGCTGTTGGGCGGCCGGGTATGGCCGCCGGACGCCCTCGGCACGGTCGGCGCGGCTCGCCCTGTCGATGTCTCGGGCGTCACCGCGGTACCGGCCCCCGCCGCCGTCCAGCCGGCCGTCGACATGCTCACCGACGAAGCCGCCGTGGTTCTCCAGGACCGGCCGGTCGTCCCCATGACGAGCTGGCTCTCCGATGCCCTGCGGGCCACCCTGGAGAGCGACCGCTCCTTGCAGATCGTCACCCCGCCGCACTGCCGCCTCTCCCTGCCCACCCGCATGCTGCTGCAGTCCGCCCCCTCGCGCTGGGTGGTCCAGGACGAGCGGTGCGGCTACTACGACGGGCTGACCGGTGCGGTACTGGAATGGCGCGACGGCGCCTTCGCCCCGGACCGGGGCGAGGGCGGGGAGACCCCCGTGGCGGACGCCTTCACGGAGGTGTACGAGCCTACGGGCGAGCGTCAGCTCATCGTTTCCTTCCGTACCCTGCACCGCGCCGAGGAGGATCTCGTTCTCGGCGGCGCGGTGGAAGCCGCCTGGCAGGCACTCACCGGCGGTCCGCCCGCCGGCTGGGGGACGTCGGAGCCGGCCGGACTGACCTGGTCCAGGCGGCAGCTGACCGACTTGGCATACGAGCGCGCCCCCCGGCCCACCTGGACGGTGGTCGTCGGCACCCCGGACCGGCCCGCCGTCGCCACCCTGCGCGTGATCCGCACCCCGGAAGGCGTGGAGGAGGACGTCACCCTCACCGTGGGGTACGGCCCGGCTGAGAAGCCGGCCCTGGAAGCGCTGCCGGAGCTGGCCGACGAGCTGGTGACCCGGCACGGGCTGAAGACCATGATGTGCCAGGTGCGCGAGGCACGCCGGGACCTGAGCGCCCCGCCGCGCTTCGAGCCTCCGCCGCTGCCCTACGCGTTCGTTCTGGGCCCCGCGGAGGTCGACGAGGCAGGGCGCGACACCGCGAGCCGGACGCCGCTGAAGGAACCACCGGTGCGGCTGGGACACAGGAGCCGGCCGGGCTATTACTACCCGCTCGGCGACGGCGAGAGCGCCGAAGGCTGGGCCGCCCTCGAACAGCTCATGCGCCATTTGCGCGGGGCGCCACCCCTGTGAAGGGCGGGGGCCGGAACGGCCATGCCCCAAGCGTGCCATGCCGAAGGCCACTTCCGGCCACGACCCCGGAACTCCCCCTCCCGTTAGCCGCGCTTAAGCGACGGGTCCCCTCACTTCACACCCACTTAACCTCTGTCACCTCCCGCGCCCGTGCGGCTGGCGCGGGAGATCCGGGCCAAGGGCGCGCGGGCGGCCATGGCGCTGAAGCCGGCCACCCCGATCGAGCAGTACGAGGACATCCTGCCCGAGCTGGACATGGTGTTGATCATGACCGTCGAGCCCGGCTTCGGCGGTCAGGCCTTCGCGGTTGGGGAGATCGTGTCATCTGGTATCCGTAAGAACTGGAATCCGGCTGCGCTCCCGGCCGACCCGGAAGCCGTGCGGGAACTACAGGAATGGCTGGCCTCAGAGGAATACGACCTCAATGGCATGGGGCGTGACTTCCGGGGCGCCGACCTCTCGGGCGGGGACTTCTCCAATGCGTGGTTCACCGATGCGGTCCTCGTGGGTGTGAGGCTGGCCGGCGCGTCCTTCTACCGGGCCGACCTGCAGTCGGCGGATCTGACCGGGGCGGACCTGAGCGGAGCGGATCTCGTACGGGCGAACCTGGACGAAGCCGTGCTCCGGTCGGCGCGGCTCGACGGGGCGGACATGGTCGGGGCATCACTGTGTGACGCCGACGCGTCGAAAGCGAGCTTCCGTGGAGTGAGGTTCCTCGGTGCTTCGTTGATTGACACCGACATGAGGGGGGCCGACCTGACCGATGCTGTCCTTGATGAAAACCTTTTCGAGATCAAAGTCGACGATGCCACGGTGGTGCGGGGCCTGACAGGAACGGTTTTCGGCCCGATTACTGTCGTCGGTGGAGCTTCGTCCCGAGATTTGGCCGACGCGGAACTCGAAGCGTGGATCGGTGCGCGAGGTGGTCATGTGGAGGTAATTCCTTCGCGTCGGCCGCCGAAGTAGCGCAACGGCCGAAACCCACGGGAGGGCAATGCGGGTGATCCATGCAAGTATCCGCACTCGTCAATGTCGTCGCGGCCGACCTGGCTGACGCCGTCGGTGAGATGTACTCATGCGATGCCGAAGACGCCGTCCTCCTGTGGAACCAGATGCCGATCCGGCTGAGTCCGGCGCGCCGCCCGGATGGACCACCACGCTGGCCGTACCGCTACGACATACCGGTTCTTCTCGACGATCTGGTGCCGCTGCTGGAAGAGGTTCTGCGCCCGGACTTCTGAGGCGCCGAGGTCTTCTGGGGATCGGACACCTTCTCCGCCGAGTGGAGGATGACCCGCGAGGGCTGTGACCTGACGATTCGAGCGCGCCGGCACAGCACGCTCGGGAGCCACGAGTCGTCACTCGCGGGCGGGGCGACGTGACAATAGGGGTGACGGAGTTCGTCGGCGAATGGTCCAAGATCCTGCGGCGGGTCGTGACCGATGTCGAAGCGGCCTTTGTGGAGCCGGCCGACGACGATCTTCTCCTGCGCGCCAACGCGCTGCTGGGGCAACGACAAGGAGGGCCGCGAATGAGTCATTGCCGGACAGGCGTGACCAGGGGGAACACCGCATGACGAAGGACGTGATCGCGCTCACCGAGCGGATGCCCGACCCGCTGAGCGTAGTGGCCGGGCTGCTCGCGGGCGGGCCGGACCTGCGGGTGGGGACCGCCGGTGAGGGCGCCGTGGTGCAGCTCTGTGACGCCGAGGGGCGACCGCTCGTCTCGATCGAGGTGCCGCTGCTGCTCCAGGTGCCCGGCGAGGCGTCCAGATTGCTGGGCCCCGGCTCCGAGCCGTCAGGGGACGGCCCGGCCTGGTGGATCGAGGCCCGGGCCGCCGTCGGCGTACCGCAGGCAGAGCGGCTCGCGGGTGCGTTCGCGGCCCGTATGACCATGCTGTTGGGCGGTCGGGTGTGGCCGCCGGACGCCCTCGGCACGGTCGGCGCGGCTCGCCCTGTCGATGTCTCGGGCGTCACCGCGGTACCGGCCCCCGCCGCCGTCCAGCCGGCCGTCGACATGCTCACCGACGAAGCCGCCGTGGTTCTCCAGGACCGGCCGGTCGTCCCCATGACGAGCTGGCTCTCCGATGCCCTGCGGGCCACCCTGGAGAGCGACCGCTCCTTGCAGATCGTCACCCCGCCGCACTGCCGCCTCTCCCTGCCCACCCGCATGCTGCTGCAGTCCGCCCCCTCGCGCTGGGTGGTCCAGGACGAGCGGTGCGGCTACTACGACGGGCTGACCGGTGCGGTACTGGAATGGCGCGACGGCGCCTTCGCCCCGGACCGGGGCGAGGGCGGGGAGACCCCCGTGGCGGACGCCTTCACGGAGGTGTACGAGCCTACGGGCGAGCGTCAGCTCATCGTTTCCTTCCGTACCCTGCACCGCGCCGAGGAGGATCTCGTTCTCGGCGGCGCGGTGGAAGCCGCCTGGCAGGCACTCACCGGCGGTCCGCCCGCCGGCTGGGGGACGTCGGAGCCGGCCGGACTGACCTGGTCCAGGCGGCAGCTGACCGACTTGGCATACGAGCGCGCCCCCCGGCCCACCTGGACGGTGGTCGTCGGCACCCCGGACCGGCCCGCCGTCGCCACCCTGCGCGTGATCCGCACCCCGGAGGGCGTGGAGGAGGACGTCACCCTCACCGTGGGGTACGGCCCGGCTGAGAAGCCGGCCCTGGAAGCGCTGCCGGAGCTGGCCGACGAGCTGGTGACCCGGCACGGGCTGAAGACCATGATGTGCCAGGTGCGCGAGGCACGCCGGGACCTGAGCGCCGCGCCGCGCTTCGAGCCTCCGCCGCTGCCCTACGCGTTCGTTCTGGGCCCCGCGGAGGTCGACGAGGCAGGGCGCGACACCGCGAGCCGGACGCCGCTGAAGGAACCACCGGTGCGGCTGGGACACAGGAGCCGGCCGGGCTATTACTACCCGCTCGGCGACGGCGAGAGCGCCGAAGGCTGGGCCGCCCTCGAACAGCTCATGCGCCATTTGCGCGGGGCGCCGCCCCTGTGAAGGGCCGAGGCGGAACGCCGCCCGAGGGTTAAGTGGGCATGAAGTTACCCGATGCATTGCTTAAGCACGGCTAACGGGATGGGGACTTCCGGGGTCGTGGCCGGATGTGGCCTTCGGCATGGCACGCTTGGGGCATGGCCGTTCAGATCAATCCCAGCATCCTGTCCGCCGACTTCGCCCGACTCGCCGAGGAGGCGAAGGCCGTCGAGGGAGCCGACTGGCTGCACGTCGACGTCATGGACAACCATTTCGTCCCGAACCTCACCCTCGGCGTGCCGATCGTGGAGTCCCTGAGTCGCGCGACGGACATTCCGCTCGACCTGCACCTCATGATCGAGAACCCGGACCGCTGGGCCCCGCAGTACGTCGAGGCCGGTGCGGGATCGGTCACCTTCCACGCCGAGGCCGCCGCCGCGCCGGTGCGGCTGGCGCGGGAGATCCGGGCCAAGGGCGCGCGGGCGGCCATGGCGCTGAAGCCGGCCACCCCGATCGAGCAGTACGAGGACATCCTGCCCGAGCTGGACATGGTGTTGATCATGACCGTCGAGCCCGGCTTCGGCGGTCAGGCCTTCTTGGACATCATGCTGCCCAAGATCCGCCGTACCCGGGAGATGATCGCCAAGCACGGACTGGAGCTGTGGCTCCAGGTGGACGGCGGGGTGTCGGCTTCGACGATCGAGCGGGTAGCGGAGGCCGGCGCGGACGTCTTCGTCGCCGGGAGCGCGGTCTACGGGGCCCCCGATCCGGCCGCCGCCGTCCGGTCGCTGCGCGAGCAGGCGGGCGCGGCGATCGCGGCGGCGCCCTGGGCTTGCGACCACGGGGCCAAGGCTTGATGAACAGCTCGGTGAACCGAGGCTGTACGGGCTGATCAACGGCCGTCGGATCTGACAGGATGAACGGCGAGTCGAGAGTGTGAACAGCAGTGAGGAGAACGCGGTGTCTGCAATGTCGGCGGGACGGTCAGCCCTGCGGATGGGACCCGCGGAGCTGGTGCAGGCGGCGGCCATGGCGCGCCGTTTCTACCTGGAGGGCAAGTCCAAGATCCAGATCGCCGAGGAGTTCGGCGTGAGCCGCTTCAAGGTGGCCCGGGTCCTGGAGACCGCCCTCGAACGCGACCTCGTACGGATCGAGATCAGGGTGCCGGCGGAGCTCGACGCCGAGCGGTCCGACGCGCTGCGGGCCCGGTACGGACTTCGGCACGCCGTGGTGGTCGAATCCCCGGCCGACGCGACCGAGGACGCCCCCGACCCGGAGAACCTCGGCGCGGTCGCCGCCGACCTGCTGGGCGAGCTGGTCAACGAGGGCGACGTGCTCGGTCTCGCCTGGGGCCGCTCGACCATCCACATGGCGGCCTCCCTGCACCGGCTGCCGCCCTGCACCGTCGTCCAGCTGACCGGCGTGTACGACGCCGGGACGGCGGAGCGGGGCTCCGTGGAGGCCGTACGGCGCGCCGCTCAGGTCTCGGGCGGTGACGCGCACCCGATCTACGCGCCCATGCTGCTGCCCGACCCGGCGACGGCGGCCGCGCTGCGCGGCCAGACGGGGATCGCGCGGGCCTTCGAGTACTTCGACAAGGTCACCGTCGCGGCGGTGTCCATCGGCTCGTGGGAGCCCGGCATCTCCACCGTGCACGACATGCTGAGCGACGAGGAGCGGGCGCACTACGCCTCGCTCGGCGTCGCGGCCGAGATGTCCGCGCACCTGTTCGATGCCGAGGGTCGGCGGGTCGGCCGGGACCTCGGCGAGCGGTGCATCACCGTCGAGGCGGACCGGCTGCGCCGTATCCCGGAGGTGGTGGCGATCGCCGGCGGGCTGCGCAAGGCGTCCGCCATCGGGGCGGTGCTGCGGTCGGGGCTGGTGACCAGCCTGGTCACCGACACGGCGGTGGCGGACTACCTGCTGACCGAGTCCCAGCCCGGGCTGCGTCCGGCCCTGGAGCGGGCCGATCCGGACGACTGATCGGCCCCGTGGGTCCGCTTCCACGCCCTCCCGGTGCGGATGGTGCCGGAATTGAGATCCGAACGGCGGACCGCAGGGCGGCCCGCTGGGCGCATACTGGAGTCAATGACTAAGTCAGCAGTACCTCGCCGCCATTTGCCGTCCAGCCCGTTCAAGGCCCCCGTGGAACCGCCGCTCCGGCAGTTCAGCGTCGGCGACCGGGTCACTCACGATGAGCACGGCCTCGGCCGTGTCGTCGGTATCGAGGAGGGGATCGCTGTCCTCGTCGACTTCGGGTCGGTCCAGAAACGCATCCTGAGTCCCTATACCAAGATGGCCGCGCTCTAGGCCGTCTCCACACCCCGGTTCCCGCGATTCGCGGGTGAATCGGATATTTGGCACGATCGGCGCATGATCCTTCGGAACGTGCCCCGATCGTTGCTACGCGTGCTGGGGGCTCTGTTCCTCTGTGCCGCGCTGGTGGCCGCGGTCGGCTGCGCCGGGAAGACGCCCGGGGCGGCGACACGCACCGGCGCTCCCGCGAGCCCCGGTACCGCGAGTCCGAGCGCCGGAGCTCGCGCCGTCGTGCCCGGGTGGGCCAAGGGGATGGCCACCGTACGGGCCGACACGCTGCCGCCGCAGGCGCGCGAGGTGCTGGCGCTGATCGACAAGGGTGGCCCGTACCCCTACCGGCAGGACGGTACGGTCTTCGGGAACTTCGAGAAGGTCTTGCCGCCGCAGGCCCGCGGCTACTACCACGAGTTCACCGTGCGGACACCGGGCGAACGCGACCGTGGGGCGCGGCGGATCGTGACCGGTGGGGGTGGGGAGTTCTTCTACACCGACGACCACTACGACACCTTCAAGGCGGTTCTGCGATGACCCTGGGAGCGGGGCCGCTCGGCCCGGCGCTGGCCGCCGCCGACGAGGCGGGTTGGACGACGCTGCGGCTGGACCTGGACGGTGTCGGGAGCAAGTCGGAGCTGCTGCGGCGGTTCGGGGACGCGCTGCGCGCGCCGGACTGGTTCGGGGGGAACTGGGACGCGTTGGCGGACGTGCTGACCGATCTGTCGTGGCTGCCGCGGGCGCCCGGGCGGCTGGTGGCGATCACGTCCTGGCACGACTACGCGCGGGACCGGCCCGGTGAATGGGCGACCCTGCGCGAGATCCTGCGACAGGCCGTGGACTTCTGGCGGGGCGAAGGCGACGGCGACCGCGAAGGCGAAGGCGAGGGCGAAGGTGCCGGCGGCGACGGCGTGGTCCCCCTTGCGGTGGTCCTCGCCGACCGGCCGGGCGCCGGGGACGACCCGGGTCGCCGACGGGGCTGAAACGGCCGGGGGCGCCGTCGCGGCGGCCCCGGCCGTCTCGGTCCGGATCAGGCCTTCGGGATCCAGGGCGGGGTCTGCCCCCAGGACCAGACGGGGATCTTCGCCGCGTCGACCGGCGGCGGGTTGGGGCCCGAGTAGATCAGGGCCATGCGCGTGCCCCACTCGATGTAGTAGGCGAACACCGCCCGGAACTCCGGGTCGGACGGAAGCCCGACCTCGTCCGCCGTGTCCATGAGGAGGTCCACCCAGCGGCGGCGCTGCGTCTCGGTGATGCCGCGGCCCAGGTGTTTGGTGGCCATGTGCTGGTGACCGCCGTGGTGGGCCGAGTAGTCGGAGGGGCCGCCGAAGACCTCCGACAGCCAGACGGCGACGTGCTGCGGGTGGTTCTTGTCCATTCCGGCGAAGACCGGCGCCAGGATCTCGTCCTGGAGGGCGTGCGCGTAGAAGACGTCCGTGAGGCGCTTCATCGCCTCGGCCCCGCCCATCCACTCGTAGATGGTGGGCGTCGTGTCGGGCGTGGTGCTCATGACTGGGAGGCGGCCTTTCCCGTGCCGAAGACGTCGGTGACCCGGTAGTGCTTCATTTCCTCGATGTTGTTCAGGTACGGCCGGATCGCGGCGAAGAACGCCGGGAACTGCTCGCCCTTGCGGAAGCCCTGGAGGTGGTCCTCGACCGATGTCCAGCGGATGCGGAGGATGTAGCGCTCGGCCTCCTCCTCACTGTGGGCGAGTTCGTAGTCGATGCACTCGGGCGAGGCGGCCAGGGACTCGGCCGCCCGCGCGTAGGCGTCCTCGAACGCCGGCTGGTCGTCCGCCCCGATCCGGTAGCGGATGTATTCGACGGTGGTCGTCATCGTGTGGAGCCTCTCCCTGAGGTCGTTGGTCCCGTCCCGGCTACCTTTCCGGGATCTTGCGCGCCCGGCGAGGTTTTCCGCTATTCGGACTCGGACTTCTGGATGTCCGCCTTGACGTCGGGGCCCTGCGAGCGGACCTTCCGGACCGTGTCGAGGGAGTCGCGCAGTTCGGTGAGCCAGGTGTCCGTGTTGCGGCTCACGAGGCGGACGCACCACGCCAGCGCGTCGGCGCGGCTGCGGGCCACGCCGCCCTCGACCAGGGTGTCGAGCACCTGGCGTTCGGACTGGCGCAGCCGGGTCATCACCGGGACCGCGAGGTGGGTGAAGAGCGTGGTCCCGTCGGCGGAGCGCACGCCCCAGGACACCTTGCGGCGGTAGAGCTCCTCCGCCTCGCGTGCCACCTCGACGCGCTGCTCGCGGGTGCGTTCGCGGAAGTCCTTCACCGACTCGTTCGCCGGGAGGGCGCCGATGACCGTGATCTCCTCGCGGTCGGCGGTGACGGAGACCAGGGACTCGTAGACGTCCACCGGCAGGCGGTCCGCGAACCAGGTACGGAGCTGTGTCTGCTGCTCGGGTGTAATCATGTAATCAACGTTGCATCCGCTCCTTCTTGATCGCAAGGACTTCGGTGTTCGCTCTCGGCCGGTGCTCCGGAGGGTTCAGCCCATCGAGCGGTAGCGGTGGATCAGGGAGACGGCCATCGCGCCCTCGCCGACGCCCGAGGCGACCCGCTTGACGGAGTGGGCGCGGACGTCACCCGCCGCGAAGACTCCGGGCACGCTGGTCTCCAGCGGGTACGGAGCGCGCTCCAGGCTCCACTCCGCGGGCAGTTCGCCCCCGTTGGAGATCAGGTCGGAGCCGGTGAGGACGAAGCCGTACTCGTCGCGCTCCACGACCCCGGCCAGCCAGTCCGTGTGGGGGCGGGCGCCGATGAACGTGAACATGAACCGGGCCGGGACCTCGGTGTCCTCGCCCGTGTCGGCGTCGTGGAGGGTCAGCCGTTCCAGGTGCTCGTCGCCGTCCAGCGCGACGACGGTCGTGCGGACCCGGACCTCGATGTTGGGGGTGCGCGCGATCTCGTCGATCAGGTAGCGGGACATGCTGGCGTCGAGGGACGCCGCGCGGACCAGGATCGTGACGCGGGCGGCGTACTTGGCGAAGTGCACCGCCGCCTGGCCGGCCGAGTTGGCGCCGCCCACGATGAACACGTGCTGCGAGATGCAGGCCGAGCTCTCGGTGGTGGCCGCCCCGTAGTAGAGGCCGGCGCCCTCGAAGCGGTCCGCTCCCGGCGCCTGAAGGCGGTTGTAGGAGACCCCGGTGGCGAGGAGGACCGTCTCCGCGCTGATCTCCGTACCGTCCGCCAGGGTGAGGATCTTCGCCGGGTCGTCCCGGGTCAGCGAGACGACCTCAACCGGGTGCAGGATCTCGGCGCCGAAGCGCGAGGCCTGGATGGTGGCCCGGCGGGTCAGGTCGCCGCCCGAGAGGCCCGACGGGAACCCGAGGTAGTTCTCGATCAGGCTGGAGGTGCCGGCCTGACCTCCGGGGGCGCGGGAGTCCAGCATGAGGGTGGACAGGCCCTCGGACGCCGAGTACACCCCGGCCGCCAGCCCCGCCGGGCCGGCGCCGACGATGACGCACTCGTAGTGCGGGCGGGAGGCGGTGGTCGCCAGGCCCAGGCGCTGGGCGAGCTGGGTGTCGGTCGGCGCGGAGAGCACCGCCCCGTCCGGGAAGCGGACCAGGGGCAGCGCCGCGTCGGGGTCGGCCGCGGCGAGCACCGTCAGCGCCTCGGGGTCGCGCTCGACGTTCAGGAACCGGAAGGGCTGCCCGTTGCGGGTGAAGAAGTCCCGGACGGCGTGGGTGCCCGGGGACACCAGGTGGCCCGCGACGATGATCCCGTCGTAGGCGGGGCGGTAGGTGGCGAGCCAGTCCGACAGCAGGTCGTCCAGTACCGGGAACAGCCGCTCGTGCGGCGGGTCCCAGGGCTTGAGCAGGTAGTAGTCCAGGCGGACCCGGTTGATGGCGGTGATCGCGGCGTCGGTCTCCGCGTAGGCGGTCAGCAGGACCCGGCGGGCGTCGGGGAAGCGGCTGACGGCCTCCAGAAGGAACTCCACCCCGGTGACGTCGGGCATCCGCTGGTCCACCAGGAACAGCGCCGGGTCGTGGCCGCGTTCGTCGAGGGAGTCGAGGATCTTGAGGGCGTCGGCGGCCGAGGAGGCGCCCAGTACCCGGTAGCGGTCGCCGTAGGCGCTGCGCAGATCGCGCCGGACGGCGCGCAGCACCTGCGGGTCGTCGTCGACGGCGAGGATGACGGGCTTGCGGTTCTCGGAGCGCTCGGTGGCGGCCGCGGCGTGTCCCGCCGTGGTCACGGGCGCGGCGGACCCGGTGTGGGCCACCGCGGAGGAGCGGGCGGGAGGGGAGCCTGCGGCGGAGCGGGCGGCGGGGGAGGGGGCCGTGGGGGAGCCGGCGGCGGAGGAGGGAGCCGCCGCGCGCTCCGGGGCCGCGCTCACGCGGGGTCCAGCATCAGCTTGTCGGCGTAGCACCAGGCCCAGTCCTCGCCGGGTTCGTGCGAGGCCGCGATGGGGTGTTCGGTGGTGCGGTAGTGCCGGGTGGCGTGACGGTTCTTCGAGGAATCACAGCAGCCGACGTGCCCGCAGCTCAGGCACATCCTCAGGTGTACCCAACCGTCCCCCGTGGCCAGGCACTCCTCGCAGCCCTCGGTCCCGGGCTTCACCGGACGTATCTGGTCGATGTGTGTGCACAACAGGTCCATCGTCATCGTCCCCGTCCCTCTCCTCGCGCATTCGTCCCGCTCGTCACACCCGTGAATCACGGGCGCGTCCAGACCATAAGTCGCGGATCCCGCAAAGGTTCATCGATTCGGCCGAAGTCATGGAGTACCGGGTCTACTTCATGACCTCGCGCGGCGACTACGTGAGGTGTCGGGGCGGCCCGCCCTTCTACCTCACGAAGTCGCATACGGGCGCTTTGACGCTGGCCCCGGGCGCAAGCAGGGTGGGGGACGCCAACACAACAGGCGGCGCCTGGAGGAATCTGTGAGCAGAAAGATTCTGGTCATTGTCTCCGAACACGGTTACTGGGCCGAAGAACTGATCGGACCGGTATCGAAGTTCGACGAGCGGGGCTATGAAGTCGTATTCGCCACGCCGACCGGGAAGCGCGCCCACGCACTTCCGCCGAGCCTCGACGCCCACTACGTCGACCCCCCGCTGGGTCGGTCGGTGACCACCGAGGAGAACGCGCGGCTGGGCCGCGAGTTCGAGCAGTCGAGCCGACTCGACTCGCCGCTCGACATCGAGGCGTGGGCGCCCGAACGCCCGTACACCAGCGACAAGGACTACCTGCCCAAGCTGGAGCAGTACCACCGCGATCTGGACAAGCTCCAGGAGGACATCGCCTCCTTCGACGCGATCCTCATCGTCGGCGGCAGCGGCCCCATCGCCGACCTCGCCAACAACGAGCGGGTCCACGCCCTCATCCTCGCCTTCAAGAACGCCGGCAAGGTCGTGGCGGCCGAGTGCTACGGGGTGGCCTGCCTGGCCTTCGCCCGGGACTGGGGCGACCGCAAGAGCATCATCTGGGGCAAGCACGTTACCGGCCACTGCAAGGAATACGACTACAAGGACGGCACCGGATTCCTCGGTACCGACTTCAACATGGGGCCGCCCCCGTATCCGCTGGAGTACATCCTGCGCGATGCCACCGGCCCGCGCGGCGCGTACCACGGGAATTTCGGCCACCCCCTTTCGGTGATCGTCGACTTCCCCTTCGTGACCGGCCGTTCGACCCCCGATTCATATCTGACGGGGCAGAAGATCGTGGAAGTCCTGGAGAACGGGCTCACCCGATACGGATGGTAGTCCGGTAACTCCTGGGAAAGAGGGGGAATTCATGGAAGCCAC
This sequence comes from Streptomyces sp. Tek67B01, assembly GCF_055231995.1. Classification (NCBI taxonomy): domain Bacteria; kingdom Bacillati; phylum Actinomycetota; class Actinomycetes; order Kitasatosporales; family Streptomycetaceae; genus Streptomyces; species Streptomyces sp. Tek67B01. Next base: position 5,844,103 of record NZ_JBUYUY010000001.1, read on the forward strand.
TCCCGGACGGGAAAGGCTGATCGATCAGTTCAAGGCCGACGGCCTGAATGTGATGTTCGGAAACCCGGGGACGGTCGAACAGGGATTCCTCGACGCGGTCGACGCGGCAACGGACTTCCGGTACGTCCTCGCCCTCCAGGAGACCGTCGCCGCCGGCATCGCCGACGGCTACGCCCGGGCCACCGGCGGCGCGGCCCTGCTCCAGCTGCACTCCGGTGTGGGGCTGGGCAACGGCATCGGAATGCTCTACCAGTCGCTGCGCGGCCACACCCCGCTCGTGGTGGTCGCCGGTGACGCCGGGGTCCGCTACGACGCCATGGACGCGCAGATGGCGTCCGACCTGGTGGCGATGGCCAAGCCGGTGACGAAGTACGCGACCCGGGTCACCGACCCGCGCTCGGTGCTCCGCACGATCCGGCGGGCCGTCAAGATCGCCCTGACCCCGCCGCGGGGACCGGTGTTCGTGGCACTGCCGATGGACGTGCTGGACGAGCCGAACTCGGAGCCCGTACTGCCCACCCAGGTGCCGCTCACGGACGTGGCGCCCTCACCCGCCTCGGTGGGCCGGGCGGCCGAGCTGCTCGCCTCCGCCGAACGCCCGGTCGTACTGATCGGCGACGGGGTGGCGCTGTCGGGGGCACAGGCCGAACTCGTGGCGGTCGCCGAACTGCTGGGCGCCGACGTGTACGAGGTGGACTCCTCCGAGGTGAACATCGCGGCGTCACACCCGCTGCGCCGCGGCCAGACGGGCCACATGTTCGGCCCGCACAGCAAGGAGCTGGTCGCCGGCGCGGACGGGGTCCTGATCGTCGGCACCTACGTCTTCCCGGAGGTGTTCCCCGAGCTGGAGAGCCCCTTCCGGGCCGGTGCGAAGGTCGTGCACATCGACCTCAACGCCTACGAGATCGCCAAGAACCACCCCGTGGACCTGGGCCTGGCCGCCGACCCCAAGCAGGCGCTGCGCGCGCTCGCGGGCGTACTGGAGCACCGGCTGACCACCGGGCAGCGCGCCGCCGCGGCCGCCCGGCTGGACGCCCGCGCCCGGGAGCGGGCCGCCGAGGCGGGCGCCCCGGACGCCGACGGCACGCCGATGGCCGTCTTCCTGCGAACCCTGGCCGAGCGGACGGGGGGCGACCTCATCGTCTTCGACGAGGCGCTGACCACCTCGCCGCTGGTCACCAGGTACCTGCCGGCGGAGCGGCCGGGCGACTACCACCTCACCCGGGGCGGTTCGCTCGGGGTGGGCTTCCCGGGAGCGGTCGGCGCCAAGCTGGCCCGACCGGACCGCCTCGTCGTCGGCTTCGCGGGCGACGGCGGGTCGATGTACACCTACCAGGCGCTCTGGACCGCGGTCCGGCACGGCATCGACGCCAAGTTCGTGGTCTGCAACAACCGCAAGTACCGGCTGCTCGACGACAACATCGCCCAGTACTGGCGGGAGCGGGACATCGCCGAGCACGACTTCCCGGGCTCCTTCGACCTCTCCCGTCCCGAGATCGACTTCGCCGGGCTGGCACGCGCCCTCGGCGCGGACGGGACACGGGTGGAGAAGCCGGACGAGGCGGTCGCGGCCGTGGGCCGGATGCTGGACCACCCCGGCCCGTACCTCGTCGACATCCAGATCTGATCCCCGCACCACGCCCTGACACCACTGCACCGGTACGGACAGGAGGAGACCGCATGCCCGCCGAGCGGCTGACCGAGGACGCGATCCGCAGCTTCGCCGAGAACTGGTACGTGGCCCTGGACCAGCACCTTCCGCTGGACCGGGTGCTCGGCCTCATCACCGAGGACCTGGAGTTCAAGGTCCCCGAGGACACCTTCCTCGGACACGAGGGCTTCGGCCGCTGGTACGCCGCCGTGACCTCCCGCTTCTTCGACGAGGTCCACACCGTCACGAAGGTCGAGCCCGTCATCGAGGGCGACCGGGCGATCGTGCGGGTCCTCGTGAACTGGCAGGCCAAGATCTGGGACCCGCCGGCCGCGCGCAGCCAGTGGCTCGGCTTCGACGCCGACCAGACCTGGGTCGTGGTGGCGGGCCAGGACGGCCCGCTGATCAAGCAGTACACCGTCAACGAACTGGCGCCGATGCCCGGTTCCGGTTCCCTCTGACCGGCTGCGCAGACGTAGGAGGAGGGGCGATGACCGAAGTGACGCGGGAGCGGGTGCGGGCGGCCTACCAGGCGCTCGGCTCCGGTGACCGGGCGCGCATCCTGGAGTACTACTCCGAGGACCTGCGCTGGCTGGTGCCGGGCAACCATCCGCTCGCCGGCTGGTACGAGAGCCTGGACGCCTTCCTGGAGCTGATGGGGCAGACCCACAAGCTCACGGGCGGCACCTTCCGGATGGACATCGAGGCGGTGCTCGTCGGCGAGGACTGCAGCGCCGACGTGTGCCGCAACGTCGCCGTGCGCGACGGCGCGGACGGGGCGAGCGGGTCCCCGTACGAGCGGATGGACTACCCGGTCTTCCACTTCATGCGGTGGCGGGACGGGCGGATCGTCGAGGGCCGCGACGGGCTCTTCGGCGACACGGCGACCGCCTTCAGCCAGTTCTGGGCGCCCTTCGCGCCCGACGGAACCCGCAGAGACCGATAGGGGGAGGAACGCGATGAGCGCGTTGGACGCACGAGAGATCCTGCGGAAGTACTACGAATACGCCAATGCCGGGGACTGGGACCGCTGGTGCGACCTGTTCGCCGACGACCAGGTCATGGACGAGCAGCTCGCCGGACACGTCGAGGGCCTGGAGACGCTGCGCTCGATGATGAAGGGCATGGGGACGATGTACCGGAGCTTCCGGAACGAGCCCGTGCACTTCCTCGTCGACGGGGAGCAGGCCGCGGCCGTCTCCCACCTCACCGCCGTCAGTCCCGCCGGCGAGGCCATCGAGGCCGAGGTCATGAACTTCTTCCGGATCGTGGACGGAAAGATCGTCTACATGTCGAACCACCACGACACCGTGCCCTTCCAGGTGCTCGGCCAGGGCTGAGGGGCGGCGTGATGGCGAGAGATGAGTACGACTACATCATCGTGGGGTCCGGCACCGCCGGCAGTGTCCTGGCGAACCGTCTCTCCGAGGACCCGGACGTCTCCGTCCTCGTCCTGGAGGCCGGCGGCGACCGCATCCCGCCCGAGGTGGACGACCCGTCCTCCTGGTACAAGCTGCTGGGCGGACCCGTCGACTGGGGCTACACCAGCGTCCCGCAGCCGGGGCTCGACGGCCGCCGTACGTACGAACCGCGCGGCAAGGCACCCGGCGGCAGCAGCAACCTCTACATCATGATGCACATCCGGGGCCACGCCTCGGACTTCGACAACTGGGCCTACCAGGGCGCCGCGGGCTGGGCGCACGAGGACGTGCTGCCCTACTTCGCCCTCCTGGAGGGCCAGGAGGACGCCACGGCCGGCACCACCGGTACCGGCGGCCCGCAGCGCATCACCCACGCCGGACGGCACAACCCCAACCCGACCTCCCGCGCCTTCATCGACGCGGCCGTGGAGCTCGGCCACCAGGAGATCGCCGACTTCAACACGGACGGGCCCCGGCGCGGACTCTTCGGCACCGGCTGGCACCACATCGACGTCGCGGACGGCCGCCGCCAGGGCGCCCTCGCCGCCTACCTGGAGCCGGCGCTGGAGCGGGCCAACCTGACCCTGCGCACCGGTGCGCAGAGCACCCGGCTGCTCTTCGACGGGGACACCTGCACCGGTGTCGAGTACGTCCGCCTCGCACCGGCCGCCCCCATCGCGGGCCGCGTGGTGGGCGACGGGCACAGCGCCGCCGCCGAGCCGGGGACGCACACCGTACGGGCCCGCCGGGAGGTGATCGTGGCCGCCGGGGCGATCGAGTCCCCGAAGCTGCTGCTGCTCTCCGGCATCGGGCACCCCGAGCAGCTGCGCGAACACGGCATCGGGGTCACCGCGGCCGTGCCCGGGGTGGGCGAGAACTTCCACAACCACGTGCTGACCGGGCTGATGGCGGAGGTCACGCAGGAGCTGCCGCCGCCGGCGCAGAACCTGTCGGAGAGCGCTCTGTTCCTGTCCTCGCAGCCGGGACTGCCCGCGCCCGACCTCCAGATCGCCTTCGTGCACGTGCCGTTCGACGTGATCGTCGGTCAGGACCACCCCAACACGGTGAGCATCCTGCCCGGGGTCGTACGACCCGTCTCGCGCGGCTGGATCAGGCTGGCGGGCGCCGACCCGCTGGCCCACCCGCTGATCAACCCGAATTACCTGGGCGACCGGTGGGACCTGGAACGGATGGTGCAAGGCGTCAAGATCGCCCGGGAGCTCTTCGCCACCTCCGCGTTCTCCCCCTGGTACAAGCAGGAGCTCCAGCCCGGGCCGGGCTACGTGAGCGACGAGGACCTGCGGACCTTCGTGAAGCAGAAGTCCGAGAGCTACCACCACCAGGCCGGCTCCTGCCGCATGGGCGTCGACGACCTCTCCGTCGTCGACCCGCAACTGCGGGTGCACGGCGTACGGAACCTGCGCGTCGTCGACGCCAGCGTGATGCCCGCGGTCCCCTCGGGCAACTGCCACACCGCCATCGCGATGATCGCCGAGCGCGCGGCGGACTTCCTGAAGGGAGTGTCCCGTGCCTGACGTCGTACTACGCGAGGGCGCCCTGACCGGGACCCGGATCGCGGTCCTGGTCGAGAGCGACTTCTACGAGCCGGAGATCTTCTACTACCAGCACCGGTTCGCCGAGGAGGGCGCCGAGGTCGACTTCCTGACCCGGCTGTGGGGAAACGACTCCATCACCTTCACCGGCCACGAGTACCGGGCGCCGTTCACCGCCGACAAGTCCCTGGAGGGGCTGGGCGACGAGGAGCTGCGCCGGTACGCGGCGATCATCGTCCCCTCGGGCATGGTGGCCGACCGGCTGCGCTACACCGAGGACGTGGACGTCCTGGCGCCCGCCACGGAGCTGCTGCGCCGGGCGTTCGAGGAGCCGACGGTCCTCAAGGGGATCATCTGTCACGGCATGTGGCTCGCCTCCTCGATCCCCGAGAAGATCCGCGGTCGCAAGGTGGTCTGTCACAACAACCTCATCGGCGACGTCCGGAACATGGGCGCCGAGTACGTCAACGAGGACGTGGTCGTCGACGGTGACCTGGTCACCGGGCGCACCGGCGCCCACCACCACCTCTTCGCCCGCCGGATCATCGAGTTGATCGCGGCGGGGCGGGGCCGGGGGGCGGCCTGATGGCCGGGACGGTCTGGTCCCACGTGGGCCTGAACTGCGCCGACCAGAAGACCACCGAGGAGTTCTACACCCGCTACTTCGGCTTCGCCCGAGCCCGGGTGGTCGACCTCGGCGACTCGCGGATCGTGTTCCTGCGCAAGGGGGACGCGTACCTGGAGCTCTTCACGGCCGGCACCGAACCGGACCGACCGGCGCAGGGGGCCTCCCCGACGGCAGCCGGGGGAGACGGGCCGCAGGCCCCGGGCCGCATGCGCCACCTGGCCTTCCAGACCGACGACGTGGACGCGTTCTTGGCGGAGCTCGGCGACGCGGCGGAAGTGACCCTGGGGCCGCTCGACTTCGACGACTTCATCTGCGGGTGGCGGACCGTGTGGCTCCGCGACCCGGACGGCGTGATCGTCGAGGTCAGCCAGGGATACGAGGACGACAGCTCTCACGACAAGGACGGTGTGTGAAACATGGCTGACGCCGTGGGTTTCTCCTTCTCCGACACGATCGCGGGCTACGTCGTCCGCTTCGACTCCCGCAGCAGGCTGTTGCGGCTGAAGACCTCCGACGGCCGCGAGTTCGACGTCTCGCTGGCCGGTGACCCCAGCGCCGAGCTGGTGCGCAACCTCGACGAGCCGTACATCGACGCCTCCGGGCACATCGACGAGATGCTCTCGCCGGGCCGGCTCCTGTTCGCCTACGGCGTCCACTACCCGCGGGCCGACGGCCGCTTCGACGCCAAGCGCCTGGTGTTCCTCGGCCGCGGCGCGGAGGACTACCGGTTCGAGGAACCCAGCTGGTGGATCAAGCAGATCGAGTCGCTGGCCGACTTCTACAAGCGGGCCCAGTTCGGCGACGGGCCCGTGGACTTCGCCGAGTACCGCACCGAGATCCGGCTCGGCGGCGACAAGACCGCCAGCCACGTCCAGGAGACCGACACCATCTCCCGCCTGGTCTACGGCATGGCCTCGGCCTACCTGCTGACCGGCAAGGACGAGTACCTGGAGGTCGCCGAACGCGGCACCGAGTACCTGCGCAAGCACATGCGGGTCGTGGACAGCGAGGAGGACGTGGTCTTCTGGTACCACGGCATCCGCGTCGACGGGGACAGCGAACGCAAGCTGTTCACCTCGGAGTTCTCCGACGACTACGACGCGATCCCGATGTACGAGCAGATCTACGCCCTGGCCGGTCCCATCCAGACGTACCGCGTCACCGGTGACGTACGGATCAAGGACGACGCGGACGCCACCATCCGGCTGTTCGACAAGTTCTTCAAGGACGAGGAACTGGGCGGCTACTACTCGCACATCGACCCGATCCTCTTCAGCGCCGACCACGAGTCGCTGGGCGAGAACGCGGAGCGCAAGAACTGGAACTCGGTCGGCGACCACGCGCCCGCCTACCTGATCAACCTGTACCTGGCGACCGGCGACCAGAAGTACGCCGACTTCCTGGAGTACACCTTCGACACCATCGCGGACAAGTTCCCGGACTACAAGAACAGCCCCTTCGTCCAGGAACGCTTCTACCGCGACTGGTCACACGACACGACGCACAGCTGGCAGCAGAACCGCGCCGTGGTCGGTCACAACCTCAAGATCGCCTGGAACCTGATGCGGATGAACTCGCTGAAGGCCAAGCCGGCCTACGAGGAGCTCGCCCGCAAGATCGGCGAGATCATGCCCGCCGTCGGCAGCGACCAGCAGCGCGGCGGCTGGTACGACGTGGTCGAACGGGTGAGGGAGGGCGACGAGGAGTCGTACCGCTTCGCCTGGCACGACCGCAAGGCGTGGTGGCAGCAGGAGCAGGCGATCCTCGCCTACCTCATCCTGAACGGCACGGTCGGCGGGGACGGCTTCCTGCGCGAGGCCCGGCAGGCGGAGGCCTTCTACAACACCTTCTTCCTCGACCACGACGAGGGAGCCGTCTACTTCAACGTGCTCGCCAGCGGTACGCCGTACCTGCTCGGCACCGAGCGGCTCAAGGGCAGCCACTCGATGTCCATGTACCACTCGGCGGAACTCTGCTACCTCTCCGCCGTCTACAACAACCTGCTCATCAACGGCCGGGAAATGGACTTCCACTTCCAGCCCGACCCCACGGACCTGCCCGACCGCGTCCTGCGCGTCTCACCCGACCTCCTGCCCGCAAGCTCCGTCGAGGTCGCGTCCGTCGAGATCGACGAGAAGCCGTGGACGGACTTCGACGCGAAGGGCCTCACGGTCCGGCTGCCCGACGTCCAGGGCCGGGTCAAGGTCAAGGTCCGGCTCCGGCCGGTCACCAGGTAATGCCCAACGGGGGGCGCCCCACCATGAGGGGAAGAAGACAATGACTCTTCACGTGAAAGAACGCCGGAACAAGGGCGGCACGGTCCTCGTCGCCACCGGTGAGATCAACAGCGAGACCTCGGGGCAGCTGCTCCAGGCCCTGCTGCCGCTCGTCCGCGAGGGACGGTCGCTGCGCATCGACCTCACCGCCGTCACCTACGTCTCCAGCGCCGGCCTGCGCACCCTGCTCGTCGTCTACCGGGAGGCCCAGCACGCCGGTGTCGCCGTCACCCTGTACGGGGTGAGCGAGGAAGTCCGGTTCGTCATGTCGGCCACCGGCTTCCTGGACTTCTTCTCCACCGGCGAGGCGGAAGCGGCCATCGCGAAGGTCCGGGCCGCGCGATGAGCGAAACCACGAGCGAACAGGTCCTGCGCGTCGACGCCTACCCGACCCACGAGGTGGGCGGGTACCGGGTCCGCGCCGGCAAGCCGTTCCCCTTCGGGGCCAACGTGGTCCCCGGCGGGGTCAGCTTCTCCGTCTTCTCCGACCAGGCCACCTCCATGACCCTGGTCATCTACAAGCGCGGCGAGGCCGAGCCGATGGCCGAGCTGGAGTTCCCCGAGGAGTTCCGCACCGGCAGCGTCTTCGCGATGACGGTCTTCGGTCTCGACCACGAGAACATCGAGTACGGGTACCGGGCCGACGGCCCCTACGACCCCGTCACCGGCCACCGCTTCGACGCCCGCCAGGTCCTCTCCGACCCCTACGCGCGGCTGATCGCCGGCCGTGACGTGTGGGGCGTGGAACCGGACCGCAGCCGCGGCTACCAGTACCGTTCGCGGGTCTGCCTCCAGGACTTCGACTGGGGCGACGACACCCCGCTGCGGATACCCGCCGAGGACCTCGTCGTCTACGAGGCCCACGTACGCGGTTTCACCCGGCACCCCTCCTCGGGGGTCACCGCCCCCGGGACGTTCGCCGGGCTGCGCGAGAAGATCCCGTACCTCAAGGAACTCGGGATCAACTGCATCGAGCTCCTGCCGGTGTTCGAGTTCGACGAGAGCGACAACCCGCGGAGCAACCCGGAGACCGGCGAGAAGCTCTACGACTACTGGGGCTACAACACCGTCTCGTTCTTCGCGCCCAAGGCCGGCTACGCGGCCACCGGACGCTACGGGATGCAGGGCGACGAGTTCCGCACCCTGATCAAGGATCTGCACGCGGCCGGCATCGAGGTCATCCTCGACGTCGTCTTCAACCACACCGCCGAGGGCAACGAGCAAGGCCCGACGATCTCCTTCAAGGGGCTCGACAACGCCACGTACTACATGCTCACGCCCGAGGGGTACTACTTCAACTTCAGCGGCACCGGCAACACCGTCAACTGCAACCACCCCGTGGTGCGCAACTACGTACTCGACTGCCTGCGCCACTGGGTGGCCGACTACCACATCGACGGCTTCCGCTTCGACCTCGCGGCCATCCTCGGCCGCTCCGCGGACGGCACCCCGCTGCCCAACCCGCCGCTGCTGGAATCGCTCGCCTTCGACCCGGTGCTGCGGCACACCAAGCTCATCGCCGAGGCCTGGGACGCCGGCGGCCTCTACGAGGTCGGCAACTTCCCGGCGTACGGACGCTGGGCCGAATGGAACGGCAAGTACCGTGACACCGTCCGCAGCTTCCTCAAGGGCGACCCCGGGGTCACCGGGGAACTCGCCACCCGGGTCGCGGGCTCGCCCGACCTCTACTCCACCCGCGGCACCTCGGCGTCGGTCAACTTCCTGACCGCGCACGACGGGTTCACCCTCGCCGACCTCGTCTCGTTCAACGACAAGCACAACGAGGCCAACGGCGAGGGCAACAACGACGGTGGCAACGACAACGCCAGCTGGAACTGCGGGGCCGAAGGGCCCACCGACGACCCCGACGTCAACGCGCTGCGCCTGCGCCAGATGAAGAACGCGCTGGCCATCCTCTTCACCAGTCAGGGCATCCCGATGCTGCTGTCCGGTGATGAGGTGGCGCGCACCCAGCAGGGCAACAACAACACGTACTGCCAGGACAACGAACTGTCCTGGTTCGACTGGGACCAGGTCGACGAGAACGCCGAACTGCTCCGGTTCACCCGCGAGCTGATCGCCTTCCGCAAGCACCATCGCGAGCTGCGCTCCACCTCGCACCCCACCGGACAGATGCGGGACGCCCTGGGGCTGCCCGACATCAGCTGGCACGGGGAGCGGGCCTGGCAGCCCGACTGGTCGCAGGAGAGCCGGCTGTTGGCGGTGGCACGTTGCGGCACCGGGGACGACGACGTGGTGTACGTGGCCATGAACTCGCACTGGGAGTCGCACGACCTGGAACTGCCCGCCCTGCCCGGCGGGCGGACCTGGCACCTGTTCGCCGACACCTCGGCCGAGGCGCCGTACGACATCCGCACCCCCGGTGCGGAGCAGGAGCTGGACAACGCCGGCAAGTACCTGATCGGCCCCCGCTCCGTCGTGATCCTCGTGGGCCGTACGAACGAGCCCGAGACGACCGGGACGTTCTGACCGAAGGAGACCTGACATGCCGCTTTCCGTGTCCCTGAGCATCGAGGGCGACACCACCGTGATCGAACTGGCGGGCGAGCTGGACGCCAACACGGCCCCGGACTTCCACCAGACGATCGAGAAGGCCGCGGGCCACGGCACCAACACCGTCGAGATCCGGATGGCCGGCGTCGGCTACATGGCCAGCGCCGGACTGCGCTCCCTGGTCTTCGCCCAGCAGAAGGTGGCCGACCACGTCACCATCAAGGTGGTCGGCGCCATCGAGCCCGTGTCCCGGACCATCCGCACCGCCGGACTGGACCGGAGCATCCTGCTCTCCGACGACTGACGGCCGTGGGCGACATGGTCGAACTGGCGAGCAAGCCCTCCGTACTGGACGTGCCCGCGAAGGTCGGGGCACTGGGCGACATCGCCGCGTTCGTCCTGCGCCTGGCCGGCCGGGCACGCCTGGGCAAACGGGCCACGTACCGGATCCGGCTGGCCGTGGACGAGCTGGCCACGAACGTGATCACGCACGGGTACCGGTGTGGCGGCGGACGGATCACCGTCCGCGGCCACTCCCGCCCCGGCGGGGTGCGGATCGTCATCGAAGACGCCGCACCTCCCTTCGACCCCGTCCGAGGCTGCCTGCCCCCCGCCACCGGGGTCCCCCCGGAACGGCGGCGGGTCGGCGGTCTCGGCATCCACCTGGCTCTCACCAGCGTGGACGAATTCAGCTACGCACGCATGGACGGCCGGAACGTCAGCACGCTGACCGTGAAGGCCGAGGGGACGGACCCATGCCCTCCACGACCGTGATCATCCTCGACGAGTACCCGCCTCCCACGCCCGAACTGCTCGACGCACTCAGGCTGATGGACGCGGAACTCGTCCCCCGCACCCTGACGGAACTGCTGCGAGGCCCACTGGAAGTGCTGCCCGTGGCGGACGTGCTGCTCGCCCCGGCCGAGGCCGACGGCGAGAGCGTGCGGATGGCCGTACGCCGGCTGCGCCGCTGGGCCGGGGCCCCGATCGTGGTCGTCTGGACGGTGGCGGAGTTCGCCGCCCTCGAGCAGCACGTACGGCTCGGCCACGACTACCTCGTACCGCCGTTCCTGCCCGCCCTGGTCGGTGCCAGGCTGCACAGCTGCTCCGAGCGGGCCGGGCTCGGCCGGACCCTGCGCGAGGCGGACGCCCGCGCCGAACTGATGGGCTACGAGAAGGAACTGGAGATCGGCCGGGAGATCCAGGCCGGGTTCCTGCCCGAATCGCTGCCCGTCCCGGCCGGCTGGGAGATAGACGTACGCTTCCGGCCCGCACGCCAGGTCGCCGGCGACTTCTACGACGTCTTCGAGATGTCCCGGGGCCGCCGGCTCGCGGTGGTCGTCGCCGACGTCTGCGACAAGGGTGTCGGGGCGGCCCTCTTCATGGCACTGATCCGCTCCCTGCTGCGGCACACCGCCGAGAACAGCGGTCTCCAGCACCTGATGGCGGCCGGCCGTACGGGGGGCAGCCGTCGCACCCCCGTCGTCGGCGCCACCCCGCTGCTCAACGCGGTCACGGCGACCAACGGCTACCTCACCCGCAACCACCTGCGGCAGGGCTACTTCGCCACCCTGTTCTTCGGGGTGCTCGACCCGCTCACCGGCAGCCTGGTCTACATCAACGGCGGCCACAACCCGCCCCTGCTGCTGTCCGGCTCCGGCGACGTGCCCGTCCCGCTCGACGTCACAGGGCCGGCCGTCGGCGTCCTGCCCGACTGCGTCTACACCCTCGGCTACGCCCAGTTGAACCCCGGGGACACCCTCTTCGTGTTCACGGACGGGGTACCGGAGGCCCGCTGCCCGGAAGGAACCTTCCTCGGCGACGAGCGGATGCTGGAACTGCTCGGGGGCCCGCCCGTGAGCGGCAAGGACGTGGTCGACCGGATCGACCTGGCGGTGCGCGAGCACACCGGGCTCGCCGAACAGCACGACGACGTCACCATGCTGGCCCTGCACCGGCCACGTGCGGCGCGGGGGCCGCACGCGGACCGAACGGCGGCGGCCTGATGACCCGGACCATCGTGGTGCACTCACACCGTGGCGGTACCGGCAAGTCCTCGGTACTGGCGAACCTCGCGCTGCTGATCGCGGCCGGGGGACGCCGGGTGGGGGTGGTCGACACGGACATCCAGTCGCCCACCCTGGACCTGCTGTTCCGGATCGGCCCGGGCGCCGGCTCGCTCGCCGACTACCTCCTCGGCCGCTGCGAGATCGAGACCGCGGCACAGAAGACCGGTGTACCCGGGCTGTACGTCGTACCGGCGCGGACCGGGACCGCGGCCCTGCGCGAACTCATGTCCACCGGCTACGACGTGGGGCTGCTCCCGGAGGGCTTCGAGCGGCTGTCCGAGCACTACGCGCTCGACGTCCTGTTGCTCGACACCCACGCCGGGCTCAACAACGAGTCGGTGACCGCCATGGCCAGCGCCGACGTGGTGCTGATCATGGCGCGGGCCGACCGCGTCGACCTCTCCGGGGTCGAGGAGACCCTCTCCCTCGCCGGGCGACTGGCCTGCCGGCGGGCGCTCGTCCTGAGCATGGCCCCCGAGGGCGTCGACCGGGTGGACGCCCGCCGGCGCGCCGAGGAGGTCTACGGGGCGCCCCTGGCCGGAATCCTTCCGTACGTACCGGAAATGGCCGCTCTGTACGGCGAGCGCATATTCGCCGAAGCCCATCCCGACCACCCCCTGGTCGGTGAATTCCGCACCATCATCTCGGCGCTGGACGCACGTGACGAAGTATCGCGCGCCTGACGCTCCCCCCTTACGCCCCTCGCGGGCGGCGTGTTGAATCGGCAGCGATTCCAGAACAAGGAGATCAGTCATGAAGATCCTCGTCGTCATGACGGCAAAGGCCACGCTCCATCTGCTCGACGGGGAACAACACCCCTCGGGTTTCTGGGCAGAGGAATTCGTCGTGCCCTACACCCTCTTCCGCGACGCCGGCCACACCGTGGACGTGGCGACGATCGGCGGCCAGGCCCCGACGGTCGACCGGACCAGCATCGACCCGCAGTTCCTCCAGTACGTCCGGCCCGCGGGCTCCCCCGACGAGGACGCCGCCAACGCGGCCGAATACGTACGGGTCATCGGGAGCACCCCGCAACTCGAAAGCCCGATCGCGCTCGAATCCCTCGGCGAGAAGGACATCGCCGACTACGACGGGATCTACGTCAGCGGCGGCCACGGCGCCATCGGCGACCTGCCGAAGTCCGACGAGCTCGCCCAGATCCTGCGGTGGGCCATCGCCCAGGACAAGCCGCTGGCCACCGTCTGCCACGGTCACACCTCGCTGCTCGCGCTGCGCGACGGCGAGGGCCGCTGGCCGTTCGAGGGCTACCGGATGACGGCCTTCTCGCACAGCGAGGAACTCGTCACGAACATGGCCGGGCGGCTCCCGCTGATCCTCGAGGTCGAACTCACCAGACTCGGCGCCCGCTACGAGAAGGCCGAGGCGATCTGGGACTCGCACGTCGTCGTCGACCGCAAGCTCACCACCGGCCAGAACCCGTACTCCTCCAAGGCCCTCGCCGAGACCTTCTTAGCGCAGCTCGCGAAGGGCTGACAGGCCCCCGCACCCCCGACACGGAAGGCAGCCATGACCAAGCGTGAGCTGAGCGGCCAGCCCCTCGCCAACCCCGGGAAGCTCTTCATCGGCGGCAGATGGGTCGCGTCCCAGGACGGCCGGACCGAACCGGACGTCAGCCCCGTGGACGGGCGGGAGATCGTACCGGTGGCCCAGGCCACCGCCGCGGACGCGGACGCGGCCGTGGCCGCCGCCCGCCAGGCGTACGAGGAAGGCCCGTGGAGCAGACTGTCCGCCCAGGAACGCGCGCTGCGGCTGAACCGGGTCGGTGAGCTCATCGAGCGGGACCTGGAGGAGATCGCCCTGCTGGAGACGGTGGACATGGGCAAACCGTTCGCCTTCTCCAGCACGGTCGACGCCCCGATGGCCGCCCAGCTCATGCACTACTACGCGGGCGCGGTCACCCGTGTCGACGGCTCCTCGCGGGCCCCGGCCGGCGGCCAGCTCGCCTACACCCTGCGCGAACCGCTGGGCGTGGTGTGCGCCATCACCCCGTTCAACTTCCCGCTGCTGCTGTCGATGACCAAGATCGCCCCGGCCCTCGCCGCGGGCAACACGGTCGTCCACAAGCCCTCCCCGGCCACCCCGCTCACCGCCCTCAAGATCGCCGAACTGTTCCAGGAGGCGGAGATCCCGGACGGGGTGTTGAACGTCATCACCGGTCCGGGCGTGGAACTGGGGGAGACCCTCACCGACCACCCCGGCATCGACAAGATCGCCTTCACCGGCTCCACGGCGGTCGGCCAGGCGATCATCCGCAAGTCGGCCGGCACCCTGAAGAAGGTCACGATGGAACTCGGCGGCAAGTCCGCCAACATCGTCTTCGCCGACGCGGACCTGGCCGCCGCCGAGGAACTGGCCTTCTTCGGCATCTACTACAACAAGGGCGAGATCTGCACCGCCGGCTCCCGGCTGCTGCTCCAGCGCCCCATCCACGACGAGATGGTCGAACGGCTGGTGCGGCGGGCCTCCGCCCTCAAGCCCGGAGACCCGCGCGACCCGGCCACTTTGTTCGGGCCGCTCGCCCACCGAGGCCAGTTCGACAAGGTGAGCTCCTACATCGAGGTCGGGGAGAAGGAAGGCGCCGTCCTGCGGACCGGCGGCACCGGATGGATCCCGGAGGGCACGTCCACGGGCCTGTCGGGGGGCCTGTACTTCCTGCCGACCGTCTTCACCGGTGTCGACAACGGGATGCGGATCGCCCAGGAGGAGATCTTCGGCCCGGTCCTGTCGATCATCCCCTTCGACACCGAGGAGGACGCCGTGCGCATCGCCAACGACAGCGCGTACGGCCTCGCCGCCGGGGTGCACACCAAGGACCTGCGGCGCGCCCACCGGGTGGCCTCGCAGATCAAGGCGGGGACCGTCTGGGTCAACTGCTACAACCAGTACGACCCCTCGGTGCCCTACGGCGGCTACAAGGCCTCCGGTTACGGCCGTGAGTGCGGGCCCGAATCCCTGGAGAGCTACACCCAGACCAAGTCGGTCTGGATCGGGATGGACTGAGGAGTGTCAATGCGCACAGGCATCATCGGCACCGGCCGGATCGGCACGGTCCTCGCCCGCATCCTGGTCGCCGCCGGCCACGAGGTCGTGCTCGCCAACGCCCGTGGCCCGCGGACCCTGGCCCCGCTGCTGGCCGAACTGGGCCCCGCGGCATCGGCGGCGCACCCCGCCGATGCCGCCGGCCGGGCCGACCTGCTGGTGCTGATGCTGCCGTTCGACCGCGTACGGGGGCTGCTGCCGCCGCACGTCGTACAGGACAAGGTGCTGGTGGACGCCACCAACGCGTTCGGCGGCGCCGGGACCCCCGCCGATCTCGGCGGCCGCGGCTCCAGCGACCTGGTCGCCGAGTGGTATCCCGGCGCCCGGGTCGTGAAATCCCTGAACACCATGCATTTCGAGACTCTCGCCGTGGCCGGCACCGAAGCGGGCGAACGGCTGGCCCATTTCACGGCGGGCGACGACGGAAAAGCGAAGGAAATCGTCGCGGGAATCATCTCTGATCTGGGATTCGCCCCCGTCGACACCGGACCGCTGCACTCCGGAGGAATTCTCCAACAGCCCGGCGGACCTCTCTTCAACCGGCCGCTCACGGAAGCGCAGGCGCTCGCATGGATCTCTCACTGAACGTGAACGGAAGACCCGAGCAGTTCTCGGCCCCGCCGAACGAACTGCTCGTGGAACGGCTCCGTGAAGGCTTGGGACTGACCGGGACCAAGGTCGGCTGTGACACCGGCCAGTGCGGCTCGTGCGTCGTGCGGCTCGACGGCAGGTCCGTCAAGAGTTGCCTGGTCCTCACCGCGTCGGCCGCGGGAGCCCAGGTGACCACCATCGAGGGGGTCACCACCCCCGGCGGCGAACTCAACGGCCTCCAGGAAGCCTTGCGTCAAGAGCACGGCACCCAGTGCGGCTTCTGCACCCCCGGCATGGTGATGGCGCTCGGGGAATTCGTCGAGACCGCGCTCACCGATGACGCCGCCGACCGCGAGGCACCCACCGAGGCCGAGATCCGCGAATGGCTCACCGGCAACCTGTGCCGCTGCACCGGCTACCACAGCGTCGTGCGCGGAGTGCAGCGCGCCTGCTCCGCCGCCCGCGCCGAGGAACCCGCCGCCGCGCCCGCCGCGTCGGCGTCCGGACAGGAGGTGTGAGGCGATGACCACAGTAACGGGGGAGAGCGCTCTCCAGGGCAACGGAGTGCTGGGACAGCCGCTGGACAGCCGGGAGGATCCGCAGCTGCTGCGCGGCGAGGCCACGTACGTCGCCGACATCAACCTGCCGGGCACCGCCCACATGGCCATCCTCGGCAGCCGGGTGGCCCACGCGAAGATCCTGTCCATCGAGACCAAGGCCGCGGAACAACTGCCCGGCGTACTGAAAGTGGCCACCGCCGCCGACTTCACCGACGTGATGCCGTTGCCCTGCATCTGGATACCCGGCGGGGTCGAGAGCCACTTCCCGCCCCACCCCTACGGGCTTCCCGGCGCCCGCCCCGTCCTGACCGGTGACGCCGTCCGGCACGTCGGCGACCCGATCGCCGTGGTCGTCGCCGAGACCCCCCGCCAGGCCGCCGCCGCGCTCGCCGCCATCGCCGTCGAGTACGAGCCGCTGCCCGTCGTCACCCGGGCCGACGAGGCCCTCGCCGAGGGCGCTCCCCAACTGCACGAGGCCGTCCCCGGCAACCTGAACGCGTACTGGACCTGCGGCGACAAGGACCGCACCGACGCGGCCATCGCCGAGGCCGAGGTCACCGTCGAACTCGACCTCGTCAACCAGCGCACCATCAACAGCCCCATCGAGCCCCGCGGCGCGGTCGGCGACTACAACGCCGCCACCGGCGAGTACACCCTCTACGCCTCCACCCAGGGCCCGCACAACCACCGCTTCCTGCTCTCCGCCCTGGTCCTCGGCATCCCCTTCAACAAGCTGCGGGTGATCGCGCCGACCGTGGGCGGAAGCTTCGGCACCAAGGGCTACCTCTACCCCGACATGGCGCTGGTCCTCTTGCTGTCCAAGGCGCTCGGCCGGCCCGTGAAATGGGTGGACACCCGCACCGGCCTGATGAACTCCACCGTCCAGGGCCGCGACCACCGCCAGCACGTCACCCTCGCCGGCACCCGCGACGGCCGGATCACCGCCGTGCGCGCCACCAGCTACGCCAACCTGGGCGCCTACCCCTCCACCATCGGCCCCGGAGTCGCCACCGCCCTGATGGGACGCTCCATCAGCGGCATGTACGACATCCCCGCCGCCTTCTGCGAGGTCTACGCCGCCTTCACCAACACCGTCTCGCTCGGCGCCCAGCGAGGCAGCGGACGCGCCGAGGCCGCGTTCCTGATGGAACGCCTCGTCGACCGGTACGCGAGCGAGATCGGCATGGACCCGGCGGTCGTGCGACGCAAGAACCTGGTGCCGAAGGAGAAGTTCCCGTACGACAACGGGCTGGGCTGGACCTACGACTCCGGTGACTACCAGCTCAACTTCGACCGGGCCATCGAGCTGTCCGGCTACGCCGACATGCCCGCCCGCAAGACGCAGGCCCGGGCCCGAGGCAAGCGGCTCGGCGTGGGCATCGCCTCCTACGTCGCCATCTGCGGCGTCGGCCCCTCCACCCGGATGTCGAAGGAGGGCATGCTCGGCGGCACCTGGGAGAGCGCGAACATCCGCGTCCACCCCACCGGCGAGGTCACCGTGACCGTCGGCTCCGCCTCCACCGGCCAGAGCCACGGCACCGTCTTCGCCCAGGTCGCCGCCGACGAACTCGGCATCGACCCGGCGCAGGTACAGGTTCTGGAGGGGGACACGCAGAAGGCCCCGTACGGGCAGGGTACCTACGGCTCGCGCTCCTACAGCATGGCCGCGCCGGCCGTCGCCCTCACCGCCCGCAAACTCAAGGCGAAGCTGGTCAAGGCTGGCGCCGTCTTCCTGGGCGTCCCCGAGGAGAAGGTCGTCTACGCGAACGGCGGCGTCCACGAGGAGGGCAACGAGGAGAACGCGAAGACGTTCGCCGAGCTGGCCATGGCCATGTGGTACGGCTGGGGGCTGCCCCCCGAGATCGAACCCGCCCTCGACGAAACCACCCACTTCGACCCGCCGGACTTCAACTATCCGTTCGGCACGCACGTCGCGGTGGTCGAGGTGGACGAACTGACCGGCGAGACCGAGGTGGTGTCCTACACCGCCGTGGACGACGCGGGCAACATCGGCAACCCGAAGATCGTCCTCGGTCAGATCGAGGGCAGCATCGTGCACGGCCTCGGGCAAGCCCTCATGGAGGCCGCCGAATACGACGAGAACGGGCTGCTCATCAGCTGCGACCTGGGCCACTACGCCCTGCCGCGCGCCGCCGACGTGCCCTTCTTCTCCCTCGACAAGACGACCACCCCGAGCCCGCACAACCCGCTCGGCGCCAAGGGGGCCGGCGAGATCGCCACCGTGCCGCCGGCCGCCGCCGTCGTCAACGCCGTCGTGGACGCCCTGTCCGACCTGGGCGTCCGGCACATCGACATGCCCCTCACACCGGAAAAGGTCTGGCGCCGCCTGAGAGGGGAAGCCCAGTGATCCTCACCGAGTTCGACTACGTACGGCCCGTCGGCCTCGAAGAGGCGCTCGCCCTCCTGGCGGGCACCCCCGGGGCCGTGGCCCTGGCCGGTGGCCAGAGCCTGCTGCCCGACCTGCGCGCCGGCGCCGCCCGGACCGGCCTGCTCGTCGACGTACGGCACCTGGAGGAACTCCGGGGCGTGGAGACCACCCCGGACGGCACGCTGCGGATCGGGGCGCTGACCACGCTCGCCGAACTCGCCGCGCACCCACTGGTGCTCGCGCGGGCCCCCGAGATCGCCGCCGCGGCCCGCGCCAACGGTGACCCCCAAGTGCGCAACCTCGGCACCACCGGGGGGAACCTGGCGGCCACCGGCCGCCCCACCGACCTGCCGCCGGCGGCCATCGCGGCCGGCGCCGAGGTCGAACTGGCCGGCCCCCGCGGCCGGACGACGGTGGCGGCCGAGGACCTCGCCGCCTCCGGGGTACCGGCGGGCCGTGTGATCACGGCCCTGCTGGTGCCCGCCGGCGGACCCGCGGCCGCCTTCGAGAAGAGCGCCGACCGGGCCACCCGCTACCCGCTGTGCGCGAGCGCCGTACGCCTCACCGCCGACGGCCCCCGCATCGCGGTGACCGGGGCAACCGCCCGCGCCCTGCGCCTGCGCGGGGTCGAGGACCGGCTGCGCGCGGGCCCGTACACGACGGACGAGGTGCTCGCCGCCTTCCGCGCCGAGCCCCGCGAGCTGTTCGTCCCGGGCCGCGGCACATCGGCCGAGTACCTCGGCCATCTCGCGGGGGTCCTGACGGCCCGCGCACTGGCGAGGGCCCAGGCACTCGCCTGATCACCGTCCATCACGGGGGAGTTGACGACAGTGGCCGAACCGACCAAGACGACCACGGGGGACATCGCGCACCCGAGCGGCCGGCCGGCCGGCGCGCCCAGAGGCTCCGGCTTCTGGGTGGTGGGGGCGGTCCTCGTCCTGCTGATGCTCTCGTCCTCCGTGCCCTCGGCCCTGTACGTGCTCTACCAGCAGAAGTGGGGCCTGTCGTCGGGCACCATCACGGTGGTCTTCGCCCTGTACGCCGTCACCGTGCTGGCCGGGCTCCTGCTGTTCGGGTCGCTGTCCGACACCCTCGGACGGCGGCCCGTCCTCGGCGCCGCGCTGGTCCTCGCGATCGTGTCCATGGGCCTGTTCGCCGGGGCCCAGGGGCTCGGGCTGCTGCTGGCCGCCCGCGCCGTGCAGGGGCTGGCGGTCGGCCTGGCCACCGGGGCGATGGGCGCTGCCCTGCTGGAACTCACCCCGCGCTCCAAACCCGCGCTCGGGGCCCAGGTCAACAGCGCCGGCCCCACCGTGGGCATCGGGCTGGGCGGCCTGGGCGCCGGGCTGCTCGTCCAGTACGGGCCCGCGCCCACCGTGCTGAGCTACGTCCTGCTGGTCGGGGCCTTCGCGCTCACGCTGGTCGGGGTGGTCCGGATGGGCGAGAGCGCGCCGGGGCTGCGGGCCGGCGGCTTCCGCATCGCCCCGCACCGCATCCGGATACCGCGCGGCGCCGGCGGCCGCTTCGCCGTCCTGGTGCTCACCATCGTCGCCGTCTGGTCGGTCGGCGGGTTCTACCTCTCGCTCGGCCCGCACCTGGCCCTGTCCCTGCTCCGCAGCACCAACTACCTGGTGGGCGGGGCCACCGTGGCCCTGCTCGCGGGCGCCGCGACCGGCGCGCAACTGCTGCTCGGCCGCACCGAGGCGTTACGCACCGCCGTCATCGGACTGCTGGGCCTGCTGGCCGGTCTGGGGCTGGTGCTGCTTGCGCTCGGGCTCGGGTCGGCCCCCGTCTTCCTCGTCGCCACGGCCGTGCTGGGCGCCGGCTGGGGGGCCGCCTTCCTGGGCTCCTTCCGGGCACTCAGCACGCTCGCCGATCCCGCCCACCGCGGCGAGCTCACCGCCGCCGTCTACGTGTTCGCGTATCTCGCCATGAGCGTCCCGTCGGTGCTCGCCGGGATGCTCACCAACATCCACGGCCTGCACCGCACCTCGGTCGGCTTCATGGCCGTCGTCGCCGGGGTGTGCGCGCTGGCCCTGATCGTCACCTTGCGGCTGTCCGCCCGTACGCGGGCAGAGGGGAGTACGGCATGAGCGGCCCGGAGTTGCGGTCTGCCCTGCGCGAGCTGGAGATCTTCGCCGGTCTCACCGAGGAGCAACTGGACTGGCTGGTCTCGGTCACCGAACCCCGGGTGCTGTCCGACGGCGAGGTGCTCTTCCGCGACGGGGACGAGGCCACCTGCTTCCACGTGCTGCTCTCCGGCGGCCTCGTCGTCACCAAGGTCATCGACGGCCGCGAGGAGGTGCTCACCCGACACTCCACCGAGGAGGAGAGCGCCGCCGCCGAGGAACACGACGGCAAACCCTCGGCCGCGCACCGCTTCACCGGCGAATTGCCGCTGCTGACGGACGGCTCCTACGTGGCCACCGCGTCCGCGTCCGGACCCGCGACCACGGTCGTCGGATACCCGAAGCCGGTGTTCTTCGAGATGCTGACCCGCTGCCACGGCGTGGCGGCCGTCCTGCTGCCCGTACTGGCCTGGCGGATCAAGTCCTCCGAGGTGCAGGCCCGCAAACGCGCCACCGTCGAGGCGCTCGGCACCCTCGCCGCGGGCCTCGCCCACGAGCTGAACAACCCGGCGGCCGCGGTGGCCCGGGCGGCGCAGGAGCTCGCCCCCGCCCTGGAGCGGCTGACCCGCACCGCACACGCCTGGGGCGCGGCCGCCTCGGGAGGAGAGCGCTCCCTGCTGGACCGGCTCACCGACGAGTTGGACAAGCTGACGCCGCCGCAGACCTCCGACCCGCTGGCACAGGCGGACGCCGAGGAGGAGATATCGGACTGGGCGGAGGATGCGGGCACCGAACGGCCGGGGCTGCTGGGATCGGGGGTGTCGGACCTCGGGCTGGACCTGGGTTGGTTGCTGGAGCGGTTGGAGGGGATCGGCGAGCCGGCCCTGCCCGCCGCCCTGGACCACCTGGCGGCGCTGCTGGAGATCCGCTCCCTGGCCGCCGAGCTGCGGGCCGCGGGCCCGCGCATCTCCCAGCTCGTCGCCGCCACCCGCGATTACGCCAACCTGGACCGGGCCCCCGAACAGCGCTTCCCGGTGACGGACGGTCTGGAGAACACGCTGGTCGTGCTGCGCTCGAAGCTCTCCGGCATCACCCTGGTACGTGAGTACGAACCCGACCTGCCCGAACTGACGGGCTATCCCGGCGAGTTGAACCAGGTGTGGACCAACCTCGTCGACAACGCGGCCGAGGCCATGGAAGGCGACGGCACCCTCACGCTGCGGGCCCGGGAGGAGGGCGTCTGCATGGTCGTGGAGGTAATCGACACCGGGCGCGGCATCCCCGAGGACGTCCTGCCGCGGATCTTCGAACCCTTCTACACCACCAAGGACGTGGGGAAGGGCACGGGTCTGGGGCTGCACCTCAGCTACCGGATCGTGACCCAACGCCACCACGGGTCGATCACGGCCCGCTCCCGTCCGGGCGAGACCCGGATGGTCGTACGGCTGCCGCTCGCCAGCCCGCCGACGGCAACCGTCGCAGCCGTTCCGGCCGGTCGGGCCGGTTCCGGCACCAGTTGAGCCCGTTCCATCGAGACAGTGGAGTCGAACATGGCCACGTACGACATCTCCAAGCTGCACCCCGTCTTCGTCCGCCAGATGGAGGCGCTCGCCGCACTCGACATCGAGGCGGTCATGAAGAACTACACGGACGACGCCGTGCTGCTGCGCTTCGAGGGGGCCTCGGTGGGGATCGAGGCCGTGCGCGAGACGTTCACCGGCTACCTCTCGGTCAAGCCCACCCTGGTCGAGCTCCAGGAGTACGTCGAGACCGAGGACACGATCTTCTATCGGGCGATCATGAACCTGAACGGCCAACCGGAGCACGCGTTCGGGACACTTGTGGTCCGCGATGGCCGGATCTGGCGTCAGACCGCCGGATTCGGCGGCTGAGCCCCGAGGACTGGGTAGCGTGTGCGGGGAGGGCGGGGGCAGCGCCCTCCCCGTATGCGCGGAACGAGTGACAAAGGGGAGTCAATGGAGCGCGAAACCGGTCGCGTCGAGGCATTCAGCGACGGCGTGTTCGCCATCGTCATTACGATTCTCGTTCTGGAACTCAAAGTTCCGAAAGAAACGGGGTCCGAGTTCTGGCACGGCGTTTGGGAGCAGTGGCCGCATTACGCCGCCTATGTGGTGAGCTTCCTCATCATCGGCGTGATGTGGGTGAACCACCACACCATCTTCAGTCACCTCAAGCGGGTCGACCGCCCGCTGTTGTTCCTGAATCTCCTGGTGCTGATGGTGGTATCGGTGATCCCGTACACGACGACCGTTCTCGCCGAACACCTCATGGAGGAGGGCGGGTCGGCCAACGCGGCCGCCATCCTCTACAGTTCGCTCACCGTGGCCTACGCCTTGGCCTTCCTCGCCTTCTGGTGGTACGTCACCCGGGTCGGCCACCTCTTCCACGAACAGGTGGACAAGGACGGTGCCCGGGCGACCCGAATGCGGTTCGGTCTGGGGGCGATCGCTTACCCCATGACGGTGCTCCTGTCCTTTTTCTCCGCACCACTCACTCTCGTCGCACACTTCGTCATCGCGCTCTACTACGCGGCGAACCAGATCCCGATCCCGCTCGTGGTAGAGGAAGAGCGGCTCGCAACTGCCGGCGACCTCAGGAAGTAGCCGCCCGGGCCTACGGCCGTTCTCGGCGGTCAAGTAGGGTATTGGATCTAGCTGGTCGCGGGGGAGGCCCAGATGGCTCGCGTAGTCCTGCCGGAGGATTCCGCAAAGGAAATCTCCGAGTTGATCGACGTCCTGATCTCTCTGTTCTTCGAGTCATTACCCCGGCGGGACCAGCGAAACTGGGCCCGCGTTTATCTCAATGGTCTCGTACGGACCAACGGGAAGAAAACAATCCGCAACATCGCCGGAACCGGCGCAAGCTCCGTCGAGCAGAGCCTCCAGCAGTTCATCAGCAAATCCCCCTGGGACTGGACCCCCGTACGCCGGTCCCTCGCCCAGCACATCGAACGCACCGCCCAGCGCCCGCTCGCCTGGGTGGTGCAGCCGATGGTCGTCGAGAAGGCGGGCGACCGCTCGGTGGGCGTGGGGCGGCAATTCGTCCCACAACTCGGGCGCACCGCCAACTGTCAGCAGGCCGGGGGGATTTGGCTCGCCTCCAGCGAGGCCAGCTTCCCGGTCGAATGGACCCTCACCCTCCCCGGGCCCTGGACCAGCGAACTGCTGCGCCGTCGCCGGGCCGGCATCCCCGACACGGCGCGCTCGCTCACGCCCGCGCAGGACGCCGTACACGCCGTTCAGCGCATGGCCGCCACCTGGCAACTCCAGCGGCGGCCCGTGGTGATGGAGGTCTCCAACAGCGACCTCCCGCAGTGCATCGAGTCCTTCACGCTCCAGGACATCCCCTTCGTCTTCAAGGTCGACGGCTCACTGCCCGTCTCCTTCGGCGGGTCCGGACGCCACAAGCCCGGACCGCACACCGCGCCCGCCCGGGAACTCATCGACTCACTGCGCTCCCAACGCCGCGTCGTCGAATGGACCCGCCACGGTCGCGCCGAGGGCGCGGTCACCCTGCTCACCTCGGCCTCCATCCTCGCCACCGCGGGCGAGGACCGGCCCGCCCCCGCGCCCGCCACCCCGCTGCTGCTCGTCGGCGCCTGGACGGAAGCCGCCCTGCTGCCCTCGGAGTTCTGGATCACCAACATCGGGGACCGGCCGCTCGCCCAACTCTTCCTGCTGGCCAAACTCACCGACCGGGTCTCCCTGGACTTCGCCGAGACCTGCGAACCCGTCGGGATACGCGACTTCGAGGGCCGCTCCTTCCGCGGTTGGCACCACCACGCCACCCTCGCCAGCGTCGCCCACGCCGCCCGGCTGCTGGGCAGCGCCGGCGCCCGCCTCCCCGACCCGGCAGCCCTGCCCTACCAGGGCCCGACCCGCCCCCGCCCGCCCGCCGTCCTGCCGCCGAGGCCGCTCATACCCGGGCAGGCCCCCCGCCGCGCGTACATCCGCTGATGCTGGACATCGCGGGGGAACTCCGCGCCTGGTGCGCCGAGCGGCGCGAGTTCGCACTGGCCACGGTCGTCGCCGTCAGCGGGAGCGCGCCGCGCGGGCCCGGGGCCTCGCTGGCCGTCGACGCCGGGGGCACCGCGCTCGGCTCCCTGTCCGGGGGCTGCGTCGAGTCCGCCGTCCACGAGCTGTGCCTGGAGGCGATCGCCACCGGGGAAGGGGGCGTCCACCGCTTCGGATACAGCGACGACGACGCCTTCGCGGTAGGGCTGACCTGCGGGGGTGTCCTGGACGTACTGATCACCCCGGTGCGCGGGCACGACCCCGTGCGGCCCGTCCTGCGCGCGGTGCTCCACCACGCCGAGACCGGCAGGCGCACCGCGCTGGCCCGGGTGGTCACCGGGCCGCCCCGCCAGCTCGGCCGGGCGCTGGCCGTCCACGCCGACGGCTCCTACGAGGGCCACCTGGGCGGCGAACCCGCCCTGGACCGGGCCGCCGCCGAACGGGTGCGCGACATGCTGCTCGCCGGGCGGACCGGCACCGCCGCCCTGGGGACGGCCGGCGGACTGTGCGGGGCGCCCCTGACCCTGCTGGTCGAGTCGGCCGCCGAGCCGCCCCGACTGATCGTCTACGGGGCCATCGACTTCGCCGCCGCGCTGGCACGGATCGGGGCCTTCCTCGGACACCGGGTCACCGTCTGCGACGCCCGGGCGGTCTTCACCACAGCGGCCCGCTTCCCCGGCGCCGACGAGGTGGTCGTGGAGTGGCCGCACCGCCACCTCGCCGCCGAGTGGGAGGCGGGCAGGCTCGACTCCCGTACCGCCGTCTGCGTCCTGACCCACGACGCGAAGTTCGACGTACCGCTGCTGTCCCTCGCGCTGCGGCTGCCGCTCGCGTACGTGGGGGCCATGGGATCGCGGCGGACCCACACCGAGCGGGCCGCCCGGCTGCGGGCGGAGGGCGTACCCGAGGCCGCGCTGGCCCGGTTGCGCTCGCCCATCGGCCTCGACCTGGGCGGCGGCACCCCGGAGGAGACGGCCCTCGCCATCGCCGCCGAGTTCACCGCGGTCCGCCACGGCGGCAGCGTGACCCCCCTGACCGACCGCCCCGGCCCCGTCCACCGCCGCGTCCTCCCGGTGGGCGAGCCGGCGGGGAGGGGCTGAAGCGGCCCTAGCCCGCCTTGCCCTTGACGTGGTCCACGACCTGCCGGATCGCGTCGCCGGGGGAGAAATCGACGTAGTCGGTGTCGCTGAGCGCCACCGGAACGTGGCCCGGCCCCCAGTAGAAGGCCTGCCCCTCTTCGTAGACCGTCTCCCCGTCGGAGGACCGCATCAGCAGCCGGCCCTTGAGCAGGTAGCCCCAGTGCGGGCACGGGCACATGTCGTCGGGCAGCCCCGTGAGCGCCGGGCCCATGTCCGTGCCCTCGGGCAGATGGAAGAAGCCCACGCTCAGGCCACCGCCGATCTCCTCGACCCTGACATCCAGGCCGTCACCCTCGAGGACGACGGGTGTCTCGTCCCGCTTCATCGCAGGCATGCTTCCTCCAGGAGGTGCTCCGCCGGGGGCCGGACAGGTCCCCTGACGTCCTCTCTCCCACTCTCCGCCGCTGCCGGGTCCCCTGCGCGACGAGCCGGTGCGGCCGCTCGGCCTGGAGGAACCGACCAGGTGGTCCCTTATGTCCTGGACGATCGGACCGGGCTGCATAAACACCGGGTCATGGGAGAATGAAGTACGTGCGTTTCCTCGGCTGCCCTGTCGAGGGCCAACTCCGATCGACTGGGATGTTCAGCACGTGCGTTTCCTCAATGACCAGAAGCCGCCGTACGACCTGACGTACGACGATGTGTTCATGGTGCCGAGCCGGTCCGCGGTCGGTTCCCGCCAGGGCGTGGACCTCTCCTCGCCCGACGGCACCGGTACCACCATTCCCCTCGTCGTGGCCAACATGACCGCGATCGCGGGCCGCCGGATGGCCGAGACCGTCGCCCGCCGCGGCGGCATCGTCGTCATTCCGCAGGACATCCCGATCGAGATCGTCACCGACGTCATCTCCTGGGTCAAGACGCGCCACCTCGTGCTGGACACCCCCATCACCCTGGCGCCCACCCAGACCGTCGCCGACGCGCTGTCCCTGCTGCCCAAGCGGGCCCACGGCGCCGGAGTCGTCGTCGACGCCGACAACCGGCCCGTCGGCGTCGTCACCGACCACGACCTGACCGGCGTGGACCGCTTCACCCAGCTCTCCGAGGTCATGTCGAAGGAGCTGCTGCTCATCGACGCCGACATCGACCCCCGCGAGGCCTTCAACAAGCTAGACGCCGGCCACCGCAAGCTGGCCCCGGCCGTCGACGGTGACGGCCGGCTCGTCGGCCTCCTGACCCGCAAGGGCGCCCTGCGCGCCACCCTCTACACCCCGGCGACCGACGCGAACGGCAAGCTGCGCCTCGCCGCCGCGGTCGGCATCAACGGCGACTTCGTCGGCAAGGCCAAGCAGCTGCTCGACGCGGGCGTGGACACGCTCGTCATCGACACCGCCCACGGCCACCAGGAGTCGATGATCAGCGCGATCAAGGCGGTCCGCGCGCTGGACCCGCAGGTCCCGATCGTGGCCGGCAACATCGTCGCCGCCGAGGGCGTCAAGGACCTGATCGACGCCGGCGCGGACATCATCAAGGTCGGTGTGGGCCCCGGCGCCATGTGCACCACCCGCATGATGACCGGCGTGGGCCGGCCGCAGTTCTCCGCGGTGCTGGAGTGCGCCGCGGAGGCGAAGAAGCACGGCAAGCACGTGTGGGCCGACGGCGGCGTCCGCCACCCGCGCGACGTGGCGATGGCCCTGGCCGCCGGCGCGTCGAACGTGATGATCGGCTCCTGGTTCGCGGGGACCTTCGAGTCCCCGGGCGACCTCCAGCAGTCGGCGGACGGCCGGTTCTACAAGGAGTCGTTCGGCATGGCGTCGGCGCGCGCCGTGCAGAACCGCACCTCGGAGGAGTCCGCGTACGACCGTGCGCGCAAGGGCCTGTTCGAGGAGGGCATCTCCACCTCCCGCATGTTCCTGGACCCGGCCCGGCCCGGCGTCGAGGACCTGATCGACTCGATCATCGCGGGCGTGCGGTCCTCCTGCACGTACGCGGGCGCGGGCTCGCTCGCCGAGTTCGAGGAGAAGGCCGTGGTCGGCGTCCAGTCGGCGGCCGGCTACGCCGAGGGCAAGCCCCTGCACGCCAGCTGGAACCAGTAGCCCCCTCCGTGGCCCCGGCCCCCGTCCGCTCGGACGGGGACCGGGGCCACGGTCGTACCCGGTGCCGCCGCTGCCCGACCGGTCGAGCGTTCGCCGCGTTCAAGGCCGGTGGGGCCGCTCCCGGGGGCCCGAGGTGTGCACGCCCGCCCGGTACTTGGGAATCCGTACCGTGACCTTCATCCCGGCGCCGATCCCCGTCTCGATGACGAGCCCGTAGTCGTCCCCGTAGACCTGTCGCATCCGCTCGTCCACGTTCGGCAGCCCCACCCCCGAGGAAGAGCCCGTCCGCTCGCCGGTCAGGATGCGGCGCAGCAGGGCCGGATCCATCCCCACGCCGTTGTCCTCGATGGTGAGCACCGCCTCGGCGCCCGCGTCCCGGGCCGCGATGGTGATCCGGCACCGGTCGGTGGAGTCCTCCAACCCGTGCTTGACCGCGTTCTCCACCAGCGGCTGCAGGCACAGGAACGGCAGCGCCACCGGCAGCACTTCCGGCGCGACCTGCAAGGTCACCGTCAGCCGGTCCCCGAACCTGGCCCCGGCCAGGGCCAGGTACTGCTCGATGGAACGCAACTCCTCGGCGAGCGTGGTGAAATCGCCGTGCCGGCGGAACGAATACCGGGTGAAGTCGGCGAACTCCAGCAGCAGGTCCCGCGCCCGCTCGGGGTCGGTACGCACGAACGAGGCGATCGCGGCGAGCGAGTTGAAGATGAAGTGCGGGGAGATCTGCGCCCGCAGTGCCTTGATCTCCGCCTCCATCAGCCGCGTCCGCGACCGGTCCAGCTCCGAGAGCTCCAACTGGACCGACACCCAGCGCGCCACCTCCGTCGCGGCCCGCACCAGCACCGCCGACTCCCGCGAGCCGTACGCGACGAGCGCGCCCAGCACCCCGTCCTCGCCGGTCAGCGGGGCGAACACCGCCCACTTCAGCGGACAGCCGGGCCGCTGGCAGTCGGTGCGCAGACTCAGGCTGCGCCCCGACTCCAGCATCCCGGCCACCCGGGCCATCGCCCGTCGCTGGTGGTGGTCGGCGCCCGGCCCGTCCCAGGCCAACACCGCCTCCCGGTCCGTGAGGCACAGCGCCTCGGTCCCCAGCAGCGACCGCAGTCGCCGGGCGGCCTTGCGCGCAGCGTCCTCCGTAAGCCCTGCCCGCAGCGGAGGAGCTGCCAGCGAGGCGGTGTGCAGGGTGTGGAAGGTGGCCCGTTCGACGGGGGTGCCCAGGTCCATGCCCGCGGCCCGTTCCCGGCGCCGGGCCTGCCACCGGCCGCCCGCCCAGCCCAGGGCCAGGAGCGCCACCGCCGCCAGCGCGGCCACCGCCGGCAACACCGTCCCCGTCATCCCCCCCGTCACCGCCCCGGCCACCGCGCGCGCCCGCTCCGGTCCCCGGCCACGTCCTCCGGCAGGTGCAGCCGCGCCAGGGTCGCCGCCGTCCCGGCCGGGACACGGGACCGGGTGGCCAGCGAGACCGTCACCATCGTCAGGAACCCCAACGGCACCGACCACACCGCCGGCCACGCCAGCAGGGTGTGCGCCCAACCCGCCGGCACCAGCCCGCCCCGGGTGGCCACCACCGCGCCGAGCGCCGCCCCGCCACCCGTGACCAGCCCCGCCACCGCGCCCGGCGGGGTCAGTCCGCGCCACCAGATGCCGAGTACCAGCAGCGGGCAGAAGGACGACGCCGACACCGCGAAGGCCAGCCCCACCGCGTCCGCCACCGGCACGTTGGTGGAGGCCACCGCCCCCAGCAGCGGCACCAGCATCGCCACCACCACCGCGAACCGGAACGTCCGTACCCGGCGCCCCGGCAGCACGTCCTGGTGCAGCACTCCCGCCACCGCCATCGTCAGCCCCGAAGCAGTCGACAGGAACGCCGCGAAGGCGCCCCCGGCCAGCAGCGCCCCCAGCAGCTCCCCGAGCAGCCCGCCCAACACCCGTTCCGGCAGCACCAGTACGGCGGCGTCGGCGTCCCCCGTCAGGGCCAGCTCGGGCGCGTAGATCCGACCGAGCGCCCCGTACACCGGCGGCAGCAGGTAGAACACCCCGACGAGCCCGAGCACCACCAGCGTGGTGCGACGGGCGGTCCGCCCGTCGGGGCTCGTGTAGAACCGCACGGCGACGTGCGGTAGGCCCATCGTGCCGAGGAAGGTGGCCAGGATCAGCCCGTACGTGGCGTACAGCCGGTGTTGCCGCCGGTTCGTCGACAGCGGCTCCGACCGACCGGCCCCCTCCGGCCCCGCCTGCGCCCCGGAGTCCGGCACCGCGCTGTCCGGGGCGAACCGGAGCAGCGCGTGAGCCCGTACGGTGTGCTGTCCGGCGGCCAGGGTCACCGGCTCCGCCGTGTACGAGCGACCGTCCACCCGCCCCGTCACGGTCAACGTGAGCGGTTCGGCCAGTGAGATCCGCAGGTCCTCGCCCGGAGTGACGGTGGTGTGCTCGCGGAACACCGCCGGAGCGTCGAAGGTGGCGCGCGGCGCACCGTCCGCGGCCCAGGCGCCGATCAGGAAGAACGCGGGGACCAGCAGGGCCGTGAATTTGAGCCAGTACTGGAAGGCCTGCACGAAGGTGATGCTGCGCATCCCCCCCGCCCCCACGGCCGCCGTGACCACGGAGGCGACGACGACGCCGCCCACCCAGTGCGGTGCGCCCGTCAGGATGCTCAGGGTCAGCCCGGCGCCCTGCAGTTGGGGCAGCAGGTACAGCCAACCGACGCCGATCACGAACAGCACCGCGAACCGCCGCACCGCCCGCGACTCCAACCGGGCCTCGGCGAAGTCGGGCAGCGTGTAAGCGCCGGAACGCCGCAGCGGAGCCGCCACCAGGACCAGCAGCACCAGGTACCCGGCCGTGTACCCGACGGGGTACCAGAGCATCTCGGGCCCCTGGAGCAGCACGAGCCCCGCGATCCCGAGGAAGGAGGCGGCGGAGAGGTACTCCCCGCTGATCGCCGCCGCGTTCAGGCGGGGGCCGACGGTGCGCGAGGCCACGTAGAAGTCGGAGGTGGTCCGGGATATGCGCAGACCCAGCGCGCCGACCAGCACGGTGACCAGGACGACGACGATGACCGCGGTCAGCGCGTACGTCTGGTTCACCGGCGCGTCCTTCGGCTCGGAGAGAGGTCTCCGGAGTCTATGCAGCGCCGCGCACCGGGGGACAGACGCGATCCGGCTCATGGCCGGCCGAACCCGGGGTCACGTGGCGGGGGTCGGGGCGGTGGGGCGAGAGCGGCTCAGACGGCGGGGTCGCGGTGCTCCGCACAGTCCCGCAGGGCGATCTCCAGCTCCACG
The DNA here is from genome assembly GCF_055231995.1 of Streptomyces sp. Tek67B01. NCBI lineage: Bacteria > Bacillati > Actinomycetota > Actinomycetes > Kitasatosporales > Streptomycetaceae > Streptomyces > Streptomyces sp. Tek67B01. The sequence continues at coordinate 5,875,371 of NZ_JBUYUY010000001.1, forward strand.
TACGACTCCTCCGCCCGCCGGAAAGCGAGCGTCAGCGCCGCCTCCGCGCGCGGCGGCACCTGCTGCCGGGCGCCCTCCTGGGCCTCGTACAACACATCGGCCCAGCGTGCCGCCACGCTGCGCAACCGGGCGAGCAGGGCCTCGGCCTCGGCGGGGCCGGCCGGCCGGGTCCGGGGCAGTTCGGTGAGGGCGTCCAGCATGGCCTGGATGTCGGGCATGTGCGGGGCTCCTCCCGGACCGGAAGATCCACGATACGCGCGGGCCCCACGGCCGGGGCCGGTTCCGTTCACCGCTGCGACGGACGGGCCCGGAGGATCGCCGTACGCCCGTTCCGGCGCGACGAACGGCGCCCGCGCACGCCGGACGGTCGGCGGATGACGCTCGGCGGATGCCGCACACCGCGGGCCGGACGGCGCCCGGTGGTCAGCCGGTCGCCTGCCGCATCAGCAGGTCCCGTAGCTCCCGCGAGTGCCGCCGGCTCACCTGGAGCTCCGCCGACCCGACGCGGACGCTGGTGGTGCCCCCGTCGAGGCGCAGTTCGTCGATCCGGCCGAGTGCCACCAGGTGCCGCCGGTGGATGCGCACGAAGCCGCGGGGCGCCCAGCGTTCCTCCAGCGTCGACAGCGGGATGCGCACCAGGTGGCTGCCGTCGTCGGTGTGCAGCCGGGCGTAGTCGCCCTGTGCCTCGACGTACGCGATGTCGGCGATCGCCACGAAGCGGGTCACCCCGCCCAGTTCGACGGCGATCTGCTCCGCGGACCGGTCGGCGACGGTGACGTCGGGGGCCGGACGGCGCTGTGCGGGGACGACCGGGGGCGGCGACGGGAGCCCGGCCGCGTCCGGCGCGGTCGCGGTCCCGGTCGGCCGGCCCAACTGGGCGCACGCGCGGCGAACGGCTTCCGCCAGCCGCTCCGGACGCACCGGCTTGAGCACGTAGTCCACCGCCTTCAAGTCGAAGGCCTGGACGGCGAAACCCTCGTGCGCGGTGACGAACACGATCAACGGGGGTCGGGCGAACCCGGCCAGCAGCCGGGCGATGTCCAGCCCGGTCAGCCCGGCCATGTGGATGTCGAGGAAGACCACGTCGATGCCGTCGGGGCCGTCCGGGCCGCTCTCCAGTGCCCGAGTGACCCGGCGCAGGGCCTCGGTGGCGTCCGAGGCGCCTTCCGCACTGCTCACGCGCGGGTCGGAGCGCAGCAGGTAGAGGAGTTCCTCCAGGAGGGGCTTCTCGTCGTCGACGGCGAGTACGCGCAGCATGCGGCCGAGTCTAGGTTCCACCGCCGCCGCGGGGAACGGGGGCGGGAGCGGCGGCGGGAAACGGGTGCGCGGCCCCGGCCCTCGGGGGGAGGGGAGGACGGGGGCCGCGCGGTCCGGTGGTCGTTCGGTCGGGCGCCCTACTGCGCCGTGATGAGCTTGCCGTCGGGGGCGACCGCGTACCAGGTGCCGCCCACGCCCTGGCCGTTGGTGTCGCCGGCCTTCTTGTCCCCGGTGAAGGTGTAGACGGGCCAGCAGTTCACCGTCTGCTGCTTCTTGCCGTCGGGGCGGTCCAGCACCAGGTAGTTCTTCTCGATGATGCCCTTGGCGTTCACCTTGTCCACCGGGGGCACCACCGGCCACTTGGCGACGCAGTCGCCCTCGCACTTGGAGACCATCGGCCAGGCGGTGTCCGGCTTGAACCGGTAGACCGTCATCCCGTTGCCGTCGACGATGTGCTCACCGAGCTTGGGGTCCTTCGCCACGGTCAGCGCGTCCGCGGTCCGACCCGCTCCGGCCGGCGCGGTGGCCGGCTTCGCGGCCTTCTTGCCGTCGGGCGCCGAGGCGAACCAGGTGCCGCCCACGCCCTGGCCATTGGTGTCGCCCGCCTTGGTGTCCTTGGCGAACCGGTACACCGGCCAGCCGGCCACCGTGAGCTGCTTGCCGCCGTCGGTGCGCACCACCTCGCCGAGCAGTGACGCGTCCATGCCGGCGGCGGCCGTGGCGTCCCCGGCCGCGACCGCCGGCCAGGCCTTCGCGCAGTCGCCGTCGCAGTTCGACTTGGGCGGCTTGGCGGTGTCCTTGTCGAAGCGGTAGAGGGTGAAACCGGCACTGTCGGTGAGCACCGGGCCCAGCTGGTCGTTGGCGGCGATGGCCAGCTGTCCGGCGCCCTTGGCGCCCGGGGCGCCGGCCGCGGCCGGGTCGGCCCCGTAGGCATCCGCCGCGGGAGCCTGGGAGGCGACGGCCGCGGCGGGCTTGGTCGTGTCGGCCGCCTTGTCGTCGCCACCGCACGCGGTCGCCGTCATGGTGACGACGATCGCGATCGCGGCCAGGGAAGTTCCGCGCTTGATACCCATGTTGATCTCTCCCACGTGTGGTGTCCGCCGAGTCCGTCGTCGGAGCGTCGGCAACTTGTGCAGGACACGTCGTCGGGGGAGCGCTCTGTTCAATCGCGTCGCTGTGTCCTCTTTCACCTATCCCGCGTCGAACCCGGCCCGCCGCAGGGCCGTGACCACAGCGAGGCCCAGGACCCGGTGTCCGTCGTCGTTGGGGTGCAGCCCGTCCGCGAGGTGCTCGGGTCCGAGCAGGTCCCGGCCCGGCAGCAGGGCCAGCCGGCCGTCCCCGGCGGCGATCCGGTCGCGAACGGCGCGCTCCATGGCGTCGCGCAGGGCGCCCAGGGTGGCGCCGAGCCGGTTCGGGACGCGTTCGGCCTCCGGGCGCAGCACGGGGGACAGGAGCAGCAGCGGGGTGTGCGGGTGGCCCTGGCGGACGAGGTCGAGGAAGGCGCGCGTGGTCTCGTAGAGCATCGGGGCGGAGAAGGGCACGCGGGACCAGCAGTTGGTGCCGAAGGCGAGGGTCAGGGCGTCGGCGGGGAGCCCCGCGAGCTGTTCGGCCGTGGCGAGCTCTCCGCGCGCGGCGCCCGCGTACCCGAGATTGACGGTGTCCCAGCCCAGTTCCCGCCCGGCGACGGCGGCCCAGCCGTGGGCGGGGCGCGTGGACCACCAGCCCTCGGTGATCGAGTCGCCGTGCACCACCCAGCGCGGGGCCGGCGGGGCGGGGGAGAGGGGGCCGCCGACACCGCGCACGCCGAGGATCAGCGGCGACTGGGCCTCGGGCGGGTGGACGGTGAACGGCCCCGCGCCGCCCGGCAGGCCCATCCGTACGACGGCCTCCGGGGCCGGGTCGGTCCACACCTCGGTGACCACCCCGTGGCGGTCCCACAGGGCGAAGCCGTGCGCGATGTCGCGCAGCGCGTCGGTGGGCGCGGGCACGGTCGCCCGGTACCGGATCTCCACGGCGTGCGCCCGGCCGGCGGTGAACTCCAGTCGCACCCCGATGGGGATCGCGGCCCGTTCGCCGGTGTCCCAGGGCAGCCGCATGGTGTCCGCCGGGTCGGCGCGCACCGGACGGCCCTCGTCCAACCAGGCCACTCCGCGCAGGAAGGGGCCCGGGTCCTGCCACGCGTCGTCCGCGCCGCTCGCCGCTCTCACGCATCGCCTCCGTCGTCTCGGGTGGGGGAACCGCTTCGACTCGTACCCCGCCGGGGAGGGGTTCGACCGCCGCGGGGCACAAGCCCTGAAAACGGGCTTCGGAGCGGCCTGCGCAGTGATCGATCATCCGCGCGCAACAAAGGACCATCCGGGACAGATCCGCGCAACGATCGTGCGTCAATGTGCAAGGATGGTGCATTACGGGCGGTATCACTCAGCTCGTAGGCTCACTCGCTGTACGTGGAGTGGCGCGGACCGCCTGCTCGGCGGTCCCCCATGCCCAGGCACGCTCCTGCTCGCCTGTTCCTGCTCCGGACTGCTGCGGTCGACGCCTGAGAGTCCCCATCCGCAGTGTCAAAGGAGTCCTTTCGTGCTCGAAACCGGCCAGGCGCCACCGCTCACGTCCGAGCCCAGCAAGCCTGCCCATCCTTTGCTGCGCCGCAAGCCGGTCGAGCAGCTGGTCGCCGAGGGCGGCCAGGGTGAGGGCGGCTCCCTGCGCCGCTCGCTCACCATGTGGCAGCTGACCATGATCAGCATCGGTGCCACCCTGGGCACCGGCATCTTCGTCGTCCTCGGCGAGGCCGCCCCCAAGGCCGGCCCGGCCGTGACGATCTCCTTCGTCATCGCGGGCCTCACCGCCCTGTTCTCGGCCCTCTCCTACGCCGAGCTGGCCGGTTCCGTCCCGGTCTCCGGGTCCTCGTACTCGTACTCCTACGCCACGATGGGCGAGTTCGTCGCCTGGATCTGCGGCTGGTGCCTGGTCCTGGAGTACGCGGTGTCCGTCGCGGCCGTCGCCGTCGGCTGGGGCCAGTACCTCAACGAGCTGCTGGACGGGACCATAGGCGTCACCCTCCCCGAGAAGATCGCGGCCCCGATGGGCGAGGGCGGCTGGATCAACCTGCCCGCGCTGGTCGTGGTCCTGCTCGCCATGGTCTTCCTGATGCGCGGCGCCAAGGAGAGCGCCACGATCAACTCAATCATGGTCGGCGTGAAGATCGTGACGCTCGTGCTCTTCATCGGCATCGGCGTGATGGGCATCAAGTCCGGCAACTACACCCCGCTGGCCCCGCTCGGCGTCACCGGCATCAGCGCCGCCGCCTCCACGCTCTTCTTCTCCTACATCGGCTTCGACGCCGCCTCCACCGCCGGTGAGGAAGCCAAGAACCCGAAGAAGGACCTCCCGCGCGCGATCATGCTCTCCCTGGGCATCGTCACGATCCTGTACGTCCTCGTCGCCTTCGTCGCCGTCGGCGCCATGCCGTGGAAGGACTTCGCGGGCACCGAGGCCGCGCTCGCCCAGATCATGACCAACGTGACCGGCACCAGCGTCTGGGGCGTCGTCCTCGCCGCCGGCGCGGTCGTCGCCATCGCCTCCGTCGTCTTCGCCGTGCTCTACGGCCAGACCCGCATCCTCTTCGCGATGTCCCGCGACGGCCTCGTCCCCAAGGTCTTCGCCAAGGTCGACGCCAAGACCGGCGCGCCCCGCGCCAACGTGGTGATCGTCTCGCTCTTCTGCGGCGCCCTCGCCGCCTTCATCCCCCTGGGCGAGCTCGCGAACGCCACCAGCATCGGCACGCTCTTCGCCTTCGCCCTGGTCAATGTGGCCGTCGTCATCCTGCGCCGCACCAAGCCCGACATGCCGCGCACCTTCAAGGTGGCACTCTTCCCGGTGACGCCGATCCTCGGCTTCCTCGCCTGCGCCTACATGATGTACAGCCTGCCGGGCGCCACGTGGGTCGCGTTCGGTGTCTGGATGGCCGTCGGCCTCGTGGTCTACTTCCTGTACGGCATCCGCCGCTCCCGACTGGCCACAGCAGAAAAGTGATCCACCCGCAGTGCGACTGAACGATCTCGACGAACGCATCGTGCACGCCCTCGCCGAGGACGCCCGGCGTTCCTACGCGGACATCGGCTCCGAGGTCGGGCTCTCCGCCCCCGCCGTGAAGCGGCGCGTGGACCGGCTGCGCGCGGAAGGGGCCATCACCGGTTTCACCGTCCGCGTGGACCCGGCCGCCATGGGCTGGGAGACCGAGGGCTTCATCGAGATCTACTGTCGCCACAACACCTCGCCGGACGACATCCGGCGGGGCCTGGAGCGGTACCCCGAGGTGGTGTCCGCGTCGACCGTCACCGGCGACGCGGACGCCCTCGTCCAGATCTTCGCCTCCGACATGCGCCACTTCGAGCGGGTGCTGGAGCGCATCGCGGGCGAGCCCTTCGTGGAGCGCACCAAGTCGGTCCTGGTCCTCTCCCCGCTGCTGCGCCGCTTCACCTCCGGCGCCCCGGCGTAGCCCCTGCCGGGGCGATCTCCTCGGCCGCCCGGCGCCGAAGACCGCCCGGACAGGGACCTCAAGCCGACTGCGCGACCCGGGCCGGGGTGCGCTCGTCCAGCAGGGCGCGGCGCTCCTCCTCCGTGAGGCCGCCCCACACCCCGAACGGCTCGCGGGTCGTCAGCGCGTGTTCCAGGCAGGCCGCGCGCACCGGGCATCCGGCGCAGACGCGCTTGGCCGCCTCGTCCCGGACCTCGCGGTCCTCGCCCCGCTCTCCGGCGGGGTGGAAGAACCGGCCGGAACCCAGGTCCCGACAGGCGGCACGGGTCTGCCACTGCCAGTAGTGGTGGGCGGAACCCGGCAGGCGGGAGACGTCGGACATGGCGGTTCCTTTCCGTGGGAAGTCGTCGGTATCAGCGCGTGTGACCCCTTCCCCGCCCACTGAAACCCCTTCTCGCGTACGGGAATCCCCGCATTCCGGCTCAGCGGCCGCCGGGGGTGCGAAGTCCGATGAACACCGGCTCGCGGCGCAGGCTGAACCCCATCGACCGGTACAGCCGGATCGCGCCGGTGTTCGCGGCGGCCGCGTGCAGGAAGGGAACGTCCCCGCGCTCGCGGACGCCGGCGGCCACCGCGCGGACCAGCCGCCCGGCCAGTCCCTCGCCCCGGTGCTCGGGAAGCGTGCACACCGCGCTGATCTCCGACCAGCCGGGCGGTCGCATCCGCTCGCCGGCCATCGCGACCAGTCGGCCACCGCGCCGTATCCCGAGGTACGTGCCCAGCTCCACGGTGCGCGGGGCGAACGGCCCCGGCTCGGTCAGGCGCACCAGCTCCAGCATCTCGGGCACGTCGTCCGACCCCAGCCGGACCGCCTCGGGGTCGGCCTCGGCACGTACCGCGCTGCCGTCCAACTGCACGCCCGGTATGGAACGCACCGTCTCCCACCCCTCGGGCGGGGTCGGCAGACCGGTGAGCCAGACCTCTCGGCCCGGGCCGACGAGGGCCGCCAGGTCCGCCCACGCCCTCGGGTCCGTCGGATCGGCGAGGGCGGCGAAGGGGTTGGCGTCCGGCAGGTAGCGGGCCGCGCGTCCGGCCACCTCGGCGTAGGCGCGGTGCGTACCCGTCAGGGCGGCCCAGACCGGGTTGTCGAGGGGGTGGGTGACGCCGGCGGCGGCGAGGGTGTCCGAGTCGGGGGCCATGGAGGGCGGGTCCTTCGGGTCGGAGGCGTGTGGCATCGGCCGTCCCCCTTCCCGACGGCCCTGAGGGACGCCATGACGCTGCGGGACACGGCCACGGACGTCAGCGCCCCACCGGGGCGGTTTATGCCCCGGGGCCGGGAGCGCGAGGGATGGCCCCGGCCATGAGGCCCCCTCGCCGCCCGCCGCGCCCGCCGCCCGCCGCGCCCGCCGGCCGAGCCGGCGTCCCGGGAGGGAATTCCGCGCCGGCCGGGTACGCGCGTACCCTCGTACCCGCGCCCTTCGCGCGCCCACGCCGTCGCGACGACGGGACCCGACACAGGCCCGCACGCCGGCCGTGCAACGAATCTCCGCGGCAGTCGCGAAACACGCAACGAATCGGTGCTCCGAGCGCAACGGACACGTCTTGTCGCGGTCGAACGGACGAACGTACCGTCTAAGGACACCCTCCCCACCCGTCACAGAGGTACGCCCATGCCCCCGCTGCGCACCGCTCTCCTCCAGAGCTCCGGAGTCCTCGGCCACCCCGCCGAGAACCTCAAGAGGCTCGACGAGGCCGCGGCGCGCGCCGCACAGGGCGGGGCCGGGCTCCTCGTGACCTCGGAGATGTTCCTGACCGGCTACGCGCTGGACCTCCAGGACATCCCCGGGCTCGCCGAACCGGCCGACGGCCCGTCCGCCGTCGCCATCGGCGAGATCGCCCGCCGCCACGGGGTAGCCGTCCTGTACGGCTACCCCGAGCGGGCGGGCGAGGCGGTCTACAACTCGGCGCAGCTCATCGGTCCCGACGGGAGCGCGCTCGCGAACTACCGAAAGACCCATCTCTTCGGCTGCTTCGAACAGGACGCCTTCACCCCCGGCGACACCCCCGTCGTCCAGGCGGACCTGAACGGCCTCCGCGTCGGCGTCATGATCTGCTACGACGTGGAGTTCCCCGAGAACGTCCGGGCCCACGCGCTCGCCGGGACCGACCTCCTCCTGGTCCCCACCGCGCAGATGCACCCGTTCCAGTTCGTCGCCGAACAGCTGGTACCGGTACGGGCCTTCGAGAACCAGATGTACGTCGCGTACGTCAACCGCACGGGCCCCGAGGGCGAGTTCGAGTTCGTCGGCCTCAGCTGCCTGGCCAGTCCTGACGGGGTCACCCGCACGCGGGCCGGCCGCGGCGAGGAGCTGGTCCTCGGTGACGTGGACCCCGAGCTGCTGCGGGTCTCGCGCGAGACCAATCCGTACCTGCGCGACCGCCGTCCCGGGCTCTACGCCTCCCTCGTCTGAGCCCTCCCCCTCCCCGCCCGCCCCACCTGTCACAGTCCGTTCGCAAGGAGCCGTACCCCATGACGTCCACGGTGCCCCCCGCCGTCCCGCACAGCGACGGACAGCCCCCGATCACCATGTTCGGTCCGGACTTCCCGTACGCGTACGACGACTTCCTCGCCCACCCGGCGGGGCTCGGCCAGGTACCGGCGACCGAGCACGGCACCGAGGTCGCCGTCATCGGCGGCGGGCTGTCCGGCATCATCTCCGCCTACGAGCTGATGAAGATGGGCCTCAAGCCCGTCGTGTACGAGGCCGACCAGATCGGTGGCAGGCTGCGGACCGTCGGGTTCGACGGCCCGGGCACGGACGGCCTCACGGCCGAGATGGGCGCGATGCGCTTCCCGCCGTCCTCCACGGCCCTCCAGCACTACATCGACCTCGTCGGCCTGGTCACGGAGCCCTTCCCGAACCCGCTCGCCGAGGCCACCCCCTCGACGGTCGTCGACCTCAAGGGCGAGACCCACTACGCCGAGACCATCGCCGACCTCCCGCAGGTCTACCGCGACGTGTCCGCCGCGTGGAACGCCTGCCTCGAAGAGGGCGCCGACTTCTCCGACATGAACCAGGCGATGCGCGAACGGGACGTCCCGCGCATCCGTGAGATCTGGGCGAAGCTCGTCGAGAAGCTCGACGACGAGACCTTCTACGGCTTCCTCTGCAAGTCCGAGGCCTTCCAGTCCTTCCGCAAGCGCGAGATCTTCGGCCAGGTCGGCTTCGGCACCGGCGGTTGGGACACCGACTTCCCGAACTCCATCCTGGAGATCCTGCGCGTCGTCTACACCGAGGCGGACGACCACCACCGCGGCATCGTCGGCGGCTCGCAGCAGCTGCCGCTGCGCCTGTGGGAGCGCGAGCCGGAGAAGATCGTCCACTGGGCCCAGGGCACCTCGCTGTCCTCCCTGCACGACGGCACCCCGCGCCCGGCCGTGACCCGCCTGCACCGCACGGCCGGCAACCGCATCACGGTCACGGACGCCTCGGGCGACATCCGCACCTACCGGGCCGCGATCTTCACCGCCCAGTCCTGGATGCTGCTGTCCAAGATCGCGTGTGACGACTCGCTGTTCCCGATCGACCACTGGACCGCGATGGAGCGCACCCACTACATGGAGAGCTCCAAGCTCTTCATCCCGGTGGACCGCCCGTTCTGGCTGGACAAGGACGAAGAGACGGGCCGCGACGTCATGTCGATGACCCTGACGGACCGCATGACCCGCGGCACCTACCTCCTGGACAACGGCCCGGACAAGCCCGCCGTCATCTGCCTGTCGTACACCTGGTGCGACGACAGCCTGAAGTGGCTGCCGCTGTCCGCGAACGAGCGGATGGAGGTCATGCTGAAGTCCCTCGGCGAGATCTACCCGAAGGTCGACATCCGCCGCCACATCATCGGCAACCCGGTGACGGTGTCCTGGGAGAACGAGCCCTACTTCATGGGCGCGTTCAAGGCGAACCTGCCTGGCCACTACCGCTACCAGCGCCGGCTGTTCACCCACTTCATGCAGGACAGCCTCCCCGAGGACAAGCGCGGCATCTTCCTCGCGGGCGACGACATCTCCTGGACGGCGGGTTGGGCCGAGGGCGCGGTCCAGACGGCCCTCAACGCCGTCTGGGGCGTGATGCACCACCTGGGCGGCTCCACCGACGCCACCAACCCCGGCCCGGGCGACGTCTACGACGAGATCGCCCCGGTCGCACTCCCCGAGGACTGACCCGTCCCGGCCCCCGATCACGGGCCGCCCCCGCGCTCCCCCCGGCGCGGCGGCGGCCCGTCCTCATACCCGGGTGGCGAGGGCCCGGGCCGCGCGGGGTCCGGGGGGCGTCGGGGTCAGCAGGCAGCGGCCCACCAGGCCGACGCTCGCGTCGAGGGTTTCGCGGAACTCCTCGGCCAGTTCCGGGGAGCGGCGCAACGTCCACAGGAGACGGGCCGCCGCCCATGCTCCCGAGCGGGCGCGGTCCAGGCTCCAGGAGCCGAGCAGGTGCGTCAGCGGGTCGGCGACCTCCAGTAGGTCGGGGCCCGGCATCAGGTCCTCGCGGATGCGCTCCTCCAGGGAGACCAGGACGTCCCCGACCCGGTCGAAGTCCGCTTCCAGGGCCCCCGGTTCGCAGCGCAGCCGGTGACAGGTGGCGACCACCGCCAGCGCCAGGTCGTGGCCGATGTGCGCGTTGATCCCGGCCAGCGCGTGCTGGAGCGGGCGGACGCCGGGGTGGCGGCGGTACTGGAGCAGGGGCCGCCAGCAGGCGGGGGCGCGATCCGCCTCCACCGCCGCCAGGTAGCGCTCGGCGAAGCGGACCGTCAGGGTCTGGGCCCGGCGCGGCGCGGGGAAGTCCCCGTCCCGGACGCGCCGCTGGAGCGTCTCCGTCACCGTCAGGTAGACCCGGTTGAAGACGGCGACACCGTCCTGCGCGGGCAGCCGCTCGTCCAGGGCGCGCATCCGCGCGAGCACCGCTTCCATGGGAGGCAGCGTCGCAGCCGGGGCCGCCCGATCGGGGAACTTGGCCGTACGCTTCCCCGGTTCGGGCGAAACTCCGTCAACCGCGCGTGTCCGCGGCGCCTTGGTCGTCGTAGGCGGAGGTGCCCGCGTCGAGCAGCGGTCCCTGCTCCTTCAGGTGCGCGGGGGCGAGGTACCGCAGCACGTGGTAGCCGGTGATCACCACGATCGTGCCCAGTGCGATGCCGCCCAGCTCGAACGTGCCGGCGATGTGCAGCTTGACGCCGCCGATGCCGATGACGATGCCCGCCGCGGCCGGGACCAGGTTCAGCGGATTGCGCAGGTCCACTCCGGCGGTCAGCCAGATCTGGGCGCCGAGCAGGCCGATCATCCCGTACAGGATCACGGTGATGCCGCCGAGCACCCCGCCGGGAATCGCGGCGACGACCGCCCCGAACTTCGGGCACAGGCCGAACAGCAGGGCGAAGCCCGCCGCCGCCCAGTAAGCCGCCGTCGAGTAGACGCGGGTGGCCGCCATGACGCCGATGTTCTCGGAGTAGGTGGTGTTCGGGGGACCACCGAGCGCGGTGGACAACATGGAGGCCGCGCCGTCGGCCGCGATGGCGATGCCCAGCTTGTCGTCGAGCTGGTCGCCGGTCATCTCGCCGACGGCCTTGATGTGTCCGGCGTTCTCCGCGACGAGGGCGATGACGACGGGCAGCGCGATGAGGATCGCCGACCATTCGAACGCCGGGGCCTGGAAGGACGGCAGGCCGATCCAGTCGGCCTTCGTGACCGCGGAGAGGTCCAGGCGCCAGTGGTCGACGGCCGGTCCGCCGCCCGTCGTCGAGTGGATCTTGCCGAAGGCGAGGTCGAGGAGCCAGGAGATCCCGTAGCCGAAGAGCAGACCGAGGAAGATCGCGATCCGGGACCAGAACCCGCGCAGACACACCACGGCCAGACCGGTGAAGATCATCGTCGACAAGGCCGTCCACTGGTCCTGCGGCCAGTACGTCGACGCGGTCACCGGCGCCAGGTTGAACCCGATCAGCATCACCACCGCGCCCGTGACCACCGGCGGCATCACCGCGTGGATGATCCGGGCCCCGAAGCGCTGCACGGCCACACCCGCGAGGAAGAGCGCCAGCCCGACGACGAACACCGCGCCCGTGACGACCGCGCTGTCACCGCCGCCCGCCCGGATCGCCGCGGCCACACCCACGAACGAGAGGGAGCAGCCCAGGTACGAGGGCACCCGGCCGCGCGTCGCCAGCAGGAAGACGACGGTCGCGACGCCCGACATCATGATGGCGAGGTTCGGGTCCAGACCCATCAGGACCGGCGCGACGAAACTCGCGCCGAACATCGCCACCACGTGCTGGGCGCCGAGCCCGGCGGTCCGCGGCCACGACAGCCGCTCGTCCGGCCGGACCACCGCGCCGGGGGCGGGCGTCCGCCCGTCACCGTGCAGGGTCCAGCCCACGCCGAAGCCCATGTCCACCACTTCCGTTCCGCCGCCCGATCACCGATATTGGCTGCACGCGGTCAAACGCTCACGCGGGCCGGCGGACATCCTACGGGCGGACAGCAGCCGGTTCGGTCCGATCGGCCGGGCCGTCGCCCTCCTCGCCCGGCGGCCGGCGCCGCAGCACCGCCGCGCCCACGACCAGGGCGAACGCCAGCAGCGTGACCAAGGCGAACGACACCACCAGCGAGGTCGCGTCCGCCACCGCCCCGATCGCCGACGGGGCGATCAGGCCCGAGGTGTACGTGATCGTCGCCACCCCCGCGAGGGCCTGCGCCGGGGCGGGCCCACTGCGCGCCGCCGCCGCGAAGGCCAACGGCACCACCACCGCGATGCCCAGCCCGATCAGGGCGAACCCCGCCAGGGCGCCGGCCGGGTGCCGGACCGCCACCACAGCCAGCCCGCCCGCGGTGGCCAGCAGTCCGCCGGCCCGCACGGTGCGGACCGGGCCGAAGCGGTCGACCACCCGGTCCCCGGCGAGCCGCGCGACCGCCATGGTCAGGGCGAAGGCGGTGGTGCAGGCGGCCGCGAGGCCCGCGTCCGTGTGCAGGACCTCGCGCAGGTAGACGGCCGACCAGTCCAGGCCCGCGCCTTCGGCGAAGACCGCGCAGAATCCCACCGCGCCGATGAGCAGCGCGGACTTGGGCGGCAGCGTGAAGTGGGGCGGCGCCTCGGCCTCCGCGTCGCCGGGCGGGTCCAGGACGCCCCGTACGGCGAACAGCCCCGCCGCCGTCAGGGCGAGCGCCGCGACGAGGTGGTGCGGTCGGGCGTCGGTTCCCGCGTGCGCCGCGACCGTACCGGCCGCCGAGCCGATCAGCGTCCCCACGCTCCACATGCCGTGCAGGGAGGACATGATCGAGCGGCCGAGCCGGTCCTCGGTCTCCACGCCGAGCGCGTTCATCGCCACGTCGGCCATGCCGGAGGTCGCCCCGTAGACGAACAGGGTGCAGCAGAGGGCGGGCAGGCCGGGGGCGAGGCTCGGGAGGGCGAGCGACAGGGTCCACAGGGCCAGCAGGCCGCGCAGCGCGGTACGCGCCCCGAACCGGTGGTTGATCCGTCCGGCGAGCGGCATCGCCAGGGCCGCGCCGAGTGCGGGGAAGGCGAGGGCCAGGCCCAACGCGCCCGCGCCCAGCCCGGCGTGGTCCTGGATCCAGGGGATGCGGGTGGCGAACGAGCCGGTCACCGCGCCGTGGACGCAGAAGACGGCGGCTACCGCGAACCGGGCGCGGCGCAGCCGCGCGGGGGTGAGGGCCGTGTCCCCGTTCGTCATGCCGCCAACCTAACCGGTGGTTGCCGTGCCGACTGCCGTGCGCTGCGGCGCCGCCCGCGCGGGCCTTTGCGGGGCTCCACCCCGGACCCTGCGCCTCAATCGCCGGCGGGGCTGGATTTGCCCGGGCGGCTGGGCCGGTCAATGGGCCGTCTTCAGGAACTCCGCGAAGCTCTGCCGCCCCACGGCCCGCGACGGCGCCAAGTGGCCGCCCCGGCGGAACGCCGCGTACGCCTTGCCCGCCAGCGGCACCCGCACCACCCGCCGACGTCGGCCCGTCGCCGCGAGCCGGGCTCGGACCAGCTCCGCCGACGTGAGGATCTGCGGCCCGCCCATGTCCGGGACCCGCCCCGCCGGCGCCGGCGCCGCCAGCTCCGCGAGCCGGTCCGCGACCTCCCCCACGGCGATCGGCTGCACCCGTACGCCCTTCGGCACCGGCACCACCGGCAACTTGCCCAGCGCGTCGGCGGCCTGCGCCACCAGGTCGTGGAACTGGGTCGTCCGCAGGATCGTGAGACCCAGCCCCGATTCCTCCAGCATCCGTTCCACCTTGAGCTTCGTCACGTAGTAGCCGAACGGCACCACGTCCACCCCGACGATCGAGATGTAGACGATGTTGGTGACGGTCCCCGACCGCCGGGCCGCTTCGATCAGGTGCCCGGCCGCCACGTCGTCGCCGCCCCGGGGCGAGCTCGCGCAGTGCACGACGACCTCCACGCCCGCCATGGCCGCGTCCAGCCCGCTGCCGTCCCGCAGATCGACGGGATACTCCTTCGCGTGCCGGCTCAGGACGCGGACCTCGTGGCCCGCCTCCCGCAGCCGGGAGACGACGAGCGCCCCGAGGTTGCCGGTACCTCCGGTGACCAGGATCGTGCTCATGGCGGTGTGCGTCCTTTCCGGGAGAAGTGCGTTCACCAGCCAGGACCGGACAGCCTCCCCGGATGTGACAGCTGTCGCCGCAGGAATTCCAGCTTCTCCGGGTTCAGGACCGCCCGCATGCCGGTCACCAGCCCGTCCGGCCCGTCCCCGAACTCGACGACCAGCACGCTCACCTCGCCGAACACCAGCGCGGGCGTCCCGTTGACCTCCGCCAGGGCGACCGGCAGGTCCGACGCGAACTTCTCCAGCACGCCCACCAGGAACCGGGCCACCTTGTCCCGCCCCACGATCGGCCGCCGCGCCGCGCTGACCACACCACCGCCGTCCGACACCAACCGGGCGTCGGCGCTCAGCAGGGTCTCCAGCCGCGCCACGTCACCGTCGCGCGCGGCCGCCAAGAAGGTGTCCACCAGGTCCTGCCAGTGCCGCGGGTCCGGTGGCCGCAGACGCGGACGCTCGGCCTCCACCCGCTGGGCCGCACGCCGGTACAGCTGGCGGCAGTTGGCCTCGGTGAGGTCGAGCAGTTCGGCGATCTCCCGGTGCCCGTAGGCGAACGCCTCGCGCAGTACGTACACCGCCCGCTCCACCGGCGTGAGCCGCTCAAGCAGCACGAGCAGGGCCATGGAGACGCTGTCCCGCCGCTCCGCCGAGTCCAGCGGGCCGAGCGTGCCGTCCGAGGTGAGCACCGGCTCGGGCAGCCAGGGGCCGACGTACTCCTCGCGCCGGGCCCGGGCCGAGGTCAGGCGGGTCAGGCACAGACGGGTCACGGTCTTCGCGAGCCAGGCGCCGGGGTGCTCGACGTCGCCCCGGTCGGCCGCGCTCCAGCGCAGGTACGCGTCCTGCACGGTGTCCTCGGCCTCGTGCGCGGAGCCCAGCATCCGGTAGGCGATGCCGAACATCCGCCCCCGGTGTTCCTCGAAGTCCGCCGCGGAGGCGGGTGCGGGCGTGTTCACCGGAGCAGCGTACGCGGGAGGGCCCGGTGGCCGCCGGGCCACCGGGTCCTGACCTTCATTCACCCCGGGTGTCAGCAGGCACCCTGGTCCTTCCAGACGCCCCAGTCGCCCGTGGTGCCGGGCTCCTCGTTCTGCGTCCACCACTGGGCCTTCCAGGTGTGGCCCTTGTGGGAGACGAGGTTCCCGCTGTTGTAGACCGTGCCCGCGACGTACGCCGCGGCGGTGCAGGTCCCGCCGGGGGGCGTGGTGGGCGGAGTGGTCGGCGGCGTCGTGGTCGGCGGCGTCGTGGTCGGTGGCGTCGTGGGGGGCGTGGTCGGGGGCTGGGTTCCGGCGCCCGGCTCGACCACCGTCGTGCCGCGCGCCAGATCGCCGACGAGGGCGTAGGTGGTGCCGGAGATGTTCACCGTCCAGTTGGAGGGTGTGGAGACCGGCAGGTAGTAGTTGAACGCCAGGTCCACCGAGGCGCCGGGAGCCAGCGTCTGCCAGGCCGGCAGCTTCAGTGAGACCCGCTGGAAGTCGCCCTTGAGGCCACCGACGTTGTTGCCGCTGTGGCCGGTGCCGATCACCTTGGTGCCGAAGCCGGACTGGTCCGAGGCGTTGGCCGGGGCAGAGGTCCCGTAGTCGAACTGGAACTCGGTGCCGCCGGGCAGCGTGGCCTTCGTGTTGTTCGTGATCCTCAGCTTCGGGGTGATCGGGTAGTTGGAGTCGCCCAGCTTGAAATCGGTGAACTCCGTCTTGATGTCCACGGCCTGGGCCGGCAGCGCGCTGCCCGCCGTCTTCGCCCCGTACGGCGCCGCCGACTTGAACTTCTCGTACATCGTCGTGGTGAGCGTGTCGCCCATCTCGTACTGGCCCTTGGCGGCGTTGTAGCCGTAGTCGCCCGCCAGCTCCCAGACCATCGTGCCGCCGATGCCCTTGTCCACCACGTAGTCGGCCTTGGCGGCGACGGACTGCTCGTCCTCCGTCGACAGGAAGACCTTCTTCTGGTCGTTCCACAGCCATGGCGCCACCAGCGTGGAGTCGTACTTGCGAACGTAGCTGCCGGTCAGGGTGGTGTTCGCGGAGAAGCCGTACTTCGTGACGTAGTCGCCGACGACGCCCTTCTCCAGGTTCTTCGCGTGCCACATCGGGTTGGAACCGGCCGGGGACTCCTTGCCCGCCGTGTCCAGGTCGTGCCACAGGTTGTCGATGCCGACCGCGCCGTCACCGCACTTGGTCAGTCCCGCGCCGGCCGGACAGTCGGTGGCCGGGGCCTTGCCCCACAGGCCGTCGGTGCCGCCCTGCACGTTCTTGAACCCGCGGGTGTAGTACGGCAGGCCCATGTTGACGCGGCCGGCGGGCATCGAGCCGCGGAAGTAGTGGTAGGCCCAGTCGGAGTTCAGGTACCCGATGCCGCCGTACTGGGAGGTTGAGTAGACGCCCGCGGCGGCCAGTTCGCCGTCCTTGCCGTCGTCGAAGAGGGAGGCGTTGGGGCCGACGTACTCGTTCCAGGCGCCGTGCAGGTCGTAGGACATGATGTTGACGTAGTCCAGGTACTTCTGCATCTGGAACGTCTCCATGCCCCGCAGCAGGTAGCCGGAGGAGGGCGCGGCGACCGAGAGCAGGTAGTGCCTGCCGTCGGTGGCGCCCGCGCGGTCGAGCTTCTCGCGCAGCGACTTCATCAGCGCGGCGTAACCCTTGACCAGACCGGCCCGGCGGCCGTTGGAGAGCTGCCAGTCGAGGGGGTTGCCCGCGTCCTTCATCGTCGTGGGGTACTCGTAGTCGATGT
Organism: Streptomyces sp. Tek67B01; assembly: GCF_055231995.1. Classification (NCBI taxonomy): domain Bacteria; kingdom Bacillati; phylum Actinomycetota; class Actinomycetes; order Kitasatosporales; family Streptomycetaceae; genus Streptomyces; species Streptomyces sp. Tek67B01. The sequence goes on from NZ_JBUYUY010000001.1 coordinate 5,892,442, forward strand.
CGACGCCGTTGAAGCCGTACTTGCGGATGAACGCGACGGAGGAGTCGGCGAAGGTGTCGATGCCGGCCTGGTTGACGGAACCGTCGGCGTTGGTGGCCATCGAGTAGAAACCGCCGGAGGCGACCCGGTTGCCGTCGTCGCCGAAGTAGCCACCGGTCTCCGCCCAGCCGCCCACCGAGATCAGCGTCTTGACGTTGGGGTACTGCTTCTTGAATTTGTTCAGCAGGTTGAAGTGGCCCTTGTAGGGGAGGGCCGGGTCCATCTCGGCGCCGGCGACGCCTGGCCAGGTCATCCCGGTGGCGGCGTTGTTCGCGTTGTCCGCGCTGACCGAGATCTTGTTGTCGGAACCGACGTGGGCGAAGGCGTAGTTCACGTGGGTGACCTTGGACCACGGGACGTTGTTGGCGAGGTAGGCGGGGGTGCCGTCCTTGCCGGTACGCCAGCCGGTGAAGTAGCCGATGACCCGGCGCTGGTGGTCGGCGCCCATCTTCTCGCGGCCTTCGGAGTCGTAGACCGAGCAGTACGGGACGTCGACACCGGGCGTGGTGTACAGCCCGTCGGGGCGGCAGCCCTGGTTGTCGGCGGCCTGGGAGACGCCCGTCGAGAGCCCTGCGACCAGCAGTCCGGCGATCGCGGCGCCGGATGCCAGGAGCATCGCTCTCGTACGTGTGGGGGACGGCATGGTGCCTCCTGGGGAGGGGAGGATGGCAGGACACGACGGCTCAACGTGCGGCGGTGCAGCACTGGTTGGCCCGAGGCGTGCGCACGCCGACGGGCCTCCTCCCGGGGAAGATGAAGGGAACGTTAAGAGGACTAGACCACCCCGTCAATAGGTCTGGACCAAAGTGCCCACCGGGCGCGTGCCCGACCCGTGCCGCGCCGCGGGTGGCGCGATGGTTGCGCTCAAGAACGGCCGGTTTGTGAGCCAGGCCACAGCGCCTCGCCCGCATGGCCGCAGATCGCCCGTGGCACACTGGCCCTAGTACCAGTAGCAGCGCACTCCGGGGTCGGTGTAATTCCGAACCGGCGGTTATAGTCCGCGACCCGTCCGCAGCCGGCGGCCGGTTGACCAGGTGAAATTCCTGGACCGACGGTTAAAGTCCGGATGGGAGGCAGTGCGCGGCGGGCAGTCACCGGTACGCCGTCGTCGGCGGTCCATCGGGCGTATCCCACGGGATACCGCCGACAGGACCGGTTTTTCCGGCCCCGGCGTTCCCGCGTGCGCTTCCCGCTTCATCTGTCGTATCCCGACAGGCCCCGGAGTCCGTGCCCGATGAGGCAGGAGGACCCGGTGGCGACAGACGCCGCGCAGACCGCACCCGAGACGGGTGCCGCCGCCATGCGCCGGGCGATCGCCCTCGCGGCCCGCGGACTCGGCTCCACCAGCCCCAACCCGGTCGTCGGCTGCGTCATCACCGACGCCGCCGGGGCGGTAGTGGGCGAGGGCTGGCACCAGCGCGCCGGCGGCCCGCACGCCGAGGTCCACGCCCTGCGCGCCGCCGGTCCCGCCGCCCGCGGCGGGACCGCCTACGTCACCCTCGAACCCTGCAACCACACCGGACGCACCGGCCCCTGCGCGCAGGCCCTCATCGACTCCGGCGTCGCCCGGGTCGTCTACGCGGTCCCCGACCCCACCCCGCAGGCCGGCGGCGGCGCCGCCACCCTGCGCGCGGCCGGCGTCGAGGCCGAGGACGGCCTCCTGCGCGCCGAGGCCGAGGCGGGCAACACCGCCTGGCTGACCTCCGTACGCCTGGGCCGCCCCCACGTCACCTGGAAGTACGCCGCCACCCTCGACGGCCGCAGCGCCGCCGCCGACGGCAGCAGCCGCTGGATCACCTGCCCGGAGTCCCGCGCCGACGTCCACCGGCTGCGCGCCGAGGCCGACGCCGTCCTCGTCGGCGGCGGTACCCTGCGCGCCGACGACCCGCACCTCGCCGTACGCGGCATCGAAGGCGCCACCCAGCCCCTGCGCGTCGCCCTCGACACGCACGCCGCACTCCTCCCGGGAGCCCGCATCCTCGACGACGCGGCCCCGACACTGCTCGTCGTCGCCGAGGACGCCGACACCCGGCACCTGCCCGGCGTCGACCTGCTCCGGCTGCCCCTGCACGACGGCCGCGTCTCGGTCCCCGAACTCCTCACCGCCCTGCACGCGCGCGGCGTGCGCTCCGTGTTCCTCGAAGGCGGCCCCACCCTGGCGGGCGCCTTCCTCGAAGCCGGGGCCGTCGACCGGGTCGTCGGCTACCTCGCCCCGGCCCTGCTCGGCTCGGGCCCCGCGGCCCTCGCCGACGCGGGCGTCACCACCATCGCCCACGCCGTGCGCCTCGACATCACCGAGGCCGTCCGCGTCGGCACCGACCTGCGCGTCACCGCCGTCCCCCGCACGACGGTCCCCACGGCCGCCTTCCCCACCACCGCCGTCCCCACCACCGCCCCCAAGGAGCACTGAGTGTTCACCGGAATCGTCGAAGAACTGGGCGAGGTCACCGCCGTCGAGCAGCTCGCCGAAGCCTCGCGCTTCCGCCTGCGCGGCCCCCTCGTCACCGAGGGCGCGAAGCACGGCGACTCCATCGCCGTCAACGGCGTCTGTCTGACCGTCGTGGAGACCGCGGACGGCGAGTTCACCGCCGATGTCATGCAGGAGACCCTGAACCGCTCCGGCCTCGGCGCGCTGACCGAGGGCTCACGGGTCAACCTGGAGCGCCCGATGGCGCTCGGCGGACGCCTCGGAGGCCACCTGGTCCAGGGGCACGTGGACGGCACGGGCCAGATCCTCTCCCGTACCCCCTCCGAGCACTGGGAGATCGTCAAGGTCGCCCTCCCGGCACACCTGTCCCGCTACGTGGTGGAGAAGGGCTCCATCACCGTCGACGGTGTCAGCCTCACCGTGGTGGAGGCCGCCGCCGACTGGTTCACCATCAGCCTCATCCCGACCACCCTCGCCCTGACCACGCTCGGCCTCAAGCAGCCCGGCGATCCGGTCAACCTGGAGGTCGACGTCCTCGCCAAGTACGTGGAGCGGCTGCTGGCGGCCGGAGTGAACCCGCTGCGCACCGAAGGAGACGACCAGTGAGCGCCCTGACCTGGCTCAACGCGCAGGCCTTCGAGATCGTCGGCCAGAAGGTCATCTGGTCCGACATGATCGGCAACCTGATGGGCCTGGCCGCCCTCGCGCTCGGCTGGCGCCGCTCCATATGGACCTGGCCCGCCCAGCTCCTGTCCGGCCTGATCCTGATCGCCGCCTACGCCTCCGCCCACCTCGCCGGCGGCGTCGGCAAGCAGCTCCTCGTCATCGGAGTGGCCGCATGGGGCTGGCGCGCCTGGCAGCGCGGCAGGCAGCAGGCCCAGGACGGCTCCATCGCCGTCCGTACGGCGAGTTGGCGCGAGCGCGGCCTGCTCCTGGCCGGAGCGGCCCTCGGCACCCTCGCCCTGGGGGGCCTGTTCACCCTGTTCCCGAACCTGTCGTGGAGCCCCTGGGCCGACGCGTACATCTTCGTCGGCACCATCGCCGCGATGGTCGCCCAAGCCCGCGGCCTGGTCGAGTTCTGGTTCGCCTGGCTCCTCGTCGACCTCGTCGGCGTCCCGCTCGCCTTCACGGGCGGCCTGGCCTTCTCCGGCCTCGTCTACGTCGTCTACTTCGCGCTCGTCCTGTGGGGCGCGTACGACTGGTACCAGCGCTCGCGCACCACCACCGCCCCGGCCCTCGAAGGAGCAACGGCATGACCACCCTCAAGCCCGTGCCGGACATGCCCGAAGACGCCCCCGGGGAGAGCTTCCGCCTCGACCCCGTCGAGCAGGCCGTCCGGGACATCGCGGCAGGCCGCCCGGTCGTCGTCGTCGACGACGAGAGCCGCGAGAACGAGGGGGACCTCGTGATCGCGGCCGAGAAGGCCACGCCCGAGATCATCGCGTTCATGATGAGCGAGTGCCGCGGCCTGATCTGCGCCCCCATGGAGGGGCCCGAGCTGGACCGGCTCGAACTGCCCCAGATGGTCCAGCACAACACCGAGTCGATGAAGACGGCCTTCACCGTCTCCGTCGACGCGAGCGCCGCCCACGGGGTCACCACCGGCATCTCCGCCGCCGACCGCGCCACCACCCTGCGGCTCCTGGCCACCGGAACCTGTGAGCCCTCGGACTTCGTCCGGCCCGGCCACATCTTCCCGCTGCGCGCCAAGCCCGGCGGTGTCCTGGTCCGCGACGGCCACACCGAGGCGGCCGTCGACCTCGCCCGCCTCGCGGGCCTGCGGCCGGCCGGCGCCATCGTGGAGATCGCCGGCGAGGACGGCGTCATGCTGCGGCTGCCCGAGCTGATCCCCTTCGCCCGCAAGCACGGTCTGACGATCATCTCCATAGAGGATCTGATCGCCTACCGCCGCTCCGCCGAACCGACCGTGCGCCGCGAGGCGGAGGTCAACCTGCCGACCGCCTTCGGCGCGTTCACGGCCTACGGCTACCGCTCCACCGTCGACGGCGTCGAGCACGTCGCCCTCGTCCACGGCGAGGTCGGCGACGGTGACGACATCCTGGTCCGCATGCACTCCGAGTGCCTGACCGGCGACATCTTCCAGTCCCAGCGTTGCGACTGCGGCCCTCAGTTGCACGCCTCCATGGCCCGCATCCAGGAAGAGGGCCGCGGCGTGGTCGTCTACCTGCGCGGTCACGAGGGCCGCGGCATCGGACTGCTGTCCAAGCTGCGGGCCTACGAACTCCAAGAACGCGGCCGCGACACCCTGGACGCCAACCTGGAGCTGGGCCTGCCCGCCGACGCCCGCGACTACGGGGCCGGCGCGCAGATCCTCGCCGACCTCGGCGTCCGCAGCGTGCGACTGCTCACCAACAACCCCGACAAGGCGGACGCGCTCGTCGGCCACGGCATCGCGGTCGCCGGCCGGGAGTCGATGCCGATCGAGGCCGGCGAGCACAACCTGCGGTACCTGCGCACCAAGCGGGACCGGATGGGTCACGACCTGCCCTGGCTGGACGGACCCGTGACCACCTCCGCCTGCGGCAACCAGTAACCCCGTCCACCAAACCACCCACCTACGTACGACCAACGAGGAGCAGAGCTGTGAGCGGCAAGGGCGCACCCGAACTGAGCGTGAAGAACTGTGGCGACCTGCGGGTCGCCGTGATCGCGGCCCAGTGGCACGAGAAGGTCATGGACGGCCTGGTCGACGGCGCCCTGCGGGCCCTGCACGAGCTGGGCATCGACGAGCCCACCCTGCTGCGCGTCCCCGGCAGCTTCGAGCTTCCGGTCGTGGCGAAGGTACTGGCCGGTCGCGGCTACGATGCCATCGTCGCGCTCGGTGTGGTCATCCGGGGCGGCACCCCGCACTTCGACTACGTCTGCCAGGGCGTCACCCAAGGCCTGGTACAGGTGTCGATCGACACCGGAGTCCCCGTCGGCTTCGGCGTCCTGACCTGCGACAACGACGAACAGGCGCTCGACCGCGCCGGACTCGAGGGGTCGAACGAGGACAAGGGGCACGAAGCGGTCACCGCCGCCGTCTCCACCGCCATGACCCTGCGGACCGTCAGCGAACCCTGGCGCTGAGTGGCAGCGGGGGACCCCTTATTCTGAGGACCATCATGGCGAACAAACCCACCAAGAGCTTCGAAGAGCTCTTCACCGAGCTCCAGCTCAAGGCCGCCAACGGCGACCCCGGCTCCTCCCGTACCGCCGAGCTCGTCGGCAAGGGCGTCCATGCCATCGGCAAGAAGGTCGTCGAGGAGGCCGCCGAAGTCTGGATGGCCGCCGAGTACGAGGGCAAGGAAGCCACCGCCGAGGAGATCTCCCAGCTGCTCTACCACGTCCAGGTGATGATGGTCGCGCGCGGGATCTCCCTCGACGACGTCTACGCGCACCTCTAGGCCGCAGCCCCTCCCCGCGGTTCCCCCGCCCCACCCGGATCTCTCGCACCTACGCACCCAAGGAAGCCCCATGCTGCGCATCGCCGTCCCCAACAAGGGTTCACTCTCCGGACCGGCGTCGGCGATGCTCCATGAGGCCGGTTACCGGATGCGCAAGGAGTCCAAGGAGCTCGTGGTCGTCGACCCCGAGAACGGGGTCGAGTTCTTCTACCTCCGCCCGAAGGACATCGCGATCTACGTGTCCTCCGGCAAGCTCGACATCGGCATCACCGGCCGGGACCTGCTGCTCGACTCCGGCGCCAGCGCCGAGGAGATCCTGCCGCTGAACTTCGGCCGGTCCACCTTCCGCTACGCCACCCTTCCGGGCACCGCGAAGGGCCCCGAGGACTTCACCGGGATGACGATCGCGACCTCTTACGAGGGAATCGTCGCCAAGCACCTCGCCGAGAAGGGCATCGACGCCTCCGTCGTCCACCTCGACGGGGCGGTCGAGACCGCCATCCAGCTCGGCGTCGCCCAGATCATCGCGGACGTCGTGGAGACCGGCACCAGCCTGCGCAACGCCGGCCTGGAGGTCATCGGCGAGCCGATCCTCACCTCCGAGGCCGTCGTCATCCGCGGCAACGGCACCGACCCGGACGACCAGCAGGCCCAGCAGTTCCTGCGCCGCCTCCAGGGCGTCCTGGTCGCCCGCAGCTACGTGATGATGGACTACGACTGCCGCGCCGAGCACCTGGAGCGCGCGGTCGCCCTCACCCCCGGTCTGGAGTCGCCGACCGTCTCCCCGCTGCACAACGAGGGCTGGGTCGCGGTCCGCGCGATGGTTCCCGCCAAGGAAGCCCAGCGGATCATGGACGACCTGTACGAGCTCGGCGCGCGCGCGATCCTCACCACGTCGATCCACGCCTGCCGCCTCTGATCCCCGTCCCACTCCGGCACCTCGCAGAACCGAGCACACACCATGGCCGACGCCGCCGCCCAGCCCGTACAGCCCGCCCTGCCGGTCACCTTCCGGCCGACCCGCACCCGGGCCGTCCTGCTGGGCGCCGGCCTCGCCATCTTCGTCACCATCACGGCGATCGCCCTGCTCCTGGACCTGCACCCGGGCGAGCGGATCAGCTTCGTCCTCACCGCGGCCCTGCTCAGCTCCGTCCTCGTCCTGCTCAGCCGCCCCAAGGTGGTCGCGGACGAGGCGGGGGTCACCGTCGTCAACCTCACCCGGACCCGCCGCCTGGAATGGGCGCAGATCCTGCGGGTGAACCTCCGTCCGGGCGACCCCTGGGTCTTCCTCGACCTCAGCGACGGCTCCAGCCTCCCCGTCCTGGGCATCCAGCCCGGCATCGCCAAGGCCCGGGCCATCGACGACGCGCGGACCCTGCGCGCCCTCTCCGAAGCCCGGGGAACCGGTGTGAAGGACCACTAGCCCGGGGTTCCCCGCTGCGTCCCATTGCGGCGGCGATCCCAATGACTACCCTGGTGGCGGGGCGCAGCCGTGCGCCCTCCCACCGGCCCCGGGACCCCGTGGCCCGTGGGCAACTGCGACTTGAGGAGTGACTCCCTCCAGCAATGGACGGATCGTCCGGTAGTACCCGCGCCGCCCTCCCCCCGGAGGCGGCGGCATGACCATCCCGCTACTCCTTCTCGTGGCGGCGTTCGCCCTGATCCTCGCCAACGGCTTCTTCGTGGCGGCCGAGTTCGGCCTCGTCACCGTGGAGCGGCCCGAGGCCGAACGCGCCGCGGCCGACGGTGACCGCCGTGCCCGAACGGTCGTCGACGCCCTGCGCGAGCTGTCGTTCCAGCTCTCCGGCACCCAGCTCGGCATCACCATCACCTCCCTGGTCGTCGGCATGCTCGCCGAACCGGCCCTCGCGGCCCTGCTGTCCGGGCCGCTCGGCGCGACCGGCCTGCCCCGGGGAGCCGTCTCCGGCGTCGCCGTCGTCATCGGCATGCTGCTCGCCTCCGCCGTCCAGATGGTCATCGGCGAGCTCGTCCCGAAGAACTGGGCGGTCTCCAGGCCGCTCCAGGTGGCCCGGTTCGTGGCCGGACCGCAGCAGACCTTCTCCCGTGCCTTCCGGCCGGTCATCGCGGCCCTCAACGCCGTGGCGAACCGTCTCGTACGGGCGCTCGGCGTGGAGCCGGCCGAGGAGATGGCCTCCGCCCGCACCCCCGGCGAGCTGGTCTCCCTGGTCCGCCATTCGGCCCAGGCCGGCGCCCTGGAACAGGACACCGCCGACCTCTTCGTACGGACCCTTTCGCTCGGCGGTCTCACGGCCCAGCACGTCATGACGCCCCGGGTGAAGGTCAGCGCCCTCCAGCACACGGCCACCGCGGCCGACGTGCTCAACCTGACCCGGGCCACCGGCCTGTCCCGCTTCCCCGTCTACCGCGAGCGCATCGACGAGATCACCGGCGTCGTGCACCTCAAGGACGCCCTCGCCGTACCGGAGGCGGAGCGGGCCCGCACCACCGTGTCGCGCATCTGCGTCGCCCCCCTGCTGGTGCCCGGCTCGCTGCCGGTGCAGCCGCTGCTGGAGCGGCTGCGCAGCGAACAGCCGATGGCCGTCGTCGTCGACGAGTACGGCGGCACCGCCGGTGTCGTCACCCTGGAGGACATCGTGGAAGAACTCGTCGGCGAGGTCCGCGACGAGCACGACCTCAAGGACGACGACAGCCCCGAGCTGGCCGTCGTGGCCGCCGAGGACGGCAGCCCCTCCTGGGAGGCCGACGGCAGCTGCCGTGTGCACACCCTGCGCCGGATAGGCCTGGAGGTACCCGAAGGCCCGTACGAGACCGTCGCCGGCCTCGTCGCGGATCTGCTCGGCCGCATCCCCGCCCCCGGGGACCGCGCGGAACTGCCCGGCTGGAAGCTCTCCGTCCGCCAGGTGCGCCGCTACCGGGCCGAACGCGTGCGACTCGTCCGCACCGCCCCGCTCACGGCTCCCGCGGAACTGGAGGCGGTGGGCCGGTGAACGCGCTACAACTGCTCTTCGCCCTGCTGCTCGTACTGGCCAACGGTTTCTTCGTCGGCGCCGAGTTCGCCCTCGTCTCCGTACGCCGCAGCCAGATCGAACCCCTCGCGGCCGGCTCCAAGCGGGCCCGCCAGGTGTTGCACGGCCTGGAGAACCTGCCCCGGATGATGGCCGCCGCGCAGTTCGGCATCACCCTGTGCTCGCTGACCCTCGGCGCGGTCGCCGAACCCACCGTGGCCCGGCTGCTGGAGCCCGTCTTCCACGCCGTCCACGTCCCCGAGGGACTGGTCCACCCGCTCGGCTACGCGGTCGCGCTCGCCGCCGTGGTCTTCCTCCACCTGGTCATCGGCGAGATGGTCCCCAAGAACCTCGCCATGGCCGCGCCCGAGAAGACCGCCCTGTGGTTCAGCCCCGGCCTGGTCGCCTTCGCGCGCCTGTGCGGACCCGTGACCACGGCGCTCGGCGCCTGCGCCGCCTTCATCCTGCGGCTCTTCAAGGTGGAGCCGAAGGACGAGGTCGAAGCCGTCTACACCAGCGCCCAGCTCGGGCGGCTCCTCAAGGACTCCCGGCAGGCCGGGCTCCTGGAGCCGGTCGAACAGGAGCGGCTGGAGGACGCCCTGGAACTGGGCACCCGCCCCGTCACCGACGTCCTCCTCGCCCGGGACCGGCTCGTCACCGTCGGCCCCGACGTCACGCCGCGGCAGATCGAACAGCTGACGGTGCGTACCGGCTACTCCCGCTTCCCCGTCCGCTCGGGCAACGGCGCCTTCATGGGCTACCTGCACGTCAAGGACGTGCTGGACCTGGAGGACCGGGAGCGGGCCGTACCCCAGCGGGTCTGGCGCCGGATGACGACGCTGTCCTCCACCCTCCCGCTGGACGATGCCCTGACGGTCATGCGCCGCGACGCCACCCACTTGGCGCAGGTCGCCGACGCCGGTGGCCGGGTGTTGGGCCTGGTCGCCATGGAGGACGTCCTGGAGATGCTGGTGGGGGAGGTCCGCGACCCCGCCCACCGCACGACCCCACCGGCCCGCCGCGCCCCCGTCCCGGAAGACGCGCTGGCCCGCTGACCCGCCCCGGCCCCCGAACCCGGCACCACCGGTTCGGGGGCCGGCCGGTCACGCGTAGCGGTCGAAGAGGGCCTGGAGGTAGTCCTCCAGCCGTCGGGTCAGGACCTCGGCCGTCAGGTCGACGCGGCCCACCTCCCGCCAGGGCACGGCGACCTTCTCCGCGTCCGGGGCGAAGGCCAGCGCGTCCAGCAGCCGCCAGTGGAGATGGGCGGTGCGCTCCTCGCTCAAGGTCCCTCCCGCGGCGACGTAGCGGTCGGCGAAGCCCATGCCGGCCGGGACCCCGTGCAGCAGGGCCAGGGCCGTCGAGCAGTGCGCCACGTCGAGGTCGGCGGGCCCCCAGGAGGTCTCCACCCAGTCGACGACACCGCTGACCCGAAGATCGTCGCCGGTGCCGGTGAACAGGACGTTCCCGGGATGGAAGTCCCGGTGGAGGAAGCAACCCCGGTACGGCGGGGGGTCGCCGCGGATGACGTCGACGGCCCGCCGCCAGAGCTCGGGGCGCCCGGTGGCGGCGGGCGGCCTCACCCGCTCCGGGGAGGTCCAGGCCTGATAGGTGCGGGGCCGTCGAGACGGTGGCACCGGCAGCCGGTGGATGCGCACCAGTTGGCGGGCCAGCAGCTCGGCGCGGCCTTCGGCCCCCTCGTCGTCCAGGCGCACCGTCCCCGGCAACAAGGACATCAGCAAGGAGGGGTGGTCGCAGTACCGCGCGGTCGCGTCCACGGCCGCGAGCGCGGCCGCGGGCACGTCGGTGCCGGCGAGCAGGCGCAGGACGGTCGCCTCGCGGGTCAGCAGCCCCTCCGCGTGCCGAAGGTAGAAGGGCTTGACGAAGGACCGCAGGACGAGCGAGCGCCGGCCCCGCGGACCGCGGACGTCCAGGCGCCGCATCCGCGACGTCCAACCGCCCCGCAGCCGCACCACCTCGTCGATGCGTTCCGCCTCGGACAGCTGCTTCTCCACCCAGGAGCGCGTGGCACTCCAGTCCCGACCGTCACGATCCGCGCCGACGCCCTCGGCCTCTTCGATCACACCCATGGAGGCAGGCTATCCACCGTCCTCGAACGCCTCGACCGGCCCTACGTGTCGACGCACCGCTACAACGGCGGTGGCTCGGGGCGTTCTTGGGGGCCGCGGCCCGAGAGGACCTCGCCGTAGGCCTGCATCAGGTCCGACAGGCGCAGCGTCGACAGGTCGTCCCGGGAGGGGTCTCCGGCGAAGCCGGCCAGGCGCAGGTCCCGGTAGGCGCAGCTCTTCTCGTACAGCGTGCGCAGGAACCGGCCGTTGCCCAACTCGTCGATCCAACCCTGCGCGACCACGTGTCCGCTGATGCTGCGCAGCTCCTCCAGCGCCTCCTCGTCCCAGCGGTCGCCGTTCCCCTCCGCCAACACCTCCCCGATCGCGGTCAGTTCGGTGGGCCGGTAGCTGGGGAAGTCCACCCGGGTGGTGAATCGCGAGGACAGCCCCGGGTTGGTGTTCAGCAGCCGGTCCATCCCGGCCGGATAGCCCGCGAGGATGACCACGAGGTGGTCCCGGTTGTCCTCGGCGCGCTTGAGCAGCACCTGTAACGCCTCGTCGCCGTACGCGTCGCCCTTGCTGTAACCGGAGTTGGACAGGCTGTACGCCTCGTCCACGAACAACACCCCGCCGATCGCCGAATCGATCAGCTCGTTCGCCTTCACGGCGGTCTGTCCCAGGAACTCGCCGACGAGATCCGCCCGTTGCGCCTCGACCAGGTGGTCCCCGCCCAACAGCCCGAGCGCGTAGAAGACCCGGCCCAGAATTCGGGCCACCGTGGTCTTTCCCGTGCCGGAGGGCCCGGAGAAGACGAAGTGCCGCTTGGGCGGCTGCACCGGCAGGCCTTGGCCGGCCCGCAGCCTGGACATGTGAAGCTGGGCCGAGAGGGCCTTCACCTGGCGCTTGACGGGCTCCAGCCCCACCATCCGCTCCAGCTCCGCGAGCGCCTGCTCCAGGGCCCGGGGATCGGCGGGCCCGGGGGGCGGCCCCGCGGGCCCGCCCTGCGCCGGTAACGCCGCCCTGTGGCGCATGCCGCCGGCCCGACCCGCGTCCGTGCGGCCCGCGTCCGTCCGGCCTTGGTCCGGAGGTCCGAAGCGTGGCTCCGACGGGTCGGTGAACAGCGGGTCCGACTCCGCCTGGCCGTCGGGCGCGACGTCCTGCGCGGGGCCGCCGCCCCCGCCGCCGAGCGCCACCGCCGCGAGGTCCCCGCCGGCCGGGGCCGGCCCGTGCCCGGCGAATCCCTCGCCGGAGCGCCCGTAGCCCGCGTAGCCGGCCATGTCGTCGGGGTCGCTGCTGTCCGCGATCGCCGTCAGCCGGGCCGCGGTGTCCATGAACGCCGGGTCCACCCGGTGCACCGCCCGGTACAGCGGCAGCGCGGCGGCGCTGCGGCCCGTCCCCTCGTGGGCCCGGGCCAGCCAGTACCGCAACTCCTTGCGCTGCGGCTGTTCGCTGCGACATCGCATCAGCGCCGCCGCGAGCATCGGCTCCGCCTGCCCGTACATCTCCAGCCGGACCCGGGCCATCCCACCGAACAGGCGGGCCTCGATGCCCAGTTGCGGATCGTCGACCAGCGGTTCCGTGTGCCGCGCCAACTGGTCCCAGTCCTTGACCAGGTAGGCCCGGCAGGCGTGCAGGAAGCGGACCTGTGGATCGGTGTCGACCGGGGGCAGCGCGGCGAGCGCCTGGTCCAGCTCTGGCACGTGCCGCCCGTCCAGCCAGTGCGAGGCGTGGGCCAGCAGAAGGTCCCGTCGGCTCTCCAGCACCGGCTGCACCCACCAGCCCAACCAGTACCAGGAGTTGAGCGTCCTTCGGTGCCGGGCGCGCTGTTCGCCGAAGCGGTCCCGGTGCGCGTACATGCGCAACAACGCGTTGGAGGTGTCCACCCGGAGGGCGTGCAGGCCCAGCCAGGCGTCGGCCATCGCCGGATCGAGGCGGACCGCCGTGCGGAACTCCTCCTCCGCCTGCGGGTAGGCGCCCATGGTGCAGGCGTCGACGCCGCGCAGCCAGGCGAGTTCGGCCGGGGCGTGGGTGCTGCCCGGCATGCCGAAGTCCATCACATCCCCCACAAGCCTGCCCCCGTGGTGCGCGGCAACCCGCGCGACGATCCCGTGAGTTGTCCACCATGCCGATGAAATCAGGGCTGCATCGTACCTGCGGTGACGCTCCTTACCCAGGGTACGGCGGCCGCGGTTCCGGAGCCCCTTCCCGGCCGCCGTCGTGACTCTCGGTGAAGGGTGGGGAGGCGGCGCGGCCCCCGCCGGCCGTCCGAGGCGCGCGTCGCGGCACAACGAAGCCCCCGATCACGGGGGAACAATCGGGGGCTCCGCGTCTGCCGCGGTCCTCGCAGACCGCACATTCAGAACGTAAGGCCGTCGCTGGGGCGCGGTCAAGCGGCTCGGGGAAGCCCCGAGGAGGGCCGGCGGGGCCGGCGCTCAGGCCCGGGGGAGTCCGTGACTTTCAGTGATGGAAGTCGGGGCTGCTGAGGTCGCAGCAGCCCCGGAAGTCCACTCGTATCCCGTACCCCTCTGGCGCACCAGCACGTCGGCGAAGGGGCGCGAAGGGTCGTCCGAGAAGTGCGCGACCTCCGCGCGCTCCCATTCGTCCCAAAAAGCGGAAAGTTCACGCCCGTCCCGGCTCCGCCCGCGCCCCCAGGACCGCTCGCGCGGCGTCTCCAACCACAGCAACCGCGCCAGCCACGGACGCAGCGCCCGCCTGCCCGCCCCGACGCCCTCGACGATCAGCACCGGAGCCGGCTCCAGCACCCGCTCGGGTCCGAAGCGGCGCCCCACCCAGTCGTACGGGGCCCAGTGCGCGGGCCGACCGGCCGCGAGCGGCTCCAGGACCTGCGCGCGCAGCCGCCCGAACCAGCCGAAGAGCTCCTCGTGCGTGGCCACGTCGTCCAGGTGCAGCACGGGGGCACCGTCCAACGCCTCCGCGAGCCGCCCCGCGAAGGTGCTCTTGCCGGACCCGGCATGCCCGTCGACACCGATCAACCGGACCGGCCCGAGGGACGGCGGCAGGGCGGCGAGCTCCCGCGCGAGCGGGTCCAGGGGCCGGCCGGGGGAGAGGGGGGACTGCTGGGGCTGCTCCACCCGGCCAGCCTATGACCCGGGGGCGCGGCGGCCCGATCCGGTGTCCTTCGGGCCCCGACACGGCCGCCCGGCTTCCGTTCCCCGTCGCGCGGGAACTGGAAGGGTGGAGCCGCCGATCCACCGCGTCGACCGACCCCAGGGGGGCCATCATCATGACCACACCCACCCCGCGCAGGGCCCTGCTCACGGCCGCCCTCGCGGCCGCCGCCGTGGCCACCGTCCCCGGGCGGAAGGCCGCGGCCGCCGCCCGGCCCACCCGGGACACCGACACCGGGACCGCCACGGACACCGACACCGGGACCGCCACGGACACCGACGGCGGGGCCGACACCGGCGCCGGGGCCGCCGCCCCGACGATCGACAACCGGTTCTGGTACTCGTACGCCCACTGGCAGGCCGGCACCCACCACGGCACGAAGGCCGTCGCGGGCACCCGCCCCGGCCTGGAGATCGGGACCCCGGCCGGTCGGACCGAGTACACCGACCCGCACACCGGGAAGAAGACCACCTGGGACCACGCCACCTGGACCTCCCCCGTACACCGCTCTGCCGTCCCGGCCACCGAGGCCATCGCCTCCTGGAACGCCCGGACCCCCGCCGGAACCTGGATCCAGACGGAGCTGCGCGCCACCTACGAAGACGGCACGAGCACCCCCTGGTACGTGATGGGTCGCTGGGCCTCCGGCGAGGGCGACATCCGCCGCACCTCGGTCGACGGCCAGACCGACGGCCGCACCACCGTCTGGACCGACACGCTGGCCGTCGACACCCCCGCGAAGGCCGAGGGGACGCGCCTGCGGGACTGGCAGCTGCGCCTGACGCTCCACCGCAAGCCCGGCGCCACCGTCGGGCCCACCGTCTGGCTCGCCGGCGCCATGGCCTCCGGCGTCCCGGACCGGTTCACCGTGCCCCCCTCCAAGCCCTCGGGCACCGCCCACGAGCTCAAGGTCCCGCGCTACTCGCAGGAGATCCACATCGGCAGGTACCCCGAGTACGACAACGGCGGCGAGGCCTGGTGCAGCCCCACCTCCTCCCAGATGGTCATCGAGTTCTGGGGGCGCAAGCCCGCCGCCCGGGACCTGGCCTGGGTTAACCCCTCGTACTCCGACCCGCAGGTCTGCCACGCGGCCCGCTCCACCTACGACGCCGCCTACAAGGGCTGCGGGAACTGGCCCTTCAACGCCGCGTACGCCGCCACCTACCGGGACATGGCCGCGGTGATCACCCGGTTGGCCTCCCTCACCGACCTGGAAACCCTGATCCGCGCCGGCGTCCCGGTCATCACCTCGCAGTCCTTCCTGCCCGAGGAGCTCACCGGGGCGGGATACGGCACCTCCGGCCACCTCATGACCGTCATCGGCTTCACCGGGGCCGGAGACGTGATCGCCAACGACCCCAACTCGCCGAACAACGCCGCCGTACGTCGCGTCTACCGGCGCACCGAGTGGGAGAACATCTGGCTGCGCACCCGGCGCCACAACGCGGCGGGGAAGGAGGTCCAGGCCACCGGAGGGGTCTGCTACCTCTACGTCCCGGCCCGCCCCGGCGTCGCGCAGCTCGCCGCGCTGCGGTCGGTCGGCGTGATCTGACGCGACGCCGGTCGTAGGGAGAAGCCGTCGCTCGGCGGGCGGGGTGTCGAGCATGCGGTCGGTCTTCGCGCCGCCTGATTTTCTTACGCCGAATGGGTTGTAAGTTGGGCATAAAGGGCAGATGCGGTGTAGGAGCAGCTTCAACAGGAGGCAGTCCGACATGACCACGCACTCAAGCATCGAACACCACCCCGACCTCGCGGAGATGCGCACGCGGTTCGAGCAGGTCACCAGCACGCCCCGCGCGCAGGCAGTGGAGGCATTGGCCCTCATCACGGGCCTCTACATCGCGGCCTCGCCGTGGATCGCCGGATTCAGCGTGCTGAGCGCACTGGCGGTCAACAACCTCATCGCAGGCCTGGCGTACTGCCTGTGCATGGGCGGACTCGGGACCGCGTACGAGCGCACCCACGCCATGGCGTGGACCGCCGTCGGCATCGCCCTCTGGACGATCGTCGCCCCGTGGGTGATCGCGGGCAACGTGGACACGACCCGCACGGTGGTCAGCAACGTGATCGCCGGCGGCGTCGCGACCCTGCTGGCCCTGGCGATGGCCGCCATGGCGAGCCCGGGACGCCGGACCGGCGGCCGGATGCGCCACACCTGACGCCGACCGTACGACCTCGTTCGACCCATACGGCTCGTACAGCCGTACGACCCCGCAACCATCCCTCGACCGCCGGACCGTTCACGCCCGCCGCCTCGCGCGCGGCGGGCGTGACGCGTGCCACCCGTGATGCACGTCTCTACCGCGAAAGCCGCGAAGGCTGCCACATTGGACGGCATGACCGCACGCAGCCCCGCCCTCGGCGCCCCCTCCGCCCCCGCCCTCACCGCGCTCACCACCCGCGCCCGCCGACTCGTCGGCACCGGAGGGCCCAAGGAGGACAACGCCTGGCTGGAGCACGTACTCGGCTGGACCCTGGTGGTCGTGGTCGCCATGTTCGTCACCCAGGTCGGCTGGCTCTGACCGTCCCGCCCGAAGCCGCCCCGGCCGCGCTCACGACGCCTCCAGCCGCAGCCCGTCCGTGACGATCACGTCCGCGGTGACCAGCGCCTGCTCGGCGCTGACCCGCGTAATGAAGACGAACGGCGGGATGACCGGGGGAGCGGGCAGCCCTTCGGGGCTGAACGTGACACAGAGCAACCCCTCGATGCACCCGCTGAACCGGGTCAGGTGCAAGGTCACGTCGCCGCGCAGCTCCAGCGTCGAAGCGGCCGGCCCGTACTCGTCCCGGCCGTCCCGGGTGCCCAGCCGGTAGTCGCGGAGCGAGGCGGCCGCCATCTTCAGCACCAGCACCTTGCGCGGCCCGTCGACCGTGGCCAACATCGGCGACCCCGGCGAGCGCGAAGCCCTGGGGCGCGAAGAGCGAGGTCGTCACCGTCGGAGGGGTCCGGGCGGCCGTCACCGGCGCCGCCCGCGCCGCGGCCCTCGCCTCGGGCGCGCCCGCGCCCGCCGTCAACGAGACCAGCAGGGCCGCGGGCAGGGCGGCGGCCAGGACGCGCGGCGCGCCGGTTCGCCCGCGGGAAACGCCGTCCTGCCCATCGGCCCCCTCCGCTCGCCGGACCGGGCGGGGGGTCCAGCCGAAGGCCGGCGCGCTGCCCGCCACGCCCAGCAGCGTTCCCACCAGGAAGCCGCCCAGGTTCGTCGCCACGAAGTGGAAGTTGCCACCCGTGGCGGACCAGGCGTGCGATTTCACGTTCAGCACTCGATGTTCCCCGCCTGGAGCCCGAACTGGCCCGACTCTCCCCTGATCCCGTCGACCTGGTCGAGGGTCGAGGCGTCCCGGCCGATCTGGGCGGTGCCGAAGGTGGCGTCGCCGTCGAGGCCCTCGCCGTCGAGCCCCAGATCGCCGGCGGTCACCTGCCCGGCCGGTCCGCCGGCGGTCAGCTTGAAGACCACCGTGCACAGCGGGGTGTCCACCCGGGCGGTCTGGCAGATGTCGGAGAGGGTCGCCTCACCGATCCCGAGCAGTGCCACCGGGTGCCCCTTGCCGTCCGCGGACCGGTCCGTCTGGACGTAGGAGGCCAGACCCTTGCTGGTCAACTTGGAGGAGGAGACCTGGAAGGAGGTCCCCGACACGGCGAAGGACGCGGCCGGCGCGCCCTGGGCCATGAAGGTGGCCGGCGCCCCGACGGCGAGGATCGCGGGCAGTGCCACGACCGCCGACTTGCGCCAATCGACCCGGCCCTCGGGCCTGGGGTTCGAGCTCATGGAAGTGCCTCCCGTACGTCGTCCGTGCGCAGGGGAAGTGCAGAGGACAGGACGGCCATACTGCGGGCGTCCTGTGGGAGTTCGAGGCAGGGGCGCATTTGAATAATAGTCAACAGCGCGGTCGTCAGGATGCCCGACGGCCCGGCACGACCGCCCGTTCACAGGTTCGCAGAGCGGAACTCAACGCCGTCGGACGCAAGTTGTTCGCCGACACCCCCTACGACGCGCTGTCCATGGACGACATCGCCCAACAGGCCGGTGTCGCCAAGGGGTTGGTCTACTACTACTTCAAGAGCAAGCGCGGCTACTACCTGGCCGTCGCGGAGGAGTCGGTGGCCGAACTCGTCGCCCGCGCCCGCGCGGACACCGACCTGCCCGGCGCCGAACGCGCCCGCCGCGCCATCGACGGCTACCTCTTCTACGCCGAACACCACCAGGCCGCGTACCGCACCATCGTCACGGGCGGCGTCGGGTCCGACGCCGAAGTCCTCGCCCTGCGCGACGCGGTCCGCGAGGAATTGGTGGCCACCATCGCCGAGGCCGCCTACGGGCGCCGCGCCGTCCCGCCGGTCGCCCGCCTGGCCCTCGTCGGCTGGCTCTCCGGGGTAGAGGGAACCACCCTGGAATGGATCGGAGGACTGGGCGCGGACGGCGGCGACGGGCTGCCCGGCCGGGCGGAGCCCGCGGCGCTGCTGGTGCGGCACTAAGGGCCACTTTGACCGTGATCGAGGAATTCGTGCCGGAGTGCCCGGCTCCACCCGTACTCGAGGAGGCTTCGGGCACGGTCGGGGATCTTGACGATCAACGACCGGTGACGGGAAGCCCCTGATCGGGCATACTCAAGCCGCCGCAGCCGCTGAACAGCCCTTCCGTGATCCGGGAGGGCGGTATCGGCTGTGAGAGCACCGAGACCCGACGACGCGTCCCACACCTCACGCGCCGTCGCCGTGCCCGATGAGGGAGGAGAGCGCCGCCATGAACGACCGCGCCCCGCAGCCGGTGGATCGTCAGCTGCCCACCGAAGAGTCCCGCGATCTGCTCGCGCTCGTACGAGAGATCGCGCAGCGGGAGATCCGCCCCCGGGCCGCCGAGGAGGAGGACGCCGGCCGCTTCCCCCGCGAGGTCTTCACCCTGCTGTCCGACTCCGGGCTGCTCGGCCTCCCGTACGACGGTGAGTTCGGTGGCGGCGAGCAGCCGTACGAGGTCTACCTCCAGGTGCTGGAGGAGCTCGCGGCTGCCCGGCTGACCGTTGGCCTCGGCGTGAGCGTGCACTCCCTGGCCTGCCACGGCCTGGCCGGCTACGGCACCAAGGAGCAGCAGGCGGCCCACCTGCCCGCGATGCTCGGCGGCGGACTGCTCGGCGCGTACTGCCTCTCCGAGCCGGCCGCCGGCTCGGACGCGGCCTCCCTCGGCACCAAGGCGGTGCGCGACGGCGACGACTGGGTGATCACCGGCACCAAGGCGTGGATCACCCACGGCGGGATCGCGGACTTCTACACCGTGCTCGCCCGGACCGGCGGCGAGGGACCCAAGGGGATCACCGCCTTCCTCGTCCCCGGCGACGCGGCGGCCCTGACGGCGGCCGTCCCCGAGAAGAAGATGGGGCTCAAGGGCTCACCCACCGCGCAGCTCCACTTCGACGGCGTACGGGTGCCGGACTCGCGGCGCATCGGCGAGGAGGGCCAGGGCTTCACGATCGCCCTCGCCGCCCTCGACGCGGGCCGGCTGGGCATCGCCGCGTGCGCGATCGGCGTGGCCCAGGCGGCGCTCGACGAGGCGGTCGCATACGCCCTGGACCGCAAGCAGTTCGGGCACCCCATCGCGGACTTCCAGGGACTGCGCTTCATGCTCGCCGACATGGCGACGAAGATAGAGGCGGGCCGCGCCCTGTACCTGGCGGCGGCGCGCCTGCGGGACGCGGGTAAGCCGTTCGCCCGACAGGCGGCGATGGCCAAGCTGTTCTGCACGGACACGGCGATGTCCGTGACCACCGACGCGGTGCAGGTGCTCGGCGGCTACGGCTACACGGCGGACTTCCCGGTGGAGCGGCTGATGCGCGAGGCGAAGGTCCTCCAGATCGTCGAGGGCACGAACCAGATCCAGCGCATGGTCATCGCCCGCCACCTGGCCGGCCCGGAATCCCGCTGACACCCCACCGGGCCGTGCACGGCCCCGGCCGGCCCTCCCGGGCGCGCCCGCGCCGTGGCCCTCGGCCTGGACGCGGGGACGGCGGCGGTCGGCGCCGTACGGTGTGCGGCATTTGCGAGCGCAGCGGTCAGGTAGCCGAACGTGGCTCCGACTGATCGCAGGGAGCCCCGGGCCCCTTACGGGCCGCACCGGCGCCGGGCGCGGTGACGGAGCCGACCGCCCGGTGGCCTGGTTCCCGCCGTGCCCTCGTGCGGCGGCAGCGGTCGGGTGACTGACGAATGTGCCCCGGCCCGGTCGCCGGGAGCGTCCGCCTCGTACGGGTGCGCACCGGAGCCGGTGGCTGCTGACGCCAGGAGCCACCCGTGCCGCGGCCCTCGGCCGGGGGCCGCGCGGGGCGGTGAGGCGGTCGGCACCGTGCGGCATGTGCGTGAGCGGAGCGCCCCTTTCGCGGGGCGCGCCGGAACGCCGGTTGCGGTGACGAGATCGGTCGCCCCGGTCACCCGCACCGCCCGTCGGGCGCGCCTGCCACAGCCTTCGGCCGGCGTGGGGAGGCGGGCAGAGCGCGGTGACGGAGCGGGTCGGCGCCGGCGGCGCCGGTCTCGTACGGGTGCGTCGACGGAGCCGGTGCAGGCGACGCAGCCGTAGCCCTGCCCCCTCGGGCGCGCCCGTGTCGCGGCCTCCGTCGGCGCGGGATGTGGGGAGGGCAGGGCGCGGTGACGGTGCCGGTCAGGTGCGCCCCGCGCGGCCGCGATCCCGGGTGTGAGGCGACGAGCCGGTCGCTCCGGCTGCCCGCGCGCGGTCGACGGCGGTAGGTCGAGGAGGGGGCGTCCGGCCACACGGGCCTCCGTTTCCGGGCCGTTCCCTCGTCGCCGGCCGGGCGGCCCGGCCCACTGCCGGGGCCCGCCCTGATGGGAGACCGCGTCGGCGGGCACGGGCGACGTCCGCACCTCACGGATGGCAACCCCGACCGGCCGGCGAGCCTCCCGGCAGGGACGGAGGCGGGCGAGCAGGGGCCGCCGGGGGGCATGCCCGGCTCGCCACCCCGGCCGCCGGCTACCGGCCGTCGGCTCGCTCACGCAGTCGCGCCGTCGCGACGTGGATCTTGAACCCGCAGGGGACGAGCCCTTCCGGCGTCGTCATCTCCCGGACCTCGGTGAAGAAGGCCTCACGCAGCCGTTCCACGCTCGCCCCGTCGAGCGGACCGACCGTAGAGAGTGGAGACGGCGGCCCACACCTCCCGCACCGGGCCGCTCAGATCGATGGGAACGGTCTCCCACTCCACCGCCTCGAAGCCCACCGGTCCGAGGACTTCATCGAGCCCCTCGCGACTACGCGCCCTCCTGTCCCCCAACGCCGGGATCCGCCGCGCGGCGGGCGCCTCCTCGATCGTGCGCCGCAACAGCCCGAGGAACCGCTCATACGCCTCGCCACCGACGGCCCCACCTCCCACCACGCATGCCAGGACCCCTCCGGGGGCCAGCACGCGGGCGACCTCGGCCGCGACCTGCTCGACCTCGCTCATCAACATCAGCGCCATGTGGGAGACACAGGCGTCGAAACTGTCGTCGGCGAAGGGAAGCTCCTGGGCCCGGCCCACTTCCAGCCTCGCCCCGCGAAGCGCCGGTCGGCGCCGTGCCAGTGCCACGGAATGCGCCGACAGGTCCACCCCCGCGAGTCGTCTCCCCTCCCCTCGGGCCAACAGTTCGAGCAGGACGCCGTCACCGCAGCCCAGATCCAGCACTCGCCTGCTTCCCGCCACCCGATCGCACAAGATCTCGTAGCCGGACCGGCCGTCCGGAGCGCGGCCGCGACCGAACGCCTCCGCGGTCACCGCCGGATGCTCGGCGTGGAATGCCTGCAAAAACGCCTCTTGCGCTGCGGTAGTCGTCACCCGACCAAGCTACGGCGCCCGTCCGCCTCACGCGGCGAGCCCGACCCGTCCCCCGCCAGGGGGAGGGCCGTGCCACGGGGAGGGGCCGCGCCGGCCGGGAGTGCCGGCATGTCACGGTGTGCCACAACCCTGGTACGGACGGCGGTTTCTGACGTACCGTCATATCCGCCCGAGCGGAGCCCACCCCGTACGCAGGAGGTTCGTCATGCCCGCCGACCGGCCCGTGCCCCTGGACGAGTACCCCATCCACCAGGCGCCGCTGTCGATGAAGCACCTCGTCAGCGGCGACCGCAACGCCTACGACCGCTGCATCTTCCACGTCTTCGACCACGCCGGCCGTGCCGTCCTCATCCTCGGCCTCGGCGTCTACCCCAACGCCGGCGTCATCGACGCCTACGCCACCCTGCGCCTCGGCGACGAACTCCTCGCCGTCCGCGCCTCCGACGCCCTCGGCGACGACCGGATGAACCTCTCCGTCGGTCCGCTCCGGATCACCGTCGACGAACCGCTCAAGCGGATCACCCTCCGCTGCGACGCCGACCCCGCCGACCCCGAGGGGCTCTCCTACGACCTCACCTGGACCGCCGAGTTCCCCGCCGTGTGGGAGCCGCACCACATCCAGCGGCGCGGCGACCGTCTCATGGTGGAGGGTCGACGTTTCGTCCAGGCGGGCAACGTCTGCGGCACCATCCGGGCCAAGGGCGAGCGGTTCACCCTCGCCCCCACCACCTGGACCGGCACCCGCGACCGGAGTTGGGGCGTGCGACCCATCCCGGGCGAGGACGGCGGTCGCGCCGCGGACGAGTACCGCCCCGAGGGCTTCCACTGGCTCTGGGTCCCCGTCCGCTTCGAGGACCGCTTCCTCATGGTCATCACCCAGGAGGACGCTGACGGCCACCGCACCCTCGGCGAAGCCGTCCAGGTGTTCCCCGAGGGCAGCGGCCGGCGCGACGTCCAGCTCGGCTGGCCGCACACCGACATCCGCTACCGCCCCGGCAGCCGCCACCCCGAGAGCGCCGTCGTCCACCTCACCGATCCGGCGCGCAAACCCCTCGAACTCGGCGTGCAGATCCTGAACTCCTCCCCGCTCGCCGTCGGCGCCGGTTACCCGCCCGCCGCCGACTGGCAGCACGGCACCTGGCAGGGGCGCGGCTGGACCGACCGGCGCGTCTACGACCTCTCGGACCCCGGCGCCCACCCCATGGCCGCCTTCGGCGTCACCGACCACTCGGCCCGCTTCACCCTCGACGGCCGGGTCGGCCACGGCATCTTCGAGCACGGCAGCTTCGGCCGCCACGACCCCGGCGGCTTCGCCGACTACACCTCGGTCGCGCCCTAGCCCCGCGCACCCCGCCGCGCGCATCCGCCCCCGCGCACGAGCCCCCGTACCAGAACCGGAACAGAGGGGTAGTCCATGGCAACGGCACCACGTCCCCGCACCTCCACCCGCGACCCCGAGGAGCTCGGCCGGCGCCTCACGGCCTGGCTCGACACCCGCCTCCCCGGCGCGAAGGTCGTCAACACCTCCGTGCCCGGCTCCAACGGCATGTCCAGCGAGACCCTCCTCTTCGACATCGAGCACCCCGACGCCCCCGACCGGGCCTGCGCCCTGCGCCTGGCCGCCGACCCGGCCGCCTACACCGTGTTCCCCACTTACGACATGGGCCGCCAGTACCGCGTGATGCGGCTGGTCGGCGAACACACCGACCTCCCCGTGCCCCGGGTGCGCTGGCTGGAAGAGGACCCGCGGCCGCTCGGCGCGCCCTTCTTCGTCATGGCCCGCGCCGAAGGGCGCGTCCCGCCCGACGTCATGCCCTACACCTACGAGGGGAACTGGCTGCACTCCGCCACCGACGCCGAGCGCGCCGTCCTCCAGGAGGCGAGCATCTCCCTCCTGGCCCGCCTCCACGACCAGTTCCCGCCCATCGAGGCGCGGTTCCTCCTCCCGCCCGGTTCCGGGACCCCGCTGCGCCGGCACTTCGAGGCCCAACGCGCCTATTACGCCTGGGTGGTGGACGGCGTGCCCAGGTCACCGCTGCTGGAGCGGGCCTTCGACCGGCTGGAGGAACTCTGGCCCGCGGACGAGGGCGAGAGCGTCGTCAACTGGGGCGACGCGCGGATCGGCAACGTGATCTACCAGGCCGACGGCTTCGAACCGGTGGCCGTGCTCGACTGGGAGATGGCGGCGTACGCCCCGCGCGAGGTGGACCTCGGCTGGACCGTATACCTCCACCGCTTCTTCCAGGACCTGACCGTCGGCTTCGGCCAAGCGGGCCTGCCGGACTTCCTGCGCCGCGACGACCTCGAACGCCGCTACGCCGAACTCACCGGGCACACCCCGCGCGACATGGAGTTCCACACCCTGTACGCCGCCCTGCGGCACGGCATCGTGATGCTGCGCATCGCCTACCGGCAGGCGCACTTCGGCGAGGTCGGCGGGCCGACGGACGGCGACCACGCGGACGGCCTCATCCTGCACCACGCCGCTCTGGCCGCCATGGTGCGGGGAACGTACTGGTAGGGCCCTCGGCCCGGCCGGTCAGGCGGCCTGGGCGTGCTGACGCATCTGCGGCGGCAGCACGGCCGCCGTCATCCGCACCGGACGCGAGCCCGGACCGCCGACGTGCGAGAAGGGCTGCGTCCGCCAGTCCAGCCCCTGCGGCAGCGTCAACACGACCACCGCCGGCTCCGGCGCGTCCGACTGGAACGCGCCCACCGTCGGCAGCGCCTCCGAGGCCGGGCGGCCCGTGCCCGCGCACACCGTGAGCCCGAACGGGTTCCACGGGGTCAGGCAGAGCGCGTGCTGCGGCAGGTACTCCTCGTCGGTGGCCAGGGCGATCGACTGCCCGCAGTCGGGGCAGACCGCGTGGTGGATGTCGAACCCGTCGGCATCTTCGAGATAGTCCAAGTCGTCCGCGTACTCGGATTCGCTCATGCGGCCGGCGCCGTTGGTGTTCAGCATGGATGTACTCCCCCTTGGGTGGGCCGGGCGGGCAGATTCTTCGGCCACGGCCACAGCAAGCACTTCCCGTCGCGCGGCACGAGTAACCACGAGAGCCGCGCGTACGCATCCATACCCCTGTGGCCTTGGTCACATGCCCGCCGCAGGTGCCGTTTCCCCGTGGACACCGCTGGGCCTGGAGCGGCTCTGGGCAATAGGTTGAGCGGCTATGAGCGCAATGGAGGAGCTGGACCGCCAGATCGTGGATCTGCTCGTGCGGGACGGGCGGATGAGCTACACGGATCTGGGCAAGGCCACGGGACTGTCCACGTCGGCAGTCCATCAGCGAGTACGCCGGCTGGAGCAGCGCGGAGTCATCCGCGGCTACGCGGCCGTCGTCGATCCGGAGGCCGTCGGGCTGCCGCTGACGGCTTTCATCTCGGTCAAACCGTTCGACCCCAGCGCCCCCGACGACATCGCCGAGCGGCTCTCGGGGGTCCCGGAGATCGAGGCGTGCCACAGCGTCGCGGGCGACGAGAACTACATCCTCAAGGTGCGCGTGGCCACGCCCCTGGAACTGGAAGACCTCTTGGGCCGGCTCCGCGCCCTGGCCCACGTCGCCACCCGCACGACGGTGGTCCTCTCCACCCCCTACGAAGCCCGTCCACCCCGCGTCTGACCCTGCTACGCGGCCTCCGCGCCGCGTAGAGGCCCCGGGCCCCGCCTTCCCCGGCCCGGGCCGCCCGTGGGGGCGTGTGCGGGGGGAGGCGGGCGACCAGCCAAACTGGGGGCATGACTGACCGCACCGCCTCCGCCACCGCCGCCGGAACCCACCGCACCGTCCTGCTCCGCGGCGGCGAGGTGCACAGCCCCGCCGACCCCTTCGCCACCGCCATGGTCGTCGAGCGGGGCCACATCGCCTGGGTCGGCTCCGAAGGCGCCGCGGACGCCTTCGCGCAGGGCGTGGACGAGGTCGTCCACCTCGACGGGGCGCTCGTCACACCGGCCTTCACCGACGCGCACGTCCACACCACGTCCACCGGCCTCGCCCTCACCGGCCTCGACCTCTCCGCGGCCCGCTCACTGCCCGAGGCCCTGGCCCTCGTCCGGGCCCACGCCGCCCGCCGCCCCGCCGACCGGGTGCTCCTCGGCCACGGCTGGGACGCCGCCCGCTGGCCCGAGCGCCGGGCCCCGCACCGCGCCGAACTCGACGAGGCCGCCGGCGGGCGCCCGCTCTACCTCAGCCGTGTGGACGTCCACTCGGCCGTCGTCACCACCGCGCTGCTGGACCTCGTCCCCGGCGTCCACGCGACCGGTGACGAGCCGCTGACCCGCGACGCCCACCACGCCGTCCGCCGGGCCGCGCTCGACGCCGTCACCCCGGCCCAGCGCGCCGAGGCCCAGCGCGCAGCCCTGGACCGCGCCGCCTCCCTCGGCATCGGCTCCGTCCACGAGTGCGGCGGCCCCGAGATCTCCTCACCCGAGGACTTCACCGCCCTGCTGGACCTCGCCACCCAGCACCGAGGCCCGCGCGTCTTCGGCTACTGGGCCGACCGCGACATCGAGCGCGCGGTGGAACTCGGCGCGGTCGGCGCCGCCGGTGACCTGTTCGTGGACGGCGCCCTCGGTTCGCACACCGCGTGCCTGCACGCCCCCTACTCCGACGCGACCCACACCGGCACGGGCTACCTCGACTCCCGCGACGTCGCCGCGCACGTCGTCGCCTGCACCGAGGCGGGCCTCCAGGCCGGGTTCCACGCCATCGGTGACGCCGCGATCACCGCCGTCGTGGAGGGGTTCCGGGCCGCCGCCGAAAAGGTCGGCCTCGCCCGCGTCCGCGCCGCCCGCCACCGCGTCGAGCACGCCGAGATGATGACCCCCGCCACCATCGCCGCCTTCGCCGAGCTGGGCCTGACCGCCTCCGTGCAGCCCGCTTTCGATGCCGCCTGGGGCGGCGAGGACGGCATGTACGCCGACCGGCTCGGTGCAGGGCGGGCCAGGACCCTCAACCCCTTCGCCGCCCTGCTCAAGGCCGGTGTACCCCTGGCGTTCGGCTCGGACGCCCCCGTCACGCCCCTCGACCCCTGGGGGACCGTCCGCGCGGCGGCCTTCCACCGGACCCCCGAACACCGGATCTCCGTACGCGCCGCCTTCGCCGCGCACACCCGCGGCGGGTGGCGGGCGCTCGGCCGGGACGACGCGGGCACCCTCGTCCCCGGCGCCCCCGCCGACTACGCGCTCTGGCGCACGGAGGAACTCGTGGTGCAGGCCCCCGACGACCGGGTGGCCCGCTGGTCGACCGATCCCCGCTCCGGCACCCCCGGGCTGCCCGACCTGACGCCCGGCGCGGACCTGCCCGTGTGCTTGGCGACGGTCGTGGGCGGCCGGGAGGTATTCGTACGGCCACAGGGGTGATCCGGGGGGCCTCGGTTCGGTACCGGTGGCCCGACCCGGATAGGTTCGGCCGGGTCCACCACAGGACGTCCCTTCCGGACGGATCCGTCCGCCCAGCGCACCCGCGCCTCGGGGGCGAGGGAAGGTTTCGCCGGTGCGGGCGCCCCCAGCGGAAGTTGGGGGAGGGTGGCCCCAGGTCGGGGCCCGGCGGTCCAGTAGACAACGGCCACGGTCACCCGCAGCCAGCGGGAGCCTGGCCGGCCCGAAGGACCGCGGGCCCCGATCGCTGTTCTAAAATCGTTCCGCTGTGACGGGACGGACGAGGCGGGGCTGGACGAGAAGCATGCAAGGGGACCTAGTGAGCGACGGCGGACAGCGGACCTACGGGCCCCTCGGGACCACCTTGGTGATCATCCCCACGTACAACGAGGCGGAGAACGTCGCACTGATCGTCGGCCGCGTGCGCGCCGCCGTACCCGAGGCGCACATCCTCGTCGCCGACGACAACAGCCCGGACGGCACCGGCAAGCTGGCCGACGAACTGGCCGCCGCCGACGACCACGTCCACGTCCTGCACCGCAAGGGCAAGGAAGGACTGGGCGCCGCCTACCTCGCGGGCTTCGCCTGGGGCCTGGAGCACGGCTACGGCGTCATCGTCGAGATGGACGCCGACGGCTCCCACCGGCCCGAGGAGCTGCCCCGGCTGCTGACCGCGCTCGCCGGCGCCGACCTGGTGCTGGGCTCGCGCTGGGTGCCGGGAGGTCGGGTCGTCAACTGGCCCAAGAGCCGCGAGATCCTCTCCCGTGGCGGTTCCACCTACTCCCGGCTGATGCTGGGCGTCCCGATCCGCGACGTGACCGGCGGCTACCGCGCCTTCCGCCGCGAGACCCTGGAAGGGCTGGGCTTGGAGGAGGTCGCCTCGGCGGGCTACTGCTTCCAGGTCGACCTCGCCCGCCGGGCCGTCCGCAAGGGCTTCAGGGTCGTCGAGGTCCCCATCACGTTCGTCGAGCGCGAGTTCGGCGACAGCAAGATGAGCAAGGACATCGTGGTCGAGGCCCTGTGGCGGGTCACCCAATGGGGCATCAAGGCCCGTACGGCCAAGCTCACCGGCAGGCCCGAGGCGTAGCCGCCCCTGCCCGGACGTCCCTCCCGGACAACACCCCCAGGGACCTTCAGGGACCCCTAGGGGATGTCCGGTACCTCCGACTGAGGTCGCTTTTACGCCATCCCGGGCACACTGGGGTCATGACGACCGGCACCTCGACTGCTCCCCGGCGGCGCTCGGCCGCCCGCACGTACCTCCCCCTGGCGGTCGCCGCCTGGTTCATCCTGGAGATCTGGCTGCTCAGCCTGGTCGCGGGGGCGGCCGGCGGCTTCACCGTCGCCCTGCTCCTCCTGGGCGGGCTACTGCTCGGCGGTGTGGTCATCAAGCGGGCGGGCCGCCGAGCCTTCCGCAACCTCACCGCGGGCTTCCAGCGGGCACAGCAGGGCGTGGCGCCCGAGGACCGGCAGCCCGGCCAGGGCAATGGCCTGGTCATGCTGGCCGGACTGCTCCTGATCCTGCCGGGCCTGCTCTCCGACGTCGCCGGACTGCTCCTGCTGCTGCCGCCCGTGCGCGCGCTGGCCGGCCGACGATTCACCCGTTCCCTGGAACGCACGATGACCTCGGCGACGGGCGGCGGCTTCGGAGCCGCGTTCCAGCAGGCCCGCATCCACCAGCCCGACGGCAAGGTCGTGCGGGGCGAGGTCATCCGCGAGGACCGGCCGCAGCCCGGACCGGGCGCCGGCCCCTCCGGCCACCGTCCGCCGCTGGCCTCATGAGACCGAACGCCGTAGACACCCATAGACACATAGACCCATAGGCCCGTAGACCCGTGGCCCGGGCGCCGGAGCACCCGGGCGTTCGAGTCCCACGGGCCTACGAGTCCCGTGAGCCTACGACTCCCGCGAGCCCCGAAGCGCCAGGACGCGGGCACGCCGAGGGCCCCCGCCACAGGAAGTGGCGGGGGCCCTCGGCTTTGTTCCCAGTCCGGGTGTCAGGCGGACTTGCGGCTGTCCCGCGGATGCACGGCAATGTTCATGGCGCCGGAACGCAGGACCGCCAGCCTCTCGGCCAGCACTTCCTCGAGTTCCTCGCGGGTGCGTCGCTCCATGAGCATGTCCCAGTGCGTTCGCGCGGGCTTGCCCTTCTTCTCTTCGGGCCCGTCCCCGTCGACCAGGAGTGCCATGGCGCCGCACGCCTTGCACTCCCACTCCGGCGGAATTTCTGCCTCAACCGAGAACGGCATCTCAAATCGATGACCGTTCTGGCATGCGTACTCCACCGCCTGGCGCGGGGCCAGATCGATGCCGCGGTCCGTCTCGTAGCTGGTAACCACGAGCCGCGTACCGCGGAGAGCTCGCTCACTCATGAATCGTGCCTCCCGGGCTTGTCGCCCACAGGACAGGTGTCGCTGTCGTCGTCATCCGGTCAACGTCCGGTCGGCGGTATAGATTCCCGCTCCGGGTCGTGCGTCGCCCGTCGTGCCGCCCCTTGTTGTACCCACCGCTGCCCGTTTTGTCACATCTGGCAGCAGATGTCACCCAGCGCTCATGCTTCTCATGCGCGCAGTAACGGTCCGCCTGGCAGGGCAAAGGCGTACACTACCGGCCCTTTGCTTCAACGTCGAAATTCGTTCCGAATTCGTTCTCAGAGCCGTTCGGGAACAGGATTGCCCGCCGCCTCCACCGCGCGCCGCACCGGCACCCGGGCGAGCAGCACGAAACCCAGTGCGAAGAACGCCACCAACGAGATGATCGCCGTCCGATAGCTGCCGGTGACCTGGTACGTCAGGCCGAACACAAGCGGGCCGACCCAACTCAGCCCGCGGTCGCTCATCTCGTACGCGGAGAAGTACTCGGCCTCCTTGCCCGCCGGGACCAGGTGGGAGAACAGCGAACGCGACAGAGCCTGGCTGCCGCCCAGCACCAGCCCGATCATCGAGGCCAGGACGAAGAACCACGCCGGGGTGTGTGCCGGCAGGAAGTAGCCGGCCGCCAGCGTCAGCGCCCACGCGGCCAGCGAACCGAGGATCGTCCGCTTGGCGCCGTAGGTACGCGCCAGCCGCCCCATCCCGAGCGCGCCGACCACCGCCAGGACCTGTACCAGGAGCACCGCCACGATCAGCGTCGACTGCTCCAGCCCCAGCTCCTGCGACCCGTAGACCGAGGCCTGCGAGATCACGGTCTGCACGCCGTCGTTGTAGATCAGGTAGGCCAGCAGGAAGGACAGCGTCAACGGGAAGCGGCGCATGTCCCGCAGCGTCGCGACCAGCTGCCGCCAGCCGCTGACCGGCGCCGCCGCTCCCGCCTCCCGTATCACCGCCCGGTCGCGCAGCCTGCGCAGCGGGACGATCGTGAAGGCCCCCCACCACAGGCCCGCCGAGGCCAGGCAGATCCGTATCGCCGTGCCCTCGGACACGCCGAAGGAGTCGTGGCCCTGGAACAGCACCAGGTTCAGGACCAGCACGAACGCGCCCGAGGTGTACCCGAACGCCCAACCCCGCGAGGAGACGGTGTCCCGCTCGTCGGGGGTGGCGATCTGCGGCAGATAGGCGTTGTACAGCACCATCGAGACCGCCAGCGAGGCGTTCGCGACGACCAGCAGCAGCCCGCCCAGCAGGTACCGCTCGCCGCTCAGGAAGAACATCCCGGTGGTCGCCGCCGCACCCGTGTAGGCCGCCGCCGCCAACAGGGGCTTCTTGCGCCCGCCGCGGTCGGCCACCGCGCCGGCCAACGGCATGATCAGCACGGCGACGATCACCGAGATCGACACCGAGTACGCGAAGAACGACCCGGCCCGGACCGGGATGCCCAGCGGGTGCACGTAGCCCTCGGCGTCGGCCGCCGCCTTGGCCACCGAGGTCAGGTACGGCCCGAGGAACACCGTGAGCACGCTCGTCGAATAGACCGAGCAGGCGAAGTCGTAGAAGTACCAGCCGTGCTGTTCGCGCTTGCGGGCGGCGGCGGATCTGCCGTCCTCCGCCCCCGGTTCCGCTTCGTCCGTCGTCTGCGCCGTCATCCGGTGTCCCCTCGCTGTCCCCGTGCCGCACCGGCCGACCGGGCCCGCGCACGGGCCCGTCGAGCGGTCAGGCCCAGGCTCCGCGACGGTCCAGCACCGTGCGCAAGATGTCGATCCGGTCGGTCATGATGCCATCCACGCCCAGGTCGAGCAGCGTCTCCATGCGTTCCGGTTCGTTCACGGTCCACACGTGCACCTGGAGCCCGCGCGCGTGCGCGGTGCGAACGAAGCGCCGGTCGACCACCCGTACGCCCGCCTGGGTCTCCGGGACCTGCGCCGCGACCGCGCCCACCCGCAGGGCCGCCGGGATCGCATAGGAACGCAGCCGCAGGCCCAGCACCCCCAGGGCCCCGTACGAGGTCGCCAGCCGGGGCCCCGCGATCCGGTGCGCCCGTGCCACCCGGCCCTCCGAGAACGAACCCACGCACACCCGGTCCCACACGCCGGCCCGGGCGATCAGGTTGACCAGCGGGTACAGCGCCGATTCGGCCTTGATGTCCACGTTCCAGCGGGCGTCCGGGAACTCCTCCAGCAGGTCCTCGAAGAGCGACAGCCGCTCCGTCCCGGCCACCCGCGCCGCGCTCACCTGCTTCCAGGACAGCTCGGCGATCCGACCCTTCGCGTCCGTGACGCGGTCCAGGGTGGCGTCGTGGAAGGCGACCAGCTTGCCGTCGGCTGTGGCGTGCACATCCGTCTCGAAGTACCGGTATCCCGTCGCTGCGGCCCGTCGGAAGGCGGCGGCGGTGTTCTCCAGACCGTCCGCCGCACCGCCCCGGTGGGCGAAGGGGATCGGAGCCGGGTGGTCGAGGTACGGATGGCGAAGGCGTACGTGCGTCACGGCGGCAGTATGCCCGCTGTGACCGGTGGGACGTGAGCGGCCGGACGGACGCGCGGTGAACGATCCGAGACCACTGGCCCGAATGGACCTCTCCATGACACCCTGACCCGGCAGGAGCAATCCAATACCGGCCTGCGAACCGGGCCGGTCGGGGCCAATTCGATGAAGGTGGACCGGACAGCATGGCTCAGTGGACCTCAGCGGTCGGTGCCGCCCAGCTCGCCCGTCTGATCACCTCGCAACAGGACCGGCCTCCCGTACCCGGTTCCCGCAAGCCCCCCGCCTACCGCGTCCTGGCCGACGGGATCAGGCTGCTCGTCCTCGAAGGCCGCGTCCCCGTCGCCGCGCGGCTGCCCGCCGAACGGGAACTGGCCGTCGCGCTCACCTTCAGCCGCACCACCGTCGCCGCCGCCTACGAGGCCCTGCGCGGGGAGGGATTCCTCGAATCCCGCCGAGGCGCGGGCAGTTGGACCGCCGTACCCGCCGGGAACCCGCTGCCCGCCCGGGGCCTGGAACCGCTGCCGCCCGAGTCCCTCGGCTCGATGATCGACCTGGGTTGCGCCGCCCTCCCGGCCCCGGAGCCCTGGCTCACCAAAGCCGTCCAGGGAGCCTTGGAGGAGCTGCCGCCCTACGCGCACACCCACGGCGACTACCCGGCCGGACTGCCCGCGCTGCGCCGGATGCTCGCCGACCGCTACACCGAGCGCGGCATCCCCACCATGCCCGAGCAGATCATGGTCACCACCGGCGCGATGGGCGCCATTGACGCCATCTGTAGCCTCTTCGCGGGCCGGGGCGAGCGCATCGCGGTCGAATCCCCCTCCTATGCCAACATCCTCCAGCTCATGCGCGCCGCCGGGGTGCGCCTCGTACCCGTGGCGATGTCCGCCGGGCTGGGCGGCTGGGACATGGACGTCTGGCGTCAGGTGCTGCGGGACTCCGCGCCGCGCCTCGCCTACGTCGTCGCCGACTTCCACAACCCGACCGGCGCCCTGGCCTCGGACGACCAGCGCCGCGCCATGGTCGAGGCGGCCCGCTCCGCCGGTACCGTCCTGGTCGCCGACGAGACCATGGCCGAACTCCGGCTCGACCCCGACCTCGCCATGCCCCGGCCGGTCTGCTCCTTCGACCCGGCCGGCTCCACCGTCATCACCGTCGGCTCCGCCAGCAAGGCCTTCTGGGCGGGCATGCGCATCGGCTGGGTCCGCGCCGCCCCCGACGTCATCCGCAGCCTGGTCGCCGCGCGCGCCTACGCCGACCTCGGCACCCCGGTACTGGAACAGCTCGCGGTGAACTGGCTGATGCGCACGGGCGGCTGGGAGGAAGCGGTGGAGATCCGCAGGGTCCAGGCCAGGGACAACCGTGACGCGCTGGTCGCGGCGGTGCGCCGGGAACTGCCGGACTGGGAGTTCGACGTACCCCTGGGCGGTCTCACGCTGTGGGCCCGAGCGGGCGGACTGTCCGGCTCGCGCCTGGCCGAGGTGGGGGAACGGGTCGGCGTGCGCGTCCCCTCGGGCCCCCGGTTCGGCGTGGACGGGGCGTTCGAGGGGTACGTCCGGCTGCCGTTCACCGTGGGCGGCCCGGTCGCCGAGGAAGCCGCCGCCCGGCTGGCGGCGGCGGCCCGGCTGGTCGGTACGGGTGCGGGCGGCAGCGGCGCGGAGCCGCCGCGCACGTTCGTCGCGTAGCCCGCAAGCAGGTCGCGGCGGCGGGCTCAGGGCCGGTTCAGGGCGGGCTCAGGGCCCGACGGGCCAGGGGCCGCGGGCCTTCGGCGTCTCCGCCGAGACCTGCCGCTCCTCCCGCGCGTCCTTCTCCTCCCGCCGCTCCGTCTCCTCGCCGCCGTCCTCCTCGGCGTCGATCGACGGCGCCTGCGCCTGGGCCGGCGGCTGGACGATGCGCAGCGGCGTGGCCGGGGCGACGTGCTCCGGCCCCGCCGGCCCGGGCGCGTGCCGCTCCGTCCGCTCCGGCAGCAGCGCCCGCACCGCCTGCCGGTGTGCCGGATGCGCGGCGTCGTCGTACGGGTCTGGCGTGGCCGGTACCTGGAGCCGGTGGACGGGACCCGCGCCCAGGCGGGCGTACCCGCGCCCCGGCGGCACCTGTGGCGTCGGGGTGGTGTGCGGGGGCAGCCCCAGTACCTCGGCGATCTGCCGGCTGCCGGCCGGGCCGAGCACCACCCGGGCCCGCGTGTACTGCCAGACGCAGTCGCCCAGCAGCTCCAACTGCTCGAACTGCTCGGCCACCACCACCGTGACGTGCGCCGCGCGCCCGTGGCGCAGCGGCACCTGGAGCCGCCCCAACGGCTCCGGGCCGCCCTCGGCCGCCGCCAGGTGAGCGAGGACGCCGGGCCGGTCGAGCAGGACCCACAGCGGGCGGCGGGTGTCCTCGGGCATGGCGCTGCCCGCCTCCCGGGCCCGTTGGGCGGCGATCAGCCGCCGCTCCGTCTCCTGCGCCGCCCACTCCAGCGTGGCCTGCGCCCCGCTCGGACCGCACTCGACCGCGAGCACCCCCGCCCGGCCGGCGAGGCAGGCGTACTCGCCGCTGCCACCGCCCTCGACGATCAGTACCTCGCCGCCGTGCCGCAGTGCCTGCAAGGCGATCGAGCGCAGCAGGGTCGAGGTGCCGCTGCCCGGCTGACCGACGGCCAGCAGGTGCGGCTCCGTCGAGCGGGGTCCCGTCCGCCAGATCACCGGGGGCGCGTCACACGGCTCGTCGCCCGCCAGGACGGGCAACGTGCGCTGCACACCGCCGGCGTCGGTGAACCCGAGGACCGTCTCCCCGGGGGCGGTCACGAACGGCTGGGCGGCGATGCCCGTCGGCAACGCCTCCAGTACCCGCAGTTCGAGCTGGTTGCCCTCCTCGTCCCAGTCGAAGAGGTACTCCCGCCCGCGCCCGGACTTGGCGTGCAGCAGGGCCTCGATCCGCGCCCGGGCGGCGGGCTCGCCGTCCGCGAAGTAGGCCGGGTAGCGGATGCGGAGCCGGGTGACGCGGCCCGACGCGTCGAACGCGTGGTCGCTGAACGCCTGGTCCCAGCTCCCGCCGTGGGCGAACAGGGGGCTCGGGTCCTCCGGGACGGAGAAGTAGGGCACGAGGGCCTCGTAGAGCGAGCAGAGGCGTTCGGTCTCGGCGTCGCTGGGACCGGTCTTCACCGGGGTGCGCGGCCGCCCCTGCCAGGCCGCCGCCGCCATCAGGGAGAGCAGGCCGATGAGCGGGCCGTAGGGCATGAGCGCCAGGGCGAGGACGACCGCGGCCCCCAGGAACAGCGCGGGGCCGCGTTTGTCCTTGGGGGTGTCGGCCCACTTGCGGCGCCCCATGGCGGCCAGGACGCGCAGACCGCGCCCGATGACGAGCAGCGGATGGAGGACGTCCGTGGCGCTGTCGGCGGCCGTGCGGGCGAGGTCGCGGCCCCGGGCCAGCGACGTGGTGCCGCCGATGAGGATGCGGGGGAGTGGGCGCCGGGCCACGGGCGTCTCCTGGAGTTGTGGTGTGGCGGGACGGTGCGGTCGCGAGCGGTTCGGGGGGCGGGGCGGGGTGGTCGCGGGCGGTTCGGTCGCGAGCGGGGCGGGTGCGGTGTGGTCTGGCGCGGTGCGGGCCCTGATGGCCCGTCAGGCCGGCCCGGGCCGGCCGGCCTGAACGGCGTACGGCGGGCTCAGAGCTTGATCCCACCGAGGAGGCTCGCGAGGCTCGCCGTGCTCGCCGTGATGCTCGGGGCGATGGCGGAACCGGCGAGGAAGAAGCCGAACAGCGAGCACACGAACGCGTGGGTCAGCTTCATCCCGTCCTTCTTGAAGAAGAGGAAGGCGATGATGCCGAGCAGAACGACGCCTGAGATGGACAGGACCATGACGACTTCTCCTGGTGAGTGGGAGGTGGGGCGGTCACCATCAGTTCTTCCAGGCTCACAGAAAGTATCAATGCGACAAAAGGTGCATAAGAGTGAATCCTGGCGACTTTCACTTGACCGGCCGCGCCCGGCTGGCGCGTCGGCCCCCGAGCGGTCAAGGGGCGCGGTGCGGGGGACGGGGAGGGGTGCTGCGGCCCGGGTGGACCGGGGTCAAGGGTGATCTTTGCCTCGGACCGTCCCCGCCATGTGCGGACCCGGGCGCTACGCTGGCGATTCACCCGTACGGACGCGGTCCCGTACGCCCCCATGCCCTCGCGGCCTGGGGAAACCCTTGCCGACGACAGTGAGTGAAAGGCGGTACGAACGATGAGCGAGCACACCGAGGACGGCGCCGGATCGCATGACGTCCCCGATGAGGACGTCATCGAGCTGGCCACCAAGATCTTCGACCTCGCCCGGCAGGGCGAGAGCGCCACACTGGCCGCGTACCTCGACGCCGGCGTCCCGGCGAACCTCACCAACGACCGCGGTGACACCCTCGTCATGCTCGCCGCCTACCACGGTCACGCCGAGGCCGTCACCGCCCTGCTGGAGCGCGGCGCCGAAGCCGACCGCGCCAACGACCGCGGCCAGACCCCGCTGGCGGGCGCCGTCTTCAAGGGCGAGGAGGCCGTCATCCGCGCGCTGCTCGCCGGCGGCGCCGACCCGTACGCCGGAACCCCCTCCGCCGTGGACACGGCGCGCATGTTCGCCAAGACCGACCTGCTGGCCCTTTTCGGAGCCGAGTAGTCCGTTTCCGGCCGGGACCGGCGCGCTTGCGACCGGTCCCCGACCTCACGGGTTGGCCACGGCGGACGTAAATGTGGTCGCGGCGCACAAACCGCCTGGGTCATCATGGCGTCGGATTCGATTCGCGGACATGACGGACGGGCAGGAGCGGGCTGGACACGAACGCCGTTCCCGCCCACCCCCGCCGAACCGGCCGTACTGATCGCGAAGCACCGACGAGAGTGAGAAGGCAATGGTCAACATCGAGCGGAACAAGACGGCGAACGTCCTCACATGCTGTTACGCGGCCCTGTGAATCCCGATTCCCGGTTGCGTCCCCAGCTTGATTTGAGGCCATTGCCATGTTCGAACCAGTCATAGCGCCGAGCGGCACCCTGCTCGGGCTCCTCCAGCGCGGCCGCGGCGACGGCACGCTGCACGCGCTCGCGGCGCCGAGGGCGGAGGCCCTCGCGGCCCTCGACCAGTGCGTCGTCAGCGATCCGCGCCGGGACTGGCAGGTCGAGAACCGCTCGCTGTACTACGCCCGCCTCTACCTGGACCTCGACGGCCCCCTCGGCGAGATCGAGGCCCACCTCTTCGGCGCCGAGGACGTCCTCGACGAGGACGAGCACCGGACCGGCCTAGCCCTGTCCGTGCTCGGCCACCTCGCCGCCTACGGGCGCGACGACGCGCTCATGCTGCTGCGCCGATACGCCGCCCACGGCGCGAACTGGTCCTGGGCGCTCGACGAACTCGCCCTGCGCGACGACGACGAGGGCCTGCGGTCCCTGGCCGCACCCGTGCTCGCCCGCTTCCCCGCCACGCAGGACGGCGAGGCGCGGCTCGCCGCCGCCGTCCGCGACGCCTACGAGCCGCGGCCCTGGCGGCTGTGGGAGGAGACCGTCGCCCACGGGGAGCGGTTGCGCGCCGCCCGCCAACAGGGCTCCTTCGACCGCTGGCAGCGCCAACTCACCCCCAAGGGCCCCCAGCCCGGCTGGGGCGTCCAAGCCGTCTTCGAATGGGCCGCCGAGGGGCTGCGCCGCGGCACGCCGCTGCACGTGCCGGCCGCCCGCTGCCTCGCCGCCGTCGCCGCGCCCGAGGACCGCCCGACCGTCTTCGCGGCCGCCGCCGGAACGCACGGCGAGGCCGCCCGGGCCACGGCCCTGCACCACCTCGTCCTGGCCGAACCGGACAACCCGGCCGTGCTGGACCTCATCGAAGCCGCCGGGGACGAAGCCGCCGTGGCCGCCTACGAGCGGATGTGCGGCCCCGCGGCCGTCGAGCGAGCCCGCCTGTGGGTCCACCGCCCCGACGCCCTCGGAGCCGCCGCCGGCGCCCTCCTCGCGGCCCGCGGCGGCCCCGAGGACGCCCGGTTCGTCCTCGGGGCCCTCCGCTCCACCGTCCGAGGCCACGGCCCCGACACCCGGCGCCTGTTCGCCCTCGTCGACGGCGCCGGCCGACTGGCGATCGGCTGCGCGGCGCCGGTACTGCGGCACATCTACCGCGAGACGTCCTCCTCGCACCTGCGCGGCCGGGCCGCCCGGGCCCTGGCCGGCACGGACGCGTCCTTCGCCGCGGGCTTCGCCGTCGAGTGCCTGTGGGACTGCGAGGAGACCACCCGAGAGGTCGCCGCCCGTCACGCCGAGACCGCCGACGCACGGGTGGCCCCGCGCCTGCGCCGCCTCGCGGCCGACCCGGCGGAGGAAGAGGACGTCCAGTCGGCCGTCCGCAGCCGTATCGCTCCGGAGTCGACGGTGTAACGGACCGACCGCCCACCTCTCGCCGGGCGGTCATCCGGGGACGCGCACCTCGCCCGGCCGCCGAAGCGGGGCCCTGGAACCGGTACGCGGCCTCGTCGCCCGCTCGGCTCCGCCCCAGGGCCGACAGCCTCGTCGCCCGCCGGGCCTGGGCCTGATCCCGCCTTGCCCGGGCCGGGCGAGGGTGCGGTGCCGGGTGCGCGGCTTTGTCGTCGGATCGGCCGGCGGGCCGGGGCTTGAGCCCGCTGCCCGGCCGGGCAGCGGGCGGGAAGGCGGGGCTCGCAGGCCCGTCGCCCGCCCGGGCCGCCCCGGCACCGGCAGCCTCGTCGTCCGCTCGTCACCCCCTCGGCCCCGGGGCAGCCTCGTCGTCCGCCGGGCCGGGGGCTGACCTCGCCTTGTTCGGGCCGGGTGGGGGCGCGGTGCCGGGTGCGCGGCTTTGGTGTCGGATCGGCCGCGGGCCGGGGTGCGGGCGGGAAGCGGGGGCTCGCAGGCCCGTCGCCCGGCCGGGCCGGGAGTGGGGCCTACGCCCGCACGAAACGCACCACGGTCCCCGGCCCCGCCTGGGCCGCCGCGTCCAGGGGGCGCCCCGGGAGGACCACGCCGAGCACCGGGTAGCCGCCCGTGACGGGGTGGTCGGCCAGGAACAGCACCGGGAGGCCGTCCGGGGGGATCTGCACCGCGCCCAGCACCATGCCCTCGCTCGGGAGTTCCCCGCGCCGCCGCCGGGTCAGCGCAGGGCCGCCCTCCGTGCGCAGACCGATCCGGTTCGACCGGGCCGACACCCGGTAGGGCGAACGCAGCAGCCGTTCGACCGAAGCCGCCTCGAACCAGTCGGCCCGGGGGCCGAGCCGCAGCGGCAGCACCAGCTCCGACGGCGGCCCCGGCACCCCCAGGGCGTCCGCCCCGCGGACCGGGTCGGCCCCGGCCGGCCCCACCGGCAGCACCGTCCCGGCCGACAGGACGGCGGGGCCCAGCCCCGACAGCAGGTCCGTCGAGCGACTGCCCAGCACCTGCGGCACGGCGAACCCGCCCCGCACCGCGACGTAGCTCCGCAGCCCCGAGTCCGCGCGGGCGACGTCGAGCTCCGCCCCCGCCCGCAGCCGGACCGGCGCTCCCCAGGGTGCCGGGCGCCCTGAGACCCGTACCGCGCAGGGCGCCCCCGTGACGGCCACGGTTAACGGGGCCCGCGCGCGCAGCGCCACGCCGTCCATCGTGGTCTCCAGGGTGGCGGCGTCCGCCGGGTTGCCCACCAGTCGGTTGGCCAGCGCGTGCGCCCCCGCGTCCAGGGCCCCCGACCGGGGCACGCCCAGGTGCGCGAACCCGGGGCGCCCCCGGTCCTGGACGGTGGTCAGCGCTCCCGCCCGCACCACCAGCAGCCCGCTCACGCCCTCGCCTCCTCGAACCGCACCCGTACCCCCGGAGCGAACAGCGCGGCCGGCTCCCGCTCCGGGTCCCACACCACCGCGTCCGTCGATCCGATCAGCTGCCAGCCGCCGGGCGAGGAGCGCGGGTAGACGCCCGCGTACTCGCCGGCCAGCGCCAACGAGCCGGCCGGGACCGACGTACGGGGCGTTGCCCGTCGGGGCAGGTGGAAGCGGGTCGGAAGCCCCGTCAGGTAGCCGAAACCGGGCGCGAAGCCGCAGAACGCCACCCGGAAGACGATGCCCTCGACGACCTCCGGGACCTCGTCCGCCGCCACCCCCCACAGCGCCGCCACCTCCGCCAGGTCCGGCCCGTCGTACCGGACCGGGACCCGCACCAGCGGCCCCTGGGACGGCGCCAGGTCGGGCACCTCCCAGCGGGCGATCCGCGCCCCCAAGGCGACCGGGTCCGTCACCCCGTCCAGCAACACCGTCCGCGCCGCGGGCACGATGTCCCGCACGCCGCCCAGCTCCGCGCGCCGCCGCAGCAGTTCCGCGTGCAGCGCGGCGACCTCCGCGGCGGAGTCGGTCTCCAGCAGCAGCGCCCCGGTGCCCACGACGAGCGGCCTCACGCGAACGCCTCCACGCGCACCCCGGCCGCGCCCAGCGCCCCGCGCACCCGAAGCGCGAGGTCCGCGGCGCCCGGGGTGTCCCCGTGCAGGCACAGCGAGCGCGCGTCCACCGGGACCGCCGACCCGTCCGCGGCCGTCACGAACCCCTCGGCCGCCATCCCGACCGCCCGGGCCACCACCGCGTCCGCGTCGTGCAGGACCGCCCCCGGTTCGCCTCGCGGCACCAGCGTCCCGGCCGCCGTGTACGCCCGGTCGGCGAAGGCCTCCCGTACCGCCGGCAGTCCGGCGGCCTCGGCGGCCGCCAGCAGCAGCGAACCCGGCAGCCCCAGCACGGGCAGCCCCTCGGGGCCGGCCGCGAGCAGCACCCCGGCGACGACGGCGCCCGCCTGGGCCACGTCCCGCACGGTGCGGTTGTAGAGCGCGCCGTGCGGCTTCACGTAGGAGACGGCGGAGCCGGCCGCCCGGGCGAACACCTCCAGCGCCCCGATCTGGTAGGCCACCTCGTCGGCCAGCTCGCGCGGCGGCACGTCCATCGCCCGCCGCCCGAAACCCGCCAGGTCCCGGTAGGAGACCTGCGCCCCGATCCGTACGCCGCGCTCGGCGGCCAACTCGCACACCCGGCGCATGATGGACGGGTCTCCGGCGTGGAAGCCGCAGGCCACGTTGGCGCTGGTGACGACCGACAACAGGGCCTCGTCGTCCGTCAACGTCCACCGTCCGAAGCCCTCGCCGAGGTCGGCGTTGAGGTCGATGACGGGTGTGATCACGGGAGCCATGCGGTGAGCGTAGAACAGGCCCGGCGCGGAACGCCCCCACAAGGGGTCGCTCCGCGGCGGGCCGCGCACCCCGCCCGGGGAGGATCGGCCGATCCGTGCCGTTTGGGATGTTGTCCGTGTCAGCGCCTAGTCTTTCCGTCGTGACTCTCCCTGCCCCGGCGAAGCCCCTTACGTCCCCGGCGCCGGGCCCGGCCGCCGACGAGGGCCTGGCCCGGCGGCTGCGCGCCCTCGCCTGCACCGCCCCGCTGCACGACCTCGACGTCCGCAAGGCCAACCTGGCCGGCGAGTACGGGGTCTACGCGATGGCGGAGGTCGCGCTGGCCGCGATCGACCTGGTCACCCTGAACATGGACTTCGACACCGGCGCCGACCACGAGCAGATAGTGGCCCGACTGCTGCCGCGCGTCGCCGCCCAGGCGCCGGACCGGCCCGCCGCCGAGCACGAGCGGGTGGCCCGCTGGGTCCTGGAGAACCTGATCAACGTCGGCAGCGTGGACCGCGGCTTCCGCGCGATCTACGGCACCTTCGGTCCCGACGGCGTCTACGTCCGCAGGGACTACGACTTCAAGCTCATCGAGGAAGTCCCCGGCCACGGCGGCGCGGTGTACCTGCGCACCACCGACGAAGCAGTGAACGTACTCGTCGGCGCCCTGGACACCGACGTCACCAGCGCGCAGATCGCCGCCGAGGTCAAACTGGAGGTGTTGATCAGCCGCGGCCGGCTCGCCGACGCCCAACTCGCCGCCGAGCAGGCCCGCTACCGTACGGTCCAGTACGCGGAGACCCTGCGCCGGACGCTGGACGCGACGCGGCGCAACGTACGGGCGGTGGACTGGCTCGAAGCCGTTCCGGACATGATCGCCGAGGCCCTTGAGCACGTCGCCGACCGCTACCGGCACGAGAACGCCATTCTCACCAACATCCGCAAGGCCCGCGACGAGGCCGAGGCTGTGTACGGTTCAAAGGCAGGCGACAACAAGCGGCGCGCTGCCGAGCTGGTCGACATCGTCAAGGACTGCATCCGCCGCCACACCCAGCTCCAGTCGCGACTGCTGGACGCGGGCCCGCTCTTCCGCGCCGAACAGGACCGCCAGGCCTTCGCGGCCCCGGCGCCGCGCTCGGGCATCGACTTGTACGGGCAGCTGATCGCCCCGGTGCTGCCGCTGCCGCTGGAGCAGGCCACCCGGGTCACCGACGCGTTCTTCGCCCGGGGCACCGGTCTGCGCACCCCCGTCTCCGTGCGGGTCGCCGACCTGGTGGAGATCCTGCTGACGCCGCCCGCGGAGCGGGAGCACCTGGGCGTGGAGATGCCCGAGCCCGACCTGATCGCCACCCCGGACGACAGCCGGTTCAGCGAGGAGCAGCTCGCCGCGGCCATGGAGCTCCTGGACCTCCCGCACGACGCCCCGCGCCGGTTGTCCGGCCTGCTCGCCGAGGCCCGGCGCAGCGACCCCGAACTGCCGTACCTGGTGGCCCTGCTGGCCGTGCACGCGGCGAGCCCCGCGGTGGGCACGGCCTACCGTCAGGGTGAGGAGCGGCTGCTGTTCGCCGTCGACGACGGGACCGAGCTGGACGACCCGGAGTTCGGCGGCGCCGACCTGATCGTCGGCACGGCCCTCCTTGACGCCGCCGCGATGACCGCCGACCGGACGGAGGCGGCGTGACGCCGGCCCCCGTGACCACCACGACGAAACCCGTGCCGTCCGCCGCGGTGTCCCGCGGGCCGTGGGTCGGCGCGCCTGCCGGGGCCGCCCGCCCAGGGCAGGTCCGCGTAGTAGCGCCGGGGCCCGAAGGGCGTGGCCGGCGGCTGCCCCGGCCCTCGCTGCGGTGCACCCCCGGGTGCGGCGCACCGCGTGGCGGGGCAGGCGCAGCTCGTAGTCGCCGCTCGCCCTCGCCCGCCTCGACAACGGGGCGAGGCGCCGTGCCGCGCGTCGCGGGCCGGGTGGGACCTCGCGGCCCCGCCCTGGCACCTCCGGGGCCGCTCGCCGCAGCGCCGGCGGCCCCCGGCCCCGGGCCGCTCGCCGCGGCGATGGCGGGGCGGGCCACCGGCATGACTCCCGCGACCACCCCCGCGCCCTCCGCCGCGCTGCCCTCAGTTCCCTCTGCGGCGCCGGCCCCCGACCTCTCCGCCGTGCTCGGCTCCGAGGCTTTTGCCGCGTCGGCCTCGGGGGTCTGTGCGGCGCCGGGCCCACTGCTTTCTGCCGTGCCGGCCTTCGGGGCCACCGCCGCGCCGGCCTCAGTGCTCTCTGCCGTGGCGGCCTCGGGGGCCTTTGCCGTGCCGGCCCCTGACTCCTCCGCCGTGCTCGGCTCCGAGGCTTTTGCCGCGTCGGCCTCGGGGGTCTGTGCGGCGCCGGGCCCACTGCTTTCTGCCGTGCCGGCCTTCGGGGCCACCGCCGTGCCGGCCTCCGGGCTCTGGACCGCGCTGCCCTTCGGGGCCTCTGCCGCGCTGATCTCCGGTTCGGCGGGCGCGTTGGTCTACGGGCCGGTCGGCGTCACGGTCGCGAGCCCCGGCCCCACGGTCCCGCCATGCCGGCCGCCCGTCGGGCCCGGCTGCCGGGCCGGGCTCCGCCGGGAGCCGCGACGACCAGGCCCTGGCCGGCCGCCGGCCACCCCGGCGACCGCCGCCGAGACCACCGCACACCACGAAAGGCACCACCCGTGAGCGACCACCACGCCGAAGCCCCCGCGTGGGGCGAGCCCGACGCGCCCTCGGGGCCGCCGCCGGCGCCCGGCGCCGCGGCCGTGACCCCGGCCGACGCCGCCGACGCGGCCCGCCTCGTCGCCTTCGGGCTCCAGCCCAAGCTGCTCCCGGCCCGCGACGCCGAATACGCCGAACTGCTGCGCCGCTACCGCGAGGAACCCGCCTTCGGCCGCCTCGCCGACGCCGTCGCCACCGGCCTCGGACTAGTCGTGCTGGAGGTCTCGCCCCGCGCCGGCATGGCGGTGGCAGCCGACGAGGACTCCGTCTTCGCCGTCCGGATGGGCGACTACGCCCGCCGTACCGCCGCCGACGGCGGCGACCGCTTCCTGCACGGCCTCGCCCACCTCGCCGTCGCCGCCCTCGCCTTCCCCCGGCCCGAGGACCTCGCCGACGACGGCTACATCGGCCGGATCACCGTCAACGGCGTCGACTCCTTCGTCCGGCAGACCTGCCGCCGCCTGGAGGAGCGCGCCGAGGAGCTCGGCGAGAACACCGACCCCGCCTCCGACGCCCCGGGCCTGGAGGCCGCCTGGCGGGTCTACGCCCGCCGCAGCGCCACCGGCGCCACCAAGGACGCCCGCCGCCTGGCCGGTTCCACCACCGGCATCGTCGGCAAGGCCGCCGCCTTCCTCACCGAGTCCGGCTTCCTCCAGCGCACCGGCGACGACTCCGGCGGCACCTACCGCACCACCCCCCGCTACCAGCTCCAGGTCCGCGACATGGCCGGCAGCGCGGCCATGGCCGAACTCCTGGAGCTCGGCGTGGTCCCCGTCAGCGACGGCTCCGCCTCCCTCCTGCCGCCGCCCGACGGCGACGACCTGGAGCTCGCCGCCGACGCCGGCCTGCCCTTCCACGCCTGAGCCCCGCCCCCGTACGCACCCCCGATCCCCGTAGACGCACCCCTCATCCCCGTACGCACCACGAGAGACCGCGAGAACCCGCCGCCATGTACGAGCTGTCCCGGATCCGCCTCTACTCCATCGGGCCCGCCGGCGCACGCTACGCCGACACCGTGCTCGACCTGCGCGGAGTCGGCGAGCC
The DNA here is from genome assembly GCF_055231995.1 of Streptomyces sp. Tek67B01. Taxonomy (NCBI): domain Bacteria; kingdom Bacillati; phylum Actinomycetota; class Actinomycetes; order Kitasatosporales; family Streptomycetaceae; genus Streptomyces; species Streptomyces sp. Tek67B01. The sequence goes on from NZ_JBUYUY010000001.1 coordinate 5,937,411, forward strand.
GGTGCCCCACCCGGCGCCCGCCCAGGCGGAGTTCTTCGAGGACGAGCCGACGGGCCCGCCCCGCCGGCCCGCGCCCGCGGGCGTGCTCTTCCTGGAGAACGGCGGCGGCAAGTCCGTCCTGCTGAAGCTGATCTTCTCGGTCATGCTGCCCGGCCACCGCAACACCCTCGGCGGTGCCAGCTCCGGCGTGCTGCGCAAGTTCCTGCTCGCCGACGACTGCGGCCACGTCGCCCTGGAGTGGCAACACACCCAGACCGGCGAATGCGTCGTCGTGGGCAAGGTCAGCGAATGGCGTGGCCGGCAGGTCTCCAACGACCCGCGCAAGTTCGCGGAGGCCTGGTACTCCTTCCGCCCCGGACCGGGCCTGAGCCTCGACAACCTGCCCGTCGCCGAAGCCACCGCCGTGCGCCCGCCCGTCGAAGGCGCCTCCGGCGCCCAGGGTCGCCGGCGCACCATGAAGGGCTTCCGCGACTCGCTCACCGAGGCCGGCAAGACGTACCCGCACCTGGAGGTGTACTGGGAGGAGATCCACGACCGCTGGAACGAACACCTCACCGACCTCGGCCTGGACCCCGAACTCTTCCGCTACCAGCGCGAGATGAACGCCGACGAGGGCGAGGCCGCCGGCCTCTTCGCGGTCAAGAAGGACTCCGACTTCACCGACCTCCTGCTGCGCGCCGTCACCGACACCCGGGACACCGACGGCCTCGCCGACCTCGTCCACGGCTTCGGCAACAAACTCGGCCGCCGCTCCGAGCTGATGGCCGAACGGGACTTCACGGCCGGGTCGGTGGAACTCCTCACCAAGATCGTCGAGGCCGCCGAGACCCGCTCCCGGCTGCGCGACGTCCACGCGGGCGCCGAACGCCGTACGCGCACCCTCGCCCGGCGCCTGTCCGCCCGCGCCGCGCAGGAGCGCGGCCGGGCCGCCGAACTCGCCGAGCGGGTGACCGGCGCGGCCCACGCCGTGACCGTCGCCGAGTCCGCGCGCGAGCGCAGCGCCGCCATCGCCGCCGAACTCGCCTACCGGCACGCCTCACTGGCCCTGACCGTCGCCGACAAGGCCGCGGCCGCCCAGCGCCGCGAACTCCTCGAAGCCCGCACCCTGCACTCCGCCTGGCAGGCCGCCGAGACCGTACTGCGCCACCGCGCCGCCGCCGACCGCTCCGCCCGGGTCGCCTCCGCCATCCTGGAGGCCGAGCGCGACGCCGCCCCGGCCCTGGCCGCCCGCGCCACGGCCGCCACCGAACTCGTACGGGCCCTGCACACCGCCGCCGAGCAGGGTGAGGCGCGGGCCAACGAGGAGGAGGAGCGTTCCGCCGTCCTCCAGGCCGCGGGCGAAGCCGCCCACCGCGACGCCACCGCCGCCGCCACGGCCGCCCAGCGTGCCCGCAGCGAGGCCGAACACCTCCGCGCCCGCCTGTCGGAGGTCGAACAGGAGACCGCCGAAGCGGTACGGGCCGGCTGGCTCGACGACTCGGCGCCCAACGCCGACCCGGCCCGCGCGGCCCTCGCCGCGAGCGACGCCGAGAAGAGCGCCGTCGCCGCCTGGGACGAGTCCCGCGAGGCGGCCCATGCCGCCGCCGAGACCGCCCGCGAGGCCGCGGCCGGCGAAGCCCGCGCCGAACTCACCGCCGCCCGCGCGGCGGACGCGGCCGAAGCCGCCGAGGCCGCCCACGCCGCGGAGCAGCGCGCCGCCGACTCCCTCGCCGCCGCCCCACGCCTGGCTGAACTCCTCGGTCTTCCCGCGGTCCCCGACGCCCACGTCCCGGGCCCCCGCGCCGGCGAGGGCACGGCCGACGGGAACCATCCGGCCGACAGGAGCCACCCCGCCGCCGGCCACCGCCCGGCCGAGGGCCACCGCCCGGGCGGTCCGGTGCTGACGGCGAGCGCCGGCAGGCTCACCGCCGCCGACCTCGACCGGGGCGCCGAGGACCTGCGCACCCTGCTGACCGACCAGGTCGCCGCCGCCGAACGCCAGCTGTTCGAGCTGCGCACCGCCGCCGCCGACGACGCCCGCATCCTCGGCGCCCTCGGCGACGGCGGCCTCCTGCCGCCCGGCCCCGACGTGCTCGCCACCGTCGAATACCTCGGCGAACACGGCATCCCCGCCCTCCCCGGCTGGCGCTACCTCGCCCAGGCCGTCGACCCCGCCGACCACGCCGCCGTCCTCGCCGCCCGGCCCGAGCTCGTCGACGGCGTAGTCATCACCGACCCCGACACCCACTCCCGCGCCCGGGAGGTCCTCTCCGGCGCCGCCCTGCTGCCCCGCTCCACCGTGGCCGTCGGCACCGCCGCCGCACTGCTGGCCCCCGTGCCTCCGGCGGGCGCCGGCGACGGCGCCGGGGCGTCCGGCATCTTCATCGTCCCGCCGAACCCGGCCATGCACGACGAACACGCCGCCGACGAGGAACGCCAGGCGCTGCGCACCCGCGCCACCGCCCGGGACACCGAGATCCGCGAACTCGCCGGCCGCCTCTCCGGCGACCGTGAACTCGCCGCCCGGCTCGCCTCCTGGCGCACCGGCTGCCCGCCCGGCCGCCTCGCCGAACTCGCCGAACACGCCAAGGTCGCACGGTCGTTCGCCGAGGAATGCGACGCCGAGCTCGCGGAGGCCCGTACCGTACGCGCCGAGGCAGACGAAGCCGCCGCCGACGCCGCCCGGGTCCGCGACGAGCGCCAGGACGCCGCCCAGCGCGCCCGCCGGGCCGCCGACGCCCTCTCCGGCCTCGCCTACCGCCTGCGCGAGCGCTCAGGCTGGCAGGCCCGGCTGCGGGTACTCGCCGACGAGGCGACCGAGTCCGAGGCCCGCGCCGAAACGTGCCTGGACCGCGCCCGCGCCGCCGACGAGGACCGGCGAGCCGCCCAGCGGGCCGCCGACGACGCCCGGCGCACCGCCCGCGCGCTGCGCGCCGAGCGCGCCGACATCGCCGGCGCCCCCGACCCCCTCCCCGCGGACGACGGCACGCCCAAGGCCCCCCTGCCGGACCTCCGCGAGGCCTACCGCGCCGCCTCCCGGCTCTACGAGAAGGTCGGCGTCGGCGCCGACCTGCGCGCCGAACAGGCCCGCGCCGAAAGCGACGAGAGCGCCGCCCTCGCCGAACTCGACCGGCTCACCAACAAGGTCCGCACCCGCGCCGCACAGCTCCTCGAAGGCACCGACGGCGCCGACGGCCCCTCCCGGCAAGCCGCCGCCGCCCGCGCCGAGGCCCTGGTACAGATGCTGGAATCAAGGGCGTCGGCGGCGAGCGAGCAACTCGGCCGGCTGCGCGGCGAGGCGGAACGGCACGCCCCCGCCGACGGCGAGGCGCACACCGACCTGCCGCAGGAGCTGGTCCCCGGGGACGTCGAGCACGCCCAGAACCTGCTGCGCACCGCCACGGCGCAGGTCGCCGCCCACACCGCCGCCGTCGAGGGCGCCCGCGCCGCGCACGCAGACCTGCTGCGCGCCCACCGCACCGCCGAGGACGGGGCGGGCGGCTTCGACGAGACCGCCGCCATCCTGCGGGACCTGCTGCGCGACCACACGCAGCAGGAGGACGAGCAGGAGCCGGCGCCCCACCGGGGCAGCCTGGAGGAGGCCCGCCAGTCCGCCGCCGAGACCCGTCGCTCGCTGCGCGCCTGCGCGGCCGACCTGTCCGCCGCCGAGTCCGCCGTCCGCGAGGCGAGCGACATCCTGGTCCGCCACGCCAACGCCAACCGCTACGAGCAGGTACGCACCCCCGCGCGCCAGCAGATCCGCGAACTGCCCGCCTCCGCCCTGCCGGAGCACGCGGCGGCCTGGGCCACCGCCTTCGCCCCTCGACTGCGGGTGCTCACCGACGAACTCGCGCAGTTGGAGCGCAACCGCGACAGCATCGTCGACCGGCTGCGCGGCCTGGTCGAATCCGCGCTGGCCACCCTGCGCTCCGCCCAGCGGCTCTCCCAGCTCCCCGAGGGCCTGGGGGAGTGGTCGGGCCAGGAGTTCCTCCGGATCCGCTTCGAGGAGCCCGACCAGGCCACCCTCACCGAGCGGCTCGGCGAGGTCATCGACGAAGCCACCCGCGCCGCCGTCAAGAAGAACAGCGCCGCCTCCTTCGGCGAAGGCCGCCGCGACGGCATGTCCCTGCTGCTGCGCGGAGTCCAGGCGGCCCTGGAGCCCAAGGGCATCGCCGTGGAGATCCTCAAGCCGGACGCGGTACTGCGCGCCGAGCGGGTCCCGGTCGGACAGATGGGCGACGTCTTCTCCGGCGGCCAGCTGCTCACCGCCGCGATCGCCCTCTACTGCACGATGGCGGCACTGCGCAGCAACGACCGCGGCCGCGACAAGCACCGCCACGCGGGCACGCTGTTCCTGGACAACCCCATCGGCCGCGCGAACGCCACGTACCTCCTGGAACTCCAGCGGGCCGTCTCCGACGCGCTCGGTGTCCAACTCCTTTACACCACAGGCCTGTTCGACACCACGGCCCTCGCGGAATTCCCGTTGGTCATCCGGCTGCGCAACGACGCGGACCTGCGCGCGGGCCTGAAGTACATCAGCGTCGAGGAGCACCTGCGCCCGGGCCTGCCACAGCAGTCCACCGACGGCGAGACCATCCACGGCGAGATCACGGCGACCCGCATGTTCCGCCGCTCGACCACGGGCGCCTGACACCCGGCGAGGGGCGACCGTTCCGACGGCCGCCCCGACCGCCCCGGCCCGTCAGCGACCCCGTCCCGTCAGCAGCCTCGCACCGTCGATGGTCCGGTACCGTCAGCGGCCGTGGGCAGCCAGCCGGCCGCCCTCGGCCGCGCGTATGCGGGGCACCCGGCCGGACGCCCCCGCACGGGACTCCCGGCCGACCCGACGTTCCTCCCGACCGCGCGCCGTGCTGCTCGGCTGGGACAGCACCCCGTGCCGCTGGTTCCACATCTGTCGGGTGATCAACACGTCCAGCACGGCCCAGGTGGCCACCACCGTCCCGGCTATCGCGCCGAGCACCATCGGCAGCGCGAGCCAGGAGCCGGTGAGCGCGAGGAAGAAACTCACCGTCGCCTGCATCAGGGTCAGGGCCACTATCAGCGCCGCCCGCACCGCCGAAGCCCGCACCGGATCGGGCATCCGGTACCGGCGCGCCGGCTCCTCCACCCACAACGACCGCCTCGTGGCCGTCGTCCCGGCCCCGCTGTACTCCGCGTACGCCGTGTCCTCCGTCATCGCGTCGTCCATCACTGCGTCGTCCGTCGTGCTCATGGTCCGCTCACTCCCCACCGCACGGTCCGCGTTGCTTACCCCCACCTCATACCCCCATGTGGTGTTTCGACCGTCCTACCTGTCAGACGATCGGCGGGACCGGGAGATTCCCGGAACGGAAAACCGGTTCTCGGCGGCCCGAACCGTCGGCGGGAGGCGGAATTCCAGCCATCCATCCGAGAGCGGGAACCGGTACCCCACCTGCTGTCATGTGCCATATACCGGGCCTGACTTGCCCGGAAGCAAAGGACAACTCATGATCTTCACAAGGGGGGCAGTCCGAAAACGTCCGGACACGCCTTCGAAGCCGCTCCCCGGCAGTAGTAGGCTCACGCCGTTTAAATGACGGAACACCGACCCCCGGCAACGGGGTTGACCTGGGGGAGGCTGGGGAGGCCATGCGCTTTCGCGGAAAGTCGATCCGCAGGAAGATCGTGGCGTTGCTCCTCGTGCCGCTCGTCTCCCTGACCGCCCTCTGGGGCTTCGCCACCTTCATCACCGGACGTCAAGCCGTGCAGCTCCTCGGCGTCGTCCCCGTCATCGCCAAGGTCGGCTACCCCATCGAGGACGTCGTGCGCGTCCTGCAGAAGGAACGCCGCCAGACGCTCGTCGTCATCGGGGACCCCCGAGCCTCGGCCGCCACCGCCGAACTCGCCAGGAGCCGTACCGCCACCGACGCGGCCGTCCAGGACATCACCGCGAACGCCTCCAACCCCAAGGTCGTCGACCAGCTCAGCCCCGCCAACGCTCAGCGGCTGCGCTCCATCCTCGACGCCTTCCACGGCATCGCGGCGCTGCGGCATTCCGTCGACCAGAACAGCCTCGCCCCCGGCCAGGCCCTGGACCTGTACAGCCGGCTCGTCGACCCCTGCTACGAATTCCTGATGAACCTCCACGCCCTGGAGGACGTGGAGATGGACAAGCAGGGGCGCGCCCTCGTCGGCGTCACCCGCGCGCGCGAGACGCTCTCCCGCGAGGACGCCGTCATCGCCTCCGCCCTCGCCGCCCGCAACATCGGCGCCGCCGACGTCCGCAGCGTCTCCGACTACACCGCCAACCGCGCGCTGCTCTACGACTTCAACCTCGCGATCCTCCCCGCCGACGACCGCGACGTCTTCGAGCAGTACTGGTCCGGCCCGGAGACCAAGGCGCTGCGCGACGCCGAGGAACGATTCATCTCCGGCGGCGCGGCCAAGCCCCCGCGCACCCTCACCGCAGGCCAGTGGGACGAGGCCGCCGCCAAGGTGCTCGGCGACCTCGCCGACATGAACACCGCCGCCGGCGACCGCTACCAGGAGCGCGTCAAGCCCGTCGCCATGAAGGTGCTGATCCAGGCGGCCGTCGCCGGCATCCTCGGCTTCATCGCCCTGATCGTCTCCCTCGTCATGTCCGTCCGCATCGGCCGCGACCTCGTCCGCGACCTGTCCCGACTCCGCAAGGACGCCCACGAGGCCTCCGGTGTCCGGCTGCCCAGCGTGATGCGCCGCCTCGCGGCCGGCGAGCAGATCGACGTGGAGACCGAGGCGCCGAGGCTCGAATTCGAGAAGGACGAGGTCGGCCAAGTCGCCCTCGCCCTCAACAGCCTCCAGCGCGCCGCCGTCGAGGCCGCCGTCAAGCAGGCGGAACTGCGCCGGGGCGTCTCCGAGGTCTTCGTCAACCTGGCGCGCCGCAACCAGGTACTGCTGCACCGCCAACTGACACTGCTCGACACCATGGAGCGCCGCACCGAGGACACCGAGGAACTGGCCGACCTCTTCCGCCTCGACCACATGACCACCCGCATGCGCCGGCACGCCGAGGGCCTGGTGATCCTCTCCGGCGCCGCGCCCTCCCGCCAGTGGCGCAAGCCCGTGCAACTGATGGACGTCGTTCGGGCCGCCGTCGCGGAGGTCGAGGACTACGAGCGCATCGAGGTGCGCAGGCTTCCGCGCATCGGCATCGAGGGCCCGGCCGTGGCCGACGTCACCCACCTCGTCGCCGAACTCCTGGAGAACGCGACCGTGTTCTCCCCGCCGCACACCGCGGTCCAGGTCCACGGCGAACGCGTGGCCAACGGCTTCACCCTGGAGATCCACGACCGGGGTCTGGGCATGACCCCCGAGGCACTGCTCGACGCGAACCTCCGCCTCGCCGAGAGCCCCGACTTCGAGCTCTCCGACACCGACCGGCTCGGCCTGTTCGTCGTCAGCCGCCTCGCCCGGCGCCACGGCGTCAAGGTGGTCCTCCAGCCGAGCCCGTACGGGGGCACCACCGCCGTGGTCTTCCTCCCGGTGGAACTGCTCACGGACGCTCCCGACACCAACGGCACCGGCATCCGTCTCGACGGGCTCAAGAACGCCAAGGCCGGCACGAACGCCAAGCCCGGCAAGAACGCCCGGCCGGTGACCTCCGGCAAGGGCGGTTCCGCGGCCCTCGGTGGCATTTCGGCCGGCCGGCCCCTGCCCACCGGGGTGCTGAACGGCCCCGTCGAGCTGGAGGACCCGCTCGGTGTCCTCGGCCTGGACGGGGTCGACGGGCTGGACGACGACCCCGCGGCCCTCGACGAGGCCGCCACCGGCATCACCGGCATCACCGGCCTCACCGGCGTCGGCGGCCGCCCCCCGATGGCCACCCTCGACGACGAGACCCCGCCCGCCGGTATCCCCGGCGCCGTCCTCGGACTCCGCTCCGCGGCCCGGCCGGGCACCGACCGGTACACGGAGCGCTCCGGCGCCCGCAAGGCCGACCGGCTCGGCGAACGCCACCGAGACCGGGGCCCGGACCCGACCGGCGACCGCGAAGGCACCACACCGACCGGCCCCGTCCGCGTGGAGCGCCCGCGCCCCGACTCCGAGAGCCCGCGCCCCGCGGGGGCGATCCCCCTGCCCCGCCGCCGCCCGACCCCGACCCTGGTCGCCGACCACGGACGCCGCGTCGAACCGCGCCCCGTGTCGATGGTCGGACGGGCCGGTCAGGGGCAGGAGACGACCCGCGCCGGGACGGCCGGCGCGAGCACGCCCGCTCCCGGCGGCCTACCCCGGCGGGTCCGCCAGGCCAACCTGGCGCCGCAACTCAAGAACGCCCCGGCCGCGGCATCGGCCGACACCACCGCGAACCCGGTCACCGACCGCGACGCGGAGGACGTACGTACGCGCATGTCCGCCCTCCAGCGCGGCTGGACGGCGGGCCGCAACCAGCACGCACCGCAGCAGTCCGAGGCCGAGGCCGGCACACCCGCCGCCCCGGGCCGCGGATCCGAGAACGAAGGGGACGGTCGATGACCGCACCGCAGACCGGCAACGACACCAGGAGCCGCGGCTCCGGCCCGCTCAACTGGCTCCTCGACGAGCTCGTCGACAAGGTCGGCAGCATCCGCAAGGCGGTCGTCCTCTCCGGCGACGGGCTGCCCACCGGCAGCTCCAAGGACCTGACCCGGGAGGACAGCGAGCACCTCGCGGCCGTCGCCTCCGGCTTCCACAGCCTGGCCAAGGGCGTCGGCCGGCACTTCGACTCCGGCGGCGTCCGTCAGACCGTCGTCGAACTGGACGAGGCCTTCCTGTTCGTCATGGCCGCCGGCGACGGCAGCTGTCTGGCCGTGCTGGCCGACGCCGAGTCCGATGTCGGTCAGGTCGCGTACGAGATGACCCTCATGGTCAAGCGCGTCGGCGACCACCTGGCGACCGCCCCGCGCTCCGGGCTGCCAGCCGGAGGGTGAGACGGACGGCATGAGCGATTCAGGCCGGTACCACCCCGAGCAACCCCCGGGCGGCGCGGACGATCCCGCGCACCCGCACTGGTTCGACGACGAGGCGGGCCCCGTCGTGCGCCCGTACGCCATGACCCGCGGCCGCACCAGCCACGCGGGCCAGCACCGTCTCGACCTGATCGCGCTCGTCGTCGCCGAACCGGCGGCCGACGATCCGGTCTGGGACCTGACCCTGTCCCCGGAACACGCCCACATCCTGGGCATGTGCCGGGAACGCCCCCAGTCCGTCGCGGAACTGGCGGCCGACCTCGACCTCGCGGTCGGTGTCGTCCGTGTCCTGATCGGCGACCTCGTCGACGACGAACTGGTCCACGTGACGCGGCCGGTACCACCGGCCGAACTGCCCGACGAATCCATTCTGCGTGAGGTGATCGATGGCCTTCGGGCGCTCTAGCCGCACCGGCGCCATGCATGCCGTGTCGCCGGTCGAGCCGCTGACCCTCAAGATCCTGGTCGCGGGCGGCTTCGGGGTGGGCAAGACCACCCTGGTCAGTGCGGTGAGTGAGATCAGACCGCTACGGACGGAGGAACGCCTCTCCGAGCCGGGCATCGGCATCGACGACACCGGGGGAGTGGAGGGCAAGAGCACCACGACCGTGGCCATGGACTTCGGCCGCATCACCCTCCGCGAGGACCTGGTGCTCTACCTCTTCGGCACGCCCGGCCAGGACCGCTTCTGGTTCCTGTGGGACGAGCTGGCCCAGGGGGCGCTCGGCGCCGTGGTCCTCGCCGACACCCGCCGCCTCGCGGACTGTTTCGCCGCCATCGACTACTTCGAGCGGCGCGGCATCCCGTTCGTCGTCGCGGTCAACTGCTTCGACGGCGCCGACCGACACCCCGTGGTGACCGTGCGCGAGGCTCTCGACCTCGACCCCGAGGTGCCGGTGCTGCTCACCGACGCGCGCGACCGCGAGTCGGTCAAGGACGTGCTCGTCGGGGTCGTGGAACACGCCATGTCGCTGGCCCGGGCCCGACGCCACAGCCTGACGGCCGGAGCCTGACGCCAGGCGCGAGCGCGCGGAGGCGGCCCGTACCCCCGCCGACTGGGGTACGGGCCGCGGCTCTCATGGGGGGTTCGGGAATCCCGGTCGTGCTCGGGACCGTGGGGGAAGTGTGAACCCGCCGTCGTGGGCCGTCAAGCGTTCGGACAGCACCCGCCGGTCAAGGGGTCTACCGCACCGCGACGACCGCCGAACCGTGGCCGAACAGCCCCTGGTTGGCGGTGATCCCAGCCCTGGCTCCCGGGACCTGCCGGTCCCCGGCGACGCCCCGCAACTGCCATGTCAGCTCGCACACCTGGGCTATGGCCTGCGCCGGGACCGCCTCCCCGAACGAGGACAGTCCTCCACTGGTGTTCACCGGAATCCGGCCGCCGAGCGTCGTCGCCCCCTCCCGCAGCAGCTTGGCCCCCTCGCCCTCGCCGCACAGCCCGATGTCCTCGTACCACTGGAGCTCCAGCGCGGTGGACAGGTCGTACACCTCCGCGAGCGACAGGTCCCGCGGCCCCAACCCCGCCTCCTCGTACGCGGCCCGTGCGATCGAGGCCCGAAACGATCCGGTGGCCGGGGCCCAGGCGGTCACCGCGTCGGTGGCGATGTCCGGCAGGTCCAACAGGGTCCGGGGGTACGTGGGCGTCACCGTCGACACCGCCCTGATCCGCACCGGGTCCGCGATCCCGCGCGAGCGCGCGAAATCCATGCTGGTCAGCACGAGGGCCGCGCCCCCGTCCGAGGTCGCGCAGATGTCCAACAGCCGCAGTGGGTCGGCGACGACCGCCGAGGCCGCCACCTCCCGGGCGGTGACCGTCTTGCGGTAGCGGGCGTACGGGTTGAGCGCCCCCGCCGCCGAGTTCTTGACCTTCACCTCCGCGAAATCCTCGGGCGCGTCCCCGTAGAGCGCCATCCGGCGGCGCGCGTACAGCGCGAAGTACGCCGGGTTGGTGGCCCCCAACACGCGGAACCGCAGCCAGTCCGGATCGTCCGGCCGCTCCCCGCCCGCCGGGGCGAAGAACCCCTTGGGCGCCGCGTCGGCCCCCACCACCAGCACCACCTCGGCCAAGCCCGCCAGGATCTGGGCCCGCGCCGCGCCGACGGCCTGCGCGCCGGACGCGCAGGCCGCGTAGACGCTCGTCACGCGCGCGCCCTGCCAGCCGAGCGCCTGTGCGAAGGTGGCCCCGGCCACGTATCCGGGGTACCCCGAGCGGACGGTGTCGGCGCCGACGATGGACCGTACGTCCGTCCACTCCAGCCCCGCGTCGGCCAGCGCCGCCTTCGCGGCGACCCGCCCGTACTCGACGAAGCCGCGGCCCCACTTGCCCCACGGGTGCATGCCGGCCCCCAGCACGGCGATGTCGGAGCTCACGCGCCCACCCCCGCCGGGGCCGTCGGCCGGAACCGCCAGGTGGTCCACACCGTCGAGGCGTCCTCGTTCAGCACCCCGCCGACCACCTCGACCTCCATCCCGACCGCCAGATCGGCCACCGTCACCCCCGGCGCCCCCTGACCCAGTACGACCATCCCCTCGGCCTCCAGTTCCACCGCGATCAAGGTGTACGGCTCCCAGAGCGCGTCCGGGTCGGACACGTACGGCGCGGGCGGCCGGTAGCGCCCGTCGGTGTACGACCAGATCCGCCCGCGCGGGGACAGCGGCACCTCGGCGAGTTCACCGCCTCCCGCGCAGTGCGGATTGCGGCAGTACGCGTCCTCGCGCGGGAAGAACACGGCCGCGCAGGCGGAACACCGGGTGCCGAGCAGCCGGAAGTCCCCGCCCTCCTCCGTACCGGTGAACCACCCGCTCACGACGGGCGTGCGGTTGCGTTCCAAGGCCCCTCCCTCACTGGCAAACCGATCGACCTGACGGATCGTCAGAATGCGAGTGTGGCACGAGTGCCCCGCCCGGGTCACCGGTTCGGCCGCGCGCAAGCCGTCCAGCGACGCGGGCCGTCCAGCCACGCGGGCCGCTCAAGGACACACGGGTTCAGCGACGTACCGACGCGGCGCCCCGCGCGGCGGAAACCGGAAAGTCGAAGTACGTGTCGGGGAAGGCCTCCGGCGCGTACGTGAAGTGCCACCACTCCTGCGGCAGGTTGACGAAACCCCGCGCGGCGAGCGCCCGACCCAACAACTCCCGGTGGGCCCGCGCCGGCCCGACCACCCGAGGATCGGCCGTATGGGAGAGCGGATCGAAGAAGTCGAAGACCGTCCCCATGTCGAGCGCCCGGCCGTCCCGCAGCGCGACCAGCGTCACGTCCAGCGTGCTGCCCCGGCTGTGCCCCGACTTCGGCGCGATGTACCCCTCGGGGATCAGCCTGCTCTTGTCGACGCGCGGATAGAACTCCGCCTTCGTCGCCTCGTCCCCGGCGTCGCCCGCCCACCGCACGAACGCGTCGACCGCCCGCTGCGGCCGGTAGCAGTCGTAGACCAGCAGCCCGTACCCGAGCCGCGACAGATCCCGCTGCGCCCGCCGCAGCGCCTCGGCCGCGGGCCGGGCGAGCAGACAGACGGGCTCGTCGTAACCGACCACCGGCCGGCCGGTGAAGTTCCGCGCCGACGCGTACCGCACGTCCTGCGCGATGGTCGGATCGACATCCGCCAGCGCCACGAAACCGGCCGGCGCCGACCCGCCGAGCAACACCCACGACAAGGCCACGACGGCCGACATCCTCATTCCCCTTGGCATACCATCGCCGGATGCCGGGACACCTGAGGGACTCGCACTGCTCCACCTGCGGAGCCCTGTTCGACACCACCGACTGGCCCCGCACGTGCACCGCCTGCGGAACCACCGCCTACCGCAACCCGCTCCCCGTGGCCGTCGCCCTCCTCCCCGTCGAGGACGAGCAGGGCACCGGCCTCGTGGTCGTCACCCGCACCATCGAACCGGCACTCGGCGAGGTCGCCCTGCCCGGCGGCTTCATCGACTTCGCCGAGGCGTGGCAGGACGCGGTCGTACGGGAACTCCAGGAGGAGACGGGCATCGAGGAACCCGCCTCGGGAGTGGTCCTGGCCGACGCCCTCAGCTCGTCGGCAGGACACCTGCTCCTCTTCGGCCTCCTCCCGACCCGCCCGGCGGACTCCCTCCCGCCCTCCGCGCCGACCGACGAGACGGACGGCTGGCACCTCCTGCGGGCCCCGGCGGAACTGGCCTTCCCCCTCCACACCCGGGCGGTCGGCGCCTGGTTCGCCGGCCAGTACGCCTGAGAACCCCCAGCCCTTGCCCCCGCCCCGGCGGACCTTCGACGGCGGGTCCTAGAGCCCCCGTACCACCACCCCCTCGACCGGCCCGCCCGCCTCGTCCTCCACCACCACCGACTCCCCGACCCACCGGACGGAGTACCGCTCCACCTCCCCCGGCTCGAAGCCCGGCCCCGGATCGCGCACCACCACCCCGCCACCGGTCCGCCCCCGCGCCGGAGCCCACACCTCCAGCGCCACCGCGCCGTCCACCCCGCGCACCGGCAGCAACGACCCCGCCCGGGCCAGCACCGGCGTCCGCCCGAGCGGGGCGTCCAGCAACACCTGGCCCGGGCCCTCGTGCGCCGCCCCCGTGGCCGTGTCGTACCACCGCCCCCGCGGCAGCCGCACCGCCCGCCGGTCCGCCCCGCACTCCAGCACCGGCGCCACCAGCAGCGCGTCCCCCAACAAGAACGCGTCCTCACAGTCACGCAGCCGCCGGTCCTCCGGCGCCCCCCACCACAGCGGCCGCACGTACGGAGCACCCGTCCGCCGCGCCAGGTGGGCCAACGTTACGAAGTAGGGCCGCAGCCGCTCCCGCTCCGCCAACACCGCCCGCGCCGCCTCCTCAACCCTCGGACCGAACTCCCAAGGCTCCCGCCGGCCCGCCCATATCGCCGCGTGCGTACGGAACAGCGGCAGGAACGCCCCCAGCTCGAACCACCGCAGGAACAGCTCCGGCGACGGCGACCCCCCGAAACCCCCCACATCCGGGCCCGAATACGGCACTCCGCACAGGCCCAGCCCCAGCACCAGCGCGAGGGAGGCCCGCATCCCCTCCCAACTGGTCTCCACATCGCCGGACCACGAGCCCCCGTACCGCTGCATGCCCGCCCACCCCGACCGGGAGAACAGGAACGGACGCTCCGCCGGCCGAAGCCGCAGCAGCCCCTCCCAGCCGGCCCGCGCCATGCCCAACGCGTACACGTTGTGCGCGGCCCGGTGATCCCCGCCCGCCCCCTCCAGCACGTGCCGCGCCGAACGAGGAAGCGTCGCGTCACCGAACGCCGCGAACGCGACCGGCTCGTTCATGTCGTGCCAGAAACCGGCGAAGCCCTGCGCGAGGCGCTCCTCGTACAGACCGCCCCACCACTCCCGCACCGCCGGATCGGTGAAGTCCGGATACGCGCACTCACCCGGCCACACCTCACCCCGCACCTCCCGCCCCCGCGCGTCGCGTACGAACGCCCCCCGCTCCCCGACCGCCAGCCCGGCGGTGTGCAGGGGGTCGCCAGCCTTCACCGCCGGATCGACGATCGACACCAGTCGCACCCCGTCCGCCGCCAACTCCGCCGCCAGGCCGGGCAGGTCAGGGAACCGCTCCCGGTCCACCGTGAACACCCGGTGCCCGTCGTAGTGGTCGATGTCCAGGTGCAGCGCAGCCAGGGGGAGCCCCCGCGACGCGTACCCCGCCACCACCCGCCGCACCTCCGCCTCGCTGCCGAACCCCCAGCGCGCGTGCTGGTAGCCCAGCGCCCACTGCGGGGGCACGGCCGCCGCCCCCGTCAGCCCCGACCAGCCCTGCGACACCCGGGCCGGCGTCCCCACCAGCACCCAGCAGCGCAACGGCCCGCCCTCCGCGCGCAGCTCCGAGCTCCCGGGCCGGTCCGCCCCCGAGCCCGCCCCCTCCTCACCCTCGCGCAGCAACACCTGGCCGTCCCAGGTGTTGTCGTGGAACATCAGGTGCGTCCCCGCGTCCGCGACCACCCACTGCACCGGCATCGTCAGGTACAGCGGATCGTCACCGGGCCCGAAACCACCCTTCGGGTCGGTGTTCCACAACCGGTACGAGCCGTCCCGCAGCCGCGGCCCCGCGGCCCGACCGCCCAACCCGAAGAACCGCGCGTCCGCCGGCACCTCCCCCCGCACCCGCCACCGCGCCCCGCCACGGCCCGGTTCCACCGGCTCCCACCAGCGCGGCGGTGACTCCCGGCGCAGCACCATCCCGCCCGGTGTGCGCACCTCCACCGCCCCCTGCCGGGACACCGCCACCGTCACCCGCTCCGACACCACCCGCCAGCCGCCCCCCGTGTCCGGTTCCAGCACGGCCCGCGAATCCGGCTCCGGGCCGTCGCCCACCACCGCGTACGAGGGCGAGGGCCGCGCCCCGTCCCATCCCCAGAACACCGCCCCGCCCACCGTCACCCGCACCAGCAGCTCCGAGCGCGCGAAGCGCAGCACACCCCCGCCCGGCCTGGGCTCCGTACCCGTCAGTAGTCCCGGCACCCGCGCCCGCTCCGCGCCCCGGCGCGCCGGCCCCTCGGCGTCCGCGCGCCGTCGCCGCCACGCCGCGAGCCAAGTACGCCGTCCGCGCGCCGTACCGATCTCCCACACCCCACGCACCAGATCACGACCGTCCATGGCGCTCACCCTGCCACCGCCCCCCGGCCGAGCGGGCTGCGTTCAGCTTCCGTTCACCCGCCGACCGGACCGGGCGGACGATCACACCACCGCAGGGGGCGGCTCTGGTGCGGATGTCGATCACATGGCATCGTCCCTGTGAGCCGCCGCGCGCCACCGAACGGGCGATGGCAACGTACGCACACGAAGCGCGAACCACACAGTCGACCGGGAGCCGACCCATGACCTCAGCCACCCCGCCGGAACCCCTCTGGACCCCGGGCCCCGAACGGATCGCCGCGGCCCGGATCACCGCATTCCAGGCATGGGCCGCCGAGCACCACGGCGCCCCCGCCGAAGGCGGCTACCCCGCCCTCCACAGTTGGTCCGTCGACGAACTCGACACCTTCTGGCAGGCCGTCGCCGAGTGGTTCGACGTCCGCTTCTCCACCCCCTACGAGTCGGTCCTCGCCGACCGCTCCATGCCGGGCGCCCGCTGGTTCACCGGCGCCACCCTCAACTACGCCGAGCACGCCCTGCGCACGGCCGAAGACCCGGCCCGGGCCCAGGACCCGGCACTGCTGTGCGTCGACGAGACCCACCGGCCCGTCCCCGTGACCTGGGCCGAGCTCCGCCGCCAGGTGGGATCGCTGGCCGCCGAGCTGCGCGCCCTCGGGGTACGCCCCGGCGACCGGGTCAGCGGGTACCTGCCCAACATCGCCGAAGCCGCGGTGGCGCTCCTCGCGACCGCCGCCGTCGGCGGCGTGTGGACCTCCTGTGCCCCCGACTTCGGCGCCCGCAGCGTCCTCGACCGCTTCCAGCAGGTCGAGCCCGTCGTCCTGTTCACCGTCGACGGCTACCGCTACGGCGGCAAGGAGCACGACCGCCGCGAGACCGTCGCCGAACTGCGCGCCGAGTTGCCCTCCCTGCGCGCCGTCGTCCACATCCCGCTGCTCGGCACGCCGACCCCCGAGGGCGCCCTCGCCTGGCCGGAGCTGGTCGAGGCCGACGTGGAGCCGGTCTTCGAGCAGGTCCCCTTCGACCACCCGCTCTGGGTCCTCTACTCCTCCGGCACCACCGGCCTGCCCAAGGCGATCGTCCAGTCCCAGGGCGGCATCCTCCTCGAACACCTCAAGCAGCTCGGCCTCCACAGCGACCTCGGACCGCAGGACCGGTTCTTCTGGTTCACCTCCACCGGCTGGATGATGTGGAACCTCCTCGTCTCCGGTCTGCTCACCGGGACGACGGTCGTCCTCTACGACGGCAGCCCCGGCCACCCCGACACCGGAGCCCAGTGGCGCATCGCCGAGCTGACCGGGGCCACCTTGTACGGGACCTCGGCCGCGTACGTCATGGCCTGCCGCAAGGCGGAGGTCCACCCCGCGCGCGACTACGACCTGTCCGCCGTGAAGTGCGTCGCCACGACCGGCTCGCCGCTGCCGCCCGACGGCTTCCGCTGGCTGCACGACGAGGTCGCCGAAGACCTTTGGATCGCCTCGGTCAGCGGCGGCACCGACGTCTGCAGCTGCTTCGCGGGCGCCGTGGCCACCCTCCCCGTCCACATCGGGGAACTCCAGGCCCCCTCGCTCGGCACGGACCTCCAGTCATGGGACCCGTCCGGCAAGCCGCTCATCGGGGAGGTGGGCGAACTCGTCGTCACCAACCCCATGCCGTCCATGCCGATCCACTTCTGGAACGACCCCGACGGCAGCCGCTACCGCGAGAGCTACTTCGAGATGTTCCCCGGCGCCTGGCGGCACGGTGACTGGATCACGATCACCGACCGGGGCTCGGTGATCATCCACGGCCGCTCCGACTCCACGCTCAACCGGCAGGGCGTCCGGATGGGCTCCGCCGACATCTACGAAGCCGTCGAGCGCCTCCCGGAGATCAAGGAATCCCTCGTCATCGGCCTGGAGGAGCCGAACGGCGGCTACTGGATGCCGCTGTTCGTCCACCTCGCCCCCGGGGCCGCCCTCGACGACGACCTCCGCGCGCGGATCAAGGCGACGATCCGCGAGGAGCTTTCGCCGCGCCACGTACCCGACGAGATCATCGAGATCCCGGCCGTGCCGCACACCCTCACCGGCAAGCGCATCGAGGTCCCCGTCAAGCGCCTCCTCCAGGGCACCCCGATGGACAAGGCGGTCAACATCGGCTCGGTGGACCGCCCCGAACTCCTGGCCTTCTACGAGGAGCTGGGCCGCGGCCGAAGGTGACTGTCAGTGGCCGCGACTACTCTGAGTGAGCAATTCGTTGCGACACCCAGGGGGAGCCATGCCACACACGAACGCCACCGGCGACAGCACCACCGTCGACACCACAGGTACCACCAGCGCCACTGACACCACGCCCACCCGCGCGGGAGCGACCGGCGCCCGCGCCGACCGCCGAACGCTGCGCCGCCGACTGCGCCGCGAAGTCCCCAGCACCCTCGGTCTCCTGGCCGACGCCGGGGACTTCGCGGCCATGCGCCGATACGGCAGCTTCCCCTTCGACGCCCACTGCGGCTACGCCGACTACCTCGGACACGTCGAGGCCCTGCTCCGCTCCCTCGCGGCGCGGGGCGTCCACACCACCGTCGCCCTCTTCGATCCCGAGGACTACGTCGACTACTGCGCGGATCACGGCCTCGACGCCGACACGGCCGAGGCCCGGACCCGCTTCACCGCCGAACTCGCCGGAGCCGGCCTCACCTACAAGGGGCAGCCCGTCGCGGAACTCCTCCCGCTCCTGCTCGACGAGGCCGTACGGCAGGCCACCTGGGAGTACGCCACCACCCTCCTCGCCGGCGTCGGCACCTGCGCGGATTGCGGCGAGGACATCGGCCAGGCCTCCTTCGAACGCGCCACCGGCGCGCTCAAACGCCTCGTCGACGGAGCCGGCCCCGGCCACCACCACCTCGTCTGCAGCGTGCCCACCGACACCGAACAGCTCGTCGCCGTCCTGCACGCCGAGGCGCCCGGAGCAGATTCCCGGCCCCGGATCGAGGGCCGGGAAGGAATGGACTTCGTGACCGTCCTGGCCGCGGGCATCGCCCTCGGGGGCGCCGGAGGACTCGTGCTCCGCACCACGTCGGAGGACTCCCCGGACCGGGTCCACGGCTGGCGTCTCGACCGCGGCCGCCTGGTCGCCCTCTCCGCGGCGGCCGTCTTCAACGCCTACTGCACCGACGCCGACACCGGTGAACCCGTCGCCCCCGAGCCAGGGGTGGAGTACTGCCCCGGCTACGAGGTGGACGATCCGGACCCCCACCACTGAACGCGGACCCCACCGCGGAGCCCCGGGCGCCGATCTGTGCGGGAAACGGTCGAGGGGCCCTCGCCACCGGCGAAGACCCCTCGACCCGACCTGCCGCGAACCGCTCCTACTCGCCCGAGAGGACCGCCTGCGCGGCGACCCGCGCCTCCTCGGCAGTGTCGGCCGCACGCGCCGCGGCCGCGGCACGCTCGCACTGCGCCAACGTGTGCTTGGCCAGCGTCGCCCGCACGTAGGGAATGGAGGCGGCGCCCATCGAAAGGGAGGTGACACCCAGACCCGTCAACACGCACGCCAACAGCGGATCGGCAGCGGCCTCACCGCAGACGCCACAGCTCTTGCCCTCCGCCTTGGCGGCCTCGGCGGACATGGCGATCAGGTCCAGCAGCGCCGGCTGCCACGGATCCTGGAGCCGCGAGACCGCGCCCACCTGACGGTCCGCGGCGAAGGCGTACTGCGCGAGGTCGTTCGTTCCCAGCGACAGGAACTCGACCTCCTGCAGGATCGAGCGCGCCCGCAGCGCGGCGGAGGGGATCTCCACCATCGCCCCGAACTTCGCCCGCAGCCCCGCCTCGCGGCAGGCGTCCGCGAAAGCCCTGGCGTCGATCCGGTCCGCCACCATCGGAGCCATGACCTCCAGGTAGACCGGTAGACCCTCGGCCGCCTTGGCCAGCGCCGAGAGCTGCGTACGCAGCACCTCCGGGTGGTCGAGCAGGGTCCGCAGACCGCGCACGCCCAGAGCCGGGTTCGGCTCGTCGCCCGGCGTCAGGAAGTCCAGCGGCTTGTCGGCGCCCGCGTCCAGTACCCGTACGACGACCCGGCCCTCGGGGAAGGCCTCCAGTACCTTGCGGTACGACTCGACCTGCTTCTCCTCGGACGGTGCCTTCTTGCTGTCGTCCAGGAAGAGGAACTCGGTGCGGAACAGGCCCACACCCTCCGCCCCCGCCTCGACGGCCGCCGGCACGTCCGCCGGACCGCCCACGTTCGCCAACAGCGGCACCTTGTGCCCGTCGGAAGTGGCCCCCGGACCGGAAGACGCAGCGAGCGCCGCCTTCCGCTCGGAGGCCGCGGCCTCCAGCTCGCCGCGCTTTTGGTCCGACGGGTTCACGAACAGGTCGCCCGTGCTGCCGTCGACCGCGATGAGCGTGCCCTCGGCGATCTCACAGGCCCCCGACAGCGCGACGATCGCAGGCACGCCCAGAGCCCGCGCGAGGATCGCACTGTGGCTGGTCGGGCCGCCCTCCTCGGTCACGAAACCCAGAACGAGCGCGGGGTCGAGCAGCGCGGTGTCGGCGGGCGCCAAGTCCCGCGCGATCAGTACGTACGGCTCGTCGCTGTCCGGCACACCCGGCATCGGCACGCCCAGCAGGCGCGCCACGATGCGGTTGCGCACGTCGTCCAGGTCGGCCACCCGCCCCGCCATGTACTCCCCGGCGCCGGCGAGCAGGTCGCGGTAGGAGGCGAACGCGTCGTAGATCCCACGCTCAGCGGTGCTCCCGACGGCGATCCGCCGGTCCACGTCCGCCATCAGCTCGGGATCCGTGGCGATCATCGCCTGGGCCTCCAGCACGTGCTGGGCCTCGCCACCGGCCAGATGGCCGCGCGCCATGAGGTCGGCCGCCACGGCCTCCACGGCCTTGCGGGCGCGCCCCTGCTCGCGCTCCGCCTCGTCCGCGGTGATCTGCTTGGCCGGCGGTTCGAGGACCGCCGTACCCATGTGCCGCACCTCGCCGATCGCCACACCGTGGCTCACGCCGACGCCTCGCAGCGTTGTCTCCATTTCACCCGTCTCCGATTGAGCGGCGGGCCAGGCCGGCCGCGGTGGATGTCCGACGCCCTCGCGGGCGGTGCGTCACTGCCAGCTGAAGAGGACGTCGTCGGCCTTCACGTCCCCGGACTCGACGACACCCGCGAGGGACGCCGCGGAGGCCTCCAGCGCGACGACGGGACAGATGGGCGACTTCCCGGCGGCCTCGACCGACGCGGGGTTCCAGCGGATGACGGCCTGGCCGCGAGTGACGTTGTCGCCCTTGTTGACGAGCAGCTCGAAGCCCTCGCCGTTGAGCTGCACGGTGTCGATCCCGAGGTGAGTGAGCACGCCGTGCCCCTCGCCGTCGACGACGACGTACGCGTGCGGGTGCAGGGAGACGACCACACCGTCCACGGGCGCCACCGCCTCCGATGCCTCACGCACGGGATCGATAGCGGTGCCGGGTCCCACCATCGCGCCGGAGAACACCGGATCGGGCACTGCCGCGAGTCCGATGGCACGCCCGGCAAGTGGGGACGTCACGCTGGTCATGGAGGGCCTCCCAGAGGTGGGGCTTCTTCGAGTCGCCGTCACAATCTGTCAGGACGGCCTACTTTGAGAAGGGTAAGTCATGAGATGTCCCGGTTCTGCACGAAATGGAGCCCACCCGTAGGGGGGCTCGGACGTGCTGCCGCGACACCAACGTAGTGGACTAGACCATAGCCTGGATCGATTTGCCTGGGCACTGCCGCCCCTGTACTGTCGTGAGTCCCGCCAGGAGGTGTCGCGTGAACATCTCGCGAACCACCGATGGACGGGAACCCCCCCTCTGAAGTATTGATCTTGAGCTCCATCCTCTTCGTATGCCTTTCGGCAGAACGGCGAGTGGTCGGAGAGCCGGAAAAGCACTGATAGAGTCGGTCTCGCCGGAAAGGGAAACGCGAAAGCGGAGAACTGGAAAGCGAACCCCGCTTCGACCGGGAATCGGACACGAGAGAGTCTGATAGAGTCGGAAACGCAAGACCAAAACGAAGAACAAAGGAAGCGCCCGGAGGAAAACCCGCGAGGGTGAGTACGAAGGAAGCGTCCGTTCCTTGAGAACTCAACAGCGTGCCAAAAATCAACGCCAGAAGTTGATACCCCGTCCATTTCGGTGGATGAGGTTCCTTTGAAAAAGTCCTGGCCCCGATTCGTTGGGGGCAGGCAATGAACACAGCGAGGACGTTGTGGTCGACCGGTCTTATTCCGACCTTGGTTGACCCGCTCTAAGTGTGTGTTTCACCCGATTACGGGTAAACATTCATGGAGAGTTTGATCCTGGCTCAGGACGAACGCTGGCGGCGTGCTTAACACATGCAAGTCGAACGATGAAGCCCTTCGGGGTGGATTAGTGGCGAACGGGTGAGTAACACGTGGGCAATCTGCCCTTCACTCTGGGACAAGCCCTGGAAACGGGGTCTAATACCGGATAATACTCCTGCCTGCATGGGCGGGGGTTGAAAGCTCCGGCGGTGAAGGATGAGCCCGCGGCCTATCAGCTTGTTGGTGGGGTAATGGCCCACCAAGGCGACGACGGGTAGCCGGCCTGAGAGGGCGACCGGCCACACTGGGACTGAGACACGGCCCAGACTCCTACGGGAGGCAGCAGTGGGGAATATTGCACAATGGGCGAAAGCCTGATGCAGCGACGCCGCGTGAGGGATGACGGCCTTCGGGTTGTAAACCTCTTTCAGCAGGGAAGAAGCGAAAGTGACGGTACCTGCAGAAGAAGCGCCGGCTAACTACGTGCCAGCAGCCGCGGTAATACGTAGGGCGCAAGCGTTGTCCGGAATTATTGGGCGTAAAGAGCTCGTAGGCGGCTTGTCACGTCGGATGTGAAAGCCCGAGGCTTAACCTCGGGTCTGCATTCGATACGGGCTAGCTAGAGTGTGGTAGGGGAGATCGGAATTCCTGGTGTAGCGGTGAAATGCGCAGATATCAGGAGGAACACCGGTGGCGAAGGCGGATCTCTGGGCCATTACTGACGCTGAGGAGCGAAAGCGTGGGGAGCGAACAGGATTAGATACCCTGGTAGTCCACGCCGTAAACGTTGGGAACTAGGTGTTGGCGACATTCCACGTCGTCGGTGCCGCAGCTAACGCATTAAGTTCCCCGCCTGGGGAGTACGGCCGCAAGGCTAAAACTCAAAGGAATTGACGGGGGCCCGCACAAGCAGCGGAGCATGTGGCTTAATTCGACGCAACGCGAAGAACCTTACCAAGGCTTGACATATACCGGAAAGCATTAGAGATAGTGCCCCCCTTGTGGTCGGTATACAGGTGGTGCATGGCTGTCGTCAGCTCGTGTCGTGAGATGTTGGGTTAAGTCCCGCAACGAGCGCAACCCTTGTCCTGTGTTGCCAGCATGCCCTTCGGGGTGATGGGGACTCACAGGAGACCGCCGGGGTCAACTCGGAGGAAGGTGGGGACGACGTCAAGTCATCATGCCCCTTATGTCTTGGGCTGCACACGTGCTACAATGGCCGGTACAATGAGCTGCGATACCGTGAGGTGGAGCGAATCTCAAAAAGCCGGTCTCAGTTCGGATTGGGGTCTGCAACTCGACCCCATGAAGTCGGAGTTGCTAGTAATCGCAGATCAGCATTGCTGCGGTGAATACGTTCCCGGGCCTTGTACACACCGCCCGTCACGTCACGAAAGTCGGTAACACCCGAAGCCGGTGGCCCAACCCGTAAGGGAGGGAGCTGTCGAAGGTGGGACTGGCGATTGGGACGAAGTCGTAACAAGGTAGCCGTACCGGAAGGTGCGGCTGGATCACCTCCTTTCTAAGGAGCACAGTACCGATTGCAGACAAATGTTCTGCACGGTCAGCTCATGGGTGGAACGTTGATTAGTTGGCACCGGATGGTCTGATGGTTCTCGAGTACTGCTTCGGCGTGGAAAGAGGAGACGGAAGGTCTTCGGTGCTTGGCACGTTGTTGGGTGTCTGAGGGTACGGCCGTATGGCTGTCCTTCTGCGATGCCGGCCCCAGTGAACTTGTGCTTCGGTGCAGGGTGATGGGTGGCTGGTCGTTGCTTGAGAACTACACAGTGGACGCGAGCATCTGTGGCCAAGTTTTTAAGGGCGCACGGTGGATGCCTTGGCACCAGGAACCGATGAAGGACGTGAGAGGCCGCGATAGGCCCCGGGGAGCTGCCAACTGAGCTTTGATCCGGGGGTGTCCGAATGGGGAAACCCGGCAGTCGTCATGGGCTGTCACCCACTGCTGAACACATAGGCAGTGTGGAGGGAACGAGGGGAAGTGAAACATCTCAGTACCCTCAGGAAGAGAAAACAACCGTGATTCCGGGAGTAGTGGCGAGCGAAACCGGATGAGGCCAAACCGTATGCGTGTGATACCCGGCAGGGGTTGCGCATGCGGGGTTGTGGGAATTCTTTTGATCGGTCTGCCGGCCGGTCGGCGAGTCAGAAACCGTTGATGTAGTCGAAGGACATGCGAAAGGTCCGGCGTAGAGGGTAAGACCCCCGTAGACGAAACATCAGCGGCTTGCTTAAGAATCTCCCAAGTAGCACGGGGCCCGAGAAATCCCGTGTGAATCTGGCGGGACCACCCGCTAAGCCTAAATATTCCCTGGTGACCGATAGCGGATAGTACCGTGAGGGAATGGTGAAAAGTACCGCGGGAGCGGAGTGAAATAGTACCTGAAACCGTGTGCCTACAAGCCGTGGGAGCGTCGCCGTTGTTCTTCGGAACAACGGTCGTGACTGCGTGCCTTTTGAAGAATGAGCCTGCGAGTTAGCGGTGTGTAGCGAGGTTAACCCGTGTGGGGAAGCCGTAGCGAAAGCGAGTCCGAATAGGGCGATTGAGTTGCACGCTCTAGACCCGAAGCGGAGTGATCTAGCCATGGGCAGGTTGAAGCGGAGGTAAGACTTCGTGGAGGACCGAACCCACCAGGGTTGAAAACCTGGGGGATGACCTGTGGTTAGGGGTGAAAGGCCAATCAAACTCCGTGATAGCTGGTTCTCCCCGAAATGCATTTAGGTGCAGCGTCGTGTGTTTCTTGCCGGAGGTAGAGCACTGGATAGGCGATGGGCCCTACCGGGTTACTGACCTTAGCCAAACTCCGAATGCCGGTAAGTGAGAGCACGGCAGTGAGACTGTGGGGGATAAGCTCCATGGTCGAGAGGGAAACAGCCCAGAGCATCGACTAAGGCCCCCAAGCGTACGCTAAGTGGGAAAGGATGTGGAGTCGCAGAGACAACCAGGAGGTTGGCTTAGAAGCAGCCACCCTTGAAAGAGTGCGTAATAGCTCACTGGTCAAGTGATTCCGCGCCGACAATGTAGCGGGGCTCAAGCGTACCGCCGAAGTCGTGTCATTGCAGCAATAAGCCCCAACGGGTGTTGTGATGGGTAGGGGAGCGTCGTGTGCCGGGTGAAGCAGCAGCGGAAGCTAGTTGTGGACGGTTCACGAGTGAGAATGCAGGCATGAGTAGCGATACACACGTGAGAAACGTGTGCGCCGATTGACTAAGGGTTCCTGGGTCAAGCTGATCTGCCCAGGGTAAGTCGGGACCTAAGGCGAGGCCGACAGGCGTAGTCGATGGACAACCGGTTGATATTCCGGTACCCGCTTTGAAACGCCCAATATCGAATCAGGCGATGCTAAGTCCGTGAAGCCGTTCCGGACCCTTCGGGGAAAGGAAAGTGGTGGAGCCGACGAACCAGACTTGTAGTAGGTAAGCGATGGGGTGACGCAGGAAGGTAGTCCAGCCCGGGCGGTGGTTGTCCCGGGGTAAGGGTGTAGGCCGAGGGGTAGGCAAATCCGTCCCTCATTAAGGCTGAGACCTGATGCCGAGCCGATTGTGGTGAAGTGGATGATCCTATGCTGTCGAGAAAAGCCTCTAGCGAGTTTCATGGCGGCCCGTACCCTAAACCGACTCAGGTGGTCAGGTAGAGAATACCGAGGCGTTCGGGTGAACTATGGTTAAGGAACTCGGCAAAATGCCCCCGTAACTTCGGGAGAAGGGGGGCCATCACTGGTGAAGGAACTTGCTTCCTGAGCTGGGGGTGGCCGCAGAGACCAGCGAGAAGCGACTGTTTACTAAAAACACAGGTCCGTGCGAAGCCGTAAGGCGATGTATACGGACTGACGCCTGCCCGGTGCTGGAACGTTAAGGGGACCGGTTAGTGCGCTTTCGGGCGTGCGAAGCTGAGAACTTAAGCGCCAGTAAACGGCGGTGGTAACTATAACCATCCTAAGGTAGCGAAATTCCTTGTCGGGTAAGTTCCGACCTGCACGAATGGCGTAACGACTTCTCGACTGTCTCAACCATAGGCCCGGTGAAATTGCACTACGAGTAAAGATGCTCGTTTCGCGCAGCAGGACGGAAAGACCCCGGGACCTTTACTACAGTTTGATATTGGTGTTCGGTTCGGCTTGTGTAGGATAGGTGGGAGACTTTGAAGCCGTGACGCCAGTCATGGTGGAGTCGCCGTTGAAATACCACTCTGGTCGTGCTGGATGTCTAACCTCGGTCCGTGATCCGGATCAGGGACAGTGTCTGATGGGTAGTTTAACTGGGGCGGTTGCCTCCCAAAGGGTAACGGAGGCGCCCAAAGGTTCCCTCAGCCTGGTTGGCAATCAGGTGTTGAGTGTAAGTGCACAAGGGAGCTTGACTGTGAGACCGACGGGTCGAGCAGGGACGAAAGTCGGGACTAGTGATCCGGCGGTGGCTTGTGGAAGCGCCGTCGCTCAACGGATAAAAGGTACCCCGGGGATAACAGGCTGATCTTCCCCAAGAGTCCATATCGACGGGATGGTTTGGCACCTCGATGTCGGCTCGTCGCATCCTGGGGCTGGAGTCGGTCCCAAGGGTTGGGCTGTTCGCCCATTAAAGCGGTACGCGAGCTGGGTTTAGAACGTCGTGAGACAGTTCGGTCCCTATCCGCTGTGCGCGTAGGAATATTGAGAAGGGCTGTCCCTAGTACGAGAGGACCGGGACGGACGAACCTCTGGTGTGCCAGTTGTCCTGCCAAGGGCATGGCTGGTTGGCTACGTTCGGGAGGGATAACCGCTGAAAGCATCTAAGCGGGAAGCCTGCTTCGAGATGAGTATTCCCACCTCCTTGAGAGGGTAAGGCTCCCAGTAGACGACTGGGTTGATAGGCCAGATGTGGAAGCCCGGTAACGGGTGGAGCTGACTGGTACTAATAGGCCGAGGGCTTGTCCTCAGTTGCTCGCGTCCACTGTGTTAGTTCTGAAGTAACGACCGTGTTTTCATCCGGTTGGATATCTTCATAGTGTTTCGGTGGTCATAGCGTTAGGGAAACGCCCGGTTACATTCCGAACCCGGAAGCTAAGCCTTTCAGCGCCGATGGTACTGCAGGGGGGACCCTGTGGGAGAGTAGGACGCCGCCGAACAATCATTGTGGGAAAGCCCCGCACCAGCCCTTACCGGCTCGGTGCGGGGCTTTTCTGCGTTCAAGGCCCATCGAGGTCTCCTGTAGGGTCAGTGTGCATCGTTCGACTAGTTCTACCGTCACAGTGGAGGCCCCCGGGTGGAGGTCCAGGAGACTCGGGTTCAGACTGACCGAATTTTCACCATTCCGAACATCCTGAGCATGGCTCGCCTCGTCGGCGTACCGCTGTTCCTCTGGCTGATCCTGGAGAAGCACGACGGGTGGGCACTTCTTGTCCTCATGCTCAGCGGGATCAGTGATTACCTCGACGGGAAACTGGCGCGCCGCTGGAATCAGATCAGCAATCTCGGTCGGTTGCTGGACCCGGCGGCGGACCGGCTGTACATCCTGACGACGCTCTTCGGCCTGACCTGGCGCGGGATTCTGCCGCTCTGGCTGACCGCCGCCCTGCTGGCCCGTGAGCTGATGCTGCTGGTCATGGTGTGGATCCTGCGTCGGCACGGCTATCCGCCGCCGCAGGTCAACTTCCTGGGCAAGGCCGCGACCTTCAACCTGATGTACGCGTTCCCCTTGCTGCTGCTGAGTGATGGCGACGGCTCGTTGGCCTGGATGGCGTCAGTTTTCGGATGGGCGTTCGCCGGATGGGGTACAACCCTCTATTGGTGGGCAGGAATCCTTTACGTGGTTCAAGTCCGCCGGCTGGTCAAGGCGGATGCCACGGCCGATTGAGCTTGCTCGACGCCGGTACACGCGGAGGAGTTGCGGAGTCGCCGTCCGAGACGGGTGAGGTCGGCTTGACCGTCATCTCTCAAGGAGGACTCTTCCGACATGAAGGCCGTCGTGATGGCCGGTGGCGAAGGCACGCGTCTTCGCCCCATGACCTCGAGCATGCCCAAGCCGCTCCTGCCGGTGGCGAACCGGCCGATCATGGAGCACGTGCTCAGGCTGCTCAAGCGGCATGGGCTCAATGAGACCGTTGTGACCGTTCAGTTCCTGGCGTCGCTCGTCAAGAACTACTTCGGTGATGGCGAGGAGCTCGGGATGGAGCTCACCTATGCCAACGAGGAGAAGCCACTCGGGACCGCCGGCAGCGTGAAGAACGCCGAAGACGCGTTGAAGGACGACACCTTCCTCGTCATCTCCGGCGATGCGCTCACCGACTTCGACCTCACCGATCTGATCCGCTTCCACAAGGAGAAGGGCGGCCTCGTCACGGTCTGTCTGACTCGGGTGCCGAACCCGCTGGAATTCGGCATCACCATCGTGGACGAGGAGGGCAAGGTCGAGCGCTTCCTGGAGAAGCCCACCTGGGGACAGGTCTTCTCGGACACCATCAACACCGGCATCTACGTGATGGAGCCGGAGATCTTCGACTACGTCAAGGCGGACGTCTCGGTCGACTGGTCCGGCGACGTCTTCCCGCAGTTGATGAAGGAAGGCCGGCCGATCTACGGCTACGTGGCCGAGGGCTACTGGGAGGACGTCGGCACGCACGAGAGCTACGTCAAGGCCCAGGCCGACGTGCTCGAAGGCAAGGTCCAGGTCGACATGGACGGCTTCGAGATCTCGCCCGGCGTGTGGATCGCCGAAGGCGCCGAGGTGAGCCCCGACGCCGTGCTCCGCGGGCCGCTGTACGTCGGCGACTACGCGAAGGTCGAGGGCGGTGCCGAGATCCGCGAGCACACGGTCATCGGGTCGAACGTCGTCGTCAAGAGCGGGGCCTTCCTCCACAAGGCCGTGGTGCACGACAACGTGTACGTAGGTCCCCACAGCAATCTGCGCGGCTGCGTGATCGGCAAGAACACCGACATCATGCGGTCCGCCAGGATCGAGGACGGCGCCGTCATCGGTGACGAGTGCCTCGTCGGCGAGGAATCGATCGTCCAGGGGAACGTGCGCGTCTACCCCTTCAAGACGATCGAGGCCGGCGCCTTCGTCAACACCTCCGTCATCTGGGAGTCGCGCGGCCAGGCCCACCTGTTCGGCGCCCGTGGTGTGACCGGCATCCTGAACGTCGAGATCACCCCCGAGCTGGTGGTGCGGCTGGCCGGCGCCTACGCGACGACCCTCAAGAAGGGCGCCACGGTCACCACGGCCCGTGACCACTCCCGTGGTGCGCGAGCGCTCAAGCGTGCCGTGATCTCCGCGCTCCAGGCCAGCGCGATCAATGTGCGGGACCTGGAGAACGTGCCGTTGCCCGTCGCGCGTCAGCAGACCGCGAGAGGCAGCGACGGTGGCATCGTGCTGCGCACCTCGCCAGGGGTGCCGGACTCGGTGGACATCATGTTCCTCGACGAGCGCGGCGCCGACCTCTCCCTCCAGCAGCAGCGCAAGCTGGACCGTGTGTACGCCCGCCAGGAGTACCGGCGCGCGTTCCCCGGTGAGATCGGCGACCTGCAGTTCCCCGGCAGTGTCTTCGACGCCTACACGGGTTCGATGCTCCGTCGGGTGGACATCACCGGCGTCGCCGATTCCGGGCTCAAGGTGGTCGTGGACGCCTCGAACGGCAGCGCGGGCCTCGTCCTCCCCAGCCTGTTGGGCCGGCTCGGGGTGGACGCCCTGACCGTCAATCCCGGGCTCGACGAATCCCGGCCGACGGAGACCCGGGAATCCCGGCGGGCCGGTCTGGTGCGGCTGGGCGAGATCGTGGCCTCCTCCCGGGCGGCGTTCGGTGTGCGCTTCGACCCGGTGGGCGAGCGGATCTCGCTGGTGGACGAGCGTGGGCGGATCATCGAGGATGACCGGGCGCTGCTGGTGCTGCTCGACCTCGTCGCCGCGGAGAAGCGCAGCGGCAAGGTGGCGCTGCCGGTGACCACCACCCGCGTCGCCGAGCAGGTCGCGGCGTACCACGGCACCCAGGTGGAGTGGACGACGACCTCCCCCGACGACCTGACCAGGGTCGGCCGGGCGGAGAGCACCATCTTCGGTGGTGACGGCCGCGGTGGGTTCATCGTTCCGGAGTTCAGCAGCGTGTTCGACGGTTCGGCCGCGTTCGTCCAGTTGATCGGGCTGGTGGCGCGTACGCAGCTCACGCTGAGCCAGATCGACGCGCGCATCCCGCGGGCGCACGTGCTCAAGCGGGACGTCCCGACGCCGTGGGCGGTGAAGGGGCTCGTCATGCGGCGGGTCGTGGAGGCGGCCGGCGACCGGCAGGTGGACACCACCGACGGAGTGCGGGTGGTCGAGGCCGACGGCCGGTGGGCGCTGGTGCTTCCGGACCCGGCGGAGGCGGTCACCCACCTGTGGGCCGAGGGCCCCGACGACGCGTCCGCGCAGGCGCTGCTGGACGAGTGGGCCGCGGTGGTGGACGCCGGCGAACACTGACGGCTGCCGCCCCGGAGATGAGCGTCGTCCGGTGGCCGGGAGAGGGAGGGAAAGCCTCCCGTCCCGGCCGCCGGACGACGCATTGGGTGTCGGCGGGGGCGTCATGCGACGATGAGCGACATGTCGCAGCCGCACAACAACCGGAGTTCGGTCACCCGGCCCGCGCGCCCGGACGCTTCCATGTCGCTGCTGACGCACGTGATGGACCACAGTCTCGACGAGGGCTACGCGGAGGCCTCGGCGCGGCGCGAGGCGGACGGCACCTCCGGGCTCCCGCGCACGCTCAAGGCCAAGCTGGCGCTCGCGGGCGGGCTCGTACTCGCCGCGATGGTGGTCACCCTGGGCGCGGCCCAGGCGCGGGTGGCGGCGCCGGTCCTCGCCAAGGAGCGGCAGGAGCTCATCGACCGCGTGGACCGGGCCAACGCCCACGCGGACGGGCTCGAGGGTGAGATCGAGCGGTTGCGCACGGAGGTCGCCGATCGCCAGCGGGCGGCGCTCAAGCAGGTGGGCGGGGACCAGGGTGGTCCCGTGGCGTTGCTGTCCGGGGCGACCGACGTACGGGGACCCGGCGTGAAGCTGGTGGTGGACGACGCCAAGGGCTCTTCCTCGGGCGGTGGTGGGGGCCCGCGCGAGAGCAAGGGGTTCTCGGACACCGGGCGGCTGCGCGACCGTGACATGCAGAAGATCGTCAATGGCCTCTGGCAATCCGGGGCCGAGGCGATCTCGATCAACGGGCAGCGGTTGACGGCGCTGTCCGCGATCAGGGCCGCCGGTGACGCGATACTGGTCGACAACAGGCCGCTGGTGCCGCCGTACGAGGTGCTCGCAGTGGGCGATCCCAAGCGGCTGGGCACCCGGTTCCAGGACGCGGAGGGCGGCCAGTACCTGCACGTCCTCCAGGAGAGCTACGGGATCCGCTACGCCCTCTCCCCGGTGGACGACCTCCGCCTCCAAGCGGCGTCGAGCCTCACCGTCCGTACAGCCACAGCAGAACAGCCGAAGAAGGGTGCATCGTGATCGCGGTACTGGGCCTCGTGGCCGGAGTGGTGGTCGGACTTCTGGTCCGGCCCGAAGTGCCGGCCGTGGTGGAGCCTTATCTGCCGATCGCCGTGGTGGCGGCGCTCGACGCGGTGTTCGGCGGTCTGCGCGCGATGCTGGACGGCATCTTCGTGGACAAGGTGTTCGTGGTGTCGTTCCTGTCGAACGTGGTGGTGGCCGCGCTGATCGTCTTCCTCGGGGACAAGCTGGGCGTCGGCTCGCAGCTGTCGACCGGTGTGGTCGTCGTGCTCGGCATCCGCATCTTCTCCAACGCGGCGGCCATCCGCCGGCACGTGTTCCGGGCGTGAGGCCGATGAGTACGAATGACACCCCGCCCGAGGAACCGAATGTTCCGGAAATGCCTCTTGGAGAGGGGACGCCGGTTGCAGCCGAGGCCCCGGAGGAGAGTGGCCGCCGGCGACTGGCCGCCGGCCTGTGGCCGCCGCGGCTGAGCCGGGCACAACTGGTGGTCGCGCTGCTGCTGTTCGTGCTGGGGCTCGGTCTGGCCATCCAGGTGCGGTCCAACAGCGACGCCGGAGCCCCGCTGCGCGGTGCGCGCCAGGAGGACCTCGTACGGATCCTCGACGAGCTGGACGGGCGCACCAAGCGGCTGGAGGACGAGAAGCAGAAGCTGGAGGACCAGCGCAAGGAGCTGGAGAGCAGCTCCAACCAGGCGGAGGAGGCGCGCAAGCAGACCGTGGAGAAGGAACGCCAACTGGGCATCCTGGCCGGTACCGTGGCCGCACAGGGCCCGGGCATCACGCTACGGATCACCGACCCCAATGGGCAGGTGCAGTCCGACCAGTTGCTGGACACCCTTCAGGAGCTGCGTGCGGCCGGTGCCGAGGCGATCCAGATCAACGGCGTTCGGGTCGTGGCGAGCTCATTCTTCTCGGACGTGGGAGGTGGGGTCGGGATCGACGGTAAGAAGATCACACAACCCTACGAGTTCAGGGTGATCGGCAAGCCCCAGGACTTGGAGCCCGCGCTCAACATCCCCGGCGGTGTGGTGCAGACGCTGGAGAAGGAGCAGGCCACGGTCTCCGTCACACGGTCGGCGAAGATCGTTGTGGACGCCTTGCGGGCTGCGAAGCAGCCTGACTACGCTCGGTCGTCATCGTCGTGAAGCGCGGCGGAGTATGGAGCGGCTCACGTGGGCGGATGCCTGCGGGGGGTCGAGGCGCCGAAGTCGCGGTGCGTGGTGGAAACTGTCTGGTGGTTACGGACGTTGTGAGGATGTCCGGGTCGGCAGGTGTGTGCATGCGGAGTTCGTCCTGCCCCACGGGCGGGTCTGTTTCGGTAAGGGGAATCGCCCGTGAAGTTGTTTGAGAAGTTGTTCGGCAAGAAGAACCGTGAGGAAAGCGGTGCACGGCACCGTGCGGGGAGCGGAGACGCGGAAGGTCAGGGCGACCGCCCTCTCTTCCGGGACGAGGTCGCGGGCGGAGGCGACATTCCGGGCACTCCGGGCGCGTCGACTGTTGACCCCGCCGGTTCCGGACGCATAGGTTTCGGTGACCCATCAACCTCAAGTGCGGGTGGAGGGTTTGCCTCCGACCCGTATGCCACCAATGCCTCCGCGGGGCAGCCGCGGCGCGAGGAGCCGTCCATGTCGGCCGAGCAGGTTTGCAGCAGGTGCGGGCACCGCAGCGATGCGGCGAGCCGGTTCTGCTCGAACTGCGGGGCGCCGCTGCGGGCGGGTCTGACGCCGGAGCGTGCCTCGGAGACCACGTCCACCATCTCGATCTCGGGCCTGGAGGCCTACGAGGCCGAGGTGGCGGGGCACGTACCGTCCTCGCTGTCCCCCGAGGCCCAGGCCGCGGTGGAAGCCCTGCCTCCGGGTTCCGCCCTGCTGATCGTGCGGCGCGGCCCCAACTCCGGCAGCCGCTTCCTGTTGGACGGCGAACTGACCACGGCGGGCCGGCACCCGCAGAGCGACATCTTCCTGGACGACGTCACCGTCTCCCGGCGGCACGTCGAGTTCCGCAGGGGCCAGGAGGGCGGGTTCACCGTCTCCGACGTGGGCAGTCTCAACGGCACGTACGTCAACCGTGAGCCGATCGACTCGGTCGCCCTGCACAACGGCGACGAGGTGCAGATCGGCAAGTACCGGCTGGTCTTCTACGCGAGCCTGCGAGGCATCTGACCTCCCCCGGACACTCTCCGGCCTCCGCCGGGGGGTGCCCCCAGGGGACCGACAGGGAAGGTCCCATGCTGCGTACCCCGACCGGCGGTGCCGTGAAGAACGGCACCGTCGGGACCGCCGGGCGGTTGGTGAGCATCGGCACGGTGCTGACCATGCTGCGCGAAGAGTTCCCCGACGTCACCATCTCCAAGATCCGCTTCCTGGAGGCGGAAGGGCTGGTCGAGCCCAGACGCACACCCTCCGGATACCGCAAGTTCAGCACCGACGACGTCGAGCGGCTGGGCAGGGTCCTGCGCCTCCAACGCGACCACTACCTGCCGCTGAAAGTCATCCGGGAGCAGCTCGACGCGCTCGACCGCGGTGAGCAGATCCGTATCCCGGCCCCCACGACGCCCCGGGACCCGGGAGGCGGGACGGCAACCGGTCCGGCGGCCGTCTACGGCGAGGTGGGTCGGGAGCGGCCGACGGCGACCAGGGTGGGTCGGGCGGAGCTGCTCGCCGCCGCGGAGGTGGACGAGGAGCAGCTGGCCGAGTGGGAGTCGTACGGCCTGCTCGGGGAGACGCCGGACGGTGGGTTCGACGCCGGGGCGGTCACCGTGGCCCGGCTGATCGCCGATCTCGGCCGTTTCGGACTGGAGCCGAGGCACCTGCGGGCGATGAAGGCGGCGGCGGACCGCGAGGCCGGACTGGTGGAGCAGGTCGTCTCCCCCTTGCGCCGGCATCGCAACCCGCAGACCAGGGCCCATGCCGAGGCCACGATGAAGGAGCTGGCGGGGCTTTCCGTACGGCTGCACGAGGCCCTCGTGCAGACCGCTCTCGGGGTCCGTCCGCGTTGACCGGAAAGAGCCCGACTACCCAAACCGGTCGGGCACGTCCTAGGGTTGCTGTGTGAACGAGCTCGACGTTGTGGGTGTCCGGGTGGAAATGCCCTCGAACCAACCGATCGTGCTCCTGCGTGAAGTGGGAGGCGATCGGTACCTCCCCATCTGGATCGGTCCTGGGGAGGCGACCGCCATTGCCTTCGCGCAGCAGGGGATGGCCCCTGCCCGGCCGCTGACGCACGACCTGTTCAAGGACGTGCTGGAGGCGGTCGGTGAGGAGCTCACCGAGGTCCGGATCACGGATCTGCGGGAGGGCGTCTTCTACGCGGAGCTCGTCTTCGCGAGCGGGGTCGAGGTGAGCGCACGGCCTTCAGACGCGATAGCGCTGGCCCTGCGGACGGGAACGCCGATCTACGGCAGCGACGGCGTGCTGGACGACGCCGGCATCGCCATCCCGGACGAGCAGGAGGACGAGGTGGAGAAGTTCCGTGAGTTCCTCGACCAGATCTCGCCCGAGGATTTCGGCACCGGCCCGCAGTGAGCGGCGGACAAGCCGCCCCATCAGGGACATTCAGCCCATTCGGTTAGCCTTTCCCCGATAAGGGGCACGGGAAACCACTCTCAGGGTGATTATCACTCGGCGTGCCGAGTGTGGCGATCGTTGACGCACCCCTGGTGACTGCCTACCTTCGAGGTGGGCAGGTCAAGGACGGAGGGTCGGCGTGAGCATCACGGGCGACGGCATGACCGGGGGCATCCCCGCACGGAGTGGTGGCGGGCCGTACCCGCTGCACGGCGGTGCGGCGGGCAGTGCGCGCCGTCAGCCGGAACCGGCGCCGGCCGCACCGGATCGCGAGGCCCCGGCGCCCGAGCAGGTGGGCTACCGGGGGCCGACCGCGTGCGCGGCCGCCGGCATCACCTACCGGCAGCTCGACTACTGGGCGCGGACGGGTCTGGTGGAGCCGAGCGTGCGCCCCGCCCACGGGTCGGGGACGCAGCGGCTGTACAGCTTCCGCGACGTGGTGGTCCTCAAGATCGTGAAACGCTTCCTGGACACCGGGGTGGCGTTGCAGAACATCCGCACCGCGGTGCAGCACCTGCGCGAGCGCGGTTTCTCGGACCTGGAGCGGATGACGCTGATGAGCGACGGCGCCTCCGTGTACGAGTGCACCACGCCGGACCAGGTCGTGAGCCTGCTCCAGGGAGGACAGGGAGTCTTCGGCATCGCGGTGGGCGTGGTGTGGCGCGACGTCGAGAACGCGCTGTCGCAACTGCACGGGGAACGGATCGACACCGGCGAGACGCTGGTCGGCCACAACCCGAGGGACGAACTGGCCGCGCGCCGCAACCGGGCCGTCTGACGCGCCGCGCGCCGCCCGGGGCCCCGGGCGGCGTTGTCAGTGGCGTAGGGGAGCATCGGAGCCGTGAGATCCGCGCCGACCATCCTCCACCTGGACATGGACGCCTTCTACGCCGCCGTGGAGCAGGCGTCGAAGCCGAGCCTGCGCGGAAAGCCGGTCATCGTCGGCGGCCTCGGACCCCGGGGGGTCGTCGCCACCGCCTCCTACGAGGCCAGGCGCTTCGGGGTGCATTCCGCGATGCCGACGGCGCAG
Source organism: Streptomyces sp. Tek67B01 (assembly GCF_055231995.1). NCBI lineage: Bacteria > Bacillati > Actinomycetota > Actinomycetes > Kitasatosporales > Streptomycetaceae > Streptomyces > Streptomyces sp. Tek67B01. Next base: position 5,973,310 of record NZ_JBUYUY010000001.1, read on the forward strand.
GCCAGGAGGCTGTGCCCGAACGGCGCCTACCTGATCCCCCGCTTCACCCTGTACCGCGCCGTCAGCGACACCGTCATGGCGCTGCTGCGGGAGCTGTCACCGCTGGTGGAGCCGCTCAGCCTCGACGAGGCCTTCGTGGACCTGGAGGCGGGCGGGGTCGCCTTCGACTCGGAGACCGCCCGGGCCACGGGGGAGCGGCTGCGCGCCGACATCATGGCCGCCACCGGGCTCAGCGGCTCCGTGGGCCTGGCCGGGTCGAAGATGCTGGCCAAGATCGCCTCCGAGGAGGCCAAGCCGGCCGGGCTGCTGGTGATCGAGCCGGGAACGGAGCGCGAACTGCTCGCGCCGATGTCGGTACGGACCCTTCCGGGCGTGGGACCGGCCACCGGGGAACACCTGCGGCGGGCCGGGATCACCACGGTCGGGGACCTGGCCGAGGCGGGGGAGGACGAACTGGTCCGGATGGTGGGGCGGGCCCACGGCGCGGGGTTGTACCGGATGGCACTGGGCCTGGACGACCGCCCCGTGGTCGCCGAGCGGGACGCGAAGTCGGTGTCCGTGGAGGACACCTTCGACGTGGACCTCCACGACCGGGTGCGCATCCGGTACGAGGTGCAGCGGCTCGCCGATCGTTGTGTGGGTCGGCTGCGCGGCTCCGGGCACTCCGGGCGCACCATCGTGCTGAAGGTGCGGCGCTACGACTTCTCGACGCTGACCCGCTCGGAGACCCTGCGGGGCCCGACCGACGACCCGGTGGTGGTGCGGGAGGCAGCCGCGCGGCTGCTGGAGGCCGTGGACACCACGGGAGGGGTCCGGCTGCTGGGCGTCGGCGTGACGGGGCTGGCGGACTACACCCAGGAGGACCTGTTCGCGCAGGCGGACGCGCAGGCGGACGAGTCGGCCGACGTGCCGGTCGCGGGGGAGGGGCCGCGGGAGGGCGCGGACGACGGCGCGGTGAGCCAGGCGGTGGGGGACGGCGAGGCCGAGGGACCGGGTGGGGCACATGGGCCGGACGAGGCGGCTGCGGCTGGAGGAGTGGCGGGGACGGCCCGGGCGCTCGCGTCCGTCGTCGGGGGTACGCGGCCGCCCGAGCCGGCCGACGAGCGCCGCTGGCCGGCCGGCAGCGACGTCCGGCACGCGGTGTACGGCCCGGGTTGGGTCCAGGGCAGCGGGGTCGGTCGCGTCACCGTGCGCTTCGAAGGGCCCGGGTCGCCGCCGGGGCGCGTGCGGACCTTCCGGCTGGACGACCCCGACTTGGAGTCGTCCGATCCGCTTCCGCTCGTAGGGGAGCCCGTGGGGAAGCCCGTAGGGCAGGAGGAGCCGTCGGAGGAAGGCCCCGGGGGCAGCGGTTAGCCTTCGCCCGCCAGGCTGCCGAAGTCCCGGGGCTGGTTGGTGGGCGGGCGGTGGAAGTCCGTCGGGAGGGTCACGTCCAACCCGTAGTGGTGGTAGAGCTGGAGTTCCTGCTCCGGGGAGAGGTGCCGGCCGACACCGAAGTCCGGGGCGTCCTTGATCAGGGAGCGCTCGAAGGGCACCCGGAGGGTGTCGTCGACCACCTCGCTGGGCTCCAGGGGGACGAAGGCGTCCCGACTGAACAGGCCGGTCCGGACGGCGGCCCATTCCGGTACGCCGGTGGCATCGTCGAGGTAGACCTCGTCCACGGTGCCGATCTTGGCGCCATTGCGGTCGAACGCCTTGCGGCCGATGAGACTGCGGGGATCGATGTCGGTCTGCACGGTCCGCCTCCGATTGGTCGCAACTCCTCCGTAATGACTACAGAAGGGCATATCCGCACGGGGGGCCACTCGAGGGAGCTTCCAGATCCTCGCTGGTAGGCTGGTGGATGGCTGTTGACCCTGTGCGGGAGAGTCCTCCGAGTGAGTGCGACGGAGGCGCCGAAGGAGCAAATCCTCCCCGGAATCTCTCAGGCATACGTACCGCACGTGACGAGGCCACTCTGGAAAGCAGGGGCGGGTACCGGGCGCGCAGTGCCGGTTCCCCTCCTCACCGACGGTGAAAGCCGGATCTCGTGGGTCATCCCCGCGGCTCCGGTGAAGCTCTCAGGTTGAGATGACAGAGGGGGAGGCCGTCCGGGTGCCCGCGCCGTGGTGCCCCTCGCAGGTCGTACGACCAGGAGGCCTCCGTACATGACCGCCAACCGCATTCCGCTCTCTCAGCTGGAGCGAGGCATCCCCTTCGAGCAGCGCCACATCGGCCCGGATGCCGAGGCGCAGGCCAAGATGCTCGCCCAGGTGGGCTACGGCTCCTTGGACGAACTGACCGCCGCGGCGGTACCGGATGTGATCAAGACGGCCGCCGCGCTGAACCTGCCCGAGGCGCGGACCGAGGCCGAGGTGCTGGCCGAGCTGCGCTCGCTCGCCGACCGCAACCAGGTCCTCTCCTCCATGATCGGCCTCGGCTACTACGGCACCTTCACGCCGCCGGTGATCCTGCGCAACGTCATGGAGAACCCGGCCTGGTACACGGCCTACACGCCGTACCAGCCCGAGATCTCGCAGGGCCGACTGGAGGCGCTGCTGAACTTCCAGACCGTCGTCGCCGACCTGACCGGCCTGCCGACCTCCGGCGCCTCCCTCCTCGACGAGGGCACCGCCGCCGCCGAGGCCATGTCCTTGTCCCGCCGCGTCGGCAAGGTCAAGGGCGGTGTCTTCCTGATCGACGCAGACGCGCTGCCCCAGACCATCGCCGTGATCGAGACCCGCGCCGAGCCGATCGGGGTCGAGGTCGTCGTCGCCGACCTGTCCGAGGGGATCCCGGCCGACATCGCCGAGCGCGGCGTCTTCGGCGTGCTGCTCCAGTACCCCGGTGCCTCCGGCGCGGTGCGCGAGATCAAGCCGGTCATCGACCAGGCGCACGAGCTGGGTGCCATCGTCACCGTCTCCGCGGACCTGCTGGCGCTGACCCTGCTGACCTCCCCCGGCGAGCTGGGCGCCGACATCGCCGTCGGCACCACGCAGCGCTTCGGTGTCCCGATGGGCTTCGGCGGACCGCACGCCGGCTACATGGCCGTCCAGGCCAAGCACGCCCGTTCACTGCCGGGCCGCCTCGTCGGCGTGTCCGTGGACGCGGACGGCAACAAGGCGTACCGCCTCGCGCTCCAGACCCGCGAGCAGCACATCCGCCGGGAGAAGGCCACCAGCAACATCTGTACCGCACAGGTGCTGCTCGCCGTCATGGCCGGCATGTACGCCGTCTACCACGGTCCCGACGGCCTGCGCACGATCGCCCGCCGGACCCACCGCTACGCCGCCCTGCTCGCCGCGGGCCTGACGGCCGGCGGGGTCGAGGTCGTGCACGGCGCGTACTTCGACACCGTCACCGCACGGGTTCCGGGGCGGGCCGCCGAGGTCGTGGCCGCCGCCCGCGAGGGCGGGGTGAACCTCTACCAGGCCGACGCCGACCTCGTCTCCATCGCCTGTGACGAGACGACGCTGCGCGCCGACGTCGAGGCCGTATGGTCCGCCTTCGGCGTCACCGCGGACATCGAGGCGCTGGACGCGAGCGCCGAGGACACGCTGCCCGAGGGACTGCTGCGCTCGGACGCGTACCTGACGCACCCGGTGTTCCACCAGCACCGCAGCGAGACCGCCATGCTGCGCTACCTGCGCAAGCTCGCGGACAAGGACTACGCGCTGGACCGGGGCATGATCCCGCTGGGCTCCTGCACGATGAAGCTCAACGCGACCACCGAGATGGAGCCGGTCACCTGGCCCGAGTTCGGACAGCTGCACCCGTTCGCCCCGGCCGAGCAGGCGGAGGGCTACCTCACGCTCATCACCGAGCTGGAGGAACGTCTCTGCGAGGTCACCGGCTACGACAAGGTCTCGATCCAGCCGAACGCCGGCTCCCAGGGTGAGCTCGCCGGCCTGCTGGCCGTGCGCGCCTACCACCGCGCGAACGGCGACGAGCAGCGCACCATCTGCCTCATCCCGTCCTCCGCGCACGGCACGAACGCCGCCAGCGCCGTGATGGCGGGCATGAAGGTCGTCGTCGTCAAGACCGCCGACGACGGCGAGGTGGACGCGGCCGACCTGCGCGCCAAGATCGAGCAGTACCGCGACGAGCTCGCCGTCCTGATGATCACCTACCCCTCGACGCACGGTGTCTTCGAGGAGCACGTCGCCGACATCTGCGCCCAGGTGCACGAGGCGGGCGGCCAGGTCTACGTGGACGGCGCCAACCTCAACGCCCTGGTGGGTCTGGCCAAGCCGGGCCACTTCGGCGGCGACGTCTCGCACCTGAACCTGCACAAGACCTTCTGCATCCCGCACGGCGGCGGCGGTCCGGGCGTCGGCCCGGTCGGTGTCCGGGCGCACCTCGCCCCGTACCTGCCCAACCACCCGCTCCAGCCGACCGCCGGGCCCGAAACGGGCGTCGGCCCGATCTCGGCGGCGCCCTGGGGTTCGGCGGGCATCCTGCCGATCTCCTGGTCCTACGTCCGCCTGATGGGCGGCGAGGGTCTCAAGCGCGCCACCCAGGTGGCGGTGCTCGGCGCCAACTACATCGCCAAGCGCCTGGAACCGCACTACCCGGTGCTCTACACCGGCCCGGGCAACCTGGTCGCGCACGAGTGCATCATCGACCTGCGTCCGTTGTCGAAGGCGACGGGCGTGAGCGTGGACGACATCGCCAAGCGCCTGATCGACTACGGCTTCCACGCGCCGACGATGTCCTTCCCGGTCGCCGGCACGCTGATGATCGAGCCGACGGAGTCCGAGGACCTGGCCGAGATCGACCGGTTCTGCGACGCGATGATCGCCATCCGCGGCGAGATCGACCGGGTCGTGGGCGGCGAGTGGCCGGTGGACGACAACCCGCTGGCCAACTCCCCGCACACCGCGGCGGCCCTGGGCGGCGAGTGGAACCACCCCTACAGCCGTGACGAGGCCGTCTTCCCGGGCGGGGTCACCGCGGCCGAGAAGTACTGGCCGCCGGTGCGCCGGATCGACGGCGCCTTCGGTGACCGGAACCTGGTGTGCTCCTGCCCGCCGCTGGACGAGTACGACGCCTGAGCCGTCGCCGTAGCCGCATGACGTGACAAGGGGCCGGTCCCGGAGCACACGCTCCGGGACCGGCCTCTGTCGTGCGCGGCGTCGCCTACGCGATCGCGAGCGGGCGGTGCGGGGCGATGATCTGACCGTTCGGCAGCAGCTCGCCGGTGTCCTCGAAGAGCAGGACGCCGTTGCACAGCAGGCTCCAGCCCTGTTCCGGGTGGTTGGCCACCGGGCGCGCGGCCTCCCGGTCGGCGGACTCTGATGACGGGCAGGCAGGCTGGTGCTGGCACATGGATGCGTTCTTTCGCTGCGGTGTGGTCTGCGTGCTACGGCTCGATGCGTGGTTCATGGCCGTCCCCCTGTGTTTCATCCCCGCACAGGCGGGGAGTGTGTCGTCAGTCTTCCCCCATGACGGCTGCTTCGCAGGGATTTCCCGGCAGCAGTCCTCATAGATTGATGACGCATCACTCGTGCGGGCGGTTCAGCCAACTCCCGCGCCAATCGGGGTGGTTCCCCGCCGGCCCAAGCGGGCTACGCCACATGGGCCACTCGGGCCATGCGGGTAGAGCCGTGCAGGTCAGGCCGCCGGAGCGGCCACCGGAGGGGGTGTCGGCGGCGCCGTGCGCCGGAGCCGGTGGGTCAATACGGGAAGCAGTTCGGACACGGGGTGCGGCCGGTAGGCGGCGATCCCGGGCGGGGCCGGAGCCAGGGGCACCAGCAGGTCGGCGGCGGCGGGCAGGCCGGCGGAGGCGTCCGCGTTGACGGCCCCGTGCAGCCACAGGGTCAGCATGTACAGCTCCGGCACGGACAGCAGCCGCGGCTGGTAGGCCTGACCGAGCGACTCCGCCTGACGCAGCGCGCGTTCCGTCGCGGCGACGTACGGGCCCTCGAAGAAGTGCGAGAAGGCCCAGCCGTCCGCGGTGAGGCGGGTGTCGGCGGCCGCGACGAACCGGTCGCCGCTGCGGATCAGGAACCGCCAGGCCGTCAGCCGCGTACGGGGCGGCCTGCCGCCGGATGCCAGCGGCGAGGCGTGCAACCGGTCGAGCACGTGGACCGGGAGCGGGAGTTCCGCGGTGACCGGCCCTTGGAGGGCGCGCAGGGAAGGTGTGTGTGCCTCGTTGACGGCGGTGGGGGAACCGAGTGCCGCGAGGACGCTGCGCAGGGCGGGCGCGGGAGCCGGAGGGACATGCAGCGGCATGGTGGGTCGCCTCTCACTTGGGAGACCGGTGCTACGGGAGAAGGTGCGGACGGCGCTGTCGCATTCTGGGGTCAGAGGTGGGCTGTGGGGCAATGGCCGCGCGCCAACTCTCTGCCTCGTTTGCGGAGTTTATACGACATGTGTTCACGCAATGTTTCGGCTAGCTGTCCCGACTATTGTCGGCAAGGCGTTTACCGGTCCCGTTGAACTGACGTACATGTCGGTTCCGCAGGAACACGCAGCGCTGACCTCGGAGGTTACCGGATGGGGGCTCGGCTGGAAAGCGCCGGTTATCCGGAATGGCAAAGTCGACGCGAAATTTGCTGTAGTGGACTTGCCGGGTGAATGTGCCGAAGCGCCCTTCGCGCCAAACCGGCGCGCGCTCCCCGCCAGGAGCGTCCCCTCGGCGTTAGCGATCACGCCACCGGGGCATCATCGACCGTAACGCGGGCCTGGGTGCTGTGGGCCGGGCCACTTGAGGAGGGACACCTCGATGGGGGAGAAGGTCGTGGCGGGCGGATTCGACCTGTCCGATCGGCAGCGGTATCGCAGGAAGCTGCGCGAGTGCCTGGAGGGTCTGGAGCGACTTCTGGCAGAGCAGAGGTTCGATCGTCCCAAGAACATGATGGGGCTGGAGATCGAATTGAATCTCGCGGGCGCCGACGGCTTGCCGAAAATGGTGAATGCCCAGGTCCTGGAGCGGATAGCGAGCCCCGATTTCCAGACGGAGCTCGGAATGTTCAACCTGGAGGTCAACGTACTCCCGCACCGCTTGGAGGGCCGCGTTTTCGACCAGCTCGCCGAGGAACTGAGCGCGGGACTGCACTACGCCCACCGGCAGGCCGCGGAGATCGACGCCGGCGTCGTGATGATCGGCATCCTGCCGACGATCTCCCGCTCGGACCTGGCCCTGGCCAACCTCTCGGCGGTGGACCGCTACTCGCTGCTGAACGAGCAGATCCTGATGATGAGGGGTGAGGACTTCACCCTCGACATCGAGGGGGTCGAGCGGGTCACCTGGACCACCGGTTCGATCGTGCCGGAAGCGGCTTGCACCTCCGTGCAACTGCACTTGCAGGTGACCCCGGCCCGGTTCGCCGACGTGTGGAACGCGGCTCAGGCCGTGACCGCCGTACAGATAGCCGTCGGCGCCAACTCCCCGTTCCTGTTCGGTCGGGAGCTGTGGCGGGAGTCCAGGCCGCCGCTGTTCACCCAGGCCACCGACACCCGGCCGCCCGAGCTCCAGGCGCAGGGCGTGCGCCCGCGCACCTGGTTCGGGGAAGGGTGGGTGGAGTCGGCGTACGAGCTCTTCGCGCAGAACGTCCGCTACTTCCCCGCACTGCTGCCGATCTGCGACGAGGAGGAACCGCTCCGGGTGCTGGCCGAGGGCGGCGTACCGAGCCTCCAGGAGCTGGTCCTGCACAACGGCACGGTCTACCGGTGGAACCGGCCCGTCTACGGCGTCGCCGAAGGGGTGCCGCACCTGCGGGTGGAGAACCGGGTGCTGCCGGCCGGGCCGACGGTGGTCGACGTCGTCGCCAACGCGGCCTTCTACTACGGCCTGGTGCGAACGCTCGCGGACGAACCGCGTCCGGTGTGGACCCGGCTCCCCTTCGCGGAGGCGGAGGCCAACTTCGACGCGGCCTGCCGGTACGGGATCGACGCCCGACTGCACTGGCCGCGCCGGGGCCGGGGCGCGGGCCTGGCGAGCGTACCCGCTGTGCGCCTCGTACTGGACGAGCTGCTGCCGATGGCGGCGGCGGGCCTCGACGCGTGGGGCATCGCCCCGGCCGACCGGGACCGCTACCTCGGGATCATCGAGGAGCGGTGCCGGCGCCGGGCCAACGGGGCGACCTGGCAGGTCGACACCTACCACCAGGCGCTCGCGGGCGGCCTGGAACGCGAGGCCGCGCTCGCCGCGACGACCCGGCGCTACAGCGAGCTGATGCACCGGGGCGAACCCGTGCACACCTGGCCGGTCGGGCTCCCGGAGCGGGAGGTGGACGCCACGGCGACGATCGGCCGCTGACCCGCCGGGTCCGGTGCGTCCCCGGCCCCGCCCACGAGGCAGTATGGGGGTGGCGGACAACGGGACGGCGGGACGGGAGTCGCACGTGCGGGTGGAGCCGGAGCCGGTGGCCGAGGACCGGCGGGAGGACGGCCGCGGGTACCTGCGGGCCGAGACGCTGCTGGTGCTCGCGCTCTCCCTGGGCGCGAGCGCGGTCTCCGCGCTGATCAGTTTCATCGGCTCGCTCACCAGGCCGGGCGGCCTCAAGCACCAGGCCGCCACGCTCAACGGCTCCTACGCGCCCGGGCGTCCCTGGCTGGACCTGGCGTGGCAGCTGTTCGGGATCGCGACCGCGCTGGTTCCGGTCCTGCTCGTCGCCCACTTGCTGACCCGGGAAGGCGCGCCGGGGCTGCGGGTGCTCGGCTTCGACCTCACCCGCCCCGGCCGCGACCTGGCCCGGGGCGCGCTCGTCGCGGCCGGGATCGGGAGTGCGGGGCTGGCCTTCTACCTCGTGTCGCGCACCGCCGGTTTCAACCTGACGGTGGTGCCCGAGGCGCTGCCCGACGTGTGGTGGAAGTTCCCGGTACTGATCCTCTCCGCCGTGCAGAACGCGGTGGTGGAGGAGGTCATCGTGCTGGCGTACCTGCTGCGGCGGCTGGACGGGCTCGGTTGGTCACCGACGGCGGCGCTGCTGGCCAGCGCGGTGCTGCGCGGCTCCTACCACCTGTACCAGGGCGTCGGCGGCTTCCTCGGCAACGTGGTGATGGGCGTCGTCTTCGTCCTGGCCTACCGCCGCTGGGGCCGGGTGGCCCCGCTGGTCGTCGCCCACGCGCTGCTCGACATCGTGGCCTTCGGCGGGTACGCCCTGCTGGCGGGGCACGTCTCCTGGCTGCCGACGCCCTGAGGGTCAAGGGCGGGCGCGCAACTCCCCGTCCAGGACGGTGACCGCGTCGCCGATCAGGAGCGTGCGCTCACCGGCGAGCCGGACCGTGACGAGGCCCGTGCGGCTCCCGCCCTGGCGGCCCACGAGCTCGGTGCGGCCCAGCCGGGCGGCCCAGAACGGGGCGAGCGCGGTGTGGGCGCTGCCGGTCACCGGGTCCTCGTCGATGCCCACGGCGGGGAAGAAGCCGCGGGAGACGAAGTCGTACCCGCGCGCGGGGTCCTCGGCGGCCGCCGTGACGATCACCCCGCGGCGGGCGTAGGCGCGCAGCGCAGCGTGGTCCGGCGTGAGGTCCCGTACGGTCCGCTCGTCGGCCAGCTCGACCACCAGGTCCCCGATGTGGGCGGAGGTGTCGTGGGCGGACAGTGCCGCGGCGCCGAGGGCGCGCTCGACCTCCGCCGGCGTCTCGACCGGCGTGAGGGGGGACGTGGGGAAGTCCATGGTGATCCGGCCGTCCTCGGCGGCCAGCGCGGTCAGTACGCCGCTGCGCGTGCCGAACCGGATCGGGCCGTTCGCGAGGCCGTTCGTCGCCAGGACGTGGGCCGTGGCCAGGGTGGCGTGGCCGCACATGTCGACCTCGGCGGCCGGGGTGAACCAGCGCAGCGCCCAGTCGGCCTCGCCGCCGGCCGGCAGCGGGCGGGCGAAGGCGGTCTCGGAGAGGTTGACCTCGGCGGCGACCTGCTGGAGCCAGTGGTCGTGGGGGAAGTCGCCGTCCAGGAGCAGTACTCCGGCGGGGTTGCCGGCGAAGGGGCGGTCGGTGAAGGCGTCGACGATTCGGATGCGCATGCCCTTGACCGTAGGGCGGATTCCCAATCGCCCGCCAAGGCCAACTCGGGGTGACTGGCCCTGTCGGTGAAAAGTTTCCGATATATCGTTGACGCATCGCGAGTGGTCGGCGATAGTAGAGGCATCGGAGCCCCGGAAGTGGCTTCGGAAGAAGCGATCAGTAGTGATCGACGCATCGACGTCGAGTCGAACGTCGACGTCAACGACGAAATCCACAGCACCGAATGACGAAAGGAGCGCAGTCATGCGTTCACACGGACAGCACGGACATGACCACGGACACGAGCACGGACGGGGCCACGGCCACTGCGGCCCCGACCGTCGGGAGGAGTTCACGGGGCGGCGCGCCGCCTTCGGCCCGTTCGGACCGCCCTTCGGCGGCGGCCCCTTCGGTGGACGCGGGGGACGGGGCGGGCCGCGGGGCCGCGCCCGGCGCGGTGACGTGCGCGCCTCGATCCTGGCGCTGCTCGCCGACCGGTCGATGCACGGCTACGAGATGATCCAGGAGATCGGCGAGCGCAGTGGCGGGGCGTGGAAGCCCAGCCCCGGCTCGGTCTACCCGACCCTCCAACTGCTGGAGGACGAGGGCCTCATCACCAGTGAGAGCGACGGCGGCAAGAAGCTGTTCACGCTCACCGACGCCGGCCGTACCGAGGCCGAGTCGGGCCCGTCGGCCCCCTGGGCCGAGGCGGGCCGCGGGTTCGACTTCGAGGCGATGCACGAGGTCCGGACGGCCGGCATCGGCCTGATGGAGGCGTTCGGCCAGGTCTTCAAGACCGGCACGCCCGAGCAGCGCGAGAAAGCCCTCGCGGTCATCAACGACGCCCGCAGGAAGCTCTACCTCATCCTGGCCGACGAGCACTGAGTCCGGCCGCCCCTCCCGCGACGCGCCGGCGCGCCCCACGAGTCCGCTCGTGGGGCGCGCCGGCGTGCGTGCGGGGCGTGCCCGTGGGGGCCGTCAGGCGACCAGTGCCGACAGCTTGCGCAGCGACTCGTTCAGCGCGGCGGTCGCGGAGTCCTTGAGCTTGCCCGCCATCAGCGATACGGCGGCGCCGGTGAACTCGCCGTCGACGCGGACGGTGGTGGCGTCGCCGTCGGGGACCAGGCTGTACCGGGTGAGGACGGCCACGCCCATCGGTCCCTTGCCGGTGATGGCGAAGAGGCGCTCGTCCTCCAGCTCCGAGACGGTCCACAACACCTCGGCCGGGAAGCCCATCATCTTCATGTTCTCGGTGAAGGTGGAGCCGAGCGAGAGGGTCGCCGGGCCGCCCTTCGGGAAGTCGGTGTGGGTCATGCTCCACTGGCCGTACGCGTCCCAGTCCGTCAGCTGCGCCCAGACCTTCGCGGCGGGCGCCTCGATGCGTGATTCCGCGGTGACTGCGGCCATGGGGGCCACCCCTTCTCGTCGGGTACGTGCGCGGAACGTAGCCCCGGTAGCCGGAACATTCAATACTGACGACCTGTCAGGAAAAGCCGCGTTCGCCGACCCGGCCCGCGGCCCGCACCCGGCCCGAAACCAAGGCCGTTCCCCAGCCTGTCTCAACAGGTGTCATCCGGGTGATACTCCTGTCCGGCCCTGCCATGATGACCCCATGCAAGCGTCAGGGAAGAACGCCGGACTGGGCCTCGCCCTCGTCTCGGCGTGCGCGTTCGGCGGTTCCGGGGTGGCGGCGAAGCCGCTGATCGAGGCGGGTCTGGACCCGCTCCACATGGTGTGGCTCAGGGTGGCCGGTTCGGCCCTGGTGCTGTCCCCGTTGGCCTGGCGCCACCGCGACCTGATGCGGCGCAAACCCCTCCTGCTGGCCGGCTTCGGGCTCATAGCGGTCGCGGGTGTGCAGGCCTTCTACTTCGCCTCGCTCTCCCGCATCCCCGTCGGTGTGGCCCTGCTGCTGGAGTACCTGGGCCCGTGCCTGCTCCTCGGGTACATCCGCTTCGTGCGGCGCGAGCCGGTGACCCGGGCCGCCGCGGTCGGTGCCGGCGTGGCCGTCGTCGGACTGGCCTGCGTCGTGGAGATCTGGGCCGGGCTCAGCCTGGACCCGCTCGGCGTGCTGCTCGGCCTCGCGGCGGCCTGCTGCCAGGCCTGCTACTTCGTCTTCGCGGACCAAGGCAGCGACGAGGGCGACGTACCCGACCCGCTCGGCGTCATCGCGTTCGGCATGCTCATCGGAACGCTGGTCATGACCGCGGTCGCGCGGCCGTGGCGGATCGACTGGCGGGTGCTGGCGGGCGACGCCGTCATGGGCGACATGTCGGTGCCGGCGCCGGTGCTGCTCGCCTTCGTGGTGCTGATCGCCACCGTGTTCGCGTACATGACCGGTGTCGTCTCCGTGCGCAGGTTGTCGCCGCAGGTCGCGGGTGTGGTGGCCTGCCTGGAGGCGGTCGTCGCGACCGTGCTCGCCTGGGTGCTCCTGGGGGAGCGCCTCTCCACCTGGCAGACGCTGGGCGGCGCGCTCGTCCTGGGCGGGGCCTTCATCGCGCAGTCCTCCCGGCCCACACCGCCGGGCGCGGCCGATCCGGCCGTGCTGGACCGCGAGACGACGAACGCCTAGGCTGCGATCATGCCTTCGACCGTGCTTCCGCCTCCCGCCGCCTAGCGCGGGCGGCCCACACGCAGACAGTCCCGGCCCGGGAGTGATCCGGGCGGGTTCGCGCTGCCCGCGAAGCGATGACCTGCCTTTCTCATCCTTCACGCATGCGCGGAGACACCTGTGTCGAACCATTCGCCCGCTGCCGGGCGCAGTCTGCTGTACCTCGTCGTCGCCGGAGCCGCCTGGGGCACCGCCGGGGCGGCCGCCTCACTCCTCTTCCTGGCCAGTGATCTCGGCCCGCTCGCCCTGTCGTTCTGGCGGAGCGCGGGCGGTCTCGTGGTCCTGGCCGGGGTGCTCGCCGTACGCCGCGGGCCCCGTCCGGCGCCCCGACCCTCCGTCCGGTCCCTGGTCGGTACCGGCCTGATGTTCACCCTCTTCCAGGCCGCGTACTTCGGCGCCGTACGGGAAACGGGCCTGGCGGTCGCCACCGTGGTCACCCTGGGCGCCGGGCCCGTGCTGATCGCGCTCGGCGCGCGGTACTGGATGGGCGAGCGGCTCGGTCGGGGCGGGGCCGCCGCGGTCGGCGGGGCGCTGGCCGGCCTGGCCGTGCTGGTCCTGGGCAGCGGCGGCGGTGAGGTGCGGCCGCTCGGCGTCGGCTGGGCGCTGCTCTCGGCGGCGGGCTACGCGGGAATGACCCTGCGCGCCCGGTGGCTGGGGCAGCGCGGGGCCGGCGGGGACCCGCTGGTCACCACCGCCTGGTCGGTCGGGGTGGGCGCGGTGTGCCTGCTGCCGCCCGCCGTGGTGGAGGGGCTGCTCCCGCACACCGCCGATCCGGCCCGGGTGGGGTGGCTGCTCGTCTACGTCGCCGTGGTGCCGACGGCCCTGGCGTACGTCCTGTACTTCACCGGAGCCGCGGCGGTGCGTTCCGCCACGGTGTCCGTGATCATGCTGATCGAGCCGGTGAGCGCCGCGGTGATCGCCGTCCTGTTGCTCGGGGAGCGGCTGACCGGCGCCGTGGTGCTGGGCACCGTACTGCTGCTGACGGCGGTCGGTGCGCTGATCGCCGCCGAGGCGCGACGGCCCGCGGGCGGGCCGGCCGAGGTCCGGCCCGCCCCGGTGGCTCAGAGCGCGGCGAGGTAGCCCGGGACGGCGATGCCGGGGGCCAGGTCGGCGGCCGGGACCGGGGCTCCGTACGCCGGGGCGACCGGGACCACACCCGACCAGAAGGGCAGGCTCAGGTCCTCGGCGTCGTCGTTCGGGCCACCGGTGCGGAGCTTCGCCGACACCTCGTCGAGGTCCAGGCGGATCACCGCCGTGGCCGCGAGTTCCTTGGCGTTGGCCGGGCGGGAGTCGGCGGAGCGGCCCGGGACGACGTGGTCGACCAGGGCGTCGAGCGCCATGCGGCGCTCTTCCTCGTCGGTGACCTGGTAGGCGGTGCCGTGCACGACGACGGAGCGGTAGTTGATGGAGTGGTGGAAGGCGGAGCGGGCCAGCACCAGGCCGTCGACGTGCGTGACGGTCACGCACACGGGCAGTCCGGGGTCGGTCGTGCCCGCCGCGAGCAGCGGGCGGGAGCCGGTCGAGCCGTGGAGGTAGAGCCGCTCGCCCACGCGGCCGAAGAGCGTCGGCAGTACCACCGGTGCGCCGTCGCGGACGAAGCCGAGGTGGCAGACGTACGCCTGGTCGAGTATCGAGTGGACCGTCTCGCGGTCGTAGCGCGCCCGTTCCTTGGAGCGGGTCGGGACGGTGCGCGAGGTGGGCGCGTACGAGTCGGCCGGTGCGGCGTCCGTGGTCGCCGGGTCGGTCGGCTGGTCGGTCGGCTCGGTGACGGGCGTGACGCTCATGGTGCGAACTCCGTTGTACTAGTGCATAATGACGTTTGTGCTAGGAGAGTATCGGATCACGGGGCGTCGCGCATCGGACATCGCGGCCAGCGTCGAAGCGGGCATCGGGTCGGGCGCGCTCGCGCCCGGCGCGCTGCTGCCACCCATGCGGGAGTTGGCCGGGGTGCTGGGGGTGAACCCCAACACCGTCGCCGCCGCGTACCGGACGCTGCGCGAGCGCGGGGTCATCGAGACGGACGGACGGCGGGGCAGCCGCGTACGGGCCCGGCCCGCGAGCGCGCCGCGCGACGAGCTGCGCGCGGTGGTTCCGGACGGCGTACGTGACGTCGCCTCGGGCAATCCCGACGTGTCGCTGCTGCCGGCACTGGACGAGGCCCTCGCCGCCGCGGCCGACCGGTACGCCAAGGCGCCCACCCTGTACGGGGACGACCCGGTGGCGCCGGAGCTCGCCCGCCTGGCCCGGGCCGGTTTCGACGCCGACGCGGTGCCGCCCGGCGCCATGGCGGTGACCTCGGGCGCGCTGGACGGCGTCGAGCGGGTGCTGGCCGCGCACCTGCGGCCCGGGGACGCGGTGGCGGTGGAGGACCCGGGCTGGGGCAGTGTGCTGGACCTCACGGCTGCCCTGGGCCTACGGGTGCTGCCGGTAGAGGTCGACGACGAGGGTCCGCGACCGGAGGCGGTGGCGCGGACGCTGGCCGCGGGAGCCCGGGCGCTGGTGGTGACGTCGCGCGCGCAGAACCCCACGGGCGCCGCGGTCGGCGGGGCGCGGGCGGCGGAGCTGTGCGAACTGCTCGGCCGCCATCCCGAAGTGCTGGTCGTGGACGACGACCACGGCCACGGCATCGTGGACCTGCCGTTGCGCTGCCTGGGCGGGGTGACCCGGCACTGGGCGCTGATCCGCTCGACGGCGAAGGCGTACGGCCCGGACCTGCGGCTCGCGGTGCTCACCGGCGACGCGGTGACGATGGACCGGGTGCGCGGCAGGCAGCGGCTGGGGCCCGGGTGGGTGAGCCGGCTGCTGCAGTACGCGGTGGTCGAGCTGTGGACTTCCGGCGCGGTGGACACGGCGGCGGTGGCCCGGTCCTACGGAGAACGGCGGGACGGACTGGTCGCGGCGCTCGCGGAGCGCGGGGTGCGGGCGCGGGGACGCAGCGGGATGAACGTGTGGGTGCCCGTCGCCGACGAGACGGGGACGGTGACGCGGCTGCTGGGCGCCGGGTGGGCCGTCGCGCCGGGCGCGCGGTTCCGGGTGGACAGCGGCCCGGGGGTGCGGGTGACGGTGTCCGGGGTGGCGCCGGACGAACTGCCGGGCCTCGCGGACGCGGTGGCCGCGGCGGTGCGGCCGGGGCCACCGGTCGTGCGCTACGGCTGAGGGACCCCGGCGGCCCGCCCGGCCGCCGTGGGGCGCGTCAGACGAGGAGTTCCAGCAGCCCGCCCGGAATGAGGACCCCCCGCCCAGCCCGATCACCGTGCCGAAAGGGGCGGAAGAGGGGGAAGAGGCGGGCCGAGATGCGCCGTCCCGCCGGGCCGAGGTTGCCCCGGGCGTGCATGCGCGGCTCGGCGTCGGCATCGCTCCAGCGCTCGAGTGAGGCGGCGGAGCCACGCGGGTTCAGCGCGATCCGGATTCCGGGCAGGGCGCCGGCCGGGCCCAGTGCCATGAGGAAGGTGGCGGGGCTCACGTGATACTCCCGGAGTGGTGATGATCACCGGGACCGCGGCAGCCGTCAGGCGGCCTCGCGGACGGAGGGTCGGGCCTGGGTGAGGGCGGCGCCCGCCAGGACGATCGCCGCGCCCACCGGGGTGTTCCAGTGGAGCTGCTCGCCGAGGACCAGCACGCCCGCCGTGGTGGCGATGACCGGGACGAAGTACGTGACCATCTGCGCGGTGGTCGGGCCGATCTCCGACACCAGGCCGTACTGCATCTGCAGGGCCGTGCCTGTCCCGAGCGCGCCCAGGGCGATCACCGCGAGGGTGGGCCAGAGCGGCAGATCGGTGGGCGCCGAGGTGAACAGCGTGCTGACCAGGAGCAACTGGAACGTCGAGACGATGAGTTGGGCCCCGGTCATCGCCACCGGCGAGCCCGGCGTGCCCGCCAGGGTACGGCGTACGTAGATCCAGCCGATCGGGTAGCAGAGCGAGGCAAGCAGGGCGAGTACGGCGCCCTTCGCGTCGACCCCGGAGAAGCCCTGCCAGGCGCCGAGCACCGTGAGGACCCCGAGGAAGCCCAGCCCCAGCCCCGCGAAGCGGCGCCGGGTCGGACGGTCCTCCGACAGCGCGACCAGCGAGAGCACCATGCCCCACAGCGGTGACGTGGCGTTGCAGATGCCGGCCAGGCTGGAGGGGATGCTCTGCTCGGCGAAGGCGAAGAGGGAGAACGGGGCGGTGTTGAGCAGCAGCGCGCTTACGCCCAGGTGGGCCCAGGTGCGCCGGCCGCGGGGGAGGGGCTCGCGGCGGACCAGCAGCACGGCGAGCAGGGTCAGCGCCCCGAACGCGACCCGTCCGAGGGCGACCTGGAACGGGGCGAAGCCCTGTGTGCCGACCTTGATCAGGAGGAAGCTGAAGCCCCAGATCACCGAGAGGATGGCGAACCGCACGCGCCAGTCGAGGGCGCGGCGGCGGGTGGGGGAGACGGTGTCGGTCGTGGCGTTCGTCGGGACGGACCGGGCGGTGGCGGGTGCGCTCATGGGTTCACTCTGGTATGCGCGAAGCATTAGAACAAGCGATAATTCCTCGTGGCAACGTCGTAGCATTGCTTACATGTTGAACCTGGAGCGCCTGCGCACCCTCGACGCCCTCGCCCGCCACGGTTCGGTGAGCGGCGCGGCGGACGGCCTGCACGTCACCACCTCCGCCGTCTCCCAGCAGATGGCCAAGCTGGAGCGCGAGGTCGGGGAGCCCCTGTTGACCAAGAACGGCCGAGGGGTCCGGCTCACCGACGCGGGACGGCTGCTCGCCGGTCACGCGGCGCGGATCATCTCGCAGGTGGAGCTCGCGCAGGCCGATGTCGAGGCCCGGCGCGGGTGCGCGGTCGGGGAACTGGGCATCGGCGCCTTCCCGACCGCGATGCGCGGTCTGCTGCCGCCCGCCCTGTCCGCGCTGCGCGTCGACCACCCCGAACTGCGCCCGCGGGTACGGGAGCAGGAGCCCGAGGAGGCGATGGCGGCCGTGGTGCGCGGTGATCTCGACCTGGCGCTGGCCATCGACTGGTACAACAAGCGGATGCCGGTGCCCGCCGAACTGACCCGCGCGCACCTGCTCGACGACTCCTGCGACGTCGCCGTGCCGGCCGGGCACCGGCTGGCCGGGCGAAGCGAGGTCTCCCTCGCCGAGTTCGCCGCCGACGAGTGGATCTCCTGGAACGAGGGCCAGTTCTGCCACGAGTGGCTGGTGTTCACCCTGCGTGACATGGGCATCGAGCCCCGCGTGGCGCACATCGCCGAGGAGCACCACACCCAACTGGCCTTCGTGGAAGCCGGTCTCGGGGTGTGCGTGACACCGAGGCTCGGGCGCGGGCCGATGCCGGAGGGGGTCCGACTGCTGCCCGTCCGCGACGCCGTCCAGCGCCACGTCTACGTCGTCTGGCGGGCCGACGCCGACCGGCGGCCCTCGATCCGGGCCGCCGTCGAGGCCCTGCGGGCGGCCGCCCTCGGTCTCTGAGCGCCGCCGGCCCGAGTACCCCCCCCGCCTACAGCTTGCGGAAGTCCCAGGAGACGACCGAGTCGGGGGTCAGTCGGATCCAGGCGTGCCGGCCGTCGTGCGGCATCTCCGCGATGCCGAAGTTCTTGGCCGGGAACAGGCGCTCCGGCTCGTCCAGTTCCGGACAGTGCCCGCCGGTGCGGGGAGCCTCGCCCACGAAGACGGCGTTTCCCGAGAGCTCGACCCCGCGCAACTCGTCGTAGGCCTCGCCCGCGTCCACGACCACCGAGATCCGCGGGTCCTCGCGCAGGTCCGACCAGCGGCGACTGCGCGTGATCGAGTACAGCCACAGCGACCGGCCGTCCCAGGCGAACCACAGGGCGCCCACGTGCGGACGCCCGTCGGGGGAGACCGTGGCCACCCGACAGGTGCGCCGCTCTCGCAGGAAGGCGTCCACTTCCTCGTCGGTCATCATGATGCGCCGGCCCCGCCGCTGTGTCCCGTCCATGCGTCCCGCACCCCTTCACATCTGACTATGTGTCAGGAATCATGGGGGCTCTTCGGCCGTCACGCCAGGGGGAGCCATGTCGGAACCCGCACCCGATGCCGCCACCACCGCACTCCTCACCGTCGAATGCCAAAACGGCGTGGTCGGAGACGAGAGCGTCCTGCCCGAACTGGCGCGAGAGGCCAGGGACTCGGGGATGCTGGACCGGGTGGCCGCCCTGGTCGCCGCCGCGCACCGGGCCGGCGTGCAGGTACTGCACGCGGTCGCCGAACGGAGGCCGGACGGTCTGGGGGCCAACACCAACGCCCGGCTCTTCCGCGCCGCCGGGAAACTGCCGGTGCGCCAGCTGTCCGGAACCCTGGCGGTACGGGTGGCCCCGCCCATCGAGGTCGCCGAGCGGGACCTGATCGTGCGCCGCCTCCACGGCCTGTCGCCGATGGCCGGAACCGACCTCGACCCCCTGCTGCGCAACCTGGGCGTCCGCACCCTGGTCGTCACCGGGGTCTCCTCCAACATCGCGATCCCCAACACCGTCTTCGACGCCGTGAACCTCGGCTACCGGGTCGTGGTGCCCTCGGACGCCGTCTGCGGAGTGCCGGCCGCCTACACGGACGAGGTGATCCGCCACTCGCTCTCCCTCGTCGCGGCCGTCACCACCACCGAGGCGCTGCTTAAACGGTGGGGCCCCGCGCGCTGACCCCCGTAACCTGGCCGGATGCTGTCCGAAGTGATCGCGACCCGTTACGTCACGCCCCTGCGTGAGGGCGGCTCGCTCCCGGGGATCGTCGAGGCCGACGATCTCGGTACCTACGTCATGAAATTCACCGGAGCCGGTCAGGGGCGCAAGACCCTGGTCGCCGAGGTCGTCTGCGGGCTCCTGGCCCAGCGGCTGGGGCTGCGGGTCCCGAGGCTGGTGCGGATGCAGCTGGACCCCGTCATCGGGCTCGGCGAGCCCGACCAGGAGGTGCAGGAGCTGCTCAAGGCCAGCGGCGGACTCAACCTGGGCATGGACTACCTGCCAGGCTCGATCGGCTTCGACCCGCTCGCCTACCAGGTGGACCCGGTCGAGGCGGGACGCGTGGTGTGGTTCGACGCCCTCGTCAACAACGTCGACCGGTCCTGGCGCAACCCCAACATGCTGGTCTGGCACGGGGACGTCTGGCTCATCGACCACGGCGCCACCATGATCTGGCACCACAACTGGCCCACCGCCGAGAGCGCCGCCGCCAAGCCCTACAACGCCTCCGAGCACGTGCTGGCGTCCTTCGGCCCGGACATCGCGGCAGCCGCCGAGGCGCTCGCGCCCCTGGTCACGCGGGAGCTGCTCACCGAGGTCGCCTCCGACGTTCCCGACGAGTGGCTGGTGGACGAGCCCGGCTTCGACTCGACCGACGAGCTGCGCATGGCCTACGTGGAGGCGTTGCTGACGCGCGCGCCCACGATCCACGAGAGGATCTCGATGGAGGCAGAGGTGAGGGCCCCGTCCAAGCCGCCGGGCTGGCTGACCGACCACCTGCCCGAATGGCCCCACGAGACCAAGAAGAAGAGCGACAGCGAGTGATCAAGCGGGACGTGTTCGAGTACGCGCTGGTACGTGTGGTGCCCCGCGTGGAGCGCGGCGAGTGTTTCAACGCCGGCGTGATCGTGTACTGCCGGGCGAAGTCCTACGTCGCCGCGCGCACCCACCTGGACGAGGCCAAGCTCCGCGCCCTGGACCCCGGCGCCGACGTGGCGGGGGTGCGGGCCGCCCTGCACGCCGTCGAGGGGTTGTGCCGGGGCGGCGAGCGTGCCGGTCAGGCGGCGGGGGACGATCCGGGGCGCCGGTTCCGGTGGCTGATCGCGCCGCGCAGCACCGTCGTGCAGCCGGGCCCCGTCCACACGGGGCTGACGGCCGACCCGGAGGCCGAGGTGGAGCGGCTGCTCGACCTGTTGGTGCGCTGACCCGGAGGAAGATCCGTACGACCTGGGGCCCTGGGGCCCGGTGCCGTTGACACCGGGTGCCAGGGCTCCTAGCGTCTCCTCAGCTGAAGCTACTAAGCGGTTGCTCACCCGTGGGCGACCGCTCCAGAGGATTCCGAGCGCGAGGAGACCCAGCATGTCCACCACCGAGCAGCGTGTAGCGATCGTGACCGGGGCGGCCCGGGGCATCGGCGCGGCCACCGCCGTGCGCCTGGCCGCCGAAGGCCGCGCGGTCGCCGTGCTGGACCTCGACGAGGCCGCCTGCAAGGACACCGTGGAGGCGATCACGGCGGCGGGCGGCACGGCCCTCGCGGTCGGCTGCGACGTCTCGGACAGCGCGCAGGTGGAGGCCGCGGTCGAGCGCGTCGCGAGCGCGCTGGGCGCCCCGACCATCCTCGTCAACAACGCGGGTGTGCTCCGGGACAACCTGCTCTTCAAGATGAGCGACAGCGACTGGGACACCGTCATGAACGTGCACCTGCGGGGGGCGTTCCTGATGGCCCGGGCCTGTCAGAAGTACATGGTGGAGGCCAAGTTCGGTCGGATCGTCAACCTGTCCAGCAGCTCGGCGCTGGGCAACCGCGGCCAGGCCAACTACTCCGCGGCCAAGGCCGGTCTCCAGGGCTTCACCAAGACGCTGGCCGTCGAGCTCGGCAAGTTCGGCGTCACCGCCAACGCCGTCGCCCCCGGTTTCATCGTCACCGAGATGACCGCGCAGACCGCCGCCCGCGTCGGCATGGGCTTCGAGGAGTTCCAGGCCGCCGCCGCCACCCAGATCCCGGTCCAGCGCGTGGGCCGCCCCGACGACATCGCGGGCGCCATCGCCTTCTTCACCGGCGAGGCCGCCGGGTTCGTCTCCGGCCAGGTCCTCTACGTGGCCGGCGGCCCGCTCGACTGACCGCACGGGAGCGACACGAGGCACGGCAACCGACGCGGGGCACCGCAACCGACGCGGGGCACCGCAACCGACGCGGGGCACCGCAACCGAGGAGAGGCACGGCGCAATGACGACGACGTACGAAGGAACGGACAGCGGCAAGGTCGCGCTGATCACCGGGGCGAGCCGGGGCATCGGCTACGGCATCGCCGAGGCGCTGGTCGCCCGCGGCGACCGGGTCTGCATCACGGGACGCAACGAGGACGCCCTGAAGGAGGCCGTGGAGGCCCTCGGGGCGGACCGGGTGATCGGCGTCCCCGGCAAGGCGCACGACGAGGCCCACCAGGCCCTCGCCGTGGAGCGCACGATGGAAGCCTTCGGGCGGGTGGACTTCCTGGTCAACAACGCGGGAACCAATCCCGTCTTCGGGCCGATCGCGGACCTCGACCTCGGTGTGGCGCGAAAGGTCTTCGAGACGAACGTGATCTCGGCACTGGGCTTCGCCCAGCGCACCTGGCACGCCTGGCAGAAGGACAACGGCGGCGCGATCGTCAACATCGCCTCGATCGCCGGGATCTCCGCCTCGCCCTTCATCGGCGCGTACGGGATGAGCAAGGCCGCCATGGTCAACCTCACCCTCCAGCTCGCGCACGAGATGGCGCCGGGGGTCCGGGTCAACGCGATCGCGCCGGCGGTGGTCAAGACCAAATTCGCCCAGGCACTGTACGAGGGGCGCGAGCAGGAGGCGTCGGCCGCCTATCCGCTCGGCCGGCTCGGCGTCCCCGAGGACATCGGAGGGGCGGCGGCGTTTCTTACATCTGCACAAGCGGAATGGATCACGGGGCAAACTCTCGTCATCGACGGAGGAATGTTTCTCAATGCCGGAGTGCACTGACCGATAACCGGACGCATTTGCCTCCAAAAGGGAGGCAAATGCGTACCGAATGCGCATGAAATCGGTCAAGTGCCTCACCAAACCTGCCCATTGGATTTGTGAGGCACTGCGGTAGGGTCTGCCGCACCCCTGGCTGATCGAGGAGCGTGCACGTGTTCAACCGGACCAGATGCCTGCAGATCACTGCAGCCCTTGCGTCCATATCCCTGCTCGCCGGATGCGGTCTGCTTTCCGATGACAGCGGTGCCGACAACAAGCCGATCGTGGTCGGTACGACGAGCAAGCCGAGCACCCTCGACCCCGCGGCGGCCTGGGACGGCTCCTGGGAGCTGTACCGGAACATCTACCAGACCCTGCTGGCCTTTCCCACCGGCAGCACCAAGCCCGAGCCGGACGCCGCGCAGGGGTGCGAGTTCACCGACTCCGCCAACGAGTCCTACCGCTGCACGCTGCGCAAGGGGCTGAAGTTCTCCAACGGCGAGGCGCTCGACGCCAAGGCCGTCAAGCACTCCCTGGACCGCATCCAGACGATCGCCGCCAAGACCGGCCCGAAAGACCTCTTCGGCAGCCTGGACAAGATCGAGACCCCGGACCCGCTGACCGTCGTCTTCCACCTGAAGACCCCTGACGCGACCTTCCCCTACGTCCTCGGCTCGCCCGCCGCCTCGCTGGTGCCGCCCGGCGAGTACCCCGCCGACAAGATCCGCAAGGACGGCAAGACCACCGGTTCCGGTCCCTACGTCCTGACGTCGTACAAGGACGGCGAAGCCGTGCTCGGCCGCAACGACGGCTACGTGGGCTTCGCGAACCGGCGCAACGACTCCGTGACGATCCGCTACTTCACGGACTCCAAGAAGATGGTGGCGGCGCTCAAGGGCAAGGAGATCGACGCCACCTACCGAGGCCTGTCCGCCGCGGAGATCAAGGACCTCCAGACCCCCGCCTCGCACGACAAGGGCGTCCAGGTCGTCGACAACGTCGGCTCCGAGATCCGCTACCTGGTCTTCAACCCCAAGGACCCGCAGGTCGCCAAGCCGGCCGTGCGCCAGGCGATCGCCCAGACCATCGACCGCGGCGCCCTCGTCAGCAAGGTCTACCAGGGCACGGCGGAGCCGCTGTACTCGATGGTCCCCAAGGGCGTCCTGGGCCACAAGACGCCGTTCTACGACATGTACGGCCAGCCGAGCGTCGACAAGGCCAAGAAGACCCTCCGGGACGCGGGGATAACCCAGCCCGTGGAGCTGACCTTCTGGTACACCACCGACCGCTACGGTTCCTCCACGGCGGACGAGTTCACCGAACTCAAGCGTCAGCTGGACGAGAGCGGTCTCTTCAAGATCACCCTGCGCAGCAAGCCCTGGGTCGAGTTCCAGGACGGCTACAAGAACGGCGAGTTCCCCGTCTTCGGGCGAGGCTGGTTCCCCGACTTCCCCGACCCGGACAACTTCATCGCGCCGTTCGTCGGCAAGGAGAACGCGGTCGGCACTCCGTACGAGCCGGCCGACATCCTGAACGACCTGCTGCCCAAGTCCCGGCGCGAGAGCGACCGCTCGGCCGGCGTCAAGGAGTTCGAGCAGGCCCAGCAGACCTTCGCCCAGGACGTCCGTCTGCTGCCGCTGTGGCAGGGCAAGCTCTACGTGGCCGCGCGCGACGACGTCGCGGGCGCCGAGCGGGCGCTGGACCCGCAGACCGTCATGCAGATGTGGGAGCTGTACCGCAAGACCAGCTGGTAGCCCCGCTCCCGGCCACGGGTGGATGAGGCGTTGTCAGTGCCTGCGGGTAGGTTCGGGTCAAGTCACACCAAGCAGTCGCACGGACCTGTACGGAGGATGTAGACGTGAGCCAGATGCTGCCCGAGTCCTGGCTCCCCGCGATCGGCGGGGAGCAGGACCAGCCCTACTTCAAAGAGCTCCTGGAGTTCGTCGAGAAGGAGCGGGCCAACGGGCCGGTCTACCCGCCCCACGAGCAGGTCTTCGCGGCCTTGGACGCCACGCCGTTCGACAAGGTGAAGGTCCTGGTCCTCGGCCAGGACCCCTACCACGGCGCGGGCCAGGGCCACGGCCTGTGCTTCTCCGTGCGGCCCGGGGTCAAGACCCCGCCCTCGCTGCGCAACATCTACAAGGAGATGAAGGAGGAGCTCGGCCTCCCCGTCCCCGACAACGGGTACCTGATGCCCTGGGCCGAGCAGGGCGTCCTCCTGCTCAACGCGGTGCTCACCGTCCGTGAGGCCGAGCCCAACTCCCACAAGGGCAAGGGCTGGGAGAAGTTCACCGACGCGGTGATCCGCGCCGTCTCCGCCCGCCCCGACCCGGTCGTCTTCGTCCTCTGGGGCGCCTACGCCCAGAAGAAGATCCCGCTGATCGACGAGGAGCGGCACGTGATCGTCAAGGGTGCCCACCCCTCCCCGCTGTCGGCCAAGAAGTTCTTCGGCTCCCGGCCCTTCACCCAGATCAACGAGGCCGTCGCCGCTCAGGGCCATGAGCCGATCGACTGGCGCATTCCGGACCTGGGCTGACGCCACACCGCGCCTCGGTGCCTGAGCCGGTTGCTCCGGTTAGCGTCTTGACGATCAGACCGGGGCAGGTCTGGCGGAGCAGTCGGAGGTCGCGTTGACGGAGCAGCGGGAGGCGTCGGAGGACGCCGTCATGACCAGGATCGGCCAGGCGGTCATCCTGCTGCACGCCGGCGACCGCGAGGAGGCCCGCAACCGGCTCGGCGAGATCTGGTCCGAGATCCGGGAGGGCGGCGACCTGCTCCACCGCTGCACCCTCGCGCATTACATGGCCGACGCCCAGGACGACCCCGCCGACGAACTGGCGTGGGACCTGCGGGCCCTGAGCGCCGCCGAGGGGATCGCGGACGGACCGCCCGCGCGGCGGGAGCCGCGCCAGGCGGTCCGGGTGTTCTACCCGTCGCTGCACCTGAGCCTGGCCGCCGACTACGTGAAGCTGCGCCGTCCCGAAGCGGCCCGGGCCCACCTCGCGCGGGCCCGGGCCGCCACGGCCGCGTTGGCCGACGACGGCTACGGCAACGGGGTGCGGGCCGCCATCGCCCGGCTGGAGCGGCGGCTCGACGCGGACCGGGGCGACCGGGCCGGGCCGTTCCCCGAGCAGGGCCCGTAGCCCCGTATCCGGCTGCCCCGTGCCCCCCGTGCCCCCGTGCCCCCGTGCCCCGTGCCCTCGTAGCCGCAGGCGGGGGGTGCCGTACGACGTCAGCCGCCGTGGACGCCCGCGCAGATCCGGGCTTCCGGGCTGTCCGGATGCCAGCGCCCGTGGCGCCGTCCGAGGGCGCACACGTCGGCCGGGCGGACCGGCAGCTCCCGCGTCAGCTCGCGGCCGACCGCCGCCTCGCGCCCGGACGGGTCGGGCAGGCCCCCGGGGCGCCCCGCGACCGCCTTCGCGGGCCTGCGGGGCTCCGGGATGTCGATGACCGGCGGCGCGGCCTCCTCCGGCCCCCTGGGGGGCCGGTCCGACGAGTGCGCGGCGGGCCGCCGGGAGTCCCCCGAAGCCGCCGGACGCGTGGACCCCTGCGGTCCCGCCTTCAGCGCCTCCAAGGCGGGAGCCTGGACGACCACCGGCAGGGCCCCCGGGCCGCCGCGCGGCTCGTGCCGGGGCGGCAGCCCGCTGGAGGTGCCCGGCGCGGGCTGCGTCGCGGTGGGGCTCACGTTCACACAGCCGGAGACGGCCGAGACGGCACAGGCCACTCCGAGCAGCAGTTTTGTCGTGGTTCGGGTTGGATGCACCCGCGCAACTCTGCTGTGCGGGGACCCCGTTGCGAAAACCCGGAGCGGATATTGCCCCCGCACGAGTGACGGCCGGCCGCCGGCGCGCGCCGGGTTGACGCCGCCACGGCTCCCCGCGACCCCCGGCGCCGCCTGCCGAACCCCGACGACTAGTCGCCCGTGGCGCCGTCGATGTGCTCGCGCAGCAGGTCCGCGTGGCCGTTGTGGCGCGCGTACTCCTCGATCATGTGGGTGTAGACCCAGCGCAGGCTGAACACCTCGCCGCGGTGATGGCTCTCGGGCTCCGAGAGCAGGTCCAGGGAACGGCCCGCGGCGGCCTGTCGGGCCAGCTCGACCTCCGTCCGCCAGACCTCCTCGGACTCCGCCCAGGTGTCGTCGGCGGTGAAGTGGAAGTCACCGTCGGGGTCTTCGCGCGTGGAGTACAGCTCAGGCAGGTCCGCGCCCAGCATGATCTCCCGGAACCAGTACCGCTCCACCTCCGCCATGTGGCGCACCAGGCCCAGCAGGCTCAGCTCGGACGGCGCGAGCGGAGTGCCGCGCAGCTGCTCCTCCTTGAGGCCCTCGCACTTCCAGGCGAGCGTGGAACGGTGGTAGTCGAGCCAGCCGTCCAGCATCTCCCGCTCGTTCGCGGTGGTGGACGGCTCGTCACGGTGTGATCCAGAACTGGTCATGCCGCCCATCTTCGGCGAACACCGCCCCTGCCACCAGGGATTAAGCTGCGAGCGTCCCACAAGGCAGCAACCAGGAGGTACCCGGTGAAGGTCGGCGTCATCGGACTCGGCGACATCGCCCGGAAGGCGTACCTGCCCGTCCTCACCACCCGCCCCGAAGTCGAGCTGCACCTACAGACCCGGACCCCCGCGACCCTGCGACGGATCGGCGACGTCCACCACGTCCCCGCCGAACGCCGGCACACCACCCTCGACGCGCTCATCGCCCAGGGGCCCGACGCCGCCTTCGTCCACGCGCCCACCACCGCGCACCCCGAGATCGTGACCCGGCTGCTGGAGGCGGGGGTACCGACCTACGTGGACAAGCCCCTTGCCTACGAGCTGGAGGATTCGCGGGCGCTCGTCGAACTGGCCGGTGCGCGCGGGGTCTCGCTCGCCGTCGGCTTCAACCGCCGACACGCTCCCGGCTACGCCCAGTGCGCCGACCACCCGCGCGAACTGATCATCATGCAGAAGAACCGGGTCGGCCTGCCCGAGGACCCGCGCACCCTCGTCCTGGACGACTTCATCCACGTCGTCGACACCCTGCGCTTCCTGCTGCCCGGGGCGGCCGACCACATCGACGTCCGGTCCGTGGTCCGAGAAGGGCTGATGCACCAGGTGGTCCTCCAGATGTCCGGCGCCGGGTTCACCGCCCTCGGCGTCATGAACCGCCTCTCCGGCTCCACGGAAGAGATCCTGGAGGTGTCCGGGCAGGACACCAAGCGCCAGGTCGTCAACCTCGCAGAGGTCATCGACCACCGCGGCCAGCCGACCGTGCGCCGGCGCGGCGACTGGGTGTCGGTCGCCCGCCAGCGCGGGATCGAGCAGGTGGTCGACGCCTTCCTGGAGGCCGTCGGCGCGGGCCGGGTCCTCAGTGCCCGCGACGCCCTGCTCACCCATGAGCTGTGCGAGCGGGTGGTGCGCTCGGCTCTGGAGCAGGCTTCCTGAGCGAACGCGCCGCCTGCGCCGCGCAGTAGGCGGCCAGGGCGGACAGGGCCGCGCCCACCGGCCAGTCCCCGAAGCGCACGTAGAGCGTCGTGCCCCGGGCGAGCGGAACCTCGTACACGGCCGCCGCGCTCGCCGACGTGGGCAGCGCCGACCCGATCCGCTCCCCGGACGGGCCGTGCACCTCGCTGATCCCGGTCAGGGTGGCGTGCACCACCGGGCGGCCGTCCTCGGCGGCCCGCAGGGCGGCGAGCGAAGCGTGCTGCGCCGGGGCCCAGCCGTCCTGGAAGCTGGAGGTCGACGACTGGACGACGAGCAGCGCGGCCCCGTCGCGGGTGAGGTTCCGGCTTATGTCGGGAAAGGCGGACTCGAAGCAGATCAGCGGGCCCAGCCGCACCCCGGGCCGGTCCGGCAGCTTCATCAGGGCCGGCGCGCTCCCGCGCATCCGGTCCTCGTCCGCCGCCTTGCCGACCGAGGTGACCCAGCCGAGCAGGGCCCGTGCCGGTATGTACTCGCCGAACGGCACCAGACGCATCTTGTCGTACCGGTCTCCCGTCGGCCCGTCCGGTCCGATCAGTACGGAGCTCTTGTATATACCGGGCCGGTCACTGCGTCGCCCGTCGACGTTGACCAGCAGCGGAGCTCCCACCCGCGCGGACAGCGCCGCCAGCCGCCGGGCCAGGTCCGGCCGGTCCGCCAGGTCCTCCCCGACGCTGCTCTCGCCCCAGACCACCAGATCGGGACGCCGGTCGGACGGCGCCCCGACCAGTTCCCGGGTCAGCCGCTCACCGGCCGCGAACCGCCGCTCCGTGCTGTCCGGACCGTCCGCGACCGGACCCGGCTGTACGACGGCCACGCGCAGCCCGCCCGACACCTCCGGACGCGGCACCCACAGCCACACCGCCCCGGTCAGCAGCGCGCACCCCGTCACCCCCGCCAGCGCGGGCACCCGCGCCCCCGGCACCGCGACCAGCAGGGCCAGCGCACAGTTCACCGCCACCACCAGCAGGCTCACCAGCCACACGCCCCCCACCGACGCCAGCACCAGCGCGGCCGGGACCTGCCACTGGCTCGCCCCCAGGAGCCCCCACGGCCCGCCCAACCCCTGCCAGGACCGCACAAGCTCCGGCAGCAGCCACCCCGCCGGTACGAGCACCAGCGCGGCGCCCGCCCGGCCGGGCGTCGCGACCCCGCCGAGCAGCTCCCGTACGAGCAGCGCCCAGGGAATCCAGAGCGCTCCGAGCAGGGCCGCCAGCAGGAACAGGAACACGTGAAGGCTGGGCAACAGCCAGTGGTGGACGGCGAAGACGAATCCGGTCCCGCCGAGCCAGCCCTCCAGGGCCGCCCGCCTGCCGGACGGGGCGGACCTCAGCAACAGCATCCAGGGCACGAGGGCGACGTAGGCGAACCACCAGAGCGCGGGAGCGGGAAAGGCGAGCGCGGGCAGCGCCCCCGCGGCGACCGCGGCGGCCGCACGCCACCACCCTGTGTGCTCCGGGACCATGAGGCGCCTCCACTTCCAGTGTGGGACGGCCGGGCCGCGTCAGCCCGCCGGGTGCCGCCACTTCTCGTGCACGGTTACCCCGGAGAGCCGCCAGCCATCGCGCGTGCGGGCCAGGGAGAAGTCGTAGCGGCCCGCCGCGACGAAGTTGGGGGCGGTGACGGTGGGGTCGGACCCGGCGTGGGCCAGCCGCATGGGGTTGAGGAAGTCGGCCCTCACCCGCGCCGTGTCACCGGGCGCGCCGTCGGTGACCTCCAGCCGGACGAGCCGGTTGACGATCAGGTGCTGGCGTACGGGGAACAGCGTCATGGTCCGCGCCAGCCACCCCGCGACCTCCGCGGCCGGGCCCTCCACCCCGCCGGCGGACCGGTAGTCCGCGCGCCCGTCCGGGGTGAACAGAGCCCGGTAGGCGTCCCAGTCGCCGTCGTCCACGGCCACCGCGTACCCCGAGACCACCTCGTCGATCGCCAGCCGGTCCATCACCGTCGCGAGGTCCACACGCTGCGTCATCGGGTCAGTGTGCGGGCGCCCGGCCGCGACGCCAAGAGGCGTGGCGCGACTTGGTCCCGGCCGGTCCGTCAGCGACCGGAACGCGCCTCCCGCCGGCGCACGACGACCAGGAAGGCGTCACTGTCGAGGTCCATCACCACCTCGGCCGGCACGCCCTCCCGCATCCGCTGGGCCGCGTACTCCTCGGCCGGCCAGCTTCCCCTGGGACTTCCGGCCGGAAAACGCTCCAGAACCACTCGACGCATGGGGCACCCCCTGCTGTTCGCTCTCAGGTCTCTCGTCTCTTTACAGGCACAACGACGCGGAGGCCGTCCGGGAACGTTCCCGGACGGCCTGCGGTTCACGCGAAACGGTGATTCAGCCCGCCGATTCGCCCGCGTGCGGGCTCAGCACGTCCATACTGATCAGGACGATCAGGGCGATGCCGAGCAGGATGCGGTAGACCACGAAGGGCATGAAGCTCTTGCTGGAGATGAACTTCATGAACCAGGCGATCACGACGTAACCGACGAAGAAGGCGATGACCGTGGCGAAGACCGTCGGGCCCCAGGACACCTGGCCCTCGCCCAGCTTCGTCAACTCCATGCCGCCCGAGGCCAGGACAGCGGGGATGGCGAGGAGGAAGGAGTAACGTGCCGCGGCCTCGCGCGTGAAGCCCATCAGCAGACCGCCGGAGATCGTCGCACCGGAACGGGAGACCCCGGGAACCAGCGCCATCGCCTGGCATATGCCGAAGATCAGACCGTCCTTGACACCGAGCTCCTTGAGCGTCTTGCGCTCGCGGACCGCGCGGTGCCTACCGCCCTCCTCGTCGCGCGCCGCCAACCGGTCGGCGATGCCGAGCACGACGCCCATCACGATGAGGGTGGTCGCGGTCAGCCGCAGATCACGGAAGGGGCCCTCGATCGCGTCCTTGAGCGTGACGCCCAGCACACCGATCGGGATCGAACCGACGATCACCAGCCAGCCCATCTTCGCGTCCTGGTCCCCGCGCAACGACTTGTCGAAGAGCGAACGGAACCAAGCGGACACGATCCGCGCGATGTCCTTGCGGAAGTAGATCAGCACGGCGGCCTCGGTGCCGATCTGCGTGATCGCGGTGAAGGCCGCGCCCGGGTCCTGCCAGCCGGCGAACGCCGCGGTCAGCCGGAGGTGGGCGCTGGAGGAGATCGGGAGGAACTCCGTAAGCCCCTGGACGAGACCGAGGATTAGGGATTCGAACCAGCTCATGTCGGGGTGCGCTCGTCCTTGTGATCGTCGGGAGGGTCGCGTCCGATGCTAGGGCCCGTGGGGAACGCCGGTGACCACAGGGGGGTGCCGGGGCGTGAGCCCGCACGCCGCCACCGGTTGGGGCCGGGGCAGGAGGCGGTGCCGCTCGCGCCAGGCGACCGCGGCGGCGACCACCCCCGACACCGCGATGAATCCGAAGGACACGAGGAACGCGGGCGAATCCGGGGAGGCGGCGCTCGCCCCGGCGATCACGTAGGCGGCGGTGTTGGGCACGGTGCCCAGCGCGGTCGCGCACAGGAAGGGCAGCCAACCGCAGCGGGACACCGCCGCGCAGTAGTTGGCTGCCGCGAACGGAACCCCCGGGAACAGGCGGATCGCGAGCATCGAGCGGAAGCCGTGCCGGTCGAGCTGCCCGTCGGCCGCGCGCAGCCAGCGGCCGCGCACCAGGGGCCGCAGCGCGCTACGGCCCAACGCCCGGCCCAGGGCGAAGGAGATCCCGGCGCCGAGGACCGTGCCGGCGACCGCCGCGAACAACCCGAGGACGGACCCGAACACCGCCCCGGCCGCCAGGTTCAGCAACGGCCTCGGGACGAACGCCGCCGTGCACAGGCCGTACACCGTCGCGAACGCCAGTGTCGCCACGCCGACCGGGAGTCCCGGCGGCAGCCCCTGAGACAGCAGCCGCTGGGGCTGGTACAGCAGCACGCCCGCGCCCCCGCCCGCGAGCAGCAGGACGAGCAGCGACAGCCGGGCCCACGGCGAGAGGAGAGGGGGCATCCGGGGAGACTAGCCGAAGGGTCCGCCGCGGCGCCGTCCTCCATCCCAAGCGCGGACGAACGGCAGCCGACGCCCACGAGGCCACGGGGCCGTGCCCCGCGCCGACAGTGACGAAGACCACGTCGCGCCACGGGCCGATCCGCCTCCGCGAAAACCGTTCGACGGCCGGGGCGCCCTGAGGCAGGATCAGGCACATGTCCCGGTACGCCTTCCCCGCAGCGCCGTCCGCAGTCGCGGACGCGCCGAAGGCTGCCGTCCTCGCAGAGGCACTTCCCTTCGCCGCGTTCGACGGCGCACGAAGCTGACCCTTCCCGGATCGTCCGGCGGACCCCGCAGGGGGAGGGTCGGTTCGCTCCGGGGGTCCCGTTTCCAGCTTCACGACACACGGGAAGACATCATGGCCAAGACGGCCTTCGTGCGCACCAAGCCGCACCTCAACATCGGCACCATGGGACACGTCGACCACGGCAAGACGACCCTCACCGCAGCCATCACCAAGGTCCTCGCCGAGCGCGGCGGAGCCTCCTTCGTCCCCTTCGACCGCATCGACCGGGCCCCCGAGGAGGCCCGGCGCGGGATCACCATCAACCTCACCCACGTCGAGTACGAGACCGACACCCGCCACTACGCCCACGTCGACATGCCCGGCCACGCCGATTACGTCAAGAACATGGTGACCGGCGCGGCCCAGCTCGACGGCGCGATCCTCGTCGTCTCCGCGCTCGACGGGGTCATGCCCCAGACCGCCGAGCACGTGCTGCTCGCCCGCCAAGTGGGCGTGAACCACATCGTGGTGGCCCTCAACAAGGCCGACGCCGGGGACCCCGAGCTCACCGACCTGGTCGAGTTGGAGGTCCGCGAGCTACTCACCGCCCACGGTTACGGCGGCGACGACGCGCCCGTCGTACGGGTCTCCGGGCTCGGGGCGCTGGAAGGCGACCCGCGCTGGACCGCGGCCGTCGAGGCGTTGCTGGACGCGGTGGACACGTACGTGCCGATGCCCGTGCGGTACACGGACGCGCCGTTCCTGCTGCCGGTGGAGAACGTCCTCACCATCACCGGACGCGGGACGGTCGTCACCGGCGCCGTCGAGCGCGGCACCGTGCGCACGGGCGACCGGGTGAGCGTGCTCGGTGGCGACGGGGAGCCCGTCGAGACCGTCGTCACCGGCCTGGAGACCTTCGGCAAGCCGATGGAGTCCGCCGAGGCCGGGGACAACGTCGCGCTGCTGTTGCGCGGGGTGCCGCGCGACGGGGTGCGCCGAGGGCAGGTGGTGGCGGCCCCGGGCAGCGTCGTGCCCAGCCGCCGCTTCACGGCCCGGGTGTACGTGCTCTCCGCCCGGGAGGGCGGCCGGACGACGCCGGTGGCCTCCGGCTACCGTCCGCAGTTCTACATCCGCACCGCCGACGTGGTCGGGGACGTGGACCTGGGGGCGGCGACGGTGGCCCGGCCGGGGGAGACGGTCACCATGACCGTCGAACTGGGCCGGGACGTTCCCCTGGAGGCCGGCCTCGGCTTCGCGATCCGCGAGGGCGGACGCACGGTCGGCGCTGGGACGATCACCTCGGTCGGCTGAAGGCCGGGATCGGAGAAGCACCCGGTGTGGTGGCGGCGGTCGGGCTGCGTCAGACTGCCGTCACCACACGGGTGCGACACGACGAGGGGCGGGCGACGATGGGCGGCAGGACGGCACTGGTGCTCGGCGGC
This sequence comes from Streptomyces sp. Tek67B01, assembly GCF_055231995.1. Taxonomy (NCBI): domain Bacteria; kingdom Bacillati; phylum Actinomycetota; class Actinomycetes; order Kitasatosporales; family Streptomycetaceae; genus Streptomyces; species Streptomyces sp. Tek67B01. Next base: position 6,006,626 of record NZ_JBUYUY010000001.1, read on the forward strand.
GGCGGACTGACCGGAATCGGCTGGGAGACCGGCATCCTGTGCGGGCTGGCCGCGGCGGGCACGGACCTGACCACCGCCGACCTCGTCGTCGGCACCTCGGCCGGTTCCGTGGTCGGCGCCCAGCTCACCTCCGGGCTCCTCACGCCGACAGAGCTGTACGAGCGTCAGCTCGGGGACGCGACCGGCGAGGCGTCGGCGAGGCTGGGCGCCGCCATGTTCGCGCGGTACGCCGTCACGATGCTGCGCTCCCGGGACGCCGCGAGCTACCGGCGGCGGGTCGGCGCCTTCGCGCTGGCCGCCGACACCGGGCCCGAGGCGGTGCGCCGCGAGGTGCTCAAAGCCCGGCTCGTCTCGTACGAATGGCCCGAGCGGCGGCTGGTCGTGACCGCCGTCGACGCGCTGACCGGAGAACTGGCCGCCTTCGACCGGCAGAGCGGCGCCGGGCTGCTGGACGCGGTCTCGGCGAGCTGCGCGGTGCCCGGGGTGTGGCCGCCGGTGACCGTGGACGGCCGGCGGTTCATCGACGGCGGCGTCCGCTCCGCGACCAACGCCGACCTGGCCGAGGGCTACGAGCGGGTGGTGATCGTCGCGCCGATGTCGCTCGGGTCGAAGCTGATCCCCTCGCCCGCCGCGCAGGCCGAGCGGCTGCGCAAGGCCGGGGCGGAGGTCCTGCTGATCACCCCGTCCGCGGAGGCCCGCAAGACGTTCGGGCGCAACGTCCTGGACCCGGCGCGGCGGGACCCGGCCGCCCGGGCCGGGCTGGCCCAGGCGGCGGCGCACGCGCGGGAGGCGGCGCGCGTCTGGGGGGCCTGACAATGGTGGGGTGAACGACGAGCAGATCCCGGTGATCCGGGACGTGGGCCAGGGAACGGCCAAGCTGATGCCGGACGTGGACCGGGAGCGGGCCTGGCTGCTGACCGTCGACGGGGCGCCGCAGTCGTACGTCGACCTCGACGACCCGGAGCACCTGGAATTCGAGTACGTACGTCGCCTCGCCCACGTACTGGACTGCGCGGCGGAGCCGGGTGCGCCGCTGGACCTGCTGCACCTCGGCGGGGGCGCGCTGACGCTCCCGCGGTACGCCGCCGCGACCCGGCCGGGGTCCCGGCAGCAGGTGGTGGAGTTCGACGCGGGGCTGGTGGACCTGGTGGCCGAGCACCTGCCGTGGGGCCGGGATCGCGGGATCACGGTGCACGCCGCCGACGCCCGGGCCTGGCTGGAGGGCGCGCCGGCGGCGAGCGCCGATGTGCTGGTGGCGGACGTCTTCGGGGGCTCCCGGGTCCCGGCGCGGCTGACCTCGTCGGAGTACGCGCGGGAGGCGGCGCGGGTGCTGCGGCCCGGTGGACTGTACGTGGCCAACCTGGCGGACGGGGCGCCGTTCGCCTTCCTGCGGGGGCAGTTGGCGAACTTCGGGGCGGCGTTCGCGGAGCTGGCGCTGGTCGCGGAGCCGGGGGTGCTGCGGGGGCGGAGGTTCGGCAACGCGGTGCTCGTGGCGTCGGATCGGGAGATCCCGGTGGCCGCCCTGGCCCGGCGTTGCGCGGGCGACGCGTTCCCGGCCCGGGTGGAGGCGGGGGCGGCCCTCGCCCGGTTCGTGCGGGGCGCGGCTACGGTGGCGGACGCCCAGGCGGTTGCCTCGCCGGAGCCACCGGCGGGGGCGTTCAGCGTGGGGTAGTCCCCGGGCGCACCGACCCGGGCTTCACCGGACGACGGGCTCTGACGACGGGACGGGCTCCGGTGACCGGGCGGGCTCGGGCGAGGCGGCCGGGGCCGGGATCCGGGCGGCGGCCGGGCGGCGGGTGAGGCGGCGGACGTCCGGGACGGCGAGGACCAGGGCGGTGGCCACGATCACGAGCGTCGCACAGCCCCACAGGGCCGGCGTACGCCCGAAGAGCGTCTCGGCCGGGCCGGCCAGGGCGGTGGCCAGTGGGAGCATCGAAACGGAGCCGAACCAGTCGTAGGCCGAGACGCGGGAGAACTTCTCCTCCGGTATCTCCTGGTGCAGGGTCGTCATCCAGCTGACGCCGAACACCTCGATGGCCACCCCACTGACCAGCATCACCGCGCACAGCCCCCAGATCGGCAGCGGCACCGCGAGCGCCGCCGACGGCAAGGCCATGGGAAAGACGCAGAGCGTGCCGACCAGCAGCAGCCGGCGCGGCTTCCACACCGTCATCAGGAGCGCCCCGCCGATCGTGCCGAGGCCGAAAAAGGCCAGGGCCGCGCCCCAGGGAGCGGGCCCGCCCAGCCGGTCCCGGGCGACGAGGGGCCCGTACACCGCCTCCGCCGCGCCCACGACGGCGACGACCACGGAGAACTGGAGCACGATCCCCCAGAGCCAGGAGCGGCTCCTGAACTCGTCCCAACCCTCGCGCAGATCGGCCCACAGACCGCCGCCGGGAGCCCGGTCGGCGATGTGGCCGACCCTCAGGAAGGCCCGTAGCGCGCCCGCGAGGGCGAAGGCCGCGGCGTCCACCGCCAGGACCCAGCCGGGGCCGATCGCGGCGATCATCGCCCCGCCCAGAGCCGCGCCGCCGATGCCCGCGCCGTTCATCGCCATCCGGAACAGGGCGAAGGCGCGGTTGGCGTGCTCGCCCGAGACGCTGGACAACAGCATGCCCTCGGCCGCGGGGTTGAAGAAGGCGGTGCCCGTGCCGCAGAGCGCGGTGAGCAGCATCATCTGCCACAGCTTCGGGTCACCGGCGAGGACGAGCGCGGCGAAGGCGGCCTGCGAGAGGCAGTTGAGGGCGTTGGCCGCCACCATCACCCGGTGCCGCGGCAGCCGGTCGGCCAGCGCACCGCCTATCAGCAGGAAGAGGACGAGTGGCAGGGTGCGGGCCGCCGCCACCAGGCCGACGTCGCCCGTGCTCCCGCCGGCGTCGAGGACGGCGAAGGCGGCGGCGATCAGTGCCCCGTGGCTGCCGAGGTTGGTGACGACGGCGGCGCCCGTCAGCAGGCTGTAGTTGCGGCCGGCCCACGCGGGCCGGCGGCGGGAGGGCGTGCGGGAAGGGGCGGCGGGAGGAGGACTCACCCCGGGACTATCACCCGCCCCGGACCGAGAATCCAAACGGATTGTCGGCCCGGGGGCGGTGGACGGCAGATCAGCTTCCGGTGAGGCGGACCGAGCTCATGATCTTCTCGTAGGTCTCCTTGGAGACCTCGCCGGGGACGCCCGAGGCCGCGTAGAGCACCCAGACGGCGAAGTCACCGTTCGCGATCTTGTACGCGAAGGCGATGCTCTTGCCGTCCGAGGAGCACTTGTTCTTCTTCGGCAGGCCGGTGGCGGTCGCTGTGGAGAAGCTGCCCTTGAGACCGGAGAGGGTCGTGAAGTCCTTGGAGTCCGTGGACTTGACCGTCTCCTTCGGGTTCGGCGAGTCCTGGGCGTAGGCGGCGTACACCCAGTTCTCGGCGGCGATCCGCGCGGCCTCGGCGGTGTCCTTGGCGCCTTGGGCGCCCTTGGCGCCGGTGCCTGCCAGCTCGGTGGTCTCCTCCTTGCCGTCCTTGTTGGAGTCGACCTTGCACCAGTCCTGCTTGTAGAAGGCGGGCGCCGTCATCATGACGAGCGCGGAGCCGTCGCCCTTCTTGGAGTCCTCGAAGCCGCTGCTCAGGCCGGAGCTCGCGACGGTCCAGTCCGCCGGTACGTCGAAGGCGGTGCCGTGCAACGGGTTGATGACGACCTTCCAGCCCGGGATCACCGGCTTGACCTCGCCGCCGGCGCGCGGGTTCCCGCTCGGGGCGGGCGGGGTGGCCGAACTGGCGGGAGGCGAGGAGACGGCGACGGGCTTGTCGTTGGCCTGGACGGTCTTCTTGTCCCGGGTGAGGACGAACGTCCCGGTGACGGCCGCGGTCACGACCACCGCGGCGGCGGCGACGATGGCCACCGTCTTCGTGGAGTACGGGCTCCTGCCGCGAGCCGGTGGCTGCGGCGCCGACTGGGGCCGGCCCCACGGCTGGACGGGCGGGGGCGTCTGGTAACCCGCCTGCGGGTATCCGTAGCCGGGCTGCGGCTCACCGAATCCCGGTTGCGGCTGCTGCTGGTACGGGTTCGGCTGTCCCTGCTGCTGCTGGTACGGGTTCTGTCGCGCGTCCTGGGGGTCGGGCTGTCCCCCGGGCGGCTGCTGCTGTCCTGGCCACATGGCCGGTAACGATAGTGGGAGGGGCGGACAGTGGCCACGGCCGCCCCCTCGTCCGGTCTGGCCAACCGCCCTTACTCGTGGGTAACATCGCGTGTCATGAGCGCAGAACAGATGAACGTGGGCGAACTGCTCGCCGCGACCGTGCCGATGGCCCGCACCCTGAACCTCCAGTTCCTGGAGACGACCCCCGAGCGCGCCGTCGTCCGGCTGCCCGACCAGCCCGACTTCCACAACCACGTCGGCGGTCCGCACGCCGGCGCGATGTTCACCCTCGCCGAGTCCGCGAGCGGCGCCATCGTCCTCGCCGCGTTCGGGGACCAGCTCTCGCGCGCCGTACCGCTCGCCGTCAAGGCCGAGATCGGCTACAAGAAGCTGGCCAAGGGCGTCGTCACAGCCACCGCCACCCTCGGCCGCCCGGCCGCCGAGGTCGTCGCGGAACTCGACGCGGGCGGCCGCCCCGAATTCCCCGTCACCATCGCCATCCAGCGCGAGGACGAGGCCGTGACCGGGGAGATGACCGTGGTCTGGACCCTGCGTCCCAACGCGTAGCTCCCCTCAGCGGCCCGCGCGGGCGCGGGGCACGGCGGCCGGCCGCCGCAGGGCTGAACCTGGGGTCTCCGGTGGCGCGTCCGGGCACGGGCCGGCGGGGCGCGGGCCGACAGTGGGCGCGGGAGCGGTCCGGCGCGGGCCGCTCCCGTCCGCGCCGACGCCGCAGGGAGCCCCATGAGCGAGCCCGTGTCCAGACGTTCCGCGATGCGGATGTTGGGGGCGGCGGGCGCCGTCCTGGGAGTGACCGGCTGCGCGTCCGCGGCGCCGACCGGCGCCGCGCCCCGTACCGAGGCGCCCCCGCCGGCCGCCGGGAAGACGCTGGGCGCGGCCGGGATCGACGCCCTCATCGCCGAACTCACCCTCGACGAGAAGACCGCCCTCCTGCACGGCGCCCAGGACCCCGCCCCGCTCGGTCAGGCCGGCTACGTGCCCGGCGTACCCCGCCTCGGGATTCCCGCGCTGCGCCTCGCGGACGGACCGGCCGGCATCAGGGTCGCCCGGCCCGCCACCGCACTGCCCGCCCCCGTCCTCATGGCCTGCGCCTTCGACCCGGAACTGGCCCGCGAGTACGGCCGCGTCATCGGCCGCGAGGGCCGGGCGCTCGGCCAGGACGTGCTGCTCTCGCCGATGGTCAACCTGATCCGCACGCCCTACGCCGGGCGGAACTTCGAGACGTTCGCCGAGGACCCGCGGCTGACGGCCGACCTCGTGACCGCGGTCGTACGAGGCATCCAGGACGAGGGGCTGATCGCCACCGTCAAGCACTTCGCCCTCAACAACCAGGAGCAGGGGCGGGACACCGTCGACGTGATCGCCGGCGAACAGACCCTGCACGAGACGGAGCTTCGGGGTTTCGAGGCCGCCGTCGCCGCCGGAGCCGGCGCGGTCATGGGCGCGTACAACAAGGTCAACGGCGTCCACGCCTGCGAGAACAAGGCGCTGCTCGACGAAGTGTTGCGCGCCCGCTGGGGATTCGACGGCTGGGTGATGTCCGACTGGGACGCCACCCACAGCACCGTCGCCTCCCTCACGGCCGGCCTCGACATGGAAATGCCCGGCGGCGCCCACTTCGGCCCGCCGCTGCGCGAGGCGGTACGCGCCGGCACCGTCCCGCGCGGCGCCGTGGACCTCGCCGTACGCCGCGTCCTGACCACGATGGACCGCTTCGGGCTGCTGTCCCCGCACCCACCGGCCCGACCGGTGCGCGACCCCTTCGCCGGCGCCCGGACCGCGCGCAAGGTGGCCGCCGCGGGAGCGGTGCTGCTGCGCAACGAGCACGGCACGCTGCCGCTGGTCGGTGCCTCGGCCCGCTCCCTCGCGGTGATCGGGCCCACCGGCCGGGTGCCCTTCGTCAGCGGCGGCGGAAGCGCGCACGTCCTCCCGGAGCGGGCGCCCTCCCCGCTCACCGCGATCACACGGCGCGCCGGCAACGGGGCCGCCGTCCGCTACGCCCTCGGCGAGGACCTGTACGGCCGGGCCCTCCCGCCGACGCTGCTGACCCCGGCCGCGGACCTGGACGACCGGGGCGTGGACGCCGGACGCACCTGGAGCCACGAGGGGGAGTTCACCCTGGGCGCCGACGACGAGTGGACCCTGCTCGTCCACTACACCGGCAAGCGGCCCTCCGTACGCCTCGACGGGCAGGAACTGTTCCCGGTGCGGCAGGGCGTGGCCGAGTACTTCGCGGGCGGACTGCTCGCCGCCGCCCCCGACGGGCTCACCGTCCGCCGCCACACCCTCCTCCTGAAGGCCGGCACCCACCGGCTCGCGGTGACCGCCGAGGGCGGGGAGAAGGGGCAGCGGTTCCGCCTCCGGCACACCACGAGCGCGAGCCGGGCCGCGGACGTCGCCGAGGCGGTGAAGGCGGCCAAGGAGGCCGCCGCCGTGGTGCTGTTCGCCTACGAGGACGCCACCGAGGGCAGCGACCGCCGCTCCCTCGCCCTGCCCGGCGGCCAGGAGGCCCTCATCGAGGCCGTCACCGCCGTCAACCCGCGCACCACGGTGGTGCTGAACACCTCCTCCAGTACGACCATGCCCTGGCTCGCCCGTACCGGGGCCGTCCTCCAGATGTACTACCCGGGGCAGGAGGGCGCGGCGGCCACGGCCGACGTCCTCTTCGGCGATGTCGACCCGGGCGGCCGGCTCACCCAGACGTTCCCGGCCGACGAGCGGGCGACCCCGGTCGGCGGTGACCCGCTGCGCTACCCGGGCGTGGGCGGGCGCCAGGAGTACTCCGAGGGCGTCCACGTCGGCCACCGCTGGTACGACGCGCAGCACGTCGAGCCGCTGTTCCCGTTCGGGCACGGCCTCTCGTACACGACGTGGGAGTATACGAAAGCGGCGGTGCGGCCGCTGCGCGGCGGACTGCGCGTGGAGTTCACCGTCCGCAACACCGGCCGCCGCAAGGGCATCGACGTGGCGCAGGTGTACGTCGGCCCGTCCGGTGAGCTGAAACCGGACCAGCCGGTGCGCGCGCTCGTCGGCTACCGGCGGCTGACCTTGAGCGCGGGGGAGGAGCGGCGGGTCACCGTTGACGTGGACGCGCGGGCGCTCTCGTCCTGGGACCCGGAGCGGCACGCGTGGGTGCGTGGCACCGGTCCCCGTGAGGTGTACATCGGCCGTTCGTCCCGCGAACTGCCGCTGAGAGGGAAGGCTGTCGTGGCGAGCGGATAGGCTGCCTGTTCGGCGTGTCACAGGGGGCGCGCCGGGGACGACTCTGGAGGACGTACCGGTGCACATCCAGGAATGGCTGGAGACGATCCCGGCGATCAGCGTCTATCTCCTGGTGGGGCTGGTCATCGGCCTGGAGAGCCTGGGCGTTCCGCTGCCCGGCGAGATCATCCTGGTCAGCGCGGCCCTGCTGGCCTCACAGCAGGGGCACATCGATCCGGTGGTGCTGGGACTGTGCGCCATCGCGGGCGCCATCGTCGGCGACTCCATCGGCTACGCGATCGGACGCCGGGGCGGCAAGCCGCTGCTTGAGCGGCTGGGCCGGCGCTTCCCCAAGCACTTCGGGCCGCGGCACGTCGCCCTGGCGGAACGCTCCTTCGAGAAGTGGGGCATGTGGGCCGTCTTCTTCGGGCGGTTCGTGGCCCTGCTGCGGATCTTCGCCGGACCGCTGGCGGGCGTGCTGCGCATGCCGTACTGGAAGTTCCTCATCGCGAACGTGCTCGGCGGGATCATCTGGGCCGGCGGTACGACCGCCGTGATCTACACCGTCGGCATCGTCGCCGAGCCGTGGCTCAAGCGGTTCTCGTGGCTGGCGCTGGTGGCGGCCCTGCTGATCGGGCTCTCGGTGACCTTGGTGCTGCGCTACCGGATGCGCAAGGCGGCGGCCGCGGAGCACCTCGTCGAGGACGAGCCCGCGGCCCAGGCGCCGGCGTCGATCTCGGACTGAGAGCGGCGCCGGACACCCGCCGGCCCCGGGTCCCGATCAGTCCCGCGGGCCCACGGACGCGCGGTGCCGCTCGGCCAGCCCCGTGTACATCAGGGCGTTGACGCGGATGCCCTCGCGCTCCTCCTCCGTGAGCTCCCGCCGCACCTTGGCCGGAACGCCCGCGACCAGAGAGCCGGGCGGCACCACCATGCCCTGGGGGACCAGTGCCTGCGCCGCGACGAGCGAACCGGCGCCGATCACCGCGCCGTTGAGGACGGTCGCGCCCATCCCGATCAGGCAGTCGTCCTCGACGGTGCAGCCGTGCACGACGGCGTTGTGGCCGATGGATACGCGCTCCCCGACGCTGACCGGGAACCCGGGGTCCACGTGGATGGTGCAGTTGTCCTGCACGTTGCTGTCGGCGCCCAGGGTGATCGGCCCGCAGTCGGCGCGCAGCACCGCCGAGTACCAGACGCTGGAGCCGGCGCCGAGCGTGACGTCGCCGACCACCACGGAGGTGGGCGCCGTGAAGGCGGACGGGTCGATGACGGGCTGCTTCCCGCCCACGGCCGCCACGAGTGCCTGGGCCGCCTGCTGTGTCATGTTCTCTTCCCTCGGTTCTCTGTGCTCCGCCGGTGCCGCGCTCACAGCACGGTAGGACACGGGGGCGAGGTCTCGGGCGATGGGGTGAAGATCACGGCGCGGTACCGGCACCCGGCGCGCTACGGTGACCCGGTGCCGAAGAACCAGAACACGTTCTCATCCCTGCGCCGTCGCGTGGCCAACCGCGCCGTCCAGGCCGGGTGGCGTTGGATGCAGCGGGCCGGGGCCGTGACCGCCGAGACGCCCGGACCGCTGCGCTTCGGCGCCATCGGCCACGGCACGCGCCTGGCCTTCCCGCAGGGCACCGTCTTCGGCGAACAGTGGATCCGGCTCGGCGACCACTGCATCATCGCCGAGCAGGTCACCCTGACGGCCGGGATGATGCCCGATCTGGACCTCGGCCCGGACCCCGTGCTCGTGCTGGGCAACGGGGTGGTCCTCGGTCGCGGCAGCCACGTCATAGCCGACACCCGGATCAGCATCGGGGACGACACCTTCTGCGGGCCGGGCGTGTACATCACCTCCACCAACCACAGCTACGACGACCCGCACGAGCCGGTCGGCAGGCAGTGGCCGCGCAGCGAGCCGGTGGAGATCGGCCCGGGCTGCTGGCTGGGTACCGGCGCGGTGATCCTGCCGGGGGCGCGGCTGGGTCGCAACGTGGTCGTGGCGGCGGGAGCCGTCGTACGGGGCGAGGTGCCCGACCACGCGGTGGTGGCGGGGGCCCCGGCGCGCGTCGTGCGGCGATGGGAACCCGAGACGGGCTGGCAACCACCGCTGCGCACCCCGGCGCCGATCCCGATCGCCGACGGCATCACGCCGGAACAACTGCGCGGTCTGGCCGCCTTGGCGGAGGCGCAGGCGGACGCGAAGGCGACGGCCCGAGGGAGCGGCGCGGGCGCGGGCGAGGTCGTGTCGCCCGGCGTGGGGTAGGTCCGCGAGCCGGCCCGGTCTCGAAGAGGCCTCCTAACCGGCGGCCAGCAGGACGGTGCCGGCGAGGGCGAGGCCCGCGCCGGCCGCCTGGACCGGCCGCAGGCGCTCCTTGAGCACGGCGAAGGCGGCGAGTGCGGTGATCACCGGATAGAGCGAGGAGAGCACGGCGGCCACCGTGACCGGGCCGCTCTGGGCGGCGACGGAGTACGTGCCGTTCGCCGCGACGTCCGCGAGACCGACGAAGGCCAGCGCCGGCAGGAGTCGCCACAGCAGGCGCGGGCCGTCGGCCGCCGGCAGGGCGGGCGCGCCCCGCCGCACCTGTACGGCCAAGGCGGCGCCGCCCACGGCCACATTGGTCACGCGCTGCACGAACAGGGCCAGGAAAAGACCGATGACGGTGTGGGAGGCCTCCGAGATGAGGGCCATCACCGCGCCGAAGCCGAACGCGGCGAGCAGGGTGAGCAGCACGGCCCGACGCTGTACCGGCGCTCCGCGCAGTTCCGGGCCGCCGGCCAGGATGATGCCGACGACGGCCACCGCGATCCCGGCGAACTGGCCCGGTCCGGGGCGTTCGCCCAGCGCCAGTCCGGCTCCGACGGGGACGACCACGCCGAGCGACCCGAGCGGGGACACCACGCCCATGGGGCCGAGGGCCAGCGCCTTGTAGAAGCTCAGCATCGCGACCGGCCCGACGAAGCCGGCGGCGACCGCGAACCACAGTTGCGCTCCCGCCTCCCGCCAGGCGCCGGTGGCGAGCACGACGGCGCCGAGCACGGCGACGGCGACGACCTGCGAGACCACCACCACCGTCAGCGCTGGGACGCGGCGCGTCAGCAGCCCGCCGCCGAAGTCGGCGAGTCCCCACAGCAGGGCTGTCGCCAGGGCGAAGAGGACGGTCATGCGGGGGCCTCGCAGTACAGTGTGGTGAACGGTGGGGTGCAGCGTCGAGTACACCACACCGTAGTTCAGTCTGCTGGACTGCGTCATCCAAAATGTTGGACGCGAAGCTGGGGGAACCCGTGTCGGACCTGGAGCAGCTCACTCAAGCGCTCGCGCGCAACCTCAGGCGCTGGCGTAGCGAGCGCGGATTCACCCTGGAGGCGCTGGCGGCGCGGGCGGGCGTGAGCCGCGGGATGATCATCCAGATCGAGCAGGCCCGGACGAACCCCAGCGTCGGCACCACCGTGAAGCTGGCCGACGCCCTCGGCGTGAGCATCACCACCCTCCTGGACCGCGACCGCGGCCCGCGGGTCCACCTCGTGCCGCCCGGCCAGGGAGTACGGATGTGGTCCACGGACGGGGGCAGCGGCGCGACCATGCTGCTCGGCGACGACCGGCGCGGGCCCCTGGAGGTGTGGGCGTACCGGTTGCAGCCGGGCGAGGGCACGGCGTCGGACCCGCACCCGGCGGGAACCCTGGAGATGCTGCACGTCACGGCCGGGCGGCTCACCCTCACCGTCGACGGCGAACCGTACGAGGTGCCGCCGGGCGGGGCGGTCTCCTTCGAGGCGAACGTCCCGCACGAGTACCGCAACGACGGCCCGGAGCCGATGCACATGACCATGGCCGTCTCGATCCCGCCGGTCAGCGGGCACGAGCCGGCGCTCGCGCCCTGACGGGCCCCGCTACAGGGCGCGTTACAGGGTGGGGATCTCGATCGCGGGACACCGGTCCATGACCATCAGCAGGCCCGCCTCCCGCGTCCGCTCGCAGGCGGCCTCGTCGATCACGCCGAGCTGGAACCAGACGGCGCGCGCGCCGATCGCCACCGCCTCGTCGGCGACCGGACCCGCGAGGTCGCTGTTGACGAAGACGTCGACCACATCCACCTCGAACGGGATGTCCCCCAGCGTCGCGTACCCGGGCTCCCCGTGCACCGTCTCCGCCTTGGGGTGTACGGGAACCACCCGCTTCCCGAACCTCTGCAGCACGCGCGCCACCCCGTAGGCCGCCCGCCTCTCGTTGTTCGACAGGCCCACCACGGCCCAGGTGTCCCCGACTTCGGTGAGGATCCTGCGGATGGTCTCCTGGTCGCCGTACACGCGCACCGCCTCCTGCTCGCCCGTCGGACCGGCTCCTGCCGGCCCGTACGGGGGGATCAACGGAAAGGGCGCGTATCGGATTCCCCGACAGGGCCTAGGGGACCGGAACTCCCGTCCGCAGGAAGAACAGGCCCACGATCTGTCCATCCGAATTGAAGGTGACGCGGAAATTGCCGGGCCGCTTCGCCATGTGCAGCGGGACGTCGACCACATTCCCATTGCCGGACGCGACCTGTTTCGGGGCCCCGTGCGACTCGAAGCGACCGAACGCCGTCTGGTAGTCGTTCCAGGACTTCGCGAGGAACTCCGGAGTGGCCTGTCCGCGAAGGACCTCGTCGAAGCGGGCGGAGACGGCCGTGAAGTCGCCCCGTGTCACCTCGTCGAGAGTGGCGAGGGCGAGCCGCTCGTAATCGGGCCGAGCCGGAACCGTCATGGCGGTGGGGATCGCGACGTCCTCGGCGGCGTGGGCCTGTGTCACACCCGGGACGAAACCGCCGATCGGCATTACCGCCTGGGAGGCCAGTAGGGCCGCGGGCGCGACCATGAGGAGCCGCCGCCGCATTCCGTCGCGCGTCATGTCCTTGCCGGGCAGCGAAAACATGGATTTCCCCTTCCCGCGTTCGAGAGGGCCGGATGCGTTCACCGTAGGTCGCCCCAATGGCGGGCGCATTTCGGCCGGCGGTCGGAAGCCCGCGTCACCCGGCCGGCCGGATCGTTCCCGACCACCGCTTAGGGTGGAGCGGTGAAGGCGGACCAGTACGTGACGGTGGCCCGGAAGGGCGTGCACGAGGCGGAGATCAACCGCTCGCGGTTCCTGTGCTCGCTCGCGCCCGCCGCGACGGAGCAGGAGGCTCAGGAGTTCATCGCGCGCGTCCGCAAGGAGCACCCCACCGCCACCCACAACTGCTTCGCCTACGTGATCGGCGCCGACGCCTCCGTCCAGAAGGCCAGTGACGACGGCGAGCCCGGGGGCACCGCCGGGGTCCCCATGCTGCAGATGCTGACGCGGCGCGACGTCCGGTACGCGGTCGCCGTCGTCACCCGGTACTACGGCGGCGTCAAGCTCGGAGCCGGCGGCCTGATCAGGGCCTACGGAGGGGTCGTCGGAGAAGCGCTCGACGCGCTCGGCACCGTCACCCGCCGCCGCTACCGGCTGGCCACCGTCACCGTCGACCACCAGCGGGCCGGCAAGACCCAGAACGACCTGCGCTCCACCGGCCGGACCGTCGTCGACCTGCGCTACGGCTCCGCCGTGGAGATCGAGGTCGCCCTCCCCGAAGCCGACCTCCCCGCCTTCGAGGCCTGGTTGGCCGACAACACCGCGGGCAGCGCCACCCTCACCCTGGGCGGGGAGACGTACGCGCCCTGAGCGCGCGGGTCCCGAGGGGCCCGGGGTGCCGGAGCGGCCGTGGCGCCCCCGGCGACGGGTTAGCGTAGTGGGGGCAACGTGCCGGAGGACGAGCAGGGGGACGGGCATGCGCGGCGAGGCCGGCGAGTGAAGTTTCTGCACACCTCCGACTGGCACCTCGGACGGTCCTTCCACCGCGTCAACATGCTCGGTGCCCAGGCCGCCTTCATCGACCACCTCGTCGCGACCGTCGAGGAGCACCGGGTGGACGCCGTCCTCGTCGCCGGCGACATCTACGACCGGGCCGTGCCCCCGCTGCCCGCCGTCGAGCTGTACGACCGGGCCCTGCACCGGCTCGCCGGGCTCGGCGTGCCCACGGTGATGATCTCCGGGAACCACGACTCCGCCCGCCGACTGGGCGTCGGGGCAGGGCTGATCGAGGGGGCCGGGATATACCTCAGGACCGACCCGGCCGGCTGCTCCGACCCCGTTGTGCTGGCCGACGTACACGGTGACGTGGCGTTGTACGGGCTGCCCTACCTGGAGCCCGCCCTGGTGAAGGAGACCCTCGGCGCGCCGAAGGTCAGCCACGAGGCGGTCCTGGGCGCGGCGATGGACCGGGTGCGCGCAGACCTCGCCGGCCGGGCTCCCGGGACCCGCTCCGTCGTCCTCGCCCACGCCTTCGTCACCGGCGGGCAGCCCAGCGACAGCGAGCGCGACATCACGGTCGGTGGGGTGGAAGCCGTGCCCGCCCGCGTCTTCGACGGGGTCGACTACGTGGCCCTCGGCCACCTCCACGGCTGCCAGAAGATCGACGAACGGGTCCGCTACTCGGGTTCCCCGCTGGCCTACTCCTTCTCCGAGGCCGACCACCGCAAGACGATGTGGCTGATCGAACTGGGCGCGGCAGGGCAACTCGTCACCGCCGAGCGGATCGACACACCCGTACCGCGCGCCCTCGGCCGGCTCCGCGGACGGCTGGAGGAACTGTTGCGGGACCCGGCCCTCGACGCCCACGAGGACCGCTGGATCGAGGCCACCCTCACCGACGCCGTCCGCCCCCAGGACCCCATGGCCCGTCTCGCCGCCCGCTTCCCGCACGTCCTCAGCCTCGCCTTCGAACCCGAGGGCCGCGAGAAGGAAGGCGCGGCCTCCTACGCGCAGCGGCTGAAGGGCCGCACCGACCAGGAGATCGCCGAGGACTTCGTCGCGCACGTCCGCGGCGGCGGCCGGGCCGACGACGCCGAACGGGCCGTGCTGCGCGGCGCCTTCGACGACGTACGCACCCAGGCCGTGGGCGAGGAGACCCTCCTATGAGGCTGCACCGGCTCAAGGTCACCGCCTTCGGGCCGTTCGCCGAGCCCCAGGAGATCGACTTCGACGCCCTCTCCGGCGCCGGGATCTTCCTGCTCCACGGACCCACCGGCGCGGGCAAGACCTCCGTCCTCGACGCGGTCTGCTTCGCGCTCTACGGGGCGGTGCCCGGCTCCCGCCTCCCCCACCTCACCAGCCTGCGCAGCGACCACGCCGCTCCCGACACCGTGACGGAGGTCACCCTCGAACTGACCGCCGCCGGCCGCCGCCTGGAGATCACGCGGCGACCCGAGCAGGACCGGCCCAAGAAACGCGGCACCGGCACGACCAGGGACCGCGCCCAAAGCCTGCTGCGCGAACGCCTCGACGGGTCCTGGCAGGGGCTCAGCCGCTCCCACCAGGAGATCGGCGAGGAGATCGAGCAACTGCTCGGCATGAGCCGCGAACAGTTCTGCCAGGTGGTGCTGCTGCCGCAGGGGGAGTTCGCCCAGTTCCTGCGGGCCGGCGCCGAAGCGCGCGGCCGGCTCCTGGGGCGGCTCTTCGACACCCGCCGCTTCGCCGCGGTCGAGACCCTGCTCGCCGAGCGGCGCCGTACGGCCGAGGCCAAGGTGCGCGCGGGCGACGAGCGCGTCCTCGGCGTGGCCCAGCGCATCGCCCAGGCCGCCGGGGACTGCGCCGACCTGCGGGCCTGGCCGCTGCCCCGTCACCAGCCCGGCGACCCCGGACTCGCCGAGGCCGTCCGTGCCTGGGCCGCGGTCGCCCGCTGCGCCGCCCGGGAGCGGCTCACCGTCGCCGAGTACGCGCTGGCCGCCGTCGAGAGCCGGTACGCGGCCGCCCGGCGGGCCGCCGAGGAGGCACGGGAACTCGACCGGTTGCAAAGCCGCCACACGGAGACCCTGCGCCGGGCCGCCCTGCTCGACGCCGCCGGGCCCGAGCGGGAGCGGGTGCGCGCCCTGCTCGACCGGGCCCGCCGCGGCGCCCTCGTCGCGCCCGCACTGGAACTGCGCGGGGCCGCCGCCGCCGCGCACCTGACCGCCGCCCACGCGCAGACGCTCGCCCTCGCCGAACTCCCGCCCAACCTGGCCGAAGCGGGAGCCGAACAGCTCGCCGCCTTCGAGCAGCGGCTGCGGGAAGAGCTCGGAGCGGTCGGGGCGGCCCGGCGGGCCGAGCAGCGCAGTGCCGAGATCGGCCGCGAGCGGGCCACGCTGGACCGGGAGTCCCGGGACGCCGAGGAGCAGCGCCAGGAGTCCGCCGAGTGGCTCGCCCGCTGGGAGGACACCCGCGCCGAGCTGGCCGGGCGCGTCGAAGCCGCCCAGCAGGCCGCCACCCTCGTCGAGCAGCTCGCCGCCCGGCTGGAGCCTGCCCGGCTGCACCTGAACGCCGCCCGGCGGCGCGACGCCCTCGCCGCCGACGCCGAGGTCGCGGACGCCGCGCTGCTGCGGCTGCGCGAGGAGTCCGCCGCCGCGCGGGAGAGCTGGCTGGAGCTGAAGGAGGCCCGGCTCAGCGGGATCGCCGCCGAACTGGCCGCCGCCCTGGTGGCGGGGGAGCCCTGCAAGGTGTGCGGATCGGCGGAGCACCCGCTTCCCGCGCGTCCCGCGCCCGGGCACGTCGACCGGGCCGCCGAAGACGCCGCCCACGCCCGCTTCGAGCAGGCCGAGGAACGGCGCGGCGCCGCCGAGCGGAAGCTGGCCGCCGTCCGGGAGGCCGAGGCCGAAGCCGCGGCCGCCGCCGGGGAGGCCACCACCGCCGAACTCCTGGAACTCACCGGCGACCTGAGCGCCCGGCACGCCGCCGCCCACGCGGAGGCGGCCGGCCTGCACACCGCCCGCGAGCGCCTGGCCCGCGCCGAGCGCGAGTACGCCGCGCGCAGCGCCGACCGGCTCGAGGCCGAGCGCCGGGCCGCCGCCAGGGCCTCGCGACGGGAGGCCCTGGACCGGGAGCAAGGCGCGCTGGAGGCCGAGCTGGCCCTCGTACGGGGCGACGCGCCCAGTGTCGCGGCCCGCGCCCGCGTCCTGGAGGAGCGGGTCCGGATCGTCACCGGGGCCGCGGCCGCGCTGCGCCGCGCCGAGGCGACCGCCGCTCGACTCAAGGAGGCCGACGACCAACTGGCCGACGCCTCGTTCAAGGCCGGGTTCGACACCACGGGAGAGGCGGCCGACGCCGTACTGCCGGAATACGAACGCACCGCCCTCCAACGCCGGTTGGACGCCTGGCAGGCCGAGGAGGCCATGCTGGCCGACCGGCACGCCGAACAGGACACCGCTGCGGCAGCGGCCCTGCCGGCCGCCGACCCGCGGGGCGCCGAGGAGTACGCGGCCGCCGCGGCGGCGAAGTTGCGGGCGGCCGGTTCGGCCGTCGACGCCGCCCGCGTGAGCTGCGCCGAGCTGGACCGGCTCTCGCGGCAGGCGGAGTCGGAACTGCGGGCCCTGGGTCCGTTGCGCGAGGAGTACGACCGGGTGGCCCGGATGGCCGGGCTCACCGCCGGCACCTCCGCCGACAACGAGCGCAGGATGCGGCTGGAATCGTACGTCCTCGCGGCGCGCCTGGAGCAGGTCGCGGCGGCGGCGACGGTACGGCTGCTGCGCATGTCCGGCGGCCGCTACACGCTGGTCCACTCCGACGCGCGGGCGAGCGGACGGGGCCGTTCCGGCCTCGGACTGCACGTCGTGGACGCGTGGACGGGCAGCGAGCGGGACACCGCCACCCTGTCCGGCGGCGAGACCTTCTTCGCCTCGCTCGCCCTGGCGCTGGGGCTGGCCGACGTGGTCACCGACGAGGCGGGCGGCATGCGCCTCGACACCCTCTTCATCGACGAGGGCTTCGGCAGCCTCGACGACCAGGCACTGGACGAGGTGCTCGACGTACTGGACTCCCTGCGCGAACGCGACCGCAGCGTCGGCATCGTGAGCCACGTCGCCGACCTGCGCAGCCGGGTCCAGGCCCAGCTGGAGATCGTCAAGCAGCGCGGCGGCTCGGTGGTGCGCCACCGTCTGGCCGGGCAGGCGGGCTGACCGGCGGCCCTCCCTCACGGACTCGGCGGCCGGCGGGGGAGCGGCGAGGAGCCCGCCTGGGCCACCAGGTCAAGGAGACGCTCGGCGGAAGCGACGGGCCGCTCGTCCCTCGCGGGCGGCGAGCGGCCCGTGCGCGTCGCTCGGCTCAGTTCACAATTTCGACAGCTCGTCCACCAGGTCGTCCAGACCCAGCGAGCCCTGGGACAGCGCCGCCATGTGCCACGCCTTCAAGTCGAAGGAGTCGCCGTGCGCGGCGCGGGCGTTGTCCCGGCCCAGCAGCCAGGCGCGTTCGCCCAGCTTGTAGCCGATCGCCTGCCCCGGCATCGACAGGTAGCGCGTCACCTCGCTCTCGATGAAGTCCTCCGGCCGGCCGCTGTGCAGGCCGAAGAACTCCTGGGCCAGCGCCACCGTCCACCGCTCGCCCGGGTGGAACGGCGAGTCCGCCGGGATCTCCAGGCCCAGGTGCATGCCGATGTCGACGATGACCCGAGCGGCGCGCATCATCTGGCAGTCCAGGTAGCCCAACCGCTGCTCGGCGTCGCGCAGGTAGCCGAGTTCGTCCATCAGGCGCTCCGCGTACAGGGCCCAGCCCTCGACGTTCGCGCTGACCATGCCGACGCCGGCCTGGTAGCGGGAGAGCCGGTCCGCGACGTGCGTCCACTGCGCGAGCTGGAGGTGGTGGCCGGGAACACCCTCGTGGTACCAGGTGGACACCAGGTCGTACAGCGGGAACCGGGTCTGGCCCATGGTCGGCAGCCAGGTGCGACCCGGGCGAGAGAAGTCCTCGGAGGGGCTGGTGTAGTACGGAGCCGCCGCGCCGCCCGCGGGCGCGATCATGGACTCCACCTTCTTGACCCGCTCGGCGAGGTCGAAGTGGGTTCCGTCGAGGTTCTCGATGGCCTCGTCCATGATGCCCTGCAGCCAGGCACGCACCTCGTCGACGCCCTCGATGTGGGTGCCGTGCTCGTCGAGGTGCCTGAGCACCTCCCAGGGACCCGCACCCGGGAGGATCTTCGCCGCCTCCGTCTTCATCTCGGCCAGCAGCCGGTGGTATTCGGCCCAGCCGTACGCGTAGGCCTCGTCCAGGTCCAGGTCGGTGCCGTTGTAGTACCGAGCCCAACGGGCGTACCGCTCGCGGCCCACGGTGTCCGGGCGACCCTCGACGGCCGGGGCGTACACGTCGCGCATCCAGTCGCGCAGCTCCACGACGGAGGCGGTCGCACCGGCCGCGGCCTTGTCCAGTTCCGTGCGCAGTGACTCGGGGCCGGCCGCCGCGAACCCGCCGAAGAAGTCCCCGTCCGCGTCGGTGTCCTGGCCCGCCCAGGTGGTGAGCTGACCGACGAAGGTGGCGGTGGCGCGGGGGCCGGCGTACAGGCCGCGCTCCAGACCCGACCGGAGGCTCTCGCGGTAGCCGGTCAAGGCCTCGGGAACCGCGCGCAGCCGCCGGGCGATCGCCGCCCAGTCGTCCTCGGTCGCGGCCGGGGTGAGGGTGAAGACCTCGCGGACCGCGTGCGCCGGGGAGTGGATGTTGCTGACCGAGCGCAGGTCCTCATCGGCCTCGTACACGGCGATCTCAGCCGTCAGCCGCTCGCGCAGCAGGCGCCCGCAGCGCCGCTCGACGTCGGTGTCCGCGCCGGGCAGCCGCTCGGCGACGTCGAGCCGCGCGAGGGTGACGCGGGCGAGCTCGGCGACGGCGGCGCGGCCGGCCGGGGAGAAGTCGGGGAGCTTGTCGGAGCTGGAGGTGTCGCCGAGGTAGGTGCCCATGATCGGATCGATGGCGATCAAGTCGTCGACGTAGGCGTCTGCGACCTGGCGGGGAAGCCGGGAGGCGCTGTCATTGTGGAGGGTGTCTGACATGCGGCCATCTTCGTACGGGGCACCTCCCCGCGTCATCACCGTTCGCTCTCGGCCTGCTTACAGGTCCTGCTCGCATGTTCGCGGGGCCTGTTCGCGGGGCCGGCCGGTCAGTTCCGGTGGCGCCGGGCCTCGTGCGCGGGACGCCCGCGAGGGACCTCGTACGGGACCCGCGAGGTGACCGGAGTCGCGCCCAGCCGGGCCGTGATCACGAGCGTGCCCTCCTCGATCTGGTAGTCCAGCGGGAGGCCGAGGCCGCGCATGGCGGCGACCATGCCGGTGTTGGAGGCCTGGGTGACGGCGTAGACGCTGTCGCAACCGGCCTCGACGGCCATCGCGATGAGGCGGCGCAGCAGCTCGGAACCGATGCCGCGCCGCTGCCAGTCGTCCTCGATGAGCAGCGCCACCTCGGTCTCGTCGCCGTCCCACAGCAGGTGGCCGAGGGCGACGAGCTTGCCCGAGGCGGTGGTCGCGGCCAGGGTGCGGCCGAAGCGGGGGCTCAGCAGGTGCCCGAGGTAGCGGTCGGCGTCGGCGACCGGGCCGTGGTAGCGCAGGCCCAGGGTCCGCTCGGAGCAGCGGTCGTGCATGGCACGGGCGGCGGCCAGGTCGGAGCCGTCGGCGCGGCGCACGGTGATCTCGTTGCCCTCGGGCAGGGTCAGTACGTCCTGGCTGCGCGGCACGCGCGGGCCGAGGCGGGCGTCGAGCTCGACCAGGGCCCGGGCGCGGGCGAACTCGGTGGGCGTGAAGGGCAGGTAGGGGCGCTCGACGGTGATGGCACCGCCCGACGGGTCGCGCAGCCGCATCACCGTCGCCTCCAGTACTCCCTCGACCGGGGCGTCGGCGCCCGCGTTGGGGCGGCCGGAGAGGGTGGTCGCGGGGATCGAGTGGATCGTGCAACGGCCGAGCAGTTGGCGCAGGGCCAGGGGGAGTTCGGCGGCGTCCAGGGCGGTGCGGGTGGCCAGGCCGAGGACCCGGGTCGGGGTGTCGACCAGGTCGTGGGCGTCGGCGCGCTCAATCCAGGTGCTGTGGCCGCCCGCCCCGGAGATGGCCCGGGTCAGGTCGGCGGAGGGCAGGCGCTGGGGGGCGCGGAGCAGGAACTCGTCGACGGTGCCGCCCTCGGGCAGCGGGTGGGTCTGGAGGGTCAGGATGTCCACGCCGTTGCGGGCGAGGGCCGAGCAGAGCGCGGCCAGGCTGCCCGGTTCGTCGCGCACCGTCGTCCGCATCCGCCACAGCGCGGCGGTGGTCGAGGCGGGGGAGGGGTCGGCGGGAGAGGAGGAGGCGGCCCGGCCGCCGACGGCCGGGAGCGCCGGACCGGGCGGCGGCGCATGGCTGTGGCGGCGCGCCCACCACGTGTGGAAGGCCGCCGTGATCAGCAGGGCGACGGCCGAGGCCACCAGTAGTACGGGCCCCCGGGGGCCGTGCGCGACGAGATTGGCGATGCCGTCGGCGACCGCGACGGCGCAGAACAGGGCAGCCAGTTCGACGAGGTCACGGCGCCAGTGGTGGCGGTGGGCACGCTGGGCGGAGGCGGGGTTACGGTCAGTCATGCACACCACTGTGACGCAGGGGTGTTGCGTGACCGCGAACGATCTGTGACCGACTGGTTAAGCCGCTAGGCCTGTCCCACGCGCCCGGGCTGAAGCGTCGTGGTGAAGAGTACGCCGCCGCCGTGGCGGCGCAGGCGGACGGTGAGTTCACCGCTGCCGCCGTCGATCGACACCTCCCCGTAGTACGGGGGGTTCTCCGCCGGGGACATGTTGGCGACCGGCGCCGACTGGACGTACGCCGTGCGCGGGCCGAAGGTCGCGTCGAGCCGGCCCGCCGGGAAGCCGCCCGCGCCGATGGGGCCGGAGACGAACTCCCAGAACGGTGCGAAGTCGGTGAAGGCGGCCCGCTCCGGCGCGTAGTGGTTCGCGGCCGTGTAGTGGACGTCGGCGGTGAGCCACAGGGTGCCGGTGATGCGCCGGTGCTTGATGTGACGCAGGACTTCCGCGATCTGGAGCTCGCGGCCGAGCGGGGCGCCGGGGTCGCCCTGCGCGACCGCCTCGAAGTTCGCGGCGCCGTCGGGGACGACGATGCCCAGCGGCATGTCGGCGGCGATGACCTTCCAGGTGGCGCGGGAGCGGGACAGCTCGCGCCTCAGCCACGCCGACTGCTCGGCGCCCAGGATGCCGATCGGGTCCTCGGTCTGCGTCCCGGGGGAGTTGGCGTCCCGGTACGTCCGCATGTCCAGGACGAACACGTCGAGCAGCGGGCCGTACCGCATCACCCGGTACATCCGGCCCTCGGCGCGGCCACCGCGCAGGTCGGTGACGGGGAAGTACTCGCCGAAGGCCTGCCGGGCCCGCGCGGCGAGGGTGTCGACGTCCTTGACGGTGTAGCGGGGGTCGTCAAGGATCTGGCCCGGGTACCAGTTGTTGCGCACCTCGTGGTCGTCCCACTGGGCGAGCACCGGTACCTGGGCGTTGAAGTCCC
This sequence comes from Streptomyces sp. Tek67B01, assembly GCF_055231995.1. Classification (NCBI taxonomy): domain Bacteria; kingdom Bacillati; phylum Actinomycetota; class Actinomycetes; order Kitasatosporales; family Streptomycetaceae; genus Streptomyces; species Streptomyces sp. Tek67B01. The sequence goes on from NZ_JBUYUY010000001.1 coordinate 6,028,264, forward strand.
TGAGGTTGCGATCGAGCAGGTTGTACCGGAAGTTCCCGCGGAACTCGGCCAGTGTCTCGGCGACCTTGCTCTTCTCCTCGGTGGTGACGTTGCGCCACACGCTGCCGTCGGGGCGGGCGACGGAGGCCTGGATCGGGCCGTCCGCGTAGATCGTGTCACCGCTGAACAGGAAGAAGTCGGGGTCGCGCAGCCGCATCTCCTCGAACACCCGGTATCCGCCGAGGTCGGGATTGATGCCCCAGCCCTGGCCCGCGAGGTCCCCGGACCACAGGAAGCGCACGTCCGCGCGGCGTGAGACGGGCGTGGTGCGGAAGGTGCCGTGGACCGGCTCGCCGGTGCGGCGCGGGTCGGCGGGGTCGGCGAGCAGCACCCGGTAGTGGACCTGCCGTCCCGGGGGCAGGTCGCGCACGGTGGTGGTGCCGGTGAAGTCGGTGGCGGACCCGAGGAAGGGGCCGTCGTGGCGGCGCACGCCGTAGCGGAACGATTCGCTCGGGGAGGTCTCGACGTACATCCGCGCCGGGCGGTCGGAACGCGTCCAGACGGTCGCGGAGTGGGCGGTGATCTCGCCGGACTGGGCGCCCCACGGGGCGCTCGGCCGGCCGGACAGGGCGAGGGCCGGCGCCTTGCGGGTGACGGCGAACGCCGGTGCGGCGAGCGCGCCCGACAGGCGAGGCCGACCGGAACGGCGAGCGAACTGCCGAGCACGGACCGTCGGGTGTGCGGCGTGGGTGCCATGGGATGTCTCCAGGGGCCGGCGGGGGCGGGCCGGACCAGTGTGCCGCCGCACACCGGCCCGGCCGCGTCGCCCACACGAACCGCGGGTGAACACCCGTCAGCTGATCACGGTGCTCGCCGGCGCGGACGCGGACGCGGGCGAAGCCGCGCGCGCCGTGTCGAGGATGACCCGGGCGACCAGGGCCGGGTCGTCGTTCATCGGTACGTGGCCGCACCCCGGAAGCCGGACCAGGCGGGCCCCGGGGACGGTCTGCTTCGCGCGTATCCCCTGACGGCGCGGGAGCAGCCGGTCGCGGTCGCCCCAGGCGATGGTGACGGGCAGTCCGGGCAGGTCGGCGGTGAACCGTACGGAGCCGCCCGCGGAAAGCGTCTCGTCGAAGCCGGTGGCTCCGCGCAGGGCCAGCGTCTCGGCGACCACGGCCGCGGGCGAACGTCGGCCCGGGCGGGCGTAGATGGTTGCGGTGAGCGCCGCGCGGCCCGGGGCGGTGAGGGAGAGCCGCTCCAGCGCGGGGAGGGGCAGCGCCCGGGCTCCGGCGCGCATGGCGCGCAGGGCGGTGAAGGCGTAGCGGCGCTCGCTCTGCGACCAGAAGCCGGCCGGGGAGAGGGCGGTGACCGAGCGGACGAGGCCGCCGCGGGCCATTTCGAGCGCGAGCAGCCCCCCGAGCGAGTTCCCCGCCACGTGCGGACGCTCCACGCCGAGCGCGGAGCACAGGGCGCCGAGCGCCGGGGCGACCGTGGCCAGGTCGTAGGGGACGCCGTGTGGCAGCGGGCCCGAGAGGCCGAAGCCCGGCAGATCGACGGCTATGACGTCGTGTTCGGCGGCCAGGATGTCGGTCACGGGATGCCAGGCCTGGAGGTGGTGGCCGATGCCGTGCAGGAGGAGGAGCGGCTCGCCCGCGCCCTTGCGCTCGTAGGCGACGGTGGCTGTGCGCGGGCCGTGCGGTGAAGCGATGGGGAAGGAGACCGTGGCGGTCATGCTGCTCCTCGTCGGTGGACGCGTGTGAGACAGGCTGTCAGTAATGACTACCGCTCAGTAGGTGCCGACGGCAAGGGCCCGGCGGCGCACGGGCCGCGGAAGGTTCGGGCGCGGCGGTCGGCGGCGGTGCGAGGCTCGTGGGCAGGGACCCGGCGCGGCCGGGAGGCTTTCCACGCGCGCGAACATCCTGTGAACGGCTTGCTACATATGCCCGATCTGCCCGACAAAGCGGCGAGCATTGGTCTTGACCAAGGTGGTGCGCCGTCCTATCGTCGCAGGGATAGTGCAGGAACCTTTAATAAACAAGGGCGCGGAACTGCGGTGCGGAACTGCCGCTGGAATACGGCGTTGCAGTGATTGCAGGAGGAGTCAGGGTGGGGACCACGCAGCTCGAATCGGTGCCGGAGCCGAAGTACTGGCACCTGAAGACCGTGCTCAGCGAGGCGCTGGACCAGGACTTCGCCGTGGGTGAGGTGCTGCCCAACGAGCGCGAGCTCGCCGCGCGCTTCGGAGTCGCCCGTGCCACCCTGCGCCAGGCGCTGGAGCAGCTGGAGCTGGAGGGCCGATTGCAGCGGCGTCGGGGTGTCGGCACCACCGTCGCCCCGCCTCGGGTGGGCGTCGCCGTCGGCAGCACGGGGCACAACTGGCCCGCGGAGAGCGTGGACGGCTGGCAGAGCGTGGACTCGGTCGAGGCCGTGGTGCCCGCCGCCGTCCGGACGCTACTGGCCACCGGGTCGGGCTTCACCGCCGACCAGCCGGTGCACACGGTGCGCCGGACCCGCGTCACACAGGGCCAGGCCGTCGCCGCCGAGCTGCTGTACGTGCCCGCCCGGTCCGTGCCGGGGCTCTCCGCCATCGACGCGCCGACCGGTCCCGCCCGGGCCCGGGCGGTCCTGCGGGAACTCCAACGGCTCACGCTCGACGGGCAGGACCGCTCCGTCGAACTCGGCTCCGCCCGCGCCGACGACGCCAAGGAACTCGACCGGCTGCCCGGCGCGCCGGTGCTGCTGGTCACCACCCGTTACTTCACCGCCGAGGGGACGGCCGCCGTCTCGGTGGCGACGTACCGCGCGGACACCTGCCGGCTGACCTTCGGCGACTCCGGCGTCGAAATCACCGACACCACCCGCGCCGCTTCCTGAGGCGGGGCGGGCGCTCCTTGCGACTCCCGGACGCGGGCACGGCTCTCGACCGCCTGCGGAACGTCCCCGGGCTGCCCACAGGGCGGCGGTGGGCGGCAGGTCCGGCGGCCGGCTGCCGAGGACGAACAGCGGCTTCGCCGTGGCGCCGTAGGGCCCCGGCCGGCAACGGCGGGGCGCCGGTCACCCCGAGCCGGGCACACGGCAGGGCTCTCGGTGGCCGCGCGGCGGGAGGGACGAACGGCGGGCCGCTACCAGCGCCGGCGGGCCGTCACCGTCTTCTCCACCGCGAACAGCTCTTCCTCCACGTGGTCCAGCGCGAGCCGCAGCGCCCCCGTGGCCACCGCCGCCTCACCGAGCAGCGACAGCTCCACCTTCGGCGGGCGCAGGCAGTACCGCTCCAGTTCGCGGCGCAGCGGTCCGAGCACCCCGTCCAGGCCGGCCGCCCAGCCGCCGACCACCACCAGCTCGGGGTCCATCGCCAGGACCAACGCCGCCACGTCGTGGACCAGCCGTTGCAAGAAGCGCTCCACGGCCGCCACCGCACGCGCGTCCCCGCGCCGGGCCATCGCGAAGACCTCCGCGACCGCCGGCTCGTCCAGCGGGTGCAGCGGCTCACTGGTGGTGGACAGCAACCTCTCCGGTGTGACCTCGCGCCCCAGCAGGTGAAGGGCGCCGATCTCGCCCGCCGCTCCGCCGAACCCTCGGTGCAACCGGCCGCCGATGAGCGAGCCCGCCCCGGGGCTGAGGCCCGCCATCACGAATACCATGTCGTCGGTGTCGCGTGCCGCGCCCTTCCAGTGCTCGGCGACCGCCGCCGCGTTGGCGTCGTTCTCCACCAGCACCGGACAGCGGAACGAGCGCCGCAGGCGGTCGCCGAGCGGCAGCCCCGTCCAGCCCGGCAGCGCCGTCCCGAGGCGGACCGTGCCGTCCGCCTCCACGATGCCCGGGCTGCCCACGCCCACGGCCCGCAGCGAGTCACGGGGTATGCCGGCGCGCCTCAGCAAGTCGGCCACCGCCGCGCGGACCCGCTCCAACCGCTCGTCGGACGAAGCCGTCTCGGCGACGTCCTTGGTGCCCGCGCCGATCACCCGCCCGTCCAACCCGGACAGCAGGACGGCGACCCTGTGGGAGCCGATCTCGATGCCCAGCAGATGACCCGCCTCGGCCCTGAAACGGAACCTCCTGGCCGGTCGGCCCTGGCGCCGCGCACCTTCCTCGGCGTCGGCCGCGACGACGAGCCCGGCCCCCATCAGCCCTTCGACGACTCCCTCCACGGTCGGCCGCGACAGGCCGGTGACCCGGGTGAGGTCGGTGAGGGTCGCGGATCCGGCCGCCCGCAGGGCGCGCAGCACCACGGCCGAATTGATGCGCCGGAGCAGAGAGGGATCTCCGCCGGTCAGCTGCCCCAACGTGTGTCCTCCCAGCTAGCGGCCCTGTCAGCCGGATCGTACTGCGCACCCGGACCTGCGGCGAGAAGCGGCCCCCCATCGGCCGGACGGGCGCCGTCCTCACGGGGCGGCGGGGCGACCGCGGACCGGAACGCCGCGTGGGCGCGGGGACGGTCCGCGGTGCCGCGCCGGGCGACGTGACGCCGGGCCAATTGTCAGTGCCCGCCGGGATACTGGCGACATGACCACGGCAGAGCATCTCGACACGATCGACCGGCTCCGGGCGCAGGTGTTCCCCTCGGAGCCCGTCCGGTCCGGCCGGCAGGGCAGTGGGCCCGGATACCACCTGGTCCAACTCGTGGAGACCCGGGACTTCTGGGAGGACGACGGCTCGGGGCGGATCGAGGCGGTCGACCAGATCAGTGCCGAGTACGGGGCGCTGGAGCAGGCGCTCACCGACAGGTGGGGAGAGCCGCAGGTCTTCAGCCTCGAAGGGACGCTGCACCGGGGGCTCGACGGGGAGGAGATACCCGAGCCGTGGGGGGAGCTCGGCAACAGCACCGACCACGTGCACCTGTGGCGGGCCGAGGACCGGTGGCTCGTGGCCTGTGTGGCCCACCGGGAGTCGCAGGACCCGTACCGGCTGATGGCCGCGGTCACCGTGATCGACCCGCCGTAGCCCCGCCGCGGCCGTGGTCGCCCCCGTCCCGCCCCCGTCCCAGCCCCGTCCGCGTTCCGTCCCCGTCCGTGCTCGACGGGTGCCGAGGCCTACGGGGCCCGGTCGGTCTCCTCGGCGGCGACGCGGAGGCGGGCGTATTCCTCGGCCATGGACGCTGCTGTCCAGTGGGCGTTGAGACCACTGGGGTTGGGAAGGGCCCAGACGCGGGTGGAACCGATGGTGCGCTCCTGGGGACCGATCTTGGCCTTGGGCTCCTGGAAGGCTATGCGGTACGCGGTGACGCCGACCACGGCCAGCCACCGTGGGCGCAGGAGTTCCACCTTGGCCGTCAGGAGACGGCCGCCCTCCCGGTACTCCTCGGCGCTCAGTTCGTCGGCGCGCGCCGAGGCGCGGGCCACGACGTTGGTGATCCCGAGGCCGTAGGACAGCAACTCCTCCTGCTCCGCCGGGGCCAACCGGCGCGGTGTGAAACCGGACAGGTGCAGGACCGGCCAGAAACGGTTGCCGGGGCGGGCGAAATGGTGGCCCGTCGCGGCGGAGAGCAGACCGGGATTGATTCCGCAGAAGAGTACGCGCAAGCCGCCCGCGACCACGTCGGGGACGACGCGGTCGCGGGCGGCGTTCAGCTCGTCGGGGGTCAGAGGATCGACCCCGGCGCGTACCCGGCGGCCTCCGGGTGCTGCTTGGCGATCTCCTCGATGCGGGAGACCACCGTGGCGACCTGGTCGCCGGCGGCGCCCGTGAAGGACAGCTTGTCGGCCATCAGGGCGTCGAGCTGGGCCCGGTCCAGCGGCATCCGCTCGTCGGCGGCCAGCTTGTCGAGGAGTTCGTTGCGCTCGGCGCCCTGCTCGCGCATGGCGAGAGCGCAGGCCACCGCGTGCTCCTTGATGACCTCGTGGGCGGCCTCCCGGCCTACCCCGGCCCGTACCGCGCCCATCAGCACCTTGGTGGTGGCGAGGAAGGGCAGGTAGCGGTCCAGCTCGCGCGCCACGACCGCCGGGAAGGCGCCGAACTCGTCGAGGACGGTCAGGAAGGTCTCCAGCAGACCGTCGAAGGCGAAGAACGCGTCGGGCAGGGCCACGCGGCGGACCACGGAGCAGGAGACGTCACCCTCGTTCCACTGGTCGCCGGCCAGCTCGCCGGTCATCGAGGCGTAGCCGCGCAGGATGACCATGAGGCCGTTCACACGCTCGCAGGAGCGGGTGTTCATCTTGTGCGGCATCGCGGACGAACCGACCTGGCCGGGCTTGAAGCCCTCGGTGACCAGCTCGTGGCCGGCCATCAGGCGGATCGTCTTGGCGATCGAGGACGGGGCGGCGGCCAGCTGCACCAGCGCGGTGACCACGTCGTAGTCGAGCGAGCGCGGGTAGACCTGGCCGACGGAGGTGAAGGCCTGGGCGAAGCCGAGGTGGGCCGCGATCCGCTGCTCCAGGTCGGCGAGCTTCGCGGCGTCGCCGCCCAGCAGGTCGAGCATGTCCTGGGCGGTGCCGACCGGGCCCTTGATCCCGCGCAGCGGGTAACGCGCCAGCAGGTTCTCCAGGCGGTCGTAGGCGACCAGGAGTTCGTCGGCGGCGGTGGCGAAGCGCTTGCCCAAGGTGGTGGCCTGCGCGGCGACGTTGTGGGAGCGGCCGGCCATGACCAGCTCGGCGTGCTCGCCGGCCAGCTTGCCGAGACGGGCGAGGACGGCGACCGTGCGGTCCCGGGCCAGTTCCAGGGAGAGCCGGATCTGGAGCTGCTCGACGTTCTCGGTGAGGTCGCGCGAGGTCATGCCCTTGTGGACGTGCTCGTGGCCGGCGAGGGCGTTGAACTCCTCGATACGGGCCTTCACGTCGTGCCGGGTGACCTTCTCGCGCTCGGCGATGGAGGCGAGGTCGACGGTGTCCAGGACGCGCTCGTAGTCGGCGAGGGCGGCGTCCGGAACCTCGATGCCGAGGTCCTTCTGGGCGCGCAGCACGGCGAGCCACAGCCGCCGCTCCAGCGTCACCTTGTACTCGGGGGACCACAGGACGGCGAGCTCCGCGGAGGCGTAGCGGCCGGCCAGGACATTGGGGATGCGGGGCTTGGCTGTCACGTGTAGGGATTCTACTTGGGCCGCCGCTGTGCGTTTACGCAGGTGGGGGACCCGCCCTGGATTGTGCCTTGCTACGAGAGCCGGTCGGGCTCGCGGGCCTCGTACGGGAGCAGCTCCGAGCGCTTCGCCGCGCGGCCGTCGCCGGAGGAGCGCCCCGTGATCCGGCGGCCGATCCAGGGCAGCAGATGCCGCCGGGCGAAGCGGAGGTCCTCGGTCCGGCGGACGGACCAGCCCGGGGCTGCCCCGGGGGGCAGCGGGGCCCGCCAGTCCTCCTCCGCGGGCAGGCCCAGAGCCTGCCAGACCGCCTCCGCCACGCGCCGGTGCCCTTCGGCGGTCAGGTGCAGCCGGTCCACGTCCCACAGTCGCGGGTCCCCGAGCGCCGGGGCCCCGTACAGGTCCACGAGGAGCGCGCCGTGCCGGTCGGCCAGCTCCTCCAGGATCGCGAAGAGCTCCTCCATCCGCGGGCGGAAACGTTCCATCACCGGCCCGTCACGGCCGGGGGAGCGCATCAGGACCAGCGTCCCGCAGGTCGGGGCCAAGAGCCCCACGGCCTCCTCCAGGTGCCCGCGCACCCGGCCCATGTCGACCTTCGGCCGCAGCGCGTCGTTCAAGCCGCCGACCAGGGTCACCACATCGGCGCCCATCTCGGCGGCCACGGGCGCCTGGTCCCGCGCTATCTGCCCGATCAGCTTCCCGCGCACCGCGAGGTTCGCGTAGCGGAAGCCCGGCTCCCGCGCCGCGAGCCGCGCGGCCAGCAGATCGGCCCAGCCCCGGTAGGAGCCGTCCGGGAGTAGATCGGACATTCCCTCGGTGAAGGAGTCGCCGACCGCGACGAAACTGGTGTATGACGCATTCATCTCCATGGCGCAGCGATGCTACCGCGCGGTAGGCCGCACGCGCACGGCCGCGCACCAGGGCCGATCCTGTAGGGCACGCCCCGAAGGGACCGACTAGGTGGCGGCCGGTCTGCCGAAGAGTTCGCGCAGGACGTCCTCCATCGTCACCAACCCCGTCATCGCGCCGTCCGCCCCCTGTACGGCGGCCAGGTGCGTACGGCTGCGCCGCATGGCGGTCAGTACGTCGTCCAGCGGGGTCTGTGCCCGGACCTGCGCGATCGGGCGCAGCGCGGAGGCCGGGAAGGGCCGGTCCCGCTGGGTCACGTCCGCGTCGAGCGCGTCCTTGACGTGCAGGTAGCCGCGGATCCGGTGCTGCGCGTCGATCACCGGGAACCGGGAGTACCCGGACGTGGCGGCGAGTCGCTCCAGCCCCGCCGGGGTGATGTCCTCGCGCGCCGGGACCACCCGGTCCGCGGACAGCACCACATCGGTGACCGGCCGTCGGCCGAGTTCCAGGGCGTCGTGCAGCCGCGCGCTCGCCCGGTTGTCGATGAGCCCCGCGGCACTGGAGTCCTTGACCATCCGGGCCAGTTCGTCGTCCGAGAACGTCGCCGCGACCTCGTCCTTGGCGTCCACGCCCAGCAGGCGCAGGAGGAGGCCCGCGAACGCGTTGATCGCGAAGATCGCCGGCTTCAGCGCCCGGGTCAGGGTCACGAGCGGCGGCCCCAGCAACAGCGCCGTCCGGACCGGCTCCGACAGCGCCACGTTCTTCGGCAGCATCTCTCCGAAGAGCATGTGCATGTAGGTCGCCAGGGCCAGCGCGATCACGAAGGAGATGACGTGCGTCAGCCCGCTCGGCACGCCGAGGAAGTCGAACACGGGGGCCAGCAGGTGGGCGATGGCGGGCTCCGCGACCACGCCCAGCACCAGGGTGCACAGGGTGATGCCCAACTGCGCCGCCGCCATCAGTGCCGACACGTGCTCGAGGCCCCACAGCACCGCGCGGCCCCGCCGGTCGCCCTGTTCGGCGTACGGCTCGATCTGGCTGCGTCGGACGGAGATCAACGCGAACTCCGCACCGACGAAGAAGGCGTTGACGACCAGGGTCGCCAGGCCGATCAGCAATTGGACCACGGTCATCGCGCGTCCCCCGCACCCTCGTCGTCGGCGGGCCGGCGCAGCAGTACGCGGGCCGCCCTGCGTCCACTCGCGTCCACCACGTCCAGCCGCCAGCCGTCCAGCTCCAGGCGGTCCCCGACCTCGGGGATGCGGCCCAGCTCGGTCGCCAGCAAGCCCGCCAGCGTCTCGTACGGGCCGTCCGGCACCCGCAGGCCGATCCTGCGCAGCTGATCGGTGCGCGCGGCGCCGTCGGCCGAGTAGAGCGGGCGGCCTTGATCGTCCGAACCGGCCGGGGCCAGGTCCGGAGTCTCGTGCGGGTCGTGTTCGTCCCGGACCTCGCCCACCACCTCCTCGACGATGTCCTCCAGCGTGGCCACACCGGCCGTGCCGCCGTATTCGTCGATCACCACGGCCATCGTCTGCTTGCCGGAGAGCCGGTCCAGCAGTCGGTCCACCGTGAGCGACTCGGGCACCAGCAGGGGTTCGCGCAGCAACTGCGACACCGGATAGCCGTGCCGCTCCTCGGCGGCCAGCGCCAGGACGTCCTTGATGTGCACCGTGCCCACGACGCTGTCGAGGCTGCCCCGGTAGACCGGGAAACGGGACAGGCCCGTCGCCAGCGTCGCGTTCGCCACGTCCTCCGCGGTGGTCTGCACGTCGAGGGCGGTGACCTGGACCCGCGGCGTCATGACGTTCTCGGCGGTCAGATCGGCCAGGTTCAGGGTCCGCACGAACAGCTCGGCGGTGTCCTTCTCCAGGGCCCCCGCCTTCGCGGAGTGCCGGGCGAGGGCGACCAGCTCCTGCGGGCTGCGCGCCGAGGCCAGTTCCTCCGCCGGCTCCATGCCGAACCGGCGGACCATGTGGTTCGCCGTCCTGTTGAGCTGGCTGATCAAGGGCCTGAACGCCCGGCTGAACACCCGCTGCGGGGTGGCCACGCGCTTGGCGATGGTGAGGGGGGAGGAGATCGCCCAGTTCTTGGGGACCAGCTCGCCGACCACCATCAGCACCACCGTGGAAAGGACGGTGGCGACCACCAGGGCGGTGGACGAGGCGGCGCCGGCCGACAGACCCGCGGCCTGGAACGGGCCCTTGAGCAGCGCGGCGATCGAGGGCTTGGAGATCATGCCGATGACCAGGCCCGTCACGGTGATGCCGAGCTGTGCGCCGGAGAGCTGGAACGTCAGGCTGCGGACGGCGGCCAGGGCGCTCTCGGCCCCCCGCTCGCCGCGCTCGACGGCGTCTTCGAGCTCGCCGCGCTCGATGGTCGTCAGGGAGAACTCGGCCGCGACGAACACCCCGCAGGCGAGGCAGAGCAGCAGCGCCAGGACGAGCAGGAGCACTTCGGTCATCGGTCGGTCACCTCCGTCCCATGATCGGTCAGGAGGAGGGGTATCGCGCGACGTCGCGCCGGCGCGGATCGGCTGCGGGTACTGGGAGGCTCGCCCATGGGCGGACGCTCACACCTTTCGGTCGGGAGGACGTTCCTGACATGGTAAAGGACGGGCAAAGGGGAGGGGATGTGGTTTCGCCCGCCCGATCACCGGATGGCGGGATCACCGTATGAGTGATCTTCGCATCGCCGCCGCGTCGGCCGCCGATCTCAGCGCCGTGTTGGCCTTCCGGAAGACCGTCGCCGAGGGCGCGAGCGTCAGCGACGACCTGCCGGGCGTCGAGCGACTACACGCCCGCGACCCGTACGCCCTGCTGCTCGCCCGTCGGGACGGGGAACTCGTCGCCACGGTGATCGCCGGGTTCGACGGCCGGCGCTGCCACCTCTACCGGCTCGGGGGCCGGCGCGCCGTCGCGATGGTGCTCGACCGGAACACGCCGGCGCACGCGGCCCGGCGGGCGGGCGGCTACCACCCGCAGGACCACTGGACGCGCTGGGTCAAGCCGCTCAAGGGGTGACGTCGACTGACCGACCGGCGGTCCGTCGGTCGGGGCGGCTCAGTCGACGCCCCGGCGGGCCGTGCCCAGGACGCAGTACGAGGTCGGCAGCGCCGGCCCCCGCTCGGGCAGGCGGAACGTTTTTTGCGAGACGATCCGGAAACCGGCGGCCTCGATCGAGGCGAGAGGGTCGCGCGCGGTGTGGCAGTTGCCGAACAGGCGGGGCCAGACGGTCCGGTCCAGCGTGCGCTGGACGGCGGCCATGCCCGGCCCCGGCGCCAGACCGTGCTCGAAGAAGCGCAGCTCGCCGTCCGGGCGCAGTACGCGGTAGAGCTCGGAGAGGGCCCGCGGAAGGCTCCGTACGGTGCACAGCACGAGGGAGGCGACGGCGGCGTCGAAGGCCTCGCTCTTGACCGGGAGGGCCTCCGCGATCCCGGGCACCAGATCCACCGGGACCTCGGCGCGCAGCGCCGCCGCGGCCGCGCGCCGGCGCAGGACGCGCTCCGGTTCGACGGCGACGACCTCGGAGACGGCGCGAGGGTAATGGGCGAAGTTCAGTCCGTTGCCCGCCCCGATCTCGATGACGCGACCGGACACCCCGTGCAGGAGCTCGTGCCGGACGGCGGCGATACCGCCCCGCGTGTCGGCTGTGGGGCTGACGCGGGCGTAGAACCGGGCGAAGAGGGGGTGGTGGACGGGATTCGAACCGAGAGGTGAAGCGGGCATGACGGGCCTCCGGGCGGGTTCGACGGGTGCGGTTGCCCTGCCGGGCTGTTCCCCGTCCGGGCGGCCCCCGAAACCGGTGGGGCCACCGGTGGTACGAGCTACCGGCCGCCGCAGCGGGGGAGTTGAGGCCGTGTGAGGTGAGTACGCGTACTCAGGACCCCCGGGCGAACCGTGCGGATAATCGGACGATCCGGCCCTTGTGTGAAGGGCCGCCCCAGGACCTGGAGACGCCGTGACGTTCCGCACCGACCCGGCCCGTACCGTGCTGCTCGCGGCGGGACTGCTCGCGCTGACCGCCTGTGGAACCACAGTAGCCCCGGGCGCAGGGCCGGCGGCAGCGTCGGCCGCCCCTTCCGCCGCCCTTTCCGCCGATCCTTCCGCGGCGCCGAGCGTCGACTACGCGGCGCGGGCCGCGGCCGCCGTGGAACGCCACGACAAGCTCTTCCCCGAGGTCGCCGCGCGGTGCGCGGGCAAGGCCGAGACGGTCCCGACCGAGGCGAGCACCCCGGCCGAACTGCCGACGGACCCGGCGGCGCGCAGGTACGTCGAGAACCACGGGTACAAGACGCAGGCCCGGCTCACCCCGGCCGCCCGGTGCCGGGGCGACGCGCACGCCGCGCGGATCAAGGCGGCGCTGGGCGGTTCCGACGGCAAGGGGACGCCCCGCACCACGCAGGAGCTCCGCGTCCTGCTGACGGGGCTGGGCTACCGGGTCGAGAGCGGTGACGTGTACGGGTCGGGGCCGCAGGACCTGACGTTCGTGCTGTCGGTCCCGGAGAGCGGGCCGTGTGTGACGGGGTACCTGGGAACCCCGGTGAAGGTCGAGGCCCACGGCGTGTACCCGGAGGGTGGCTGTCACGAGCCCCGCGGCGGTCACTGAGCCGGGAGACGGTCACTGAGCCGGGAGACGGCGCGGGCCGTCGTGGCGAGAGCGGCCGGTCCCGCGCCCGTGCCGGTCCCGCGCCCGGCCGGTCCGCGCCACGGATCAGGGGCGGGACCGGCCCGGGCGTGAGGCTCAGGCCGGCCAGGCGGCCGTGAAGGAGCGCGCCGACCAGTCGCCGTGCAGGGCCGGGGCGAGCCACGTCGGGGCCGCGGCCCGGAACGCGGCGGGCGTCAGCGCGCCACAGCCCTGCGGGACCGAGCCGAGCAGCGGCAGGCCCGACACCTTCGGGAGGTCCGCCAGGTTGCAGCGCGACGCCAGGTCGGGGGAGGCCGGCCAGCTGCCGATCACCACGCCCGGCGAGGTCAGCTCCCGCGCCGCCAGTGCCTCCGCCGTCAGGGCCACGGAGTTGAGCGTGCCCAGGGCCGCGGGGGCGACGATCAGGACCGGCGCGTCGAGCAGCCGCGCCGCGTCGGCCAGCGTGTGCCCCGCCTCGTCGAAGCGGACCAGCAGACCGCCGGCGCCCTCCACGAGGACCAGGTCGTGCGAGGCCGCCAGCTTCCGCGCCGCCTCGGCGACATCGGCCGGCGAGAGGGTCGGCAGGCCCGAACGGCGGGCCGCCGTGTCCGGGGCCAACGGCTCCGGGTAGCGCGCCAGTTCCCGCGCCGTGACGGACGGGCCCGCGAGCCGGCCGACCTCCGCCGCGTCACCCGGCTCGTGCGGCCCGACACCCGTCTGGGCGGGCTTGAGCACCGCCACCGACCGGCCGGCGGCCACCGCCGCGGCGGCGACCGCGGAGGTCACCACCGTCTTGCCGATCTCCGTGCCCGTACCGGATACGAAGAGGATCGTCATGTCACCCCTCCTGGGCGGCCGCGCGGACGGCACGACAGATGCGGGCCACATCCTCGTCACCCGTCACGAACGGCGGCATCGTGTAGATCAGGTCGCGGAACGGGCGCAGCCAGACGCCCTCGCGCACCGCCGCCCGCGTCGCGGCGGCCACGTCGACCTCGTGGTCGAGCTGGACGACGCCGATCGCGCCCAGCACCCGTACGTCCTTCACCCCGGGCAGGGCCGCGGCGGGGGCCAGCCCCTCCCGCAGACCGGCCTCGATCCGCTTGACCGCCACCGCCCAGTCCTGGCTCAGCAGCAGTTCGACGGAGGCCAGCGCGACCGCCGTGGCCAGCGGGTTGCCCATGAAGGTCGGCCCGTGGGCCAGGACCGGCACCTCCCCGCGCGAGATCCCGTCGGCCACCCCCGCCGTGCACAGCGTGGCCGCCAGGGTGAGGTAGCCGCCGGTCAGCGCCTTCCCCAGGCACATCACGTCGGGGGTGATCCCCGCGTGGTCGGCGGCGAACAGGGCGCCGGTGCGGCCGAAGCCCGTCGCGATCTCGTCCAGGACGAGGAGGACGTCGTACTCGTCGCACAGCTCCCGCAGCACACGCAGGTAGCCGGGGTTGTGGAAGCGCATGCCGCCCGCGCCCTGCACCACCGGTTCCACGATCACGGCGGCCAGCTCGTGCGCGTGCGCGGCGACCAGGGAGCGCAGGTGCGCGGTGTACGCGGGGTCCGGCGGCGTGTCGAAGCCGCCGGGCGGCGCGTCGGCGAACACCTGCCGGGGCAGCTGCCCCGACCACAGCTCGTGCATCCCGCCCTCGGGGTCGCAGACCGACATCGGCTGCCAGGTGTCCCCGTGGTAGCCGCCGCGCCAGGTCAACAGCCGGGTCTTGCCGGGACGGCCGAGGGAGCGCCAGTACTGGAGGCACATCTTCACCGCGACCTCGACCGAGACCGAACCCGAGTCGGCGAGGAACACGTGCTCCAGACCGGCGGGGGTGATCTCGACCAGCTTCGCGGCCAGCCGGACGGCGGGCTCGTGGGTGAGCCCGCCGAACATCACGTGCGACATCCGGCCCAGTTGGGCGGTGACGGCCTCGTTCAGCACCGGGTGGTTGTAGCCGTGGATGGCCGCCCACCAGGAGGACATGCCGTCGACCAGCTCCTCCCGACCGCCGGCCGGGGTGGCCAGCCGCAGCCGGACACCCGCGGCGCAGGAGACGACCAACGGCTCCTGTCGCCCGGGCATCGGGCCGTACGGGTGCCAGACGTGCTGCCGGTCCAACGCCAGCAGGGCGGCGGCCGACGATCCGTGCTGATCAGGCATTGGGGGCGAGATCCGTCCCCGCGCCGCGGCGGCGTACCGCGACCAGGTCCGAGCGCACCTCTCCGGCTTCCGCCTGGACGCGCACGGGAGCCTCCTCGGGGACTGAGTGCGCGGAGGGGTCCGAGTGACCCGAGCAGCCGCCGCAGGCGGAACCACAGCCGGAGGCGTCGGCGGAGTCGCCGGAGGCCGCCGATCCGCAGACCGGGCCGGCCGCGCCGTGCGAGCCGCAGCCGCCGGCAGCCGCCCGCTCCGAGCGGTGCGCCGGAAGGGTCGTCGAACCGGCGCCCTCCACCTCGAAACCGGCGTCCGCGATCATGTCGAGGTCGGCCTGGCCGGCCTGGCCCTCACTCGTCAGGTAGTCGCCGAGGAAGATCGAGTTCACCAGGTGCAGGGCGAGCGGCTGCATGCTGCGCAGGTGCACCTCGCGGCCGCCCGCGAGGCGGACCTCGACGTCGGGGCAGACGAAGCGCGTCATCGCCAGGATGCGCAGGCAGCGCTGCGGGGTGAGGTTCCACTCCTTGGCGAGCGGGGTGCCCTCGAAGGGGATCAGGAAGTTGACGGGCACCGAGTCGGGGTCCAGTTCGCGCAGCGAGTAGACGACGTCGACGAGGTCCTCGTCGCTCTCGCCCATGCCCGCGATCAGGCCGGAGCACGCGGACAGCCCAGCCGCGTGCGCCTTTTGTACGGTGTCGACCCGGTCCGCGTAGGTGTGCGTCTTGGTGATCTGACCGTACGTCGCCTCGGACGTGTTGAGGTTGTGGTTGTAGGCGTCGGCGCCCGCGTCCTTGAGGCGCTCCGCCTGGCCCTCGGAGAGCAGGCCGAGGCAGGCGCAGACCTCGACGCCCTCGTTCTGCTCCTTGATCGCCTCGATCGTCTTGCCGACCCGCTCCACGTCACGGTCCGTCGGACCGCGTCCGCTCGCCACGAGGCAGACGCGCTTGGCGCCGCCGGCGACACCGGCGGCGGCGGCCTGCGAGGCCTCCTCGGGCTTCAACCAGGTGTACTTGAGGATCTCGGCCTTCGACCCCAGGCGCTGGGAACAGTACGAGCAGTCCTCCGGGCACAGTCCCGACTTCAGGTTGACCAGGTAGTTCAGCTTGACTCGCCGCCCGAACCACTGGCGGCGCACCTTGCCGGCCGCGGCCACCACGTCGAGCAGTTCGTCGTCGGAAGTCGCCAGTACGGCGAGTGCCTCTTCGCGGGTCGGCAGCTCGCGCCGCAGCCCCTTTTCCACCAGGGTGTTCAGCAGGTCCATGCGCCCGATCCTGTCCCACACGACCGCTCACGGCCAAGGAGGGAACGCACAACATCGCCCGAACACAGTGTGTGTATCGCCACACCCGGCGCTCGCGTCCCGGCGGGCTAAGGTCTAGCAGGCCTGTGGACAGCCGACAAAACGCGAGGACCCCACCGATGCTCCAGCACCCCCCCGAGCCCCCGGACGTCTTCGCCTGGATCGACGAAGCGCACCGGGCGCGCGAGCGGGCCGGGCTCGTCCGGACGCTGCGTCCGCGCCCGGCCTCCTCACCGCTGCTGGACCTCGCGAGCAACGACTACCTCGGACTGTCCCGGCACCCCGAGGTCGTCGCCGGAGCGCAGCGGGCGGCCGAGCGCTGGGGCGGTGGAGCCACCGGCTCCCGCCTGGTCACCGGCACCACCGAACTGCATGCCACGCTGGAGCGCGAACTCGCGGCGTTCTGCGGCTTCGAGGCGGCTTTGGTTCTTTCGTCCGGGTACGCGGCCAATCTCGCCGCCGTCACCGCGCTGAGCGACCGCGGCACGCTCGTCGTGTCGGACGCGGGGAACCATGCCTCGATCGTCGACGGCTGCCGGCTCGCGCGCGCCGATGTCGCCGTGATCCCGCACGGCGACGCGGACACGGCGCGCAAGACGCTCGCCGGGCACGAGGGCCGGTCCCTGTTGGTCAGCGACTCGGTCTTCTCCGTCGACGGGGACGCCGCCCCGCTCGCCGCCTACGCCGCCGCCTGCCGCGAGGAGGGGGCAGCCCTGGTGGTGGACGACGCCCACGGGCTCGGCGTCCTGGGCGAGGGCGGCCGGGGCGCGCTGCACGCGGCCGGGCTCGCGGGCGGGCCCGGAGTGGTCGCGACGATGACCCTGTCGAAGTCCCTGGGCAGTCAGGGGGGCGCCGTACTCGGGCCGGCCAAGGTGATACGGCACCTGGTCAACACGGCCCGCACTTTCATCTTCGACACGGGGCTCGCCCCCGCCGCAACGGGGGCGGCGCTCGCCGGCCTGCGCCTGCTCGGGCGGGAACCGGAACGCGCCGCGCGGGCGCGGGAGGTGGCCGCCCTGCTGTACGGGCGGCTCACCGCGTCCGGCCTGACCTCGGCCCGGCCGGACGCGGCCGTGGTGTCGGTACGGGCCCCGTCGGCTTCGGCGGCACTGCGCTGGGCCGCCGACTGCCGCGAGGCAGGTCTGTCCGTGGGGTGCTTCCGGCCGCCGTCGGTCCCGGACGGCATCTCCCGGTTGCGGCTGACCGCCCGGGCCGATCTCACGGGGGACGAGATCAGTCGGGCCGTCGCGGTGATCTTGCGTACCGCTCCCGCCGGAGCCACGGACGGCTGAACGTCACGCCGGGGCGTCCGCCCGGACCGAGGTGAGGAAGCCGTCCCAGGCGGGACCGGTGAAGAGCACGGCCGGGCCCTCCGTCCGCTTGGAGTCGCGAACGGCCAGGAGGCCACCACTGAGGACGGCCGCTTCCACGCAGTTGTTCATTCCGGTGCTGCGGCTGCTCCGCCGCCACCGCGCGCCGATCAGAAGTCCGCGGGTGGATAAGGGGGTTGCGGACACGGGGGTGCCTCCTTACGCGTCGTCAGCGATAGAGCTGATCAGGTCCGACGAGTCATGGGGCGGGAGGGCGTGCGCCTGGATGGTGCGGAACGCGGCGCTGTACGCCTCAAGGTCTTCCTTCCGCTCCAGGTAGAGGCTACTCGTCAAATGGTCGAGTACCACCACATCCAGATCGGCGATGTTCGGAAATGAGAAAATTACGAACGGTCCGGTCAGGCCGAGATGCCCCCCCACGCTGAACGGCAGTACCTGTAGCCGCACTTGGGGCAGCCGTGCCACCTCCACCAGGTGCAGCAACTGTTCCCGCATCACCCCGGGCCCGCCGATCTGCCGGCGCAGGACCGCCTCGTCCAGCACCGCGCTCAGTTCGAGCGGGGGGTCGGCCCGCAGCACCGACTGGCGTGCCAGGCGCACCTCGACCAGCGCGTCCACCTTCGGCTCCGGCAGCCCGCCCAACGCGGCCCGGGTCACGGCCCGCGCGTACCCGGGCGTCTGCAACAGGCCGGGGACCACCGAGAGTTCGACGGTCCGGGCGGA
Source organism: Streptomyces sp. Tek67B01 (assembly GCF_055231995.1). Classification (NCBI taxonomy): domain Bacteria; kingdom Bacillati; phylum Actinomycetota; class Actinomycetes; order Kitasatosporales; family Streptomycetaceae; genus Streptomyces; species Streptomyces sp. Tek67B01. The sequence continues at coordinate 6,046,218 of NZ_JBUYUY010000001.1, forward strand.
GCGGGCCCCCGCCTCCAGGCTGATGAAGTCCCGGTACTCCTGGGGCAGCAGCCCCCGGTAGTCGTGCCACCACTGGCGGCCCGGCGCGCGGTCGCCCCCGGGCCCGGGCCCCGGGCCCGCGGCCGAGGCGCCCAGGGCCTCCAGCAGGGCTCGCTGCTGGGGGCTCACCAGGTCCCCGTAGGCATCGAGCAGGAGCCGGATGTCCTCCGTTTTCACGCCACTTCGACCCGTTTCGATGCGGCTGATTTTCGACTGGTGCCATCCCACCAACCGGGCGGCCTCACCACTGGTGAGGCCGGTACGGTCACGGAGCGCACGCAATTCCTCGCCCAGCTTGCGGCGGCGTACCGCGGGACCGTGCTGCATACCCGCTCTCCTTCCACCGGCACACCTCGCACCAGTCTGCCGTCCAAATACGCTCTTCCGTAGCAGAGTTCACCGCATTGAGCGACAGATATATGCATATCTTGGGGGAACGCAGGAAACGACGGCACGATGGGTGCACTCTGACGCTCAGCGTAGATCCGGGGCGGCTGCGCCCCGGTGGGAAAGGGACGTCGCCATGGCAGATCACCAGGAAGCATCCGTCACTCTGCCGAGCGACCCGGCCGCGGTCGCCGCTGCCCGCCGGTACGTCGCGGAGGTGCTCGGTGAATGGGGACTGCCAGAGGAGTCGGAGACGGCCGACACCGTCCGGCTGATCGTCTCGGAGCTGGCGACCAACGCGGTGCAGCACACCTTCGGACAGTCGCCCACCTTCACCGTGGACGTCCGGTTGGAGCGCGGCGAGTGGCTGCGGGTCGGGGTGACCGACAGTCACCCGCGCCGCCCCCGGCGACTGCCGGCCGCCGTCCAGCAGGACAACGGCCGGGGGATGGTCATCATCCGCTGGCTCGCCGCGGAGGCGGGCGGCCGGCTCTCGGTCACGCCGACCGAGGACGGCGGCAAGACGGTGTGGATCGCCCTGCCCTGGACGGCCGGCGCCCCGGCGAGGACCGCCACCGGCTGCTGAGGCCGCGGGGCCGACGAGCCGCTCGATCGTCCCGTCGAGCCGGCGGCCGGGGGGCGGCCCGCGTCGCGGTCGACCCGATTCCCCACTTCCGGGGGTGAACCGGGTGCCTCCCGGAAACGTGGGTTAACTCGGCGGAAAAGTGCGGGTCCTACTCTGGCGTCCGCGACCTTCGGCCAATGATCGCCCATGGGCTGGTAAAGCACTGGTGTTCGGGATGGAAAGCCTGTCCCTGCGTTGGGCAAGACATGCTTGGCACGGATATGTGCAGGTCAACAAAGTGTTGAAGGCGATTAGGGTCTTCTTGGCGCGAAGTTGATCTTGTCCCGGAAGCTTGGTGATACGTGTGCAACTGACACCACACGAGCAGGAAAGACTGCTCATCCACGTCGCGGCCGACGTGGCCGAGAAGCGTAGGGCCCGGGGGGTGCGCCTCAACCACCCCGAGGCGGTGGCCCTGATCACCTCGCACATCCTCGAAGGCGCCCGCGACGGGCGGACCGTGGCCGAGCTCATGGCCTCCGGTCGCACCGTGCTGCGCCGCGAAGAGGTCATGGAGGGGATTCCCGAGATGATCCACGACGTCCAGGTCGAGGCGACCTTCCCGGACGGCACCAAGCTCGTCACTGTCCACGACCCCATCGTCTGAACGGGAGCACCAGCATGATCCCCGGCGAAATCGCCTTCGGGGACGGTCCGGTGCGCCTGAACGAAGGTCGCGCCATCACCCGTCTCACCGTGCTCAACGCCGCCGACCGCCCCGTGCAGGTCGGCTCGCACTACCACTTCGCCGAAGTCAACCCGGGCCTCGACTTCGACCGCGCCGCCGCCCACGGGCTCCGGCTCAACATCGCCGCCGGTACCGCCGTCCGCTTCGAGCCGGGCATCCCCGTCTCCGTCGAACTCGTCCCGCTGGGCGGCCTGCGCACCGTGCCGGGCCTGCGCGGGGAAACCGGAGGGCCGCTCGATGGCTGAGATCTCGCGCCAGACGTACGCGGACCTCTTCGGACCGACCACGGGCGACCGCATCCGGCTCGCCGACACCGACCTCTTCGTGGAGATCGAACAGGACCTCAGCGGCGGCCCCGGACGCTCCGGCGACGAAGCCGTCTTCGGCGGCGGCAAGGTCATCCGCGAGTCCATGGGCCAAGCCCGCACCACGCGCGCCGAAGGCGCCCCCGACACGGTGATCACCGGGGTCGTGATCCTCGACCACTGGGGCATCGTCAAGGCGGACCTCGGTATCCGCGACGGTCGGATCTGCGGCATCGGCAAGGCCGGCAACCCCGACACCATGGACGGGGTCGACCCCTCCCTGATCATCGGACCCGAGACCGAGATCATCGCCGGCAACGGCAAGATCGTCACCGCCGGCGCCATCGACGCCCACGTGCACTTCATCGCCCCCACCGTGATCGACGAGGCCCTCGCCTCCGGCATCACCACCCTCGTCGGCGGCGGCACCGGACCCGCCGAGGGCTCCAAGGCCACCACCGTCACGCCCGGACCCTGGCACCTGGCCAGGATGTTCGCGGCGCTGGAGGCCTACCCCGTCAACATCGGCCTGCTCGGCAAGGGCAACACGATGTCCCGCGAGGGCATGTACTCCCAGCTGCGCGGCGGCGCCCTCGGGTTCAAGATCCACGAGGACTGGGGGGCCACCCCCGCCGCCATCGACGCCTGTCTGACCGTCGCCGAGGAGACCGGCGCCCAAGTCGCCATCCACACCGACACCCTCAACGAGGCCGGGTTCGTCGCCGACACCCTCGCGGCCATCGCCGGGCGGACCATCCACTCGTACCACACCGAGGGCGCGGGCGGCGGCCACGCTCCCGACATCATCACCGTGGTCTCCGAGCCGAACATCCTGCCCAGCTCGACCAACCCCACCCGGCCGCACACCGTCAACACCATCGAGGAACACCTCGACATGCTGATGGTCTGCCACCACCTCAACCCGGCCGTCCCCGAGGACCTCGCTTTCGCCGAGTCCCGCATCCGGCCCTCCACCATCGCCGCCGAGGACGTCCTGCACGACCTCGGGGCGATCTCCATCATCTCCTCCGACTCCCAGGCCATGGGCCGCGTCGGAGAGGTCGTGCTGCGCACCTGGCAGACCGCCCACGTGATGAAGAAGCGGCGCGGCTTCCTGCCCGGCGACGGCCCGGCCGACAACCACCGCGCGCGCCGCTACGTCGCCAAGTACACGATCAACCCGGCCGTCGCGCAGGGCCTCGCCCGCGAGATCGGCTCGGTCGAGGTCGGCAAGCTCGCCGACCTGGTGCTGTGGACCCCCGCCTTCTTCGGGGTCAAGCCGGAGGTCGTCGTCAAGGGCGGCCAGATCGCCTACGCCCAGATGGGCGACGCCAACGCCTCCATCCCCACCCCGCAGCCCATCCTGCCCCGCCCGATGTACGGAGCCATGGGACGCGCGCCGGCCCTCAACTCGCTCAACTTCACGGCGCAGGCGGCCCTCGACGACGATCTGCCCGAACGCCTCGGCCTCGACAAGCGGTTCGTGGCCATCGAGAGCACCCGCAAGGTGAGCAAGACGGACATGCGCAACAACGACGCCATGCCCAGGGTCGAGGTCGACGCCGACACCTTCACCGTCACCATCGACGGCGAGGTCGTGGAGCCGGCGCCGGCGGCGGAACTGCCCATGGCCCAGAGATACTTCCTGTTCTGATGAGAGCCTGTTGCGCCCAGGGGCCCGTTCCCCCGAGAGGCGACTTCCGATGAGCCTCGCCGCGCTGCTCGTCCTCGCGGACGGCCGCTTCCCCGCCGGAGGGCACGCCCACTCCGGCGGGGCGGAGGCCGCCTGCAAGGCGGGCCGGATCCACGACGCCGCCACCCTCGCGGACTTCTGCCGGGGCCGGCTGCACACCTCCGGCCTCGTCGCCGCCGGCCTCGCCGCGGCCGCCGCCCACGGTCTCGACCCGGCGGACCTCGACGACGCCGCCGACGCCCGCACGCCCTCACCCGCGCTGCGGCTGGCCGCGCGCCGGCTCGGCCGACAGTTGCTGCGGGCGGCCCGGGCCACCTGGCCGGCCGCCGAACTCGACGCCCTGGCCGCAGCCTTCCCGCGCGGCGCCCACCAGCCCGTGGTGCTCGGCGTCACGGCGCGGGCCGCGGGGCTCGGGCCGCTGGACGCCGCGCACGTGGCGGCGTACGAGAGCGTCAGCGGTCCCGCGACCGCGACCGTCCGACTGCTGGGCCTCGATCCCTTCGAGGCGAGCGCGGTCCTGGCCGGCCTCGCCGCCGAACTCGACGCCGTGTCCGGTCGGGCGGCGAGCGCCGCCCTGCTGGCAAGGCACGAGGGCTTGGAAGCACTGCCGGCCTCCTCCTCCCCGCTGCTCGACATCGCGGCCCAGGTCCATGCCGACTGGCCGGTCCGGCTCTTCGCCTCCTGACCGCCGCCGCCCCCACCCAAGGAGAACCATGCACCTCGACCACGGCGGGAGCTACCCCCACCGCCACACCCACAGCGCCGAGCCCGTACGCGCCGACGGCACGCGCCGCGCCCTGCGCGTCGGCCTCGGCGGACCCGTCGGCTCCGGCAAGACCGCAACCGTTGCGGCGCTCTGCCGGGCCCTGCGCGCCGAACTGTCCATGGCCGTCGTCACCAACGACATCTACACCCGCGAGGACGCCGAGTTCCTGCTCCGCGAGGCGGTCCTGCCGCCCGAGCGGATCAGCGCCGTCGAGACGGGGGCCTGCCCGCACACCGCCATCCGCGACGACATCTCCGCCAACCTGGAGGCGGTCGAGGAACTGGAGGAGGCACATCGCGACAGCGCGCCCCTGGACCTGATCCTGGTCGAGTCAGGCGGGGACAACCTGACGGCCACCTTCTCCCGGGGCCTGGTCGACGCCCAGATATTCGTCATCGACGTGGCCGGCGGCGACGACATCCCGCGCAAGGGAGGCCCCGGCGTCACCACCGCCGACCTGCTCATCGTCAACAAGACCGACCTCGCCCCCTACGTCGGCTCCGACCTGGACCGGATGGCCCGCGACGCGGCCGAGCAGCGCGGCGATCTGCCCGTGGCGTTCCAGTCCCTGCGCGGCCCCGAGGGCGTCACCCCGGTGGCCGACTGGGTGCGCGGGCGGATCGCCGCCTGGTCCGTACGGTGACCAGCGCGCCCCTCCTCGCCCCGCCGGCCACCGCCCCCGCGGCGGGGTTGACGGCCACCGCCCGGATCGCAGCCGTCGCCGACGGCCGGGGCGGCACCGCCCTGCCGCTGCTGGTCGGGGACGGACCGCTCGCCCTGCGCCGCACCCGGGGCGAGGGCGGCGAGGCCGGCGTCATGCTGGTCGGCGCGATGAGCGCGCCGCTCGGCGGGGACCACCTGAGCGTGGAGGCCGACGCCGGACCGGGGGCCCGACTGGGGCTCCGGTCGGCGGCGGCCACCCTGGCGCTGCCCGGCCGGGGCGGCGCGCCCGCACGGTACGACGTACGGCTGACGCTGGCGGAGGAGGCGGCGGTGCGCTGGCTGCCGGAACCGCTGGTCTCCGTACGCGGCAGCGACCTGCGGGTGCGCACCCGGGTGGAACTTGCCCCCACCGCCCGGCTCCTGCTGCGCGAGGAGCAGGTGCTCGGCCGCACCGGGGAGGCCCCCGGCCTGCTCCGCAGCCGGATCACCGTCTCCCGGGACGGCCGCCCGCTGCTGGACCAGGAACTGGCCTGCGGACCCGGAGCCCCCGGCGGTTGGGACGGCCCGGCGGGACTCGCGGGCCACCGGGCGCTCGGGCAACTCCTGGTCGTGGACCCGGAGTTCGCCGACAGCCCACCGGCGCCGGCGGTGCTGGGCGAATTCGCGGCGGTGACCCCGCTCGCCGGACCCGCCGTGCTGGTGACGGCTCTCGCCCCGGACGCGCTGCGGCTGCGGGAACTGCTCGACGCGGCCTGCGCGACGTACGGCTGGTGACGGCGGGGCGGACATGGGGCGAACCGGACACCGCTCAGCGGTACACCCTCGTCCGCATATCGGGTTGGCAAAGAACCGGACCGCGCTCTGTCGCCCGGTCCCGGTCAGGCGCAAAGATCCCCCTGCAACGTCGATGACCGGATACGACCAATACGGCTGCCCGCCACGGCAGATGACGCAGGGGGAACAACCACGTGATACGCACCGCGGCGCTGGGGAGCGCCGCCACTTTGATCACCGGCGCACTGGCGGCGAGCCTGCTGCTCGCCCCGACCGCCGAGGCCGCCCCGGCCTCCGGCGACAACGGCTACAACGAGGCGATCGGCGTCCAGGTCGCCGCCGCCCGCGCGGCCCGCGCCGGGATCGACTGGAAGGACTGCCCCGCCGACTGGGGCTTCGAGAAGCCGATCCAGTGCGGCTGGGTGAAGGTCCCGCTCGACTACGCCAAGCCGAACGGCAAGACCATCGAGCTCGCCGTCGACCGCGCGACGAGCACCGGTACCAAGGAGGAGCGCCAAGGCGCCCTCGTCTACAACCCCGGTGGCCCGGGCGGTTCGGGCATGCGCTTCCCGCGCCGGATCACCACCAAGTCGCCGCTGTGGGTCAACACCGCCAAGGCGTACGACTTCGTGGGCTTCGACCCCCGCGGCGTCGGCCACTCGGCGCCCATCTCCTGCGTCGACCCGCAGGAGTACGTCAAGGTCCCGAAGGCGGACCCGGTCCCGTCCAACGAGGCCGACAAGCGCGCCCAGCGCAAGCTCGCCGCCGAGTACGCGGACGGCTGCAAGGAGCGCAGCGGCGAGATGCTGCCGTTCATGACCACGCCGAACACCGCGCGTGACCTGGACGTCATCCGGGCCGCGCTCGGCGAGAAGAAGCTGAACTACCTCGGCGTCTCCTACGGCACCTACCTCGGCGGGGTCTACGCGACCCTGTTCCCGGGCCACGTGCGCCGCATGATCGTCGACAGCGTGGTCAACCCGGAGCAGGACAACATCTGGTACCAGGCCAACCTGGAACAGGACGTCGCCTTCCAGATGCGCTGGAACGACTGGGAGGACTGGGTCGCCAAGAACGACGGCGTCTTCCACATCGGCGACACCCGCGCCAAGGTCGAGGCCAAGTGGCTGGAACTGCGCGCCAAGGCCAAGGCCAACCCGCTCGGCGGCGTCGCCGGTCCGGCGGAGCTCATCGGCTTCTTCCAGAGCGCCCCGTACTACGACTCCTCCTGGGTCCCCACCGCCCAGGCCCTGAGCGCGTACGTCGCCGGTGACGAGAAGCCGCTGATCGACGCCGTCACCCCGGACCTCTCCGACATCAAGGGCAACATCGCCACGGAGAACGGCAACGCCGTCTACACCGCTGTCGAGTGCGCCGACGCCAAGTGGCCCACCAGCTGGACCAAGTGGGACCGGGACAACACCGCGCTCAACAAGAAGTACCCGTTCCTGACCTGGTCCAACGCGTGGATGAACCTGCCCTGCGCGACCTGGAAGTCCAAGCAGGGCACCCCGATCGAGGTGGGCGCGAGCGCCAAGCGCGGTCTGCCGCCGGTCCTCGTCGTCCAGAGCGAGCGCGACGCGGCCACCCCCTACGCGGGCGGCGTCGAGATGCACCGCCGCCTCGGCGGTTCCCGCCTGATCACCGAGCAGGGCGCGGGCTCGCACGGTGTCACCAGCCTGGTGAACCCCTGCATCAACACCCGCGTGGAGGGCTACCTGCTGACCGGCAAGGTCGACGCCCAGGACGTGACGTGCGGACCGCACGCCACCCCGGTCGCCCCGGCCCCCGCCGCCGCCAAGTCGGCGGCCCGGTCCCAGGGCGCCGAGCTCGCCCCGCGCGAGGAGCTCCCGGCCGTCCGCTAGGACCGCCGGCAGCGCCGCGGCACGGAGCGGCGAAACACCGGAACACCGCAGCACGGAGAAGGCTCAGCGCGTCCTGCGCCGGGCCTTCTTCCGTGCCTGCTCCTCCTCCGCCTTCACCTCGGCCGCGTACCGGTCGACGTACTCCTGGCCGGACAGTTCCAGGATCGCGTACATGATCTCGTCGGTGACGGCCCGCAGGATCGCCCGCTCGCCCTCCAGTCCCGCGTACCTGGAGAACTCCAGCGGCCGGCCGAAACGGATCGTGACCCGCCGGATGTTCGGGATCTTCTGCCCGGGCGGCTGGATCTCGAAGGTGCCGACCATCGCGCAGGGCACGACCGGCACCCCCGCGCCGAGCGCCATCGCGGCCACCCCGACCTTGCCCTTGTACAGCCGGCCGTCGTGCGAGCGCGTGCCCTCCGGGTAGATGCCGAGCAGCTCGCCCTTGGCCAGCACCCCGAGCCCCTCGCGCAGCGCCGCCCGTCCGGCGTCCTTGCCGGAACGGTCCACCGGAATCTGCCCGGCGCTGCGGAAGAACGCGGCCGTCAGCCTCCCTTTGACGCCGGGGCCGGTGAAGTACTCGGCCTTCGCCAGGAAGGTGATCCTGCGTTTGAGGATCGCGGGCATCAGGAAATGGTCGGAGAAGGACAGGTGGTTGCCGGCGATGATCGCCGCGCCCTCCGGTGGGATGTTCTCCAGGCCCTCGATCCGCGGCCGGAACAGCAACCGCAGCAGCGGGCCGAGCAGCACGTGCTTGAGCAGGTGGTAGAACACCGGCCGTTTCCCTTCACCCGGCGGACAGGTCAGTGCGGCGCGCCGGGTGCCCCGGGGGCACGGCGGACGCCGACACCGGGAGCCTGCCCGCGAGGGGGGAGTGTCACGTACGCTGCGTGGCTGCCAGCCCGGCGGTCAGCATGCCGAGCAGCACCCACACGAACCAGAGCCAGCCGTTGCTGCCGAGTGCCACGGAGTACGCGGCGACGGCCACCAAGGAGCCGAAGGTCAGCACGGCCATCGCCTTAACGGATCCGCTCATGCCCCATGGTGGCGCGGGGAAGGGCCGCCGCGCTACCGGCCACGCCCCTGGAGGGAGGCGAGATACGAGTTGTACGCCTCCAGCTCCTGGTCCCCGTCGCGCTCCGCCGCCCGGTCCGAGCGCTTCGCGGCCCGCTGCTCGGAGCGGTACCACTGGTAGACCAGCGCGATCAGCACCAGCACCGAGGGGATCTCGCTGAAGGCCCAGGCGATGCCGCCGCCCCACTGCTGGTCGAGCAGCGCGTCGACGCCCAGCGAGGCCGGCGGGTCCTTGTACGTCTTGATCATCGGCTCGGTGGCCATCATCAGCGCGATGCCGAAGAACGCGTGGAACGGCATGCCCGCGAACAGCTCCAGCATCCGCATCACGTAACTGGGACGGTGCGGACCCGGGTCCACACCCATGATCGGCCAGAAGAAGATCAGGCCGACGGCCAGGAAGTGCACCATCATCCCGATGTGCCCGGCCCGGCTCTGCATCAGGGAGTCGAACAGCGGGGTGAAGTAGAGGCCGTACAGGCTGGCGATGAACAGCGGGATCGTGAAAGCCGGGTGCGTGATCACCTTCAGGTAGCGGCTGTGCAGCAGCATCAGCAGCAGCTCGCGTGGTCCCTTGACGCCCCGGGCGGCCGGCGCGAGCGCGCGCAGCGTCAGCGTCACCGGGGCGCCGAGCAGCAGCAGGATCGGGGAGAGCATGCTGATCACCATGTGCTGCACCATGTGCACGCTGAACATGACCATGCCGTAGTCGTTCAGCTTGGTGCACGTCATCAGCGCCACGGTCAGCACACCGACGGTGAAGGAGACGGTCCGGCCCACCGGCCACGCGTCCCCGCGCCGGCGCAGCCGCGTCACGCCCCACAGGTACAGGGCGAGGCCCAGCACCGAGCCGATCAGGAAGAAGGCGTCGAAGGAGAAGTCCAGCCCGCGCCCCAGGGTGAACGGCGGCAGGTCCATGTCCATGTCCATATTCATGTCCATGCCGTGACCGCTGTGATCCATCTGTTCACTCCCTTGACTGTGGCGCTCCACCACAGTAGTGCCGCCCCCGGACGCCGAAGCGTCGGGGGGCGGCACTCAGAAGGGGGGAAACATCACAGAACGGTCTCCGCCTCGTCGTACCGCTCGACCGGGACCGTCTTGAGGGTCCGCACCGCGTCGGCGAGCGGCACCATCACGATGTCGGTGCCGCGCAGCGCGGTCAGCATGCCGAACTCGCCCCGGTGCGCGGCCTCCACCGCGTGCCAGCCGAAGCGGGTGGCCAGGACACGGTCGTACGCGGTCGGCGTGCCGCCGCGCTGCACGTGGCCGAGGATCACCGGGCGCGCCTCCTTGCCGAGGCGGGCTTCCAGCTCGACGGCGAGCCGGTTGCCGATGCCGGCGAACCGCTCGTGGCCGTACATGTCGGTGCCGCCGGCCTCCAGGGCCATCGAGCTGCCCGCGGCGGGCTTGGCGCCCTCGGCGACCACGACGATCGCGAACCGCTTGCCGGCCGAGAACCGCTCGCCGACGATCGCGGTCAGTTCCTCGATGTCGAAGGGTCGCTCCGGGACGACGATGGCGTGCGCGCCGGCCGCCATGCCCGAGTGGAGCGCGATCCAGCCGGTGTGCCGGCCCATGACCTCTACGACCATCACCCGCTGGTGCGACTCGGCGGTGGTCTTCAGTCGGTCGAGGGCCTCGGTGGCGACCCCGACCGCGGTGTCGAAGCCGAAGGTGACATCGGTCGAGGCGATGTCGTTGTCGATGGTCTTGGGGACGCCGACGATGGGCAGGCCGCCCTCGGACAGCAGGTTCGCCGCCTTGAGCGTGCCCTCCCCGCCGATCGGGATGATCGCGTCCAGGCCGAGGTCCGCGAGGTGCCCGCGGGCCCGCTCCACGCCGTCGCGCAGGTGCGCGGGCTGGACGCGGGAGGAGCCGAGGATGGTGCCACCACGGGCCAGGATGCCGCTGACGGCGTCCAGGTCGAGCTTGCGGTAGTCGCACTCCAGCAGGCCCCGCCAGCCGTCGTGGAAGCCGATCACCTCGTCCCCGTGGTCGACGACGGCGCGGTGCACGACGGAGCGGATGACGGCGTTGAGGCCGGGGCAGTCGCCTCCGGAAGTGAGCACACCAATGCGCATGGCAGGAAGAACCTTTGCAACGTGGGCCGACGACCGGACCACGTCGTCCGGTTGGTACTGACCGCCAGCCTACAAGCGGATTCCCACTGGACTGAACCATCCTCCACATGCTGGTCACATCCGTCGTGCGAACGAACGTCGGCCCGGATCCCCCAAGGGGAATCCGGGCCGAACGGGGCGTGACGGACGCCTTACGCGGGCTGCGTGGCTGCCGCGATGCGTTCGTCGCGCAGCGCCTCGTACCAGCGGTCGTCGAGACCCGGCAGCGCGTTCACGTCGAGGGCCAGCTTCAGCAGGAGGTCCGCGATCTGCGGGTTGCGGGCCATCACGGGACCGTGCATGTAGGTGCCGAACACGGTGTCGTTGTACGCGCCTTCGGTGCCGTCACCGGTGCCGTTGCCCCGGCCCAGCCGGGTGCGGGCGAACGGCTTGGCCGTCGGGCCGAGGTGGGTCACGCCCTGGTGGTTCTCGAAGCCCGTCAGCGGGGGCAGGTTCAGGCGCGGGTCGATGTCGGCGAGGACGTCGCCCACGCACCGCTCGCCCTCGCCGCGGACGGTGACCACGTCCAGCAGGCCCAGGCCCTGCTGGCGCTCGCCCACGTCGTTGACGAACTCGTTGCCGAGGATCTGGTACCCGGCGCACACCGAGAAGACGATCGCCCCGTTCGAGACGGCCCGCTCCAGGCCGCCGTCGCGCAGCAGGCGCTCGGCCGCCAGGCGCTGCGGCCGGTCCTCGCCACCGCCGATCAGGTAGATGTCGCCCGAGGTGGGGATGGGCTGGTCGCTGCGCACGTCCACGCGCTGCACGTCCAGGCCGCGCTGGCGCGCCCGGCGCTCCACCACGAGGGCGTTGCCCTGGTCTCCGTACGTGCTGAGCAGGTCCGGGTAGACCCACACCAGACGCAGGCTGTTGTCGCTCATGCTCTTGTGTCCTCTGGAGGTATGAGTACTAGTTGCCGACGCGGCGGCGCACGTCCTGGAAGGCGGTGTAGTTCGCGATCAGCTCGATCTGTCCGGGCGGGGCGAGCTGCACGGCCTCGTCAAGGGTCTCGCAGACCCGGAAGTCCAGGCCCGCGACCTCCAGGCGGACGGCGAGGTCCAGCTTGCGGTCGCCGATCACGAAGATGGGGTGCCCGGCCAGGCGCGGGTAGTCCACGTCCCAGAGCCAGGAGGTGTCCGTGCCGTCGGCGCCGCGCGCGTTAACGGACAGGATCACCGGCGTCGGCGGCGGGTCGATCAGCGAGAAGGTCTCCAGCCAGCCCGCCGGGTTCTTGGCGAGCAGCAGCCGCAGCTCGCGGCCCTGGAAGGAGACCACGTCGTAGCGGCCGGCGACGGCCTGCACCTGGTACATCCGCTCCAGCGCGACCTGCGGCGGGACACCGAACACGGCGGCCACGGCGGCCGAGGTGGTGGCGTTGGCCTTGTTGGCGCGGCCGGGCAGCTGGAGGTGGATCGGCCAGGCGCTGCCGTGCGGGTCCAGTACGTGGTCGCCGGAGAGCACCCAGCTGGGGGTGGGGCGGCGGAAACCGCACTCGCCGCAGAACCAGTCGTCGCCCGGGCGCTGCATGACACCGCCGCAGGAGGGGCACGACCAGGCGTCGTCCTTCCACTCCTGGCCGGCCGCGACCCACACCACGTTCTGCGAGGAGGACGCGGACCACACGATCAGCGGGTCGTCGCAGTTGGCCACGATGACGGCCTTGGAGCCCTGGAGCCCCTCGCGCCACTTCTCGGCGAGCATGCGGGTCTCGGCGGCGCGGTCCAACTGGTCGCGGGAGAGGTTGAGCAGGGCGATCACCTTGGGGGTGACGTCCCGGGCCACTCCGGCCAGGTACTTCTCGTCGACCTCGATGACGCCGTACTTGGCGTCCGAGCCACCCGCCAGGGCGGAGGTGATGCCGGCCGGCATGTTCGCGCCGAGGGCGTTGGAGACCACCGGACCGCTGGCCCGCAGGGCCTCCGCGATCAACCGGGTGGTCGTGGTCTTGCCGTTCGTCGCGGAGACGAGGACGACATCGAGATGCTGCGCCAGCGCGCCGAGGAGATCGGGGTCCAGCCTGAGTGCGACCTTGCCACCGATCACCGATCCGCTTCCGCGTCCCGCGGCCCGCGACACCGCCGCCGCGGCCTTGCCCGCCGTCACGGCCAGCTTGGCCCGCGGCGAAAGCGGCTCCGTGTTGCCTGCCATCGTCCCTTGTCCTCCTTGCGTCGGTCGGCCCCAGCCTATCCAGTACCGGCCGGGGCCCTGACCGCGGCGCCCCAGGGGCGGCGCGGATCTGCTCATATCTTCGCCCGTCGTACGCTTACGGCCATGCGACAGCGCCTCATCCCCGGCACCACCGGACTCGTCCGCACCATGAGCCTGCTGGGCGATCCGGTGCTCCACTCGCCGTGCGCCGAGGTCACCGAGTTCGGACCCGCTCTCGGCCGGCTCGTCGAGGACATGTTCGCGACGATGTACGCGGCCGACGGCGTCGGCCTCGCCGCCAACCAGATCGGGGTCGGCCGGCGGGTGTTCGTCTACGACTGCCCCGACGACGAGGACGTCCGCCACGTCGGACACGTGGTCAACCCCCGTCTGGTGAGCGCCGACGGGGACGAGTTCCTCGGTCCCGAGGGCTGCCTGTCGCTGCCCGGCCTGGAGGCCGGCACGGTCCGCTTCGACCACGCGGTGGTGGAGGGGGTCACCTCCGAGGGAGCGCCGGTGCGGATTTCGGGCACCGGGTTCTTCGCGCGCTGCCTCCAGCACGAGTGCGACCACTTGGACGGCACGGTCTACGCGGACCGGGTCACCGGGCTGCGGGCGCGCCGGCTGCGGCGGGCGATCGGCAAGACGGCGTGGGGCGCGCGGGGACTCGCCGAAGCGGGTCGCAAGGCCTGACGGGAGCCGGGGCGGGCCCGTACGCCGGCCGCGCTCGGAACCCGGGCCGCGCGCATCCGTCGCGCGTCCGGCCGCGCGCATCTCGGGTCGCGCCCCGTACCCGGGCCGTGCTCAGAAGCCGGGCCCGCCCAGGCGGTTGCCGGCGGTGGCCAGGCGCCCCCACAGCAGGTCGGTGAGGCCCGCCACCAACTCTGCGCGCTCGCAGGGGCGTTCCCCGAGCCACCAGTCGCCCGCCGCGTGCATCATCCCGACGATGCCGTGGCCCCACACCCGGGCCAGGCGTTCGCCGCCCGGGCCGAGGTCGACGCGTTCGCCGATGACCTGGGCCAGCTCCTCGCCGAGGCGGCGCAGCAGCGGGGCCGAGTGCAGGCCGACGTCGAAACCGCGCTCGGCCGACTGCGAGTCCTCCGCCGGGTGCATCAGGAACCGGTACACCTGCGGTCGCGCCTCGATGGCCGCGAGGTAGGTGTCGAGGGTGGACTCGACCCGGCTGCGTCGTTCGGCGGGTGCGTCCAGGGCGGCCCGCAGCGAGTCGAGCAGGGCGTCGGTGTGGCGGACGGCGAGGGCCTGGTAGAGGCCGGCCTTGTCGCCGAAGTGCCGGTAGAGGATGGGCTTGGTGATGCCCGCCTCCGCCGCGATGGCGTTCATCGAGGCCTTGGGGCCGTCCCTGAGCACGACGCGGTCGGCCGCTTCGAGCAGCTCCCGCCGTCGGCGCTCGGCCGCTCCCGGCTCGCCGGCCTGCTGCGTGGTGTCCATGACGTGTTTCTCTCCCCGCCCTTGCGATGTGCGTGACGCCCACGCAACGTAACACCCCGCACACCCTGACGATCGACCCGGCGGTGCTCCGTGGCCCGGTCGGTGCCCGGCTTGACAGTGCTTACTCGTCGGTAACAGACTGGGCCGCCGTGGCTGGTTACCGCAGGTAACAGCCTGCCGGCAGCGGCACGGGTACGCGAGACAGCTGGAGGGGACATGGCGGAGTTCACCATGGAGCTCAACGACGACCAGAAGCAGGTGCGCGACTGGATCCACGGCTTCGCCGCCGATGTGATCCGGCCGGCGGCCGCCGAGTGGGACGAACGCGAAGAGACTCCGTGGCCCGTCATCCAGGAGGCGGCCAAGGTCGGCATCTACTCCCTCGACTTCTACGCCCAGCAATTCTTCGACCCGACCGGTCTCGGCATCCCGATGGCGATGGAGGAACTCTTCTGGGGGGACGCCGGCATCGCCCTGTCGATCGTCGGCACCGGACTCGCGGCCATCGGCGTCCTCGCCAACGGCACCGAGGAGCAGATCGGCACCTGGATCCCGCAGATGTACGGCGACGCCACCGACGTCAAGGTGGCCGCCTTCTGCTCGTCCGAGCCGGACGCCGGCTCCGACGTGGGCGCCATGCGCACCCGCGCCGTCTACGACGAGGCCAAGGACGAATGGGTCCTGAACGGCACCAAGACCTGGGCGACCAACGGCGGCATCGCCAACGTCCACATCGTCGTCGCCGTGGTCGACCCCGAACTCGGGACGAAGGGGCACGCCTCCTTCATCGTGCCGCCGAACACACCGGGCCTGTCACAGGGGCAGAAGTTCAAGAAGCACGGCATCCGCGCCTCGCACACCGCCGAGGTGGTCCTGGAGGACTGCCGCGTCCCCGGCTCCTGCCTGCTCGGCGGCAAGGACAAGCTGGACGAGCGCCTCGCGCGCGCCCGCGAGCGGGCCAAGGCGGGCGGCGGCGAGCGGCTGAAGAACGCGGCCATGGCCACCTTCGAGGCCTCCCGCCCCGCGGTGGGCGCCATGGCCGTCGGCACGGCGCGCGCCGCCTACGAGGTCGCCCTCGACTACGCGAAGACCCGTACCCAGTTCGGCCGCCCGATCATCGACAACCAGGGCGTGGCCTTCCAACTCGCGGACATGCGCACGCAGATCGACGCGGCCCGGCTGCTGGTGTGGCGCGCCTCGTGGATGGCGGTCGCGGGCAAGCCGTTCACCTCGGCGGAGGGTTCGATGTCCAAGCTCTTCGCGAGCGAGGTGGCCAAGAAGGTCACCGCCCAGGCGGTGCAGATCCTCGGCGGGAACGGTTTCACCCGGGAGTACCCGGTGGAGCGCATGCACCGCGACAGCGCGATCTACACCATCTTCGAGGGCACGAGCGAGATCCAGCGCCTGGTGATCGCCCGCACGATCTCGGACATGCCGATCCGCTAGCCCTCGGTGGTCCGCGCGCTGCCCCCGCTCTCCCGCGCCTTCGCGCGGGGGACGGGGGCGGCGGTCGTTCAGCTCGTCGCGGCGCCGATCACGACCAGCGCGACGATGCCCAGGGCGATCAGGGCCATCGGCGTGGCGATGATCAGCGCGGGCGGGCGCTGCCAGAGCGGCTTGCCCGGGTCGAGAGGGGGCCGGAAGCCGCCCACGGGAGGGGCGAGCTTGCGGAACGCCGAGCGGGGCACCAGGTTGACCAGCACCGTCAGCGGCGTGATGAACAGGGACGCCGGGCCCCACCAGCCCTGCCACAGGGTCTTCGCCGACATGTCGCGCACGATGGAGGTGCCGCAGTCCCGGCAGAACGGGCCGTGCGTACTCAGGAACCGCATCATCAGCACCATGCCCTGGTGTCCCCGCACGGTGCCCGGCGCGGCCGGCTGGGCCCCGCAGAAGCGGCAGGCGTACCCGGCCTGTTGGGTCTGGGCCTGATGCGCCTGTTGGGGCTGGGCCTGATGGGGCTGCTGCTGGTAGGCGGCATAAGGGTTGCCGTACGGAACTCCCTGCGGCTGCTGCGGCTGCTGCGGCTGCTGCGGCATGGCGTAGGGATTGTGCTGCGGTGCCGCGCCCTGCTGCGGCGGCATGCCGTACGGGTTCTGCGGGGCGGCGCCCTGCTGCGGTGGTGGCGGAGTGGCCATGGAGGTCCCCCTGGAGACGTGACGGGATCACCGGGCGAGGTGATCACGGAACCCTAGCCCCCCTTGTCAGGAACGCAGCAACCGGGCGAGAGCGCGGCCGAAGAGCAGCCGGCCGGCGCCCAACACGACCGGGTCGCAGAACCGCCCGAGCCCCCGCACCCGCAGGTCCTCCAGCCACCGGACCTCCGCGCCGGCCGGCTCCAGCGGCAGGACCTCGATCCGCGCCCACCCCAGGACCACGCGTCCCCGTTTGACGAGACGCACCACCCCCGCCGAACCGGCGGTCGGCGGCTGCCAGACGGTGACTTCCATCGGGTCGTCGAAGGTGACCCTTCCCACTCCCGTACGCGCCGTGAAGCGCGTTCCCACGCGCGTGGGCGGCGCCGTTTCGACCGTCGTGCGGGTGAAGGGGACCTCGGACCCGTGGCGCGTCCAGTCCGTCAGCCTCAGCCAGGCCTCGGCCGCCGGGAGGGAGGTGCGGTGAACGATCCGGATCAGGGGCATAAGCGCATGGTAATCGGGCATACACACCCTGAACTCGACCGCGAATATGGGTTCCGTCAGGGGGCGGCGATCAGTAATACTCACCGCCACCGTGGATCGCGGATTCGACCGGGTGACCACCGGCCCTCCCGCCCCACACTGCGAGGAGGTGCGCCATGTGCTCCCACCAGCCCCCCTGCCCGTCCGCCGACAGCGCCGACCACGACGCTGCCCGCACCGTGGCCTTCCACCCCGAACAGGGATGGAGCCTGCTCTGCAACGGTCTGGTGGTGTTCGACGACACCGGGGAGCTGCTCCCCGACGGCCGCACGGTGGAACCCCGCCGACCGGCCCTGGTCTGAGCCAGGAGGCAGCATGCGCCAGCAGCTGATCCGCAAGCCCGTCCCCAAGCCCGCCCCCCGAGACCTGGACCTGCGCACCCCGTCGGGCAGACCCCTCCCGTACTGACGGGGCGGCCCGTCCGCCGCCGGTCCGGGACACGGGACGCCCGCGGGCGAGCGCTCAGGCGGTCGCCGCCGCCGCGCCTCCCTGGAAGGCGCTCTCGTACGCGGCGTCGCCGATCGCGGCCCGGGCCTGCCGCTCTCCCTCGTCGCGCAGCGCCGTCAGCGAGGGGGAGCCCATCTGTGGGCGTCCCACGGTGCGCCACCAGGCGTGCCCGGTCCCCAGCAGCCGCGCCGCCAGTTCGCCGTCGCCCAGCCCCGCCACGGCCGCGGCGAGCAGGTCCAGGCCGAGCGCGATGCCGAAGCGGTCTCCCAGCAGCCGTTTTCCGGACAGCATGGCCCGGGCGTGTCGGGCCGCCTCCCCGTGGTCGCCGACGCCCAGCGCCGCCACGGCCAGGAGGTAGTCGGCGTAGGCCCGCAACCACCGCTCGCCCAGCGCCGCACACGCCTCGCGCAGGCCCCGCGCCTCCTCGGCCGCCTCTTCGAACCGCCCCTCGTCGCACAGCGCGTAGCCGGTGGCCAACCGACACAGCAGCAGTCCCGTGCCGTCGGTCCGGCCGCCGTGGGCCGTCCGGGCACGGGGCCCCGCCAGCTGGAGCGCCCCCGCCGGATCGCCCGGCATCATCACCGCCACGGCCCGCAGGTAGGCGGCGCGCAGCTCCGGCTCCGGGTCGCCGAGCCGGGACGCCTCGCGGGCGCACCGTCGGCCGAGCTCCACCGCCGCGCCCATGTCGCCCCGGGCCAGGGCCGTCAGCCCCAGTGCCCACACCGCCTGGGTGTACGCCGGCCCGCTGCGCGGACCGGCCACGAGCGCCCGTTCCAGGAAGCCGCGGCCCTCGTGCACGCGCCCGCAGGCGAACCAGAAGAACCACAGCGCCCCGGCCATCTCCTGCGCCGCCGCCGGATCGGTGCGCAGCAGGTGCTCCAGGGCCGTGCGCACCTGCGCGTGCTCGGCGCTCATCCTGCGGTACCAGTCGACCTGCCCCGGCCCCATCCAGCCCCGCTCCGCGGCCTGGCACAGCGCCGCGTACCAGTGGGCGTGCCGGTCCGCGACCGGGCGCAGCTCCCCGAGTTCGGACAGCCAGTCGCGTCCGTACTCCCGGATCGTGTCCAGCATCCGGTAGCGGGTGCCCGATCCGCGCTCCTCGATCCGCCGGACCACGGACTTCGCCACCAGCCCGGCCAGCGCGCGCTCCACCCGGCCGGCGGGCAGCGGGCCGCCCGCGCAGACCGTTCGGGCCGCGGCCACGTCGAAGTCGGCGGTGAACACGGACAGTCGGGCCCACAACAACCGCTCCACCGGCTGGCACAGCTCGTGGCTCCAGCCGATCGCGGTCCGCAGGGTCTGGTGGCGCGGCAGCAGCGCCCGGGCGTCGGTCAGTACCTCGAACGGGGCGTCCAGCCGCCTCACCATTTGTTCCAGCGTCCACGTCCGCATCCGGGCACCCGCCAGCTCCAGGGCGAGCGGGATGCCGTCCAGCCTGCGGCACACCTCGGCGGCCAGCAGCGCTCGTTCGGGATCGCGGAACGCCTCGGCGGCCGCCGGCAGCGCGGCGACGGCGCGGGCGCGGAACAGGGCGAGGGCGTCGCTGTCCGGTTCCCCGTACGGCAGGGGGCGCACCTCGAAGACCATCTCGCGGGGGCTGCCCAGCGGCTCGCGGGAGGTGACGAGAACCGTCAGCCCGGGTGCGGACTGAAGCAGTTCGCCGACGAGGTGGCGGCACGCGGGAAGCAGGTGCTCGCAGGTGTCGAGGACCAGGAGCAGTTCCTTGTCGGCCATCCAGGCGCACAGTTCCTCGTCGAGGGGGCGCGCGGAGTGGTCCGCGAGCCCGACGGCGTGCGCCACGGTGGTGGTGAGCAGGGCCGGATCGCGCAGCGGTGACAGCTCGACCCACCAGATCCCGTCGCGCCGGGGCCGGCCGGTCGATGCGGCCCGCAGGGCGAGCCGGGACTTGCCGACGCCACCCACGCCCGTCAGGGTGACCAGCCGACGGACGTCCAAGAGCTCGCGCAGATCGGCCAGTTCACGCTGCCGGCCGATGAATCCCGCCGACTCCGGCGGCAGGTTTCCCGGCACGGGGCGAAAGTCTGGCCCAGGCGCGCCACCTGCGGAGGGTGCCTGATTGTTGTTGACCGAGTACTCACCGAACACGGATGTATTGTGCGTGATCTTCTTTCGGGGCCGTGTCGTTCGCGCCAGAATCACCACCGGATCTCAAGCCGATCGCTCAACCGGCGAGGACGGTCCGCCGCTCCGGGGTGAAGGCGCCCCAGTTGCCGTCGGGCAGTCTGGCCCGCAGTTTCAGTGACCAGACCGTACCCGCCGGCTCGGTCACCGTCAGCCGGTGCTCCACCCTTCCGCGCGGAACGGCCCCGGCCCCGAACCGGATGACGGTGACGGGCTGTCCGTTGACGTAGAGCTGGTACTCGTCGGTTTCGTGCCCGTTGTCGGGCGCGGTCCAGGACAGGGTGACGGCTCCCGGGGACGGCACCGCCGTGAAGTCGCAGGGCGCGGTGTCCGGCCCCCGCTCCGGGTCGGGGGCCGTGGTCACCTCGGCGACCGGGCCGTCCGGGGAGGTGTTCTCGGAGCCGTCCCGGGCCCGGACGGTGAACTCGTAGCGGGTGCCGGGCTGGAGGCCCGTCAGGGTGGTGGAGGTCTCGCCGGGGCCGGCCGTGTGGACGCGGACGCCGCCCTGGTAGACGTCGTACGCCGTCACGCCCGTGTCGTCGGTCGCCGGCGCCCAGGTCAGCCGGGCCGAGCGGGGGCCGTCGGCGCGACCGGTGGTGGTGGCCGGGGCGGTGGGGGCCCGGTGGTCCTCGCTCCGCGCCGCGGGGGTGGTGACCCGGGCGGCCGCGCTGCGGGCGGAGCGGTGTCCGGCCGCGTCCTTCGCCCGGACGGTGAAGGCGTAGGCGGTCAGCGGGCTGAGCCCGGTGACGTCCACCATCGTCTTGTCCGCGGGCAGGTCGCGGACCAGCCGGTCGGCCTGGAACAGCTGGTACCCCGTCACCGGCGTCCCCCCGGAGGGGGCCTCCCACATCACGTGGACCGAAGTCGCGCTGCCGGCCTGGGCGGTGACCCCGATCGGGGCGCCCGGGGGTTCGCCTCCGGCCCCCGAGCACGCGGCCAGGGTGAGGCAGAGGGCGAGTGCGGCGGAGGTCCGCCCCAGGGGGTGTCGCGCGGTGTCTCGCACGGGGAGCGCCTTCCGCCGCAAGCCTCGTAAAGGTCTAGACATATATGGCACGTCCGCCGGCGGCCCGGCAAGCCCCCGGGCGTCGCGGGCCCCCATGGGGTCCGTCGTACGTCTCCCAGGGGATCCCGTCGTGGGTCCCACATGGGTCACGCAGGGTCAACACCCGTACGGCGGACACGTGTTTCGCCCGAAGGGCCCCTCGACTGCGCCACCATGGCGGCGCCCGAAGGAGGCTTCGATGGTGATTTCCCTCTCCGTGATCGTCCTGCTCCTCGTCCTCGCGTGGATCTTCCTGCGGGGTGGGGGCCTCAAGTTCTCCCACGCCCTCGTCTGTGTCCTGCTCGGCTTCTACCTCGCGAGCAGCAGCATCGCCGCGACCATCCACAGCGGACTCGCCGCGACGGCGAGCGTGGTCTCCGGCCTGAACCCCTGACCCCGGCGCGGGCATCGAGACCGCTGAACCCCGGCTTCGCGAACGGTGATCCACTGTTGCGCGTTCGTGAATCATCCGGCTCCTCCATGGACTCCTCCGACGCTTCGACCTAGCGTCTGGCGGCGGCGCGATGTCAGACGTTGTGTCAACACAACGGTCGGGAATGGAGGAAGCCAGGATGTTCCCAAGAGCGCTGAACTGCGCCGTGGTCCCCGCCATCGCCGTGTTCGTGGCGATGTACGGGATCTCCCCGGCGCAGGCCGAGGAGATACCCAAGGCCCCTGGCCACCGCCTGGTCAGCCAGTACGACGGCGGCCCGGCCGCCGCCGTCCCGCTGCCCGGGGAAGCCCCGCCGCAGCACCCCTACCTCGCGCCCAACGGCCGCAGCGGCATGCACTCCGACGCCGGGGGCAGCGCCACCTCGTCCTGGTCCGGCCCGCTCGGCAAGAACCCCGAGGTCACCAGCGAGAAGATCGCCGCGCTCGGCGGCGAATGCGCCACCGCCACCTTCGACAAGGCCGGCCGCCTCGTGACCGTCTGTGGCACCTTCTCCGGCTTCAAGGTCAAACTGCTCGATCCGCGAACCCTCACCACCCTGGCCGAACACCAGCTCCCGCAACGCTCCTCCACCGTCGAGGCGATCACCTCCCTCGACTTCTCCAAGATCTTCAAGGACACCTCGGGCGGCGCCTACTTCTACCTGGACGACCAGGACCGCGCCGTGCTGGCCGACTCCCGCGGGCACGTCCTGCGTCTGGCCCATTCCCAGAACCCCGACGGCAGCTGGAAGTTCACCGTCGACGCGGACTGGGACCTCACCGGCCACGTACCGCACGACTGCGTCGGCTGGACCAACCTGTGGCCGAGCGGCACCTGCGACCCCGTCACCTCGGTGATGCCCGACTGGGACGGCCGCATCTGGTGGGTCACCCGCCAGGGACGCGTGGGCACCGTGGACCCGGCGACCTCCCTGACCCGTTCCGTCCGCCTCGACGGAGAGGAGATCCAGAACTCCTTCTCGGTCGCCCGGGACGGCGTCTCCATCGTCACCGACCACGCGCTGTACAGCTTCCGCGCCGCGGCGGACGGCACGCCCGAGGTCCAGTGGCGCCAGACCTACGACCGGGGCACCGGAACCAAGCCCGGCTCCGTCAACCAGGGCTCCGGCACGACCCCGGACCTCTTCGGTGACGGCTACGTCGCCATCACCGACAACGCCGACGACCGGATGAACGTCCTGGTCTACAAGCGCGGTGCGGACGTCCCGGCGGACCGGCGGCTGGTCTGCAAGGTCCCGGTCTTCGGCTCCGGCGCCTCCACCACCGACAACTCCCTGATCACCTGGGGCAACAGCATCGTCGTCGAGAACAACTACGGCTACGAGAACCCCACCAGCCTGCTGCTCGGCAAGTCCGTCGTCGGGGGAGTCAGCCGCATCGACGTCCGCGCCGACGGCAGCGGCTGCGACACGGTCTGGCAGAGCGCCGTCCGCTCGCCCTCGGTCGTACCCAAACTGTCCACCGGCAACGGGCTGCTCTACTTCTACGAGAAGGAACCCAATGCCTGGGGCATCGACGCCTGGTACCTCACCGCGGTGGACTTCCGCACCGGTGAGCGCCGCTGGCGGCAACTGACCGGAACCGGCCCCCTCTACGACAACAACTGGGCGCCGATCACACTCGGTCCCGACGGGACGGCCTACATCGGCGTGTTCAACGGCATCGTCGCGGTTCGCGACGGGAGCTGACGGGAGCCGGTGGGCCCGGGGGCCCGGGCGTCACCCGCCGTGCCGCCACAGCGGATGCTCGCGCTCCGCCCACCTGCGGTCGACGGAGCCCGTGCGCAGGCCGCGCCGGGCCTCCGGATCACGCACGGCCATGCCGATGTGTCCGGCGATGACGACGCCCAGGGTCAGGGCCAGCCAGTCGTGCAGGAAGGTGGCGCCGGTCCGCAGGACCAGCGGGGCGAGGCCGGTCGGCCACATCAGCAGGCCGGTGCCCAGCATCACCAGGACGGCGCCGGCCAGCCAGCCCGCGTACAGCTTCTGCCCGGCGTTGAACTTCCCGGCCGGCCGCTCCCGGTCCCGTCGCAGCGCGCCGCGCAGCCAGACCCGGTCGTGCGGGCCGAACCGCCCCAGGCGGCCGAGGTCGGCGCGCACGGCGCGGGACGCCAGGCCGAACAGGAGCGGGACCGCCAGCAGGAGCCCCGACCACTCGTGGACGGTGACCACGAGGTGGCGGCGCCCCACCAGCTCCGCGAGCGGCGGCAGGTAGAGGCACCCGGCGGAGGCCACGCACACGCCCATCAGGGCGGCCGTGGTCCGGTGGACCCACCGCTGGGACCGGCCGAACCGGTGGACGCTCCGGGGGCGTTCAGACAGCGGCCTTTCAGACAACGGTCGTTCAGACAGCGGCCGTTCAGGCTGTGGCCGTTCAGACTGTGGGGGCATCGTCGCGTCCGTTCGATCTGCCGACCCACGCGTCGACGTCGTATCCGAGCCGTTCCCAGTAGCCCGGTTCCACCTCGTCGGTGACGGTGATCCCGGAGAGCCACTTCGCGGACTTGTAGAAGTACATGGGGGCCACGTACAGCCGCGCCGGCCCGCCGTGGGAGTGGCCCAGCGGCTCGTCCTGCATCCGCAGGGCCACCATCACGTCGTCCCGGCGGGCCTGCGGCAGGGTGAGGCTCTCCGTGTAGGCGCCGTCGAAGCAGCTGAACCGGATGGCCCGCGCCTGCGGGTGCACCCCTGCCGCGTCGAGCAGCCGGGCCACCGGAACGCCCTCGAAGGCCGTACCGGGCACGCGCCAGCCGGTGACGCACTGGACGTCCCGGACCACGCGGGTCTGCGGGAGCCGGCGCAGGGCGTCCAGATCGTACGTCGCCGGCCGCTCGACCAGCCCGTCGACGGTCAACCGGTAGTTCTCCGGGCCGCGTTCGGGGACGGAGGAGGCGACCGAGTAGTACCGGAACCCGCCGCCGTTCGGCAGCAGCCCCGTGAGCCCCGTCGGGTCCTTGTCGGCGGCGGCGCCGAGCGCGGTCTCGACACCGGGCTGTAGGACGGGCGCCGCCAACAGGCCGGCCGCGCCGAGTCCGACCATGCCGAGGACCAACCGCCGGCCGATCGGACTACCGGTCCCGTCGGGGTCGGGGCCCACGTCGGGGTCCGGGTCGGTTCCGGGCGGGGGCGGGCCGGTCTGCTCTGTGCTCACGCGCCGATTGGACCACCGAAGGGCGCCCGCCACCAGGGGCGACGCGGCGCCGTCAGACTTCCGTCACATCCTCCGCCGGCGCTGGTGTGCGGTGCGCATGTGCTACCCGAGAGTATCGGTTCATGCCATAGATGCGATGTAAGAAGCCTGTTAGAGTCCGCAGGCGCAATGCAGGTGAGGGCGGCGAACCGGCCGTTCCGTATCCGGCTCCACCACTCCGGGACCCTTCCCCGCGGACCGACACTCCGGCTCGCCCACCCCCACCGACGGCGCTCGGTACCTCCGCGGGCACGGCGCTTGCTCACATCACGCCCGTACCGCGTTTCCCGCCGCACATCCCCCAAGGGAGACTCCATGAACAAGGGGCTTCTGCTCCGCCGCGCAACCGGGAAGGCGCTCGTCATCGGCGCCGCACTGGCCCTGGCCATACCGGCGACCGCGTACGCCAACACCGTGAGCGTGACGGTCAAGACGCCCGGAGCCACTTCCGGCCCGGCCGCCGCCTTCGCCGAGATCTCGACCCACGCGGACTGTTCCGCCGGGCTCGTCGCCGGCGGCGGCGTCAACCAGGCCATCGGCACCGGAACATCGTCCAACGGCAACAAGATCAACGGCACTTCGCCGAGCCCCGACGGCTCCACCGAGTACACCGGCTCGACCGGCGTCGTCGGCACGGACGTCACGCACTGGCTCGGCATCGGCGGCAGCGGCGGCGCCGTCAACGCCTCGTTCTCCTCCACCCCGTACGCCATGTGCTTCACCAGCAACCTGATCAACCACACCCAGGTGGTGATGAACAAGGTGGCCGGCCCCACCTCCGCCTCGACCGTGGGCCTGGTCACGGCCACCTGTCCGGCGAACACCCGGCTGCTGGGCGGCGGCGCCCGGATCACGCCCGCCGACGTCGGCAGCCTCAAGCCGATCGCGAGCTTCCCCACCTTCGACGACGCCGCCCACGACCACGGGCAGAAGGCCGCGGCGAACGGCGAGACCAACCCGGACTCCTGGACGGCGGTGGGCTGGAACGGCGGTGGCGGCGGCACGAACAACGAGACCTACGCCTACGCCATCTGTAGCGGGAACGGCATCAACGTCAGCGGTGCGACCGTGACGGTCCGGTTCACCGAGGTGAGCGGCCCCACCTCGGCCACCTCCGGCCAGACCGCGACGGCCGGTTGCTCTGCCAACGACGGCAAGCTGATCAGCGGCGGCGCCGCCGTCAGCGGGGGCAGCGTCACCACCACCGACTTCACCGGCCCGGGCTCAGGCGGTGACCACCTCAACGGCGACTACCCCAGCGACTCCGGCGGCAGCCCGGTCGCGAACGGCACCACGACTGCGGCCTACTGGAGCGCCTGGGCCCACACCGGCGCCGGCAGTTCACCGAGCACCTACACCGATGCGTGGGCCCTCTGCGTCAATGACGGGGTCTGAGCCGTGCACCACGAAACGATGAGCAGGACCCTGGCGGTCCTCGGGGCCGCAGGCCTCCTGGCGGCGCTGGTCACCCCCCTCACCGCGACCGCCGACACCCTCGCCGCGGCCGGCCCCTGCGGCAGCGCCGGAACCTTCACCGCCGACGCCCCCTCCTGTGTCTACACGGCGCCGGGCACGGACACCTTCACCGTTCCCCGAGGCGTCACCGCGGTCGACATCGACCTGTTCGGAGCCGAAGGCGGCAGCGCGGCGGGGTACGTCGACCCCAACCCGCCGAACACCGGAGCCCGCGGCGGCCTCGGCGGCGAGACCCGGGCGACCCTGCCCGTGACCCCGGGGCAGAGCCTGCGCATCACCCTGGGCGCCGCCGGAACCCCCGGCTCGTCCCGGCACGGCGAATTCGCCCGGCAGGGCGGCTACGGCCACGGCTCCGGCGGCGGCGGAGCACACGGCGGCGGAGGCTCCGGCGGTGGAGGTTCGGACGTACGGGCCGACGACTCCGGGCCGACCGACCGGGTCCTCGTCGCCGGCGGCGGCGGAGGCGCCGGCAACGGCGGACCGCTGCTGCGCGGCGGCGACGGTGGCGGTCCCACCGCCGAGTCCGGCGGTAGTGGAGGCGGGCCGGAGGGTTCCGGAATCGGAGGCACCGGCGGGACCCAGAGCGCACCCGGCACCGGTGTGCGCACCTCCCCGCTCGGCGCGCCCGGCGGTAACGCGAGCGACATCGACCAGAACACCGGCCTGCCCAACGCCGGCAGCGGCGGTACCGGAGGCAACGGCGCCCGGGGAGGCAACGGCGGCGGCGGCGGGGGCGGCGGCTACTTCGGTGGTGGCGGCGGCTCCGGCGGCGGAAACCCGGGCAACCTCTACGCCGCGGGCGGTGGCGGAGGCAGCAGCTTCGCGGCCCCCTCGGCCACCGCGGTCGCCCTCCTGTCCGGAGTGCGCCACGGTGACGGCAAGGCGGTCGTCTCGTTCCGCTACGGGACGGCGACCGCCCTCACCTCGGACACCGCCACGCCGCTGTTCGGACACTCCGTCACCCTCACCGCCACTGTGACCCCGGCGAACCCGGCGGCCGCCCCGACCGGCTCCGTCACCTTCTCCGAAGGGACGAAGCCGCTGGCGACCGTCCCGCTGACGGAAGGTCGGGCGTCGTTCAGCACGAGCGGCCTCCAACCCGGACCGCACGCCCTCACCGCCTCCTACGGCGGAGACGCGGCCGACCTGGCGAGCACGACGGCGGGCCAGGCCGACGTCACCGTGGGCTTCAGCGGCCCGTGCCTCACGTCGAACCGCTCCGGCCCGCTGACGGTGGGCGCGGACCAGGCCGTCTGCCTGTCCTTTGGCGGCAGGCAGTCGGGACCCGTCACCGTACGGCCCGGCGGCGCGCTGGCCGTCCTGGACGGCGAGATCACCGGCCCGGTCTCGGTCGACGGCGCGCGCGCCCTCACCATCTGCCGGTCCACGCTGACCGGCCACCTCGCCGTACGGGGCAGCACCGGCCGGGTGCTGCTCGGTTCCGACGAGGACGGCGACGAGCACGGTGGCGGGGACACAGGGGCCTGCGGCGGCAATCGGATCGCGGGTCCCGTCAACCTGGACGCCAATTCCGGGGGAGTGGTGCTCGTGGGCAACCAGGTCACCGGTCCGCTGCGCTGCGAGGGCAACGCCCCCGCGCCGCACCAGGTGGACAACACCGTCGCCGGCCCCCGCTCCGGCCAGTGCCGCTGAGCCGGACCGGCACCGGATGACGCCCTGCCGGGCAGGGGCCGACGCCCCGCCCGGCAGGACGGGGGCGGCGCGTCGGGGCGCGGCGTCCGGGCGTTGCGGCGGCCCGCGCAAGGAGTCCGTCAGCGCGGGGCCGTCGGCCGTCAACACGGCGTCCCGCGCTGATGGGAGCCAAGGCGACACGCACGGCGTCGGGCCGTGCCCCGGACCGCCTCCCCGCTGCCCTCGGCCCCCATCAGCGCGGGACGCGGCTCGCCGAACCCGCCTTGCGGGCGCTGGTCCGGCCGCTGGGCGTCACCACCGTCACGGTCGATCCGCTGCTCTGCATCCCGCGCTCCGCCGCCCGTCTCGGCCACCCGGCTCCCCCGCGCCGGCCGGCGGAGGCGAAGTGAGCGGGCCGGGGGGCTCAGCGGTCCGGGTCGTGCAACGTCGACGCAACCTCGCCGCTCCTAGTCTTCCCCCGAGCGTCGGCCGACGGCGGCCGGCGCCCGGCAAGGGGAGGAACCATGGCCCGTTACGCCGCGCCCGGTACCGAGGGCGCCCTCATGTCGTACGCGTCCCGCTACGACCACTTCATCGGGGGCGCGTACGTACCGCCCGCCCGCGGCGAATACTTCGCCAACCCCTCGCCGGTCAACGGTGAGACCTTCACCGAGGTCGCGCGCGGCACCGCCGAGGACGTCGAGCGCGCCCTGGACGCCGCGCACGCGGCGGCGCCCGCCTGGGGCCGCACGTCGGTCACGGAACGGTCCGCGATCCTGTTGCGCGTCGCGGACCGGATGGAGCGGAACCTGGAGGCCCTCGCGGTCGCGGAGACCTGGGAGAACGGCAAGCCGGTCCGCGAGACCCTGGCCGCGGACCTGCCGCTGGCCATAGACCAGTTCCGCTACTTCGCCGGTGCCCTGCGCGCCCAGGAGGGGGCGCTCAGTCAGCTCGACGACGACACGGTCGCCTACCACTTCCACGAACCGCTCGGCGTCGTCGCCCAGATCATCCCGTGGAACTTCCCCATCCTGATGGCGGTGTGGAAACTGGCGCCGGCGCTGGCGGCCGGGAACACGGTGGTGCTCAAGCCGGCGGAACAGACTCCCGCCTCGGTGCACTACTGGCTGAGCCTCGTGTCCGACCTTTTGCCGCCCGGCGTGGTCAACGTCGTCAACGGCTTCGGGGAGGAGGCCGGCAAGCCGCTGGCCTCCAGCCCGCGCGTGGCGAAGGTGGCCTTCACGGGGGAGACCTCCACCGGGCGGTTGATCATGCGGTACGCGGCGGAGCACCTCAAGCCGGTCACCCTGGAACTCGGGGGCAAGAGCCCCAACCTGTTCTTCGACGACATCTGGTCGACGGACGACGACCTGCGCGACAAGGCGTTGGAGGGCTTCACCATGTTCGCCCTCAACCAGGGCGAGGTGTGTACCAGCCCCTCGCGCGCGCTGATCGAGCACGGGCGCTACGGGGACTTCCTCGACGCCGCCGTCGCCCGCACGGAACTGATCGAGGCGGGCGATCCGTTGGACACGCGCACGATGATCGGCGCCCAGGCCTCGGAAGAGCAGCTCAAGAAGGTCCTCTCGTACGTGGAGATCGGCCGGCAGGAGGGTGCCAAGATCCTCACCGGCGGGGAGCGGGTGGAGCACGGCGGGGAGCTGGCGGGCGGCTTCTACGTACAGCCGACGATCTTCGAGGGCGACAACCGGATGCGGATCTTCCAGGAGGAGATCTTCGGTCCGGTGGTGTCCGTGACCTCCTTCCGCGACTTCGACGACGCCGTACGGATCGCCAACGACACGGCGTACGGCCTGGGCGCCGGAGTCTGGACCCGTGACATCAACACGGCCTACCGCGCGGGTCGCGCCATCCAGGCCGGCCGGGTCTGGACGAACTGCTACCACGCCTACCCCGCCCACGCCGCTTTCGGGGGCTACAAGCAGTCCGGCATCGGCCGCGAGACCCACAAGATGATGCTGGAGCACTACCAGCAGACGAAGAACATGCTGGTCAGCTACTCCCCGAAGAAGCTCGGGTTCTTCTAGGGCCCGAAGTCGGTCGCCTATTGAGGTCACCGACTGGTCGCCGATTGGTCACCGTCGTCGTCTTGGAGCATGTGGCGACGTTGCTGTTCGCGCTTGGAGTAGGCCGCCGCGCGGATCGCCTCGTCGCTCTCCAAGCCCGATCCCAGCGCGCCGCCCACCGTGGCGACCGAAGCGACGAACCAGGACAATGTCCAGTAGTCCGTGCCGTGCAGCGGGGTCCGCGCTGGCCTTGGTCGATGCCCGGGACGAGGCCGACGAGCACACCGTGCTCGCGCTTGAATACGCCGCCACGTCGCTCGCCCTGGAGCTGGCGCACCTGCGCAATCTGGCCGAAGTGGAGCTGAGGCTGCACCGCGAGCTGGTCGACGACCTCCTGGCGGGGACCGACGAGGCGAGCGCCTACGCCCGGTCCGAGGCAGTCGGACACGACCTGCACCGCAGTAATTACGTGTTCGTGGTGCAGTGGTCGAACCGGACCGCGGACGATTCCTTCGCGCAGACCGTGGGCCGGGCGGCCTCCGCCGTGGGCATGCGCTCGCTGCTGACCCGACGTTCCGACCACGTGGTCCTGGTCGCCGACGACAGGCCGCACGCCCGCGCGCTGTACGAGGCGCTCGCCCGCGAGACCGGGACACGGTCCGGGACGATCGGGGTGAGCGCCCCTTCCGACTCCCTGGACGACATCCCCCACCGCTACCAGGAGGCGCGGCGCGCCTTGGACGTGCGCCGCCACTCCCGCGAGCGCTACGGCACGACGTTCTTCGACGAGCTCGGCCTCTACCGCATCCTGGGGCCCGGCAGCGATTACCGGGAACTGGAGACGTTCGTCGACGAGTGGCTCGGGCAGCTCATCGACTACGACTCCCGGCACCACGCGACCATGGTGGAGACCCTGTCCCGGTACTTCGACTGCGGCGGCAACTACGACGAGACCGCCGAATCCCTGGCGATCCACCGCAGCACGCTGCGCTATCGCCTCAAGCGCATCCACGACATCAGCGGCAACGACCTCGCCAACGTCGAGGACCGGCTCAACCTCCAGGTGGCGACCCGAGTGTGGAAGATCGTGCTGGGTGGGCCCGGCTGACATCCCGCCGCGACGACGCGAGACTTCGGGGACGGCGTCCCGGTGCCGTGGTTCGACGCCGTCCTCACCACCGACCGGTACGACGCCTTCGGTGCCTGGGGCATGGAGTACCGGCCGGAGTGCTTCGCCGACCCGCGCGGCCACACCGAGCCGCCCTCGTACCCCGGTGACGTGGGCCGCGAGCGGTACGTCCGACGGCTACCGTGATCATCTGATGTGGGACGTGACCTCGATCCGCTTCGCGGTCACCGCACGCGACAAGGCCGGGTTGCGCCAGGTCGAGCTGTCGCTCAACCACCCCGTGCCCTACCGCCACGAGGAGCGCATCGGCCACTCGACCCTCGTCGTCGGCCCGGGCGCGCGCGCCGTGTGGACGTTCGACGGCGCCCGGTAGGGCCGATTCGGCGCGCGGATGCGAGGCGATCCGACGATCCGTCAGGTCAAGCGTCCCGGACTCTTGACTCTTGTGGCGGCAGTCGGGATTCTCGGGGAACATTGCGCGGGACATGACAATCCACCCGCCGTTCGCCGACCGAGACATGGTGATGGTCGTGACCCGACAGCCGCACATCGGAGGCAGGCCGATCGCGGTCCTGTCCTTACTCCTCGCCATGCTCGCCATGGTCCTCGGCCCCACCCAGGGGGCGGTGGCGGCCGACCCCAACTGGTGGGACCCGGTGGCCCGCCCGGCGCCGGACTCCGCGATCAACGTCACCGGCGAGCCCTTCAAGGGCACCGACGCGCAGGGCAACGTACGGGGTTTCATCGACGCCCACGACCACATCATGTCCAACGAGGGCTTCGGCGGACGGCTCATCTGCGGCAAGCCCTTCTCCGACCTCGGTGTCGCCGACGCCCTCAAGGACTGTCCCGAGCACTACCCGGACGGCTCCCTCGCCGTCTTCGACTTCATCACCAAGGGCGGCGACGGCAGGCACGACCCCACCGGCTGGCCCACCTTCAAGGACTGGCCCGCGCACGACTCCCTGACCCACCAGCAGAACTACTACGCCTGGATCGAACGCGCCTGGCGCGGCGGCCAGCGGGTGCTCGTCAACGACCTCGTCACCAACGGGGTCATCTGCTCGGTCTACTTCTTCAAGGACCGCGGCTGCGACGAGATGGCGGCCATCCGGCTCGAAGCGCAGAAGTCGTACGACATGCAGGCCTTCGTGGACAAGATGTACGGCGGCCCCGGGAAGGGCTGGTTCCGGATCGTCACCGACTCCGCCCAGGCCCGTGAGGTCGTCAAGCAGGGCAAGCTCGCCGTCGTCCTCGGCGTCGAGACCTCCGAGCCGTTCGGTTGCAAGCAGATCCTCGACGTGGCCCAGTGCAGCAAGCAGGACATCGACCGCGGCCTGGACGAGCTGTACGGGCTCGGCGTGCGCAGCATGTTCCTGTGCCACAAGTTCGACAACGCCCTGTGCGGTGTCCGCTTCGACGAGGGCGCCCTCGGCACGGCCATCAACGTCGGGCAGTTCCTGTCGACTGGCACCTTCTGGCAGACCGAGAAGTGCGCCGGCCCGCAGCACGACAACCCCATCGGCCTCGCGCCGGCGCCTCAGGCGCAGAGCGAACTACCGCCGGGCGTCGGCGTCCCGACCTACGCGGCCGACGCCCAGTGCAACACCCGTGGACTCACGGCTCTGGGCGACTACGCGGTCCGCGGCATGATGAAACGCAAGATGATGCTCGAAGTCGACCACATGAGCGTCAAGGCGGCCGGGCAGGCCTTCGACATCCTTGAAAGCGAGTCCTACCCGGGCGTCATCTCCTCGCACAGTTGGATGGACCTCGGTTGGACCGAGCGGCTCTACAAGCTCGGAGGGTTCGCCGCCCAGTACATGAACGGCTCCGAGGCCTTCAGCGCGGAGGCGAAGCGCACACAGGCCCTGCGCGAGAAGTACGACGTCGGCTACGGCTACGGCACCGACATGAATGGTGTCGGCGGCTGGCCCGGCCCGCGCGGCGCGGACACCCCGAACCCGGTGAAGTACCCCTTCCGCAGCACCGACGGCGGCTCGGTCATCGACCGGCAGACCGCCGGGCAGCGCACCTGGGACCTCAACACCGATGGGGCCGCGCACTACGGCCTGGTCCCGGACTGGATCGAGGACATCCGCGTCGTCGGCGGCCAGGGCATCGTGGACGACCTCTTCCGCGGCGCCGAGTCGTACCTCCGCACCTGGGGCGCGTCCGAGCACCACCAGGCCGGCGTCAACCTCGCGGCGGGCGCGGCGGCCAGCGCCGGCACCTCCGAGTGGAACCCGTTCACCAGCTACGCGCCCGGCCGGGCGGTCGACGGCGACCGGGGAACCCGCTGGGCCAGCGCCTGGAGCGACGACCAGTGGCTGAGCGTCGACCTCGGCTCCCCGAGGCTCGTCAAGCGCGTCACGCTCGACTGGGAACGCGCCTACGGCAAGGCCTACCGCATCGAGACCTCGGCCGACGGCAGCAACTGGCAGACGGTCTGGTCCACCACCACCGGTGACGGCGGCCTCGACACCGCCCAGTTCGCGGCTGTCCCGGCCCGTTTCGTCCGCATCCACGGGCAGGGCCGCGGCACGCAGTGGGGCTACTCCCTCTACGAGGTCGGCGTCTACAGCAGCTGACCCCGCGGGGCGCGCGTCCGGGGGCGCAGGCGTAGTGAGCGCGTATGAAAGGAACACGCATGGGACGCATGCCCTTGGCCGACCGGCGACGCCAGTTGACCGAGGCGGCGATCCGGGCGATGACGCGCGACGGCGTCGCCCGGACGACCACCCGGTCCATCGCCGCCGAGGCCGGGCTGTCCCTGAGCGTCTTCCACTACTGCTTCGACTCGAAGCAGGCCCTGCTGGAAGCCGTCATCGAGGCGATCACCGACCATTGCATCAGGGTGGTCCGGGAGGCGCTCCGCCCCCGGACCACCCTGCACGAGACCATCCGGGCCGGCTTCCAGGCCTACTGGGACCACGTGGTGGCCCATCCCGGAGAGCACATGCTCACCTACGAGCTCACCCAGTACGCCGTGCGCCAACCCGGCTTCGGCCACCTGGCCCGACGGCAGTACCAGCTGTACTCCGACACCTACGGCCTGCTCATCGAGGATCTCCGCGCCGTCATGGGCTTCGAACTCGGCGTCCCGGCCGAGGTGCTCGCCCGGTACCTGGCCGCCATGACGGACGGCCTGACGCTGAACTTCCTCGTCCTCGGGGACGAGAAGGCCGCCGCGGAGATCCTGGACGTGATCACGGACCATGTCACCGGCCTGGTGCGCGACGCGTGAGCGGGGCGCAGGACCTCAAAACCTCAGAGCCCTAGGGCCCGGAGCCCCAGGGCCTCAGCGGCCCGCACGGGGAGTCGGCGTCGTCGGCGCGGCGGACAGCTCGCGGTCCAGAGACCGTACGAGGGCCAGCGCTGCCGGCCGGCCCTCGGCCGGGAGCGCCCCCGCCAAGGCCCGCCACGCCTCCGGGTCGTCCGCCCCCCACGGACTGCACACCCAGTCCGCGAGCAGCACCCTGTCCGCCCGGGCGATCACGGCCGCCCGCGCCAGATCCTCGATCCGGCGCCGCAGCCGCGTGATCCCGGGGGCCGTGGAGGACGGCAGCAGGGGACCCGGATAGCGGGAGAGGGCGCCCGCGACGGCGCCCGCCGCCAGGTGCCGGGTCACGGCGGTGAAATCGGCCTCCAGCGCGGCCGCCGTCCGGTACGGGCGGGCCAGCAGGTTCCGCGCACCCCACAGGTGCCGCAGCCTGGAGATCTCCGCGCGCAGCGTGACGGGCGCCACCGACTCGTCCTCGTACAGGGCGAGCGCCAGCTCCTCGCCCGAAAGCCCCTCGGGGTGGTGCGCGAGCAGTGCCATGATCTCGCTGTGCCGCCGCCCCAGCGGGATCTCGCGGCCGCCGCTCACCAGGAGCGCCTCGTCACGGCCCAGCGCGGTCAAGGTGTCCGGGGCCGGGACGGCCGGCTCCCGGAGGGCCGGCTGCGCCTCCGCCGCCCTGGCCACCGCCCGGACGAACGCCAGCGAGTGCGGATGGGCCAGTCCGTCCCCGCCCGTGATGTCCACGGCGCCGAGCAGGACGCCGGTACGGGGGTCGCGCACGGGGGCCGCCGCGCAGGTCCAAGGGTGCACGCGACGGTTGAAGTGTTCCGCCCCGAAGACCTGGACGGATTCCCCGACCGCGACCGCCGTACCGGGCGCGTTGGTTCCCATCGCCGTCTCCGACCAGTGCGCGCCGGGGACGAAGCCGAGCCGGTCGGCCCGGCGAAGCGTCCCCGGCTCGCCCTCCACCCACAGCAGCGTGCCCCGCGCGTCGCAGACCGCCAGCAGGTGCGCGCCGTGTGTGGCGAAGGCGCCGACGAGGTCCCGGAACAGCGGCATCACCCGGGCCAGTGGGTGCTGGTCCCGGTACGAGCGCAGCTCCGCCTCCGCCAGGTCCACCCGCGGCGCGCTCTCCGGGCTCACCCGGGCCGAGGCGCACCGCCGCCAGGACTTCGCGATCACCGCCCGGACGGGAGGCTCGACCCGGCCGTCCCGCGTGAAGGCGTCATGCGCCCGGCTCAGTGCGCGCGTACGCTCCGCGGGGTCGGCCCCGCCCGGCAACGCCACCGACGGATCGCCCATGTCACCCTCCCTGGTGCCGCCACGGCCGGAGCCCGCGTCCACCGTAGTGCGCCCGTCGCCGCGACGGTCCGGCCCCGCCGATCTGTCCGGAAGGCGGCGCGTGGGACGGGCCCCGTGGCCGGGAACGCGTGGCGGGGGTCACGCGTTGAAGGGACAGTGGCCGACGCAGGAGGAGGTGTCCGCAGATGTCCACAGGCGGAAAGGTCGCGGTTGCCGGTGTGGTGGCAGCCATCGTGCTGTTCGCGACGGTCGGATTCTGGGCCGGGCTCCTGGTCCTGATCGGCGTGCCCACCGTGGGGTACTTCATGCTGGACTCCTCGCAGCGGCGTCGGCTTCGGGGCATATCCGGGAAGCAGATCGGCCGCTGACGGCGGCCAGGGGGACGTACATGGACAACGCGCGGGTCACGGCGGTCGCCGGCAGCGGGGTCTACTCGTTCACCAAGCCCCTGCGGGAGAGCATCACGCTCCTCGCCGGGCTCGGCGTCGAGGGGGACGTACACGCCGGGGTCACCGTCAAGCACCGCTCACGAGTGGCACAGGATCCGACCCAGCCGAACCTGCGGCAGGTCCACTTGATCCACCGGGAGCTGTTCGACGAGGTCGCCCGGTCCGGCTTCACCGTCGGACCGGGCCGGCTCGGGGAGAACGTGACCACGGAGGGCATAGACCTCCTCGGCCTGCCCGTCGGGACGCTGCTGCGGCTCGGCGAGGAGGCGGTGGTGGAAGTGACAGGCCTGCGCAACCCGTGCCAACAGATCGACAAGTTTCAAAAAGGGCTGCTCAAGCAGGTCGTCGGACGGGACGAAGAGGGCCGTCCGGTACTCAAGGCCGGCATCATGGGCGTGGTCCGGCACGGCGGTACCGTCCGCCCGGGCGATCCCATCACCGTCACCCTGCCGCCGGTCCCGCGCACCCGCCTCGCACGCGTCTGACGATCGGGCGCGACGGGGCGCGGCCCCGGCTGTCCCTCAGGCCGGTCGCTCCGCGACGCGGTGCAGGGCCGCCAGCAGTTCGGGCAGCTCGGGACGGGCGGGGAAGCCCTCCCGCGGGATGGCCAGCACCTCACCCGGTTCCTCGTCGAGCAGGACGAATGCCGCCTCGCCGGTACGTGCCACCAGCGACCAGCCGGGCCCGTCCGCCCGGAGCGTCCGCGCGCCCTCCTCCGCGAAGGAGGACCGCACCCGGCCCGGCGGCGGCGCGTGCTCCGCGTAGCCCGCGGCCTCCTCCAGCGCCCGGGCGAGACCCGGGTGCGCGGCCGCCGCGGCCCCGCCGTCCGTCGCCACCCGCTCGCGCCAGTCGGCCCACTCCCGCGCGATCTGGTCGGCGCCCAACCGACGCTGCACGGGTCCCCACACCTCCGCCGAGGGCGGGGCCAGCGGGACGCGTCCCGTGCCGTCCGCGCCCTGCTCGGGATCGTGCGGCTCGGGTATGCCGGAGGCGGAGACGGTGAGCTGCAGCGGCCAGCCCGCCAGCGAGACCACGATGGTCCGCTCGTCGGGGGACAGGTCGTACTCCATGCCGCAGTCCCAGGAGGCGATCGCGCTCGCCACCAGCGCGACGTCGTCCACGACGACCGTCCAGCGCGCGCCGTCCTCGTCCTGGCCGAGCACCAGCCCGTACCCGTCCGCGACGGGCGGCACGCCCAGGAGCGCGCACGCCTCGGGAAAGTCGTCGCCCAAGACCGCCGGGAACCGGGTGGGGGTCAGCAACACGGCGGTCAGCACGTACAGCGAACCCCCGTCCTCCGCTTCTGACACGTGGCCTCCTCCCGATCCGCTCGCTCGCTCGTCGGCGCACCTTAACCAGTGGGTAACTCGCCCGTCGAGAGCCTGCGGCCGTCGAATTTCAAGCCGCGCACGCCCGCGACGAGTTGAGGTCCCACCATGGGGAGGACCGGTGTCAGACCGGGCAGGGCGGACTGCCCGGCCCGACCGGACCGAGCCGCGGTACGGATCTCGTCCGTCGCCTCCAGGGGCCCGCCACGCGTGGCTGTGAGAGCGGGAAGGGCCTGCGCGTCCGCCGTCCGTCCGCCGCCCTCTCACGCCGCCCCGTACCACTGCGGCCTCGCGCCCGTCCGCCCGCGCCCCGCCCCCCGCCGATGCCGAGGCCTGGGCCGCGACGGGGTCAGGGGCGGCGCACGGCCACGACCAGGAACCGGTCGTCCTCGTCCACGTACGAGGTCGTCTCCCAGCCCGCCGACGACAGCAGCGGGCGCAGGTTGTGCGCCGCCCGCAGATCGTCCTGGGACAGTTCGCGCCCGTGGCGCGCGGCGAGCGCCGCCCGTCCGATCGGGTGGAACAGCGCCAGGTGCCCGCGCGGGCGTACCACGCGGGCTAGTTCGCGCAGGTTCGACTCCGGGTCGGGCAGGTGCGCGATCAGACCCGCCGCGAACACCGCGTCCAGCACCCCGGCACGCAACGGCAGCCGGGCGACGTCGGCGAGCAGCAGCGCCGCGACCTCGTCCCGGCCGGCCTCCCGCGCGGCGGCCAGCATCTGCGGGGTGAGATCCGCCCCGATCACCGTCCCCGCGGGCCCGACGGCCGAGCGCAGCGCGGGCAGCGCCCGCCCGGTGCCACAGCCCGCGTCGAGCACCCGGTCTCCCGGGCGCAGACCGAAGTCGGCCACGGCGCGTGTGAAGGCCGGGCCGTCCTCGGGGAACTTGCGGTCCCAGTCCGCGGCCCGCGCCCCGAAGAACTCCTGGACATGCGTGTGGTCTTCGCTCATGGGCCCATGATCTCCCACACGTCCTGTCGGCGGTGCGCCGTTCCGCGCGGGGAGCGCGGACAAGGTGACATGCGGCCTGATCGAAGACGAACGTAGCTCTGTCATATTCCAGCAGTTCCAGCGGCTTTCGAAATGCGCCCCTTGTTCGCGCCCTCACCCGCACTAGCGTCCGTTGGCCATGGGACACCTGCACCACGCCGCCTATGGCTGGCTGACACCCGCGCTGTCATACGTGATGGCCTGCATCGGCGCCGCCCTCGGGCTGCGCTGCACCGTCCGCGCCCTCGCCGCGACCGGATCGACCCGCCGCAACTGGCTCCTGACCGCCGCCTCCGCCATCGGCACCGGCATCTGGACCATGCACTTCGTCGCCATGCTCGGGTTCGAGGTCACGGGGACCGACATCCACTACGACGTTCCGCTGACCATCCTCAGCCTCTTCGTCGCCGCACTGGTCGTCGGCGCGGGCGTCTTCGCCGTCGGCTACGGCAGGGGGCGCGGCAGGGCCCTGGTCCTCGGCGGCCTCACCACCGGCCTCGGCGTCGCGAGCATGCACTACCTCGGCATGGCCGCCCTGCGCCTGCACGGCGCGGTCTCCTACCGGCCGCTCACCGTCGGGCTCTCGGTCGCCATCGCCGTCGTCGCCGCGACCGCCGCCCTGTGGGCCGCCCTCCACATCAAGTCGCCGCTGGCCGTCGCCGTCGCCTCGCTCGTCATGGGCGCGGCCGTCAGCAGCATGCACTACACCGGAATGCTGGCCGTCGCGGTCCGCGTCACCCCCTCCGACGCGGCCCTGCCCGGCGCGACCGCCATGCAGTTCATCTTCCCCCTCGCCGTCGGGCTGGGCTCCTACCTCTTCCTCACCTCCGCGTTCGTGGCCCTGTCCCCGACCGCCGACGAACGGGCCGCGTCCACGTCGGCGCGGAACCTCGGGGAGAGCGCCGTTCCGGCCCGCTGAAGGTCCGGCCCTGCGGGCTCCCGCGGCCCGCTCCCTCGAATGCCCGACCGGACCACATCCTCCGCACCACCCCGAACGAGGAGCCCCATGCGCACGACCCGCAGGAGACCGGAAGCCGCGCCGCCGAGGACGCCCGCGCCCCCGGCACGCGGCCGCCGGGCGCACGCAGGGCCTCCCGCCGAGGAGCCGCCGGGCGGCCCGGCCGGGGACGCCTCGCGGGGCGAGGCCCCGGGAGGCACCGTGCCCGGCGTGCGTCTGCGCCCCGGCACCGTGCGCGCCAAGGTCGTCTGCCTGCTGATGGTCCCCGTCGTCTCGCTGCTCGGCCTGTGGGCCTTCGCGACGGTGAGCACCGCCCAGGACATCGCCCGCCTAAGCCGCGCCCGGCGGGTCGACGCGCAGATGCGCACCCCCCTGACGGCCGCCCTCACCGAACTCCAGGCGGAGCGGCGGGCCGCAGTCCGCTTCCTGGCCGATCCCGCGGCCGAACAGGGCTCCGCACTGGATCAGCAGGCGCGGCGGACCGACGCGGCCGTGCGCCGGCTGCGGCTCGGCGACCGGAACACGGTGGCCGACTCCGGTGACCACCCGGCGGAGGTGGTCTCCCGGCTCGGCGCCTTCGTGGCCGCCGCCGAAGCGCTCGGCCCGTTCCGCAGGGAAGTCACCGACCGCCGAGCGAGCCCGGACACCGCCTACGAGACCTACACCCGCGTCGCCGACTCCGCCCTCGCCGCCGCCGGGTCCCTCTCCGGCGGCCGGGACCCCGAACTCGGGGCTGCCGACCGGGTGCTGCTGGAGTTCGACCGGGCCGGGGAACTGCTTGCCCGGGAGGACGCGCTGTTCGCCCTGCCCGGGGCGCGGAACGCGGCGACGCTACGCCGCCTGACCGGCGTCATCGAGACCCGGCGCGCGGTCACCGACGCCGCCGCGCGGGACCTGCCCGGCGCCGGCCGGCGCGCCTGGGAGGCCGTGACGGGGAGCGCCCCCTACACCGCGCTCACCGGTGAAGAAGAACGGACGCTGGGCGCGGCCGCGACGGCGAACGGGACCACGGCGAACGGGACCACGGCGAACGGGACCACGGCGAACGGGACCACGGCGAACGGGACCACGGCGAACGGGACCACGGCGAACGGGACCACGGCGAACGGGACCACGGCGAACGGCGCGACGGCGAACGGGAGCTCCGCGAACGGCGCGACGACGAAGGAGACCCGCGGGGTGCCCGCCGGATGGGACTCCGCGTACACCGGCGTCAGCGCCTCCCTGCGCGATATCGCGGAATCCGCCCACGCCGGGGCCGCCGACCGCGCCGACCCGTTCGCGGAGGGCGCGTCCGGCGCGTCCGGCGCCGCCGTGCTGCTGGGTCTGGCCGCCGTCGCCGCCTCCCTCGTCATCTCCGTACGCATCGGGCGCGGCCTGGTCGTCGAGCTGGTCGCGCTGCGCAACACGGCCCTGGAGATCGCCCACCGCAAGCTCCCGCACGCCATGGAGCGGCTTCGGGCCGGGCAGGAGATCGACATCGACGCCGAAACCGCGCCCGTTCCGGTCGCGGACGACGAGATCACCCAGGTCGGCGATGCGTTGTCCACCGTCCACCGGGCCGCCCTGAGCGCCGCCGTCGAACGAGCCGAACTCGCCGACGGAGTCAGCGGCGTCTTCGTGAACCTCGCCCGCCGCAGCCAGGTCCTGGTGCACAAGCAGCTCACCCTGCTCGACTCGATGGAACGGCGCGCCGACGATCCGAACGAGCTGGGTGACCTCTTCCGGCTCGACCACCTCACCACCCGGATGCGGCGGCACGCCGAGAGCCTGATCATCCTCTCCGGCGCCGCTCCCGGGCGGGCGTGGCGGTTGCCGGTACCGCTGACCGACGTCGTCCGCGCCGCCGTCTCCGAGATCGAGGACTACCAGCGCGTCGAGGTCCGCCGGCTCGCCGAGGCCGCCATCGTGGGCGGCGCCGTCGCAGACCTCACCCACCTGCTCGCCGAACTCATCGAGAACGCGGCCCAGTTCTCGCCGCCGCACACCAAGGTCCGGGTCAGCGGCGAGCCGGTGGGCGCCGGGTACGTCGTCGAGGTCGAGGACCGTGGGCTCGGCATGGGCGGTACGTCGCTCGACGAGGCGAACCGCCGCATCGAGCGGTCCGAGGCCCTCGACCTCTTCGACAGCGACCGCCTCGGACTGTTCGTCGTCAGCCGGCTCGCGGCCCGGCACGGCATCCGCGTGCACCTGCGCACGTCACCGTACGGCGGGACGACGGCGGTGGTCCTGCTGCCCAACGCGTTGATCCAGGGCGTGATCACCCCGGGCGCCCCGCCGCACGGCGCGGAGCAAGCGGCGCCGGTCGGGGTCGCGGCTCCCGGGCGCCGCACCGAGCGGCACCTGCCGGCCGGTGACCTACGGGAACCCGCACGCGCCGTCGCGGAGCCGGAGCCTGGCCCCGACCCGGAGCGGGAGCGGGAGCCGGAGCCGGACCTGGCCGAGGCGCCGGGCCTGGCCGAGGGACCGGGCCTGGCCGAGGGACCGGGCCGGGCCGGGGCGCCGGAGCGCCGACGGAATGCCCCCGTGGCTTCGCTCCGGCCGCGCGCTCCCAGTCGTGTCGACGGCGGCGTCCGGAATCCCGCCACCCCGTCGCCCGTCACCACGCCCGTCACCGCCTCGGTGACCGAACTGCCGCGCAGGGTCCGTCAGGCCAGCCTGGTCCCGCAGCTGCGCCAGCTGCCCGACCCGGTCGCCCCGGTCGCGGCGAGCCGCTTCGAGGACCCACCGGGCCGCAGCCCCGAGCAGGTCCGCGACCGGATGGCGGCGTACCAGGCCGGCTGGGCCCGCGGGGCCCAGGAGAAGTCCCCCCATGACGGCGGCGAAGGAGAATCGCGATGATCGAACAGCGGAGAACCGACCCGGACGGAGTCCACGGGTCCGGCGAGCTGGACTGGCTGCTGGACGACCTGGTGGTGCGGGTCAGGGAGGTTCGCCACGTGGTGGTCCTGTCCGACGA
This sequence comes from Streptomyces sp. Tek67B01, assembly GCF_055231995.1. Classification (NCBI taxonomy): domain Bacteria; kingdom Bacillati; phylum Actinomycetota; class Actinomycetes; order Kitasatosporales; family Streptomycetaceae; genus Streptomyces; species Streptomyces sp. Tek67B01. The sequence continues at coordinate 6,088,302 of NZ_JBUYUY010000001.1, forward strand.
CGGTCTGGCGGTGGGTTCGTCCAGCCGCTTGAGCCGTGAGGACGCCGAACACCTGGCCGCCGTGGCTTCGGGGTTCCAGAGCCTCGCCAAGGGCACCGGGCGGCACTTCCGCACCGGTGGCGTGCGCCAGACGATGGTGGAGATGGACGACGGGTTCCTCTTCGTCGCGGCCGCCGGGGAGGGTTCCTGCATGGCCGTGCTCAGCGCCGCGGGCGCCGACATCGGGCTGATCGCCTACGAGATGGCCCGACTGGTGAAGCGGGTCGGCGAACACCTCTACACCCCGCCCCGGTTCACGGCGCGACCGCCGACCGCCGGTTGAGGGCGGCGGCCGCACAGATGGAAGGGCATTGGTACGACGCGGCGGCGGGCCCGCTCGTGCGTCCGTACGCCATGACCGGAGGGCGCACCAAGCCGGGCCCGCACGGGGTCAGGTTCGACCTGATCGCCCTGGTCGTCGTCGACCGGTCGGGCTCCGAGGCGGCGGGCGAGGCGCTGCTCGGCCCCGAACACCGGGCGTTGCTCGGGCTGTGCCGGGCGCAGACACAGTCCGTGGCGGAGCTCGCGGCCGACGCCGACCTGCCGGTGGGCGTCGTGCGGGTCCTGCTGGGGGACCTGCTGGAGGGAGGCCACGTGAAGGTCAGCCGCCCGGTGCCGGCGGCCCAGCTGCCCGACGAGCGGATTCTGCGGGAAGTCATCGAAGGATTGCGAGCACTGTGATGGAACTGCGGGACGACGGGCCGGCCCCGGCCGACGGAGCGGACGACGAGTCGGCGCCGCTCGCCCTGAAGATCCTCGTGGCCGGCGGTTTCGGGGTCGGCAAGACCACCATGGTCGGGTCGGTCAGCGAGATCAGGCCGCTGCGGACCGAGGAACAGCTCAGTCGAGCGGGGGAACTCGTCGACGACACCGAAGGCGTAGGCCGCAAGACGACCACGACGGTGGCCATGGACTTCGGCCGGATCACGATCAGGGCGGGGCTGTCGCTCTACCTCTTCGGCACACCGGGGCAGGACCGGTTCTGGTTCCTCTGGGACGAGTTGTCGCAGGGCGCGCTGGGTGCGGTGGTGCTCGCCGACACCCGCCGTCTGGAGGACTGCTTTCCGGCCGTCGACTACTTCGAGCACCGACGCATCCCGTTCGTGGTGGCGGTCAACTGCTTCACCGAAGCGCGGCGGTACGGGGCGAACGAGGTGGCGCGTGCCTTGGATCTGGAGCAGGGGACACCGGTGGTGCTGTGCGATGCGCGGGACAAGGACTCGGGGAAGGAAGTGCTGGTCAGACTGGTCGAGTACGCGGGGCGGGTGCACACCGCGCGGCTGCTCGACTCCGTGGGTCCCCCTCCGGCGCCCCACTGATCGCAGATCGCGGATCGCAGGGCGTGGCGGATCGCCGACGGGGCGCGCCGGGGCGGGCCGGGTCCGCCCCGGGTCGTCCCGGACGGGCGTCCGCCGCTCCTCTTGAGTCATTTCCGAGCCGGAGGCCCGTCCTCCTTGCCGGGAAGGAGCCGGTGGGGAAGGCTTGCGGACGACCGAGCAGGGTGGGGCGCGCCCGCGCGGGCCGCGCCGACGGGGAGGGGCTCCACATGGCACTGGACAAGCAGCTCGACTGGCTGCTGGACGATCTGACGCGCAGGGTGCCGCAGGTCCGGCACGCGGTGGTGCTGTCCAACGACGGGCTGGTCACCGGGGCGAGCGCGGGGCTGGCGCGGGAGGACGCCGAGCACTTGGCGGCGGTCGCGGCCGGGCTACAGAGCCTCGCGAAGGGGTCGGGGCGGCACTTCCGGGCCGGTGACGTGCGTCAGACGATGGTCGAGTACGACGAGGGGTTCCTGTTCGTCATGGCAGCCGGCGCGGGCAGTTGCCTGTGCGCGCTGAGTGCGGCGGAGGCGGACATCGTGCAGGTCGCCTACGAGATGACCTTGATGGTGAACCGGGTGGGCGAGCACCTGGGCGTCACGGAGCGGCGGATCACGGGCGGCTGAGCGGGTTGTCCACAGCCCCTGCGCGCTGTCGTCGCTCTCGGTTACGGTCTTTACACAGAGTGATCGTCACTCGTGGGGGAGGACCGTGATGATGAAGAGTGATGTGCAGGTCTGCGCCGTGTTGGACGTGCCCGGGAGGGACGTGCCAGAGGCGCGGGCGGAGGCGGAGGCGGTGGCGGACGCACCGCGGGAACCGCTGTTCGGCTCCGTGCGGGCGGCCCGGGAACTGGGGTTGAAGCGGGGCGAGTTCGCCCGCGCCGTCCAACTGGGGCTGGTGCGTGCCGGGCCCCGTGCATCCGGCGGCGCCGCCCGTTTCACCGGGGCGGAAGTCGATAGGGTCCGCGCCGCCGAGGGATTCCCGCAGGCGCTGCGCGCGCGGGTCGAGACCGTGGCCGGCGCGGACGCCGCGTCCGAGGTGCTGGGGATCGGACCGAGCCGGTTGACCCGGCTCGCGCGCTGCGGGCACATCGTCCCGGTCGGTTACCGGATCAACCGGTACCGGGCCGTCGTGTGGCTCTATCTGACGGCGGAATTGCGGGAGTTCGCGGTTCGGGAGGCCGGGATGCTGACGGGGACCGCATCCCCGGCGGATCGGGAGCTGATCGCGGCCAAGACGGACCTGCGGCCGCGGGCGTGGCGCGGGCGGCATGTGGGGCTGCTGCTGAGACGGACCGCCGACCCCTGGGAGCGGGCGGCCGTACTGGCCTCCGTCCTCCCGGAGGAAGAGGTCCGGGCGGTGGTGCCCGACCCGGCGGAGCGGATCGTGCTCGCCGCCCTCGCCCCTGCGCCACCGTACGGGCACCCGCGGCTTCCGGCGGCCGCGGCCGTCGCGTCGAGGCTGTCGCGGGCGCAGGACCGGGATGAGATCCACTGGTACCGCACCAGCCTCGACTTCGCCCTGAGCGGGGCGCGCGGTCAGTCGAAGTCGACGGGGGAGAGGGGGCCGACGTAGACCCAGGCCCCGCCCTCCCGGGAGAAGCCGCTGCGCTCGTGCAGGGACCCGGTGTGCCGGCCCTCGCGGTAGTGCGCCCGGAACTCCACCGACCCTTCCGTCTCGAACATCCCGCCGCGCTCGGTGGCGAGCACCTCCAGCCGCTCCCAGCGCTGCCCGGGGTCGAGTTCGAGCCCGGCCGGGCGGGTCGAGGAGTGCCAGGAGCGCAGCAGGTAGGCGGTGTCGCCGACGGCGAACGCGCTGAACCGGGAGCGCATGAGCAGTTCGGCGGTGGGGGCCTGCTGCTCGCCGGTGTGGAAACGGCCGCAGCACCGCGGGTAGTCGGCGGGCAGCCCGCAAGGACAGGGGAGGGCCGGCGTGGGCATGGTGGGGCTCAGTTCTTCGGGGACGACGGGGCGGGCGACGAGGAGGGCGTCGTGGCGGAGGTCGACGCCGCCGACGGATAGGGGCGGAAGAGGCCTTCCTGGACCACGGATACGAGCAGCCTGCCCTCCAGGTCGTAGATACGACCGCGGGCCAGGCCCCGGCCACCGTGCGAGATGGGCGACTCCTGGTCGTACAGGAACCACTCGTCCGCCCGGAAGGGCCGGTGGAACCACATGGCGTGGTCCAGGGAGGCCATGTCGAAACCGCGCATCCCCCACAGGGGTTCGACGGGGATGCGCACGGCGTCGAGGAGGGTCATGTCACTGGCGTAGGTGAGGGCGCAGGTGTGGACGAGAGGGTCGTCGCCCAGCGGGCCGACGGCGCGCATCCACACCGCGCTGCGCGGGTCGGCGTCCTTGAGCTCCTCCGGAGTCCAGCGGAGCCGGTCCACGTACCGGATGTCGAAAGGCTGTCGGCGGGCCATCCGCTCCAGTGCCTCGGGCAGCGCGCCCAGGTGCTCGCGGATCTCGTCGACCAGCTTCGGGAGCGCGTCCGGGTGCGGGAAGTCGAGGCGAGGAGGCAGTTGGTGCTCGATGCCGCCCTCCTCCGGGTGATGGAAGGAAGCGGTCAGATTGAAGATGGTCTTGCCCTGCTGGACCGCGGTGACGCGGCGCGTGGTGAAGGAACGTCCGTCGCGCACCCGCTCCACCTGGTACACGATCGGCACCCCCGGGATGCCGGGGCGCAGGAAGTACGCGTGCAGCGAGTGGACGGGGCGGTCGCTCTCGGTGGTGCGGCCGGCGGCCACCAGCGCCTGGCCGGCGACCTGCCCGCCGAACACGCGCTGGAGGGACTCCTGGGGGCTGGCGCCCCGGAAGATGTTGACCTCGATCTGCTCCAGGTCGAGCAGATCGACCAGTCTCTCGGCGGGGTTCGTCATCAGGGGATCTCCACTGTCAGGTCCGACGGGTCCGGCGGGTCCGGTGGCGCGGGCTTGCGGGGGCGGGTCAGAGCTCGCCGAGCTCACCGACCGAGGTGACGCGGATGACGGCCCGGCCCTCCTCGTCGGAGGCCGCGAGGTCGACTTCGGCGCTGATGCCCCAGCCATGGTCCCCGTTCGGGTCGGCGAAGGTCTGCCGGACGCGCCACAGGCCGTGCGCCGCGTCCTCCTCGATCTGCAGGAGCTTGGGTCCGCGCGCGTCGGGGCCGGTGCCGAGGTCGTCGTACTCGTCCCAGTAGCGGTCCAGGGCCTCGCCCCAGGCGTCAGCGTCCCAGCCGGAGTCGCCGTCCAGCTCTCCCAGCACGTTGACATGGTCCAGGGCGGCCAGCTCCACCCGGCGGAACATGGCGTTGCGCACGAGGACCCGGAAGGCGCGCGAGTTCGCGGTCACGGGCTTGACCTGGTCGGCCTTCTCCTGGGCCTCCTCCGCCGTCTCCACCTCCGGGTTCGCCAGCTGCTCCCACTCGTCGAGCAGGCTGGAGTCCACCTGGCGCACCAGTTCGCCCAGCCAGGCGATGAGGTCCTGGAGGTCCTCGGACTTCAGGTCGTCGGGGATGGTGTGGTCCAGGGCCTTGTAGGCACCGGCCAGGTAGCGCAGCACGATGCCCTCGGTGCGGGCCAGCTCGTAGTAGGAGGTGAACTCGGTGAAGGTCATCGCCCGCTCGTACATGTCGCGGATGATCGACTTCGGGGAGACCGGGTGGTCACGCACCCAGGGGTGGCTCTTGCTGTACACGTCGTAGGCGTGCAGCAGCAGCTCTTCGAGCGGCTTGGGGTACGTGACGTCCTGGAGCCGCTCCATCCGCTCCTCGTACTCGATCCCGTCGGCCTTCATCGCGCCCACGGCCATGCCGCGTTCCTTGTTCTGCTGCGCGGCCAGGATCTGGCGGGGGTCGTCCAGGGTGGATTCGACGACCGACACCATGTCGAGGGCGTAGGAAGGGGACTCCGGGTCCAGCAGGTCGAAGGCGGCGAGCGCGAAGGTGGACAGCGGCTGGTTCAGCGCGAAGTCCTGCTGGAGGTCGACGGTGAGCCGGATGCTACGGCCCTCCGCGTCCGGTGTGTCGAGCCGCTCGACGACGCCGCCGTCGAGCAGCGAGCGGTAGATGGCGATCGCCCGGCGGATGTGGCGCAGCTGGGCCTTGCGCGGCTCGTGGTTGTCCTCCAGGAGGTGGCGCATCGCCTGGAAGGCGTCGCCCGGACGGGCGATCACCGAGAGCAGCATGATGTTGGTGACCTTGAAACGCGAGGTGAGCGGCTCCGGATCGGCGGCGATCAGCTTCTCGAAGGTGGTGTCCGACCATGCCACGAAGCCCTCGGGAGCCTTCTTCCGGACCACCTTGCGGCGCTTCTTGGGGTCGTCGCCGGCCTTGGCCAAGGCCTTCTCGTTCTCGATGACGTGCTCGGGCGCCTGCGCGACGACATAGCCCGCCGTGTCGAAGCCGGCCCGCCCGGCCCGACCGGCGATCTGGTGGAACTCGCGGGCGCGCAGGGTCCGCACCCGGGTGCCGTCGTACTTGGTGAGCGCGGTGAACAGCACCGTGCGGATCGGGACGTTGACCCCCACGCCGAGGGTGTCGGTACCGCAGATGACCTTCAGCAAACCGGCCTGTGCCAGCTTCTCCACCAGGCGGCGGTACTTGGGCAGCATGCCCGCGTGGTGCACGCCGATGCCGTGGCGGACGTAGCGGGAGAGGTTCTGCCCGAACTTGGTGGTGAAGCGGAAGTTCCCGATCAGCTCCGCGATCTTGTCCTTCTCCTCGCGGGTGCACATGTTGATGCTCATGAGCGACTGCGCCCGCTCGACCGCCTGGGCCTGGGTGAAGTGCACGATGTACACCGGAGCCTGCCGCGTTTCCAGCAGTTCGGTGATGGTGTCGGTGATCGGCGTGGTGACGTACTCGTACGACAGCGGGACGGGCCGGGTCGCGGAGCGGACCACCGTGGTCGGCCGCCCGGTGCGCCGGGTCAGGTCCTCCTCGAACCGCTTCATGTCACCGAGGGTCGCCGACATCAGGACGAACTGGGCCTGCGGCAGCTCCAGCAGCGGGATCTGCCACGCCCAGCCGCGGTCCGGCTCGGCATAGAAGTGGAACTCGTCCATGACGACCTGGCCGATGTCGGCGTACTTGCCGTCGCGCAGGGCGATCGAGGCCAGTACCTCCGCGGTGCAGCAGATCACCGGCGCGTCCGCGTTCACCGAGGCGTCACCCGTCAGCATGCCGACGTTCTCGGTGCCGAAGAGCTTGCAGAGGTCGAAGAACTTCTCCGACACCAGCGCCTTGATCGGAGCGGTGTAGAAGGTGACCTTGTCCTGGGCCAGGGCGGTGAAGTGCGCCCCCGCCGCGACCAGACTCTTACCGGAGCCGGTCGGGGTGGACAGGACCACGTTCGCCCCCGAGACGACCTCGATCAGCGCCTCCTCCTGCGCCGGGTACAGGGTGATGCCCTGCTCCTCCGCCCACGAGGAGAAAGCCTCGAAGAGGGCGTCGGGGTCGGCGTTCGGCGGGAGCTGATCAATGAGGGTCACACCCCCCATCTTGCCTGGCTTCCCACCGGATCAGGCAACCGGCGGCAGGAAGGAAGATCATCGACTGTACGCTGTGCCGTCGACGCGGCCCGAGCGAATCAGTCACCGGGGCCCGATACGACCGAACCGGGGCGGGAAAAGAACCATGATGGGTCCGGCGCACTCTCTGTCCGGCGCGGCGGCCTGGCTGGGGGTGGGGGCGGCCTCCGCGGCCGCCGGACACCCGATGCCGTGGCCCGTCCTCGTCGTCGGCGCGCTCATCTGCGCGGGCGCCGCCCTCGCCCCCGACCTCGACCACAAATCGGCGACGATCTCTCGCGCCTTCGGCCCGCTGTCCCGGGGACTGTGCGAGGTGGTCGACAAGATCTCCTACGCCGTCTACAAGTCGACCCGCGCCCCGCGCGACGCCCGCCGCTCCGGCGGACACCGCACCCTGACCCACACCTGGCTGTGGGCCGTCCTCATCGGCTCCGGGTCCTCCGTCCTCGCGGTCACCACCGACCGCTGGGGCGTCCTCCTCCTGCTCTTCGTCCACCTCGTGCTGGCCGTCGAAGGCCTGCTGTGGCGGGCCGCCAGGATGTCCAGCGACATCCTGGTGTGGCTCCTGGGCGCCACCAGTGCCTGGATCCTGGCCGGAGTCCTCGACCGGCCCGGCAACGGAGCGGGCTGGCTGTTCACCGGGCCCGGCCAGGAGTACCTGTGGCTAGGCCTGCCGATCGTGCTCGGCGCCCTGGTCCACGACATCGGCGACGCGCTCACCGTCTCCGGGTGCCCGATCCTGTGGCCGCTCCCCATCGCCGGCAAGCGCTGGTACCCCATCGGTCCGCCCAAGATGATGCGCTTCCGGGCCGGCAGCTGGGTGGAGCTCAAGGTCCTCATGCCGGTGTTCATGCTGCTGGGCGCGGTCGGCGGCGCGGGAGCCCTGAACTTCATCTAGGCCGTCCCTTCCGGGTCGTGCTCCGGTTTGAGGTGCCCGCGAGGCATCCGGGTGGGTGCCCCGGCCCGCCGGGCGCACGAGCCCGAGAGCCGGCGGGGGGTGCGGTTCGCGCCGTTTCGCCGTGGGTGGGTGAAGGGGCCGGGGCCGCCCACGGGCCCGGGTGAAGACGGCGCGTACGGGTCGGCGGGCGCCCCGTAAGGTGCGCGGCCACCGGGCCGTGCCCGATGACAGCGCGGCGCGTACCGGCTCATTACGGCCACGTGCCCGGCCATGCCCGCTTCCCCGGGATGTATAACGTTCGGCGGGCGTGACAACCGCCCGTACGGGGGCGAGGAGCGGGCTGTGAGCGGGATAGTGATCTATCTGCCGCCGGGGAACGGCGGCGCGGGGGGCGTGGGCGGCGCGGAGTCGGGCACCGACGCGGTGACGTTACGGCTCGGCCCGGGGGAAGTGGCCCGTTTCGGGCGCGGGTCGGCCACGACGCCCGTGGAACTCCGCCTCGTCGACGCCGCCATCTCCCGACTGGCGGGCGAGATCCGGGTCACGGACGACCACTGGCAGCTCAGCAACCTCAGCCCGACACACAGCTATCTGGTGGAGAACCCCGAAGGGGCCGGCGAGTACCTGCGGGTCCCGCCGCGCCGGGCCGGAGCCCCCATCCCCTTCGAGTTCTCCCGGGTCGTGCTGCCCACCCGTCGCGACACCACCGTCTCCTTCCAGGTCTTCGCCCCCGACCACGTCTACCTCGACCCGGACGGCCTGGGCGGCGCGGGCGGCCAGTGGGGCGGACGCACCGTCACCGCCTACTCCCTGGACGAGACGGCCACTTACTTCCTCGTCCTCGTGGCGCTCTGCGAACCGCGGCTGCGCGACGAGTCGCCGGTCGCGGTGCCGACCACACCCCGGATCGTCGACCGGCTCAGGGGCCATCCGGCCTGCGGCAGGCTGACGGCCCGCGCGGTCAGCTCGCACATCGACTACCTCGCCGAGGAGAAGATGCGCGTCGCCCCTCCCGGCGAGCAGGACCCCGACCGCGGCGCCCGCCGCAACGGCAAGCGGGAGTCGATCGTCGGCCTCGCCCTGCGCTTCGGGCTCGTACGGGAGGAGCACCTGGCACTGCTGCCGCCCCGGAGCGGGACGATCCCGCGCGACGAGCCGACCGGAGGAGGGGAAGGTGCACGGCCCGGCCGACACCTCGGGAAGTGACTGTACGGAACTGCTTCCGCGCGGCTATCGCGTCGGGACCTGGGAAGTCACCGAGCCCATCGCGGCCGGCGGTTGGGGAACGGTCTACGCGGGACGCGCGATCGGCGAGGACCGTCCCACGGCGCCCGGGAATCCAACGCCCGGGAATCCGGCACCCGGGCGCTCAACACCCGCCAGCCCGGTGCCCGGAGTCGCGCTCAAATTCCTGCCGACCTCCGGGCTCGCCCCGCGCCAAGCCCGCAACGTCGTGGACACCGCCCGCCGCGAGGTCGAACTCGGCCGACGCGCCGGCCATCCCCGGCTGATCCGCCTCCTCGACTCCGTCGTACTCAGCGAGCCGGACCAGCCCTTCCTGGACGGCGCCCTCGTCCTCGTGATGGAGCGGGCCCGGCGCAGTCTGCGGGACCTCCTGCGAGCCGGCGCCGTGAGCGAGGCGGAAGGCGCCCGCCTGATCACCGAGATCTGTGAGGGACTCGCCCACCTACACCGCACCGGCTGGGTGCACGGCGACCTCAAACCGGACAACGTCCTGCTCATGGCGGACGGTTCCGTCAGGCTCTCCGACTTCGGCCTCGCCGCCGAGCTCACCGGCACGCACGGAACCCACGGCTACGCGCCCCCGATGGGCACCTTCGACTACCTCCCGCCCGAGCGCTGGAAGGCCCCCCTCGGGGAACACGGCGTCGAGGTCCGACCGAGCGCGGACATCTGGGCCCTCGGGATCGTGATCCACGAAGTGTTCGCCTCCGGGGCACCGCCGTTCCCCGGCGCCACGCCCATGGCACGCGGCGCGGCGACGCAGGCGTACGCCGACGGCCGCGCCCCGTTGCGCCTGGACCCCGCGGTACCGCCCTTCTGGCGCGCCCTGGCCGCCGACTGCCTGGCCCCCACCCACGCCGCCCGCGCCTCCCACACGGCGGAGAGCCTCCTGGCGCGCATCGCCGCCCGGCCCCAGGCGAGCGAGGAACCCCGTCCGGCCTCCGCGGACCGCACCCGCCGGGCCGTCCGCGCCGCGCTCGTCTCCGCGTTGCTCTGCGGGACGGCCGCCGCGAGCGGACCGTACACGGCACCCGACGCCACGCGCGCCCCGCAACTCGAAGTGACCGGCCGTATCCGGGTGTTCAACGCCGAACCGAGCTGCACCGCCCGCACCGACCGGGACCCGGACTGCAGCCTCGGCCTGGCCATCGACCCCCGACGGCCCTATACCTCGGACAACGTCGTCCCGACGCGGGTGTGGCAGGGCGACGAACTGGCCGTCGACTGCGTCCTCGCGCACGGCATCCCCATCATCGACGAGCGGGACACCTGGTCCCCCCAGTGGTTCCGCGTCCGCCTGCCCGCCGGCTCCCCCCGGCCCACCGCCTGGCTGCCCGCCGTTCGTACGAAGGACCGCCCGAGGGTCCCTCCCTGCCCCGCGCCGGCCTCCGGCGCCTGATCCGGAGCCCCGCACCGCCCGCCTCCCCGCCCATCCCTATCGGAGCCCCTCCGGCCCTGTCACTCCGGATCGTTCCGGATGCCCTCCCCGCCGCGGCCGCGGCTAGCTTGCGGGCTGTCGGCGGGCCGATCACGCGCACCTCGCCCCGGCACGCCGAACACCCGCGCAGTACAAGGTGATTGCGACGCGAAGGAGCTGGAACGTGCGTGGCACGAAAGTTGGGCGTGCGAGATCCATGACGGCGGTCCTGCTGGTCGCGGCGGCGGTGACCGCCCTCGGCGGCGGCCCCGCGTCCGCGCGGAAGGCGGCCGACGTACCGGGCCCCCTCGGGCACGCCCTGACGGCGGAGTCGTACTGCGACATCCCCCCGGACCGGGACATCGCCGTGACCCGCAAGGTCTACGAGGTCGGACAGCGCCGGGGAGTGTCCGACAAGGTGATGCTCGCAGGCTTCGAGACGGGCTGGGTGGAGTCCCGGATGAACAACCTCGACTGCGGGGACCGGGATTCGCTGGGCGTCTTCCAGCAGCGGCCCTCCCAGGGCTGGGGCTCTCCCGAGCAGGTCATGGACGTCGACTACGCGGCGAACAAGTTCTTCGAGGTCGCCCAGCAGATGGAACCCGGTATGGAGGGCGGCAGCGCCGGGGAACTCGCCCAGGCGGTCCAGCGATCCGGCTATCCGGAGCGCTACCCCCAGGCGGAGGGCGTCGCCCGCCAGATGCGCGACGAGGCCTTCCAGCCCTACGGGGCGATCGGCGCCAAGTACGAGGCCACGGGCGGACACGACGGCCCCCTCGGATGGCCGCTGCGCGCCGAGGAACCCGCCCAGCTGGGAGGGCGGTTCCAGCTCTTCCAGAACGGGATCGTGATCTGGCATCCGGACGCGGCGTTCGCGGTGTACGGGGAGATCCTGGGGAAGTTCTGGGCGACGGACGCGGAGCGTCGTTGGGGTTTTCCGACGATGGACGAGGCGGACGCGGCGCAGGCGCCGAACGGGACGCGGGGCCGGTACCAGTTCTTCGAGCAGGGTCTGTTCATGTGGTCGTCGCAGACGGGGACGCATGTGGTCCACGGTGCGATCTACCAGGCGTTCCACGCGGGTGGTCACGAGGGCGTGTTCGGCTATCCGGTCGGTGACGAGACCGACGAGCCGGGCGGGAAGGTCCAGCGGTTCCAGAACGCGAGCATCCACTGGAGTCCCGACCGGGGCACCTGGACCACCACCAACTGAGTGGGAGACGCCATGAGATCGCTGATCCTTCGGCGCGTGGCCAAGGTCGCGGTGCCCCTCCTCGCGGCCCTCGCGGTCACCTTCCTCCCGGCGCCCGCCGCGAGCGCCTCCGAACCGGACGGCTCGATCGGACGCGGCGAGGTCATGGACCGCGCCTGGTCCTGGGTCGCCGAGCAGGTGCCCTACAGCCAGAGCGGCTGCTACGCCAACCAATTCGGCTGCTACCGCCCCGACTGCTCCGGCTTCGTGTCGATGGCCTGGCACCTGGGCTCGTCCTTGACGACGTGGAGCCTGTGGAACGTCACCTTCGACATCCCGGCCGCCGATCTACAGCCCGGCGACGCGCTGTTGCGCGACTCCGCGGGCACGGACCACGTGGCGCTGTTCGCCCGCTGGGCCGACGCCGCCCACACCCAACCGGTGGTGCGCGAGACGTACGACTTCGGGCACGTGGCCGAGGAACGGGTCTGGGGCGACGGCCTGCGCGGGTTCACCCCCCGCCGCTACAACACGCTGGACGACCTGATGCCGTACGGCGCGATCAGGGCCAAGTACGACAGCATGGGCGGCCTCGACAGCGTGTTGGGGCCGCCGACCTCCGGTGAGCGGGACTCGATGATGGGCGGCCGCTTCCAGGGCTTCCGCAACGGGATCGTGATCTGGCATCCGGACGCGGCGTTCGCGGTGTACGGGGAGATCCTGGGGAAGTTCTGGGCGACGGACGCGGAGCGTCGTTGGGGTTTTCCGACGATGGACGAGGCGGACGCGGCGCAGGCGCCGAACGGGACGCGGGGCCGGTACCAGTTCTTCGAGCAGGGTCTGTTCATGTGGTCGTCGCAGACGGGGACGCATGTGGTCCACGGTGCGATCTACCAGGCGTTCCACGCGGGTGGTCACGAGGGCGTGTTCGGCTATCCGGTCGGTGACGAGACCGACGAGCCGGGCGGGAAGGTCCAGCGGTTCCAGAACGCGAGCATCCACTGGAGTCCCGACCGGGGCACCTGGACCACCACCAACTGATCCATCCCCCTTACCCCCCTGACCAGGAGGTCACCGTGAGCGAACACCGCCCCACCCGCAGGAGTCTCCTGAAGTCCGTCGGAGGGCTCTCCACCGCCATGGCCCTCGGCGGCGCGGGCGTCCTCGGGACGGCATCGGCGGCGAGCGCCGCCGGCGACGGCTTCGGGCTGCGCATCGTCGACCGGAACGAGGGCGACGCCCGCATGTGGTACTACCGTTTCCAGACCGACGCGATCGGCTGGCAGCCCGCCGTCAACGTGCTGCTCCCCGACGACTACCACACCAGCGGCCGCACCTATCCCGTCCTCTACCTCTTCCACGGCGGCGGCACCGACCAGGACTTCATCACCTTCGACCGTCTCGGCATCCGTGCCTGGACCGCCGGCAGGCCGCTCATCGTCGTGATGCCGGACGGCGGCCACGCGGGCTGGTACTCCAACGCGGTCAGTTCCAACACCGGCCCCCGCGACTGGGAGGCCTTCCACATCAACCAGCTCCTGCCCTGGGTCGAGGCGAACTTCCGGACGTTCGCCGAATACGACGGCCGCGCCGTGGCCGGGTTCTCGATGGGCGGCTTCGGCGCCCTCAAGTACGCGGCCAAGTACTGGGGCCACTTCGCCTCGGTGAGTTCCCATTCCGGTCCCGCCAGCGTGCGCCGTGACAACGGGGCGGTCGTCCACTGGGCCAACCTGTCCTCCGCGGCCCTCGACCTGGCCGGCGGCACGGTCTACGGCGTGCCCTGGGACCAGGCCCGGGTCACCGCAGACAACCCGGTCGAACGCGTCGAGAGCTACCGCAACAAGCGGGTCTTCCTCGTCGCGGGCACCAGCCCCGACCCGACCAACGCGTTCGACTCGTTCAACGAGACGCAGGTCCTCGCGGGCCAGCGGGAGTTCCGCGGCCTCCTCGACCGGGCCGGGATTCCGCACGAGTGGCACGAGGAGCCCGGTGGCCACTTCGTCCGCGACTACATGATGTGGCGCGACCTCGACGGCATCATCGACCGCCTCCGCAAGGCGTAGGGGCGCCCCTCGCGGCCTCGCGGACACCACCGACCCACGCGTGGCGTCCGCGAGGCTCCCCTTCACCCCGCGAGACCCCTCACCCGTAGCGCCGCCTCACCCGCCGGGTGGTCTCGCCCGCGGGGTCGCCTCACCCGTGCCAGGACCGCCACAGCGCCGCGTAGGCACCGTCCGCCGCGACGAGCTCCTCGTGCGAGCCGAACTCGCTGATCCGGCCGCCCTCGACCACCGCGATCACATCCGCGTCGTGCGCGGTGTGCAACCGGTGAGCGATCGCGATGACCGTCCGGCCGTCCAGCACCCGGGCCAGCGAGCGCTCCAGGTGCCGGGCCGCGCGCGGGTCCAACAGCGAGGTGGCCTCGTCCAACACCAGGGTGTGCGGGTCGGCCAGCACCAGACGGGCCAACGCGACCTGCTGCGCCTGCGCGGGAGTCAGCGCCGCGGCCCCCGAACCGACCTCCGTGTCCAGCCCCGCCGCCAGGGCCCGCGCCCATCCGTCCGCGTCCACCGCCTCCAGCGCCGCCCACAGCTCGGCGTCCCCCGCTCCCGTCCTGGCGAGGCGCAGGTTGTCCCGGAGCGATCCCACGAAGACGTGGTGTTCCTGGTTGACCAGCGCCACGTGCTCGCGCACCCGCTCCGCCGTCATCCTCGACAGCCGCGCCCCGCCGAGGGTGACCTCCCCGGCCCGTGGCGCGTAGACGCCCGCCAACAGCCGGCCCAGGGTCGACTTGCCCGCGCCCGACGGACCGACCAGCGCCATCCGGGTCCCCGGCGGCACGGACATCGACACCCCGTGCAGGACGTCCACGCCCTCCCGGTAGCCGAAGCGCACCTCATCGGCGTGGACCACCCGCCCCTGCGGCGAGACGGTCGCGTCGCCGCCGTCCGGCTCGATCTCGTGGATGCCGACCAGGCGCCCCAGCGACACCTGGGCCACTTGCAGTTCGTCGTACCAACGCAGGATCAGACCGATGGGGTCGACCATCATCTGGGCCAGCAGGGCGCCCGTCGTCAGCTGCCCCACCGACATCCGGCCGCGCAGCACGCAGTACCCGCCGATCATCAGCACGGAGCCGAGGATCGTCACGTAGGTGACGTTGATGACGGGGAACAGCACGGACCGCAGGAACAACGTGTACCGCTCCCACGCGGTCCATTGGCCGATGCGCTGTTCCGATAGCGCCACCCGGCGCCGCCCGAGGCGGTGCGCCTCGACGGTGCGGCCGGCGTCGACCGTTTCCGTCAGCGCGGCCGAGACCGCCGCGTAACCGGCGGCCTCCGACCGGTAGGCGGAGGGCGCCCGTCGGAAGTACCAGCGACAGCCGACCACCAGCACCGGCAACGCCACCAGGGCAGCCGCCGCCAACTGCGGCGCCGTCACCGCCAGTGCCCCGAACAGCAGCCCCGCCCACACGATGCCGACGGACAGTTGTGGCACCGCCTCCCGCATGGCGTTGGCCAACCGGTCGATGTCGGTGGTGATCCGCGACAGCAGATCACCGGTCCCGGCCCGCTCCAGCACCCCGGGCGGCAGCCCGACCGAGCGCACCAGGAAGTCCTCGCGCAGGTCGGCCAACATCTCCTCCCCGAGCATCGCCCCGCGCAGCCGGACCATGCGGACGAAGCCCGTCTGGACGGCGAGCACCAGGGCGAACAGCAGGCTCACGCGCACCAGGTGCGGTTCGCGCACCCCGGACGAGAGGTCGTCCACGACCCGGCCCAGCAGGTACGGGCCCACCATGGAGGCGATCACCGCGACCGCGTTGACGGTCACCAGCACCGCCAGGGCCCGCCGGTGCCGGCGCAGCAGCCGGCGCACGTAGCCCCGTACGGTCGCCGACGTGCCGACGGGCAGTGTGGCGGCCGACTCGGGGGCCGCCGGGTCGTATCGCGGCGGTGCCACGCCGATCATGCGGATCCCTCGATCTCGGTGAGTTCTTCGTCGAGCCGGTCGGCGATCTCTTCGTCGAGCCGGTGGGCGGGTGCTCCGTCGAGGGCGGCCAGGGGCAGCCCGTCGAGGCGCTGTTCCTCCTCCGTCTCGCGCGTCACGACCGCCCGGTAGCGGGGTTCGTCCCGCAGCAGTTCGCGGTGGGTCCCGGCGGGCAGCGCCACGCCCTCGTGGATGAGGACGACCCGGTCGGCGCGGTCCAGCAGCAGTGGCGAGGAGGCCAGGACCACCGTCGTACGACCGGCGCGCAGCGCCGCGACACCGTCCGCGACGCGCGCCTCGGTGTGCGAGTCGACCGCCGAGGTCGGCTCGTCCAACACCAGTACCTCGGGGTCCGTGACCAGCGAACGGGCCAGCGCGAGCCGTTGGCGCTGCCCGCCGGAGAGTGACCGGCCGCGCTCGGTGATCCGGGCGTCCATCGGGTCCGTCACCCCTTCGGGCGCCGACTGGAGCACGGCCTCCAGTACGTCACCGCACTGCGCGGCCTCCAGCGCGGCGGCCGGGGTCACCGCCCCGGACGCCGGTACGTCGAACAGCTCGCGCAGCGTGCCGGACAGCAGCACCGGGTCCTTGTCCTGTACGAGGACCAGCCGGCGCGCGGTGTCCAAGGCGAGCTCGTCCAGCGCCACGCCGCCCAGCAACACGCGGGCGCGGTCGTCCCCTTCGCCGTCGTCCCCGTCACCGTCGCCGCCGCCCGCGGGATGCCCGCCCAGCCGTTCCGCGAGCCGTCCCGCGAGGTCGGGGTCCCCGCACACGACGGCGGTGAACCGGCCCGAGGGAACCAGCAGCCCGGTCCGCGGGTCGTACAGGTCCCCGCCCGGAGCGGGGGCCGCGACGGCGCCCGCCGCCTTCGCCGGCGCCACGCCCTCGGCGCGCGTCAGCCGCAGCACCCGGGCCGCGCGCGTGGCGGAGGGCCGGGAGAACGAGTAGGCCATGGCGATCTCCTGCACGCTGCGCAGGGGGTAGAGGGACAGCGACACGGCGCTGAACACCGCGACGAGCTCACCGACCGCGAGCCGTTCGTCCAGGACGAGCGAGGAGCCGTACCAGACCACCGCGATCAGCAGCACCCCCGGCAGGACCACCTGGACGGCCGAGATCAGCGCCCACATGCGCGCACTGCGCACCGCCGCCGTGCGCACCTCCTGCGAGGCCTCGCGGTACCGGCCGAGGAACAGTTCCTCGCCACCGATGCCGCGCAGGACGCGCAGGCCCGCCACGGTGTCGGAGGCCAGTTCGGTCGCCTTGCCCGCCTTCTCCCGCTGGACGTCGGCGCGTCGGGTGGCGCGGGGGAGCAGGGGCAGGGAGGAGAACGCCAGCAGCGGCATCCCGACGGCGACGACGACACCGAGCGACGGGGCGTACAGGACCAGGGCCACGCAGACGGCGACGAGGGCGAAGGCCGCCGCGAGGAAGCGGGAGACCGCCTCGACGAACCAGCCGATCTTCTCCACGTCTGCCGTCGATACGGCGACCACCTCGCCGGCCGCCACCTGGCGGGTCAGGGCGGAGCCCAGGTCGGCGGTCTTGCGGGCGAGCAACTGCTGCACCCGGGCGGCGGCGGTGATCCAGTTGGTGACGCTGGTCCGGTGCAGCATGGTGTCGCCGAGGGAGATGGCGACGCCGAGCAGTGCGACCAGCGCGCCGACGAGGAGCAACCGGCGCCCGTCGCCGTTCACGGCCGCCTCGACACCGAGGCCGACCGCGAAGGGAAGCCCGGCGATGGCGCAGTGGTGGACCAGCCCCCAGCACAGGCTCTTGGCCTGTCCGCCCAGTTGGGTGCCGCCCAGCCAGAGCAGGAAACGCGGGCCGGACCGGGCGTCGGGCACTCCGGGATCGGGATGCGGAAGATCGCTGATCTGCATGACGCCCCATGACGGTCGAGTGACTCAAACCACACAAGGTTCGTCTTCCGGACCGTGCCCCGGCAAACGAATTTCTGGCCGTGCCGGTCGTCGGCAACGAGGTTTACGGGGAAGGCGATCGGCGTCCGGCCCGGTGAACCGCAGTGTTCGGCAGCCGTGTTCAGCAGCCGCGCTCGGCCGGGGCGTCGGACAGGGCGTCGAGCAGGCCGCCGAGCACCTCGCGCTGGGCGGCGGTCAGGGGCGCGAGGATCTCCTCCGCCGCGGCGGTCCGCGCGTTGCGCAGTCGGCGCAGGGTGGCGCGGCCGGTGTCGGTCAGCTCGATCCGGATGACCCGCCGGTTCGCGGGGTCGGGCGCGCGGCGCACGCAGTCGGCCGCCTCCAGGCCGTCGACCAGCGTGGTCACGGCTCGGGGGACGACTTCGAGGCGGGTGGCGAGTTCCGCCATCCTGGGCGGTTCGGCGCTGTCGTAGTGCGAGACCAGCCGGAGCAGCCTTGACTGGGCTGGAGTGATCCCGAGGGGTTCGAGATGGCGCTTTTGGATGCGGTGGAGCCGACGGGTCAGGCGCAGCAGCTGCTCGGCGAGGACGCCGTCGTCGCTGTCGGACGCGTCGACGCCGTCCGCGCTGGTCACGGTGTTGTCGGAAGCGGTGCTCATGCTGCGGTCCTCATAATGGAAGGGTATCAGGACCAGATTCATTGTGAGTATAGGTAACAGTGAGCTATGCTCAGGAGAGTCTCGTCAGAAGGAGGCCCATGCGCCCCAAAGAACCCGAATGGACGCCGTCCAAGGAATCCCTCGATCCCAACCGTCCGGATCCCGCGGAACAGCCCCGCCAGATGCGCCGCATCATGGGCCTGTTCCGCCCCTACCGCGGCCGCCTCGCCGTCGTCGGCGGGCTCGTCGCCGCGTCCTCGCTGGTGTCGGTCGCCTCGCCGTTCCTGCTCAAGGAAATCCTCGACGTGGCGATACCCCAGGGGCGGACGGGCCTGCTCAGCCTGCTGGCCCTCGGCATGATCCTCACTGCCGTGGTCACCAGTGTGTTCGGCGTGCTCCAGACCCTGATCTCCACCACCGTCGGTCAGCGGGTCATGCACGACCTGCGGACGGCCGTCTACGCCCAGCTCCAGCGCATGCCGCTGGCCTTCTTCACCCGCACCCGCACCGGGGAGGTGCAGTCCCGCATAGCCAACGACATCGGCGGCATGCAGGCCACCGTCACCTCCACGGCGACGTCCCTCGTCTCCAACCTCACGGCCGTGATCGCCTCCGTCGTCGCGATGCTCGCACTCGATTGGCGGCTGACCCTCGTCTCGCTCCTGCTGCTGCCCGTCTTCGTATGGATCAGCCGGCGGGTCGGGCGCGAACGCAAGAAGATCACCACCCAGCGGCAGAAGCAGATGGCGGCCATGGCCGCCACCGTCACCGAGTCCCTGTCCGTCAGCGGCATCCTGCTCGGTCGCACCATGGGCCGCGCGGACTCCCTGACCCGGTCCTTCGCGGAGGAGTCCGAGAAGCTGGTCGGCCTGGAGGTGCGCTCCAGCATGGCCGGGCGCTGGCGGATGTCCACCATCGGCATCGTCATGGCCGCCATGCCGGCGCTCATCTACTGGGCCGCCGGCATAGCCCTCCAAACCGGCGCGCCCTCGCTTTCCGTGGGTACCCTCGTCGCCTTCGTCACCCTCCAGCAGGGGCTGTTCCGGCCCGCTGTGAGCCTCCTGTCGACCGGCGTGCAGATCCAGACCTCGCTCGCGCTGTTCGCCCGCATCTTCGAGTACCTCGACCTGCCGGTGGACATCACCGAACGCGAGGACCCGGTACGGATCGGCCGGGCCAAGGGCGAGATCCGGCTGGAGGACGTGCACTTCGCCTACGACACCAAGAGCGGACCCACGCTCACCGGCATCGACGTCACCGTCCCCGCCGGCGGCTCCCTCGCCGTGGTCGGTCCCACGGGTTCCGGCAAGAGCACCCTCAGCTACCTGGTGCCCCGGCTCTACGACGTCACCGACGGACGGGTCGCCCTCGACGGGATCGATGTCCGCGACCTCGACTTCGACTCGCTGGCCCGGTCCATAGGCGTCGTCTCCCAGGAGACCTACCTCTTCCACGCCTCCGTCGCCGACAACCTGCGCTTCGCCAAGCCGGACGCCACCGACGAGGAGATGGTCGAGGCCGCCCGCGCGGCCCAGATACACGACCACATCGAGTCCCTGCCCGACGGGTACGACACGCTGGTCGGTGAGCGCGGTTACCGGTTCTCCGGAGGCGAGAAGCAGCGCCTGGCCATCGCCCGCACCATCCTGCGCGACCCGCCGGTCCTGATCCTCGACGAGGCGACCAGCGCGCTGGACACCCGTACGGAGCACGCGGTGCAGCAGGCCATCGACAAGCTGTCCGCGGGCCGCACCACCATCACCATCGCGCACCGACTCTCCACCGTGCGCGACGCGGACCAGATAGTCGTCCTGGACGGCGGGCGAATAGTCGAGAGCGGTACGCACGAGGAACTCCTCGCGGCCGACGGCCGCTACGCCGCCTTGGTCCGCCGGGACCGGGACGCCGAGTCGGCGCTGCTGCCGGCCGACGGCGGGCAGGCGCCCGCCGCGAGCACGCCCCGTACGAAGGCCCTGAACGGGAAAGCCGCCCACGCGGGCCCGGCCGAGGAAGTCGTGGCCGCCCCGGTGAACGTATGACGGTGACACCGGCACACCGGCGCGCCACCGGAGCCGTGGCGACCGGAGCCGTGACGAACCGGGCAGCCGCTCCTGTCCCGACAGGTGATCGGGACGCTCAGCGCGCGCCGGCCAGGGCCGGCGCCACGGCCGTGTCGCGGGCCAGGAGGCGGCGTATCTCGCGGACCGCGGCGCCGCCCGCGCGGTTGGCCCCGATGGTGGAGGCCGAGGGGCCGTAGCCGACCAGGTGGACGCGCTCGTCACGGACCACCCGGGTGCCGTCGAGCCGGATGCCGCCGCCCGGTTCCCGCAGGCGCAGGGGAGCCAGGTGATCGATCGCCGCCCGGAAACCGGTGGCCCAGAGGATCACATCGGCGTCCACGCTCTGCCCGTCGGCCCAGGCGACGCCGGTCGGGGTGACGCGCTCGAACATCGGCCTGCGCTGCAACACCCCCGAATCCAACCCGACCCGTACGGCCTCGTTGAGTGCCAACCCGGTCACGCTGACCACGCTCTGCGGGGGCAGTCCGCGGCGTACCCGCTCCTCGACCAGCGCCACCGCTGCCCGGCCCTCGGCTTCACCGAACCGGGAGTCGCGGAACACCGGTGGCCGGCGAGTCGCCCAAGTGGTCGCCGCCGCCACCTCGGAGATCTCCAGCAGGTGCTGCACCGCCGAAGTGCCACCGCCCACGACCACCACGCGGGCCCCGGCGAACGCCGCCGGTCCGGGGTAGTCCGCGGTGTGCAGCATGCGGCCCCGGAACGTCTCCTGGCCCGGGTAGCGGGGCCAGAACGGTCGGTCCCAGGTGCCCGTGGCGTTGATCAGGGCCCGGGCGGACCACCGGCCGCCGGACGCGGACTCCACCAGCAGCCGCCCGTCCGAGCCGCCTCGTACCGCCGTGACGTCCACCGGGCGACGCACCCGCAGCCCGAAGCGCTCCTCGTACGCGGCGAAGTACTCCCCGACGACCTCGGACGACGGCCGCAGCGGGTCGGCGCCGGTCAGCTCCATGCCGGGGAGCGCGTGCATCCCGTGCACCTTGCCGTAGGTGAGCGACGGCCAACGGAACTGCCAGGCCCCGCCCGGGCGCGGCGCATGATCCAGGACGACGTGGTCGATGCCGGCCCGGGCCAGATGGTAGGCGGCGGACAGGCCCGCCTGCCCCGCGCCGACGACCACCACGTCCACCGCCGCCGGGTCCCGCTCCGCGAAGTCGTTCACGGTTCTACCAACCGCGGACCGGGCCGCCCTCTTCCCCCGGGGGCCGGGAATCAGGCCGCCCGGTGTTCTCCGAGCCACTCGTAGGCGGTCTCCACGTCGAACTCCCCAGGGCCGCCGCGGAACAGCAGGCCGGCCGAGGCGAAGGCGGGGTGGTGAGCGGTGTCCGCCACCGAGGGGATCGCCAGGCACTCCATGCCCGCCGCGAGGGCGGCCTCCGCGCCCGGCGCCGCGTCCTCGACGACCACGCAGTCGGCTGGGTCGGCGCCGAGCCGGCGCGCCGCCTCCAGGAACACGTCGGGGGCGGGCTTGCCGTGCGCGACCTCTTCCGCGGAGACCACGACGCCCAGCAGGGCGTCCAGGCCGGTCCCGGCCAGTACGGCGTCGATCGCCTCGTGCGAGGAGCCGGACGCCACGGCCATCGGAACCCCGTCGGCGTGCAGTCGCTCCACGAACCTGCGCATCTCGGGGAACGCCTCGGTCCCGGCGCGGGCCGGCTCCGGATAGGCGGCGTTCTGCTCCGCGAGCAGCCGAGCCACCGGCGCGCGCAGCCCGTACCGCTCCTTGAGGATCGCCGGCGTCTCCATCGTCCCGATGTCGGTGAAGGGGGAGTGCTGCTCCCAGGTGAAATCGGGTACGCCGTGCCTCTCCAGGGTGCGTCGCCCGGACTCGTAGTGGTTCGGCTCGCTGTCCACGAGGGTGCCGTCGAGATCGAATATGACGGAAAGCATCCGTTGTGCCCGTCCTGCCGGTCGTATACGTGTCACGACCATCTTGTCAGGGTTTGCGCGCTTCTCTTCCCACCGCTTCGACCAGCGGCAGCAGCCGGTGTGGCACCCGCTCGCGCAAGGCGACCTCGGTACGGGTGCGGACGACACCCGGAAGCCGGATGAGCCGCTGGATGACATCCTCCAGATGGGCGTTGTCCCGGGCCGCCACCCGGGTCAGCAGGTCGCCGCCGCCCGTGATGGAGAACGCCTCGATGATCTCGGGGACCGCCGCGAGGGCGTCACCCACCTCGTCCAGGTGCCCCTGGGTGACTTCGATGTGGACGAAGGCCAGCACCGGGTGGCCGAGCGCGGCGGGGGAGAGGACGGGGCCCGTCCCGGTGATCACCCCGGTGCGCTCCAGCCGGTCCAGCCGGGCCTGGAGGGTGCCGCGCGCGACGCCCAGCAGCCGGGCGTACTCGCGCACGCTGGTGCGCGGCTGCTCGATCAGCAGGCGCAGGATGCGGGTGTCGAGCTCGTCCACCGCCATGTCGCGACTGTACCAACGGGCCGGTGCGCCGCGACGGCGTCGCGCGCCCGGCGGCCGGGACGTCGACCCGTACCATCGCCGCGTTCACCAGGAAACCCCCAGCGCGGCGGCCGCCTCCACGCCCGAGCGGCAGCCGTCCTCGTGGAACCCCCACCCGTGGTACGCCCCCGCGAAGGCCGTCACCGGACCCGACAGGGCGGGCAGCAGCCGCCGGGCGGCCACCGACTCCGGCGTGTGCACGGGGTGTTCGTAGGCCGTCTCGGCCAGCACCAGCTCCCGCCGCACCCTGTCGTCCTCGTTGAGGGTCACCACGTACCGCTCCGGGGCGTCCAACCCCTGGAGGCGGTTCATGTCGTAGCTGACGCCTACCTGCGCGTCGTCCGGGTCGCAGCCGGACAGCCGGAAGTTCCAGCAGGCCCGGGCCCCCGCCGGGGGCGGCAGCACGGAAGCGTCGGTGTGCAGCACCGTCCGGTTGCGGGAGTAGAGGAAGGCACCGAGCACCGACCGTTCGGCGTCCGTCGGGTCGGCCAGCAGTCTCAGTGCCTGGTCGGCGTGGACGGCGACGACCACCGAGTCGTAGGTGTCGGCGCCGTCGGCGGTGGTGACGCGGACCCCGTCCCGGGTGCGGGCGAGCGCCCGTACCGGGGTGCCCACCCGGACCGCGCCCGCACCCAGCCGCTCCCGCAGCCGCTCGACGTACCGCGCCGAGCCGCCCTCGACCGTCCGCCGGCGCGGCGAGCCGCCCGGCGGGAGCATCCCGTGACGCGCGAGGAAGCGGAACAGGTACCTGGCGGGATAGCGCAGCGCCGTACCGGGCGGACAGGACCACACCGAAGCGGCCAGGGGCAGCGCGAAGTGGGCGGTGAAGTACGGTCCGAAGCCGCACTCCCGCAGGAACTCCCCCAGGGTGACCTCCCCCGAGACGGCCGGGGTCGCCAACAACAACCGGGCCTGCCGGTGGAAGAGCGGAACCTGGGCCGGCAGGCGAAGGCGGGCGGGGCTCGCCGCCGATCCCGGCCGGGTCGCCGCTCCCCGCGGGGGGCGCGGCCCCGCGTACTCCAGCCCGCAGCCCTCGCACCGCACCGAGAGGGTCATGGTGGTCGCCCGGGTGGCCACGCCCAACTCACTGAAGAGTCGGGGCAGATGCGTATGGCCGCGGTCGTCGTACACGATGAACCCGGAGTCCACTGCGCGCACCCGGCCGTCCTGGCCCGTCAGCTCGTGGGTGTGCGCGTGGCCGCCCAGCCGGTCGTCGGCCTCGTACACGGTCACCTCGTGCGAGCGCGCCAACACATGGGCCGCCGTCAGGCCCGAGACACCCCCGCCCACGACGGCCGTACGCCGCCGTGATCGTCCTCGCTCCGCCATCGTGTTCCTCCTTCCGCACCTTCCTTCGGCGCGGAAGAGGCCCCGGATGGGTTGCGGGCGGCCCCGGCACGGACCGCACCGACGGCGCGCCCCGGCACACCGGCGTCGCAGGCGCATCCGAACGGGCCCGGCACGCGGAATCCCCTACGGACGGAAGCGTTGCGCATCCCCGCGCATCCGTACGCATCCGTACGGAATGCCGAGCGGCAACCCGTGCGGAATCCTGAACGGGGGCACGAGAGCGGAGACAGCGATGACGGGAGCGCCATGACGGACGCGGAGGCCACCCACTGCCTGGTCACCGGGGCCACCGGCTACATCGGCGGCCGACTGGTACCCGAGCTCCTCGACGCGGGACACCGGGTGCGCTGCCTGGCCCGGACACCGGGGAAACTGCGCGACCACCCCTGGGCGGCGCGCGCCGAGGCAGTGCGAGGCGACGTCACCGACCGCGCGTCGGTCGGCGAGGCGATGCGCGGCATCGACGTCGCCTACTACCTCGTGCACGCCCTCGGCTCCGGCTCCGGTTTCGAGGACCGCGACCGCGAAGCCGCGCGCGTCTTCGCGGAGCAGGCCCGGGCGGCCGGGGTGCGGCGCATCGTCTACCTCGGTGGCCTCACCCCCGAGGGCATCCCGCCGCGGGAACTCTCCCCCCACCTGCGTTCCCGCGCCGAGGTCGGGGAGATCTTCCTCGACTCCGCCGTCCCGGCCACCGTCCTGCGCGCCGCCGTGATCATCGGCTCCGGCTCCGCCTCCTTCGAGATGCTGCGCTACCTCACCGAGCGCCTGCCGGTCATGGTCACCCCCAGCTGGGTCGGCACGCGCTGTCAGCCCATCGCCGTCCGCGACGTGCTGCGCTACCTCGTCGGCAGCGCCGGCATGCCGCCCGAGGTCAACAGGGCGTTCGACGTCGGCGGCCCGGACGTGGTCACCTACGAGGAGATGATGCGCCGCTACGCGGAGGTCGCCGAGCTGCCCAAACGGCTCATCATGCGGGTCCCGATGCTCACCCCCGGCCTCTCCAGCCACTGGATCGGCCTGGTCACCCCCGTCCCGAGGGCGCTGGCCCGACCGCTCGCAGAGTCCCTCCGGCACGAGGTGGTCTGCCACGAACACGACATCGCCGCCTACGTTCCCGACCCGCCCGGCGCCCCGCTCCCCTTCGACCGGGCCCTGGACCTGGCCCTCCAGCGGGTGCGCGAGGCCAAGGTGACCACCCGGTGGTCCTCCGCCGGCGTCCCCGGC
The DNA here is from genome assembly GCF_055231995.1 of Streptomyces sp. Tek67B01. Classification (NCBI taxonomy): domain Bacteria; kingdom Bacillati; phylum Actinomycetota; class Actinomycetes; order Kitasatosporales; family Streptomycetaceae; genus Streptomyces; species Streptomyces sp. Tek67B01. The sequence goes on from NZ_JBUYUY010000001.1 coordinate 6,113,563, forward strand.
GCCCCCAGCGACCCGCTGCCCACCGACCCCGACTGGGCGGGCGGCAGCCTCTACACCGACCGGCGGGAGCTGTCCGTCGACGCGTCGCCCGCCGCGCTGTGGCGGGTGGTCGAGGGCATCGGCGGGGACAACGGCTGGTACTCCTTCCCGCTCGCCTGGGCGGTACGGGGCTGGCTCGACCGACTCGTCGGCGGGGTCGGGATCCGACGGGGCCGCCGGGACGCCGCCAGCCTGCGGGTGGGCGACAGCCTCGACTTCTGGAGGGTGGAGGAGATCGAACCGGGGGCCCTGCTGCGGCTGCGCGCCGAGATGCGGCTGCCCGGCCTGGCCTGGCTGGAACTGCACTCCGACCCCGATCCGGCGGACCGCCGGCGCTCCCGCTTCCGCCAGCGCGCCCTGTTCCACCCGCGCGGACTGCTCGGCCACATGTACTGGTGGAGCGTCTCCCCCTTCCACGCGGTGGTGTTCGGCGGAATGGCGCGCAACATCGCCAAGGCCGCCGAACGGCTGGACCGCGAGGGCCCGTCGGGTGCATCCGCCGCGGCAAGCGCCGCCGAAGTACCCGGCGCAAGCAGCACCCCACAGCCCTGACCCGGAGCGAGAGCCCATGAACGTCGCGGTGGTCCTGTACACCTCCGACCTGCGCGTGCACGACCATCCGCCGCTGCGCGCCGCGCTGTCCTCCTGCGACCAGGTGGTTCCGCTCTTCGTCCGGGACCGGGCCATCGAGGAGTCCGGGTTCGGCGCGCCGAACCGGCGTGCCTTCCTCGCCGACTGCCTCGCCGCGCTCGACGACGCCCTGCGCGAACGCGGCGGCCGCCTGGTGATCCGCTCCGGTGACGCCGTCGGCGAAGTGCTGGCGCTGGTGAAGGAGTCGGACGCGGACGAGGTGCACATGGCGGCCGGGGTGAGCGCGTACGCCCACGCCCGCGAGGAACGGTTGCGGGCCGCCCTGGAAGCGGAAGGCAGGCGGCTGTACGTACACGACATGGTGGTGACGGCCGTGGCTCCGGGAGCCCTGCGCCCCGCCGCCTCCGACCACTTCTCCGTCTTCACCCCCTACCTGCGCCGCTGGACGGAGCTGCCCCCGCGCGCCGTCACGTCCGCCCCCCGCGCGCTCCGGGTCCCCGACTCCCTGCGCTCCGACCCGGTGCCCGAGCGCGCCGCCGTCACCGGGACCTCCCCGGGCCTGGCGCGCGGCGGCGAACGCGAGGGCCGCCGGCTGCTGGCGGCCTGGCTGCGTACGGGCGTCGACGGCTACCACGACGCCCACGACGACTTGGCCGGCGACGCCACCTCCCGGCTCTCCCCCCACCTGCACTTCGGCACCGTCTCGGCCGCCGAGGCCGTCCGCCGCGCCCGAGTGGTCACGGGCCCCGGCGCCGAGGCGTTCGTCCGTCAACTGTGCTGGCGCGACTTCCACCACCAGGTGCTCGCCGCCCGCCCAGACGCGGCCCACCTCGACTACCGCGCCCGCCACGACCGCTGGCGCACCGACACCGACGCGCACGAGGAGATCCGTGCCTGGAAGGAGGGCCGCACGGGCTACCCCGTCGTCGACGCCGCCATGCGCCAGCTGCTTCACGAGGGCTGGATGCACAACCGGGGCCGGCTGCTGGCCGCGAGCTTCCTCGCCAAGACGCTCTACGTGGACTGGCGGATCGGTGCCCGCCACTTCCTGGACCTCCTGGTGGACGGGGACCTCGCCAACAACCAGATGAACTGGCAGTGGGTGGCCGGCACGGGCACCGACACCCGGCCGGGCCGCGTCCTGAACCCCATCCGCCAAGGGCTGCGCTACGACCCCGACGGGGCCTACGTACACCGTTGGGTACCCGAACTCGCCGCGCTGCCGGCGCCCCGCGTGCACGAACCGTGGCGACTGCCGACGGCGGAGCGCGCCCGGTACGACTACCCCGAGCCGGTGGTGGAACTCGCCGACGGGCTCGCCCGTTTCCGGCAGGGGCGGGGGATCGGGTGAGCCGCTCCCGGTGCTGTCGCGCCCTATCGTGAGCGGGTGGACCCCGTGCCGCCCGCCCACCCCGATGCCCCGGCTCAGGCCGATGCCACCGTCCAGCCCGACGCCCCCGCCCATCCCGACGCCCCCGGGCGCCCCCAGGATCCGACGCCGCTGCCCGCCGCCGCGCTGAGCACCGGCGCCGTCGCCCGCCGCCTCGGGGTCTCGCCGACCACGCTGCGGTCCTGGGAGCGCCGTTATGCCATCGGCCCGGCCCGCCGCGAGGACGGCCGGCACCGCCGCTGGACCCCCGCCGACATCGCCCGCCTGGAGCTGATGTGCCGGCTCACCGCGCAGGGCGTGCCCCCGTCCGAGGCGGCCAGGGCCGCGCTCGACGCAGCCGCCGGCGGCTCCGGGGAGGGCCGCCCGGCGACCGTGACGCCGGGCGGGTCCACCGCCCTTCCGCTCGGGGAGGTGCGGGCGGAATGCAGGGGGCTCGCACGGGCCGCCGTACGACTGGACGCGCCGGCGGTGGAGCACCTGCTGGACACCGCGCTGGCGCACCTCGGCCCGGTCGTCGCGTGGGAGGAGGTCATCGCGCCGACCCTGCACGCCGTGGGCCGCAAATGGGCCTCCGCGGGCGAACGGTACGTCGAGGTGGAACACCTGCTGTCCTGGCACGTCTCCGGCGCCTTGCGCCGCATGCGGCCCGCGCCCCGACGGTGCGAGGGTCCGCCCGTGCTCCTGGCCTGCGCCCCGCTGGAGCAGCACAGCCTGGCCGTCGAGGCGCTGGCCGCCGTCCTCGGCGAGCGGGGCCTTCCGGTGCTGATGTTCGGTCCGGCCCTGCCCGCCGAGGCGCTGCGCGAGGCGGTGCGCCGTACGGGTCCCCGAGCCGTCGTCCTGTGGGCGCAGTCGGGCACGACCGCGGACCACGCCCTGGCCCGCGCGGTCGCGGGGATCGAGTGGGGGCCGCACGGCGCCCGCGGGCACTCGGTGCTGCTGGCGGCCGGGCCCGGCTGGGGCCCGGGCGTCTCGGGGCCGCGCGTCGAGCGGATCTTCGGCCTGCGCTCGGCTCTCGCCGTCATCGAGCGGATCGCGTCGGCGCCGGCTCCCCGAGCGACCGCCGCAGGACCCGCAACGCCCGACGCATGTGGCTCTTGACGGTGCCCAGCGGCAGCCCGGTGCGGGCGGCGATCTGGGACTGCGTCAGGTCCCCGTAGAACGCCAACCACAGCACGCGTTGCTGGGCCGCGGGCAGCCGGGCCAGTTCGCCGAGGACCAGCACCCGCTCGAGGGCCCGCTCGGGTTCCGGCGGTGCGTGGGCGGCGGGGGACCGGGTGCGTTCGTGGAGGGCGTGCGCGGCGGCCTCGGCGACGCGGGTCCGCCGCGTCCGGGCCTCCAACGCGTCCGCCACCTTGTGTCGGGTGATGCCGGTGAGCCAGGCCCCGAGCCCCCCGGGCCCGGGGCGGTAGTGCCGTCGGCCGCGCCAGGCGGCGAGGAACACCTGCTGGGTCACGTCCTCCGCCTCGCGTTCGTCACCCAGGGCGCGGCGCGCGAGGGAGTGCACCAGCGGCCGCCACTGCCGGTAGGCCGCCTCCATGGAGCGCTCGTCACCCGCCGCGAACCCCGCCGCCATGCGCGCCTCCCGGCCCGGGCCGCCGCTCGGGGGAACCCCCGCCCGAGACTCTTCGTGGATCAGGTCGTCCATGGGACGAGCGTGGAGAGCGGCGGCGGCGCGGCAAACTCGCACCGTTTGCGCATCGAATCCCCCGCCCCGTGGCGTACATGACACGCTCCGGTCACCCCATCGACGCGGCGGACCGTCTAGGGTCCAAGGATGAGCGACTTGTTGCTGGTGAGACACGGTGAAACGGCCTGGAGCGCCACCGGGCGGCACACCGGCCTCACCGACGTGCCGCTGACCGCGCGCGGCGTCGAGGAGGCCATCTCCCTCGCCCCGTTCTTCCGCGACCGAGACCCCGCCCTGGTCCTGACCAGCCCGCTGCGCCGCGCGGTGGCCACCGCGGAACTCGCCGGTCTCTCGGGCGGCGTCACCGACCCCGACCTGCACGAATGGGACTACGGCGGCTACGAGGGCATCACCACGGCCGAGATCCAGCGGACCCGGCCCGACTGGTCGCTGTGGACCGACGGGGTCCCGCCCGGTGACGCGGAGCACCCCGGGGAGGACGCCGAGCAGGTCGGCGCCCGCGCCGACCGCGCGCTGGCCCGCGTCGACAAGGTCCTCCGCGAGGACCGGGGCGACGCCGTCGTGGTCGCCCACGGCCACTTCCTGCGCGTCCTGACGGCGCGCTACCTCGGTCTGCCCCCCCGGGACGGACGGTTGTTCCTGCTGCGCACCGGCACGCTCGGCGTCCTGTCCACGGAACACGGGCTACCGGTGGTGGCCGGCTGGAACACCCGCCCCTGAGGCCCTCGGGCGGCGTACCGCTCCGCCCGGCCGCCCCGGCCGCCGCGCCGCCTCGCGCCCCGCCCCCGCGTGCCCGAGCATGCGTATATGGCGCAGGACGGTACGGGCGGCGACGGTCACCAGGAGCGCGGCGGCGGTCGCGACGAGCGCACCGCGGAGGGCGACGCGGGGCTCAAGGCCGACGCGATCGGATTCCTCGACGCACTCGTCATCGGCCTGAACTCCACCTCGCCCGCCTACTCGCTGGCCGCCGTCATCGGCCCGATCGTCGCGGTGGCGGGCATCTACGCGCCGGGCGTCATGCTGGCTTCGTTCGTTCCGATGCTGCTGATCGCCGCCGCCTTCTACTACCTCAACAAGGTCGACCAGGACTGTGGGACCACCTTCTCCTGGGTGACGCGGGCGATGGGCCCCTGGGCGGGCTGGTTCGGCGGCTGGGCGATCACCATGACCGGCGTCCTGGTCATCGGCTCGCTCGCCGACGTCGCGGTGCGCTTCGGGTTGCTCGCCGCCGGCCTCGACGGACCGGCCGCGAACGAGGCGGTCCGCCAGACGCTCGCCGTCGTCGTCATCCTGGTCATGACCGCCGTCTGCGTCATCGGCACGGAGATGTCCGCCCGGGTCCAGGACGTGCTGATCCTGGCCCAGGTGTTCTTCCTCCTGGTCTTCGCAGTGGTCGCCATCTACCGCGTCTACGCCGGCACCAGCAGCCTCGACGCGATCGAGCCGTCCGTCGAGTGGCTCAACCCCTTCGGAGCGGGTGGCGCGGCGCTCACCGGCGGACTGCTGCTCGGGGTGTTCATCTACTGGGGCTGGGAGTCCGCCGTCAACCTGACCGAGGAGGTCGAGGACTCAGCCACCGCGCCCGGCAAGGCGGGCATCTGGTCGACCGTCGTGCTGCTGGTGACCTACCTGTCCGTCGGGTACGCCGTCGTCGCCTACGCCGGGACCGGGTACCTGACCCGGAACGCGGGCCAGGAGGAAGCGGTCTTCGGCTCGCTCGCCCACGAGGTGATGGGCGGCTGGGACTGGATGGTGCTCCTCGCGGTCTGCACCTCCGCGCTCGCCTCCACCCAGACCACGATCATCCCCGCCTCCCGCACCGCCCTGTCGATGGCCCGCCGGCACGCGCTCCCGCCGTCACTGGCACGGGTCTCCCCCCGCTTCCGGACCCCGGACGTGAGTACGTGGTGGGTGGCCGGCATCGCCATCGGCTGGTACCTCGTGGTCAACCAGATCAGCGAGAACGCGCTGCTCGACTCGCTGACCGCGCTCTCGCTGCTGATCGCCTTCTACTACGCGCTCACCGGACTGGCCTGCGCCGTCTACTACCGGCGCCATCTGCTGGAGAACCTCCACAACTTCCTGCTGATCGGGCTCGGGCCGGTGGTCGGCGCGGGGCTGCTGATCTGGCTGCTCGTCGAATCCGTCGACGACATGTCGGACCCGCGGACCTCGGCGGGGGGCGTCTCCTGGCTGGGCATCAGCCCGCCGCTGCTCATCGGGATCGGCATCGCCGTCGTCGGGGTGCTGGTCATGTGCTTCTGGCGGATCAGGGACGGGCGGTTCTGGCAGGAACGGCGTGGGGTGGCCGACCCGGCGCTCGTACCGGGCCGACACCGGCGGCCGTCCTGAGCGCTCGGTGTGAGGAAGGCGCTCCATGTGAGGAAGGCGCTCGGTGTGAGGAAGGGAGGAGTACACGATGTCCGTGGTCCTGGGGTACGACGAGTCGCCCGGCGCGGAACGGGCCCTGAGGGTCGCCCTGGAGGTCGCCGCCGCCTTCGGCGAGCCCCTCGTCCTCGTCTTCGGCGCGGCCGCGCCGGGCGGCGCCGGAGAGGAGTACCGGGCCCACCGCGAAGCCGTCCGACAGGCCGGCCGCGGCGCACTCGCCCGCGCCGTCGCGGCCGCTGACGAGGCGGGCGTCCCCTCGACGGTCGAGGTGGCCGACGAGAAGCCCGCCCAAGCCCTCCTGGACGCCGCCGGACGTCACGGCGCGCGGGTCATCATCGTCGGCACCTGGGGCGACAGCCCCATCCGCGGAGCCCTCCTCGGCTCGACGCCGCACAAGCTGCTGCACCTGTCGTCGGTACCGGTGCTGTGCGTGCCGACCGAGGAACCGGCCTGACCCGGGGCCCCGACCGAGGTCCGGGCCGACCCGGGGGCTAGTCGTAGATGTGCTCGGCGTACTGCGGGCCGTAGTGACGCTCCAACTCCTCCAGCGACTGGTCCCGGCGTTCCAGGCTCTTGGCGATGCGGGCGCGGGAGGGCACGGCCTGCGGGTCCCAGGACTGCGGCTTCCACAGGTCGGAGCGCAACAGCGCCTTGCCGCAGTGGAAGAACACCGTGTCGATCTCGACGACCAGCGCGACCTTCGGCCGGTTGCCCTTGACGATCATCTCGTCGAAGTACGGGGCGTCGCGGACCAAATGGGCCCTGCCGTTGACGCGCAGCGATTCCGCGCGGCCGGGTATCAGGAAGAGCAGCCCGACCCGCGGATTGGCCAGGACGTTGCGGAAGCTGTCGACGCGGCGGTTCCCGGGGCGGTCCGGGACGACGATCGTGGTGTCGTCCAGTACCTTCGTGAAGCCGGGCGGGTCCCCCTTCGGCGAGACGTCGCACGAGCCGTCCGCCCCCGAGGTGCCGATCAGGCAGAAGGGCGAACGCGCCAGCCACTCCCTGTCGTGCCGATGCAGGGACGGCCGGTCCTTGGCGGCCGCCCTGGGTTCCGGTTCTCCGATCAGGTCCCGCAGTTCCGCTTCGGACGTGACTCTCAACGACGCGCCTGCGCCCATGGTCGATCCCCCGTACGACTGGTGGTCAAGGTCCTTACACCCTACGTCGGGCGGCGGGCGTCGGGCGGCGGGCAGCGGGCAGCGGGCCAGCGGGCGCGGGGACGAGGGACGGGGCGGGGACCGGGAAAGCGGTTCGGTCACTCGGCGATTTCCGTGCGCTCCCACCACTCGTAGACGGGAACCCGCCCCTGCGGAGCGTCCCGGAAGCGGGACGTGGCCTTGAAGTGCTCGTATCCGCCGCGGTGCGCCACCTTCACGTCCTCGCCCGGCGTGGGGGCCGGAACCAGACGCTCGGGAAGGTCGTCCGGGCCGCCCTCGAGGGCCGCCGTGGTCGCCATGGTCGTCATGGGACCAGTCTCGCCACCCACCGGGCCCGGCGCACCTCGGCGGGCCGCTCCCCGGGGCGGCGGGCAGAATTGAAGAGGCCGCCCGGGCCCGCCGCGCGGGCGCCGCACAGCCACCGCCGCGCTCGGCGCGCAGAAGGGGGCAGCGATGCCACCGGACCGACAGGGGGACGGCGACGCGGACCCCGGCCCCGTGCGGGGCGAGGTGGAGGCGGGCCCCATACGGTCGGAGCCGGGCTCGCTGCTGGAGCACGTACCGGTCGCCGTCCTCGGCTTCGACGACGAGGACCGGATCTGCTACTGGGGCCCCGGCGCGCGCAGCCTCTTCGGACACGAGGCCGCCGCCGTACTGGACCGGCCCGGGGAAGTGCTCTTCCCCGGCCGCGATCCCGGCGCGGCCGCGCTGCTCGCCGAGCGCGCCCGCACCCTCGGCTACTGGCGCGTGCGGCTGCCGGCGCTCCACCGGGACGGCACGGTCTTCGACTGCGGCTTCCGCGTCTTCCCGCTCACCGGCAGCGCGGGCCGCTCCGTGGTGATGGGCCTGGTGAGCAGGAGCGTCGAGCTGGACCGGGTCAAGACCAACCTGGCGTTCCTCGACGCCCTCTTCGAGACCTGCCCGATCGGCCTGGTCATGCTGGACGAGGAACTGCGGTACGTCCACCTCAACCAGGCCCTCGCCGACATGGACGGCATCCCGGTGGCCGACCACCTCGGCCGTCGTATGACGGACATCGTGATCACCTCCGACGGCGGGGAGTTCCAACGCCTGCTGCGGGCCGTCGCCCACGAGGGCCGGACCGTGGTGGACACCCTCGTCGGACTGCGCACCCGAGGTCACCCGGACCGCGACCAGGTGCGGTCCGTCAGCCTCTTCCCGCTGAGCGGCGCGGTGGGCAGCCGGCGGGGCGTGGGCGGCCTCCTGGTGGACGTCACCGACCGCGAACGGGCCATCATGGAGGCCACCGCGGCCCGGCAGCGGCTCGCGCTCCTGGACCGCGCGGCCGCCGGCATCGGCACCACCCTCGACCTGAACGTCACCGCGCGCGAGCTGGTCGACGCGGTGGTCCCGGAGTTCTGCGACGCCTCCGTGGTGGAACTGGTGGAGTGGATGTACGAGCCGGAGATCTTCGACCCCCGACTGCCGCTGGTCACCCGCCGGATCGCGCGGGGCACCACCCTCCCCCCGCCCGCCGACGAACTGCTGGCAGGCCTGGAACGGGTCACGTACCCGCCCGGCTCCAGCATCCACGCGATGCTCGACACCGGCCGCCCCCTCTCGGTCCCGGTGAACGACGACTTCGTGACCAGGACCGTCGCCCACCCGGAGCGCGCCCGGCTGCTCCTGGAGAGCGGCCTCGCCTGCATCCTCATCGCCCCGCTGATCGCACGCGGCACCGTCCAGGGCATCACCATGTTCGGCCGCTCCGCGTCCCGCCCCGCCTTCACCGACTCCGACCTCGCCCTCGCGAGCGAGCTGGCCTCGCGGGCCGCCCTGTGCCTGGACAACGCCCGCCTCTACGGCAGGGTCCAGGACATCGCCCTCACCCTCCAGCGCGCCCTGCTGCCCAGCGCGCCCGTCGCCGGCCCCCACGCGGACATCGCCCACCGCTACCTGCCCGGCGGCCGGGGCACCGAGGTCGGCGGCGACTGGTACGACGTCATCCCGCTGCCCGGTGACGAACTGACCCTGCTCGTCGGGGACGTGATGGGACACGGCGTCCCTGCCGCCGCCGCCATGGGCCGGCTCCGCATCACGGCCAAGACGCTCGCCCGGCACACCCGCGCCCCCGAGGCCCTGCTCGCGGAACTCGACGCCTGCGCCCAGGAAGCGGGCATCGAACTGGCGACGTGCCTCTGCATCCGCTACGACCCCCGCACCGGCCACGCCCGCGTCGCCAGCGCCGGCCACCCCCCGCCCCTGCTGCGCCACCCCGACGGAACCGTCGAGCGGATCGCCGGCGTTTTGGGCGTGCCCCTCGGGGTGGGCGGCGTTCCGTTCCGCTCGACCGGGACGCTGATCCCCGACGGCGCCGTCGTGGCCCTCTACACCGACGGGCTCGTCGAAGCACGCGGCCAGGACATCGACGCGGGCATCGACGCCCTGTGCGACCAACTGCGCGGCCCCGTGGATCGCCTGGAGGAGGCGGTGGACCGCATCCTGACCCACCTGCTGCCCGACACCCCGACCGACGACACCGTCCTCGTCCTCGCCAAGCTCCGCCGTGCCCCCGCCTCGGGGCCACAATGAGAGGGGAGAGCTCCCCGTGGGTGCCGGAGAGGCGGAACCGATGCCGTACGCAGCCGTCAGCGCACTGAGCCACGCAGGACTGCTGCGCGAGCACAACGAGGACAGCCTGGTCATCGGGCCGTGGACGCTCTGTGCCACCGAGACCCGCAATCCACAGCTGCTGGTGTTCCCCCTCGGCGCGCCGCTCGTCGTCGCGGTCGCCGACGGAATCGGCGGACAGCCGGCCGGTGAGGTGGCCAGCGCGCTCGTCGTACGGCGGCTCGCGGAACTGGGGCCGTCGCTGGACGGCGAGGACGCCGTCCGCGAGGCTCTGGAACTGTGCAACCGCGCCGTGTACGACGCCGCCGACCGAACGCCGCAGCTGGCGGGCATGGGAACCACCGTCGCCGGTGCGGTCGTCCTGGAGGAGTCCGTGCTGACCTTCAACGTGGGGGACAGCAGGGTGCTCGACGCCTCCGACGGTGCGCTGCGCCAGGTGAGCGTCGACGACAGCCCGCCGCTTCCCCCGGGCCGCCGGACGACCTCCCTCATCACCCAGGCGCTCGGCGGCGCCCGTGGTTTCCACCCCGTCACACCGCACGTCCGCACCTCTCCCCTCGCCGTCGGCGGCCGCTACCTGATCTGTACGGACGGGCTCACCGACCCGGTGCCCGAGGACGTCCTGGACGGGCTGCTGCGCGAGCACGACGACGGCCGCGCCGCCTTCGAGATGTGGCGTGCCGCCATCGACGCCGGCGGCCCGGACAACATCACCCTGGCGTTGGTGCGCATCGGCGAGGTGTGACGCGCCTGGTCCGTTGGCGTCCGTTGGCGTCCGATGGCCGACCGGATGCCTGGTTCCCTGTGCCAATGGCCCAGGCCGGCGAGCCGGGGTTGAGCCACTGTGCCCCCGGATGGTTATCTGTGTCGTATCCATGTACTTACGGCGCCACGCAGCGTCGGACGGCAACGAGGCCGTTCCGGACCGTGGCGCCTTCGCCGTGCCCGTACGCCGCCCACCACCCCGGGCGGACACCGGCCCGGCGCGCACCATCGCAAGGGGGGCGGCACACCGCCGTGAAGAGGATGTTCGTGGCTCCGGACCCGGGGCTGATGAGACTCAGGAACTCACTGCGCGCCGTCGTCGGCGTGGGGCTCGCCGTCGCCGCCACCCAGGCCGTGGGGCTCTCGCTGATCGCCTCCATCACGGGGGGACTGGCCGCCCTGCTGGCGCTGTTCACCGTGCTCGACGCGACCGTGCGCGCCCAGCGGGTGACGACCGCGCTGCTTCCCGTCGCCGGGTTCCCCGTCCTCGCCCTGGCCACCGCCCTGCACGGCCTGCCGCTCGCCCGTGACCTCGCCTTCCTGACGGTCGTCTTCGCCGGCGTCTACGCACGCCGCTGGGGGCCGCGCGGCCACGCCCTCGGCATCTTCGCGTTCATGAACTTCTTCATCACGCAGTTCCTGCACGCGGTGCCCGCGCAACTGCCCGAGCTGTTCGCCGCCGTCGGGTTGGCGCTGGTCGCGGCCGGCGCCGCGCGGTTCGTGCTCTGGCCCATCGAGCGCCGTACCCCGCCCCCGGCCGCCCCGCCCGGGCTGCCGGGCACCGGCCTGGCGCGGCCCACCACCCGGCAGGCCTTCCAGGCCACCGCCGCCTGTGCCTTCGCGCTCGGCATCGGCCAGGTCCTCTCCCAGGACCGCTGGTACTGGGCCGTGGGCACCGCCTGGTGGATCTTCGTCAACACCACGTCGCGCGGCGAGACCCTCGTCCGCGGCTTCCGCCGGGTCGTGGGCACCGTCACCGGGATCGCCGCCGGACTGCTGATCGCCGTACCGCTGCACGGCGCGCCCGCGCCGACGGCCGCGCTGGTCGCCGTATGCGTCTTCGGGATCTTCTACACCGCCGCGCCCTCCTACTCGTGGATGATGTTCTTCGTCACCGTGATGGCCGGCCTGCTCTACGGTCTCCTCGGCGTGCTGCACCCCGGCCTGCTCCTGCTGCGCTTCCAGGAGACCGCCATCGGCGCCCTCGGCGCCGCCCTCGCCGTGGTGCTGGTGCTCCCCGTCACCACGCACGCCGCCAACGACGCCTGGATCCGGCGCGCCCTGCACTGCGTACGGGCCTGCGCGGCGGCCTGCCACGACCGTCTGGCCGGCCACCCCGACGCGGACCCGGCCCCGCACGCCGCCGAACTGGAACTGCTGCTGGGCCGAGTCCGGATGGCCCTCGCGCCCCTGGTGCACCCGCTGAGCCCGCTGCGCGCCCGCAAGACCCGCGCGCGACAGGTCCTGGAACTGCTCGACGCGTGCGCCCGTGAGGTGCGGGGCCTGGCGGCCGTCGCCGCGGACCCGCAGGCCTCGCACGACGCCCGGCTCGCGGCGGCGTGCCGGCGGGTCGAGGCGGCGGTGGAGGCGCTGACCGCCCCGAGGAACGGCACCGGCCCCACAGTTTCGGCCATCGGGTCCCGGCCCGATCCGGCGGAGCCGGTCCTCGCGCACCTGCACGGCCTGGAGCACGCCCTCGTGGCACTGCACGTCCCGCTGCGGACACATCCGCGCGCCCCGCTCGTCGTCAGCGCCTGATCGCCGACCCGCCGCCAGGCCGAACTGGCGCGCATCTTAAGTGACTTGAAGAAGCGTCGCTCGGCCGTTCCGATAAGATCACCCGCAGGAGTGTTCCGGCCGTCGGCCGCCCCCGCCGCTGACCTGCCCCGTGTACAACGGGTGAGGTTCATCGCACATTCATCCGGCATGTTCAGGGTGGATCTGAACGGACAGGGGGTAACGGCCCGAAATGGAAATCCTTCAACAGCGCTCGGGCACCGCTCAGGTGTGGGAGGCGGCCGAGGAGTTCATCCGGCTCTTCCACCGGGAGGACCCGGGCGCCGGCGATCCGCGGGACCGGCTGGCCGCCGTGCGCGCCGAACTCGCCGCAACCGGAACCTACCGGCACACCCAGGACGAGCTCGTCCACGGTGCCCGGGTGGCCTGGCGCAACAGCAACCGTTGCATAGGCAGGCTCTACTGGAACTCGCTGCGGGTCCGCGACCGCCGCGAGCTCACCGACGCCGACGCCATCGCCGAGGAGTGCTTCGAGCACCTGCGGGAAGCCACCAACGGCGGCCGGATACGGCCCACCATCACGATCTTCGCGCCCGACGCCCCGGACCGTCCCGGACCGCTCATCTGGAGCGAGCAGCTCGTCCGCTACGCCGGGTACGGCGACCACCCCTCCATAACCGTCGGCGACGCACGCAACGCCCCGCTCACCAGGGCCCTGCTCGACCTCGGCTGGTCGGGAGGCCCCGGCACCCCCTTCGACCTCCTGCCTCTCGTCGTGCAGGGCGTCGACGACAAGCCCCGTTGGTTCGACACCCCGACCGACGCCGTGCTGGAGGTGCCGATCCGTCACCCGGACGGGCCCGACCACTGGGACGACTGGGGCCTGCGCTGGCACGCCGTCCCGGCCATCTCCAACATGTGCCTGGAGATCGGCGGCATCCACTACCCGGCCGCCCCGTTCAACGGCTGGTACATGGGCACCGAGATCGGCGCCCGCAACCTCGCCGACACCGACCGGTACAACCTCCTCCCCGCCGTCGCCCGCAGAATGGGGCTCGACACCTCCAGCGACCGCTCGCTCTGGAAGGACCGGGCGCTGGTGGAGCTGAACCGGGCGGTCCTGCACTCCTTCGACGGGGCCGGGGTCAGCATCTCCGACCACCACTCCGAGTCCCGGCGGTTCCTCTCGCACCTGGAGCGCGAGGAGCGCAAGGGCCGCGAGGTCGGCGCCGACTGGTCCTGGATCGTCCCGCCGATCTCCGGGGCGGCGACCCCGGTCTTCCACCGCACGTACGAGGACCGGCCGAGCGCCACCACGTACGTCCACCACGCCGGCGCCCACGAACGGGCCAGGGGACGGGACTTGGTCTAGACCTTCTGTTACCGTCGTTGCGACCGGATCCGGGACGGCGGAATGAGGCACCTGTGGATGGCGCGCGCGGCACGGACCAGGGCGGCGGACACCGGGCCTACATCGGCTCGTTCACCTCGGGGGGCGGCCGCGGCATCACCACCGCGGCCGTGGATCCGGCCACCGGGGCGCTGACGCCCCTGGCCGTCACCGAGACGGCCGAGAACCCGTCCTGTCTCATCCTCGACCGGCACACGGGCGTGCTGTACGCGGTGAGCGAGGCCGAGGACGGCGGGGTCGCCGCCTTCCGGGCCGGGGCCGAGGGGTTGACCGCCCAAGGGCCGCTCGCCCCGGTCGGCGCGTCGGGCCCCACCCATCTCAGCCTGGCGGGGCGGCGGCTGCTGACCGCCAACTACACCTCCGGCAGCGTCAGCAGCCTCCCGCTCGACGCCGACGGCACCCCCTCCGGGCCCCCGGCCGTCCTGGCCCACCAGGGCTCGGGGCCCGACCCGGAACGGCAGGAGGGGCCGCACGCCCACCAGGTGCTGCCCGACCCGAGCGGCCGCTGGGTCCTCGGTGTGGACCTCGGGACCGACTCCGTACGCGTCTGCGCCCTCGACCCCGCGGACGGTCGGCTGAACCCGCACCGGGAGACGAAACTGCGGGCCGGGTCCGGACCGCGCCACCTCGCCTTCCACCCGGACGGCGAGACGGTCTACGTCCTGCACGAGCTGGAACCGCTGCTGACCGTCTGCCGCTGGGACGCGCGGGGCGGGCGGCTGGAGGTGGCCGGGGAGGTTGCGGTGCTCGCGGCGGACCCCCCGGCGGGCACCCGGCCCTACCCGTCGGTCGTCGCCGTCTCTCCCGACGGACGGTTCGCGTGGGCCGCCGTACGGGGCGTCGACACGATCGCCGTCTTCTCCCTCGACGACGGCCCCGCCAAGCCCCGGCTCACCGCGAGCGTGGGCTGCGGCGGCGTCTGGCCGCGCGACCTCGTCGTGGACCCCTCGGGGCGCAGGCTCTACGTGGCCAACGAATGGTCCGGGGACGTCACCTGGTTCGAACCGGACCCGCTGACCGGTGAGCCGCGCGCGGCGGGCTCCGTCGAGGTTCCGGCCGCGGCCTGCGTGGTCTTCGGGCCGTAGGGGCGGCCCCGGCAACGCCCGAGGGGCCCGCGCACCGGTGATCTCGGTGCGCGGGCCCCTCGTCGTTCGTGGAGCCGGATCAGTGGGCGGAGGCGCCCAGGGTGATCCCGAGGGCCGCGCTGTACTGGGCGACGGCCAGCTTGCCGAGCGCCGGGTAGGCGCCGAGCACCTCGCCGGTGGCGCAGTCGGCTTCCTTGCAGGCCGTGTCCAGCAGCCCCTCGGCCGCCTCCGGGCCGATCAGGTACGGCGCCAGGGCGAGATGCGTCGAACCCTCGGCGCGCAACTGGTCGGCGATCGAGGCGACCGAGCCCTCCTGGTCCAGCGCGGCGGCCTTCACCGGCACCGCCAGGCGCGCGGCCAGCAGCATGCCGGTGATCCCGGCGGCCTGGACGGCCTCCTCGCCGCCGGTGGTGGCCAGGATGATGCCGTCGGCGGCGGTGGTGACGGTGAACAGCCTGGCCCGGTCGGCGCGCGCCAGGCCGGCCTCGGAGAGCCGCACGTGCAGACCCTCCGCGAGCAGCGGGTGCGGACCGAGCACGTCGGCCAGCTCGGCGGCGGCGGAAGAGTCCATCAGCGCCTGACGGGCCCGGCGCAGCAGGTCGCTGTCGGGGCCGACGAGCAGGGGCACGACCACGGCGTCCGGGCCGGTCGGCGCGGGCACCTCGTGGCCGGCGGCGCGGGCGAACTCGGCGCGCGCGGAGCGCTCCTGCGCGACGGCGGTCAGCACACCGGCCAGCGAGGGGAACTCGGAGCCTTCGGAGTCGTCACCTTCCAGGTAGCCGATCCGACCGTCCAGGCCGGGCAGCTCGGAACGGCCGATGCTCAGGATCTCTTCCGCGAGCCCGCGCGAGGCGGCCGAGGGGGCACCGGGCACGGCGAGCACCAGCGCGGGCGCGCCCTCGGGCGCCACCGCGGGCTCGGGGCGGCGGTGCCGTCCGGCAGGGCGGGGTCGCGGCATTCGTACGGGCAGGCCATTCGCGGGCCCAGTGGGGGAGCTCATGGCGCCGCATGCTACTGGTTTATCGGAACCGATTGTTCAAGCAGGGTCATTTTCGGCGGCTTCTGTCCGTATTTATCCGCTGAATGTGAGACAGGGTCGGCTGTAAAGACCATCTATCGACCGGAGTGGTTCAACCGGCGGTCGGCAGGCGCCAGTCCACCGGGGCCACGCCCTGTCGTACCAGCAGGTCGTTCACCTTGCTGAACGGACGGGAGCCGAAGAACCCGCCCGCGGCCGACATGGGCGAGGGATGCACGGACTCCACCGCCGGCAGTTCGCCCAGCAGTGGCCGCACGTTGCGGGCGTCCCGGCCCCACAGCACCGACACCAGCGGCTTCCCCCGCGCGGCCAACGCACGGATCGCCTGCTCGGTGACCGCCTCCCAGCCCTTGCCTCGGTGGCCGCCGGTCTTGCGCGGGGCGGTGGTGAGCGCACGGTTGAGGAGCAGGACACCCTGGCGGGTCCAGGGGGTCAGGTCGCCGTTCGCCGGCCGGGGCACGCCGAGGTCCGCGTTCAGCTCGCGGAAGATGTTGTCCAGGCTCGGCGGCCATGGGCTGACCTCGGGCGCGACGGAGAAGGACAGGCCCATGGCGTGGCCCGGCGTCGGGTAGGGGTCCTGTCCGACGATCAGCACCTTGACCTCGTCGAAGGGCTGCTGGAAGGCGCGGAGCACGTTCGGTCCGGCCGGCAGGTAGGTTCTACCCGCCGCGATCTCGGCGCGCAGGAAGTCGCCCATCGCGGCGACCTGCGCCGCCACCGGCTCCAGAGCCCGGGCCCAGCCCGGCTCGACGATCTCGTTCAACGGTCGTGCTGCCACGGGCAGTCACTCTACTGGCCCATTCCCCGCCCTATCGACGCACGGCCGCCGCCCGTACGCAGAGCACGTCAGGCAGGTGCTCCGCGAGCAACTGCCAACTGTCCCCGTCGTCATGGCTCGCGTACAGCTCGCCGTTGCGGTTGCCGAAGTAGATCCCGGCCGGATCCGCGTCGTCCGTGCACAGCGCGTCCCGCAGCACGGTGCCGTAGTGATCCTCGACCGGCAGGCCGTTCGACAGGGGCTGCCAGCTCGCCCCGGCGTCCCGGGTGCGGAAGACCCGACAGCGGTGCTCCGCCGGGACCCGGTCGGAGTCGGCGTTGAGCGGGAAGACGTAGGCCGTGTCCGGCCGGTGGGGGTGGGCGGCCACCGCGAAGCCGAAGTCGGACGGCAGCCCCGCGCCGATGTCGGTCCAGGCGGCGCCCGCGTCGTCGCTGCGGTACACCCCCCAGTGGTTCTGGAGGTATAGCCGGTCCGGGTCGGCGGCGTCCCGGGCGATCTTGTGGACGCACTGCCCGAACTCGGGCTGGGGGTCGGGCAGGAACACCGCGGAGACCCCGTGGTTGGACGGGGTCCAGCTCTCGCCGCCGTCCTCGGTCCGGAAGACGCCGGCGGTGGAGACGGCCACCGTGACCGCGTCCGGGTCGGCCGGGTGGGTGATCACCGTGTGCAGCCCCTCGCCGCCGCCGCCCGGAACCCAACGGGAGCGGGTGGGGTGTTCCCACAAGGCGCGGACCAGCGCGAAGGATTCGCCGCGGTCCGTCGAGCGGAACAGCGCCGCCGGTTCCGTCCCGGCGTAGACCACGTCCGGTGCCTCGGGCCCCGCCGGTTGGAGTTGCCAGACCCGCTCCAGTGAGGCGCCGGTGTCCTGCGGGAACCTCACGGCGGCGGTGGTGGGCTCGCGCCAGGTGGCGCCGAGGTCGTCGGAGGTGAAGACGGACGGCCCCCAGTGCGCGCTGTCGCCGCCCACCAGGAGGCGTGGCGCGGGGCCCCGTACGTCGATGGCGACGGCGGACACGGCCTGGGCGTTGAAATGGGGCCCGTCGAACTTCCAGGGGCCGGCGTCCGCGCGCCGGCCGATGAAGAGCCCCTTGCGGGTGCCCGCGAGCAGTAGCACGTCGGACATGGCCGACACCTCCGGACGTTCTCGTCGTGCACGGCAGCCTTCCGGCCAGTGTGCACCCGGCCACCGGCAGCGGCGCGGAGCGGCGGCCCGTGGCGCTGCCGTGGCGGTGCCCGGGATTAGTACGAGAGACCTCGTAGTACGAGGAAATTCGTAGTACGGTGATCCTCGTACTTGCCGCCGGGGCCCCCGGCGCGCGTCCCGGTCATCACTGGAGAGCCTGATGAGTGCCGCCCCGGCCGACTTCGCCGCCCTGTTCCAGCCCTACACAGCGCGATCGGTGACCATCCCGAACCGCGTGTGGATGGCCCCGATGTGCCAGTACAGCGCCGAGCCCGACGGCCCCCGCGCGGGCGCGGCCAACGAGTGGCACGTCGCCCACTACGCGGCCCGCGCCGTCGGCGGCACCGGCCTGATCATCCAGGAGGCCACCGCCGTCTCCCCGGAAGGCCGGATCACCCCCTACGACCTCGGCCTCTGGAACGACACCCAGACCGAGGCCCTGCGCCCGATCACCGCCTTCGTCAAGGCGCAGGGAGCGGTCCCCGGCATCCAGATCGCGCACAGCGGCCGAAAGGGCTCCACCGAGCGCCCCTGGAAGGGCGGCCGGCCGGTCGGTGCCGAGGCGCACGGCTGGCAGCCGCTCGCCCCGAGCCCGGTGCCGTTCGCCGAAGGCGACCCCGTACCGCACGAGCTGACTACCGAGGAGATCCGCACGATCGTCGGCCAGTTCGCCGGCGCCGCCCGGCGCGCCCTGGCGGCCGGCTACGAACTCCTCGAGGTCCACGGCGCCCACGGGTACCTCATCGGCGAATTCCTCTCCCCGCACAGCAACCGGCGCACCGACGAGTACGGCGGCTCCTTCGAGAACCGCACCCGCCTCGCCCTCGACATCGTGGACGCCGTACGGGAGGTGTGGCCCGAGGAACTGCCGCTGTTCTTCCGGATCTCCGCCACGGACTGGCTGGAGGAGGGGGGTTGGACCGCCGACGACACCGTCCGCTTGGCCGGACTGCTCCGGGAGCACGGTGTGGACCTGCTGGACGTCTCCACCGGCGGGCTGGCCCCGCGGGTCAGCATCCCGGTCGGCCCCGGCTACCAGGTGCCCTTCGCCGCGCGGGTCAAGCGCGAAACCGGCCTTCCGGCGGCCGCGGTGGGGCTGATCACCGAGCCCGCCCAGGCGGAGAAGGTCCTGGCCAACGGCGAGGCCGACGCGGTCCTGCTCGGCCGGGAACTGCTCCGGGACCCCTACTGGGCCCGCCGCGCCGCCGTCGAACTGGGCGTGGAGCCCCGCACGCCCGCCCCGTACCACCGCGCCTGGTGAACCCCGGCGCGGCGCCGGCCGCCGCCCCGCCCGGGCCCGTCCGTGTCCTACGATGGTTCTCGTACCTCGGTGCGGGCGTCCCGCGCCGTCGGGCCGGCCGGGCCGACCGGATGGCCGACCGAGCCGACCGGATGAACGAGCGAGCGAGTGGAGGAGCAGATGCCCGAACCGGCCGCCCCCACCCGCCCGCTCGCCCATCCCGAGACCTCCGAGATCCGGCTGGAGGGCGTCCTGCACGCCCTGTCCGACGCCGTCCGGCTGTCCATCGTGCGGGAACTGGCCGCCGCCGACGACGAGCTGGCCTGCTCCCACTTCGTGCTGCCGGTCACCAAGTCCACCACCACCCACCACTTCCGCGTCCTGCGCGAGGCCGGTGTCGTGCGCCAGACCTACCGGGGCACCACCAAGCTGAACGACCTGCGCCGCGCCGACCTGGAGTCCCTCTTCCCAGGACTCCTGGACGCCGTACTCACCGCGGCCACCGCCGAAGCGGCCCGGCTCGCCGGACCGGGCACGCACGCCTGAGGGCCGCGCCGCGTACGCGCGCCCGAGGCTACGAGCCGGCCGCGCCCAGCAGGCCCGCCCAGTCCGGGATCTTGACCGACCGGCGCCCCAGGGAGCGGCCCAGATCGACCTCGGCCGTCTCGATGGCCAACCATCCGGGCCACTGCACCGGCCGCATCCCCGCCGCCCGCATCGCGTCCAGCGGGTCCTGCCCCCGCTCGCGGCGGGCCAGTACCCCCGCGTCCTGGAGCAGGGACGACGCCGTCTCCTTGGCGCACGGTCGGTTGGTGCCGATCACCCCGGTCGGGCCGCGCTTGATCCAACCCGCGACGTACTCGCCGACCGAGGCCCGTCCGTCGCGCACCACCCGGCCCGCCGCGTGGGGGACGGTGCCCGTCGCCGGGTCGAAGGGCAGCCCGGGCAGCGGCACGCCCCGGTACCCCACCGAGCGCAGCACCAGCCGCGCCTCGACGTCCTCGTACGCGCCCGTGCCGCCCACCCCGCCCCGACCGTCGGGCGCGGTCCGCTCGAACCGCACCGCCGCGGCCCTCCCGTCGGGCCCGGCCAGCACCTCCACGGGCCGCAGGTAGAACCGCAGCGTGATGTCCCGCTCCGCCGGGTCCGGGGTCGCCGCGCCCCAGGCGCGCAGCACCTCCAGGTTCCGCCGGGCCACCGCGGGCAACGCGGCGGCCGCCCCCGGGTCCGCGTAGGCGGGGTCCAGCGCCAGTTCGGCCGGCCTCACCCGGACGCCCACCCCCGGGAGCGTGCCCAGCTCCCGGAGCTCCTTGGTGGTGAACTTGCCCTGCGAGGGCCCCCGCCGGGCCACCATCGACACCGCCCGCACCCCACTGGCCGCGAGTGCGCCCAGGGCGGCCTGCGGCATGTCGGTCGGGGTCAGCTCGGGCACACCGCGGGCAAGGATCCGGGTCACGTCGACCGCGACGTTGCCCGCGCCGATCACCACCGCCGACGCGACGCCGGACAGATCGAAGGCCGCGCCCGCCGCGTCGGGATGGCCGCTGTACCAGGAGACGAACGCCGTCGCGGAGTGGACGCCGGGCAACTCCTCGCCGGGTACGCCCAGGTGGCGGTCCTCGGCGGCGCCGACGCAGTACACGACCGCGTGGTAGAGCTCGCGCAGCCGGGCCACCGGCAGGGCCGGACCGCCCACCTCCACATTGCCGAGGAAGCGGATCCGCTCGTCCTCCAGGACGGTGCGCAGACTTCCGGTCAGCGACTTGATCTTCTCGTGGTCGGGGGCCACCCCGTACCGCACGAGCCCGTACGGCGCCGGCAGCCGGTCCAGTACGTCCACCCGGACGCCCGGCACCTCGCGCTGCTGGACCAGGGTCTGCGCGGCGTAGACCCCGCTGGGGCCCGAACCGACGACGGCGACACGAAGCACGGCGGAGCTCCTCCCGCAGGTGCTTCCCAGCATGACACCGGGTGCCGTGCCCGTCAGCCCGCGGCGCGCATCCGGTGGATGTCGGCGCCCCGGGTGGCCGCCGCCCCGGTCACTCAGCGCGGAAAGGCTCCTTCGGGCGGCCCTCCGGCCAGCGGGAAGCCGAGCTCCCAGTCCAGCCCGTACCGCTGGAACAGCTCGGCCCGCAGTCGCGCGGCCGGCATCGGCGCCCCCGGTAGCAACACCGCCACCACGGCACCCATCAGCAGCGCGCGCAGGAGGGGGTAGTCGGTGTCCACGTCCGTCGAGCCGTACCGGACGACGGTGTCCCTCAGCAGCTCCGCCAGGCGCTGCTGCTCCCCGCACCGGACGAAGCCGTCGGCTTGGAGGATGCCCGCCATGTGGGTGCGCATCAGCCGGGGCCGGTCAACCGCCAGCCCGAGGATGGCGTCGATGGCGCGGGCCATGCGCTCGCGACCGTCGTCGGTACGGGGCGACCGCTCAAGGGCCGCCTCCAGGGTCAGGTGCATCAGCCGGTGGACGGCGGACTGGAGCAACTGGCGTTTGCCCGGGAAGTAGTACGAGACCAGGCCCCGGGCGGCACCGGCCCGGTCGGCGATGTCGCCGAGGGTGGTGGCCTCGTAGCCGCGCTCGCCCACGAGTTCCACCGCTGCCTGGAGCAGTCGTTCCCGGGAACGCCTGCGCAATTCTTCATTGACCGATGCGCTGCGCGGGACCATGCTTACTCCTGCGTTGACTGGCTCCGGGCCAATATACTCAGCGCGCGGTCTGTTGTTCTGGGCGACGCGGGGGATCGCCCAGAGCAGCGGGCCCACGGGGCCCCGTGCCGGCCGGCCGTCACGGTCGGCCCGTACCGCGCGGACGCTCAGTCCTGCCCGAGGCCCGGCAGCTCGAAATGGGCGCCGACGCCCGCACCGTCCACGTGGACGACGTGCCGGCCGACGCGGACGGTCTGGCTTCCGTCCGCGCGCCAGGAACCCTCGGGGCCCTCGGCGCCGCCCAGTGGGGTCCACACCTCCAGGAACGTGCTCCCATCGGTGTTCGTACCGGTCTCGACCAGTCCGTCGCCCTCCGCGCGCAGGGCTCCCACGTCCTCGCCGGGGGAGCCGACCTCGTGGTGGAAGGTGACCTGCCGCCCGTCGTAGGAGGTGGTCCCGGCGAAGCCGCGGCTGTCCGCGTAGCAGGGGCCGCTCTGGAGCCAGACGACGTGCTCGTCCTCGCGCAGCGGTCCGCCGTCGCGGCTGATTCCGGCGCGCAGCCAGGCACCGGGGGTGGGTGCGTCCACGGCACCAGCCTGCCAGGCACCGCGGTTTCGGGCGCCTCCAGGCGATAGGCGGGGGAGGAGCCTGACGACGGGACCGACGGGACCGGGCCGCAGGCCCGGTGTGATCCGAATCAGCCGGCGTGATCCGAAAGGGTACGGCCTACGTGAGCGCGCTCAGGCCGGGGACGAAGGCCACCGCCAGCGGCAGCGCGGGCATCAGCGTCGCCAGCGCCGTCAGCCGCAGCCGCCGGGCGGGGGACAGGCGCGGAGCCGCGGACAGCAGGCGCCGCACCCGCTGCGGCACGTGCGCCTCAGGGGCGGCGCCCAGGCCGAACACCCCGCGGTCCTCGTTGAGTCCGACCAGGGCCAGCGCCACGGTGAGTCGCCCGAAGCGCCGCGAGGCCACGTCGTCGGCGGCGAGCTCCACCAGGCGGTGCATCTCCGCCTCGAACGCCGCGAACACCGGCACTTGCGGGAAGCCCCCGGCCAGCGCCCGCGAGCAGTGCAGCAGCCAATCGTGGCGCGCCGCCACGTGCCCCTGCTCGTGTGCCAGAACGGCGTCCAGTTGGCTGCCCTTCAACCGGCCCAGCGCGGCGGTGGTCACCACCAGCTGTGGGACCGTACCCGGCTGCCACCACGCCTCGGGGCGCGGCCCCTCCAGTACCACGAGGCGCGCGGCCTGCGGGTCCTCCCCGGGCAACAGCGGGGCACGCTCGCGCAGTTCGGCCCCGCGGGCGCGCCGCCGGGCCCGTGCCCGCAGCACCTCACGGGTCAGCATGGCGCCGGTCCACAGGCCGCCGCCCGCCAGTACCAGCGCCGTGGCGGCGGCCCACGCACCGCCCGCCGCGCCCAGCGCGTAGGCGTCGACCACCCCGCGCGGGGCGGCGGCGAAGAGCCGTCCGCGCACCGCCTGCCAGGCCGCCGCCGCGCTCAGTAGCATCGACAGCGCCAGGCACAGCAACACCGCGCCCACCACGCACTGCCACACCCACAGCGCCACGACCGGCTCACGGTCGGGCCACTCGGCCCGGGCCAGCAGGCGGGGGGCGAGCACCGCGGTCAGTGCGCCGAGCAGCAGGAGAACGGCGGGGACCATCATGGCCGCCACCCTATGAGGGGGGCGCTACCTGCGGGTACGGTCCGCGCCATTGGTGACGCAGGACACGTTTCGCGGCCGATCACATGTTCAGCACCATCGCCAACATCCCGATGCCCATGGTCAGTCGGCAGGCGCGGGTCAGCTCGCCGGGGGAGTCGACGACCGGCACCGTCCCCGAGACGACGGGCCGGGCGCCGCCGGCCGCCACCAGCCGGGCCCCGCCCAGCAGGACGTATCCCGCGAAGTACACGAGCAGGGCCCCCGTCACCAGGGGCAGCCCCGAGTCCTGCCCGTGCCCGTGTACGTGCCCGGTGCCCGCCGCGCCCACCGAGAGCCCGAGGTACGCCATGTAGGCCATCGCCAGTGATCCCACCGCGTGGTGCGCGTGGTGGGCGTGGCGCGGCCCGCTCCGCAGCAGCCACAGCGCGTGCGCGGCGGTCGCGCAGAAGACGCCCAGCAAGATCCCGGGCCCCCACGGCCCGATGCCGGACGGCGCGGCCATCACGGCCATCCCGAACCCCATCAGGGCCTCGCCCAAGGCCGCGCCGCGCGCCGCCCGGCCCGCTCTGCGCGCCCGCAGCAGGCAGTACGTACCGCTGGTCGCGCACAGGGCGACCAGCAGCCAACCGGAGACGGCGGAGGCGGTGGAGGGCAGCGCGGGTCCGTGCACGGCGGAACCTCCCGGTTCGTCGGCGTCAGGGGAAGAGATGCCCCTGCGGGAGGGCCCGCACGCCGCCCCGGGATAGGCTCTCCGTGCCGTACCCGGCATGTCATATGCCGATGAGATGAACGGAGTCGTCGATGTCGACCGCCCACCCCGCCGCCCTGAGCTTCCGGCCCGCCGTCGACACGGACGTACCGGACCTGGTGGCGCTCGTCGAGTCGGCCTACCGCGGTGACGCCAGCCGGGCCGGCTGGACCACGGAGGCGGATGTCCTCGACGGTCAGCGCACCGACCCGGACGGCGTCCGCCAGATCATCGGGGCCGCCGACGGCGTACTGCTCGTCGTCGAGCGCGCGGGGGAACTCGTCGCCTGCTGCCAGCTCGAACTCCGGGGCGACCACGCCTACTTCGGCATGTTCGCCGTGCGCCCCGGGCTCCAGGGCGGCGGCCTCGGCAAGGAGGTCCTCGCCGAGGCCGAGCGGCGAGCCCGCGAGCAGTGGGGCGCCAAGGAGATGCGGATGACGGTGGTCAACGTACGGGAGGAGCTCATCGCCTACTACGAGCGCCGCGGCTACCGGCGCACCGGCGAGCTGAGCCCCTTCCCGTACGGCGACGAGCGCTTCGGCATCCCGCTCCGCGGCGACCTGGCCTTCGAGCTGTTGATCAAGTCGCTGTAACCCCGCTGACCCGGCACACCGCGTACCGCCTGGGCGGAGGTCCCGGCGGTGGAGGTCCCGGGGGTGGGGGTCCCGGGGGTGGACGCCCGGGGCCGGCTCAGGCGGTGAAGCGGCCCGTGCTGCGGATCTCCGGGAACCCGGTGAGCGCCCCGTCCAGTTCGAGAGCCCGCGCCAGCCGCAACTGGTCCAGGGAGTCCACCGTCCAGCCGGTCACCCGCAGCCCGGCCGCGTGCGCCGCCTCCACCGTCTCCAGCGTGATCCGGCGCAGCCGCAGGGCGATCGTCCGGGCGTGCGCGGCGAGCGCCCGCTCCACGACATCGGTGCCGTGGGGATCGGCGTACAGGATGGTGCGCAGGCCCGGCGCCCGCCGCGCCGCCCCGGCGAGGACCGCCTCCTGGTGTGAGGCCACCTCCACGCGGGCGCTCAGGTCGCGGCGCAGGACCAGTTCCGTGAGCACCGCCGCGGCGGCCTCGTCCCGCACCGATACCTGGAGCGGAACGCGCACCGCCTCCAGCACCTCGTCGAGGACCGGTACGCGTTCGCCGTGGCCGGCGTCCAGCTCGCGCAACTCGGCCAGGGTCAGTTCGGCGACGGCGCCCACGCCGTCGGTCGTGCGGTCGACCTCGTCGTCGTGGAGGACGGCGAGCGCGCCGTCCTTGCTCAGGCGCACGTCCAGCGCGATGGCGTCCATACCGCAGCCTTCCGCGCGGACGAAGGACCGCAGGGTGTTCTCCGGTTCGACACCCATGACCCCGCGGTGACCGATGGTGAGGAAAGTCAAGGTTCTCTCGCTTCCGTCGACGGCGGCTCCCGCGCGGTCGCGGTGTCCCGACCGGCCGCGCGCGGTGAGGTCGCATGCTAGTGCGCCGCGGACGGGATGGGACCGCCCGTGCGGCGCCCCGGAAGGGCCGACCGGCCGCTTCCCGTCAGGGCCGCGCGTCCCGTCGAGCCGGTGCGCCGTCACCCGCGGGTGGGCGCGTCTCCCACGCGTTGACGGCCACGCCCGCCGGCCTCGACGGACGCGGTCGGTCCCGGGTCTTGCTTCCTCTGCTTATGACTACTAGTCATATTCCTATTCGAAGCACTTCCTGACTCGGGACGCGTCGCACGCGGCCCTGGAGGCAACGTGAAATTCTCCGTGATCTTCGAAGCCCAGCTGGCCGACCCGACCGTGGAGCGGGAGCACCAGGTGATCCGGGACTGCGTCGAGCAGGCGGTCCTCGCCGAACGCGTGGGGTTCGACCGGATCTGGGCGGTCGAGCACCACGCGCTCAAGTGGTACGCGCACCTCTCCAGCCCGGAGATCTTTCTCACCTGGGTCGCGGCGCGGACCAGCACCATCCGCATCGGCCACGGCGTCGTCTGCATGCCCTTCCGTTTCAACCACCCGGTGCGGGTGGCCGAACGGGCCGCGATGCTCGACCTGCTCTCCGGCGGGCGACTCGACCTGGGCGCCGGTCGCGGCGGCACCACGCAGGAGACCTCGCTGTTCGGTGTCGACAAGGAACGGACCACCGCCGAGGTCGAGGAGGCGCTGCGGATCATCGGGCGGGCCTGGCAGGAGGAGGAGTTGGAGTACCACGGAGAGTTGATGGACATCGGCCCGCATCCGATCCTCCCCCGGCCGGTCCAGACGCCGCACCCGCCGCTGTTCCTGGCGTGCAGCCGGGCCGAGACGCTGGAGCAGGCCGCGGAGCTGGGCGTGGGCGCCCTGGTCATGGGTTTCGCCGGGCCCGACTCGATCGCGGGGATGCGGGCCGTCTACGACGCCGCGATCGCCCGGCGGGACGGTGGCCGCTTCGTGTCGACCGTGGTGAACGACCACTTCGCCGTGCTCTGCCCGACCATCGTGCTCGACGACCCGCGGGAGGCCCGCCGTGTCGGCATCCGCGGCCAGCGGTTCTTCGCCCAGTCCATCGGCCACTGGTACGGCGGGGCGGGCGTCCCCGACGAGGCGGTGGTGCCCGGCGCCGACGAGGCGGCGGGCATGCGCGAGGCGGCCGAACAGGTGGTGGCCCGACTGCACGAACAGGAGATCCCCGTGCGCCCCACGTCGACGGCCACCTTCAACGCCGACCACGCCTACGGGAGCGCGGACGAGGCCATCGCCTACGTCGAACGGCTCCGCGCGGCCGGGGCCGACGAGGTGATGTGCCTCATACAGATGGGCACGGTGCCCCAGGAGGCCTGTCTGGAGACCTTGCGGCAGTGGGGGGACAAGGTGATCCCCCACTTCGCGAACGCGGAGGCCCGCAAGGCGGGATGAGGGGGCGGGTGCGAGCGTCTCCCCACCGGAGGACGGGAAGAATTCCCGTGGAGTGGGGGGTAACGCAGGATATTTTCCCGAGTCTCCTCTTGAACAGGAGAGCCTCACGCGCTTACGCTGCTCTGACGTGAGGTTCTCCTGTGGAGGAAGTGACATGACGGAAACTCTTGTGCCGGGCACCGGTGGCGCCGTGATAACCGCCGGGACGCGGGTGGTCGACCACCCGGCGTGGCCCGAGCTCAAGGCCGCCGTGGAGGAGATCCGCCCCTGGCAGGCCCCCGACGGTTCGATCGACTTCGACGCGGACGGCGCCCCCGACCGGGCCGACGCCGCCGCCGCCGTCGAGCGGGTGGTCGCGGCCGTGGAGACCCTGTCGCCGCTGCTCCCGCACGCCACCGCCTACCACCGTGCGCTCGCCGCGGACCTGCGCAAGTGGGCCGAGGCCGGATTCCCCGTGCCGGACTTCCTGGACTCCCTGCTGGCCTTCCAGCCGGCCGCCGAGCGCGCCGATGGGCTCCAGCACCTCGTGGTCTTCCCGATGTACACGCAGAACGGGAACCCGGACCGCAATCTCGAGGCCGTCGTCTTGAAGATGGTGTGGCCCGAGTGGCTCTCCGAGCTGGAGCGCACCCGGTACGACAACCCGCTCTTCCTCGGCATCACCTTCGAGGACTTCACCCCCGGTTACGACACCCACTCCGCGGTGCTCTTCCCCGAGACCATCGCGGTCCGCGAGGCCCCCGAGCGGTTCACCTGGGGCGGCATCTTCTGCGACCGCGAGGCCGCCCGCTACCGCAAGGTCACCGCGGCCGCCGTCGACATCCTGGGCGTCGAGTTGCCCGAGGACATCGCCCGGATGGTCGAGGACCAGGAACGCTGCGAGAAGGCCTTCGTGCTGTGGGACATGGTCCACGACCGCACGCACAGCCACGGCGACCTGCCGTTCGACCCCTTCATGATCAAGCAGCGCCAGCCGTTCTGGATGTACGGCCTGGAAGAGCTGCGCTGCGACCTCACCGCCTTCAAGGAGGCCGTGAAGCTGGAGTCCGAGGGCAACGAGCACGGGCGCGACGTGCAGTACGCCGTCCTCTTCGACCGCATGTTCCGCTTCCCTGTCTCCGGCGACCGCAACCGGAACTACGACGGCCTCGGCGGGCAGCTGCTCTTCGCCTACCTGCACAAGCACGACGTCGTGCGGTGGACGGACAACACGCTCAAGATCGACTGGATGCGCGCTCCGCAGGTCACCAACCAGCTCTGCGCCGAGATCGAGGACCTCTATCGGGCCGGCATCGACCGCCCGAAGCTCGTCCACTGGTTCAAGGCGTACGAGCTCGTCTCCACCTACCTCGCACCCCACCCGGGCTCCAAGTGGGCCAAGGGCCCCGACGCCCTCGACCTGACGCAGCCGCCGCGCAAGCTCGTGGACGACGTGCTTCCGGACGAGTTTCCGCTGAGCATGTTCTATGAGGCGCTCGCCAAGAAGCTCAAGGGAGTGATCGCCTCCACGAAGGGCATCACTGCTGTGAACGCTGACGACGCGCAGCGAGTGGCCGCGTGACCACTCGCCCTCAGGAGGCTGCACGGATGAACGGCTCGGGGAACGACAACGCGACGCTCCAGGGAGCGGTGGTCGCGGTGGCCGGCGCGGGCGGGCCCGCAGGGCGCGCCGCCCTGCTCCGCCTCGCCGAGGCGGGCGCGACCGTCGTCGCGTCGGACGCCGACCCGGCGCGTCTGGCCGAGGCCGTGGACGCGGCCCGGTACGCGCACGGCGGCGCCACCGTCATCGGTGACACCGTCGACCTGCTCGACCTGGCCGCCACCAAGGCCTGGGCCGAGCGGATCGAGAAGGACTTCGGTCGCGTCGACGGCCTGGTCCACCTCGTCGGCGGCTG
This sequence comes from Streptomyces sp. Tek67B01, assembly GCF_055231995.1. NCBI lineage: Bacteria > Bacillati > Actinomycetota > Actinomycetes > Kitasatosporales > Streptomycetaceae > Streptomyces > Streptomyces sp. Tek67B01. The sequence continues at coordinate 6,142,425 of NZ_JBUYUY010000001.1, forward strand.
GCGCGGGAGCACCTCGTTCACCGAGACGGACCTCGCGGACTGGGACTTCCTGGAGAAGCTGCTGATCCGCACCGTCGCGCACACTTCGATCGCGTTCCACGACGGCCTGCTCCGCAGCGACCGCGGCCGCTACGTCCTGATCAGCCAGTCGGGTGCCCACAAGCCGGTCGCCAACAACGCCGCCTACAACGCGGGCAAGGCGGCCGCCGAGGCCTGGACGCTGGCCATGGCGGACTCCTACCGCAAGGCGGGGGGCGAGGACGGCCCGCAGGCCGCGGCTGCGATCCTGGTCATCAAGGCATTGGTGCACGACGCCATGCGCGCGGAGCGCCCCAATGCGAAGTTCGCGGGCTTCACGGACGTCAAGGAGTTGGCCGAGGCCATCGCCGGCGTGTGGGACCGGCCCGCCTCCGATGTGAACGGACAGCGTCTGTGGCTCACTCCCAGGCCGTGAGAACCGCGAGCGGGACGACCGACGCGCGCCGCCACCACGACCCGGCGGTGCGCGGGTTCGCCAGCGACAACTACGCGGGGGTGCATCCGGAGATCCTGGAGGCCGTCGCGCTGGCCAACGGAGGTCACCAGGTCTCCTACGGCGACGACGAGTACACCGAGTACCTGCAGAAGATCTTCCGCAGCCACTTCGGCCCGTACGCGCAGGCCTTCCCCGTCTTCAACGGCACCGGCGCCAACGTCACCGCCCTCCAGGCGATGACAGACCGCTGGGGCGCCGTGGTGTGCGCCGAGTCGGCGCACATCAACGTGGACGAGGGCGGGGCGCCCGAGCGGATGGCCGGTCTGAAGCTCCTCACCGTCCCCACGCCCGACGGCAAGCTCACCCCTGAGCTCATCGACCGACAGGCGTGGGGCTGGGAGGACGAGCACCGTGCCATGCCGCAGGTCGTCTCGATCACCCAGAACACCGAACTCGGCACGGTCTACACGGTCGAGGAGATCCGGGCGATCTGCGAGCACGCGCACTCCCTGGGCATGAAGGTCCACCTCGACGGCGCCCGGATAGCCAACGCCGCGGCCTCGCTCGACGTGCCCATGCGCGCCTTCACCAACGCGGTCGGTGTGGACGTGCTCTCGTACGGCGGCACCAAGAACGGCATGATGGCCGGCGAGGCCGTGGTCGTGCTGAACCCCGACGCCGTGCGACAGATGAAGCACATCCGCAAGATGTCGATGCAGTTGGCGTCGAAGATGCGGTTCGTGTCGGTGCAGCTCGAAGCGCTGCTCGCGAAGGACCTGTGGCTGCGCAACGCCCGCCACGCCAACGCGATGGCGCAGCGGCTCGCGGCCGGCGTCCGGGAGACGGACGGCGTCAGAATCCTCTACCCGGTGCAGGCGAACGCGGTGTTCGCGCGGCTGCCGCACGAGGTGTCGCGGCGCCTGCAGGAGCGGTACCGGTTCTACTTCTGGGACGAGATCGCCGGCGACGTCCGTTGGATGTGCAGCTTCGACACGCAGGAAGAGGATGTCGACGGCTTCCTCCAGGCGTTGAAGGAAGAGCTCGCCCGATAACTCGATAGTCATGCATCTTTATGCATAGGTATGCTCCTGGATCATGGAACTGATCCAGGAGCATCCTGACGTTCGCGCGTACTTGGCCGCCGACGAGGCGATCGACCACGGGCATCCCCTCGTCCAAGAGACCGCAGACGCCCTGTGGACCGCCACCGCCGGCGACGCGTACGCCTACGCCGAGGCGGCGTTCGAGTTCGTCCGCGACACCATCCCGCACTCCGGCGACTCCGGGGACACGCGCGTCGCCTGGCGCGCCTCGGACGTACTGGGCACGCGCAATGGCATCTGCCACGCCAAGTCCCACGCCCTCGTCGCCCTGTTGCGCGCCAAGGGCGTTCCCGCCGCACTGTGCTACCAGCGCCTCACGGAGGACGACGGCTCCCAGCCCCTCCTCCACGGGCTCGTCGCCCTCCGGTTGCCCGGCGGCGACCGTTGGTCCCGGCTGGACCCGCGCGGCAACAAGCAGGGCGTGGACGCCCGGTTCGACCTCGACCGGGAACGACTCGCCTTCCCCGTCCGCCCCGAACTCGGCGAGGTGGACTACCCGACCCTGCACGCCGCCCCGCACCCGGGCACGCTCACGGCGCTCCGGGAGTCCGCGGACCGCCCGCAGCTGTGGCGGAGGCTCCCGACGGCCCTGTGACCACCCCGCCCCCGCCGCCAGGTGACCCGGGGTGCCAGGGAACCGGCGGGCGCGCCCACCGCGAAGACCGTCGTCGATTGCGGCGGGACCGGCGATGGGCCTGCCGGCGGCCGGCCCGGCAGCAGCGCCGACGCCGCCAGGGCGGCCGTGAACCCGGCCGACGCGCCCGCGTGGAAGAGTGGGGGCCGGCGAGCGGGGGGGCAGGACGTGCGGCGCCGGCCAGGCGGTCGGCACGAACGTCCCGTCCGCGGGCGCTCCCCGTCCGCTCCAGGGCCGGCGGTACCACGGCCATCCCCGTGCCCTCGGAGGCGAACCGCGCGGTGAGCGCCGCCCCGGGGTACCGCCCGAACCTCCGTACCGTAGAGCCCGCTTGGGGCGCTACGACGTGCGGGTGTACACCGAGGGGATCGCGCTCCGGCCGGCCGGAGCGCTCAGCCCGCTTCCTTGACCTGGGCCGGGGTCGGGGCGGTGCCGCCGAGGTGCGCCGGCAGCCACCAGGAGTCCTCGGGGCCCTTCGGCTTGGCCGGGTACGCGCGCTGGGCGGCGTCCAGCAGTTCCTGCACCCGCTCGCGCAGGCGCCGCGTGATGGCCCCGGCGTACTGGTCGGTCGGCGCCTCCAGCGGCTCGCCCACCCGCATCGTCACCGGGATGTGGCTGCGCTTGAGGTCCTTGGGGCGGCCCTTGGTCCACAGCCGCTGGGTGCCCCACAGGGCGACGGGGATCAGCGGGACCCCGGCCTCCTGCGCCATCCGGGCCGCGCCCGACTTGAAGCTCTTGAGCGTGAAGGACTGGGAGATGGTCGCCTCGGGGAACACCCCGATGATCTCACCGGAGCGCAGGGAGTCCAGCGCGTGCTGGTACGCCGTCTCACCTTGGGCGCGGTCCACCGGGATGTGCTTCATCGCGCGCATCAGCGGGCCGGACACCTTGTGCCGGAACACCGACTCCTTCGCCATGAACCGCACCAGCCGCTTCTGCGGGCGGGCGGCCAGACCGGCGAAGATGAAGTCGAGGTAGCCGATGTGGTTGGACACGAGGACCGCCCCGCCCTTGCGCGGGATGTTCTCCGTCCCCTTCATGTCGATACGGATGTCCAGCGCGCGGAAGAGCGTGTGCGCTGCGCCGATGACGGGAGGGTAGACGAGTTCAGCCATGCTGGGGAGACCCCTCTTTCTGCCTGGGGAGGTGCTCCCGGCTGGAAGTTACGGAAGCGTAGGTACGCGACCATGGGATGGTGCCCCACGTACCGGCCGATGAGCCAGTCCTGACGCGTGTGCCCGGGGAGATTCTCGTCACGCCGGGAATGCGGCGCACCCACGGGGCGCTCGGATCAGCGTACGACCGGAGCGGCAGCAGCGGTACGGAAGGGAGTCGGGGTGCGCGGGCACGGGGACGGAGCACGACTGGGCGCGGCCGAACTGGGCGCGGAACCGGGGGAGCGGGCCACTTTGGTCCAGTTCTCCAGCGCGTTTTGCCGGCCCTGCGCGGCGACCCGGCGGATCCTGGCCGATGTCGCCTCCATGGTGGACGGCGTCGCGCACGTGGAAGTGGACGCCGAGCTGAACCTGGCACTCGTACGCGCCCTCGGCATCGAGAAGACGCCCACCGTGCTGGTGCTGGACGCGAGCGGGCGGATCGTCCGACGGGCTGCCGGGATGCCCCGGAAGGCCGACGTGATCGCCGCCCTGGGAGCCGTCGTATGACGAGCCGCCGCATGAGGGCGGTGCGGGCGGCGGGGTCCGTACGCGCCGGTGCGCGCGCCCGTACACGGCGTGACGCGCCCGACATCTGGCCGGTGCGGCTTGACTGTGTACACGAGAGATCGCCAGGCTGACGGCATGAGGTATGAACTCCTGCTTTACGGACGGGTCGACGTGGACCTCGTCCGCTACGCGAGCGCGCGCTGTTGGGATCACTGAACGCCCCCGACCCCCGATCCCCGACCGTGCCCGCGCCCCGCGCGGCAGAAGGAAGCCCCTCATGACGGCCCCGACGGCTCCGTCCCCCCGTTTCGTCACCGGTACGACCGGATCGCCCGACCTCCTGCGCTCGGTCTTCCGCCAGCACGCCGCGGGAGTCGCGGTCATCACCGCCACCACGAGCGGCGGTGCCCCGGTGGGGTTCACCGCGACGTCCCTGAACTCCGTCTCCGCCGACCCGCCGATGCTCTCCTTCACGATCGGCACCGGCTCCTCCAGCTGGCCCGCGATACGCGACTGCGACCACCTCGGCGTGCACATACTCGCCGAGCAGCAGCGGGAGCTGGCGGACCTGTTCGCACGCAGCGGCGCGGACCGCTTCGGGCCGGACACCGACTGGGCCGAGGGCCCGAACGGGGTGCCGGTCCTGTCCGGGGTGTTGGCGTGGCTGGTGTGCCGGGTGGTGGCCCGGGTGCCCGCCGGCGCCCACCGGGTGATCATCGCCGAGCTGGTGTCCGGCGACCCCTCGGTGCACCCCGGCGGCGGAGGCCGTCCGCTCCTCTACCACCAGGGGCGCTTCAACGCGTTGCGGGACTGAATCGTCCCTGCTGGGGTGGGTTCGGGTGGCGTTGGCCAGATCACAGTTCGACGACCTTGCCACCGGGGAAGACCCACTGTGTACTGACGAGTAACATTCCCGTCGGGGCGCGGGTCGCCCCGATCGGGATCCGCCCGACAAGGCGCCTATGCTGCCTGCACAAGGCGGTATCAGAAAAAGACGATGCGGTAGGAGAGTCGGCGTGAGCCTGAGGATCGTTGTCTGTGTGAAGTACGTACCCGACGCCACCGGCGACCGGCACTTCGCCGATGACCTGACCGTCGACCGCGACGACGTCGACGGTCTGCTGTCGGAACTCGACGAGTACGCGGTCGAGCAGGCGCTCCAGATCGCCGACGAGGCGGACGAGGCGGAGATCACCGTCCTGACCGTCGGTCCCGAGGACGCCAAGGACGCGCTGCGCAAGGCGCTCTCCATGGGCGCCGACAAGGCCATCCACGTCGAGGACGACGACCTCCACGGCTCCGACGTCATGGGCACCTCGCTCGTGCTGGCCAAGGCCATCGAGAAGGCCGGCTACGACCTGGTCATCACCGGCATGGCCTCCACCGACGGCACCATGGGCGTGCTGCCCGCGATCCTCGCCGAGCGTCTGGGCGTCCCGCAGGTCACCCTCCTCTCCGAGGTCAAGGTCGAGGACGGCACCGTGACCGGCCGCCGCGACGGCGACACCGCGAGCGAGCAGCTCCAGGCGTCCCTGCCGGCGCTCGTCTCGGTGACCGACCAGTCGGGCGAGGCCCGCTACCCGTCCTTCAAGGGCATCATGGCGGCCAAGAAGAAGCCGGTGGAGTCCTGGGACCTGGAGGAGCTGGAGATCGAGGCCGACGAGGTCGGCCTGGAGGGCTCCTGGACCGCGGTCGACTCCGCCGCGCAGCGACCGGCCCGCACCGCCGGCACGATCGTCAAGGACGAGGGCGAGGGCGGCAAGCAGCTGGCCGAGTTCCTGGCCGGCCAGAAGTTCATCTAAGGCCGCAGCCTGGCCGGTCGCAAGCTCACCCGAGAGCTTCGGCCGACACCCTCTCGATCGCCCCCTGACTACTTCGCATTCGCAGGAGCACTCCCATGGCTGAAGTCCTCGTCTACGTCGACCACGTGGACGGCGCCGTCCGCAAGCCCACCCTCGAACTGCTGACCCTGGCCCGCCGCATCGGCGAGCCCGTCGCGGTCGCCCTCGGCGCCGGTGCCGAGAACACCGCCGCCGCGCTCGCCGAGCACGGCGCCGTCAAGGTCCTCACCGCCGACGCCCCCGAGTTCGCCGAGTACCTCGTCGTACCGAAGGTGGACGCGCTCCAGGCCGCGTACGAGGCCGTGTCCCCGGCCGCCGTGCTCGTCCCGTCCTCCGCCGAGGGCAAGGAGATCGCGGCGCGCCTCGCGGTCCGCATCGGCTCCGGCATCATCACCGACGCCATCGACCTGGAGGCGGGTGACGAGGGTCCGGTCGCGACGCAGTCCGCGTTCGCCGCGTCCTTCACCACCAAGTCCCGCGTCTCCAAGGGCACCCCGGTCATCACCGTCAAGCCGAACTCGGCTCCGGTCGAGGCCGCCCCGGCCGCCGGTGCCGTCGAGGCGCTCGCCGTCACCTTCGGCGCCCTGGCCACCGGTACCAAGGTCGTCTCCCGCACCCCGCGCGAGTCCACCGGCCGCCCGGAGCTGACCGAGGCCGCGATCGTGGTCTCGGGTGGCCGTGGCGTCAACGGCGCCGAGAACTTCCACCTCATCGAGGACCTCGCGGACTCCCTCGGTGCGGCGGTCGGCGCCTCGCGCGCCGCCGTCGACGCCGGCTGGTACCCGCACACCAACCAGGTCGGCCAGACCGGCAAGTCGGTTTCCCCGCAGCTGTACATCGCCTCCGGCATCTCGGGCGCGATCCAGCACCGGGCCGGCATGCAGACCTCGAAGACCATCGTGGCCATCAACAAGGACGCCGAGGCCCCGATCTTCGACCTGGTCGACTACGGCGTGGTCGGCGACCTCTTCACGGTCGTCCCGCAGCTGACCCAGGAGATCCAGGCGCGCAAGGGCTGACCTGCGCTTCTCCTCTTCGCCGAACGTGTTCGGGGCCGTGTGGTGTTTCTCACCGCACGGCCCCGACTCGTTTGCCCACAGCGGCGGAGGGACCATTGACTGAGCGGAACCCCATGGCTAAATTCTGCTATGCGGATCTAAGCTTCCGTAAAGCGGAAAATAGGAGAGTGCACGATGGGTCAGCAGGAGAAGGTGGCGACGAGCCTCGCAGGCGCGGTCAGCGAGGGCATCAGCGCCTCCCTCGCCCCGGTGGACGCGGAACTCGCGCGGCACTACCCGGGCGACCCCGGGACCCGTCAGCCCATCCACACCGTCTACGTGCCCGGTGACGTCTTCGCCGCTGACACGATCCGCTCCTGGGGCGACCAGGCCCTCGCCGCCCTCGACGAGCACGCCCCGGAGGCCGCCACCTTCGCCAAGGTGCTCGGCATCTCCGACGAACTGGCCGTGCCCGTCTACGAGCGCGTACGCGCCAAGCTCGCCTCCGAACCCATCGAGGACCTCCGCGTCGACTTCGAGGACGGCTTCGGCGTGCGCTCCGACGAGGAGGAGGACCAGGCCGCCGCCCGCGCCGCCCGCCTCGTGTCCGAAGCCTTCGCCAACGGCACCAACGCCCCGTACATGGGCATCCGCATGAAGTGCATGGAGTCCAACGTCCGCGACCGGGGCATCCGCACCACGGACGTGTTCCTGTCCGGGCTCCTGGAGCGCGGCGACCTGCCCGAGGGCCTGGTCCTGACCCTCCCGAAGGTCACCTACGCCGAGCAGGTCTCCGCCTTCGTCGAACTGCTGGAAGCCTTCGAGTGCACCCGCGGACTGCGTCCGGGCCGGATCGGCTTCGAGATCCAGATCGAGACCAGCCAGTCGATCCTCGCCTCCGACGGCACCGCCACGGTGGCCCGGATGATCGAGGCCGCCAGGGGCCGCGCCACCGGCCTGCACTACGGCACCTTCGACTACAGCGCCTGCGTCGGCGTATCCGCCGCCTACCAGTCGAGCGACCACCCCGCCGCCGACCACGCCAAGGCGATCATGCAGGTCGCCGCCGCGGGAACGGGCGTACGGGTCTCCGACGGCTCGACGAACGTCCTGCCGATCGGTACCACCGAGCACGTCCACGAGGCCTGGAAGCTGCACTACGGGCTGACCCGGCGCGCCCTGGCCCGGGCCTACTACCAGGGCTGGGACATGCACCCGGGCCACCTGCCGACCCGCTACGCGGCCGTCTACACCTTCTACCGCGAGGGCCTCGAAGCGGCGGCCGCCCGCCTGAAGGCGTACGTCGCCAAGATCGAGGGCGACGTCATGGACGAGCCCGCCACCGCCAAGGCCCTGGCCGGCTATCTGGTCCGCGGCCTCGACTGCGGAGCCGTCGGCACCGAGGAGGTCACGGCCCTGACCGGGCTCACCCGCGCCGAGCTCGACGCCTTCGCGATCCCGCGCCGCTCCGCGACGCTCAAGTCGACCGGCTGAGCCGAGGCGCCGGCCTGGAAGCCCCGGCGGTTTCAGACCGCCGGGGGCAGTTCGCCCGAGCCGCGCCGGACCAGACGGGTGGGGAGCTCGATGCGCGCCGGCGGGAGGTCCGCGCCCCCCAGACGCTGGAAGAGGCGGTCCGTCGCGACCCGCCCCAGGGCCGCCGCGTCCTGGGCGACCACCGTCACGCCGGGGCGCAGCAGGTCGGCCAGCTCGAAGTCGTCGAAGCCGACGAGGGCGACGGGACGCGGTTCGGCGGTCAGGACCCGTACCACCGTGACCGTCACCCGGTTGTTGCCCGCGAACAGGGCGGTGACCGGCTCCCGGTCCGTCAACATCAGGCGGGCGGCGGCCGTGACCGGGGCGGGGGCGGTGCGGCCCAGGGCCACCCAGGACTCGTCCACCGGCAGACCGGCGGCGGCCATGGCCGCGCGGTAGCCCCGCAGGCGCTCCGTCGCCGTGTGGATGCGGGGGTGGTCGCCGATGAAGCCGATCCGGCGGTGCCCCGCGGCTATCAGGTGCGCCACGCCGTCCCGGGCACCGCCGAAGTTGTCCGACAGGACCACGTCCGCGTCGATCCGGCCCGCCGGGCGGTCCACGAACACGGTGGCCACGCCCGCCCGGATCTCCGGCTCCAGGTAGCGGTGGTCGTCCCCGGCCGGAATCACGATCAGCCCGTCCACCCGGCGGGCGCACAGGGCGAGGGCCAACTCCCGCTCCCGGTCGGGGTCTTCGGCGCTTGAACCGTTGACGAGCAGCGCGCCGTGGGCGCGGGCCACTTCCTCCACGGCCCGGTTCAGCGGCCCGTAGAAGGGGTCGGCGAGGTCCTCCAGGACCAGGCCCACGGTGGCGGTGCGGCCCTTGCGCAGCACGCGCGCGCTGTCGTTGCGGCGGAACCCCAGGGCGTCGATGGCCTCTTGAACCCGCCGCTCGGTGTCGGGCGTGACGCCCGGCTCGCCGTTGACCACCCGCGAGACCGTCTTGAGGCCCACGCCCGCCTGGGCGGCCACGTCCTTCATGGTCGGTCGGTTGCCGTAACGGTGCACGGCGGGGCGGCGGGTGTGGGGCACGGGACCTCCGGCGGAACGGTCGGGCGGGGCACGGGCGGGGCCGCGGACAGGGCCCGCGGGACAAGCTCTGACCTTGAGGATAAGCACTGCGTCGGGGAGCGGGTTTCCGTGGCAGGGTGAGGCGGGCAAGCCACTGGGGGCTTCGAGGCGAGCCATCGGAGAGGGGTAGACGTGATTGTCTGGATCAACGGCACCTTCGGCGCCGGGAAGACCAGCACGGCCCGCGAACTGGCCGGACTCCTGCCGGACAGCACCGTGTTCGACCCGGAGTCCGTCGGGGACGCGCTGCGGGTGCTGCTGCCGCGCAAGCGGCTCGCGGAAGTCGACGACTACCAGGACCTGCCGAGTTGGCGTCGGCTCGTCGTGGAGACGGCGGCGGCGATGCTGGCGGAGCTGGGCGGGGTGCTGGTGGTGCCGATGACGCTGCTGCGCCAGGAGTATCGCGACGAGATCTTCGGCGGTCTCGCGGCCCGGCGGATACCGGTGCGGCATGTGCTGCTGGCTCCTGCGGAAACGATTCTTCGCCAACGGATGGCGACCCGGGAGGAACCGGGGGAGTCGCAGGAGGTCGACGTCCGGGTCAGGCAGTGGGCGTACGACCACATCCCCGCCTACCGGCAGGCGTTGGGCTGGCTTACGGCCGACGCCCACGTCATCGACAACGGGCGGCTGACCCCCCGGGAGACCGCGGAGCGCATCGCGGACGACGTACGGACAGGGGCGGCGCCGGTGTGCGAGATCGTCCAGACGCCGGAGCCGACGCGGGAGACGGTGGCGTCGGGGGTGTTGTTGTTCGACGACCAGGGCCGGGTGCTCCTCGTCGATCCGACGTACAAACCGGGGTGGGAGTTCCCGGGGGGCGTCGTGGAGGCGGGCGAGGCCCCGGCCCGCGCCGGAACGCGGGAGGTCGCGGAGGAACTGGGCCTGGCGCTGGAGCGGTTGCCGGAGCTGCTGGTGGTGGACTGGGAGCCGCCGGTGTCCCCGGCCTACGGGGGGCTGCGGCTGCTGTTCGACGGGGGGCGGCTGGGGGAGCGGGAGATCGCGCGGTTGCGGCTGCCGGGGCCGGAGCTGAGGGCGTGGCGGTTCGCGACCGAGACGGAGGCCGCCGGCATGCTGCCGCCGGTCCGCTTCGAGCGCCTCCGCTGGGCCCTGCGCGCCCGCGAACGCGGCCGCCCGCTCTACTTGGAGTCGGGCCGGCCGGTCCCGTAGCCACGCCGGGCTCCGCCGGTCCCACCCGTCCCCCCGCCGGGCTCGGTCAGGCGGTGGCGGCGGCTGACCGGAGGGTGTCGGCCGCAGCGGTGGTCAGCGGGTCGCCGTGGCCGAAGCAGGCCACCGACGGGGCCAGATCGGCCAGGCGGCGGAAAGAGGCGAGGGCCTGGTCGCGGTCCACGTTGAACACGCCGGGCATGACCCGGCCGACCCCCGCGACGAGGTCTCCGGTGAACAGCACGCCGTGCTCCGGCAGGTGCACGGCGACGCTGCCCGGCGTGTGCCCCGGGGCGTGCACGATCACCGCGCCGTCCCCGAACGGCAGCCGCTCGCCGTCCTCCACCTCCTGGTCCACCCGGGTGGGCGGCGCCTCCGGGACGGTCAGGCCGTGGGCGTACAGCGGGAGTTCCCAGTCCAGGAGCACCGGCTCGGGGACCGGCTTCTCGCCCCGGATCACGGGGGCGTCCAAGCGGTGCGCCACGATCCGCGCACCCCACCGGGCGGCGAGTTCGCCCGCCGCTCCCACGTGGTCGCGGTGGCAGTGGGTCAAGACGATCCGCTCCAGCCGTTCCGGGCGCAGCCCCAACGAACGGATGGCCCCCTCGATCCCGTCGGCGGCCCCCGCGTGCCCGGCGTCGACCAGCGTCAGGGCCTCGCCGTCGCACCACAGGTACGCCTGGCCGATGGGGAAGCGCAGCATGTGGAGGCGGTGGGGGAGGACCTCCACCAGTTCGAGTTCGGTCATGGGCCGAACGTAGCCGGGTAACCGCCGCTCCCGGTGAAAGGTTCACCGGGAGCGGAGTTCACCCGTGGCGCAGACCGGGCCTCGCGCGGGGTAGGGCACGTCGTGGCCCGAACAGCGCGCGGCGGGTCAGGCGCGCTTGGACCGGACGTGGTCGCGCGGTGGGTCAGGCGCGCTTGGACCGGGCGTAGTTCACCAGGAACAGCGCCTCCGCGACGGCGAGGCGCTCCAACTCCTGCGGCGACACGCTCTCGTTCACCGCGTGGATCTGCGCCTCGGGCTCGCTCAGACCGATCAGCAGCATCTCCGCGTCCGGGTACAGCGACGTCAGCGTGTTGCACAGCGGGATCGATCCGCCCATCCCGCTGACCTGCATCTCCTGGCCCGGGTAGGCGACTTCCATGGCCGCCGCCATCGACGCGTACGCGGGGCTGCTCGTGTCGGCCTGGAACGGCTGCCCCTGGCCCACGACCTCCAGCTCCAGCCGGGCCTGCCACGGGGTGTGCGCCACCAGGTGCGCCTGAAGCAGCTTGATGGCCTCCGCCGTGTCGACGCCCGGCGGCACGCGCAGGCTGATCAGCGCGCCCGCGCTCGCGTGCACCGACGGCGTGGCCCCGACCACCGACGGGCAGTCGATGCCGAGGACGGTGACGGCCGGGCGGGCCCACAGCCGGTCCGCGATCGTGCCCTCGCCGATGAGGCCCACGCCCTCCAGGACCTTGGCGTCGGCTCGGAAGTCCGCCTCCGGGTACTGGAGGCCGTCCCAGACGGCGTCCGAGGCCAGGCCGTCCACCGTCGTGGAACCGTCCGCAGCCCGCAGCGAGTCCAGTACGCGGATCAGCGCGGCCAGCGCGTCGGGGGCGACCCCGCCGAACATGCCGGAGTGCAGGTTCCCGGCCAGGGTGTCGATCTTGACCTTGACCAGGGTCATACCGCGCAACGTGGCCGTCACCGTCGGCAGGCCCAGGCGGAAGTTGCCCGCGTCGCCGATGACGATGGTGTCGGCGGCCAACAGCTCCGGGTGCGCCTCGGCGTACTGCTGGAGGCCTCCGGTGCCCTGCTCCTCCGAACCCTCGACGATCACCTTCACGCCGACCGGCACACCGCCGTCGGCCTTGAGGGCCCGCAGCGCCAGCAGGTGCATGATGAAGCCGCCCTTGCAGTCGGCGGCGCCGCGCCCGTACCAGCGGCCGTCGCGCTCGGTCAGCTCGAAGGCGGGGGAGATCCAGGCGGCGTCGTCCAGCGGCGGTTGCACGTCGTAGTGGGCGTAGAGGAGCACGGTCGGAGCGCCCTCGGGGCCGGGCAGGTACCCGTACACCGACTGCGTACCGTCCGGGGTGTCGAGCAGGGCCACGTCCTGGAATCCCTCGGCGCGCAGGGCGTCCGCCACCCAGTTCGCGGCGGCCTCGCTCTCGCTCCTGGGGAACTGCGAGAAGTCGGCCACCGACCGGAAGGCCACCAACTCGGCCAGCTCCTGCCTGGCACGGGGCATAAGCGAGGCGATGGTCTCGGCGACCGGAATCGGCGACATGGGCACGCTCCTCTTGGGTGCGACGTTGGTGTACGTGTACGCCTCCCGCATCCGCGTGGTGCGCGTAGGGGGTACGGCGAAAGACAGCATCGATCCTCGCACAGCGGGGCGAGACGATCTCCCGCCGTAGGATTTCCCCGGCATCCGAGGACCAGCCTGATCAGGAGCAGCAGCACATCGTGAGCAGCGACGACGACGTACAGGGCACGAGCGCGGAGCAGAACGCCGCCGGACGGGCCGAAGAGGAGAGCGCCGGGGCGCCCGGCGAGGTGTGGGACGTGGTCGTGGTCGGGGCCGGACCGGCCGGGGCCTCGGCGGCCCACGCGGCGGCCGTCGCCGGGCGGCGCGTCCTGCTGCTGGAGAAGGCCGAACTGCCCCGGTACAAGACCTGCGGCGGCGGCATCATCGGCCCCTCGCGGGACGCCTTGCCGCCGGGCTTCGTCCTGCCCTTCAAGGACCGGATCAACGCGGTGACCTTCTCGATGAACGGGCGGCTGACCCGGACCCGGCGCTCGCGGGGCATGCTGTTCGGGATGGTCAACCGGGCCGAGTTCGACGCGGCGCTGGTCGCGGAGGCGGAGAAGGCCGGCGCGACCGTCCGTACCGGAACGGCAGTGAGCCGAGTCGAGCAGCACGGGGCCGCGGTGCCCGACCGGCGCACGGTGGCCGTGGTCCTCGCGGACGGCGAGACGGTACTGGGCCGGGCCGTGGTCGGCGCCGACGGCAGCGCAGGCCGGATCGGCGCCCATGTGGGCGTCGAGATGGAGCAGGTCGACCTCGGCCTGGAGGCGGAGATCCCCGTCCCGGAGACCGTCGCCGAGGACTGGAAGGGACGGGTGCTCATCGACTGGGGTCCCCTGCCCGGCAGTTACGGCTGGGTCTTCCCCAAGGGCGACACCCTCACGGTGGGGGTGATCTCGGCGAAGGGCGAGGGGGCGGCCACCAAGCGCTACCTGGAGGACTTCATCGCCCGCCTGGGGCTGGCGGGCTTCGAGCCGTCCATCTCCTCCGGGCACCTCACCCGCTGCCGCACGCCCGAGTCGCCGCTCTCGCGCGGCCGGGTGCTGGTGGCGGGGGACGCGGCCGGGCTGCTGGAGCCGTGGACGCGTGAGGGCATCTCCTTCGCACTGCGCTCGGGGCGGCTCGCGGGCGAGTGGGCCGTGAAGATCTCCGAGGCGCAGGACGCGGTGGACGCCCGTCGCCAGGCCCTGAACTACGCCTTCGCCGTCAAGGCGGGGCTGGGCGTGGAGATGGGCGTCGGCAAGCGCATGCTGGCGCTGTTCGAGGCGAAGCCGGGGCTGCTGCACGCGGCGATCACCGGGCTGCGCCCGGCCTGGATGGCCTTCGCCCGCATCACCCGGGGGTCCACGACGCTGGCCGACTTGGTCCGCGCGTACCCGCTGGCCCGCAAGGCCCTGCACGTACTGGACGCGCGTCAGGCGCGCCGGCGCTAGAGGACCCGGACCGGAGGACCCAGGCGGAGCGTGGCTCCGCCCCGGCCCCCCCATATGGGCCCGGGCGGTGCCCGCGGCGCTGGATGCCGGACCGACTCAGTGCGGACGGCGACTTCCCCGGGCCGCCGCTCTCGTGGTCGTGGCCGTCGCTCCCCGTCGCCGGGCTGGGAGAGGCGGGCGACCAGCAGGTTCGGGTCGCGCTGTGTGGTGTGGGCGGCCTTCGGACGTAGGCCCGCCGGTGGCGGACCGCCACCGAGCTCGGGTTCGACAGTCCGTCCTGTGCGGTCGGCGCGGTGGTGTGCCCGCCGTCGGGGCGGACCGGGGTCGGCTCGCTGATCGGGTTCAGGGCGGCCGAGCGTCGCCCCGTCGTGACCGGGAGAAGGCGAAGTCGTCGAGGCCGGGCAGCCGGCGGCCTCGGGTCTGGAGGGGGGCCATAGCCCCGTCCGGGCGGATCGGGATGCGCGGCAGCGTGCCATGGTCGCAGTTCGCCACCCACACCGCGTCGTCGCCCCGCACCTTGATGCCGTTCGCGCCGAGGAACCCGTCGGGGACGAGTCGGGGGCCGGTGGCCCGGGTCCGCACCGTCCCTTCGTCCAGGCAGACCCGCCAGACCGGTGCGAGGGGCGGTGTCGGTGTCGTGGCCGGTGTAGGGGACTTCGTCGGGCGCCGGCGCGGCGTTATCCGGCGCCTGGCCCTCCGGGGAAGCGGAAGTACGCCACGACGCGGGGATCGCACACGGCCCGGGCCGCCGCTGTGGACGGGGCGAGAACGGATGTCAGGGCGTCGGGGGTGCCGGGGTGGCGCGGCGGTCATGTCGGTGGTGCGCGACGGACGCGACATCGGGGCAGCGGGGTCTCCTCCTCGGTCGGGCGCGGGCAGAGCCGGTTGACGAAGGCACCCGAGAACACGGCGAGCCGTCACGGCCGTGGTCCGGCGTCCGTCATCAGGCCGAGCGGCTGTCCCGGACCGCCGCACGGTGGAAGGTCGTGCTCGCCGCAGCGGACCCGGGCTCAGCGCGAGACGTCGACGCGGAAGACCGGGTGGTCGGCGGCGATGGCTCGCAGCTCGCCGTCGGAGGACTTCGCGGTGACGCCCTGGAAGAACTGCGTCACCTGCCACCCCCACCGCTCCAGGTAGGTGCGCAGCACAGCGGCCTTCCGCGCGGGGTCGGTGATCTCGGTGACGGTGAAGGCGCGCACCTTGCGGCCCACCCGCAACTCGCCGCCGCCGGCCGCTCGGATGTTGGCGACCCACTGGGAATGGCCGCGAACGGAGACCAGGTACTGGGAGTCCTCGTGGGTGTGCGGGTTGACCGGGATTCGCTGCATCCGGCCGGAGCTGCGGCCGCGCACCGACAGTTCGGCGCTGCCGGCCAGGCTGATGCCGAGCCGGGCGAGCTTGCCGAAGAGGGCGTTGACGCGGATGCCGAGCCGGCTGCCCTTGGCGTAGTACGGCTGGGGCGTGGACGCGGTCATGATGCCCTCCGGGCGGATGGGAGAGCGGTGCTCTCGCTTGAGATCAGTGTGCATGGAGCACCGCACCAAATCAAGAGCAGTGCTCTCTAAAACGGGTGGCAGTCTTCTTCGAGAGCGCCGATCTCCTCCTTGAGCACTGCTCCGCGCGCGTGACACACTGATCCGCATGAGCACCGTGCGAGGGGTACGCGAACGGGCCCGCATCGAGGTCACCGCCGCCATCAAGGACGAGGCGCGCCGCCAACTCGCGGCCGAGGGCGCGGCCAAGCTGTCGCTGCGCGCCGTCGCCCGGGAGCTGGGCATGGTCTCCTCGGCCCTCTACCGCTACTTCCCCAGCCGGGACGAACTCCTCACCGCGCTGATCATCGACGCGTACGACAGCGTCGGCGCGGCCGCCGAGACGGCCGACGCCACCGCTCGGACCGCCGGGGTCCCGCCCCGCGCCCGCTGGGTCTCGGTCTGCGAGGCGGTCCGCGCCTGGGGACTGGAGCACCCGCACGAGTTCGCCCTGATCTACGGTTCGCCGGTTCCCGGATACAGCGCGCCCCTCGACACCGTCGGTCCCGCCTCCCGCGTCGCCAACACCTGCATCGGCATCCTGCGGGCCGCCCACGCCGACGGAGGCCTGGCGCTGCCCCCGCTGCCCGAGGCGCTGCGCCCCGAGGCCCTGCGGATGACCGCCGACTTCGCCGAGGGCCTGCCTCCAGAGGGGACGGTGGCCCTCGTCGCAACTTGGGCGCAGCTCGTCGGCCTGGTCTCCTTCGAGTTGTTCGGCCAGTTCAACCGGGTCGTCGAGGATCGCGCCGCCTTCTTCGCGCACGCCGCGGACCGGATGGCGCACGAAGTCGGCCTGCCCGTCGACCCGAGCGGCTGAGAGGCGGCGGCGCCGTGATCCCGCCGGCCCCGGCCGGCGGGGTGATCGGCTGATGGAAACGATTCGTCGCTCGTCTGTTCGCCGTGTGAATGCCTGGGAGTTCGGCCTCGTGCGCACCACCGCGCGTCTACTGTTCCTCGGGTCACCCCTGCCGCCGTCGGAGGAACAGACATGGCCCGCGCCCGTGCCGCGAAGGCGCTGTACGCCGTTGTGACCGTCCTCTTACTGGCCGCCCCGGCGCCGGCCTGTGAGGCGTCGGGGCGCACCATGCCTGCGGGAGACCGTTCCAGGACGCCATCGGCCTCCGCGCGCCTGCCCCAGGCCGAACCCGTGCCCGACTCCGCGGCCGAACCCGTGCCCGGCTCCGCGGCCGACTCCGTGCCCGCGCCCGGCGTGTCGCCCGGGCCCCGGGCCCCGGGGGTCCGGGGCCTGGAGATCGCGGTCCCCGCCTACGTGTGGGCGGACGACCCGATGCTCTCGGGCCTGACCGCCTCCGGCCCGGCCGTCTCGATGGTCGTCCTCAACCCGGACAACGGAGATTCCCCGTTCGGCGCCCTCTGGCAAGCCCGCGCCGACGCCCTGCGCCGCGGCACCACGGCGACGGGCGAGCGGACCAAGGTGCTCGGCTACGTCCACACCGACCACGGCAACCGCGATCCGGCCGCGGTCAAGGCCTCCGTCGACAACTACCTGAAGACACCGGACGGTCGCCCGCACGTCGACGGCATCTTCTTCGACGTCGTCAGCCGGGACTGCGGCCCGGGCAACGCCACCCGCGACCTGTACGAGCGGCTGCGCCGTTACGTCGAGGACACCATGCACGCCCTCGACCCGACGGTGCCCACCACGGTCGTGGACAACCCGGGCACGGCCATCGCGGACTGCTACCTGGAACCCGGCCACCGCACCGCCGACGTCTTCGTCACCTTCGAGGACACCTACGCCGCCTACACCTCCGCCGGCCGGCTCGGCGGCAACGTGTTCGACGAGTCCGGCGGCTACCGGGCCGGCACCGAACTCGACCCCGACGGAACGGCGTTCTGGCACCTCGTCCACGACGTCCCGGACGCCTCCGCCATGCGTTCCACCCTCCGCACCGCCTTCGAGCGGGGCGCGGGCTACGCGTACGCGACCAGCGCCGCCATGCCCAACCCCTGGAACAGGCGACCCGTATGGGCCGCCTCCGGCCAGACCGCCTTCGCCGCCACCCTCGGCCGGGGCGTGTCATGAAAGTGGTGCCGGGCCCCCGAAGGGCGGCCCCGGCGGGGGGTCGGACGGTGGATTCGGATACAGGGTCAGACGATGGGGGAGGTCTCACTCCACAGCCGCGCCAGCGGGTGGTCGTCGTCACCGCCGTCACCGGTCAGGGGAAGGCGATTCCACAGGGCCGTGTAGAGCCAGGCGGCCTCGCCCGTCAGGTCCAGGTCCGCCGGGCCCTGCGTGTCGCCCCGCACCGTGCGCGGCGGTTCCTGCGACAGGTGCACGGTCCACACCGCACCCGTGTCGGTCGCCCGGACCCGTATGACGCGGGGCTCCTCGCTGCGCACCCGGCTGCGCGAGCGCGCGTGGAAGCCGGTCAGCAGCTCGTCCACGCCGTCCTCGGCGAACTCCGGTGTCACCGCCGAGAACGGGACGCCGAGCGCCGCCTGCGCGTCGAACCGGTGGACCGTCGTCTCGTGCGCCTGACGACGGGCCCAGAAGCCCAGCGGCGACGACGCCGTCGGCATGAACGTCCAGCACTCGACGTCCGCCGGAGCCTCGCCCAGCGTCCGCACCAGCGCCGCGTGCCCCTCCCGGAACCACGCCGTCAGCTCCGGCCCGGTCAGCTCGGGCGCCTCCGGTATCGGGCGCGGCTCCGTCACCCGGTCCCGGACGTTCCCGGCCGCCCAGCGGTGTACCGCCCCCGTGTGTCGCAGCAGGTCGGTGACCCGCCAGCCGGGACAGGTGGGCACCAGGGCGTGGGTACCCGCCTCTTCGGCCGCCCGCGTCATCAGTTCGCCCTCGCGGGCCAGCGTGTCCACAAAGTCGATGATCTTCATGGAGGGGAGTGTGCCGGCCACCACCGACAGTGGTCACCCCACAATGGGGACATGGAAGGGGAACTCTTCCCGCGCGAGCGGACCGAGATCGCCCCCGGCGCGGTGCACGTGCCCGACTGGCTGGACCGCGGCCGGCAGCGCGAGCTGCTCGCCGCCTGCCGCGCTTGGGCACGGCCGCCGGCGGGCCTGCGCACCGTGCACACCCCCGGGGGCGGCACGATGACCGCCCGCCAGGTGTGCCTGGGCCTGCACTGGTACCCGTACGGATACGCGCGCGTCGCCGTCGACGGCGACGGCGCTCCGGTCAAGCCGATGCCCGCCTGGCTCGCCGAACTGGGGCGGACCGCCGTCGCCGACGTCTACGGCCGGCCACCGGAGGAGGCGTACGACATCGCCCTCGTCAACTTCTACGAGGGCGACTCCCGCATGGGCATGCACCGGGACTCCGACGAGAGGTCGGCGGCGCCCGTCGTCTCGCTCAGCCTCGGTGACTCCTGCCTGTTCCGCTTCGGAAACACCGCGTCGCGCGGCCGCCCCTACCACGACGTCGAGCTGCGCAACGGTGATCTGTTCGTCTTCGGTGGACCGAGCCGGCTCGCGTACCACGGCGTGCCGAAGGTCATGCCCGGCACCGGGCCTCCTGAATTGGGCCTGACGGGACGGCTGAACATCACACTGCGGGTCGGCGGCCTCCTGCCGTGAGCGGCGCCCGGCACCTCCCGCTCGTGCGAGGATCGCTGTCATGAACGGCAACGGGGCCCCGCGGCGGGTGGGGGACGCGTCCACGGTGTCCACGGTCTCATCGGCGGCCTCCACCGCCGCCGACCGGGCGGCGGCCGCCACGAGGACGAAACTGGAGCGGGGCCGCGGCGCGCTGGGCCCCGCCCTGGAACTCGTACACACCGGCCGGGCGCCGACCCGGGCGGTGCTGACGGCCGAGCTGGGAGTCACCCGCGCCACCGCCGGAGCCGTGGCCGCCGAACTGGAGGCACTCGGCCTGATCCGCGTCGACTCCCGCCCCGGTGGCGCCGGCGGTACCCAGGGCCGTCCCTCGCACCGGCTCGCCGTGGAGGAGAACGGCCCGGTCGCGCTCGCCGCGCAGGTACACCCGGACGGCTTCCGGGCCGCGCTCGTCGGCCTCGGCGGCCGGATCGTGGCCACCGCCCCCGGCAAGGTCACCGTCTCCGCCGATCCGGCGCAGGTCCTCGGCGCGGTCGTCGACGCGGGCGCCGCGCTGCTCGCGGAATCCGGCAGGCGCTGCGTCGGCGCGGGCCTCGCCGTGCCGTCGGCGGTCGCGGAGCCGGAGGGCACCGCACTGAACCCCCTGCACCTGGCCTGGCCGGCCGGCTCCCCGGTACGGGCCATCTTCGCCGAACGGGTGAAAGCGGCCGGGATCGACGGTCCCGCCCTCACCGGCAACGACGTCAACCTCGCCGCTCTCGCGGAGCATCGGCACGGCGCGGGTCGCAGCGCGCAGCACCTGCTGTGCGTGGCCACCGGCCACCGGGGAGTCGGCGGGGCGTTGGTGCTCGACGGCCGGCTGCACAGCGGCAGCTCCGGTCTCGCCCTGGAGGTCGGCCACCTCACGGTGAACCCGGAGGGTCGGGCCTGTCACTGCGGCAGCCGGGGCTGTCTGGACGTGGAAGCGGACCCGCTGGCCTTCCTGACGGCGGCGGGGCGTACGCCCGGGCCCGAGGTGTCGCTGCTCCAGCAGGCGCGCGACCTGTTGCACGCCGAGTCGGCGGACCCGGCCGTACGGACGGCCGTCGAGGAACTCATCGACCGGCTGGGGCTGGGGCTCGCGGGCCTGGTGAACATCCTGAACCCGGACCGGATCATCCTGGGGGGTCTGCACCGGGAGCTGCTCTACGCGGACCCGGAGCGGCTGCGCGCGGTGGTCGCGGACCGGAGCCTGTGGGGGCGCAGCGGCGGGGTGCCGATCCTGCCGTGCACCCTGGACCACAACAGCCTGGTCGGCGCGGCGGAGCTGGCCTGGCAGCCGGTGCTGGACGACCCGCTGGGGGCCTTGGGCGCGGCCGCCTGACCGAGCGGGGCCCCGGGCTCTCCGGGTCTGGGCTATCCGGGTCTGGGCTCTACGGGTCCTGGCTGTCCGGGTCCGGCTATCCGGGTCCGGCGACGGCCCGGGCCGATACCGGCACGGCGGTGACGACGGGCGCGGGTTCCACCGGGTACAACTCCGCCGGGACGTGCTCCCGTACCGCCTTGGGGGAGATCCGTACCGTGCGGGCCGGCGCCGTCGTGGCGGGCGCGGCCCGCATGGAGAACCACACGACCTTGCCCGGCCCGTCCGGCTGGTGCCGGGCGCCCCAGGCCTCGCTGATGGCCGCGACGAGCGCGAGACCGCGTCCACCGGTCTCCAGGGCGGCGGACTCGCGCACCACGGGCAGCCGGGGATCGCTGTCGTGCACCGAGACGGTGAGCCGACCGAGGCGGAATTCGATCTCCACCCGGCACACCTTGTCCGGCTGAGCGTGGCGGTGCACGTTGCTGAGCAGCTCCGTCACGCCGAGCGCGGCCCGATCGATGAGGGGGTCGAGCTGCCAGTGACGCAATTGCGCGGAAACGATTCTGCGGATCTGGCCGATCCGCGCGGGCAGGGCCTGCAGTTCGACGACGCAGTGCCTGCGGGAATGACTTATCACGGCTGCGACTCCCCGACATGAGTGTTACGGGTGCTGCACCCTCTGTGACGCCTCACCAGGGTCACCCACGGTGCGCCGGTGTGCAACCGAACGGGCGTGATGATCTGCGCCGGGCGTCCGGCACCCGTCCGAAAGCCGTCGGGGCCGTCCGAAAGTCGTTTACGGGCCGCCCGCAGACCGCCGGCGTCTCGTACGCGGCGCGTTCGCCGAGCCGTCCGCGCGCCGCCCTAAAGCGATTCGCATGGAGACCCAAAGGAACTGTTTGCGCAGGTGAGGGAGGTACATTGCGAAGGCAGGGGGTCATGGAAGTGATGAAGGAGCAAGGCGCATGAGCACGACCAGCACCACCGCGAGGGCCGACGACGTCGACCGCAGCGACGCGGACTACCGGGCCTGGCTGAACGAGGCCGTGCGCAAGGTCCAAGCCGACGCCAACCGGTCCGCCGACACCCATCTGCTGCGCTTCCCGCTCCCCGAGCGGTGGGGCATCGACCTGTACCTGAAGGACGAGTCGACGCACCCGACCGGCTCCCTCAAGCACCGCCTGGCCCGCTCGCTGTTCCTGTACGCCCTGTGCAACGGCTGGATCCGTCCCGGGCGCCCGGTCATCGAGGCCTCCTCCGGCTCGACCGCCGTCTCCGAGGCGTACTTCGCCAAGCTGATCGGCGTCCCGTTCGTCGCCGTCATGCCGCGCACGACCAGCCCGGAGAAGTGCCGCCTCATCGAATTCCACGGCGGCACCTGCCACTTCGTGGACGACTCGATGAAGATGTACGAGGAGTCCGCGGAGTTGGCGGCCCGTACCGGCGGCCACTACATGGACCAGTTCACCTACGCGGAGCGGGCCACGGACTGGCGCGGCAACAACAACATCGCGGAATCCATCTACCAGCAGCTGCGTTTGGAGCGTTACCCCGAACCCACCTGGATCGTGGCGACGGCCGGAACCGGCGGCACCTCCGCGACGATCGCGCGCTATGTCCACTACATGCAGCACGACACCCGGATCTGCGTGCCCGACCCGGAGAACTCCTGCTTCTTCGACGGCTGGACCCAGGGTGACCCGAACGCGAGCAGCGATTGCGGCTCGCGCATCGAGGGCATCGGCCGTCCCCGCATGGAACCGAGCTTCGTGCCGGGCGCCATCGACCGGATGATGAAGGTGCCGGACGCGGCGAGCGTCGCCGCCTGCCGGGCGCTGGAGCAGGCCATCGGACGCAAGGCGGGCGGCTCGACCGGCACCGGCCTGTGGAGCGCGCTCAAGATCGTCGCCGAGATGGTGGCGCAGGGCCGTACGGGCAGCGTGGTGACCCTGTTGTGCGACCCGGGCGACCGCTACCTCGACAAGTACTACTCGGACGACTGGCTGGCGGCGCAGAAGTTGGACATCGCCCCGTACACGAAGACCATCGAGACGCTGCTGACGACGGGGGCCTGGCAGGAGCCCTCGGCCTGACCCGCCGCCGCACGCTCACCGCCCGGCGCTCAGCCGGGCGTCGAGCGCGCCCACCGCCGAGCGGAACGAGCGCCCCAGCCCGGGGCGTGCGGCGGCGAGGGCGAAGCGGAACGGGGCCGGCCCGTCCGCCGCGAAGGTCCACTGGATGCGCGTACCGCTGCCGGACGGGCTCAGTCGCCACTCCTCCAACAGCGCCCGTACGCCGGGGACGTTGGTCTCGTCCACCCGGTACGCGTAGCACCGCTCCCGCTCCGCCGCCACGACGGTCTCCCGGAACCGGACCCCACCCCTCAGCCCGATCTCGCGGCCCGCGCCGTCGTGCGTGGACCGGGCCAGGGCGACGGCCTTGAACCAGGTCGGCCAGTCCGCCACCTGCTCGGCGAGCGCCCGGTAGACCGGCGCCGGCGCCCGGGTCACGCGCGCCGTGAAGACGAGCCGGACCGGCGCCGTCTCGGCGAAGTCCAGCTCCACTGCCCGGAGTCGGCGAGCCATCGTGATACCCCCTGCGAGACGCGGTGCGAACCGGCGGCGCCGGACGGCGGTGCGCGAACACTACCCGTCGACCCCTCGGATGTCTCCAGAGCGGCCCACTCGCCTCAGGGGGCGGCGGTCGTCACCGCGGGCAGCGCCGGCAGGTCCGCCGGGAACAACAGGGTGAGCTCGTCCGTGTCCGGGTCGCTCAGCTGCGCCACGCGTCCCGCGTGGCGCTCGACCAGCGACTCGAAGGTCTGGCGGGCGGTGCGGCCGTTGCCGAAGGCCGGCCCCTTGGGCAACTCCGTGAAGTACGCCAGCAGCGCCTGCGCGGTCCCCTCGCCCAGCCGGTACTCGTGCTCCTCCGCCTGCTGCTCCACGATGCGCAACAGCTCCCGCGGCCCGTAGTCGCCGAAGGTGATGGTCCGGGAGAAACGGGACGCCACACCCGGGTTGACGGTCAGGAACCGCTCCATCTCCGCCGTGTAACCGGCGACGATCACCACCACCGCGTCCCGGTGGTCCTCCATCAGCTTCACCAGCGTGTCGATGGCCTCGCGCCCGAAGTCGCGGCCCGAGTCCTCCGGCGCCAGCGCGTAGGCCTCGTCGATGAACAGGACACCGCCCCGCGCCCGTTCGAAGGCCTCCTGAGTACGGATCGCGGTGGACCCGATGTGCTCGCCCACGAGGTCCACCCGGGACACCTCGACCAGGTGTCCCCGCTCCAGCACGCCGAGGGAGGCGAGGATCTCCCCGTAGAGCCGGGCGACGGTGGTCTTGCCGGTGCCGGGAGAGCCGGTGAAGACCAGGTGCCGGCGTACCGAAGCCGCCTTGAGGCCCGCCTGCTGCCTCCGGCGCCCCACCTCGATCATGTCGGTCAGGGCGCGCACCTCGCGCTTGACGCTCTCCAGGCCCACCAGCGCGTCGAGCCGGCCCAGCACCTCGCCGGAGTCCGGGGCGGCCGCGGGGGCGGGGTCCGGCTCGTCGGCGGGACGCGGCGCCGGTACCTCGACGGCTCCCGGTACGGGCCCCGTCGCGGGCGTCACCGTACGGATTCCCGCGCGCTCGCGGGCCGGGCCACCGGCGGCGGCGGACTGGGCGGCGAGGCGCGACCCGGACTCGTCACTGGTGCAGTCCTGCGCGACGGGGCCGTCCTCCGCGAACTCGTAACCGCCGCGCGCGCAACGCTCGGTGTGGCACTTGGCCAGCGAGGTACGACTGCCGTCGGTCACATGGAAACCGAAGCCGGAGCTGCCGCTCACCCGACAGGCGGTGAAGGTGCCGCGACCGCCCGCCGAGACGTAGAAACCGGCCTCGGAAGGGGACGTGACGACGCAGCGCTCCAGGACCGGGTCGGCCCCCTTGGTGACGATCACGCCCGTCTGGACGGAATCGACGGCGCAGTTGGCGAGGGTGCCGCCGCTGCCGTGGTCACGGAACCAGGCCCCGGTCGACGCCTCCCGGATGCGGCAGTCGTCGAGCTGTGCGGTGGCCCCGTCGCTCACGGACACGGCCGTGTTGCGCACCTGCGACAGGTCGCTGTCGACCACGTCCACGCGCGAGCCGCGGTCCAGCACGAACAAGGCGTCCGGTACGTCGTGTACCCGGCAGGAGTCCAGCGAGACGGTGGCCCCGTCGCTGATCCACACCGCGGGATAGTCCCCCGTGCTGTCGTGGATCTCGCAGGAGTGGGCGTCGACCCGGGTGCCCGGGTCCCATACCGACAGTCCGTTGCGGCCGAACCGGCGCACGGTGGTCCGGCTCAGCGTGAGCACCGAACGCGAGCGCAGGTCCACCGCGTTCTCGGGGATGTCGTGGATGTCGCAACCGGCGAGGGTGAGGACGGCGTCGGTGTCGAGGGTGACCCCGTCGGCCGAAGTGCGGTGCACCGCGCAGTCGGTGAGCCGGGCCACGGCCCGCGCGGCGACCTGCACGCCGGTGCCCTTGATCTCGTACACCTCGCACCCCAGCGCCTCCAGCCCGGACCCCTCGCCGGTGACGGCGATGCCCGCGCCCGTGGCGTGGTGCACGCGGCAGCGCTCCAGACGCGGGTGTCCGCCCCGCACCGAGATCCCGCTTTGCCCGGCGGCCACGACCTCGCACTCCTCGAACACACCGCCCCCGCCGTCCAGGACGGCGATCCCGATCCCGGCCGGGTTCTCCACGGTGCACCGGCGCACCAGGGGTCTCGCCCCGCCGCCGCGGACCTCGATGCCGGACGAGGAGCGGGTGTGGACCCTGAGGTCGGTGAGTTCGGGCGAACCGTCCTCGACGAGCAGCGCCGGCGCCGTCCGGTCCTGGCCCTCCAGGTGGAGGTCCTGCACCACGGCCGAGGCGCTCACGGTCAGGGCGACGCCGTCGGGCGGGGCGATGCGCACGGAGCCGACCGAGCCCTCGGGTCCCCGGAGGGTGACGGCATGGCGCAGCACCAGGTTCTCCCGGTAGGTGCCGGGAGCGATGGACAGGACGTCGCCGTCGCCGGCGACGGCGAGCGCGGCGGTCAGCGTCGCGTACTCACCGGAGCGGCGCCGCCAGCGCGAAGACCCGCCGTGTGTGACCTGGACCGTGCCCTGAGCCATGGTGCTGTCGTGCCCCCACCCTCGTCCTCGCCTTGACGGCACTCACCGTCGCAGCCGGCGCCGCGGTCGCCCGCAGCCGGTCTGCCCGGTCCACCGTAGCGCGCGCGGGGCCCGTGAGTTGCCAGGTCAGCTGCCCGCGCCCGCCCGGCCCCAATCCGGCCCGACCGCCGCCCACGCCCGGTCCAGCCGCGCGTACCGCCGATGCATGAGCCGCCGTACGATCAGTCGGCGAACGGTCTCCACCAGCGCGGCCACGCCGAGGGCGGCCGCGAGACCGGCCATCACCGCGTGGAACGCGGCGGCCGACGAGGCGAGCGGCTGCCCGACGAGCCGGCCGCTGGTGTCCGTCCATATCCGGAACCTGTCACCGGGCCGGGGTGGTTCCTCGGCGGCCGGCACGGTCCCCTGGTGGCTGCTGCCGTCCGGCGCGGTCCACGAGGCGAGGATCCGCGTCCGCTGCGGTGTCTGCGGGCCCGCCGACTTGTCGGCGGCCGGGCCGCCCACGGGCGTGGCCTGGGACGGTCGCAGCACCACCGCCGGCACGAGGTACCGCTCCTGCCGCTGCTCGCGCACGGCGCGCTGGAGCGTGTCGTCCACCCGCGTGCCCGCGAACCAGCCGATGGCCGGGGCGAGCACGAGGACGCACACAGCGGCGGCCAGCGCCAGCCACGCCTCGAAAAGATCAGTTCTGCGGCGCAGCGGATTGCGCCGCCAACGCCACACACCCACTGCTGTCCACACGGTCCGGCACCCCCTCGCCTCCGCCTGCCTGCGCGTCCAGCTTCCCGCACGCCCGGCGGACGCGCATTCCGGAACGCGAGAGACGCGCGCATCCGGCCGCGTCCGGTCCGGAACACGTTCCCCCGTGTCCCGACCGTCCCGCCGCCCACACGTCTCGAATGACCCAACGGTGCTGCGGTGCCCGCTGGTTCCGGCGGGCGCCCGGAGCCCCTCGAAGGTGTTATTCCAGGACGCGGACCTCGTCGCCGACGCGAACCGTTCCCAGCCGCACCGGCACCAGCTGCCGCCCGAACGCCAGGGACTTCCCGATCCGCCGGTGCTTGGCCAGCGTCTTCAACGGCTCCTTGCCGCGTTCCCCGGTCACCTGGTCGGTGGTCGTGACGATGCACCGCCCGCACTCCCGGACCCCGCGGAAGACGGCGTCGCCCACCGCGATGCGCCGCCAGCCGTCCTCCGCCCACGCCTCGGCGCCGGCCACGACCAGACTGGGCCGGAAACGGTCCATCGGCAGCGGCCCCTCCTCCGGGTGATCGCCCTCCGCGATCAGCGCGTTCAGGGCGTCCAGCGAGGCGAGGGTGGTGACCAGCAGCGGATACGCGTCGGCGAGGCTCACCGTTTCACCGGGCAACGCGTAGTCCGGGTCCACGGGGCGGCGCACGGCGGGGTCGTCCAGGTGCACGAGGCGGGCGGGTAGGCCGAGGTAGGCCGAAAACCAGTCGGCCGCGGCCTTCGCCGCGACCACGGTCTCGATCTTCTTGCCGAACAGGACGACCGGCTCCAGCGGACCCGGCTCCGGTACCTCCACGACCAGATCCGCCATGCCCGGTGCCGAGAGCGCCACCCGGCCGCCCTCCAACGGGCGGGCGCAGGCCAACGTCAGCCGGGCCTGTTGGCGTTGTGTGATGATCGCGCCCTCGATGTCGATCACTGCCCATCGGCGGTCACCCGAGAGCCCCCAGGGCTCCACGGCCACCGCGTCGGGAGCGGTCCCCGTCAGCGACTTGACGGGACGGACGTGGAGCGACTGGACGTACGAATTCGGCATGAGTGCATTTTGCCAGTCGCCGCCCCCGCGGACCCCGGCGCCTCCGGACGACCCGGGCCTAGTAGCCGCGCCCCTGGTACGCGCGGCCGTACGGGTCCTCATAGGAGGGAACCTGCGCGGGCGCCTGCATCGGGCGCGGGGCGGCCGGGCGCATGGCCTCGTACCCGGTACCGGCCGCGACGGGGCGCGGTTGCTGGGGCTGCGGCGCGTACCCCGCGCGGGCGCCGACCGGCTGCTGCTGCGGCACGAACGGCGCGGGGGCGTTCTGCAGCGGCACGGGCATCTGGGGCTGCATCTGCATCTGCATCTGCGGTGTGGGCTGCTGCTGGTACGGGTACCCGTACGCCGGGGCGCTCTGCTGCTGCGGCATCGAGGGCCCGGACGGCAGGGCGGGCAGGGCGGACGGGAGGGCCGGCAGGTACCCACCGCTCGAGTAACCGGAACCGGGGTTGTCGTAGGCGGCCGGTACGCGGATCGGGGCGATCTGCGGAGTGCCGCGTTCGGCGACGAGGGAGTCGTAGATGGGGGTGTCCGGGAAGGAGGGCGCGGAGTAGTAACCGCCGCCATAAGTGGAGCGGGGGGAGGTCATGGGACCTAAGTTAAGCCCACGACTTCACGGGGTCCATAGCGAGGCGTCGTCAACACCGCGCTGACCTGCATATTCGCAGGTCAGGGCCACAGCTTTCACTTCACGTCCACCTGCACGATTCGCGACTTCCACCCCACCTTGTTCCTACTCGTACTCACCGGTTGGGTGTTGCACCCACTTGGCCTTGACGTGGCGTCACCATCCGGAATCCATGGCGTGACCTCGTATGACGCCCATTCAGCCGCCCCGCGGCCCGCCCGCGCCGGGTCAGGCGTCGCTCGGCCGCGCGTACGTCCGGCCCTTCCAGGCGGCTCCCCGGCCGCGGTAGTGCAGGACGGCCGAGTCGACGGTCATCAGGAGGTAGAGCAGGGCCGTGAACGGCAGCAGCGGCGCGAAGGCCGCGGGCCGACGGTAGTAGCGCAGCATCGGCAGGTAGGTTCCGGCCATCAGGAGCCACGCCGCGCCGCCCGCCCAGGTGAGCGCCGGGGCGCCCAGGGTGAGCCCGGCGAACAGGGCGACCGGCGGTACCAGGTAGACGAGCACCAGCCCGGCCACCGTCCCCGCCAGCAGCAGAGGCTGGTGGCGCAGTTGGGCGTACGCGCTCCGCGAGACCATCCGCCACAGGTCGCCCAGCGCCGGATAGGGGCGCACACTGTCCACCCGATCCGCCAGCCCGAGCCAGATCCGGCCGCCGGAGCGCCGCACGGCGCGGGCGAGGGCCACGTCGTCGATCACGGCCTGCCGGATGGAGTCGGGTACTCCCGCGCGGACGGCGGCCTCCGTACGCAGCAGCACGCAACCGCCGGCGGCCGCCGCGGTGCGCCCGGCGGGGCGGTTGATCCACCGGAAGGGGTACAGCTGCGCGAAGAAGTAGACGAAGGCCGGTACGACGAGCCGCTCCCAGAACGTGGCCACCCGCAGCCGCGCCATCTGGGAGACCAGGTCGAGGTCGGCGGAGGTCGCGGCGGCGACGAGCTCGCGGAGGCTGTCCGGCTCGTGCGCGATGTCGGCGTCGGTGAGCAGGAGGTACTCGGGTTCGGTCGGGTGGGCGGTGCGCGCGTGCGCGATGCCGTGGCGCAGGGCCCAGAGCTTGCCGGTCCAACCGGCGTCCGGGGGGCCGGGGGAGACGACGGTGAGGGGCAGCCCCGGCAGTTCCCCGGCCAGGCGTCGGGCGAGGACGGCCGTGCCGTCCGTACTGCCGTCGTCCACCAGGATCACCTCGGCGGCGCCGGGGTAGTCCTGGGCGAGGAGGGACGGCAGGCTGCGCGGCAGGACCTCCGCCTCGTCCCTGGCCGGGACGACGACGGCGACGGACGGCCACCGGGCGGGGGCGGTACGCGGGGGGAGGCGGACGTCGGTGCGCCAGAACATGCCCTGGGCGAAGGTGAGCCAGAGCCAGGCGGCGAGGGATGCGTAGGCGGCGGTGAGGAGGAGGCCCATGGCGGCAGTGTGCCGAACGGGGTGGCGCCTGTCGCGCATCCGGACACCGTGGCGTCCTGTGTGGGGGAGTGCGGCGCGTATGGGGGAGTGCGGCGCGGGCGGCCGGTCGGGGGCGCGGGCGCGGGGGCGGGGTGCCGCGTCGATTAAGGTGACCAGGTGAAGATCGCCCTCATGGACTCCGGAATCGGCCTCCTCGCGGCGGCCGCCGCGATGCGACGGCTGCGGCCCGACGCCGATCTGCTGCTGTCCTCCGACCCCGACGGGATGCCCTGGGGGCCGCGTACTCCCGCCGACCTCACCGGGCGGGCCCTCGGCGTGGCTCGGGCCGCCGCCGCGTACGGCCCGGACGCACTGGTCGTCGCCTGCAACACCGCCTCCGTCCACAGCCTGCCCGCCCTGCGCGCCGAGCTGGAACCCGCCGTCCCGGTCATCGGGACCGTTCCCGCGATCAAGCCCGCCGCGGCCGGGGGCGGCCGGGTCGCGATCTGGGCCACGCCGGCCACCACCGGGAGCCCGTACCAGCGCGGGCTGATCGACCGGTTCGCCGCCGGGGTGCGGGTCACCGAGGTGCCCTGCCCCGGCCTCGCCGACGCCGTCGAGCGCGGGAACGAGGACGCCGTCGTACGGGCCGTCGCCGCGGCGGCCGCGCTGACCCCGACCGACGTCACCGACGTGGTACTCGGTTGCACGCACTACGAACTGGTCGAGGCGCCGATCCGGGCAGCCCTCGCCGAGCGGACCGGCGGGACGGAGTTCGTCTTCCACGGCTCCGCGGAGGCCGTCGCCGTGCAGGCGCTGCGCCGCATCGGCGTCGGCCCCGAGCCCGACCTGCCGCGCACCGGCGGGCTGACCGTCCTGCTCGGCGGTCGGCCGGGTCCCCTCCCGGCCGCCGCACTCGGCTACGCCGAAGGGCGCCTGCTCGCGGAAGGCGCGCCGCTCGCGCACTGACCCGGACGCCGCCGCGGTACGGAGTGCCGTGCCGACGACGAGTTCCCCGCCCGCCGGACGCGGAAGAGGACGGGGAACTTTCACGGCGAAGGGCGGTGCGCCGCGTCCTTCACCCCCCTACCAGACGCTCGCGGGGTCGGCGGGCCGCGGCATCACGGCAGGGGGGATCCGGCCGGGTGCCCGTACGGCGCTGTTGCCGCGGTCCACGACCCCGACGGCAACCGTTTCGCCTCGATCGAGACCTGGCGGCGTAGCGCCGGCCGTTCCGCCCTCCCTCCCCCCACCCGTGCGAATCCGATGGCCGCCGCGGCGGTCCGGAGGTATGGTGAGGACATCGAGCGAGACGATACGTCTCGTTTCGTTTGCCGCCGCTCCCGACCGGGACGCATCGCCGGCTCGTCCCATCCGCCTACGAAGGAGTCGCCCTTGCGCGCACGTGCCCCACACGCCGCCACTCAGATCACCCTGTCCGAGGTCACCAAGGCCTATGGGACCCACGTCGTACTCGACCGCGTCAGCTTCTCGGTCCGGCCCGGTGAACGGGTCGGCATCGTCGGTGACAACGGCTGCGGCAAGTCCACCCTGCTCCGGCTCCTCGCGGGTCGCGAGCGCCCCGACCACGGGCAGGTCACGGTCACCGCGCCCGGCGGGGTCGGCCATCTCGCCCAGACCCTCGGCCTGCCCCAGACCGCCCGCGTCCGGGACGCGATCGACCTCGCGCTCGCCGATCTGCGCTCCCTGGAGCGCCGTATCCGCTCGGCCGAAGCGCGGCTGCCCCAGGCCGGTCCCGATGAGCTCACCGCGTACGCGGACCTCCTCGCCGCCTACGAGGCCCGTGGCGGCCCGGACGCCGAACGGCGCGTGGCGACCACCTTGCGCCGGCTCGGCGAGCGCACCGTCCTCGACCCGGAGCGGCGCCTGGGCACGCTCTCCGGCGGACAGCGCTCACGCCTGGCACTCGCCGCGACCCTGGCCGCCGAACCGGAACTGCTGCTGCTGGACGAACCGACCAACGACCTGGACGACGAGGCCATCGGCCGGCTGGAGGAGTACCTGCGCGCCCATCGCGGCACCGTGGTCGCCGTCACCCACGACCGGCTCTTCCTGGACCGCGTCACCACCGCCGTCCTGGAGGTCGACCAGGACCGGCGCGCCGTACGCCGGTTCGGAAACGGATACGCCGGCTTCCTCGCCGGCCGCGCCGCCGAACGCGCCCGTTGGCAGCAGGGGTACGAGCAGTGGCGCGAGCAGGTGCGGGACGCGGAACGGCTCGCCGACACCAACATCGGCCGGTTCGCCGCCATCCCCCGCAAGCTGCCGCGCGGCTTCAGCGGAGCCGGGGCGTTCCGGGCCCGCTCACGTACCCACGGGGCGGCCGGCCGCATCCGGGCCGCCCGCGAGCGCCTGCACCGGCTGACCGAGAACCCGGTGCCTCCGCCCCCGAACCCGCTCCGTTTCACCGGTCGGTTCACGGCGGACGCGGCGACCCCGACCCCGATGGGTACGGCGAACGAAGCGGGCGCGGCGGGCGCGAACACCCTGGAGGCCGACGCACTCGCCGTGCCGGGACGGCTCGCGCCGACCACCTTCCGGCTCGAACCCGGGGAAAGGCTCTTGGTGACCGGGCCCAACGGGGCGGGGAAGTCGAGCCTGTTGCACGTCCTCGCGGGGGAACTCGCGCCAGGGCGGGGCGCCGTACGCACGCCTGCGCGCGTGGGCCTGCTGCGCCAAGACGACCCCTGGGGGCGGGAGGCCCGCTCCGTGACGGAGCTGTCCGGTCCGGAGCACGCCGAGCGGGTCGCGGCTCTCGGCCTGCTCGCGCCGCACGACCTGACCCGCCCCGTCCGGGACCTCTCGGTGGGTCAGCGCCGCAAGCTGGAGCTGGCCCGGCTGGTGGCAGCCCCGCTGGACGTGCTGCTCCTCGACGAGCCGACGAACCACCTGGCCCCGGCCGTGGTGGAGGAACTGGAGGCGGCGCTCGCCGACTTCACCGGGATCGTCGTCCTCGTCACCCACGATCGGCGGCTGCGCGCCGCCTTCCGTGGCCGCCGTCTTGACCTGACCCCCGCGCCTCAGTCGGCCCCGGCGAGCCGCCGAGCCAACAGCCGCAGGTCGTCCGCGTCCAGCACCCGACCGCCGGACCCGGGCAGCGGCACGTGCAGCGGCCCGGTCCACTCGGCCGGGATCGCCCCCCGGCCGTAGCGGGCCCCGGCCAGGGTCCCGGTGACCGCCGCCACCGTGTCGGTGTCACCGCCCAGGTTCACCGCGGCCCGTACGGCCTCGGCGAAACCGCCGGTGGTCCGCAGCGCCCACACCGCCGAGCCGAGACAGGGCCACACCGCCCCGTTGAACTCGGTGGCCAGGTCCGGATGCCAGGAGGGGTCCAGGACCCGCGCGTAGCGCTCGCGGTGCTCCGGGCGCACCGTGCCCAGCACCTCGGGGAGCGCGGCCACGGGGTCGTCCCCGTCGAGGGCCACCCGTACGAGCTCGTGGAGCACGGCGGTGCCTTCCCAGGCGGCCGGGTCGCCGTGGGTCAGCGCCGCGATCCGGCGGCCGGCGGCCATGGTGCCCTCCCGGCCGACGGCGGCGAAGTACACCGCCGAGGTCGAGGCGCGCATCAGGGAACCGTTGCCGGCGGCCCGGGCGTTGATCCGGAAGTGCAGGGCGGCGGCCCGGTCCCAGGGTTCGCCGCTCATCAGCACGTCCTCGGTCTGGAGGCCGATGTCCTTGGGCTCTCCCGCCGCCCAGCGCCTGAACCGGTCGAAGACGTCGGGCGGTTCGAGGCCACCGCACTCCAGCAGGGACTCGCCGACCAGGACCGCCATCTGGGTGTCGTCGGTCGCCTCGCCCGGGTCCCAACCGCCGCCCGCGGCCATCTCCGCGCCCCGCGCTTCGAGTTCCCCGGCCGGCCCGAACTCGTACGGCGCGCCGAGCGCGTCCCCGACGGCCGAACCGAGTACCGCGCCCACGGCGCGCTCCAGCCGGGCCGTCACGAGGTGGCGCCGGGGTAGAGGGTGGACAGCAGGTCGCGCGTGAAGGCGTGCGGATCGTCGAGCCCCGCCGCGGCGAGGGTCTGTGGCGAGCCGACGAGGAGGTGGGGGATCGCGCCGTGCAGCGCGAGCGTCAGGACGCGGGCCCGTGCGGGATCGGCCGGGAGTCCGGCGCCGGCCAGGAGGTCCGCGTACACCGCGACGTCGGACGCGCCGATCGCGTCCAGCAGTCCGGCCAGCCACGGTCGGCGGCCGGCCTCGGTCCGGAGCTCCAGGTACGCCAGGAGGCGCGGGCGCCCCGGCCCGGCGACATCGCGGAGCAGGGCGGCGAGGAACGCCGCGAGTCCGTCCCGGTCCACGGGGCGCGCCCCGCCTCCCGCGAGGGCGGCGGCCACGCTGCGGTACTGCTCCAGGCAACGCTCGGCCACCGCCCGCAGCAGTGCGTCGCGGGTCGGGAAGTAGTTCTTGGTGGTGCCGAGCGGCACCTGAGCGGCCCGGTCGACGGCCCGGTGCGTGAGCCCGCGCCCACCTGCTTCGGCCAGTACGGCCACGGCCGCGTCGCGTAGCAGCTGCCTTCGATCCTGGTTCACCCGGACAGCATAACCACAGCCGTGGTACCACAGGTGTGGTAATCGCTTCGGGAGGACACCCTTATGAGCAGCGGTTCATCGGCAGGCGCGGGGACAGCCGTCGTCGTCGGCGCGGGCCTTCGCCTCCCGAACCCTGCATCGGATCGTCACCGGCCGCCGCCCGGCGTTGCGCGATGCCGTGGTCGGGCTGCTGCCGGGACAGACACGCGGGGGACTGCCGGGACAGGCACGCGGGGGAAGGGAGGCGCCGTGTCGAGGGGCCGGGGCGGGTGACGTGAGTACGCTGCATCCATGACGGGTCACCCACCGGGTCCGCTCTGGACGGGCCGCGCCTCCAACCGCGTGCAGTGGCTGCTCGCCGCGGCCGGCGCCGCCTGCCTCGCGCTCGCCATCGAACTCGCCGTCGACGCCAGCTGGACCTCCGGGACGGTGCCGCTGGTCATGTCCGTGATCGGCTGCATCGCGGCCGGCCTGCTCATCCTCTTCGGCACCCTCGCCTTCGTCCACGTGGCGGTCACCGTCGATTCCCAGGCCATGGAGATCCGCTGCGGCCACATCGGGCTGCCCCGCCGCACCATCCGGCTCGCCGAGGTGACCTCCGCCGAGTTCGTACCGCTCATCACCCCGCAGCACTGGGGCGGATGGGGCTACCGCTGGCGCCCCGAGAAGGGCACCGCCGTCGTCGTCCGCCGGGGCGAGGGCGTCGAGCTCCGCATGGACGACGGCAAGCTGTTCACCGTCACCGTCGACGACGCCGAGAACGCCGTCCGGGTCATCCGCACCCACCTGCGCGCCCTGGCGCACTGAGTCTCCTCAGGGGCCGTCCCGAGCGGGAGGGACGTACACTCCGCCCAATGAGCACCAGTGTCACCCGAGCGGCAGGGAACGAGCCCGCGCAGTCCACCGCACCGGAGAGCGGCGCCACCGTCCTGCACCGCCTGCGGGGCGCATGGCCCACCCGGGCGGCGCTCGCCGCGCTCGCCGGCGTCCTGCTCTACCTCAGCTTCCCGCCGCGCCCCCTGTGGTGGCTGGCCTCCTTCGCACTCGCCCTGCTGGCCGGCTGCCTGCGCGGCCGTCGGGCCCGGGCCGGTTTCGGCCTCGGTTTCGTGTTCGGGCTGGGCTACCTGCTGCCGCTGCTGGTGTGGACCAGCGAGGGTGTCGGCCCGGTGCCGTGGATCGCCCTCGTCACCCTCGAAGCGCTCGTCTTCGGCCTCACCGGCCTCGGCATCGCCCTCGTCGACACGCTCCCCGGCCGCGCCGTGTGGGCGTCCGCCGTGTGGATCGCCGGTGAGGCCCTGCGCGCCCGGGCGCCGTTCGGCGGCTTCCCCTGGGGCAAGCTGGCCTTCGGCCAGGCCGACGGCTTCTTCCTGCCGCTCGCCGCCCTGGGCGGCACCCCGCTGCTCTCCTTCGGGATCGCCCTGTGCGGATTCGGTCTCTACGAGGTCGCGCGCATCGCCCGCTCGCGGCCGAGCCGCACCACCGCCGCGCTCGCCGCCCTCACCGTCGCCCTGCCGGTCGGCGCGGCCCTCCTCTCGCGCCCGCTGGTCTCCGACGCCGCCGAGGACGGTACCGCGGTGGCCGCCGTCGTCCAGGGCAACGTCCCGCGCGCCGGGTTCGACTTCAACTCCCAGCGCCGCGCCGTCCTGGACAACCACGCCAACCGCACCCTCCGGCTCGCCGACGACGTCAAGGCCGGCCGCGCCCGGCAGCCCGACTTCGTCGTCTGGCCGGAGAACTCCTCGGACATCGACCCCTTCACCCAGCAGGACGCCCACGACGTCATCGACCGCGCCGTCAAGCGCATCGGCGTGCCCGTCGCCATCGGCTCCGTCCTGGAGCCGCCGACCGGCCCACTGCGCAACACGATGATCCTGTGGGACCCGGTCAAGGGCCCGACCGCGACGTACGACAAGCGCAAGATCCAGCCGTTCGGCGAGCGCATGCCGATGCGGTCCTTCGTCCGGATCTTCAGCAAGGACGTGGACCGCGTACGCCGTGACTTCGGCCCCGGGAAGGAGCCGGGCGTCTTCGACATGGCGGGCAGCCGGGTCGGCATGGTCACCTGCTACGAGGCCGCCTTCGACGACGCCGTCCGCTCCACCGTCCAGGCCGGCGCCCAGGTCATCGCCGTACCGAGCAACAACGCCACTTTCGGCCGGAGCGAGATGACCTACCAGCAGTTGGCCATGGACCGGGTCCGGGCGGTCGAGCACAGCCGGACCGTGCTCGTTCCCGTCACCAGCGGGGTGAGCGCCGTCATCCGGCCGGACGGCACCGTCGTCCAGCAGACGAAGATGTTCACCGCCGACGCGCTGGTCGCCGAAATCCCGCTGCGTTCGACGCCGACCCCGGCCACCCGGCTCGGGCCGCTGCCCGAGTACGTGCTGCTCCTGGTGGCCGCCGGGGGGCTGGGCCGGGTCCTGACCCGCCGGATTCGCGCCCGGCGGGCCGCATGACGCGGGTGGCCGAGAGGCGACCTCGTAGGGTCGGGCCATGACCACACCTGACTACATACGCGCGGTCCGCGAAGCCGGCGCGGGGCACCTGCTCCTCCTGCTGCCCGGCGTCACCGCCATCGTCGTGGACGACCGCGACCGGATCCTGCTCGGTCGTCGAGCCGACACCGGCCTCTGGTCCGTGATCGGGGGCATCGCCGAACCCGGCGAACAGCCCGCCGACACGGCGGCGCGCGAGGTGTACGAGGAGACGGCGGTGCGATGCGTCCCCGAGCGGGTCGTGCTCGTCGAGATGCTGCAACCGATCACCTACCCCAACGGGGACGTCTGCCAGTTCCAGGACATCACCTTCCGCTGCCGGGCCACGGGCGGCGAGGCCCGCCCGCACGACGGCGAGCTGCTGGAAGTCGCCTGGTTCGCGGCGGACGCGTTGCCGCCGCTGGAGCCCTTCGCCGTGGATCGCGTCCGGCGCGCGCTGCGCGACGAACCGACCTGGTTCCGGCCCCCCGCCCAGGTCGTCTAGAGCGCGTCGGGTCCTCCGGAGCGCGTCGGGCAAGTGGCGCCGGGCGCCCGAAGGCCCGGGGCGTCCCGGCGGCAGCCGGGGGAGGGACCTCTCCGACACGTCCCGGGTCAGCCCGCGACCGCCGCCTCGCGGTACAGCTCCACGGCCTGGTCGCCCATCACCGCGCTGTACGACACCTCCGGGACCAGACCGCCTTCCTCGTGCCCGCCCAGCACCCCGACCACGGCGCCGTTCACCAGCCAGGGGCTGCCGCTCGTCCCGCTGCTGAGGTCCGGGCAGTCGATGCGGCGCTGGGTGGGTGAGAACAGGCTCGTGGCGTTGGTGCAGCGCAGTGGGGAATCGTCACTGCTCGGGTAGCCGACGATCGTCACCGTCGCGTCCTCGGGCTGCTCCGACGCCACCGGGAAGCCCCCCACCGCGTCCTCCACCTGCTGGGAACCCGTCGTCGGGGCGACCGACGCGAAGGCTATGTCCTCGTCCGGGTCCCGTTCCCGCGTCCAGCGCGGGGAGACGTACACGCCGGTCACCTTCCACAACCCGTACGGGCTCTGCCCGTCCCTGTAGCCCGGCGCGAACACAGTGGTGTCGGGGTTGTCCAGGCAGTGCGCGGCGGTGGCGATCACGCTCCGGTCGTCGCTGTGCACCACGGCGGCGGTACAGAAGTGCCCCGCGTCCGTCCCGCCCGCGAACAGCGCTCCCACCCGGTCGGTGGCGACGCCGGGCTCTGCCCGCGCGGTGATGCCGGGCGGCGAGCTGGCCCCCGCGTCCGGCAGATCGACGCTCAGCAGCGCGGCCATCGCCGCCAGCGCGAGCAGGACCCGTGAAGCCCGCCGGGCGCGGGAGGAGCCTGCGGGAGCGGCTTGTCTGGGGAGCATGCTGCGGATCATGCACTTGAGCCTGCCCAGCGAGCCTGTGGCCAGAGCCCCCAGTTCCATAAGAATCCGCTGTGAATCACCGGTCGGGCATGTGGGAAGTGCCGAAACGACGCGCATTTCCGGCATGTCCCGCGGACGGAAGCCGCCAGTCTATGGACGACGCGGACGATTTCCCGGACCGGTGTTGTGCACCGCGGAGGGTGATCGTCCGGTCGGGGCGCCCCTAGCCTCACCGCAGGAGCACGAACGAGGGGCGGTACCCGGTGAACTGGCTGATCCACGATTACCGCGAGAGCGATCTCGCCGCGGTCGTCCGTCTGATCGACACCACGGCGGAACTCGGTCAGGAGTCCGTCTTCTCGCTCGCCGAGTGCATCAGCGCGCTCACCGACCGGCAGCCGTGTGTGGTCGCCGTCCACCAGGGCGTCCCGATCGGCGCCGCCCTCGCATGCGTCACCGGCGAACGCGCCTGGGTGATGCGCATCGCGATCGCCGCCGGCTGGCGCGGCCGGGGCCTGGCCAGCGCGCTGCTCGTCGAACTCGAACGACGGCTCATCGCCGCCCGCGTCGGGCGCATCGCCTACGTCCTGCCCGAGGAGGACCTGCTCGGCGAGGGCCTGCTCAACGCCGGCTACACCCGCCAGCCGGCCGTCGCCTACTTCGAGAAGACCGAGCCGCTGCACGGACCGGCTGCCGGTCTCCTCGACGACCTCGGCGGCCGCTTCCTCGCCAACGACCTGTGGGCGAAGGTCGCCGGGATGGAGAACGAGAAGGACCTCATCGAGCGCCGAGTGGTCCTCCCGCTCGCCGAGCCCGAACGGGCCGCCGCGCACGGCGTGCGGCCGCCGCGCGCCATCACCCTCTTCGGGCCGCCCGGCACCGGCAAGACCACCTTCGCCCGCGCCATCGCCTCCCGCCTCGGCTGGCCCTTCGTGGAACTGCTGCCCTCCCGGCTCGCCGACGAGGGGAACCTGGCGGCCGCGCTGCGTGACGCCTTCGCCCGGATCGCCGAGCTGGAACGGGTCCTCGTCTTCATCGACGAGGTCGAGGAGATCGCACCCGTACGGACCGAGCCGGCGCAGCCCGGAGGCATCCACGGCGTGACGAACGAACTGCTCAAGCTGATCCCCGGTTTCCGTGAGGGCGACGAGCGGCTGCTGGTCTGCGCCACCAACTCCATCCGCTCGCTGGACCCGGCCTTCCTGCGACCGGGGCGCTTCGACTACCTGATCCCGATCGGTACCCCGGACGCCGGGGCCCGCGCCGCGATCTGGTCCCGCTACACGGCCGGGCGCCCGGACGTCGACGTGGCGGCGCTGGTCGAGGCGACCGAACTGTTCACCCCCGCCGACATCGAGCACGCGGCGCGCATCGCGGCCCAGGTGTCCTTCGAGCGGGACTTGGAGGCGGTGGGTGCGCGCGGCGCCTCCGCCGCGCAGTTGGGGGCGAGCACGCGGGACTACCTGGCGGCGGTCGCTCAGTGCAGGCCGACGGTGACCCCGGCGATGACCGGGGAGTTCGCCGCGGACATCACGGCGCACGCCCGCTTCTGACCCGCAGGGCCGCCCCCCGCCGGCGTGCCCACCACAGACGTGCCTGCCACGGACAGGCCGGCCAGGTCGGCCCGCGGCCGCTTCCCCGAGCGGCCGCGGGCCTTCCCGCGCACAGGGCTCCTCGCAAAGGGGTACCCGGAGGGGCTACGCCCGGCAGTCGTAGGTGAACCCGACGGCTTCGGCGCGCGACTGCGGCGAGTCGAGCCGCAGCTCGGCGCGCGCGGGGTAGGTGCCGACTCCCTGGAAGGTCCACAGCAGGTGCAGCCGGGCCTCCTTGCGTCCGCTCGGCACCCGTTCGGTGAGCTGCTCGGAGCGCGTGCCGTCGCTGCGCTCCCAGTGGTACGTCAGCGTCCCGGGGCGCCCGTTGGTGGTCACGACGGCCACCACGTCGGCGGCGCCGTCGCAGCCGGGCCCCTTGGGGTCGGTGGTCACCGTCACGTCCCGGACCACGAGCGCGGGACCGAACCGCTGCCAGCCCAGGTAGGCGAGGACCGCCGTCAGGACCACGGCGGCCAGGGTGTAACGCCGCCACCGGCCCCGGCCGCGGGGCGGTGACGCCGCCGGGACGGTCACCGGGAACGGCGCGGGCATCGCCGCGGTGACACCGGGGCCGAACCGCAGCACCGGTCCCTCGACCCGGTCGGGCGCGGCGCCCGGGACGGTCCGCGGGGTGTCGAACCGCAAAGTGCCCGACAGCCCGGTGCCGGCGGGAACGGTGCCGGCGGGCCCGGTGTCGTCTCGCCGAGTGGGGACGTCCTGCCTCCGCGTGTCGGCCGACGGCAGCGGGGGGCCGCTGAACCAGTGGCTGCCGAGGACCGTGGCGCTGTAGTCGTCGCCCTCCGGGGCGTGGGGATCGCTCATCGCGGCGGCTCCGTCGTAGTGCACCTCGGGATGTACTTGGAGGCGATGACCGGCTGCCCGGACGAGGGCGTGGTCGTGACGCGGACGCTCAGGTAGCAGCCCGCTCGGCGCGCGAAGGTGTGGCCCCGGGTCACCGGCGCCGTACCCGCCGGGACGGGCACGGAGTCGGTACCGTCCGCGACGCGCAGGTCCGAGAGGTCGTTCCCGAGGAACCACTCCAGCAGCACCGTCGCCGGTCCGCCCTTCACATCGAGGGAGACGGTCACCTGCCCGGTGCTCGGGCTGGTGAGCAAGGTGGCCTCCACCCCGGAGACGGTGACCGACGGACTCGGCTTCACGGTGGGGGCGGGCTTCGTCGGCGTGGGGGTCGGTGTCGGTGTCGGCGTAGGAATGTGGCTCGAACTCGGCGTCACGGACGGCGAAGTCGAGGCCGAGGCCGAGGCCGAGGCGGAGACGGAAGCGGAAGGCGACGGCGACGGTGAGGGCGTCGGCGACGCGGACACGGAGGCGCTCGGACCCGGCCCCGGACCCCCACCGCCCGGCGGTCCCGCGCTCGACGTCGCGAACGCGCTCAGCGTCGACGCCCCGCCGGACTCCCCGGCGACCGCCTGGTACGTGAACGCCAGCAGCGCCCCGATCACCAGTACGGCGGCGGCCGCGAGCGCGCCGCGCCGCCCCGGCGCCAGGCCCGCCGGCGGAGGTGGGAGCACGGTCGTCGCGAGCGCCGTGGTACCGCTCGCCGGGGCCGCCGCCGAGGGGAACAGGAGCGGCAGCAGCGCCGCCAGGGCCGCCAGTTTGCGCTGCCCGCGCTCCTCCCAGTCGGGCCCGTACCCGGCCAGTGCCACTTCCTCCAACTCCGCCACGAACGCCTCGGCGTTCTCCGGCCGCTCCTCCGGGGCCTTGGCCAGACCCCGGCGGATCAGTGGGCGTACCGGCTCCGGCGCCTCGGTCTCCGGCACCGGGGCCTCCACGTGCTGGACGGCCAACTCCGCGAAGTTCGTTCCCGGGAACGGCTTGTGTCCCGTCACGCATTCGAAGAACGTGGCCGTCGCCGCGTACACGTCGGCCGCGGGCGAGGCCGGCCGGCCCCGCCACTGTTCGGGCGCCATGTACGCGGGGGTGCCCGCGACCCCGGGTGTGGTGCCGCGCCCGGCCGCGATCCCGAAGTCCACCAGTTTCGAGGAGCCGTCCGCCGCGATCAGTACGTTCTCCGGCTTGTAGTCGCGGTGAACCACCCCGGCCCGGTGCGCGGCAGCCAGCCCCAGCAGCGAACCCTTGAGCAGCACCAGGGCGGCCTCCGGGTCCGTGCTTCCGGACTGTTTCAACAAGGCGCGCAGGGAGATCCCGTCGACGAGCTCCATCACGATGGCGGCGCCGCCGGGCGCCTCGGTGTACTCGCAGTACTCGTAGAGCGCCACCACGTGCGGGGAGCGCAGCCCGCCCAGGAGCCGGGCCTCCGCCCGGAACTCCCGGACGAAGGCGGGGTCCTCGCGCAGCCGGTCGTCGAGGTACTTGACGGCGACCGGCGTGCCCGTGGCGTCGTGGACGGCGAGCACCACCCGGCCGCTGCCGCCGGCACCCAGCTCCCGGACCGGCGTGTACCCGGGAACCGTCCATGCGTCTTTCATCGTTCCCCCTCCATGGCCCCACCCTGTCCCGGCGCCGGTCCGGTGCGGCCGGCCACCCCCTGGGACACGGTTTCCGCCATGGCCGGTTCCCGGCGGGACGGGGTGTCTCGGGGCAGGGTCGGACGGCAGGGGTCAGGCCACTGCCCGCTCCGCGCCGATCATGGCGTGCAGCCGGTCGGCGGCGGCCCGTCCGAAGGACGGGTCGTTGATGTGCGTGTCGTAGTCGTGCAGCCGGGCGGCGCTGCCCCGCAGTCCGTCGCGCAGCGCCGTGAACAGGGCCCGGTCCGCGCCGGGGTCATGGTAGGGGCCGCCGGGCGCACCCAGCGTCGACAGTCCGCGCAGTGGGACGCAGACCTCCGTGGGGCCGGTCGCCACCCGCAGCTTCGCGGCGACCCGGCGGCCGAGTTCCGCGCATTCGGCCGCGGTCGTACGGATGACGGTGATCGAGGGGTTGTGGACGCGGACCCGCCGGTAGCGGACCCGCTCGGGCAGGCTCTCCAGCGGGCCGAACTTCACCATGTCCAGCGCGCCCAGGCTCACCACCTGCGGGACACCGGCCCGCCCGGCCGCGCTGAGCCGGTCGGGGCCGGCGGTCAGGATGCCCCCGCACAGGTCGTCGGCGAGTTCGCTGAGGGTGAGGTCGAGGACGCCCGCGAAGATGCCCTGCCCGGCCAGCTTCTCCAGGGTCCGGCCGCCGCTGCCGCTGACGTGGAAGACCAGCACCTCGTAGCCGAGTTCGGTCAGCCGCTCCCGGGCCGCGTCCACGCCGATGGTGGTGACGCCGGCCATGCTCGCGGCGATCAGCGGCCGTGAGCCCGCCCCGAGCCGGGCCGGACGGCGCCGCTCCAGCGCGGCACGGGCGTAGCCCGCGGCCATGCCCGCGATCGCCTCCACCGCGTTGGCCAGTACCGGGGCGGAGACGCTGTTGATCCCCGCGATGTCCACGACGCTGTACATCATCGTGATGTCCGCGGAGCCGATGTACGGGCTCACGTCGCCCGAGGCCATGGAGGAGACCATCAGCTTCGGTACGCCCAGCGGCAGCGCGCGCATCGCCCGGGTGGCGATGGAGGTCCCGCCGCTGCCCCCGATCGCGAGGACCCCGTGGAGCCGGCCTTCGGCGTGCAGGCGCAACAGCGTCGCCTCGGCGCCCTGGGCCATAGTGGTGACGGCGGCGCCCCGGTCGGCCGCCGCCCGTAGATCCGTCAGTTCCGTTCCCGCCGCCCGTGCGACCGCTTCGCGCGGCACCTGCGCGGGTATTCGGGGCTCGCCCATGATTCCTGTGTCGACCGTGATCACTTCGACGCCGGCGCGCAGCAACCTCTCGCGCAGCCAGCCGTACTCGACACCCTTGGTGTCCAGGGTTCCCACCAGCACGACGTTCGTCATATGTGCAATGTCCAGGCGCCTGGGGTTTGTTGGCAAGTCAAGGTCGGGTCAACCCCGCCAATAGGTGCAACAACCTTTCCAGGAAGGGCACTTGGCCTGCGATCAGCTTGTTTCGGGCCATCGGGGGAG
Organism: Streptomyces sp. Tek67B01; assembly: GCF_055231995.1. Classification (NCBI taxonomy): domain Bacteria; kingdom Bacillati; phylum Actinomycetota; class Actinomycetes; order Kitasatosporales; family Streptomycetaceae; genus Streptomyces; species Streptomyces sp. Tek67B01. The sequence continues at coordinate 6,185,954 of NZ_JBUYUY010000001.1, forward strand.
GGAACCAGGCCACGCGGTCCAGTTCCGGGAACTCCGCTCGCCGACCCGAGTGCGGCGGCCACTCCATGGTGAAGGTGCCGGGCACCATCAGCGCCGGGTCCAGGTCGGCCCGTACCGCCCAGATCGTGACCAGCTTCCCGCCGGCCATCCGGATCTCGCCGAGCGGCAGGTACGGGCCCTCGGGCGGGGGCAGGCCGATCTCCTCGGTGAACTCGCGGCGGGCCGCGTCCAGCGGTTCCTCGTCCGGGCCGTACTCGCCCTTGGGGATGGCCCAGCCCCCGGCGTCGCGTCGCTTCCACAGCGGGCCGCCCATATGGCCCAGCAGCACCTCGACCCCGGCCTCGACCCCGGCCTCGACCCCGGCCTCGACCCCGGCCTCGGTCCCCGGCCCGGCGTCGATCCCGGCCTCGTCGATCCCGGCCCCCGCCCCGGCGGCGACCTCGCGGAACAGCAATAGTCCGGCGCTGCGCTTTTGCGTCATGGGGCCATGTATGCCCCGCCGCGCGGTCCGTCAGTGGTCGTGCGGGCCCTCGCGGTGGACCGGTCCGTGCGCGTCCGCGCAGTGCGGGTCGCGGGGCCACGGGTCCTCGCCGGCGCGGCCGACCGACAGCAGGGCATCCTGGGCGTGGTCCACCTGGAGGGTGGTGTGGGTGATCCCGTACTCCTTCTCCAGCAACCTCTCCAGGTCCCGGCGTACGGCGTGGCAGTCGCCGGCCGCTTCCACGAGCACGTGTGCGGAGAGCGCGGCCTGTCCGGAAGTGATCGTCCAGATGTGCAGGTCGTGCACCTCCGTCACCGGCGGGTGCCCGACGAGCCGGTCGCCGACCGCGTCCGGGTCCATGTTCGCGGGGGCGGCCTCCAGGAAGATCCGTCCCGAGTCACGGACCAGGCCGTAGCCCGCCTTGACCATCAGCACCACCACGACCAGCGAGGCGATCGAGTCGGCCTGGCGGAAACCGGTGGTCCACACGACCAAACCGGCCACCGCGGTCCCGATGAAAGCGAACAGGTCGTTCAGGATGTGCTGGTAGGCCCCCTCGACGGCCAGGGAGGTCCGGTTCGCCTTCGAGATGCACCAGGCCGCCGCCACGTTGACGACGATGCCCGCCAGTGCCGTCACCAGGACCAGACCGCCGGCCACCGGCGGCGGGTCGAACAGCCGCCGCACCGCCTCGTACGCCAACCACACGGCCAGCAGCAGCAGGGTCAGCCCGTTCGCCTGGGCGGAGAGTATCTCCGCCCGCTTGAGGCCGTAGGTGAACCCGCCGCGCGCCGGGCGGGCGGCGAGTCGCATAGCGACCAGCGCGAGCACGATCGAGACCGCGTCTGTGAGCATGTGCGCGGCGTCGGAGATCAGCGCGAGGGAGTGGGCCAGGACGCCGATGACCACCTCGACCGCCATGAACCCGCCGATCAGGCCGAGGGAGATGGCCAGCCAGCGCCGGTCGGCGTCCGCGGCCACCGAGTGGCTGTGCCCGGCGTGCCCGGAGCCCCCGGCGTGATCGTGGTCGTGGTCGTGCCCGGTCATGGCATCCCCCGTTTTGTTCGGTTCCGACGCCTGAAGTGAAGCGCACCTTTCCCACATCGGCAAAGGCTGCAACGGGGACCGTTGTCATTACCCATAACGCGGCCCTGACCTGCGGTTATGCCGCGCCGCTCGGAACGTGGGAAGATTCTGTCCATGGTCCAGCGACCCGGTGCGCCGGCCGCACCCGAACTCGTGCTGGAGACCGCCCGGGGCTCCACCCCGATCAGCCCGGGCCGGACGTACCACGTCGGGCGCGATCCCCACTGCGAGATCTGTCTCGACGACGCCCGCGTCTCCTGGCACCACGCGATCCTGCGTCCCGAAGGCGACCACTGGACCGTCGAGGACGAGGGCAGCACCAACGGCACCTGGGCCGACGGCCACCGCGTCCGCGAATGGAGCGTCGGCCCCGGCAGCGAACTGCGCTTCGGCAGCGCCGAGGACGGCCCCCGCGCCGTCCTCCTCGGCGCGGCCGGCGAGCGCGTCCCGGCCGAGCGCGCCCCCGCCCGGCCGTCCTCCGTCACGAACCCCGCCCTGTCCGCCACCTTCCACCGGCCCGCCTCCGTACGACCGCTGCCCGCACGGACCGTCCGCATCGGCCGCGCCCCCGACAACGACCTCGTCGTCGACGACCTCGTCGTCTCCCGCCGCCACGCCGAACTGCGCGCCCTGCCCGACGGGACGTACGAGATCGCCGACGTCGGCAGCCACAACGGCACCTACCTCAACGGCGCCCGCGTCGAGCGGGGGACCGTCGCCGAGGGCGACATCGTCGGCATCGGACACACCGCCTTCTGCCTCATCGGCGACCAACTCCAGGAGTACGTGGACACCGGCGAGGTCTCCCTCGACGTCCAGGACCTCGCCGTCAGGGTCGACCACGGCCGCAAGGTCCTGCTCGACCACGTCTCCTTCCCCGTGGGCGCCAAGTGCCTGCTCGCGGTCGTCGGCCCCAGCGGCGCCGGCAAATCCACCCTCCTCGGCGCGCTCACCGGGCTGCGCCCCGCCGAGCAGGGCGCCGTCCTCTACGACGGACGCGACCTCTACCGCGACTACGCCGAACTGCGCAGCCGCATCGGACTCGTCCCGCAGGACGACATCCTGCACGCCCAACTCACCGTGCGACGCGCCCTGACCTACGCCGCCGAACTGCGCTTCCCGCAGGACACCGCCAAGGCGGAACGGCAGGCGCGGGTGGACGAGGTCATCCGGGAGCTCGGTCTCGTCCAGCGCGCCGACCAGACCATCCACAGTCTCTCGGGCGGCCAGCGCAAGCGGGTCTCCGTCGCGCTGGAACTGCTGACGAAGCCCTCCCTGCTCTTCCTCGACGAGCCGACCTCCGGGCTCGACCCCGGCATGGACCGCTCGGTGATGCACATGCTGCGCGACCTCGCCGACGACGGCCGGACCGTCATCGTGGTCACCCACAGCGTGCTCAGCCTCGACGTCTGCGACCGACTGCTGGTCCTCGCCCCCGGCGGACGCGTCGCCTACTTCGGACCGCCCGGCGAGACCCTCGGCTTCTTCGGCTTCGACGAGTGGCCGGAGGCCTTCGAAGCCTTCGAGAACCAGCAGGACCGGGACTGGGCGGGTGAGTACCGCGGCTCGACCCTGTACCGGACCTACGTGCGGGTTCCGGGCGAGCCCATGGCGGCCGGCGCCCCCGCCGGAGCGGCCCGCTTCGCCGTCGCCCCGCCGAAGGCGCAGAGCTGGGCGGCGCAGCTTTCGACCCTCGTCCGGCGCTACGCGGCCGCGCTCGGCGCCGACCGCACCTTCCTCGCCATCATGATCGCGCTGCCGTTCGTGATGGGCGCCATGGCCCGCGCCCTGGCCGGCCACTCCCTCACCCAGGAGACGGCGATCAACGCCCTGCTCATCCTGTGTGTGGGCGGCGTGCTCACCGGCGCGGCGAACGCGGTGCGCGAACTGGTCAAGGAGCGCACCATCTACCGGCGCGAGCGCGCCGTGGGACTCTCGCGCTCCGCCTACCTCATGTCGAAAGTGGTCGTCCTGGGCGCGATCACCGTCGCGCAGGCGGTGGTGTTGACGCTGGTGGCGCTCCTCGGGGTGAAACTCAACGCCCCCGGCGGCAGGGGAGTCTTCCTGCCCCCGCTCGTGGAGATCACGATCGCCGTCGCCCTGTTGTCGTTCACCGCGATGATGCTCGGCCTGCTGGTGTCCGCACTGGTCAGGAAGGAGGAGGTCACGATGCCGCTGCTGGTCCTCCTCGCCATCGTGCAGGTGGTCTTCTGCGGCGCCCTGCTCCAGTTGGACGGCGTACCGGTGATCGAGCAACTGGCCTGGCTCGTTCCCTCGCGCTGGGCGCTCGGCGCCATGGCCGGGACCATCGACCTCGCCGCGATCGTGCCGGGCAAGATCACCGACGACCCGCTGTTCGCGCACTCCGCCGGGGTGTGGCTGCTCGACGTGGGGATGCTGGTCGCGCTGTCCGTGCTGTTCGGTGTGCTGGTCTCCCGGCTGCTGCGCCGACACGAGCCCGCCATCATGCGGAAGTAGACCCGATGACCTCGATGACGAGCCCTGCCGACGCCGCGGACTTCCGGCCCACGCACGTCGTACCGCAGGACGGACTGCCCGCCTGGGAGGCACCGGACGTGTCACGGCCGACCGTCGCCCTCGACCCGTTCCTGCCCGTGCAACTGCTGTCCCGACAGGGCGAGTGGGGCGAGGTCCTGTGCGCCAACGGATGGTCCGCGTGGGTGGACGGCCGACTGTTGGTGGCCGTGCCGCAGCCCCCGCCGACGGGCGGGCGGTCGCTGGCGCGCAGCGAGGACCCCGCGCCGCTGCTGGCACGCAACGCCGACGTGTTGGAACGCTATCGCAGGGCCGCGGACCAGCTCGCCGCCGGGCGCGTGGACACCGAGGGCTTCCGCAGGGGCACGCGGGGACTGCGGGCGGGCGTGGTGATCGACGGGGAGTCGGTGTGGCTCTACGACGAGGCTGCCGGGCGGTGGCTGTACGCCGAAGGTGGCAGGGCGGCGACCTACGCCGTCGTCTCCGGGCCGGGCTCCGCCGCCGGAACGCGACCCCCCGACGGGTCGCAGTCCGGTGCGCCGGCCGACGTGGGAGCGCCCGCCCCGGATGAGTCCGCGTCGGGTGAGTCCCCGCCGGATGCGGACTCATCCGGGGCGGGCGACGGCGGGCACGAGTCGACCCTGGTCGTGGAGATCCCGGAGAGCGGCGACCGGTGATGTCCGTCGAACCGCTCGGCGGTCGGGCCTCCGACCTGCGCGGCAGGCGGATCGCCGGGTACCAGGTGCAGAGCGAGATCGGGCGCGGCGGAATGGCGGTCGTCTACCGGGCCCTGGACCTGCGGCTGGACCGGACGGTGGCGTTGAAACTGCTCGCGCCCGAACTCGCCCGCAACGACACCTTCAGGCAGCGGTTCGCCCACGAGTCGAAGGTGGCCGCCGCCATCGACCACCCCCACATCGTGCCCGTCTTCGAGGCGGGCGAGACGGACGGCCTGCTGTACATCGCGATGCGCTACGTCGCCGGGCAGGACCTACGGGCCCTGCTGGACCGGACGGGCCCCCTGCCCGTCCGTACGGCGGCGCGCATCGCGGCGCAGGTGGCCTCCGCGCTGGACGCGGCCCACGCCCACGACCTGGTCCACCGGGACGTCAAGCCGGGCAACATCCTGGTGGCGGAGGGCACCGACAGCGAGCACCCCGAGCACGTGTACCTGACGGATTTCGGGTTGACGAAGAAGTCGCTGTCGCTGACCGGGTTCACGAGCGTCGGACAGTTCGTGGGGACCCTCGACTACGTCGCGCCGGAGCAGATTTCCGGCAAGCCGGTCGACGGGCGCTGCGACGTGTACGCCCTGGGGTGCGTCGTACAGGAGATGCTGACCGGGGCCCCGCCGTTCCGGCGCGACGACGACATGGCCCTGCTCTGGGCCCACCAGTTCGATCAGCCGCCTCCGGTGACCTCGCTCCGGCCCGACCTGCCGGTGGCCGTCGACGAGGTGCTGGGCAAGGCGTTGGCCAAGTCGCCGGAGCGACGGTGGCGCGGCTGCCTGGAGTTCACGGGGGCGCTGCGGCGGGCGGGGGAGACGGCCGGGTCGGCCGGGTCGCCGGGTGGGACGGCGCGTTCCGAAGGGTCGCCGGGGCAACGCGCGGGCGCCCTCGGGTCGGCCGCGGACCGGGGTCCCGCACCACCACCGCCGCGTTGGGCGATGCCGGTGTTCCGGTCGCGCGCCGGTGGCGCCTGAGGAGCGACACCCGGGCGCGGCGGGGAGGCGCGCCGAGCGGGGCGGCGAGGAAGCGCCCGGTCAGGAGTCGGAGACGAGGGCGGAACGGCAGACCACGTACGCCCTGACATCGGCGTGCGAGGCGGAGGCGTACCAGCCCTTGCGGCCGTCCGGCCCGACCACGGGGTGACTGGCCAGCACGGGGCCGGAGTTGCCGTTCTCCAGCGAGTAGCCGCCGGACTGGACGAGCATGCCGTCGGGGCAGTAGACCGCGCTGGCCGAGACCTCCCGGGGTGTCGCGTCCCGCGCGCCGACGGAACCGGCGAGGTACCGGGCGCCGGTGGGTGTCGCTCCCGTGGGGAGGGCGGTGGACAGGATCAGGGCGACTGCGGATACGGCAAGCAGACCGCCGGCATGGAGCGGCCGGAACAGGCCTTTAAACGTGTTCACGGAGGTGAGGTTGGCACGCGGAATCGATTCGCCGCCGAATCGATCCGATCCGGTTCACCCGTACGGACCATCGGTTGGCCGCCGCGGGGCGGACAGCCTCTCAGGTCAGGGCTTCGCGGGACCCTCCGCCCCGTCCACCGGCCCCCGGTGGCGCAGCGGACGGGCCAAGAGGGCGCCGAGGTACCCGGCCACCGCGCCCCACAGCAGGCCCAGGCCGACGGTGCGCCACAGGACCGGGGTGAGTTCGACCCTGCCGCCGAGGCCGCCCACGTCGCCGATCCCCAAGAGCGACAGCCCGAAACCGGCCCGCACGCCCGCCAGTAGACAGACCGTCAGGACGGCCAGGGCCAGCGCCAGGCCGAGGTGCAGCGCGTGCCGCCAGGGCCGGACCTCGGCCGGGGAGCGTACGGCCGCCAGCACGCCCGTGCCCAACAACAGGACGGCGGCGACCACGACCAGCCACCACCAGTGGGAGTCTCGCTCCGCGAGAGAGGACACGTCGACCGTGGAACGCCCCGGGCCCCGCAGCACCTGATCCAGAACGTGCGGCAGCGGCAGCCCGAACGGCCCCTCGACCCCGCCCACCCAGGCCCCGCCCAGCCCCACCGTCAACGCGATCCACGCCAGGTTCGGCAGGCCCAGCAGCATGACGGCCAGGGTGCGTTCGGCGTGTCCCTGGGTGGCCGCCACCACGAGGCCGATGACCGCCCCGAGCGCCACGTACACGAGGAGCAGCGCCCTGGTGGCGAAGGCGGCCGGGCGCACCGCCGTGTGGAAGCGGACCAGCCCGGCCGGCAGGGGGGCGCGCCGCGACACCAGCAAGGCCACGACCAACAGGCCGACGATCCACAGCAGTCCGCCGAGCAGGGTCAGCGGCAGGTCGGCCTCGAAGCCGACCGTCGGGGCGGAGCCGACCAGTTCGCCGATGTCGGAGAGCAGCGGGTCGCCGGGGGAGAGGGCGAAGGTCTGCCGGGCCGCGAGGCCTGTTCCCAGTAGGGCGATCAGCCAGAACGCGATCAACGGAGCGGCCCGGCCCAGGAGTTCCCGGGTGCCTGCCACCGCCCGGCCACGCAGGGGCCGCAGGAAGGCGCAGCCCGCGATCAGCACACCGGCCAGGCTCACCGACAGCGGCAGCACGGAAAGGTCCAGCGTGGTCTCGGCCAACGAGGCGGCCCCGCCCGAGGCGTCGACCGAGCCGCCCGCCGCCAGCACGACCACCGCGGCGACCACGCGCGGGTAGGCGCCGCCCGGCAGGCCGCCGGCGCCCGCGCAGGCCGACCCGGCCGCGGCGACCGCGAACATGACCACGAAAGCCGCCGCCACGGCGACGAAGCCGTCACGCCAGGCCTTCGTGCCCCGGGGGGTCGCCGTCGTCGTCGAAGGACTGCTCACTCCGCAAAGGTGGCACCGCCGGCTTGCGGCCACCACCGGAAGGACGCACACAATGGTCCGCAGGAGAGCGATACACGCGGATATCGATGGACATGTCCGTACGGCAGCTGCGGAACGTCCACCGTCCCGGACCGCCTCCGCAGGGGAAGAAGAGCCCGTGACCACGCAACCCTCAGGTGAGGAACCGCCGCGGCCACCCCAGTCTCGGCAGCCGTGGGACACCTCACGACCGCCGTCCGACCAGCCCCCGTCCGGCCCTCCCTCCGGCCCGCTCTCGGGTGGGGGAGGCGGGAGCGTCCCGCCGCCCGCGCCTCCCTCCGGGCCCCCTTCGGGGCCGGGCGCGCCGCCGCCCAAGGGGCCGTGGTGGCGTTCCGTACCCCGCCTGGCGGCGGCCGTCGTCGCGGTGGCGGCCGTCGCCGCCCTCGTCGTCGTCCTCACCCGGCCGGGCGGCACTCCGTCGGGCAAGGCCGGTGGTGAGGTCTTCCTCCAGCCCGTCTCCGCGACCGGACCCGACCCCTTCACCGAGTCCACCGCGACCGACCAGGGCACGCCGTCCCCGCAGGCCCCGTCCCCCCAAGGGCCGAGCACCGCGCCGAGCGGCACGGCGACGACCGGGACGACCGTCACCCGCAGCGTCAGCGGGGCGGCGCCCGGGCTCTACGGCGGTACCAAGGACGTGGCCAGTTGTGATGTGGAGAAGCAGATCAAGTCGCTGACCGCCGACCCGGCGAAGAACGCGGCCTTCGCCTCGGCGCTCGCCGTCAGGCCCGCCGCCGTTCCCGACTACCTGCGCTCGCTGACCCCGCTCCAACTGCGCGCCGACACCCGGGTCACCAACCACGGCTACCGTGACGGCAAGCCCACCGCCTACCAGGCCGTGCTCCAGGCAGGGACGGCGGTCCTCGTCGACGACAGGGGCGTACCGCGGGTGCGCTGCGCCTGCGGGAACCCGCTGGCGCCCCCGGTGGCCCTGCGGGGCGGCGAGCCGAAGCGGACCGGGCAGCCGTGGCCCTCGTACCGGCCCTCCCAGGTGGTGGTCATCGCGCCGTCGGTGACCGTCGTGCACAAGTTCGTGATCTACGACCACCACCACGGGCGCTGGGTCGAGCGCGACCGGAACGACCACGAGGGCAAGCACGACAAGACCGTGCCGCCGCCGGTGGTCGAGAAGCCGCCGCCCTCGTCGCGGCCGCCCACCATCTCCCCGCCGCAATCCCCGCCGGCGTCGCCGCCACGGTCCCCGGCGCTTCCCCCCGAGTCGCCTCTCTCGCCCCCCGAATCCCCGCCCTCCTCGCCCCCCGAATCCCCGCCCTCCTCGCCCCCCGAATCCCCGCCCTCCTCCCCTCCGGAATCCCCCGACACCTCTTCCGCGTCCCCGCCCGAACCGGATCACCCCGGGTCGCACACCTCTCACCCGGCCCTCGTCGGGCCGCACACCTCGCCCCCCAAGCCGAGCACCGAGTCCACCGGCACGGCCACGACGGGCACCGGGTCCCCGAGCGCGGCCACGTCGAGCACGGCCTCCCCCAGCCACGCGGCCCCGGCGGAGCCCGCCAACCCGGGCCCGTCCGTCTCGTCCGCCGACTACGAGCCGACCGGTCCCGGCACGCTCTCGCCCGCCGCCTACCACCCGCCCACCGGCGACGTCCGGTAACCCATGAGAGGCTGACTGTATGGACCAGCGGGGAGAGACGGCCCCCGAAGTCGGCTGGCCCGCGCGGCCGGACACCAGCCTCGCGCTGAACCGCATGGGCACTTTCGACTGGGACCTCGACAGCGGACTGATGCACCTCGACCCGACCGCCCTCGAGGTGCTCGACCTGCGCCCCGACGAGTTCAGCGGTACCCCCGACGGACTGCGCGCCCGCCTGGTGTCCGGCGAGGAAGCGCGCATCGACGCGCGCGTCGCGCAGGCCCTCAAGGAGGGCCGCAGCCACTACGGCGCCTACTTCCGCAGCCGACGACGCGACGGCAGCGCGGGCTGGACCCACATCCAGGGGCACATCCTGCGCGACCCGCAGGGCCGCCCGTACCGGATCATCGGCATCCTGCGGGACGCCGCCCACGACCCCGGCGAGCCCGGGGCGGACGGCGCGCACGACGAAGGCCGGCGCCGGATGACCGGCGTCGTCGAACGGACCACCGCGATCCTCGCGCACGCCCGCACCGTCAACGACGTCACGGACGTCCTCAAGGACCCGGAGGCGCTCGGGCACCTCGGGGCGGTCAGCGTGATGCTCGGCGTCGTCGACGGCGGCCGTATCCACCTGGTCGCGGAGGGCCGGCTGGGCTCGTACGTCCCCGAGATCGAGTACACCCGCATCGACGCGCGGTTCCCGATGAGCGAGGCCGTACGGAACCTCAGCCCGGTCTTCATCGCCTCGCGGAGCGACTTCCGGGAGCGCTACCCGTTGCTGTGGCCCTACATCGAGCCGCTCGACGTGTCCAGCGGCGTCTACCTGCCCCTCATCGCCCAGGGCCGTGCCATCGGCGCACTCGGCCTGCTCTACACCCGAGCGGGGGACTTCACCGCCGAGGAACGCAACGTGCTGATGGCGTTGGGCAGCGGCATCGCCCAGAGCCTCCAACGGGCCATGCTCTTCGAACAGGAGCACGATCTCGCCGAAGGCCTCCAGCGGGCCATGCTCCCGCGCCGCATACCGGAGGTCGCCGGCGTCCGGATCGCCGTCCGCTACCGGTCCGCCAGGGTCGGCCGGGACATCGGCGGCGACTGGTACGACGTCATCCCGCTCGGCGACGGCCGGGTCGGTGTGATGATCGGCGACGTGGAGGGGCACGACACCGGCGCGGCGGCCGTCATGGGTCAGCTGCGCATCGCCCTGCGCGCCTACGTCGCCGAGGGGCACACGCCCGGCACCGCGATGGCGCGGGCCTCGACCTTCCTGCGGGAGCTGGAGACGGAACGCTTCGCCACCTGCACCTACGCCGAGGTGGACCTGAACACCGGGACGTTGCGCATGGTCCGCGCAGGCCACCTCGACCCGGTCCTGCGGCGCGGCGACGGCAGCGCCCACCGCGTCCAGGCGGCGGGCGGCCTCCCGCTCGGGCTGCGCCCGCCCGGCGGCGCCGACACGCCGCCCGGGTCCGGCACCGGCTATCCCGTCACCGCCTTGGACCTGCACCCCGGCGACACCTTGGTGCTGTGCACGGACGGCCTGATCGAGCGCCCCGGGGGCGACTCCGAGACGGGCATGCGCGAGCTGATGGACGCGGTCCGCGACGGCCCCACGGATGTCGAGGAGCTCGCCGACGTGCTGTGCGACCTCATCGGTGACGCGGGCGGCGGCGACGATATGGCGCTGCTCCTGCTGCGCCGCAGGGGCACGCCCGCCCCGCGTGGCGGCGGCCCGTTGCACCACCGGCTGGACCCGGATGACCCGGCGTCCCCGGGGCACGCCCGGCACCTGATTCGCGCGGCGTCGCAGGCGTGGGGGGCCCGCGACCGCTCGGACGAGATCGTGCTCGCCGCCGACGAGCTGATGACCAACGCCCTGGTCCACACCGATGGCGGTGGTCGAGTCAACATGCGCCAGACCGCGCAGGGGCGGGTGAGGATCGAGGTGGAGGACTCCAGCAGCGCCCTGCCGCACCGCCGTGAGGCGGGGGAGTGGGCGATGTCGGGACGCGGTCTGCTGCTGGTGGACGAGCTGGCGGACGCCTGGGGAGTGGAACCCAGGGGCGGCGGGAAGTGTGTGTGGTGCGAGTTCGACGTGTCCCCGCCGCCGGGCTGAACGGTCCGGCCCGGGGCTGGCCGCACGACTGAACCCGAATGGCTGAACCGGCGGGCGCGGCACGGCGAACACGCTCTCGTCGCGCGGCTTTCCGTTCGATGCTGCCCGGGTGTCGAACCGACGTCCCCTGCCGCCCGCTTCCCGTCCCCTCCCCGGTTCCCGTACCGCCCCGCTCGTCCCCCTGCTCGCCGCGCTGGTCTGCGCCGCCCTCGTCGTGGCGCCCCCGGCGCGGGCCGCCGACGACGAGGGCATCGAGACCGCCCGCACCTCCCGGCAGATCGCCCCCGGGGTGCGCCTGGAGTCCTACGACCGCCTCCAGGCCGACCGGTGGCTGCGGATCGACGAACTCGTCGCCGACCTCGGCGGACCCGACGGCGTACGGGCCGAGTACCTCGGCGGCCCCGGACCGGACCCGGCGCACCCCGCCACCCTCGCCGAAGCCGCCGCCCGGCACCCGGCCGGTCCCGGGCGACGCGTCGTCGGCGCCGTCAACGGGGACTTCTTCGACATCCGGGCCACCCGGGCCCCCCTCGGTCCCGGGCTGCGCGCCGGGCGGCTCCTGCACTCCCCCTCCCCGGGCCCCGGCGCGGGCATGGCGGTCGGCTTCGGCCCCGACGGCGCCGGTCGCCTCCTTCGGTTGGGCCTCTCGGGGACGGTGACGCTGCCGGGCGGCGCCGTCCGGCCCCTGGCCGGCTACAACGCCGCCCGGCCGCCCGACGGCTTCACGCTCTACACCGACGACTGGCCCGGCATCCGCATGCCCGCCGCCGCGACACGGGCCGTGGAACTGCGCGACGGCCGGGTGACCGGCCCCGCCCGACAGCCGGTCGGCCGCCCCGCCGCAGGCGCCACCCTGCTCGCAGCCACCGGGGCCGCCGCGACCGAACTCGCCGCCCTGCGTCCCGGAGACCCGGTCGCGGTGACGGCCCGCCCGGTCGCCGCCTCCGGAGGACCGGCCCCCGAGACGGCTCTCGGCGGGCGCGAGCCGCTGGTCCTGGCCGGAACCGCGCAGAACCACGACCGTGAACCCAACAACGCCGCCGCCCCGCGCACCGCGGTCGGCCTCTCGAAGGACGGGCGACGGCTGCGCCTGATCACCGTCGACGGCCGCCAACACGACAGCGGCGGCCTCACCCTGACCGGACTCGGCCGGATGATGCGCCGGCTCGGCGCCTTCGACGCCCTCAACCTGGACGGCGGCGGTTCCTCGACCCTGCTCGCCGGCCGCAGCGGGGCCCCCGCCCTGACCGTGGAGAACTCCCCGTCGGACGGCTCGCTCCGCCCGGTCCCCAACGGACTCGTCCTCACCGTCCCCGCCGGCGCCGGCCGGCTCACCGGGTACCGCGTCGAGCCCGTGGCCGGTCCGGCCCGCGCCTTCCCCGGCCTGACCCGCACGCTCGACGCCACCGGCCACGACTCCGCGCTCGGCCCCGCCCCCGGCGCCCCGCGCTGGTCCGCCGCGGGCGGCGGCCGGATCGACCCGGACGGGGTCTTCCACGCGCTGCGGCCGGGCCCCGCGACCGTAACGGCCCGACGCGGCCCGGCCACCGGCTCGCTGCGCGTGGACGTCCTCGGCCCGCTGACCCGGCTCCGGCCCACCAACGACCGGATCGGCCTCCCCGGGCCCGCCGCGCACGCCGGGTTCGCGCTGACCGGCTACGACGCCCAAGGCGCCGCCGCGCCGGTCGAACCCCGGGACGTGACGCTCCGGTTCGACCGCTCCCGCTGGCGCGTCGCCGACGACGGCAAGGGCGCCTTCACCGTGACCGCCCGGGTCCCGCACGCCACCGGACGGCTCGGCGTCACCGTCCGGGCCACCGGCGCCACCGCCGAGCTCGCGCTCGGCGTCGGCCTGGACGAGCTGCCCCTCGCCGGCCCCGAGGACCCCGCCCGTTGGACCGGCCCGGGCGCCTCCCCGGCCGCCGGCGCGCTGGCCCTGGCCCCGGCCCTTACCAGGACGGCGTACGCCACACCGCCGGGCCCGGTCCCGGTGCCGGAGCTCGCCCGTTCGGTGTCCCTGTGGGTGACGGGGGACGGGTCCGGAGCCCGCCCCACGGTGCACCTGACCGACGCTGACGGGGCCGCCGTCGCCCTGCGCGGACCGACCGTGACCTGGTCCGGGCGGCGCCGGATCACCCTGCCGCTGCCTGGCGGGGCGCAGCCGCCGCTGACCGTGACCCGGCTCTCGGCGGCGCCCGGGACCCGGCCCGGCCGGCTGCTGCTGGACACCCTGACCGCCGCGACCCCGCCGACCGGGCCGGCTCCCGCCGTGCGCGCGGCCACCGACCCCGTGGTGGGCACCACCGCCGCCTTGGCGGCGCGGCCTTGGCGGTTCGCGGTGCTCCCGGCCGGCCAAGCGCCGCCGCCGGGTGTCGACTTCGTCCTCGGCGGCGGCCGGCCCGGCCCCGCGTCCGTACACCGCGGCGTACGGTTCGTGACGCTCGACAGCGGCCGGCGGACGCTGGACGGGGGCGCCGGGCTGGACCGGATGCGGGCGGTGCGCGATGCGTTGGCGGCCGCGACCCGGGAACCGGGTACGGGCGCGGTGGCTGTCGTGGAACGCCACGCCCCGCGGAGCGTCGACCGCAAAGAGGCCGCCCTGATGGAAGGACTGCTCGCCGACTTCCGCCGCACCACCGGGAAACGCGCCGCCTTGCTCACCCTGGAGGCGCCCCGCTTCGCGGCCGGCCGCTCCGAAGGCGTCCTTGCCGTCTCGGCGGCCCGCGCGGAACGCACCCTGATCGGTGTCGACGCCTTCGCCGCCGGGGACTGGCTCTCCGTACGGCCCGGCGCCTGACACCCGGTCAGAGCCGTACGAGGGTCACCTCGGTGGCCTTGACGCTGGTCCACACCTCGACGCCGTCGACGATCCCCAGCTCGGCCGCCGCCTCGGGGGTGATCTCCGCGACGAGGTCCGGGGCCTCGGTGGACCCGACCAGCACGCGCAGCCGGCTTCCCACCGAGGTGACCTCCCGTACGGTGCCGGGCCACACGTTGCGGGGACTGCCGACCGGCCGCACCCGGTGCACGGACACCGCCTCCGGGGCGATGATCGCCAGCGCCGGGCATCCGTCGTCCAGCGCCTCGGGTACCACCAAACGGCCTCCTCCGGCCAGCTTGAGCCCCTCCGCGGTGGCGGTGCCCGGCCAGGCGTTGCGGCCCAGCATCCGGGCCACCCAGGGGGAGCGCGGATGCCGGGTGACCTCGGCGGGTGGTGCGTCCTGGAGGGTCCGCCCGTCGGCGAGCACGAGGACCCGGTCGGCCAAGGACACCGCCTCGACGGGATCGTGCGTGACGATCAGGCAGACGCCGCCGAAGCCGGCCAGGTGGGTGCGCAGGGTGTGCCGCACGCGCGCCCGCGTCGTCTGGTCGAGGGCGGCGAGCGGCTCGTCGAGGAGCAGCAGCCGGGGCCGCGCCGCGAGCGCCCGGGCCAACGCGACGCGCTGGGCCTGGCCGCCGGACAGCTGCGCGGGCTTGCGCCCCGCCAGGTGACCGACGCCGAGCCGGTCCAGCCACGCCTGTGCCTCCGCGCGGGCCGTCGCGCGTGGCACCCGGCGGGCGCGCAGCCCGTACGCGGTGTTGGCGAGCGCGCTGAGGTGCGGGAACAGCGCGCCGTCCTGCGGGACCCAGGCCACCTGGCGCCGGTGCGGGGGAAGGGCGGTGACGTCGGTGTCGCCGAGCCGCAAGGTGGCGTGGGCGCGCGGGGTCAGGCCGAGCAGGGCCCGCAACAGGGTGGTCTTTCCGGCGCCGTTCTCGCCGACGACGGCGATCGTGGTGCCGGGCCCGGCGTCCAGGGTCAGCCGGTTGAAGCCGGTGACCTCGGCGTGCAGCGGCCACCGGCCCTCGTCCCGGCGTGCGACGGCCGGTTCGACCGGGGCGAGGGGCTCGGGGGCTTCCCCGGCCACGGCGGTGGCCGCCTTGGCGGAGGTGCTCGCGCCCGGGGTGCCGGTCCAACGACCGCGCAGCGCGATCAGCACGCCCATCGCGATCGCGAGCAGCAGCAGCGATACGGAGGTCGCCGCCTCCGGGCTGTCCTGGAGCAGCAGGTACACCTGGAGCGGCAACGTCTGGGTGGTGCCGGGCAGGTTGCCGGCGAAGGTGATGGTGGCCCCGAACTCGCCGAGCGCGCGGGCCCAGGTGAGTGCCGCCCCCGCGATCAGGCCGGGCGCCACCATGGGCAGGGTCACGGTGAAGAAGACCCGCACCGGCGAGGCCCCGAGGGAGGCGGCGGTCTCCTCGTAACTGCGCTTCAGGCCGCCGAGCGCGCCCTCCAGGCTGATGACGAGGAACGGCATCGCGACGAAGGTGGCGGCGACGACCGCGCCCGAGGTGTGGAACGGCAAAGTGATGCCGAAGGTCCCCTCCAACCACGGCCCGAGCAGCCCCCGACGGCCGAAGCCGAGCAGCAGGGCCACACCGCCGACGGTGGGCGGCAGCACCATCGGGAGCAGCACCAGGGACCGTACGAACGCCTTGCCCTTGAAGTCGATGCGGGCCAGCAGCCAGGCGAGCGGCACACCGAGGAGGAGCGAGAGCCCCAGCGCCCAGAGGGAGACGAGGAGCGACAGCTTGAGCGCCGCTTCCACACCGGGGCTGCCCAGGTGGGTGCCGAGCTCGCTCCACTGGGTGCGGGTCAGGATGCCGAGGAGCGGCAGCAGCAGGAACGCCACGGCGAGGAGCGCGGGCAGCGCCAGGGCCGCGGGCGGCCGGACGCGGGTACGGAGTCTGCTCATGAGGCGGTTCCTGGCTGGGGTTCCCGGCGGGGCCGGGTCGCGGGTTTGCCGGGCGGCGTTCCGGAAGGGAACAGTAGGTCTCGCGCGGGCGCCGCGCGAGGGAACCGCTGCCGGCCCCGCAGGGCGGGCGGGTCAACGGGCGGGAGGGACTGCCTGTCCCCCCGGATCAGGCAGTCCCTCCGCGTGTTCGGGCCGTGAGCGCCGTTACGGCTTCTGGAAGCCCGCGTCCTGAAGGATCTTCTGCGCCTCCGGGGTGCTCAGCCAAGCCACGAAGGCGGCGGCGGCTTCGCCGTTCTTGGACTGCTTGAGCGTGGCGGCGGGGTAGGAGGCGACCGCGTTCTGGTCGTCCGGGATGTCCACGGTGACGACCTTGTCACCCGACTTGGCGGAGTCCGTCTTGTAGACCAGACCCGCGTCGGCCTCGCCCAGTTCGACCTTGCTCAGCACGGCGCGGACGTTGGCCTCCTGGGAGACCGGCTTGACCTCGATCTTCTGCGCGTCGAGGATCTGCTTGCTGTAGCGGCCGACCGGTACCTCGGGCGCGGCGAGCACGACCTTGATCTTGGAGTCCGCGAGGTCCTTCAGCTCGTCGATCTTGAACGGGTTGTCCTTGCCGGCGGCGATGACCAGGCGGTTCTTCGCGATGACCGTCGCGTCGTTGGTCTCGGCCTTGAGGCCGTCCATCGTCTTGGTGTCGGCGGTCACCAGCGCGTCGGCCGGGGCCCCCTGCTTGACCTGGGCGGCGAGCTCCTGCGAACCGGCGAAGGAGAAGGTCACCTTCGCACCCGGGTGGGCCTTCTCGTACGCGGCGCCCGCCGTCTTGAAGACGTCGGTGAGGGAGGACGCGGCGAGGACGGTGAGGTTCGCAGCCTTGGGCGCGGCGGAGCCGGAGGAGGAGGCGCTCGGCGAGGCCGCCGCGTCGCTCTTCTTGTCGGCGCCGCACGCGGCGAGGGCCGGCACGAGGAGGGCGGCGGTCAGGGCGGCGGCCGCGGCGCGGCGGCGGTTCAGGGTCGGGGACATGAGCGGTGCTCCTCGGTCGGGTCGGCGGTCGGCTCGGATGCCGGGACCGCGCGGTGGTGACCCGCGCCGGGGACGGGCGGAGCGGGTGGGGACGTTCGGTGGGTCGAGCGGTGGTGCCGGGCGGTGGCCGCGACCGCGGTCAGGTGCGGTCCACGTGCACGCTGGTGGACTTCACGCGGGCGGTGGCCTGCATGCCGACCTCCAGACCGAGCTCTTCGACGGCCTCACGGGTGAGCAGCGACACCAGGCGGTGGGGTCCGGCCTGGATCTCGACCTGGGCGGCCACGTCGCCGAGCGTGACGGCCGTGACGATGCCCGGGAAGGCGTTGCGCGCCGAGGTGTACGGCTCCTCCTCGTCGCTGTGGGCGCCTTGACCCACCTCGACGGAGAAGGCGGCCAGGGCGCGGCCGTCGATCAGCCGGCGCCCGCCCTCGTCGCGATGGGTGGCGACCCGGCCGGCGTCGGCCCAGCGGCGCGCCGTGTCCGGGCTGACGCCCAGCAGACGCGCGGCCTGTCCGATGGTGTAGGACTGCATGTGCGACAAGGTAGGTGCACCCTTGGCGCATTTGCAATTCCCTCGGGTGGTTGTACATGGCAGTTGCCAGGGGTGTTGTGGTATCCGCCGAAAGTGTTCCGCTTCGGGCCGCCGGTCTCGGTAAGGTCGGAACATGGCTGATGAGGTATCGGGAACGGTCCGGGTGGACGCGTGGATCTGGTCGGTGCGCCTGACCAAGACCCGCTCGACCGCGGCGACGGCCTGCCGCGCGGGTCACGTGAAGGTCAACGGCGAACGCGCCAAGCCGGCCCAGGCCGTGCGCGAGGGCGACGAGATCCGGCTCTTCCACGCGGGCCGCGAGCGGATCGTGGTGGTCCGCAGGCCGGTGGCCAAGCGGGTCGGCGCGCCGGTGGCCGTCGAGTGCTACATCGACAAGAGCCCGCCGCCGCCCACCCCCGTCGAGGCGGCCGTGGTCGGCATCCGCGACCGCGGCGCGGGCCGCCCGACGAAGCGCGAACGCCGCGAGATCGAAACCCTGCGCGGCCGGTAGCCCCTGACGCGAGCGGGCCCGCCCCGCCGGTCGGCTCTCGCGGTACGGGCCCGCCCCGCCCGGTTGTCTCTCGCGGTACGGGGCGCCCCGCCGGTCGGCTCTCGCGGTCCGCGTACGTGTCCGCCCGGTCAGTTCTTGCGGTACGCGTACGCCTCGCCGGCCGCGGCCTCCACCGCGTCCAGCGGGGCGCCGGCGGAGGCGGACACCACCGCCGCCACCGCTCCCTCCAGGAACGGGGCGTCGACCAGCCGGCAGCCGTCCGGCAGCTCGCCGTCCACCAGCAGCGACTTGACCGTGAGCACCGAACTGCCCAGGTCCGCCAGGATCGCGACGCCCGCTCCCTGGTCCACCTCCCGCACGCCGGCCAGGACCAACTCCGAGCTGGTGCCGAGCCCACCGTCCCCGGTGCCGCCCGCTACGGCGACGCGGACGGTCGGCGCGCCCCCGGCCAGGCCCCGGGCGAGGTCGGCCACCGAGCGCGCGACCTCGGCGCTGTGCGAGACCAGCACGATGCCGACACCGGGCCGCGGCGCGCTCACGCCCGGTCCTCCGCGACCTCGGCAAGGGCGTTCAGGAGCAGGGCCGACGAGGTCGCGCCCGGGTCCTGGTGCCCGATGCTGCGCTCGCCCAGGTAGCTGGCCCGACCCTTGCGCGCCTGCAGCGGCACCGTCGCCCGGGCACCCTCCTCCGCCGCGTCGGCGGCCGCCCGGTACGAGGTGCCGAGCGCGGCCACCCCCGGCACCAGCGCGTCCAGCATCGTCTTGTCGCCCGGCGCGGCCCCGCCGAGCTGCGCGACGGCGCCCACCCCGGCGTACAGGGCCTGGCGCAGCGCGTCGTCGGAGACTTCGGCGGCGTCGCCGAGTTCCTTGCCCGCACGGCGCAGCAGCGTCCCGTACAGCGGTCCCGACGCCCCTCCCACGGTGGAGATCAGGGTGCGGCCTGCGAGCTGGAGCACCTCGCCCGGGGAGGCCACGGCCGGTTCGCCGGAGGCGAGGGCCGCCCGTACGGCCATGAAGCCGCGCAGCAGGTTGCTGCCGTGGTCGGCGTCCCCGATGGGGGAGTCGAGTTCCGTCAGCCGGTCCGCCTCGCGTTCGACCGCCGCCGTGGCGGCGTCCATCCAGCGCCGGAAGAAGTCTGTGTCACGCACCGGATCTCCTCGCCTCACGTCCGCCCGACCGGGCCGGCACCGCCACCATACGATCCGCGGGCGCGCGGACGGGGCTTTGACGAGGAGTCCTTCGCGTGCCCCTCGCCGGGGAGCGGGGACCCGCCGACCCGACGGCCGCTCACCGCCCCCACCGCAGGGCGGCGGTCTGGACCGGGGCGTCCCACAGGCGCAGCAGTTCCTCGTCGGCCCGGCACAGGGACACCGAACACCCCGCCATGTCCAGGGAGGTGACGTAGTTCCCGACCAGGGTCCGGGCGACCGGCACCCCGCGCTCGGACAGCACCCGGGCCACCTCCGCGTGGAACCCGTACAGCTCCAGCAGCGGGGTCCCGCCCATCCCGTTGACCAGCGCGATCACCGGCCCGTCGGCGGGACCCACCTGCGCCAGGTCGTCCAGTACGGCGCCCACCGCCACGTCCGCGATCTCCCGCGCCGTCATCATCGCCCGCCGCTCCCGGCCGGGCTCGCCGTGGATCCCGATGCCCAGTTCGAGCTCGCCGACGGGAAGGTCGAAGGTGGGACTGCCCTTCGCCGGCGTGGTGACGGCGCTCAGCGCGACGCCGAAGCTCCGCGAGGACTCGTTGACCCGACGGGCGAGCGCCGCGACCTGTTCCAGGGGCGCGCCCTCCTCGGCGGCCGCACCGGCGATCTTCTCCACGAACAGCGTCGCACCGGTGCCGCGGCGCCCGGCGGTGTAGAGGCTGTCGGTGACGGCGACGTCGTCGTTGACCAGCACCTGCTCGATCCGTACGCCGTCCTCGCCCGCCAAGTCGGCGGCCATCTCGAAGTTCAGCACGTCGCCGGTGTAGTTCTTGACGACGAACAGCACGCCCTGCCCGGAGTCGACCGCCGTGGCGGCCCGCACCATCTGGTCGGGCACCGGCGACGTGAAGACCTCGCCGGGGCACGCGGCCGACAACATGCCCGGGCCCACGAAACCGGCGTGCAGCGGCTCGTGGCCCGAACCGCCCCCGGAGACCAGTCCGACCCGTCCGCCCGTCTTCGCGTCCCGCCGAACGACGACCCGGCGCTCGACGTCTACGTCCAGGTCGGGGTGCGCGGCGGCCAGCCCGCGCAGCGCGTCGGCGACGACGGTCTCGGCACTGTTGATCAGCATCTTCACGAGAATCTCCCGGTGCGGCTGGTGTGGTGCGCTGTCTGTCCATGCTGACGGTAGGCGGCCCCAAGCCGGCGACGACACCCCACAGGGCGGCGTCGGACCGGACGGCGAGCCTGGCTCCCGGGGCGGGGACAGCCACTTCCAGCGTCCCACCTCGGCGTGCGGGACGCCCCGCGGGCGGACGTGGGACGGGCCTCGGTCGCCCTCCGGGGTGAAGGGGCAATCCGAGCGCCCGACGGCGCCGAAGACCCGTCGTGAGGATCGACCGAGCCACCGTCGCCCGCCGCGCCCCCGCGGCGCTGAACGGCCTGCTGCCCGGCCTCCTCGCCCCGCGCCCCCCGACGCTCGGGTTCCACGCCGACGGCGGAGCCGACGCAGGCCCGCACCGACCGGGCCACGCACCTCTACCGGACCCGGCGGGCGACCGGCCGGCATTCGGCCGTCGTCAGCGTCGGTCGACCACCACACCCCCATCCGGACGGCCGCCACACGGGCCGTCACCAGCAAGGAGAGCGACCCTCATGAACAGCCTTCGATTCCGCCGTACGGCTCTCGTCCTCGCCGCCGCGACCGCCCTCCCCTTCGCCCTCGCCGCCTGTTCCTCCGAATCCGGCCAGGCGTCCGGCGCGGGCAGCGCCGCCTCCGCGCCGGCCGATCCCGCGGCCGGCGCCGCCTCGCCCGCCGCGGCGGTGGACGCGCCGTTCGGTCCGGCCTGCGCCGGGGTGCCCGAGCAGGGCGCCGGCAGTTTCGTCGGAATGGCCAAGGACCCGGTGGCCACCGCCGCCTCGAACAACCCCGCGCTGTCCACCCTCGTCGCGGCCGTGAAGAAGGCCGGGCTCGTGGACACGCTCAACAACGCCAAGGACATCACCGTCTTCGCACCGACCAACGACGCCTTCGCGAAGATCCCGAAGGCCGACCTGGACAAGGTGCTCGCCGACAAGGCCACCCTGACGAAGATCCTCACGTACCACGTGGTCGGCAGGACGCTGACGCCGCGGCAGCTGGAGTCCGGCTCCTTCGAGACCCTGGAGAAGGGCACGCTCACCACGTCCGGCTCCGGGGAGTCCTACAAGGTCAACGGGAGCGCCGACGTGGTCTGCGGGAACGTCACGACGGCCAATGCCAAGGTGTACATCGTCGACACCGTCCTGATGCCCAAGTAGCGACGCCGGCCGGGGCGCCGGTGCCCCGCCCGGCGGCGGCGTCTCAGGCGCCCTGTTCCCTGAGCCGGCGGCCGACCTCTCCGAGGCCGGCCGCCAGGGCGTCGAGCTGTTCGGGGGTCAGGACGTCGACGAGGATCTCGCGGACGGTCGCCACGTGCCCCGGCGCCGCCTCCTCCAGACGGGCGAGCCCGGCCTCCGTGAGGACGGCGAAGACGCCGCGCACGTCCGAGGGGCAGCTGCGGCGGCGGACCAGGCCGGCCTTCTCCATCTGGGTGATCTGGTAGGTCAGCCCGCTCTTGGAGTTGATCAGCCCGTTGGCCAGCTCGGTCATCCGCAGTTCGCGGTCGGGCGCGGCGGCGAGCCGGACGAGGATCTCGTACTGGGGGTGCGAGAGCCCGGCGTCCTCCTTGAGCTGCTGGTCGAGGCGGCGGTTGACCAGGGCGGAGGCGGCGAGGAAGCCGTTCCAGGCGCGCATCTCGCGATCGTTCAACCATCTCGTCCCAGCCATGGCGTCAGCCTACACGTGTTGTTCCAATTTGAATCAATGGCTTAGGGTCGTGAACCGACGGTTCGAATTTGAACAACCACGCGAACCGCCGCCGACCGGAAGGATTCCCCCCATGACCAGCGCCTCCGCCACCGCGACGAAGGCTCCGGCCGCCGCACCGGCCGCTCCCGCCCCCGCGTCCACCGGCTCCGTCCACGACGCCGGCCTGCTGCTCCTGCGCCTGGTCCTCGGCCTCACCATGGCCGCCCACGGCACCCAGAAGCTGTTCGGCTGGTTCGACGGAGGCGGCATCAGCGGCACCGGCCGCTTCTTCACCGCGAGCGGCTACCCGGCCGGCGACGCCATGGCCGCACTCGCCGGTCTCACCGAGACCCTCGGCGGTCTCGGCCTCGCCGCCGGGCTGCTCACCCCGCTCGCCGGTGCCGCCGTCGTCGGCACCATGATCAACGCGATCGCCGTGCACGGCGCCGGATCGTTCTTCGCACCCAAGGGCATCGAGTACGAACTGCTGCTGACCGTCGGCGCCGCCGTCCTCGCCCTCACCGGCCCCGGCCGGTACGCCGCCGACCGGCTGCTCCCCGTCCCGGCGCTGCGGACGCCCCGCCCCGCCCACGCCGTCCTCGCCGTCGCCCTCGGCGTGGTCATCGGGGCCGCACTGCTCCTCGTACGGAACTGACGCCGCGGTCCCGCGCCCCACGAGCCACGAAGGACGCGAGCGGGGCACGGACCTGATTGGCCCCCCGGGTTCGGGGGAAGGTCGCACAAATGACACAACCCATCGAGGACTACGCACTCATCGGCGACCTGATGACCAGTGCGCTGGTCGGCCGGGACGGGTCCATCGACTGGCTGTGCCTGCCGCGCTTCGATTCGGCCGCGTGCTTCGCCTCCCTCCTGGGTGACGAGGAGAACGGTCACTGGCGCATCGCCCCGGCGGGCGCCGCCGACGGCGAAGGGTGCACCCGCCGCGCCTACGTCGACGACTCGCTCATCCTGGAGTCGGTCTGGGAGACCGAGGAAGGCACGGTCAAAGTCACCGACTTCATGCCGCAACGCGACGTCATGCCCGACGTCATGCGGATCGTCGAAGGGGTGTCCGGCGAGGTCACCGTACGCAGCACCCTGCGCCTGCGGTTCGACTACGGCGGCATCATCCCCTGGGTCCGGCGACGCGACGGCGACCGCGTCGCCATCGCCGGACCCGATTCCGCCTGGTTCCGCAGCCTGCCGCCCGTACGCACCTGGGGCGAGCACAACAGCACCCGCTCCGAGTTCACCGTCGGCCCCGGCGAACAGGTCGCCTTCGTGCTGACCTGGCACCCCTCGCACGAGCCGCGACCCACGCCCCTCGACCCCTACGAGGCCCTCGAACAGAGCCGCGCCGACTGGCACGACTGGGCTTCCCGATGCGCTTACGTGGGCCCGTACCGGGAAGCCGTCGTCCGCTCCCTGATCACCCTCAAGGCCCTGACCTACGCGCCGACCGGCGGCATCGTCGCCGCCGCGACCACCTCCCTCCCCGAGGAGATCGGGGGCGTGCGCAACTGGGACTACCGCTACTGCTGGCTCCGCGACGCCACCCTCACCCTGGGCTCCCTGCTCGCCACCGGCTTCCACGACGAGGCCCGGGACTGGCGGGCCTGGCTGCTGCGCGCCGTGGCCGGTGACCCCGCCGACCTGCAGATCATGTACGGGATCGCGGGTGAACGCAGGATTCCGGAGAGCGACCTCACCTGGCTGCGCGGCTACGCCGGCTCCACCCCGGTCCGCCTGGGCAACGCGGCCGTGAACCAGCTCCAGCTGGACGTGTACGGGGAAGTCCTGGACGCCCTCTACCTGGCGCGGGTCGGCGGGCTCCCCACCGAACGGCACGCCTGGAGCATCCAGCTCGCGCTCCTCGACTTCCTGGAGCGCCACTGGCGCATGCCCGACGAAGGAATCTGGGAGGTCCGCGGTCCGCGCCGCCACTTCACCCACTCCAAGGTGATGGCCTGGGTCGCCGCCGACCGCGCCGTCAGGACCCTGGAGCACGACCCCTCGATGCCGGGCGACGTGGAGCGCTGGCGGGCCATGAGGGACGAGGTCCACGCCGACGTCTGCGCGAACGCGTACGACAGCGAGCGCAACACCTTCACCCAGTACTACGGCTCGCGCGAACTGGACGCCGCGACCCTGCTCATCCCCAGGGTCGGGTTCCTGCCCCCCGACGACCCGCGCGTGATCGGCACCGTCGACGCGGTGCGCGACGAACTCGGCGCGAGCGGGTTCGTCCGCCGCTACAGCACCGAGGGGCCCTCCGTCGACGGACTGCCCGGCGACGAAGGCGTCTTCCTCGCCTGCTCCTTCTGGCTGGCCGACGCCCTGCACCTGACGGACCGGAGCAAGGAGGCGCGCGAGCTGTTCGAGCGGCTGCTGGACGTCTGTAACGACGTGGGCCTGCTCGCCGAGGAGTACGACCCCGTCGCCGGTCGCCAGCTCGGCAACTTCCCACAGGCGTTCAGCCACATCGGGCTGGTGAGCACCGCGCTCCTGCTCGGCTGGGGGCCGCCCCGGAACTGATACGAAGGCGCCGGTGCCGGGAAACCCCGGCACCGGCACCGTCGATCGGTCACTGCGCCACGGCCCGCACCCCGCGGGCCGGGCAGCCCCGCCGCGAGCGGACGCTACGCGGCCGTCACCGCGGCCTCCGCCTCGTCCTCGGCGTCCTCCGGGATACTCACCAGCCAGCGGCTGTCCTGGCGCGGCCGCAGGTACAGGGCCCAGTACAGGGTCGCCACGGCGGTGATCCCGCCCGTCCACAGCAGGTAGCGCGTCTCCTGCTGCGTGAGGATGTACGCGAACACCGCGATCAGCACCACCGGCACGGCCGGCCACAGCGGCATCCGCCAGGCGGCCTTCTCGCGGTGCGCCCCACGGCGGCAGAACAGCGCGGCCACGGCTACCAGCAGGTACATGCCGGTCACCGAGACGCCGGTGACCCCGTACAGCGTGTCCAGGTTGACGAAGCACATCGCGGCGCCCGGGAGGCCGACCAGCAGCGTCGCCACCCACGGCGAGCCGAAGCGACCGAGCTTGGCCAGGGCGTTGTTGACCGGCTCCGGCCAGGCCTTGTCACGGGCCGAGGCGAACAGCACGCGGGAGTTCTGGATGACCATGACGATGCCCGCGTTGATGATGGCGAGGGCGACGCACAGGCTCACGAAGGTGCCGACGGCCGAGTTCGACCAGGCCGTGACCATCCCGCCGAGGTCCCCGGCGCTCAGCGCGTCCAGGTCCGGGGCGCCCACGGTGATGGCGATGACCGGGACCAGGATCACGGCGGTGGAGATGGCGAGGGTGGCGAGCACCGTCCGAGGAACGTTGCGGCGCGGCTTCTCCAGCTCCTCCGACAGGTAGACGGCCGTCGAGAACCCCTGGGTGACGAACAGGGCGATCGCGAGACCGGAGACGACCATCATCGCCGTCACGGTCGACGTGCCGCCGCCCTCGGCGGCCACCGAGCCGTGCACCAGCGCGTCGGCGCCCCGCTCGCTGTGGGCGAAGCCGAGTACGGCGACCAGCGCGGCGGCCACGACCTCCAGCACCAGGAAGATGCCGGTGATCCAGGCGTTGGCCCTCAGGTCCAGCAGGCCGGCGAGGGTGGCGAGCAGCATCACGGCGCCACCGGCGACCGGGGCGGGTATGTGGACGACCGGGGCCAGGTAGTCGGCCGTGCCCATGGCGATCACGGGTGGCACGATCATCACGACCAGCAACGAGAGCACGAAGACCAGCCAGCCCGCGAGCTTGCCCGCCATGGTCGACACCATCGCGTACTCACCACCGGCGCTGGGGATGAGCGTGCCCAGCTCCGAGTAGCAGAACGCCACGCCGATACAGAGCAGCGAGCCGATGGCGATGGTGAGGGCGGTCCAGGTACCGAGGCCGGCGAACAGGTCGGGAACGACCACGAAGAGCGTCGAGGCCGGCGTCACGCACGAGAGCGTGAGCAGGGTTCCGCCGACCACGCCGATGGAACGCTTCAGTTTTTGGGGGACGGGCGCGGTCGCCGGAGCGAGGGCTTGCGGGGCGCTGATCGTGTCAGTCATCGGTGCGGGGTTCCGATCGGCAGGTGCGGGGGAGTGAGCACGGGAGCGGTATCGCCTCCGGGGCGGTGGTGAGCAAGGTGTTTCAGTGGCTCCCGGGCCGTCATGCAATCTCCGCGAGATCCGCAGGTCAAGAGCTGTTCATGTGCGGATTCCCTTGTCCGCGGACCGCCGGTAACCCGTTTTCGGCGTCAAGGTGGCGTAAATACTGCCCGCGCGGGGGTACGGGAACCGCACCTAGATCAGCGCGAATTTTCCTCCGCTTTGCCGAGCGGGCCCCCTATCGTGACCACCGCGGGCCCCTCAGTCGGTCGGTCCGGTGCGCCACGCCAGCAGCAGGGCGATGTCGTCGGGCCGGTCACCGGTGGTTCCGGCCCCGCCCGCCAGCCGGTCGGCCGTCTCGGTCAGCGGGACGGGGCGGGCGGCGGCCAGCGCGGTCCGCAGCCGTTCCACCCCGGCGTCGATGTCGGTACCCGGCTCCTCCACCAGTCCGTCCGTGTACAGGGCCAGCAGCGCGCCCGGCTCCAGGACGAACTCGGTCACCGGGTACGAGGCGGTCGCGTCGACCCCGAGCACCACCCCGCCCCGAAGGTTCAGCACCTCCGTCCGGCCGCCGGGATGGCGCATCAGCGGCTGGGGGTGGCCCGCGCGGACGGCACGCGCGCGTCCCGAGGTGCGGTCGAGTTCGACGTAGCAGCAACTGGCGAACTGGCCGGGGTCCAGGTCGATCAGCAGCCGATTGGTGCCGCGCACCACCTGCTCCGGCGCGTTGCCGCCCAGCGCGAAGGCCCGTACCGCGCTGCGCAGCTGCCCCATCGTGGCCGCCGCGGCCACCCCGTGGCCCTGGACGTCGCCGATGACCAGGGCCAGGGTGTCCGGGCCGGTCTCCGTGACGTCGTACCAGTCGCCGCCGACGTCCATGCCGACCGTCCCGGGCAGGTACCGGCCCACGGTGACCACGTGGTCGCGCACCGGCAGCCGGTGCGGCAGCAGCGCCGACTGGAGCCCGCGGGCCAGCGCCGCCTCGCTGTCGTAGCGCCGGGCCCGCTCCAGGGCCTGCGCGATCAATCCGGCGAGCGCGGTGAGGACCGTGCGCTCCTCGGCGCCGAATCCGCGCGGCGTGTCGAAGCCGAGGATGCAGGAGCCCACCGGTCGGCCCGAGGCGATCAGCGGCAGGAAGGCGCGGGCCCCCACATGGGTGTCGAGCGGAATCCCCGGGTAGGCCGCGGCCAGGTGCTCCATCGACTCGAAGAACAGCGGACGGCCCGACGTCAGTGTCTCCACGCCGGGCAGCCGCACGTCCAGGCCCACTCCGTCGAAGCGGTCGAGGAATCCCCGGGGGAACCCGGTCTCCCACGCCAGGTGCAGATGGCGCTCGTCCAGGAGGTAGATCGCCAGCTGGCGACCGCCGAAGGCCGGCAGCAGTTCCTCGGTCACCACCGCCGACACCTGGCGGGCGGTCACCGCCTCGGTCAGCGCGATCGCCAGCGCCACCGGCCGGTACAGGGCCGAGGCGGACCCCTCGGCGGGGGAGCCGGAGCCCTCCGCCCCCGAGGCGTACCGGTCCGACCCGGTGGAGCCCATCGTCACCGTGACCCCGTCCGGCCCCGGGTGCAGCCCCACCGACAGCCACGTCCCGGACGGAGGGTGGTCCCGCCGCGCCACGAAGTGCACCGGCTCGGGGGCCATGAAGGCGGCGCGGAAGTGGTCCTCGTACGCCGGATTGCCGAGCCAGGGCAGGGCCTCCCACAGCACCTCCCCGAGCAGCGGCCGCCCCTCGGCGGCGCAGAGGGCCGCGGCGGCGGTGTTCGCGTAGCGGATCCTGCCCTGCCGGTCCATCGACAGCACGGCCTGCGCGAGGCGGTCCACGGCCGTCTCCGCGCCGCCCCGGGGGACGGGTGGCGGGGGAGAGAACGGATCGCCGTCCCACAGCACCGGCTCGCCGCCCGCGGTGAGCGCCGCCAGCTCGGCCGCCAGCCGCGCCGCGAGGTTGCGCATCCGTTCCCGGTCCTCGGGTCCGACCGGGACGCCGGGCGTCGCCGGTCGCAGCACCATCAGCACCCCGAACCGCTCGTCCCCGGCAGTGACGGGCTCGTACAGCGAGCCGAACGTGAACGGCAGTCCGGCCGTCAGCTGGGGGAAGCGCCGCATCGCCGACTCGGCGTCGGGCAGGTGCACCGCCTGCCCCGAGCGGTACGCCTCCGCGACGGGATACGGACGGTTCGCGTGCATCCGCCACCAGGGCCGGAACAGCCGGCCCGGGAGTCCCTCCAGCGCGGCCAACCGCAACAGCCCGTCCGTGCGCGTGCGCAGGTAGACCCCGCCCGCGTAGCCGCCGACGGCCTCCACGGTGGCCATGGCGGCCCGTGCGAGCACCCGGAGCAAGGCGTCGGTGGCCGGGCTGCCGCTGTCGGGTCTCGCCGTCACACAGACAGGATGCGCCCGGCACGACGGACCCGCACCGCCGCACGGCCCCCGTACGCCGCACCGACTGACCCGAACGCCTCCCCCGTGCGGGGGACGGTGCGCCCCGGGCGGCTGTCCGCCGGGCCGAGGCCGGGGAGGCTCTCCGACATGCGACAGCAGTACGACACGTCGAAGCCCCCGCCCGCCTTCTCGGAAGCCGACGCCCTCACCCTGCGCACCGCGCTGGACGCGCTCGGCGGGGTCCGCGGGCTCGACGCCCTCGACCTCCCCTGCGGGCACGGCGCCACAGCGCGGCTGCTGGCGAGCGGCGGCGCCCGGCGGACCGTGGGCGTGGACGACTGCCCCGACCGCATCAGCCGGGCCCGCGAGGCCCACCAAGGCGAACGGATCGAGTACGTCGTCGCCGACGCGGCCGGGATGCCGCAGTTGGGCCCCTTCGACCTGGCCACCGCCGTCTACCTCTTCAACCAGGCCCCCGACCGGGAGGCGCTGTACGCCCTGTTCCGGTCCGTACGGGCCAACCTGCGGCCCGGGGGCCGCCTGCTGGCCATCGTGCCGAACCCGGGGGCGTTCCCGTGCCCGGACTGGTCCCCGTACGGTGTCCGCGTCCTGGACCGCGAACCGCACGACGAGGCCCCGCTGGTGCGGGCGCAGTTCGTCGCCCACCCCGACGCCCACTTCGAGTTCCGGGCCTGGACACACGCCGACTTCTGCGAGGCGGCGGTCGAAGCCGGTTTCGCCACGGCCGGCTGGCAGCCCGTACGCACCCCGCCGCCCGACGCGGAACGCGACGAGGCCTTCTGGGCGGCCTACCGGGCCCGGCCCGTCAGCTCGCTGATGACCTGCCTGGCCTGAGCGTGGGGCCGGTGACGCGGCGCCGCCCGTACGGGCCGCCGCGCCGTCCCCGGGTCACACCGGTGGCATCGCGTCGCCGCTCACAGCTCCGCGGCGGCCCTGACCAGGTCCACGATCCGGTCACGGGCCGCCCGCCCCTCCGGGACGGGCAGCAACGGGTAGCCGTGCGGCAACCCCGCCGCCTCGTGGAACTCCACGTCCACCCCGCCCTCCCGCGCCCGTCGCACCAGCTCCCGGCTGTCCGTGGTCAGCACGTCCCGGGTCCCCGTGAACACCGTCAGCGGCGCCAGCCCCGTGAAGGACCCGTGCA
Source organism: Streptomyces sp. Tek67B01 (assembly GCF_055231995.1). NCBI lineage: Bacteria > Bacillati > Actinomycetota > Actinomycetes > Kitasatosporales > Streptomycetaceae > Streptomyces > Streptomyces sp. Tek67B01. The sequence continues at coordinate 6,215,730 of NZ_JBUYUY010000001.1, forward strand.
GCGGGCTCACCCGGGGGTCGTCGGCCGCGAGGGTGCCCGCGTACAACCGCCCCGCCTCAACCAGCCCCGACCGGGCCAGCAACGGGTCGGCCCGCTCGATGTCCGCCTGCGCGGGATGGCTCATCGTCACGTCCAGCCACGGCGAGATCAGCACGATCCGGGACGGCTGCGCCCCCGTGCGGTCCCGCAACCGCTGGGCGGCGGCCAACGCCAGACCGGCCCCGGCCGAGTCCCCGATCAGGACCGTCCCGCCCGCGCCACCGCCCTCGATGAGACCGCTCAGCAGGTCCGCGGCGACCGGGACGTTGCGGTCGGCGGTGCCGCGCGGCGCCAGGATGTAGGCGGGCACGACGACGCGGGCACGGGCGCGTTCGATCAGGGTGCGGATCATCGACCAGTGCGGCCGGACCAACTCGTTGATGTACGCGCCGCCGTGCACGTACAGCACCTGCGCCACCGCCTCGACGCCGCGCGGCGAGATGTCGTACACCGGCCACGCCCCGACGAAGGCCCGGGAGACCTCGGCGATCCGGCCCAGCGAGCGGGGCGGCAGATGCGACGCCGGTCGTCGGGCGGTCTGCGCCACCCTGGCGCGCACCGCCTCGGCGCTCGCGAACCGTCTTCGCCGCCCCGTCGCGATCAGCGCGACCGACAGCGCCCTGCTGCGCAGACTCGGCACGCCCCCCACCTCCCCGTTCCCCTGCTCCCGGCCCGATCCCGGCCGGCCCTGCCCCGTCACCTGAGGAGCATAGGCGTGAAGCTGCGCTGTCGACCCGCTTAAGAAAGTCTCGATGGACCGATCACCGGGCCGCTCGGCAGATTGGTCCCGTCACACACCGAACACCGCGCGGGCCCGCACGCTCGCGACGGCACCCCTCGCATGCCTGGAGCCACCCCATGAAGGCACTCGTCAAGCACAAGGCCGAACCCGGGCTGTGGCTCATGGACGTCCCCGAGCCCGAGTACGGTCCCGGCGACGTGCTGATCAAGGTGCTGCGGACCGGTATCTGCGGGACCGACCTGCACATCCGGGCCTGGGACGGCTGGGCGCAGGGCGCCGTCAAGACGCCCCTCGTCCTGGGCCACGAGTTCGTGGGCGAGGTCGCCGCACTCGGCGCGGACGTCCGGGACATCGAGATCGGCGCACTGGTCAGCGGCGAGGGCCACCTGGTCTGCGGCAAGTGCCGCAACTGCCTCGCCGGGCGCCGGCACCTGTGCCGCAGCACCGTCGGCCTCGGCGTCGGCCGGGACGGCGCGTTCGCCGAGTACGTGGTGCTGCCCGCGCAAAACGTCTGGGTGCACCGGGCCGCCGTGGACCTGGACGTGGCGGCCATCTTCGACCCGTTCGGCAACGCCGTGCACACCGCGCTGTCCTTCCCGCTGGTGGGTGAGGACGTCCTGATCACCGGCGCCGGCCCGATCGGCATCATGGCGGCCGCCGTGGCCCGGCACGCCGGCGCGCGCAACGTCGTCATCACCGACGTCAGTCCCGAGCGCCTCGACATCGCCCGCAAGGCGGGCGCGACGCTCGCCCTGGACGTGCGGGAGGCGACGATCGCCGACGCGCAGGCCCAGCTGGGGCTGCGCGAGGGATTCGACGTCGGCCTGGAGATGTCCGGCCGCCCCGAGGCGATGCGCGACATGATCGACAACATGACGCACGGCGGCCGCATCGCCATGCTGGGCCTGCCCGCGCAGGAGTTCCCCGTCGACTGGGCCAAGGTCGTCACCTCGATGATCACCATCAAGGGCATCTACGGCCGCGAGATGTTCGAGACCTGGTACGCGATGACCGTGCTGCTGGAGGGCGGCCTGGACCTCAGCCCCGTCATCACCGGCCGCTACTCCCACACCGACTTCCAGGCCGCCTTCGACGAGGCGTCGACCGCGCGCAGCGGCAAGATCATCCTGGACTGGACGGCCTGACCGCCGCCGGGGGACTCGGCGCGGCCCCACCACCGCCCGATCCCCCCGGGAACCCCGCCCGGCGCCGTACCCCGTGCGTCCCCTTCCCGCCGGGCCCCGCACCCGCCCCTCCCGGCGGGGCCCGGCCCCCTCCCTCCGCCGACCAGGAGAAAGAGAGCACCGCCCCATGTTCGAGACCGTCCGCGCCGACCTGCGCACCACCCTCGACGAGATCCGGTCCGCCGGCCTGCACAAGCCCGAGCGCGTCATCGGCACCCCGCAGAGCGCGTCCGTCGCGGTCACCTCCGGCGGCTTGGCCGGAGAGGTCCTGAACTTCTGCGCCAACAACTACCTCGGACTCGCCGACCACCCCGAGGTGGTCGCCGCCGCCAAGGACGCGCTGGACCGCTGGGGCTACGGCATGGCCTCCGTCCGCTTCATCTGCGGCACCCAGGAGGTGCACAAGGAGCTGGAGGCCCGCCTGTCGGCGTTCCTCGGCCAGGAGGACACGATCCTCTACTCCTCCTGCTTCGACGCCAACGGCGGCGTCTTCGAGACCCTGCTCGGCGCCGAGGACGCGGTGATCTCCGACGCCCTCAACCACGCCTCGATCATCGACGGCATCCGCCTCTCCAAGGCCCGCCGCCACCGCTACGCGAACCGCGACCTCGCGGAGCTGGAGACCCGGCTCAAGGACACCCAGGACGCCCGCCGCCGCCTGATCGTCACCGACGGCGTGTTCTCGATGGACGGCTACGTCGCCCCCCTCGCCGAGATCTGCGACCTCGCCGAGCGCTACGACGCCATGGTCATGGTGGACGACTCGCACGCCGTCGGCTTCGTCGGCCCCGGTGGCCGCGGCACCCCCGAGCTGCACGGGGTCATGGACCGCGTCGACATCATCACCGGCACCCTCGGCAAGGCCCTCGGCGGTGCCTCCGGCGGCTACGTCGCGGCCCGGGCCGAGATCGTCGAGCTGCTGCGCCAGCGCTCGCGCCCGTACCTCTTCTCCAACTCCCTCGCCCCGGTCATCGCGGCCGCCTCCCTCAAGGTCCTGGACCTGCTGGAATCCGCGGGCGACCTGCGCGACCGGCTCGCCGCCAACACCGAGCTGTTCCGTACGAAGATGAGCGCGGCCGGATTCGAGATCCTGCCCGGGGACCACGCCATCGCCCCCGTGATGATCGGTGACGCGTCGGAGGCGGCCCGCATGGCGGAACTCCTCCTGGAGCGCGGCGTGTACGTGATCGGCTTCTCCTACCCGGTGGTGCCGATGGGCGCGGCCCGAATCCGCGTCCAGTTGTCGGCCGCCCACTCCACGGCCGACGTCGAGCGCGCGGTGGCGGCCTTCGTCGACGCCCGCGCGGCCCTCGCGACGGCCGGGGTCTGAGCCGGCCGGGTCCCGAGGCGCCCGGACCCGGGCCCGCCGGGGCTCGTACCGCCGGGGCTCGGGACCGGCGGGGTCCGGCACCGCCGGGGCTCGCGACCGCCCGGGCCTGCGACAATGGCGGGGTGATCGACCCCCGCCGGCTGCGTGTCCTACGGGCCGTGGCGGACCACCGTACGGTGACCGCCGCGGCCGCGGCCCTGTACCTGACCCCCTCCGCGGTCTCGCAGCAGCTCGCGGCGCTGGAGCAGGAGACCGGGCACGCCCTGCTGACCCGCAGCGGCCGGGGCGTGCGCCTCACCGCCGCCGGGGAGATCCTGCTCGGGCACACCCACCAGGTGCTGGCCCAGCTGGAGCGCGCGGAAGCCGAACTCGCCGCCTACGCGGGCGGTTCGGCGGGCGAGGTCACCGTGGCCGCCTTCGCCACCGGGATCGCCGAGGTCCTCGCGCCGGCGATCGTCCGGCTGGCCGTGGACCACCCGGGCATCCGACTGCGGGTGCGCGACGCGGAGGGCGACCAGAGCCTGCCGCTCTTGTTGGACGGCGAGGCTGACCTGGCACTGGCCGTGGAGTACCGCGGCGCCCCCGGCGCGGACGACGGCCGGCTGTCCGTCCTGCCGCTGTACGCGGAACCCTTCGACGCGGTCCTGCCGGTGGGGCACCCACTCGCCGGCCTGCCCTCGGTCTCGCTCGCGGAACTGTCCGACTCTGACTGGGTGGGCCAGTACCCGGGAAACCCCTGCCACGACGTGACGCTGCTCGCCTGCGAACTGGCCGGGTTCCAGCCCCGCCTCGCGCACTGCTCCGACGACTTCCGTGCCGTGACGGCCCTGGTGGGCGCCGGCGCCGGCGTCGCCCTGGTCCCGCGCTCCGCGCTGCGCGGCATGGACCTCAAGGAGGTGCGGGTCCGCCCCGTCTCCGGACCGGCCGCCACCCGCCGCGTCTTCGCGGCGACCCGCCGGGGCGCGGAAACCCACCCGCTGATCGCCCCGGTCCTGGCCGCCTTGGCCCGAGAGGCGGAACGCGTACCGGCGCACTGAGCGTCCGTGGACCAGACCCGGCGCCGGCGTCTCACACCCTGCGCACCTCGACCCCCGCAGCCGCGAAGGACCGCGCGACCGCCTCCGGCAGCCCCGTGTCCGTCACCAGGACGTCCACGGCCTCGGTCGCGCAGATGCGGGCGAAGGCGCGCACGCCCAACTTGCTGGAATCGGCCGCGACCACCACCCGGCGGGCGCGCTCGCACAGCAGGCGGTTCATCGCGGCCTCGTCCTCGTGCCGGGTCGCCGCGCCGTCCGCCGGGTCGAAGGCGTCGACCCCGACGACGGCGGTGTCCATGCTGAGCTGACCCAGGACCTGCTGCGCCAAAGGGCCGGTCAGTTCGTACGACTGGGGCCGGGCCACTCCGCCGGTGAGCACGATCTTGAACTGGGGACGGATCACCAGCTCGCCCGCGATGTTGAGGGCATTGGTGACCACGGTCAGGGCGGGCGAGCCGGTCGCGAGGTCCGGGCGGGCGGCCAGGGCCCGGGCGACCTCGGTGGTCGTCGTCCCGCCGGTCAGGCCGATCACCTCGCCGGGGGCGATCAGGGCCGCCACCGCCTCGCTGATCCTGCCCTTCTCGGCGGCGCGGCGTGAGGTGCGGTAGCGCAAGGGGAGTTCGTAGGAGACGCCGTGCGGGACGGCGCCACCGCGCGTACGGACCAGCATCTGCTGCTCGGCCAGCTGGTCGAGGTCGCGCCGGATGGTCGCGGCGGAGACGCCGAGGAGCTCGGCGGCCGGCTCCACCTCCAGCCCGCCCCGCTCGACCAGCAGATCCAGCAGTCTCTGCCAGCGTTCCTTGCGGGTCATGACCCCACTCACTCTCCCGGCCCGCCCGTCGGCCCTCTGCTTGAGATTAACCCAGACGATCAGGCGATGGATGCTTGAAGTTGCGCGAAACAGCCCGATACCGTGCAGGAAAACGCACCAGTCGCCCCACTGCTCCAGGGAGCCCGTATGAGTCACGTCGCGCACGAGCTGGCCACGCAACCCGCATGCTGGGAGCGGGCCGCCGAATTGGCCCCGGCGCGACGGGCGGTGCTGCCGCAGCCGGGGGAGCGGACCGCGATCGTCGGATGCGGGACCTCCTACTACATGGCGCAGGCGGCCGCCGCCCTGCGCGAGGAAGCCGGACAGGGCGAGACCGACGCCTTCCCCGCCTCGGAGTTCCCCCGCCACCGGCGCTACGACCGGGTGGTGGCGCTGACCCGGTCCGGGACGACCACCGAGGTGCTCGACCTGCTGGCCGGGCTGCGGGACGCCGGGGTGGCGACGACCGCGGTCATCGGCGACCCGGCCACCCCGGTGATGGCCCTCGCGGACGAACTCGTCGTACTGGACTTCGCCGATGAACGATCGGTCGTCCAGACCCGCTTCGCCACCACGGCCCTGACGCTGCTGCGCGCGCACCTCGGCGCGCACGGCCCCGCCGTCGTGGAAGACGCCCTCGCCGCCCTCGCCGCACCACTGCCCGAAGGGCTCGAGACCGTGGGGCAGTTCACCTTCCTCGGGCGCGGTTGGACCGTCGGCCTGGCGAACGAGGCCGCGCTCAAGATGCGCGAGGCCTCGCTCTCCTGGGCCGAGTCCTACCCGGCGATGGAATACCGGCACGGACCGATCAGCGTCAGTGGACCCGGAACCGTCACGTGGTCCCTGGGCGAGACGCCCGAGGGGCTCGCCGAACAGGTCCTGGCGACCGGCGCCGCCTGGGTGGCCGGACGCCTCGACCCGCTCGCCGAACTGGTCCGGGTCCACCGGCTGGCCCTCGCCGTCGCCGCCCACCGCGATCTCGACCCGGACGCGCCAAGGCACTTGACCCGCTCCGTGATCCTGACGGCGGGCGAGGAGGCGGTCCGATGAGCCTCGTACCGGCGGGCGCGCTCGTGACGGAAGCGGCGGCCGCCGGACGCGCCGTCGCCGCCTTCAACATCATCACGCTGGAGCACGCCGAGGCGGTCATCGAGGGCGCCGAGCGGGTCGGCCTGCCGGTCATCTTGCAACTGAGCGAGAATGCCGTGAAGTTCAGGTCCGGCCGGCTGCTGCCCATCGCCCGGGCGGCCTCCGCGTGTGCCGAGGCCGCGGGGGTGCCTGTGGGACTGCACCTCGACCACGTGAAGAGCTCCGAGCTGTTGCGTCAGGCCGTCGACGCGGGCTTCGGGTCGGTCATGTACGACGCCGCGCACCTGCCGTACGCCGAGAACCTGGAGGCCACCCGCTCCGCCGCCGACTGGGCCCACGCCAACGGGCTGTGGATCGAGGCGGAGCTCGGGGAGGTCGGCGGCAAGGACGGCGCGGCGCCGCCGGACCCGCACGCGCCGGGAGCCCGTACCGACCCGGACGAGGCGAGGCGGTTCGTCGCCGACTCGGGGGTGGACGCGCTGGCCGTCGCCATCGGCAGCAGCCACGCCATGACCAGCCGGACGGCCTCCCTGGATCACGGGCTCCTGGCCCGCCTGGCCAAGACGGTGGAGGTCCCGCTCGTCCTCCACGGCTCCTCGGGGCTCCCCGACGCCGAACTCGCGGCGGCCGTCGCGGGAGGCATCCGCAAGGTCAACATCGGCACCGCGTTGAACGTGGCCATGACCGGAGCGATCCGCGCCCACCTCACCCCGGCCGACCCCCGCCCGTACCTGACGGCCGCCCGCACCGCGATGGCCGCGACGGCCGCGGCCATGATCGCCGCGCTCGACTGAAGGCCCCGGGCCACTGCCCGTGGGGCGCGGTCACCGCTCCGGGACGGTGACCGCGGCCGACAGGGCGCGGGCGAACCGGGTGAGCTCCAGGGGATCGGCCGGGTCGAGGTGGCCGAGGAAGAGGTGGGCGCCGCCGAAGCGGTTGGAGTACAACGGCTCGCCCGTGGCGGATGTGCCCACCCGGTCCCGAGCGGGATCGAAGCAGGCTTCGACGCACAGGTAGAGCTCGGGCCCGTACCCGACGGTGGCCACGACCTCCGTGTACCCGTCGTCCCAGAGGTGGAAGTCCGGCTCCCCGCCGCCTTGCGCGAGCACGTCCAGGATTCCCCGCGCGAAGGCCCGTACGTCCGCTTCGCGAGCCACGCCGACAAGCGGCTCGGGCGCGGCGGCGGTGCCCGCCTCGAACAGCAGGGCCCCGTCCGCCCGCCGCCTCAGCCCGAGCCGTACCGGCGTCTGTCGGTAGTAGTCCTTCAACCCGTGGCATTCGGCCACGATCTCGCCGGTCGCGGCGGGGGCCGGCTTTCGCGTCTCCATGGCGAAAGCCTAGTCGGCCGCCCTTCCGGATTCTTGTAACAGGTTCTACTCTGCCCCCGCCGACGGACGGACCGCGAGAGACCCGGAGGGGCCGTGCACCTCGAATACACGCCTGAGCAGGAGCGGTTGCGCAGCGAGCTGCGTGCCTACTTCGCCGAGTTGGTCCCGCAGGACGTCCACGCCCGCTACGAGGACCCCGCCGCGCAGAAGCGCTTCTACCGCCGGACCATCCGACGCCTGGGGGCCGACGGCTGGCTCGGGGTCGGGTGGCCCGAGGAGTACGGCGGGCGCGGGATGTCGCCCATGGACCAGTTCATCTTCTTCGACGAGGCGGCGCAGGCCGTCGTGCCGTTGCCGCTGATGGCGCTGAACACCGTCGGGCCGACCCTCATGCGGTTCGGCACGGACGAACAGAAGGCGTACTTCCTGCCCCGCATCCTCTCCGGCGAGATCGACTTCGCCATCGGCTACAGCGAGCCCGACGCCGGCACCGACCTCGCCGCGCTCAAGTGCAAGGCGGTACGGGAGGGCGACGAGGAGACCGGCACCTACGTCGTCAACGGCCAGAAGATCTGGACCACCAACGGCGACACGGCCGACTGGGTCTGGCTCGCGGTCCGCACCGACCCCGACGCCCCCGCCCACAAGGGCATCAGCATGCTCCTGGTGCCGACCTCCGACCCCGGGTACTCCTACACCCTCATCAACACCCTCGCCTCGCACGACACCACGGCCAGTTACTACGAGAACGTCCGGGTGCCCGCGAGCCGACGCGTCGGCCGGGAGAACGGGGGCTGGCGCCTGATCACCAACCAGCTCAACCACGAGCGCGTCACCCTCGCCGCCCACGGCACCATGGCCATCCGCGCCCTGCACGACGTCCAGCGCTGGGCGGCGGAAACCGAACTCGCCGACGGCCGCAGGGTCATCGACCTCTCCTGGGTGCGGGGTCGTCTCGCCCGCACCCATGCTCGGCTCGACGCGATGAAGCTCCTCAACTGGCAGATGGTCGGCGCCGTCCAGTCCGGCACCCTCACCCCCCAGGACGCCTCCGCCGTCAAGGTCTACGGCTCGGAGGCCCGCCGGGACGCCTACGCCTGGCTGATGGAGGTGGTGGGCGCGGCGGGCTCCCTCAAGGACGGTTCCGCGGGCGCGGTCCTGCACGGCGAACTCGAACGGGGCTACCGCAGCGCCGTGATATTCACCTTCGGCGGCGGCAACAACGAGATCCAGCGCGAGATCATCTCCTGGATCGGCCTCGGCATGCCCCGCGTCCGCCGCTAGGACCCGCGAGACCGGCTGTACCCCCCTGGTTGCTCTCGGCCGCAGCCCCGCGGTGCGTACGCACGTCGACGAGCAGCCGTTCTTCGACGACAAGCCCTCGCTCACCGCCGACCCGATCCGCGAGGGCACCGCCTACCAGGTCTGGAACCGCCTCGACAACGACCCGCCCGGCCCGGCTCCCTCGACGGTCCGGGCTACATCTCCCTCACCCGCGACGGCGGCCGTACCTGGAGCCGGGCCCGACGGTTCGTCGACACCGCCGCCGTGCCCAACACCCAGACCCTCGGCCATCTGATCGTCGTCGACCGGCACACCGGCACCCTGCACGACTTCTTCGACCGGATCACCTCCTCCGACGACCTGAGCACCGTCGTCCGAGCCCGCTATGAGACGGTCACCTCGACCGACGCCGGAGAGACATGGAGCGCCCCGGTCACCGTGGCCAAGGACACCTCCGTACCGGAGGTCGACCCGAACGACCCCGCCAAGCCGCTGCGCGCCGCGTCCACCTTGCCCAGCCCGGCCGTCGACCCGAAGACGGGCACGCTCTACATGGCTTACGAGGGGTCACTCCGGGGCACCACGCAACCGTACGGACATTTACACCAACGGTTTCCGCACCCGCTGACCGACGCGGACGCCGCCGGGCGGCCCGACCGCCGGGAGCGCCATGGCCGGGCGCCGGACCCGTTCCGTCGCCGGGACCGGCGACGTGCGTGGGTGCCGGGGCCCGGCGGGGGCGGTCAGGTGACGCGGAGCAGGGGGGTGTGCGTGTCCAGGGCGTCCCGGAGGGCCGGGATGTCCCGCCAGGTGAGGCCCAGGGTGCGGGCGGCATGGCGGAAGGTGACGTGGTCGGCTCCGTCGGCCGCCTCGCGCACGAGCTTCATGGCCTCGTCGTAACGGGGCATGGCGGGCCTGCCGATGGGCGGTTGCCGCCGGGGGGCCCGGGTGCTTTCGGGTGCCAGCCCGTGGATGCCGGTGATCCGGTGGGAGAGGTCGGCTGCCGCGTCCAGGGTTGCCGGACGTTCGTCGAGGAGGGCTCGTGCGACCGGGTTGTGGCCGATGGCCCGTTCGAGGGGCAGGTGGTAGAGCCGGGGGGAGACCTCGGTGAGGTCGATGGTGTGGCTGACGGCGCGGACGGCGCCGCGGGCGCCTTGGACGGCGGCGGCCCACAGGGCGGAGGCCTCCGAGGGGTGCCAGGCCAGCGCGGGGGCGGCCGCCGAGGCCGCGTCCCGGCCGGGGGTGAGGGGGTGAGTCCCGGCGAGGCGTTCGAGGAGGATCCCTTCCTCGATCTCCCCGTCGATACCGGGGCCCGCGACGTACACGGTGGTGGGGATGCCCGTCAGCCGGCAGGCGGCGAGGGTGAGGGCGTCCCCGAACGGGCTGCGCAGGGTGGGTTCGTCGCCGTGGGTGAGGATGTCACCGCCGATGTCGACCACGCGGACGCCGCCGCCCGCGGCTTCGGCCATGGACGCGATCTGTCGGGCCAGGGAGTTGAGCCCCTGGGCGGGGTCGAGCAGGAGCAGCCGGGCGGGCAGATCCCCGGCGAGGCCGGGCATCGTCGATCCGGCCGGAAGGCGGGCGCGCGTGGCGGGCGTGAACGCCACGCCGCCCGCTTCGTGGGCGAGCCCGGCGAAGTCCCGTTCCGTCAGGGGCCGGTGGGTGGGGTCGACCTCGGGGCGTTCCCACGCGTAGGTGGCGATCAGCGGAGGGTCGGGGTCGACGGTGATGGTGCGGGCGGCGATGAGCGTGCCTATGGGGTCTCCTCCTCCGCCCGCCGCGACGTACAGGTCGGTCATGCGGCTCCGCCGCGCAGGTCGACGCCGGTGATGCGCACGGGGGTCGCCCCCATGTTCCGCCGGGCGCGCTCGTTCGCCGCGTGCAGGTTCTCGTAGTACTCGCGGTCGAGGCGCTTGACGGGCTCGGAGTAGAACATCCAGGACAGGACGTCGCGGTACTTGAAGCCCTTGGGGGTGAGCTGGACACGGCGGCCGATGCGGTGGAGGAGCCCGTTGGACTCGGCCGCGTCGAGGACGGCCTCGCACTCGGCGGCGTGCTTCTGGTATCCGAAGCGGTCGAGTTCCGTGAGGTCGAGGTCGAAGGAGTCGAGGACGAGGCGCTTGCGGACGATTTCCTCGCCGGTCAGTTCGATGCCGGTGACGGGCACGATCTCGTGGTTCTTGGCCTTCCTGATGTAATCGGCGACCTCGGCCGTCGAGGGCTTCACGCTGCCGGTCATGTAGTCCAGCACGCTGGTGTAGGAGCGGGCGCCGACGCCGAGGCCGAGCAGGGGCACACCGTGGAAGGTGAGCACCTTCTGGGCGTAGCCGCCGCGACCGGGCTTCTTGTAGCGGACGGAGCCCTCTTGGACGTAGCCGTGGTCGAGGAAGACGCTTCGGGCGTAGTCGTAGCGGTCGTACAGCTCGGCCTGCCACATGTACTGGTAGGCGCCGGTCTTGGAGAACCAGGCGTCCGGCCGCACGGTGAGGAAGTAGGTGCTGATGGTGGTGGGCCGGAGCTTGGCCAGCTCGTTCACGCTGTGGCGCCAGGTTTCGGGGGTCTGCCCCGCGAATCCCATGATCAGGTCGGTGGACAGGTCGGGCAGGCCGAGTTCGTGCGCGGTGTGGATGGCGCGGCGGATGACGCCCTCGTCCTCGCCGCCGCGGCCGGCTTCGCGGATCTCGCGGGGGACGAGGGACTGGATGCCGACGTTGGCGCGGGTGAGGCCCATGTCGATGAGGGCCTTGAACTCGTCGGGTGCGTCGGCGATGGAGGACGGGGTGGCCTCGACCGCGACCTCCTCGACGGTGGAGCGCCAGTTGGGGTAGATGCCGCCGATGGTGGCGAAGATCTGCTCGAAGTGGCGGGGCTTGAGCAGGGCCGGGGTGCCGCCGCCGATGTAGATGGTGCGCAGCCGCCGGGCCTGGATGATCTCGGCGTGATCCCGGATCTGGGTACACAAGGCGTCGGTGTAGGCGTCGAAGACGTCCTCGTCCGTACTGATGATGGTGTAGAGGTTGCAGAAGCCGCATTTGCGGTCGCAGAAGGGGACGTGCAGGTAGAGGTTGAGTTCGGGGACCTGGTAGTTGGCCCGGTCCATGGCCCACACCTCGGGGATGGTCCACTTGCCCTCCGGGAGGGGGCGGTAGGTGGAGCGGGGCGGGTAGGAGTACTGGTAGGGCGGGATGACGCCTTGGTCGATGTGGTCGGCGAGCTGCCGGCTGAGGCTGGTCACGGTGCTCGGTCCCCGTTCGGTCGCGGGTGAGGTGTACCTGGCGTGACGATCCGACCACGGGACGCTTGTGCGATTCCATGGGGTGTGCGCACCAAATGTCGTGGGCCTACTGACCAGTTGATTGGCGTTTGCTCCAAATCCCGCCGCTCTGAGGCGAGTTGTTTTCGTCTGTCAGGCCCATAGCCGCTACCCTCACCCCCCGGCTTTGCTGGGCCAATGACAATCGGAGTGGGCCCGCGCGGGCCCGGAGTGCTGGTGATCGAGCCGATGGGGAACGCGGGACGGTTCCTCGTCGAGGCCGCCGACCGGCTGGGCTTGCGCCTGTACGCGGCCACGCACAAGGACATCCACGACGGCTATCCGGACCGGCTGCGCTCCGCCCTCGCCGGGGTGTGCGCGACGGATCTCGCGGACGCCCCGAGGGCCCTGGCGGACATGGACGCCTTCTGCCGGCGGCACGCCATCGCGGGTGTCGCCGCCTGCTTCGAGCTGTTCACCCCGCTCGCGGCGCTGCTCGCCCGACGGGTGGGCCTGCCCGGCAACGATCCCCTGCTCGCACGGGCGGCCAGGAACAAGATCCTCATGGGTGAGGCGTTCGCCGCGGCCGGGATTCCCGCCCCCCGCTGGAGGGTCGTCAGCGAACCGGCCGAGGCGCAACGGGTGGGGCGGTCGGGCGAGTTGGGTTGGCCGCTGGTGGTGAAGCCCGCGGAGCAGGGCGGCTCGTGGGGCGTGTCCGTGGTGGACGGCCCGGCTCGGCTCGCCTCCGCGGTGGCCGCGGCCCGGCAGTACACGCACGCCCACCCGCACGGCCTCGAACTCGACTCGCGCGCTCTGCTTCAGGAGTACATCCCCGGGGCGGAGTACTCCTGCGAAACGGTGGTCGCGGACGGCGTGGCCTACCCCCTGCCGGTCGTCGCGAAGGACACCACCGAGGGCCGGTACCGGATCGAGACCGGACACACCTGCCCCTCCGGTCTGTCGGCGCCGCTCGCCAGGAAGGTGCAGCACGTCGCGGCGCGGGCGGCCCTCGCCGTCGGTGTGCGCAACGGGATCGCGCACACCGAGCTGAAGATCCCCCCGGGCACGGACACGCCGTACGTGCTCGAGACCGGTGCCCGGCTGCCGGGGGACAACCTGTGCGAGATCGTGGAGGCCGCGACGGGCGTGAGCGAAGCCGTCGCCTACCTCCAGGCCGTGCTCGGCCGGGTCCCCGACACCGTCCCCTCCGCCACCGACGCGGCGACGATCCGTTTCCTGCTGCCCGAGCACGGTGGCGTGCTGCGGCAGGTGTTCATCCCGGACGTGCCCGGAACCCACAGCGAGTCACATCTGCGGCCCGGGGACACCGTGCCGGAACCGGCGGACTCGGCCTGCCGGATCGGGCACGTGGTGGCCCGCGCGCGAACGGTGGGGCAGGTACGCGATCTGGCAGATCGGGTGATCGCCCGATCCCGAGTGGAAGTGGGCTGAGACAGGTGCGGAAGATGGCGTTCTTGCGGTCCGTCTGCATCCGGCGCGCCGACCCGTACGTCCAGCGGGCCGTACGCGCCCTGGCCGCCGACGGGATCGAGGCCGGACTGTTCCACACCAGTGGCAGCGCCGATGACGACGATTTCCCCGGGTACCGGCAGCGGCTCGATCGGGGGGTGACGCCGCGGGAGCTCGCGGACGCGGTCCTCGCCTGGGGGGCGGACGCCGCGGTATCGATCTCGCTGCCGTGCGAGAACGCGCTGCGTGACGCCGCGGCCAAGGCGTTCCTCGACGCCGCGGGCATCCCGACGGTCATGACACCGCTCGCGGCGACGACGCTGCTGGTGGACAAGTGGGAGACCAAGCAGCTGTGTCGGCAGGCCGGGCTGAAGGTACCGGACGGGTTCCGTGCCGACTCGGACCTGCTGGCGGGCCGGGGCCTGTCGGTGCCCGGCTACCCGGACGCGCTGCGCGTGCGAGCCGCGGAGATCGGCTATCCGCTGATGGCGAAGCCCGTATGGGACTCGACCAGCATGGGCATCCGCCCCTTGCGCTCACCCGCCGATCTGGACGCCTACCTCGCCACACCGCCGGAGGTGTCGACGGTGGTCGAAGAGGTCGTCGAAGGCGAGCTGTGCAGCGTGGACATCGTGGGACGGCCCGGCTCCTACCGGGTCCTGCCCTTGTGTTGGACCGGGCGCGCCGGGGCGGAGCCGGTGTTCACCTTCGCCGACCTGCGCTGGTGCGGGCCCCGTGCGGAGGCGGACGCCGCGTTCGCCGACGTGGCCCGCACCCTGGTCACCCTGTGCGGCCGACTGGGGGTCAGCGGGTCGGTCAACGTCGACATGGTCCACACCGGCGGCCGGTTCGTGATCCTGGAGATCAACCCGCGCATCGGCGGCGCCACCACCCTCTCCTGCGCCGCGTCGGGCACGAACACCTTCACGACCCTCGCCCGCATGGCCCGAGGCCTGCCCGTCACCGGCAGCGCGGTGCCACGGGCCGGGTGGGCGATCGAATTCCTCGCCGCGGGCCGCATCCCACCGGTGGTGTTGGCCGGGCTCCGCGAACGCGTCACGGTGGTCACCGCGCACGAACTGCTCATCGACGGTGCCTCCCACGGCGACATCGTCGTGCTCACCCTCGCGGAGGGCGAGAAGGACAAGACCGTGAAGGCCCTGACCGAACTGCACGAGGCGACCGGCTTCCCCACGGCCGATGTCATGCGCAAGATCAGTTCTCTGCTGACCCCGTGAGCGCCACCACGGACGCGCGCCGTCGGCCCGGCACCGCCCACCGCCTCGGCGTGCCCGGGCTGCGGGGGCGCGGCCTGTTCATCACCGGCAACGTGATCGATTCCGTCGGCAACGGCATGCTCCTGCCGCTGGGCCTGCTGTACTTCACCGACGTGCGAGGTCTGCCACCGGCTCAGGTGGGCGTGGCGATGACGGCGGGACAGGCCGTCGCGCTGCCGGTGACCTTCCTCGCCGGACGCCTGTTGGACCGTCTGGGCCCGAAACCGGTCGTGGTGTGGGCCAACGTCCTCTCCGCCGCCGGGTTCGCCCTGTTCCTGATCGCGGGCGGTCTGTGGCAGGTCGCCGGCGTGTACGTGCTGGTGCAGGCCGGGATCAACATGTACTTCACCGCGCAGCGCACCCTGATCACGCACGTCACCGAACCCGAGGAGCGCCGGTCCTGGTTCGCGTTCACCGGCTCGTTGCGCAACGTCGGCCTCGCCGTGGGGGCCGCCGCCGCGGCGGGCGCCCTGACGGTGTTCGGGAAGGACTCGCTGGGGTGGATGATCGCGGTGGACGCCGTGACCTATCTGCTGGCCGCCGCCTGCTTCGCCGCCCTCACCACCACCCCCGCGTCCACGCAGGACGCGCCGCCGAGCGCGCTGGTGACCCGGGCGGACAACGCGCGCCGCTACCTGCTGCTCGTAGCCGTGAACATCCCCTACGTCCTCGCCCAGGCCATGCTGGCCGTGCTCGTCGCCCTCTACACCACCCACGCCCTGAAACTCCCCGCGTCGGCGGCGAGTGCGCTGTTCCTCGTCAACACCGCCATCGTCTCGGGGTGTTCGACGATCGTGACCGCTCACCTGGCGCCCAAGGAGGCCCGCCGCGCCGTGACGGCGGGATACCTGATCATGGCTGTGGGGATGGGGGCGTTCGCGCTGCCCGCGCTGCCCTCCCTCGCCTTCACCGCCTGGAGCGCCCTCGTGGTCGCGATCGCGTTGTTCAGCGTGGCGGAGATCCTCCTCGGCCCGGCGTTGAGCGAACTGTCCGTGAGCCTCACCCCCGAGGCGGCCGGAGGCTTCACGCAGGGCCTGTACCAGTTCTCCTGGGCCATCGGCATGGTCGTCGCTCCCGCGCTGTTCACCATGCTGCTGGAAGCCGGACCGCTCCTGCCGTGGGGTGTCGAAGCCGCCGCCTGCCTGATGGCCATGTGCGCCGCGCCCGCCCTCAAGGCCCCCAACCGCCACCGCCGAAGGAAACCCCGTTGATCACGAGCGTCGTCGAATCCATTTACGCCGTCCCCGCCGCCGAGTGGGAACACCTCGCGCGACCGGCCGGCCTCTACCTCTCCCACCAGTGGCTCGCCGGCCAGGAGGAAGACCCCACCGCCACCCGCGCTTACGCGCTCGTACGGGACCGCGGAGGCGATCTGCTCGCCGCGGCGCCGCTCCACCTGGTGCGCGACGAACCGAACGACTCCTACCGGCCCGCCACCGTACTGCCCCCGCACCTGCGGCCCCGGGTGATCGCCGGCGCACGCCGCGGCTACCACAACACCCCGCTCACCGCCCCCGCCCTCGACGCCGCGGACCGGGACGCCTGCCTCGTCCTCCTACGGGACGCCGCCCGCGACTTCGCCACCAGGCACCACACCACCCACTGGTGGCCCTACCTCACCAGCGCTGCCGCGACCGGGCTCGCCCCCCTCTACCACGACCGCCCCCTCCACCTGGAGGACGACGCCCTCATCCCGCTCCCCGGCGCCGGGATCGAGGACTACATCGCCTCCTTGCCCTCGCAACGCCGCGTCGGCGTACGCCGCGAACGCCGTGCCTTCGCCGCCGCCGGTCTCGATGTGCGCCACCAGGTGCTCGCGGACTGCTCCGAGGAGGCCGGGGTCTTGCTCGCCGGACACCAGCAGGACCACGGGCACGACCGGGACGGCATCGAAGCGATGACCGCGCTGTTGAAGGGGCAGGCGGCGGCGATGGGCACCGAAGCGCGGGTGGTGGCCGCCTACGACGGTCGGCGGATGATCGGGTTCTGCCTGTACTACCACTACGGTGCCACCACTTGGATACGTGCGGTCGCCGTCGACCGCCAACACCCCGCGCCCCACCTGTACTTCAACCTCATGTACTACCTGCCCGTCGAGGACGCCTACGCCCACGGCATGACCGCTCTGCACGCGGGCATGACCACGATCGAGGCCAAGCGGCGGCGCGGCGCCGTGGTGTGCGGCCTGTACGCGCTGGTCGACCGGGAGCTCAGGGGCAGGACCGTTTGACGTCCGATTCGGTGGTGAGGCGCGCGGCGGACGCGAGGTCGGCCAAGCGACCGGCGAGCGCCTCCATCACGTCGGGGCGCAGGCGGTAGTAGGTGAACCGTCCGCACGGCTCCGTCTCCACGACCCCGGCCTCGCGCAACACCTTCAGGTGGTTGGAGAGGTTCGTCTGGCGGGCGCCGGTCTCCTCGACCAAGTGCGTGGTGCAGAGCGTTTCCCCGGCGAGCAGGGTGACGATCCGAAGCCTGAGCGGGTCGGCCAGGACCCGGAGCAGATCAGTGTCGGCTGACGTCATCATGGGCTGATATTGTCACATCATCCACGGCTGGTGTCCTCATGAAGGAAGACTCGATGTCCTCCACCCCGCTCGCGTCCGTGCTGTTCGTCTGCGTCCACAACGCGGGCCGCTCCCAGATGGCCGCCGGCTTCCTGCGCCACCTCGCGGGCGACCGGATCGAGGTCCGCTCCGCCGGCTCCGCGCCCGGGGAGCGCGTCAACCCCTCCGCCGTCGCCGCGATGGCCGAGCTGGGCATCGACATCCGCGACCAGAAGCCGAAGGCCCTCACCCCCGAGGCCGCGCAGGCGTCCGACTACATCATCACCATGGGCTGCGGCGACGCCTGTCCGTACTTCCCCGGCAAGACCTACCTCGACTGGCGGACGGCGGACCCCGCCGGCTTGGGCGTGGAGGCCGTCCGCCCCATCCGCGACGAGATCAAGGGGCTCGTCGAGGGCCTGGTCGCCGAGATCGACGCCACGAAGCAGGGCTGAGCCCGTGGCGCGGGTGACCGACGGGCCCCCGGCCGCCCGCGTGGCGATCACCGATGGGTGACGGGAGAATGGGTCTGCCGGGAAGCGCGCGCCCGGCCGACCGACTGATTCCCGTCTCCCCGCCGCCGTCCCGCGGTGCCGCGGGGAGGGACACAGGTGATCGCCCATGTGTAGATGGCTCGCGTACTCGGGAACGCCGGTGTTGCTCGACACCGTGCTGTACAAACCGGCACACTCGCTGATCGACCAGAGCCTGCACTCACGCCTGGGCGTGGAGACGACGAACGGTGACGGGTTCGGAGTCGGTTGGTACACGGGGGAGGACAC
Source organism: Streptomyces sp. Tek67B01 (assembly GCF_055231995.1). Lineage (NCBI taxonomy): Bacteria > Bacillati > Actinomycetota > Actinomycetes > Kitasatosporales > Streptomycetaceae > Streptomyces > Streptomyces sp. Tek67B01. Next base: position 6,233,899 of record NZ_JBUYUY010000001.1, read on the forward strand.
CACTCCCGCAGTGCTCCGGGACATCGGTCCCGCATGGAACAACCGCACCCTGCGGGAGATCGCGGACCACGTCCGTTCCCCGCTGTTCTTCGCCCACATCCGCGCGTCGACCGGCACCGCGGTGCAACAGTCCAACTGCCACCCCTTCCGGCACGGTCGCTGGATGTGGATGCACAACGGCGCCATCGCCGATTTCCACCTGCTGCGTCGGGACCTGTGCCTCCTGGTTGACCCGGCCCTGTTCACCGACATCGAGGGCACCACCGACTCCGAGGTCATGTTCTACCTCGCGGTCACCCTCGGCCTGGACCAGGATCCGCCCGGCGCCGTGGCCCGGATGGTGGGGGTCGTGGAACGCAGCGGCCACCAACACGGCGTGGAGTTCCCGATGCAGATGACGGTCGCCGTGACCGACGGGGAAAGCGTGTGGGCCTTCCGGTACTCCAGCCAGGGAGCCTCCCGGTCGCTCTTCTACAGCAGCCGGGTGGAAACGCTGCGCAAGCTGCACCCGGACGCGGCCTTCCTGCGGGACGTGTCGGACGAGACCCGCCTCATCGTCTCCGAGCCCCTGTCCGACCTGCCCGGCGCCTGGCAGGAGGTCCCGGAGAGCAGTTACGGCGTCGTGCGGCCAGGGGCGGACGAGTTGTGTCGCTTCACCCCGGAACCGGCCTAGAGCCGGCCGCATGACGCGCCCGTACCCGCCGATCGCCGAACACGGCCTGATCGGTGACCTGCAAACCTGCGCCCTCGTGTCCTGCGAGGGGGTACTGGACTGGTTCCGCTCCCCCCGCTTCGACTCTCCCAGCGTCTTCGCCGCGCTCCTCGACCACGACCGCGGCGGGTACTTCTCCATCACCGCCCAGGCCCAGGCCCAGGCCCAGGCCCAGACCCAAGCACAGGCCCAAGCCCCGGCCCAGGACCGGCCCCGGGCGGCGCGGGCGGCGCGCGGCGCGAGCACGTCGGAAACCGATGCGGGCGTCGTCACCCGCCAGCTGTACCTCGCCGACACCGCCGTCCTGATCCCCCGCTTCCTGACCCCCGAAGGAGTCGGTGAGGTGGTCGACTTCATGCCCGTCCGCGAGGAGCGGACCCCCACCGACCGGCACCGGGTGGTGCGGGTCATGCGGGTGGTCCGCGGATCGATGCGCTTCGCCCTGGAGTGCCGTCCGCGCTTCGATTACGGCCGCGCCCGGCACACACTGGCCCTGCACGACGGCGCGGCGCGCTTCGACGGGCCGGGCATCACCGCCCACCTCCAGACGGCCGGTCCCGTGCCGCTCGAAGCCGACGGCGACGACGTACGCGCGACGGTCGCGCTGTCGTCCGGCGAGCGCGCCGCCGTCGTCCTGACGGTGTGTGACGTCGGCCGGGCGGGCCCACCGACGCCGGACGCCGAGGACATGGCACGGGAGTTCACCGACCTGAGCCGCTTCTGGCACCGCTGGATCGGGCGTTGCCGCTACCGCGGCCGCTGGCAGCAGATCGTCAATCGCTCCGCCATCACCCTCAAACTGCTGACGTACGCGCCCACGGGTGCGCCGATCGCCGCCGCGACCACGGGCCTGCCCGAACAGGAGGGCGGGGAGCGCAACTGGGACTACCGCTACACCTGGGTCCGGGACGCCTCCCTCGCCGTCCGGGTCATGCGCGACCCGGGGTTCACCGAGGAGGCGAACGCCTTCCGCGGCTGGCTCGCCGACCGGTTCCGGGACGGGGGAGCGCCCGGCGGAGAGCCGCTCCAGATCATGTACCGCGTCGACGGGGACCCGCACCTGCCCGAAGAGGTCCTCGGCCATCTGTCGGGGTGGCGGGGCTCCGCCCCCGTACGGGCGGGCAACGACGCCGCCGGCCAACTGCAGCTCGACATCTACGGCGAGGCGGTCTACGCACTCGCCCAGGCGGGCCAGACCCCCGACGTGGTCGGCTACGAGGACTGGCGGCGCTCGGCGGCCCTGCCGGACTGGCTCTGCGATCACTGGGACCGCCCCGACGACGGCATCTGGGAAACCCGCGGCGGCAGCAAGGACTTCACCTACAGCCGCCTCATGTGCTGGGTCGCCTTCGACCGGGGCATCCGTCAGGCCGTGGCCACCGCCCGCCCGGCGGACCTGACGCGCTGGACGGCCGTACGTGACGAGCTGCTGGACCAGATCATGATCCGGGGGTGGAGCCGGGAGCGCCAGGCGTTCGTCCAGCAGTACGACAGCTCCGTGCTGGACGCCTCGCTGCCGATGATGCCGCTGGTCGGCTTCGTCCCGCCGAAGGACCCGCGCCGGCTGTCCACCCTGGACGCCATGGACCGCGAACTCGTCTCCGACAGTCTCGTCTACCGCTACGACCCCAAGGCCTCCCCGGACGGTCTCAGGGGCTCCGAGGGGACGTTCTCCCTGTGTTCCTTCCTCTACGTGTACGCCCTCGCCAGGGCCGGACGGGTCGAACAGGCCCGCTACGCCTTCGACAAGATGCTCACCTACGCCAATCACGTCGGCCTGTTCGCCGAGGAGATCGGACCCACCGGCGAGCAACTGGGCAACTTTCGCAGGCCTTCACCCACCTCGCGCTGGTCACCGCGGCCCTCGCGCTCGACGCCGAACTGGACGAGGAACCATGACGGAACCGACGGAACCGACGGAACCCACGGAACCCACGCGGCCGGCGGGGCCGGTCCCACCGGGGGCACCCGACGGGCCGGGGCAACCCGAGCCCCGGCCGGACGCCGCCGCCGGCGGCGCCCCGCCCGGCGAGCCGGACCTCCTGCGCTCCATCCTGCGTGCCCCCGGCTACCTCCGGGCCTTGGCCTTCTCGGCCTTCGTCGGCATTCCCGTGTCCCTGGTCGCCTTCTGGTTCCTCGCCGGACTGCAGGCGCTGGAACGGGCCGTCTGGGTGTCGCTCCCGCACGCCATGGGCCGGGACGCGCCCCCGTGGTGGTGGCCCCTGCCCCTGCTGCTCGTCGCCGGGGTCGTCGTCGGTCTGGTCGTCAGACACCTCCCCGGCGCCGGCGGGCACATCCCGGCGGGCGGGCTCGCCACCGGCGGCACCAGTCCGATCGCACTGCCGGGCGTATTGATCGCGGCGGCGGCGAGCCTGCCGCTGGGCGCGGTCCTGGGACCGGAAGCACCCCTGATCGCACTGGGCGGTGGCTTGGCCCTGCTCCTGCAAGACCTCACGAGGGCCCCGACGACACCCATGTCCACCGCGTTGCTGGGCGCGGCCGGAGCGGGGGCCGCCATCGCGGCGATCTTCGGCAACCCGCTCGTCGCCGCCGTACTGCTGATCGAGGTGGCGGGCGTGGGCGGACCGCGACTGTTCGCGGTCATGCTCCCCGCCCTGCTCTCCAGCGGCATCGGCTCCCTGGTCTTCACCGGCTTCGGGCGGTGGACCGGTCTGGGCACGGGCAATCTCGGCCTCAAAGTGTCCGGCCCAGGGCCGCGCCTGGACGCGCCGGACGTGCTCTGGGCGGTGGTCATCGCCCTCGGCTGCGCCCTGTTCATGCGGCCGGTGCAGCTCGTGGGGCGCCGGCTCGCGGTGTTCGTCTCGGGTGGCGTCCGGCGGCGTACGGTCCTGTGCGCGCTGGGCGCCGGCGCCTGCGCCGCCCTCTACGCCCTGATCACCGGCCGCTCCCCGGCGGAGGTCGCCCTGTCCGGTCAGTCCACGATGGCGCAATTGGCCGCCGATCCGCACGCCTGGGGAATCGGCGCGCTGATCGCGGTCCTGCTGTTCAAGGCCATCGCGTTCTCGCTGTGCCTGGGCAGCCTGCGCGGCGGCCCCATCTTCCCCACGCTCTTCCTGGGGGCGGCGGCCGGCGTCCTCCTGTCGCCCCTGCCGGGCCTGGGCGTCGTACCGGCGATGGCGGCAGGCATGGCCGCCACCACCGTTGCCGCCCTGCGGCTGCCGGTCAGCAGCGTGGTGCTCGTGGTCCTGCTGCTGGGCAGTCCCGTCATGATGCCGGTGGCGATCCTCGCGGCCGTGATCTCGTTCGTCACCACGGGCCTGCTGCCCGCGCTGCCCGCCCTGCCACCGGCCGGCCCCGAGCCGCCGGCCCGGCCGGGCGCGACCGTGGGCGCGAAAGCGGCCGGGACGCCTTGACGGTGGTCGCCCCGCCCGTCCAGCCCGCGCCCGCCCCTCGTTCATGGCCGAAATCCGCTGTGGCGCCCGCTCGTCGCCCTCGCGTACCGTTCCCACCCCGACCGGGCGCACCGGCCGTACGGCCGGCCCGCACCCGCCCCACCGACAACCACCCGCCGCCCGCGCCCCACCGGACGCCTGCTGCGCACCATCCCCGCAGGTCTGCGCCGGCGGCCGCCGCCAGGTCACATCTTGAAAGCGATGCGCCGTATGGGCCCCGCCAGTCGCCCCTCGGCGTACACACCGCGTACATCAGCGGCCATACTGGACCGTCCGGGGAGGGCGTAGCACAAGACACGGGGGCGGCTTCAAGACATGGCGGAGTCCAGACTGATCCAGGGCCGGTACCGGTCGCTCGATCTGATCGGGCGCGGCGGCATGGGCGAGGTATGGCGGGCCCGGGACGAGTCGCTGGGCCGCCAGGTCGCCGTGAAGTGCCTCAAGCCCCTCGGGCCCGAGCAGGACAACCACTTCACCCAGGTGCTGCGCGAACGCTTCCGCCGCGAGGCGCGCGTGGCCGCCGCGCTCCAGCACCGCGGCGTCACCGTGGTCCACGACTTCGGCGACGACAGCGCGGCCGGCGGCCCCCTCTACCTCGTCATGGAACTCCTGGACGGCCGCAACCTCAGCCAGCTCCTGGAGGACAACGAGTCGCGTCCGCTCCCGGTGGACGTCGTCGTCGACATCGCCGAGCAGATGGCCGCTGCGCTCGGCTACACCCACGACCAGGGCGTCGTGCACCGCGACCTCAAGCCCGCCAACATCATGCGGCTCACCGACGGCACCGTGAAGATCTGTGACTTCGGCATCGCCCGTCTCGCCCACGACATCGGATTCACCGCGAAGCTCACCGGCGGCGGCATGGCCATGGGCACCCCGCACTACATGTCGCCGGAACAGATCGCGGGCGGCGAGGTCGACCACCGCAGCGACCTCTACTCCCTCGGCTGCGTCCTGTACGAGATCGCCACCGGGGCCCCGCCCTTCGACCTCGGCGACTCCTGGTCCGTGCTGGTCGGCCACCGCGACACCGCGCCCGTACCGCCCCGCGAGCACCGCCCCGAACTGCCGGAGTACTTCGACGCTCTGGTCCTCGAACTGCTCGCCAAGCGGCCCGAGGACCGCCCAGGCGACGCCCGCCACCTGCACCGGCGGCTCGTCGAGTACCGGCTCGGCGCCGGCGGGCCGCCCGGCGCCGAGGCCCTGCTGCCCGAGTGGGCCCGGGGGATGAGCGCCGGACGCAAGGCCGGGATCGACGCCCGCCCCGCCAGTGGGGAATGGGCCGTGCTCACCGGTTCCTGGACCACCGCCCGGCCCGGCGTGACCCGGCCGATCGAACGGCCCGACGCCGACGCCGACCCCCGGCTCACGCTCGCCGTCGGGATCGCCCGTCCCGCCGCCCCGGGCGACCCGGCCCACCCCGACACGCTCGCAGCCGCGCACGCCCGCGCGTACGCCCTCAGCCGCGCCGGTCGGCCCGAGGAGGCGCTGGCCGCGTACGCAGCCGTGGCCCGGGGGCGGGCCGGGGTGTTGGGGCCCGACCATCCCGACACCCTCGCGGCCCGTCAGGAGGAGGCGTACGAACTGGGTCGTCTCGGACGGCACCGCGAGGCCTGCGAGATCTACGGCGCGGTGGTCGCCGCCCGTACCCGCACCGCGGGTCCGCGCCACCCCGACACACTGAGCTGCCGCCACAACCTCGCCTGCGCGCTGGGCGCCCTCGGCCGCCACGAGGAAGCCCACCGCGCCGCCGCCGAGGTCGCGGCGGACCGCGCCGCCGTGCTCGGCGCCGAACACGCGGACACGCTGCTGACCCGGTACGAGGTCGCGTACGCGCTCGGCCGCCTCGGCCGCTGGGACGAGGCGCTGGCCGGCTTCCGGCAGGTCGCCGCCGTCCGCGAACGGATCCTGGGCCGCGACCACCCGGACGCCCTCGCCGCCCGCTACGAGACCGGGATCGCGCTGGGACGCACCGGGCGCGCCGCCGAAGCCCTCGACCTGTTCCGCGCCCTGGTGCGCGACCGCACCCGCGCCTACGGGGCCACCGACCCCGAGACCCTGCGCGCCCGCCACGTCCTGGGCGTGAACCTGGGCCGGCTGGACCGCTGGGAGGAGGCGGTCGCCGAGGCCCGCCAGGTGGAGCGGGCGCGCGCCGAAGTGCTGGGCGCGGAGCACCCGGACACGCTGGTCAGCCGCCGCGAACTCGCCGTCGGGCTCGGCAGGCTGGGCCGCTGGCACGAAGCGCTGCCGCTGTACCGGGAACTCTCCGGCATCCGCGAACGATCCCTCGGCGAAGGGCATCCCGACACGGTGCTCGCCCACGCCGACGAGGCCTACTGTCTGGAGCGGCTCGGCCAGGTGTGCTACCAAGAGCCATGACGACGACCTCGGCGCCCTTCCGGCAGGCGGCCTACGACGCGGTGATCGTGGGCGGCGGGCACAACGGCCTGGTGGCCGCCGCCTACCTGGCCCGGGCGGGCAAGTCCGTACTGGTCCTCGAACGGCTCGGCCACACCGGCGGCGCCGCCGTCTCCACCCGGCCCTTCGCGGGCGTGGACGCCAGACTCTCGCGCTACTCCTACCTCGTCTCCCTCCTCCCCGCCAAGATCGTGCGCGATCTCGGCCTGCAGTTCGCGGTACGCGGGCGCACGGTGTCCTCGTACACCCCCGTCGAGCGCGACGGCCGCGCGGGCGGGCTGCTCATCGGCGGTTCCGAGGCCCGCACGCGGGAGTCCTTCGCCCGGCTGACCGGCTCCGGCCGCGAGTACGAGAGTTGGCGAGCCTTCTACGCGACGACGGGCCGGCTCGCCCGCAAGGTGTTCCCGACCCTCACCGAGCCGCTGCCGAGCCGCGCGGAACTGCGGGCCCGCGTCGACGACGAGGCCGCCTGGCGGATGCTGTTCGAGGAGCCGCTCGGCCGGGCCGTGGAGCGGCACTTCGCCGACGACCTGGTGCGGGGCGTGGTGCTGACGGACGGTCTGATCGGTACCTTCGCCGACGCCCACGACCCGTCCCTCGCGCAGAACCGATGCTTCCTCTACCACGTCATCGGCGGCGGCACGGGCGACTGGAACGTTCCCGTCGGAGGCATGGGGGCGCTGACCGACGCCCTCGCGCGGGCCGCGCGGGCGGCCGGAGCCGAGATCCTCACCGGGCACGAGGCCCTGCGCATCGACACGGACGGTACGGGCGCGCCCGCGGAGGTGACGTTCCGCACGGCGACCGGGGAGGGCGCCGTCGCGGGCCGCACGGTTCTGGTGAACGCCTCGCCGCGGGCGCTGGCGGAGCTGCTGGGCGAAGCCCCGGCCGCCCCGGCGGAGGGCGCCCAGCTCAAGGTCAACATGCTGCTGCGGCGGCTGCCCCGGCTGCGGGACACCTCGGTGGACCCGCGCGAGGCGTTCGGCGGCACCTTCCACATCGCCGAGGGCTACGAGCAACTGGCGCGGGCCCACGCCGAGGCGGCGACCGGGGAACTGCCTTCCGTGCCGCCGTCGGAGATCTACTGCCACTCGCTGACGGACCCGTCGATCCTCGGGCCCGAACTGGTCGCGCGGGGTTACCAGACCCTGACCCTCTTCGGCCTGCACACCCCGGCCCGGCTGTTCGAGAAGGACAACCGGGGAGTGCGGGAAGTGCTGTTGGCCGGCACCCTCGCCCAGCTCGACGCGCACCTGGCCGAACCGCTCACCGAATGCCTGGCCCTCGACGCGGACGGCCGGCCCTGCATCGAGGCCAAGACCCCGCTGGACCTGGACCGCGAACTGCGCCTGCCCGGAGGGCACATCTTCCACCGCGACCTGTCGTGGCCGTACGCGGACGGCCGGGACACGGGCCGGTGGGGCGTCGAGACCCGGCATCCGAACGTGCTGCTGTGCGGGGCGGGAGCGGTGCGCGGCGGCGGTGTGAGCGGGGTTCCCGGTCACAACGCCGCCATGGCGGTCCTGGGACGCTGAACCCTCAACCGACCTGGTCGGTGGGCTCGATGACCACGACCGGGATCTCGCGGTCCGTCTTGGCCTGGTACTCGTCGTAGGCGGGCCAGTGTCCGACCATCAGGGGCCAGTACGCGGCGCGCTCCTCGGGGGTCGCGGTGCGCGCGGTGCCCTGGAGGACCTTCGGGCCGACCTGGACGCGCACCTCGGGGTGCTCGATCAGGTTCCTGTACCAGAGCGGGTCCTCGGGGTGGCCGCCCTTGGACGCGACGACGAAGTACCGGCCGTCGGCCTCCCCGTAGATGAGGGGGGTGCGCACGGGCTTGCCGGAGACCCGGCCGAGAGTGGTGAGGAGCAGGGTCTGGGTCCCGTTCCAGAACTGGCCCTCGGCTCCGTTCGAGCCGACGTACAGCTTGACGTGGTCCAGCGTCCAGCCGGGCTTGGGGTCGATGGGGTGGTCCCAGTCGATGTCGTTCATGTTCCGCCTGCCTTCGCGTGTCGTTCGCGTGTTGAAAGGTCAACGAACCTCGGCATTGAACCGCAACGCGGGCGGGGATACGGGCATTCCGCACGCGGGCGCCGCTCAGTCGGCCGAGCGGGTCCAGCCCGTGGCCTCCAGGCGGGCGGCGTCGGCCGGGCGGTCCTCGGCGAAGAGGAGCCGGGCCGGCTCGGCGACGCGGATGACGTCGACGTAGACGCCGCGCCCCACATAGCGGCCGGTGGCGGTGTGGCGCAGGCGCAGCCGGACCTCGCGGCCCGCCCAGGGTGCGAGGGGGGCTTCGAGCCGGTGCCAGATGCGGCCCGACCAGCCGTCGGCTCGGCCTTGGGGCCAGGCTTCGGGCGCGCCGCCGGTGGAGCGCACGGTGGTGAAGGGCAAGGGCTCCCAGGTCCGCCCGTCGGCGGAGGCCTCCAGGTGGAAGGCGCCTTCGCCCGGCACGGTGTCCCACCACAGGGCGCAGCGCAGCCGGGCGGAGGCGGTGGCGGGGGTGAGCGCGGGGAGGGTGAGGGTGCCCGAGCCGCCCGGGGTGATGCCGGAGAACCAGGCGGGGCCGCCGTGCCCGGTGCGGACGGGGACGGCGCGGGCGAACCGGTTGCCGGTGGCGACCCGGGGCGCGCTGCCCGCCCGCCAGGCCCGCACGGGGTGGACGGAGTTGCCGAGCAGGATCAGGAAGGAGTCGGTGGAGGGGTCCAGGACCAGGGAGGTGCCGGTGAAGCCGGTGTGGCCCGCGGAGTGCGGGGTGGCCATGGCGCCCATGTACCAGTGCTGGTAGAGCTCGAAGCCCAGGCCGTGGTCGTCGCCGGGGAAGGCGGTGTTGAAGTCGGTGAAGAGCAACTCGACGGAGGCGGGGCGCAGGATGCGCTTGCCGGCGTAGACCCCGCCGTCGAGCAGGGCGCGGGCGAGGACGGCCAGGTCCCAGGCGGTGCCGAAGACGCCCGCGTGGCCGGCGACGCCGCCGAGGGCGTACGCGTTCTCGTCGTGGACCTCGCCCCACACCAGACCGCGGTCCAGGCCGGACCAGGGCGGACGTTGCACCTCGGTGGCGGCGATGCTCCGGCGCCAGGAGAGCGGTGGTCGGTAACGAGTGCGGTGCATGCCGAGCGGAGCGGTGATCTCTTCGCGGAGCAGGGTGTCCAGAGTGCGAGCGGTGATCCGTTCCAGGAGCAGTTGGAGCGCGATGAGGTTCAGGTCGGAATAGCGGTAGACGGTCCCGGGAGTGTCCTGCGGTCGCACCGACCAGAGCAGTTCCAGTTGCCCCTCGCGCGTGGACTGCTGGTAGAAGGGCGCCCACGAACGCAACCCCGAGGTGTGGGTGAGCAGGTGCCGCACCGTGACCAGTTCCTTGCCGCCGCCCGTGAACTCGGGCAGGTACCGGTCCACCGGAGCCTCCAGCTCCAGCCGCCCCCGCTCCATCTGCTGCACGGCCAGCAGCGAGGTGAACAGCTTCGAGAGCGAGGCCAGGTCGAAGACGGTGTCCTCGGCCATCGCGATGCGTTCCGCGGCGGGGAACTCCCGGACCCGGTCGGTGCGCCCGTCGTAGTCCGCGTACCGCACCGCGTCGCCCATGGCCCGGTGGAGGGCCACCGTACGTCCGCGCCCGGCGAGGACGACCGCCCCGGCGTAGTACGGGTGTTCGGGGGAGGGGCCGAGGAAGCGCCGGGCCTCTTCCGCCACTCCTTCGAGGTGTCTCTCCAGCAGGCCGGCCTGCCGTGCGGAGCCGTAGCGCAGCTTCAGCCCCTGGAGGGCGCGCCGCTCGGCCGGGTTCCCGCGGGCGCCCGCCGCCCCCGGGAGGGCGGCTTGGAGGACGAGCACACCCCCGAGGGCGAGCAGCCGCGCGCCCAGCCGCCTGCGGCTCAGCCCGTCGGACGCGGTCCCGGTTGTGTCACCGATTGGGTCACCGGTTGCCGCCCGCTGCCGACCTCCCGCGTCCGCCGCTTCGCCCGCCCGCGTCGCCCGGGCGGCCACCGGCCGTGCCGGCTCCACCCCGCCGGTCTCGGCGGGCGGGCCGGCCGGGCCGGGGCCCGCCTCGCCCACCCGGGCCCCGGCGCCCCGGTCCGCACCCGACGCGCGCGACCCATCCGCCGCATCCGCCGCATCCGCGTGCACCGTTCTCCCGTCGTCGCCCCCGACCGCCCCCGTGAACTCGTGCATGACCGGTCCTCCCGTCCGCCGTCGCGCCCTCTCGCAGTATCTGCCCGCGCGGCCCCCGGCTCCCGCACCGACCGACCGGCAAAGAATCTGACGCTGCATCAGAAAAACCCTTCCCTCGACCGGCGCGCTGCGGCATCCTCACGCCCATGGAGACGGAGCTGAGCAAGAAACTGGGAGTCGAGCACGCCATCTTCGGCTTCACGCCCTTCCCGGCGGTCGCCGCCGCCATCACCCGCGCGGGCGGATTCGGCGTGTTGGGAGCCGTCCGCTACACCGCGCCCGACGACCTCAAACGCGACCTCGACTGGATGCAGGGGCACACCGACGGCAAGCCCTACGGCCTCGATGTCGTCATGCCCGCCAAGAAGGCCGTCGACGGCGTCAGCGAAGCCGACATCGAGGCGATGATCCCCGCGGGACACCGCGCCTTCGTCCGCGACACCCTCGCCAAGCACCACGTACCCGAACTCGCGGAGGGCGAGGCATCCGGTTGGCGGATCACCGGCTGGATGGAACAGGTCGCCCGCGACCAGCTCGACGTCGCCTTCGACTACCCGATCAAACTCCTCGCGAACGCCCTCGGTTCCCCGCCCGCCGACGTCATCCGTCGCGCCCACGACCACGGCGTCCTGGTCGCCGCCCTCGCGGGCAGCGCCAAACACGCCCGCCGGCACGCCGAGGCCGGTATCGACGTCGTCGTCGCCCAGGGCTACGAGGCCGGCGGCCACACCGGCGACATCGCCACGATGGTGCTGGTCCCCGAGATCACCGAGGCCGTCGCCCCCCTCCCCGTCCTCGCAGCCGGCGGCATCGGGAGCGGCGAACAGATCGCCGCGGGCCTCGCCCTCGGAGCCCAGGGCGTCTGGCTCGGCTCCCTCTGGCTCACCACCACCGAAGCCGACCTGCACTCCCGCGCCCTCACCGCCAAGCTCCTCGCAGCCGGCTCCGGCGACACCGTCCGCTCCCGCGCCCTCACCGGCAAGCCCGCACGCCAACTGCGCACCGAGTGGACCGACGCCTGGGACGACCCGGACGGCCCCGGAGCCCTCCCCATGCCGCTCCAAGGGCTGCTCGTGGCCGAGGCCGTGTCACGCATCCAGAAGTACGAGGTCCAAGCGCTGCTCGGGACCCCCGTCGGCCAGATCGTCGGCCGGATGAACAGCGAACGCAGCGTCCAAGCCGTCTTCGACGAACTGACCGGCGACTTCGAGAAAGCCATCGACCGCGTGAACCGCATGGCCGGCCGCCGGACCCGAGAGGTGTGAGCGGCGTGACCGACACCAACGGCTTCTGGGCCCAGGCCATCGCCGACCCCGACCGCACCGTACTGACCACCCCCGAAGGCGAACAGTGGAGCGCGGGTCGGCTGCACGCCGACGTCAACCGGCTCGTCCACGGGCTGCGCCGCGCCGGGATGCGCAAGGGCGACTCCTTCGCCGTCGTCCTGCCCAACGGCGTCGCGTTCCTCACCGCCTACCTCGCCGCCTCGCAGGCCGGTTTCTACCTCGTCCCGGTCAACCACCACCTCGTCGGCCCCGAGATCGCATGGATCGTCGCCGACTCCGGGGCCAAGGTGCTCATCGCGCACGAGCGCTTCGCCGAGGCCGCCACCGCGGCGGCCGACGAGGCCGGCCTGCCCGCGAGCCACCGCTACGCCGTCGGAACGCCGGCCGGATTCCGCCCGTACGAGGACCTCCTCGCCGGACACCCCACGACGCCCCCCGCCGACCGCACCCTCGGCTGGGTGATGAACTACACCTCCGGCACCACCGGCCGGCCGCGCGGCATCCGCCGCCCGCTGCCCGGCAAGCCGCCCGAGGAGACGTACCTCGGCGGGTTCCTCGGGATCTTCGGCATCAGGCCCTTCGACGGCAACGTCCACCTCGTCTGCTCGCCGCTCTACCACACCGCCGTCCTCCAGTTCGCGGGCGCCGCCCTGCACATCGGGCACCCGCTGGTCCTCATGGACGGGTGGACCCCCACGGAGATGCTGCGCCTGATCGACCGGCACGCCTGCACCCACACCCACATGGTGCCGACCCAGTTCCACCGCCTCCTCGCGCTCCCTCAGGAGACCAAGGACGCCTATGACGTCGGCTCCATGCGGCACGCCATCCACGGCGCCGCGCCCTGCCCCGACCACGTCAAGCGGGCGATGATCGACTGGTGGGGCCGCTGCGTGGAGGAGTACTACGCCGCCAGCGAGGGCGGCGGTGCCTTCGCCACCGCCGAGGACTGGCTGAAGAAGCCGGGAACGGTCGGCAAGGCCTGGCCGATCAGCGAACTGGCCATCTTCGACGACGACGGCAACCGGCTGCCGCCGGGCGAACTCGGCACCGTGTACATCAAGATGAACACCGGCGGTTTCAGTTACCACAAGGACGAGGGCAAGACCCGCAAGAACCGCATCGGCGACTTCTTCACCGTCGGCGACCTGGGTCTGATGGACGACGAGGGCTACCTCTTCCTCCGCGACCGCAAGATCGACATGATCATCTCCGGCGGGGTCAACATCTACCCGGCCGAGGTCGAGTCCGCCCTCCTCACCCACCCGGCGGTGGCGGACGCCGCAGCCTTCGGCATCCCGCACGACGACTGGGGCGAGGAGGTCAAGGCCGTCATCGAGCCCGCCGAGGGCTTCGTGGCGGGCGCCGCGCTCGCCGCCGAGATCCTGCACCACTGCGAGCGCCGGCTGGCCGCCTACAAGCGCCCGAAGACGGTCGACTTCATCGAGACGATGCCGCGCGACCCCAACGGCAAGCTGTACAAGCGACGGCTGCGCGACCCGTACTGGGAGGGGCGTGAGCGCGCCGTGTGACGCTCGGGGGTGACGGTTCTGGCAAGTTGGCCGACATGAGTACGGCAACGCACAGAACGTCCCTGTTCGACTGGACCGTCGTGGTCCCCGTGGTGGCCCTCGTCGCGCTGGTCCTGAGCTGGGGACGCGAACTGCCGGCCTTCGCGGTGGCGCTGGTCTCCCTCTGCCTGGCGGGCGCGGTCCTGGCGGCCGTCCACCACGCGGAGGTGGTGGCCCTCCGGGTCGGCGAACCCTTCGGCTCCCTCGTCCTGGCCGTCGCCGTCACCATCATCGAGGTGGCCCTGATCGTCACCCTGATGGTCGGCGGCGGCGACAAGACGTCCTCGCTGGCCCGGGACACCGTCTTCGCCGCCGTCATGATCACCTGCAACGGCGTCGTCGGCGTATCCCTCCTGGTCGGCGCCCTGCGCAACCGGGTCGCCGTCTTCAACGCCGAGGGCTCTGGCGCGGCGCTGGCCACCGTCGCGACGCTCGCCGTACTGAGCCTGGTGCTGCCGACGTTCACCACCAGCAAGCCCGGGCCCGAGTTCTCCAGCGCCCAGCTGACCTTCGCCGCATGCGCCTCCCTGGCGCTCTACGGTCTGTTCGTCGCCGTACAGACGGTCCGTCACCGCGACTACTTCCTGCCGGTGGACACTCGGGGGAGCGGGGCGCGGGAGACCGGGGACGCGGCGGGGGAGGACGCCCACGCCGTGGCGCCGAGCTTCCGCGCCGCCCTGGTCAGCCTCGGTCTGCTGCTGGTCGCGCTCGTCGCGGTGGTCGGCGACGCCAAGGCCGTCTCACCGACCATCGAGCGGGGCGTCGCCGACGCCGGACTGCCGCACGCCGTCGTCGGTGTGATCATCGCGCTGCTGGTGCTGGCCCCCGAGACCCTGGCCGCCGTCCGCGCCGCCCGCCGCGACCGGATGCAGACCAGCCTGAACCTGGCCTACGGCTCCGCCATCGCCAGCATCGGCCTGACCATCCCGTCGATCGCGCTGGCCTCGGTGTGGCTCTCGGGACCGCTGCTGCTCGGTCTCGGCCCGGTCCACATGGTGCTCCTGGCGTTGACCGTCGTGGTCAGCGCACTGACGATCGTGCCGGGGCGGGCGACGTTGCTCCAAGGCGGCGTGCACCTCGTGCTCATGGCCGCGTACCTGTTCCTTGCCGTGAGCCCGTGAGCCCGTGAGCCCGTGAGCCCGTGAGGCGGCTCGTACGCCCCCGGTGGCACGGGCCGGGGGCGTACGTTCTCGCGCCGGGCGGGGTCAGGCGTTGTCGAAGTCCGTGCCCCGGCTGACGGGCTCCCAGGCCTCGGCCTCGGCGCGGACCGCGTCCTCGCGGGCGCGGATGAAGTCGACGGCGTCATTGCCCAGCACGAGCCGCAACGGGGTCCGCGGGGCGTCCAGGGCTGAGAGGATCGCGGCGACCGCCTTGACCGGGTCCCCGGGTTGGTGGCCGTCGCTCGCCGGGAGGCCGGCCCGGACGGGGCCGACGATGTCCTCGTAGGCCGGCAGAGGGGTAGTGGACCGCAGCGCGCCACCGCCCGCGAAGCCCGTACGGAACGAGCCGGGTTCCACGATCAGCACTTTGATCCCGAAGGGGGCCACCTCGGCCGCGAGCGCCTCGGTCAGTCCCTCCAGGGCGAACTTCGTGGCGCAGTAGGCCCCGACGCCGGGAAAGGCCAGCCGTCCGCCCATGCTGCTCATCTGCACGATGGCGCCGGACTTCCGCGACCGCATGTGGGGGAGCGCGGCGCGCTGGAGCGCCGCCGGGCCGAAGAAGTGCAGGTCCATCAGTTCGCGGAGTTCGGCGTCGCTCGCCTCCTCCACGGCGCCGACCAGGCCTCGGCCGGCGTTGTTGACCAGGACGTCGATACGGCCGAAGCGTTCCACGACCCCGCCCACGGCCTCCTCCGCGCGGGCCGTGTCCGTCACGTCCAGGACCAGCGGGACGAGCCGGCCCGGGTGCTCGGCCGCCAGGGCGTCGAGGGTGCCGGTGCGGCGGGCGGCCGCCACGACCGTGTCACCGGCGGCGAGCGCCGCCTCGGCCAGGATCAGGCCGAACCCGGAGGACGCCCCGGTGATCAGCCAGACCCGGCCTCCGGGTGCGTCCGTCGGATCTTGCGTAGTCATGAATCCCCCTGTGAGCGACCGGTATCGGTGATCACCGCTGATCCTCGCACCGGCGGGCGCCGACGTCAGTCGGTTTGCGAACCATGGTCGTCAAGCCCCTCGTCGGGGACCGCTCCCGATTTGCGCAGCCGGCGCAGGGTGAGGCGTTCGTGGACCAGGCGGCCGACGAGGGAGCCGCCGTAGACGACGAAGCCGACACCGACCAGCCAGGACTGGACGACGAGGAGCGTGCCGAACGGACCGTAGGTGACGGCGCTGGACGCGATCAGCGGCGAGAACACCAGTTGGGAGAAGAGGCGAAGGCCGAGCAGGCCGAGGCTGGTGGCGACCGCCCCGGGGAGCAGGGCCCGCCAGCGGACGCGGCCGCCCAGGAGGAGGCGTTGGGAGGTCCAGAAGAAGAGGACAGTGCCGGCGAGGTCGCTCACGGTGCCGACGGCGCTGCCGAACACGTTCTGTGAGGGGGCGGGGATCTCGACGAGGATGGCGAGGTAGCAGACGAGCAGGGCGAGCCACACGACGTGCCGCCACATGGTGTGCCAGCGGGCGGTCTGGAGGTCCCAGACCTTCTCGTAGCCGGTCTGGACCGCCGAGCCGAAGGTCAGGCCGAAGACGGCGAGGGCGGCCAGACCGAAGGCGGTGGTGCGCTCCAGCGCCAGGTCGGCGGCGCTGAACAGCATCTCGACGCGGGCCCGCGAGGACTGCGTCACCCCGAGGGCCTGCCCCAGCCAGCGGCCGAAGCCGGAGCCGCTGCCGGGTGCGGCGGCCGCGACGACCACGAGCAGCGGCACGAGGGTCAGGAACCCGAGGGCAGCGAAACCCATCGCCCGGTGCATCAGCTCCATCTGGCGCCCCCGGCTCCAGGCCAGCCCGACGAGGGAGGCCCGGAGCCGGTCGTGCGGCGGCCGGGGCTTCGAGGTCACACCCTTGACCTACCCGGCCGCACCTCGATTGCCTCGGAGGCGCCGGTGAAAACGGCCCGAAGGGGTGGTTTTCCGGCCTCCGCGCGGCTGACCCCTGATCTTGGCGGCGACCCCGCCGGATCAGGTGCGGCCTCGGCCGTCAGGCCGTCGGATACCTCAGGGGCGTCTCGACGTCTCCTCCCGCAGGTCTCGAATGCGCTTGATCTTGCCCACCGAGCGTTCCAGCGTCTCCGGGTCCACCACCTCGACCCGCACGGACACCCCGACGCCCTCCTTCACGGCCCTGACCACAGCGGCAGCCGCCGCCTCCCGCTGTGCGGGGTCCGCCTCGCGCCGGGCCTCGACCCGGACGGTCAGCGCGTCCATCCGACCCTCCCGGGTCAGTCGGAGCTGGAAGTGCGGGGCGAGGGCCGGGACGCGGAGCAGGATCTCCTCGATCTGCGTGGGGTAGAGGTTCACCCCCCGCAGGATGATCATGTCGTCACTGCGGCCCGTGATCTTCTCCATCCGGCGGAAGGCCGGCCGGGCGGTGCCGGGCAGCAGCCGCGTCAGGTCCCTGGTGCGGTACCGGACGACGGGCATGGCCTCCTTGGTGAGCGAGGTGAACACCAGCTCCCCGGGCTCGCCGTCCGGCAACACCGCCCCGGTGATCGGGTCGACCACCTCGGGATAGAAGTGGTCCTCCCAGATGTGGAGGCCGTCCTTCGTCGAGGCGCATTCCTGCGCCACCCCGGGCCCCATCACCTCGGACAGCCCGTAGATGTCCACGGCGTCGATGCCGAGCCGGTCCTCGATCTCCCGGCGCATCCCCTCCGTCCAGGGCTCCGCGCCGAATATGCCCGTACGCAGCGAGGTCGAGCGGGGGTCGATCCCCTGGCGCTCCATCTCGTCCAGCAGGGTCAGCATGTAGGAGGGGGTCACCATGATGACCTCCGGTCTGAAGTCCTGGATCAGTCGGACCTGGCGGTCCGTCATGCCGCCTGAAGCGGGCACGACCGTACATCCGAGCCGTTCGGCGCCGTAGTGCGCGCCGAGGCCGCCCGTGAACAGGCCGTACCCGTAGGCGATGTGTACGATCTGCCCCGGCCGGCCGCCCGCCGCGCGGATGGACCGGGCGACGACGTCCGCCCAGGTGGACAGGTCCCCGTCGGTGTACCCCACCACCGTCGGCCGGCCGGTGGTGCCGCTGGAGGCGTGGATGCGGCGGACGTCCGAACGGGGGACGGCGAACATTCCGAAGGGGTACTGGTCGCGCAGGTCGGCCTTGGTGGTGAAGGGGAAGAGGGAGAGGTCGGCGAGGGAACGGCAGTCGTCGGGGTGCACGCCGGCCTTCTCGAATGCCTGCCGGTAGAAGGGCACCCGTTCGTACACCCGGTGCAAGGTGGCGCGCAACCGGCTCAGCTGGAGGGCCGCCAGCTCGTCACCGCTCAGCGATTCGCCCGCATCCGGTCCGGGGCCATGGCCCGGCAGCCCGCCCCGATCCCGCTCCTCGCCTGCGAAGTCCGTCATGTCCTCACCCCATCGTGAACGCACCGACCGATCATTCGGTAGCCTGCCGGACACGGCAGACTAAAGCAATGACTCGAACGAGTGATCGGTGATCTCGGCGTCGTCCGGGCCCGCCGGGCGCGGGCCCCCCACCGTCGGTCGCCCCTGTGGTCCGGCGGTGGTTGACTTGCCGCATGCCGCTCGCCGACTACGGGGTGCTGTGCGGAACACTGCACCGCCACTTCCGCGACGAACCCGACAGCCAGGGCCGCTGGTTCCACGTCAACCTGGAGGTCGACGCACCCGACGGCCGCTACCGGTGCGCCGTCGACGTCGACAGCGAGCACTCCACCGTCGGCGTCCAGTGGAAGGTCCTCACCCTCGCCGCCTCGGTGCTCGAACCCGCCTCCACCCTCGCGCCGGGCTTCCACGACCTCGCCCGCACCTCGGGATCGGGCGCCCTCGACTTCCAACGCCACCCCGCGCTCGCCAACCGGTCAGGCCGGGTGGTCGCCTGGCTGCGCGCGCTCCTCGACCGACCCTGCCCGTCGCACCCCTGGATCTCGGGCACCTGCCTCGAAGCCTCCCGGGCACTGGAGCCCATCCTCGTACCGGGTCGCCCCGTCATGGTCTTCGGAGAGCCCTTCGACCGCGGCGGTCCCGGTGTGCACGACATCCACCAGAACCAGGGCGACCCGTACGACAGCCGGTGGTGGGCGGAGAACGGGATCTGGCAGGACGGTGCGGCGATGACCAGGAGGGACGACGGCTGGTACGACGTGTTCCTCTCCAAGTTCTCCACCCAGGCCGACCGGACCGGTCCGGACGGCCGACCCTTGTGAGCCCGCGCCCACACCGCTTCCTCAGCGGGCGGCGTCCGCCTCCGTGGCCACCGCCTTCGCCCAGCGGTAGTCCGCCTTCCCGCTCGGGGAGCGCTGGATCGCCGGCGCGACGACGAGCTGGCGCGGGATCTTGTACCCCGCGAGCCTCGTCCGACAATGGGCCTGGATCTCCTCCAGCGTCGGCTCCGGCGCCCCGGCGCGCACCTGGACCACCGCGGCGACATGGCTGCCCCAGCTCGGGTCCGCCACCCCCGCGACCAGGGCGTCGTACACGTCCGGGTGCGACTTCAACGCCTGCTCGACCTCCTCCGGGTAGACCTTCTCGCCCCCCGTGTTGATGCACTGCGAGCCGCGCCCCAACACGGTGACGATCCCGCACTCGTCCACCGTCGCCATGTCGCCGAGCAGCACCCAACGCTCCTCGCCCTTGCGGAAGAAGGTCTCGGCCGTCTTCGCGGGGTCGTTGTAGTAGCCCAGCGGCACGTGGCCGCGCTGGGCGAGGCGCCCCGGCCGGCCCACCGGCACCGGCTCGTGCGTCACCGGGTCCACCACCTGGGTGCGCTCGTTGACCTCCAGCCGAAAACCCTTCTCGGGCCCCGAGTCGTTCGCCGCCTTGCCGTTGGACCCGGACTCCGAGGAGCCGAAGTTGTTGAGCAGCATCACGTGCGGCACCAATCGCTGGAACTCGGCCCGGACCGTCTCCGACATGATCGCCCCGGACGAGGAGACGCTGAACAGCGAGGACAGGTCCGTCCTCCCCAGCGGGCCGTTCAGCGCGTCGATGAGCGGCCTCAACATCGCGTCGCCCACCAGGGACACACTGGAGACCTTCTCCTTCTCGATCGTGCGCAGCACTTCCTCGGGCGCGTACTTGCGGTGGATGACCACCCGCTGGCCGTAGTTGAAGGCGATGAACGAGGTCAGGGTCGACGTGCCGTGCATGAGCGGCGGCGCGGGGAAGAACGTGAGCCCCGCGCCGCGCGCGGCCACCCGTTCGGCCAGTTCCTCCGGCCGCTTCACCGGCTCGCCCGACGGTTCGCCGCCGAACAGCCCCGCGAAGAAGAGGTCTTCGGCCCGCCACATGACGCCCTTGGGCATCCCGGTGGTGCCACCGGTGTAGATGATGAACAGGTCGTCGGGGGAGCGGGGCGGGAAGCCGCGCTCCGGGGAGCCCGCCGCCTCCGCGTCCGCGTACGCGATGGGCGCGACCGCGGGCTCCGGGGCGTCCTCGGGGGTTTCGCCGACCCGGATCAGGTGTCGCAACCGGGTGGTCCGCGGGAGCGCCGCGGCCACCCGCTCCGTGAACTCGCCCTCGAAGACGAGGGCGGCGAGATCGGCGTCGTTGTAGAGGTAGACCAGTTCCTCTTCGACGTAACGGTAGTTGACGTTCACCGGAACCAGGCGGGCCTTGAGGCAGGCCAGCACCGTCTGGAGGTACTCGACCCCGTTGTAGAGGTGCAGCCCCAGGTGCTCGCCGGCCGTCAGTCCGCTGTCGAGGAGGTGGTGCGCGAGGCGGTTCGCCGCCGCGTCGAGCTCCGCGTACGTCAGGCGGCGTTCGGCGCCGGTGCCCGGGTGGTCCACGTAGACGAGGGCCTCCCGGTCGGGAACCACGTCGACGACCGACTCGAACAGGTCGGCAAGGTTGTACTCCACCGTTCCTCCTGACCCGAAAGTGTCATGGCTGACCCCACGGCCTGCCCGGCTCGGCGGTCATTAGAGCGCCGGGACGGTCAACTGGGAAGGCGACCGGACAAGAAAACTGACTGTGTGTCAGAAAGCTATTGAACTGCCTCCTCCCCTCCTGCAACCTGTTCTAGGTCTTCAGACGGGAGGACGGCAATGGGTGGGACGGAACACCTGACCGTGGAACGCCACGGCGCCACGCTGGTGCTCACCATGAACAGGCCGGAGGCGAAGAACGCGCTCTCGCTGCCACTGCTGGTGGGGCTGTACGACGGCTGGCTGGAAGCCGACGCGGACGACGCCGTCCGCTCGGTGATCCTGACGGGCGCCGGCGGGGACTTCTGCGCCGGAATGGACCTCAAGGCGCTCGCCGGGCGGGGAATGGCGGGCGACCAGTACCGCGACCGACTCAAGGCCGACCCCGACCTGCACTGGAAGGCGATGCTCCGCCACCACCGGCCCCGCAAACCGGTGATCGCGGCGGTGGAGGGGTACTGCGTGGCGGGCGGCACCGAGATCCTCCAGGGGACCGACATCCGGGTCGCCGGCGAAGGGGCCACCTTCGGGCTGTTCGAGGTCAAACGGGGCCTGTTCCCGATCGGCGGCTCGACGGTACGACTGCCACGGCAGATCCCGCGCACGCACGCGCTGGAGATGCTGCTCACCGGTCGGCCGTACACGGCGGCGGAAGCGGCGGGGATCGGCCTGATCGGGCGGGTGGTGCCGGACGGCACCGCGCTGGAGCGGGCCCTGGAGATCGCCGAGCAGGTCAACGCGTGCGGGCCGCTGGCGGTGGAGGCGGTGAAGGCCTCGGTGTACGAGGGCGCGGAGTCGACCGAGGCGGAGGGGCTCGCCGCCGAGCTGAGGCGGGGGTGGCCGATCTTCGAGACGGCGGACGCCAAGGAGGGAGCCCGCGCGTTCGCGGAGAAACGCCCGCCGCGCTACCGCCGGGCCTGAGCGCCGGCCACGGTGAGGGTGTGGGCGCCGGGCCCCGGATACCGGGGTGCCGGTATCCGGAACCCCCGTAACCCCGGTGTCGGGCCGGATGCTCCGGCAAGCCCGATCGTCGGCGCCGCGGTGCGCTGTCGACCACCGCCGATCAGCGGTGGAGGTCCCGGTCAGAGGTCTGGCCCCGCCGGTGGACCGGTCGATCCCGGCAGCCGGCGGCGCGGACCGGCGTGCACCGGGAGTGACCCCCGGCCGACCGATCGCCTCCGACACCGGCCGGCGCGTCCGACCCGGCGGGCCCGGCCGACCGAAAGGCCGGACGGACCCGGCGCCCCGGCCACCCGGCCCCGGCCCACTCGGGTGGACGGACCCACGGCGGACCGCCCGAGCCGGCCGATCCGAATGCCGACCGAGGACGGTGGTCGGACGGACCCGACGGCTGAGCAGCACGAGCCGGCCGACCCGGCCCGGCCGACTCGGCGGTCGGACCGGGTCGGCGCCGGCCGAGTCGTTCGGCCCCACGGATGCCGGTCGGACGTCCGCCCGGCCTCCCGTCCAGACCCGACCGCCCCCAGACCCACCACCCCAGACCCGGCCGGCCCGGGTCGGGGCCGGGCCCGGGGCACAACCCGTCGTGCCTTCAGACAGGAGCCCAGCCCATGACCGCAGCCCCAGAAGCCGCCGCGCCGCCGCCCGAGGTGTTGCGTGCGCCCCTCGTCGTCGAGTTCCCGTTCACCCGGTCCCTCGGGCCCGTGCAGAGCGCCTTCCTCACCGGCCTGCGCGAGCGCGTCGTACTCGGCGTCCGCACCACCGCCGGACAGGTGATGGTGCCGCCCGCCGAGTACGACCCCGTCACCGCCGAGGAGATCCGCGAGCTCGTCCAGGTCGCCACCACCGGCACCGTCACCACCTGGGCCTGGAACGGGCAGCCGCGCCCGAACCAGCCCCTGGACCGGCCCTTCGCCTGGGTCCTCGTCACGCTGGACGGCGCCGACACCGCCCTTCTCCACGCCCTCGACGCACCCGACCCCGAAGCCGTACACACCGGCCTGCGGGTGCGCGTCCGCTGGGCCCGAGAACGAATCGGCGCGATCACCGACATCGCCTGTTTCGAGCCGTACGAGGACGCCGCCGAGGGCGCGGAAGCGGCCGAACCCTCCCCGCACGACGGCACGTTCGCCGACCCCGTCACCGGCATCGTCGCCCAGGCGCGCCTCGACTACACCTACAGCCCCGGCCGCGCGCAGACCGCGTACATCAACGCCCTCTCCGGACGGCGGACGGTCGGCGAGCGCTGCCCCTCCTGCCACAAGGTGTACGTGCCCCCGCGCGGCGCCTGCCCCACCTGCGGCGTCGCCACCACCGACCGGGTCGAGGTCGGCCCGGCCGGCACCGTCACCACGTACTGCGTCGTGAACATCAAGGCCCGCAACCTCGACATCGAAGTCCCGTACGTCTACGCCCACATCGCCCTCGACGGCGCCGACCTCGCCCTCCACGGCCGGATCGGCGGCATCCCCTACGACCAGGTCCGCATGGGCCTGCGCGTCGAACCGGTGTGGACCGAAGGCGGTCGGCACCCCGACCACTACCGCCCCACCGGCGAGCCGGACGCGGACTACGACGCGTACAAGGAGCTCATCTGATGGTCACGACGAACAGGTACGCCCGAGAGGTCGCGGTCGTCGCCTTCGCGCAGAGCGACCACCGGCGCCGCACCGACGAACTCAGCGAAGTCGAGATGGTCATGCCGGTCCTCCACCAGGTGCTGGCCCGCACTGGCCTCAAGACCGGCGAGATCGGCTTCACCTGCTCCGGCTCCAGCGACTACCTGGCGGGCAGGGCCTTCTCCTTCACCCTGACCCTCGACGGCGTCGGCGCCTGGCCGCCCATCTCCGAGTCCCACGTCGAGATGGACGGCGCCTGGGCCCTCTACGAGGCCTGGGTCAAGATCCAGACCGGGGAGGCCGACACCGCGCTCGTCTACGCGTACGGCAAGTCCTCCCCCGGGCCGGTACGAGATGTCCTCACCCGCCAGCTCGACCCCTATTACCTCGCCCCCCTGTGGCCCGACTCCGTCGCCCTGGCCGCCCTCCAGGCCCAGGCACTGATCGACGCGGGCGAGACCGACGAGGCCGCCCTGGCGGCCATCGGCGCCCGCAGCCGGGCATCCGCCGAGGCCGGAAACCCGCACGCCCAGCTCACCGGCGCCGTCCCACAGGGCGACTACCAGGTGCGGCCACTGCGCACCGGCGACTGCCCGCCCATCGGCGACGGCGCGGCAGCCGTCATCCTGGCCGCGGGTGACACCGCCCGCCGGCTGTGCGAGCGGCCCGCCTGGATCACCGGTATCGACCACCGGATCGAGGCGCACGGCCTGGGACTGCGCGAGCTCACCGACTCGGTCTCCACCCGCCTCGCCGCCGAACGCGCGGGTCTCTTCGAAGCCCCCGTGGACACGGCGGAACTCCACGCGCCGTTCTCCTCCCAAGAGGTGGTGCTCCGCAAGGCGCTCGGGCTCGACGAGGGCGTGAGCGTCAACCCGTCCGGCGGGGCCCTCGCCGCCAACCCGATCATGGCCGCGGGACTGATCCGCATAGGCGAGGCCGCCGCCCGCATCCACCGCGGCGCGTCCTACCGCGCCGTCGCGCACGCCACCTCCGGCCCCTGCCTCCAGCAGAACCTGGTCGCCGTCATGGAAGGGGACCGAGCATGAGCAAGGCAGCCACATCGAAGGAGCCCGTGGCCGTCGTCGGCATCGGCCAGACCAGGCACGTCGCCGCCCGGCACGACGTCTCCATCGCCGGGTTGGTCCGCGAAGCCGCCGTGCGCGCCCTCGCGGACGCCGAGTTGACCTGGGCGGACATCGACGCCGTCGTGATCGGCAAGGCTCCCGACTTCTTCGAGGGGGTGATGATGCCGGAGCTGTACCTGGCGGACGCCCTGGGCGCGGTCGGCAAGCCGATGCTCCGGGTCCACACCGCCGGTTCCGTCGGGGGCTCCACCGCGCTCGTTGCCGCCAACCTGGTGGCGGCCCGCGTCCACCGCACCGTCTTGACCCTGGCCTTCGAGAAGCAGTCCGAATCCAACGCCATGTGGGGCCTCTCGCTGCCCGTGCCCTTCCAGCAGCCCCTGCTGGCGGGCGCGGGGGGGTTCTTCGCACCGCACGTGCGCGCGTACATGCGGCGCACCGGCGCGCCCGACACCGTCGGCTCGCTCGTCGCGTACAAGGACCGGCGCAACGCGCTGAAGAACCCGTACGCGCACCTGCACGAGCACGACATCACCCTGGAGAAGGTCCAGGCCTCACCGATGCTGTGGGACCCGATCCGGTACTCGGAGACCTGCCCGTCCTCCGACGGGGCGTGCGCGATGGTCCTCACCGACCGGGCGGGCGCCGCCCGTTCGCCCCGGCCCCCGGCCTGGGTGCACGGCGGGGCGATGCGCAGCGAGCCGACGCTCTTCGCCGGCAAGGACTTCGTGTCCCCGCAGGCGGGCAAGGACTGCGCGGCCGACGTGTACCGGCAGGCGGGGATCACCGACCCGCGCCGCGAGATCGACGCGGTGGAGATGTACGTACCGTTCTCCTGGTACGAGCCGATGTGGCTGGAGAACCTCGGCTTCGCCGAGGAGGGCGAGGGCTGGAAGCTCACCGAGGCCGGCGTCACCGAACTCGACGGCGACCTGCCCGTCAACCCGTCGGGCGGTGTGCTGTCGACCAACCCCATCGGGGCCTCCGGGATGATCCGCTTCGCCGAGGCGGCCCTGCAAGTGCGCGGCCTGGCGGGGGAACACCAGATCGCGGGTGCCCGCCGGGCACTCGGGCACGCGTACGGCGGCGGGGCGCAGTTCTTCGCGATGTGGCTGGTGGGAGCCGAACCGCCCGCGTCCTGAGGGGCCTTGGGACAGGAGGCTCGGACGCCATTCGAACGGGCCGGCCGGGGCGGCGGGGCCTGTGCGGCGCCCGCCCGCGTGGTTAACCTGGCCCTCGGACGACGTACCGGGAGGAGCACGCACGTGGCCGAGAGCATGACTTCGCAGGCCCCCGCCGGCTGGGGCAAGCCGGAACTGGATCTCAGTGGGGCCGACTGGAGGTCGAGCAGCCGGGGATCGGGGGATGTCCAGATCGCCTTCGTGGAAGGGTTCATCGCGATGCGCAACAGCGAGCGGCCCGACAGCCCCTCGCTGATCTTCGCGCCCGACGAGTGGCGCAAGTTCGTCCTGGACGCGCGGGGCGGGGAGTTCGACCTGACCTGACGAGGCGCGGTCCGCCGCCGGCGCCGGGCCTGGAGCCGCTGCCCGGTGCCCGGCGGGGTCGACCAGTCCTGCCGACCCGTTGTGCCATCATGGCCGCCATGACGATCGACCGCCGAAAGGGCGATGCCGCGTAAGCGCCCCGGCGCGCTGCGCGCCCGACCAGGGCCGTTCGACGGCCGCCGACCGCCCGCATGGACGCGTGAACTACCGCCCCTGGACCGGCTGTCACCCGCCGCGAGCGCGCTGATCCACCACGTGCTGGGCGGTCGCGCCCCCGACCTCGCCGTCCGGCTCGCGCTGTACCGCGCCTTTCTGGACCGTCCCGGCGGCCGGCTGCTCCTCCTGCCCTCGACCTGCCCCGCTTGCCCCGGCTGCGCGCTCGACGACATCGCCGCGGTCCGCGACGAACTGGCCGACCTGTACCGAGGGCTGCCGTCCGACGAACGGTCCGCCCTGGGACGCGTACTGCGCACCCTCGACGCCGAGTTCCGCCGGCGCACCCTCCCCGATCCCGCACCCGTACCCGTGGGACGCGACCGGTTCGGACGCCCGCTCCCGTGGTGGCGCCGGCGACTGTACGAGGGCACCTGAAGGCGCCCGCCGGGAGCACCGGAGGCACCCCGCCCGCAGCCGTTCGTCCCACGCCGCTGCCGTTCGCCCGCAGCCGAAGACGTTCGCCCGGAGCCCAACGGGGCCTGATCGGCCACCGACGGGGGCACAGTGGCCGCATGGACGAGATCACCCGGCTCAATCTGTTCCGCTCGCAGGCGCATGCCTTCGAGAAGGCGGCCCGGCGGGCGCTCGACGCCGGCGGACGGCCACCCCTGGTCCCGTCCTGTCCGGGCTGGTCGGTGTCCGACCTGGTCGGCCACCTGGGCTCGGTGCACCGTTTCCTCGCCCACATCCTGCGGGAGCGGCTCACCGAGGCCCCCGACCCCACCGACCTCTCCCTCTACGGCCTCCCTGCGGACCCGGCGGCGCGGGCCGCGTGGCCCCGACCGGACCGGACGCCCACCCTGGGCCCGGCCCCCGCGGCGCTGATCGACTGGTTCGCCGAGGGCGCCGGAGCGCTGGAGGACCTGCTGCGCGCCCTCGGGCCGGACGTGCCGGTGTGGACCTGGTCGTCGACGAGGACCAGCGGCTTCTGGCAGCGGATGCAGCTGATCGAGCTCGCCCTGCACCGCTGGGACGCGGAGGCCGCGACGGGAACTCCGAAGCCCGTCGACCCCCGGATCGCGGCGGACGCCGTCCCCCACACCTTCGAGGTGATGGCCCCGGCCCGGCGCGGCTGGAAGCCCGCGCCGCCGGGGACCGGGGAGCGGTACCGCTTCCGGCGGACCGACGCCGCCGGCTCCTGGACGGTCACCTTCACCGGTGAGGAGGTGCTCCTGGAACCGGGGGACACCCGCCCGGTGGACGTCGAAGCCGCCGGGACGGCCGAGGAGCTGATGCTGTTCCTCTGGCGGCGGCTCCCCGCCTCCGCGCTGACGGTCACCGGCGACGCCGGCCGCCTCGACCACTACTTCACGCTGGTCCCGCCCGTATAGAGGGGACAACAGCCGGCCGGCGCCCCGCCGAGAGCCCCGCCCGGGCCGCGCCCCGGCCCCGGCGCGACCCCGGGCGGAAGCGAGGCCCGGGACCGGAAAACCCGCCCGGCCACGTACCATGGCGGCATGTCCTTCCTCCGCCGCCACCGCGCCGCCACCCCCGCCGGCCCGGACTTCGACGTCCTCGCCATGGACCCGGGGGACTGGCCGGGCAACCTCGGGGCCGGGCTGCTCCCCGCCCCCGACGGCAGCTGCCAGGGTGTCTTCCTCCGCTACGACCTCTTCGGCGGCCGCGGCCCTGCGATGATCATCGGCAACCTCCCCGAGGGCTCGCCGGCCCGGGAGCTCGCCGACAAGCAGGTCCCCTTCGAGGTGGCACAGCTCCTCGACGCCCTGGAGAACGACGAGGAGGTCGAGGTCACCGCGGTCGAGGACTGCCCCGTCATGCAGGGCGACAACCTCCTCATCGTGCGCAAGGTCAAGCTCTCGGAGTCCCGCATCTCCTGCGTCCAGTTCGACCGCAGCGACAACGTGTTGGTCACCATCGCCAGCTGGGACCGTCCGATCACCGACGACCTCTACGCCCTCCTCAAGCCCCTTCCCGCCGAGCTCTTCCAGCAGGGATAGGGCCTCGCGGAACAGCGCCGTGCGACGCTACGCGTCCGCGATGTCGTTCGCGGCCACGTAGCCGAAGGTCATCGCGGGGCCGATCGTCGATCCGGCCCCCGCGTAGCTGTGGCCCATCACCGCCGCACTGGCGTTGCCGGCCGCCCACAAGCCCCGGATCACCGATCCGTCCGCGCGCAGCGCCCGAGCCCGCGCGTCCGTCACGATGCCCCCCTTGGTCCCCAGGTCTCCCGGCACGATCTTGAAGGCGTGGAACGGCGGCGCCCAGATCGGCGCCAGGCACGAGTTCGGCTGGACGTTCGGGTCGGCGTAGTAGTGGTCGTACGCCGTGTCCCCGCGGTGGAAGTCGGGGTCCGACCCGCTCCACGCCTGCGCGTTGAAGCGGTTCAGGGTCGCCCGCAGCGCCGCGGCCGGTACCCCGATCTGCCCGGCGAGCGCGTCCCACGTCCACGCCTTCCGCGCGGCTCCCGCCTCGTACCACGCGTCCGGGAAGGGCAGCGTCGGGAGGATGTCCTTGAAGAGGTACCTGTTGCGGTAGTTCTGGTCCACGATCAGCCAGGCCGGAATGTGGGAGCCGGTCGTGCCCCGGTCCTTCTCGTACATCACGTGCACCACGTCGCTGTACGGGGCCGCCTCGTTGACGAACCGGGTGCCGTTCGCGTTCACCATCAGACCGCCCGGAAGGGTCCGCTCCGCGAGGCAGAAGTAGGGTTCGCCGGGCAGCGGGATCGACGGCCCCCACCAGGCGTCCTCCATCAGCGCCAGCGCCGCCCCCGCCCGCTGCCCGGCACGGATGCCGTCGCCCGTGTTCTCTTTCGCCCCGACGGACCACTCGGTGCCGATGGGCTGCTGCTGGTACTGCGCCCGCATCGCCGCGTTGTGCTCGAAGCCGCCGGAGCCCATGATCACGCCCTTGCGGGCCCGTACGACGCCCCGGACGCCCTCCTTCTCCACCACCACCCCGGTGACCGCCCCGCCCTCCTGCACCAGATCGACCAGCGGGCTGTTCAGCCACACCGGCACCCCCGCCCGCATCAGACCCGCGCGGAGCCCCGCGGCCAGCGCCTGGCCCATGGTCAGCGGCTTCTCGCCGCGCAGCGCCGCCTTCGCGCCCCGCGCCAGGCACTCGGTGGACACCGCGAGCCCCCTCGCGGTGACCGCCGCGAGATTGAGCCACTTGTAGTCCTGGCTGAACACCACCATCCCGGCGGGCACCGCCATGTACGCCGGATTGAGCCGCGCCAGCTCGGCCCCGAGCACGTTCCCGTCGATCTGGTCGGGCTCGACGGAGCGCCCGTTCGACAGGCCGCCGGGCAGGTTCGGGTAGTAGTCGCTGTAGCCGTCCATGAAGCGGAACCTCAACGGACTGTTCGCCATGACGAAGTCCAGCATGCGGGGCCCGTTGGCGAGGAACGCCCGCTGTCGGTCGGCGGGTACATCGGGACCCACCACGGCAGCGAGGTACGCCGAGGCCTTCTCCGGGGTGTCCGGCACACCGGCTCCGAGGAGCACCGAGTTGTTCGGCAGCCAGATCCCGGCGCCGGAGCGGGCCGCCGAGCCGCCGAAGGTGGGGGCCTTCTCGACCACCAGCACGCTCAGCCCGCGCCCGGCGGCGGTGAGCGCGGCAGTCATCCCCGACGCCCCCGACCCGACCACGACGACGTCGTACTCACCGAGCGGAACCCCGTCGAGGGCCGGGTCGGCCGAGGCCCGCGCGGCGGCGGCCGGCAACACGGTGGCGGCGAGGACCCCGGCGCCCGTACCGGCGAGGACCGTCCGGCGGGCGGGGAACGGAGCGCGTGCGTGATCGGACCGTGCGGACATGGGCGGGCTCCGGGGGAGGAGGAGGGGAGGTGGCTCCAGCATGTCTGATGCTGAGTCAGAAACCTGTTCGGAGGATCATGGGATGTCAAGGCATCCGACTCCGCCACCCCGCCACCCCGAGCCCGCACCCCGCCACCCGGTCCGCACAAGGGCGAGGCCCCGCGGCGGTGGGAGCCGCGGGGCCTCGCGTACGGGGGCGGTGCGTCAGCGGGTGCCGACCACCGCGCGGACCGCCCTGCGGGCCATCCCGCAGTCGTCGTGCAACCGGCGCAGCAGCAGCCGCTGCTCCTCGCCCGAGGACAAGGCGCCCGCGGGCGGCGACTGCACCGGGGCGGTCGCCTGCATCGAGCGCTGCACCGCCGTCTCGGACATCCGGATCTCCCGGGTCAGGATCAGCATCAGGTTCACCAGGAACGCGTCCCGGACCGCCGGTCCCTGCTGCTGCGCGAGCCGGCTGATCTGGCCGCGCGCCGCCGGCGCGTCGCCCAGGACCGTCCACAGCGTGGCCAGGTCGTAGCCGGGCAGGTACCAGCCGGCGTGCTCCCAGTCGAGCATCACGGGTCCGGCCGGGGAGAGCAGCAGGTTCGACAGCAGGGCGTCACCGTGGTTGAACTGCCACGGGGTTCCGGACAGCTTGAGGCCGTGCAGCAGCTTCTGGAGGTCACCGAAATCGCGGTCGGTCAGCAGACCCAGCTGGTGGTCACGCGCGATCCGGCGCGTGTAGTCCAGTGGGTGCCCGAAGAGTTCGGCCGGCGGGCGCCACTGGTTCACCCGGCACACCGCCCCCAGCGCGGCCCGTACGTCGGCCCGCGGCGGAGCCTCCACCGGGTGCCGTTGCAGGGCCGCGACCCGGCCCGCCATGCGCTCGACGACCAGGACGCAGTTCTCCGGGTCGGCGGCGATCAGCCGCGGTACCCGGACCGGCGGACGGTGCCGGACGAACGCCCGGTACGCAGCTATTTCGTGTCGGTACCGCTCGCGCCACTCCGGCGAGTGGTCCAGTAAGACCTTCGCGACGGCGGTCATCCGCCCGGTCGTCCCCACCAGGAGGACCGACCGGCCGCTGCGCCGCAGCACCTGGACGGGCGCGAACTCGGGACAGATCCGCTGCACCGAGGCGAGCGCCGTGCGCAGTTGGGCGCCCTGCGGCCCCGAGAGGTCGATTCTTCCGCTGAGCGGCTGGGCCCCGGTCCCCGGGACCCGCGGGGCCCGTACGGCGGCCTGCGCCTGGGCGGCCGGCCGGCCGGGTTCGAGGTAAGGGCCGCCGCCCGCCTGGAGCGTGCGGTGCGGCCGGACCGGGGCGGACACGGAGGACGTTGCTGCGTACATGGCGTTTACGGTTCCCTTCGTGCGCCGACGAGTTGCGTACGCCGCCCCGCCGGAACCCGTGCTTCACCCTGGGGAGTTCCACCGGGGGCCGGGGCGGGGAGGCGCATTCCTACATGACACCCCGCCGTGGGTGGCACACCATCTGGCGGACCCTGGCGAACCCTGGCGAATAGTCGCTCGGCACCTGACGGCGGGCTACTGTCAACTCAGCCGAGAACCTGGGGGCTTGACGTGAGCAAAGGTCCAAACACCCGTCTGAACGACCTGTTCGGCCTGGCCGGCTGGTCCAAGGGCGAACTGGCGAGGATGGTCAACCGGCAGGCGGCCGCCATGGGCCACCACCAGCTGGCCACCGACACCTCGCGGGTGCGGCGCTGGATCGACATGGGGGAGACCCCGCGCGAACCGGTGCCCACGGTACTGGCAGCACTGTTCACCGAGCGGCTCGGTCGTGTCGTGACCATCGAGGACCTCGGGTTCGTACGGCAGCGGCGCACCGCGAAGCGGCAACCGGACGGGGCGCAGGACAACCCCGACGGAGTGCCCTGGGCGCCCGAACGCACAGCCGCGGTCCTCACCGAATTCACGGGAATGGACCTCATGCTCAACCGTCGCGGTCTGATGGGCGCCGGAGTCGCGCTCACCGCCGGCTCAGCCCTCAGCAACGCCATGTACGACTGGCTGCACACCGACCCCGCCACCGCCAAGGAAGCCGACCGCTTCGGCGGGGGCGTCCACCAGGCCGACCCCGTCGGCTACGACCGCTACGAGGCGGCCCCGATCGGCTCGCAGGAGATCGATGCCCTGGAGCGCTCCGTCGAGGTCTTCCGCGCCTGGGACGCCTCCAGGGGCGGCGGACTCCAGCGCAAGGCCGTCGTGGGCCAACTCAACGAGGTGGGAGGGATGCTGGCCTACCACCACCCCGACCACCTCCAGCGCCGACTGTGGGGAGTGGCCGCCAACCTGGCGGTCCTCGCCGGCTGGATGTCCCACGACGTCGGCCTCGAACCCACCGCGCAGAAGTACTTCGTGATCGCGGCGCACGCGGCCCGCGAGGGCGGGGACCGGCCGAGGGCCGGCGAGGCCCTGTCCCGCGCGGCCCGCCAGATGGTGCACCTGGGCAAGCCCAACGAGGCCTTGGACCTGATGAAGCTGGCGAAGTCCGGCTCCGGCGAGGAGACCCTGCCGCGCACCCGCGCCATGCTCCAGACCATCGAGGCCTGGGCGCAGGCCGCCATGGGCAAGGGCCAGGCCATGCGCCGCACCCTGGGAGAGGCCGAGGACCTGTTCGTCTCCGACAAGGGCGACGTTCCGCCGCCCTCCTGGATGCAGCACTTCGACGAGGCGGACCTGCACGGAATGCAGGCCCTGGCCTTCCGGACGCTGGCAGACCACGACCCCACGGCCGCGCCGATCGCCCAGCGCCACGCGAAGGAGGCGCTGCGGCTGCGGGCCCAAGGCCACCAGCGTTCGCAGATCTTCGACTACATCTCCATGGCCTCGGCCTGCTTCATCGCCGACGACCCGGAGCAGGCCGACCGGTACGCCCGGCTCGCCCTGGTGTCGATGAACGAGACCTCCTCGCACCGGACATGGGACCGGCTGCGCGAGATGTACCGGCTCACCGGCCAGTACTCCGGCTACGGGCGCATCGAGGACCTGCGCGAGGAGATCGAGCTGGCCCTCCCGGACACTCCGGCGGTGGCGAGCACCGTCTGAGAGCCCACGGCCCCATGCGCCTCCCACGGAACCCGCACGCGACCTCGTACGCCGCCACGGGATACGACACGGCGTATGACACGGCGTATGACACGAGAAAGGCCGCGCCCGGCGGCGCGGCCCTGAAGTCCGGTTCTCGCTCCTTGGTGGTGCTCGGTGGTCGGTGCTCGGTGGTCAGAGGCCGATCCGGGCCACGAGCACGCAGGCGTCGTCCTCGCGCTCGTTGTCGCCGAACTCCTCCAGCACGATCCGTACGCAGTCCTGCGCCGACCGCGCCGCCGAGAACCGCGGCGCGAGCGCCAGCAGCCGCCCGGTCCCGTCCGCCCGGCTGAACTCGATGCCGCGCGGGGTCAGTCCGTCCGTGTGGAGGACCACCACGTCACCCGCTTCCAGCCGTTCCTCGGCCTGGCCGTACACCGCCCCGGAGGTCGCCCCCAGCAGTACGCCCTCCGGCGGCTGGAGCGAACGGCCCTGGCCGCCGCGGAACAGCAACGGCGCGGGGTGGCCGGCCTGCGCCCAGGACAGCACGCGGAGGTCGGGATCGTAACGACAGCAGACCGCCGAGCCGAGCGCCGGCTGGACGGAGGTCTCCAGCAGTTGGTTGAGCCAGCCCATCAACGGGCCGGGCTCGATGCCGGCCATGGCCATCCCGCGCAGGGCGCCGAGCATCATCGCCATCCCGGACGTGGCGGTCACCCCGTGGCCGGTGAGGTCACCGACCGTCAGCAGCGAGCGCCCGTCGTTCAGTTCGAGCGCGTCGTACCAGTCGCCGCCGATCAGGGCGCTGCTGGCGGAGGGCATGTAGTGCGCCGCCACGTCCAAGGCGCCGGTGCTGTCATGCGGGAACCGCAGGGAGCCGCGCCACGGGGGGAGCACGGCTTCCTGCAGTTCGACCGCCAGCCGGTGCTCGGTCTGCGCGATCTCCCGGCGGCGTTGCAGCGAGTCACGGGACTCGCGCACCGCGCGCTGGCTGCGGCGCAGTTCGCTCACGTCGCGCAGCACGGCCCACATGGACGCCGTGCAGCCGTCGGAGTCGAGCACCGGCTCGCCCCTCATGTGCAGCGTCCGGACCCGCCCGTCGGCCCGGACGATGCGGAACTCGCCGTCTATGGGCTTGCCGTCGACCAGACAGTCGGTGACCATCGCCGTGAGCAGCGGCTGGTCCTCGGAGAACAGGGTGGACCCCAGCTCGTCCAAGGGCAGCGCTCCCGCCTCCGGGGACCGGCCGAAGATCTGGAAGAGTTCCTCGGACCAGGTCACCTCGTCCGTCAACAGGTTCCACTCGGCGCTGCCGACCCGGGTCTGCCGGTCCTCGACCGTGGTCTCGGGCGCGGCCCGCGGCGGCTCGACGGACTGCTCGGGCGCGGGCGGCAGGCCCTCCTTGAGCTGGCCGAGGTGCTGCCCCAAGTCGTCGAGGTGGTGGACGGCCAGGTCGCACAGCGCGCGCTGCCAGCGGCCCTGGGCGTCGTCGTCGTCCACGACGGTGTCGCGGCGCACGGCGTCCACTTCGCCCCGCAGGCGTCGGGTCTGCGAGATCAGTGCGTCCACCGACCCGGGCTCGGGCGGCTGCGCGTGACGGTCCGCGAACAGATGGGACGGCATGAGAACTCCGATACAGGCGCGGCACGGCCATGAAGGAAGGACCGGTAACGACTGTTGCACAGGCCGGGACGGCCTGTAAGGCGTTTGGCAACATCCGCCACGTGGTTGCTCAAGGCATATGCCGTAGGCCTTCGGGGCCTCCTTCGTGTGTGCGAATGTTTCAGGTCACGACCCCGCGCGGGGCCTACACCTCCAGCGGCACCGGGTGTACCTCGTGCGCCGGGTGCCCGCTCCGCTCGTGGATGCGCTTGACCGCCTCGGCGTTCGGCGCCTCGGACAGGCAATACACCGTGCCCGACTCGGGGTCCGCCCAGGCCTGCTTGAAGTGCACGCCTTCCTGCGCCTCGATCGCCAGGTCCGCCCGGTGCGCCTCCGCCAGTTGCTCGGCGGTGATGCCCTTCATACCGGTGTGGACGTCCATGAACATGGCCATCGCTCCACACCTCCTCGCTGTCGCGGTCGAGTCCGGTTCCTGCATCTCCCATCGTCCACCCACGGCCGGAAAAACGCTGTCCGGCCGGGCGGAATCGAGCGCACGCGCGAGGGCCGTGAGCCCTGCGGGCGCTCCGAGTGCTCCCGGGCGCCGGTCGTCACCCCGCTGCGGGACCCCTCGAACGGAGGACCCCGTCCCGCGGGGTCGCGTTCACCCGTCCGGTGAGGCGGCGCTACGCACCGGTAACGGATCGGCGGCGCGGAGGTCGGACAGGCCCGGCGAATGAAGCGGGCGGTCCGGTCCCGGGGCCGGGACGAAGAAGACGCGAGCGGACCGGCCCCGGCACCTCCCCCGTGGTATCCCGTCGGCGCCGGAGCCCGTCCGCTCCGGAACAACGTAGGCGCCGCGCGGCGGGACCGCAGGATCCGCCCCGCACAGTGAGCGGCCGAGACGGGTATCACAGCGCACAGTGTGCGGTGCCTGGTTGAATGCGGCGGCGCGACGACCGCGCCGAAGGGAACCCCCATGCCGTCAGATTCCGCCACGCCGGCCCCCCTCGGCCCTTCCAGGTCCGACGACATCCGCACGCTGCACCGGCTCGCCCATGTCGGCGGCTCGACCACGCTGTTGCGATGGCTGACGACGCGACTGGGCGGCTGGACCGGGGTGGTGGACATCGCTGGAGGGGGTGGCGCGCGGGATTCCGATGTGCCGGAAGTCGCCGTTCGGGCAGCCGCCGAGATGGCCGCCCGGAGCGCCGGCTCCGCCGTGCTGCACGAAGAAGGCTCGGCCGCGCTGCTGTTCGCGCTGGACGAGCGGCGCGCGCTGGCCGCCGTACTCGACCTGCCGCACCACCCGGGCGCACCGGCCCTGCTCGCGGACGCCGCGATCCCGTTGGCCCTGGTCCTGGCGGCCGAGGAGGCCCGGGTGCGCGAGGAGCGTGCACGGCTCGCCGAGTCGCGGGCCCGTGAGGCCGTGCTGCACCTCCTGATGAACGGCCGGATCTCCACCGCCCGCCAGGTCGCGGCGACCTTGAGTCCCGACCTGCCCGAGCCGGTGCGGATCTACGTCGTCGAGTGCCGGCCCGGGGAGCGGCCCGCCGCGGCCTCGGTGTGCGAGCGGCTCACCGGCGGCCGGGCCTGGACCGTCCACTGTCCGGTGTACGTACGGCACCTCATCGTGCTCGTCCCCGCGGACCTCGCCGCCGATCCGGGCGCGAGCGACCACCTGGCCGGGACGCTGGTGGAACTGGCGCGGGACTGCGTGGTCGGGGTGAGCGCGCAGGCGCACCTCCGGCAGCTGCCCGCCGCCTACGGGCAGGCCTTCCACGCCTTGGCCGTAGCCCGGGGGCGCGCCGCCCGCCACGCCCGCTTCGGCCCCGGCCCCGAACTGGAACTGGCCGCCCACGACGCGGCGGCCGCCTGGGCCGAAGCCCTGCTCGCGCCCCTGCACGGCCACGCGCCCCGACGCCCCCAGGACCCCGGGCCGCAGGAACTGCGGGCCACCGCCCACGCCTGGCTCGACTTCGCCTCGTACGCCACCCGGCTACTGAAGATCCACCGGAACACCCTGGCCACCCGGATCCGGCTCGTGGAGTCCGTGCTCGGCATGGACCTCGCCCGCCTGGCCGACCAGGCGGCCCTCTCGCTGGCCCTGCGCCTGATCCCGGCCGGCGGGCGTCGGCCCGGCCTTCCCGCCGTCGAGGGCCCCACCGACCTGGACGGCGTCCTGCGCCACCCGGACCTGGTGGCCTGGTCCCGCGCCCATCTCGGGCCGCTGACCGGGCACGGCGCTCCGGCCGGCGCGCGGGAGACCGTCCGTACCTGGTTGCGGCACGACGCGCGGCTGGCCCCGGCGGCCGAGGCCCTCGGACTCTCGCTGCCCGGTACCCGCAAACGCCTGACCCGGGTCGAGGAGCTGATGGGGCGCTCGCTGCTGCGCTCGCCGAGCGCCCGCTACGACCTGTGGCTGGCCCACCGGGCCGAGGAACTGGACCGCGAGTCCGACCGGGGACACAGCGCCGATGGGAGAAGGAATGCGCGGAATATGGATGATCATGCCTGAATGAGGCGTATCAATGCGAAACGCGTGCTGGTCGGTGAGCCGCTCGACACCGCGCGACTGGGCGAGACGCTGCTGCCGAAGCGGCTCGCCCTGCCGATCTTCTGCAGCGACCCGCTCTCCTCGGTGGCCTA
This sequence comes from Streptomyces sp. Tek67B01, assembly GCF_055231995.1. NCBI lineage: Bacteria > Bacillati > Actinomycetota > Actinomycetes > Kitasatosporales > Streptomycetaceae > Streptomyces > Streptomyces sp. Tek67B01. The sequence goes on from NZ_JBUYUY010000001.1 coordinate 6,270,949, forward strand.
CGCCACCGAGGAGATCCTGCTGACCCTCGCCCTCGGCGGCGTCGCCCTCCTCCACCTCGCGTGGTACGCGGCCGCCGCCATCGTCTTCCTGCTGGTCGTGGTCGTCGCCTCCTACCGCCAGACCTGCCACGCCTACCCCGGCGGCGGAGGCGCGTACGTCGTCAGCTCGCAGAACCTCGGCCAGACCGCGGCCCTGACCGCGGCCAGCGCGCTGCTGGTCGACTACGTGCTGACCGTCGCCGTCTCCGTCGTCTCCGGCGTCGCCGCCATCACCTCGGCGATCCCCTCGCTCGCCGACCACCAAGTCGCCCTCTCGGTCGCCTTCGTGGTGCTGCTCACCTTGATGAACCTGCGCGGCCTACGGGAGTCCGGGCGAGTCTTCGCCGTCCCGACGTACGGCTTCGTCCTCGTCATCTACCTCATGTTCGCGGTCGCCGCGTTCCGGATGGGGACCGGCGACACCATCCGGGCCGAGTCCGCCAACCTCCCGATCTCGGCCGAAGGGACGTACACCGGGCTCGCCCTGGTATTCCTCGCGATGCGTGCGTTCGCCTCCGGCTGTACGGCACTGACCGGGGTCGAGGCCATCAGCAACGGCGTGCCCGCCTTCCGCGAACCCAAGAGCCGCAACGCCGCCACCACGCTGGCCGCGATGGGAGTGCTGGCGGTGACCATGTTCATGGGCATCACCGTCCTCGCGATGGTCTACGAGGTGCACGTCGCCGCCGACCCCACCGAGCTCGGCCTGCCCCCGGGAACACCCACGTCCACCGCCCTCGCCCAGATCGGCCGCGCCACCTTCGGTGACTGGCACGTCCTCTTCTACCTGCTCCAGGCGGTCACCGCCGGCGTACTCGTCCTCGCCGCCAACACGGCCTTCAACGGGTTCCCGATGCTCGCCTCCATCCTCGCCCGGGACCGGTACGCGCCGCGCCAGCTGTACAACCGGGGTGACCGGCTCGTCTACTCGAACGGCATCGTGCTGCTCGCGGTCGCCGCGATCGCCCTGATCGTCGCCTTCGACGCCCAACTGACCCGCCTCATCCAGCTGTACATCATCGGCGTCTTCGTCTCCTTCACCCTTTCCCAGGCCGGAATGGTCCGGCACTGGAGGCGCGATCTGGCCTCGTCGGCCACCGTGAGCGGGGAACGCGTCCACATCCACCGCCGGCTCGCCATCAACGCGATCGGCGCCACCCTGACCGCACTGGTCCTGGTCATCGTCCTCGTCACCAAGTTCACCCACGGCGCCTGGCTCGTCTGCATCGCCATGCCCGTGCTGTTCCTCGGCATGAAGGGGGTCCGCCGGCACTACGACGCCGTGACGGCGCAAGTCGCCGTCCGGGCCGGGGCCCACCCCCGCATGCCCGCCCGTCATCACGTCCTGGTGCTGGTGTCCTCCGTACACGCCCCGACGCTCAAGGCGCTCGGCTACGCGCAGGCCCTGCGTCCCGACACCCTGACGGCGGTCTCCGTGGCCGCGGACGAGGACGACATGAGGCGGCTGCGGGAGTCCTGGGCGGACCACGCCCCCGGGATCGGCCTCAAGGTGCTGCACTCGCCGTACCGCGAGGTGGTGGGTCCCGTGATGTCCCACATCCAGGAGTTGGCGGCCTCCGAGGGCTCGGACGTGCTGTCGGTCGTCATCCCGGAGTACGTGGTGGGCCGCTGGTGGGAGCAGCCCCTGCACAACCAGAACGCGCTGCGGCTCAAGGCGAGGCTGCTGTTCACCCCGGGCGTCGCGGTGATCGACGTGCCGTACCTGCTGGAGTCGGCCAAGCCGCAGCGCGCCGACGGGGCGGGGCCGGAACGGACCGACGGCGCCGGGACGGGGCGGTAGCTCAGCCGGTGGCGTGCTGGAGCACCGCCGCGTGCGCCAGCGCCAGTTCCACCACCTGCGCCGGATCGGAGAGCGACCGACCGGTGAGCCGCTCCAGCCGGCGCAGCCGGTTCGAGACGGTGTTGCGGTGGCAGTACAGGCGCTGCGCGGCGTAGGTGGTCGACCCCTGGCAGGCCAGCCAGGTCCCCAGGGTCGCCAGCAGCACCCGGCGGTCCTCCGGCGCCAGCGCCAGCACGGGGCCCAACACCACATGGCGCAGCCGGCCCGCGAGTTCCGCGTCCCCGGCGACCAAGGCCGCCGGGAGCCGTTCGTCCAGCAGGGCGGCGCCGGCAGCCGCGCCGGCGGCCGGGAGGGTGCTCAGGGCCAGCTCCGCCAACCTGAGGGCGCCGGCCAGTTCGCCGGGGGACCCCACCACCGGGCTGACCCCGGCCCGCGCGCCGGGCGGCGCGAGCAGGTCCCGTACGGACTCCAGCGGATGGTGGCCCAACTCCACCAGACCCCTCTCGCCATCGGCCCGCACCCGCCACCACGCGCGCGGCCCGTCGCCCGGGGCCCGCGCGGGGGCGGCCGGAGCCCCGCCGGGCCCGAACGCGATCACGGCGAACCGGCCCCGCTCCGGGAGACCCAGCCGGGCGGCGGCGTCCGCGGCCCCCGAGGCCGTCCCCGTACCGTCGAGCAGCGCGTCGAGCAGGGCCGCCCCGCGCTCCCGGTCGCGGTCGCCGCGCGCGGCTTCGACCCGCCGGTAAGCCTCGGAGGCCGCGTCCGACATCCGGTCCACCGCCTCCCACAACGCGGTCGCCCCCGGCAGGAGTCGCGGCAGCGAAGCCCGGTCGTGCGCGGCCACCGCTTCGGTCAGCACCTGCCACAGCAGCCGCCCGGCCTGCCGGTACCCGTGCAACAGCGAGTCCAGCGGAAGGCCCCGCTCCGCCGCGGCCGCCCCCTCGGCCCCGGCCGCGCTGACGTCGTCCGGGTCCGATGGCAGACCCCGCGACACCCGCAGAAAGGACGCGACCGTCCGCTCCAGCACACGGTGGTGCCGCTCGCGCAGCTCCGCCCGCCCGAACAGCGCGGCGTACTCGGAATCCTCGGCCGGCGTCCGATCGGTGAGCCGGTCGGCCGCCACGGCGATCCGGCGGCCCAAGTCCTCGCGTATCTCCTCGATGATCCGCTCCATGACGGGCAGCGTGACACGGGCGAGGGGGCGCTGGGGAGGCCCGGGAGCCGCCCGCCTGCGTCGAAGTGCCCGGCCCCCCGGCGCGACAGTGTGCGGGTTCGGGGCCGCCCCGCCCCACACCCGGCGGCATCCGTCCCGAAGTAAAGGATGTGCAATTTACCTTTTGGGCGGATAATTCACCTACGGGCCCGGCCCCGGTCGAGGCCGAAGTGCTCCCTCAGGACCGCGCTGCACAGTGGCATGGAAGGTCATGGAAGGTGACGAGGATGGCGGCAGGCAAGAAGGTCAAGAACGTGGGCAAGAAGACCAAGGGCAAGATGAAGGAGGCCACCGGTCGGGCCGTCGGAAACGAGAGCCTGGAGGCCAAGGGGTCTCGCGAGCAGATGGCGGGCGACGCGAAGCAGACCGCCCAGAAGGCCAAGGACACCTTGAAGCACTGACGGGCAGCGCCCGGGCCCGCGACGGGCCACCCGGAAGGGCCGGCGTTCGCCGGCCCTTCCGTCATGCCGCCGGGCTAACGACGCGCATGGCGGCGCGGACGGCGCACCGGCTCGTCCTCCTCCTCGGGCTCCTCTTCTTCGGGCTCCTCGCCCTCCGCCTCCTCTTCCTCGGGCTCCTCGTCCTCCTCGTACTCGTCCTCCCCGTCCTCCTCGTACTCGTCGGCGGCCTCGCCGCCGTCGTCCTCCTCCTCTTCGTTCTCCTCTTCCTCGCCCTCGTCGGGCTCGTCGTCCTCCCCGCCTGCCTCGTATCCGTCTTCCTCCTCGCCTTCCTCGCCCTCCTCCTCGCCTTCCTGTTCCTCTTCCTCCAGTGCCTCTTCGTGGGTGCGGACCACTTCGCCGTCGCGGATCTCGCCCCGCCAGCCCTCCGGCTCGTCCGTGGTGAGCGAGACGTGACGCAGGAAGTGCTTGAGGTCCAACCGCAGGCGGCGGCCTTGGGCGCGCCAGATGTTGCCGGTCTTCTCGAAAAGTCCCGAGGGGTAGTACTCGACCACCACGACGATCCGGGTCAGCGACGGCGCGAGTTCGTGGAAGCTCACACAGCCGCGGGTGGTTCCCTTGGCGCCTTCGGAGGTCCACACGATCCGCTCGTCGGGCACCTGTTCCTGGACGGTCGCCTTGTAGGCACGGGTGGAGGGGCCGACCTTCACCTTCCAGTCGCTGGTGGTGTCGTCGTTGCGGGAGACGTCGCGTACACCCTTGGCGAAGCCGCTGAAGTCCTCGTACTGCGTCCAGTGGTCGTACACGGTGCGCAGGGGCAGGCCCACGTCGAGGAACTCGACGATGTTGATGACTTTGCCGCCGCCCTTGCGGCCCTTCTTGCCCTTGCCGCCGAAGAGCCCGGTCACCTTGTCCTTGAGGTCTCCCAGGCCCTGCCCCGCCATGGCCTTCAGGGGCGAGTCCCCCTGGAGCATCCGTCCCCCGATGCCGGCGACGTCGGACAACTTCCCACTGCCGTCGGCCACGTCCTGGAGCTGGTCGGTCACGTCCCCCAACTTGTCGGACGCCTTGTCCGCCAGCTGCTGGGCCTGCGCGCCCAGAAACGAGGGCAGCGCCTCCAAGAGCTGGTCCATTCCTGATTTCGGTTCCTGCGTGTCGGCGCGGTCTGACTGTGCCATGGCCTACCTCCGCGTGGACGGCTTGCGCCCTGCCGACTTCTTGGCCGCGGTCTTCTTCGCGGCAGTCTTGCGGGCCGGTGTGCGCGCTGCCGTCTTCTTCGCGGCAGTCTTGCGGGCCGGTGCGGGCGCCGCGGCCTTCTTGGCCGCGGCCTTGCGGGCGGGCGGACGCGCCGAGCTCTTCTTGGCCGGTGCCGTCTTGGCCGTCTTGGCCGTCTTGGCCGTCTTCTTGGCGGCGGTCTTGGAGGGAGCGCTCTTCTTGGCGGTCGAGGGACGAGCCGCGCTCTTCTTGGCGGCGGTCTTCTTCGCCGGAGTCGCCGGCTGCGGACCACGCGCCGACTGCGAAGCACGTCGGGAGGTCTTTCGGGCGGGGGCTTCGGGAGTGCTCGCGGTGCGGGTCCGTGTCGGAGGGCGGCCGCGCCTACGGGGCGGAGGTGCCTCCTCGGGTTCTTCCTCCTCCTCTTCCTCCTCCTCGTCCTCCTCTTCGGGCTCGTAGCCCTCCTCTGCCTCGTCCTCGGCCCCCTTCGGCTCCTCCTCGTCCTGTTCCTCCTCCTCGTCCTCCTCGCCTTCCTCGTCCTCTTCCTCGCCCTCCTCGTCTTCGTCTTCCGGCTCCGCGTAGCCCTCCTCGTCGTCCTCGTACTCGTCCTCGTAGGGCTCCTCTTCCTCCTCGTCCTCCTGCGCCTTGTTGAGTTCGAGGGTGCGCTGTTGCAGCGAATCGGCCAGGTCGGCGAGCTTGCGGTTGGCCGCGGCTCCCAGGGCCTTCTTGCCCGCTTCCAGGGCCTCCCCGCGCAGCTGGTCGCCGAGCTCGGCGAACTGCGGCATCTCCTTGAGCTTCGTGAGGCCCTGGGTCATGAGCTGGCCCGGTTCGAGACCGAAGCGGCGGCCGGCGAGATAGGTCGCCGCCGTGAACGCGAGGCGGCCCTTTTTGGCGCGTCCCAGTACATAGCCCCCGGCCACGGCGGCCGCGAGGGCGATTTTGGTCGTGTCCTCCATGAGCTGCTGTCCCTTCACCAGGGCGCTCGGCGGTCGTCATGCCGCTCGGGAAACGGTCCGAACCGCGGAGGCGCGGCTTTCGTGCGCGGTGCCGGCCGATGGGCCACTCCGCACGGACTGCCTCCGTGCCGCCTCTACCCCAAATAGGGTGATCTGTGCCTATATGATGACATTGTAGTTTCGGCAAGCACGGTTCCCCCACCGGAGTGACCTATGGCCGCCGCAGAACCGGCACGTCCGCGTCGAGTCCGGCCCCGCCCCGTCGAGGACGGCGAGGAGGAGCAGGAACGACCGCCGCCGCGCCGCCGTCCTCCCGCGGGGCGCCGGCCCGGCGTTCCGGACGCGGCGACGGCGATGCGGTCGGCAGCCGGGCAACTGGCCCAACTGATCGGCAGGACACCGGACTCCGTCTCCTCCCTCAAACCGACCGAAGACGGCTGGCAGGCACAGGTCGAGGTGATGGAACTGGAGCGCGTCCCCGACACGACCAGCGTGATGGCCAGCTACGCGGTCGCCCTGGACAGCGACGGCCGGCTGGTCTCCTACGAACGGACCCGCCGTTACACCCGAGGCATGATCGACCGGCCGACCTGAGGGCAGGCCGCCCGGGAAAGGAGGCGCCATGACCATGGTGCCGCAGAGCGGTGGCAGCGTGAACAGGGGCGGAGGCGGCTCTGGCAACCTCTACGACGTCCTGGAGCTGATCCTCGACCGAGGCCTGGTCATCGATGTCTTCATCCGCGTCTCGTTGGTGGGCATCGAACTCATCAAGATCGACGCGCGGATCGTGGTAGCCAGCGTCGACACGTACCTGCGCTTCGCCGAGGCCTGCAACCGGCTCGACCTCGAAGCGGGCCGCAAGGCACCCGCCCAGCTGCCCGAGGTCGTGGGGACCATGATGGAAGGCGGTGCCCGCGGCAAGTCCAAGGGCGCGCTGAGCGGGGCCGTCGAAGCCGTCACCGACTCCCTGGGCGGCCGCTCCGGCAAGGCGGAGGAACCGGAGGAGGAAGCCGAGGAAGAAGAGGCCGTGCCCAGGCGACGGCGTCCCGCCCGGCGGCCGGTGCGCCGGGAGAAGGAGTGACCGATGACGCTCTACGTGTACGCGATCACCGGCGAGGACCACCCGCACCGGCTCGACGGGCTGACCGGCGTCGGCTCCCACCCCGCACCCGTGCGCACCCTGACCACCGGGCCCCTGTCCGCGGTGGTCAGCGACGTCTCCGAAGACATCAGACCCAAACGCAGGGACCTGCGTACCCACCAGGAGGTCCAGGAGCGGCTCATGGCCGACGCGGTGGTCCTGCCCTTGCAATTCGGTTACGTCGCCCCCGACGACCAGGCCGTCCGACAGGCCCTCGAAGAGAATGCCGACGCGTACCTGGCCGCTCTCGGGCGACTAGACGGCTGCGCCGAATACCACGTGAGGGCGACCCGGCAGGACGAGGACGGGCTGCTGCGCCGGATCCTGCACGACTCGCCCGAAGCGAGGACGCTGAACGAGCGGATGCGCGCGGGCGAGAACGACCCACAGCTGCCCCTCGCACTGGGCGAACTGGTCGCCCGGGAGGTGCGGGAACGCGAAGAGGCACTGGCCGCGGAACTGGCCGGGGAACTGCTTCCGCACGCCCGTGAGCGCGTCACCCGTCCACCGTCCAGCCCCGACTTCCTCAACCTTTCGGTGCTGGTCGACGACGAGCACCGGGACGACTTCCTGGCGGCCCACGCCGGGCTCGTCCGAAAACTCGAAGAGGGAGTCGAACTCCGCCTCAACGGCCCCCTGCCCCCCTACAGCTTCGTGGGATGACCGGGCGGCCCGAGGAAACCCTCCGGAGGGAGGCTGCGAGACATGGGACTGCTGACCTACCTGTTCACCCTCCCCACCGCGCCGGTGCGCGCCGTCGTCTGGGCCGCTCAGCGCGTCCTGGACGAGGCGGAGGAGGAGTACTACGACCCGGCCCCGGTGTGGCGGGAGCTCGCCGACCTCGAGCGGCGCCTGCTGAGCGGTGAGATCGACCAGGACGCCTTCGACCGCCGGGAGGACGAACTGCTCGACCGGCTCGACGAGATCGCGGAATTCCGGGCGCGACCGTGATGGGGAAGCGAGGCCGTCATCGTGTCTGAGCCACTACCCGGCCGACTCGGCTCCGTCCCGTCCCGCGCCGCCCCCATGCCGTACGGGCAGAGCACTTCCAGCCTCGCCGACATCCTGGAGAGAGTGCTCGACAAGGGCATCGTCATCGCCGGCGACATCCGCATCAACCTCCTGGACATCGAGCTGCTGACCATCAAGCTCAGGATTCTGGTGGCTTCCGTGGACAAGGCCAAGGAGATGGGCATCGACTGGTGGGAACACGACCCCTCCCTCTCCTCCCGGCACACCGGCAGCCCACTGGAGCAGGAGAACCGCCGCCTGCGCGCCGAAATCGAAGCCTTGCGGCGCGAACGGCCCGACGGCCGTCGGATTCCACCCCGCACCACCGGTGAGGAACCCGGAAGCGACGAGGGCGGCGCCACCACGCGGGGGCGGCGGTGATGAACACGGGCGAGGAAACCCTGACCTACGTCTACGCCGTGGCGCCCGTCACGGAACACCTCGAAGAGGCTCTGGCCGGCCTGAGGGGCATCTACGGCTCACCCGTCCGCTTCCTCACCGCGCCGCCCCCCGCCGGCCCCGGCGACCCACCGTCGCCCCTGGCGTTCGCCTCCGGCCACGTCCCACGACGAGATTTCGACGAAAGCGCGTTGAAGAACCATTTCGAGGACCTGGAGTGGCTGGAGGGCGTCGCCCGCGCGCACCACGACGTCGTGCAGGCATTGTCCGCCCACACCACCGTCCTGCCCCTGCGGATGGCCACCGTCTACCAGGACGACGAGCGCGCCCGCCAAGCCCTGTCCGAGCAGTACCGGACGTTCACCGAACGGCTGGAGCGGCTCACCGGCCACACCGAATTCGGGGTGAAGCTCTACCTCGCCCCCGCCCCGGACGCGGCCGGTGCCGAAGCCGAGGCCGAGCCCGAGGCCGGTGCCGCCACCAGCCCGGGCAAGGCCTATCTACGGCGCCGCAGGGCCCAGCACAACGCGGTGGAGGTCATGTACGGACAGGCCCAGACGGCCGCCGCCCTGGTCGAAGCCGCGGCCTTCGACTACGCCTCGCAGCGCGTTCGTCACCCGACCCAGAGCGGAGAGCTGGCCGGGTCGGCGCAGAACGTCCTGAACGACGCCTACCTCGTCCCCGACGCGTACGCGGGGCAGTTCAAGACCGCCGTCGAGGACGCCGCCGGCACCTTCGGCGGTGTCCGCGTCGAAGTGACCGGGCCGTGGGCGCCCTATTCCTTCGCCATGCCACCCGTCGAGCGACAGGACCCGCCTCCCGCCGAGGGCGACGAGGGCGAGGGCGACGACGCCGACGGCGAGCGCGAGGGTGATGCCGAGGGCGGGGAGCACGGTCGATGAGCCTCGCGCAACACGACGAAGCCCTGCCCGGGCGCCAGGTGGCACTGGTGGACCTCCTCGACCGGCTGCTCAGCGGCGGGGTGGTCATCACCGGCGACATCGTCCTGTCCATCGCCGACATCGACCTCGTCCGCATCTCCCTGCGCGCCCTCATCGTGTCCGTCAGCTCGGAGACGACGCCTGCTCTCGGTCAGGCCCGGGAGAGCCGCCGCGATGAGTGAGGAACGCCCCGGACGGCGCCCGGACCGTTCCCGGCCACCCGAGCCCTCGCGGTCACCCGAGCCCGATCTACAGGACGTCGGTGACACGATGTCTCACGCGTTCCGGCTCCTCCAGGCACCCCCCGCACCCCAGGAGGGGCCCCCGAGGGCCGCCCACCGCGTGTACACCGACCGCGACAGCGTCGAGGAGGACCTCCTCAAGCTCGTCCTCACCCTGGTGGAACTCCTGCGGCAGCTCATCGAACGCCAGGCGTTGCGCCGTGTGGACGCGGGAGACCTCACGGACGAGCAGGAGGAGGAACTGGGGGCCACGCTCCTCGCCCTCCACGACCGCCTCTCCGACCTGTGCGCCCAGCACGGCTACGCCCTCGAAGACCTCAACCTCGACCTCGGCCCGCTCGGCCCCCTCCTCCCACCCCGCACCTGAACGGAGGTCGGGAGCGAGCCGATCGACCTGGTCCGGCCCGGCGGCGGGCGGTGGTTGATCTTATGCTCAGGTTTACGCGGGTCGGCTGGTTTTGCGGCCGGTGAGGCACTTTGATGGGTTTGCCAGACTCGTAACCGAGCAGGGGGACTCAGTATGGGCACCGACCACATCCACAAGGACAGCGCACCCACTCTGATCGGTTCGGTGCAGCGGGCGCTGCGCCTCGTGGAGGCGATGCACGCGGAGGGCGGCGCGACGGCCAAGCGGCTCTCGCGGATCACCGGGATCCCGCTGCCGACCGTCTACCACCTGCTGCGCACCCTCAGCCACGAGGGCTATGTCCGGCGCGAGGGCGGGGCGTTCCGGCTCGCGGAGCACTTGCCGCTGGCTTCTTGACGAGAGCGACTCGACGGGATCGACTCGACAAGAGCGTCTCGATCGGCCGCTGTTGATCAGGTCGCGTTCGACAAGACTGCGTTCGACCTGATTGTGGCCGACCGGATTGTGTCTGACCGGATTGTGTCTGACCGGACTGTGGCCGATCAGACTGTGTCCGATCAGGCTGGGTTTGATCAGAAGCAGACGCGATCCGGCCAAGCCGGCACGTCGGACCGTGCATGTTCCAGCGGAAAATGCCAGAACGCCTTTTCGCTCTGTGGAAGTTGAGTAAGTTCCCTCCTGTCGCGCCGAACGACCGTGCACCCAGCACGTCCAGCCGGGAGGGGAGCCCGCGTGCCCGGGATCGACGAATGTCTGCTCGAAGCCATGGCCCTGCCCGGTGCGCGGGGCGCCGCGCTGGTGGACTGGAGCAGCGGACTGGCCCTCGGCACCGCGGGGGACTCACCGGTCGGCGACCACGAGACCACCGCCGCCGAGACGGCCGAACTGGCCCGCGCGGCCGCCGAATACGAGTCCTTCGCCCCGGCGGAACCGGCAGCGGGGGCACAAGCGGGACCAGGGGCCGCCGCCGGACCGCCCGTGGAGGATCTGATCGTCACCACCCGCACCGGGTACCACGTCCTGCGCTTCGTCGAGACCAGCTTCGACAGCAGCGTCTTCCTCCATCTCTGGCTCGATCGCGCCGACGGCAACCTGGCCCTCGCCCGACACAGGCTCCGCGCCCTCGCCGAGGGGCTGGTGCTCAGATGAACGCCACGACCGCCGCGCCGGCGACCGCGGGGACCGCCGTCTCCCCCCTGCTCACCCGCCTCGCCGCCGAGCGCGCCACCGGCGCCCTCCTGCGCGACCGGGGCACCCTCTTCCTGGAGCACGGCCGGATCGTGCACGCCGAGAGCCCTTCGACGCCCGGTCTCGGCGTCCTCCTCACCACCGGCGGCGGCCTCGCCCCCGAACGCTGGAACGAGGCCGTCAACCAGGCCGGCGCCCGCCGTCAGGTCGCGCGGTTCCTTGTGGACAGCGGTGGCATGGCGGGCGGAGAACTGGAGATCTGCCACCTCGCCGCCATCTTCGACGCCGCCTTCTTCGCCCTCTCGCCGGGCAGCGGGCCTTCCCGGTTCCGGCGCGGGGCCACCCACTGGATCGGCTCGGTCCGGTCGGTCCCCGCGGCCGCCGTCGAGCGGGAGACCTGCCGGCGCCGGGAACTGCTGGACGCGGTGTGGCCCTACCCCCGACTGGACACCGCCCCCGTCGTGCCCCGCCCGGCCGCCCCCGGCCAGACGGTCACCGCCCGCCAGCGCCTCCTGCTCCGGCAGGCGGACGGCGTGCGCACCCCCGCCGACCTCGCTTGGGTGCTGGGCCGCCCGGCCTTCCACACGCTGCTCGACGTCCGCAGGCTGGCGGCCGCCGGACTGGTCGAGACCCCGCACGAGCCCGCCCCGGCACCGGTCGCCGAGGCACCCCTGCCCGACTGGATGACCCAGACCCAATCCCCGGACGTGGCGCTGCTCCGCCGGTTACGCGACGCACTGGAGGCAAGCCTGTGAGGCTCCCGCTGCGACCGGTCCTGCGCGCCGACCGCTCCGAGCGCAGGCAGCCCGAAAGGAGGCCGGCCGACATGAACACGGTCATGGTGACCGCCGAGACCGAAGCCGAGATACGCGCGGAGCTCCGGCGGCTGCGCGCCCGCGTTCCCCAGCTCACCGGAGCGCTCGCCGCGAGCGCGGACGGTCTGGTGCTCGCCCACGACAGCGCCGCCGCCGAAGCGGAATCCGTCGCCGCCCTGACCGCGGCGGCTCTCGGTGTGGCCCAGCGGCTCAGCGACTGCACCGGCCAGGGCGCCTTCCGGGAACTGCTGGTCCGCGGCGAGCACGGCTACGTCGCCACCTACGCGGCGGGGGAGACGGCCGTCCTCACCCTGATCGCCGAGCCGCGGGTCAACGTGGGCCGGCTCCATCTGGAGGCCCGCCGCTCAACCCTGCGCATCACCGAACTCGTCGAGTACGCCCTGGGTCGGCGCGGAGGCCCGGTGGCCCCGCCCATGCCGACCGAGGCGCCCTCGTCCTGAGTTCCGTACGACCACCCCGAATCGACGTCCCGGCACAGCCACCCAGTCACCCCCACAGGGAAAGCAGAAAGAGGAACCATTCATGGCCAACGTGGAGACAGCCCTCAAGGAAGCCACCACCACGATCGACGGCGCGCTCGGCGCCGCGCTGGTCGACTACGGCAGCGGCATGGCGCTCGGTACCGTGGGCGGGGGCAAGGACCTCGACCTCGCGATCGCCGCGGCCGGCAACACGGACGTGGTGCGGGCCAAGGTGCGGACGATGGAGATGCTCGGCCTCAACGACGAGATCGAGGACATCCTGATCACCCTGGGCAGCCAGTATCACCTGATCCGGCTGATGAAGGCGCGGAGCGGCGGCGGTTTCTTCCTCTACCTCGCACTCGACCGGGGACGGGCCAACCTCGCGATGGCGCGGCACCAGCTCAAGAAGATCGAGAACGAGCTGGAGATCTGAGGAGGACCCGCGAGGGTCGCGACGGCGCGGTGGCGGGCGGTTGAATTCTTTGCCGTCCGCCCGGCGACCAGGGATGATATGTCCGAGATGGGCGGAATTTATCATCCCGTTACCGAGTAAGATGCTCTAATCGGTTGATCATCAACAAAGCAAAAAGCTGGAGAACCTGCCACCCATGCCCCCGCGCCTGAGCATCGTCGTACCGGTCTACAACGTCGAGCTCTACCTCGACGAGTGCCTGGAGTCCATCGCCGCCCAGACCTTCGATGACTTCGAGGTCGTCCTCGTGGACGACGGTTCCACCGACGCCAGCGCCGCGATAGGCGAGGCCTTCGCCGCGCGGGACGGCAGGTTCCGGCTGGTCCGGCAGAAGAACGCCGGACTGGGCGCCGCCCGGAACGCCGGCGCCCGTCACATATCCGAGGGCAGCGAGTACCTCGCCTTCGTCGACAGTGACGACACCATGCCGACGAACGCCTACCAGCTGCTGATCGACGCCCTCGACGAGACGGGCTCCGACTTCGCCGGCGGCAACGTCAAGCGCTTCCGCTCCGTCGGCATGCAGCAGTCCTGGGGACACCGCGCCCCCTTCGCCACGACGCGGCTGAAGACCCACATCTCCAAGTTCGCGCCGCTGGTCACCGACCGCACCGCGTGGAACAAGGTCTACCGGCGCACCTTCTGGGACGAGCACGGCTTCCAGTACCCGGAAGGCATCCTCTACGAGGACGCGCCCGTCAGCATCCCGGCCCACTACTTCGCCACCAGCGTCGACGTGATCAGCGACTGCGTCTACCACTGGCGGGTGCGCGAGACCGGCGAGCGTTCCATCACCCAGCGCTCCACCGACCCGGTCTCGGTGATCGACCGCGTCACCTCCATCCGTCTGGTGCGCGACGCGCTCAAGGCCAAGCAGGGCGAGAAGTACGCCCGCTACCTGCGCGAGTACGACCACAACGTGCTCAGCGAAGAGCTGCCGCTCATCTACAAGTACGTCGGGGAGGGCGGCGCCGACTTCCGGGCGGCCTTCGTCAAGGAGGTCGGCGGCCTCGTCCGGGAGATCGGCCCCGGGCCCTGGTCCGACCTCACCGTCGCCGACCGGCTCAAGGCGTACCTCGCCCGGGAAGGTCGCGTCGAGGAGTTCATCGCCCTCAACAAGCACCAGAGCGACTACTCCTACAGCGTGCCGGTCAAGGGTCTCGCCCGCCCGCAGGCCGACTACCCCTTCCTCACCGCCCCCGTTCCCCCCAAGCTGCTCACCCTCGGCACGCGCGAACGCCGCGTGGTCAGCCGGCTGGAACAGGCCGCCTGGAGCGACGGCAAGCTGCTCCTGCGCGGTTACGCGCTGCCCGGCCACCTGGGCGCCGAGAGCCGGCTGGGCTCCCGCAAGATGCTGGTCTTCCGCGAGCAGGGCAAGCGCCGCCGCAGCGTCGTCACGGCCCGTACCGTCGCCTCGCCGATGGCCACCGTCCACGAGCCGCACCTCGCGCTGAGGCACGCGGACTGGGCCGGGTTCACCGCCGTCGTCGACCCCACGGTCTTCCAGACCGGCGGTACGTGGAGCGACGGTACGTGGACCACCTCCATCGCCGTCACCGGCGCCGGCGGCCTGCACCGCGCCCGCCTCAGGGGCGGCGACCACGACAGCGGCCACAACCCGCCGTCCTACTGGGCGACCCCCGACGTCCGGATCGTCCCGACCGTCGCCGGCTCCCTGACGATCAAGGTCGAGGTCGTTCGCGCCCGGGCCCTGGACGTAGTCCCCGCCGCGGACGGCGCCGTCGAGGTGTCCGGTGAGCTGTCCGCCGAGATCGGCCGGGGCGCCTCGCTGCGGGCGACGCACGTCGGCAGCGACAACACCCTGACCGTCCCGCTGGACACGGCCGAAGCCGCCGTGAACGGCCGCGTTCCGTTCACCGCCGTCCTGCGCCTGGCCGAGCTGGCGGACGTACCGCTGCCCGGACCCGGCGAGTGGGGCCCCCAGGCCTGGAACCTGGCCGTCGTCCGCGCCGACGGCACCGAGCACCCCCTGGTCCTCGACGAGCGGGGCGGTTTCACGGGACTGGTCGTGCCGGTGCCCGACGACGCCACCGGCCGCGCCGTCTTCGCCAAGCGCGGGACGTCGGGCCACCTGGTCCTGTCGGTCCAGGCCTCGCCGCCCCTCGTGGACACCGTCACGTCCAAGAACGGCACCCTCACCCTCGCCGGCAGCTTCCACGCCCCCGGGGACGCCGCCGACGAGCCGTACGAGCTGGTCCTGCACAACCACCACGGCACGGAGTTCAGCTACCCCGTCACCCGTGACGGTGATCGCTTCGAGGCCTCCTTCGAACCGGTCCTGCCCGAGGCGTACGCGGGGCGCGCCACCCTCCCGCACGGCCGTTGGTGGCCCACCCTGCGCCCGGTGAGCCAGGGCGGCACCACCGCGAGCCTGCTCGGCGTGGACCGCGGCGCACCGCTCCAGCTCCTGCCGCCGGTCCTGTTCTCCGGACCCCACCACGTCACCACCGACGGCCGCCGCATGCGCGTCGAGGCCCGTCTGTACGACCGGCTGGTGCTCGTCAGCGACCCGCTGATCAGCCCGCACGACCGCTCGCGGTACGCCCAGCGCGTGGCCCGCGACATCACGTACCCGGCCCAGTCGGCCCTGCCCGTCAAGGACATGGTCGTGTACGAGACCTTCCAGGGGAACGGCGCCGGCGACTCGCCGCGCGCCATCCACGAGGAACTGGTGCGGCGCGGCGAGAAGCTGGACCACGTCTGGCTGGTCCGCGACGGTCGCGCGGAGGTCCCCTCGACCGCCCGCGCCGTCCAGTACGACAGCCTGGAGGCCTGGGACGTCCTGGCCCGGGCCCGGTACTACGTCGTCAACGACAGCGTCCCGAACCACTTCCGCCGCCGCCCGGGCCAGACCGTCGTCCAGACGTGGCACGGAACGCCGTTGAAGCAGATCGGCCACGACTACCTGCACGACTACTACACGAGCCCCGAGGCGCTCGACGCGCTGCGGCACGACGCCGCCCAGTGGTCGTTGCTCGCCTCCCCGAGCTCGTACGCCACCTCGGTCCTCAAGCGCGCCCTCGGCTACGACGGCGAGATCGTCGAGTCCGGCAGCCCGCGCACCGACGCACTCGTCCGCCCGGACGAGCAGCGCGTCGCCGAGGTCCGCAGGCGGCTCGGCCTGCCCGAGGGCAAGAAGGTCGTCCTCTACATGCCGACCTGGCGTGAGAACCGCGAGGGCTGGTCGAACGGCTACAAGCTGGACCTGCAGATCGACCTCGACGCTGCCCGCAGCGCGCTCGGCGAGGACCACGTCCTGCTGATCCGGGGCCACCACAAGGTGAACGAGCAGGTCCGCGAGGGAGCCCGGGACGGCTTCGTGGTCGACGTTTCGCGCTGGCCCGACACCACGGACCTGCTGCTCGTCGCCGACGTCCTGATCTCGGACTACTCGTCCGCGATCTTCGACTTCGCCCTGACCGACCGGCCGATCCTGCTCTTCACGTACGACCTGGAGCACTACCGCGACACCCTGCGTGGCTTCACCTTCGACCTGGAGAAGAAGGCCCCCGGGCCGCTCATCGCCGACTCCGCGAGCCTGATCGAGGCCGTGCGGAACGCGGACGCGATCGCCGCCGAGCACGCCGGGGCGCGAGCGGCGTTCCGCGCCGAGTTCTGCGACCTGGACGACGGCCACGCGGCCGAGCGCGTCGTCGAGCGGATGCTCGCCATGTAGCGCGGACGAGTGAAACGAACAGGGGACACAGACCGGTCCCCGGCCCACCGATGAATTGTGGGCCGGGGACCGGTCTGTATGTGTAGGACGGCATCCGGACCTCGGGTCCGTCCCGCGCACCCACTCTGGAGGCAGCGATGAGCAGCAGCACCGGCTTCACCACGTGTCTGTGGTTCGACGGCGACGCGGAGGCCGCCGCCGACTACTACCTGTCCGTCTTCAAGGACGGCAAGCGCGGACGCACCGCCTACTACAACGAGGCGGGCCCCGGCCCGGTCGGTGAGGTGCTGATCGCCGAGTTCGAGATCAACGGGCAGAAGTTCGTCGGCCTCAACGGCGGCCCGCAGTTCCCCTTCACCGAGGCCGTCTCCTTCCAGATCCACTGCGCCGACGAGGCGGAGGCGGACTACTACTACGACGCCCTGACGAAGGACGGCGGTGAGGAATCGGCCTGCGGCTGGGTCAAGGACAAGTTCGGGGTGTCCTGGCAGGTGGTCCCGCCGGGCGCCATCGACCTCATCGCCGACCCGGACCCGGGACGGGCCGCCCGCGCGACCGCCGCCATGATGACGATGAAGAAGCTGGACGTGGCTCGGATGCGCCGGGCCGCCGACGCCGCCGACACCACGGGCTGACCGGGGCCCCGGGGCCGGCCGGGAGACGTCGGGAGCCGTCCGTAGCCCTCGGGAGCCACTCGGACACGCGTCGGGCGCCGGGCCGGTCCCCGCCTCAGGCGCCGATCCGGGCCAGCAGCGCGGGCAGCGCCGTCCCGATCGGCTCGCGGATCACCTCGTCCGCCAGGGGATCGTACGGGGTCTCCTCGGCGTTCACGATGACGAGACGGGCCCCCGCCTCGGCCGCCATGCCGGCGAGCGAGGCGGCGGGCTGCACCTGCAAGGTCGACCCGACGGCGACGAACACCTGACACCCCTTGGCCACCGCCATGGCCCGCCCCAGCACCTCGGGGTCCAGCCGCTCGCCGAACATCACCGTCGCCGCCTTGAGGATCCCGCCGCAGGTGAGGCACGCCGGGTCCGGCTCCCCGGCGGCGACCCGGGCCAGCGCCTCGTCCATCCCCGACCGGGCGTGGCACGCGGTGCACACCACCGACCGGGCCGAGCCGTGCAGCTCGAACACCTTGCGCGCGGGCATTCCGGCGAGCTGCTGCAGACCGTCCACGTTCTGCGTGATCACCCGCACCGGGGTCCCGCCGCGCTCCAGTTCCGCCACCGCGAGGTGGGCGGCGTTGGGCCGGGCCCCGAGGGCGCCGATCTCGGCCCGCATCAGCCAGGAGCGGCGCCGGATCTCCGGATCGGCCATGTAGGAGGAGTAGGTGACGAGCTTCTCGGCATCGGGCTCGCGCCGCCACAACCCCTGCGGCCCCCGATAGTCCGGAATCCCGGAATCGGTGGACATCCCGGCCCCACTGAACACTGCGACGAGCGGTTTCCCCATGGGCCGACCCTACGCAGACGGCCCCGAGGACCGCGAGCGTGTTTCGCACGGGCCCGCGTCCGGCGCACCCCGGCCGGGCAGGGTGCGGACCCGGGGCCCACAGTGGTGAATCCCGCCCCCACTGGGGTGAGGCCCCCGCCGCGTCCCGCCCGGCCGGGCCGCGCGGACGGCTACAAACCGCACATGAAGCTCACCCCTCAACTGCCCGGCGCCCTGCTGCTCGCCCTGACCGCCCTGCTGCTCCCCGCGGCGACGGCGGCCCCGGCCCTGGCCGACGCGCCTCCGTTCGGCGAGCTCGCCGCCCGCGCCCACCGGCACACCGCCGCCCAGATCAGCGGTTTCCTGATCGGTTTCTACGGGCACCACGGTCCCTCCGCGCACGACCGCCGTCACCGGGTCTCTTCCCAGCTCAAGGAGAAGCAGAAGAACTACCCGGACACCGACGTACTGCTCTGCGCCCGGAGCGAGCCCAACCGGATCACTGTCGGGCCGGCCACCGTCGCCCAGAACGCGGGCGTCGGCTGGGCCACCGTCACCACCCACTGGGACGGCGGGGCCACCGACACCTTCACCGCGTACGTACGGCTCGACAGCAGGCCGATCCGGTTGGACGACGTGATCTGCGCCGGCTGAGACCGCTCGACGCCGTGCCGAGACGTGCCGCACACCGGCCGGGTAGAGCTCCGTGCCGGCCCGGAAGACCTCCATGCGGGCCGGCGCCGGGGAGAGCCGGGAGGGCCGGGGAGGGCCGGGGAGGGCCGGGGGGCCAGCGGGTGAGGCCGGGGAGGGCCGGGGGACCAGCGGGTCAGGCCGGGGAAAACCGGTGCGCCGGGCGGGGAGGCGGTCCGTAGGGTGGGCGGTATGCCGACGACCGCCGTCCTCTACTGCTCCGACCCGCTGGACGGGCGCCGGGCCGACACCCACTTCGCGGGGGAGGCCCGGCAACTGCGCGTCGCCGGCGGGAAAGTGTTGCTCCTCGACCACGACGCCCTCCTCGCCGGGGACGCCGGGAGGGCGGTGTCCCGCGTTCCCATCGGCGCCGGAGCCGTCTGGTACCGGGGCTGGATGATCCCGGCCGCGCGGTACGCCGCGCTCGACGCCGCCCTGCGCGAGCGCGGGGCGCACCTCGCCGTCGATCCGGAGCGCTACCGGCGCGCGCACGAACTGCCCGGCTGGTACGCGACCTTCGCCGACCTCACCCCGTACAGCGCCTGGCTGCCGACGGCGCCGGGGGAGGTACCCGCCCCGTCCGCGCTCTCGGCGCTCGCCGCCCGGCTCCCGTCCCGCGCCGCAGTCGTCAAGGACTACGTCAAGTCCCGCAAGCACGAGTGGGCGCAGGCCTGCCACGTCCCCGACACCCGGCGACCGGAAGCACTGCACCGGGTGGTGAGCCGCTTCGTGGAACTCCAGGGCGACGATCTGGCCGGCGGTGTGGTGCTACGGGCATTCGAGGACTTCGTGGCGCCCGACGGGGGGCCCGCGGAGATCCGGGTCTGGTGGCTGGACGGGACGCCCCGGCTGGTCACCGCCCATCCGGACTGCGTGTCCGGCGAGGTCGAGGCGCCCGACCTGGGCCCGGTACGGCCGGCCGTGGAGGCGCTGGACTGTCGCTTCGTGACCACCGACCTCGCACTGCGCGCGGATGGCGTCCTGCGGGTCGTGGAGGTGGGGGACGGGCAGGTCAGCGACATCCATCGGGACGCCGACCCGGCCGACCTCGTCGGCCTCCTGACGGGGGGCCGGGCCGAGGCGGCGGGGCTGCGCGGCCGCGGCGGCGTCTGGTAGAACACCGGCATGACCGGCTTCGAGATCACCGGCGCGAGCGCCCGCGACATGGAACTCATCCGCTCCTGGGCCGAGGAGGAGGGCTGGAACCCGGGCGTCGGCGATCGTTTCGCCTTCGCCGTCGCCGACCCCGGCGGGTTCCTCGTCGGGCGGCTCGACGGGGAGCCGGTGGCCTGCATCTCGGCGGTCCGCTACGGCGCCGGCTTCGGGTTCGTCGGCTTCTACATCGCCCGGCCCGCCGTGCGCGGCCAGGGCTACGGAATACGGCTGTGGAACGCCGGGATGGCGCGGCTCGACGGGCGCCTCATCGGCTTGGACGGGGTGGTGGAGCAGCAGGACAACTACCGTGCGTCCGGGTTCCGGCATACCTGGAACAACGCCCGCTACGAGGGGGTTCCGGAGGCCGGGGACGACAGCGGGGTGTCGGTGGTGGACGCCGCCTCCCTGCCCTTCGCGGAACTCGCCGCCTACGACCGGCAGTTCTTCCCGGAGCCCCGGGACTCGTTCCTCGCCGCGTGGACCGGGCTGCCCGGGCGGACGGCCCTCGCCGCCGTCCGGGACGGACGGGTCGAGGGCCTCGGCGTGGTCCGCCCGGGCAGCGGTGCCGCCCGGATCGGCCCGCTGTACGCGGCCGGCCCGGAGGTCGCGGGTGCCCTGTTGCGCGGCCTGTCGCGGCACGCTCCCGGCGGTCGGGTCGCCGTGGACGTGCCCGACGCCAACCCGACCGCCACCGCTCTACTGGCCGGGCTGGGGCTGGTGCCCACCTTCGAGACCGCCCGCATGTACACCGGCCCGGCGCCGGCGCTCGACCTGTCCGGCCTGTACGGGGTCACGAGCCTCGAACTGGGGTGACGCGGGCCGGACGGCGGTCGCACGGCGCCGCCCGGCGGGAACCTGTCGCCCCGGACGCCCTAGACGTGGAACAGGACGCCCTCGCTGGTGCGCAGCTCGCACGGGTTGGCGAAGGTGTGCGCGTAGTTCATCCGGACGCCCTGCCACACTCCGTCGACCGTCACCGTCACCGGGTTCCACTCCCTCGTACACCGCACGTTCGCGCGCGGGGCGGTCAGCGCGTCCGGCGAGCCGCCGTTCACGCGCAACTCGGCGCACGCGGCGGCCGGGTCCGGGTGCGTCCCCGCCGGCCGCGGAGCGCACACCAGCGTGGCCGCGCGCATCACCGTGGCCTGGGCGGGGTCCTCTCCGGAGGCGACGGCGACCACGAGCGCCGACGGGGCGTAGAGGGTTTCCGCTCCGGTCGGCGCCGCGTCGGCGGCGCCGGACCCGGCCAGTGCGGTGAGAGCGGTGAGCGCCATGGCTCCGGAAGCCAGTCCCAGACTCCTGCTGATGGACCGCATTTCGAACACTCCTCGGGGTTGTCGTGCCGGATAACGGACGCGAGTCTCGCCCATGCGGCGCCCAAACGCTCGTTCGGGCCGCGAAATCGCGTC
This sequence comes from Streptomyces sp. Tek67B01, assembly GCF_055231995.1. Lineage (NCBI taxonomy): Bacteria > Bacillati > Actinomycetota > Actinomycetes > Kitasatosporales > Streptomycetaceae > Streptomyces > Streptomyces sp. Tek67B01. The sequence goes on from NZ_JBUYUY010000001.1 coordinate 6,292,014, forward strand.
ACCGTTCGTGAGCGAATGAGTGCACTCCGCAGCGGTGTCGGGCCGTTGACCTGTGCGGACGGGGGCCGGTGAAACGGCCGAAGACACCCGCTTCAGGGGCCGCCGGGGCGGCGGGGGCTGGGTCCTGGGCTGCGGGAATCAGCGGGTCGCGGCGATCCGCGGGGCGTACAGGTCGAGCAGCCGGGTGCGCGTCTGCTGGAGCCGCGTCGCCAGCACGCGGCCGACCCAGTGCCCGATCGCGGAGCCGAAGGTGGGGTCGGCGTCCATCAGCATCCGTACCGTGGGCGCGTCGAACTGGTACGCCCGGACCAGGGTCATCGCCTCGGCGCTGAGCTGCCAGGTGTACGGCGGGAAGAGCCAGGACCAGCCGACCAGTTCGCCCGGGCCGAGGCTCTCGATGGGGGTGGCGCGGCGGCCGGGGACGGGGAGCTGTAGCGTGACGGTTCCGGAGCGCACGATCCAGAAGGACTCGGCCCGGCTGCCCTCGTCGAAGATCCGGGTACCCTCGCGGAAATTGACCTCGAGGGCCAGGGCCATGAGCCGCTCGCGGTGCTCGGCGGACAGCACGGCGGCGAGCTTGATGGGTGAAGGTGTGCTCACGACGGCCTCCGATCACGACCCCCCACGACGGTGCTGCTCACCTCAGTGTCGCCGAATCCGGCGCGAGGGGTCGTGCGAGGCCGCGATCCGGCCCGCGTGCCGTGCCGCCACGGGCCGTGACGGCCGGTTCAGTCCTCGGCGCCGGCCTCCAGACAGGCCAGCTCCATGGCGTCGAGGACCGCCTCGTGGCTGCGCCGGCTCAGTTCGGCGACGTTCTCGATCTGGGCCGTCGCCCAGGCGGCGAGGGTCATCACCAGGACCCGGAGGCCGTCGGTGCCGTGTTCGGCGAGGATCGCGTCGGCCACGATCATGGCCTCCTCGGGGACCTGCTCCGGCGGTTCCATCCCGGCCAGACCGCGCAGCATCGCGAGGGTCCGGCGGGAGATCTCCGGCGTCATCCGCGCCAGCCGCATGTCTTCTTCGTCGTCCATCCGCCCACCTCCGGTGCCGGGCCGAACGCGCCCTCAGGGCACGGTAGAGCGGCCTGCCCCTCCCCGGGGCGGTTTTCGCCCGGCTCCCCCCACCGGAACGACCCGGCCGCCCCGGGCCCAGGGCCGCCCCCGGCGGTGTCCGCATGACGCGGGCGGTCCCCTCGGACGCCGGGCGGTCGGGCTTTCCGGCACCGACCGGCCCGCGCCGCCGCTCCCACCGGAGCGGACCGTACCCGGCCCGCCCGCCGCCGGTCGTGGGGTGCCCACGTGGCGCGGGCAGGGCGGACACTGGGTCGGCCAGAGGGCGCTTGTGCCTGGCAGCAGCGGGCTGGACGACCCGGTGCCCTGGCGGTGGTGCGGCCCCGGCTGGGTCGCCCTGGGCCGGGGCCCGACTGAGGGCGTGGTCGGGCCGGCTGACGCCCGTATGACGCGCGGGTGGGTAACCGACTCGGCCGAGGCGACTGGGTCTCCCGGCGCCGCCGCGGCCGTGGCGTGGCCCCGCCGGGGCGGCGGCCCACTGCGCGGCTGCCGCAGTCGGCGCACCCCGGCCCGCCGGAACGCGTCTGCGGCAGGAACGGTTCTGGCCGGAGCTGACCGCCCCAGGCGTGGGCGTTCGGCGGGGCCGCCCGGCCGTAGCCCGTCGTCCGCGCCGGACTCGGCGGACTTGCTCGTCGTAGCGGAACGGCCGGCGCGGGAGTCGCCCCCGCCGCCCACGGTGTCGGCGTGACGCGGCCCGGCTGTAGCCGGCCGTCTTGGCGGCGGTGGCATGACCGCATGCGGAGTCCCCCGGCGGCCCGTGCCCGTCGGGAGTCGGGCCCCTGCGGGCTTCGGTCCGGCGGCGTCCGCGCCCGTGTCCTCAGCCGCGCCGCCGCCCCCACCGCCAGCGCGGACGCGTCGGCCACCACCCGGGAGGCCATCCGTCGCCCCGGGCCCGGTTCGGCATCCGATAGGTCAAGTCCCGCGCCCGGCAGGGCGATCCGCCCTAGGGTGCGCCCGTACGCACGACCGTCGGCCCGGTTCCCGGGCCGGTTGGTCGTGCGGCCCTGTCCGCGCGGCGCACGCGCGGTGGAACGCACACCGAACTGGGGGGTTCATGCGTAGATCCAGAGGGCTTGCCACCGCTCTCGCACTCTCCGTGGCGGGTACCGGCACCGTCATCGGCCTCGGACTCGTCCCGCAGGCGGCGGCCGTCACCCCGCCCGTGGCCTTCACCGCCGACGCGTTGCCCACCTGGCAGGCCAACGGCGTCGTCTGGGCCCTCGCCGAGACCGGCGGCACGGTCTTCGTCGGCGGCACCTTCTCGGCCGTCCGCCCCCCGACGGGCGCCGGCGGCAGCGAGCGGTCCGCGGTGAACTTCGCGGCGCTCGACGCCGCGACCGGCGCCCCGACCTCCTGCTCCCTGTCCTTCACCGTCGGCGGGGGCACCGCCACCGTCCGCGCGCTCACGCTCTCACCCGACAAGAAGACCCTCTACGCAGGCGGCTACTTCGGGGCCGTCAACGGCACGCCCGTCTCCAGCGTCGCCGCCATCGACGTGGCGAGCTGCACCGTGAAGACCTCCTTCCGGCCGGCCTTCGCGGCCACCGTGCGGGCCCTCGCCGTCACCGACGACACCGTCTACGCGGGCGGCGACTTCCAGACCGTCTCCGGCCAACCCCGCAGGCGTTTCGCGGCGGTCGACGCGAGCGACGGCGCCCTCAAGCCCTTCACCGCCGACGCCGACGAGCCGGGCCGCGCCGTCGAGGTCACACCCGACGGCGCCAACGTCGTACTCGGCGGCGACTTCTTCACCGTCAACGGTACGAACACCCACGCCCTGGCCGTCGTCGACGCGACGAGCGGCGCGCTCACCAAGGCCTACCCCGGCTTCATCGAGACCAACTCCGTGGTCAAGGACATCGCCACCGACGCGACCGGCTTCTACACCGGCAACGAGGGCACGGGCGGCGGGGTCTTCGACGGCCGCATCGCCCTCGACCTCAGCGACTTCAACCAGCGTTGGCGCGACACCTGCCTCGGCGCCACCCAGGCCGTGCTGCCCTACCAGAACGTGCTGTACAGCGCCTCGCACGCGCACGACTGCTCCAGCGTCGGCGAGTACCCGGACGGTCAGCGCCACCACCTCCTGGCCGAGCCGACCACCTCCGTCGGCAAGTTGGGCTGGGCGCCCGACACCAACGACGGCATCGGCGAGGGCATCGGCCCGCGCGTGATGACGGTGGGGTCCAAGGCCGGGGTCCAGTACCTGTGGGTCGGCGGCGAATTCACCACCGTCAACGGGGCCGGGCAACAGAGCCTGACCCGCTTCGCCTCGACGGGCGACACCGGTGCGCCCACCGTCCCCGTCGCGAGCGCCGTCAGCTTCGCACCGGGCGAAGTCCAGGTGCGCTGGCGCACCAGCCTCGACCTCGACGACAGCGCCCTCACCTATCGGATCTACCGCAACGGCTCGGTGACCCCGATCGGCACGGTCACGGCCGACTCGCTGTTCTTCAGGCGACCGCAGGCCTCCTGGACGGACACCACCGCCGCGGCGGGGCAGTCCTACACCTACCGGGTGACGGCGACCGACGCGGCCGGCAACACCAGCGCGCTGTCCGCGACCGCGTCCGTCACCGTCCCGACCTCCGTCGCCGCGTACCCCCACGCGGTCCGGGACGACGGCGCCCAGCAGTACTGGCGCTACGACGAGTCGGCCCTGCCGTTCGTCGCCGACTCCTCGGCCGCGGGCAACCAGAGCGGCGTCCACCTGAACGGACCGGCGCTGCGCCAGTCACCCGGAGCGCTCACCGACCAGAGCACGGCGATCGGCTTCAACGGCGCCAACACCCAGGTGTACGGAGACAAACGGCAGACCGTCGGCAGCAACTACTCCATCGAGACCTGGTTCAAGACGAACACCACCCGGGGCGGCAAGCTCGTCGGCTTCGGCAACAACCAGGACCGGAACAGCAGCCAGTACGACAAGCACATCTACATGACCAATGACGGCCGGCTGGTCTACGGCGTCTACACCGGAGCCACGCGCACCATCACCACCGGGGGCACCGACCGGTACAACGACGACAAGTGGCACCACGTCGTCGCCACCCAGGGCCCCGGCGGAATGACCCTGTACGTGGACGGCGCCCAGAAGGGCACCCTCAACGTCACCACGCACGAGAACTTCGCCGGCTACTGGCACGCGGGCGGCGACAACCTGAACGCCTGGCCCGACCGCCCGACGAGCGACTACTGGGCCGGTCTGCTCGACGAGACGGCCGTGTACCCGAGCGTGCTGAGCGCGGCGCAGGTGCACAACCACTACGCCCTGGCCTCCGCGCCCGCCGACTCGGTCGTGCAGCTCACGGCGACCGAGGACACCTACGCCAACGCGGGCGCGCCCGACACCAACTACGGGACCTCGGGCTCCCTCGCCGTCCGCGGGACCTCGCTGTACACGAGCTACCTGCGCTTCGACCTGCCCGCCGCACCGGCGGGCACGGTCTTGAAGTCCGCGACGCTCAGCGTGAAGACCAGCACCATGAGCGGCGCGGGCACGACGGACACCGTCTCCGTCGTCCCGGTCACCGGCGCGTGGACCGAGGGCGCGACGACGTACGACAACCGTCCTGGCCTGGGCGCCCCGGCCCTCGGCGCCTTCCCGGGCGTCCCGGACGGCTCGGCCGTCCACACCGCCGGACTGGACACGGCCACCGTCGCGTCCGCCCTGGGCGCCCCCTACGGTCTGGCGCTGACCAGTACCGGAACGGACGCCCTGTGGCTGTGGTCCTCGGAAGCCGCGGCCGGCGAAGGCACCCCCCGCCTGACGCTGACCTTCGGCGCGCCGTGATCCGCCCCTGAGGTCGAGGCGGTACGGGCTCCTCCCGGGCCCGTACCGCCTGACCCGGGACGAACGAGCGGGGCTCACCGGGGCGGTTCGACCTCCAGGAAGCGACGGCGGCGGGGGCCTCGGTACAGCAGGCATTCCCATCCGTGCCGCTCCAGCACCCGCCCGCAGTCCGTCAGCCGCTCCTGCTCCTCCTCCGCCGCGCCCCCGCCCGGCGGGCCGAGCCAGGACACCCGCACCCTGCCGGGCTCCGGCGCGGCCGCCACCCGGTATCCGGTGCGCGTGCGCCGCCCGTCGGGGTCCACCTCGGACGGCGCGATGCCCGCCGCCTCCAGTACGAGGGCCACGGCGCGCGGCGCCTGACGCAACTCCCACGGCGCGGGAACCGCCGCGCCCGGTGGACCGTTCACCAGACGGCGGATCTGCATCAGCCCTTCGTACGCCGTCCGGACCTCGGCCGCCCTCCCGGGGCCCGCCGGTGGCGCCGGGCCGTCCCCGGTAGCCGCCTCGAAGCCCTGCCCGCCCGGTCCGTCCGTCACGCACACCACCCATCCCGTCTGAGTACCTCACGTCCAACGGCCTGAGTACGCGCACCGATTCCCCGCCCCCCTCGCGCTGATCGAATGGGGCCATGACGTACGAAGCCGCGCGCCCCACGCAGCGCCCGCACCGCCCGCACCTGCGGCAGCTGACCATCGCCGGTTCGGCGCTGGCCGTGGCGTTGGCCCCGTTGGTGGTCGGGGTCCTGATCGCCAAGGGGATGGCAGCCGACCCGCACGCCCCGGTCAACGCCCTGATCACCGGCGGCGGACAACGCGCGGGGCTGCCCCGCGCCGAGTGGCGGCGACGCGGACACACCGCCATGCGCCGCCTGCGGACCGCCCGCGAAGGCACGGCCCGCTCGGCCCGCCGGTGCGCCACCGCCTGCGCGCGTCGCGCGTAGGCCCCCTGCGCGGGACCACAAGACGAGGCGACCGTACTCGTGGCGGCCGTCAACGAGTGGTCCCGCGGCGGTTTCGTGGCTAGTCGGCGCGGCCGCTGACGGCGACGGCAGCGCCCAACCCGATCATGGCCAGTCCTCCGCTGCCGCCCATCAGTGACATCCGCTTGGGCGACCGGCCGAACCAGGTGCGCGCGGCGGAGGCCGTCAACCCCCACAAGCCGTCGGAAACCAGAGCCAACAGCGCGCCGGCCAACCCGAGGAGCAGCATCTGGACGCTGACGTGGCCGGCCTCCCGGTCGACGAACTGCGGCAGCACCGCCGAGAGGAAGACGACGCTCTTCGGATTCGTCACCCCGACCGTGAAACCGGCCCGTACCGAGCCCCTACCAGGGGACGGCGCCGACGCGAAACTCACCGCCTCCGTCCGGCTCTTCCAATTCGCCCGTAGCGCCTTGACACCGAGGAAGACCAGGTAAGCGGCTCCGGCCAGCTTGATCGCGTTGAACACCACGACCGACCTCTCGACCACCGAGCCGACTCCCAGGGCAACGGCGATGACCAAGGCGTAGCCGCCGAGTGCGTTGCCCAACACCGAAGCCGGCGCCGTCCTTCGCCCGTGGGCGAGGGCCCTCCCGACGACGAACAACACGCTCGGGCCCGGGACGGCGGACAAGAGCAAGGACATGGTGCAAAAGGCGATGAGCCGCTGGGGATCGACCATGCGCGTGATCTTCTCTCGCGCATGCCCATGGGCACCAGAGCGACTTTGGACCTACGCCGCGACCTAGGTCCGCTCACGCCGTCAGGGTCCACTTCCGGAAGCCGTTCAGGGCGTCGCGACCAAAGGCTCCTGGAGTTCGGTGACCCACTGGTCGCGGTCCTGCGGGCACGAGAGGTTCAGCTCGCGTGCGAACCCCGTCGAGCGATGGCCGTGGGCGTCGATCCACCGGGCCAACGCCTGGGCGGTCGGCAGCACGTCGTCCATCGACCCGCGGTGCACCACCGTCGCAGCCCGCTCGACCGCGGGCAGCTCCACGATCCTCACCCCACCCCCGAGCTCCTCGGCCCGGACGGCCGCCGCTACGGGGAGCCCGGCATGCACCAGGACGTGTCCGGGCTCGGCGTCCGGAGCGTCCTCGTAGTAGGCCAGACCCGGACCCGTCGGAACGACTCCCGCGGCCTCGACACGGCTGCACAGTTCCTCGTACAAAGGGCCGATGACCGGCCCGATCTCCTGCGGCGCGTATCCGGCGGCGACGCCGGTCAGCTCCGCCAGACGGACGGCCGGCAAGCTCTTCACGACGATCTCGTCGGTGGGCATGGTGCCCTCCCTCTCGATGGTCCGGAGCCTCGTCTCGACCTCCGCCAGCCGCGCCGCGGCGGCGGCCACGGCGCTCTCCAGGTCCGCCCTCCGAAGCCGCAGCATGCCGCGCAGCTCCGTCACGTCCGGCCGCTCGTTCAGGATCGCCCCCACTTCCCCGAGGCTGAAACCGAGTTCTTTGAGCGCGATGACACGGTTGAGACGGGAGAGCTGTTCGGCCTCGTAGAAGCGGTAGCCGCTGGCGGGGTCGACACGGGCCGGGCGCAGCAGTCCGAGGGCGTCGTAGTGACGCAGCATGCGGACCGACACCCGGCCGTGCTTGGCGAAGTCTCCGATGGTGAACATGACGCCTTCCAGTGCAGGCCCTGACACGGTGTGAGGGTCAAGCCCCGCGGGCCCGGACCGTCATTCTCGCCGGTCAGCGGCCTTCAATGGCCGTACTGGCGCACGCACAGGTCGACGACGGACGGCGGTACGACGCCCTCCGCCACCGCGCACGGCTCCTCTCCGGGCGGTCTGCGCGGACCCGCCCCGCGCGGTGCGGCGGGCGGGCGGACCCGCCGGGGGGCGGCGGGCTTCGTGGCGCGTTCGCCGCCCCGGCGGGGCGGGCGCGCGCCCGGCGCCCCCCTCGGCGCCCGGTCCGTTCCCGGACCGGCGTCGGCGTCGGACACCGGCGCGGGGCCGGTGTCGGGAAGATCGCCCAGCGGCAGGGACGGGGGCAGCGGCAGGGGCCGGTGCGGGGGTGCGGCGGGGAGGGCGTCCGGCGCGCCCACCGGTGGCCGGGAACCCCGCGCGGGGCCCGCGGCAGGCTGCCCCGGGCCGACCGACGCACAACCCGCGCCCGCCAAGAGCGCGAGGAGGGAAAGGGGCAGGGCGGCGCGGCGTAACTGCATACCGCCACCATGCCGTACCCCCGGACGGTCCGGCCGCGCCCCTCACGCGTCCGGGTGACGCCGATTCAGGTCGGATCCCGACCGGAGGGAACGGGCGGATCGGACACCGGGCTTGACCGGAGCCGTCCCGGAAGGCAAGAGTGCGCCCGATCGAGAACCACGGCGCGACCCGCACTTCGAAAGACGCATCCATGCCCCTGCCCGCCCGCGCGGCGGTTCCCCGTGTCACCTGCCGGAAGCGGGCCCATGCCTGACGACGGCCTGTTGGTGCGCCCCTACGTCGCCGCCGGAGACCAGCCGTCCCCGGCGACGGCTGCTCCGACCTGGCCCGGGGCCGGGGCGCCTCCGGTCCGGGGCCTGCTCCCGGTGCCCGCGTCCCCTTCCCACCCCGGGCCGGTGCCCCGCGCGCCCGGCGTGCGCCGACGCGGCAGGCGACGGAAGCCACCCGTCCTCGCTCTCCTCGCCGTCCTCGCGCTCGCGGGCGCCGGCGGGCTGGTGTCCCTGCTGAGCGGCCCCGACCCGGAACGCACCCGGGCCACCGCGCCGTCCGGCCTGACCGTGCCCGTGCTCCCGGCGCGCGGCCCCGACTCCGAACCGGTCCCGTCGTCCGCCGCGCCGACCCGGCCCAAGGCCTCCGCCCAGACCCCGGGTACCGCTTCGGCGTCGGCGTCGGCGTCGGCGCCGACGGCGAGCCCGAGCACCCGTCCCGGGAGCGCCGGGCCGTCCGCCGCCCCGCCGGCCCCGGCGGGGGAGTCCGACACCCTGCGCCAGGGAGACAAGGGGCCCGAGGTGCGCGAGCTTCAGCAGCGTCTTCGCGGGCAGGGGTTCACGTACGTCGCCGTCACAGGCGTCTACGACGGGCGCACCCGGCGCGGTGTCGCGCAGCTCCAGAGCGACCGCGACATCAAGGGCGACCCGCCCGGCGTCTACGGCCCGGCCACGCGAGCCGCCTTCGGTTGAGACGACCGGCGGCGGCGCGGCTTGCCGGAGCCGCTCCGGGCGCCCGTGATGGGATGGCGACACGCAGGCGATCGCACCGACACACGGAGAGGCCGGTACATGTCCGAGGAAACGATGCGGGCCATGGCATACGAGACGTACGGCGGTACGGAGGTACTCGCCGAGACCAGGCTGCCCGTCCCCAAGGTCGCCCCTGGCGAGGTGCTCGTCCGCGTCAAGTACGCCGGGGTCAACCCCGTCGACTGGAAGATCATGGCAGGCGGACTCGACGCGCTGATGGACGTCGTGTACCCGGTGGTACCGGGCTGGGACGTCGCCGGCACCGTCGAGCGGGTCGGCATCGACGTCCCCGAGTACGCGGTCGGGGACGAGGTCATCGCGTACGCCAGGAAGGACTACGTGCACGGCGGCACCTTCGCGGAGTTCGTCAGCGTGCCCGTACGGGCGCTGGCGGCCAAGCCCGCGTCGCTCGACTGGAAGCAGGCGGCCGGGTTGCCGCTGGCAGGCCTCACCGCGTACCAGCTCCTCACCCGCCTCGGCACCGGCAAGGACGACACCGTCCTCGTGCACGGCGCGTCGGGCGGGGTGGGCTCCCTCGGCGTGCAGATCGCCCGCGCGCTCGGTGCCCGCGTCATCGGCACCGCCTCGCCCCGCAACCACGACCGGTTGCGCGAGCTGGGCTGTGAGCCCGTGGCGTACGGGGACGGCCTCGCCGACCGGGTCCGCGAGCTGGCGCCCGAAGGGGTGGACGTCGTCGCGGACTTCGTCGGAGGGGTGCTGGACGTGACCCGGGCGGTCCTCGCGCCCGGCGGGCGGCACGCCTCGATCGCCGACCACACGGTGCTCGGCGCGGGCGGTCAGTGGATGTGGGTCAGGCCGGTCGCGAGCGACCTCACCGAACTGGGTCGACTCGCCGACAGCGGGCTGCTGACAGTGCCCGTGGCCGAGACCTTCCCGCTGGCCGAGCTGGCGGCCGCCTTCGAGCTGAGTCAGACCGGGCACACGGCCGGCAAGATCGTCATCGAGGTCTGAGCGCCGCCCGGCCCCGTAGGTCAGGCGAGCGAGGGGACCGCCCCGCACTCCGCCCAGGTGACGTCGACGCCCGGCAGCCCCCGGGACCAGGGGGCGGCGACGCGAGCGAGCCGGGCCGCGTCCGGCGGGCGGGTTCCGAGGCCGATCGCGTACCGGGCCAGGGCGTCGCCGCGTTCGAAGGGGCGGGGCCAGGCATGGGCGTCGGGCAGACCGGCGTCCGCGAGGTCGCCGAGCAGGGCGCGCAGACGACCCCGCGTCCGGCCCAGGTTCTCCTCGAACTCCGTCGGCCCCGCGCCCCGTACGGTCACGACCGCCCACGCCGCGTGCCGCCGGTGCGGCGGGGCGGGCGGGGCGGGCGCGAGGCGGCAGGGGTCGTCCTCCAGACACTCCCAGGTGGCGTACAGCTCCCGCACCAGCAGGTCCCGCAGGCCGGGGCCCACCTGGGCCGTGCAACGGCGGACGGGGTGGGAGGGCGTGAGCACGCTGACGGCCGCGTCGGCATCCTCACCGATCTCCTCTCGCTGCGGGCGGGTGCCGGCGCCGGTGCCGGCGCCGGCCCGCGGGTGTGGGGCCGCGGCCACGTCCACGGCCGCGTCCGCGCCGCTCGGCGCGCTCAGGGCGACCGGGACGCGCCAGTCCCATGCCGCCCAGGTGGCGAAGAACTCCCGCAGCAGGGCGGCGGGGGCCAGGTCGCCGGCGTCCGCCACGGTGCGCGCCGCCAGGACCGCCCAGGCGAGCCCCGGCAGGCCGCCGAACGGCGCGGAGTCCAGACCGCGGGCCCGGGCCCAGGACTTCACCTCGCGCGCCAGCCACGCGAACGCCTCGGACCGCGGACCCACGAAGTCCCGTACCGCGTCGGCGTCACTCACCGCGCCGAGCGCCATCGCCGCCGCCTCGCCCAGCCCGGCCCGCCGGGGCACCGCCTCCGCCGGGGCCGTTCCCCCCGTGAACACGGCCACCAGGTCCACGTCGAGCCGGTCCACCCGGAACCGCAGGCCCGGCACCCGCGCTCCGGTGACCGACCGGACGCGGGCCTCCGGCAGCGCGGCGGCGATCCTCTCCCGCAACCGCTCTGCGGACTCCTCGCCCGGCAGGGCCGCCACCAGGTCCAGGTCCGCCCCCGGCAGCTCGCAACCCATGCGCCGCGAACCGGCCAGGTGCACCGTGCCCCCGGGAAGCGCCGCCGCGATCCGTGCGGCGACCGCCTCGGCGGTGTCAGGCCCGGCGGCGGGCGTTACCGCGGTGTCAGGCCCGGCGGAGGGCGTCCCGGCGGAGGGCGTCCCGGCGGCGACCGGACCGGCGGTGTTCGGTCCGGAGGTGTTCGGCCCGGCGGTCGCCGCGTACCGAGGTGACGGCGCCTCCTCGGGAAGCCACCGCACCGACCCCGTCCCCAGATCCACGGTCGCCCGTACCCGCATCGGCTCGTCCCCGCGCCGCGACAGCACCGCCAGCGATCCGACCCGCGCCGCCGAACCCCCGTCCGTCAGCCGGGCCTCGAACTCGCGGACCGCCCGCTGTGGATCGCGGCTGCGCCCCAGCGTCAGGTGCGGGGTGAAGCCCCGTACGTCCGTCTCCCGCCCGCGACACCCGGGGAAGCGCTCCACCAGCGCCCGCCGCAACTCCTGCCAGGCCGCGTCACCGTCGGCCGCCGGGTCCAGCCACAAGGTGGCGTCCTCGCGGTGCCCGAAGCTGTGCACCCCGGCGAGCCGGGCGGTGAACGGGACGGTCCGCGCGGCCACTTCGGCAACCAGTGGCAGCGCCTCCTCGAAGGAGGACTCCGGCACGAAGCCGAACAGCAGGTTCACGTGCGGCGGCCACCGGTCGGCGCCCGGGTCGTGCTCCCGCCGCAGCGCGTCCACGAGGGGATCGGGCGGTGGCAACCAGGCCACCGCCGTCCGCGCGGTCGCCGGTACGTCGAGGGAGCCGCCCGAGCCGTCCGCCCCGAACTCGACCGTGGCCTCCACCCCGTAGTGGTCGGAGACGAACAGTCCCTCGGCGGTGGGGGAGTCGCCCCGCAGCGCGGCCTCACGCACCCGCGCGCCCGCCGACCGCAGCAGGACGCGGTCCAGCCGGGCCGCCCGCCCCGACAGTGAACCCACCGCCGCCAGCGGATTGGCCACCGGATCGAAGGTCGGGGTGTCGTCCGCCGGGCCGTGTACGTCGCTCCACGCGTCCCGCAGGCCGAGCGCGACGGCCGGTCCCTCCGCCCCGGACCGGCCGTCGTTGAAGTCGCCGAGCAGAGCCAAGGAGGCCTCGACACCGCCCAGCCCCTCGGCCAGCCGCGCGAGTTCGGCCGCGCGCCGCTCCGCGCCGCGCTCGGTGTGGTCGCTGGTCAGGTGGGTCGCGGCCACCACCAGGGGGCCGGCCGCCGTGTCGACGGTGACGGCGGTGACCGCCTTGTGCGGGCCCAGCGCGTGCAGCGCCGCCTCGCGCACCGGCAGCCGGCTCAGCAGCAGCAACCCGCTGTCGGCGACATCGGCGCACCCCGGGTCGGTGCCCAGGGTGTAGCGGTCCCGCACCCACGGCTGCGCCAACAGCAGTCCGAGCAGGGCGGGTTCGACCTCCTGGAGCGCGATCACGTCCGCGTCCGCGGCGGCCAGGTCGGCCAGCAACAGGGGCCTGCGCCGGGCGGTCGCGATGCGCGGGGCGTCGTAGCGGTCCCACAGCGTGTTCCAGGTGAGCAGCCGCACCCGCGCCGGGCCGGCCGATCTCCCGGCGCCGGGCCCGTCCGACGGCCGCCAGGCCCCGCCGTCCGCCGGGTCCCAGGCGTACGGGGTGCGGGCGGTGAAGAACGGCGCCCGCAGCAACCGGGGATCGCGCACCCGCCCGGCCCGCGACACGTCGATCCGGTCCACACCGGTGGCCCGGTCCCACACCAGCTCGCCATCCGCCTCCACGAACAGCACCCGGTGCCAGGGGATGTCGCCGCCCGGCACGAAGGACGGCAGCGGAACCCGCTTGGGGGCGGCACCGCGCTGGAGCAGCCCCAGCGTGAACCGCGCCGGGTCGAAGCGGGGGTCCCAGCGGACCTGGTGGTAGAGCTCCTCGCTGGTACGCATCAGCCGACCCCGTCCGCTACGGCGGCGTCCGCCGCGGTTCGTCCCGTCTCCGCCGGGGCGGTCCCGGCATCCGTCGGGCCGATGGACCCGGCCGTGTCGCCGACCGTCCCGTCGGCTCCGACGTACCACGTCAGGTGCGCCTCGCCCGGGTACGGCGGCGTGAACCGGCGCAGCTGCGACGCCAGCACGCCCTCCGGTACGCGATGCGCCCGCGACGCGTTGCGCCGCAACAACTCCTCCTCCTCGACCCACACCACGGCGTGCGTGACCAGCGCGTCCCGGCGGCGCGCGACCGCCCCGGCCAGGCCCCGCTGCTGCCGGGTGAGGGAAGTGGCGTCCCACACCACCGTTCCGCCGGTGTGCGCGGCGGCCGCCAGAGCGGTGTCCAGCCGGCCCAGGCCCTCGCGCAGGACGTCGGCGTTGGCCCGTTGGTCGGAGCGCGAACCCCGGGCGGTGCGCAGATCGTCGAGACTGACGTACGCCTCCACACCGGCCAGGCTCCCGGCGAAGGTGCTCTTCCCGCTGCCCGAGGGCCCGCACAACTGCACGAGGTGCGGGAAGGCGCCGTCGCGCCGGCGCCAGGTCGCGGCGACCGCCTCCTCGGCGGTGCTCAGCCGGCCCTGCCCGAACGCCTCCCGCGCCTGCGCCCAGCAGCGGTCGGCGGCGCGCTGCCCGAGCCCGACGAGGGCCTCCCGAAGCCCCCGGCGCAACGGCCCCAGCGGGTCGGGCCCCAGCAGCCCGGCGTCCTCCGCGTACAGCGCCGACCACTCCACGCACTCCCGCCCCGCGGTGTCCCCGGACTGCCCCAGCGCCCCGGCGAGCGCGTGCAGCACGCCCAGGTCGGCGGCCTCGGCCAACCGGACCAGCCCGGCCCGCCGCTCGGTGTCCGGGAACGGCCGGCGCAGCACCGGGTACAGGCCCACCAGGTCGGCCACCCGCCGGGCCGTCGGCATCCCGAGCGGTCCGGCGGCCAGTCTCGGACCCAGCCGGGCCCGTGGCAGGCCGTGCAGCGCGGCGGCGAGCACCCCGGTCAGCCGGCTCTCCCCGGTGCGCCCCAGCCCGTCCAACCGGACGGCCACCTCGGCCACGGCCTCGGTCACGGCCTCGGTCACCATCTCCGTGACGGAGGCCGACCCGCAGGACGCGGCTTCCGGCGCCGGCCCGGACTCCACCCCGAGCGCGCCGATCAGGGCCGCCGTATCCGGCTCGGACCCGGACCGGACCGCCCAGAGCGCGGCGGTCGGCCCGAGCCCGTTGGGCACGACCGGCGCGTACATCCAGTGCGTGTCGGTCCGCACGTGCCCGCCGCGCACCCACTTGGCCACGCGGCGCCCGAAGTCGGCGCGCGTGAAGCCGTCGACGGTCCGTACGACGTACCCCTCCTGGCGTGTGGTGTCGATCCGCAGCCGGCGCAGCGCCCGTTCGTCGTAGACGCCCCGCCACAGCACGCGCGGGGTCGGGACGCCCAGTCGCCGAAGGAAGCCCACGGTCCGGTCCCAGTCCAGGCAGTGGTCGCCGTCCCACACCGAGAACCCGTAGAACCAGCTCTCCAGATCCTCGTACGGGAGGGAGTGCCGGGCGTACAGGTTCTCCCCGCACACCCGCCGGCCCGCCGGTATCCCCGGGCCGATGCGGCCCTGGAGGCCCTTGACCCAGGCGCGGGAGGGGTGGTGCCCCGAATCGAGGGAGCGGGCGTGCAGTCCGTCCCGGTAGAGGGTGGTGTTCTCCCCGTCGAGCTTCTCGGTGACGACGACCTCCCGCCCGGCCAGTGCGACCGGACCGGACACCCGCACGTCATCCGGGGTGGCCCCGGGGGACCAGGGCAGGTGCGCCGTACGTGGGTAATGCGTGCGCATGGTCCGCTCCTGCCCGACGACGTCCTCCACCGTCACTCTAGGTAGGGGGCGCCGGCGGATCCACCCGATATCGCGGCCGACCGGACTTTGCCGACAGGACCTACGGTCGCCGCCCGGCCCACGCCACCAGCCGGTCGATCGCGGGAGCGTCCTCGGGCACCGGGACGACCTCCCCGAAGGGTACCGGCCCACCCCGCGTGCCGGCCGGCAGGGAGCGGCGTACGACCTCCAGCACCCGCTCCGCCAGAGCGGGGTCCCATGCGGGGTGCTGCCCGGTCGCCCGCGCCAGGTCCCAGGTGTGCACGGTGAGTTCGTTGGTGTAGATCAGCGCGCCCACAGCCCCGGGCTTCGGCCCGACCGGCAGCCGCAGCTCCCGGCCGAGAATGCCCTCGTCCGCCCACACGGCCTCCGCCTCCGCGGCGGCCGGTCCCCAGGCCTGCGCCCAAGCGCCGTCGGGCAGTTCGTCCGCGAAGGACGGCACGCTGAACGGGTCCTCGCCCCGCCCGATCACGGCGATGCGTCGCAGGACGGCCACGAGGTGGCTCGACAGCCGCCGTACGTCGAAGTCGTCGCAGGGGGTGGGGGAGTCGTACTGGTCGGGGCGGACGGAGGCGAGGGTGCGCCCGGCGAGCGCGATGGCCGCCGAGAGGTCCCGGCGGGGGTCGAAGGCAAGGGCGGACGGGGTCAGCGGGGCAGCGAGCTGCGCGGTGTTCTCGTTCATGCGCTCATCCTGACGGCTAAAGTGGCCACCTTCCGGCCAGTTTTACGGGCCGTTCTCGCGGGGTGACTTCGGCCGGAGGCAGTGAACTGTGAACGAGGGCGCATGAGGGCCGACCGCCTGGTGGCGACCTTGCTGTTCCTCCAGGAGCGCGGCCGGGTCACGGTGGCGGAGGTCGCCGCCGAGCTGGAGGTGTCCGAGCGCACCGCCCGCCGCGACCTGGAGGCCTTGGCCGCTTCGGGCATCCCCGTCTACTCCCGACGCGGCCGGGGCGGCGGCTGGTCCCTGGTCGGCGGGGCGCGCACCAACCTGACCGGCCTGACCGCCACCGAGATCCGGGCGCTGTTCCTGCTCACCGGTCCGCTCGCCGCGACCCCGGAACTACGCACCACCTTGCGCAAGTTGGTACGCGCCCTGCCACCGCGACTGCGCTCGGACGCCGAGGCCGCCGCCCGCGCCGGCATCACCGACGACACGGACTGGTCCCGCAATGCCGCCACGGCGCAGGGGGACCACCGCGCGCTGCTCCAGAGCGCCGTGGTGGAGGGGGAGCGGGTCCGGCTCGGGTACACGGGGGTGGACAAGCCGCCGGGGGTGCGGTTGGTCGATCCCCTCGGGCTCGTCACCAAGGCGGGGGTCGACTACCTCGTCGCGGGCACGGAGGCGGGTCTGCGAACCTTCCGGCTCAGCCGGGTCACCTCGGTGGAACCCACCGGCGAACCGGTGGTGCGCCCGCCGGACTTCGACCTGGCATCGGTGTGGCGCGAGCGGGCGGAAGTCATCGAGAGCGGCATGTTCGCGGTCACGGCACGGGCCCGGGTCGCCCCCGGGGCGCTGGCCCGCCTGGAGCGCCTTCTGAGAGGCCGGGTCACGGTCGGGGAAACGCCGGCCGACGGCTGGACGGAGGTCCGCATCGACGGACCGGCCCACCGCGCACTGGCCGCCCAACTCGCCGGGTTCGGCGCGTGGGTCGAGGTCCTGGAACCGCCCGAACTGCGTCGGACACTGGCCGCGATAGGAGCCGAACTGTCCGCGCTGTACGCGCCCGACCCCCCGCCCTGACGACCGGCGGCCCGCCAGGGCCTCGCCGCCCCCCCGCTGCCGGCGGCTGGCGCTCGGCCACACCGACCGCCGGGTCAACTTCGGCCGGCCGTGAACCGTTCGACAGCTCCGAGCACATGGTCGCGGGTCGTCGTACCGCCCAGGTGGCCCGCGTCCTCGACGACGACCAGCTCCGCGTCGGGCCAGACGCGGGAGAGCTCCCATGCGGTGTTCAGGGGTCCGGCCATGTCGAGTCGGCCGTGGACGAGGACGCCGGGGATGCCGGCCAGGCGGCCCGCGTCGCGAAGCAGCGCCCCTTCCTCCAGCCAGGCCCCGTGGGAGAAGTAGTGGGCGCAGATACGCGCCAGCGCCAGCCGGGCGGCCGGGGGCCGATCGCCGTACGGGCGGTAAGCGCCCTTCGTCTCGCCCGACAGCACCGCGTCCTCCCAGGCGCACCAGTCGGCTGTCGCCCTGTTCCGGACGGCCTCGTCGGGGTGCTCCATCAAGCGGGCATAGGCCCCGACGATGTCACCGTCGGGAGGTGTGCCCGGCACGCCGGCGAGGAACCGCTCCCACTGCTCGGGGAAGAACCGGCCGACGCCCCGGTAGAGCCAGTCGATCTCCGAGCGTCGGGTTGTGGTGACGCTTGAGACGACGATCTCCGTCACCCGCCCCGGGTGTTGTTCGGCGTAGGCCAGGAGGAGCGTCGATCCCCACGAGCCGCCGTACAACAGCCAGCGGTCGATGCCCAGGTGTCGCCGGAGCCGCTCCATGTCGGCGATCAGGTGCCCCGTGGTGTTGTGCCGCATCTCCGTCGTGGGGTCGCTCGCGTGGGGCGTACTGCGGCCGCAGTTCCGTTGGTCGAACAGCACCACGCGGTACCTCCGCGGATCGAAGTACCGGCGCGCGTCCGGGCCGCATCCCGATCCCGGGCCGCCGTGCACGACGAGCGCCGGCTTCCCCGCCGGGTTGCCGCAGGTCTCCCAGTACACGAGGTTGCCGTCACCGACGTCGAGCATCCCCTGGTCGTAGGGCTCGATCGGCGGATGGAGCTCAGTCAAGGCCGAACTCCCTCCAGGTCGGCGACCGATGACGCTTAGCGGAGGCGGCCCGCGCCGTCCGCCGACGGCCGTCCCGCCGTCGGCGTGTACCTGCACCGGCTGCGCCCCCAGCGGCCGGTCACGTGGTCGGACGGGCGGTTTTCAGGCCGCCTGTCCGCATCAGGGAAGCTAGCAAGATCGACATAATCAGGCAATAAGGAGGTATCGGAGCGGCAAAGTGGTGCAGTGGGTTCCGCATCAGGGTGGACGGGTGGGCGCCGTAACCGGAGGGCGGCGCGCGCTGTTGCACAACCGGCGGGTCCCCCCACGGCGAAACGGAGTCCCCATGCCCGAGCTGACCGATGACACCGGGCACGTCACCGGGCACGCCGCCGGGCACGGTGCCGAGGGCGCCGCCGGGCAGGCCGGCACCTGGATGACCCCGGCCGCGTACGGGGCCTCGCGCGCCGCGCTCTGGACGGGAGCGGTCGTCCTCGTCACCGACCCCGACGGCCGGGTGCTCGTCCAGACGGTCGACTACCGCCCTGACCGTCTGTTGCCCGGCGGCGCCGTGGACGCGGGCGAGTCGCCGTCCGCCGCTGCCGCCCGCGAGATGCGCGAAGAGCTCGGGATCGACGGCCACTACCCGCGCGGGCTCGCCGTCGACTGGATCCCCGCCGACACCCCCGGGTTCCCGCCCGAGATGGGCTTCCCCGGGGAGATCCTGTACGTCTACGACGGCGGCACCTGGACCCCCGACCGGATCGGGGCGGTCCGCCTCCCGACCCAGGAGATCACCGGCATCGGCTTCGTCGAGCCCGCCGACCTGCCGGCCCTGATGGACGCGGGCGACGCCCGACGGGCCCTGGCCGCCCTGCGCGCCCGGATCGCCGGCGCCGGCGCCGTGCTGCTGGAGGACGGCCGGCCGATCACCCCCCACGCCCTCGACCGGCTCGGCGTGCTGCGGACCCGACGCACCCCCGGGCGCGGCGCCTGGCACCCCGGCCCCGTACCCGCCGGGCTGCCCGTACGGGACCGCTCCGGGTGGCTGTTCGCCCCCGACGGCCGGGTCCTGCTGCTGATCGCCCGCGCGACCGGCGCCGCCCACCTGCCGCCCCCGTACGCCGAGCCCACGACCGGGGCCGCCCCACTCGGCTACCGGTACGCCGACCAGGGCGCCCACGCCCGCACCGTCGCCCGCCTCACGGCGGTGTCCGCGCACCGCGACCCCGCGTACGCACGGCTGCTGGCCACCCCCGAACAGGTCCGCGAGCTCAGCGACTGGGGCGCCGCCGGCCGTGCCGAACTGGCGGCCGTCCACGCGGCCCGCGCACAACTCTCGCTCCCCGCCCCACCCCGTGTCCCGCCCACCGAGCTGCCCCGCGAGGGCGCGCGCTGGTGACGGCCCCGGGTGGCGGCGCGTTCCCAATCCTGGTGCCGCGGGCCGCGGTCCCGCAGCATGGAGGCCATGAGCGACAGCGCGATCAACTACACCTTGTACGTCCAGGCCGACCCCGCCCGCGTGTGGCAGGCGCTGACGGAGCCCGCCCTCACGCGCCGCTACTGGGGCATGAGCTTCGAGACCGACTGGGCGGTGGGCTCGCGCATGGACTGGATCGAACGCGGAGCGCGCACCGGTGACCCGGCCCAGGTGGTGCTCGAATGCGTCCCGAACCGCAGGCTCTCCTACACCTGGCACACCTTCACCCCGCAGTGGGCCGCCGCGGTGGGCGTCGGCGAGGAGCTGCGGGCCGAGCTGGCCCGCGAGCGGCGCACGAAGGTCACGTACGAGATCGAGCCGGTCGGTGACACCCTCGCCCGACTGACCATCGTGCACGAGGGGTTCGAGCCCGGAGGCACCCTCATCGGCATGTGCGCGCGGGCCTGGCCGCTCCTGGCCTCCAGCCTCAAGACCCTGCTGGAAACCGGCGCCCCGCTGCCCGAACCCGGCCACGAGGGCGAGCAGGGCCACGGTGGCCACGAGGCCTACGAGCGCTGACCCGACCGTTTCCCGTCGGCGCGCGCGGCGTTCCCGGGCCCGGAACGCCCCCCGCCTCCCGCGTGCCCCCTGGGCGACGCCCGTTCCCGGCGGTCGTGTGGAATGGGGTGCATGGGGAGCAGCAGACACGAGACGCGCCGGGCGGGGAGCGGGCCTGAGGAGCCACCGGAGCGGTGGCGCTACGCCACGCACCTCGCGGCGCTCGCGGCCGCCTCCGGCGAGGCGGCCGAGGCGGAGGCGGTCGCAGTGGTCCTGCGCGACCCGGACCCGGTGATGGCCGAGAGCGCCGTCGTCACGCACCTGGACCGGCGGGCGGTACGCCTGCTCGCGGACGCGCGGTTCACCGGCTGGGCCAAGGCCATGGAGACGGCGCTCCACGGCCGCCGCTTCCCGTCCCGGCGGCTGCGCGAGTGGACCCTGCTCAAAACCATCGGCGCGGGCGAGTCCTGGTCCGCGCAGGACCTCACCGCCGCCTCCGACTGGTGCCAGCGCACGGCCGCCCAGACGGTGACCTCGTACGAGGCGCTGGGGGTGCTGGCCGCCTCGGCCCGCACGCACCGGGTGCGCGACGCCGCCGCCCGGCGGCTGCGCAGACGTGGAACCGTCTGACCGGGGGTGTCCGGGCAGCGGTGGAGCGAACCCGGCAGATCGTTATAAAGGCGGCTTATCGACCCGCCCGGAGCACGGATTGCGGACGCTCTCTCACCGAAGCCTCGTCACACGCGCGTTCGGGGGCATATGGTCGGCTCACCTGGCCGGGTATCAGCGTTGGACCATGCCATTCCGCTGGAGGATGACTCTCCGTGTCGCACCTTTCACAGGCTCCCGTCAGCACCCCGGAGGCCGAGCCCACTCCCCCCACCCCCCGCGCCTTCAGCGAGGTCAAGGGGTGGTTCTCAGCCTACGATCAGGTGCTCTTCGACTGGTTCCTGACCCGGCAGAACAGTGACGCCGCCTCCTCGGGCGATCTCCTGGAACTCGGCGCGTTCATGGGGAAGAGTGCGATCTTCCTGGCCGGATATCTGCGGGACGGTGAGGAGTTCACCGTCTGCGACCTCTTCGACTCGCCCCCGCCGGACGACGAGAACCTCAGCGAGGTGCGCGACTCGTACCCCACCCTCACCCGGCGCGGCTTCGAGACGAACTACCTGGCTTTCCACGAGAAGCTGCCCACTCTCATCCAGGCCCCGACCTCCGTGGTCGCCGACCGGGTGCGCGCCAAGAGCTGCCGCTTCATCCACATCGACGCCTCCCACCTCTACGAGCACGTCGTGCAGGACGTCGCGTCCTCCCGGCTGGTGGCCGCCCCGGACGCGGTGGTCGTCTTCGACGACTACCGCTCCGCCCACTGCCCCGGCGTCGCCGCGGCGGTGTGGGCCGCCGTCGTCACGGAGGGCCTGCGGGTGATCGCCGTCTCGGCGTCGAAGCTCTACGCCACCTGGGGCGACCCGGAGCCCCACCAGGCGGCGCTGCTGAGCTGGCTGGAGGGCCGCTCCGACCTGTGGCACGGCGTCGACATCGTCGCCGGCCGGCCGCTCGTGCGGATCGGCGACGAAGGGGTGATCCCGCTCGCACCGCCGAAGCCCTTGCACCCGGCCGAGGAGCCGCCCGCCTCGCCGCCCGCCACCACCGCCCCCGCCGCTGTCCGCAGGCCGCCGGCCCGCTGGCGCAAGCTGGCCAAGGACCTGCTCCCGCCGCTGGTCACCCGGGCGATCGTGGCCGCGCGCAGCCGCCGCCGCTGAACCCGGGCGCCGCGCGCGGCGGCGTCAGACGCCCTTGCGCACCCGCGCCGCGCGGCGCGCCTCGGCGGCCTGCCTGGCCTCGATGGTCTTACGGGACTCCTTGCCCTTGCCGGGCCGGCCGGGGCGGGTCCCGATGCCCCGGAAGCCGAGGTCCGAGCCGCTCGGCCGGCCCTTGGCGTCCGTCGGCGCCGAACCCGACAGGGGGACGCCGGACGGGGCCTTGGCGCCGGTGATCCGGCTGAGCGCCGCCTCGCCGGAGCGGACCTGCGTGATGGTCGGCCGGATCTTGGCGTCGGCCATCAGCCGGACGATGTCGCGGCGCTGGTTCGGGGTGATGAGCGTGACGACCTTGCCGGACTCGCCGGCCCGGGCCGTGCGGCCGCCGCGGTGCAGGTAGTCCTTGCTGTCGGCCGGCGGGTCCACGTTGACGACGAGGTCGAGGTCGTCGATGTGGATGCCGCGGGCCGCGACGTTCGTCGCGACCAGGACGTTGACCAGCCCGTCCTTGAACTGGCCGAGGGTCCGGGTGCGCTGGGGCTGCGACTTCCCGCTGTGCAGGCCCTCCGCGCGCACGCCCATCGCCCGCAGGTGCTTCACGAACTGGTCGACGCCGTGCTTGGTGTCCAGGAACATCAGCACCCGGCCCTCGCGCGCGGCGATCTCCGTCGCGGCGGAGATCTTGTCCGCCGCGTGGATGTGCAGGACGTGGTGGTCCATCGTCCCCACCGAGGCGGACTGCGGGTCGACCGAGTGCGAGACCGGGTCCTTCAGGTAGCGCCGCACCAACTGGTCCACATTGCGGTCCAGGGTCGCGGAGAACAGCATCCGCTGACCGGCGTGGTGCACCTGGTCCAAGATCTCCGTGACCTGAGGCATGAACCCCATGTCGCACATCTGGTCCGCCTCGTCGAGGACCGTGATCCGTACCCGCTCCAAGTGGACGTCACGCCGCCCGACGAGGTCGCTGAGGCGCCCCGGGGTGGCCACGACGACCTCCACGCCCGTGCGCAGCGCGCCGGACTGCCGGCCGATCGACAGACCGCCGACGACGGTCGCCATCCGCAGCTTCAGGGCCCTCGCGTAGGGGTCCAGCGCCTCCGTCACCTGCTGCGCCAGTTCCCGGGTCGGTACGAGGACCAGGGCGAGCGGCCGCTTCGGGTCCGCCTGCTGTCCCGCCGTCCGGGCCAGCAGGGCCAGCCCGAAGGCGAGGGTCTTGCCGGAGCCGGTGCGGCCTCGGCCCAGGATGTCCCGGCCGGCGAGGGAGTTGGGCAGCGTGGCGGCCTGGATCGGGAAGGGCTCGCGCACCCCCTGGTCGTCCATCGTCTTCACCAGCTCGACGGGCAGACCGAGCTCCGCGAACGACGCCACCGGCGCCAGCGCGGGCGAGACGGTCTTGGGCATGGCGAACTCGCCCTGCGGTCCCAGGGTCCGAGGGGCCTTGCCGGAGCCCTTGGCGCCCGGCTTGCCGCCTGCCTTGGCTCCTGCCTTGACGCCGAAACGCCCGTGAGCTGACGGGTTCTTCATGCAGAACCTTCCGTGAGGAGAGCGAGCGCGGCGCGGCGGCGCCCTGGGACGGCAACGAGCCGGGGCCCGTACCCCTCGGTACGGGCCCCGGCTCGTCGTACACGTCCGCACCGGGCGAGAGCGGCCCGCGCATCAAGTTTCCCGCCCATTTTACCAGTCGTGGGGCCCGGGCCCCGGCCGATGGGGGCCGCGCGGAGAACCGGTGGCCCGCCGCCGGGGAAGGGGGCCCTCACTCCTTTCACGGACAAGGCGGCCAGAAGTTCGAACGACCCCGGTTGGCCGCGCCTGGGGTGTGGCGCGCGGGGCGGTTGGGCACTATCGAGACGGCCGCGTATGTGGCCCGAGAGGCACGTTGAGAAGGATCAGTACCCATGGCAACTGGCACCGTGAAGTGGTTCAACTCGGAGAAGGGGTTCGGGTTCATCCAGCAGGACGACGGCGGTCCTGACGTGTTCGTGCACTTCTCCGCGATCCAGACCACCGGCTTCAAGGAGCTGGCGGAGGGCGCGAAGGTCGAGTACGACGTGACCCAGGGCCCCAAGGGTCCGCAGGCGGAGCAGGTGGTCCCCCTCCACTGACTCCGCTTCACGAGCCGAGCTGTTCGTGAGCCCCGCCGGAAGCGTTTCCGGCGGGGCTCACGCCGCTCACGGCCGGCCCGCCGCGTGCAGGGCGAGCAGCAGCCGCCAGAGCCGGTCCGCCAGCTCCGCGGCGGTGGCCGGGACGCGGGCGTGCAGCCAGTCCGCGAGGACGCCGGTGAAGGCGGCGGCCACGGCGGAGGCGACCAGGTCGGGGTGCGGCGCCCCGACGGCCACGCGCTCGGCGCGGGCGCGGGCGC
The DNA here is from genome assembly GCF_055231995.1 of Streptomyces sp. Tek67B01. Lineage (NCBI taxonomy): Bacteria > Bacillati > Actinomycetota > Actinomycetes > Kitasatosporales > Streptomycetaceae > Streptomyces > Streptomyces sp. Tek67B01. The sequence continues at coordinate 6,315,837 of NZ_JBUYUY010000001.1, forward strand.
GCAGCTCCCGGGACAAGCGCTCGCCCAGGGGACCGTGGCCGCCGGGCAGGAGCAGCCCCCGGTACAGCGGCCCCCGCTCCGCCGCGTCGGAGAGGAATCCGGCCAGCGCGGCCGGCGGGGCCGCCGGGGGGAGCGCCGCCTGATCCGTCTGCCAGGCGTGCAGGGCGTCCACCGCCGCGTGCACGACATCCGCGCACGCGTCCACGGCGAGCGCGGTGAGGTCCTCGTAGTGCAGGTAGAAGGTGGCACGGCCGACCCCGGCGCGGCGCACCACGGCCGAGACGCTCACCTCTGGCAGCGACCGGTCCGCGCACTCGACGAGCAGTGCCTCGCGCAGTCTGGCCTTCGTGCGCGCCGTGCGCGGGTCCTCGCCGCTCACGACGCGAGCAGCGCCGCGCCCAGGGCGAGGGCTCCGGGCAGGGCTTGGGCGATCAGGATGCGACGGTTGGCGGTCGCCGCCCCGTACACCCCCGCGACGATCACGCAGACCAGGAAGAACACCTGGGTGGCGAGCGAGTCGATGACCAGCCCCCAGACCAGCCCGGCGGCGAGGAAGCCGTTGTAGAGCCCCTGGTTCGCGGCCAAGGGCGCGGTCAGCCTCGCGGTGGCCGCGTCGAAGCCGGACAACGCGCGCCCGGGGGCCCGCTCCCACAGGAACATCTCCAGCACCAGGAAGTACGCGTGCAGCGCGGCGACGACGCCGATCAGGATGTGAGCGACGGTGTGCACGGCTACCTCCGAGGCAGGACGGGAAATTTCCTGGACAACTGTACAGGAAGTCGGCTGATCGGGGTCCGGCGCGCGACTACGCTGAGCGCATGACTGTGCTCTTGTACGAAGAATTCGGGACCGGACGCCACCGCGAGAGCTCCCTGATCCGCCACGCGCTGGGAAACTCCCACGACGAGGCGCTGGTCGCGGGGCTCGCGGGCGGTATCGGCTTCATGTACTTCGTGTTCGAGTACCCGGGCCGCCCGCCGGTCGCCACGATCGTCGCCCAGGCGCACCCCGAGCCGTGGGTTCAGGTCGCCCTCGGCCGGCTGCACGTCCCCTACGACGCCACCCGCAGCACCAACCCCCGGTGGGGCCGGGTCCGCGCCGCGCTCGACGGGGGGCAGCCCGTGTTCTGCGTCGTCGACCGCGCCTCACTGCCCTGGCACGAGGCGGTCGCCCCGACGCCGGGCGCCGACGCGTACACCGTGGTCATCGCCGGGTACGAGGGCGACGACCTCTTCGTCGAGGACGGCGCCGCGGCGCCGTACCGGATCGACCGGGAGGAGTTCGGCGCGGCCTGGACCGCTCATCCCACGGGCCGCCACCAACTGGTCGTGCCCACCGGACCGCCCGAGGGGGAACCGGACCTCGACGGGGCCGTCGCCGCCACCGTCGGCCGCCTGAACGGGCCGGTGCTGGGCAACCGGTTCGACGTGAACTTCGGCTTCTCCGGCATGGACAGGCTCTCCGCGGACCTGCGCGACACCGCCACGGCCGCGGGCTGGGAGCAGCGGTTCGGCGGCTCGCCGGAGGCCTTCCGCGCCGCCACCCGGCGACTGCACGCCTGCCTGGAGGAGGAGTGGACCGCGCCCGGCGCAACCCGGCCGCTCTACGCCGACTTCCTCGACCTCGCCGGCCGGCCCGAGGCGGCGGGACTCTTCCGGGAGTCGGGTCTGCACTGGTCGCGACTGGCCGGCCTCGCCCGGGCGGCCGCGCCCGAAGCCGACGCGGAGGAGCGCCGCGCCCTGTTCGGCGCGTGCGCCGCTCTGGTCGACCGTTGCTCCGAGCTCGAACGCGAGGCCGTCGCGACGCTCGCCGGGTAGGACCGCCACACGGGGGACCGCGCGAGGCCGCGCCCGGGCGCCGTCCGGGCACGGTCTCGCGCGGGCGCCGTCAGGTTCAGGTCTCCTCCACGGAGATGGCCGCGACGGGGCAGGCCCGGGCGGCCTCGCGCACCAGCGGGCTGCCGTGGCCGTCCTCGCGGCCCGGCAGCAGCTCGCTGAAGCCGTCGTCGTCCTGGGTGAACACCTCTGGCGCGGTCAGCGCGCACTGTCCGGCGCCGATGCATACGCCTTGGTCGATGGAGATCCGCATGTCGCTCACCATGCCACGGGAAGTTCGAGCATGCCCTGAATGGTGTCGCCCGGCTTGAACGGGATCCGTTCCGGTTCGGCCGCCAGCCGCAGGTCGGGCAGCCGGGTGAAGAGCGAGCCGAGCGCGATCTCCATCTCGGCGCGGGCCAGGTTCTGGCCCAGGCACTGGTGGATGCCGAAACCGAACGCCAAGTGGTGGCGGGTCGGACGGTGCCAGTCCAGGGAATCGGGATCCTCGAAGACCGATTCGTCGCGGTTGATGACGGAAGTGGAGAAGACGACGCCGTCGTCGGCGCCGATCGTGACGCCGCCGATCTCGATGTCCTCGGTCGCCACCCTCAGCATGCCGTCGGCGATCGACAGGAACCGCATCAGCTCCTCCACGGCCTCCGACATCAGCGACGGGTCCGCGCGCAGCTCGGCCAGTTGCCCCGGGTGGCTCAGCAGGGTGAAGGTGCCGAGCGAGATCATGTTCGCCGTGGTCTCGTGCCCCGCGATGAGCAGGATCACGGCCAGGGCGACCAGTTCCTCGACATCGGTCCGGCCGGTCTCCAGGTGCTGCGCGATCAGGTCGTCCAGCAGCCCGTCGCCGGGTTCGGTGCGCTTGCGGGCGATCAGCTCCGCCAAGTAGGCGTCGAGGTTGTGACGGGCCTCCTCCACGTCCGAGAGCTCCGGCCCGCGCAACAGCCGCCTCGACTGCGCCTCGAAGAACTCGTGGTCCTCGTACGGGACCCCCAGCAGGGCGCAGATCACCATGGACGGCACGGGCAGGGCGAAGGCGCCGACCAGCTCCGCCGGTGACCCGTTGGCGATCATCTCGTCGAGCAGCCGGTCCACGGTCCGCTGGATCCGCGGCCGCAGGGCGGCGGTCCGCTTGAGGGAGAAACTCGGGATCAACATCCGGCGCTGCGCGTTGTGTTCGGGATCGTCGACCCCCAGCAGGGCCGTCCGGCGGGCCGTCAACCCCTTGAAGCGCTTGGTCGTGGCGGGGAAGGCGGCGTTCTGGCGGTCGGAGGAGAGCCGCCCGTCGGAGAGCAGGGCGCGCGCCTGCGCGTGCCCGGTGACCACCCACACCGAGCGGCCGTCGAAGAGGGTGACGCGGGAGAGCGGCCTGGTTTCCCGCAGGGGCGCGTAGGCCGCCGGAGGGTGGTAGGGACAGGTTCGGTCCTGGGGAAAGGCAACGGTTTCTGTCATGCAGCACCTCGCGAGCGATGGTCCGTCTTGCCGGCTCCATTACATGCCCTAGGCACCTATCTCACCATGGGAGTTTCGGCCAGACCCGGCGCAAGTCGCCCGAAGGGCCCAGCGGCCCGTCGGCCGGGTCAGAGGTGGGCTTCGAGGAACGCCCGGAACTCCTCGCGGGTCATCGGACCGTCCTGGGTCGCGACGGCCCCGCCGTCCCGGACGAGGACCACCGTGGGTGCGCCCGTCACGCCATAGCGCCTGGTCGTGCCGGGGCAGCGGGTGATGTCGGTCCGTACGGCGGTCAGTCGAGTCCCGTACTCCTGCGCCACCTCGCCGACGAGCACGTCCATGGCCCGGCAGGCCTCCACGGCCTTGGGCCAAGTGCCGGTGAAGTAGGCGAGAACCGGCCCCGGGGACATTCCCAGGATGAAATCGAACTCCTGGTCCTCCAGTGGCTGGTGTACCCGACGTGCCATGGGTGCTGCTCCTCGTGCGTCTCGGCGGGGCCCCGGCGTGATCGGTCCGGCCGGGCACCCCATCATCCCCGTGACGGCGGGGGTCCGTTGTCAGTGGTGGCCGGCAGCCTGGACGCATGGACGACAGGATGCTGCGGCGCCGGGTCTACGGCGCCGACCACGACGACCCCGACCCGGGACCGCGCCCCGGCCATGTCTACGGCGAGCTCGTGGGCGGGCCGCTCGACGGCCTCCTGCTCGACGTCACCGGCTGGAGCGGACCCCGGCTGGCCGAAGAGGCCCGCCTCCCCACCGAGATAGGCCGCTACGGGGCGGGCGGCCGCGCCCACTACCGCCGCCGCGCCACGGACCCGCGACGCTGGGATTGGTCGGGGGACAGCCCCTGAGCGAGGCGGGAGGGGGCCGGAGCGGGGGCGTTGGCCGCGCGGCGAGCCCCCGGTCCACCGACGCCTGACCGGGGGCTCTGCGTTCACTTCCGTCGGGGCCGGCATCGGATGCGCCGGATGTCAGGCGGCCGTGGCGCTCCGGCCCACCTTGCGCGCCCAGAGCACCAGCGGTACCTGGAGCGGCAGCCGGACCAGGGTCGCGGCCTGCCGGGCGGGGGCGCCGCGTCGGGCGTCGACCGCCATCTTCACGTTGGCCGGGAAGACGCCGACGAAGAACGCCGCCGTGGCGAGCGCCGCCACCCGACGGGTGCGCGGATGGGCGATCCCGGCCGCGAGGGCGAGTTCCGCCGCGCCGCTCGCGTACGTCCACTGGCGGGGGGTGCCGGGCAAGGAGCGCGGGACGATCGCGTCGAACTGCTTGGGCGCGACCGCGTGCGCCACCGCCGCGGTCGCCAGCAGGCCGGCGAGCAGCAGGGGTGAGGAGGGGGTGCGCGGCATGGGGTTCCTCTCGGAGGCGGGACGGACGGGCCGGGGACGGACGGGCCGGGACGGAGAGGCCGGCGGCCACGGCGAGGACGGCCCCGCGATCCTACTCGCCGGTAGTAAAAGGCCGCCATGGCGAAGCGGTCGGCGGTCCGGAAAAGAATCCGTAGAACTTCCCGAAGAACTTTCCGGGAGCTGTCGATCCCGGCGTCTCCCGTTCGACACAGGAGTGAAAGGCGGGAACAGTCCCGCCCCACCGACCGAGGAGTCACCATGCCGCGCTTCCTTTCCCTGATCCGCATCGACGAGCAGAGTCTTCCCACGGACACCCCCTTCCCGCCCGACTTCGAACAGCGGATGGGAGCCCTGCTGGAGGAGATCACCAAGGCCGGGGTGATGCTGGACACCGCCGGACTGCTCCCCACCTCCGAAGGAACCCGCGTGACGTGGTCCGGGGGCAAGCTCAGCTACACGGACGGCCCCTTCACCGAGACCAAGGAGGTCGTCGGCGGCTACGCCATCCTCCAGGCCAAGGACAAGGCCGAGGCACTGGAGTGGACCAAGCGATTCCTGGAGGTCCACCCCGAGCACTGGACGGTGGGCGCCGAACTCCGGCAGATCGCGGAGGGCTGAGCCCCGCCGCGGGCGAGCCCCGTTTGCCCCGCATCGTCACGGCTGCTCTGATGGGTGGCCGTGACGGCAGTGACCCCGGCCCAAGCGGTCGAAACGGTGTTCAGGATCGAGTCCCCGCGGATCATCGCCGGCGTCGCGCGGATCGTGCGCGACGTCGGCATCGCCGAGGAGATCGCCCAGGACGCCCTGGTCGCAGCACTCGAACAGTGGCCGCGGGACGGTGTCCCCGACAAGCCGGGTGCCTGGCTCATGGCCACCGCCCGGCACCGCGCGGTCGACCTCGTCCGCCGCAAGGAGACCTACGCGCGCAAGCTCGCGGAGGTCGGCCGCACCCTGGAAGACGTACCGCCCCCGCCCGAACCGGCCGCCCAGGACGACATCGACGACGACCTGCTCCGACTGGTCTTCACCGCCTGCCACCCCGTCCTGACCGCGGAAGGCCGGATCGCACTCACCCTGCGCCTGGTCGGCGGCCTGACCACGCAGGAGATCGCCCGCGCCTTCCTCACCTCCGAACCCACCGTCGCCCAGCGCATCGTCCGGGCCAAACGCGCGCTGGCCAAGGCCCGCGTCCCCTTCGAGGTCCCGTACGGAGCCGACCGGGAACAGCGGCTCGCCTCCGTCCTGGAAGTGATCTACCTCGTCTTCAACGAGGGCTACTCGGCCACCGCCGGGGACGACCTGGTCCGCCCCGCCCTCTGCGAGGACGCCCTGCGGCTCGCCCGCGTGCTGGCCGCGTTGATGCCCGGGGAACCAGAAGTCCACGGCCTGGCGGCGTTGCTGGAGTTCCAGGCCTCCCGGATCGCGACCCGCACCGATCCCGACGGCGGGCCGGTCCTGCTCGCCGACCAGAACCGGGCCAAGTGGAACCGCATGCTCATCCGGCGTGGTTTCGAGGCCGTGAGCCGCGCCGGCTTCGGCCCCTACTCCCTCCAGGCGGCCATCGCCGGCTGCCACGCCCGGGCCGTCCGCTACGAGGACACCGACTGGAAGACGATCGCCGCCCTCTACGGACGCCTGGTCCGGCTGATCCCCTCACCGGTGGTCGAGCTGAACCGGGCGGTCGCCGTCTCCATGGCCGAGGGCCCCGAGGCGGCCCTGCCGCTGGTCGACGCCCTCGCGGAGGAACCCGCGCTGCGCGGCTACCACCTGCTGCCGAGCGTACGGGGCGACCTGCTGGAGCGGCTCGGCCGTCGGGCGGAAGCCCGCGCGGAGTTCGAACGGGCCGCCTCCCTCACGCGCAACGCGCGCGAGCGGGACCTGTTGCTGGGGCGGGCACGCACCGGCGGCGCACCGTGACCGGGCCGCGCGACCGGCGCCCCAGCCGGTCGCGTTCCGGACCGTACGCGTGATCAGACCCGCACGGGCGCGTCCGACGGGCGCCGGGGCGCCGTCAGCGCGATGGGACGCCGGAAACCGCCGGAGCGGGCGATGTCCCGTACCGTCTCGCGCAGCGCCTCCTGGAAGGCGCCCATGGTGTGGCGGGCGGCCGGGGTGTCGACGTAGATCGAGTTCATGTGCAGCCCGTCCGCGTCGCGTTGGTACCAGGAACAGGCCCCGTTGGCGCGCGCCGACCACACGTGCGACGCGGGCCGCCAGTCCTCGTGCCGCTCGGCCCCCCGGCACTTGCGCATGTCGATGTACGAGAAGAAGTTCACCGGGTAGGGCCAGGAACGGGCCGCGAACTCCTCGGGCGCCAGCAACTCCCACGCCCTCACGAACGGTACGTCGATGTGGCGGAGCAACTCCCCGAACCCCGAGCGGATTCCGGCCATCACCTCTGCGAAGTCCCGCCCGGGCGAGGCGTCGAACTCGATGGGCATGGTGTTCACGAACCAGCCGACCGAATCGGACCAGCCCTCGCGGCCGCGCTCGCTGACCGGCATGAACCCCCGGTAGACGCCGGGGCCGCCGGCCTCCCGCAGCGACAGCGCGACGGCGGCCAGCACCCCCATGAACGGCTTGCCGTCCACGGCCACACAGGACTTGTCGAACACCTCCGCCTCACCGGCGTCCAGCAGCGGCGAGGCCTCGTTGACGATGGGGTACATCCGGTCCGGTTCCACGCCGAGGTCCAGCGGGAACCTGGGGAAGAACTCGCCGTTGCGCGCGATGAAGGACTTCCAGTACCCGAGCCGTTCGTCGCCCGCGTCGATGGAGAGGTAGCGCCGTCGCTGCTCCTCGGCGAAGTCGAGGTAACTGGGAGCGGTGGCCGGCAGGGCGGACCGCTCGCCCCGGCACAGGGCCTCGTAGGCGGTCAGCACCTCGTTCACCACGATGGGCATCGACATCCCGTCGCAAACGATGTGGTCGAAGGCGAGGTAGACGGTGGCGCAGTCCTCGCGCAGCACGGCGCCCATCGTGAACAGCGGCCACGACAGCGTGTCGATGCTCCGCCGGAACCGTTCCACGAGGAAGGCGCGCAGTAGTTCGGTGGTCGCGAAGTCACCCACCGGCACGGTGTCCAGCGCGAGTTCGTCCGCGGCGAGCGGCTCACACGCCAACTCCCCGGCCAGGCGCCGGAACTCGCACCGCAGCACCTCGTGGCGCCTGACGAAGGCCAGCAGGGCCTCGGCGAGGGCCTGTTCGTCGAGCGGCCCGCGCACCTCGAACGTCACGGCGAGCCAGGACGCCACAGGGTCGTCGGCCCCACGGCTCTCCTCGGCCACCGTGAAGTGCTTGTCCTGGTTGAAGGACGCCCTCCTGCCCGCCGGGCCGCCCGGACCGGAGGCCTGGGCGGCCGTGGACCGCACCCGCCACTCGACCACCCGCCCGGGCGCCAAGGTGTGCATCTCCAGAGGAAACTGCCGCATTCCGTCATCCCTTCGCCCCCCGAGTCAACCCCGTGCCCCTAACGACACCCGGCCCGTGGAGGTGACGCCCGCACGCGGCGCGCGGGGGGGCGGGGTCCGTCGTACCCGGGCGGTGATGACCGACAGTGGTCGGCGTGGAAGCTTTTGACGAGGTCGAGCAGGTCATCGACGCCCTGTACGTGTCGCCGCCCGCCGGGTTCACCGCGGCGCGGGACGCGGCCGCGGCCCGACTGAAGGCGGCGGGGGACAAGGCCGCCGCGAAAAGGGTGGCGGCGCTCCGGCGGCCGACGCTGGCCGCCTGGGCGTCGAACACGCTGGTGCGGGCCAAGCCGGAGGAGGCGGAGCAGTTCCTGCAACTCGGCCGGGCGCTGCGGGAGGCGCACCGGGCCCTGGACGGTGAGCAGCTACGGAACCTCTCGCACGAGCAGCACGTGGTGATCGGGGCGCTCGCGCGGGAGGCGGTACGGCTGGCCGAGGAGGCGGGGACACCGGTGTCGGAGGCGGTGGAGCGGGAGGTGGAGCAGATCCTGCGCGCCGTCCTCGCCGACCCGGGGGCGGCCGAGGGCTGGGCGTCGGGGCGGCTGGCGAAGGTGCCGGCGGCGGTGACGGAGTTCCCGGTGGCGGCCCCGGACGCCGTGGCGCGGGCCGCGAGGACGCGCCCCGAGGCCGGCCCCGAAGCCGAGCCGGCGCCGGACCGGGACTCCGATCGCCGCGAGGCGGAACGGGCCGCCGCCCGGGAGGAGGAGCTGCGCGCGGCCGAGGAGGCCCGGGAGCGGGCGCTGGAGCGGGTCGCCGCGGCGGACACGGAGGTGGAGCGGCTGGAACGGGACGCCGCCCACGCCCGTGCGACGAGGGACCATGCCCACGCGGACCTCGCCGCAGCCGAAAAACGCCGCCGCGCCGCCCAGCGCCACTGAGCGCCCCGCGCCCGGCCCCCGGGGCCCGCGGGCCTCGACGCCGCCCCCCGCAACCCGCAACCCGGCCGGGGTAGGCGGCCGTGCGCCGGCTGCCAGGTCGCTTTGACCGGCGTACCCGTCGTCCTGCGGGCCGGGCCGGTGGCACGCCCGGTCCGGGTGCGTGGCCCTGAGCCTTCGCCGCGCCGGCTCCGGGGGGCCGCGCCCATCGAAGTGCGGGCCGGGAGAGGGCCCACCGCGCAACCCGGCCCGGTTAGGCAGCTCCGCGCCGGCTTGCCCGGCGTCGTGCGGGGCGCGCACCGGCCGCCGGCGAGCGCGCGATGCGGCGGGGGCCGGTCTTCGCCGCCGGCCGTACATCGGGGGTGCCGGTTCGGGGCAGGGTGCGGGGCCTGGGCGGCGGTGGGTTGCCCCGCCGTCCCGCACCCGGCGTCCGTCGCGGGGCCGCCGGGGCTGACGGGGGTTCAGCCCTCGCCCGTGCGGCGGGCCAAGGGGGTCGTTACCGCCGAGTTGCTCACGCTGAAGGTGACGCTGCCCGCCCGGTAGCGGTCGTCGGACCACTCGATGGGCCGGCCGGTCCGGGTGGCCGAGACGTGCCGCTGGCGCAGCAGCGGGCTGCCCCGCCGCAACTCCAGCAGCCGCGCGTCCTCGCTTCCCGCCGGGAGCGCGTCGATGAGGTGCTCGCCGTAGTGGGCGACCACCCCGGAGGCACGGGCCAGGCCGTCCATCACCGAGCGGCAGTCCTCGGGCATCGCCTCGACCGCCGCAGCCACCCAGTCGGCGTAGGCGGTCCGTTCCACCATCACCGGCTCCCCGTCGAGCCGGCGCAGCCGCAGCACGGCGAGGACCTCCGTACCGGGGGCCACGGCCAGCCGGTCCGCCTCCTCGGCCGTGGCCGGCCGCCGCACCCGGGACAGGAAGCGGCTCGACACCTCGTGGCCGATGCCCTCCGCCCACTGCGCGAAGCTGTTCAGCTCACCGAAGCTGTGCTTGCGCTCCTGACGCAGCACGATCCGGCGCGCGCCCTGCCGGGAGCCGATCACCCCCTCCGCCGCCAGCGTGGCCACCGCCTGACGGACCGTCCCCCGCGACGCCGACCAGCGGGCGGCCAGGTCGCTCTCCGACGGCAGCCGGGCCCCGACCGGGTACTCGCCGCCCAGGATGGCCGCGCGCAGAGCCTCCGCGATCTCCACGTATCTGATGCCGCCCACGCGACTGCCACGCTCCCTCGTCGAACCGACCGGTATGCCACTCGTGATCATTGAACCCCGCGCTGTCACGCCTTCTTCCGGCCAATCTCCGGTCTTCCTCAAGCCGTGCTCCGCAGGACGGGTCCCGTTCACCGTCCGTACAGCGGGCCCGGGCGAACTGGAGCCGACTTGTTCAGACAAGTAAACCCCTGTCAGGTTCTTCTCTGGGAGAGACCGTGCTCAGTTCCTCCGCCCGTCGCGGCGCGGCCGTCCTGCTCGGCGCCGCCGTCCTCACCACGCTCAGCGCGTGTGGTGCCGCCCCCGACCAGCAGCCCGCCGGGGCCACCGGCGACGCCAAGGGCACGGCCCGGCCGGGCACGGCCGTCTCGGTCGCCGACTTCGGCGGCATGGAGGGCCTCGTCGCCGCCGCCGAGAAGGAGGGCCGGCTCAATGTGATCGCGCTGCCCGCCGACTGGGCGAACTACGGCGAGATGCTCAAGGCCTTCCAGGCCAAGTACCCCAAGATCAAGGTCGGCAGCGAGAACCCCGACGCCTCCAGCGCCGACGAGATCGCCGCCGTCAAGTCCCGCAAGGGTCAAAAGCGCGCCCCCGACGTGCTGGACCTCGGCATCGCCTTCGCCCGTAGCGGCGCGGCCGAGAACCTCTTCGCCCCGTACAAGGTCACCGCCTGGGACAAGATCCCCGCGTCCCAGAAGGACGCCGACGGCCGCTGGTACAACGACTACGGCGGCTACGTCTCGATCGGCTGCGACGCCGCCAAGATCCCCACCTGCCCGCAGACCTTCGCCGACCTGCTCAAGCCCGAGTACAAGGGCAAGGTCGCACTCAACGGCAACCCGACCAAGTCCGGTTCGGCCTTCGGCGGCGTCTACGCGGCCGCCCTCGCCGACAAGGGTTCCTTCGCCGACATCCAGCCCGGCATCGACTTCTTCGGGCAGCTCCGCAAGAGCGGGAACTTCATCCCGGTCGAGTCCACCCCGGCCACCGTCGAAAAGGGCGAGACGCCCATCTCCATCGACTGGGACTACCTGAACGCCGGCTACGCCGAGCAGTTCAAGGGCAAGGGCGTCGACTGGAAGGTCGCCGTACCCACCGACGGCGTCTACGCCCAGTACTACTCCCAGGCCGTCAACAAGGACGCCCCGAACCCGGCGGCCGCCCGCCTGTGGATGGAGTTCCTCTACAGCGCCCAGGGCCAGAACCTGTGGCTCAAGGGGCACGCCCGCCCCGTGCTGCTGCCGGCCATGACCCAGGACGGCACCGTCGACAAGGACGCCGTCGCCAAGCTGCCGCAGGTCCAGGGAACCCCGACCTTCCCCGAGTCCACCGAACTCGACAAGGCGAAGGCCACCCTCGCCGAGAAGTGGGACAAGGCCCTCTCCTGATGTCCGCCCCCACCTCCACCCGATCGACCGGGACCGCCGGCGGCGACCGCCGCCGGCGGCGCGGCCCGCGCACCTGGCTCGCCGCCCTCCCGCTCCTCGCCTTCACCGGGCTCTGCTTCGGCATCCCGCTGGGCGCCATCGCCTTCGGCGCGGTCACCCGAACCGACGCCACGACCGGCGCCACCCGGCTGACCGGCGAGCACCTCGCCCGCTCCCTCCAGGGCCCCTACCTCGCCTCGCTGGTCGGCAGTGTCCAGCTCTCCTCCCTCACCGCGGTGACCGGCGGCGTGCTCGGCGTCCTGATCGCCCAGGCCGTGGTCACCTCCCGGTCCGCCGCCCTGCGCGGTGCCGTGCTGACGGCCTCGGGAGTGCTCGCCAACTTCGGTGGCGTCCCGCTCGCGTTCGCGTTCATCGCCACCGTCGGCATCTCCGGGGTCGTCACCCGGCTCGCCGACCTCACGGACCTCGGCTGGGACCTGTACTCCTTCACCGGCCTGACCGTGGTCTACCTGTACTTCCTGATCCCGCTGATGGTGCTCGTCATCGCCCCGGCGCTGGACGGATTGCGCCCGCAGTGGCGCGAAGCCGCCCAGAACAACGGCGCAACCGGGTGGCAGTTCTGGCGCCACGTCGGCCTGCCGGTGCTCACGCCCTCGCTGCTGGGCGGGTTCGTCCTGCTCTTCGGCACCGCCTTCGCCGCGCACGCCACGGCCGCCGCGCTCGTCGGCGGCTCCGTACCGCTGGTCACCTTGAAGATCGCCGTTGCCCTGTCGGGCAACGTCCTCACCGGCCAGGAGAACGTGGCGCTCGCCCTCGGCCTCGACATGATCCTGATCGCCGGTCTGGTCATGGCGGTCTACCTGCCCCTCCAGCGACGGAGCGCCCGATGGCTGCGATGACCCCGACCCTGCCCGAGACGGACATGCCGGAAGCGCTCCCGGCGCCCCGGGAAGCATCCCGCGCCGCCCGCCGCCGGCGCCCCCGCGTCGGGCGCGCGGCCGTCCTCGCGCTGGCGGGCGCGTACTTCCTCGTCCCCCTCGTCGCCTCCTTCGTCTTCACCGTGTACGTGCCCGGCCGGGGCATCGACTTCGAGGCGTACACCGAGCTGCTCGGCGCCGACGGGTTCACCGAGAGCCTGCTGCTCTCCCTGAGCCTGGCCGCCGCCACCATCGCGCTTTCGCTGCTCCTCGCGGTGCCCGCCCTGGTCGCCGTACGGATCGGCTCGCCGAAGCTGCGCCCGGTGGTGGAGGTGACGTGCATGCTGCCGCTGGTCGTGCCGCCCATCGCCCTGGTCACCGGCATCACCACCGTGCTGCGCTGGGGGCCCGACCACCTCTCGCGCACCCCGCTCTACCAGACCTTCATCGCCGTCCAGGACGAGCGGTTCCCCGTCGTCCTGGTCCTGGCGTACACGGTGCTGGCGCTGCCCTTCGTCTACCGCTCCCTCGACGCGGGTCTGCGCGCGATCGACGTGCCCACCCTCGTGGAGGCCGCCCGCAGTTGCGGCGCGAGCTGGCCGTACGTCGTCCTGCGCGTCCTGCTGCCGAACCTGCGGGGCTCGCTCGCCGGGGCCGCGTTCCTCACCCTGGCGCTCGTGCTGGGCGAGTTCACCATCGCCTCGTTGCTGGGCTTTCGCCCCTTCGCGGTGTGGATCGTCTCCATCTCCGGAGCTCAGGCCCGCATGTCGGTGGCCGTCTCCATCCTGAGCCTGCTGATCACCTGGCTGCTGCTGCTCGTCCTCTCGCGCGCCGGGACCGGCCCCGCCACGGCGGCGTCCGCACCCGCCACCACCTCCCGCAAGGAGTCCTGACCCTCATGTCCACCACCCTTCCCGCGGCCCGGAAGCCGGCGGGCACGACGGCCGCGGCCGCCCCGGCGGGCGCGCGCCTCGAATTCCGCGGCCTGCGCCGCACGTTCGGCTCCACCACCGCCCTCGACGGGCTGGACCTGACGATCGAACCCGGCGAACTCATCGCCCTGCTCGGCCCCTCCGGCTGCGGCAAGACCACCGCGCTGCGCGTCGTCGCCGGCTTCGAGCAGCCCGACGCGGGCGAGGTCCTGGTCGACGGCCAGGACATCACCTCGGTACCGGCCAACCGCCGGGACGCCGGGATGGTCTTCCAGTCGTACAGCCTCTTCCCCAACCTCAGCGCGCGCGACAACGTCGCCTTCGGCCTGCGCGTGCGCAAGGTGGACGCGGCCCGGCGTCGCGAGCGTGCCGCCGAACTCCTCGCCCTCGTCGGCCTCCCCGATCACGGGGACCGCTACCCGCACCAGATGTCGGGAGGCCAGCAACAACGCGTCGCGCTCGCCCGCGCCCTGGCCCTGCGACCGCGCGTACTGCTCCTGGACGAGCCGCTGTCCGCCCTGGACGCCAAGGTACGGACGAACCTGCGCGAGGAGATCCGCCGCCTCCAGCTGTCGCTCGGCCTCACCACCGTGTTCGTCACCCACGACCAGGAGGAGGCCCTGTCGATGGCCGACCGCGTCGCCGTGCTGAACGCCGGGAAACTGGAGCAGTGCGCCGCCCCCGCCGAGCTCTACGAGCGGCCCGCGACCGCCTTCGTCGCCGAGTTCGTCGGCACCATGAACCGGCTGCCGGGCCGGCTCACCGGCTCCGGGACGGTGGAAGTGCTGGGCGTCCGGCTGCCCGTGGACGGCCCCGTACCGGCCGGACCGGAGGTGGAGGTGCTCGTACGGCCCGAGAACGTCACCGCGACCGCCGATGCGGACGGCGCGGCCACGGTCGTCTCCGCCTCCTTCTTCGGCGCCGTCACCCGCTTCCGCCTCGACCTGCCCGGGACCGGGTCGGTCCAAGTGGACGTGCCCTCGCGCGCGGCGGGGGGCCTGGCGCCCGGGGCCCGTGCGACCGTCACCCCGGCCGAGCGGCCCGTCCTCGTGGTGGAGAGCGCCGGATGAGCGGGCTCGGCGCGGTCCTGTTCGACATGGACGGCACCCTCGTCGACACCGAGGTGCTGTGGTGGGAGACCACCGAGGAGGTCGCCGGCGGCCTCGGTCACCGGCTCGGCGACGCCGACGCGCCCGAGGTCGTCGGCCGGGCGGTCCAGGACACCGCCTCGCACCTCGTACGGGTCTCGGGCGCGGGCGACCACGCGGAGGTGGGCGCCGCGCTCACCGAGGCGTTCCTGCGCCGGGTGCGGGCCGGAGCGCCGCTTCGCCCCGGCGCGCGGCGGCTGCTGGCCGCCCTGGAGGCCGGCGGAGTCCCCTTCGCGCTGGTCAGCGCCTCGCCCCGGCTGGTCATGGACGCGGTGCTGGACGGCCCGCTGGCCGGCGTGCCCTTCGCCCTCACCGTCTCGGCCGACGACACCGCACGGACGAAGCCGCACCCGGAGCCGTACCGGGCGGCCGCCGAGCGGCTCGGCCTGGCCCCGGGCGACTGCGTCGCCGTGGAGGACTCCCCGGACGGCGCGGCCTCGGGGGACGCGGCCGGGTGCGCGGTCCTGGTGGTGCCGTCACTGCTGCCGGTGCCGAAGTCCCCCGCGCGCACCTTCGCGGACACCCTGGAGGGCGTCACCGTCGACGTCCTACGGCAGTGCCTGGTCCGGCGGCCTACGACGGGGGTCGGTGCGGGCGCGTAGGCGCGGGGGAACACCGCGGGGGTGATCGCGCGCCCGGACCGGGCGCGCCGGGCCCGACGAGCGCTACGGACGGGGCGGCACCGGTGAGCCGCACTCACGGCGCCAAGGAGCCGACCCGGGCTTTCGAAGGGGCGGCTGCTCGGCGCAGGAGGCCAAGGGGTCACCGTACGGGCGGTCTGAGCGCGCTACGCGCAGAGGTCGAGGATCTCCACCACGCCCTTCGCGTACGCGCCCGTCACCGAGCCGGGTCCCGCCGCGGCCTCCCGGCGCAGGGCGGGGAGCGCCGTACGGACGAAAGCGGCGCACTGTCCATACAGGCCGGCCTCGTGGGATCCCCCGTCGTCCTCCGTTCCCAGCAGGGCGAGCAGCGTCCAGAGCAGGGCTTCGCGGGTGGTCTCCCGGGGCGGGCCCGCCGCCCAGACGGCCATCAGCACCCCGCACGCGGCGGGCGCGGGCGGCTGGAGCCTGGTCTCGGTGAAGACGTGACCCGCCAGGGCGTGGAACGCGGCCGGATGTCCCTCCGCCGCGTCCCACAGCATCTCCTCCAGATGACCGGCCGAGCGCCCGCATCCGCACAGCATCGATTCCCAGTCGTGCCGCCCGATCGCGGCTTCCACCGCCTCCGGTACCAGGGGGCTGCGCAGCGGCTTGTCCGTCCGTCTCATGGCGCAATTATGAGATCCCGGCGCGGGGCCGTACCAGAGGGCGAGGAACCGCATCCGGTGGCCGTTCGTCCCAGAGGCCGTGTGGAAAGCAACGATAAGACGAAGAGTCCTGACCTTGGTGTTCGCCCTGCTCGCGACGCAGCTGGGGTCCCTCGTCGGCCCGGCGTACGCCTGCGGCTGCGGAGCGATGATCCCCGACGGCTTCTCCCGGATCGGGGTCGCGCGGGAGACCTCGGTCCTGCGCTGGGACGGCCGGATCGAGCAGATCGTGATGCGGTTCAGGGTCGAAGGGGACGCCAAGAAGGCCGCCTGGATCATGCCGGTGCCCAGCCGTGCCACGGTCGAGCTGGGCAAGGCGGAGCTGTTCACCGACCTCGGCCGGCTCACCGTGCCCGAGCGCAAGACGCGCGGCTACTTCTGGCCGCGCGAGGACGACTGGCCGTTCTCCTCGGGTTCCCGCGACGGGGTGGGCGCCGCGATGCCCGGCGCGGGCGCCCCGCCCGTCGGAGTCGTCGGGCGCGAACAGCTCGGCGACTTCGACGTCGCGCGACTGACGGCCACCGACCCCGACGCCCTACGGCGGTGGCTGGAGACCAACGGCTTCAAGATGCCGGACCGCCTGTCCACCGAACTGAAACCGTACGTCGACCAGAAGTGGGAGTACGTCGCCGTCCGCCTCGCCCCCCGGGACCGGACCAAGGCCCTGGGCGGAGACCTCGACCCGCTGCGCATCCGCTTCGACAGCGACCGGCTCGTCTACCCGATGCGGCTCTCCCGCATGGCCAAGACCCCTCAGTCGCTCGGGCTCTACGTCCTCGCGGAGCACCGGATGGAGCCCGTCTCCCCGATCGGCGGGGCCCCGCCGAAGGTGGCCTTCGCGGGGACCGTCACCCCGCGGGACTCCGTGGCGGAACTGACCGGCGGTACCGGGCCGGTGTTCCTCACGGCGATCGAGCAGGAGTTCCCGGAACCGGCCCGCATCGACGGGGACCACGAACTGCGGGCCACCGCCAAGGACACTCCGTACCGGCGGGCCGTCTACCACGACGAACTCATGACCGTCGGCGGTGTCCCCGCCTGGCTCCTCACCGTGGCGGGAGCGACGGTCGCGACCATCGCCCTGGCCCTCGGGCTCCTCGGGGCCAAGCGCCGGAAGGCGAGGACCGGCCGACGTCTGTCCGGGGCGTAGCGGAGCCCCGGAAGCCCCCGGCGGTGGCCCGGGAGGCCCGATGTTCGGCGGGATGCCCTATGTCCGGCCGGACATCAGGTGTCCGCGCGGTGGCCTGGGCGTCACCCGGCCCGGCGTAGGGCCAGGGCCGCCAGGGCCTCCTGGGCGCCGGGCCGGCCGCGCATGCCCGGGAACGCGTTGACGTCCACGATCAACGGGGTGCCGTCGCCCGTGTCGATGATGTCCACCCCGTAGACGTCCAGGGCGAAGACCTCTCCCACCCGGAGCGTCAACTCCGCCCACTGCGCGGGAGGAGCGGTCCGGGAGCAGGTCGCCTCCGAGCCCTCCGGGGCCATCTCCGAGCGCCGCAGGCCCGCGAAGACCCGGTCGCCGATCGCGTACAGCTTGTGGTCCCAGCCGTCGTTGGGGGCGAATCCCTGTACCACCACCGGCTCCTCGCCCCACCCGGCCGTCAGCTCCCGCAGTCGCGCCGCGTCGTCGACCCGGGCCACCAGGTCGCCCTTGCGGCTGCGCCGGCTCTTGACCACCACGGGCCACCGCAGCCCCGACGGCCCAGGCGGTCCCGGCAGTCCCGACCCGTCACCGGCCTGCCGGGCCAGGCGGTCCAGGGACGGGAAGGCCGTGGTCGCCGCGAAGGGCAGTCCGGCCCGCCGGGCCAGGTCCGCCATATCGGTACGGTCCTGACAGCGCTCCGTGGCCGCCGCGGTGTTCACCACCGGCGCGCCCCGCCGTTCCAGCGCCCGCGCCAGCTCCAGTGCCCGGGGATCGCGGGCCTTGAGGAGGTACACGTCGGCCCGTGCGCCGGCCGCCACCGCCTCCGCGTCCGAGCCCCGCGGGTCCAGCACCACCACCTCGTGCTCCGGGCCGAGCGCGGCGGCCGCCCCCGCCAGCAGGGGATGCCCGGCGTCCACGGTGATCAGACCGACCCTCACGCTCCGTCACCCGCCCGGGCCGGGACCTGCGCCGGGATCGACACGTGGAACGCGGTGGGGCGCGACGGCGGACACGGCCCGACGCCACCGCCGCGGGCCAGGTCGAGCACGGCCCGGGCCACGCGGGCGGCCGCCTCGGGCACCTGACGGAAGCTCGGGAAGTCGTTCACGTCCACCACCACGGGCCCCTCGGGGCCCAGCAGCACGTCCAGGCCGTACAGGTCCAGCCCGTACACCACGCCCACCTGCGCGGCGATCGCCGCCACCTCGGCGGGGAGCGGCACCCGGCGCTCGCGCACGGAGCGGTCCGGGTGCAGGGGGGAGCGGCGTTCGGTGGCGAACAGTTCCCCGCCGACGCAGTACACCTTGATGTCGGTGCCCGAATTGGGCACGTACGGCTGGGCGATGAGCATGCCCTCCCCGGCCAGCCGCGGCAGCAGCGCCGCCAGCCGGTCGGGGGAGGCCACCAGGTGCACCGCCCGGCCGGAGCTGCCGTCCGAGGGCTTGACCACGAGGGGGTACTCGGACGCCGGGATCTCCGCGAGCAGTTCGGGCCGTGCCACGGCGTACGTCGGCGGCAGCGGGAGGCCCCGGGCGCGCCCGAGGGCGGCGGCCAGTGCCTTGTCCCGTACGCCGCGGATCGACCGGGCGTCGTTGACGGTGGTCATGCCGGTCGCCGCGGCCGCTTCGAGCAGCGTCAGCCCGGGGCCGCCGGACACCGTCTTGAGCACCCAGGCGTCGTGCGCCCCGGTCCGAACCAGGTCCGTCATGCGCAGCAGCGAGCCGCCCGGCCGCAGCACGTCCACTTGGTGGCCCCACGCCGTCAGCTGCCGGATCACCTCGTTCGGCATGCCGTCGTGGCGGTAGTGCTCCTCCACCAGGAAGCAGAGCCTCATGGACCTTCCCCATATTTTCCGGACGTCCGCCGATCCCGCCCGGCGAGTTGTGACGTCACAGGATGCCATGGCCGCAATGTGATGATCGTCCGGTGGCGGCCGGGGATTCCGCAGAAAGCGCATGAGAACTGCCTTAAGTGGCCATTACTCAGCGTCACAGTTACCAAGAACTTTCCAAACTGATCAACAATTCTCTTATAGTGAGGGCTTGTTGCCACAGGAACCCTCTCTTCCATTTACGCCCCGGTTTGAGGCTTTGATTGATGACGGCGTCGCCCTCCCCCCTTCGCCCTTCCGCGCTCGCCCTGCTCGTCACGGCGGTGGCGGCCGGAGTGCTCTGCACGGCGGCGGTGGCCGCGGCCCCGTCGGCCGTCCGCGTCCCCCTCGGCTGGTTCTCCGTCTTCGGGGTCCTGCTGCTCTCGGTCGCCGCCTTCGCCGTCACCTGGCTGACGCGCACCAGCCGCCTGCTGCGCCGCCGGATCGCCGGGCTGAGCGCCGACATCGCCACACGTGACGGCCACCTCGCCCGGCTCACCGCCGACGCCGCCCGTGACGCGGCCGCGCGCACCGCCGAGAGCGCGCGCCTCACCCGAGAGCACGCCGCGGAGATCAAACGCCTGAAGGACGCCCACGCCGTCGAACTCGACCTCGTGACCACCGCCGGGCTCGCCGACCGCGAGCGGCTCGGCGAGGAGCTGCGGCGCGCAGAGTCCGGACGGGCCGCAGCCATGGCCGCCGCCGCCAACGCGGCCGGACGGATGCAGGCACTCGCCACCGGGATGCTGGCCGACCTGCGCGAGATGGAACACCGTCACGCCGACGAGGACGTGCTCGGCGACCTGCTCCACCTCGACCACCGCACCGCCCAGGCGGGCCGCCTCGCGGACTCCATCGCCATCCTCACCGGAGCCCGCTCGGGCCGCCGCTGGGCGAAGCCGATCGTCATGGAATCGATCCTGCGCGGCGCCATGGGCCGGATCGGCGGCTACCAGCGGGTCCGGCTGCATTCCACCAGCGACGCCGCCGTGGCGGGGCACGCCGCCGAGGGCGTCATGCACGCCCTCGCCGAACTCCTCGACAACGCGGCCAACTTCTCCCCGCCGAACGCCGAGGTCCACGTGTACGTGGAGGAGGTGCCGGCCGGGGTCTGCGTCACCGTCGAGGACAGCGGCCTGGTCATGAGCGAGGTCCAGCTGCGCCGCGCCGAACAGGCCGTGGCGGGCGGGTCCCTGGACCTGGCCGGGCTCTCCGGAACCCGCCTCGGGCTCGCGGTCGTCGGCCGTCTCGCCCGCAAGCACGGGCTGACCGTGTCGTTCCGGCCCTCCGCGCGGGGTGGGACCGGCGCGCTGTTGATGCTGCCGCAGGAACTGATCAGCCGTGCCCCGGCCGAAGCCGGGCCGACGCCCGCCCTCGTGGCCGCGCCGGCCGTAGCCGCCGGGGAGCGGACCGGGGAACCGCCGGCGCACCGCGGCTCCCGCCCGCACGGTGACGGCGCCGACGCCGGTGGCGCCGGGCGCGCGAAGGACCGTACCCGCTCCGCGGACGGGGACGACCCCGACGCCGCGCCCACGGCCCCCGCCGTAGGCCCGGCCACCGCCGACGCGGAGCCCCGGCCCGGTGACACGGCACTGCCCCGGCGACGGCGCGGCCGCACCCTGGCCGCCGCCCACCCCGAAGGACCCGAAGCCGCCGCCCGCGCGGCCGTTACCCAGGCCGCCCCGACCGGCGCCTCCCAGTCCGCCGCCCGCTTCGGCAGCTTCCGGCAGGCCGTGCGCGGCGCGTCGGCGCAGCAGCCCCCGAACACCCCGCACCCGGAAGGCAACACGCGATGACCGGCTCCACGACCGACGAGACGCTCAACTGGCTCCTGGAAGGACTCCTGGAACGCACCCCCGGCGCCCGCCACGCGCTCGTGCTCTCCCGGGACGGCCTCAAGCTGTGCCGCACCCCCGAGCTCTCCGTCGACCAGGCCGACCAGCTCGCCGCGATCGCCGCCGGCATCCAGAGCCTCTCCCACGGCGCGTCCATCGAGTTCGGTGACGGCACCGGGGGAGTCCGCTCGGCGATGGCCGAGTTCTACGGCGGCATCCTGTTCATCGTGGAGGCCGGGGAGGGCGCGCACCTGGCGCTCGTCGCCGCCGAGGACGCCGACGCGGGCCTGGTCGGCCACAACATGTCCGAACTGGTGGAGCAGCTGAGCGAGCATTTGATCGCGAGGCCCCGGGGTTGAGCCGGACCAGGCCGGGCCGGGACGATTCCCCGGACCGGCTCTACACCCTCACCGGCGGCCGCAGCAGCTCCGGTTCGGACGCCTTCGACCTCGTCACGCTGATCGTCGCGGAGTGCGATCCGGTACCGGGCATGCAGTCGGAACACGCGGCGATCCTGCGGATGTGCCACTACCCGACGGCGGTCGTCGAGATCGCCGCCGAGCTGGGCCTGCCCGTGTCGATCGTACGGATCCTCCTGGCCGACCTGCTCGGCACCGGCCGGATCAGCGCCCGGCACCCGCGCGCGGCGTACCGCCTTCCCGACCCCGACATCCTGGAGCAGGTGCTCGTTGGACTCCGCAACCTCTGACCGGCGTGAAACCCGGCAGGCCCTCAGCAGCACCGCCGACAACGGCTTGAAGATCGTCATAGTGGGCGGTTTCGGCGTGGGCAAGACCACCATGGTCCGCTCGGTCAGCGAGATCCGGCCGCTGAACACCGAAGAGACCATGACCAAGGCGGGCGAGGGGGTTGACGACACCGACGGCGTCGCCGGGAAGAGCGCCACCACGGTCGCCTTCGACTTCGGCCGGATCACCCTCGACGCGCACAATGTGCTCTACCTCTTCGGCGCCCCCGGGCAGGAACGTTTCTGGTTCCTGTGGGACCGGCTGTTCTCCGGCACCCTCGGCGCGGTCGTCCTCGTCGACACGCGCCGCCTCGCCGACTCCTGGTACGCCATCGACCGCCTCGAACACCACGGCACGCCCTTCGTGGTGGCATGCAACGACTTCGGCGGCCCCGGCCACACCGCCGAACAGATCCGCGAGGCGCTCGACCTGCCGACCGAGGTGCCGCTCGTCTTCTGCGACGCCCGCTCGCGCGAGTCCAGCAAGGACGTCCTGATCTCCCTCGTCCACCACCTCCAGACGGCCGCCCTGTCCCACACCCCGGAGCCCACCCCGTGACCACCCCCGCCGACCGCGAACCGCAGCCCGTCTACCTCGGCGGCCCGCGGTTCCAGACCGACCCCCTCGCGCTGTACCGGGAGATGCGGCGCGACCACGGCGCCGTCGCCCCGGTCGTGCTCGACGGCGACGTCCCGGCCTGGCTGGTCCTCGGCTACCGCGAACTGCACCAGGTCACCAGCGACCCGCAGCTCTTCTCCCGGGACTCCGACCTGTGGAACCAGTGGGACCGCATTCCCGCCGACTGGCCGCTCCTGCCGATGATCGGCCGCAAGCAGCCGTCCATCCTCTACACCGTCGGCGAACGCCACCGCGAGCGCGCGGCGGTCATCACCGGAGCGCTGGAGGCCGTCGACCCGTTCGAACTGAAGGGGCACGCCGAACGGTTCGCGGACGAGCTGATCGACCGGCTGTGCGGCAAGGGCGAGTGCGACATCGTCGGCCAGTACGCGATGCTGCTGCCGCTGCGCGTCCTCGCCCGGATCTACGGCTTCTCCGACGAACAGGGCCCCGGCCTCGTCACCGCCATGAACGACATGATCAACGGACGGGAGGGCGCCCTCGACGGCCAGCGCCACCTCGCCGAATCCATGTTCGCGCTGATCGCGGACAAGATGGTGCGCCCCGACCACGATGTCGTCTCCCGGATGCTCGCCCGGCGGGGCGACTTCACCGTCGAGGAGATCGCGCAGGACCTGATGGTGATGCTGGCCGCCGGCCACCAACCCACCGCCGACTGGATCGGCAACACGCTGCGGCTCATGCTCACCGACGACCGCTTCGCCGCCTCCCTCGCCGGCGGCCGGCACAGCGTCGGCGAGGCGATGAACGAGGTCCTGTGGGAGGACACGCCCACCCAGAACGTGGCCGGCCGCTGGACCTCCCGCGACACCCGCCTCGGCGGACAGCGCATCAACCGCGGCGACCTCGTGCTGCTCGGTCTGGCCGCCGCCAACGCCGACCCGCACGTGCGCACGGACGCGGGGGCCCTGACCGGCGGCAACAACGCCTTCTTCTCCTTCGGGCACGGCGAACACCGCTGCCCCTTCCCCGCCCAGGAGATCGCCGAGGCCATCGCCCGGACCGGCATCGAGGTCCTCCTCGACCGACTCCCGGACGTCGACCTCGCCGTGCCCGCCGCCGACCTCGCACGGCGGCCCTCGCCTTGGCTGCGCGGCCTGACCGCGCTGCCCGTGACCTTCACCCCGACCCCCGCCCTTGGAGCCTCCGGATGACGTGCCCGATCGACCACACGGGACCCGCCGCCATCACCCTGGACCCCTTCGTCGCCGACCTCGACGCCGAGAGCGCCGCGCTGCGCGCCGCCGGACCGCTCGCCCGGGTCGTCCTGCCCGGCGGCGTCGGCGTCTACGCCGTCACGCGCCACGCCGAGGCCCGGGCGCTGCTCACCGACCCCCGCCTCGTGAAGGACATCAACGCCTGGGGCGCCTGGCAGCGCGGCGAGATACCGCTGGACTGGCCGCTGATCGGCCTCGCCAACCCCGGCCGCTCCATGCTCACCGTCGACGGCGACGAGCACCGGCGCCTGCGGACCCTCGTCGCGCAGGCCCTGACCGTCCGCCGGGTGGAGAAGCTGCGCGCGGGCATCGAGGCCCTGACGAACGGGATGCTCGACCGGCTGGCCGAACTGCCGGCCGGCGCGACCGTGGACCTCAAGGCGGAGTTCGCCTACCCGCTGCCGATGAACGTCATCAGCGAGCTCATGGGTGTCGACACCGCGGAACACCCCCGTCTGAAGGCGCTGTTCGAGAAGTTCTTCTCGACGCAAACGCCGCCGCAGGAGGTGCCGCAGATGATGGCCGACCTGGCCGCGCTGTTCTCCCGCATCGTGGAGTCCAAGAGCGAGAACCCGGGCGACGACCTGACCAGCGCCCTGCTCGCGGCCTCGGAGAACGGCGACCACCTCACCACCGAGGAGATCACCAATACCCTCCAGCTGATGGTCGCGGCCGGCCACGAGACCACCATCAGCCTGATCGTCAACGCCGTGGTCGCGCTCGAGACCCACCCCGAGCAGCGCGCACGCGTCCTGAAGGGCGAGGTGCCGTGGGAGAACGTCATCGAGGAGACCCTGCGCTGGTCCACCCCGACCTCACACGTCCTCATCCGCTTCGCCGCGCAGGACATCGAGGTGGGTGACCGCGTCCTGCCGAAGGGCGAGGGCCTGATCGTCTCCTTCGGAGCCATCGGCCGGGACGAGACCCAGCACGGCGAGGACGCGGGCGAGTTCGACGTCACCCGCACCCCCAACCGGCACATCTCCTTCGGACACGGCCCGCACGTCTGCCCCGGCGCGGCGCTCTCCCGCCTGGAGGCGCTCGTCGCGCTCCCCGCGCTCTACGCCCGCTTCCCCGACCTCGCGCTCGCCGTCCCGCGCGAGGAGTTGCGCAACAAGCCGATCCTGACCCAGAACGACCTGTTCGACCTTCCGGTCCGCCTGCGCTGAGCGTCGTGCGCCGACCGACGGCGAGCGGGATCGAACGGCGAAAAAATACGAACGCCCGTACGAGGAGCCCTGCTAGGTTGATCACGTGCCGAAGCTGAATCAGATCATCGCCGTCGAAAAGGGCGTCAAGTCCAAGTCGCTCCAAGAGCTGACCCAGGCCCACCAGGACGTCCAGAAGCCCGCCCTGCTCGCGGGCATCTCCCGGACGTACCAGCCCAAGGACGAGGAGGGCGAACAACTGCCGCCCGAGTCCACCCGGGTGCAGATCAAGGCCGAGGACGTGCTGCGCGCCACCGCCGGGACCCTCACCCGGCTCTTCGACGTGACGGCCACGAAGGACTGGGCCAACCGCACCGCCGCCGCCGACGTGGTCGTCGACGGACAGGTGCTGCTGGCCCAAGTCCCCGTCCCGTACCTGCTCTTCCTGGAGAAGCAGCTCACCGACCTGCACACCTTCGTACGGAAGCTACCGGTGCTGGACGCCTCGGAGTCCTGGAACCTGGACCCCTCGACGGACTCGTGGAAGACCGACCCGGTCCGCACGATCCGGACGAAGAAGGTCCCGCGCAACCACGTGAAGGCCGAGGCGACCGACAAGCACCCGGCTCAGGTCGAGGTGTACTACGAGGACGTACCGGTCGGCTACTGGACGACGGTGAAGTTCTCCGGGGCGCTGCCCGCGCGCCGGGTGAACGAACTCCTCGACCGGGTCGAGAAGATCCAGCAGGCCGTGAAGTTCGCCCGCGAAGAGGCCAACAACGTCGACGTCACCGACCAGAGGATCGGCGACGCCGTGTTCGGCTACCTGTTCAGGTAGCCCCGAGATCGCCCCCCGTGCGAGCGGGGGGTGGCGCGAAGAGCGCAAGCTGAAACTGATGTTGAAGCTGACACGGGGCGTCAGTCGGGGGTTCGAATCCCTCCCCCCGCACCACACGCGGGGGTGGCCCAAGCCTGGCAGAGGCGGCCCCTGAATCTCAGATTCTCGCTCCAGTCTCAGTATTCGCCGCCGAACACCGGATCGACCGAGCGCGGACGATCATCGATGGATAGGGGTTCAAGTCCCTTCTGTGCCTCTCTCACGGCGCGGTAGTTCAAAGGTAGAACACGTCGATTTAAGACTGATCCGCGGCTCTTAAACGCCGCCGGTGTGCGCAATTGGGTGGCACAACAGGAGCCCGGGAGCTGGATACGCTCCCGGGCTCCGTCACGCCCGGCTATGCCCGTACCGGCACCGACACGAAGGTCTTCCCCGCCTCGTTCTCGACCAGGACCTCCTTGATGTCGGCCGCCGCGACCGCCGCCGAACCGTCCAGCGAGGCACCGTTGCCCTCGCCGCGCTCAGTCGTGCCCACGACCCAACCGCCCGCCGTGCTGCGCGTCCCGTCCCGGGAGACCACCACCAGCCGGCAGCGCTCGCCCGGGGGCACACCGGTCACCGCCGCGTGCACCCGCACCCACGCCGCAGCCGGCACCACCTGCACCGTCATCCGCGCACCGCTGCCGGCGTCCGTCGCGGACGCCACCCGGGTCCCGGGCACCGCCGAAGGCGCGGGCGACGCGGTCGGGGACGGCGGCGGGGGCTGCGCGACGTTCTCGGTGCCGCCCGTGCCCAGTTGCGTACCGGCCCAGAACACCGCGGCCAGCGCGGCGGCCGCCGCCAGTCCCGCCAGACCGTAGCGTCGGCGCTCCCGCGCCGCCCGCTCACCGCGGACCTGCCGCAGCGTGCGTCGGAGCAGCAGGTCACCCCCCTGCGGGGGGCCGTCGAGGAACGCCTCCGGGGGTACCTCGCCCAAGGCCGTCTCCATCTCGCGCAACGCGGCCACCTCCTCCAGGCACTGCACGCACTCGCCGACGTGCTCCTCGACGCGCCGTACGTCCGCCTCGTCGAGGACTCCGAGCACGTACGGGCCGAGCAGTTCCTCCTCGTGCCGCTGCCGGCTCATGCCACCACCTCCCGCAGTCCACCGGGCTGCTGGGGCGGCCTGCCCGATCGTTTGCTGCTGTTGCCTTCCCTGGCGCCCTCCGTGAAGACCTCGCGCAGGGCCTTGAGCGCGTAGTGCGCGCGCGATTTGACCGTGCCCGCCGGGATGCCGAGCCGATCGGCGGTCTCGGCGACGCTGCGCTCGCGGTAGTACAACTCGGTCAGCACGTCCCGGTGTTCCGGGGTCAACCGGTCCAGCGCGCCGAGCACCGCCATGGTGTCGACGACGGAGTCCGCGTGGTCCGACTCCACCGGGGGAGCGGCCGCCGCGCCCGAGACCTCCGGCGGCCGGGCAGCCTTGGCCCGGTACCGGTCGGTGATGATGTTGCGGGCCACCGTGAGCAGCCAGCCGCGCACCGAGCCCTTCCCGTTGACCAGGACCTCGCAGTGGCGCCAGGCCCGCAGGAGCGTCTCCTGGACCACGTCCTCGGCGGCGGCCCGGTCCCCGGTGAGCCGGGTGGCGTACGCGAGCAGGGCGTGGCCGTGCTCCTCGTACACCGACGTGATCAGTGCCTCATCGGTCGAGCCCCGCCGAGTGCGGGGCCACAGTGGTCCGGCCATCTCACCCTCTCCGTCTTCCTCGCTTGCGTGGTGCGGTCCGAACACGGGCCCCGGCCGGGCCGGGTTCATGTGACCCGCGTCACGCGTCTGGCGCCGGGGCTCAGATCCGGCAGGCGCGGCCCTCGTTGAGGCAGTCGACGACGGCCCGCATCCGCTCGTCGGTCATCACGTTCACGAACATCGCGTGGTCCGTCTTGGGGCTGTGCAGCTGCTCGGGGAAGGAGTCCAGGGCGAAGGGCGCACCCGACGGCACGTCATACGCGAGAAAGACGCGCAGTCGCGGGACCGGGAAGGTGTCCCGGGGGCAGACGCCGCTCGCGGTGGGGAACAGCAGGTGCGAGCGGTGGGTGGGGCTGTCGGTGTCCAGCCCGTTCCAGCAGCTCGGGAAGACCAGCGTCCGGGTGACGCGCTGCCCGGCGGGACAGCGCGGATAGAGCGGGGAGGCGAGCCCCGGGGAGCCGGAACAGCCCCAGCGGGCGCGGACATCCGCGTCACCGCCCGCCGTGTACGCGACCGCGTCCCCGGTCATCGCGCGCAGGAACCGGGGCATCGGCACCACCTTGCCGACCGGGCTGCCGCGGAACTCCACCGTCACCGCAACCTCGGGCAGGATCTCGCCCGCGTTGCCGTGCCCCGCCGCGTTCTCGTGCGGGTCCCGGCCCGCGCGGTCCGTGCGGCGCAGGACCGGCCAGTAGTACGTCGACCGGTCGCCGCCCGTACAACTGGTGGGGGCGCCCGCGAGGGAGGCGTCCGTGGACAGGGCGTCGGTGGAGAGATTCCCCACGTAGGAGTGGGTGTGATGGGCGCCCGCCCGCAGCCCGGGCGAGACCACCAGGTTGTCCTGGTTGTAGTGGCCTTCGCCGTTGCGACCGCAATCCACGGTCACCGTGCCGGTCGAGGCGTCGGGCCCTGCGGGGAGCAGTCCGGGCTCGGGGCGCATCTCGCGCGGGTCGGCGAACTCGGCCGCGACGGGGCCCGCGAGCGGCCCGGCGGCCCGTGACGCCCCGAGCACTGCGGCCGTCAGCCCGCCGCCCAGGACCAGGCAGACCAGCAGCGCGAGCAGTCGGTGTTCGTTCCCCATGGCGGTCACGGTCGCCGGTGGCCGCACCCGAGTCAACCGGGCATCCGCGGAGCGGACGTGCCGCGCCCTCGCGCGCCTCGACGCCCCGGGCGCTGCCTTGCCGTTCGCCGCGCGAGACCGGCCCGCCGGGGCCGCCCGTCGGGGTGGCCCGCGCCGGTCCGGTGGGGTCGCCCGTGCCGGCCCGCCGGCGTCGCCCGTCGGGGTGGCCCGCGCAGGTTGCCGCAGCCGGCCGCCCCGAGGGCCGCCGTGTCGTCGCAAACGCGCCGCCCCGGAGGCCGGTTGGCCGTCGCGCTCCTTGCCCGGGCGGCCGGCGACCGCGCAGAGTACCCGGTATGACTCCCGCGGAACGTTTCCAGGCCTTCGCCCGCACCCGCGCCTCGCTCGACGGCGCCGAGGTGACCTTCTGGTGGACCGGCGACGTCCACTCCTGGGCGCCCGGCGAGCCCTACCGGCACCTCTTCGGCTTCGAGGGCCTCAACGTGGCCCGCCTGGTCGCCGGCGAGGGCGAGGAGGAGGGGACGTACCGGCTGCTCACCAGGGAAGCCGCCTTCTACCTCGACCCGGGGACCCGCGAAATCCTGGAGACCTGGGAGGACAAACCGGTCGTCCACGTCTGGAACGACCCGGCGAACCAACGGTGGCGCCCCTTCCCCGTGCCCGTGACGGAACTCGGCGACCAGGTGTGTTTCAGCCTGGAGATCCCCCTCGCCTACCCCTCGCCGCTGCCCGTCGCCCAGTACCCGCTGAACTCGGCGGACGACACCTACCGGGCCCTGGAGCTGTTCCAGTTCTTCGCCCCCGCCACCGCTTTCACCACCGACGCGCCCAGCGTCCCCGCCACCATGTCCTGGACCCGCATGTCCCCCTGGCTGCCCTGGATGGAGCAGGGAGCGCGCCCAGGCGGTCTCACGTTCCACTGTCGCGGTCGCAAACTCGCCTCCTACGAAGACGCGCCCGAGCGCACCCGCGCGTACATCGCCGCGCACCACCCGCAGTTCGCGCACGCCCCCGACAAGTGGACCGAGCCCAACGAGACCAGCTGGACGTATTTCCGCGCGCTCCACCCGCCCCGGTAGCCTCTCCTCCCAGGTGAGGGGCCGGACAAGGGTTTTCCCCGTATCGAGTTCATCCTGGTGTTGCCTACTGTCTGCCCACCGGCGGTCTTCCCCCGCCACGAACTGCCCCCGCACCAACCCCACATGGTGTGAAGCCTTGCGAGGCCGGGCGGGATCGCCGGTACCGCCGTTGCCCTGCCCCGCCGTCGCGGTCGGGCGACGCGGCGCGCGGTGGTGTCCGGAGCGGGTCTGACCAGCCCGCTCCCGGCCCGCCCGGCCGCCGGTTCACCTCCCACACAGCTCGAACCGGCCGCTCCGGCCTGCCCGGAACCGGCCCGCGAAAGGGAACACGTGCACGCATCCAGACGCCGGCTCATATCCGTGGTGGCCATGTCCGTCACCCTGCTGGCAGGCTCCGCCACCGCCGCCGTGGCCGTCGCCGCATCGGACCCCGCCACCACCCTTCCGGCCGCGGCGGCCCCCACCGCCCCCGGGGTCGCGCCCGTGCAGAACCTGATCGTCGGCTACAAGTCCTCGGCCGCCGAGGCCGGCTCCAACACCGCGGCCGCCGCCGACGCCGCGGCCAAGGGCAAGAAGGCCGGCAAGAAGGCGAAGTTCGACCGCCGTCTGGGCACCGGCGCCGCACTCGTCAACCTGGGTGGTGCGACCGCCCCCGCCGACGCGGCCGACGTGATGGCCCAGTTCCGCGCCGACCCCGACGTCGCCTACGTCGAGCCGGACGCCCGCGCCTACGCCATGGCCACCCCGAACGACACCGAGTACGCCAAGCAGTGGGACCTCTTCGAGCCCACCGCCGGCATGGACGTGCCCGCCGCCTGGGACAAGACGACCGGCTCCGGCGTCACCGTCGCCGTGATCGACACCGGCTACGTGGCCCACTCGGACGTCGCCCCCAACATCGTCGCCGGCTACGACTTCATCAGCGACTCCACCGCCGCCCGCGACGGCAACGGCCGCGACAACAACCCCGCCGACCAGGGCGACTGGAGCGCGGCCGGCGAGTGCGGCACCGGCTCCCCGGCAAGCGGCTCCTCCTGGCACGGCACCCACGTCGCCGGCACCATCGCCGCGGCCACCAACAACGCCAAGGGCGTCGCCGGCATCGCGTACAACGCGAAGATCCAGCCGGTCCGCGTCCTCGGCAAGTGCGGCGGCGCGACCTCGGACATCGTCGACGCCATCACCTGGGCGTCCGGCGGCTCCGTCCCCGGCGTCCCGGCGAACCCCACCCCCGCCAAGGTCATCAACATGAGCCTCGGCGGCTCGGGCGCCTGCGGCACCAGCTACCAGAACGCGATCAACGCGGCCACCGCCCGGGGCACCACCGTCGTGGTCGCCGCCGGCAACAGCAACGCCGACGCGTCGGGCTTCTCGCCCGCGAGCTGCAGCAACGTGATCACCGTGGCCGCCTCCAACCGCACCGGCGACCGCTCGTTCTACTCCAACTTCGGTACCCGCGTCGACATCACCGCCCCCGGCGGCGAGACCCGTCGCGCCACCGACACCCCCGGCACCGTCACCACCCCCGAGAACGGCATCCTCTCCTCGCTGAACGCGGGCGCCACCACCCCCGGCGCGGAGATCTACAAGCCGTACCAGGGCACCAGCATGGCCTCCCCGCACGTCGCGGGTCTCGCCGCGCTCCTGCTGGCCGCCAAGCCGTCCCTCACCCCGGCGCAGGTCAAGGCGGCCATCAAGGCCAACGCCCGCCCGCTCGCCGGCACCTGCACCGGCGGCTGCGGCGCCGGCCTCGCCGACGCGGCGGCCACCGTCAACGCCGTGGTCTCCGCCCCGGTCACCCCGGTGTTCACCAACAACACGGACGTCGCGATCCCGGACAACGGCGGCGCCGTCTCCTCCTCGATCACCGTCTCGGGCATCACCGGCAACGCCCCGGCCGCCCTCAAGGTCGACGTCGACATCAAGCACACCTACCGCGGTGACCTCGTCATCGACCTGGTCGCGCCCAACGGCACCGTCAAGCGCCTCCAGAACTCCTCCGGCGACAGCGCGGACAACATCTCGACCACCTACACGGTGGACGCCTCCGCCCTGCCCGCCAACGGCACCTGGCAGCTGCGGGTCCAGGACACCGCAGCCGCCGACACCGGTTACCTCGACTCCTGGGGCCTGGGCTTCTGAGCGCGGCCCCCACCCCGGTCCGTCAGGCCGCCGGAGCCCCCCAACCCCGGCCCTGACGGATCCGCTGGTACGGACCAACACCAGCCCCCGGACCTGCCGGTACCTCCCGTACCGGCAGGTCCTTCGGGCATTCCGGCCGGCCGACTGATTTCTGCGTCACAAAGAGGGTCCGCTCCCCGGCCGACCTCGTATTGTCGCGTCTCACAGGAAAGGCACAGGGCAGGGGCGGAAAGGCTGGTGGCTGTGCGTGGCGGCGACGGGGAACGCTGACGCGGGCGTCGGACACGGTGAACTCATCGCGGCGGTGGACCGCGCGCTGACCGGCCACGGCCGGGCGATCCTCACCGGACCGGCCGGCGCCGGCAAGACCGAGGTGGTGCGCGCCGTTGCTGCCGCCGCCGAAGCCCGCCGCGAGACCGTTCTCCACCTCGCCCCGGAAGCCGCCGACCAGTGGATACCCGAGGCCTCGGCCGCCGCCCTGCTCTCCTCCGTCCCCTACTCCGCCCTGGAACGGCTCGCCGGACCCCAGCGCACCGCGATCGCCCTGCTGCGCCGCGAGACCGACACCCCGGGCGCCGGCCGCGACCACGTCGCGCTGCGCCTCGCCGTCGTCGAGGTACTGCGCACCCTCGCCGCCCGCGATCCCGTCCTGCTCGTCATCGACAACGCCCAGTGGCTCGACGCCGAAAGCACCGGCCTCCTGCGCTTCGCCCTGCGCCTCACCCCGCCCCGCGTCCGGGTCCTCGTAGCCGAACGCGTCCAAGGCGGTACCCCCGTCGCCGGACCGCTCTGCGGGCCCGCCACCCCCTCCGTGCGGGTGCCCCCGCTGGGCGCGGAGGAAGTCGCCGAACTGCTCGTGCGCCACGGGCTGCCCGCCCGTCTCGCCGGCCGCATCCACCAGGCCAGCGGCGGGAACCCGCGCCTGGCGCTCGCCCTCGGCCACTCCCTCACCGAAGCCGCAGGGTCCCGCGACGGCGGCGCAGGCGCCCACCACGCCGACACCCTGCCCGTCTCCGGGCAGGCACGCGAGGTCGCCCGACGGCTGCTCTCCGAAGCCCCCGCACGGGCCCGGCGCACCCTGCTCCTCGCCGCCCTCGCCTCCCGCCCGACGACCGCCCTGCTGCGCAGGGCCGGCAGCCCCGACGCCGAAGCGGAACTGGCCGAGGCGGAACGGGCCGCACTGGTCACCGTGGGGGAGGACGGCGCCGTCCGCTTCACCGCCGGCGCGCTGCCCACGGCTCTGGCCGCCGACGCGGGCTGGCCCGAGCGGGCCGCCGGGCACGCGGCGCTCGCCGCCGCCGTCGACGACCCCGTCCAGGCGGTACGGCACCGGGCGCTGGCCGTGGACACCCCCGACGCCGGGCTCGCAGCCGAGATCACCGAGGCCGCCGCGGCCTGCCGGCGCCGGGGCCGGCGGGCGCTGGCCGCCGAACTCGGGCTGCTCGCCGCCGAACGCACCCCCTGCGACCGGCCGGAGGAGGAACTGGCCCGGCTCGTCACGGCCGCCGAGGACGCCGGCTGGGCCGGACGCGCCGACCTCGCCCGCCGCGCCACCCGCGCCGTCCTCGCCCGCGACGCCTCGCCCGCCGACCGGGTGCGCGCCCGCCTCGCCGTGATCGACGCCGCCGGGCAGGCGCTGGCCGACCTCGACGAGACCTTCGCCCACGCGATCGACGACGCGGCCGGGGACCCGGCCCTGCTCGCCGCCGTCCGGCTGCGGGTCGCCTGGAAGCACAACCTCAGCGACGGCGACCCCGTGCGCTCGCGCGACGCCGCCGCCGAGGCCGGAGCCCTGGCCGCGCTCGGCGGCGACCAGGCCGCCGAGGCCATGGCCCTGACCGTACGGGCCCGTATGGGCCGCATCCTCGGCGATCCGGGGGCCGAGGCCATCCTCGCGGAGGCATTGGCCCTGCCCGTCCCCGAAGTGCCGCTCGGCATGCGCAACGCACCCCAGTACCTCGCCGTCCGCCACGCCCTCTTCGACGACCGCCTGGAGGACGCCCACCGGCAATTGCTCGTCCTGCTGCCCGTCGTACGGCGCACCGGCTCGTCCGAGGACGTCTTCGAGGTGTTGCGCAGCCTCACCGAGGTCGAACTGCGGCGCGGCAGGTGCGCGGCGGGGGCCGCGCACGCCCGAAGCGCCCTGGAACTGACCATCGAGGCGGGCCTCTCGCCCGGCCCCGCCTGGTACGTCGCCGCGATGGCCGAGTCCACCGGCGGAAGCTTCGCCCGCGCCGCCGGCTACGCCCGCCGCGGCATCCAGGCCTCCGAGGAGGAGCACGACCAGGTTTTTCTCTCCCGCGCCCTGTACGCCCTGGGCCTGGTCGAACTGGCCACGGGAGAGGCCGCGAAGGCGGTGGCCACGCTGCGCCGGGTCGCCCGCCTGGAAGAGGCCCAGAAGGTGGTCGACCCCTCGATCCTGCGCTGGCACGGTGAGCTCGCCGAGGCCCTGGTCGCGGCCGACGCACCCGGCGAAGCCGCCGAACTGCTGGGCTCCGTTCGTACGGTGGCCCGTGCGCTGGGGCGCTCCAGTGTGCTGGCGGCCCTCGACCGGGCCCAGGGTCTGTGCCTGTCCGCGCAGGGTGAGGCGGAGGCGGCGGTGGCTCTCCTGGAGACCACGGCCCGACGCTTCCAGGTACTCGGCCTGCCCCTCGAACGCGGCCGTACGCTCTTGGCCCTGGCCCGCGTCGAACGCCGCCGCCGGCGCCGCGCCCCCGCCCGTACCGCCCTGCGGGAGGCGGCCGAGGTGTTCGACGGGGCCGGCGCGAAACCCTGGCTGGACCTGGCCCGCGAGGGCGCCCCCGAGACCGCCGCCCTGCATCCGGGGGTGGCGGCCCTGACCGAGGCGGAGACCCGCCTCGCGCTGCTCGTCAGCCAGGGCGCCAGCAACCAGGAGGCCGCCGCGAAGCTGTTCCTCAGCGTGAAGACGGTGGAGTCCCGGCTGACCCGCATCTACCAGAAGCTCGACGTCCGTTCCCGGGCGCAGTTGGCGACGGCGCTGCGCACGCGTTGAGACTCGGTCGCGCACGGGCCGCGTACCGGATGCTTCCGGGCGGCCTCAGCAGGTGAGGTGGTCGCCCGGGGTGACGCCCAGCACCTGGGTGAAGTTCTGGTAGGCGTTCACCCGGCTCTGCACCTGCGCCGGGTTGCCGCCGTTGCACTCCAGGGAGCCGTTGATGGAGCGGATGGTCTCGCCGAAGCCGGCGCCGTTCACCATCGCCGCGTGGGCGGTCATGGTGCCCGGGCCGTTCTGGGTGTTCCAGTACCAGAGCGCCGTCTTCATCGCCACGGCCGGGTCCTGCTCGACGAGGTAGGGGTTGGCGAGGAGGTTGATGCCGAGCGCGTCCCCCGCCGCCTTGTAGTTGAAGTTCCAGCTCAGCTGGATGGGGCCGCGCCCGTAGTAGGCGGCCTGGCCCGCGGGGCAGCCGTAGGGCTGGGACGCGTCGCAGTAGTGCGGGTAGTTGGCGGTGTTCTGTTCGACTATGTAGACCAGCCCGCCGGTCTCGTGGGAGACGTTGGCGAGGAAGGCGGCGGCCTCGCGCCGTTTGACGGTGTCGTCCCCGGTGTGCGCGAAGGCGGGGTACGCGGAGAGCGCCGCCACCAGCCCGTTGTAGGTGTAGAACGGGTTCCGGTTCGGGAACATCCGGTTGAACTGGGCCTCGCTGACGACGAAACCGGAGGGGTCGCCGGTGCCCGGGTCCTGGCCACCGCCACCGCAGGCGCCTTGGTCCGACCAGACCCCCCACTGTCCGGTACTGCCCGGGGTCTCGCCCTGGGTCCACCACTTGGCCTGCCAGTTGTGCCCGGCGTACGAGGCGCTCATGCCGTTCGTGTAGACGGCGGAGGCGGCCCAGGAGCCTGCGCAGGCTGGGGCCGCGGCAGCGGGGGAGGCGGGCAGGGTGACGGCGAGGCCGAGGGTCACGGCGGCGGCCGCGGCCATGGAAAGGGCGCGGCGACGTAGCGCACGGATCACGGAAGTGCTCCTTCAGTGGGGGGAGTTGTCGTGGGGGCGACTACGGCCACTGAAGCGAAAATGGTCTGAACCTGTCAAGGTCTAGACCAAAGCTGTTGCTTTTGGTGTGTTCGGCTTGCGCAAACGCCGGACCGGAGTGACGACGGATGTCGTCACTCCGGTCCGGGGGTGAGAACTGATCAGCTGCCGGCGGAAAGGTTCCCGGACAGGACCGGGATGTTGTCCACGATGTGCGAGAGGGACTCGTCACCCTTCGCCTGGGTGGAGTTCTCGGTGCACTGCTGGTTCTGCGGGTTGGACAGGACGTTGATGTCCTGGACGCCGATGTTCAGCGCGGCGATGAGCGACTGGGCGTTGACCTTGGCGGGCAGGCCGACGCAGAGCTTGTTCAGCGAACCCTGGACCAGGCTCAGCTGCGGGCTCATGGCGCCCTCGGTCTTCTGGTTGCCGTAGATCTGCGCGGCGCCGTTGCCGTTGACGGTGTTCACGCCGTTGTCGTTGCCGATCGCCATGGCCGGGGAGGCGGCGATGGCACCTGCGCCGACTACGGAAGCGGTGACCGCGGCGGTGGCCATGAACTTCTTGAGCATGGTGAGGAATCCTTCTGTCGCATGAGCTGTCCCCGGCGGGTACGTCCAGATCAACTACCGACCTGCCCCGGGGTTATCGCCCGTCACCCATGCGGCCCAACGATCCGGGAACCGCGCGACGGCGCCCGCTGGGCGGCGCACCACCGCGCGGGGGCCCGGACCGCCGGGCGGGACGCGTCAGCCGGTCTTGCGGCGCACCTTCTTGTTCTTGCCGCCGGGGCCGCTGCTGGCGCCCTGCACCTTCGCCCGGCTCTGGTGGGCCTGCTGCGAATGCGCGTTCGCCGCGTTGCGCTCCAGGGCCTCGCGGAACTTGCGCTTGGCCTCCTCGGCGGGGGATTCGTCCTGCGGGGTACCGGTCTCGTCGGCCATGGGTCCTCCTGGGAGTGATGGAGCAACCCCAGTCTGTCAGCCGGCAGCCACGCTGACCAGCGCGTTCCCCCGGCGTGCGGCGGACCGGTCAGGTCCCGGGGTGCGGCGCCCCGGCGCCGCCGCCCGCGCGGACGGCCCGCAGGGCCGCCAAGTGGAGGGCGTGCGCGTCGCCGTGGGCCACGGGGCTGCCCGTGAGGGTGTACCACTCGTCGGCGTCGAGGTACTGGATCTCGAATCGGACCTTGCCGTCCGGTCCCGCGACGGTACGCAACGTGAGGTCGCCGGTGATCACGCCGACCTCGTCGGTCATGGCGCCGCCGGGTCCGGCCAGGACGTGGTCCTGCCACTGCCGGGGCGCGGTCATGAGGCGCAGGTGTCGATCATCGTGGTGAGCATGGTCTTCTCCGGGGGCGTGACGGTCAGCTTGTAGTAGGACTTGACGGTGATCCAGGCGCGCCCGTACTGGCACCAGCTCGACTTGTCCGGCGGCTGCCACAGGTCGGGACTCTGGTCGCCCTTCGATCGGTTGGAGGCCGCCGAGACGGCCAGCAGTTGGGGGCGCGTCAGGTCGTTGGCGAAGGCCTTGCGCTTGGTGGCGTCCCAGCCGGCCGCACCGGAGCGCCAACCCTCGGCGAGCGGGACCATGTGATCGATGTCCAGCTTCGCCGGGTCGCTGACGTCGGCGCCGTCGTACAGGCTCTTCCAGGTGCCGGACACGGCCCGGCACTGCGCGTCCTGGGTGACGTTCCTGCCGTCGCGCTTGAGGACGACCTCACGGGTGTCGCACTTGTCGCCCTGCTCGGCCCAGTGTGTGAACTTGTCACGGCTGTACCCGGCCATCGTGCCCGGCTTGCCGACCACCAAGGCCGCCAGTCGGGTCCGGGCCTCGGCCGCGCCGACCAGGCCGGGCAGTACGTCGCCGCGCGCGGGTTTCGCGGCGCCGCCGGCCGGGGGCTTGCCACCCGACCCGTCCTGCTTGCCGTCCGAGCCCCCGCTCCCGCCGGTCCGGCCGCACCCGGCCAGTCCGAGCAGCAGCGCCACGGCCACCGCCACGCCCCGCAGCCCCGCCTGACGACTCATGAACCCACCCCGCCCCGAACTCCGCGCGCTGTCCCGGGGAAGCCTACCCAGCGGAGCCCGTCCCATCGCGGCCGCCACGGTGTTGCCGACGGGCCCTGGGAGGCCGGCCCGCTCGGGAACCGGGACGCGAACCGCCCCCGGGCCTGGGCCCTGTCGTCAAAGTCCCGCCTGGCCCGGGGTGTCCGGTACCGCACCTCGCCGCGTTGTCGGAGCGCCCGAGTACGTCCAGTACACGGGCGCCCCTCCGCCTTGCGATGCACGGCACCGGACACCCCGAGCCTCAACGGCGCTACTTTGACGACAGGGCCTAGAGGACCGGGGGCGGTTCGGGTTCGCGCGGGGGATCAGACGGCGGCGGCCGTCTCCGCCACCTTCGGGGCCGGGGCCTCGCCGGAGGCGACGGGCTCCGTCACGCGGGGGCCGTTGCCCTTGCGCAGTCCGATCCAGCTGATCAGGGCGACCAGGGCGAAGGCCGCCGCGCCGATGCCGAACGTCAGGGTGAAACCGGACTCGGCGGGCAGGGCGGGAACGCCCGGCGGGAGGTGCCCGATCGTCTTGGAGGCCAGGATCGTGGTGACGATCGCGCTGCCGATCGCGCTGCCGGTCGAGCGGGAGATCGAGTTGATGCCGTTCGCGATGCCGCTCTGGTGGTGCGGGACGCTCGCCATGATGACGGCGGGCATGGCCGCGTAGCCGAAGCTGACGGCCGCGCCGACGACGACGCCGGCGCCGATCACCGAGAAGGTGTGGCCGTGGTCGAGGGCCAGCCAGCCGAAGCCGACGGCGCCGAGCCCGGCGGCCAGGGCGAGCGCGACGCGCGGGCCGCGGTGGCGGACCAACTGGCCGCCGATGGGCGACGCGAGGAGCGAGACGATCGCACCGGGCAGCAGGAACTGGACGGAGGCGCGCAGGATCGAGGCGTCGAAGCCGTACCCGGTCAGGGCCTTCGGCATCTGGACGAGGTAGGAGACGCCCAGGAAGTTCGCGAACATGCCGAAGCCGACGAGAATGCCGGCGAGGTTGGCCATCAGCACCGGGCGGTGGACGAACATCCGCATGTCGACCAGAGGCTCGCGCACCTTGCGCTCGACCATGACCCACACGGCCGCCATCACGGCGGCGCCGGCGAAGCTGCCGAGCGTGCGGCCGGAGGTCCAGCCCCAGTCGTGGCCCTGCGAGATCGGCAGCAGGAGCAGCAACAGGGCGATGCCCAGGGTCAGCGCGCCCAGGAAGTCGGTACGGCCGCCGGTCTTGTGGCGAGTGGCCGGGACCAGGAAGACGACCGCCAGGAGGGCGAGCGCGGCGAAGCCGGTCGCCATCCAGAAGGCGTTGCGGTAGTCGGCGCCGTCACCGGAGGTCAGCAGGCCGGTGGCGACCAGCGCCAAGCCACTGCCGAACGCGAGCGTGCCGCTGACCAGCGCCATGGCGCCCGGCAACTTCTGCGGTCGGACCTCTTCGCGCAGGACGGAGAGGGCCAGCGGGAAGATCGCGGTGGCCGCGCCCTGGAGCACCCGGCCCAGGATCAGCAGCGGCAGCGAGCTCGCGAGAGCGGCGACGACGGAACCCGCCACCATGACGGCGAGTACGGCCACCAGGGTCGGCTTCTTGCCGTGCTGGTCGCCGAAGCGGCCCAGCAACGGGGTGAAGACGGCGGCGGAGAGCAGGGTGGCGGTGGTCACCCAGCTGACGCCGGCGGTCGTGGTGTCGAGATCGTTGCGGATCAGACCCAGGATCGGGACGGGCAGGGTCTGCATCATCGACACGACCATGGCGGCGAGGCTGAGGGCGAAGACGATGACCGTCTCGTTCCCGGGCCTGGCGGCGGAGGGGGCGGATGCGGCGGTGCTCATGATTGGCAGGACCTTCTTAACGCTTCAGACGCAGATGTTTTATCTCATGAAGTACTTGGATGAAGGTAGACGGCAATAGTTAAGGAGGTCAAGTAAACAATTGATAATGCCAACCTTCTTGCGTACGCTCGGCGGCATGAGTGCCACCACCGGACCGGCCGTCCCCCACCGCCCCACCAAGCTCGAACTCCTGGAGCTGCTCGCCGCCATCGGTACCGCCCAGTGGCGCGATTTCGCGGCCGCCGCCGCCCGGTACGGCCTCACGTCCACCCAGGCCAGGGTTCTCGCCCAGCTGGAGGGGCCGGTGCCGATGCGGGGTCTCGCCACCCTGCTGGTGTGTGACGCGTCCAACGTCACGGGCATCGTGGACCGGCTGGAGGCGCGCGAGCTGGTGCGGCGCCAGCCGTCCCCGGTCGACCGCCGCGTGAAGCACGTCATCGCCACGGACGAGGGTCGCGACGTCATCCGTCGGGTGCGCGAGGAGATGCAGGCGACGCACGGCGCGCTCGACACCCTCGGCGAGGCTGAGAGCGCGACGCTCTACGCCCTGCTGGAGCGGCTGCGACCCGCGATGGAGAAGGACGCCTGACCGGCGGATCGACCGCCTGGTCGGCCGCCCGGCCTGCCGGCTAGAGCTCCTCGTCCAGTGCGGCGGCGTCGAGCGCTGCCGTGAGGCGGTTCAGGCGGCCCTGGAGGTCGCGGATCTCCTCCAACTCGAAGCCCGTCGCCATCGCGATGCGGCGGGGGACCTCGACGGCGCGGGCCCGCAGCGCCGCGCCCGCCTCGGTCGGTACGGCGTGGACCGAGCGCTCGTCCTCCGCACTGCGCTCGCGCCGGACCAGGCCGGCCCCTTCCAGCCGCTTGAGCAG
Organism: Streptomyces sp. Tek67B01; assembly: GCF_055231995.1. Taxonomy (NCBI): domain Bacteria; kingdom Bacillati; phylum Actinomycetota; class Actinomycetes; order Kitasatosporales; family Streptomycetaceae; genus Streptomyces; species Streptomyces sp. Tek67B01. The sequence continues at coordinate 6,355,905 of NZ_JBUYUY010000001.1, forward strand.
CGGTGACAGCGTGCCCGAGTCGAGCCGCAGGTGCTGCCCGAGCTCCTTGACGGGCGTCGATCCGTGCTCCCACAACACCAGCATCACCAGGTATTGGGGGTAGGTGAGGCCGAGATCTTTCAGGACGACCCGGTAGAGGCCGCCGAAGGCGCGGCTCGCGGCGTTGAGCGCGAAGCAGATCTGCCCGTCCAGGCGGAGGAAGTCCTGGTCGCGCAGGGGGGCGGCGGGCTGCTGGGTCATGTGGGCCAGTGTACCGGTGGTGACTTGCGAGCCATTGAGTTGTGCACAACTGAATTGTGTGCTCTATTGGTGGAGGCGATCGGTCCACCGGTCGCCGAGGTTCACCCCGGACCGTCTTGCACCTCCCGAGAGGAACTCCGATGGACGCGCTGTACACCGCTGTCGCCACCGCCAACGGCCGTGAGGGCCGCGCAGTCAGCTCCGACGGCCAGATCGACCTCGCGCTGGCCATGCCGCCGGCGCTCGGCGGCAACGGTCAGGGCACCAACCCCGAGCAGCTCTTCGCGGCCGGCTACGCCGCCTGCTTCGCCAGCGCGCTCGGCCTGGTCGGCCGACAGGCCAAGGTCGACACCGGTGACATCTCCGTCACCGCCGAGACCTCCATCGGCCAGGACGGCTCCGGCTTCGGGCTGGCCGTCACCCTGCGCATCGAGCTCCCCGAGTCCCTCGCGGGCGAGACCGGCGCCCTGCTGGTCAAGCAGGCGCACGAGGTCTGCCCGTACTCCAAGGCGACCCGCGGCAACATCCCCGTCGAGCTCGTCATCGAGTAGTCCACCCCGGGCCCACGTGGCCCGGCGGCGCCGCACCCGCCGCGACCACACCTTTGGCGCCCCCGTACACGGGGGCGCCGGAGGTGTGTGCGACACCGGTCAACTCCGGTTGTACGCACACCCGTTGGGGGATGCCGGAAGTACGACGGATCGGCTGCAGACGGCAGTGTGCCACCACTACCGTGACGGCATGAGCGCCGATGAACTCGACCCCCGGGACGTGTGGCCGCTGCCGCCGGCCTGGATGTTCGACTGCACCGACTGTTTCCGCCTCTACCGGTCCATGAAGCGCATCGAGCGGGTCACGGAGGAGATGTGGCTGACGGGACGGCGGGGGATCGACTGGGATCCCGTGGACAACGGGCCCGGCTCGCGCATCCGGCTCGCCCGTCACCTGGCCACCAGACATGAGAGCCTCCTGCCCGACTGGGCGCCCGAATGCCGGCGCTGCGGCGACCACGAACGCAGACTCGCGCGGTCCGAGGACCCGGAGTTCGGCCTCGCGGCCGCCATGGTGGCCGCCGAACACCGGGCCGCGCACCTCTTCGTCCCCCCGCGCGGACTGGGCCTCGTCTGACGGGTGGCCTCGTCTGACCGGTGGGCCACGATGGCCCGGGTCGGGGCGGGCATGACGGCCGGGCCGGACCGGCGTCAGGCCGAGGCCCGCCGCACCAGCACCGTCGGCGTGATCACCGCCCGGGGCGTCCGGGGAGAGCCCAGCGTGCCGAGCAGCAGCCGGGCCATCATGCGACCCATTCCCTCCACGTCCTGGCGGACCGTCGTCAACGGCGGCTCCGCCGCCTCGGCCACCCGTTCGGTGTCGTCGAAGCCGACCACCGCCACGTCCCCGGGCACGTCGAGGCCCCGCTCGCGGAGCACGGCGAGCGCGCCCGTCGCCATCAGGTCGTTCGCGGCGAACACCGCGTCGAGGTCCGGCCGTCGCTCCAACAGCTCCCGCATCGCGCGGGCCCCGCCGGTCGGGGTGAAGTCCCCCACCGCGACCAGCGCGGGATCGCCCCCGACCAAGACGTCCCGGTAACCGTCGAGCCGGTCCGTCGCCGACGTCTGGTCGAGCGGACCTGCGATGTGCGCCACGCTCCGCCGGCCCCGGGCGAGCAGATGGCGTACCGCCTCCCGCGCGCCGCCCCGGTTGTCGGCGTCGACGTAGGCGGTGCCCGGATCGTCCGGGCCGGTCGTCCAGCCCGGACGGCCGCCGTAGACGGTGGGCATGCCGATCCGGTGGGTGATCTCGGGGAGCGGATCGTCGGTGTGCAGGGAGAAGGCGAGCGCCCCGTCGACATGGCCGCCCGCCAGGTAGCGCTCGATCCGTTCGTAGTCCTCCCGGTCCTCCACCATGAGCAGCACCAACTGGGTGTCCTGCTCGGTGAGTTCCCGGCTGATGCCGCGTATCTGGCACGAGAAGAACGGGTCGGAGAAGATCCGTATCTCCGGTTCGGGGATGATCACGGCCACCGCCCCGGTGCGGCGGGTGACCAGGGTGCGGGCCGCGTGGTTCGGTACGTAGCCGAGCTCGCGCACCGCCTCGCGCACCTTGTCCACCAGGTGCGCGCGGACCCCGTCACCGCCGTTGACGACGCGCGAGACCGTGGCCCGGGACACCCCGGCCAGTGCCGCCACGGCCTCCAAGGTGGGGCGGTCCCCGGGATCACGAAGCTGTTCGGGCACGGGCGCTCCTCATGCGTGGCCGTCGGCGGTTGCCTGCCGCGCAGCAGATTAACCCGTACCGCCGGGCGCGCCCGGCGGTACGGCCCCGTCAATGGCCGAAGTCGAACCAGTTCAGGTTCACGAAGTCGGCCGGCTGGCCGCTGGTGAAGGTCAGGTAGACGTCGTGGGTGCCGGTGACGGCGCTGATGTTGGCCGGGACGGTACGCCAGCTTTGTCCGCCACCGGTCCCGGCGACGGAGAAGCTGCCGACCGGCGGGCTCGTCCGGCTGTCGAGGCGGACTTCCACGAGGCCGCTGACCCCGCCCGTCGCACCGCTCGCGACCCGCCCGTAGAACTGCCGGGCCGCGCTCGCACCGAAGTCGACGCCCTTGTACACGGCCCAGTCGCCGTTGGCCAGCGAGGTGAGGTCCTGGCCGCCGCCGGTGTCCGACGTGGTCTCCGTGACCGTGCCCGCCTGGCCGTCGTACGACTCCGCCTGGATGGCGGCGTAGGCGTTCCGTCCCCCCGTGGGCGGGGTGGTGGGCGGCGCCGTCGGCGTGGTGGTGGCGCCCCCGGTCTTCTCCAGGACGGACACGTAGTCGACCACCATGGGGTGGCCGGGCTCGGTGCCGGCGTCCGGACCGCCGCCGTAGGCGTCGGGGAAGCCGCCGCCCATGGCCACGTTCAGGATGATGAAGTAGCCGTGATCGGTGGCGTTCGCCCAGGTGGTGGCGTCGACCTGGTTCGCCTTCACCGTGTGGAAGTTGACGCCGTCCAGGTAGAAGCGCATCTCCTCCACGGCGGTGGACCGGTCCCATTCCACCGCGTAGGTGTGGAAGCCGCCCTGGCAGGTGGTGCCGGCGCAGGCGCGTTGGCCGCCGATCCCGGAGGTCTCGTTGCACGGGCCGCCCGGGCTGGTGCCGCAGTGCATGGTGGCCCACTCGTTGTTGAGGCCTTGGACGTTCTCCATGATGTCCAACTCGCCGATGCCCGGCCAGTTCCACCAGTTGCCCCGGTACGGGGCCCCGAGCATCCAGAACGCCGGCCAGTATCCCTTCGCCGCCGCGCCGGTCACGTTCGGCATCTGGATGCGGGCCTCGGTGCGCAGGGTTCCGCCGGCGGGGGGGCGGAAGTCGGAACGCCGGCTCTCCACCCGGGCCGAGGTCCAGTTGCCGGCCGCGTCCCGGCGGGGGGTGATCCGCAGGTTGCCGGCGCCGTCGAGCGAGACGTTGGCCGGGTCGGCGGTCATCGTCTCGATCTCGCCGGTCCCGAAGCCGGTGGGGCCGCCGGGGTAGCCCCGCCCGGTCGTGTACTGCCAGTCGGCGGTGTTCACGCCGGAGCCGGCGGAGCCGTTGAAGTCGTCCAGGAAGACTTGGGACCAGCCGGTCGGGGCCGGGGGAGCGGCGGCGTCGGCGGGCGGGGTGACGGCCACGGCGGTGGCGGCCGCCACCGCCATCGCCATCGTGCTCAAGGCGGCCACGACGGAACGCCGGATGGGTGGACGCCGCCTTCTGCCGGATGTCTCGCGCATGGGTGGGGGCCCTCTCTGCGTGCGCCTCGGGGGCGCGGTGGGGGGAGGTGCGGACTGCGGCCCCACTTTGAGAGCGCTCTCAGAGCGAAGCCGCCCGCCACTGTGCTCCCCGGCGCGAGGGCCGTCAAGAGATGCAACCGGCAAAGCCGTTCGACAGTTGGGGAGTTCATTGGTCGAAGGGAGCGGCGTGGGGGGTGCGCGGCCCCGGGTCGGGTCAGTCGGCCGTCCGGCGCAGGATCAGGGTGACGAAGCCCCAGGTGTCCCGGTAGACGCGCAGCCACTCGGAGCGCCGGGCGTTCGCCGTTTCGAGGGCTTGGGGGGCTTCGGGATCGGCGGGACGGTCAAGGGCCCATGAGGCCAACGACCCCCAGCAGGACCACTCGTAGTCGTCCAGTTCACGGCGGGTGCTGACGTGTCCGTCGACGGGTGTCCATCCGTCCGCCACGACGCGGTCCACGGTCGTTGCCAGGTCGACGAAGTCCCCGAGCATCTCGACGGCCTCAGGGGAGGGTTCGCGCTCCCAGAACCCGTCTCCGATCAGGACGCGGCCGCCGGGGGCCAGGTGCTCGCGTGCCGCGGCGAGGGTGGGGAGCAGGCCGCCGAAGGCGTGTGCGGCCCCGACGCTGAGCACGAGGTCGAACGGCTGCGCCGAGGTGAAGTCCGCGGCCGACTGTTGGTGGAGGACGAGGCGTTCGCGGACGCCGAGGCGGCTCGCGGCCCGGTCTGCCTGCGCCAGCGACTGCTCGCAGATGTCGACGCCTTCGGCGCGCAGGCGCGGGTGCGTCTCCAAGGCGCGCAGCAGCCATTCGGCGGTGCCGCAGCCCAGGTCGAGCGCCCGGCTGTCGTCACGGGGTATGCCGCGCTCCAGGAGCCGGCGCACGGACCCGTCGTCGAGGGGGGCCTTGATGGGATGGTCGGTATGGGCGATGCGGGAGATCAGTTCACGGTCCACCGGCGCAGCCTGCCGGCGGGCGCGGCCCGAGCGCACCTCGTTTTCCGGCGAGCCGGCGCGCCGGCGCGTGCCCTGTCAGGTGGTGTGTTCGCGCGCCGCGGCCCGGCGTTGGCGCTTGCTCAGCGGTGCGAGCGACATGTCCTGCGCCTGGACCTCGAGGCGCTTGTAGCCGTATCCGTGCTCCGTGAGCCAACTCTCCGCCGTCAGTTCGGCCCGCGCGCCGGCGTCCACGATGTCCGCCTCGGTCTACGTTCCGCGTGACCATCCGAGGGGCCTTCGACCGGCTCACCGCCGCCCAGCGCGCCGAGTAGGAGGCCGCAGCGCCCGAGCACGACCTGATGCGCGCGAGCTTCACCGCCGAACGCGACCTGAGCTACGACCTGACGCGTGACAGCTTCACCTTCCGGTTCCTCGACTCCGGCGCTGCGGCGGCCGTCGGCACCGATCCAGCCTGGCGGCATGAGTCCCCGTCCGGGTTTTCCGGCGGGGGAGTACGCGCCGCGCCGACCACCGCGACCGCCCTGCCCGACACCCTCGTCCGGCATCCGCGACGCCCCGCGTCCACGGGCTGAGACGTCGCACGGGATCGAGCCGAGTCCCGGACGCGATCGCGCCAATCGCCCGGCGCGGGCGGTCGTACGCCGGCCTGCCGGGATACCTTCCGGCGATGGATTCGAACACATTAGCGCCGTCTGAGCGTACGTCCGTGCCCGTGACGCGTGCACCCGGTCGCCGGACCATCCTGCGCACCGCCGTCGCGGGAACGGCTGCCGCCGGCTCGGTGCTCGGCCTCGGTGCGGCCTTCCCGGCCTCCGCCGCGCCCGCCGGACCCCCGGCGGGACAGCGCCCGAGCACCCCCGACCAGGTGCTGCGCGAGCTCGCGGCGGGCAACCGGCGCTGGCGGACGTACCGGCAGGAACACCCGCACGAGTCCCCGTCCGTGCGCGCGCAGCTCTCGCGGGCCCAGCACCCGTTCGCGATCGTGCTGGGTTGCGTCGACTCCCGTGTCCCCCCGGAGCTCGTCTTCGACCAGGGGCTCGGAGACCTGCTCATCGTACGGTCGGCCGGCGAGGTCCTGGACGAGGCCGTGCGCGGCAGCATCGCCTACGGCGTCCTGGAACTGGCCATCCCCCTCGTGCTGGTCCTGGGCCACCAGTCCTGCGGGGCCGTGGGGGCAGCCGTCCACGCCGAGGAGACCGGCGAGCCGCTGCCGGCGCACATCCAGTACCTGGCCGACCAGATACGCCCCTCGATCGACCACACACAGCACGGTGACGCCCGTGTCGACGTCACCATCGACGCCCACGCCCGTCGCACCCGTGACCTGCTCACCGCCGACCCCGACATCGCCAGGCGAGTGGCGACCGGCAAGCTCGCGGTCGTCGCCGCCCGCTACCAACTCACCGACCAGCGGGTGAACACCCTGCGCTAACGCGCGATCCGGAAGCCGGGCCGGTCACGCCGTCCCCTGTGCCCGGTCGCGGTAGCGGCCCGGGGTGGTGCCGAACTCCCTGTTGAAGGCGTGGGAGAAGGCGTACGGGGTGCCGTACCCGACCCGGCGGGCGATCGCGGCCAGCGGGTCCGGGGTGTCTCGCAGCAGCGTCGCCGCGAAGGTCAGTCGCCACCAGGTCAGGTACGCCATCGGCGGCCGACCCACCAGGGCGGTGAACCGACGGGCCAACGTGGGGCGCGAGACGCCCGCTTCGGCGGCCAGACGGTCGTTGGTCCAGGGGGCGGCCGGATCGGAGTGCAGTGCCCGCAGAGCGGCGGCGGCCACGGCGTCGCCCAGGACGGCGGGCCAGGCCCCCGTCGCGGCGTCCGCCATCCAGGAGCGGACCATGTAGACCAGCAGGAGGTCGAGCAGGCCGGGGACGGCGATGCACGCCCCGGGCCGCTGCTCGCTCAGCTCGCGCCCCAACAGGTCGATCGCGGAGCGGAGTTCCGGGTGCGCGCCCACCCGGTTCGGCAGGTGGACGACGGTCGGCAGTTCCCCCATGAGCGGGTGCATCCGGCTGCGGTCCAGCCGGTACTTCCCGCACAGCAGCTCCACCGCGCTGTCGCCGCCGGGGTCGACGGCTGCCCGTGTCGGGTACTTCCCGGCGGCCCATCCCTCGAACGGTACCGCCCGCGCCCGATCCGTCTCGTCGGCGCGGGCGTCGGCGAGGACGTGCCCCGCCCCGTGCGGCAGCAACACCGCGTCACCCGCGCCGAGGAGCACGGGTGCGCCGTCGTCGGGCAGCAGTCGGCAGCTGCCCTCCAGGACGACATGGAAGCCGGCGCCGTCGTATCGCGCGAGGCGCGTGCACCAACGACCGCTCACCCGGACCCGGTTGGAGGAAGGTCGTCCGATGCGCACGGTCGCTATCGCGTCACTCACCACGTCCATGGCACAAGGGTAGCCCCCCTATCACGAGCGAGAGCCTCGCGTATCGCCATGAGTCACGGGCGTATTGAGAGACTCAGGAGTCGTTCCTAGAGTCGGACGCATGGACAACGAGAACGAGCAGACCATCGTGTTGGGCGACGTCGAGATCACCCGCGTCATAGAGCGGCAGGGGCCCATGGTCCCCGCCTCCGAGATCGTCCCGGGCGCCGGCGCCGAGGTGTGGCGGGACAACGCGGACTGGTTGGCCCCGGACCACTGGGACCCGCGGGACGACCGCGCGGTGGTGGCGGTGCAGACCTGGGTGCTGCGCAGCGCCGGACGGACCGTACTCGTCGACACCGGGGTCGGCGACATGCGCGAGCGTCCCGGCTCCCCGAGGTTCCACCACTGGCAGGGCGACCTGCTCGGCCGGCTGGCACGGGCCGGGGTGCGTCCCGAGGAGGTGGACGTCGTCGTCAACACCCATGTGCACGGCGACCACGTCGGCGGGAACACCGTCGGCGCGGCGGGCGAGTGGACACCGGCCTTCCCGAACGCGCGCTACCTGATCCCGGCGGCCGACGACTTCCACTACGGACCCGGCAACGCGTACGCGCGGGGCGCGAGGGTGGACGACCGGCTCATGTACGAGGACAGCATCGCGCCCGTGCACCGTGCCGGGCAGGCGGTTCTCTGGGACGGCAGCCACCGCATCGACGAGCACCTCGTGCTGGAGTCCGCCCCCGGTCACACTCCCGGCTCCGCCGTGCTGCGGCTCGACTCCGGCGGGGAGCGGGCGGTGTTCGTCGGCGATCTGCTGCACAGTCCGGTGCAGATCCTGGGGCCCGAGCACAACAGTTGCTTCTGCCTGGACCCGGTACGGGCCGCGGCCACCCGCCGTAGTGTCCTCGAACGGGCTGCGGACCGCCGCGAGTTGGTCGTACCGGCACACTTCGGTGGAGCCGGCGCCGTGGAAGTCCGCCGCCGGGGCGACGGCTTCGCCCTCGGGCCGTGGGCCGCCTTCGGGACCTGTGCGCGATCTCGGCGGTGAGTAGACCGTGGTGCCTGGCCGGAAACAGCGCGTTCAGACAGGCCCCACCCCCGTAGTGTGGAGAAATGCCTGCAGTAGACATCGGTTCCGGTGCCGAGAACTTCAACGCCGATCCCTACACCTTTTACGCCACATTGCGCGACAGCGGCCCGGTCCACCAAGTCGTGATGAACGACCGGCTGGCGGAGCCCACCTGGTTGGTCGTCGGACACGTCGAGGCACGCAAGGCCCTCAACCACCCCGCCCTGCTCAAGGACTGGCGCGACACCGACCTGTTCCCCGATGTCGCCGTGACGGCGGCCAACGCGAACATGCTGGAATCCGATCCGCCGCACCACACCCGGCTGCGCCGGCTGGTCGCGCGCGAGTTCACCGCCCGCCGCATGGAATCGATGCGGCCCCGGGTCCAAGCGATCACCGACGAACTGCTGGACGCCATGGCGGCCCGGCCGGAGCGCGGCGCCGATCTGATCAAGACACTCGCGTTCCCGCTGCCCATGACCGTGATCTGCGAGCTGCTGGGCGTGCCCGACCTGGATCGCGAGCGCTTCCGGCACTGGTCCAACGAGGTGGTGGCCCCGACCGAGGGCAGTCCGCCCGGCGCCGCGCACGAGCAGCTCAGCGCCTATCTCGCCGAGCTCGTCGAGGCCAAGGCCAAGTCCCCCGGAGAGGACCTGCTCAGCGCGCTGATCCGCACCCGTGACGAGGACGGCGACTCCCTCTCCGCGGAGGAGCTGATCGGAATGGCCTTCCTGCTCCTCGTCGCCGGACACGAGACGACGGTCAACCTCATCTCCAACGGAGTCCGGGCCCTGCTCGCCCACCCCGAGCAACTGTCCGAACTGCGGGCCGACTTCGACGGGCTCCTGCCCGGCGCGATCGAGGAGATGCTCCGCTACGACGGCCCCGTGCAGAACGCCACCTACCGCTACGCGGGCGAGGACGTGGAGATCGGCGGCGTCGTCATCCCGGCGGGGGCCACCGTCCTCGTCTCGCTGGCCGGCGCCGACCGCGACCCCGCCCGGTTCGAGGAACCCGACACCTTCGACATCCACCGCGCCCCCCAGGGGCACCTCGCCTTCGGCCACGGGCTGCACTTCTGCCTGGGTGCCCCACTGGCGCGGATGGAGGGCCGCATCGCGATCCGGAGCCTGCTGGAGCGCTTCCCGGAGCTGGCCGAGGACCCGGCCGGCGGGCCCCCGGCCTGGCTGGCGGGCAGTCTGATGAGGGGCGTCACCCGGCTGCCCGTGCGCTGGTAGCGCCAGGTGGCGCCGTAGGACCGGGTCGCCGTCCGAAGCCGGCGGCCCGGCTCGTCGGCCCCGAACCACCCCGCCCCGCGGGCCGGTGCGCCGCCGCCTGGCATAGGGTTTTGCCATGACCATGACCCTGCCCCGAGTCGCCCTGGCCACCTCCGGTCGTGGGATGGCCTACGACCCGGACCTGCCGCTGATGCTCCGGGCGCTCGACGCGCGGGGGATCGACGCCGTGGCGGTGGCCTGGGACGACAGCGGATTCGACTGGGGCCGGTGCGCGGCCGTGGTGATCAGGTCGACCTGGGACTACGTCGAGCGGTGGCCGCGGTTCCTGGAGTGGGTCGACGCGGTCGCCGCCGTCACCCGGATCGACAACCCGGCCGGCGCGGTGCGCTGGAACACCGACAAGCGCTATCTGGGCGACCTCGCCGCGCAGGGTGTCGCGGTGGTCCCGACGCGGTTCGTCGCCCCGGGTGAGGAAGCCTCCCTGCCCGAGGGCGGCCACTTCGTCGTCAAGCCGGCCGTATCGGCCGGGGCCCGGGACAGCGCCCGCTACACCCCCGCCCAGCACGAGCTGGCGGCGCGGCACATCGCCGCGCTGCACCGCGCCGGTTCGACCGCGATGGTGCAGCCGTACCTGACCCGGATCGACGAAGGGGAGAGGGCGCTGGTCTTCCTCGGCGGAGTCTTCAGCCACGCGCTGCGCAAGGGGCCGGTCCTGGGCGAGGCCGGGGTCATCGACAACGCGCGCGAGGCGCACCCCGACCTGGCGCCCCATCAGCCGTCGGCCGCCGAGCTCGCCCTCGCGCGTGCCGCGCTCGCCGCCGTCCCCGGGCGGGACCCCCTCCTCTACGCGCGGGTGGACATGGCGCCGGGCGACGACGGGACGCCGGTGGTGATGGAGCTGGAGCTGGTGGAGCCCAACCTCTTCACGGCGCACAGCCGGTCCGGGCTGGAGCGCTTCGCCGACGTCGTCCGCGACCGGGCCACCGCGGGCTGACCGGGCGCCGCGCTGACCGGGACAGGGTGGGCTGACGGGAACAGGTCGGGCGGCCCGGGCGGCGGATCGGACACGCGGTCGCACCGTCCGGGCCCCTTCGTCGGAGGCCGTTCGGGGAACAGTGCCGGTCCCCGGCCGGGTCGCACCCGGACATATGCCCGGATTCTCCTACCATGGGCGCTTTGTCGGTGGCCGCTGCGAGGAGTCCCATGTCCCAAGCCCCCGTATCCGCCGATCGGTCCACCCCGAGCGGGCGGCCCGTTCCGTACCTGCGTCTGCTCGCGACGGCCCTGCTGGCCACCGGCGTCCTCGCCACCGCCGCGCCCGCCCTCGCCTCGCCCCCCGCCCACGACGACACCCGTCACGAGGCCGGCGCCGGGCCCCGGCCGGGCGGGACAGCCGTAGGGGAGAGCGCCGTACCGGGCGAGCCCTCACCCCTCGGTGGGCCCAACCCCCTCGGTGGGCCCGCCCTGCTCGGCGCCCCGGCCCCACAGGGGGAGGCCGCCGTCCTCGGCGAGGACCACGCCCGCGCCCACGCCGGCCGCAGACGGGCCGCCGACGCCGTGCGCGAGTACCCGCAGTCGAGGCGCACCGCCGGCCTCGAATCGCTGCGCGCCTCGCAGCAGCGGCTCAACACCCGCTTCGCCGCGCCGATCTTCGGCCGCTTCACCGAGTACTTCCCCTCGCCCGACTTCGGTGTGCACGTCGCCCAGCTGCCCACCGGGAAAGTGCTGCTCTTCTCCTTCGAACGGGTAGAGGTCAACCCCACCAAGGAGACGGGCCCCACCGACCGGATCGGCCGCACCAACGCCGGCCGGGCCTACCTCTGGGACCCCGCCAAGGGCACCGGCGGATCGGCGTTCAAGAACGTGCCGCCGCCGACCGTGCTGATGCCCGACGGTACGTTCGCCCCGCGCCCCGCCCCCTTCTTCTGTGCCGGTCACTCCTACCTGCCCAACGGCATGGTCGGCGTCTTCGGCGGCAACGGCGGCGGGAAGGGCGGTACGGGGGCCAGGCTCTCCTTCGTCTTCGACCCGTGGACCGAGACCTGGTTCCGCAACCGCGACATGGCCGTGGGCCGCTGGTACCCCTCCGTGGTCACCGGCGCAGACGGCCGGCAGCTGATCATGTCCGGGCAGGACGAGCGCGGCACCGGGCACCCCACCCCGGTGGTGGAGCGTTTCCCGGCGCGCGGACACCGGGTGCCCTGGCGCCCGTACGACATCCCGGTGGGCGTCCCCGCGGAGCGGTTCGCCGCGGACGCCCCGTTCCGCAACGACTACCCGCACCTGTTCTCGCTGCGGGACGGCATGATCTACGGTCTCGGCCGCGACGCCGACCAGCAGTGGGTGTTCGACCCGGTGAAGGAGACCCGTAGGGACCTGCCCCGGCGGCCGGCCGACTTCCGCGGCTACGGCTCGGCCGTGCCCCTGCCCGCGGGCCTGCGCGGCCCGGACTCCGTACTGGTACTGGGCGGCGACCCGCACGACCCCTCCACCTACCGGCTGTCCGGCGGAGCCTGGAGCACCGACACCCCGCGGGCGTTCGGCCGCACCCAGGACGACACCCTGATCCTGCCGGACGGCACCCTCATGACGGTCAACGGGGCGCTCGACACCAGGAACTACGGATTCGGGCCGTTCAACCCGAAGGCCGACCTCAAATACCGGCAGGTCGAGCTGCGCGACGCGCGCGGCCACTGGAGCCTGGGACCGGCCCAGCGGCTGCCCCGGGGCTACCACTCCAACGCCCTCGTCATGCCCGACGGACGGGTGATGATCACCGGGGACGAGCTCCAGCAGATCGCCAACGACCCCGACATCACGGACGGGATGGACGGCAGCGTCGAGCTCTACGAGCCGTCCTACCTGCACCGCGGCCCTCGCCCCGCCCTCGACCGGGCGCCGCGCGGCGAACTCGCCTACGACGCGGAGTTCCGCGTCCACACCTCCACCCCCGCGGACGTGACGCGCGCCGTCCTGCTGGCTCCCACGACCGTCACCCACGCCGTGAACACCAGTCAGCGCCACCTGGAGCTGCGGCTGACCGGGACCCGCGGCGACACCCTCACCCTGCGCACCCCGCCCACCGCCGCCGACGCCCCGCCCGGGTACTACATGCTGTTCGTGCTCAATGCCAAAGGCGTCCCGAGCACGGCCCAGTGGATCAAGCTGGGCCCCAAGCCGGGGCGCCACTGAGGGGGCCCCTCCGGGCGGGTCCGCGCGGAGCGGGCCGCCCGGACCCGCCCGCGCGCGGTGGGTTACTCGAAGCGGGCCGTGTCGCCGGCGCCGTAGCGGACGATCTCCGCCTCGCCGCCCGAGAAGTCGATGACGGTGGTCGGCTTCGTCCCGCAGTCGCCCGAGTCGACGACGATGTCCACGACGTGGTCGAGCCGTTCCTTGATCTCCCAGCCCTGCGTCAGCGGCTCGGGCTCGTCGGGCAGGAGCAGGCTGCTGGACAGCAGCGGTTCGCCGATCTCCGCGAGCAGGGCCTGCACGAGGGTGTGGTCCGGGATGCGGACGCCGACCGTCTTCTTCTTCGGGTGCAGCAGCTGGCGCGGCACTTCCTTGGTGGCGGGGAGGATGAAGGTGTAGCTGCCCGGCGTGGCCGCCTTGATCGCGCGGAACACGTCGTTGTCGATCTGCACGAACTGCCCCAGCTGCGCGAAGTTCTGGCAGACGAGGGTGAAGTGGTGCCGGTCGTCGAGGTGGCGGATGGAGCGGATCCGGTCGAGACCGTCACGGTTGCCGAGCTGGCAGCCCAGCGCGTACAGGGAATCGGTCGGATACGCGACGAGCGCGCCGGAGCGGATGCTGTCGGCCACGTTGCCGATCGTGCGCGCTTGCGGGTTCTCGGGGTGCACATCGAAGTACTTGGCCATCCGCCGAGCCTACGGGATCGCCCCGCCCCGCCGATCCACGCGTCCGCGCGCCTCCTCCGTCGGGGCCCCGCCGACCGGCCGCGCTGGTCCGTCCGGACGGCATCGTGGCGTGGCGCACGGGGGAGGGGACCGGGCCGGGGGCACCGCTCGCCCACTGTCGAAGCAGACACCCGCCCGCCAGTACGAGTGGAATCCACGGAGTGCCACCATGTCCACAGAACCCACCGGTCCAGGGACCGGCACCACCGCCGACGCGCCGGGCGCCGAACCGCGGCCCGAACCACGCCGCTGGTTGATCCTCGCGGTGGTCGGCCTCGCCCAGCTCATGGTCGTCCTGGACGCCACCATCGTGAACATCGCCCTGCCCTCCGCCCAGGCCGACATCGGGTTCTCCGACAGCCGCCGGCAGTGGGTGGTGACCGCGTACGCCATGGCCTTCGGCAGTCTGCTGCTGCTCGGCGGAAGACTCGCCGACCTGTTCGGGCGCCGGCGCGCCTTCCTCATCGGCCAGACCGGCTTCGCGGTGTCCTCCGCCGTGGGCGGTTCCGCGGCCTCCTTCGGTCTGCTGGTGGGCGCCCGCGCCTGCCAGGGCGTGTTCGCGGCCCTGCTGGCGCCCGCGGCGCTCTCCCTGCTCACCACGACCTTCACCACCCCCGCGGAACGCGGCAAGGCCTTCGGCGTGTTCGGGGCCCTGGCCGCCTCCGGCGGGGCGGTGGGCCTGCTGCTGGGCGGCGTACTCACCGAACACCTCAGCTGGCGCTCCACCCTGTACGTGAACGTGCTCTTCGCGGTCGTCGCCGTGATCGGAGCCCTCCTGCTGCTCCCGCCGCAGCCGCCCGGCCCCCGGACCCGGCTGGACCTGCCCGGTACGGCCCTGGCCTCCACGGGACTGATCTGCGTCGTCTACGGGCTCGCCGGGGCCGGGTCCCACGGCTGGCTCGCCCCGCGCGCCGGCGGCTTCATCTGCGCCGGCGTCCTGCTGCTCGCCGCGTTCGGCGTGTGGCAGGGCCGCTCGCCGTATCCGCTGCTGCCCCTGCGGATCGTGCTCGACCGGGTCCGGGGGGCGGCCCTGCTGGCCGTGTTCATCACCGGCGTGGGGACCTTCGGGGTGTTCCTGTTCCTGACGTTCTACCTCCAGCACACCCGCGGCTACGGCCCGGCCATGACCGGTCTGGCCTTCCTGCCGATGTCCGGCTCCATCATGATCAGCGCGATGGGCAGCGGGAGCCGCCTGCTGCGCCGGGTCGGCGGGCGGGGGCGCGTCGCCGGCGGCATGCTGCTCGCCGCGGGCGGGATGGCCTGGCTGACCCGCCTCTCCGCGGACGGGTCCTACGCCGTCCAGGTGATGCCGGCCCAGATCGCCACCGGCCTCGGCGCGGGACTGGTGACGGCGGCGGCCATGAACCTCGCCACGGCGGGCATCGCGCCCGGGGAGGCGGGTGTCGGCTCCGCCGCCGTCAACTCGATGCGTCAGATCGGCGGCTCGGTCGGCACGGCCCTGATGAGCACCCTCGCGGCCGCCGCGACCGCCGGTTACCTGGCGACGCACCGGCGGCCCGGGCCGTACTTCTCGGCCCGGGCCGCCGTGGAGGGCTGTCACGCAGCCTTCACGGCTTCGGCGGCGGTCTTCGCCGCCGGAGCCGTCCTGACGTGGTTCATGCTGCCCGAGGGACTCTCCGTGGAACGGGGCCACGGCCGCCCCGGACAGCGCCGGGGATCAGGCGCAGTTCGCGATTGAGCTGCGGATCCGGTCGCCGGTCGAGAAGTGCTTCACCTTGCAGTGGTTGGTGCCGAGGCCGCCGTCGACCTGGCCGTAGCCGGGGCCGATGGTCAGGACGGCGTCGTTCTGGCCGCGGACCTGGTCGTCGCCGGGGCCGCCCAGGATGACGCCGGCGGATTCCGCGCCCACCGACTTGGGCTCGATGATGTCGTCGTTGGCGCCGCCGAGGACCCGACCGCCGAGGTCCACGTTGCCCACGCGGATCACGTCGTTGCCGTCGTTGCCGAAGACCTGGCCGCCGCCGCGCTCGTACTCGCCGGGCGCGCCCATCACACTGCCGGTGGTGATCTTGTCGTCGCCGTGGTCGCCGTAGACGCTGGCTCCGTGGGCCGCCGTGCCGACGACGAGGGCGGTGATGATCGTGTCGTTGCCCAGGCCGCCGCGCACCGTCGAATTGCCGTTGCGCGGGAAGAGGTTGTTGACCTGGAGCGTGTCGTCGCCCTCGCCGCCGAGCACCTGGGAGTCGATGAGCATGCCCTTGACCCGGATGTTGTCGTTGCCGCCCTTGCCGTCGATGATCGCGTTCTCGACGTCGTTCTCGCACACGATCGTGTCGGGGCCGTTCGTGCCCTCCACGATCGGTCCGGGCCGGGCCTCCTTGCCGTTGACGTAGCACCAGTGGGACGGCAGGGGTTCGGCGGCCGTGGCCGGCCCCGCGGCGAGCGAGGCGGTGGTGGCCACCGTGGCGGCCAGTGCATACGTCGCGGTGCGAAGCGTGTGGCGAGTGCGCAGCATGGAGTCTCCCGAGCGTGGTGATGGGGTTGGAGAGGGTGAGACGGTGTCCGGGCCGTGGCCGGTCGGCCGGTCGGTTCCCGGGCCCGTAGGCCCGCCGGTGGTCGGTCGGCCGGTCGGTCAGGACAGGCTGTGGCGCAGCGGTGTCAGCTGCTCGATGTCGTAGCGCGCCCGCAGGTCCCGGATCGCCGAGGCGTCCGGTGAGGCGTTGCCGTCGAGCAGTTCGAGGAGTTCCTCGAAGTACCGTTCGTGGTCGGGCGGGGGCGAGGCCTGGAAGAACATCCGGGCCGGTTCCCCCGTGGGGTTGGCGAAGGCGTGCGGACAGCCGGGCGGTACGACGATGACCGTCCCCGGGGTCGCCCGGACGACCTGGCGGCCGTCGAGCGACTCCCAGCGTCGCCAGTCGTCGCCGGAACGGACGCGAGGCTCGAACGCCATCACGTCGAGTTCACCCTCCAGGACGTAGAACAGTTCTTCGCTGCGGGTGTGGAGGTGTGCCCCGACGTCGAATCCGGGCGGTACGACGACCTCGAAACTGGAGGCGACCCGCGAGTCCTCGCCGGTCACCTTGAAGGTGACCTGCTGGGCGGCGGTGTGCAGGGTGCGCCCGTGTCCGGGCGGCACCAGCAGTCCGTCCCGGGCCAGGTGCGCGGTCATGACCAGGTCACCGGCAGCGCCTCGGGTCCGCGGATGAGCGCCCCCGGCCGCCATCCCAGCTCCTCCACCGGCACCGCGAACCGAGGGTCGGGGAAACGGTCCAGCAGCGCGTTCACGAGCAGCTCGGACTCCAGGCGGGCCAGCATGTTGCCGGGGCAGAAGTGCGGCCCGTAGCCGAAGGAGACGTGCGCGTTCGGCGTGCGGTCCGGCCGGATCTCGTCCGGCTCGGGGAAGACCTCCGGGTCCCGGTTCGCGGCGAGGTAGGAGACGTACACCGCCTCGCCGGCGCGGATGACCTGGCCGGCGACCTCGACGTCCTCCAGGGCGATCCGGGAGAGCCCGACCGAGTTGCGGTGGGGGATGTAGCGCAGGAGCTCGTTGAGCGCCGAGGGCCGCAGGTCCGGCGCGCCGCGCAGCTCGTCCATCAGCTCGGGCCGGGTGAGCAGGATGTACACCATGTTGCCGACGTTGTTGGTGACGGCCTCGCCGCCGATCTGCACGAGCAGGGCCACACCGACGGCCTCCTCCTCGGTGACCTCCCCGGCCTCCACCGCCCGGGCGAGCAGGCCGATGACATCACCGACCTCGTCGTCGCCGTCACCTTCCCCCGTGGCGCCGCGGCCGGCCCGCAGTCGCTCGCCCAGGTACGCGCACATCCGCGTCTTCGCCTGCTCGCTGCGCTCGGCGCCCTGCGCGGAGGACAGGATCATGGTGGTCCATTCGTGGACCTCGGGGCGGTCCGCGGCCGGAATCCCCATCAGTTCGCAGACGACCGCGAGCGGGAACGGCGCCAGCAGACGTTCCGTGAGGTCCGCCGGCGGGCCGTCGCGCAGGATCGCGTCGACGAGTTCGTCGAGCATCCGCTGCGCCTTGGTCCGCAGGCGCTCCACTCCGGCGGTGGTGAAGGCGGCGGCGATGGTGCGGCGCAGCCGCGTGTGGTCGGGCGGGTCCTCGAAACTGACCGCGCCCGGAGCCGGGATGAAGTGGGGGGCCAGGCGGGTGACGTCGTGTTCCATGACGAGCTTGCGGCTGAACCGGGGGTCGTTGGCGACCATCCGCACGTCGTCGTACCGGCACACGAGCCAGGCCCACCCACTTCCGTTGGGGAGTTTGATGCGGGTGATCGGCCCCGCCCGCATCAGCTCGGCGAGTACGGGGTCGAAGTCGACCCCGTCCAGGTCCAAGGCGGGCCAGTGCGTGACGGGTGGCCTTGAGGTGGCGGGGCCGTCCTTCAGCATCGTTCGGATTCCTCCCTCACGGGGACGCCGGCTCCGAAACCCAGCTCCCGAGTGAGATCTCGGCGGTGATGCCGGGTCCGAACCCCGCGAGCATGCCCTTCGCGGTATCGACGGTGCCGTTCTCGTCGAAGAGTCGGCGCAGGGCGTCCAGGACCACGGCGCTTGCGATGTTGCCGTATTCCGTCAGTGTGGCCCGACTGAAGCGGAATGCCTCGGCAGGCACACCGAGGTACTTGCTGAGGTCGTCCAGGATGCGTGGGCCACCTGCGTGGATGATGTAGAAATCCAGTGCGGCGGCGTCCCACCCGTGCGCCTTGGCGAGGCGTTTGAGTGACGGGGCGAGCGGCTCCATCGTGCCCGGGACGCGCCGGTCGAGCTTGAAGTGGAACCCGGTGGCCTTGACGTCGTACATGATCCAGTCCTCCGTGTCCGGGATGATGTACGACCCGTTGCGGTGGAGGTCCATGCCCGTTCCGCCCCGGCCCCGGACCACGGCGGCGCCGACGCCGTCGCCGAAGAGACCGTTGGAGAGCAGGTTGCCGACCTCCAGGTCGCTCGGCTGGTAGCACAGCGAGCAGAACTCGCAGGAGACGATCAGCGCGTTCGCCTCCGGGTACGCGGTGCAGAAGTCGTGCGCCCGGTTCACCGCCGCGCCGCCCGCCGCACAGCCCAACTGGGCGATGGGGAGCTGTCTCGTATCGGTGCGGAAGCCCATCGAATTGATCATCCACGCGGTCAGCGACGGCATCAGGAAGCCGGTGCACGACACGAAGATGATCAGATCGATGTCCTGCGGACGCAGCTGGGCGTCTTCGAGGGCCGCCCGCACCACCGCCGGTACCCGTGCCTTGGCCTCGGCCTCGTACACGGCGTTGCGCTGTTCGAGGCCGGGGTGCTTCAGGGTCTCCTCGATGGGACGCACGATGTGCCGCTTCGCGACGCCGGTGTTCCGGATCAGTCGCAGGGCCAGGTCGAGCTGCGGGTGATCGGCGTGAACGGACCGGGCCAGATCCAGGGTCTGCTCCATGGTGATCACGTGCTCGGGCACGCTCACCGTTGGCCTACACAGAGTCGCCACAGTCGGCTCTCCTTTCATTTCCCGACAAAGCCTCATGGACCCGAGCCGGTTCCGCGCGTCGGACTGAGCCGCTGGTGACGTGGGCCAATCCGGTGACAGTAGTGGGCGCAGGCAGCGGAGTCGGCCGGCTCCGGGAAGGGATCGTCAGCCGGATTCCCGGCGTATTCGCCTA
The DNA here is from genome assembly GCF_055231995.1 of Streptomyces sp. Tek67B01. Classification (NCBI taxonomy): domain Bacteria; kingdom Bacillati; phylum Actinomycetota; class Actinomycetes; order Kitasatosporales; family Streptomycetaceae; genus Streptomyces; species Streptomyces sp. Tek67B01. The sequence goes on from NZ_JBUYUY010000001.1 coordinate 6,375,051, forward strand.
CCGGGAGTGACATCAAGGCTGGGAGAGAACCATGACGACGGACCCCGACACGGCCCTCGGGTCGCGTACGGAGCCGGCTGCGGACGAGCCGGTGCACTGCTGGAACCTGGACGACCTCGAAGCCCTGGAATTCGACCCGTTCCTCCACGCGCGGCTCCAAGAGGGCAGGGCCACCCGGGTGCAATTGCCGTTCGGTGAGGGCAGCGCCTGGCTGATGGCGCGCTACGCCGACGTCAAGGCGGCCACGACCGACCCGCGCTTCAGCAGGCAGGAACTGGTCGGGCGTACCATCACCAGCTCCTCGCCGCACGCGATCGCCTCGCAGAAGGCGTCCTTGAACTACGCCGATCCGCCACGCCTGAACGACATGCGCCGTGTGGTGGCGCGCGCCTTCACCGGCAAGAGCATGCAGCGGCTGCGGCCCTCCGCGCAGGCCACCGCCGACCGCCTCCTGGACGAGATGGAACGCCAGGGCTCGCCCGCCGACCTCGTCGAGCACCTGCACGGCCCCTTCCCGCTCGCGGCCGTCGCGGACCTCCTCGGGATGCCGCAGGACATGCGCGAGGGGATGACCTCCTGGGCCAACGTGATCATGACGCCCGGTCCGGCACCGGAGCGCAGCGCCGACGCGATGAAGACCGTCCGCGAGAGCGTCGTCGCCCTCCTCGCACTGCGCCGCGCGGAGCCGACCGACGAGCCGGGCGAGGACCTCGCGGCCGTCTTGGCCGCGGCCGCCGACGCCGGGGAGATCACCGAGGCGGAGGCCGTCTCGCTGGCCACCGCGATCCTGGTGAGCGGCGCCCACGCGGTGCGCAACAACAGCGCCAACATGATCTACGCCCTGCTCACCCATCCGGAGCACCTCGCCCGCCTGCGCGCCGAGCCGGATATGGTCCCGCAGGCCGTCGACGAACTGCTGCGCTACATCCCGCACCGCAGCGGTGTCGGCATCCCCAGGGTCGCCACCAGGGACGTCGAGATCGGCGGGGTCCTGATCCGCCAGGGCGAGGTCGTCTACTCCTCGTACCTCGCGGCCAACCGGGACCCGGCCGCGTTCCCGGACCCCGACGTCCTGGACTTCGACCGCGGCCCCATCGCGCACATGGCCTTCGGCAACGGACCGCACCACTGCGTCGGCTCGATGCTGGCCCGGATGGAGTCCGAGATCATCGTCGCCACCCTGCTCGACCGCTTCCCCAAGCTCGCGCTGGCGGTGCCGCCGGAGCAGATCGAATGGCAGTCGGGCGCCCTCATCCGCGGGCCCAAGACCTTGCCGGTGACCTGGTGATACGCCGGATCAAGGTGGTCCGCGGCCGCCCGGACCACATAGAACTGGCGGCCCTCACGGCCGCCCTGGTCATCCTGGCGCGCAGCGCCCCCGCGGGCCCCGAACACCACCACGGTCACCGCCACCACCGCCACCGCGCCCACTGGGACCGCCACTGGCCCCTCGTCCACCCCGCGCACTCCTGGCGCGCCCGGCCCTCGCTGCACCGGGCCGGGCGGGACACGACGTGACGATGCGTGTCTGGCGCGTGTCTCGGGGGCGGGGGCACGGGGAGGGCTCGGGGTCGTCTCGGGGTCGGGCCGGGGCCGTCCCCGAGGCGGGGCCGGGCACCGCCCCAAGATGATCAGTACATGACCGACATCAAGTGGCCGGGGGCCGCATTCGCCGTAGGACCGCTCTGCATGACCGGCTACGGCCTCATCCGACTCATCGACGACGTACACGGTCCCGGCCTCGTCTGGTCCGCGAGCCACCTCGCACTCCTCGTGGGCGTCCTCGCCTTCGTCCCCGTCTTCCTGGAACTGCGCCGGACGGTCGCCCGCGGGCGCGGCGCGGCCGGCCGCCGGGTCGCCGGCGCCGGGGCGGCGCTCGGGCTGCTCGGCGTCGCGGCGGTGACGGCGCAGGCGGTGATCGACCTCGTCGTCGGGTTCCTGTGCGAGGACCGGGGCGCCATGAACGACCTCTTCGACAGCGTGCGGAGCCACCCGGGGGTCACGCCCGCCGTGTACAGCGTGTGCCCGCTGTTCTTCTACGTCGCCCTCGTGCTGCTGGTGACCTGGCTGGCGGCGTCGCGGCGGACCGACGTCTGGCGCCCGGTGGTGATCGTGGCGGGCATCGCGGTCATGGCCGTCAGCCTGGACCTGCTGCCGCTGGGCGGCCTGCTCTTCCTGCTCGCGCTGGCTCCCCTGGGCGGGTCCTCCCGCACCGCGCCGGCCGGCTGACGCCCGTACGGCGCGCGGGCGCGTGGACTCAGGCGGCCGGCGGGTGCACGACCAGGGAGTGCGGGGCTCGCGCCGGGGTCGCGGGCAGGCACAGGGTGCGGCGGCCCGGGGTGATGGAACCCAGGACGCGCGGGCCGGCGGCCCCCGTGCAAGCGGGCGCGTTGGCCGCCAGCCCGTGCACCGTGAGGTATCCCAGCACCGCGAACGCGTACGCCTCCTTGGCGGCGGCGGGCAGGCCGAGCTCCTCCGAGGTGCGCAACGCGGTGGCACCCAACTCGGCGCGCAGCATCGCCGTCAGGGTTCGGTTGCGTACGCCCCCGCCCGAGGCGAACACCTCCGTGGCCCCCAGTGGGCGCAGCGCGGCGGCGACGGTGGTGGCGGTGAGGCGCGTCAGGGTGGCGATGAGGTCCTCGGGCGCGAGCCCGGCGGCGACCGTGTGGCCCCGCAGGTAGCCGGGGTGGAACAGCTCCTTGCCGGTCGTCTTCGGCCAGGGCGTCCGGTAGTACGGCTCCTTCAACAGCAGCTCCAACAAGGGCTGGTGCACGCGCCCGGCCGCGCCGAGGGCTCCGTCCTCGTCGTACGCCAGCCGGCCGCCGGTCGCCTCGCGCACCGCCGCGTCGATCAGCGCGTTGCCCGGGCCGGTGTCGAAGGCCACGGGTTGGCCGCCCGGCCGGACGACGGTCACGTTGGCGATCCCCCCGATGTTCAACGCGGCCGGGACGCCGGACCGCCCGCGCAGCAGCATCAGGTCGACCAGGCTCACCAGGGGCGCGCCCTGGCCGCCCGCGGCCACGTCACGCGTGCGGAAACCGGAGACGACGGGGCAGCCGCTGCTCTCCGCGATCCAGGCGGGCTCGCCGAGCTGGAGGGTGCCGAGGACGCGGCCGTCCCGCGCCCAGTGGTACACGGTCTGGCCGTGCGAGGCGATCAAGTCGGCCCGGTTCCCGCACAGTTCGCGGTCGGCCCGGACGGCGAGCCGGGCGAAGGCCTGCCCGATGCGGGTGTCCAGCCGGCACACGTCGGCCATCGTGGTCGCCGCGGGCGGCAGCGCGGCCGCCAAGGCCGCCCGCAGCTCATCGGCGTACGGTTCGCCGACCATGCCCAGCGGCGTCAGGTGCAGCGTCCCGCGCCCGTCGCCGTCCCCTTCCGCGTCCTCGTCCCCCGCGCGCAGGTCGGCGGCCGCCGCGTCGACGGCGTCGTACGAGGTTCCCGACATCAGGCCGATCACCCTCATCGCAGCGGCTCCTCGTGGGCGTTGTCTCGGAGGGTGGCCAGGGCGGGCGCGCTGATGACGCATGCCCCGGCGGCGTACCAGGCCGGTACCGAGGCGTCCCCCGTCGCCGCGATCAGCGCGGTGACGACGAGGCCGGCGCAGCCCGAGAACACCGCGTTGGCGAGGGAGTAGGCCACCCCCAGCCCGGTGCACCGCACGCCGCGCGGGAACATCTCCGCGAGCATGGCCGGTCCGGGTCCCGCCATGAGTGCGACGAGTCCGCCCGCCACCAGGAGGGAGCCGGCGCGCACGCCGGGGGAGAGGGAGGGGTCCCGCAGCAGGCGCAGGAGCGGGAAGGCCAGCAGTACGACGCCCAGGGCGCCGGCGAGCATGACCGGTCGCCGGCCGATCCGGTCGCTGAGCAGCCCGGCGGGCAGCACGCAGGCCGCGAAGCCGACGTTGGCGAGAGCGGTGGCGGTCAGGGCCTCACTCAGGGAGGAGCCCGGGGCGGACCGGAGGTAGGAGGGCAGGACCACGAGGAACGTGTACCCGGCCGCCGACCAGCCCATGACCCGGGCGACGGCGAGGGCCACGGCGCGCGCCGGCCGCTCCGGGCGCGGAACCGCCCCGGTCCCGATGGTCCGGGTCCCGGCCGGCGCGTGCGCCGGTGGCTCCTCCAGGGCCGTACGCAGCCACAGTGCGACCCCGCCGAGCGGCAACGCCAACAGGAACGGAATCCGCCACCCCCACGCGTCCAGGGCGGCGCCGGGAAGGACGCGGGCCACCGTGGCGGCCGTCGCCGCGCCGGCGAGCAGGCCGAGGGCGACGGTGAAGGACTGCCACGCCCCGTAGAGCCCACGCCGGCCCGGCGGGGCGGATTCCGTCAGCAGCGACACCGCGCCGCCGAACTCCCCGCCCGCGGAAAGCCCTTGCAGGACGCGCAGCAGGGTGAGGAGCCAGGGGGCGGCGGGACCGATGGCGGCCCGGGTGGGCAGCAGCCCGATCAAAGCGGTGGCCAGCGTCATGAGGCCCACCACCAGGACCAGGACGGGCCGCCGGCCCAGACGGTCACCGAGCCGCCCGAACAGCACCGCTCCCACAGGGCGGAAGAAGAACGCGAGGGCGAAGGAGGCGTAGGTCGCGACCAGCGCCGAGGCTCCGCCCGCCGATCCCGCCCGCGGGGTGAAGAACTGGGACGCGATCACCGTCGCGAAGCAGCCGTACACGCCGAACTCGTACCACTCGACGAGGTTGCCCGCCGAGCCGGCGAGCAGCGCGCGGCGGGCCGACGTGCGGTGCGGGGGCGCCGGTCGCAGGGCGAGAGGGGTCACGCGTGCTGCGTGCCCGCCGGGTGGGGCCGTGACGCCGCGCAACGGGCCGGTTCAGCAGAAAGCAGCACCCGGCTCAAAGTGATCCTTATGAATTAAGTCTTGTTACTCTGCTTGCCTTATGTATCCCGCGGTGAGGTCCGGAGTGCGCTGATGAAGACGATCGGATTGCTCGGCGGCATGAGCTGGGAGTCCACCGCCGAGTACTACAGGCTCCTGAACGAGCTCACCCGCGACCGGCTCGGCGGCCTCCACTCGGCGCGCTGCGTCGTGTACTCCGTGGACTTCGCGGAGGTCGAGGAGCTCCAGGCACAGGCCCGCTGGGCCGAGGCGGGCGAACTCCTCGCGGACGCCGCCCGGTCCCTGGAGGCGGCCGGCGCGGACCTGGTGCTCCTGTGCACGAACACCATGCACAAGGTCGCCGACCGGATACAGCAGGCGCTCACGGTGCCCCTGCTCCACCTGGCGGACGCCACCGCGGACGCCGTTCGGGCGAAGGGACCGCGCAGCGTCGGGCTGCTGGGCACCGCCTTCACCATGGAGCAGGACTTCTACCGCGGCCGGCTCGAAGCGGGCGGGCTCCGGGTCCTCGTCCCCGACGCGCCGGCGCGTGACCTGGTCCACCGGGTCATCTACGAGGAGCTGTGCCGGGGAGTCGTGCGCGAGGAGTCACGCACGGCGTACCGGAACGTGATCGCGGAGCTCGTGGCCGCCGGCGCCGACGGGATCGTGCTGGGCTGTACCGAGATCGAGCTGCTCATCGGGGAACGGGACAGCCCCGTTCCTGTCTTCCCGACCGCGCGCATCCACGTCGAGGCGGCGGTGCGCGCGGCACTGGCCTGACCGCCGTGAGCCGGGTCGCCGGCACGGTGAGACGGTGGGAGGGTTTGGAGGAACGAGGCCGGTGGTCTGGGCCGGCACAGGGTGCGCCAGGAAGTGAGCGGAAAGGGTTCGGGCCATGAGCACGTCCGACGCGTTCCGGGCCGAGATCCACAGTACGGAGGCGGATCCGGCGGCAACCGGCGGCCTGCTCGACGTGCTGAGCCTGGCCGCGGTGGTGCTGGACGAACGCGGACGCATCGTGTTCTGGAGCCCCCAGGCCGAGGACCTCTTCGGCTACTCCGCGCGGGAGGCGCTCGGGACCCCCGCGGCGGCGCTGCTGGTGTCGGCGCAGGACCGCGCCCTGGTGGTCGAACTGTTCAGCCGGGTGATGAAGAGCGGCCGGCGCTGGGCCGGAAGCTTTCCCATCCGGCACAAGGACGGCACCACCCGGCTGGTGGAGTTCCGCAACATGCGCCTCCAGGACGACCTGGGGGACTTCTACGCCCTGGGCATCGCCACCGACCATCCCACCCTTCGGCGTGTCGAACGCGACCTCGCGCTGTCCCTGCGGCTGGTCTCCCAGTCCCCGATCGGCCTCGGCGTCACCGACGCCGAGCTGCGCTACGTGCTGGTCAACCCGGCGCTGGAGCAGATCAACGGCCTGCCCGCCTCCGAACACCTCGGCCGGACGATCCGCGAGGCGCTGCCGTTCCTGGACGTGGAGACCATCGAATCCTCCATGCGGGAGGTGCTCGCCACGGGCGTGCCGCTGCTGGACCAGTTCGTGGTCGGTCGCACCCCGGCGGACCCCGAGGACCGGGCGTGGTCGGTGTCCTACTACCGGCTCGACGATCCGGCCGGGCACGTCCTCGGCGTGGCCGTCTCCGTGGTCGACGTGACCGACCAGCACCGGGCCGCCGCCGACGCCGCACGTGCCCGCCGGCGCCTCGCGGTGGTGGCGGACGCCTCCGTGCGCATCGGGACCACCCTCGACCTGGAGCAGACCGCCCGGGAACTGGCCGAGGTGTGCGTGCCGCAGTTGGCCGACGTCACCACGGTGGACGTCCTCGACAGCGTCCTGCACGACCGCCGCACCACCGGCGAACCGGTCGGACCGGCCCGGTTCCGGGCCCTGGCGGTCGTCGCCGCCTATCCCACGGGAGCGGCGGAGGCCACCGACCAGGCCGGCGAACTCGCCCAGTACGACACCGACCGCGTCGTCACCCACTGCGTGAACACCGGTCGCCCCGTCCTGGTTGCCACCGTGACCGGCCAGGACCTGCGCCGGATCGCCCGGGACGACAACGCCGCCGCCCTGCTGGCCGCGGCCGGGGTGCACTCCTACCTGGCGGTCCCGTTGGTGGCACGAGGCGAGGTCATCGGCGCCGTCGGCCTGATGCGCGCCCGCACGCCCGCGCCGTTCGACGAGGACGACGTCACCCTCGCGGTCGAACTGGCCGCGCGCGCGGCCGTCTGCGTGGACAACGCCCGGCTGTTCCAGAACCAGCGGCACGCCGCCCTCACCCTCCAGCGCAACCTGCTGCCACACCAGCCGGCCCACCGGTTGGGCCTGGAGATCGCCCACCGCTACCAGCCGTCCGGGGCCACCAGCGAGATCGGCGGCGACTGGTTCGACGTCATCCCGCTGGCCGACGACAAGACCGCCCTCGTCATCGGCGACGTCATGGGCAGCGGCATCGCGGCCGCCGCCACGATGGGACAGCTGCGCACCGCCACCAGGACCCTGACCCAGCTCGATCTGGACCCCTCGCAGGTCCTGCAGTACCTCGACCAGGCCGCCGCCGGCATGGAACACACGATCACCACCTGTGCTTACGCCGTCTACGACCCGTGGCGCGCCGAGTGCCACATCTCCCTGGCCGGCCACCTGCCACCGGTCCTGATGCGTCCCGGACGCCTGCCTGAACTGCTCGACCTGCCCACCGGCGCCCCGCTCGGGGTCGGCGGCGTCCCCTTCCACACCACCCGGATCGCCCTCGCCCCCGGCGACCGGCTCGCCCTGTACACCGACGGCCTCGTGGAGACCCGCGACCAGTCCCTCGACGAGCGCCTCGACCTGCTGCTCAGCCTCCTCGCGGGCCCCCACCGCCCCCTGGAGGACACCTGCGACCTGCTGCTGCGGGCCCTGCGCCGTCCCGGGGACCACGACGACGTGGCCCTGCTGATGGCCCGGATGCTCCCGGTGGAGCCGGACCCGGGCCGGGCGGCTACGGGGCGGTCGTGAGCGGCAGTTCCCTGAGGGCGTGGAAGCGGAACGTGGTGGTCCAGGGAAGTTCGTCGGCGGGGCGGGCCGTGCGGACACCCGGGAACCGGTCGAACAGGGTGCGCAGGGCGAGGGTGATCTACAAGCCGGGCGAGCGGTGCGCCGAGGCAGTAGTGCATGCCCTGCCCGAGAGCGAGGTGGGCCGTGTCCGCGCGGTGGATGTCGAAGCGGTCGGGATCCGGGGTGAAGCCGTGGGACACGAGGCGGCGCAGGCGCCGGTGATCGTCAGGATCGATGTTCAGCAGGTTGCGGTCGAGCGCCGAGGGCAGTGAGAACCCGCTGTAACCGGTGGTGGAATGACGTTTGTTGACGGACAGTCGCGGATCGGCGAGGGCTTCGCGTACGTCCGCCTCGTGCGTGACCAGCCACACCGGGGAGCCGTCGGGCAGCGAGACGCGGTGGACCGATCCCTTCTCGCGCAGCCGCCGGTGCACGGCGTGGGGGTCCCGCGCGAAGGCCTGGTCGAAGGGCCGGGGCAGGGGCGCACCGTCCGTCGGCGGGCCGTCGTGAGTGTGCCGCGTCATGCGTACTCCTCGGGTGCCCCCCGCGTGGCGGGATCGGGTCCTCGTACCGTCGATCTTGGCAGCCCGTACCGCGAACTCCCCGCCGGGGCCGGTTCTTCGGCTGGTATCCGCCCTACTGCGACGGGGACCGGCTCCCTACTATTCCGATGCGATCCGGAACCCGCTCCGCCGCGCGACCGGACGCCCCCCACATCAGGCAAGGCCACCGACAACCGATCGGAGCATCATGCCCGGTGTCTTACTCGTGAGCGGTGCGACCGCCGCGCTCCTCGCCGGCTCAGCGCTGGTCCCGGCCGCTCCCACCCCCTTCACCCCGCCGCCCGACAAGATCGTCATCGATGTCGCGTCCGTCAACGGCTCCGGATGTCCGCTCGGCACCGCCGCGGTCGCCCTCGCCCCCGACCACACCGCCTTCACCGTCACCTACAGCCAGTACCTGGCGCAGGTGGGCCTCGGCTCGCAGCCCACCGACTTCCGCAAGAACTGCCAGATCAACCTGATCGTCCACGTCCCGCAGGGCTACTCCTACGCCGTCGCGAGCGCCGACTACCGCGGCTACGCACACCTGGAGCGCGGCGCGCGGGCGACGCAGAAGGCCTCCTACTACTTCCAGGGATCGCCGGACACGGCGAGCAGGACACACACGTTCAACGGCGCGTTGGACAACGACTGGCAGGTCACGGACTCCACCGACTGGGACCAGCTGGTGTGGGCGCCGTGCGGTGTACAGCGCAACTTCAACATCAACACCGAACTGCGCGTCAGCGCGGGCACCTCGGACCCGGCGAAGACCAACAGCTTCGTGGCCATGGACTCGGCGGACGGTGACATCAGGACCGTCTACCACTTCGCTTGGAAGACCTGCCCGGCGCGCTGATCCTCGCCGACCGCGCGCGGAGGCCGGGTACGACCGGGTGACGACCCGGGCGTACCCGGCAGCACCGGCACCTGTCCTCTTCGGCCCCCACCCCGCCCCCGTCCTCGTCCCACAGCGCGTGGCCGAATCCGACATAGGGGATTTCGAACGCTCCCTACGCGGTGGTAACTTCCGCGGGTCGACCGTGCCGTCAGCCGTCGTAGCGGTGACGGCGGTCCCTCGTTCACGGCTCTTGCCCAAGGAACCCCATTGCCCCGCACTTCACTTCGCCGTCCTTCCGCCCTGCTCACCCGGGCCGCCGCCGCGGCCGTGCTGCTCGCCCTGCTGCCCGCCGGCGCGGCAGTGGCCGACGCCGTACCACCGACGCCGCACCTCGACGCGGTCGAGGGGACGCTCCGCCAGGTGTCCCCGGGACTCGAACACCAGGTCTGGGAACGTACCTCCGGCAACACCCTCGACGCCTCCTCCTCAGGCGACGACGACTGGTTGCTGCAGACGCCCGGTTGCTGGGGCGACGACACCTGCGCCGACCGGCCCGGCACCCGGCGCGTCCTGGCCAAGATCACCGAGAACGTCTCCCGGGCCACGGGCACGGTGGACGTCTCCACCCTCGCGCCGTTCCCCGACGGAGCGTTCCAGGACGCCCTCGTGGCCGGTCTCAAGGCATCGGCGGCGCGCGGCAACAAGCTCAAGGTGCGCGTCCTGGTGGGGGCCGCGCCGCTCTACCACCTGAACGTGCTGCCGTCGAAGTACCGTGACGAGCTCGTCACCAGGCTCGGCGCCGACGCCCCCTCCGTCGACCTCGACATCGCGTCGATGACGACCTCGAAGACCGCGTTCTCCTGGAACCACTCCAAGATCCTCGTGGTCGACGGCCGGTCGGTGATCAGCGGCGGCGTCAACAGTTGGAAGGGCGACTATCTGGAGACCGCCCACCCGGTGGCAGACGTGGACATCGCCCTCCAAGGGCCCGCGGCCGCGTCCGCGAGCCGGTACCTGGACGAGCTGTGGTCCTGGACCTGCCGGAACAAGGGCAGTCTCGGTAGCGTCTGGTTCGCCTCCTCCAACGGAGCCGCCTGTACGTCCTCACTGGCGGCGGACTCGCCGCCGCCGTCCCCGCCGGTGACCGCGGGCACCGTACCGGTCATCGCCGTCGGCGGACTGGGCGTGGGGATCAAGCGCGACGACCCCGCCTCCGCCTTCCGGCCGGCGCTGCCCACGGCCGCCGACACCAAGTGCGCGGTCGGCCTCCACGACAACACCAACGCAGACCGGGACTACGACACCGTCAACCCGGAGGAGAGCGGCCTGCGGACCCTGATCTCCAGTGCCGACCGGCACATCGAGATATCGCAGCAGGACCTGAACGCGACCTGCCCGCCGCTGCCCCGCTACGACATCCGCGTCTACGACGCCCTCGCCGCCAAGATGGCCGCCGGGGTCAAGGTCCGCATCGTGGTGAGCGATCCGGCCAACCGGGGGGCCGTGGGCTCCGGAGGGTACTCGCAGATCAAGTCCCTCTCCGAGATCAGCGACGTACTGCGCGACCGGCTCGCGCTCCTCACCGGGGACCGGCACACCGCGAGGAGCACGATGTGCTCGACGCTGCAACTGGCCACCTTCCGCGCCGCGCAGAGCCCGACCTGGGCGGACGGTCACCCCTACGCCCAACACCACAAGCTGGTCTCGGTGGACGGTTCCGCCTTCTACATCGGGTCGAAGAACCTCTACCCGGCCTGGCTACAGGATTTCGGCTACCTCGTGGAGAGCCCCACCGCGGCCCGGCAGCTCGACGTGCGGCTGTTGGCCCCGCAGTGGCAGTACTCCAAGACGACCGCCACCTTCGACTACGAACGCGGGGTGTGCCAGGGCTGATCCCGCCCAAGGCAGGTTAACGCCTCCGGCGACGCCGCAGCCAAAGACCGACGGCGGTCCCGGCGAGGGCGGTCACCGCCACGCCGGCCGTCGTCCACCACCAGCCGGTCCCCTCGCCCGAGGCGTCGGCCGCGGTCGCGGTCGCGGTCGACGCGGCGGTCGGGGCGGAGACAGGGCCGGCGTGTGACGGGGTAGGGGACTGCTCCCCGGAGGGCGCGGTGCCGGCGGGCGACGGCCGAGGGTCGACCACGGGTACGGCGACCTCCCGCTCGCCGTGCCCCAGGGCCGGGAAGCCCACGTCGACGGAGACCTTCCAGGTCCCGGGCGGCAGGATCTCGGCGGTGCTCCATCCCGCGCCACCGCCGGAATCGCGGACCAGCCGCCAGGGCCCCGCCGTACGGGAGCCGTCGATGCTCGTCGCGTTGACCGTGGCGGCGACCGCCTCGTCCACGGCGTCCCCGTCGTTCTCCCAGGTGACATCGGTGGTGAGGTGGCCGTCCCGCTGGCCCGTGATCACGACCTTGACGGTGTCGCCGTGGGCCTGGGCGGCGGTGGGGGCCGCGAGCGCGGAAGCCAGGGCCAGGACAAGGAAACCGGCGGTGGTCAGGGCCCGGGAGGAGTGTGGTCTGCGTCGCATCGTCGTGGTGCTCCCATTGCGGTGGGGTGGAGAAGAGGGGTGGGAAGGGGGGAGGGGGAGCGGGGACGTCGGCCGTCCCCGCTCCCCCGTCCGGGGCGTGCGGCGGTCAGCCGGCCTTCTGGACCGTCCACACCTGCGTGGCGCGTCCGTCCGCACGCTGGAGGTCGAGCAGCCAGTCACCGTAGTAGGGCCGGTTGCTCACGGTCAGGGCGTAACCCCCGGACGGGTCGGCGACGGTCACCGCGCCCGCCCGCGTCGAAACCCGCCAGTTCTGCGCGGAGTTGTTGCCGCACGGCTGCTGCGCGACCCACACGCCGGCGGCCGGGGCGCTGCCGGCCTGGAGGCACTTGCCGGAGGCCGCCGAGCGGATGCGTACGAGCCCGCCGCCCGCGTCGTCGAAGTACCACTGCTGCGGCGCGTAGCCGTTGGCACGCGCCCCGACGAGTACCGTGCCGTCGGCGGTACGGCCACCCCACAGCTCGGCGGCCATGCCGGTGCTGCCGTTGCCGAGCGTGAATCGGCTGCCGGGGGTGGTGATGCCGCCGCCGGCGCCCACCGTACGGAAGGACGTGGTGCGGCCGGGGCCGCTGTCACGGCCGGAGCCGTCGCGGACGGAGACCGCGACCTTGTACTCCGTGCCGGGCTGGAGGTTGTAGATGCGCAGGACCTGGGACTGCGTCCAGGTCAGGTGCTTGCCGTTCAGCAGCACCTGGTACCAGAGCGCGCCGTCCACCTTGGGCCAGCTGACGACGACCGAGTCGGCCTTGAGCTGACCCGCCGTGACCGTGGGCCCGCCGGTCGGGTTCTTGGTCGGCTTGGGGGTGGGCGTGGGTGTCGGCTTCGGGTTCGGGTCGGTGCCGTCCCCGCCGCCCGAGCGCATCAGGAACTGGTTGTTCGCGATGTTCCAGTGCGTGGCGAGGTAGCTGCCCGGCTTGGGGTTGGTGTGGAAGTAGTCGTCGTGGTTGCAGTCCAGGATGTTCTCGGCCGCCTGGTTGGAGCACACGTAGCGCATCTGCGGGTAGTACGGGGTGTCCGAGTAGCACATGACGTCGTACTCGTCCGTGCAGTGCGCGCCCCGGCTGGTGTTCGGGGCGCTGTTGTTGACCGCGCCCAGGTTGTGGCCCAGTTCGTGCGCGGCGGTGTGACCGCCCCAGCACCCGGAGTCCGTACGGCCGTAGGACGGGCCGAAGTTGCTGAGGTTGTCCTGCCCGGCGCGCTCGTCACCGTTGAAGGTGCCGATGCCGCAGTAGACCTGGGTGTCCGCGAAGATCATGTACTTGCGGTCGCGGCGGTCGAGGCCCTTGCCGGCCAGCGCGTTGTTGGTCGCGCTGAACTCCGAGAGGGCGGACGCCGGGAGCTCGATGTTCAGCACCGTCGGGGTGCAGTCGGCGGCCGTCACGTAACGGATGTGCCGGATGCCGCCGGTCTCCTGGGCGCTCGTCGAGTAGATCAGGTCGGCGTCGGCCGCCCACTTGCGGAACGAGGCCACGTACTCGGAGTACCGGTCGCGGTCGGGGCCGTGTACGTAGACCACCTGGACGCGGTTGCCGGTGCTGCCGTCACCGTCGCACTGGACGGTCTGGCCCGCGGGACCGGCGGCGACGGCCTGGCCCCCGGACGAGGTGGCGGGCGCCGGTGCGGCGGCGGCCTTGGCGGTGCGCGCGTCGGCGGCGGGCGCGTCCTGAGGACGCCCGTCGCCTTCGGTGCTCGCGGGGGAGGCCGCCTCGGGGTGGGCCGGATCGGCCGCGGCCGCCTTCGTCTTGACGGCCGGCGGTATCTCGGCCTTGATGTCGACGCCCTTGGGGGGCGCGTCGGGGCCGTGGGTGCACAGTCCCGCGTCCGTGCGGTAGACGCCGACGCAACGGTCGCCCTTGGCCGCGGCCTTGAGGCCGTCGTAGATCATGCCGCGCGTGTCCTCGTTGGCCGGCGCGCCCGAGAGGGGCGCGGGCTCCTGATCCCTGGCCGGTGCGGCGGCCGGTGCGGGCGTCTGGGAGCCGAGTGCCTCGGCCTGTATGGGCTGCGCCGCCTGGGCGCCGTCGCCGAGCCCGGAGTAAGCGAGTCCCCCCGAGATCGCCGCCGCCGCGGCAGCGGCAGCGGCGATGAGTATGAACCGCCGGGGTTTGCGCCGGTGTTCACGTCTTCTATGTCTGGTCATGCGCACCTCAACTCGTGGTCGGAAGAGTGGGTGCGCGGAAGCCTGCCAGACAGGATGCTCGGAAAATTCGGACAAACGGGAAAGGGGTCCGGGATATCTGACCGTTACCTACCCAGACGTATTTGATGAACCATCACATCCCTTGATTTACAAGGGATTTACGCGCGTCAACCGGCATTGGTCCAGGCCTTTTATGAGTATCTCGTTATTCAATCGAGATATAAGGCGGAACCTTGTTGACGGTAATTCAGTCAGTCATTCATCTATTTACTACCAGCCGAATTCCCACCGTCACGAACGGTGAGTCCGCCGGCCCGTCAGGCGAAGGGCCGCAGGCGCGAGGCGGCGTGGATCGACGCCGCGGGTTCCGAAGGCGCCTGGCGGGCCGCCAGCGCGCTGCCGGCCCGCCAGGCCCGCCAGTCCAGGTTCCAGTCGCCGAAGCCGTTGCCGAACGGCGCCATCTTCTCGCCGCCGCTGTTCACCACCTCCACGACGTCACCCTCCCGCACCGTCGCGAAGAACCAGGCGGCGTCCGCGGTGCTCATGCCGGTACAGCCGTGGCTGACGTTCTCCTCGCCCTGCGCCTCGACCGACCACGGCGCCGCGTGCACGTACTCGCCGCTCCACGTCACCCGCGTCGCGTAGCGCACCGGCATGTCGTAGAACTCGCTCGTACCGCGCTTGATGCCGACGGAGTCGCCCCGCATGCGGACCTCCAACTCCTTGCCCAACACCACCTTGACACCGGTGCGGGTGCGGAACCCGGCCTTGCCGGTCGTGACGGGGATCGTCCGGATGACCCGCCCGTTGCGGCGTACGGTCATCTCGTGCGCGGCGGAGTCGGTGACCGCCTGGATGCGGTCCCCGATGGTGAGGTCCAGGCCGTCCGAGGAACCGCCGTACGCGTGATCACCGAGCTCGACCCCGTCCAAGCCGCTGCGGACGCGCACCACGGCGTGGGCCGGCCACAAGACGCGCGGCCGGTAGTGCAGCGTCGAGTCGTCGACCCAGTGCCAGGCGCCCTCCACCGCCGGCTCCGAGGTCACCTGGAGCGCCTGCTCCACCCGGGCCCGGGACAGGCGGTCGTCCGCCGGGACGGGACGGCTGAGCGCGGCCGTCACGATCTGACCCGCGCCGTACGTCCCGTCCTTCGGCCCGAACTCCACCGTGAGCCGGCCGTCGTCCTTGGGCGGCGCCGTGCGGAACGCCATCGTCACACCCACCGGTGTCCCCGCCGCGTCCTGGGCGCCGACGCGCACGGTGTACTCCTCACCGGCCCGCAGCGGTTCGGTGTTGGTCCAGCGGCGGCCGAGAGGGTCGGACCCGCCGCCCACGTAGCGCCCGTGACGGTCGTGGACGGTGACGTCGGTGAGTCGCCCCGGGTCGGCGAGCGCGATCTCCAAGGGCCCGTCGGCGTCCGTGGGCAACGCGACCGTGGGCGCCGACCCGCCCAGGACCGACCCGGCGCCCCAGGCCGTCGCCAACACCCGCTGCTGCCGCCAGCCGTCGCAGAGCCCGGCCTGGAAGGCCTCCTCCACCGCGCACCGTACGGCGGCGCCGTCCCGACCCTCGTCCAAGGCCCTGTTGACCAGCAGCGTGACGGCCGCCTCCGCGCCCTCGGACGCGAGCCGCGAGGCGTCGGAGCCCACCGGCCGGCCCGGCGCCGCGGCCACCACGAGGGCGGCTCCGGCAACCGCGGCGAGCGCTCCCCACAACCTGCTTCGTCCTGCCCCGTGTGCCGACGTCATCGCCACGCCGCCTTCCCGGATCGCCAACGGCCCGATGACACCAGCAAAACGATGGAACGCCTTGATGATGATCATCCGCTCGGGCGGTACCGCCGAACGAGCACACAAGACAACCCGCACGGACCAAGACGGCCCGGAGCGGTGGTAGCTTCCGGCCATGGAACAGCGCATCAGCCTGATCACCCTGGGCGTCGCGGACCTGGCCCGCTCCCGGACCTTCTACGAAAGCCTCGGCTGGCGGGGACAGGAGACCGAGGAGACCGTCTTCTTCCAGGCGGGCGGCCTGGCCCTGGTCCTGTGGAGCCGCGCCAAGTTGGCGCTCGACTCCGGGATCGAGGACACCGGCCCGGCGGGTTTCGGCGGGATCGTCCTCGCGCACAACGTGCGCGACCGCGAGGAGGTCGACGCGCTGGTGGCGGCGGCGCGAAACGCCGGAGCCACCGTCACCGGCCCGCCGGCGACGACGTTCTACGGCGGCTACGCGGGCACCTTCACCGACCCCGACGGCCACCCCTGGGAGATCGCCCACAACCCCGGATTCACCCTCGCCGCCGACGGCACCCTCACCCTCCCCGACTTCGGCGCGGCGTAGGAGCGCCGGTCGGCGGTCGGCGGTCGCCGTCCGGTGGTCGAGTCGGTCCTCAGCACCTCAGCAGGTTCCCGGCGGTCCTCAGCGGTCTTCGGCGGCGGCCGGGTGCCAGGGAGTGGTCCAGTCGTCCAGTCCGTCGTCCTCGGGGACGATCGGGCCGGCACAGGCGCCGGTGAGACCGGCGGCCTCGGTCAGGCGGTCCCAGGTGCCGTCGGCGCACCAGATGCGAAAGCGCTCCGCCACCGTGTGCCAAGGTCCGTAGTGCGCCGGCAGGTCCGTCCAGGACGCCTGGGTCGACACCTTCCACAGCATCGCCTCGACGAGGCGTCGCGGCGCGTGTCCGAAGCGGACGGAAGGGGGGAGCAGCACCTCGACCGCCGCCCACGCCTCCTCCGTCAGGCGCTGCCGCCGGCGCGCCACCGTCGCGCCGCCGGTGCGCATGCGTCCGGCGGCGATGAGCACCTCACCCGCCCGCAGGGCCTCGTGCGGGGTCCGGTGGTCCATGAGCAGGCACAAGGCGTCGGCCGTTTCCTCCAACTGGCCGCGCAGCACGGGGTCCGCGGGCGCCTCCAGCGTGCGGCGGCGCAAGGCGCGCAGCCGGGCGAGGTGTTCCCGGACGAGACGTGGATCGGGTCGCGGCGCGATCGGGCGGCCCCGCGCCGGCGGGGCGGTCGTGGTGCGGGCGCCGCGGATGGCGGTGCGCAGGGCCTGTCGGAGGCCGGCCGGCAGATCCCGTCCGCTGATCAGCGCGACGACGGCCTCGGCCGTCTGCCGGGGGTCGCTGCCCGTGGCCCGGCCGGTATCGGCCAGGAGCAGGCCGGCCGTCCGGGAGTCGCAGGGGACGAGGGCCATGAGCACGCCGGTCGCGCGGTCGACCAGGGTCTTCACCGCGAGCGCCTCGGAGGCCGCGCCCGGCACGTTCCGGGAGCCCGCCGTCGATTCGTTCATCCGCCCCGTTCCTCCGGCCCGACCGCCACGCCCGGTGGCATGGTCTGCCTGTCTAGCACCGGCGGACCGTGCCACCGGGCGTGGCACGCCGAGGCGGCCGCGGCGCCCGGCCGATTCCCGCCCCCGGGGGCCCCAGGCCGTGGGACGTTCGCCTTCGAGCGGGAAGGCGTCACTGGATTCCGTGACCGCGGGAGCGACCCGGTGCGAGGGCCCGATCGAGGCCGTGGGAGGGCCGGTCAGTCTCGGGGCCTGGCCACGGCCGTGAGCCCGTAGTCCAGTTCGGCGCCGTCGACGAGCAGGGCCTCCACGGTGCCGCTGGCGGGATCGATGTCCGCCTCCATGCCGTCGCCCGCGTACCGCGGATAGCCCGAGGCGCCCGTCTCGCCCGTCGGTTCGACGACGGCGGAGCGCACCGGCTCACCGGCCGGGGAGGCTTCCCCGGGGTTCTCGGCGTGGGTGGGGATCAGCTGGATCTCGAAGGGCTGTGGCGACGTGTTCATGGGACGACGTTATCCATGCCGGACGGCTCAGCGGGGGAGCACCGCCGCCGCGAGGCCGGACGTGTGGAGGGCGCGGCGCATCGCAGGGAGGTCCCGGGCGGGGTCGGCGGCGACGAGGGCGTCCAGGGCCTCGGGAGGCAGGCGGTAGGCCTCCGCGGCGGCGAGGAGGTCCGACGCCGTGACGCCGTCCACCGGCAGGTCGGCGTCGGCCAGTAGGTCGAGGACCTCCCCACGGTCCACGAAACGGCTCATGCCGCAGTCCAGGCCGTCGTCGGAGAGGCCCTTCGGGTACGGCGCGCGGGCCCAGGTGCCGCTCTCGTACCAGTAGACGCAACCGAGTTCCCGGCCTTCGAGCAGGTCGCGCAGCTTCTCGTACGGGAGCCAGTCCGGGGCTCCCGCGAGCATGTCCACGGCGGGCTCGTGCCACTTGACGTCGCTCGACTCGTCCTCGCCGTAGAGCACGTAGCGGCCCTCGCCCCGGCGGGACAGGGTCCACCACGTGCAGCCGGCGTCGTCGAGGTGCAGAGCGGTGCCGCTGACCCAGTGGCCCGTGCGGTGCACCCCCCGGCCCTCCGCCTCGGAGGCCGCCTCCAGGACGGCGACCAACCCCCAACGCGCCCACAGCAGTTCCGGCGGGGGCAGGTCACCGGGCTGTCCCGGTCGGTGGACCGTCATGATGTCCCTGGATCTCCTCTGACGTGGACGTGCGGGTGTACACGCCGGATCGTATCTCCCGGCGCGGACACGCCCGCCGCCCCTCAAGTCGCCTTCGGCGCCGCCGCGTGCTCCAGGACCGCCCGGACCTCGGAGGTGATCGCCCGCTCGTTGCGTTCGAACTCCGGCCCGGTCACCTGCTGCGGATCGTCCGGCAGGCCGGTCAGGACCGGGGTGTGCAGGTGGCCGCCGGGCAGCGCCGGGGCGAGCTCCCCGCGCAGCCTGTTGGAACGGTAGGCCACCTCGTTGGAAAGGTAGCCGCCCCCGCCGCCCGCCACCGCGCGGGAGCCGGGGGTGGGGCCGTCGGCCCGGTCCACCGGCGCGGTGCCGCCCGCCGGGATCTCGGTGACCTCCGTGTTGAGGAAGACGGGATAGGGGGCCTGGACGGCGCCGGTCACCGCGTCGGCGGGCAGCGTGGTGGCGATGAACTCGGCGCCAGGCCCGAGGCCGGGGGCCGTCACCGGGTGTTCCCGGGTGCCGCCCGAGAGGGCGCCGGTGTTGTCGGGGTACGGGTCCGCCGACCGGGCCCGGCCGGCCCACGCCTCAAGGGTGAAGATGCCGGGGTAGCCCTGGCTGACGGTGGTGATGACGTCCGCCGCGGCGGGGCCCGGGGTCAACCTCGGGGCGAAGGCCCGCTCCACCATGCCGGCGTCGAAGTCCCCGTAACGCACGGGCAGGACGACGGCGCGGACCTCGGCGGGACTCCCGTCGGCGAGGGTGACGCGCCGGCCGTTCAACTGGAGGGCGGCCGAGCCGGAGGGGTTCGCCCGGCGCGGCTCGGTGTCGAGCCCGAAGGGGTCGAAGCCGCTGATGAACACGCGCCGTACGCCGTGGCCGGCCCGGAACGCGTTGTCCGTCAGGCCGCGCGAGGCGTCCTCGAAGCGGCTGCGCAGCGCGGCGCGGTCGACGGTGAACGCCGGATTCCACCGGGCCAGTTGCCCGGTCATCGCCAACCGGGTCCAGTACAGCGGCCGGTCGTCCCCGGCCGGCAGCCCCCCGGTGGGCCGCTGCCCTTGGGCGCTGCGCACGGCGGACTGCCAGAGCGCCTCGCCCCAGCCGTCGACCAGCCGGTCGGCTTCGGCCGGCCCGCGCACACCGCACAGCGCGGCGGGGAAGCGCCGGACGAAGTCCCCGAGGCCGCCGAGCTCGACGAGCACAGTGGTGCGGGCGTCCGCGAGCCGGGCCTGCTCGGGGTCGGGAGCGGCGGGGAGGGGGGTACCGCAGGGGGCGGCGTCGACCGCCCGCGCGGGAGCGGCGACGGCGATCGGGAGGAGGGCGCAGAGAAGGGACGCGGCAGCCGCCGCGCGGCGTAAGAGCATCATGCGATGTGACAT
Source organism: Streptomyces sp. Tek67B01 (assembly GCF_055231995.1). Taxonomy (NCBI): domain Bacteria; kingdom Bacillati; phylum Actinomycetota; class Actinomycetes; order Kitasatosporales; family Streptomycetaceae; genus Streptomyces; species Streptomyces sp. Tek67B01. Next base: position 6,394,828 of record NZ_JBUYUY010000001.1, read on the forward strand.
TACACAGCACGGGTCGGAGCCGACCAGAGTGTCACCGGACAGCCTCACGGGCGCCGCGTGAACGCCGCCGCGACCCGCCGGCGCAGCGCCTCGCGCGCGTACGGCAGGTACGCGATCGCGTCACCGGCCGGAAACGGGCCGACCAGCCACGGCGCGAGATGAGCGCCGTATGACACCACGCCGCCGGGCCGTCCGCCCGTCAGCGCACCGTCGTCCGGCCGCCCTCCCGCTGGTGCGGGAGCAGGGGACCCGCCGGGGCGGGGGAGTCGGGCGCGTCCTCCCGCTGGAGCGCGACCGTACGCGTCGGCGCGGGGATCGAGATGCCCTCCTCCCGGAACCGCTGGTGCAGGCGCTTGATGAACTCGTGCTTGATCCGGTATTGGTCGCTGAACTCGCCGACGCCGAGGATCGCCGTGAAATTGATCCGGGAGTCCGCGAACGTGTGGAAGCGGACGGCGCCCTCGTGGTCGGGGACGGCGCCGTTGATGTCGGCCATCACCGTGTCGACCACTTCGAGGGTCACACGCTCCACGTGCTCCAGGTCGCTCTCGTACCCGACGCCCACCTGCACCAGCAGCGACAACTGCTGCTCGGGCTGCGTGTAGTTGGTCATGTTCGTCCGGGCGAGTCGCCCGTTGGGGATGATGACCAGGTTGTTCGACAGGTTGCGGACCACGGTGTTGCGCCAGTTGATGTCGACGACGTACCCCTCCTCACCACTGCTGAGGCGGATGTAGTCACCGGGCTGCACCGTCTTCGAAGCCAGGATGTGGACGCCCGCGAAGAGGTTGGCCAGCGTGTCCTGGAGGGCGAGGGCCACCGCCAGACCGCCCACCCCGAGCGCGGTGAGCAGCGGGGCGATGGAGACGCCCATGGTTTCGAGCGCGACGAGCACACCCATGGTGAGCACCACGATGCGCGTGATGTTCACGAAAATGGTCGCCGAGCCGGCCACCCCTGTCCGTGACTGCGCCACGGACTGGACCAGGCCCGCGATGACACGGGCCGCGCTGAACGTGGCGAAGAGGATCAACAGGGCGGTCAGGGACTGGTTCACGAATCCGGCGATCCGGGCCGTGAGGGGCAGTGTCCCGGCGGCCACCGCGGCGCCGGCGATGACGGCCGCTCCCGGCGCGAGCGTGCGCAGGGCGTCGACGATGATGTCGTCCCCGCTCCACCGGGTCCGCAGGGCGTGCTTGGCAAGCCAGCGCAGCAGCCCGCGCAGCAGCAGCGCGGCCATGCCTCCGGCGGCCAGCGCGATACCGGCCACCAGCCAGTCGTGCAGGACCAGACCCCGGTTCAACGCGGTCCCTCCGCCCCGAGCCGGACCGGGGGAGCGGCGACGGCCGCCGCGGGCCGTCGTATGGGGTGTGTCGTCACCTTGTCACCTGTCAGTTCGTCGTGCGGAGGCCCCCGTTCGGGCGGAGGGGCGCCTCGGGAACGGGAGTTCCATCCTGCCCCATGGAGCCGGGTGGCCCGGCGGCCGGGGCGGGTACCTCCCTCCGGGCGAAAGGAGTGGGACCGCCGCTTGGGGGGTCCGTCCTCGGGTAGGCGCCGGTGGAGCACCGAAGATCGGCGGAGGTGGGCCATGGAAGCCTCGGTGGACCGGATCGCCGCCCCCTGGGGCGGCCGTACGCCCTACGCGCGAGGAGCGGCCTGGCCCGTACGGACCGACACGCACCTCGCCGCCGGGACCGACGTGGACGAGGTCGACCACTGGGTCCGGGCGGCGTCGCTCCTGCACTCCGACGGGGACGCCATGGACATCGCGGTCCGCGACGGGCGGATCGTGGGCGTCCGCGGGCGCGCCGCGGACCGGGTCAACCGGGGTCGGCTCGGCCCGAAGGACCTGTTCGGCTGGCAGGCCAACGCCTCCGCGGACCGGCTGACCACCCCCCTCGTGCGCGACGGCGGCCGACTGGTGGCATGTGACTGGGACACCGCGATGGGGCGGATCGTGGCCCGATCGAAGGAACTCCTGGACCGGCGCGGTCCGGGGTCCATCGGCTTCTACACCAGCGGCCAGCTGTACCTGGAGGAGTACTACACCTTCGCGGTCCTGGCCCGCGCCGGCATCGGGACCAACCACCTCGACGGCAACACCCGCCTGTGCACCGCCACCGCGGCGGAGGCCCTGAAGGAATCCTTCGGCTGTGACGGCCAGCCCGGCTCGTACACGGACGTGGACCACGCGGACACCCTCGCGCTCTTCGGCCACAACATGGCCGAGACCCAGCCCGTCCTGTGGATGCGCGTACTGGACCGCCTCGACGGAGCCGATCCGCCCCGCCTGATCTGCGTGGACCCCCGCCCCACCCCCGTCGCACGCAGGGCCGACGTGCACCTCGCGCCGCGCCCCGGGACGAACGTCGCCCTGCTCAACGCCCTGCTGCACGAGATCATCCGCACCGACCGCGTCGACCAGGAGTACGTCGAGGCGCACACCGTCGGTTTCGAGGAACTCCGGGAGCGAGTCTCCTCCTGCACCCCGCGATGGGCCTCCGCCATCTGCGACGTACCCGCCACGGCCGTCACCGAGGCCGCCGAGCTCCTCGGCGAAGCCGAGCGGCTGCTGTCCACCGTCCTCCAGGGCGTCTACCAGTCCCACCAGGCCACGGCCGCCGCCGTACAGGTCAACAACCTGCACCTCGTCCGGGGCATGCTCGGCCGGCCCGGCGCGGGAGTCCTCCAGATGAACGGGCAGCCGACGGCGCAGAACACCCGTGAATGCGGGGCCAACGGCGACCTGCCAGGGTTCCGGAACTGGCAGAACGACCAGCACGTCACGGACCTTGCCCGGGTGTGGAACGTCGAACCGTCGGCCATCCCGCACTACGCGCCCCCCACTCACGCCATGCAGATGTTCCGCTACGCCGAACAGGGATCGATCCGCATGCTGTGGATCAGCGGCACCAACCCGGCGGTATCGCTGCCCGAACTCGGCCGGATCCGCTCCGTCCTCGCCCAGGAGCGGTTGTTCACCGTGGTGCAGGACCTGTACCTCACCGAGACCGCGCAACTCGCGGACGTCGTATTGCCCGCCGCGACCTGGGGGGAGAAGACCGGCACCTTCACCAACGCGGACCGCACGGTCCACCTCAGCGAGAAGGCCGTGGAGCCCCCCGGTCAGGCCCGCCCCGACCTCGCGATCTTCCTGGACTACGCCCGCCGCATGGACTTCCGCGACAAGGACGGCGACCCGCTGGTGTCCTGGGACGGGCCGGAGGAGGCGTTCGAGGCGTGGAAGCGGTGCAGCGCCGGACGGCCCTGCGACTACACCGGCCTCACCTACGACAAGCTGCGCGGCGCGAGCGGCATCCAGTGGCCGTGCGACGAGGACCACCCCGAGGGGACCGAGCGCCTCTACACGGACGGCGTCACCTGGGCGCACCCCGACGTCTGCGAGAGCTACGGCAAGGACCTCGTCACCGGGGCGTCCGTGGAAGTGGTGGAGTACCGCTCCCTCAACCCGGACGGCAAGGCCGTCATCAAGGCGGCCGAGTACCAGCCCGCCCACGAGGAACCCTCGCGGGAGTACCCGTTCCGGCTCACCACGGGGCGGACCCTCTACCACTTCCACACCCGCACCAAGACGGGTCGTGTCCCGCAGCTGAACGCGGCGGCGCCCGAGGTGTGGGTGGAACTGTCCGCCGCGGACGCGGCCGTCCGGGGGCTCGCGGAAGGAGACCTCGTGGACGTCACGACGCCCCGCGGCTCCCTGCGCGGCACGCTGCGGATCACCGCGATCCGAGAGGGCCTGCTCTTCGTCCCGTTCCACTACGGCTACTGGGACACCGCCGAGGGCTACGGGCCCTCGGGGGAGGGGCCGGGCAGAGCGGCGAACGAGACCACCGTCACCGACTGGGACCCCGTGTCCAAGCAGCCGCTCTTCAAGACCGCCGCGGCCCGCCTCACCCTGGTCCGGCGGGGCGACGGGGTTCCGGCGCCCGCTCCCACCACCACCGCGTCCGCCCCGGCCGACCCGCACGGGATCAGCCCCACCCGGGGCGGCCCCGAGGCCCACGCCACCCAGAGCACGCAGGGCCCCCCATCCGATGTCACACCGAGCGAGGCGGCCCGACCATGAACGGCGTCACCCTGACCCTGCGCACGCTGCACCACGGTGAACGGCACCTGGAGAAGGAGCTGCTGGCGGCGGCCGAACGCCACCGCACCGAGCACGAGGTCCACCACGTCGCCCTCGACCTCGCCCGGTGGTCCCACGAGCACGCGGGCCGCCTGGCGGAGACGGGCCGGCACTACTCCCTGGACCTCGACGGGCCGCCCGACCACCCGGACGGCGCCGGCCCGCTCGCCACGCTGCGGGAGAAGGCGGCGGAAGCCCTGGGCAGGCGCCCCGAACCCGGCCTGCTCCTGCTGCACGACCTCAAGGACCTGTACCTGGCCGCGGCCGAGAACTCGCTGCACTGGGAGATGCTGGCGCAGACGGCCCAGGCGACCCGGGACTCCCGCCTCCTGGAGCTCACGTCCGCCTGCCATCCCCGCACGCTCCGACAAGTCCGGTGGGCCAATACGATGATCAAAACCCTGTCGCCGCAGATCCTCACCGGCCTGTGACGGCCGTTGGGGCGGCCTGATCTGTTCCCCCGGCCGCGAGCAGCGCCCCACCCGCTTCGGGCCGGGGCGCGGGCCCGTGGGCTCATTCGCCCTCGTTCGCCCGGCGTACCCGCTCGTCATCGGCCTTCGGCTGCGAACCCGTCCCCGTCCTCGACGGAGCGCCCGGCGCGCGACCGTGATCGTCCACCGTGCCGCCCTCGTGCTGGAGCGGAGGCCGGTGCGGGGCCAGTTCGGCGGGCCCTTGGTCCGCCTGTCCCACGTCGGCGTCCGGCGGGTCGGCGGGACGCAGGGAGCGCAGCGTCCGGGCCGTCTTCTCCGCGTCGGGAACGGTGACCGCGAGGCGGCGGAAGGCCACGTCACCGGAGAGGTCCAAGCTGAGTACGGAGCCGTCGGCCCGTACGGACACGAAGTCCTCGCCCTCCGGGGAACGCCTGATCCCCACACAGCGCCCGGGGCGCCACAGCCCCCTGCCCGGCACGCCCCGCAGCACGCGCCACCAGCTGGACTCCACCGCCACCTCGCGCACCGCCGCCAGCGGGACGCGGATGTCCCGCCGCCGACGCACGGCCAGCCGCTCGCGCAAGGACAGGCGGACGACGACTTCCGTGCCTTCCACCGACAGCCGGGCCATGACGTGCCTCCTTCGGCCTCGCGCGCGACTCCCCGACGGTGCGCCTACCCGGGAGAGCCGTCCGCATGGCCCGGCCGGCCGGCCTTCCCGCCCGCGTGGCCCGTTTCCGGGGCCGGGCCCGGGCCCGGAAACGGCGAACTCCGGCCGGTGGTCAGCCACCGGCCGGAGTCCTGTGCGTGAGACCGTGGGGTCAGCGGCCCTCGCGGGGCATCTCCATGTCGTCCTCGCCGCGCATGTCGTCATCGATCGCGCGGTCGTGCGACACCTCACCCGGCTTGCGCTGGCGGCCACCCGGCCGCATCGACCCGGGGTCCTGACCGGGACGCTGCCGGCGCTCCTGCTCCTGCTCCTCGCGGCCCTTGCCCGGCTGCTGGTTCTTGTCCCGCATACCGCCCATGACGGTTCACGCTCCTTGATCTCGTCGGGAGGACCTCTTTGGCCTCCGCTCACACGACGCTGCCACGGTCCGCTACGGATCGCACCTTTTCGGTGACCGAGAGTGTGGTTTGGGGGAGGCCTCACGGCCCTCTCGAAGGAGGCATGCGGCCCGGTAGAGACCGCCGGGGCCGGGCACGTGCGCCCGTATGGAAACGACACAGAACGCCGGCACCGTCCCCGCCACGACCCCGCTGCGCGCCGTTGCGCTGGTCTGCAGCCTGACTCCCTCGCCGGAGCGCTCGAGCTCGCACTTGTTGGCCGAGCAGACGATGGAAGCCCTCGGCGGCCACGGAGTGACCGGGGAAGTGATCCGCGTCGTCGACCACGACGTCAAGCCGGGCGTGCGCACCGACATGGGGGACGGGGACGCCTGGCCCGAGATCCGCCGGACGATCCTCGACAGCGACGTCCTCGTCATCTCCACGCCGATCTGGATGGGCCACCCCGCCAGCGTCACCCAGCGCGTCCTGGAGCGCCTGAACGCCGAACTGTCCGAGGCGGACGACGAGGGTCGCCCGCTGACCTACGGCAAGGTCGCGGCCGTGTGCGTCGTCGGCAACGAGGACGGCGCCCACAAGGTCAGTGCCGACCTCTTCCAGGGCCTGAACGACGTCGGGTTCAGCCTGGCTCCCGGCGCCGTCACCTACTGGGTCGGCGAAGCGATGCAGGACACCGACTACCAGGACTTCGACAAGACGCCCGAGGCGACGGCCGGCGCCACCGCGACCCTCGCCGCGAACACGGCGCACCTGGCCCGCTGCCTCAAGGCGGCCGCGTACCCGCCGAGCTGACCCGGCCGGGGCGCGCGCCCACGGGTGACACGAGTGGGGCCCACTCCCGATCGGGAGCGGGCCCCACCGCGCTGACCGGATCAGGCGCGGCTCAGCACTGGCGCAGTCCGTAAGCCGGGTCCTGGCCCGTGTTGACGTCGACGGCGGGGACGTTGCCCCAGGCGCCGTTGTCGAGCTGCGTCCAGTACCAGATGTCGTTCTGCCCCTGGTGCGGGTCGCCGTGGCCCCAACACACGAACCAGTTGTACCCGGTGGTGAGCGTGCCGCGGGTCGCGGAGCGGTACGAGCGGTCGGCGTACCCCTTGGCCCCGACCTTGTTGCCGCAGTAGAGCCGGCCGTCCGAGTGGACGCCGCAGTCGGCGGCGGGCTTGGCGGGGGCGGCGCTCGCCGCGGGCATGGTGGTGGCGGTCAGGGCGGCCGTCAGGGCGGCCGCGCCGGTCAGCAGGGCGAGCTTCTTGCGTGCGTTCACGGTGTGCTCCTCGGATCTACTCGACGTGTCGGTGTGTCGGTGTCTGATGGCGCGTGATGGTGAGTCAGGGGCAGGCGGGGACGCCGTCCAGCCAGGCGGGGCCCCGGATGTAGATGTTGGTGATCCAGGCCTGGTAGTCCGGCAGGTAGGACCAGGCGTCGTTGTGGTAGCCCTCGGCGTCCACCGGCTGGGCGTGCTTCTGGCAGCCGATCCGCACCTGTGTCGGGCCATCGAACTTGTGTACTCGCGAGCTGGTCGTGGAGGGTTCGGAGTGCGTCCACACGTCCGTGCCCCAGGTGGAGAAGGTGCCGCCCTGCCCGGGGTCGGCGCCGATGCGCACGGCCCCGTTGTAGTCCCCGCCGAGCCGGACGTCGCTGACCATCACGTGGGTGCCGGACTGCCGGGCCTCGACCATCTTTCCGGCACCCAGGTATACGGCGATGTGATGGATGCTGTTGTCCCCGCCCCAGGCCAGCAGGTCGCCCGGCAGCAGTGGCCCGGTGCCCTGTGACGCGCCGAAGCGCGCCGTGACCCGGGACGAGTGGTACTGGGCGTTCGCGGTTCCGGCCAGGACGTCCTGACCCGTGGCCTGGGCGTAGGCGTACCGGACGAGGCCCGAGCAGTCGAACCCGCGTCGCTCCGGGTCGTGCTGACTGGCCGGATCGGACGGGTCGACCTGCCCGTAAGTGGCGCCCGGCTGAGGCCCGTGCCCGCCTCCCCACGTGTACCAGACGCCGATCTGCGAGCAGGCGGCCCGCACCGCCGCCTGCGCGGCGGCGGACCCGCCCGGCGCGAGGACGTCACAACTCCCCTCCGCGGCGGCCGCGCCCACCGCCGGGCCGGCCCGCTCGGCCCGCGATGTCGGAGCGGCGCCCGCGAGTTGAGCCGTCGCCCCCACGGCGCAGAGCGCCAGCAGACCGACCGCCGCGACGGACCGCCTCGTTCTGTCAAGGATGGTGCGCATGCCTGGTTCCCCCGTTCCCCATGGTGGTTCCCGCTAGGTCGTCCGGCGGCGTGGGTTGGTCGAACACGGCCACCGGCTGCGGTGGTTCGAGACTCGTACGCGCCGGGCACCGCTGTCGAGAGGCCACGCGTCGCCCGTACCGTCGGGAAACGGGAAACCCCCCGGGAAACAGGCGGTTTCCCCAGCTCAGTCGGCAGCCGCCGGACACACGCGCCGGTAGGGCAGACCGGGCAGCAGTTCGGTCCAGCGGGCGGGGCCGGTGTCCCCCAAGAGGCGGCACAACGCGGCGGTGCGCTCCGACACGTCCGTGTTCCACAGCCGCACGGTCCCGTCGTTGCTGCTGCTGGCCAGGGTGCCCGGCCGCGTCGGGTCGAAGGTGACGCCCCACACGGCTCCGGTGTGGCCGCCCAGCGTGGCGATCTGCTCGCCGCGCCGCGGGTCCCACAGCTTCACGCTCTGGTCGCTGCCGCTGCTGGCCAGCACCCTGCCGTCGGGGCTGAACGCCACCGCCCGCACCGACCCGCTGTGTCCGGCGAGGGTACCGGCCAAGGCCGGTCGGGCGGTGTCCCACAACCGGACCGTTCCGTCGTTTCCGCCGCTGGCGAGGGTCCGCCCGTCAGGAGAGAACGCCACGCCGCGGACCGAGCCGGTGTGGGCGCGCAGTACGGCCCGCGGCGCCCGTCCGGCGGTCCGTACGTCCGTCACGTCCCACAGCCGTACGGTCAGGTCATCGCTTCCCGAGGCGAGCGTCCGGCCGTCGGGGCTGAACGCCACGGCGTTGACGAAGTCCTGGTGGGCGTCGAGGGTGGCCTCCCGCCGGCCGGTGCCCACGTCCCACAGCACCACGGTGCGGTCCGCGCCGGCCGAGGCGAGCGTCCTGCCGTCCGGGGAGAACGCCACCGCGAAGACCGAGCCGCCGTGACCGGTGAGCACCGCCGCGGGTCTGCCGTCCGCCGCCTGCCAGGTCCGGACCGTACGGTCGGCACCCGCGGCGGCGATCAGACGCCCGTCCGGGGAGAACGCGACGGCGAACACCGAACCCCCCGAACCGGTCAGGGTGGTGACCAGTCGGCGCCGGCCGGGCTCCCACACCCGCACGGTGTGATCCGCCTGCGCCGACGCCAGCAGACGCCCGTCCGGGGAGAACGCCGACTGCCACGCCTCGCTGAACGGCCGGGTGGCCAGAGCGGCCCGGCCGGTGTCCCACAGCACCACGGACTGGTCGAACCCGCCGGTGGCGAGCTGCTCCCCGGGCCCGGCGGCGACGGCGAGGACGTAGTCGGTATGCCCCGACAGGGTGCTGATCAGCTTGCGGGTGTCCGGGTCCCACGACTTGACCGTGCCGTCTCCGCCGGCACTGAACACGGTGTCGCCCGTACGGCTGAACGCGACCGCGTTCACGTCGTCACCGTGTCCGGTGAGCACCGCCCGCGCCGTGCCGTCCGGCAGGTCCCACAGCCGCACCGTCCGGTCGGCGCCGCCCGAGGCCAGCGTCCTGCCGTCCGGCGCGAAGGCGACCCCGAGCACCTGGTCGGTGTGACCGGACAGCACCAGCGGCCGTTCCGGGTCCGCCGTTTCCCACAGCCGCACGCTCCGGTCCACACCGCCTGAGGCCACACGGGAGCCGTCCGGGCTGAACGCGACCGCCATCACCGCGTCGTCGTGCCCGCGCAGGACCGCCCGCGCCGTGCCGTCCGGCAGGTCCCACAGCCGCACGGTGTGATCGATGCCGCCGGAGGCCAGGGCGCGGCCGTCCGGGCTGAACGCCACGGCACGGACCGGTCCCCGATGCCCCGTCAGGGTGGCGGTGAGCCGTCGCGCGCCCACGTCCCACAGGCGCACCGTCCCGTCCGCCCCCGCCGTCGCCAGCCGGCTGCCGTCGGGCGCGAACGCCACCGACGCCACAGCCCCCGTGTGCCCGGTGAACGTGCCGACCGGCCGGTGCCCGTCCGCGTCCCACAGGCGGATCGAGGAATCCGAACTCGCCGAGGCCAGCAGTTTCCCGTCCGGGCTGTACGCCACGGAGTTGACCGCCCCCGTGTGCCCGCGCAACCGCCCGGCGAAGTACTGGGCCTGGCTGCTCAGGAGCGCCCCCCGGGCCTCGGCGGTGGGAGCGGTCCGATAGGCGGCGGCCGCGAGCAGCGCGGAAGCCTCCGGCTGCCCCGCCGCCAGGGACCCCGACCGTACCGCCATGGCCTGCGATTGCGCCGTACGCCGCTGGTCCAAGGCCTGCGCACGCTGCTGGAAGGCCAGCACCCCGGCCGCCAGCGCCACCACGAGCAGCCCCGCCAAGGTGATCACCAGGGCCCGGCGGATCCGGCTCTGGCGCCGCACCGCCCTGCCGCGCCGCTCCTCCTCGGCCTCGCACGCGGCGATGAACTCCTTCTCCTCGGGGCCGAGCTGGGCGGGGTCCTGCCGCTCGACCCATTCCCGGACCCCGGCGAGCCGCGTGCCGCGGAACAGCAGGCTCGCGTCCCGACCGCCCCGCACCCACTCGGCGCCCGCGTCGGAAACCCGTTGGCGCACCACGAGCGCCGCCCGGTCGGACTCGATCCACTCGCGCAGCCGCGGCCACGCGTGCAGCAGCGCCTCGTGGGTGATCTCCACCGACCCCCCGTCGGCGGTCACGAGCCGGGACTCGATGAACGCGTCCAGCACCCGTCCGCCCGCCCCGGCGTCCGCCACCTGCCGCAGCAGCCGGTCGCGCTCGACGGGCCTGCGGGTCTGGGCACCCGCGCCGTCCGCGATGTGCACGAGCCGGATCAGCAGTTGGCGCGCGATGCGCCGCTCGGCGGCCTCCAGCCGGGCGAACACGGACTCGGCGGTGCGCGCGACCGCCCCGCGAATCCCACCCGTCATCTCGTAGCCGGCCACCGTGAGCGTTCTGCCGGTGCGTTGCTGCCAGGTGCCGAGCAGCGCGTGGGCGAGGAGCGGGAGGGAGCCCGCGTGCGCCGCCGAGCGGTCCCCGAGATCGCGCAACAGCAGCTCGACCAGGCCGACCTCCAGGGAAAGCCCCGCCCGCCCCGCGGGCTCGCAGATGGCTTGGCGCAACTGCGCGGCGGACATCGGACCCAGGGCGAACAGGCCGTGCGTGAAGACCTCCACCAGCTCCGGGTGGTCGAGGCAGTGTCCGCAGAAGTCGGCCCGCATCCCGATGACGACGGCGATGGTGGCGGAGGCCGCCAGCGAGTGCAGCACGCGGACGAAGGCCCCGCGCTCCCGGTCGTCCTCGCAGAGCGTGAAGACCTCCTCGAACTGGTCGACGACGAGGACCAGTCCGGGACGGCCGACAGCGCCCGCCACCGCTTCCGGCAGCCGGTCCGGGCGGTCCACCAGTTCCTCGGGCGTGATCCCCGCCGCCGGGGCCCCCAGCACGTCCGCCGCACAGCGCAGCAGCTCTTTGAGGGGGTGCGCCCCCGGCGCGCACACCACCACCGGCCAGTCCCGTGACCCCGCGACGGGCAGCGCCCCGCGGCGCAGCGCCGGCAGCAGCCCGGCGCGCAGCAGCGAGGACTTCCCGGCGCCGGACGGGGCCACCACCGCCACCGCGCCGCGCCCGATCCGCTCGGCGAGCCGCCCGGTCAGCTCGGCGGTGGCGCTCTCGCGGCCGAAGAACCACTCGGCGTCCTGCGGCCCGTAGGCGGCCAGCCCCCGGTAGGGGCAGGGCGCGCCGGAGCCCTCGGGGGCGGCCCGATCCTCCCCGGTGCGGGCCGGGGGCACGGACGTCACCGGGGGGACGGGCGCCACCAGGGGGACCAGGCGCACCAGTTCACCGCCCGCGCCGAGGGCCTCGTCACATCTGCGGGCGACATCGGGGGTGGGCGGCTTCCGCCCGTTCTCGATCTTGCTGAGATAGCCCTTGCTGTAGTGGATCGAGCGGGCCAGGTCCGAGAGCGACACATTGCGCCGCCGGCGCAGGCGTCGTAGCTCGGCCGCGAATCCATCGATGGTCTCGTCGTCCGTCGGCACGGGGCGTACCTTCCCTCGCGGACGGAACGTACGCCTGATGGGGAACGGGTTCGTCCGCTCCGGTGGCCGATCCGGCCGGCCGTCCGTCAGCCGGGCGCCGGGCGGGCCCCGTCAGCGCGAGGGGGCGTGGGCGCGCGGGTCGCGAGGGCGCCCGCCGATGGCATACGCCGCGCCCCCGGCCCGGACGCCACCATGCGGGAAAGGGCCCGTTTTTGCGTAGGCTTCGCCCATCGCTTCGTCCCCCCGCACCGAGTTGAGGAACCACGTGTCCCTGACCGTAAACCGTCGCCTGGCCGTCAGCGCGGTCGTGATCGCGGTGGTGACCGGGCTCGCGCCCGCCACCGCGTACGCCGCCCCGTCCGCGCCGACGCTTCCGAACACGACGGCAGCGCCCGACATGGAAGCCCTGTCGCAGGCCTTGCGGAACACCACCGCCGCCGGCGCCCCCGGCGCCATGGTCCGCCTCACCGGCCCCTCGGGCGTGCGCACCCGGGCCGTCGGTGTCCAGGACCGGAGCACCGGTGCCCCCATGGACGTCAACGCCCGCTTCCGGATCGGCAGCGTCACCAAGACGTTCTCGACCGTGGTTCTGCTCCAGATGGTGAACGAAGGCAAGATCGGTCTGGACGTCCCCGTCAATCACTACCTGCCGGGCCTGCTGCCCGACGACCGGATCACGGTCCGTCACCTGCTCACCCACCGCAGCGGACTCGCCGACTACACGAACGCGATGTTCGACCGGACCGTCCCCGGCTTCGAAGCGGTCCGCAACAAGGTGTTCGGCTACCGCGAACTGGTGGGCCTCTCACTGCGCGAGCCGCGCACCGCCGAACCGGGCGCGGCCTACCAGTACTCCAACACGAACTTCGTCGTCATCGGCATGCTCATCGAGAAGGCCGGCGGCAACCCGGTCGCCGTGGAGTACGAGCGGCGCATCATCAAGCCACTGAAGCTCAAGAACACCTCCTACGTGCATCCCCGGACCGAGATCAAGGGCCCGCACGCGCACGGCTACCTGCACCCCGACGAGGCGGGGGCGCCGCTGGTCGACTCCACCGAACAGACCGTCTCCTGGGCCCAGTCCGCCGGCGCGATGATCTCCAACGCCGCCGACCTCAACGCTTTCGTCGCCGCGCTGCTGAGCGGCAGGCTGCTGCCGGCCCGCACGCTGGACGACATGCTCACGATGACGCCCACCGACGCGACGAACACCCGCTTCTACGGTCTGGGCCTGCGCCGCTACGACCTGTCCTGCGGCACGTCGGTGTACGGCCACACGGGAACGGTCCAGGGCTTCTACACCTACGCCTTCGCCACCCGCGACGGCGGACGCACCCTCGCCGCCGTGGCGAACACCTCCAACCGGGGTCAGGCCAACACGGCGCTCGGCGGCACCCTCGAAGCGGCGTTCTGCGGCAAACCGTCCGCCACCGCCAAGGGCGCCCCCCGCCGCGGTTTCGCCGCCCTCCCCGCCGACGCGGACCTGCCCGAACACGGCCAGGGGAACTGATCGAGCCCGGCCCGGGTGCCCTGCGGCGCGTCCTCACGGCTCCGGTGCCGCCGGGACGGTACCTCTTGTGGGGGGCAGCCGCCACGGCGCCCCGGCATCGGGCGAGGGACGGAGCGCGGCTGTGCGGGATTCGACGGGTGATGCCCTGGGCGCGCCGTGCTGGGTGAGTCTGGCGACGCGGGACCTGGAGGCGGCCCAGCGCTTCTACGGGGCGGTGCTCGGCTGGTCGTTCCGGCCGGGCGGGCTCGGCGAGGGACTGGCCGTCGCCGAGGTCGAGGGCGCGCCGGTCGCGGGGATCGGGGCCCTGGCCGGGGAGCTGGAGGTGCCCGCCGCCTGGACGGCCTACTTCGCGGTCCAAAGCGCCGATGAGACGGTGTCCCGCATCCGCGAGCGCGGCGGGACGGTGGGTGTCGGGCCCGTCTCCTTCGAGACCGGCGGACGCGGCGCCCTGTGCACCGACCGCGACGGCGCCGTCTTCGGGATCTGGGAGGGCATCGTCTTCTCCGGCTGGCGCGTGGGCTCCGGCCACGCCCCCGCCTGGCTGGAACTGCTCACCCTGAACGCCTTCGACGCGGCCCTCTTCTACGGCGAGGTCCTCCGATGGACCGACGGGCCCTGCGAGATCTCCTACGAGGACGACCAGGTCGTCCTGCGCCACCTCGGCGAGCCCGTCGCCCGGCTCAACAGCGGCCCGGTGGAGACGGCCGCGCTCCAGCCGCAGGTCCGGCCCCGCTGGAGGGTGCACTTCCGGGTTCCCGCGCTGGAACCCGCCATGGAGGCGGCCGCCGCGCTGGGCGGACGCGTCATGTCGGACATCGAGCAGAACGCGTCCGAACGCTGGGCCGCCCTCCGCGACCCCGACGGCGCGCTGTTCACGGTCACGGCGTCCCTTTCGGACACCGCCTAGGGTCCTGTCGTCGAGCCGGCGCCGGGCCGGGCCGCGCCCACCCCGGCGCCCGCGACCGTTGCCCACGGCGCGGGGACGTCACTCCGCGCGGCGCTTGTCCTCTTCGCTCCACTCGCGGGTGTCGCGCGGTTCGACGTACGGCTCCCGGTCCGGCGGGAACCCGCCCGCGATCGCCCGCGCCCGGCTCATCTCCGCGTCGAACTCCAGACCGAGGAGGATGGCCAGGTTGGTGATCCACAGCCAGATCAGGAAGACGATGACACCGGCGAGGGTGCCGTACGTCTTGTTGTACGAGCCGAAGTTCGCGACGTACAGCGCGAAGCCGGCGGACGCGACTATCCAGATCAGCAGCGCCAGGAAGCTGCCGGGGGTGACCCAGCGGAACCCGCGGCCCTTCGCGTTGGGCGCGGCCCAGTACAGCAGCGCGATCATGATCGTGACGAGGATGATCAGTACGGGCCATTTCGCGATCGACCACACCGTGACGGCGGTCTGCCCCAGACCCAGCGCGTCCCCCGCCCGCCGGGCGAGGCTCCCCGTGAACACCACGATCAGCCCGCTCGCGCACGCCATGACCAGCAGCCCCACCGTCAGGGCGAACCGCAACGGCAGCACCTTCCACACCGGCCGCCCCTCGGGCACGTCGTAGACGGCGTTGGACGCGCGGATGAACCCGGCGACGTACCCTGACGCCGACCACAACGCCGCGATCAGGCCGACGACGGCGATGACCGATCCCAGCCCCGCGCCGCCCTGGAGCTGACGGACCGCGTTGGAGATGATGTCCCGCGCGGAGCCGGGCGTCAGCTTCTGGAGGTTGTCCAGCACCGATTGGGTGGCCGACTTCCCGGCCACGCCCAGTAGCGACACCAGCACCAACAGCGCCGGGAACAGGGACAGGACCGCGTAGTAGGTCAGGGCCGCGGCCCGGTCGGTGAGCTCGTCCTTCTGAAACTCCCGGACGGTCCGTTTCAGTACGGTCACCCACGACTTGCCGGGCAGATCCGTCGGCTCGTCCGGCGCCCTGCGCTCCACCTCGGGGCCGGGGCCGGGGCCGTCACCACGGCCGCGGCCGTGACCGTCGTCGGGACCGCGGCCGGGGGCGGGCTCCGCGGGCCGGACCCGGCCGTCGCGGTCGCCGCTGTCGCGCGGAGCTGGAGTGTCGTTCATGCCAGGCGGATGTCCACTGGCGGGCGGGCGAAACCTCATGTGTGTCCGGGCCGGCCGGCCGCGTCGTCCCCTCGTTCGCGGGCATACGCGGATACACGGCGACGGCAGAACGCCGAGCCCGGCGGAAGGCGGCGCAGATGTGGACGACGACGGCCGGTGAGCACGTTCCGGCAGGACCGGTGTGGCTCCACCTGGCGCTGATGGCCGTGGCGATGCTCATCCTGGTCTACAACCTCAGGCGGAGCAGCCGCTGACCCGGGGGGCGGGCGGGTGCCCGCTCCCCGCACACAGGACCCGTACAAGACCCATCAGCACCCATCAGGACCCACAGGAGACAGACATGGAATCGACTGTTCCCGTCCCGTCGCCACTCCTCGAGGAAGCCAGGACCGCGCTGCGCGACGTCGCCGACCCGGCGGCCCGCGCCCTGGTCCTCGCCGTACTCGCCGCGGCGCGGGAACTACAGGACCTGGCCGGGAGCGCCGAGCGCCTCGACGCCCGCCTGGAGTCCCTCAACCAGTACCTCGGGGCCATCGCCAACAAGCCGTAGCCCCGCACCCGGACCCCGTGGGCCACGCATGGGAGCCACGACGCGGGGCAGCCGCCCACCATCGGTACGAAGCGAGGAACGGAAGTGGTGCGGGTGCGTCTGCGCAGCGTCGGGGTGGAGGAGGAACTCCTCCTGGTCGGATCGGAGAGCGGCGAGCCGCTCTCCGTGTCCGGCGCGGTTCTGGCCGAGGCGGAACGGCATGGTGTGGGTGAGCGGGAAGGCACCTTCGAGACGGAGCTGATGCGCGAGCAGCTGGAGTTCTCCACCAAGCCGGTGACGGAGATGGGGGAGCTGGCCGAGGAGATCGTCAGATGGCGTTCCGAGGCCGCCCGGCACGCGGCGAAGGCCGGCGCCGAGGTGGCCGCCCTCGCCACCTCACCACTGCCCGTACTGCCCTCGACCAGCCCGGGGGAACGCTACCGGTGGGTCGCGGAGCGGTTCGGCCTCACGGCGCAGGAACAGCTGACATCCGGCTGTCACGTGCACGTCGGCGTCGACTCCGACGAGGAGGGGGTGGCCGTGATCGACCGCATCAGGCCGTGGCTGCCCGTCCTCACCGCCATCAGCGGAAACTCCCCCTTCTGGCAGGGCCAGGACAGCGGGTACGGCAGCTACCGCAGCCGGGTGTGGAACCGGTGGCCCTCCGCCGGGCCGACCGAGATCTTCGGCAGCGCCGACCGGTACCACGAACAGGTGTCCGCCATGGTCGCCACCGGGGTGCTCCGCGACAAGGGCATGATCTACTTCGACGCCCGGCTCGCGGTGAACTACCCCACCGTGGAGATCCGCGTCGCCGACGTCTGTCTGGAGCCCTCCACCACGGTCCTGCTGGCGAGCCTCGTCCGGGGACTCGTCGAGACGGCGGCGCGTTCCTGGGAGGCCGGGGAGCCCCCGGCGCGCATCGGGGTGGGCCTGCTGCGGCTGGCGTCGTGGCGGGCGGCCCGTTCGGGCATCGACGGGCCCCTGGTCCATCCGGCGACGATGCTGGAGGAGCCGGCCCGCGAGGTGGTGGACGCGCTCTTCGAGCACGTCCGCGAAGCCCTGGAGGACCACGGGGACGCCACGGCGGTCCGGCGGGGCATCGAGGAACTCTTCGCCCGCGGCAACGGAGCACGCGTCCAGCGTGAACTCCTGCGCGCCACCGGGGATCTGGGCGCCGTGGTACGGGAATGCGCCCGTATCACCACGTCCTGCGCCCCCACCACCGCGTAGCACCGCCTCCACGACCCGCGAACCGGCGCCCTGCCCCTCTCGTCGAGGGGCAGGGCGCCGGTTCGCGGGGGAGTCGGACGTCAACCGGCCAGGACCGAGTCGTCGAGGGTGCGGGCGCCGGGGAGTCGGTAACGGGCGGCCGTCAGCGCCGCGTCCACACTGGAGGTGCCCGTCGCGACGCACAGGGCGTGCACGACGTCGTCCATACGGCCGCGGATCTCAGGGGTGTCGTCGTGGGCACACAGGACCGCCAGCGCCCAGTAGCGCTCGACGAGACCGGAAAGCACGGCCGGGTGGGCCATCAGCATGGGCGGAGTCCTTTCGGGAAACCGGACGATCTTGGCCCTCGGGTGCCCCCGTTGTCCGGCGCTACACCTGCCCCGAGCACCCGAACCCCGACGCCGGTCACCGGGGATGCCCCGGTTCGCGCGGGGTACCCGCGTCGGCAGGAGACGACACCCCGACGAACGAAAGGACACGGTGAGGATGATGGCGATGAGGGCAGTGGGGTGGGCCCGCTCCTTTCCGGTGTCGAACGGCGTCCGGGCGGCCAGGCAGTGGACCGCGGAGCACCTCTCGTCGCTGGACTGGGCCGCCCACGCCCCGGACACCGTCCACTCGATCCTGCTCAGCGTGTCCGAACTGGTCGCGAACGCCCATGTGCACGCCGCCGAGACCGCGCACCTCGTCCTGACGTGGGACGGTCAGTGCCTGCACGTGAGCGTGGCCGACGGCGATCCGCGGCTGCCCAGGCCCCGGGAGGCGGACGCGACCGCCACTTCGGGCCGGGGGCTGGGCATCGTCGACGCCCTCGCCGACACGCTGGACGTCCACGCCTTCCACGGCGGCAAGGCCATCAGCGCCTGCTTCCACCCGCCGGAAGTCCCCGACCCCCATGGCGAGCCCGTCCGCGAGTGAACACGAGCCGGCCGGCCGGCCCGTCGCCCCGGGGCCGGACCGGCCGGCCCGGTTCGCGGGGAGCGGTCCTCAGCGCGGTGGTCCTCAGCGCACCTGGATGCCGATGAGGCAGGTGTCGTCGTCGGTGTCCGACCGGCTGTGCGTCAGCAGCCGGTCGAGCCGCTTGTCCAGGGTGTCCGCCTCCGGCCCCGCGAGGGAGAGGAGCTGGGACAGGGAGTCCGTCACGGAGACGTCCCGGCGCTCGACGAGCCCGTCGGTGTACATCAGCAACGTGTCCTCGGGCTCCAACCGCACCTCCTCCTCCTCGAAAACGGCCTCCGGCAGCGCGCCGAGCAGTATGCCCTGGGCCATCGGGAAGGCCTGCGCGTCCGTGCCCCGCACGAGGACCGGCGGCAGGTGCCCGGCGCGCGCCCAGCGCAGGACCCGCGTCCGCGGATCGTAGACGCCGCACACGGCGGTGGCGGTCAAATTGCCGGTCAGGTGGTGGGCGACGGTGTTGAGCCAGGACAGGAGCTGTGCGGGACCGGCCCCGGTCACCGCCAGGCCCCGCAGCGCGTTGCGCAGGATCACCATGCCGGTGGCCGCCTCGATGCCGTGCCCGGCGACGTCCCCCACGGACAGCAGCACCTTGTCGTTGGGCAGGACGACCGAGTCGTACCAGTCGCCACCCACCATCGCCTCCGACTCGGCGGGCCGGTAACGCACCGCGATACGGATGCCGGGAACCTCCAGGGGGGCGGGCGCGGGAGGCATGATGGCGTGCTGGAGCTGGAGCGCGAGCCGGCTGCGTTCGGCCGCCTCCGCCTCGGTGTAGGCGAGTTGGTCCCGGGTGGCGGCGAGGGCCACCTCGGTCCAGTGCTGGGCGGAGATGTCCTGGTAGGCGCCGCGCACCGCGTGGAGGCTGCCCCGGTCGTCGAGGACGGGTTCCGCGACGAGACGGATGTGCCGGGTGATGCCGTCGGGGCGCTGGAGCCGGAAGTCCACCGAGGATTCGCGCTGGTGGTGCAGGAGCGTGCGCAGGAAGCGGTTGATGGAGACCGCGTCGTCGGGGTGGGCGTGGCCGCGCAGCTCCTCCAGGGGTACGGGGGAGGAGGTCAGGGGCCGCCCGTAGAGAGTGAACAGTTGCCCGTTCCAGGTGATCTCACCCGTCGTGATGTTCTCCTCGAAGCCTCCGACGCGGCCGAGGCGCTGGGCGTGCTGGAGGAGGCTGGCCAGCCGCGCCGTCTCGTCCTCTATCCGCCAGATGAGCAGCAGGGCCGCGCCGTGGCGGCTGATGCTGGCGTCCGCGATCGCCGTGAGGGGTACGTCGTCCACGAACGCGGTGAGCGCCATCCGCTGGGTCCGGCAGGGCTCGCCCGTCGCGTAGACCCGTTCCAGCTTGTCGAAGAGCCCGTGGTCCTCGGCGGCCGCGGGGTAGGCCTCCAGGAACGACGAGCCGCACACGGAGGTGCGGGGCCGTCCGGCGGGGTCGATGAAGCGGTCGTTGGCGTGGTGAACGCGGAAGTCCACCAGCCGGCCGCCCAGGTCCAGACAGGGCGTCAGTACCAGTGCGGGGTCGTACAGGTTGTCGGCGAGGTTGACCATCTCGGCCACCCCGGCGCAGCCGTGCTCCGGCTCCTCGGGCTCGGCGGACGGGGTCACGTCCTGGTCGCCCAAGGTGTGCGCGCACAGCTCGGCCAACGCCTCCAACTGACGCAGGACGTGCGGGGACTGCGGTTCGAGGGGCTCGGGCCAGCACACCTCCAGCACGCCGTGGATACGGCCGCCGGTGCCGGCGGGCACGACGATGCGGCCGCCCCCCGGGTGCTGGCGCCGGCCGATGGAGGGGATACCGGAGTCGCTCAGCCGCGGTACGACGGTCAACTCGCGGTTGTCCAGAGCCAAATGGGCGCAGGTCGCGACCTCCGGCGGGACGTAGCGCCACCGGCTCGCCTCCTCCTCCGGAAAGCCCGCGTGTCCCACGAGCGTCAGGGAGGAATCCGAGCCCGCCACCCAGATCGCGACACCGTGCGCCCCGAGCGCGGTCAGGGCGTTCTCCAGCAGGGCCGCGGCCACGGCCTGGGAGTCGGCGGCGGCCAGCAGCCCGCTCTCGGCGGCGCGAAGCCGCACGGCCGGTGTGCTCGCGCCGGCGACGGGGGCCGGCTGGGCGGTGTTCTCCAGGAACTCCCGCGCGACCTCGCTCACGTGGTCGCGCGCGGCCTGGTTGACCACGTCGACGGCCAGCGCGAGCAGGGTCGTCCCCGACTGCTCGGCCAGCTTGGCCAGTTGTCGCGCCGCCTCGGCCGGACCGCACCCGAGGCGGCCGACGAGCACGCCCTTGGCCATCTCGACCAGCGCCCGGCCGTCCGCGGCGGCCTGGGCCTCCCGCACCTCCTGGCGCAGCCGCTCGACGGTGGCGGCCAGCCGACCGGCGTCGGTCAGCGCCGGGGACGCGTCGGTCCGGACCGGCGGGAAGCCGGGACCGGGGCCGTCGCCGCCCTGGCGCGGGCGGAGCTCGGGCACGGGCCGGACGTCACCGGGTTCGTCTCCTGCATACGTGGGGCTGTTCACCGTGGACCGGCTTTCTCGGCGGGGGAGGGGAGTCGTACGTCAGGCACCGGCGACACTCTCGGCCCCTTGGGTGGACTCCTGCGGGAGCAGCCAGCGGCGGACCCGGGACATCAGGTCGTTCGCGTCGACCGGCTTGGTCACGTAGTCGTTGGCGCCGGACGCGAAGCTCTTCTCCCGGTCGCCGGGCATCGCCTTCGCGGTGACCGCGATGATCGGCAGCTCCGCGTAGGCGGGCATCCGCCGGATCTCGGCGGTCGCCGCGTACCCGTCCATCTCCGGCATCATCACGTCCATCAGGATCAGGTCGATCCCCGGGTTCGCGGCCAGGGCCTCGATGCCCTTGCGGCCGTTCTCGGCGTGCAGGACCTCGATCCCGTGGAGTTCCAGGATGCCGCTGATCGCGTACAGGTTGCGTGCGTCGTCGTCGACCACCAGGACCGACCGGCCCGCCAGACGGTCGTCGACCTGCGCCGCGGGGCCGGAGGCCGGCGAGGGCGCGCCGGTCCGCACCAGCGGGGGTACTGCTCCGGGCCACTCCGCGGAGAGGTGGAGCGCTATCCGTTCGCGCAACTCGTCCAGGCTGGAGAGGATTTCCAGCGGCTGGTGGGAGGCGTGCCGGGCCAGTTCCGTCCGCTGCGCCGTCGTCAGCCGGCGGCCGTCGTGGGCGAGCACCGGCAGGGACGCCAGGGCCGAGTCGCCCGCCATGGCGTCCAGGAAGCGCAGGGCCTCCCCGTCGCTGCCCAGGTCGAGGACGACACAGTGGAAGGAGGCCTGCGCGAGGACGGTGGCCGCCTCCACGGCGGTGACCGCGGTCGCCACCTCCACCTGCTCCTCGGTACCCGATGCGGCCCGTCCCGTGGCAAGGTCACGCGCCGCGCTCTCCGCGACGAGACTGAGCAGGCCGTTGCTGCGCTCCTCGATCACCAGGAGCCGCCGGGGATGGCGCGCGTCCTCTCCGGCGGCGGGGAGCGCGGCCACCGCACCGGAGGGGCCCTCGATCGCCTCGGCGTCGCCCTCCGGGGCCGCCTCCAGGGCCTGCCCCTCCAGGACGAGGTCGTGGAAGTCGTCGTAGGAGACGGGCAGGTACAGCGTGAAGATCGAGCCCTCGCCGGGCACGCTGCGCGCCGTGACCACACCGCCGAGGAGGCGTGCGATCTCCCTCGTGATCGACAGTCCGAGCCCGGTGCCCCCGTATCTGCGGCTCGTGGTCCCGTCGGCCTGCTGGAACGCGGCGAAGATCGACTCCAGGTGCTGTTCGGCGATTCCGATGCCCGTGTCGACGACCCGGAAGGCCACCACCGATCCCGCCCGGTCCAGGTGGCCGGGCAGTTCCTCGGAGACCGCCGGTTCGATCCGCAGCTCCACCCGGCCGTGCTCGGTGAACTTGACCGCGTTGGACAGCAGGTTGCGCAGGATCTGACGCAGCCGCGAGTCGTCGGTCAGCAGGTCGACCGGCACCCCCGGCGAGGTCACGATCTCGAATTCGAGGCTCTTTTGCGTGGTCAGCGGCCGGAAGGTGGCTTCCACATAGCCCAGGAGCTGCTTGAGGGAGACCCGTTCGGGGTTGATGTCCATCTTCCCCGCCTCGACCTTGGACAGGTCGAGGATGTCGTTGATCAGCTGGAGCAGGTCGGAGCCCGCGGAGTGGATGATCCCGGCGTACTCGACCTGCTTGGCCGTGAGGTTGCGGGTGGGGTTCTGCGCCAGGAGCTGGGCGAGGATGAGCAGGCTGTTGAGCGGCGTGCGCAGCTCGTGGCTCATGTTCGCCAGGAACTCGGACTTGTACTTCGACGCCAGCGACAACTGCTGTGCGCGGTCCTCCAGTTCCTGCCGGGCCTGCTCGATCTCCAGGTTCTTCGTCTCGATGTCCCGGTTCTGGGTGGCGAGGAGCGCGGCCTTCTCCTCCAGCTCCGCGTTGGAGCGCTGGAGTTCGTCCTGCTGGACCTGGAGCTGCTCCGAACGCGCCTGCAACTCCACCGTCAACCGCTGCGACTCGCCCAGGAGTTCGTCGGTGCGGGCGTTGGCGACGATCGTGCTGACATTGACGCCGACGGTCTCCATCAGCCGGCCCAGGAAGTCCCGGTGCACCGGGGTGAAGGTCTTGAAGGTGGCCAGCTCGATGACGCCGAGCACCTGCTCCTCCACCACGATGGGCAACACGATCAGCCCCGCCGGGGCCGAGCGGCCCAGCCCGGAGGAGACCACGTAGCCCGGCGGAACCTCGTCGGCCACGATGATCCGTCGGCTGCGTGCGGCCTGGCCCACGAGGGTCTCGCCGCGCCGAAGGCGCACGGAGGCGGGGCTCCCGGCGGGCCGGCCGTAGGAACCGATGAGGGTCAACCAGGTCTCGCCGTCGGACTCCTCGGCGAGGTAGAAGGCGCCGTAGCTGGCGTCGACGAGCGGCGTCAGCTCGTCCATGACGAGTTCCGCGACGGCGGACAGGTCACGGTGGCCCTGCATCAGTCCGGAGATGCGCGCGAGGTTCGACTTGAGCCAGTCCTGCTCCTGGTTGGCGCGGGTGGTCTCGCGCAGGGAGCCGACCATCGAGTTGATGTTGTCCTTGAGTTCGGCGACCTCGCCGGAGGCGTCGACGGTGATGGAGCGCGTCAGGTCGCCCTCGGCCACCGCGCTCGCGACCTCGGCGATGGCGCGCACCTGGCGGGTGAGGTTCCCGGCCAGCTCGTTCACGTTCTCCGTGAGCCGCTTCCAGGTGCCCTCGACGCCTTCGACCTCGGCCTGTCCGCCGAGCCGGCCCTCGCTGCCCACCTCGCGCGCCACGCGCGTCACCTCGGCCGCGAAGGAGGACAACTGGTCCACCATCGTGTTGATCGTGGTCTTGAGCTCCAGGATCTCGCCCCGGGCGTCGACGTCGATCTTCTTCGACAGGTCGCCGTTGGCGACGGCGGTGGTGACCAGCGCGATGTTGCGGACCTGGCCGGTGAGATTGTTCGCCATGGAGTTGACGTTGTCGGTGAGGTCCTTCCAGGTGCCCGCCACGTTGGGGACGCGGGCCTGGCCGCCGAGCCGGCCCTCGGTGCCCACCTCGCGGGCGACGCGGGTGACCTCGTCGGCGAAGGCGGACAACGTGTCGACCATCGTGTTGATGACCCCGGCGAGCGCGGCCACCTCGCCCTTCGCCTCGACCGTGATCTTCTGCGAGAGGTCGCCCTTGGCGACGGCCGTCGCGACCTGGGCGATGGAGCGCACCTGCCCGGTCAGGTTCGACGCCATGACGTTGACGTTGTCGGTGAGGTCCTTCCAGGTGCCCGACACGCCGCGCACCGTGGCCTGACCACCCAGGTTGCCCTCCGTGCCGACCTCGCGGGCGACTCGGGTGACCTCGTCGGCGAAGGCGGAGAGCTGGTCGACCATCGTGTTGATGGTGTCCTTCAGCTCCAGGATCTCGCCCCGGGCGTCGACCCGGATCTTCTGCGAGAGGTCGCCCTTGGCGACGGCCGTCGCGACCTGGGCGATGGAGCGCACCTGGGCGGTGAGATTTCCGGCCATGAAGTTGACCGAATCGGTGAGGTCGCGCCAGGTGCCGGAGACGCCCTTGACATCGGCCTGACCGCCGAGGATGCCGTCCGTGCCCACTTCCCGCGCCATGCGGGTGACCTCGTCGGCGAAGGCGGAGAGCTGGTCGACCATCGTGTTGACGGTGTCCTTCAGCTCCAGGATCTCCCCGCGGGCGTCCACCGCGATCTTCTGTGACAGGTCGCCCCGTGCGACCGCCGTGGCGACCTGCGCGATGTCGCGGACCTGCGTGGTGAGGTTGCCCGCCATCGCGTTCACGGAGTCCGTCAGGTCCGCCCAGCTGCCGGAGACGCCCGGGACCTCGGCCTGACCACCGAGGGTGCCCTCGGTGCCGACCTCGCGAGCCACGCGGGTGACTTCCGAGGTGAACAGGGACAACTGGTCGATCATCCCGTTGAAGACGGTGGCGATCTCCCCGAGGAGGCCGTCGGCCCCGTCGGGCAGCCGGGTGCCGAAGTCGCCGTCACGCACCGCCGTCAGACCGGCGAGCAGTTGCCGCAGCTCCGGCTCGCCCACCGCGCCCGGCGCGTCCGGGTCCGGACCATGCGTGACCGTAGCGTTCGTCATGTTCTTCCCCACCATCTCCCGAGACCTCGTCACGGACGGGACACGGTCTTTCCGTCTCGCGCCGGGACGTAGTCCACCACATCCCGGGCGACCGGAGGTCCCCCGTGGGCCCGTGAGCACCGTCTCCGAAAAAAATCGCATCAACCCCGTGTGGAGTCGAATTCTCGGGGCAAGCGCGCCACGTCAGCCGTCCGTCTTCGGGAGGAAGGTCCCCCATGCCCCGCTCCGCCGCAGTTGTTGAACCTGTCCACGAGACAGATGCGAAGGCCGCACCGGCCGCCGGCCGTACGACCGAAGAGGCGGAGAGCCGACTTCCCAGGATCGCCGATGCCCGGGAGGTGGCCCCCGCCGACGCCCGGCAGCTTTCGCGGATCTTCCTGCTGCGGCTGCGATCCCTTGAGGAAGGCACCCGCGAGTACCAGTACGCGCGCAACACGCTGATCGAGATGAACATCTCATTGGTGCACTTCGCCGCCCGCCGTTTCCGCGCCCGGTCCGCCGGCGGCGGCGTGGACATGGACGACATCCTCCAGGTCGGCACGATCGGCCTGATCAAGGCGATCGACCGCTTCGACCCCGAGCGGGAAGTGGAGTTCGCCACACTGGCGCTCCCCTTCATCACCGGAGAGATCAAGCGGTACTTCCGGGACACCACCTGGGCGGTCCACGTCCCGCGCCGCCTCCAGGAGCTGCGCACGGAACTCGCCAAGAGCCGGGAAGCGCTCACCGACCTCCTGGGCCGGGCCCCGACCGTCAGGGAGCTCGCCCAGGACCTCGAACTCAGCGAGGACGAGGTCGTGGAGGGACTGGTCGCCGCCAACGGCTACACCAGCGACTCCCTCGACGCCTCCTCCGGTTCGGAGGAGGACGCCGCGTCGGGCCGCAGGACGCGGTCGCTGGCCGACACCCTCGGCGAAGCCGACTACGGGATGGAACTCTTCGAGGAGTTCCACACCCTCGCGCCGCTGCTGGCCGAACTCGACGAGCGCGACCGCCGCATCCTGCAGATGCGCTTCGGCGACGAGAAGACCCAGGCGGAGATCGGCGCCGAGCTGGGCATCTCCCAGATGCAGGTGTCCCGCCTCCTGTCCCGTACCCTGGCGCGTCTGCGCACCGGGATGCTCGCTTCCTGAAGCACACACTCCCGCCGAGGCGGCGGGCGGGCCGGTGCCGGCCGTGGACCGGCGGTAGCCTTGTCAGTCCACCGGCCAACCGCCCGCCCCCCCCGGAGGGAAGAACGTGACTTCGCCGCCTCAGCACCGTCGGCCTCCGGCCGCCCGTGGTGAGCACTCCTTCTTCGCCTACGACGACGACCTGGCGTGGGCGGACACCGTGGTCCGCTTCGTGAGCAACGGCCTGGAGCGCGGACAGCGCGTGTGGTACAGCGCCGACAGCACCGAGCCGGGCGTCGTCATCGACGTACTGCGCCGCGGTGCCATCGACGTCGACACGGCCCGCCGGGACGCCCGGCTGAGCGTCACCGGGACGGACCTGTCCTACCTGCGTCGCGTCCCCTTCGACCCTGACTACGTCATCTCCATGTTCCGCGAGGCCTGCACCGAGGCCCTCGCGGACGGCTGTACGGGGCTGAGCGTCCTCGGGGAGATGTCGTGGTCCGCGCGTGGGGTGGCGGACGTCGACCGCGTCCTGGAATCGGAACTGCGCCTGGACCGCGAGGTCTACGCGGACCTCCCGCTGACCGGGCTCTGCCTGTTCGACCGCCGGCTGATCCCCGCGTCGACCGCCGACCTGCTGACCCGCGCCCACACCACCTGCGCCGAACTGCCCCACCCGGCCTCCGCCGGGGCGGGGCCGCTGCCCGCCGCCCTGGCCGCGGTCCCGATGCGGGACCGCTCCGGCATCCGGCTGAGCGGCAGCGGCGACATCGACACCCGCCACATCCTGCGCTCGGCGCTCGCCGCCCTCGCGCGGATGCCGGGCCCCATCGTCCACCTCGACCTGTCGGCGGTGACCTACCTCGACCCGGGCGCGGTCGCCGTGCTCGTGGACGTCTCGAACTCACTGACCGGGAAGGGCCGGAGCCTCCTTCTCCACAAGCCCCCGTACTCGCTGCGCAAAGTGGCCGAGTTGTTTCCGGAGGAATGTGCCGCGCTGGAGGTCGCAGCATGATGGTCACACCTGTTCCGGCGAACGCGGAGCCCGCGGAATTCGTCCACCCCGCCCTCTTCTACCGGGACCTGGAGGAGTACACGGCCGGCATCGGCGACTTCGTGCGCGGGGCCCTGGAGGCGCGGGAGCCGGTCCTCCTGGCCGTCCCCGGGCCACAGCTGGACGCCCTGCGCCAGAGCCTGGGCAGCGACGCCGACGGAATCGACTGCGTCGACATGCGGGAGCTGGGTCGCAACCCCGGCCGTATCCTGGCCGCCCTCCAGGGTTTCGCGGACCGCGAGCCCGGCCGGGCCGCCCGCATCGTGGGCGAGCCGATCTGGGCGGGCCGCTCCGAAGGCGAGATCCTGGAGGCCACCCGCCACGAGGCGCTCATCAACACCGCCTTTGCCGGACGGCCCGCCACGATCCTCTGTCCGTACGACCTCTCCGCCCTGCCGGCGAACGTGGTGGCCGACGCCCGGCGCACCCACCCCACCGTGATCGAGGACGGTCTGGACGGCGTCAGCCCCTTCTACACCGACGCCGCCGTGGTCTGCGCCGACTGTGATCTTCCCCTCCCCGAGCCCGCCCGGGACCTCGTCCTGGTGGAATACGCCCGCGGCGAACTCGCCCAGGTGCGCGAACAGGCCGAGAACTGGGTCCGCGGGACGGGCCTCGACACGGCCCGGAGGGGCGACTTCGTGCTCGCCGTCAGCGAGGCGGCCGCCAACTCCGTCGCGCACGGCGGCGGCAAGGGCACCCTGCGGCTGTGGAACACGCCCGGAGGGGGCGTCGTGGCGGAGATCCAGGACAGCGGGCGCC
Source organism: Streptomyces sp. Tek67B01 (assembly GCF_055231995.1). NCBI lineage: Bacteria > Bacillati > Actinomycetota > Actinomycetes > Kitasatosporales > Streptomycetaceae > Streptomyces > Streptomyces sp. Tek67B01. Next base: position 6,422,517 of record NZ_JBUYUY010000001.1, read on the forward strand.
TCTCCAACGCCCTCGCGGGCCGTCGGCGCCCCTCCCTGACGTCGGGTAACGGCGGCCGCGGCCTGTGGATGATCCACCAGCTCTGCGACCTCGTCGAGGTGCGCGCCCTGGACACCGGCCTCACGCTGCGCCTCCACGTCAGCGGCTCCTGACCGCGCCGACGGCGCCGCCCCCGGGGGCCTCCCCCCGGCGCCATCCGCGCCTGTAATGTTGCGGCAGCACGGAACACGGGCGATGGAGAGGCTGACGTGGGAACTGGCAACCCGGGAGACGGCGAAGTGACCCCGCAGGGGGGCACGGCCACAGACGGACCGCAGGGCACGGGACCCCGTGGCAGCGGGACGGAGGCCGTGGTGTGCGCGATCACCGGAGACCTGGACCTGGACGGCCTCGGCGCCGTCCGTCCGCTGCTGGAGCGGGCGCTCCGGTCGGGCGCGAACCGGCTGGTGATCGACCTGACCGGATTGGGCTTCTGCGACTCCTCGGGCCTGAACCTGCTGCTCGGGGTGCGTCTGGACGCGGAGAAGGCCGGTCTCACGGTGCGGCTGGCCGCCCCCACACAGCAGCTCCTGCGCCTTTTGGAGATCACCGGCGCGGACAGTGTCTTCACCATCGACGCCACCGTCGACGCCGCGCTCAGCGCGCCCTGAGCCCGCTCGTGCCCGCCACACGCCCTGTCCGCATACGCCGGGGGCAGGGGGAATGCGCCGATCGGGGTATCCACGTGTCCGGGTGGTCAGACCGGGCATACGCAAAATCTGAGGCCCCGAGGGCGACGACGCCCGGTGGCCCGCGTACTCCGGCAGCTCGCGATACACGACGAACAGCGTCAACGACGGGGGTGAGACCACAGTGAAGACCATCGGATCGGACACCAGCGATCCACTGCCCACAGGACCGCCGGTCATGGGTCAGCGCCGTCGGCTCACCCTCGGCGGTACCCGGGGCCAGGTGGCCAAGTGCCGCGAATTCGCGCACCGGGTCCTGAGCGACTGGGGCTGGGACGGGAGTGAGACCGCCGATGACGCCCTCCTCATCGTCTCGGAGCTGGTGACCAACGCCAACGTCCACGCGGGCGGCTGTGACCAGCTGCTGCTGGTCGCGGGCGAATGCTTGCGGATCGAGGTGTTCGACGGGGACCCCGAGCCTCCCCGTCCCGCCCCCAAACACCAGCGCGGGGCCCCCGGGAGTCAGGGCCTGTACATCGTGCAGCGTCTCTCCGACCGCTGGGGTTGGGTCCGCCACGAGAACGGCAAGTCCGTCTGGGTGGAGATCGAAGCGGACCGGCTGGTGACGGGCCGGCCCGCCCCCAAGCCCGCGTCGCCGGAGCCTTCCCTCAACTGAGGACGCCCGAGCACCGGTTGACGCCGGACGACAACCTCGGATCACAGGACGACCCCGGATCACCCCGCTCGACCGGGAACGGCCCGGCCGCAGCGCGGCCGGGCCGTCGCACATACCGCCATCCCGCAGCGCGGCCGGCCCGTCACGATCCGCCGCCCTCGTACACACGCCGCCCTCCTGCATACGCCGCCGGGGCCGCCCGCTCCTCTCGGGAACGGGCGGCCCCGGCGTGTACCCCCTGGGTCGGGGAGCGGAAGCGCGGTCAGGCAGTGCGGCGCGCGTCCCGGAGGGCCTGGTCGGCGGCCTCGTCCAGGGTGTGGGCGCCGGCGGTGCTCAGACGCCCTCCGCTGCTCTCCAGGTGTGCGCGGACGAACCACTGGAAGAGCTCCAGCTGCGCGAGCTGGCCGATGAGCATGTCCTGGGTCACCGGGTCGAGCTCATCGGTGATCTTCATGGCGGCCCGGTGGTCCTCGATGATCCCCGCGTAGACCAGGTCCAGCGCCCCGAGGTGGGCGACCGCGTCGGCCCGACCGACGTCGTAGTCGTCCCAGGTCCGCTCGGCGACCAGTGCGCCGGGGGTGCCGGCGGGAACGCCGCCGAGGGTGGAGATCCGTTCCGCGGTGGTGTCGATCATCTCCCGCACCGCTTCCACCTGGGGGTCCAGCATCTCGTGGACGGCGATGAAGTGGGGTCCCACCACGTTCCAGTGGACGTGCTTGAGCGTCAGCGCCAGGTCGTTGAGCGAGTGCAGCCGCATGCGCAGTACCTCGACGACGCGGCCGGCGTCCTCCTTCGACATCCCCGGCACGGTGTAGTGCGGCGCGGTGGTGTGCTCAGCCATGACGAAACTCCGAATCTGTACTGATGGGCGATATTCACCGTCTGCCTCGTTCATCCCTGTTCATGCATGGGGTCATTCACGCATGGGGTTCCGGGCCCGTGAAGGCGCCGCGCGGCGGCGGCCACGGTGAAGACGCGACCGGCGTACTCGCCGGGCGCTACGCGGCGGGACGCATCTCCTGCCGGGTCGTCGGCAGTTCGCGTTCGGCCATGATCGTGGCCGCGGCCAGGGCGTCCTCGATCGTGGTCGTCGCGGTCGTGACGCAGAGGGTGTACGAGACCTGCTCCAGCTCCTGCCGTGCGGCGGCGCAGTCCTGACCGGCCAGGGACGCGTACCGGGTGAGGAGGGAGCGGACGACGATCGGGGACGGCATCAACATGGAAGGTCCTTTCGGGCCGGTTCACGGGACTGATCAGCGAACTGCCCTCGAAAGCCGAAAAGATGCACGCCTTCCGCGCGCACCGTGCGGTACTCCATTCCGGTCCCTTCCCGGCCGACCGGCATGTCGGCCCGGTAACCGGGCAGGCGGGCAGACAGGTGCCCCGCGGCGCGCGGGGCCGGTCGTGACGAACCCGGGGAGGCGGGGTACGTATGACGACTCGATCCACCGACCGAGGTGGCGAAGAGATGGTCGGGACCCGCCGCCGGGCCGACATCGAACGGGAATACGGGAGACTGGAGCGGACCACCCCCTTCTCCCGGGGCGCCGCGAGCGGGTACCAGTGGGCCCTCGGCCAAGAGGGCGAAGGGCCCGTCACCGGGGTCCACGCCGAAGGGCCGCCCGGCATGGACCTGCTGGTCGCGGAAGTGGACGCCGCCGTCGTACGGCTTGAGGAGCAGCCGCCGCGCTCGGTGCCGCACGACCACATCCAGGGGGTGCACGACGCCCTCGCCTGGGTGTGCGGGCAGAGCGAGGACCGCCCGTCCTGAGGACGGAAGGTCGCCAACGCCGCTCCGGTGAGGGCGAGTTCAACGCCGCCGCCGGGGTACAAGGGCCCGCATGACAACGAGGCCCATGTGGTGGCGTACGAGGAAGCACGACGAGCCGACCGCCCGGGACGCACCGCGAGCCCGCACCGGGGCCGTGCCGCGCGGCCGGCCCCGGCCCCCGACCTCGCCCGTGGTCCGGGCGGTGGCCATGGTGGGAGCCTTCGCGGCGACCGTGGGGTTCAGCGTGGTGCTGGCCCGCCTGACTCTGGAGCCCTCCGCCGCGTCCGTGGCGCTCGTCCACAGCAACGTGCATCCCGGCCGCTCCATCAACGCCTACCTGCACGGGCCGTCGGTGCGCGAGGCCGCGCGTCAGCTCGGCGGCAACGTCCTGCTCGGCGTGCCGCTCGGTGTGCTGCTGCCGGTGCTCGTCCCGCCGGCCCGCGGCCTGCTGCGGGTGGCCGTCGTGACGGCGGCCCTGATGACACTGGTGGAGCTGATCCAGGGTGCCCTGGTGAGCGGACGAGCCTTCGACGTCGACGACGTCATCTTGAACACGACCGGCGCGCTCCTGGGGTACTTGCTGATCGGACGGCGCCTCGGGCGCGCCGTCCATCCCCGCCGCAGGCACTGGTGGCACCGCTGGTCCCGCCCGGCCGAAGCCGGTATGGCGGGGGAGTGAAGCCGGCCGAGGGGCGCACCGGCACCCTCACCCGAGCGGGCGGGCCTCCAAGGCCGTGACCGGGTCCTGGTGGCCGCCCGACGGGAGCATGCGTACCTCCCCGCGGTCGCTGATCTCCGCCCGTACGATGCCGGTCGGGTCCTCGTACACGGGGTGGCCGCCCGGCCCCGACTGCTGGGTCCGGGACACGACCACGATGTCGGGGCCCGCACCGGGCTCGCCGGGAAGCACCAGTTCGTAGCGCTCGGCGCTCACCTGGGGCCTCCTTCCGTCGGGCCCGTCCAGGGCTCTCCTCCTTCCATCATGGGTGAAGGGGGCGGGCGATGCGCGAGGACGGCGCCGCCCCGTGCGGGACGGGCCCGTTCAGCCCTCTCGGCCGTACCGGACGTCGGAGGTCCAGATCCGTTCGAGACGTACCCGGCCGCCCGGACGCGGGGCGTGCCAGATCTTGTCGCCCCCGGCGTAGATGCCGACGTGTTGCATGGTGGCGCCCCGGGGGAAGAAGACGAGGTCGCCGGGGGCGCGCCGGCCGGGCGGGATGTGGCGGGTGTGTCGCCACTGCTGTTCCGCGGTGCGTGGCAATCGGCCTCCGGCCTTGCGGAACGCGTAGAAGGTCAGCCCCGAGCAGTCGAATCGTTTGGGCCCCGCGGCGCCGTAGGCGTACGGGGCCCCCCGTTTGGAGGCGGCCACCGCGACGGCTCTTGCGCCATGCGATACGGCGGCGTGGGCCGATGTGGCGCTGCCGGTCACCGTCGAAGCGGCGAGGAACAGGCCGAGGAAGGACAGGGCGAGGACGCGGGGCGAGGGGGCCGAGGGTCTTGGTTCTCCGGGTGAATGCGCGTATTCCGTTCCGTAGGGGGCCATCGTGATACCTCCGCATTGGGTTGCAGGAACAGCCCCGATCGCGGGGCTGGTCTTGATTGACATGCGCTTGGCTTTCGACGGCCGACCAGTCTTCCTCCCGGTCGGGAGGATTCCGGTGATTGGGCGCCCCATGCGGTGTATCGGTTACGTAAAGAGACGGATCGATTGCATACTGTTACGAGAGGTTCGGGGTTTCTTCCCCCGGCGCGGCCGGCCGGGGGCGCCGTCCCTCAGGTCTCCCGGCGCTGCGTGTCGCTGTCTCGGCGAAGCCGGTGCGTGTGGCGGGTCATCTCGTCGATGCGCTCGGCGAGCTCGGAGTGCTCGGGGCGCAGGTGGCGCCGGGTGTCGGTGAGCGGGCCGACGAGATGGGCCGCGTCGTCGAGGGCGAGGGCCTGGTTCAGCTCCCCGAGCTGCCCGTCCGCGCTGGCGGGGAGGTCGGTCAGGGCGGTGACCTGCCCGGCCAGTCGGCGCAGGCCCGCCGCGTTGTCCCGGGCCCACGCGGTGACGGTGCGGTCCGCGGCCCGCCGGTCGCGCACCGCCTGCACCCGCTGCTCTCCGGTGACCCCCGCCTCGCCGGGACGCTGACGCAGGTAGCGCCGCTCGGCGGCCTGGCGGCTGGCGACGCCGAGGGGCCCGGCAAGGTCCGCCCAACTGGCGCCGGCCTCGCGGGCGGTCTCGATCAGCCCGGCCTCCCAGCCGGCGAGCTGCTCGCGGACGTGGCGCAGCAGCAGGAGGCTGGCCAGGGCCGGATGCGGGCCTTCCGCGGCGGGGGCTTCGCCGCGGTGCGCGACGTCCGTGTCGTCGTCGGTCTGGGCCTCCCGGACGGCCCGGTCGATGGTCTCCAGGGCGGCCGCCGCGGCGAGGAAGGAGGCGGGGCCGGTGTCCGCGGGGGGAGCGGGCTGCGCGGGTGGGGTCATGGGGTCTCTCCGTCGATCGAACTCGTCATCCTGATCCGGTCAACCTGATCTGGTCATCCTCTCGATGACGCCTCACTTGTCATCGTCTGGATGACATGTTACAACGGAAGCACGTTGAAGCGCATTGGCAGTTCCTGCCGTGACCGACTGGAGGTGTTTCGCGATGTTGATGCGCACCGACCCGTTCCGCGAGCTCGACCGGCTCACCCAGCAGCTGATGGGGACCACCGGTACCTGGTCGAAGCCATCCGTGATGCCGATGGACGCCTATCGGGAAGGCGACGACTATGTGATCGCCTTCGACCTCCCGGGTGTCTCCGCGGACGCGATCGACATCGACGTCGAACGGAACATGCTGACCGTCAAGGCCGAGCGCCGGCCGACGGCCAAGGGCGAGGACGTGCAGATGGAACTCTCCGAGCGTCCCCTCGGCGTGTTCTCCCGGCAGGTCATGCTCGCCGACACCCTGGACACCGAGCACATCAAGGCCGACTACGACGCGGGTGTCCTGACCCTGCGCATCCCGATCGCCGAACGCGCGAAGCCGCGCAAGGTCACCATCAGCGCCACCGGCAGTGGCCGCAAGGAGATCTCCGGCTGACCGGCCCCCGGCCGCTCGCCCTGTCCGGGCCCTGACCGACCGCGGGCCCGCAGCCCGATACGGCAGTCACCCGGACAGGGCCCGAGGCGCGGAGGACGGGGTGCTCACTCCCCCCGGCAGTCCCGTCCCCCGGCACGAGTGCACGGTCCGCGGGTCCCCCGGCCCCCGGGTCCGTGCCGGCGAGCACACGCACCGAGGAGGACAGGCCCATGGCCTTGCGTTGGGAGGCGTTCCTCGACCAGGTCCGGGAACGCGGTGAATACGACACCCCTGAGGAAGCCGATCGGGCCGCCCGCGTCGTCCTGGCCCTGCTCGGCGCCCACATCGTCGGCACCGAGCGCGCCGAACTGGCGGCCCGCCTGCCCGAGACGTACGCCCTGATCCTCCTCAACCCCTTGCAGGCGGTGGAGCCGCTGTCGCCGGAGCGCTTCGTTCGCGCCACCGCGGCCTGGATCGAGGGCGCCTCGCAGGCGACGGCGGCCTGGGACGTCGGCGCCGTGCTCAGCGTCGTCGCCGACGCGGCCGGCGAGGACCTCACCCGCCGGCTCCTGCTCCAGCTGCCACCCGGCTACGACCTCCTCTTCGGGAGCCCGCAGCCGACCTGAAACCTCTTCCGCCACCCCCGACCCGTCGACGAGAAAGGCGCACAGCCTCCATGTTCCCCCGGCCCGAACAGCGCCGGCAGGCGCCGGACATGACCTACGACCAGATGGTGGAGAAGGTGCGGTACGAAGGCGCGTACCCCACCCGGGAGCGGGCCGAGGGCGCGGTCCGCCACGTCATGTCCGCCCTCGGCCGCCAGATCACGGGCGACGAGCGGGTGGGCCTGGCCGCCCGCCTGCCCGTGGAAGCCGCCCTCGCCTTCACCGGCCAGGTCCCCGACCCCAAAGCGCTGACCGGCTGGGCCTTCGTCAAGGACCTCGCGGCGCGGACCGGCGGTACGCCCGCCACTGCCCGTTGGGAAGCCGGCGCGGTCCTCACCGTCGTCGCGGCCCTCGCCGGGCCCGATCTCCTCGCCCGTATCCTCTCCGGCCTGCCGGAGGGTTGGGCCCTCCTGTTCGGCCGGCCCCAACTCCTCACCCCGCAGCCCGCCCGCAGCGCCGCCTGACCACTCCGGCTGACGCGCGGGACCGGGGCGGCCGCCGCCCCCGGGGGCACTGCGCGATGATCAGGGGTATGTCCGTCGAGTTCGTCTCCGTGATCGCCCTGGTCGTCGTCCTGGTGTGCGCGGTCGTCCGCCCCTTCGGCCGGTCGGAGGCGGTCTTCGCGGTACCGGCCGCAGGGGTGGTCGTCGCCGTCGGCGGGATCACACTGGGCCACGTACGCGAGGAGGCGGAGCGGCTCGGGCCGGTGATCGGCTTCCTCGCCGCGGTCCTCGTCCTCGCGAAACTCTGCGACGACGACGGGCTCTTCCACGCCTGTGGGAGCTGGATGGGGCGCTGGGCGGCAGGGCGCCCCCGCAGGCTGCTCGGCGCCGTCTTCGCCCTCGCCTCGCTGATCACCGCGGCGCTCAGCCTGGACGCCACCGTGGTCCTGCTGACCCCGGTGGTGTTCGCGACGGCCGCCCGCATGGGCGCACGACCCGCGCCCCACGTCTACGCGGCCGCCCACCTGTCCAATTCGGCCTCGCTGCTCCTGCCGGTGTCGAACCTGACCAACCTGCTGGCCTACACCGCCAGCGGTCTGACCTTCACCCGCTTCGCGCTGCTGATGACGCTGCCGTGGTTGGTCGCGATCGGCGTCGAGTACCTGGTCTTCCGCCGCTTCTTCGCCACGGACCTGAACGCCCCAGCGCAGCGGGCCGAGGCCGCGGAACAGCCCGAAACGCCACTGTTCGCGCTCGTGACCGTCGCCGCCACCCTCGTCGGGTTCGCGGTCGCCTCCGCCCTCGGTGTCGACCCCGCATGGGCCGCGGCCGCCGGGGCGCTGGTGATGCTCGTACGGGCGTTCGCGCGCCGCCGCACCACGGTGGGCACGGTCCTGCGCTCCGCCGCCCCTTCCTTCCTCGCCTTCGTGCTCGCGCTCGGCATCGTGGTCCGGGCGGTCGTCGACCACGGCCTCGGCGACGCCCTGGGCCATGTCCTGCCCGGCGGTACGGGGCTGGTCGCCCTGCTCGGCACCGCGGCGCTCGCCGCGCTGCTGGCCAACCTGATCAACAACCTGCCCGCCGTTTTGGCCCTGGTCCCGGCGGCCGCGGTCGCCGGCCCCGGAGCCGTGTTGGCCGTACTCATCGGGGTCAACATCGGTCCCAACCTCACCTATGCCGGGTCATTGGCCACCCTGCTGTGGCGGCGCATCGCCCACGGGCACGACCACCCGGTCAGCCTGGGGAAGTTCACCCGGCTCGGCCTCCTCACCGTCCCCGCCGCGCTCGCCGCCTCCACGCTCGCCCTGTGGGTTTCGCTGCGGATCCTCGGCACCTGACGCGCTGGTGCCGACCCGCGGCCGTCGCAACTCCCGCACGCGAATGGCGTTGTGGACGCGGTCGCCGGCGTCGCCGACGGGCAGGCTCATCTCACGCGTTGTGTTTACCGCCAGGATTTTCGGTTACAGGATGTAGTGAAAGACAGTCAGAACCGTCAGTACCCGACGGAAGGCAGGAACATGAACCTCGTTGCCGGGCTCATCCTCGTCGCGGTCCTCGCCGTCATCGCCCTGTTGGTCGTGGCCCCTTCGGCCCCCACGCGGGGCAACCCCTCTCCCGGCCGCCGACGTTCCGGCGCGCACCGGCTGAAGACCGTTCCCCAGCAGCGCGGTGCGGGCCGCTTCCACACGCCGCAGTGACCCGCACCCGGGCACCCTACTCCCCCGACCCCCTCGTGGGGGAGGGGGATTTTTTGTGAACCGGACGATGCCGACCCGTCTCGCCCAGACATCTTGACGCGGTCGAGGAGCCCTCACATACTGGCGGCCAAATCGATTTGGCTTTGTCGCCGCGACCCCCGTCCCGGGCCGTGGGGCAGACATATCCGGAACGAGCCGAACGGAGCTCGAACGTGCCCAGTTTCCGTACCGTGAACCGCCGCACCACAGCGTCGCAGTCCCCCTCGGAGGACCGGCCAGACCCCGACTGCCCCGGAGACCGGCCCCACCCCGGGGACGAGCCCCACCCCGTCGACCAGACGCGCCCGCTGGGGCGGATCCTTCTCTTCGGCATCCAGCACGTCCTGGTGATGGCCGCGACCCCCATCTCGGCGATCTTCCTGATGAGCGCCACCCTGGGGCTCGACTCCCGGCTCACGGTCAAACTCCTTTCCGCCGCCTTCGTCCTGTCCGGGATCGGCTCGCTGATCCAGTCCCTCGGACCCTGGAAGATCGGTCCCCGGCTCCCGTTCGTCATGCTCCCCGGGGGCGCACCGCTCATCCTGTTCCTCGCGATCGCGCAGCAGCACGGCCTGCGCACCGCCACCGGCGCCGTGCTCCTGACGGCCGCCTTCTACTTCGTGGTCCTGCCGGTCTTCTCCCGGCTCCTGGCCTTCTTCCCCGCGCTCGTCATCGGCACGATGATCGTCATCGTCGGCGTGAACCTCGTGAAGGTCGGCGCGGTCCTGGTCACCGGCCGACCCGGCGAGCCCGGCTTCGCCGATCCCACCCACCTCGTGCTGGGCCTGGCCACCATCGGGTTCACCGTCGCCTTCTACCGGCTGTTCACCGGCGTCCTGCGCCAGCTCGCCGTCATGCTCGGCCTGATCGCCGGTACCCTCCTCGCCTTCGCCCTCGGCGCCGTCCACTTCGCGGGGGCCCTCCACGGCCCGCTGCTCGGTGCGCCCGAACTCCTGCCCTTCGGCTCACCCCAGTTCAACCTGGTCGCCGCGCTCCCGCTGATGCTCTACAGCCTCGCCTCCATGGCGGAGGCCACCGGCCAGACCGTCATCAACGCGGAGGCGGTCGGCAAGCCCATCGACCGGCGAGTCGACGTACCCAAGACCATCCGCGGCGACGCGGTCGTCTCCTTCCTCGGCGGATTCTTCGGACTGCCGCTGATGGTGACCAGCGGCGAGAACATCGGCATCGTCCGCGTCACCGGCGTCCGGAGCCGTTTCGTCACCGCCGCGGCCGGCGTCGTACTCATCTGCGTCGGGTTCCTCGCCCCCGTGACGCGCGCGATCAGCTTCGTGCCCGCGGCGGTCGTCGGTGGCACCGCCATGGTGGTCTTCGCCGTGATCACGGTGCTCGGCATCCAGATGCTGGGACGCGCCGAACTCGACCGGCACACCAACACCTTCATCTGCGCCGTGTCCCTCGCCCTCGGACTGCTGCCGATCCTGATCCCGGGCGTCTACGGGAGCCTGCCGTCCGGGCCGCGCATCCTCCTCGAAAGCGGCGTCGCGGTCGGGGCGTTCACCGCCGCCCTCCTCAACGTCCTCTTCCACCACCCCAGGCTGCGCCGCGCCCACCCGGCCGAAGCGCCCGGGGCCGCGCCGCACCCCGAGCCGGAGGCGCAACCCCTCCACGAGGCCGCACCGCGCGCCTGAACTCCCTTCACCGGAAAGAGAACCATGAACGACGTGTCCCCCGACCACCTCGCCGGCACCGGCCCCCGGCTGCTCGTGCCCGACGTGGTGATCACCCCCGACGGTCCGCTCGACGCGCACGCGGTCGTCGTGGCCGACGGCTCCTTCGGCGCAGTCGGCCCCGCCGCCGAACTGGAGCGCCTGCACCCCCGGTTGACTCCCGTACGGCTGCCCGGGCACGCGCTGATGCCCGGCTTCGTCGACACCCACCACCACCTCACACAGAGCTTCGGCGCAGCCCTCGCGTTCGGTGAGCCCTCCGAGATCTTCCGCCGCGTATGGGCGCCCCTGGAAGGCGCACTGGACGAGGAGTCCGCCTACGTGGCGGCGAAGCTGGCCGCGCTGGAGTCCCTGCGCGGCGGGTTCACCACCGTCGCCGAGGCGGGCACCCGGGCCGCCGTCGAGGCCGACGTCGTCGCGGCGGCCGCGCGGGACGCCGGGATCCGCTGCGTACTGGGGCTCCTGTGCAACGACGCCCCGGGCGCCGACTCCCCGGACGTCATGGCCCAGGCGCACAAACACCTGGTCCGCTACGACACCGACGACCTGATCCACCCGTCCCTCGCCGTATCCATCCCCGAGGCGGCGACCGCCCGCACCCTGCGGGAGACCGCCCGCCTGGCGGCCGAGGCGGGAGCCGTCGTACAGATCCACGTCAACGAGCACCTCGTCGCCGTCGAACGCTCCCTGGTCCGCCACGGTCTGCGCCCCCTGGAACACCTGCACCACGTGGGCGCCCTCGGACCGCAGTTGGTGGCCGCCCACGCCACCCTCCTCACCCCCGCGGAACTCACCCTGCTCGCCGACAGCGGAGCCGCCGTCAGCTACAACCCGGTGGCCAGCGCCTGGAAGGGGAACGCCGTCGCCCCCGCGGCCCTGATGGCGGAGCGCGGCATCCGTTTCGGACTCGGTACCGACGGCACCCGGGGCGACGCCTTCCGGCTCGCCGACGCCGCGGAGTCCGCCCAGCGCCTCGCCTACGGACTCGCCTCCGGCGACTCATCCTGCGGAGCGGGTTGGACCTGGCTGGAGCACGGCACGCGCGGCGGCGCCGACGCGCTGGGCCTCGGCTCCTTCACCGGAACCGTCACCGAGGGGGCCGCCGCCGACTTCCTGCTCATCGACATATCGACTCCCGAGATGCGGCTCTCCTGGGACCTGCCCTGGGAGCTGGTGCGGCGCGGCAACCGCGACCAGATCAGCGCTGTCTTCGTCGGCGGCCGGCTACGGCTGTGGCACGGCTGGCCCACCGACTGGGACGGCCCGGCGCTGGTGCGGCAGGCGGTCGAACTCTCCCGCTCCGTGCTGAGGCGCGCAGCCGTCACCCGGACCCACCCCACCTCCATGGCCGCCCGCGCCGACCGCCACCACGAGCGGAGCGTGGCACGGTGAGTACGCAGACCCTGGCCCTGCTGGCGGCGACGGTGGCGCTCGCCGCGTTCGTGCAGGGAACCAGCGGGCTCGGGTTCGCTCTGATCGTCGCCCCGGTGGTCGGCCTGCTGGACCCGTCGCTGTTGCCCGTGTTCGTGCTCGCGTCGATGATCCCCCTCAACGCGTACGTCGCCTGGCGCGAGCGGGACAGCGTGGACCTGCGCGGGGCCGGCTGGATCACCGGGGCGCGGCTGGCGGCGACCCCGCTCGGCCTGGTACTCCTGTGGGCCATTCCCGACGGCCGGCTCGGGCTCTTCGTCGGGGCGGCGACGGTCCTGGCGGCGCTGGTCAGCCTGGCCGCGCCCGCCTTCACCCCCGGCCGGGGCGCGTACCTGGGCGCCGGCCTGGTCACCGGGCTCACGGAAACCGCGACGGGGGTGGGCGGTCCGCCGCTCGCGCTGGTCTACCAGCACCGGCCGCCGGCCGAGCTGAGGGCCACGATCGCCGTCTGCTTCCTGGTCGGTGAGGTGGCCTCGCTCGCCCTGCTGTTCGCGACCGGCCAGGGCCATCCGGGACAGCTCGGCCGGGCGTTGTCGCTGCTGCCCGCCCTGGCCGCGGGGGCCTGGCTGAGCCGCCTGGTGCACCACCGCCTGGACGCCCGCCGGATGCGGCTGTTCGTGCTCGGCTTCGCCCTGGTCTCCGGGGTGGTGCTGATGCTCGGCTAACCGGTCTTCGACGGACCCGCGCGCAGCGAGGACACGCGCAGCGAGGACGCGCGGGCGATCAGGCGGGGTTCGGGCGCCGTGGCCACGGCCGGGGCGTCCTCCCCCCGCAACCGGCCGAGCAACAGCTCCACCGCTTCGAACGCGGCGTGGTCCAGGTGCAGGTCCACCGCCGTCAGCGGCGGTTCGCAGGTGCGCGCCCGCAGCCCGTCGTAGCGGGTGACGACCATGACGTCCTGCGGAATCCGCCGGCCGGCGTCCTTCAGGGCCCGGACCGCGCCGACGGCGAAGGTGTCCACCAGGGCGCAGACGGCGTCGATGTCGGGGTGGGCGGCGAGCAGCGCCGCGCAGGCGTCGTACCCCGCCTGTTCCCCGCCCTCCTCGGGAGCGGTCGCCACCAGCGGCTGCCCGCCGTGCCGTGCCGCGGCCCGCTCGAACACCACCCGGGCGTCGACGCCGGAGTGCCGCGCGCCGTCCCCGACGATCAACGCGGGCCGCCGTGCCCCTTGCTCCCGCAGGTGCCCGAGCAACAGTTCCGCGACCGGGGTGCCGCGCAGGTCGACGTAGGGGGCGGCGTCGGCGGGGGAGACCGGCCGGCCCAGCGCCACGTACGGCAGCCCCCGCTCGCGCAACTGCGCCACCGCGACGTCGTCCGTGTCGGGCTCCACGACGATGGCCCCGTCGATGTCCACCGAGTACAGCGGGGAACCGCCGCGGACCGGCGGGACGAGGACGAGCGCGTAACCGTGGACGAGCGCCCGCTCCGCGGCCGCCGCGGCGACCTCCATGTAGAAGCCGAGCCGCGACGGGCCGCCCGCCACGGCGAACGGCATCGACGACGCCAGCGCGATGGCCTTCGCCTCGCCGCGGCGCAGGCGCTGCGCGCGCAGATTCGGCCGGTACCCGAGCTCGGCGGCGATCGCCTTGATGCGTTCGCGGGTCCGGGGATCGACCTTGCCGATCCCGTTCAGGGCATGCGAGACGGTCGTCCGCGACACCGAGGCGGCCCGGGCCACATCGGCGATCGTCGGCGGCCGGGCACCGGTACCGGAAGGCGACATCTGGGGTAACGCTCCTCGCGCTGAGCAGGGGTGACCTCCGCATCTTCGCCGACCGGGGCCCCCGCCGGAAGACGCGGCCCCGCGCGGTTCAGGTCCGCGCGAGGACCGCGACCGCGTTGTGGCCGCCGAAGCCGAAGGAGTTGCTCACCGCGACCTCGAAGGCGTGCGCGCGGGCCGCGCCCGCGACGACGTCGATCTCCGCCGAGGCGTCGGGCTCGCCGAGCCCGGCCGTGGGCGGGACCACGCCCTCGGTCAGGGCGAGCACGGTCAGCGCCGCCTCGATGGCTCCCGCGGCGCCCAGCGTGTGTCCCAGGGCCCCTTTGGACGAGGTGACCGGCGGCCGGTGGGGGAACACGCGCCGCACCACGCCCGCCTCGATCTCGTCGTTCTGCCGCGTCGCGGTGCCGTGGGCATTGACGTGGCCGACGTCCGCGGGCGCCGCGCCGGCGTCGGCGAGGGCGGCGCGGACGGCCTGCTCGGCGCCCCGTCCCGCCGGGTGCGGGGCCACCAGGTGGTGGGCGTCCGTGGAGGCCGCGTACCCGATGAGCCGCGCCAGTGGCCGCGCCGTCCGCGCCGCCGCGTGCTCGGAGCGCTCCAGCACCAGGGCGCCCGCGCCCTCGGCGATGACGAAGCCGTCCCGGGTGGCGTCGAACGGCCGCGAGCCCGTCCCAGACAGGGCGCCGATCTGGGTGAAGCCCGCCACCATCAGCCGGGTGATGGCCGCTTCGGCGCCGCAGACGAGCGCGATGTCGCACCGCCCCGTCGAGATCAGGTCCCGGGCCAGACCGAGCGCGGTGGTGCCCGAGGCGCAGGCCGTGGAGGTGGAGAGGGTGGGACCGGTCGCCCCGAAGCGCAGGGCGATGTTGGCGCAAGCCATGTTGATGAGATAGCCGGTGAGGAAGTAGGGCGAGACGAATTCCGGCCCCCGTTCGGCCAACCGGGCGAGCGCCGTCTCCTGCGTCAGCAGGCCCCCCATGCCGCCGCCGGTGACGACGGCGACCCGGCTGCCGTCCCACTGCGCGGGGTCGAGCGCGGCCTGGTCGAGCGCCTGGGCGACCGCCGCCAGGGCGAAGCGGTCGACCCTGTCGAGACGGCCCGATCCGCGGTGGCGCAGCACGGGATGGTCCAGTTCCGGAACGCGACAGCTGAGGGAGACCGGCAGACCGTCCAGCGCGGGGTCGGGGGCGCAGGTGGGGCGGCCGGCGAGCACCGCCGACCAGGTGGTGTCCCGGTCGCAGCCGGCGGCGGTGACCAGGCCGACTCCCGTGACGACGGCCGCGGGGCGTCGGCTCAACGGCCCGTGCGTCGTGCGCGGACGGCCTCGGCGAACTCCGCGAGCGTCGAGGCGCGCAGTTCCTCCTCCTCGACCTTGACGCCCAACGTCTCGTGTACGGCGATGGCCATCTCGACCACCATGAGCGAGTCGGTCAGCAGCTCGCGCATCGGCGCGTCCGCCCGCACCTCGTCGGCGGGGACCTCGAACTTCTCGATGAGCAGTTCGCTGATCGCCTGGAGGACGGATTCCTGCGCGGAAATGGTCACGGCATCTCTCATTTGCGGTTTCGCGGCCTCGTGCAGCATGGTGACGCAGGGCCGGCGGTCGAAGGTGAACGGAAAAGCGATTTTCCCGGGCCGTGGAGCGGGGCTCGTGCCCACATAAGTACCACGGCCGCCTAATTACTCAAAACGCGTCCGCGACCGGCCTTTTGATGACGCCTGCTGGGAGAGTGAGGATCATTCATGTCGGAAATCCTGACCGATTCGACCGTCGATCCGGTCGACCCGATCGTCGATCCGGTCGCCGTGGCCGATGTGCTCGACGTGGCCGGCGTGGAGCTCCGCAACCTCGGGCGCCTGTTGGGCGAGGCCGGGGAGACCGCCTGGGAACGGCTCCTCGCGTGGCTCGTCGACGAGTACTTCCGGCTGGAGGTGACGGGGTGGGAGAACATCCCGGCCGAAGGGCCCGCGGTCCTCGTCGCCAACCATTCGGGTGCCTGGGGGCTCGACGCATTCGTCCTCCAGAACGTGCTCGACCGCGGACTCGACCGTCCGCTGCACGTACCCGCCGCCCCCGTGGTTTTCCGATTGCCGGTCGTCGGTTCGTACGCGCGCAGGAAGGGCGCTATTCCGCTCGATCCGACCCTGGGATGGGAACACCTGAACGCCGGGAAACTCGTGGGAGTGTTTCCCGAGGGAATGGCCGGACTGGAAAAGCCATTCGACGAGCGTTACCGGCTGCGTCCGTTCAGCCCCGGATTCGCCGTCACCGCCGTCCGGGCCGGCGCGCCCGTCGTCCCCGTCTCCGTCATCGGGGCCGAGGAGGCGTGCCCCAGGCTCGGCGACGTGCCGGCCCTGGCCCGCCTCCTCGACGTGCCCTTCTTCCCGATCACACCGCTCTTCCCGCTGCCGTCCAAGTGGTTGATCACCATCGGCGAGCCGATTCCCGCGCCCCCGCGGGCCGACTCCCTCGCCGGGCGCTCGGCCGCCGCCCGCCGGCTCTGCGCCGAGGCACAGGCCGCCGTCCAGGAACTCGTGGACCGCGAGCGCGGCCGGCGGGAGACGCCCTTCTGGTGACCCGGTCCGGCGGCCGGGGGACGGCTCACCCGTCGTCGGTCACCGCCCGCACGTCGGGCCAGACCAGGGTCGTCGACCCCCAGGCCAGCCCCGCGCCGTAGGCCGTCAACGCCACTCGCATCCCCGACCGGAGCGTTCCCGCGGCGGCCGCCTGGGCCAGCAGGACGGGCACCGAGGCCGCCGCCGTGTTGCCGTACCCCTCGATGTGCGACAGCATCCGCCCCGGCGCCAGGCCCAGTTCGGCGGCGAGGCCGTCCAGGATGCGCTGGTTGGCCTGGTGGGCCGCGACCGCGTCCAGGTCGCCGAGCACCCACCCGGCGCGGTGCGTGGCCTTCGTCACCGAATCGCACATGCCGACGATCGCCTGCTTGCGCACCACCGGACCGTCCATCCGGAAGTACGCGGAGACCGGCTCCTCCGCCGTCCCCGCACCGCGCTTGCGCGCCCGCGCCCCGCCCCCGGGAATCTCCAGCAGGTCGGCGCCCGCGCCGTCGCTGCCCAGGTCGAAGGGCCCCAGCGCCCCCGGCTCGTCGACCGTGCCCGCGCGCAGGACCACGGCGCCCGCGCCGTCGCCGAAGATGGCCGCCATCAGCCAGTCGTCCGGATCGACGAACGCGCTGAACACGTCCGAGGCCACCAGCAGAGCGCTGTCGAACGCCCCCGAGACGATCATCGACGCGGCGACGCCAAGGCCGTACAGGAACCCGCTGCACCCCGACGCCAGATCGAACGCCGGAACCGTCCCGCACCCCAGCCGCGCGGCCACCTCCGGAGCTCCGGCCGGCAGGAGCCGGTCCGGCGAGATGGTGGCCAGGACCACCGCGTCGGCCCGCGCGAGCCCCGCCGCCTCCAGCGCGCCGCGTCCCGCGCGTACGGCGAGGTCGACCGTGGCCTCCCCGTCGGCGACGCGACGGCTCCCCACGCCGATGCGGGCGCGGATCCACTCGTCGCCGACGGGCCGGTTCCCGCACAACTCGGCGTTGGTGACGACGCGCGGCGGTACGTAGGAACCCAGTCCCGCGACCACCGCGCCGCGGCGGCCGTCCGGTACCCGAGCCGCCATCAGCCGGCCAGCCGCTTCGCTGCCCGCCGCACGTCGTCGGCGGCCCGGGCACACCGCTCGGCGTGGCCGAGGAGGGTCATGCGGAACCCCTCTCCCGCCTCGTCGACGTCCCAACCGCCGTTCCCGGCGCATGCCGCGAGGCTCTCCGCGTGGCACTCCAGCCGGTCCGCGCTCGTGTGGGCGAGGGCGCCGTACGCCGCCGGCGCGAACCCGTGCGCCGAGAGCGGCACCGCCGCCGGCAGGCCGACCGTCACGCGCCCGTCCCCGGGCAGCCCCTCGTCCTCGCGGAACGCCACGAGCAGCGTGCGCGGGTCCAACGCCTCCGGCAGCCGGTCCGCGCCGAACCGGGGCGAGATGACCACCGGGTGCACCGCCTCCGTGACCCGGCCCACGACCTCCCGGGCGACGTGCTCCGCGAAGCGCGCCGTCGCGCACCCGGACGGGGCCCCGCACAGCGGCGACGGCCCGGCGCCCGAGCGGTCCTCGTCGCGCGCCCAGCCGGGCGCCCACAGGATCTCCGTCCCGGGCTCGACCGCAAGGTCCTCCCACACGAACGCGCCGCTCACCGGGTACACGGCGGCGGGGACGGCCGGGTAGCGGCGCAGGGCCTCGCCCACCGCCTCGCCCGCTCCGGCCACCGCCCCGACGGCGAGCAGGGCCAACGCCTGGAACGTGGCCCCGGCGGCGGCGACACCGACCACCGCGAGCGCGTGCGCGAGCGCAGGGGCCGCGGTCTCGGGCCCGGCTCCGTCCGCCACCAGCCACCCGGCCAGGGAGTCGGGGTCGGCATCGGCCAGGTACGGGGCCAGCCGCCGCCCCAGAGCCTCGGTCCGGGCCCCGTGGGAGCGGCGCCCGGACTCCGCCGAGGCCCGCGCGACGATCTCGCTCAGCAGCGTGTCCTCGGCCGCGGCCGTGCCCACCACGACCCGCCGGGCGACCCGCGCCATGCCGCGCCGCCATTCCTCCCAGTCGAGCGTGCCGTCACCGCGTCGGGCCGCGATCAGCCCGTCGACGTCCTCGGCCGCCGGCGCGGCCCATTGTCCCCGCGCCACCGGGACCTCCCGTCCCAACGGCACGTGTGGCGAGAGCCCGTACCGGAGGCCGCCCGGGGTCAGGCCGCACGGCGTGCCGAGCACGCCCGCTTCCTCGGCCCGGGCGAGGAGCCCCGCCGCGTCGACACGGGACGGCGGTACGAGGAAGGTCCCGAAGGCGGTGCGCAGCCGTACCGGCCGCCCGGACCGGGTACGCCGCAGGTGCGCCAGCAGCCCGCTCGTCACCCCCCCGCGGGTGAGCGCGTCCAGCCCCAGCGCGCGGGCCGGGGCGTCCGTCCACGGCAGCCGGTGCGCGAGCATGGCCGCGCCGAACACGGCGTTCTCCAGGGCCCGGGCGGTGGCCGGCCCGCGGGCCGTGGTTGCCGGGCTCTCGGCAATGGTCATCGGTCGCTCTCCCTCGTGGTCGCCGTGGTCACTTGTCACGGAGCATGTACGGCTGGTTGCCCACGACTTCGCCGTCGTAGGTCGTGATCAGCTTGTTGACCTGGTCCCGGTACGGGGACAACTCCCCGCGCAGGGTGTCCGAGTACGCCTGCGGGGCGTGCGACAGCGGGTAGTCGTACGACTCGTCGAGCCACGCCAGCTCGACCCAGCTGTCGGGGATGTCGTTCGGCGAGGCCGGCCCGCGCCCGTCCAACATGGGGATCACGTCGTGCTTGTTCACGAGGCTGATCACCTGAGTGGTGTGGTCGGCGGGCCTCTTGCCGTCGATCGGGGAGCCCACCGTGATCACATGGGTGATGCGGTACGTCGACGCCAGGTCCACGTCCATCGCGAGGTTCATCGCGGTCAGCCCGCCCAGACTGTGCCCGACGATCATGAGGTCCGATCCGGCGGGCAGTCCGGAACGCAGGAGCAACCGCTTCACGGCGCGCGTGTACGTCGTGTCGGTGCGCAGCAACCCGTCGAACGCGCCGACGAGGTCCTGTGGGGTGCTGTTGCTCAGCAGGCCGAAGCTGGTCCCCGGCAGCAGGAGGACGTGCCGCTGCTCCCCGTCGGCGCACGCCACGCGGCGCAGCAGGACCAGCCCGTGGTTGCCCAGCGCCCCGATGTCGTTGACGTAGCTGACGATGTCGTTGTGGGACGTGTCCAGCACGCGCGCCAGGATCGGGTCCGGATCGGCCCGCTCCGCCCGTCCGGGCCCGGGGTTGAGGCGGCCCAACAGGGAACTGGGCAGTCCCAGGAAGGGATCGGTGGTGGGGACGCCGCCGGCGAGGGTCACCCACGAGAAGTCGTCGTTGACGGGGTTCTCGTCGAGCAGCCCCGACAAGGCCAGCAGTTCCATGATGACGGGGGAGACCGTGGTCAGGGCGCGGGTCACACCGAACCGCTCGACCAGCGCGTACATCGCCCGCAGCGCCTCGATCCGGTCCCCGCGGACCATCGCGTCCGTCAGGCGCCTGGCCAGGGGCGAGTCCAGGTTCGGGTGCTCGACCGCGACGGCGCGGATGCGCATCGCGAACGCGTCCACCGCCATGGCCACCTTCGCGGGGCGGCGGTACGTCACGCTCCCCGCCATCCGCGCCAGTTCGCCGAGGAGGCCGCCGTTCGCCCCGAAGCCGAGCCCCGCCGGGCTGGTGAGCGCCTTCACGCAGGAGACCGCCGTGCCCAGCGCCCAGCCGGGGCGGCGCAGCGCCTCCAGTACGAACCGGGGGCTGGAGAGCGCTCCGGTCAGCTCCGCGCCCGCCTGCTTCGCGGTGAGCGCGGCGTCCGCCAGCAGGATCGACGCCGCGATGAGCAGTTCCGCGTCGGTCCGGTCCGGGGCGCTCCTCCCGACGTCCTGCGGCCCCTGCTGCGCGGGGACATGCCGAGTCGTTCCGTCGACCACCTGACTCACGGGTGTGCTCCCTCTCGTCCCTGTGCGACGGCCGCGCCGCCGTATCCGCTGTTCGCGCAGGCATGGTGGCACCGAATGTGATCGCCGGGACGCGGCCCGAGAGCCGGTCGGGCGAGCCCGGTCCCGGGCGCGCCCCGCGCACCCCGGCCCCAGGCGGGCGCGGAGCCCGCTCCGGGCGAGGGAACCGGCCGAGCCCGCGGGGATGAACGGGGCGCCGTCGTGTTGACAGTCGACCACCGGGCGACGACCACCCGGCGACAGCGGGGCCGGGGACGAGGACGACCGGGGCCGTCCACACCGGAAACCGGGCCCCGTCGGCACCGGGCCCCGTCGCCACCGGACACCGGCCCCGACCGGCCCGACTCCGGCCCGGTCGACATCCCGTAGGGCCGGAGAGAGGATGGGAAGGGCGGAGCCCGCCGGACGGCGGGGCGCCGCCGGTGAGGTGCGGTGGCCCGGTTGCCCGGGGTTCCCCGACGCGCCGACGACGCTGTGCGCGCGTGACCGCTCCCTCCGTTCCCGCATCGTCTCTTCCCGAAAGGGGAGCACCACCATGCACCGACACACACGACGCACCCTGATCACCGGACTGCTCGCGTCCTCCTTCGCCCTGTCCGGCGTGGTGGCCCTGGCCCCCTCGGCCGGCGCCGCCGTACCCACCGCGAGCTGTACGGTCACCCCGAACGCGAGCGGCACCTCGGTCACCATCAAGGGCGAGGGATTCACGGCACCGCGCAAGCTCAACGACGGCGAGAGCACCGAGCCGCTGAACGTCGACGCGAACGGCAACTTCCAGCTCACGCGCTTCCAGAAGAACGTCAGCTACACCGTCCTCGCAGTCAACGAGGACCAGAACTTCACCTTCGTCAACTGCAAGGTCGTCAAGTCGAACGACTCGACCGGCACCAACAACCCGACCAACAACCCGACCAACAACCCGAGCAACAACATGAAGGACAAGGGACGCGGTTACGGCGACGGCTACCGCGCCGGACGCTCCGCGGCGCAGAAGAGCTGCGACAACCGACCCGCCCCGAACAAGAACCAGCAGCACTCCGATGCCTACTGGAAGGCCTGGCAGCAGGGCGCGGACTCGGCCTTCAACAAGGCGTGCGGCTCCGGGAAGTCCGGCTGACGGTCGGCTGACGGCCCTACGGCAGGAGTCACCCGTTCCTCGACCCCGTCTCCGGCGCGCCCCGAGTCGCCGCTGCGATCGTCAAGGCATCAGCGAGCAACGGAGGGCGCCCGATGAAGACACAGTCGACGCCGGGGGCCGGTCAGGCCGCCGACGGGTCCCTCGCCCTGGTCACCGGGGCGACCAGCGGTATCGGCCTGGCCATCGCGCGTGACCTGGGCGCCCGCGGGCACCGGGTGTTCATCTGCGCCCGCACGGAGACGGACGTCAAACAGACGGTGGAAGACCTGCGCGCCGAAGGGCTGGAGGTCGAGGGAACGGCCGCCGACGTCCGCAACCGGGCCGAGGTGAAGGGACTCGTCGCGGCAGCCGTGGCCACCTTCGACAGACCCGTGAGGATCCTGGTCAACAACGCGGGGCGCAGCGGCGGCGGCCCCACCGCCGACCTCACCGACGAACTGTGGGACGAGGTCATCGACACCAACCTGAACAGTGTCTTCCTGGTCACCCGGGAGGCGCTCACCAACGGCGGCCTCGCGTCCGCGGGCCGCGGCCGGATCGTCAACATCGCCTCCACGGCGGGCAAACAGGGGGTGTTGCTCGGCGCCCCCTATTCGGCGTCCAAGCATGCGGTGGTCGGCCTGACCAAGGCCCTCGGCAAGGAACTCGCGCCCTTGGGCATCACCGTCAACGCGGTGTGCCCCGGGTACGTGGAGACCCCGATGGCTGCCCGGGTACGGGCCGGTTACGCGCGCGTGTGGGACACGACCGAGCAGTACGTGCAGCAGCAGTTCGAAGCCCAGATACCCTTGGGCCGCTTCTCCACCGCCGAGGAAGTCGCGGGCCTCGTAGGCTACTTGACCACCGACACGGCGGCATCCATCACCGCTCAGGCCCTGAACGTCTGCGGAGGCCTCGGCCGCTTCTGACACCCGGCCGCGCCGCCGACACGGCGGCGCGGGCGCCATGACCGCATCACGCGACCCCAGCACCCGACACGACCGCGCGTAGACGCACGCATATGGAACTGAGCTTCGCGGCCATGTCCCGTCTCGCGTCCAGGGACTTGACTGTACTCATGACTCGGACCACGCAGAACATCCAGACCACACTCGTCATCGGCGGCACCGGCAAGACCGGCCGACGCGTCGCCGAGAAGCTCTCCGCCCGGGGCCTCCCGGTCCGGGTCGGCTCCCGCTCGGGAGAACCCGCCTTCGACTGGAACGAGCCCGACAGTTGGGCGCCGGCGCTGGAGGGCGTCGACCGGGTTTACGTCACCTACTACCCCGACCTCGCCTTCCCGGGCGCCGCCGAGCAGGTCGGCGCGTTCGCCAAGGTGGCCGTCGACAGCGGGGCCCGCCGCCTGGTCCTGCTGTCGGGCCGCGGCGAGGAGGCCGCCCGGATCAGCGAGGACAACCTCAAGGCCTCCGGCGCCGACTGGACGATCGTCCGTTCCAGCTGGTTCAACCAGAACTTCAACGAGAGCTTCTTCCTGGAGCCGGTCCTGGCCGGGGAGATCGCCCTGCCGACCGCCGACGCCGTGGAGGCCTTCGTCGACGCCGACGACATCGCCGACGTGGTCGTGGCCGCCCTCACCGACGACAAGCACATCGGCAAGACCTACGAACTGTCCGGTCCGCGCCTGCTCAGCTACAGCGACGTGGCCGCCGAACTGTCGAAGGCGACCGGCCGGCAGATCACGTACGTGTCCGTCACCAACGAGGAGTACCGCGCGGTCCTGCGCGAGAACGACCTCCCCGAGGAGTTCGCCGACTTGTTCACCATGATCCTGGACGGCCGCAACGCGCACCTCGTGCACGGAGTCGAAGAGGCCCTGGGACGCAAGCCCAAGGACTTCGCCGACTTCGCCCGCGAGGCCGCGGCGAGCGGGGTCTGGGACGTCTGACCGCGCGGGGGCACGCGTCGGCGCGGTGCGGCCGCCTTCCCGGGCGGCCGCCCCGCCGACGCCGCGCCCCGACGCGGAGCACGTACGCACGTCGCACCGACCGGCAGGAGGCACCGATGCCCACGCACCAGCCGCCCCACTCCAGCGAACACGGACTGGACGCGCTCGCACCGCACTTCCACGGGTTCGCCCTGATGCACCGGGCGATGCGCCGCGACGCCGCCCGCCTGCGCGAGGCCGCGCCGACCTGGCGCGGCGGCGGCGCCGAGTGGTGGCAGCGTCTGCGCGAGGTCATCGAGTGGCACCACACCAGCGAGGACGACGTGCTGTGGCCCGGGCTGCGCCGCCACGACGCGGAGTTCGACGCCCAGGCCCGCGAACTGCACGACGACCACCAGGAACTGGACACGGCGATGGCCGCGGTCACCACCGCCGTCGCCCGCAGCGGCGAGGGGCTGACGCGGGCCGCGCGGGACTTCCAGGACATCCTGCACGACCACCTGCGCGACGAGGAACGCGTCGTGTTCCCCGTCTTCGAGCGGATGGGGGAGCGGACCTACCTGGCGGAGGAACGCAAGCTGGTGGCCGGCGCGCCGCCCCGCGTGCTGCTGTACCTCCAGCCCTGGATGTTCGACGGCGCGAGCCCCGCGTCCGTCGCGCACGTGTCCGCCACCATCCCGCCGCCGGTCCGCCTTCTCGGCGCGACCCTGCTCCGCAAGCGGTACCAGAACACCTTGAAGGGACTGAGGAAGTGACGCGAGCGACCACGGCGACGACGGCCCCGACGGGCACGAAGGCCCAGTCGGTGACCTTGGTGGCGGCGACGGTGGGCACCGGGCTGATGGCCGGTCTCTACTTCGCCTTCGACATCTCGGTGATCCCGGGCCTGGGACGGGGTGACGACGAGACCTACGTGACGGCCATGCGGAACATCAACGACGCCATCGACAACGGCCTGTTCGGGCTGCTCTTCGTCGGCGCGTTCCTCGCCACCGGGGTGGCCGCCGCACAGCAGCAGCGCGGCGGACGCCCGCACACGGCGCGCTGGGCCTGGACCGCCTTCGCGCTCTACACCCTCTCGCTGGTCGTGACGGCCCTGGTCAACCTGCCGCTCAACGCCCAACTCGCTCGCGCCGGGGCCGACTTCACCGCGGCCCGCGCCGGGTTCGGGCCCCGTTGGCGGGCCGGCAACGTCGTCCGCACCTTGGCCTGCGCGACCGCCCTGGCCGCCCTGGGCCGGGCCCTCACCCTGCACGGCCGCCCGCCGGCCGCGTAGCGCTCCGGACCGTCCGGCGCCTTGGGCGCCCCCGTGAACGGCGCCCGCCCTCCCCACCGTCCCCCGCGGGAGAGCGGGCGCCTCGCGCGTACCCGCCCGGCGGGAAACGAGAGAGGATATCCGCATGGACACGCTGACCGGTCTGCTGGAAGGACCGAAGGCGCGCGGCGCCTTCCTCCTCAAGTCCGTCTTCAACCCGCCCTGGTCGCTCCGCGTCGAGGACCGCGCGCCGCTGTCGGTCATCACCATGGTCCACGGCGACGCCTGGCTGGTGCCGGACCACGGCACCGCCGTCCGGATCAGGCCCGGCGACGTCGCCGTCGTGCACGGACCCGAGCCGTACACGGTCGCCGACTCCCCGGACACGCCGGTCCAGATCACCGTCGGACCGGAGCAGCGGTGCAGTACCGAGAGCGGCGAGGACGTCACCGAGACCATGGCCCTGGGCGTGCGCACCTGGGGCGACCCGCTCCAGGACGCCGGCTCGGCGGTGATGCTCAGCGGCACCTACCAGGCGCCCAGCGAGATCGGCCGGCGGCTGCTGAGCGTGCTGCCGACGATCCTGGTACGGCCGGCGGAGTCCGCGGACCACGCGCTGATCACCTTGCTGGCGGCGGAGATCTCCCGGGACGAGCCGGGCCAGGAGATCGTCTTGGACCGGCTCCTGGACCTCCTCCTGATCGGGGTCCTGCGCGCCTGGCTCGCGGCCCCGGGCAGCGGCGCGCCCACCTGGTACCGGGCCCAGAGCGACCCCGTGGTCGGCCCGGCGCTGCGCCTGCTGCACGAGAACCCGGCCCACGGCTGGACCGTCGAGGAACTCGCGCGCAAGGTCGGTGTCTCCCGCGCGGCCCTGGCCCGCCGTTTCACGGACATCGTCGGGGAGCCCCCGGTCGCCTACCTCACCGGTTGGCGCATCGCCCTGGCCGCCGACTACCTGCGAGAACCGGACGCCACGGTGGCGACGGTGGCCCGCCGGGTCGGCTACAGCGGGGCGTTCGCGCTGTCGGCGGCCTTCAAGCGGGTCCGCGGCGTCAGCCCGAAGGAGTTCCGCGCGGGCGTGAGCGCGCCCAGGCCCGGCGAGGGCCCCCGCTCGCCCCGTACGGTCGTGTTGGACGGGGCGGGCGCGCGCTGATCCTCAGCCCCGCCGCGCCACCACCGCCAGGACCAGGTCCGGGCCGGCCGACCAGCGGCCGTGGTAGACCGGGTCGACGAGCGCGGTGAGCGCGGCCGGCACGTCGAGCGCGCAGGAGAAGGTGCCCCCGGGGGAGAGGGCCGCGGTGGCGTCGCGGAAGCCGCGCCACACGCCGGTCGCCGGGTACCACGCCTTGTACACCGCCTCCTTGGCGCAGAACAAGAGGCGGTCCCACGGGATGTCGGGGTGGGCCGCGGCGAGTTCGCGCAGGTGGGCGCGCTCGGCCGGGGAGGTGATGAGCCCCAGTACGCCCGCGGGGAGCGGGCCCGAGGGCTCCGCGTCGATGCCGAGGGCCGACGTGCGGTCGGACAGGTCCGCCACCGCCGCGCGGTAGCCGTCGCAGTGGGTGATGCTGCCGACCACGCCCGCCGGCCACGCGGGAGCGCCCCCCGGTCCGGGCAGCAGGGGCGCGGGGGAGTGGCCGAGGGCGGCCAGGCAGCGACGGGCGCAGGCGCGGGCCGTCGCGAACTGGCGGCGGCGGCGGGCGAGGCGGCCCTCCATGAGGGCCGCCTCGGCGGGGAAGAGCGGCGCGGGCGCCTCGTCGTCGAAGGCTTCCGACGACGTGACGCCCGGCGGCAGGAGTGCCTCGATCATCGTCCGGCGGTCACCGGGACGCGAGTGCGGTCACGGCGGAGACGATCGGCAGCGGCCGCTCCAGCGGCAGCATGTGGCCCGCGCCCGGCACCGTTTCGAACCGGGCCGCCGGCAGGGTGTCGGCGAGGGTCCGCGCGAGGGCGGGGTCGATGACCTTGTCCGCGTCACCGTGCAGGACCACCGCCGGCACGGTGACGGCGGCGAGCTCCGCGCGCAGGTCCCAGCCGCGCGTGCAGCGGAAGAAATCCGCCCGGACCCGGGGGTCCGCCGCCGCGAACAGTTGTCGGTTCACGTCCAGCAGGGCCGGATCGACGCCCTTGGCCATGGTGGACGACAGCAGTTTGCGGCCGAGCGGAGGCCGGCGCAGCGCCCACGAGAAGAGGGCGCTCCCCATCATCTTGACCTCCCCGTCGGGCGTGTCCTGGCCGTGTGCCGCCGTGCCCGCCAGCACCAGACCGCGCAACCGCCCCGCCTCCGCCCCGCGCGCCGCGTAGGACAGGGCCGCGAACCCGCCGCCCGAGTGCCCCACGACGACGGCCGAGCGCGCGTCCGTCGCGTCCAGCACCGCCGCGAGATCGGAGCCGAGTCGCCCCACCGAGACGGGGGTGCGGCCGAGGGTGGAGGCGCCGTGGCCCCGCTGGTCGTACAGCACCACGCGGTGACCGGCCCGGATGAGCCGGTCGGCGATCGCACCCCAGGCGCGGCGCGAGTGCGCCCAGCCGTGCACCAGGACGACGTCCGCCCCGGGGCGGGTGCCGGTCAGGGGAGCCAGTACGGTGCCGGCCAACTCCGCGCCGTCGTCGGTCCGTACGGTCAGCTCCCGGGTGAGGTCCGCCGCCGTCGTCATCGCCCGGCCCCCACCGGTGAGGACGACAGCAGGCGGCCCAGGGACTCGAAGGCCGCCAAGGTGGCCTTCGAGTGCTCCGCGCCCAGGTCGACGGCCTTGGCCAGGACACCGAGCCAACCGTGCGGCCGGCCCGCGAAGCGCATCGACAGCCGGGTGCGGCCGTCCGGCAGGGGTTCGAGGCGGAAGGCCGCCGGCCCGCGGAACGCCCCGTCCACGTACTCCACGTCGAGCCGGCGGCCGGGCTCCACGGCGACCGTGCGCGCCGTGAAGCGGAGCTTGAGACCGCCGTTGCCGACGCCCTTGGTGTGGACGGTGACCCCGACCTCGCCGCCGACCCGGTCGGGAGAGCCGGAGACCGGGGCGAAGGTGTTGGCCGGGACCCACCATTGGGCGGCGCCGCGGAACTCCGAGAGGAGCGCGTCCCACACGGCGGTCGCCGGGGCGTCGATCACCGCCTCGTCGATCAGGTCGTAGGTTGTCATGTCGAGCCTCCTCAGGTGCACGGTCGCGCGGGGTGGCGCGGTCGGGACGGGGGACAGGGGACGGGGGGGGCAAGGAGCGATGTACGGGGGAGGGGTGCGCGGTCAGGCGAAGAAGCCCTGGCCGGGCGTGAGGACGTTGGCCGGATCGAACTTCTTCTTGGCGTTGACGAACCCGCTCCAGCGGTTGCCGAAGTGGGCTTGCCAGTCGGCCCGCGTCATGTTCGGGACGGCGCCCACCAGGTACCGCTTGGCCCCCATCGACACCGCCAGGTCGTACAGGCGCCGGTTCTGGTCCAGCATCGCCTGGATATCGGGGTCGCCCGGGTTGGGGAAGCGCAGCAGGTCGAAGAGGTACGCCACGGACTCGCCCGGCATCACTGCCAGCGGCCGCTTGACCTGCGAGGTGAGGAACGGGGAGAAGAGCAGGAACCCGCCCCCGAGGGAGTCGGCGGTCAGCTCCTGTTCGACCCGCTTCATGAACGTCTTGGTCTTGGAGGCCGGGAGGAACATGCTCAGCCACGGCTTGGGCGCGTACCAGTGACCGGACTCCTTGAGGTAGGCCTCGTAGGCGTCGAGCCGGAACATGTACTCCCGGTACGTCACGTCCTCGATCACGGCGTCGGCCCGCACGTCCTGCAAGCCGCTCAACAGCTTCGCCCGGTCCGGCGGCGTCGTGTCGTAGGTGGCCCCGGCCTCCATCTTGTAGCGCCAGCCCGAGCCGTCCGGCTTCTGGAGCATCTCGCCGGCCTGGACCTGGAACCGGCCGTCGGCCAGCACCTTCTCGGCGTCCTGGAGGTACGTCTCCACGTCCGCGTAGTACAGGGTGAAGATGACCGATCGCTTCGGCGCCGGGACCAGGGCGACTTCGGCCCGGACGATGATGCCGACCTGGCCGCCGCCCGAGAGCGCCGCGTTGAACAGGTCCGGGCGGATCGTGGCCGTCGCGGTGACCAGCTTGCCCTCACCGGTGACGATGTCGATGGAACGCACGGTGTCGCACAGCAGCCCGTACTTCGCGACGGTGCCGCCGATCCCGCCGATGCTGATGGTGCCGCCGACCGACAGGTAGAGGTAGTCGGGCAGCGCGGGCGGGGTCTTGCCCACCTTCAGGCACGCGTCGGTCAGCTGGGCCCAGGTGACGCCCGCCTCGACCACCGCGCAGTTCGCACCGATGGAGACGATCTTCGACATGCTGCGGGCGTCGATGGATATCCCGCCGGGGACCCGGGCCTGCCCGTACACCGAATGCGATTCGATGTCCGTACCGGAGCCGCCCTGTCCGTTGACCGCGACCTTGATGCCGTTGGCCCGGGCATAGTTCACGATCTTGACGATGTCGTCGGCGTTGCCCGGCCTCAGCACGGCCCACGGCTTGTTGCCCGCGCCGTCCCACAGGTGACCGAAGT
Organism: Streptomyces sp. Tek67B01; assembly: GCF_055231995.1. NCBI lineage: Bacteria > Bacillati > Actinomycetota > Actinomycetes > Kitasatosporales > Streptomycetaceae > Streptomyces > Streptomyces sp. Tek67B01. The sequence continues at coordinate 6,451,725 of NZ_JBUYUY010000001.1, forward strand.
CCTTGCCGAACGCCTCGACCGCGGAGGGCGCCGTCTCCAGCGTCCCGGTCAGCGCCGGCACGGGAACCACGGCCTGAGCGGGGGCCTCGGCGGCCGTCGCCCAGCTCTGGTCGACGGTGTTCCAGCCCACGACGGCCACGGCGGTCGCCGCCATCCCGCCGAGGACCCTGCGCCGCGACGGTGCGGCGGCCGTGCCCGCGGTCGCTCTCGGGGTACTGCTCATCTGCGTACGTCTCCCGTTTCTCATGACCTGCCGGAGTCTTACTGGTGCGTCGCCGGGGCGGTGGTGCGCACCCGCGAGGCGAGCTGGTACTCGCCGAGGTCGAAGCGCTTGGTCTGGCGGCGGAAGCGCCAGGTGTACGTCGGCCAGATCGACGGGTTGCGTCCGTTCTCGTCGAGGTACCAGCTCTTGCAGTTGCCCGCGTTCCACACCGAGCCGTCGAGCTTCGCGTCGAGCGCCCGGTTGTAGGCCCGCTGGGCCTCCTCGCGGACCTCGACGCTGGACAGCCCGCGCTTCTCGGCCTGTTCGAGCGCGTCCACCACGTAATTGATCTGCGCCTCGATCATCACCACCTGGGAGGAGTGCCCCAGCGTCGTGTTCGGACCGAGCAGCATGAACAGGTTCGGGAATCCGGCGATGGTGGTGCCGCGGTGGGCCGACATGCCGTCCCGCTGCCACGCGTCGCGGAGCCGCACACCGTCCCGCCCGAAGATCCGGCGCGCGACCGGGCGGTCGGTGGCCTGGAACCCGGTGCCCAAGATGATGGTGTCGACCTCGCGCTCCACCCCGTCCCGGCCCACGATCGACTTGGCGCGGACCTCGGCGATCCCCTCGGTGACCAGGTCCACGTTGGGCTGCTGGATCGCCGGGTACCAGGTGTTGGAGAACAGCAGCCGCTTGCAGGCCATCACGTAGTCGGGCGTCAGCTTGGCGCGCAGCGCCTCGTCGGGGACCGACTTCCTCAGATGGTCGCTCGCCATCTTCTGCATCTTCCCGGCGACCTTCGGGCGGGCCATGACGAAGGCCAGGATCTCGCGGCCCCACATGTTGAAGTTCCGCCGGAAGTTCTGGTAACCGGGCACCGAGCGCAGCAGCTTGGCCTGGAGCGCCGTGGTCGCCTTGTCGTTCTTCGGGCCGACCCACGGGGGCGTGCGCTGGTAGAGGTCGAGGCGCTCCACGTCGGGCTGGATCCGCGGCACGAACTGGATCGCCGAGGCACCCGTACCGATGACGGCGACGCGCCGGCCGGTGAGGTCGTGGTCGTGGTCCCACCGCGAGGAGTGGAAGACCTTGCCCTCGAAGTCCGCGAGGCCCTTGATGTCGGGGACGGCCGGCTCGCTCAGGTAGCCGGTTCCGGTGACCAGGAACTGGGCGGTGTAGTCGCCCTGCGAGGTCTCGATCCGCCAGTGCCGCTCGCCCTCGTCCCAACGGGCGGAGAGCAGTTCGTGGGAGAAGCGGATGTGGGGGCGGACCCCGAAGCGGTCGGCCGTGTCGCGCAGGTACGCGTACAGCTCGTCCCGCTTGCCGAAGGTGGACTTCCAGTTCGGGTTCTGGGCGAACGAGAAGGAGTAGAGGTGCGACATGACGTCACACGCACAGCCCGGATAGCTGTTGTCGCGCCACGTGCCGCCGACCTCGTCGGCCCGCTCGAACACGAGGAAGTCGTCGATTCCGGACCGCAGCAACCGGATGGCGGTGCCCAGGCCCGAGAACCCGGTACCGATGACCGCGACCCTAAGGTGCCGGGTCGGTCCGCGGCCCCCGGCGCGGGCCTGGGCCGTCGGATGGGCCCCGCCGTCCTTGGCCGGTTCGAGAATGCTCGTCACGTCGGCCTCCTAGCGGCGCGTGAGGGTCACGCGGAAGTTGTTGAAGAACTTGTCCTCGAGCGTGTACGCGAAGATGTCGAGGTAGCGCTCGAACCGGGCGACGACCTCTTCGCCCTCCATCGCCACGGCCTCGTCCCGGCGCTCGGCGAGCAGCACCAGCCAGGCCCGGCAGGCCATCGCGAACGACTCGCGCTCGTTGACGACCTCGTCGACCTCGAAGAGGCCCTCGGCGCCGGCCGTCAGCTCGTGCAGGTGCGGGATGTGGCACCCGGCGAACTCGGAGCGCTGGAGGAACTTCAGGTCGTCGAGGAGCGCGCGGTTCATCGGCAGCGCCTCGGCGGTCATGGTGTGCAGGACGAACTTCGCACCGGAGTCGAGGGTGTTCGCGACCTGCTGGAAGAAGTAGCGGTAGCGCTTGGTGCGCTCCTTGGGCGGCAGGTTCGAGGAGACGAAGTGCTCCAGCGCGTTGATGCAGAACGCCGCGCCGTACTTCTCGCTGTCGTCGGCGACCGCGTAGTCCGCCCAGCTCTTGACCAGCGTGGTGATCCGCGGGTTGCCCAGCCCGTCGATGAAGGCTTCCTGGGTGCGCGACAGGGTCAGGCCGACCGCTTCCTCCGCGCCGTGCACGGTGGTGAGGCGGTTGAGCATGGTGCCCCAGCCGCAGCCGATGTCCAGTACGCGCTTGACGCCGCCGGCGCGGACGTTCGCGAGGTCCGCGAACGTGTCGAGCTTGCGCTCCTGGGCCTGGTCGAGGGCGGCGACGAGGTCCTCACCCTCGTTCCAGTAGCCGCCGGAGTACATCATCGTCGGGCCGAGCAGCAGCCGGTAGAAGTCGTTGCTCACCTCGTAGTGGTGCCTGATCGCATCGACCTCTGGGTCCACCGTCCTGGGGGCGACCGTTGTCATTTCGATCCTCATTCCTGCGGGCGGGAAGGGCGGCCGTGGCCGTCCGTGCCGAATTACGTCAGAGGAAAACCGATCCCCCGCAAGGCGTACGCAACACGGGTCCGGTCCGTACCAAAAGAGACGTGAAAGGGAGGGAAAAGGCCGGGAAAAGGGAGCGGTCGGCCGACGCCCCGGACATCTTGCGTCTTCCTTGCGGCCGCGGGGCTTTCATCGCTCTCGAAAAGAACGACGCGGCCCCCGGGTCGCACCGTCGAGAGAGGACCGACCCCATGTCGCTGCCCACCATCGAAGAGCTCGCGAGCCAGCTGGAGGCCGTTTCCGGCGCCGCGGAGGTCAGCCCCGACGCCCCGCTCCAGCACATCGCGGACGTCGACTCCCTGGACCTCATGGAGTGGCTGTACGGCTTCCAGACCAATTACCCCCACATCCCGGCCGACGAGACGCTCTTCGCGGACCTCGACGACACGACGACGCTGCGCGACGTCTACGCGAAGATCGTCGACCTCGTCCCGGCCCAGGCATAGCGAGGAATCACGTGACCGGCTTCGACATCACCGGGTGGGGCATGTCCGTACCCGAGCGCATCGTCACCAGCGCGGAACTCGCCGAGCGCTTCGGCGTGGACGAGCACTGGGTCGTCAGCCGCTGCGGCATCCGTGAGCGGCGGGCCGTTGACCCGGGGCAGACCACCGTCTCCCTGGCCGTCGAGGCCGGCCGGCGCGCTCTGGACAAGGCGGGCCTGACCGGCGCCGACATCGCCCACCTGATCGTCGCCACGGCGACCCCCGAGCAGCCGTCGCCGGCGACGTCCGCGTTCGTCCACCACGAACTCGGCATCGCCGGCAGCGCCCACGACGTGAACTCCGAGTGCGCGGGCTTCGTCTACGGGCTCGTCTCCGCCATGGCGCTCATCGCGATCGACCCCCGGCCGATCCTGCTGATCGGCTCCGACACGCACACCCTGACCGCGAACCCCGCCGACCGGGACCTGTCCATCCTCGTCGGCGACGGCGCGGGGGCCGTCGTCCTCCAGCCCGGTCCCGAGAACCGGGTCAAGGCCTGGAACCTGGGCGCCGACGGCTCCTGCACCGGCTCCCTGAAGGTGCTCGCGGGCGGCAGCCGCATGCCCGCCACGGCGGAGACCGTGGCGGCGGGCCTGCACTACGCGCAGATCAACGGGAACGAGATCTATCTGAACGCCGTGCGCTACACCGTCCGCACGGTGCGCGAGACGTTGGAGAGCGCGAAGGTCGACGCGGCCGACGTGGACCACGTCGTACCGCACCAGGCCAACATCCGCATCATCAACTCCATCATGTCCCACACCGGGCTCAGGCCCGAAGCGCTGATCACCAACCTGGAGAAGTACGGCAACACGGCGTCGGGTTCGATCCCGATCGCGCTGACCGAGGCCTTGGACGCCGGACGCGTCAAGGCCGGGGACAAGGTCCTGCTGGCCGGGTTCGGCGCCGGCATGACATGGGGCTCGATCCTGATGGAATGGGGCGGAACCGCGGCATGAGCAACAAGAGCACGGGCGTACGGCCCGAGGCACCGGTCGCGCTCGTCACCGGCGCCTCGGGCGGCCTCGGCCAGGCCCTGGCCCTGGAACTGGACGCCCTGGGCTGTCGGGTCGCCGTCCACTACAACAGTTCGCGGGACGCGGCGCTGGCGGTGCAGGAGAAACTGACCAACCCGTCCGTCCTGGTCACCGGCGACGTCGGTTCGTGGGAGACGGTGCAGGGCATCTACGCCGACATCACCGCGGCGCTGGGACCGGTGGACGTCCTCGTCAACAACGGGGCCATCCGCAAGGACAGCCTGATGGCGATGCAGAACCCCGCGGACTGGGCGCAGGTCATCCAGACCAACCTGATCGGGTCCTTCCACACGGCCCGGGCCGCGGTCCCGGCCATGCTGCGCGGGCGTTGGGGCCGGGTCGTCAACATCGTCTCGCCGTCGGGCATCATCGCCACCGCCGGCCAGACGGCGTACTCGGCGTCCAAGGCGGGACTGATCGGGCTCACCCGCACCCTCGCGGCCGAGTGCGGGCGCCGGGGCGTGACCGTCAACGCGCTGTCCCCGGGTTTCATGATCACCGGCATGACGAAGGACCTGCCCGAGCGGGTCGTCGAGGGAATGGAGGGCAAGGCGCCCATCCCGCGCTTCGTCACCGTCGAGGAGGTCGCCCGCAGCATCGGCCTCTTCCTGGACCAGGACTGCATGACCGGCCAGGTCGTCAGCATCGACAGCGGAGTCTCGATCACCTGACGGGATGTCCGGCGGCCGCCCGGGGCGTCCCCGACACCTGAACCGGGGCGTCCGCGACCACCCCGCCGAGACCGGGCCCGCGCCCGGCACCGCCACCAGCCCCGGCCCCCGCCCTCAGGGAGCCGGGGCCGCTCGGGTTGCCCGTACCGTCCGCGGGCGTGCCGCGACGCCGTACCGCCGCCGGGGGCGGCCGTACGGCGTCGCGGTCGGGCCGGCTACGCGGCGGGGGAGGCGGCCGAAGGGGCCGCCGATGACTGGGCCGCGCCGTGGGCGCGGTGCGTGGCGCAGTTGCGCCCGAGGGTGCACGGCCGGGGTGCCGAAGCGGTCCGCCCGACCTCGAACACCCCCATCAGGAACGGGTCCAGGGTGGCGGCCAGGCGCTGCGGCGTGCGCGGTTGCGGCGTGCGCAGGATCTCCAGGTACGCGGCCTCCGTCTCCGGGGCGGGGTCCGTGCCCAGTTCCTCCGCCAGCACCCGGCGCAGCTGATGGTAACTGCGCAGCGCCTCGGCCCGGTTTCCCGCGCGCTCGTGGGCCGTCATCCGGCAGCGGTACGCGCTCTCCCGGAACGGCGCCCGGCGCACCGCCTCCTCCGCGTAGCGCAGTGCGTGGTGCTCGTCGCCGAGCGCCGAGGAGGAAAGGCTAGCGATCTCCAGCGCCGTCAGGCGCAGTTCCTCCAACTGCTCGCGCATCGCGTTGACCCACTCGCCCTCGTGCGAGGGCAGGAACGAACCGCGCAGGTTCGACACCGCGCCGGACGCCAACTGTTGCGCCACCGCGAACGCGCCGTCCGCGAAGGCGCCCGTCGCCTCCGTCACCGCCAGGTCGGCGCACTCCACGTCCACCGCGGCGTCCTTCGGCACCCGCAACACGTACCGTCCGCCCTGGGCCACCAACGCGGCCTCGCCGGGCGCCGCCTGAGGTGTGGTCACGAACGTCCGCACCCGGCTGACGACACTGCGCAGCGCGGAGGCCCACGTGTCGGGCAACCCCTCCGGCCATACCGTTTCCGCCAGCTGGTCCCGCTCCGTACCACCGTCCCGCTCGACGACCAACCGAGCGAACGCCACCTGTGCCTGTGCGCCGGAGAGGTGCCGCACGGGCGCCCCGGACGGCTCGATCGTGACAAGTCCGACAAGTCTGATCAGCACTGTGTACCCTCCGAAACTGCCGGGATACCGGCCGTGTCCCCCTGGTCTTGTGCGCAGCGAACATACACGCGCCTCTTCTCCGCATGTCAACAACAATCGGGGAATGCCCGGCTCGGGATTCGCTTTCGCCCTTTTCGCGTCCCGCTGTTGCGTCGCTCTTGCGCCCCGCGGTCCTTAATCGAATTCCACTAGAGCTCGTCCGGAACGACGGCAGGGCGCCGATGGAGTTCCGTGTCCGCCGGGCGATCACGACGAGGAGATGAACGTGAACGCAACCGAAGCCTGGGCCCGTCTTGAGCCGAAGCTGGCCTACTTCCGCGACCGCGTCCGGTCCTTGGAGTACGAACCCGTCCGCAAGAACAGCTTCGTGGCCTACACCGTCGAGCGCGATTCCGCGTACGCCGACCAGGACGGCCAGCGCCTGCTGATGATGTCCGGCTACAGCTACCTGGGCCTCGCCGGGGACGAACGCGTCGTAGCGGCCGCCAAGGCCGCCCTCGACCTCTACGGCACCGGCAACCACGGAGTGCGCGCCCTGGCCGGGTCCACCCCGCTGCACGAGGACCTGGAAGCGGAGGTCGCCCGGTTCGCGGGCCGCGAGCGGGCCCTGGTCTTCGGCTCGGGCTACGCGGCGAACGTGGGCACGGTCGGCGCCCTCGTGGGACCGGGGGACACCGTCTTCATCGACAAGTACGACCACGCCAGCATCGTCGACGGCTGCAAGCTCTCCGGTGCCACGGTCACCCGCTTCCGGCACAATGACCCCGGCCATCTGGAGCGCCGCCTCGCCGCCGCCCCCGACACCGGGGTGCGCCTGGTCATCGTCGACAGCGTCTACTCCATGGACGGCGACATCGCCCCCCTCGTCGACCTGCGCAAGGTCTGCGACGCCCACAACGCGCTGCTGATGGTCGACGAGGCCCACGCCCTCGGTGTCATCGGCGCCACCGGCAAGGGCATCGAGGAGCACTTCGACTACGAGGTGAAGGTCGACGTCAAACTCGGCACCCTCTCCAAGGCCATCCCCTCCATGGGCGGCTGGGTCGCCGGCTCCGCCGACCTGATCCACCACCTGAAGTACGCGGCCCGGCCCTTCCTCTTCTCCGCGGCCCTCGGCCCCGCCCAGGCCGCCGCCGCCCTGGAGGCCCTGCGCATCCTCCAACGCGAGCCGGAGCGCGTGGAGTTCGTGCAGCGCGAGGCCGAACGCTTCCGCGGCCTCCTCAACGCGGCGGGCATGAGCACGGTCGACAGCGAGACCGCCGTCGTCCCGATCATCGCCGGCTCAGACACCGCCGCGTACGACTACGCCACCGCCTGCCGCAAGAACGGTGTCATCGGCCTGCCCGTCGTCACGCCGGCCGTCCCCAACGACCTGGCCCGGCTGCGGATCGCCATCACCGCCGCCCACACCACGGCCGACATCGACTTCGCCGCCGACGCGTTCATCACCTCCGCCCGCGAGTGCCGGATCATCTGAGCCCGCCTCCCGCGCCACCTCGACCACCCACCACACTCCAGGGGGAGCACAGATGCCCGGAACGTCCAAGGGCAGTTCGGCACGACCGCAGGTCGCCATCACCGGCATGGGCGTGGTCACCCCCGGCGGATGCGCCCCGGACGACCTGTGGGCCACGCTGCGGGCGGGCCGTTCGACCGCGACCGAGCTGACGCACCTCGACCTCGGCCGGCACCGCGTACGGATCGGCTGCCGCGTCCGGGGCCTCGACGACCTCGCGGACCTGGTCCCGGCGAAGGACGCCCGTCGGATGGACCCCTTCGCCCACTACGGCACCCTCGCGGCGCTCGCCGCCCACCGCGACGCCGGAGCGCCCACCGCCGAGGCCGGTCGGACCGCCATCGTCGTCGGCAACGCCGTCGGCGGACGCGCCACCAGCGACCTGGAGTCCGCGCACTACGAGGCGAGCGGCCCCGCCGGGGTCAACCCGCTGATGCCGCTGATGACGATGCCCAACGCCGCCGCCGCGCAGATCGCCATGCGGCTCGGCTGGACGGGCCCCGCCCTCACCCTGGCCACCACCTGCGCCAGCGGCGCCGACGCCGTCGGCCACGCCTTGCTGCTGCTCCAGACCGGCCGCGCCGACCTCGTGATCGCCGGCGGCTGCGAACACACCCTCACCCCGGTCACCCTCGCCGGCTTCGGCAACCTCAACGCCGTCTCGCTGCGCAACGACCGGCCCGAGTTGGCTTGTCGCCCCTTCGACAAGGACCGCGACGGGTTCGTGATGGGGGAGGGCGCCGGCTTCGTCGTGATGGAGCGGCTCGACGACGCCGAGGCGCGCGGCGCGAAGACGTACGCGATCGTCGCCGGGTACGCGGCGACCGCCGACGCCCACCACCTCGCGATGCCGCTACCCGACGGGGCGGGCGCCGCGGCGGCCATGGCCTCGGCGATCGCCGACGCGGACCTCGACCCCGGGGACATCGTGCACGTCAACGCGCACGGCACCTCCACGCCCCACAACGACCGCTCCGAGGCCGCCGCCCTCACCAAGGTGTTCGGAACCGCCCAACCGCCGGTCACCGCCCCCAAATCCGTCATCGGCCACCTCATCGGCGCCGCCGGGGCCGTCGAACTGATCGCCACCGTACAAGCCATGCGGCGCTGCGAGGTGCCGCCCACCGCCAACCACGAGGAGCTGGAGCCGGGCATGAACATCGATGTGGTCCACGGCGCACCGCGCGCGGTGCGGTCGGGACCCGCCCTCAGCAACTCCTTCGGGTTCGGCGGCCACAACTCCTCGGTCGTGGTGATGCCGGTATGACCACCACACCCCTGTCCGTGACCCCGCCCGCGCCCGTTGGCACCCTGACGGTCGGCGAGGCCGAGATCACCGCGTACCGCGGCGTCGTCCGGCGGGGCCTCGCGGCGGCGCGCCCCGGCCAGGCCTCGCCCGTCCACGCCTTCGTGCTCGCCCACACCCTCGCGGAGCAGACCGTCGCCGCCCTGACGGCCGGCGAAGCGGGCCCGGTCCGGGTCGTCCACCTCGGCCAGGACATCCGTACGCTGCGGCCGGTCCGCCCCGGCGAACAGGTCACCGTACGGCTCGACGTGCTCGGCGTACGCAAGGAGCCGCGCGGCGCCCGCGTCGCGCTGCGTGCCCGCCTGTACGGGCAGGACGGCCCCGAGCCCTTCGCGGAACTGGTCGTCTCCGCGCTGCTGGTCGGCGCCGCCGCCCTCGAACCCTTCGGCGAGATCACGGGCGGGGCCGCCGTGCCCACCTCGCGCGGCGCGGGCGAGCCGCAGACCGCGACCCATGAGCCGACCGCGGAGTGGATCGCCGCGTACGCCCACGCGTCAGGCGACCTCAACCCCATCCACCTGGACGCCGGGGCGGCCCGCGAAGCCGGCTTCGAGACCGTCATCGCCCACGGCATGAGCGTCGTCGCGCTCGCCGTCGAGGAAGCCGTCGACCGCTTCGCCGACGGTGAGCCGGCGCGGGTCCGAGGCCTCGGCTGCCGATTCTCGGCGCCCGTGGCCCCCGGCGTCCCCCTCGATGTCGTCCTCCAGCCCGACGCGCGTGCCCACGTCGTCCGCTTCACCTGCAAGACGCCGGCGGGCGTCGCCGTCAAGGGCGGCTGGATCGAGTTCGCCGAAGGGAGCCCCGATGCCTGACACCGGACCCACCGACACCGATGCCCTACACACGGACGTCCTCACCCACGCCGGGCGCGCCGACGTCCACACCGGCGCCGAAGTCCACACCGGCACCGACACCCACATCGGCACCGACACCGGCACCGCCCCGGGGCTGGTCGAGGGCTTCCTCACGCAGGTGCGCGAGCGACCCGACGCCACCGCCCTGATCTTCAACGGCGAGGCGACCGGCTACCGCGAGTTGTACGAACGCGCCCGACGCGAACAGGAGCGGCTGGCCGGGCTGCGCCTGGTGCCGGGGGAGCCGGTCGGCGTCCTCGCCGACAAGTCCCCCGCGGCGGTGGCCCTCGTACTGGCCTGCCTGCTGAGCCGCAGGCCCGTACTGCTGCCCTCCCCGGCGCTCGCCGACAGCCTGCTCGCGGACCTCTTCGCCCAGGCCGGCTGCGCCCACGTACTCGCCCCGGACGGGCAGCCGGCCCGCGTCGCACCCGACCCGCGCACCGAGGCCAGACCCCTGCCCCCCGAGGAGGCGGCGGAGGTGGCGCTGATGCTCACCACCTCCGGCTCCACCAGCCTGCCCAAGATCGTGCCGCTCGACCGGGAGGCGCTGGACCGCTTCGGCGCCTGGGCCGGCCCCGCCTTCGGCATCGGCCCCGGCCGGACCGTCCTCAACTACGCGCCCCTCAACTTCGACCTGTGCCTGCTGGACGTGTGGACCACACTCGCCCGCGGCGGCCGGGTCGTCCTCGTGGACCCCGCCCGGGCCACCCACGGCGGGCACCTGCTCGACCTGATCGTCCGCCACGACGTACGGGTGGTCCAGGCCGTCCCGATGGCCCTCGGCCTGTTCCAGGACGCGGCCGCCAAGCAGGGTGCCACCTTTCCCGGCGTCGACCACGTGATGTTCACCGGCGACGCCCTGCCCGACCGCACCTACACCGCCCTGCCCGCCCTCTTCCCCCGGGCACGCGTGTACAACGTCTACGGCTGCACGGAGACCAACGACAGCTTCGTCCACGAGGTAGACCCGGCCGCGCCGCCCCCGGCGCCGATCGGCCGCCCGCTGCCCGGTGTACACGCCCTCCTCGTCGACCCGGACACGAACACCGTCGTCGAAGGACCGGGCACCGGGGAACTGTACGTCCACACGCCCTTCCAGACGCGGGGCTACCTCGACCGCTCCCGGCACGCCGACAAGTTCACCGGTCACCCGCTGGGCCTGGACGGGCGCCGCTGGTTCCGCAGCGGCGACCTCGTACGTCGCGACGCCCACGGCACCCTCCACCTGACCGGGCGCACCGACTTCCAGGTCAAGGTGCGCGGCGTCGCCGTCAACACCGCCGAGGTCGAACGGGTGCTCCAAGAGCACCCCGGCGTCCTGGAGGCGGCCGTCGAGGCCCGCCCCGACCCCATCGCGGGCAGGAAACTCGTCGCCGCCGCCCGACGGGCCCCCGGCTCCACGCTGACCGTCCTGGAACTGCGCGGGCACTGCGCCCGCAACCTCCCCAGGGGCGCCGTACCCACCCAGCTCACGCTCACCGACGAGCCGCTGCCCAAGACGGCCACCGGAAAGGTCGACCGCAAGGCGCTGGACCGGATCACCCCGATCACCCCGATCACCGCCCTCACCACCACGCCTCTTGCCGAAGGAACCAGATCATGAGCAACGTCGACACCATCAAGAACTTCCTCATCAGCGAATTCCTCCCCGGCACCGCCCCCGCCGAACTCGCCGTCGACCACGACCTGCTCAACGACGGGGTCATCGACAGCCTGGGCGTCCTCAAGCTCATCGCCTGGGTCGAGGACCGCTTCGAACTCGCCGTCGGGGACGCCGACCTCGACCCCGAGAACTTCCGCAGCGTCGAGGCCATCGACCACTTCATCACCCACGCCCGCGCCGCGGCCTGACCCGCGCACCGCCACCAACGGCACCCCTCACGCGCAAGGAAGGAGGAACCGTGCACGAGGCACTCGTCGGCCTCCTCGAACGCAAGGCCCCGATCGGCCGCGAGACCTGGCGGTCCTGGTGGGACGAGCTGGGCGCGGGCGGTCTCGACCGGGCCCAGGCCGTCGGCCTGCTGTCCTCACTGACCAGCCGGCTCCCCGACCACGACACCCTGCGGCACCTGCTCGACTCCCTCGCGGAGCGCCGGCCGCCGGCCACGGCGGGCGGTGACCCCTGGCAGGGCACGGTGAACGTGGTCGGCACCGGTGGCGGTCCCCCTACCTTCAACGTCTCCACCGCCGCCGCGTTCGTCGCCGCGGCGGCCGGGGTGAAGGTGGTCAAGACCGGCTCCCGCGCCTACACCAGCGCCCTCGGCTCCGTCGACCTGCTGGAGCGGCTCGGGGTCCGGCCGACCTCCTCCTACGCCCAGACGGAGGACGTGCTCGCCACCTACGGGATCGCCTTCGCGGGTCCCTTCGTCTACCCGGCGCAACTGACCCGACTGGCACGGACCGTGGCGCCGCTCGGCATGAAGCCCTTCGGCGGTTTCCTGAACGCGCTCGGGCCGTTCCTCGCCGACCTGCCCGTGACGGCCCAGGTCACCGGCGTCAGCGCGGCCGCCCCCCTCACCACCCTGCGCGAACTCGCGGCCACGACCACCACGCGACGGATCTGGCTCACCGCCAACGACACCGGCGCCGACGAGCTGCTCCCCTTCGCCGTCAACACCGTCCACGGGGACCAACGCGCCACCCGCGTCATCCGACCCGGCGAACTCACCCCGGGGGAGGGCTCCTTCGCGGACCTGCGCCCCGTCACCGACCCGGCCGGGGCCGTCCCGCACTTCCTGTCCGTACTCGACGGCGCCGCCGGCCCGGTGGCCCGCCATACGGTCGCCCTCGGCGCGGCCGCCCTGATCGTGGCGGCGGGCCCCGGCGGCGACTGGCCCTCGGCGGTGGCCCTCGCCGACGAGGCGATCGGCTCCGGCGCCGCCGCCGACCTGGCGCGGCGCCTCGCGGCCGCACGCCCGCGACCGGCGGTGGCCCGTGTCTGACGCCCCGACGCCCACCGCGGCGCCCTTCTTCCCCGGCCGGCGCGCTCCGGGCAGCGCTCCGGGACTCGCCCTGTTCCTGAACGCGGGAGACCCCCCGCTACCCGTCCTGCGCGACCTCGTCCTGATGCTGGACGAGGAGGGCGTGGACTGTCTCGAACTGGCCGTGCCCTTCCCGGACTCGGTCACCGACGGCCCCGTCATCCGGCGCTCCGCCCGCCGGGCACTGGAGCGGGGCGGGGCCGCGTTGGACGACGTCCTCGCCTTCGTCGCCGACGTACGCCCCCACCTGAGGCACACGCGGATCGCCCTGCTCACCGACTGGAGGTACTCCCTGGGGCACCGTGACCTGAAGGCCGCCACCCGTGACATCGCCGCGTCGGGGGCGGACGCCCTGCTCATCCACGCACTGCCGCCCAGGCTCCGCGCGACCCACCTGGAATCGGCCGCGGCGGCCGCACTCCCGGTCGTCACCACCTGCTACGCCTCCAGCCCGGACGCGACCCGCGCCCGAGCCGCCGCCGACGCCACCGCGTACCTCTACCTCGTCGCCCACTACGGGCGCAGTGGTACCGCGCCCGCCGCCGGCCACGGCGCGCTCGCGCGGACGGTGGCCGACCTGCGGGGGCACACCGCGGCCCCGATCGCCGTCGGGTTCGGGGTCAGCACCCGCCGGGACGTCGAGGCCGTCGGGGCCGGCGGCGCGGACGCCGCCATCATCGGCTCGGCCGCCGTGGCCGCCGTGGAGCGGGCACAGCAGAGCGGACGGGACCTGCCCGAGGCGTTCCGGGAGTTCGTCCGCTCGGTCCGACCCGCGTAGGGCCGCCCACAGACCCTGCTCTCCGGCCGCGGCCCCGGTCCGGGCCACCGCCGGAGCCGCAGAGCCCCACCCCTCATCCGGTTCCTCCGCACACCATTCACAGATCAGGAGACAGCCATGATCGTCCGCGACATCGAGTCCGTGAAGACCGTCGAGTGGGGCAACGGCCTGAGCCGCCGCTTCCTCCTCGCCGACGACGGCCTCGGCTACACGCTCACCGACACCGTCGTACTGGCCGGCACCAAGTCCCGCCTGGAATACGTCAATCACCTGGAGGCGTGCTACTGCATCGCCGGCTCCGGCGAGGTCATCGAGCTGGACGGCACCACGCACGAGATAGTCCCGGGCCGGATGTACGCACTCGACCGGCACGACGCCCACTATCTCGTCGCCGGCCCCCACGAGGACCTGCGCCTGGTCTGCGTCTTCTCGCCGGCCCTGCGCGGCGACGAGGTCCACCAACTCGACGCGCACAACTCCTCCGCCTACTGAGGCACCCGCCACCACGACGTCCGAGCCGTCCACCGACTCAGAGAGGGGTCCGCCGTGATCCGCTGGAACACCGATCAGACCGATCTGCGCGAGGGCCTGGAGCGGTGGGGAGAGGCGCTCGGCGCCGACCACATCGCACTCGACGAGCAGGGCCGCTTCCCGCACGACAAGTGGAAACTCGTCCGGGAGACCGGAATCCTGTCGCTGCCCTTCGAGGAGGAGTACGGCGGCCTCGGACAGTCACTGCTCACCACCATGTACGCGCTGGAGGGGCTCGGCGAGTACAACCGGGATTCCGGCTTGAGCTTCTCGGCCACCACGTCGATCTGCTCGACCGGAATCCCGGTACAACACTTCGGCACCGACGACCAGAAGCGGCGCTACCTGCCGCTGATCGCCTCGGGCGAGGCGATCGGCGCCCACGCCATCACCGAGGCCGAGGGCGGCTCCGACGCGATGGCGATGACCACCCGGGCGGTGCGCGACGGCGACACGTTCGTGCTGAACGGCGCCAAGGCGTTCGTCAGCAACGGCCCGATCGCGGACGTGATCGTGGTCTACGCCCGCACGCACCCGCGCGGCGGCCCCCTCGGCACCACCGCGTTCCTCGTGGACCGGGACACCCCGGGCCTCACCACGGGCAAGCCGAGCAAGAAGATGGGACTGCGCACCTCGCCCTTGTGCGAGCTGTACCTGGACGACGTACGCGTTCCCAGGAGCGCGGTGCTCGGCCGCGTCGGCGGCGGCCTCATGGTCCTGGACCACGTGATGAAGCGGGAGATCCTCTTCTCCTTCGTCGTCAACGCGGGCGAGATGCGCCACCGCCTCGACCGGTGCGTCGCCTACGCCAAGACGCGACAGTCCTTCGGCCGCGCGATCGGCTCGTACCAGTCGATCGCCAACAAGATCGTGGACATGAAGATCCACCTGGAGAGCGCCCGCAAATGGCTCTACGACACGGGCGAGAAACTGGAGGCCGGCGAGGACGTCACCGTGGACCTCGCGATCGCCAAGCTCGTCACCAGCCAGAGCAACCTCGCCACGAGCCTCGCGGCGGTACAGATCTTCGGCGGCCACGGCTACATGTCGGAGTACGGGCTGGAGCAGGACGTGCGCAACGCCGTGGGCGGCACGGTCTACTCCGGAACCAACGAGATCCAGTACAACCGCATCGCCTCGATGCTCGGCCTCGGGTCCGGCCGATGAGCGGCCCCCCGCCCCGTCCGCTGTTCAAGGTCTGCGGGGCCACGGACCGGGCTGACATCGAAGCCGCGGCCACCGCCGGGGCGGACTGCGTCGGGCTCTGGCACGGCGTCCCCGGCGGCCCCCGGGAACTGGACCCCGGAACACTCAACGACCTCACATCGGCGGCCCGTTCGGCGGGCCTGCTGCCGGTCCTGGTCACCTTCCTCTCCGACGCACGCGCACTGACGGAGCTCGCCCGCCGCACGGGGGTCGGCTGGATCCAGCTCCACGCGTACCAGTCACCCGCCGCCGTACGGGCCCTGCGCGAGGCCCTCCCGCCTGACGTCCGGGTCGTCAAGGTCCTGCACGTGGCGCCGGGCGGCGGGGGATGCGTCGAGCGTCCCCTCATCGGTGCCTACGAGCGCGCCGGCGCCGACCTCTTCCTCATCGACGTCGCCACCGGCGACGGCCGGGTCGGCAGCACCGGACACGCCCTCGACCCGGCCGACGTACTCGCGCTCCTGCCCCGTATGACCCGCCCGTTCCTGCTGGCCGGAGGCCTGGAGCCGGCGAACCGGCCCCGATACGAGGACATCGTGGCCGCCCCTGGTTTCCACGGGATCGACGTCGACACCGCGGCCCGCTCCCCACTGACCGGCGGCTTCGGCGTCCCCGAGATCACCGCCCTCACCCGCGCCTGGGGCGGAGCACCCTCCGCCGGCCCCGCCCCGCGCCGTCCGCCCGCCGACCTGGAGCCGTCGCGATGACCACGCACGACCGGACCGAATTCCCCTTCCTGCGCGCCCTCCTGGCGTCCCCCACACCTGTCGTGACGGAGGTGAAACGGCGCGATGCCCACGGCCACGACCTGCTCGGCGGCCGCACCACCGCCGAGGTCGTCGGCGCCTACGAGAGCGCGGGCGCGCCCTGCGTCTCCGTGGTGACGGGCCGCTGGTTCGGAGGTTCGAACACACTGCTGCGCGAAGTGGCCGCGCTCACCGAACTGCCGCTGCTCCAAAAGGACTTCATCACCCGGACGGAACAGATAAGCACCGCACGGGACATGGGCGCTTCCGCGGTGCTCCTGACGGCCGCCCTGCTTCCGGCGTCGAGCCTGGCGAAGCTGGTGGCCCAAGCCTTGAGGACCGGTCTCACCCCATTCGTCGAGATCACCACGGAAGCCGAACTGGAGGTGGTACCGCACGCCTCGGAGTGCGTGATCGCCGTGAACAACAAGGACATCACGACGCGCGAGCGCGATACGGGAGACCTGGGCCGCAGCGTCGAGCTCCTGCCGGCCGTCCGCGCCACCGGCACCCCCTGCCCGGTCAGCGCGAGCGGCATAGACGGCCCCGAGACGGCCGCCCGTCTGCTGGACGCGGGCTTCGGCGGCCTCCTGGTCGGCACCTCCCTGCTCCGCACCGAATCGCCGACGCGGTGGCTGGACGCCGTGAGCGGCGCACGCAGAGGACTGGCGGTCCGTTGAACACACCCGTGTACACGGCCGGCGCCCCCCGCCCCTGCACGATCGACGCGGCGGGCATCGCCGTCTCCGGACTGCTCGCCCTGCCCGAGGGCGGAGCTCCCCGTTCCACGATCCTGGCGATCCACGGCCGCGGCATGCGCGCCCGGTACTGGGATTCCTTCGTCCGGCCGGCCACCGCCCTCGGCCACGCCGTCCTCGCCGTGGACCGTCCCGGCTACGGCGCCTCCGCGGCCTCGCTGCCCGAGGGCCAGTCCCTGCCCGACCAGGCGAGGACACTGCTCCGGGCCCTGGCGCAGTACGCCCGCGGCCGGCAACTCGGCGCGGGCGTCTTCCTCCTCGGCCACTCCGACGGCGGCAAGGTCGCCCTGCACGCGGCGGCCCTCGCCCCGACCGTCCCCCTGCTCGGCCTGGACGCCTCCGGCGTGGGTTACGCGTACCACCCCGACGCCCTGCACTTCCCCTCGACCCTCGGCGCCGGTGCCATCCGGCTCAACTGGGGCCCCCTGAACCTCTATCCGCCGGGCACCTTCCAGGCCGGCCGCGCCCTGCTCTCGCCCGTCCCGCCCCGCGAATCGGCGGACACCCCCTGGTGGCCCCGGCAGTACGAGGCCCTGGCCCCCGGCGTCCGCGTCCCGGTCCGCCTGACCTTCGCGGAACACGAGGGGTGGTGGCGGCTCGACCCCGACACCCTGAAGGCGATGACCGACCGTCTCACGGCGTCCCCGTCGGTGGTCGTCGAGCACATGCCCGACTCGGGCCACAACCTCAGCCTCGGCCACACCGCGACGGCCTACCACCTGCGCGTACTGGCCTTCCTGGAGGAGTGCCTCCTCGCGGCCCGCCGGTCCGCCGGCCCGGACGGCGCGGCGCCGACCGACCAGCATGCGTCACCGACCCTCAAGGAACGCTCGAGAGACGGTCGGAACCCGATGGCCGAGGGCCCCGGGGGATGCCACGATGCGATGTCCGTGCCGATGCGAGCAGCAACCCAAGCACACAGAAGAGGACGCAGCCAATGACCACACATCCGGCCGGTAACCCCCAGGCCTACCCGCCCCAACCCGGCGTCCCCAACCCGTACGCCCAGCAAGCCCAGCAGCCCCCACACCGGCACCAGCCCCTGCCCCCGCAGTCGGCGCCGGTCTCGTCCGCGGCGGAACGCGGCAAGGGCGCGACGGTCCTGCTCCTCGTCTCGACCGTGCTGCTCGGTCTGATGGCCGGTCTCTTCTTCGCCTTCGACGTCTCGGTGATGCCGGGCCTCGCCAAGGCGGACGAGCGGACCTACGTCACCGCGATGCAGAACTTCAACGCGGCCATCGACGGCAATCCCCTCTTCGGCATGGCCTTCATGGTCGCGCTGATCCTCCCGGTCGTGTCGTCGATCCTCGAATACCGCAAGGGCCGCCGCAACGTGGCCGTGTGGGTCACGGTGGCCGCCGTCCTCTATTTCATCGTCCTCATGATCACCTTCACCGTGAACATCCCGCTGAACAACGAACTCGCGGACGCGGGCAACGCGGCGAAGATGACCGACTTCGCGATCGTGGACAAGTTCAAGTCCACCTGGGTCACCACCAACATCCTGCGCACGCTCCTGTGCACCGTGGCCCTCACCGCCCTGTCCCGCGCCCTGGTGCTGTACGGCCGGGCCACGCGCTGACCTGCCCCGCCGGGGAGCGGGCGGCGTGGGAACGTGCCACGCTGGAAGATGGGGGAAAGGGGACGTTCCGGACACACCATGGGAGAACGGCCATGAAATGTGCAGGACGAAGGAGCGCGACCGTCACCGCCTGCTGCTCGCTCGTGCTGGGCGCCGTCCTGTCCGGTGCGGCGCTGACCGGCGCCCAGTCGGCAGCGGCGGCCCCGGCGCCCGCCTGCAAGGGCAGTCAGCTCTCCGCGAGCGCTGCGGGTTCCACCCAGGTCACGGTCACCGTGACCAACAAGGGCCCGAAACCCTGCGTACTCAAGGGCTACCCCACCGTCGCCCTCGCCGGCCAGGGCTCCCCGGACAAGAACAGGCCCCTGACCGTCCAACGGCAGGGCAGTGAGCGGACGGTTCGACTCGCCGTCGGCGGACGGGCCTTGAGCCGTCTGACGTTCACTCCGGTGCTCGGGGAGGCGGACGGATACTGCGCCTCCGGCGCGCACCCGATCGTCGCCCCATCGCTCGTGGTCGGCTTCGCGGGGATCAAGGAGCAGCTGGGTTCCTCCGACGCCAACGGGTTCGCCCTGTGCGGCAACACGGTCCGGGCCACGGCCTTCCGACCCGCCGGGACTTGAGCCCGGCGGGCGTGTCGCCCCCTTCCGCCATCCGTCGCCCGCAGGTCACTCCTCGCGGATGGCCCCCCGCCACACGGTGACGTCGACGGTGATGTACTGGCTGGGGTCGGACGGGGCGGAAGCGCCCCCGTACACGACGAGGGCGATGTTGCCGGCCTTGGTGCGCACGCAGAGTTCGGTGCCCTTCGACAGCGACGCGACGTCGACGCGGCCGGTGTAGCGGGTCGCGGCCCGGCACGTGGCCAACGATCCCTTCTCGCTGCTGTCGAGGACGACCAGCTTGGACCCGTAGGCGCCGAGGGCGCAGTCTCTCGACGACGATCCGCACGAGAAGTAGAGGTCGTCGTAGTTCGAGTCCCGGGGCTGCAAGGGGTCGTCCCCGAACTCCAGGTGGTAGCCGGCGGGGAACTGGAAGCCCTTGTACACCGCCGGTTTGGGGTCGGTCCGAGGCTGCTGCGTCCCGCCGGACCGTGACGGGCCGGGGGTCGCTGCGCTGCCGCCGCTCCCGCGGGCCGTGTCTCCCTTGCCGCCGTCGCCCAGCATGTTGACGACGGCCCCACAGCCGGCCAGCAGGAGCAGCGCCCCGAAGATGGAGGCGACGATGATGCCCGCGCGGCGACCGGCGGAGGACGCGGTCGGCTGTGGGTGCGGCTGCGGCTGCGGATGGGGCTGCGGGTACCCGTAGGGGCCGCCGTACGGCCCTGCGTAGGGACCGGCGGGTGCCGCGGTCATCGGGCCCGTCGCCGGACCCGTCACCGGGCCCGGACTCGGAGCGGGCCGGTACGCGGGCTGCGTGGGCGGCGCGGCCGGGTGGGCGGCGACCGTCGGCTGGTAGGCGGGCGGCGCGACCGGATGGGCGGGAGCGGTCACCGGGTGCGTGCCGGCGGCGGCCTCCGCGACCGGCGCGGGGACCGCGGGCCGCTGCGCCAGCCCCGCCGCGACGTTCTGCGGCAGCCAGTCCTCCGGGCGGCGCAGCTGGGTCTGGTCAGCGGCGCTGCGGCACAGCCCGAGGATCTCCGTCAACGAGGCCCGCTGCGCCGGGTCCTTGGCGAGGCAGCGCGTGACGAGCGGCCGCAACTCTTCGGACAACCCGGCGAGTTCCGGCTCCTCGTGGACGATGCGGTAGAGGACCGCGTGCGAGGGCCCGTCGCCGTAGACGGAGGTGCCGAGTGCCGCGAAGGCGGCGATCAACCCGAGCGCGAAGATGTCGGTCGCCGTGCCGACGTCCCGGCCGGAGGCCTGTTCGGGGGACATGAACGACGGAGTGCCGACGGAGACGCCGCTCGCGGTGAGGGAGGTGGTGTCGGCGGCCCGCGCGATGCCGAAGTCGATGACCCGGGGCCCGTCGGAAGCGAGCAGTACGTTCGAGGGTTTCAGGTCCCGGTGCACGATGCCCGCGCCGTGGATCACCTGGAGGGCCTCCGCGATGCCCGCGATCAGCATGAGCACGGTGCGCGGGGGCAGGGCCCCGTTCTCGGCGACGGCCGCGGCGAGGGTGGGGCCCGGCACATAAGCGGTGGCCAACCAGGGCGTCGGACCGTCGGTGTCGCTGTCGATGACGGGGGCGGTGTAGAGGCCCTGGACGCGCTGGGCGGAGTGGACCTCCTGCCGGAAGCGCCTGCGGAACTCCGGGTCCTCGGCGAACTCGGGTCGGATGACCTTGATCGCCACGGGCCGCCCGCCGGGTGTGTGCGACAAGTACACCTTGCCCATGCCCCCGGCCCCGAGCCGGGCCGCGAGGCGGTAACCGGCGACCGTGGCGGGGTCTTCGGGGCCAAGTTGCTGGAACACCGGGCCGGTTGCGGGCTCGCTCATTGTCTTGTTGTCCCCCGTCGGTACGCGATTCGCGTGGTCACCTTACCGGGAGGCGAGCGGTCGCGGGACGGTGCGGCCCGCCCGGCCGGTCAGCTGTGGCTCGGCGCGGGCGAGACGGACGCGCCGGCCGCCGGGGCGGCCTGCGCGGCGGGCGTGGCCGAGGCGGACGGGGACGCCGGCGGGGAGGCCGAGGCGGACGGCGTCGGGGTCGGCGAGGGGTCCGGGAGGCACGTGACCTCGTCGCGCGGGGTGTAGTGGGTGCGGAACGTCTCACGTCCCATCTCCCGGCCACCCTTGACGAAGATCCGGTCGACGGAGACGTCGAACCCCTCCAGCGGGGTCTGCTCCTCGCAGGTGTCACCGGTGGCCGTGCGCTTTGCAGGCGGGGTGACGTGGGTCCGGGCGCTCTTGATGGCGCGTATCGCGTCGTACTTCCTCGTGCCGAGGAGGGTGATGGTCACCGACGTGTCGGAGGAGGCGGCCCGGATGCGGACGGGGTGGCCCGAGTCGTTCTTCCACCGGAGGTCGAGGGTGCCCCAGGCGACCGTGGCCTCGCGGCCCTCGGGGTAGCGCTCGATGTAGAAGGAGTGGGCGCCGTGTTCCACGGGCTTGAGGCCGGCGAAGAACATGGCGTTGTACATCGTCGTCGCGACCGCGGAGATGCCGCCGCCGGGAGCCTTCACGTACCGACCGTCGTTGATCATGATGCCGTCGACGAAGCCGTTCTCCGGCGTGCGCTCTCCGACCGTCTTGTTGAAGCTCCAGGTCGCGCCGGGGCGGACCACGGAGCCGTTGATCAGCTCCACGGCGCGCGCGATGTTGTGGGTGCGGTAGGGAGCGGAGGGGAACCCGACCGTGAACGTGGACATCTGCTGCTCGGCCGGAGCGGCCGGAGCGGCCGGAGCGGCTGCGGCCCGGGGCGCCGGGGCGCCGCCGGGCCGGTCCCCGGCGGCCGTCGCGGAGCCCGCGGCGAGGA
Source organism: Streptomyces sp. Tek67B01 (assembly GCF_055231995.1). Lineage (NCBI taxonomy): Bacteria > Bacillati > Actinomycetota > Actinomycetes > Kitasatosporales > Streptomycetaceae > Streptomyces > Streptomyces sp. Tek67B01. The sequence continues at coordinate 6,473,546 of NZ_JBUYUY010000001.1, forward strand.
CGCCCAAGCCCAGTGCGACGGCCGTGACGGCCGAGGTCAGGGCCGCTCGCCTGGTGTCGTTCCGACGGTGTGTGGATCGCATGTCACTCCCGGTAGCGGATGTCGCGGTAGTGGCCGGCGCCCACGCGGAACGAGGCGGAGGCCACAGGTAATCCTCAGCCAAATCGGACGAAACGGGGTAAAAATGTGCCCGGTCTCACGCCCCGGCACCCGGGTGCCTCCCGGGTGCGATGGTCCGGCGGGGGAATTCGGTGGGGCATGATCGGGGGATGTCTGAACGCATCATTGCCGCCTGCGACGGGGCGGCGAAGGGGAATCCCGGGCCTGCCGGATGGGCGTGGGTCATCGGCGACGCGCAAGGTCGTCCCGAGCGCTGGGAAGCCGGCGCGCTGGGTCGGGCCACGAACAACGTGGGCGAGCTCACGGCGCTGGAGAAGCTGCTGGAGGCCGTCGCCCCGGGCACGGCCGTCGAGGTGCGGATGGACTCCCAGTACGCCATGAAGGCGGTGACGCAGTGGCTGCCGGGGTGGAAGCGCAACGGCTGGAAGACCGCGGCCGGCAAGCCGGTCGCCAACCGTGAACTCGTCGAACGCATCGACGCGCTGCTCGCCGAGCGGGACGTCGAGTTCCGCTACGTCCCCGCCCACCGCGAGGACGGTGACCATCTGAACGCGATCGCCGACCAGGCCGCCAGTGACGCCGCGACCACGCAGCAGCCCGCGGGCACCGCGTTGGGCGACCACACCATCCCCGTACCGGCCCCCGCCCGCACGGCCCCCGCCCGCCGCAAGCCGGCCGCCGCCGCGGAGCGCGCGACCGGCTCGGGCGCATCGGGCCGCGGCGTGCGCACCATCACGGCGAAGTTCAAGGGAACGTGTCCCTGCGGAACGGCCTACGCGGCCGGAGCCAAGATCGCCAAGCACGGCTCCGGCTGGGGCCACCCCGACTGCGCCGCCACCGCGTAGGACACCGGCCCGGGCGGCCGACGGCGGGGGAGGGGCCCGGGAGCGGTTCACCCGATCGGCCTCCAGCGGGGGCGCACGGCGGTGGGGGCGGCCACAGTGTGGGGTGCGTGCTGCTGCGTCGCGCAGCGGACGTCACGTTCCAGATGCGCGGAGGGTCCGGCGGGGCACGTCTCGCCCGCCACGGCCGAAGGAGGAGCTGAACATGGTGCGCAACACGATCCGGAACGACTCCACCCGGGCGACCGATCAGCCCGAGGAGCGTGCGAGACCGCGCCGCCAGGCGGCGGAGAGCGTCCGCGGGAGTTCCGAGCCGATCCGGGAAACGGGCACCACCGAGGACCACATCATCCTCGGCGAGGACTGAACCACCGCTGCGGACCCAGGTCCCCGGGAGCGTGAGCCGCTCCCGGGGACCTCGTCGTGCCACCGCGCGCGCGGCCGGTCAACAGCCGCCGCAGTTGTAGTAGGTGACGTCCCAGTGGCTGCCCTCGTCCGCGTAGACGTTTCCGGAGCCGGACTTCCACTGGAGCGCTCCGTCGCCGCGTGGACCGATGTAGGCGAACGTGTTCTTGATGTAGGCGCCCAGGCACGTGTACTTGGCGAAGTCGAGCTTGTAGCCGTTCCAGTGTGAGTACGTCCCGGCGGCGTGGCCGCTCTCGGTGCCGCCGGTGATGTCGAGCGCGCAGCCACTGGCGCTCTTGAGCGTCTGGGCGCCCTGGGCGGTGGCCAGGTTGAGCTGCTCGAAGGACGTGCAGGTCGGGTTGTTGCGGTCCGAGCAGCCACCTGAAGAGGACCAGGTGATCCCGGAGGCGCGGAACATCGAGGTGGCGGTGGCGTGGCTGATCTTGGTGGCCGCGTAGGCCTCGGTGGCACCGGTCAACACCCCGACACCGGGCGCGGCCAGTGTGGCGAGGGTGAGGGTGAGGGCGGCGAGGATCGGGCGGAGCCTCATCGGCGTGTGCCTCCTGCGGGTGGCCGTGCACGGTGGGTTGGCGGTGCAGGTGGAGCCGGACCGTCTCGTTCGGAAGACCGGCGAGCGGCAAGGAGATGGTGCCCGAGAGCCGCGCAGGTCCGCCAGGGGGCGTAGGGGGTGCGGGGGCGGGTGAGGGGGCCGGTTCGGGAACGGGGACGGTTTTACTCGCGCCTGATGGCATGCTCCCGACAAATCTGCCAGGCTTCCGCCTGTCGTCGCCCTGACCCCAGGACGCCGCAAGGAATCTCACCCCAGCGATCGCGCAAGCGATGCGCGCAGCCCGCGGCCGCCGTCCGGCACACCCAGCCGGGCGAGCTGTCACCGAGCAGGCCGGAATCCCGGCCGCCGCAAAGGAGTTCCGTGTGAGATCGACCCCCCACAAGGCCTTCGCCACGACCGTGCTCACGGTCGCCGCGCTGGCCGCCGCCTCGCTCGGCACCACCCCGGCAGCGGCACAGCCGTCCGCGGCCCCCCGCGCCGCGGCCTGTACCCCGGCCCAGGTCGTCGCCAACGGCGGTTTCGAAAGCGGCACCTCGCCCTGGAGCCAGTCGTCCACCAGCGTGATCACCGGCCGCGCGGGCCAGAGCGCCCACGCGGGCACGACCTTCGCGTGGCTGAACGGCGTCGGAAGCACGCACACCGACACGCTCTCCCAGAGCGTCACCGTCCCGGCCGGATGCAGCTCCGCCACCCTCACCTTCTGGTTGCACATCGACACCGCCGAGACGACCACCTCCACCAAGTACGACAAGCTGACGGCGAAGATCGGCAGTACGACGCTCGCGACCTACTCGAACCTCGACAAGAACACCGGGTACGTCCAGAAGTCCTTCGACGTGTCGGCGTTCGCCGGACAGACGGTGAGCCTCGCCTTCACCGGCACGGAGGACTCCAGCCTCCAGACGAGCTTCGTCATCGACGACGTCGCCCTCGACACCTCCGGCGGCACGACCCCGCCCGGCGACCCCACCCGTACACCGGCCGCACCCTCCTACACCGTCAGCCTCAGCAGCGACACGAGCGGTGCCGTTTGGAACGGCCACGAGAGCGCGACCTTCACCAACGCCTCGGCCACGGCGCTGAACGAGGTGTACCTGAGGCTCTGGGACAACTACCACGGCACCTGCTCCGCCATGCCCATCACCGTCACCAACGTCACCGGTGGCACCGCCGGCGCGCTCTCGGTCGGCTGCACGGCCCTCCAGATCACCCTCCCCACACCGCTCGCGCAGGGCCAGAGCGCCACGATCGGCTTCGACCTGGGCATCACCGTCCCCAGCGGCGCCGACCGCTTCGGCCATGACGGGGCGTTCAACTTCATCGGCAACGCCCTTCCCGTGCTCGCGGTCAAGGACGCGGCCGGCTGGCACCTGGACCCCTACACCAACAACGGCGAGTCGTTCTACTCCCTCGCCTCCGACTTCCGCGTGACCCTCGACCACCCGACTGCCCTGCTGGTCCCGGCCACCGGCACCTCGGTGGACACCGCCGGCTCCGGCGGCCGTACGGTCACCACCGCCACCGCCTCCAAGGTCCGCGACTTCGCCTGGGCCGCAGGCCCCTTCGCCAAGATCTCCGGCACCTCGCCCGGCGGCACCCCGATCAACGTCTACTCCGTGTCGGGCATCAGCTCCGCCGACTCGCAGTCGATGCTCACCACCGCCAAGTCCGCCGTGGACACCCATGCCGCCAGGTTCGGCGCCTACCCGTACGGCGAGCTGGACGCGGTGATCGACAACAACTACTGGTTCGGCGGAATGGAATACCCCGGCTTCGTCCTCGACCTGGTGAGCACCACGGCGCTCACCCACGAGATCGGCCACCAGTGGTTCTACGGCATCGTCGGCGACGACGAGTACACCAGCCCCTGGCTCGACGAGGCCTTCACCGACTACGCCACCGACCTGGCGCTCGGCAAGACGGGCACCAACTGCTGGAGCAGCGTCTCCTGGGCGTCGACCGCGGAGAAGATCACCAATCCCATGGCCTACTGGGACGCCCACTCGTCCCGGTACTCCACCGTCGTCTACGGCTACGGCAAGTGCGCCCTGCACGACCTGCGGCGCGTCCTCGGTGACAGCGTCATGGCCAAGCTGCTCAAGGACTACGCCACCTCGCACTGGTACGGCGTCTCCACCACCGCGGAGTTCAAGGCGGCCGCCCAGGCCGCCACGACCACGGACCTGACCTCCTTCTGGACCCAGCACCGCATCGAGGGCTGACCGCGCGGAACCTTCCGCCGCGCCGGGTCACACGCCGAACCGGCGTGCGACCCGGAGGCGGTGGCACAGTGGGCGCCGTCCGGCGCCCACTGTGCCACGAGGGCGTTCGACCGGAACGGGCCCCCGAGGAAGGAAGTCCCATGCGGACCGTCACCCTGAACAACGGCGTCGAGATGCCGATCCTCGGCTTCGGCGTCTACCAGATCCCGCCGGAGCGGACCGAACGAGCCGTGACCGATGCGCTCGCCGTCGGGTACCGACTGCTCGACACCGCGGCCGCGTACCAGAACGAGGAGGCCGTCGGCCGGGCGATCGCGAGCAGTGGAATCCCGCGCGAAGAGCTGTTCGTCACCACCAAGCTCTGGGTCCAGGACGCCGGCGAGGAGAACGCCCGCCGCGCCTTCGACACCTCGCTGCGCAAGCTCGGCCTCGACCACCTCGACCTGTACCTGATCCATCAGCCCTTCGGCGACGTGTACGGCTCCTGGCGCGCCATGCAGCGGCTGTACCGCGAGGGCCGGGTCAAGGCGATCGGGGTCTCCAACTTCCACGCGGACCGGCTCGTCGACCTCATCGAACACAACGAAGTGACTCCCGCGGTGAACCAGGTGGAGACCCACCCCTTCTTCCAGCGCACGGCCGACCAGGAACTCATGCGCGAGCGCGGAGTGCGGATCGAGTCGTGGGGTCCCTTCGCGGAGGGTCGCAACAACCTCTTCTCCGACCCCGTCCTCGGTGACATCGCGGAGGGCCACGGCAAGTCCGTGCCGCAGGTGGTGCTCCGCTGGCTCGTCCAGCGGGAGGTCGTCGTGATCCCGAAATCCGTCCGCGCCGACCGGATGGCCGAGAACTTCGACGTGTTCGACTTCGCCCTCACCGAGGGGGAGATGGCGCGCATCGCCGCCATGGACACCGGAAGCTCCCTCTTCTTCGACCACCGCGACCCCGCCATGGTCAGCCGGATCGGCACCGCCCGCGTGCACGACTGACCCGCACGGCGGGGCGGGGGCCGCCGCCCCGCGCGCCGGCCAGGGCCTCAGCCCAGGAACGAGAGCCGCACGGTCCGCCGCGGGTTGTCGCGGTTGGTGTCCACGAGGACCACCGATTGCCAGGTGCCGAGCGCCAGCTCGCCGCCCACCACGGGCAGCGTGGCGTGCGGCGGCACGAGGGCGGGCAGCACGTGGTCACGGCCGTGACCGGGCGAGCCGTGCCGGTGCCGCCAGCGGTCGTCGGCGGGCAGCAGCGTACGCAGCGCCTCCAAGAGGTCGTCGTCGCTGCCGGCGCCCGTCTCGATCACGGCCAGGCCGGCGGTGGCGTGCGGGGTGAACACGTTGAGCAGCCCGTCCCGGCCCCGTGCGGTCTCCCGCAGGAACCGAGCGCAGGCGTCGGTCAGGTCGTGGACCGTCTCGGTGGAACCGGTCGTGAGGTCCAGGGTGTGCGTGGTGAAGGTGTCTGCCATGAGGACCATCCTCGCGCGCGGGCGCCGGACCGCGCCGCCCCGGGCCGGAGCGCTCGGCCACGGCCCGGGCCGCACCGGAGGATGATTAACTCATACAGGTGAACCGTAAAATCTACGCTGGCTGCGATAGACATCGGGGCGCGGGGCGGTTAACGTTTCATTCGTAGACGAAGGTCAAGCATTGCTCGACCGGGTGGGCGACAGCCCCCCGGCCGCCGCTGGAGACCCGAGGGGAAGGTGGTTCCCGGTAACGCATCCGAGATTCCGCAGCCCGGCCTTCCCGGGAGTCTGCGGACATGAGGAGCCGGCAGCGGTAGAGCCCGGCTGATGGTGTTGAATTTCCTTCGGGGCCCTGGTGCCGTACGGCACCAGGGCCCCTCGACGCATTCCCGTATGCATGAGGTGAAAGTGACAGCAGAGAACTCACTCGGGCGTCTCGACGACGACGACTACCCCGCCTACACCATGGGCAGGGCCGCCGAGATGCTCGGTACCACCCCCGGCTTCCTCCGGGCGATCGGCGAGGCCCGCCTGATCACCCCGTTGCGTTCGCAGGGTGGCCACCGCCGCTACTCCCGTTACCAGCTGCGGATCGCCGCCCGCGCCCGTGAACTCGTGGACGCGGGCACCCCGATCGAGGCCGCCTGCCGGATCGTCATCCTCGAGGACCAGCTCGCCGAGGCCCAACGCATCAACGCCGAGTTCCGTCGTACGGAAGCCGGAGGCACCACGGGCGCCGAACAGGCCGCGCCGACGCACCGGCCGGCGTGACACCGCCCCTTGCTCAACCCTCCGCCGCGTGTCGGGCGCGACGCGGGCGCCGGCCGGGTGTGCCCCCGGCCGCATGCGATCCGGCGGCCGGGGCAGGCGGGCAGCCGACGGACCGTTCGACGAGCAAGGAGCAGTGGTCACATGTGGGCTTTCCGTGAGACGGCCGGACACCTGGAGGAAACGGACCTGACGGGCTTCAAGGTCGAGGCGACCGAAGGCACCATCGGCAAGGTCGACAAGCATTCGTACGAGGTCGGCTCCGCCTACCTGGTCGTCGACACCGGTGTGTGGATCTTCGGCAAGGAAGTGCTGATCCCGGCGGGCGCCGTCACGCGCATCGACCCGGACGAGAAGCGCGTCCTGGTGGACCTCACCAAGGAGCAGATCAAGAACGCGCCGGAGTTCCACCGGGACCGACACCTGGACGACGCGGGGTACCACGCGGAACTCGGCACGTACTACGGCACCGGGGCCCCCTTCGGCGGCCGGCCTGCCTGACCCGTCCCGTGAGGGGGCCTGCCCGGCCGGTCGGCGGCGGCCCGAACGGGTCGCGGCGTGGGTCCCCCGTGTGACATCCGGTGCGGCGGCACGTGATGTCGCCGCCGCCGGCCGGACACCAGGCCGTCGGCAGGGATACTTGTCCCGACGCGGGCGGACGCGGGACAACCGCGCCCGGGTGAACCCGTTGCCGGGGGCGTCTGCCCGGGGCACCGCACCCGCTCAAGGGAAGTGACCGCCACGATGGACCGCGCCGGACCGTCCGAAGTGCCTCCGGACGACGCGTCCCGTGAGGTCGCCGAAATCGCCGAGGCGCTGGTGGAACGCTGGAGCCGAGCGGGCCGCGACATCCCGCCCGGCCTCTCGGCCCTGCAAGTGCGGGCGCTGATCGCCGTGCGGCGCTGCCCGGGCGTCAATCTGTCGCGGCTCGCCGAGCACGTGGGGGCCTCCGTTCCCGCCGCGAGCAGGCTGTGTGACCGGCTGGAGGCCGCCGGCCTGCTGCGCCGGTTCCGCGCCTTCGCCGACCGCCGCGAGGTCGGACTGAGCCTCACGGCCCGCGGCGACGAGGCGCTCACGTCCCTGTCGGATCGGCGCGCCGCGGACCTGCGCGAGATCCTGTCGTGGATGGCGGCCGAAGACCGCCGGAGCCTGGTGACCGGCCTGCTGGCCTTCACCCGGGCCGTGGAAGCCGGGCCGCCCGGCCGCTGCCGCCCCGGCGGCGTCGACTGAGCCGGCGCACCCGATCCCTCCGACCATCCGGCGATCCCCCGACCATCCGGCCGACCTGGTCAACGGCCGGTCAGGCGATGTCGCTGACGTGCACCTCACCGGATTCGCGGGTCGAGCGGCCCGCGCGGTCGGGGCGCGTATCGCCGGCGGCTTCGCGGAAGGCGGCCAGACCGTCGAACAGCGCCCGTCGCTCGTCACCGCTGAGGCGCGTCAGTACCGTTTCGAGTTCCTTGGCCCGGGCCGCGCGAACGGACGCCAGGACGCCGAGGCCGCTGCGGCTCAGCCGCACCTCCACTTCCCGGCGGTTCGCCGTGGCCCGGGAGCGCCGGACGAGACCGGCCGCTTCCAGCCGGTCGCAGAGCCGGCTCACCGAGGGCGGCGTGGAGCCGAGCGCTTCGCCCAGGTCCCGGAGGTTGACGCGTTCCCGCTCGTCGATCACGGTCAGGGCGCGCAGCTGGGACGGGGGTACGGGGGCGGGGACGGCTTCCTGCCCGCGACCCCAGAGGACGTCCAGCAGCTCCAGGAGAGCGGATGCCTCGGTAGCCACCTGCCCGGGGTGCCGGGATGGCAAGGGGAAGCTGTGCGGCATCGCACCACTCTCTCATCCGATTGACCGTTTGTCAGCCCGCCTGGTTTGCGGCGGCAGGCGGCGAACGCCCCTCGTCCGGGCTGCGGTCACCGGGACCCGCGCGGTGATCCGCATGGCGAGGGCGAGCGTGTCGTCGGCGTGCAGGACGACGGTGTGCATCTCGCCGGCCACGGCGTCGGGGATCTCCGCTATTGCGCGGTGGGCGTGCTGCTCGACGGCCTTCACGAGCCGGGATTCCCCCTCGATCAGGTCCCTGCGGCTCTCGGTGAGGCCGTCGGTGTACAGCAGGAGCAGGTCACCCGGCTCCATGCGGTCGCGCAGGACCGCGTCGCTGCCGGGGGAGGGGAAGCCGATGCCCCGGCCGGTCGCTTCAAGGAACTCCGGTGCCCTGCCCTCCCGTGCGAGCAGTGGGGGAGGGTGACTGCCGCTGGCCACTTGGAGCTCCCCGGTGGCGGGGTCGAGCCGGACCAGGAGCACCGTGGCCATCAGGTCCGCGTTGAAGGGCATGAGGAGGTGGTGGGTGCGGGCGAGGAGGGAGTGCAGGGGGTGCCCCTCCAGGGCCAGGGTGCGGACCGCGTGGGTGACGGTGACCGCGCCGCGGGTGCTTCGTACGCCGTGGCCCAGCGCGTCGACCACGGTGACGTGCACCGTCCCGTCCGGGAGGGTGAACCAGTCGTAGAGGTCCCCGCCGGTCGGGGCGGCCGGGTCGGCGGGTGCGTAGTGCACGGCCAGCTCCAGGCCGTCGACCTTCGGCGGCGGGGGACGTAGTGCGTCCTCCAGCTCCCGCAGCACCCGGCCGTGCGCCTTCCGCAACTGCTCGTCGCGCTCGTCCAGTTGCACGTAGAGGGCGAGGACGCCCGCGTTGGTCTCCGCCAGTTCGTGTTTGAGCAGGCGGTGGTCGGCGGTGAGGGAGTCCGCCCGGGCGAGGGCGGCGCGGAGTTCCTCGTCGGCCTCGCGCACCCGGAGCGGCAGGGACGCCGACGACCGCGCCGGCGCGAGGGCCTCCTCGCGCCGTCCGGTGTCCCGGTCGGTCAGGGCGATGTGCCAGGTGACCGAGTTCGCCGACGTGACGTGCGCGGTCAGCGGGATGTCGGCGCCGCGCAGCGGCCCGGCCGCGCGCGGAGCGGTCAGCGTGACGTTCAGCTGGGGTGCCCCTTGCGTGCCGTCGCACACGGTGGTCAGCGTGACGGGGTGCCCGGCCTCCAACTCGGGGGAGGCCAGGTCCGTCACGGACAGCACCAGCCGGCCCCGCACGTCCGCGGGCAGCCCGTAACGGTGGGCGAGGTCGCGCACCTCCTCGCGGAGCACCATCAGGTCGCGAAAGAGCCGGCTCATGACGGACGGTCGGGAGCTCTGGCCACCAGCACGGTGGCGTCGTCGCGGGTGAGGTGGTAGCCGTGCGCGACCGTCGCGGCGAGCAGCGGGGCGGGCAGACGCAGCAGGTGATCGGGCGGGGTGTGCGCCCATCGCAGATCGATGCCGTCGGTGTGCAGCGCGGTGGTGGTCGCCCCGGTCAGGGGGACGCGGTGCGCGCGCGGGGCCGGCATCCGCCAGCCGACCACGCCCGGCTGACCGGTGAGCCGATGGTGCGCCCCGTCGGGGGAGAGGGCCACCAGGCGGACGTTGCCGATCCCGCAGTACTCGGCCTCCCCGGCGCGCAGCCGAAGGAGCGCCACCGCGGCTCCGCGAGTGTGCCGCAGCGCCCGGTGCAGGACCGTCATGACCTCCGGGAGGGCGCCCTCGGCGGCGCCGCGGAAGGAACGCACGGCTGCCTGGGCGGCCTCCGCCGCCTCCTGGCCGTGCCCGAGACCGTCGACGACGAGCGCGGTGCGCACGTCGTCGACGTCGTGCACGGCGGCGGCGTCCCCGCATTCCTCCTGGTTGGCGGCCGGCAGACAGACCAGCCCCACCGGCTGCCGGGCCGCCTCGCGCTGCCGGGGCAGGGCCAGTCGGGCACAGACCACCGTGCCGGTGTCGGCCCGCGAACTGATGGCGAGCTCCGTCGCGATGCGTCCGACCGCGCCCAGCCCGGCGCCGAGCGTCCCCGTGGTGGTGTAGCCGTCGGCCAGGCAGCGCGCGACCTCCGCCATGCCCGGGCCCCGGTCCGCGGCCAGGACTTCCACTCCGCCGCCCAGCGGCAACGGCTGGATGTAGAGCACTCCGTCGCGGGCGTGCTTGTCGATGTTGCCTGCCAGCTCCGACGCGACCACGGCCGCCTGGTCGGGCAGCGCGCCGGGCAGCGCGCACTCCTTCGCCACCGCGCGCGCGGTCTCGGCCGCGAGGTGCACCGCGCTGTAGTGGTCGATCCGGACCTGACGCGTCGGCGCCACGGGGGCCGGGAGCATCAGCGCCGCCAACGGGTGGTGATGACCGTCGTGCCCTCGCCCGGTGTGCTGCGGACCTCGAAGTCGTCCATCAGCCGGCGCGCGCCGCCCAGGCCGTGGCCGAGGCCGACGCCGGTGCTGTAGCCGTCGGCCAGCGCGGCTTCCACGTCGGGGATGCCCGGTCCGCGGTCACGGATGGTCAGGCGGAGCCCCGTACGGCCCTCCGCTTGGGCGGTATCGACCAGGAGGTCTCCGCCGCCGCCGTGGATGTAGGCGTTGCGCGCCAGTTCGCTGGCCGCGGTGATCACCCGCGTCTGGTCGATGATGGAGAAGCCGGCGGCCACGGCGGCGAACCGTACGGCGTGGCGGACCGCCAGCAGGTCGTCTTCCGTGGCCAGGGAGAGCCGGACGGGTTCGTTGTCGCGGACGGCCACCCGCGCCGTGTCGGGATCACCCACCGTACGGTTGCCGTCAGCCAGCGGCGTCATGCGGCGCCCCTTCCGGCTGAGGGGCCCGGACCCAGCCCAGCGCTGCCATGCCCTGCTCGGCGTGCAGCGCGGTTTCGACGCCGGTCAGCTCCAGCCCCAGCTCCACGAGGGTGATGGCCACCGGAGGACGCATGCCGGCCACGATGACGCGGGCGCCCAACAACCGGGCCATCCCGGTGAGTTCCATCAGGTTGCGGGCAACGAACGAGTCGATGATCTCCAGGCGGGAGATGTCGATGAGGACACCGCGCGCCCGGTCGGCGGAGATCCGCTCGGTGAGTTCCCGCGCGAAGGCCACGGCCGACTTGTCGTCCAGCTCGTTGAGCAGCCCGGTGACCAGTACGTCCCCCAGGCGCAGGATCGGGACGGCGGAGGAGGGGGCGCTCATCGGGCGACCGGGGCGCGGGGCGCCGGCGCGGAACCGCCGGTGATCTTCATCGCCTCGGACAGGGCCTCGGCGAGGGTCGCCCGGGTCAGGATGTCGGACAAGTCGATGCCCAGTTGCGCGATGGTCTGCGCGATCGTCGGGCGGATACCGCTGATGACGCAGTCCGCGCCCATCAACCGCACCGCCCGTACCGTCTGCATGAGGTGCTGGGCGACCGCGGTGTCCACCGTCGGCACACCGGTGATGTCTATGATCGCCACCTGCGCGTCCTCGTCCTGGATGGCCTGGAGCAGGTTCTCCATCACCACCTGGGTGCGCGCGGTGTCCAGGGTGCCGATCAAAGGTACGGCCACCACCTGCCGCCACAGGCGCACGACGGGCGTGGAGACCTCCAGCAACTGACGGCTCTGTCGCCGGATGATGTCCTCCCGCCCCTCGACGTACGTTGCGAAGGACAACGCGCCGGCCGCGTCGAGCAGCCGGTCGATCAGCACGGCCGCCGCGAAGAGCCGGCCGACGTCGTCCACGGTCTCCCGGAGCATCTCCAGCAGGACGTCCTTCAGGGCCAGCACCGACATCGCGGTGGCGGTCGGAGCCGCCCCGGCCCGCGCCCTGCGCATGGACAATTCCCGTACGGCCTCCCGTAGTTCGCGGTGCTGGTTGACCAGCTGGTCGAGCGGCAGAGTGGTGTCGAGACCGGTCAGCAGCGCGGAGGACAGCGTGTCGGCCTCGTAGCGCAGCTCGCGCTCGCTGTTGGCCGGTTCCATCGGGGCGCGCTGCATCTGGAGCAGAACCCAGCGATCAGCTATGTCGTCCGCCCGTCCCTTCAGCGACTCCACCACGAGTTGGCGGACATCGGCGGCACCGGCCGAACTGCTGATCACGCGGGTCTCCCTTCACTGTGCCCGACGCCGAGACTTAACGCATGGCAATGGTTGTCCGATGACAAATATACGCACCGGGGCGGCGCCGCGTCCCGCCGCGCCGCACGACGGGCCGGTCAGCGGGGGTGGGGCGGGCGGGAGGCGTGGCCGCACACGGCGGAGACGGTGCTCACCACGCCTATCCACGCGGTCACCGCCGCCCACGCCATGGCGGTCGAACCGCTGACGGCGCCCGCCACCAGAAGCACCAGGCACGCGCCCAGGAGCACGGCGGCCAGGGCGCGGTTCAGCGGCGGCCGGCCGGGTGCTGCGGCCGGCCGATCCGTGTGCGGCCGCGGTTCGGGTCGGGCGCGCCACGCCCCGAACTCGTGCGTGGACAGTTTCCCCCGTGCTGACATGAGCGCCTCCAGATGGCGGGTGTCGCCCCAGAGGGGCGTAGGTGCGGTGGTCCGGGTGCCCGGCCTTCGGGTGGGTGCCTCAGAGGCGGCCGCCGGTCAGGCGGGAGAGCGGGCCTCGGCGCCGCAGTCCCGCCCGGCGACCGGCCGCGTAGCAGGCGGCGGCGAGGACCGCCGTGCCGCCGGCGGCGCCGGCCGTGACGCCCTTGCGGGCGCGCAGGGTCGTCCGGAGCCATCCGGTGTGCCCGACGGTGCCCCGCAGCGCGCGCGCCGCCGCGCGCGTCTTCTCCGCGAGGGGCGCGGGCAGCAGGGTCGGCGCGTCCGTCCCCGCGCTCGAGCCCGAATCCGTACCCGCGCCGGCGGCCCGCTGCTTGGCCGGGGCCGTCCCGTTGACGTGGGAACCGCGCGATGCGGTCTTGGGATCGGGGGTTTCCTCGTGTGCGCTCATGCACCGCGTGTGACCCCATCCGCGCGACTTAAGCCGACGGATTTCGGCCGACTGCCGCGTCATGGCCGACTTCGCGTCGAGGGCGCACCGGCCGCCACTGCGCGCCGGTCGCCGAGCGCCGGCGCTCGCCTCCATGCGGCGCGCGGGCCCCGTGCCGGTGATCGCCCCGGGTGGCCGGCGCCGGGTGGCGACAAGGGTGAAGACGTATCCATCATGACAGGTCAGAGGGCGTTTTCGTAGGACCGAGCGCACATCCGATTGCCCTTGTTCGACCACCTGTGCGGCATTCAGAATCGCCGTCATGAGCGAATCGGTGAACATCAATCACGACGCGGTACTGCGAGCACGAGTGGCCCTCCTCGGGTCGAAAAAGCCTTCCGTCGCACAGCGGGTCGCCGCCTACCGAGTGCTCGTCCGAGTGAGCCCCTTGGCCTATCTGCCCCTTCTGGCGGTCGCGTTGGGGAAGTACGGCCGCCGCGACTTCACCGACCGGCCGGACACCGCCCTGGCCCTTCTGGCGGAATCCGTATCGGCGGCCCGCCGCATGTACGAGCTGGAACCCGCCCGATCCGACCTGCTCGTCGACGCGTTGCTCGGCTACCGCCGACAACTGGCGTTCATGGGGCGCCAGTCGGAGTTGCCGGCGGTGGACGAGCAGATCGACCTCGTCCGTCGGGGGGCGGGCGGCGCCGGGTGACCGGCGCGGGCCGGACGGCGCCGCGGCCCTACGGGGTACGGGAGCGGCGCCGATCGACAGGAGGGCCCTACGGAGTCGTCGTCCCCGCCTCGGCGGTGTCCGCGTCCTCGTGCGGCAGGACGATGTCCAGCGGGTCCATCACGGGGTGGCCGACGGGTTCCGGCGGGGGAGCCGGCGCCGTTTCCTCGGACCGGTAGAGCAGCGCCATGCCCGCGAGGGCGGCGCCGAAGCCCGCCAGGAGGACCGCGAAGCCCGTGGGCCACGGCAGCAGGCCGCCGACGGCGCCGCTCAGGGGGGACAGTCCCGTCATGGCCGCCAGGGCGTGCACCGCCAGGATCGCCAGGCCGGTCAGGGTCGCGGCGGCCCACACCCTGGTGCGGTCCCGCACCACCAGGCAGACGGCGAGTGCCGCGCACACCGCCGCGACGCCCAGCAGCAGCCAGGTTCCCGCGCCGCCGTCGGACAGCAGGCGCGACGGATGCCGGGGCAGGTACAGGAGCGCGGATGCGACCAGAACTGCCACGGTGGGCCACCGCAGTCCCCGGCCCGGCGCCCCGGGAGGCCGCGGGGAACGGCGTCGTACGGCCTTCCTGGGGCGGTCCGCACGTGTCCCGCGCCGCTGCGTCGGCTCGTCCCGCACTATTCGTTCGGGCTGCGGCGCGGACTCCTCCTCGTTGCTCAGGAGGAGCGCGAGGGAGACGACGTCCTCGACGGGGCGGCTGACGGCGGCGGCGCGCAGCGCCTCGTTGGCGGCGTCGGGGACCTGGCCGGACTGCCGCAGCAGCGTCACCAGGTCCGCGACCTCTTCCAGGGGGCGGCAGGCGACCGCCGTCTGCAACAGCATGCGCAGGCCGTCGTCGCCGGTGGCGGTGGCGGTGACCGGAGTGTCACCGGGGCCGGCGCCCGCTTCCGCCGACGGCTCCTCGTCCCCGGCCTGGGGTGGGGGGTAGTCACTCATAGAACGCTCCGTCCGGGTTGACCGTCGCGTGACGACCGCGCACGGCTGGGGACCGTGCGGCCCCCACGACGTGAGGAGATGTCCACTCGCCGTCACGATGCAGCACATCGGCAGACCCCACCATGCGGAGCAAGCAAACGAGTGCAGCCGCCGGCCCGGCTTGCGCCGCGCGACGTTCCGTGAGACCGGCCGGGGCGGGCGCGGTGGCTAGCGGGCGGACTTGCCGCCGGTGAGCGGCCACTCGCGGTTGAGGGTGCCGAGCGGGATGCGGCGTTCGAGGACCGGGGTGCCGAACAGGGACAGCTGGAGGTGCAGCTGTCCACTGAGGTCGAAGCCGCCGTAGAGCGCCCAGGCACCGCTCACGGCGGTCTTGCCGTCCGTGGACGCGGACGCCTTGCCGTCCGCCTCGCCGCGCAGGTAGGGGGCGAAGTCCGCCGAGACGCCCACGGCCCCGTACAGGCCGACGGCAGCCTCGGCACCGAGGGCCCCCTTGACCCGACCCGCGGCGTTGACCTCCGCCTTCACGGGGGAACTGTGGACGTTCGACGTGCTGACCGGGGTCCAGCCCTTGCCCGTCGCGTAGCTGCCGCCGACCCGGAAGTCACCCTTGACGTCCTGGCGCACGTCGAGGGAGACGTGTCCGTCGGCCTCCACCTGTACGTAGCAGGTCAGGTCGAGGTTGACGACGACCGGTACGGGGCCCACCTGGATGACCGGGGCGCTGTGCAGCTTGGCGAACGGGACGCGCTTGGGGCTGCCGGTGTTGGCTGCGGCGTGGCCCTTGAGGCTCCACTGCGAGGACCAGTCGCCGCTCATGCCGAGGAAGGCCGAACGGGGTCCGGAGCCGCCCGATCCGTCGTACGCGAACTCGACCGTGGGGGCGAGCTGGACGAAGCCGGAGACCGAGGCGCCGGCCGAGACGGGGGCGTCGGGCGCGGTGTCGATCGGGGCGTCGAGGTCGAGGCGTAGATTGCCCAGGGGCAGCTTCGCGCCCTCGGGTCCGAACCGGGCCCCCTGGCTCTTCGCCCAGGAGAGGGTCACGCCCTTCATCAGGGGCTCCACCGTGACGGCGGCCGGGTCGACGGGGACCTTCCCGTCCGCCTTGTCGTCGCCCAGTGCGGAGGACAGGGGGGTGGCGGCCGTTGTGACCTCGGTGCCGCGATCGGTCGTCCTGCCGACTTCGGTGACCTTGGCGAGGAGGCCGTTGGGGGCGCCCGGCGCCGGTGCGCCGGCGATGACGTCGCCTACGGCGACCGGCTTGTCGGGAGCGGGGGAGGGGACCGGGGAGTGGTCCGGGGAGCGACCGGGCGAACGATCGCGGGAGGGAGCCGGTATGGGAATGTCGCCCTTCGGGGGCGGGGCGATGACGGCCCGTCGCGTCGCCGGGTCGTAGGAGGCGATCTTGAGCGACGATCTCACCGGCGCCCCCTTGCCGGCGCCTTCGGCGCGCGTGACCGCGGTGGTCGTGACGGCGTCCTGCGGGGCCGGCGTGACGTCGAGGCGTTGGGCACCGTCGGCAACGGGACTTACCGGGACGGGACTTGCGGCGTCCACCGATGCGGTGTGTCCGGTCGAGGAGCAGCCGGTGGCGGTGAGCGCCAAGGTGGCGAGGCCGGGGAGCAGGACGCGTATGGCGAGCTTGCGCACGTACGTGAGGACCTTCTGGTAGGACGAGTCGCGTTACTGGCAAGTAACGTGAGCCCAATCATGCCAGGGCCGCCCACTCCACCGGCGACAACCAGCCACTCCTGCACGCCGGTTGGGCTCGCACCGCCGAGCGGCGCGGACACGCGTCAGGGCCGGCCCCCGAAGGGCCGGCCCTGACGTCGGATCAGACGAGGTCGAACCGGTCCAGGTTCATGACCTTGCCCCACGCGGCGACGAAGTCCTTGACGAACTTCTCCTTCGCGTCATCGCTCGCGTAGACCTCGGCGAGCGCCCGCAGCTCCGAGTTGGAACCGAAGACGAGGTCGGCGCGGCTGCCCGTCCACTTGACCTCGCCCGTGGCGGCGTCGCGACCCTCGAAGGTGGTCGCGTCCTGGGACGTGGCCGTCCAAGTGGTGCCCAGGTCGAGCAGGTTGACGAAGAAGTCGTTCGTCAGGTTGCCGGGTGTCGTGGTGAGCACGCCGAGCGACGACTGCCGGTGGTTGGCTCCCAGCACGCGCAGACCGCCGACCAGGGCGGTCATCTCGGGAGCGCTCAGGTTCAGCAGGTTCGCCCTGTCGAGGAGCAGGTACTCGGCCGGAAGCCGGTTGCCCTTGCCGAGGTAGTTGCGGAACCCGTCGGCGGCGGGCTCCAGCGCGGCGAACGACTCGACGTCGGTCTGCTCCTGCGTGGCGTCCACCCGACCGGGGGTGAAGGGCACCCGGACGTCGAAGCCGGCGTCCCGGGCGGCCTTCTCGACGCCCGCGGCCCCCGCGAGGACGATCAGGTCGGCGAGCGAGATCCGCTTGCCGCCGGCCTGCGCGGCGTTGAAGGACTCCTGGATGCCCGTCAGCGTGCGCAGTACCGTCGCCAGCTGGTCGGGCTCGTTGACCTCCCAACCGCTCTGCGGCTGGAGGCGGATGCGCGCGCCGTTGGCGCCGCCGCGCTTGTCGCTGCCGCGGAAGGACGAGGCCGACGCCCACGCGGTGGAGACGAGCTCGGACACGGACAGCTCCGAGGCGAGGACCTGCTCCTTGAGGGACGCGATGTCCGCCGCGTCGACGAGCTCGTGCGTCAGCTCGGGCAGCGGGTCCTGCCAGAGCAGCGTCTCCGACGGGACCTCCGGGCCGAGGTAGCGCACCTTGGGGCCCATGTCACGGTGGGTCAGCTTGAACCAGGCGCGGGCGAACGCGTCGGCGAACTGGTCCGGGTTCTCCAGGAAACGGCGGGAGATCTGCTCGTAGGCCGGGTCGAAGCGGAGCGAGAGGTCGGTCGTCAGCATCGTCGGCGCGTGGCTCTTCGACGCGTCGTGGGCGTCGGGCACGGTACCGGCCCCGGCACCCTCCTTCGGCCGCCACTGGTGCGCCCCGGCGGGGCTCTTGAAGAGCTCCCACTCGTAGCCGAACAGGATCTCGAAGAAGCTGTTGTCCCAGGTGGTCGGGGTGTCGGTCCAGATGCCCTCGAGGCCGCTGGTGATGGCGTCGCCGCCCTTGCCGGTGCCGAGGCTGTTGCTCCAGCCCAGGCCCTGCGCCTCCAGCGGGGCGGCCTCCGGGTCGGCGCCGACGTGGTCGGCCGGCCCGGCGCCGTGGGTCTTGCCGAACGTGTGGCCACCCGCGATCAGGGCGACGGTCTCCTCGTCGTTCATTGCCATCCGGCGGAACGTCTCACGGATGTCGCGGGCCGCGGCGAGCGGGTCCGGGTTTCCGTTGGGGCCCTCGGGGTTGACGTAGATCAGGCCCATCTGGACCGCGCCGAGCGGGCTCTCCAGGTCCCGGTCGCCCGTGTAGCGCTCGTCGCCGAGCCAGGTGGTCTCCGGACCCCAGTACACGTCCTCGTCGGGCTCCCAGACGTCCGCGCGACCACCGGCGAAGCCGAAGGTCTCGAAGCCCATCGACTCAAGGGCGACGTTGCCGGTGAGGATCAGGAGGTCGGCCCAGGAAATGCTCTGGCCGTACTTCTTCTTGACGGGCCACAGCAGGCGACGGGCCTTGTCGAGGTTGCCGTTGTCCGGCCAGCTGTTGAGCGGGGCGAAGCGCTGCTGCCCTGCTCCGGCGCCGCCGCGGCCGTCGCTGATGCGGTAGGTGCCCGCGCTGTGCCAGGCCATGCGGACCATCAGGGGGCCGTAGTGTCCGAAGTCGGCGGGCCACCAGTCCTGCGAGGTCGTCAACACCTCGGCGATGTCACGCTTCACGGCGGGGAGGTCGAGGGACGCGAAGGCCTCGGCGTAATCGAAGTCCTCGCCGAGGGGGTTGGCGACGGCGGGGTTCTTGGCAAGGATCTTCAGGTTGAGCCGTTCCGGCCACCACTGGCGGTTTCCGCCGCCCTGGGTGGGGTGCGGGGCGCGCTCGTGAGCGACGGGACAGCCGCCTTGGCCCTCCGTCTTGGCGTCTACGACGATTGCATCATGGTTCTCAGACATGGGAATCCTTCCGGACCAGGCGGATCATGGTGCTCGGTTCTGCATGCGGTCGATCAAACGGGGCACAGGCCCCCAGTAGATGCCCTCGGCCTCGTGGGTCGCATCGACGCCGAGGTGGTCACCGTCCCGGACGGTCTCCGGCAGCGGGACGCGGGGCCGCCGCCGCGCGCACGTCGGCGCCGCGCGGTACCCCGGCGGTGGCCGCTCACGTCTTCGTCTCCTGCCGCTGTGGAATCCTTCGTGTCCCTTGGCTGCCAACGCAACCGATCCTACGATGGACGGAATCCAAGTCAAGAAGCACACCAAGCCCGTATCCAATCGGATTCCGCGCGTGCGCGAGTGGATTTCGAGCGGTCCCGCCGGACCGGAAGACCGGACCAGAAGGGCGAGCCGATATGAGTGACCTGCTGGAGCGGCTGCGAGGGCGTGGCTGGCGAATGACCGCCCAGCGGCGGGTGGTTGCGGAGGTAATGGACGGCGACCACGTCCACCTCACGGCCGACGAGGTGCACGCCCGCGCGGTACGGCTGCTGCCGGAGATCTCACGGGCCACCGTCTACAACGCCCTGGGCGAACTCGTCTCGCTCGGCGAGGTCGTGGAGGTCTCCACCGACGGCCGCGCGAAGCGCTACGACCCCAACGCCCGCCACCCGCACCACCACTTGGTCTGTTCCGGCTGCGGCCTCATCCGAGACGTCCATCCGGCCGGCGACCCGCTCCACGACCTCCCGGCCGACGAGCGGTTCGGTTTCACGGTCTCGGGGGTCGACGTCACCTACCGCGGACTCTGCCCCTCCTGTACCTAGCCGCTGTCCGGAACCCCCCCGCGCCACCGCTCGCCCCTCGTGACCGGCGGCGCCAGGGGCGGCGTACCGCAGGGCGGTCAGTCGCGCGCGGTGCCGACATGGGACGCCCCCCGGCCGAGCGGCGCGCGGTGGAGGCGACGCCGTTCCGCCTGGTGGTCGACGGCGCGTCGGAGGCCTCCCGCCAGCCGAACTCGGCCGGCCGCACGACACCGGCCGCCATCCCGTGGGGCAAGGCAGGGCGCGCCGGATGGCCGAGCGGACGGCCAGGGCGGCCCTTCGACACCGATCCGTGGGTGCACGAGCCGTTCCCCGACGCGGTGAACGCGCGCCGGCGGTCCGCCGACCCGAAGAACGCGCCTTTTGGCCGGCGGGCCGCCCGCGCCCGGCGTGGAGAGCGTCGGCGCCACTGGCCTCGCCCCGGTCGTGATGTCCGCCCACGGTGCCACGTTTGAATTCGCCGGCAGCGAGCACCACCGAAGGTGACCAACCGGAGGCAGGCGGCCGCGCCCGTCGGACGGCAGGGAGCCGGGCGCCCCCTCCGTTCGGGCGGGACGGCGCGAAGCGAGCAGGAGTGGACCATGGCTGTGGAACAGGACGTCGTCGCGGTGATCCTTGAGGACCACCGGCGCATGGAGGACCTCTTCCGTCGGATGCGGAGCGTGGAAGCGGACCGGGCGGCGGCCCTGCGCGAGTTCGCCGCGCTGCTCATCGCACACGGCGAGGCCGAGGAAGCCGAGGTCTACGGCGCTCTCAAGCGGTTCAAGGGGGTCGACGACGAGGAGGTGGAGCACGGCAGCGAAGAGCACGCCGAGGGGAACGAAGCGCTGCTGGCGCTGCTGGAAGTGTCCGAAGTCGGTTCGGACGAGTGGGACGCGCGCCTGGAGGAACTGGCGAAGGCGGTGTCCCACCACATCGACGAGGAGGAGCGGACGATCCTCAACGGAGCCAGGGAGAGCGTGCCCGACGACCGACGCGCCGAGCTGGCCGTCGCGTTCCTGCGCGAACGCGAGCGCCAGTTGGCCGCCGACTGCGGCAGTGTCGAGAACGTACGGGCCGTGGTACGCGGATGACCGCGGAGGGGGGCACGCGGACGAAGGGGCCCGGGCGCCCGGAGGGGAGGGCCGGCGGGCAGGACGGCGAGACCCGGCTCACCGTGTGGGTGGCGCTCGCGGCCAACCTCGCCATCTGCGTGGCCAAAGCCATCGGCGGCGTCATCGCCGGCTCGCCCGCCCTGCTCTCGGAGGCGGCGCACTCCGTGGCCGACTCCATCAACGAGGTCTTCCTGCTGGCGTCGGTCAAGCGCAGCAGGCGTCCCGCCGACACCCGGCACCCGTTCGGCTACGGCAAGGAGCGCTTCTTCTGGTCGCTGCTCGCCGCCGTCGGCATCTTCGTCACCGGCGGCTGCTTCTCCGTCTTCCAGGGCGTGGAGGCGTTTCGCTCCGGCGGCGGCGAATCCCACAGCGGGTACGTGATCGGCCTGATCGTGCTCTTCGTGGCGCTCCTCGCCGAGAGCGTCTCGCTGCTGCGGGCCGTGCTCCAAGTACGCCGCGCGGCACGGGCGTCCGGACGCGGCGTGGCCGCGGAGGTACGCGCCGGACGCGATCCCGCCCTGCGCACGGTCCTGGCGGAGGACAGCACGGCCTGCTTGGGCGTCATCCTCGCCATGGCGGGCATGGCGCTGCACATGGCGACGGGTGAGGTGGCCTACGAGGCGGGTGCCTCCGTCCTCATCGGCTTCCTGCTCGTGTACGTCGCCTACGTGCTCGGCAAGCAGGCCCGGACCCAGCTGATCGGCGAGGCGGTCGACGCCGGCCTCCAGGGCGAGATCCGCGCGCTGCTCGAAGGCCAGGCGGAGGTCGACACGGTGACCTCCCTGCTGACGATGCGTCTCGGGCCCGACTCGGCGCTCCTGGCCGCCGGCATAGACCTGACGGCCGGCTACGACAGCGAGACCGTCGAGGACGCCATGGTCCGCATTCGGACCGACCTCCAGGAACGGTGGCCCGAACTGGACCAGGTGTTCCTCGACGTCACGGACGCGGCGGCCCATCGCACGGGGGCACGCCTGCCCCACCCGCAAGGCTGACGCGCCCCTGACGAGCCCGGGCCGCCCCGGGAAGCCGGGGCACCCGGGGCACCGTGGTCAGTAGACCAGCTTGAGCGTCACGTCCTTGGAGGCCGGGGCCGGCGCGGCGTGCGTGTAGAGGAGCCGGATGGTGGTGAAGCGCCGCACACCGGGGCGATCGGGCCACGGTTCCGGCTTGCTGAGGGTCACGGTCACGGGGTACGCGTGGAAACGGCCGGCCGCGCAGTAGGGGCGGCAGTCGTTGACCATGTCGGTCCCGGTGGCCGTCGCGACCCGCGGCCCCCAGGTCTCCCAGTGGAGCCGGACGAGGTTGTTGTTGCCGTCACCGCAGGCCAGCAGGTATTCGTCCGGGCGTACCTGGGCCTTGGAGAAGCAGTCGACGACAACCACCGGCTCGGCCGGCGGATCGCTCGTCGCCGTGGGGGCCGTCCGTGCGGAGGCGGGAACGGTGGTCGCCGCGAGGGCCGCCGCCACACACAGCAGACCGGCCGTCCGTACTCCGGTCCGGGGCGCGCGCGCCCGCCGGCTGTCTCCTGAACCGTCCACGAGGCCTCCTCGCCCGTCCGTCTTCGTCGCCGGTCGCCGCCCTGCCAGCTTCCCCCATATGGCCGGAGGCCGCATCCGGGTGGCGGCCCGGTCGGTACCCGGACCGGACCCCGCCCCACGGATCTGGGGTCAGGTGACCAGGGGGTCACGGGATCGCCACGAGCTCGACCTCGAAGCCGTCCTCGTTCTCCAGGTAGGCCGCGTAATGCCCCGTACCGCCGGCGTGCGGGTGTCGGTCGCCGAACATCAGACGCCAGCCGTGCCGCTCGGCCTCGGTCGCCAGCGCCTCCACCGCGGCGGCGTCCTCGACGTGGAACGCCAGGTGGTTCAGCCCGGGGCGGCGACGGTCGTGGTGGACGGAAGTGAGCGCCGGTGACTCCTCGAAGACGAGGTAGACCGCCCCGAGCCGCCAGCTCCGTCCGTTGCTCCAGCTCTGGAACCGTGTGTACCCCAGTGCCTCCAGCAGCCAGCCGAAGGCGCCCACCGCGCGGTCGAGGTCGGGCACCCAGATCTCGACGTGGTGCAGCGCGCCGTGCGTCGGGTGGCTCACCCGGCCCCGCCCGCCCCCGGACCACCCGTCCCCTTGCCGGGGACGGCCCGTTCGATGTCGCTACCAAGCGCGGTCGTCATGGCCCCGATCCTGCCGGCCGGCACCGACGGTCGGGTCATTAACCGGCCCCGATCTCTTCCTTAAGGCCGCCTCAAGGTCTGCGAGCGGGGGAGGGAACCGCACGTTTGTCCGTTTCTCGGTCGCTAGCGTGCTGCTCGATCCCTCATCCCCCAGGCAGAAGCAGGTCCCCCATGGCTGGCAATTCCCATCGCCGCACCACGAGCACCAAGGCGAAGGCGGCAGCGGCCCTGACCGTCGCGGCGGCCGTCGGCGTCACCGCCGTCGTCCTGACCAGTACCGCCCAAGCGGCTTCGGTGGGGGCGACGTTCACCAAGTCCGGCAGCTGGACCACCGGCTACACCGGGCAGTACGTCATCACCAACCGGACGGGGGCCGCGCTGAGGGACTGGACCCTCGAATTCGACCTTCCGGCCGGCACGACCCTGGCCTCCCTCTGGAACGGCGAACAGACCGTCAACGACCGGCACGTCACGGTCAAGCCGCCCCGCTGGGACACCGCCGGACTCGCCCCGGGCGCCTCCCTGACCGTCGGGTTCGTCACCTCCGCGACCGGCAGCGCAGGCAACCCCACGGGCTGCCTCATCAACAAGGAGAAGTGCTCCACCAGCACCGGCCCCGCACCCACCCCCAGCGGCCGGCCGACCACGCGCCCCACCGCCGCGCCGACACCGGCCCCGTCCACCGAACCCACGGCCCACCCGACGGTCGACCCCACGACGAAACCCACCGCGCCGACCCCCTCCAAGCCGGCCCCCACCGGCGGCACGAGCGGCGGGAGCGCCGGCTCCGCCGGATTCGCGCCGTACGTGGACACCTCCCTCTACCCGTCCTACGACCTCCTCGACACCGCCGCGCAGACCGGCGTCAAGGAGTTCAACCTCGCCTTCGTCACCTCCGGCGGCGGCTGTACCCCGCTGTGGGGCGGGACCACCGCGCTCGGCGCCGACCGCGTCGCCTCCCAGCTCCCGGCCCTGCGCGCCAAGGGCGGCGACGTACGCGTGTCGTTCGGCGGCGCAGCCGGCTCCGAGTTGGCCCTGGCCTGCGACTCCGCCACCGGCCTCGCCGCCGCCTACGGCAAGGTCGTCGACGCGTACGGGCTGACGAAGGTCGACTTCGACATCGAGGGCGCCGCCCTGCCCGACACCGCCGCGAACACCCGCAGGGCGCAGGCCGTCGCACAGCTCCAGAAGAGCCACCCCGGACTCGACGTCTCCTTCACCCTCCCGGTGATGCCCGAGGGGCTGACGCAGCCGGGCCTCGACCTGCTCGCCAACGCCCGGAACAACGGGGTGGCGATCTCCTCGGTCAACATCATGGCCATGGACTACGGTCCCGCGTACGCCGCGGACATGGGCGGACACGCGATCCAGGCGGCGACCGCCACCCAGGCGCAGATCAAGGCGGTCCTCGGCCTTTCGGACGGCGCGGCGTGGAAGGCGGTGGCCGTGACGCCGATGATCGGTGTCAACGATGTCGCCACCGAGGTCTTCACGGTCGAGGACGCCACTCGGTTGGCGGCCTTCGCCCGCTCCAAGGGCATCGGCCGGCTCGCGATGTGGTCCGGCGCCCGCGACCGGCAGTGCGCCGGCGGTGCCAAGAACTACGCCGACCCGACCTGCTCCTCTATCGTCCAGGCGCCGCTCGCCTTCACGAAGGCGTTCGCCGCGCACGGCTGATCCCAGGACCGGGCGAGCCGTTCCACCGGGTCGCCCGGGCCCGGCGCGGTGGCGGGCCCCTTTCGACCCGCTTGGTACGCACGCGACCGGGTAGGCGGGGTTACGCCCACCGACGCGTTCGCCGGCCGGTGGAGAGGAAAGGATGCGACCATGACCGATCGTGAACGGAACGAGCCGTCTCGCACCACGCCGTCCCACGCACCGGGTGAGGCCGGTGACGAGGAAGCACGACGGGAAGCCGAGCGCGCCGAGCGCGGCTCCCGGGAAGAGGTCGCGGACGGCGGGCCGGGGGAGGGAGCCGACGCCCCGAACCACGACGCACAGCGCCGCTCCGGCGACCGGGCGCGGGGCGGGGACGCCGACCGGGACTGACGACCGGCCCCGGAGCGTGCCGCACCACCGGGCCCCTCCTCTTCCCGCCAGGGGAGCCGGCCTCAGAGGTAGCGGCGGATGGGGACCACCGCGGCCTCCCGAGCGCGCTGCGCGAGTGAGCGGTTCTTCCACCTGGCGGGGCGGACCGGGTCGCTGACCTTGAGGTCGGTGTCGTAGTGCGCGTCGAGGACCGCGGTGAACTCCCTGGCCATGACGGCGAGCATGACCTCCTCGTCGTGGTCGAGGGAGCGCCTGTTGAAGTTGGTCGAGCCGATCAACGACACCACGCCGTCCATGGTGATGACCTTCGCGTGCATCATGGTCGGCTGGTACTCGAAGATCTCCACCCCGGCCGCGGTCAGCGCCTCGTAGTGGCGCTGACCCGCCAGTCGGCACACCCGCTTGTCGGTGTGGGGACCGGGCAGCAGGATCTGGACCTCCACCCCGCGGCGCGCCGTCGCGCACAGCAGGTCGACGAAGTACGTGTCAGGAGCGAAGTACGCGGTCGCCAGCCGCACCCGCTCCTCGGCCGACTCCAGGATCACCCGGATCAGGGTCTGCATGTCCTGCCAGCCGAAGCTGGCCGATCCCCGTACGACCTGCACGATCGCGTCGCCCGCCGGCTCGTGGCCGACGAAGCGGTCCCGCTCGTCGAAGAGCTCCTTATGGCACTCCGCCCAGTTCTGGGCGAACGCGGCGGCGATGCCGTCGACCGCCGGGCCCCGCACCTCGACGTGCGTGTCACGCCACTCCCGTTCGTTGCGCGCGTCGCCGCACCACTCCTCCGCGATGCCCACACCGCCGGTGAAGGCGGTCCGCTCGTCCACCACCAGCACCTTGCGGTGGCAGCGGTGGTTCTGCTTGAGCGGGGAGAGGTAGAGCGGTTTGCGGAACCAGGCGACCTGGACTCCGGCGGCGCCCATCTCCTCCAGGAGCTCGGGTTCTATGAGGCGGCTGCCGAACCCGTCCAGCAGCAGCCGCACCCGCAGGCCGGCGCGTGCGCGGTCGGCCAGCGCCCCGGCGAACCGGCGGGCGATGTCCCCGCGCCAGTAGACGAACGTCATCATGTCGACGGTGTGGCGGGCCTCCTCGATCGAGGAGAGCATCGCCGCGAATATCTCGTCGCCGTTGCGCAGCGGAAGCACGCTGTTGCCCTCGGTCGCGGCGATGCCGATGAGCCGCTCCAGACGCCGACGTATACGGGAGATCCGCTCGTCCCCGTCGGGGGCCGCGACAGGCTTGGCCGTAGCGCAGGGGGCCGAAGGCGTTCCGCTGGTCATACAAGCACTCCTCGATCGGTCCCATGCGACCCCGGACCCTATCGAACCGTGCGACGCGGGTGAGCCACCGGCCCCGACCAGGGGCGCCCGGCTCGTCGGCCGGCCGCCCACCCCTCTCCGCCCCCGCGATCTCCCCGCGAGGGTCAGTCGATCACGATCTCCGACTCGAAACGCGCGCCCAACGCCCGCAGCCGCTTCTCGCACTCCTCCCGCGTCGCCGCCGAGAGGACCGCCGCGGCAAGGAAGTCCGAGGACAGGGCCGCCTCGGCGAGGACCTCGCCCGGCTCCGCGAAGACGCCGTAGAACTCCACCCACGGCTCCTCGGGTGTGGTCGGGATGCCGCGCACCGTGCCCGGTCGCTTCATCATCAGGACCTGACCCGCCATCCTGACCGGCTCCAACCGCCCGACCGCCCCGTCCGGGCGTCCCTCCGCGAGCCGCTCCAGGGCCGGCAGCCGCAGACCCGTGTGCGCCCGCGACGCCAGCTCCACCGGGTGCACGCCGAAGACGGCCGTCAGCACCTCGCGGATGCGCGCGCCCGCCGGCCGGGCCGCGACCTCGCAGACCACCAACCGGTCGTCGGGCGTGTGGAACACCTCCGCGTGGAAGGCGAAGTCGGCCGGTCCGCCGAGCGCCGCGAGCGCCTGTTCCGCCAGCTCCAGCAGCCTCGGTGTCAGCGGGTCGGAGGGGTCCAGGGTGAGGTCCACCCGGGCACCGCTGTCGGCCTGGAAGGACGACAGCTCGTACTGGTACTGGGAGGGCCAGGCCATCACCGTGCGGCCGCCCGCGACCACCCCGTCCACATGGCACATCCGGCCCGGGACGTACGCCTCCAACAGCAGGTCCTCGCGGGGCCCCGCGTCGGGCGCGAAGACCTCGGCCAGGTGCCGCTCCAGTTCCTCGCCGGTCCGTACGATCCGCAGACCGATCGAGCCGAAGCCGTCGCGCGCCTTGAAGACGAGCGGCAGGCCGTGCGCCTCGGCGAAGGCCCGCGCCTCGTCCGCCGTCCCCGGCAGGGCGTGCGGGGCGACGGCGATGCCCGCCGCCGCGAGCTCGCGCTTCATCAGGACCTTGTCCCGGAAGGGCATGACGTCCGCGGGCAGTTGGCCGGGCAGAGCGAACTTCTCGCGCAGGGCCGCGGCCCGGATGAGGTCCGCCTCGTGGTGCGCGATGACGTGCGTGACCCCGTACTCCTGGACCAGGTCCCCGGCGAGCCGGTCGACCAGGTCCTCGTCGTCGAACGAGTCGATGATCTCCAGGTGGCGGTAGCCGCCGGGCCCGTCCGGGACCTGCTCGCGGCCCCCGAGGATCTTGTCCCGGGCGGCGATCATCACCACGCCGCCGTCGAGCTCCGCCAGCCACCGGTCGTACGGGAAGGGCTCCAGCGGGAACCGGTGCAGGACGAGCGCCGTCACGCCGCCACCTCCATTTCCCGTGTGGCGAACGCGGTCGCCGGGGCCACGTCGATGCGGATCTGCGAGGTCAGCCGTTCGCACAGGGCGATCGCGGCGTCGGTGTCGGCCGCCGTCACAGCGGCGAAGCCGAGCCGATCCCAGTTGTCCCGCAGCGGGCGGACTTCGTCGCCGGGACGTACGGAGACCTCCACGGCCAGCACGTCCGGCCGGGCCGCTACCTCCTCCACACCGGACACCGCCGTGACCGTTCCGGGATCGCGCAGGACGAAGCGCGTGCAGGCGCCGGCGCGGGCCATCGGGGGTTCGGGCAACTCCTCCACCAGGCCCAGCGGCCAGGCGACCCCGTACCAGAGCAGGTCGATCCCGAAGGCGGCCTCGACCAGTTCGTTGATGTGGCCGCCGCCCACCCGGTTGTGGGACTCGATGACGACGGGCCCGCGCGAGGTCAGGCGCAACTCCGTGTGGCTCGGCCCGTCGGTGATGCCCATCGTGTCGAGGAAGTCCGCGACCGCGGTGGTGACCTGGTCGTACGCCTGTGGCGTGAGCCGGGCGGGCAGGGCGTGCCCCAGCTCCGCGAAGTGCGTGTCGTCGACGAGCTTCTCGGTCACCGCGACCACCACGTGACGACCGTCGAAGCTGAAGCCCTCCACACTGAACTCGGGGCCGTCGAGGTAGGACTCCATCAGGAACTCGCGGACCGTGAACAGGGTCGAGCCGCGGTCGGTGCGCCGGCCGCGCAGTTCCTCGATCCGCTCCCAAGCCGCGTCCAGGTCGGCGGCGCCGCCGACCCGGATCAGGCCGAAGCTCGCGGTCGCGTCCGTCGGCTTGACGATGAACGGGAAGCCCGCCTTGAGGGCGAAGGCCTCCAGTGACGCACGGTCGGTGACCCGGTCCCAGTGGATGGAGAGCCGGCCGTGCTCCGCGAGGTGCCGGCGCATCAGGTACTTGTCGCGCATCCGGCGGCTCACCTCGGGCCGGGTGCCCGGGAAGCCGAAGTGGTCGTTCAGCCGGGCCGCCATGTCGAGACCGCCCTCGGTGAGCGAGACGATCACGTCGAACCCCCAGACCTCGCGGGCCGCCTCGGCCAGCGGCCGGACGGTGTCCCAGTCGGTGTAGTCGACCATCAGCAGCACGTCGGCCAGCCCGGTCTGGAAGGGGTTGATCTTGTCGGGGTGCTGGAGCATCACCACGCGGACGCCCAGGGCCTTCGCGCGTTCGAGGTGCTGGTCGGTTCCGCCGACCAACAGCATGGTCCGCTCGGCTGCGGGGCTCGCGGGTGGGGCGGCTGCGGTCGTCGCGGTCCTCGCGCTCATGACTGGGTTTCCTTCGTGCCGGAGGTACTGGGTGTGCCGGAGGTGCCGGAGGTGTTGGGGGGTGTGCTGGTGGTGTCGGCGGTGATCGTGGTGCGCAGCGTGGCGAAGGCCGCGTCGATCCGCTCGGCCGCCTCGACGGGGCTCGGGGCGTCGACGACGGCGTAGCCGTGCCGGGTACCGGAGTCGGTGGTGCGCGGCAGGACGTCGCCCGGCCCGTAGGGGAAGTGCACGGCGTGCACGTGCTCCGGGGCGCCCAGCTCCGCCAACCCCTCGACCGACTCCAGGCGCCCGGCGGGCAGCCGGAAGAAGCCGATGGAGGCGTAGCGCCGGGGGGCGGGCGTCCTGATGTCCTCGCCGGCCAGGGCCCGGAAGATCGCCGCTTCCAGGTCGAGTCCGGTGGCCACCTCCACGAGCAGCGGGATCTTGTCGCCGCCGAGGCGGGCCTGCGACTCCACGACGCGCGGCCCGGCCGGGGTGAGGATCACCTCGGTGTGCGCGGGCCCGAACGTGTAGCCGGCCAGGTCGAGCAGGGCGGTGACGGTGGAACGGATCGCCGCGGCGTCGACGGCGGGGAGCGGGGCCGGGTGGACGTGCCCGGTCTCGACGAACCCTGGCGGCCCACTGGTCTGCTTGGCCGTGATCCCGACGATCTCGTGCCTGCCGTCGACGGTCAGGGTCTCGACACTGAACTCGGGTCCCTTCAGGAAGTCCTCGACGATGTACGGGCCTTCGATGCCGGCCGACTTGACCCGGTCGGTCCACTCCGCGAGGTCCGATGCGTCGCGGACGAGCGCGATCCCGCGGCTGCCCGCCGAGTTGGCGGGCTTGACCACGGCCGGAAGCCCGAATTCAGCGAGCAGTGGCTCCACTTCGCCGAGCGTCGCGGCTTCCCGGGCGCGGACCACGGAGACGCCGTTGCGGTTGAGCAGTCGGCGCATCGCGTTCTTGTCGTTGAGCAGCCGGACGGACTCGGCGCTGTTCGGCGACAGGCCCAGGGCCTCGGCCTCGGCGACCACCGGGGCCATGCTGGATTCGCTGCCCAGGTGCAGGACGTGCCGGATGCCGTTCTCCTTCGCCATCCGCGCCACCAGCGCACGCAGGGCGGCCTCGTCCTCGAAGTCGACGAGGGCCAGCTCCTCGGAGTGGGCCGCGACCTCCTCCAGGTAGGCGGCCGACCGGAGCGCCGGGTCCCAGATGGACCAGACCCGGAATCCGGCCTCGACGGCCTTGCGGACGAGCTGCTCGTACGGCATCACCATCAGGAGGCGGCCGGGGGTCGGGGGGTGGGTCATGACGTGGCTCCGTTCCGGGCCGAGGAGACGACCGGTCGGACCGGCTGCGGGTCCGCGTCCCGCTCCGCGGCTGACGTGCTGTTCTCGGGGGTCGTGGCGCTGTGCTCGGGGGTGGCGGCGCCCTGCTCCGCCGCGGCCTGCCGCGCCTCGCGCAGCGGGAGCAGCGAGCGGTAGACGAGGATGGCGCCCAGGCCGAAGGCCGCGTACAGCAGGCTCATGCCGACCGGGGACAGGAAGGCGCCGATGGTCACGCAGAGCGAGCCGATGAGCAGGCCGACGCGGGCGTTGAGACCGTAGGCGGCCAGGTACTTGGTGCGGGCGGCCGGGTCGACCAGGTCGGCGAGCAGCGCCTGCTTGACCGGTACGTTCGCGATCTCGCCCACCGTCAGCAGGACGGCGGCGGCGATCAGCACCCAGCCGCTGTTGCTGACGGCGAGGACCATGTAGCCGGCGGTGAAGACCGCCAGGCCCGCGTAGAGCCGGACCCGGTCGGGCATCCGGCGGAACATGCTGCCGGCGAAGAGCGCGAACACGACGATCAGGGCGGTGTTGACGGCCCGGAGGATGCCGAGCATCGCGACGCCGTTCACCGCGGGGAACCAGCGGTCCAGGCCGGCCAGCGCCTGCTCGGGGAAGTCGTCCGCGAGCCGGACGGCGATGTAGTAGCCGATCTGTACCTCGATGGCCCTGCTGAACGTCGCCGCCGCCAGCAGCCGCAGGAACACCCGGTCCCGGGAGACCGCGAGGTAACCGCGGAGCATGGCCGGGATACCGGCCGCCTGGTCCTTGGCGGACTCCGGGGCGCTCTCCGCGATCCACCACCAGGTGACCAGGGCGGTCGCGGCGGAGAGTACGGCCGCCGCGGTCAGCAGCAGGGTGAAGTGCTCGCCGTAGAAGAAACCGCCGATGAGGGCGCCCGCGGTGAAGGCCAGGTTGATCGACCAGTAGTTGACCGTGTAGACGAAGTTGCGGTTCTCGGGGGTGGAGACGTCGATCATCATCGCCTCGGCGGCCGGGGTGGCGGCGCTCGCGAGGCAGGTGTTGAGCAGGAAGAGGACGAAGGTCACCGCTCCCGACTGCCACCACGGCGAGTTGGCCACGGCCAGCAGTCCGAACGTGAGGGCCGCGCCGATCTCGCCGGCCACCATCAGGGGCCTGCGCCCGTAGACGTCGGCGAGATGGCCGCCGAGGAAGTTGCTGGCGATGCCGGCGGCGGCGACCACCAGGGTGAGCACGCCGGCCGCGGCGGCGCCGTACAAGGCGGCCAGGTGGATGACCATCAGCGGCATCAACATGATGCCGAGGAGCCGTTGGACGAATCCGACGCCCAGCCTCAGTTTGATGTTCGGGTGCAGCTCGCGGAAGTTCATGCTCCGTCTCCCTCACGCGCGGGTCCGCCGAGCGAATCGTCGGCGAGCGGGGTCCCGCCCGGTGCGGTCGCGCTCAGGGCGGTCTGGGTCGTTGTGCGGACGGACTCGGCGCTCGGGGCACGGTCGTTGCCCCGCCACCAGTCGACGGTGGTCACCGGCATGTCGGGTTCCTTTGCGGAGTGGGGGATTCGGGCGTCGGACGGGGCGACGGTGCGGCGGGGCTCGGCGTGGCTCAGCCGGCCGGCTCGGGGGCCGGTTCAGGGCACGGCGGTCAGGGCTTGATGATCAGGGCGGCTGCCTGCTCGGCGGCCCGGGTGGCGCTCGGCTCGGCGGGCCGGGTAACGGGCTGTTCGACACTGCGGGCGGCCGACGCGTCGTTCTCGTTCCACAGGCTGAGGTACCGCTCGCCCGTGTCGGGGAGGACCGTGACGATCGTGGCGCCGATGTAGTCGGGGTGCGCGGCCAGCCGGGCGCAGGCATGGGCGACGGCGCCGGAGGAGACCCCGGCGAAGACGCCCTGGCGACGGGCGAGGGCACGGGCGGCGATCATGGCGTCCTCGTCGGAGACCGTCACGACGCTGTCGATCACGTCGACATCGGTGGTGGGGGCGACGAAGCCGCCGTTGAGACCGGGAATCCGGTGCAGGCCGCCGACGCCCTGGGACAGTACGGGGGACTTCTCCGGTTCGACCGCGACGACGCGTATCCCGGGATTCTGCTCCTTCAGGTACCGCGCGATGCCGCTGAGGGTGCCGCCCGTGCCCACGCCGCACACCAGGACGTCGATGCGTCCGGCGGTGTCGGTCCAGATCTCCGGGCCGGTGGTCTCGTAGTGGGCCCGCACGTTGTCGGCGTTGTCGTGCTGGCGGGGGAACCAGGAGCCCGGCGTCGCCGCGTGCAGTTCCTCGGCCTTGGCGATCGCACCGGAGTAGCCGCTGTCGCGCGGGGTCTGCACCACCTCCGCGCCCAGCGCCTTGAGCAGGGAGACCCGCTCGGCGGTGGCGCTGTCGGGCAGCACGATCACGCAGCGGTAGCCGCGCGCGGCGCAGAGCGCGGCCAGGGAGATGCCCGTGTTGCCGGACGTCGCCTCGATGACGGTGCCACTGCCGGGGCTGAGGTCGCCCCGCAGTTCCGCGGCGCGCAGCATGAACAGGGCGGCCCGGTCCTTGCTGCTGGACATCGGGTTGGCGGATTCCAGCTTCGCCAGTACCTCGGTGCCCGGGGCGGCGTCGTCGAAGCGCAGACGGATCAGTGGGGTCGAGCCGACCAAGTCCTCGATGCTGTCGGCTATGTTGCGCTTCTGGCGGCTTTCCACGTCTGTTCCTCACAAGTCGTTCGGTGGGGCGGTGTGTGTCGGTCGGTCCTACGGCGCTTCGTGCGCCGGTACACGCCTCGCGGGGGGAACCCGCCGGGGAGCGGGACACGCGGGGAGCGGGGCACGCGGGACGGGAAGGGCGCGGGTTACCAGGAACCGGCCGAGGCGGTGACCGCGTACAGGTCCTCCATGGGCTCCGGGGCCTTGCCCACCGCCTTGATCACGGCGGTGGCGGCGAGCACCCGGGCTCCCGGCGGCACGTCCTTGTTCACCAGGGCCTGCGCCCCGATGACGGCGTGCTCGCCGATGGTCACGGGGCCCAGCACGGTCGCGTTCGTACCGAGCACGACGTCGTGGCCCACCACGGGGTGTCGGCGTTCACCCGCGGGTCGGTCGTTGTCGCTCCACCAGCCCACCGCTCCCAGCGTCACCTGGTGGTAGATGGTCACGTCGTCCCCGACCACCGCGGTCTCGCCGATCACGACGGCCGCGCCGTGGTCGATGAACACCCGCCGGCCGAGCACCGCGCCGGGGTGGATCTCGACGGCCGTGCCGCGGCGGGCGTACCAGGCGATGGCCCGGGCGAGGAACCGCAGACCGCGCAGGTGCAGCAGGTGCGCGATCCGGTGCGCCCACAGGGCGGGCAGCGCCGCGTGGAGCAGCGCCTCCCGGCGGTTGCGCATGGACGGGTCGCGGGCCACCACCACGTCCAGGTCTTCCTTCATGATCTGCCAGAGGCCGGGGTGGTCGGACTTCGCCATCAGACGAGCACCTCGGCACGTTCGGCCGGTTCGGCGAGGTGGCTGACTTCGGCGAGCAACGCGCGGGTCAGGCTCTCCAGGGGGGCCAGGACCTCCGGGTCCGTGTATCGCCCGTCCGCGCCGGCCTGCGCGGCAGCGCCGCCGATGGCGACCGGCTCGTGGGCGACGACCAGCGCGCCGCAGCGACCGAGTACGCCGACCAGGCCCGGCTGGGCGTCGAGCCCGCCGCGCGCGCCGGGGGAGGCGCTGGCCACTGCCGTCACCTTGCCGGTCAGCGGGCTCCGGCCACCGGGCCGGGACAGCCAGTCCAAGGCGTTCTTGAGCGCTCCGGGCATCTCGCCGTTGTAGGAGGGGGTGCTGATGAACAACGCGTCCGCGTCGGCGACCAGTTCCTTGGCCGCGCGTACCTCGGCAGAGCTGTCGGCGCGCTCCAGTTCGGCCTCGTAGAACGGCAGGCCGGCCACGGGAAGCAGCACGGCTTCGTGGTCGCCGGGCAGCTCCGCCAGGATGTGGCGCACGGTCGTAAGCACAGCGGTGTTCAACGAATCCCGGCGGGTGCTGCCGGATATCAGAACGATCTTCGCCACATCAAACCCCTCTCCTCGGTCCGGACGGTCCCGCCCGTGGTTTCCGGACCCCTCTTGTCGTGGCCTCGACGGTCAGGCCGAACGCGCGGACGGGAGAGCGCCGTCGGCAGCGGCACCGAAGTGCCCCGGCCCGGGGGTGGCTCCGGCCCGCGTCGTCTTCGACACGGTCCCAGCCCCGACTGTTGGCAGGCTCGATCGCGACTCGCGCCGCGGCGGAGGACCTCAGGAGCGTCCCTGCACTCCCGCTCCTGCCGCGGGGGCCGTGGCGCGGGCAGGCGTCGTCGACCGATCGATCGGGACTGACCCGCGAGGGGTTTCGATCGTTGCAGGGGCATGACCGATTCCATGGTGACGATTCCCGCCGACTGGCTCGCCCGCGTGTTCCTTTCCCTGCGACGCAGCGGCTCGGACGAGGCGCAAGCGGCCGCGGTGGAACTACAGCCGTTCACGGAGAAGCCGGGGCAGCGGGTTCCCGTACCGCGGACGACGTTGCTGCGTACGGAACTCGCGTTGCGCCTGGCGCTGGGCGCCGAGCCGCAGGAAGGCCGGCGCACGAGGCTGTCGGAGGAGGCCGCGTACCTGATCAGCGCCCGCCCGGACGACCACTGACCGGCACCTCCCACGACGAGAGGCGGATACCGGGGGTATCCGCCTCACGCCTTCATGTGTTTTACGTCTTCACGTTTTTCACGCCTTGAGGTCCTCGCGTGTCGACCGCCGTCGCCCACGTCCACCGTCAGTCGAGCACGTCCGGGATCGGGTCCGTGTTGCCGCGCTGGAGGGCGGTCCTGGAGCCGGCGGCCGGGCCCAGGGCCCAGTCGGAGAGCGCCATCGAGTCGGCGTACCGCTCCTCGTCGTTCAGCAGTACGCCGATGATCGTCTTGCCGTTCCGGGTCACGGAGAAGACGAGGCACTTGCCGGCCGCCGTGCCGGTGCCGGTCTTGACGCCGATCGCACCCGGGTACCCGTACCCGGTCGGCCGGGGCCGGATGAGCAGGTTGCTGTTCGACCACGTCGCGTCGGTGGAGGTGGCGCCGGTGCTGATCGACGTGGTCTTCACCAGTGTCCGGAAAACGCCGCGGCCCATCGCGTACTTGGTGAGCTTCGCGAGGTCGCGCGGGGTGGTGAGGTTGTTCCCCGTCGGCGAGATGCCGTCGAAGGAGTCGTACACGGTGTTGCCCAGGCCCAGTGACTTGGCCTTGGCGTTCATCTTCGCGATGAAGTTCGCCGTGCGGGCCTTCGTCGTCGTGCCCGTGCCGAAGGTGTCGGCGAGCGCGTACGCCGCGTCGCAACCCGAGGGAAGCATCAGCGCGTAGAGCAACTGACGGACCGTCGGACGGGCACCCGCCTTGAGGTGGGCCGAACTCGCGCCTTCCCGGACCACGTAGTCCAGGTACTCCTGCTTGACCGTGACCCTCTTGTCGAGGTCGAGGTTGGCCGCGGTGGCGACCACCACCGCCGTCATGATCTTCGTGGTGCTCGCCATCTGGCGCCTGGTGTCGGCCGCCTTGGAGGTGAGCGTCGCCCCGGTGGTGCCGTCCATCAGGAACGCGCCGGCGGCCGTCACGGGCGGCGCCGCGGCCGCCTGGGCCGGCGCGGAGACGGTGAGCAGGGCGCCGGTGGCGACGGTGACCGCGAGCGCGCCGCGCGCACGGCGCATCAGAGTCGATATCAAGTCAAACCCCCGCTGGGAACGGTCAATCGCGACGCGCGGAACCACCGAGGTGTCTGCGCCCGTGCGGATCCTACTCGCGGGGAGACGGATGCGGCGTGCCGCGGGAGGAATCCCGTGGCACGCCGCACCGGAAGGTGGTCACGTCACGGTCGGCGAGGGACGTGACGTGCGGGTGGGTCAGCTGTGGTGACCGCGGCCCTGGCGGCCGCCCCAGGACTCGGTGTCGATGACGCGGCCGCGGTCGTCGCGCAGGGTCGCGGTGTCGCGCGCGTCCCAGATCTGCTGACGGCGGTTCTGGTAGACGTCGCTGTGCGTGTTGCGGCCCTGGCCGGTGTGCACCTTGACGCTGTGGCCGCCCTCCAGACGCAGGCCCGCGAAGCGGTAGCGGTTGCCCTGCTGGTCGGTCAGGGTGTAGCCGCGCAGGTCGACCCCGTGGCGGCCGGTGTTCTTCACCTCGACCCATTCCCGGTTCAGCGCGTGGTTGGAACGGTCGTTGTGACCGCGGCTCTCGTGCTGGACGGAGCCGATGACGACCGAGGAGTGCGCGTGGCGGCCGTTCCCGTGGTCGCCGGCGGCGTTGGCCGGCAGGGCGGCGGCGCCGACCAGGGCGCCGGCGGCCAGGAACGCGGCGACGAGACGGCGGGGAGTGAGAGAAGCAGACAAGGCAATGGCCCCTTCCAACGTTGGCCCGCCCCGGGGTTCGTACGAGCCGGGCGGGCTCCGAGCGGTTCTCGGCATATGGCCGAGAAGCCATACTTTGGCCCACGGATGCCGCCAGACATCAGCAAATCGCCCCGTGTTGCACAATGCAGACATGTCGGTAACTGTCCCTTTGCCAAAGGGAAGCCGAAAACGGCCGGGTCGCGGCCGGGAAGCAGCCTGATCCACTCACTCTTCGTACGCGTGTGCGTACGCCGGTTCGGGTGCGCGCGAGGGTGGGACCACGGCTCAGGAGACCCCGTACCACTGACTGCCCCAGCCGGTGTTGATGACGCCGGTGGACTGTTCGCCGAGGTTCACGGTCGCGGGCAATGCCGTCTGGCCGGTCAGGACGGTGCTGTAGCGGAGCTGCGGCGGAGCCAGACCGGCGTTGACCGAGATGCCGGCTCCCGTGGACTTCAGCGTGAGGGCGTTGGTGGCCCAGTTGCCGTTGAGCAGGAGGGCTATGAAATAGGTCCCGGGGGCGGCGGTGAACGGCTTGCCGAGGGCCAGCGGCTTGGCGATCGCCTCGCCCGTCAGCTGCGGCGAGATGTCCGCGGTGGCCGCGCGCAGGGTGCCGGCGCCGTC
This sequence comes from Streptomyces sp. Tek67B01, assembly GCF_055231995.1. Classification (NCBI taxonomy): domain Bacteria; kingdom Bacillati; phylum Actinomycetota; class Actinomycetes; order Kitasatosporales; family Streptomycetaceae; genus Streptomyces; species Streptomyces sp. Tek67B01. The sequence goes on from NZ_JBUYUY010000001.1 coordinate 6,510,809, forward strand.
GTACACACCGAGGTAGCAGTTGGTGAGCTGGGCGTTCGGGTCGACCCCGGCGAGGCCCAGCCAGATGTTCGACCAGGTGATGGGCTCGCGCAGGACTATTCGTACGAGGGTGATCCGCCCGCCGACGCCGGCGGCCGACTGGGCGGTGACGTGCCCCGCGTCATTGGGGTCGCCGGTCCAGGCCAGCAGGTTCTGATCCTGCGGTCGGGGCCCCTGGTACCCCTCGTTCGTGGGGCCGCCGCTCTGCGCGGGCGCGGGTGTGGCAGGGCCGGCGCCCCCGTGCTGCCGCTCGCCCGGTGCGGTGCAAGCGGCCAGGAGGAGCAGGGCCGCGAGCGCCGCGACGAGGCCCTTCGTGGTGGCGGTGGCGGTGGTGGTCCGGGTGCGCATGGTCCCCCCATGAGGCGCGGGTGTGTCGACGGGCCATGATCACACGGCCGGGTGAAGAGGGGCCGTTCCGCCCGTGCCCACGGTCACCGGTTGACCTCAACCAAACATGAGGTTCTACGTTCCTTCCCAGGCCCGCGGGGACCGTCCCGCGGCCCGAGAAGGAGGTCCACCATGACCGAGCGCACCGAAGCCGGCGACGCCACGGCCCACGCCCTGATCCCCGACCGCTACCGCCACGCGGTGATCCCGCACATCATGGTCGACGACGCCGCGGCGGCGATCGACTTCTACCGACGGGCGTTCGGGGCGCGCGAGGACTTCAGGATCGACGCTCCGGGCGGCGGCGTCCTGCACGCCGAGATCACCATAGGAGGGTCCGCCCTGATGCTGGGCGACGCGAGCGTTGACGAGGCGGAAGCCGCCTCCTTCGCGTCGCCGGCGGCCCTCGGCGGAGGGACGTCCGTCACGCTGCACGTCTTCGTCCCGGACGTCGACGGCCTCGCGGAGCGCGCGCGGGCGGCCGGAGCCGAGATCCTCCAACCGCCGACGGACATGTTCCACGGGGACCGCACCGTCATCCTCAAAGACCCCTCGGGTCACATCTGGGTGTTCCTGACCCACCTGGAGGACGTGTCGGGCGAGGAACTCCAGCGCCGTCTGGCCGCCGAGGTGTGACGACCCGGCAGGCGGGTGACCGGTGGCCGCCGACGGTACGCCGACCGGTCGCCGCGGGTGCGGCGACCGGTCCGGGCCACGGGCAGCCACCGGCTCACGGGTGGTCGGCTACAGGTAGGGGCGAGTGATCAATTCGATGGCGTGGCCCGAGGGGTCCTTGAAGTACACGCCCCGACCCCCGTGCTCGGTGTTGGTCTCGCGCGGGCGGAGCATCCGGGGATCGGCCCAGTGCTCGATGTCGCGGTCACAGAGCCACCGGTACGCCCGGTCGAACAACTCGTCGTCGATCAGGAAGGCGTAGTGCTGCATCTGGATCTCCACCGGCGGCTCCGCGAACTGGAGCAGCACGCCGTCGGGGAGCAGGATGTTGGTGAAGGGGCCCCAGGACGGCGCTTCCGGCAGTTCCAGCAGCTCGCGGAAGAAGCGGGCCGACTCGTTGCGGTCCTCGGCGGCGATGATGGTGTGGTTGAACGTGACTGTCATGCGGATGGCCTCGGTGTGTTCGGCACGGAAAACGGACGCGCGGTGCACGAGCAGTGGGAGGTCCGCGTGCCGAACCGAGGGGGTGCCTTCTGCGCACCCGCGGAGGGATCAGCCCTCCACCGGGTAGCCCGTCCGTGTGTGGCGCAGTGCCGGTCCGGTGTTCACATCGGGGACCCTACGGGAACCAACCGGGCCCCGACAAGCGGGATTTCGGTGCGCCCACCGCCGCGTGCGGCGCTGTTGCCGCCCCGTTGCCACTCGGTGTGCCGCCCCCCGGCTCCTGCCCCGGGCCGACCGGGCACCACGTACCTCATGCGGCGGCGTCCGTCCCCCGGACGCGCATCCGGACGGCCGTACGGTCGACGCCCAGCCGTTCCAGCAACTCGGCTGCGGGATCGGGACGTTCGCGGGCGAGGAGCGCGAGCAGCAGGTGCTCCGCCCCTAGACGTCGGCCGCCGGTCTGCTTCACCTCGACGAGGGCGCGCGGCAGGACCGAGCGGGCCCCGGAGGTGAAGGGGGTGCGCTTGCGCGAGGCGGGGACGGGTGGCCGCTCGACGCCCCGGACGTCGATCCCGATGGCGGCCAGCGCGGACCGGTCCAGGTCCGCCAGGGCGGTCCGCGCGTCGTCGAGGCCGACCCCCAGACATCGGACCGCCGCCGAGTCGGGCTCGTGGAGGATGCCCAGGAGGAGGTGCTCGGTCCCGATCCGGCGATCGCCGCGCAGCCGGGCTTCTTCCAGTGCCCCGGTGACGGCCGAGCGGGCACCCGCTGTGAACTTCTCGAACACCGTCGTCTCACTTCCCGTGTTTGGCGTGTGCGGACTGCCTCGACACTCCGAGGGCGTCCCCGATCTGCTCCCAGGACCAGCCCTGCTGCCTGGCGCGCGCCACGGCTGCGGCTTCGACCTGCTCGGCCAGCCGGTGCAGGGCCCCCACCGCCCGTAGCCCCACGGCGGGGTCGTGCGACCTGAGGCGCTCTGTCAGCTCTCCGGTTTCCATACGTGTCAGCCTGGCCTGACAATCGTACGGTGTCAACCCAGGCTGACAGTCGTTTCCGGTGTCTTCGCTCAGGGGTGCATGCGCGCGCCCTTGAGAACCTTGTCCACGCCGTTGCGGGGCCCGTACACGGCCATCCCCACCAGGTCGAGCCGGTGCGTGCCGACTGCCCGTACGGCCGCCCGGTTGTCGCGGTCGTTGCCGGTTCCGAAGAGGTCCGACGTGAACACGGCCGTCGGCAGCGCACGCCGCAGGGCGCGACCGTGCGCGGCGCTCAGGTGCTCCTTCGTCGCCTCGAAGACCAGTACGGGCTGGCGGAACATCGGCAGGTAGTCGGCGCCGTCGGCGTCCGCGTACGGCTCGCCGATCACCTCGGGCGAAGCCGCGCCGAGCCCGCTGACCAGGAACGCGGTGACGTTCAGCCGCTGCCAGGTCTCCAGGTCGTCCCGCAGGACCACGGCGATCTTGGTGTCGAAGCGGACGGGCGCGTCCCCACCGCCGGCGCCGATCCCGGCGTCGGCCTCTGTCCCGGCCTCTGTCCCGGCCTCTGTCCCGGCCTCTGTCCCGCGCTTGGTTCCGGGGCCGGTCTCGTTCATGATTCTCATGCTTCGAGACTGCGCGGTGAATGCCGTCCGCGTCTTGTACGTTCCTTGCATGACGCCCCGGCAGGAGACCTCGGCCTGGCGCCCCTCGGTGGCCGGCGTGGTGGAGGTGTTCCACGCCCGTTTCACCGAACACTCCTACCCCATGCACGTCCACGACGCCTGGACCCTGCTGATCGTGGACGACGGGGCGGTCCGCTACGACCTCGACCGCCACGAGCGCGCCACCCCGGCCGACACCGTCAGCCTCCTCCCGCCGCAGGTCGCGCACAACGGCTCACCCGCCACCACGGACGGCTTCCGCAAGCGCGTGCTCTACCTCGACATGACCCACCTCGACGCCGGCCTCATCGGACCCGCGGTGGACGCCCCCGACCTCGCCGACCCCCTCCTGCGCAGCCGTGTCGCGCGACTGCACACGGCCCTGGAGCACCCGGGCGACGCGTTCGAGGCGGAGAGCCGCCTGGCCCTCATCGGCGAACGGCTGCGCGCGCACCTGCGCCCCGCGCTCCGGCGCGCCACGCGGCCGGACCCCGGTGTCGCCGGGACACTGCGCGAACTCCTCGACGAACGGCTGCTCGAACCGCTCACCCTGATCGAGGCCGCGAGCCTCCTGCACGCCCACCCCACCCACCTCGTACGCGCCTTCAGCGGCGCTTTCGGCATCGCCCCGCACCAGTACGTCACGTCCCGCCGCGTGGACCTGGCGCGCCGGCTGCTGCTCGATGGGCAACCGCCGGGCGAAGCGGCGACCGCCGCCGGCTTCTACGACCAGTCACACCTCACCCGACACTTCAAACGCGTCGTGGGCACCACACCCGGCCGCTACGCCCGCCTCGAAGTACCGCCGCCGCGCTGAGCCGGCCCAAGACCGGGCGGACCGTCGCCGCGTCCGGCCCCGGCTCTGCGAGGCCGGAGTGCGGGTGCGCGGCCGGGCATGGGGCCGCCGGCCGCCAGGGCGCTCCGGCGTCGGGAGGCAGGTGTCCCAACCCTGCGGCGTGGACCGCGACAGGCGTCAGGCGGTGGGCGCGTACGCGGTCCGGGTGTCCCGTCAACCGGCCGTAGGCGTCGTGCGTCACCACGGTCTCCGGGCGGACCTCGCGGATGTGGTGACGAGGACTCGACGACCTCGTCGAGCGGGGCGTCACACAGGCGCGGTCGTCCGGGAGCCGAGCCGGGGACGTACGCGTCGGCGAAACCGGGCGCCCTCACGGCGGCGGGTCGGCGCAATTCGCTTGCGGGTTCCGGCAGACGGCGTGATCCGGGAACGACTCGGGCCGCCGGCCGCCCGCATGGTGCGAGCGGCCGGCGGCCCTGGAAACAACGACCGTGGGCGGCCGGGACATCTGCGGCGCCACGCCGGAGGGGCGTGTCGACGGCGTCGCCGCGTCGCCCACCGGGGACGCCGGGCCTGATGTCAGGACTGCGGCAGCGACTCGCCCCGCACGGCCTGGATGTCCAGCTCCACCTTCAGCGTCGCGCCGATGGCGGCGATCCCCGCCTGGACGACCTGGTTGTAGTTCATCGCGAAGTCCTCGCGGTGGAGTTCGGCGGTGGCCCGGAACGCGGCGCGCGTGCCGCCCCAGGGGTCGGCGCCGGTACCCGAGTAGGCCAGGGCCAGGTCGACGGGGCGTACGACGCCGCGCAGGGTCAGATCGCCGTGGACCGTCCAGCGGTCGGAGCCGGCCGGGGTCAGCCCCGTCGAGCGGTACGTGATCTCCGGGTACGCCTCCACGTCCAGGAAGTCCGGCGACTTGAGGTGCCCGTCCCGCATGCCGTTGCCCGTGTCGATGGAGGCGGCCTTGATCACCGCCTCCACGCGGGACGCGGTCACCTCCCGCGGATCGATCACGATCCGACCGGCGAAGTCGCTGAAGCGGCCGCGCACGCTGGAGATCCCCAGGTGCTGTGCGACGGCCGCCACCGACGAGTGTGCCGGGTCGATGGTCCACGGCCCGGGCGGCGGCAGCTCGGAGCCCCCCTGCCGGGCGAGGACCACACTGCCGACCTCGGCGCGCCCGCTCGCCGTGACGATCGTGCTCGACGCGGTGGGCGCGTATCCGACCGCCGTGACTATGACCGTGTACGCGCCCGGCGCGAGCGCGGTCGTGTCGCGCACGGCGCCCTCGGCGTCGGCTTCCGCGCGAACGACCTGTGTGCCCGTCATGTCCGTCACCGTGACGACCGCGTGCGACACGGCCCATCCGTCCCGCGTGCGGACACGTGCGGTGAGTCCCATCCCGTTTTCTCCCTGCGAAAGCATGTCGATCCAGCCGAAAAGAGAACCGGCCCGCGGGGCGCCCCTTCACGGGACGCGCCCCACGGACCGGTGCCCGTCTACTCGCCGGGGTGGGCGAGCTCGATGTCGTGGTCGTCGACGCCGCGACCACTCACGGTCAGCGCCGTTGCCACCGGCGGATATCCCGTCGCGATGACGGTGTAATCGCCGCCGTCCAGGTCGGTGAAGGCGTACGCGCCGTCCGCGCCGGTCCGCGCGGTGGCGACGACGTTGCCCGCGGCGTCGACCAGCGTGACCCGCGCGTCGCCGAGGGGTCCGCCCGGCGCCCGGACGACGCCCTGCACCTGGGCGCCCGAGCTCAGCTCGACCTCCACCCGGGTGACGCCCGCCCCGCCGACCTCGACGTGCAGGGCCTTCGGTCGGCGCCCGGGGGCGTTCACGGCGATGGTCACGGAGCCCGGCACCAGGTCGGCGAAGGTGAACGCGCCCTGCCCGTCCGTGCCTCCGGCGGCCAGTACGTCCCCGCGCACATCGGTCACGATGACCATGGCGCCCTCGACCGGGGTCCCGGTCTCGGCGGTCCGTACGACGCCGCTCAGACCGCTCGTCCCGCTCAGCAGGATGTCGTAGGCGACGGGCTCGCCGTTGACGACGATCGTCGAGGCCTGCGGCTGGAAGCCGTCGGCGGCCGCGATCAGCACGTACGAGCCGCTGCCCGGCGCGCTGACGGCGTACGCGCCGTCGGCCTGCGCGACCGACCGGCCCAGCTGGCGTCCCGCGAGCGAGATCAGCGTCACCGCGGCCTGCGGCACGGGGGCGTTCTCGGCCCCGCGCACGTGGCCGCGCACCGGGACGCCGTCGGGCAGGGGCCCCGCCCCCGCGTCGGCAGTCGTGGCGGCGGCCCGTCCGGGGGCGTCCGCGAGGGTCGCGACCTCGGCCTCGGCGTCGCCTTCCACCTCGGCTCGGGGAGCCGGGACCTCGCGGGAGGCCTGGGCCTCCTGCGCGGCCTGGGAAGCCTGCGCCATTCCACCCGACGTCCGCAGCGGGACCTCCTTGATGAACAGCGTCACGAAGAAGGCGATCAGCGCGAGCGGCGCGGCGATCAGGAACACGTCCGCGATGCCGTGGCCGTACGCGCTCTCCATCACGGTGCGCAGCGGGCCGGGCAGGCTGTTCATGTCCGGGATGCTGCCGCCGGAGCTCTGCTGCCCCGCGGCGGCCGCGTACTTCGGGTCGAGGGTGGCGAGCCCGTCCTTGGCGTAGTGGGTGATCCGGTTGGCCATGATCGCGCCGAGCGCGGAGACACCGATCGCACCGCCGAGGGAGCGGAAGAACGTCACCGTGGAACTGGCGGAGCCGAGGTCGGACGGCGCCACCTGGTTCTGCGTGCACAGAACCAGGTTCTGCATCATCATGCCGATGCCGAGGCCCAGCAGCGCCATGAAGATGGCGATGTGCCAGTACGTCGTGTCGTAGCGGATCGTGCCGAGCAGTCCGAGGCCCGCCGTCACCAGCACGCCACCGCACAGCAGCCACGCCTTCCAGCGGCCGGTCTTGGTGATGACCTGCCCGGAGACGGTGGAGGAGACGAAGAGTCCGGCGATCATCGGGATCGTCATCACGCCCGACATGGTCGGGGACTTGTCACGCGCGAGCTGGAAGTACTGGCTGAAGAAGACGGTGCCGGTGAACATCGCGACACCGACGAACAGGGACGCGATCGACGACAGCGCGATGGTCCGGTTGCGGAACAGCCGCAGCGGGATGATCGGCTCGCTCGCCTTGGCCTCGACGAGCACGAACAGCGCGCCGAGCGCGAGCGAGCCTCCGACCATCGCGTAGGTCTGCCACGACAGCCAGTCGTACTTGTCGCCGGCGAAGGTGACCCACAGCAGGAGCAGCGAAACGGCGGCTGAGATGAAGAACGCGCCGCCCCAGTCGACCTTGACCTCGCGCTTGACGACGGGGAGGTGGAGGGTCTTCTGGAGCACGATCAGGGCGATGATCGCGAAGGGGACGCCGACGTAGAAGCACCAGCGCCAACCCAGCCAGTCGGTGTCGGTGATGACACCGCCGAGCAGCGGGCCGCCGACGGTGGCGACTGCAAAGGTGGCACCGAGGTAGCCGCTGTAGCGGCCGCGCTCGCGCGGGGAGATCATCGCCGCCATCACGATCTGGGCGAGGGCGGACAGCCCGCCGACCCCGATGCCCTGGACCACGCGGCAGGCGATCAGCATGCCGGCGTTCTGGGACATGCCGGCGACGGCCGATCCCAGCACGTAGATGACCAGCGCTATCTGGACCAGCGCCTTCTTGCTGTACAGGTCGGAGAGCTTGCCCCACAGGGGGGTGGCGGCCGTCATGGACAGCAGGGCGGCCGTGACGACCCAGGTGTAGGCGGACTGGCCGCCGCCGAGGTCGCCGATGATGTGGGGGAGGGCGTTGGAGACGATCGTCGACGACAGGATCGCCACGAACATGCCGAGCAGCAGCCCGGAGAGCGCCTCCATGATCTGCCGGTGCGTCATCGGGGCGTGCTCGTGGACGCCGCCGCCTCCGTGCTTGGCGTGAGAGGCCCGCACACCGGCTGGTGTGGTCGTTGCCATGGGCTTCCTAACGTTCTATGCGGGTGTACGGGTGGTCGGTTCGTTCGCGTGGGGGAGCCGCCCGGTCGAGCGGCAGTCGCCGAAGCTCGTGCGCAGCCGGGTCATGAGCCGGATCAGGCCGCCGACCTCGTCGTCGGACCAGTCGCTCAGCCGTTCGGCGAGGAGCCGCGACGTGCGCCGGGAGAGCTCGTCGAGCCGCTCCTGCCCCGACGGGGTGAGGCGCAAAATGCGTGAGCGCCGGTCGCCCGGGTCCGGGGACCTTTCGATCCAGCCGCGCTCGGCGACGTGCGTGACGTGGCGGCTGGTGACGGACGTGTCGACGGAGAGCAGCTCGGAGAGTCTGCTCATCCGCATGTCGCCGTGCCGGTCGAGCAGGGTCAGGACGGCGGCGGAACCGGCGGGACAGTCGTGCGGCAGTATCCGCGCCATGTCCCTCTTGACGGCGCCGATGGCGCTGAGCTCGCGAGCCAGTTCCTCGTACTGCGTCCGCTGCGCCATCACGCCTCCCGTTTCGTTGCTCTAGGCAACCGTAGAAGTAGTTGGTTGCTCCACGCAAACTGAATGGGACCCAGCCTCCTAAAACCTTCGCAAAGGCAAGCACCGGGGACCGTAAACCCGCAGATGAGGGCATGCGTGGACCGGAACCGGTGGCCGGAAGGGACGCCCGAAAGGCGAAGCTCCGTACGAACACGCCCGCCACCCGGGTGGCGCGAGGCGCGCGCAAAGCCCGCCGCAGGTCACCCCGCGGCGGGCTCGCTCTGGTCCGGGGAGGTCACCCCGGTCACGCATGAGAGTGGTTCGGCCGCCTTCCTCTTGTCCCGCCGGCTGGGGCGTGGCACCGTCGCAACGCACTTGACCCACGAGCACGAGAGGCCGCGCGATGCCCGACGACTTGGCCGCGGACACCATCCGGAAACTGGAAGAGATCGTGGCGTCCCGCTCCCTGCCGGAACACACCAAGGAACTGCTCGGTGTGTCCCTGAGCCAGGCCCGGGCGGCGAAGGCCGCGGGTCACGACCAAGAGGCGATCACGATCGCCGCCCAAGCCCTGCACACGGCGGAGAACCCTTCGACGGACCAGTAGCGTCAGCAGTGTCCGACGCTGGACTGGCCGGCCACCAGTGACGAGTGGACGTAGCCGGTCCCCACGGGGCTGGAGACGCGGAACCAGCGGTTGGAGGCGTAGTTGGAGCTCGGCGGGTACACCCACTGGCTGTCCAGCCAGCACAGCATCGTGACGCCCGTCCCGTTGGACAGGTACCCGAGCGAACCGCACCCGGTGTTGGCGCAGGTGCGCTCGTTCGCCCCGCCGCTGTTCGAAGAGATGTAGCTGCCGGCCGCGTCGGCGCCGCCGGCGCCGGCGAGCAGACCGGTCAGCGCCACGGCTGCCGCGGCGGCGGCCAGTCCGGCCCGGGACCGCAGGGTGGTGGTCGTCATGCGCATCGTCGTTCTCCCTCGGAAGACTCACGGTGGTGGTGCGGCGCCCCGGTGGACCCGGCGGCGCTCCACCAGAGAGCCATCCCAAGGCGGCCGGGGGAAGGACGGAACCGCAGGTCGACCAGGCCCGTACGGGGCTCCGTACAACTCCGTACACCCCGAACCCATCCCGAACCCGGCATCGCCGGCTCACCGGCACGGCGGGGCGTACGGCAGACCGGGGACGAGTTTGGCCCACTCCTGGGCGGTGACGACCGTCCCGGCCCGCGCGCACACGTGCCGGGCGATCTCCTCCTCGTCCCGCGTCCACAACAAGGCCACCGGGCCCGCGCCGCCCGCCGCGAGGGAGCGTCCGTCCGGGCTGTACGCGACCGCGTACGCCTTGCCGCCGAGCCCGCTCAGCACCGCGCCGAGTCGCGGACGCCCGGGGTCGGCGGCGTCGGCGGGGTGAGCGGTGTCCCACAACCACACCGTGCCGTCCGTACTGGCCGCGGCGAGCGTCTTGCCCTCCGGGCTGAACGACAGGGCGTACACGTAGCTGCTCGGCCCCGTCAGCGTCGGCCCGGCGGAACGCGGCTCGTCCCCGCTCACGTCCCACAACCACACGTCCCGGTCCGCCGTACCGGCGGCCAGGGTCCGGCTGTCGGGGCTGAACACGACGGACATGACGTAGCTGCCCGGCCCGCGCAGGGTGGACTCCAGCACCGGTCGGCCGCCGGCCGGCGGCAGCCGCCACAGCAGCACCTGCTTGTCGACCGTGCCGGCGGCGAGCCGCCGCCCGTCCGGGCTGAAGGCCACCGAGTAGACGTAGTTCGTCGGCTCCGGCAACTCGGCGGAGAGCCGGGGTCGCGCCGGGTCCGCCGTGTCCCAGACGCGCACGGTCCGCCCCTCGCTGCCCACGGCAAGCGTCCGGCCGGTCCGGTCGAAGGCCGCGGACTGAATGGTTCCGGCGCCGCCCGCCAGCGGTTCACCGTAGGGCACGGCGCGGTCCGGGCGGGACACGTCCCAGAGCCACAGCTTGCCCTCCCGGCCGCCGACGGCGAGGGTGCGGCCGTCCGGGGTGAAGGAGACCGTCGCGGAGTATCCCGTGGGGTTCGTCAGGGGCGGTCCGACAGGGCGCGGGGTCCAGGGATCGGAGACGTCCCACAGTTGTACGTCGCGCCCCGCGACGGCGAGCAGCTTCCCGTCCGGCGCGAACCCGGTGGCGTTGACCGTGCCCTGGAAGCCGCGCAGCGGGCGGGGAGGCAGTTGCCACAGGCGTACGGTCCCGTCGGCGGCGCCCGTCACCAATTGCCGGCCGCCGGGATGGAACGCGAGCGAGGTGACCGGTCCCGGGTGCGGGAACACCGCGGCGAGGGCGCGTGTCCGTGCGTCGTAGAGGCGCACCTGGTTGTCCGCGCTGCCCGTCGCCAGCCACTGTCCGTCCGGGCTGTAGGCGACGGCGTTGACATAACTGGCCGGGCCGTCGGGGGCGGCCGGAGCCCCACCGATCTCCGCGGGCGACGCCGGGTCGGAGCCGGGTGCGGGTACGGTCCACTCCCGCGTGGACCGGTCCTGGCTCCCGGCGACCAGCCGTGTGCCGTCGGCCGTGAAGGCCAGCGCGAACACCGGGCCGGCCGCCCCGGTCAGCGGTTGCGCGTAGGGAAACGGTCGGCCCGGATCGGCGAGGTCCCACAGTCGTACGGAGCCGTCCGCGCCCCCCGCGGCGAGCAGTGCCGTGCCGGGGCCCGGCCGGAACGCGACGGTGTGCGCCGCCCCGGTGAAGCCGGTGAGCCGCTGGACGGCGGTGGTGCCGGTAGGGCCGGTGGTACCGGTGGTACCGGTGGTACCGGTGGTACCGGTGGTAGCGGTAGCGCCGGTGGCGGTGGACGCCGGGCCGGAGCCTCCTTCGGCACCGGGAACCGCCGAGTCCGGCCACACGTAGACGCCGCCGTCGGCGCCCGCGGCGGCCAGCGCCTTGCCGTCCGGGGCGAAGGCCACCCCGTACACGGCGGAGTCCGACCCCTTGAGCACCCGTGCCGGGGTCGCCGCCGGGGCCGGGGCCGACGGCTCCCACACCCGCACGGTGCCGTCCCCGGACCCGGCGGCGAGTCGCCTGCCGTCCGGGCTGAAGGCCAGCGCGTACACGGTGTCGGCAAACGGGACCGGCGCCGCCCCCAGCGGTTTCGGACGCTCCGGATCGCGCAGGTCCCACAGCGCGACCTGGTGGTCCAGACCGCCGGCGGCGAGGGTGTGCCCGTCCGGGCTGAGGGCAACCGCCTGCACGACACCCCGGAACGCGAGCATCCGGGTCACGGCCGGCAGCGCGGAGGCGTCCATCAGTGCCGCCCGTGCCTCGGCCGTGGGCGCCGTGCGGTACGCCACCAGAGCGAGTTGCGCGGCGAGGGCGAGGTCGCCGCCCCGCAGCCGTTCGGCGCGCGCCGCCACCAGCCGGGACAGGGCGACGGCCCGCTGTCTCTCCGCGTCACGGCGCTGGACCACGGCGACGGCGGTGAGCGCGCCCGAAAGGACGACCAGCACCGACAGCAGCACCAGCAGCCGGCGCATCCGCCGGGCCCCGCGCCGCTCGCGTCGGACGCGAACGTCCTCCGCCTCGCGGCTCGCGTCGAGGAACCCGCTCTCCCGCGCGTCCAGTTCTGCGGCCCGTCCGCCGTCCCGCGCCCACCCCGACGCCACGGCCAGCCGCGTACCCCGGTAGAGCAGCGAGGGATCGCGGTCGTGCGCGAGCCAACGGTCCGCGTCACGCGTCAGGTCCTGCCATACGATCTGCCCCGCCCGGTCGGTGTCGATCCAGTCGCGCAACCGCGGCCAGGCGGTGAGCAACGCCTCGTGGGTGATCCTGGCTCCGTCGCCGTCGAGCGTGACCAACCGCCGGTCGACGAAGCGCTCCAGTACTCCGTACACCTGCCCGGCCTGATCGGGCCGGCCGGTGGGCGGTGGCAGCGGCAGCAGCCTGCGCGTGTCGGGCACCGCGTCCCCCACGGTGACCATCCGCAGGAACAACTGCCGCGCCAGCGCGCACTCGGACCGGGACAGCCCCGAGTACACCTCTTCCGCGGTCCCGGAGACGGCGGCCGACATCCCGCCTCCCGCCCGGTAGTCGGCGATGGTCAAGGTGGCGCCGCGCCCGCGTTCCCAGGTCGACAGCAAAGCGTGCGACAGCAGCGGCAGCGCGCCGGGACCGGAGTCCCGCAGGTCGGCGAGGAGTACGTCGACGAATCCTTCGTCCAGGATCAGACCGGCCTTCGCCGCGGGTCCGCCGACGACGGCGCGGATCTCGTCCTCGCTGAGCGCTCCCACCACGGTCTGGCCGTCCTGCAGGGCTGCCGCGAGGGGGAGTTGGGCCAGGGCCTGGCCGTAGAAGTCGGCGCGCAGGCATCCCACGACGCGTACGTCGGGGGAGGGGAGGGCGGCCAGGCACCGCAGGAACCGGTCCCGTTCGCCCGGGTCGGGGCAGGTGGTGAACACCTCCTCCAGTTGGTCGACCGCCACCACGACGCGTACCGCCTCCCGCGCGGCCGACGCCCTCAACAGCGCGGCCAGTTCGAGCGGATCGCGTGCCGCGTCCGCCCACTTCGTCCCCTCGCGCGCCTCCCCCCGCGCGGACAGGGCGGACGCCAAGGCGCCCATCGGATCGCGGCCGGGCACCAGCAGGAGGGGAGTGAAGCCGTGCTCGCCTCGGAGGGCGGGCAGCACCCCGGCCCGTAGGAGGGAGGACTTGCCGGACCCGGACGCGCCGACGAGCAGTCGGGGCCCACCGGCACCCTCGCAGAGGATCCGGTCCACGACGGCCGCGCGCAGGCGCTCGCGGCCGAAGAACCAGTCGGCGTGCCGCTCCTCGAAACCCGCGAGTCCCCGATAGGGGGACGAGCCTCCCGCGACGCGCAGAACTCTTGAACGACGCAGATCCGCGAGCCGCTCCAACCAGCGTTCGATCTCGGCCGGATCGATGACCCCGCAGACGTGCAGGACCCGCCGGAACAGGGGGAGGGAGCCGATCGACGGCAGGTTCTGCCCGGCGAACCAACCGCCGATGGTGCTGTGGGCGCCCGGTGCGTCGACGCGCGCGGCGACGGCGCGGACGGTGAGGTCGGCCTTCTCGCGCAGACGAGTCAGCTCGGACGCGAACACCTCGCGTGACGTGGGTGGTTGGGGAGAGGGCGGTGCGTGGTTCATGGGGCCTCCGTGGTCCGGTTCGGCCTGGGGCGGCGATGCGGTGGACCACCCTTCCTCCGCCCGGCCGGGCCCGGGACAGGAACACCCCGATCCGGTCTCTTTCTACGCCGCCCCACCGCCGCTTTCCGGCCAGTCCCCACCGTCTCCGAACCCTCATCCACCCCGCCCCCCGCCTCCCTCACCCGGGTGCGCACGGCGGGCCGCCGCACGCCGCGCCGTGTGCCGCGCCCTGTGCCACGCTGGAAGGGCCGACCGGCCGGCTTGCCCGAACGACCCCGGCAGACTTTGGAAACCGCCATGTCTCCTCGTCCGTTCCGTATTTCGCGCAGCGTGCCATCGGCGCTCGCCGGTGTGTCCCTCGCCGTCCTGTTGGCTGCTCCCGGCGGACTCGTGTCCCGCCCACCCGGCTGGGATGCGGCGCCTTCCGCGGCCGTCACCGACATCCGGGAAGCCACGTTGTCGATACCGGCCATCGGCCTCTCCGGGCTTCCGATCGTCCCCTATGAGGGAAGCCCCGATGACGCCTCCGGTACCCGTATCCAGGACCAGGGGGTGGCCGCGAGCCCCTACGGCCCCGGCGGTGGAGTCGGCCCCGGCGACGTGGGCAACTACATCGTCACCGGTCACCGAAGCGTCGCGGGCGGTCCGTTGGGCGCCCTGCCGTCGCTCTCCGAGGGCGCCTCCGTCTACGTCACCGCGGGCGGCGTGACGTACCGGTACGTCATCACCTCCACCCGGACGACGTCCTTCCGGTCATCGTCCTCCATGGAGGAGCAACGCGCCGCGGTTCCCGGCTCCAGCGGGACGTCCCCGTCCGGCGCCATGATCACCGTGTCCACCTGCCTCACGCCGGAGGACGACGCGGCGGGCAACCACTGGCGGGACGCGCAGAACAATCCCGAGCACCGAGTCGACAAGGTGGGCGTCCTCGCCGAGACCCGGTCCTGAACGGAACTCCCGGTCGGGTGCCGGGCGCCGTCCTGTCGCGCCCCGGCCCCAGCCCCGGCCCCCGCCCCGGGATCTGATGCTCACGGCAAGGTGAGGATGCGGGGGCCGTCCTCGGTGAGGGCGACCGTGTGCTCGATGTGCGCGGCCCGGCTGCGGTCGACGGTGCGCAGCGTCCAACCGTCGGGGTCGGTGCGGTAGTCGTCGCGCCCCCCGGCCATCAGCATGGGTTCGATGGCGAGCGCGAGCCCGTGGCGCAGGCGGGGGCCGCGGGCGGGGCGCCCGTGATTCGGGATGTGCGGCTCCTCGTGCATGCTGCGACCGATGCCGTGGCCGCCGAAGTCGGCCGGCATGCCGCAGCGGGCCTCGCGCGCGACCGTGCTGATGGCATGGGAGATGTCCCCGACGCGGTGACCGACGCGGGCCGCGGCGATGCCCGCGTCGAGCGCGCGCCGGGTGGCGGCGATGAGTTCCAGGTCGGCGGGGCGGGGGGTGCCGACGGTGAAGCTGATGGCGGCGTCGCCGGTCCAGCCGTCGAGTTCGGCTCCGCAGTCGATGCTCACCAGGTCACCGTCGCGCAGCCGGTAGTCGTCGGGTACGCCGTGGGCGATTGCGTCGTTGACCGAGGCGCAGATGACGGCGGGGAAGGGTACGGGGGCGAAGGAGGGCTGGTAGCCCAGGAACGGCGAGGTGGCCCCGGCCTCGGTCAAGACGGTGCGGGCCGCTTCGTCGAGTTCGCGCAGGCGGACGCCCACGGATGCCGCCGCCTGCACGGCCGCGAGCGCGTTGGCCACGACGCGTCCGGCTTCCCGCATCGCCTCCAGTGCCGTGTCGGTCTTGATCTCCATCATGTGTCGTGACTCCTGCGGTGCGGTGCTACCCAATACTTATACCGGTATTAGTATCACGGGCATGGTGAGAGTTCCTTTGAGTCCGCAGGAGCGGCAACGCGGAGAGCGCTTCGGCGCCCTCCTCCGTCTGGCCCGTGGTGACCGGAGCATGGTGGACGTGGCGGCGGCGGCCGGGGTGTCCGCCGAAACGCTCCGCAAGATCGAGACCGGTCGGGCCCCGACCCCGGCCTTCTTCACCGTGGCGGCCTTGGCCCACGCGCTGGACCTGTCGCTGGACGCCTTGGTCGCGGCCTGTGCGCAGGACGCCGAGGACGGCGGGGAGGCCATGTCGGCCTGAGCGTCGCGACGAGGTTCTTTCCGTCCGGCCGTCACATCCTCCCGTCGTGGTCCGTCAGGGGAGTGACGAAGCGGCGCGACCCCGGCCCGGGGTGGCGAACTCGCCACCCCGGCGCGGAGGTTGCCCGCACGACCGACCGACCGTGGGCCGATGTAGGCCGGAGAGCAGCGCGGTGTAGGGGCGGGTGCTCCCGTCCCGCTCGGTACCGAGGGTCACCCAGACCGGTTCGGCCAGGTTGAAGACCACCGAGGCGCAGCCGTCCGGCACCTCCAGCCTCCGACGGCCGTGTCCCAGGTCCACGCGGTAGCCCCGGTACCCCCGCACCCCCGGCCGGAGCGCGGGATGGGGCAGGGCCCGCAGGACCTCCCACGCACCGTTCGGACAGGAGTCCCGGAGAACGGATCGGGGTGCGGCGGGCGGGTGGGGCGGCATGGCACGCTTCCTTCCGGGCTCGCACCCGGCGCTCGACCCGCTCGACCGGGAGGGGGAAGGTGCGCTGCGCGCTGCCGCAACGCTGTCACCCTCCCTCGGCTCCCGGCGAGGCGACCTCCGGCCATCCGCATCGCGTGGCGTCGTGGTCGTCGGCGCGGGACAGGGCCCGGGGACACCGGAGCCCCGGCCACCGCGCTCGGCGCGGGACCGGGGATCGGGGCCGCTCGGGACGTCAACCGGCCGTCCGGTCGTCACGGGCGGCTGCCGGGATCACTTCGGGGTGACCCAGACCTGACGCTTGTTCGTGTTCGCCGCGTAGAGCTGGACGGCGGTGCCGTTGGCGGTGGAGCCACCCGTCACGTCGAGGACCTTGCCCGACGCCACGTGGACGATCTGGCCCTTGCCGTTGACGGACCAGCGCTGCGCCGGGGTGCCGTTGCAGTCGTAGAGGCTGATCTTGTTGCCGTTGGTGCTCGCGTTGTGCGCGTCGTCCAGGCACTTGCCCAGCGCGCGCAGCGTCCCGTCCTTGCCCAGGATCCACGACTGCGCCACGGAACCGTTGCAGGTGTAGAGCTGGATCTGCGTGCCGTTGGCCGCCTTGCCGCCCTTGACGTCAAGGCACTTGGAGCCGATGCCCGTCACCTTGCCCTGGGGCGACAGCACGGCGCCGGCGCCGGAGGCGAGGAGGCGCAGGCCCTGGACGTCGAACTGCTGGACGTAGGTGCCGGCGCGCTTGTCCTGGTACGCGTAGGCCGGCGAGCACATCACCGGGAACTCGCCGGAGTCGCTCCCCTTGACGCAGTCGCTCTTGTCCGTGCTGCGGTTGGCGTGAGCCAGACCCAGCGTGTGCCCGAGTTCGTGGCTGATGTGGTTGCGCATGTACGTCTCACCCATGGCGGCGCTGGGCTTGCCGGCCGGGGTGAAGAACTCGTCGTCGATGTAGGCGTGGCCGCTGGTGGCCGTGTCTGGCAGGGAGGAACTGGTGAAGCCGCAGCTGAGGTTCGCCATGCCGGAGCCGTCACGGACCACCTTCCAGCCCGTGCCCCCCATCGTGTCGCCGTCCGGGGGCAGGCACGGGCGGTGGGCGACCCCCATGATCACTTCGCCCCGGGGCCGGGCGTAGTCCCAGCCGACCGGCTTGGTGTCGACGGTCACGGGCAGGTTGGTGATGCGGCGCAGGTCCGCGGCGGAGGCCTGCACGTACGGCGCCAGCCAGTCCGCGGACTTCTGGTCGTAGAACTTGATGGTGTAGCCGGTCTGCAGCCACTTGGTCACGCCGCCCAGCTTCCACCCCTCGCCCTGGAGCGGTGCGGGCGCGGCGGCCACGCCCGACTTCGGTGCGGAGCGGGGCGCCGGTGCGCCCAGCGACATGACGCGGCCCCTGAAGGCCGTGGCGTCGCTGCCGTAGACGGCGGAGTCCTCCGCGTGGGAGTCGACGTCCTCCACCGCCGGCAGGGCCGCCGGGGAGCTCGCGGCCTGCGGCGCGGGCTCCTCGTCGGTCTCGGTTCCGAACGCGCTGGAGGTGAGCTGCATGCTTCCCGCGATCGCGGCGGTGGCCGCCACCGCCGCGAGGATGGATATCCGGTGCTTGCCTGTCAATCGCAAGTGTTCGATGCCTCTCGTCAAGAGTCGCCACCCGCCCCTCTGTGACGGCACGGGTGGCGAGAATCGAACAGATGATAGGACAAGCCGACGTGATCCCATGCCCCGGGGCACCTCGTCCCGGGCCGTCAAAACAGGCCGTACGCATGTCAGTTGGCACAGCCGCCGCCGGCGCCTGCCGTCAGCCGGCCCGCACCACGACCGGTCCGCCCGCGCGGTCGACCCGGGCCGTCCACGCCGGCGGCACGCGCAGCGACCGCGACGGTGACACCCGGCCCGGGAACCGGCGGTGCCACAGCAGCCGGCCGTCCTGGTCGACCGTCACCACCGGGGAGGTCAGCGGCTCCCCGGAGCGCAGCAGCAGCGGCCGCTCCGCGAGGCCCGTGACCCGGTTCGGCGTCACCCACACCAGCGGCGCCCGCACCACCAGCGGCGGGCCGGGCTCCGGCCACGGGACGCCCGACAGGTGGGCCAGCACCCCCGCGGCCGCGGCGACCCCCTCCGCGGCGGCGGTGGCGGCGCTCTCGACGCCTCGCAGGACGTTGCCCACAGCGAAGACGCCGGGCACCGACGTACGGAACGACGCGTCCACGCACGGGCCCCGGGTGCCGGGGTCCAGGCCGACGCCGCCGCGCCGGGCCAATTCGTGGTCGGGAATCCAATCGCCGGTGAAGACCACCGTGTCGCAGGCGAGAACGCCCGACCGACCGTCCTCACGGCGCACGGACACGCCCGACAGACGGCCCCTGCCGTGCAGTTCGGTCACCGACGTCGACGTGAGCAGTACGACGCCCGGCAGGGCGGCGCCACGCGCGTGCCCGGTGACCATCGCCACGACCTCCGCGCCCGCCCGGCGCAGCGTACGCACCGCGTGCCTGGCCACCGGTTCGGCGCCCACCACCACGGCCCGCCGACCGACCGGCTGCCCGTACAGGTGGACCGACTGTTGCAGCTCCCCGGTGGTCATCACCCCCGCCGGACGGGAGCCCGGCACCAGCCGGGCGCTGCGGGGGCGCTCCCGGGCACCCGTGGCGAGGACGACGGCCCGGGCCGTGATCCGCTCCAACCCCGCCGGGCTCGTGGCCTCCAGGGACAGCGGGCCGGCCCAACCGGTGGCGGTGACGCCGGTACGGACCGAGGCCCCCGCCCCGACCGCGTCCCGCACCGCCTGCCGCGCGTACCGCGGCCCGCGCAGCCAGGGGCGGGGCGGCCACCCGAATCCGCCGTGGTCACAGTGGCGCGGCATGCCTCCCGCGTCCTGCTCGCGTTCCAGGACCTCCACCCGCCCGGCGCCCGCGCCCGCGAGCCGGGCGGCGAGGGCCAGGCCGGCGGGCCCGGCGCCGACGAGCAGGACATCGACCGTACGGTTCACCGGCGGCCCTCCTCGAACAGCGCGCGGACGGCGGCGCCGCAGTGGAAGCCCTGACAGCGACCGCCCCGTGCCCGCGTGCGGCGCCGCAGGCCGTCCGGTGAGGCCGGTGGGACGGTGGAGGCGAGCGCGTCGCGGATCTCGCCCCGCGTCACCCGCTCGCAGTGGCAGACGATCCTGCCGTACTCCGGGTCCGTCGCGATCAACTCCGCGTCCCGGTAGGGCCGGAGGAACGCCTCGCCCAGGTTGGGCATCCGCACCGGCTCCAACTCCCGCGCGCCCGTCACCGGCAGGCCGCCGTCGGCGAGCAGCGCGACCACATGGGCGGCGATGGCCATGGAGGCGGTCAGACCCGTCGAGCGGATGCCGCCCACGGTGACGTACCGCTGCTCCGGGTGGGCCCGGACGGCGTAGTCCTCGGACGCGGTGGCGGCCCGCAATCCGGCGTACACGGCCGTGATCTCCTCTTCGAGGAGCGCCGGCAGGATGCGCCGGCCCTTCTCCCGCAACAGCGCGAGCCCCTCGGCGGACGAGCCCGTCGCCGTCTTGTCGTCCAGGTCCTCGGCGGTCGGCCCGAGCAGCACGTTGCCGTACACCGTCGGCGTCACCAGCACCCCCTTGCCGAGTGCGCCGGGCACCGGCAGGAGGATGTGGCGCACCAGGGGGCGGGCGAGTTCGTCGAAGACGATCAGCTGGCCCCGCCGGGGGGTCACCGTGAAGTCCGCGTGGCCGAGGAGCCGGTCGACCGCGTCGGCGTACAGGCCCGCGGCGTTGACCAGGTGACGGGTGCGCAGGGGGCCCCGGCCGGTGAGCAGGAGGTGCGGATCGCCCGGGACGACGGAGTCGACCCGGCAGCCGAGGTGGAGGTCGGTGCCGGCGCGGACGGCCTGTGTGGCGTAGGCGAGCGTGGTCGTCCAGGGGCAGATGACGGATTCCCCGGGCACGTCGAGTGCCCCCAGCACCCCGGCGCCGAGCTCCGGCTCGCGGGCCCGTACCTCTTCGGCCGGGATGACGCGGGCCGAGCGGTAACCGTTGCGTACGGCCTTGTCGGCGAGGCCCGGCAGCGCCGCCAGCTGTTCCTCGTCCCAGGCCACGAGGAGCGCCCCGAGCGGTTCCACCGGGATTCCGCTGTCGGCGGCGTACGCGGCGAGCCGCCGCTGTCCCTCGCGGACGAGCCGGGACTCCAGCGAGCCGGGAACCGCGTCGAAACCGGTGTGGAGGATGGCGGTGTTGGCCTTGGAGGTGCCGTCGCCGACATCGTCGGAGGCCTCGACCAAGGCGATCCGCAGCGGGAGCCGGGACAGTTCGCGGGCGATGGCCGAGCCCACCACCCCGGCGCCGATGACCGTCACGTCGTACACCCCGCCGGGCAACGAGCCGCCGGTGGTGACGCTCATACGGGGCCGCCGGACAGGACGCCGCGGTCGTCGTCGGTCACGCGGGGACGCCGGCGGTCGTCGACGGTCCTGCGGGGCCGTCGAGCAGCGCCGATACCGCCGCACGGAACCGGGCGCGGCGCTCCGTGGCCTGCCCGGAGCCGATCTTCGGCTCGTAGACGGCGGACGGCTTCCACTCCGGGACGGCCTCCTCGACGGTGAGCGCCGGGTCGAGCCCCAAGCGGGCGACCGCGCCGACGCCGAGCGCGGTGGCGTCCGGCAGCGCCGACACCTCGACGGGGATCTGGAGCAGGTCCGCCTGGGTCTGCATGAGCAGCGCGGACCGGGTCAGGCCTCCGTCGACGCGCAGGGTGGTGAGCGGCGCCCCCAGATCGCCGGCCACCGCGTCCGAGAGCTCCGCCACTTGGGCGGCGATACCGTCGCACAGGGCGCGCACCAGGTGGCCGGCCGTGGTGTCGAGTCCCAGACCGGTGACCGAGCCGCGTAGATCGCCCCGCCACCAGGGGGCGGCGAGTCCGGCGAGCGCGGGGACGAAGGTGACACCGCCCGCGTCGCGCACGCCGCCGCCCACGGTGTCGATGTCCTCGGCCCCGGAGATCACGCCTAGATCGGTCAGCCAGCGGACGGCGGAGGCGGCCGTGTACACCTGTCCGTCCAGGCAGTAGCTGGTGCGTCCGGCGAGCCGCCAGGCCACGCAACCGACCAGGCCGCGGGCGCTGCGGCGGGGCAGCGGGCCGGTCTGCGCCAGCAGGAACGCGCCGGTGCCGTAAGTGCACTTGGCGGTACCGGACTCGGTGGCGCGCTGGGCGAGCAGCGCCGCCTGCTGGTCGACGAGCAGCCCGGTCAGCGGCAGCGCGGGTCCGAAGGCGGTGGTGGTGCCGACGCGGGTGTCCGAGTCGACGATCTCGGGCAGTCGCTCCCCGCCGAGGCCGAAGGCGTCGAGCGCCGCCGGCGACCATCGCACGGTGTCGAGGTCGAGCAACTGGGTGCGGCCCGCCGTCGCGGCGTCGGTGACGAACGCACCGGTGAGGCGGTGTACCAGCCACGCGTCGCTGGTCGTGACGACGCCGTCCCGGGTCAGGTGGCGGCGTATCCAGGCCATCTTGGGCGCGGCGAAATAGGGATCGAGCGGCAGGCCGGTCGTCTCCCGCAACAACGGTTCGTGCGGTGCGAGTTCGGTACACAGCTGCGCGGCGCGCCGGTCCTGCCAGACGATCGCGTCGGTGAGCGGCTCACCGCTCGCCGGGTCCCAGGCGAGAACGGTCTCGCCCTGGTTGGCCAGGCCCACTGCGACGACTGGCTCACCGGCCGCGGCCAGCGCCGCCCGCCCGGCGGCGAGGACCGAGTCCAGCAGCTCGCGGGGATCGACCTCGACCCGCCCGCCCGGCAGGTACCGGGGCCGTACGTGCGCGGAGGCCGATCCGATGACGCCGCGAACGGGACATACGACGAGGGCCTTGGTTCCCGAGGTGCCCTGGTCGACAGCGAGCACCGGGCCCGTCATCACCACTCCGTCCCGCTGTGCGTCCTGATCGTTCGCGTCTTGATCGTTCCGACCGGTCGTCGGATCGTCGGATCGTCGCTCGGAAGCCTCCATCAGCGGACGTCGCTCGTCAAGATCCACCCGGCTTCGGTAGGGGTGCTGACGCGAAGTCATATGGTGCTCCTGGCCGGTTACTTACGTTCGAACAAGAATCTGGATGTGTAACCGTCCCGTCGCCCTATAGTGATCGCCGATCAACGGGAAGGACGCCGACTGCGGGTCGACGTCGAGGACGCAGAGCGCGCTTCGCGCGCGGCTCTCGTGATTCCCGGCACGGCACGGTACGGCCGCAGCGCTGCGGCCCGGCGCCGGACGGACCCATCTCCCTACCCGATCCGAGGACCGATGACCACGACCACCGCAGGACGCACCCGTCCGGGCCGCCCGTCGACCGGGACGAGGTGATGGCGGGCGGCGACTTCCGGCCCGTCTACCACCCCGCCGGCCACGACAAGGAGCTGCGCGTCGCCGTGCAGGACCTGCGCACCGGCCGCTGGGTGTCGATGGCGCGCTTGCTGGAACGGACGGACGGCTGGGGGCTGTGGACCCAGCGCACCCAGGTCCTCGCCGCGGTCGCCGCCGGCTCCGACGTGGTCCAGGCGTGGCTCACCGAGGAACCGCACAGTGTCGCCGCGACCGTGATGCACACGCGCGTCGCCGTCGAACGGGCCGTCCGCGCCCACCGCGCCGGACACCCCCGCACCCACGAGCTGTGGCAGGAAGCCTGGAGCGGCTGCCGGGACACCGCCGGTCTGTCCCCCGCCGACCCCGTGCCATGGGTCTGCCTGCTCGCCCTCGCGCCCCTCGACGAACACCGCCGGATGGACGAGCACCGGCTCGCGCCGCCCGGCCCGATGCTGCCCCCCGGCCCCTGGGGCATCCTCGCCGAGGCCGACAAGCGCGACCCGCACAACCGCGAGGCGTACCACCGCATGCTCCAGTTCGTGTACGCGGGCAACCCCGGACCGCTCTCCGAGGCCGCCAACTTCGTGTACTGGGCCGCCGGTTCCGCGCCCTCCGGATCCGCCGTACACGTCCTGCCGCTCTACGTACGGGTCGAGCGCTACCGCCGCGAACGCGGCCAGGAAAGGGCCCTCGACCTGCACTGGGTCGCAGAGGACGCCGCCCGCGACGCCGGCCACGCCCTGGACCGCTGGTACCACCACGCCGACCCGCGGCACGCCTCCCCGCTCGACCTCAACCACCTCGCCCACGCCCTGTGGGGAGCCCTCCGGTTCGACGAGGCGGCCCGCGTCTTCGACGCGATCGGCCCGTACTGGACCCCCTCGCCGTGGGCCTACCGGACCCGCTCGCCGGCCGACCAGGCACAGGCCGAGGAGGTGTTCCTGCAGGCCAGGTCACGCAGCCTGGCCGGCCGGGACTGACCGCTCCGTCCCCCCGGATTCACCCAGGCTCCGCCCCCGCTCACCGTCCCCGTGCCCCACCACCCACCCACCCGGAGGTACCACCATGTCCCGAACCGCATGGGCAGCCCACCAGGGCCGCACCGCCCCACACCCACAGGACGAGGAGGAGCGGCTCAGAGAACTCGGCTACCAGCCCGTCCTCGCCCGTCGTATGGGGGGGTTCGGCAACTTCGCCATCAGCTTCTCCGTCATATCCGTCCTCTCCGGGTGCATGACCCTCTACGGCTTCGGGCTCGGCACCGGCGGTCCGGCCGTGATGATGTGGGGCTGGGCCGGCGTCGGCCTCTTCGTGCTCTGCGTCGGTCTCGCCCTGGCCGAGGTGACCAGCGCCTACCCCACATCGGGGGCGCTCTACTACATGGCCGACCGGCTCGGGGGACGCCGCTGGGGCTGGTACACGGGCTGGCTGAACCTCCTCGGCCTGCTCGGCGCGATCGCCGGGATCGACTACGGCGCCGCCCTGTTCACCGGCGCCTTCCTCAACCTCCAGTTCGGCTTCGTACCCACCTCCGGGTCGACCTTCCTGATCTTCCTGTGCATCCTGCTGCTGCACGCCGCGCTCAACCTGTTCGGCGTCCGCCTCGTCAGCCTGCTCAACTCCGTCAGCGTCTGGTGGCACCTGGGCGGCGTCGCCCTGATCGTCGGCGCCCTGGCCATCGTCCCCGACCACCACAGGTCGCCCTCGTTCGTCTTCACCGAGTTCGTCAACGACACCGGTTGGACCAACCCGCTCTACGTGGCCGCGATCGGTCTGCTGCTCGCCCAGTACACCTTCTCCGGCTACGACGCCTCCGCGCACCTCTCGGAGGAGACCTCGAACGCCTCCGTCTCCGCCGCCCGGGGCATCGTCCGGTCCATCTGGGTCTCCTGGATCGCCGGATTCGCCCTCCTCGCCGGGCTCACCTTCGCCATCCAGGACTACGCGGCCGTCCAGGACAGCGCCACGGGAGTCCCGCCCGCCCAGATCTTCCTCGACGCGCTCGGCTCCGGCGGCGCCAGTGCCCTGCTCCTCGTCGTCATCGTCGCGCAGATCTTCTGCGGCAACGCCGAAGTGGCCGCCGCGAGCCGGATGGTCTTCGCGTTCAGCCGTGACAACGCGCTCCCCGGCTCCTCCCTGTGGCGCAAGGTCAGCGGCCGTACGCAGACGCCGGTCCCCGCCGTCTGGCTGTCCGTCGTCGTCGCGGGCGTGCTCGCCCTGCCGTCGCTGTGGTCCGCCACCGCCTACGGGGCCGTGACCGCCATCAACGTCATCGGCATCACGCCCGCCTACGCCATCCCGATCTACCTGCGGCTGCGCGCCGGCAAGCGCTTCCAGCCCGGCCCGTGGAACCTGGGCCGCTGGAGCAGGCCGATCGGCTGGATCGCCGTCGTCTGGGTGGCGGTGGTCACCGTACTGTTCTGCCTGCCGCAGAAGTCGCCGGTGACCGTCGACTCCATGAACTACGCGGTGTACGCCCTGGCGGTGGTACTCGTACTCGCCAGCGTGTGGTGGTTCGTCGCCCGACGCTCCTACGGGACCCCGGCGGCCTACGGGAACGCCCGCGAGCAGGCGGAGATCGCCGAGGGCATCGTCTGATCCGCGCCGCCTCCAGCCCCCCGCCACCGACCGCCCGGCCCGCCGGGCGGGCACACGTGGTGCCCCGGACTGCTGACACGCGCCGACGCGGCGTGGACAATCGGGGAAACGACGTCGGGGGGCGCTGATGGGCCGGGCATTGCGGTGGGGCACAGGGATATTTCTGGCGGGTCTCGCGCTCTGGTACGGCTCGTACTACACCACGATCGTGGTCTGGGAGCTTCGCAAGATGCTCGCCTGGCTGGCCGCGCCGCTCCTGGCGTCCGTCACCGCCGGGGTGCTTTGGCTCGGCGTGAGGACGCTCCGCCGGAAGTCGTCCGGAGGGCAGCGGCGCGGCGCGGCCGGGGGAGCCGCGGCGGTTGCCCTCGCCTGGCTCGGCGGCGTCCTCGGCCTGGGCCTCGCTATCTGGTGGCTGGTGTACGGCGCGTACCTCCAGGACCGGGAGTACATGCATGACGTCCGGGTCGTGTCCGAGCCGGTGCCCGAACTGACGCCCCGCGCCCCCTACCTCGTCGGCAAGGCGCAGGCCGCCCCCCACCTGGGCGATGTGACCGGTGAGATCTCGGACGTCACCTACCTGCCCGACTCGGACCGGTTCGCGACCCTGGTCGAGCGGCGCGGCTGGCTGGCCGGATACGAGGTCGGCCTGGTGCAGGAGATTCCCCTCGGCGGGAACAGCCGCAACCAGGAACGCTGTGCGTTCGACGTGGATCGGGCCGACGCCCGGATCGGCGGCTGGTTCACCCACAACCTCGGCCGGAAGATCTCGGACCAGAAGCGCTGGGTGCGCTTCGAGGCGTCCGACGCCTACGTGACCTGCTCGGGCGGTACCCCGATCGTGGTCGTCCCCCTCAAGCGCCAGACCGGCATCCTCGTGGTGACCGAACGCCCGGCCGGGGTGGCGCTCTACGACGGACGGACCGGAAAGGTCACGATCACCACCGACACGGCCGCGGTGCCCGGCCCGTCCTATCCACTGAGCCTCGCCTCCCGGCAGCGCGAGGCAGCGACCGCGGTCGGCGGCTTCAGCGACTGGTGGTTCGAGCGCAGCGGCTGGGACGCCTCCGAGGACGGTGCCAACGAGGGCAACGACTCGGAGTTCACGCTCCGGTACCGCGACGCGACCGGAGACAGCGCCTACGTCACCCCCCTCACCCCGCAGGGGGAGGCCAGCTCGGTCGTGGCCGTGTCGACGGTCCCGACCCGCCAACAGGGCGGTGGCCTGGCACCGATGACCGTGCACCGGCTCGACCCGACGTGGTCGTCGCCGAAGGCACTCGTCGAGCTGGTCAAGGCCGAGTACCGGGACGTCTGCTGCTACAACGAGGACCGGGTGTTCGAGGTCGTCCCGACCGGCGGCAGCACGTGGACCGCCACCATCGGCAGCGAACAGAACATCCGCTACCGGGTGGAGGGCCGAGGTCAGGTGGCCGGTCGGGAGGCGACCTGCCTCAAGGCCGCCGACGGGACACTCATCAGGTGCGCGTACGCGGCACCCGGATCGCCGGAGGAAGCCGAACTCAAACGCCGCGAGCAGGAGAAGCAGAAACCGAAGGAGGAGGGCACGGCGCCACCGGGCGAAGTCGACCTCAACGGCTACACCCCCGAGCAACTCGCGGACCTGCAAAAGCGCTTGTCCGACGAGTTCGTGCGCCGCCTCAAGAACGGCGGCACCTGACACCGGCGGGCACACCCCGTCCGGCGGTACCGGTTCGGGCGGTACGGGGTTCGGGCGGCACCGGTTCAGCGAACTGGGTCGATCCGACCAGACGTTCGTCGTGGACGTCCTGGTCCGCGCGGGCGGTGTCGAGCGCCGCGCCACGGCCCGGGGCCGGGACATCTACGCGGTCACCGCGCCGCCGGCGGTGGAGGCCGTGCGGCGCGTCCTCGCCGGACGGACCCGTACGACGGGGCTGGCCTCGGCCGGGGCGATGTTCGACGCGGCGGACTTCCTCCGGGCCCTGGAGCCGCACCTGTCCGTCGAACTCTCGCATTTCCGGCGGGAGGTGCCCGCGTAGCGAGCGGCCGCCGTGATCGTGGCTTTACTCTGGTGCCGCCAGAGGGCTTTTGACGAGCGGGTTGCGAAACGGAGTGTGCGGTGCCGACGGGGGAGATGAACGATGAGCTGGTCGGCAAGACACTGGGGGGCCGCTACCGGGTGACGGCGATGATCGGCCGCGGCGGAATGGGAGTGGTGGCCCGGGCCCAGGACACGCTGCTGGGCCGCGAGGTCGCCGTGAAGGTCCTGCGCGCATACACCGACGCGGGAGGTCCCGAACTCGCCGATCTGCGCACCCGGATGCAACGCGAGGCGCAAGCCGCGGCCCGCATCCGGCACGACGGCGTGGTCACCGTGCACGACGTGACCTCGGAACAAGGCCTGCCCGTCATCGTGATGGAGCTGGTCGAGGGGCCCTCCCTCGACGACGTCCTGACCGAGCGCGGCCCCCTGGACCCGTACGAGGCGGCTGCGATCGGCGCCAAGCTGATGGACGCCCTTGACGCCGCGCACCGCGCGGGGGTCCTGCACCGGGACGTGAAGCCGGGCAACGTGCTGCTGGAGCACGGCGGCCGGGTCGTGCTCACCGACTTCGGCATCGCCACCATGGACGGCCCGGGCGACGAGTCCCTCGCCAAGCTGACGCGCAGCGGCGAACTCGTCGGATCCCTGGACTACCTGCCGCCCGAGCGCGCACAGGGGCAGGAGCCCGGCCCGGCCTCCGACATCTGGTCGCTCGGCATGACGCTGTACGCGGCCGTGGAAGGCACCTCGCCGTTCCGCCGCACCTCCGTGTGGTCCACCCTGTCGGCGATCGTCGCGGACCCGTTGCCCGAGCCCCGCCGGGCGGGACCGCTCGGCCCGGTGCTGCGAGCACTCATGGCGAAGGATCCCGCTCACCGTCCCACGGCCGACCAAGCGCGCGCGATGCTGGCGGAGACGGCCGAGAACCGTGCGCCCGGTGGGACCCCGTCGCCGGCCACGGCCGCCGTGGCGACGCCGACGCACCCGTTCCTCGCGGCGCCGGCTCCCGGCTTCGGCCCGCCTCCCGCCTTCGGTCCCGCCCCCACGGCCGGCGTCGTTCCCGGATCCCTCCACCAGCCTTACCCGGAGCCGGGGCGCCCCCGTCACGTCCCGGTCTCCGGGCCCCCCGCGCCCCCGCCGCGGGGGGCTTCGGCAGCCGGCTCCGCGCGGGGCCGCGGCCGTACCGTCGTCGCGGTGACCGCCGCCGTCGCCGTACTCGCGGCGGGCGGGGTCGCGTACGCCCTCACCGGCGGGCACGGCGGTGGAAAGGGCGGCCGGGCGCCGGCGGCACTGCCCGCGACCACACCCTCGACGGGCGGCGGACGCCCGGCGAAGACGGCTCCGGGCGCCCCTCCCTCGCGGGCCGGCGCGACGCGGTCGGCCCAGCCGTCCCCGTCGGGCCCGGCCGGCGCCCACGGGGCGACTCCGAGCGCGTCGGCGGGCCGGCCCAGTCCCGTACCGACGGCCTGCGGCGGGTGGAGCCACAAGGACCCGAGCCCGGGCAGCTACGCCTACATGGTCGGCGACTACCACCTGGAGACCGGCCCCTACCAGACGTGCCCCGCCGTCACCCTGGCGAAGTCCGGCACCAAGGTCTGGTACCACTGCTACGTCGTCAACGCGCACGGCAACAAATGGACGTACGTCCGGATCGACGGGACGAACACCGCCGGCTGGATGTCCAACGACAACCTCACCCGTCAGAAGGGCCCCTCGACCCCGTGCTGAGCGTCGAGGCCCGCGAGGCGCCCTCGGTCCGGGTCCCGCCGCCCAACGCCTGCTGATACAGCTCCGCCAGCGCGTCGTCGATGGGATGGCGCCGCGGCTTCCCCGAGGAGTCCCGCTCGTTCCACCTCGCGAGGTTGACGGCCACGGACATCTGCCGCTTCCCGTCGGCGCGGGTCAAGGACACCGTCCCCGCTCCCCAGGCCGAGCCGTCGTGACCCCAGAAAGTGCCACCGCCCTCGACCACGACCTTGTGCAGGCCGAGGCCGTACTCGATCGTCGTCCCGTCCAGGGCGCGGACCGGGACCGTGCGCCGCATCTCGGCCAGCGACGACCGGTCGACGATCCTGCCGGCGAGCAGCCTGCCGTAGAACCGGTTGAGATCCTCCATCATCGACACCAGAGCCGCTGCCGGCCCGACCCAGGACATGTCGTAGACGCTGTAGTCGCGCGGCGGGTCGATCAAGCCGTACAGCGCCTCGTACATGCGCGGGTGCGGTCCCTCGATCCGTGGGCCGGACGGAAACCCGGTGTGCCGCAACCCGGCACGTTCGATGACCTCGCGAGTGATGTACTCCTCGGCCGTGGTGCCGGTCACCTGCTGCAACAGCTGCGCGAGCAAAAGGTAGTTGGTGTTGGAGTAGACCCCCGTAGGGTCCCCGGGCTCGCCGGTGGCCGGCGCCGCGACCCCCATCTCGATCAGCTCGGTCGGGTGGAACCGCCTGAACCGGTTGTCGTCCACGCTCTCCGGAGAGATGTCCGACAGGGAAGGGAACCCGCGGAAGGACGGGAAGGCGTATGACAGGTAGTCCCTGAGGCCGCTGGTGTGGTTGAGCAGCATCCGCACCGTGATCCTTTTGCCGCGCTCTCCCGGTACGAAACGCGGCAGGAGCTCGCCGATCGGCGCGTCGAGGCCGATCAGGCCCTGCTCGACCTGGTGCATGATCGCGACGGCGGTGAAGGTCTTGGTGATGCTGCCGACGCGGTGGCGCATGTCGGGCGTGACCGGACGACCGGTCCCCACGTCGGCGACCCCGCAGGCGCCGCTCCATGTCCGACCGCCGTCGCGCACCTCGGCGAACACCCCCGGCATTCCCGCGCGGTGGACGGCCTCCAAGGCCGACTCCAACTCCTCGTGCGTCTCCGGCCTTTCGTGCATGCTCAACTGCTCGTGCGTCTCCGGCTCCTCGCGCGTTTCCGGCTTCCCCGGCATCCTCGACTCCTCGTTTCCGTCGATGTCCACGGCTCACCCGGCCAGACCGCGGCGCAGCGCCGCACCGAGTTCGGCGTTCTGTCGTTGCGAGACCTCGGCCGAGACGATCGCCTGTGAGCCGTGGAACGTGCCGGGCCACTGGTGGATCTCGACCGACACGCCCGCCTGTAGCAGGCGCATCGGGTAGGTGAGGTCCTCGTCGCGGTTCGGGCATAGCTCCGCGGTGGCGATGTAGGCCGGTGGTAGCCCCGCCAGATCGGCGGCCCGCGCGGGGGCGGCGTACGGCGTGGCGGCCGTCGGGCCCAGATAGTGCCGCCACGACGCGGTGACCTTGTCGCGATCCATCCACGGCGACTCGGTGAAGTGCCGCGCGGACCACGTCTCCTGCCGGTCGTCCAGCCCCGCGGCCGCGCTGGCGCTGCGGGCGCGCGGCCTGGCCGAATGCGTCGCCGGGATACGGCTCCACGGCACCGGGCACACGACCCGCGTCTCGCCCCACGGCACCCCGGCGTCCACCCCGCCGGCGCCCGCCTCCACCACGGTGGCGATCACCCTCGACGAGGAGGAGATCGGCACCGTATGGCTGGAACGCCCCGGGCCCCCCAACCCGCTCGACGACGTTTTGCTGGACCGGCTGGCGATCGCCGCCGCGGCCGTCGCGGAGCGGTACGGCCCGGCCCGTACCACCATGGCCGATCCCGCCCTCGTCGAACTCGTGATCAGCCCCGACGCCGACGAGGCGGCCGGAGCCCGGGCACTACGGCTGCTCGGTTTCGCCGCCGACCAGTCGGTCCACGTCGTGGCCGTACGGTCGCAGCTCCCACTCGACCGGATCAGTGGCCTGATCTGCCCCGGCCGCCCGGTGAAGGCGGCACCACTCGCCGACGTGGGCGTCATCCTGGCCGGCGCCGTCGACCCGGCCCGGTTCCCGGCAGGGGCGCGGGCATAGGCGCCGCCGGCAGCCCCCACCGGTCCTGGCGACAGGCCCGAACCGCCCTCCGCTTCACCACCCCGCGCGAACCCGTCATCCGCCACACGGACCTCGGCGCGCTGGCGCTCCTCGCCGAGACACCTCCGGACGCGCTGCGCGAGAACCCGGACGTCGCCGCCCTCGTCCGACTCGGCGACAGCCCGGAGGACCTGGAGACCCTCGACGCCTACTGCGCCACCGGGTCCCTGCGCCGGGCCGCCGGCCTCCTTCACCTGCACCACAGCAGCGTCGCCCGACGACTGGAACAGATCGGCAAGGCCGTCGGCATCGACCTGACCGAGCCCACCGGACTCACCCGCGCCAGACTCGCCCTCACCGCACGGCGGTTGCTCGACGACTGAAACGGGGTAGACGGCCTCCGCCACGGGTATGCGCGGCCTCGTCCACGAAATGCGCGGCTTGCGCCACGACATGAGCGCTCGGGTCAGTCACGGCCGATGCGGTTGCTGATCCACTCCAACGCCGGCGGGATCTCCCGCCGCCAGGTGGCGAAGTTGTGACCGCCGTGGTCGAGGGTGATCGACGAGACGCGGGCGGGGCCCTTCACCTTCTCGATGAACTTCTGCGTGGGCTTGAAGTTCGCCTCGCCCTGCGTCGAGGTCGTCACGAGGAAGGACGTCTTGCCTTGCGGCAGGTGGTCCAGGCCCCAGAGCAGGTCCGAGCGACGCTCCTCGGCGCCGTTGCCGTGGAACAGGTCACCGGAGTAGGCGTCGACCTCAGGCTTGTAGTCCGCCGAGAGGCCCACCCCGGCCGAGTAGCTCTC
Organism: Streptomyces sp. Tek67B01; assembly: GCF_055231995.1. Lineage (NCBI taxonomy): Bacteria > Bacillati > Actinomycetota > Actinomycetes > Kitasatosporales > Streptomycetaceae > Streptomyces > Streptomyces sp. Tek67B01. Next base: position 6,542,603 of record NZ_JBUYUY010000001.1, read on the forward strand.
CGGGTGCTGCAGCGCGAGCTTCAGCGCGCAGTAGCCTCCGGTGGAATCGCCCATGACGGCCCAGCCGCGGGCGGCGCCGCCGGCGTGCTGGGGGGCGGTGCGGTAGGTGGCCGACACCGCCTTCGGGAGGTCGGTGCCGAAGAAGGTCTCGCTCTGCGGGCCGCCCGGGACGTCGATGCACTGGGTGTTGCGTGCCGATTCGGTGGTGGGCCGCAGCATCACGAGGATCATCGGCCGGGTCTTCTTCTCCTTGACCAGGGACCACGCCTTCTTCGGATAGTCCAGGCCCTTGATCAGGTTCTCCGCCATGCCCGGGAATCCGGTGAGGACGACGGTGGTCGGGAACTTCTTGTCCTCGTTCCCCTTCTGGAAGTACTCGGGGGGCAGGTACACGTACGCGGGAACGTCGACCGCCGAGCGTGCGCCGTGCACCATGACCTTCTCGATCGCGCCGGCCACCTGCGGCGGCCCGCCGCCGGGCGTGCCGGTCGCCTGCCGGCCGAGCACCCGTACGGGCTTGTCGGCGGCGGCCCGGCCGGGCGGGGGCGCCGGCTGGGAGTGGCCCGCCAATTCGGCCCAGGACCCGTACAGCAGGAAGGTGCGGTTCGCGACGAGCCCGACGGTGGCCAGGAGCAGCACCTGTATCAGGCACAGCAGCCCCACTCGTCCCGCCACCCGTCTCCAGCCCCGCCCCGCGAGCCGGGGCCACCACCGGACCACCGCGGCGAAGGTGAGGACGAGGACGAGTAGGGCGATGAGCAGGGGGGTGGCACTTGTCAGACTCACGGTTCGGTAAAGCCTCTGCGTCGTATCGGAACGGACCGCCGCCGGCGGCTCGGCCGCACCCTGTCGCGGTGCGCGTCAGGGTAGACAGGCGTAAGCGGTGATCCGTTCCACCGCGCGCCACTTCGATCGATCGGGTGGGGCTCCCCACCCACTGGTTCAAGGGCAGTGGCATGGTCCACGGCATCCGCCCGCGCGACGGCCGCGCCAAGTGCCATTGATTCCGCCGGCCCCGCCCGGCCCCGCCCGGCCGGGGGCTTCGTCAGGGCGTCTCCGTCAGGAGCGTTCCGAGGCCCGCGCACAGGAGCCGCACGCTGCGCACGTACTTCTCGTCCTCCCCGAGGGCCGAAGCGACGGAGACGGTCAGCGGGAACCGCTCCCGCAGGGCGACGCCCTCCTCGACGCCGATGGCCACGGAGGGAGATTCGCTCTGCTCCTGGAGGACGAACCCGGTGACGTGGCTGAGCAGGGCGTCCGCCCCGACGCCCGCGTGTTCGGCGGGAACGCCGGCATCGCGCAGGCATTCCAGCAGTCGCTCCATGAGGCCCAGCGCCCCGTCGCTGAGTACCTTGGGGCTGTCCGCGAACATCACCGCCCCGCCGGGGTGGCGCCGGAGGGTGCCCCGCAACGCGACCAGTTGGGCCTCGACGCGTTCCTGCCAGCGTGCGCCGGGGCCCAGTACGGCCAGGGCGGCGGTCCCCGCCTCGTAGGCCTGCCGGGCGACGCGGTCCGCCATCAGCCGGACCAGGGCGCTCTTGCTGGGCACGTGGTAGTAGAGACTCCCGGCGTGGACGTCGAGCCGCTGGGCCACCCTGCGCATGGACAGGCCGTGGTAGCCCGTTTCCGCGAAGACCGCCATGCCCGCGTCGATGATCCGCTCCGCTGTCAGCTTCATGGAGCCAGCCTACCCCGCTTTTCAAACACTGTTTGAATTCGTCCGTTCGGGCGGCTACTGTCGTCCTCGACCAAGCGACGGGGATTGAAGGGGGGTGGTGACGATGGACGCACTGGTGTTCAACGTGACCACGGCGGCACTGATGGTTTTGATGTTCAAGGGCGGACTGGCGCTGTTGGGCGAGGGCACTTTGAGAGGGCGTCGTACGCCTTGGGCCGCGGTGGGGCTCACCGTCCTCGTCGTCGCCGGGCTGGTGACGCAGCTCTGCTGGTCGGGCGCGATGGACGCCCTCGACGGCGACCCGGCCAAGTCCGGATGGTGGCGCGTCATCACCTCGGTCTTCATGCAGAACGGCGGCCTGTTCGGGGACGCGTGGAACCTCGCGACGATCGCCGTCATCGCCGCGCTCGCCGAATGGTTCTGGGGCGGCCCCCTCATGCTGGGCCTCTTCGCCGCCGGGATCCTCCTGCCGACCTACATCGACAAGCTGTTCGGAGAGACTGCCCACAGCACCGACCCCCGCAACTTCGCGGGCAGTTCCGGCGCCACCTACTTCCTCGCCGCGACGCTCGCCGCACCCCTCCTGCTGCGCGCCCTGCGCTCCGGCCGGGACGGGGTGAACGTGAAGGAAGCCCTGCTCGCCCTCGGCGCGCCCGTGCTGGGTCTGATCATGTGGTTCGCCCAGTCCAACGGTCACGGCCTGGTGGCCGTGTACGGCTTCCTCCTCGGCGCCGTGGCCTGCGTCCTGCCCCGCCCCTGGACCCGGCGTCCCGCTCAGACCGTTCGAGACGAAGGCGAGCCGTCGTCGGCCCGATGACCCGGCGGTGAACCTGCCGACCCGTGGCGATGCCCCTTGCCGTCCGGCAAGGGGCATCGCGGGTCGCCACCGTCAGTTGTTGGAGCCGACCGTGTTGTCGTGGCCCGCGTTGAACACGTCGTCGGCCGCGAACTGGAGCCAGTTGCCGAAGGTGAACGTGTAAGCGGGCTCGGGCTGGTAGTTGACGTTCACATCGGCGGCGGCGGCGGACGCGCCCCCGAGGATGACGACACCGGCGGCGACGAGGGTGACAAGAGCACGTACGGATCGCATGAATCCACCTTTTTCGAGCGGGAAAGGAACACCCCAGAAGGTAGGGAGGGCCCGCCCCGATGTCTCGCCGCCGCCTCGTGCTGGGGCAACTGCAAGCCGAATGGCCGAGCCGGTGGCCCGTTGGGCGGCTCTCGCACCGGCGGGCTGAAGCGGCTACGGCCACCCGTGTCGCTACGCGCCGAGGCTCGGCGGCGACAGGGCGCCGAACCACACGTGGGTGACGGCGCTGATGTAGCGCGCCCCGCACCGGTCCGAGGGCACCACCAGTTGGCAGCCCGCGTCGTCCAGGTCCTCCCCGTCGAGGCGGGTGGCCAGCAGGACCGGGCTCCCGCCGAAGTCGGTGTCCAGTTCGGCCCAGGACAGGACGGTGTGGTGCCCGTCCCCGCCGCTGACCGCGAGCAGGAAACGGCTTCGGTCCTTCCTCCGCCGGGCGTCGAAGGCCGGCCCCGCGTCCGCGACCACGTGACGGAGCAAGGGACCTTCGAACACATGGTGTTGGGGGCCGTTCGTCGCGCAGTCGAAGGTGACCGCCGCGCGGTGCTGTGCCCAGTCCCGCAGGTCGGCGACGCTCAGGGTCGCCGGGTGGTCCAGGTCGCCGTGCAGCATGAGTTTGGCCATGCCTACGTCATGCCCGACGCCACGAGTGTCGGAACCTCATTTGCCGGCTTGATAGCCTAATGGGACTCGCAAGTGTCAGCCATTCATGCGTTACTCCCTCGCATTTTCTGATCACTGGCGTCCGTGCCCGCGACCACCAGCTTCCGCGCCGTGACCGAGGCGGTGTACCTGCGCCAATGGGGAGACCTCAGCCGCCGCCCGATCCGCAACCGGGTCTTCACCCTGCCCGAGGACGTGCGCGGCGAACTGAGCCGGCTCCTCGCGCGCGGGGCCGGCCCCGCCGAACTGCCGGACCGGGCCTGCGCCCATCTGGGCCCGGTGCCCTGCTACCTGCTCACCGCCAGCGGCCGCACCGTGGCCCGCACCCCGGCCGCGCCCCGGATGGCGGCCCGACAGGCGGTGTCCGCACCCGCGCGGGGCGGGGTCCTCCTGCGCGTCGAAGCCGAGAGCTCCCCGTACGACGCCTGGCACTTGCACCTCCCCGACCCGGACGCGGCCCCGCCCCGGGTACTCCACGAGATCGCCGAGGTCCTCGCCCAGTACCGCGACGAACAGATGCGCCGCCGGGCCGCCGCCGAACGGTTGCCGGCCCGGGAGCTGTTCGCACTGCTGGAAGGCGAGGGGCCGGTGGCCGCTGCTCCAGGCGTGCGCGTGCCCGAAGACGGACCTGCGCCTGGGCGTCGGCGCGCCGGCCGCCGCGACGGAGGAACTGCGCGCTTCGCTGAGGCAGGCCCGGTTCGCCCTCGCCGCCACGGATGAGGAGGTGCCGGTGCGGGGAGTCGAGCAGTTGAACACCCTCGAAGAACTACTGGCGGGCGTGCTGCACGAGGTGCGGACCGTATTCGGGGCCCGGACGCTGGGGCCCCTGGGGGACGGGATGCTGCGCGAGACCCTGGAGGTCTTCCTGGCCAACAACTGCTCCTGGACGCGCACGGCGGAGGCCCTGCACCTGCACACGGTGCACTACCGGATCGAGAGGGTGCAGGCCCTCACCGGCCGCGACCTCACCCGCCTCGACCACAAGGTCGACCTGTACGCGGCGCTGCGCTGCGGCTGACGAGCCGTCGGGCACGCGTTCCTCAGCCGCCGGGTCGATTCCGCGAGGGCACGTCGATGTGGACGTCGGTGGACTTCACCCGGGCTGTGACGGTGACGCCGACCGCGATCCCGAACTCCTCGACCGGCTCCCGGGTCGGCACGGAGACGACGCGGTGCGGGCCGGGCTGGATCTCGACCCGGGCCGCCACGTCGTCGAGCCGTACGGCGGTGACGATTCCGGCGAAGGAGTTCCGCAGGGACGTGACGGCAGCGCCGGGCGGCAGGGGATGCAGCCCGGCGGCGCGCTCCCGCGCGAGCGAGGCGAGGACCGCGCCGTCGACGGACCGGGCACCTTCCGGCGTGCGGTGGGAGGACAGTCCGCGCGAGTCGACCCACCGACGGACTGTCTCGGGGCTCACGCGCAGCAGATCGGCGGCCTGCCCGATGGAATACGACGGCACGCGCGCAGCCTAGTGGGTGCCCGACCTGCTTCCGCCGCCGGTGCCGCGATCGGTGGGGTGGGCCGAACAGGACGGATAATGGCTACCCCTGGGTCACCCCTGGGCTGCCGCTGCCGCTGCCGCTGCCGCCGTCGGTTGGCGGCCGGCACGTAGCGCATCGAGAGAGTGAAGAGTCATGACGTTGAAGGAAGGCCGGCGGGTGAAGCTGGCGGTGGACATCGGGCTGACCGACGCGGTCGCCATGGTGGAGGGTTCCCCGACGGGGTCCGTCGCCGGGTTCCTGATCCTTGCGGCGGGGACCGAGGGCACCGTGGACCGGGTGGTGGGGGAGCGGGACCCGGGCGCGGAGGTCCGCGAGTACGAGCGGCTCACCTCGCTCCTCGATTCCTTCGGCCACGACATGCCGCCGGAGAGCAAGAGGCAGTTGGAGGAGAAGGTCGCCTCCCTGGAGCCGTCGTGGGCCGCGCATCAGGAGCACGGCGCGGGCGTCACGGTTCGCGTCCGCTTCGACAACGGCTTCGTTCTCGACGGCGCACGGGACGACGTCTTCACCTCCGTCTGACGTCGGCGCCGTCCGGCGCCGGCTCCGCCGCCGCTGAACGCCACTGAACGTTGCTGGGGCGCACGCGCCGGATGAGGCCGGTGTGGAGGGGAAAGACAGCTATACGGCTGATTCCTCGCCGAACCAGTGGGGATGTCCCCGTTCTCGCACATCTCCCGCCTGAGGCGAGGACGATGGGAGAACCGGCTCGGCGAGGAGGAACCAATGAGGACACGTCACTTATGGGCACGCCACCCGCGCACCTGGGTGGTCTTCGGGGCGGTGGTACTGACCACACTCGCCACCACGACGCCCGCCCAGGCACTACCGGCATGCCCTGCCAACGCGATCTGTTTGTGGAGGTTCCAGGACGGGACCGGGGACCTCTACGTGTGGCGCGGCGGATACGTGGACCTGCCCGCCAAGTTCGTCGACCACGTCTATTCCTTCCGGGCCAACAGGACGGGGGCGTTCATCGACTGGGTGAAGGGCAAGGAGTGCCACGCGGTCCGCAAGGGGGACTACGGCAGCAACTACGGGCAGCGCTTCGGGTCCAAGATGGATGCGGTCGGCGACAACTGCTGAGCGTTTACGGTCTGTTGCTGTGAATGTTTCGCCCGGCCGGGTGCGGTGCGGGCGGAGGTCGGCACCGCACGACGCGTTCGGAACCGCCTGATGGGTCGCCCTGATCGGAAATGGATCACCGAGACGCGCAGTTGTACGGGACGTGTCTCACGATCCCCATCGGACCGACCGTGTCCACTCCCTTCTGGCCGACCGTTTCAGCCCCTACGCCTTCGACCCGTCCGGCCGCGTCGACGACCGCACCCTCCACCTGCTCCTCGAAGCCGCCCGGTGGGCACCTTCCGCCGGGAATTCACAACCGTGGGGCTTCCTGGCCGCCAGGCCCGGCGAGCCGGATTACGCCCGGGTCCTTCCTCACCTTGCGCCCAGCTCCCTCCGGTGGGCGAAGGACGCGGGCCTGCTCGTCGTCGCGTTGACGCGCCGCTACGTCGACGACTCCCCGCTCCTGTACTCGGAGTTCGCCGACTACGACCTCGGGCAGGCCGTCGCCCACCTGAGCGTCCAGGCCCAGGCGATGGGACTGGCCACCCACCAGTTCCGGGCGTTCGACCTCGAAGCCCTCACCAAGGAGCTGCGACCCAACCCCGGCTGGGAGATCGTTTCCATGATCGCGATAGGGGAGGCGGCCGACGCACCCTCACCCGTGCGTCAGCGCCGCAGCGCCGGCGACCTCCGCACCGCGCCTTGGACGACGCCGACGACGTGACCCGTACCTGCTCCCTGCCGGCGAATGGTGACGGACCCGACCCGTCCCGAACCAGTCCCGAACCGGCCGCGAACCAGTCCCGAACCGGCGGGCCGCCTCGCTTCAGCGGGCCTGCGGGTCCGGCCTTCGGGTGCCGGTGGAGTCCGCCAGCCCGCCCGCTCCGAGCAAACCCGTCGCCTGGAGGGTGGTTCTCCGCTGGAGCCGCGGGAGTGACCGCTTCGAGAGGAAAGTGACCACCGGCGGCATCGCGGCGCGGACGGGTTGGGTGACACGGAGCCACGCCGGGGCGTACACGGCCGCACTGCGCCGCTCGACGGCCCGCACCATACGGTCGGCCACCGTCTCGACCGGGTAGACCTTCCTCGCCGGGCGTGGCATGTGCGCCCTCAGTTCGCGCAGCACGGGATGATCGTCCGCGCCGCGGATCATGTCGGTGTCGGTCCAGTTCAGATACGCGATGCCCACGTCGACGCCCTCGTGCGCGACCTCCGCCCGCAGCGAGTGGGCGAACGACTCCACGCCGGCCTTCGAGGCGCAGTACGCGCTCATCATGGGCGCCGCCCCGATCGAGGCCAGCGAGGCGATCTGCAGGTAGTAGCCACGGCAGGCCCGCAGGTCGGGGAGGAACACCCGGGCGGTGCCGGCGCTCCCGATGAGGTTCACCTCGATCACCCGGCGCCAGAGTGCGGGGTCGGACTCCGCGAAGGGGCCGCCCTCCGCCACTCCGGCGTTCGCGACCACGATGGAGGCGGGGCCCATGCGCTCCCGTACGTCTGCCGCCACCCGTCGCATCGTGTCGTCGTCGGTGACGTCGACTTCCCAACACCGGGCCGGTCCGGGGATCGAATCCCTGACCGTGGCGAGGGTCGACTCCTCACGGCCGAGGAGTGCGACCGCGGCGCCCCGCCGGGCGAGTTCACGGGCGACCGCCGCACCCAGCCCGCGGGCGGCGCCGGTCACGACAGCAGTGCGGCCTTGCAGGGAACGTGCTGAGCCCGTCACGTGGTTCCTCCTCGGGGGGAAGGTGCCACCGGCGCGGCGGTTCGCACCGCGTGGGCCGGCGAGCCGTTCTCCCACCATAGGCACCGGGGCCGGGCCCTGCCGGTCCACGGATCGGCCGGCCGGCCGGGACGATCATCATGCGTGTACAGATCCGGCAGAAGGCGCATCCACTGGACGCCGTCGCGGAGAAGGAACCGATAGGCGTGCGGTTGCGGCCCTGCCCGGCCGCGAAGAACATGATCGGGACCGGTGACGACGAGCGGAGGAGGAGGCCGCCATGGCCAAGGACGACAAGCTCGGATCGGGCGACAAGGTCGCGTGGAGCAGCCACGGTACGACCGTGTCCGGTGAGGTGAAGAAGAAGATCACGACACGCACGAAGGCGGCGGGCCGCACCGCCGACGCCTCCAAGGACGAGCCGCAGTACGAGGTGGAGAGCGACAAGTCAGGCCGTCGGGCCGTCCACAAGCCCCGGTCGCTGCGCAAGCGCGGCAAGAGGTCGTGACAAGGGCCCGCTTCACGCCCTCGGCGCGGAGCGTCCGTCCCGTGTCATGAAGGCGATCAGGGCGGAGACGGCGAAGGTCGCCACGAGGGTCGACGACATGACGAGGCCCACGCCGATCACGAACAGGCCGCTGGCGTCGTCGGACCAGTCGTACCAAGCGGCGGCGGTCAGACCGGCCGTGGTGCCGATCACGGCGCTCGGTACGTGCCGCCGGGACGCCGCCCAGTACACCGGGCCCAACAACGTCAGTACGAGCCCGATCACCTGCCAGGCTTCGTACGGGCCGGTTTGCGACCCGTCGGGGTGTACGTCGCGGTGTTGGTCCCAGCCCAGCCAGGCGGCCCATGTCGCGAGCGGCGCGAGGAGCAGGAGGACGAAGGGAGCGAGGCTCCGTGGGGTCGGGCGCATGCCCCAAGCGTCCCTGCACGCTCCGGCCCCGGGGAAGGGCTCACGTACTCAGCCGGCCTTGAGTAGCCAGACTCCCGGGGCCCGGACCTCCGAGGGGCTCATGCCGATCCCGGACCACGCTGATGACGGCCGTGATCCGTATCGGACACCGCGAAGCCGCCGTCCACGTAGCGCACCACCAGCTCCCGCTCCCCTCCCGAAGCGGCCTCGGCGGCGCGCCGCAGCTCCACCCGGCGCACCCCGCTGTAGCCGCCCCGCCGCCAGAACGGGTGGGCGCTGATCCGGCACGACAACCGGATGAGCTCCCGCCGAAGCTCCGCTCCGCCCCGATCGGGCCGGAGAGCGAGCAGGTTGTACGTACGCGTCCACCGTTGCTGAAGCTGGATGAGGTCATCGGGGAAGGGGAGGGACTCCATCCGCTTATTCAATCAGGTGTTCGAATTTCTCCGCGAGCCGCCGCGCTTCCGCGCCTGATCGGTCACGTTCGGTGAGTCGATGCGCGCGAACCGGCCGGGCGCGCGGCGGGTGCCCTCGGCTGGGCTGGGCTTGCACAGGCGTGTTCGTTCAATGCCCCATGACCTCGACGGGACGAGCGGTCGGCGTAGGGCCGGAACGCAACAGCCATGCCATGACCAGCCCCACCGCGACGAGCAGGGCCCCATCGACGGCCAGGCCTGCGACCGCGCTGACGGAGGCGATGAGGACGCCGCCGAGCAAGGTTCCGAGCGGGCCGAACGTACTGGTGAGAGCGGCATAGTAGGCGCCGGCCTCCTTGAGGCGGTGCTCCGGGAGGTGCTGCTGCATCACGGTGCTGATGATCGCCGGGAACGGGGCGTAGACCAGGCCGCCGATCAGCATGGCCACCCAGGCCACGGCCAAGTGCGCCGGGACCGCCACGACGACGGTGACGGCTCCCCAGGCCGCCGCGATCAACGCCGCGTACTGACCGCGCGCCGGCGAGCGGCGGGCGCCGACGAGCAGGCTCCCGAGGACGGCGCCGACACCGAACGCCGCCCAGAGGCCGCCGAGTACGGATTGCGCGCTCCCACCGCCCGCGCGTTCCTGTGCGATCAGCGGCAGGCCGACGACGAACGGCCCGTAGAGGAGGAGGAACAGCGCCGCCAGCACGAACAGGCCGAGTACCGCCGGATGTCCGCGCAGACCGGCGGCGCCGCGCCGCCCCAGTTCCGCCCCGTCCCGCGCCTGCTGTGGCTGTTGCCCGGAGGGAGCGCCGGGCACTGTCAGGAGCAGGGCGGCGAAGAGGAGGAAGCTGAGGGCGTCGATGCCGAGGACGAGTCCGGCGTCGGTGAGGGACATCAGTATCCCCGCGAGCGCCGGCCCCACCATCGCGGCACCCTGTACGGCGTTCGCGAGGAGGGTGTTCGCCGCGAACAGCACGTCGGGCTCGACCAGTTCCCGGGTCATCGCCCGGGAACCGGCTCCGGCCAACGGGCGGGTGAGGGAAGCCAGCCCGAGCAGCACCAGGTAGCCCGTCAAGTCCAGCCCGTCGAACAGCGCGAGCAGGGCCGACGCGCCCAGGACACCACCGCGCCAGGCGCTGTCGATCAGCAGAAGAGTGCGGGAGCGCACCCTCGCGATGCGGCGCGCGGCCAATACGCCGGTCGCGATGCCCGGGACCAGGTACGCCGCGCTCGCGAGGGCGATCGCGAGCGGTTCGGTGTCCCCGTGCGCCAGTCGCATGGCGAACACCACGACGGTGACCTCGCTCATGGCGTCCCCGAAGCCGGACATGCTCTCACCGATGAAGTACCGGCGGAACAGCCCACCCGAGAGGAGCCGTTTGTAGGCGGTGAGTGTGCTCATACGGGCCTCCTCGCCGGATCAAGTACCTGATCCTGCCGTAAGGCGACCCAACGCCCCTCGCTGGGGCGGCCGTTGAGCCGGAATGACGCCTGCGGCCTCGGCCGGGTACCCGGGGCCGCCGGCGGACGGGCGCCGTCATCACCTGCCGAAGAGGAAGAAGCGGGCCGGGACGAACACCTCGTGACCGGTCCGGAAGCGGACACGTACTCCCGACTCCGTCCACGTGGTCGACTCGATCCCCTCCGCTCCCAAGACGGTGTCGATGTCGACCCAATGCCCGTAGGACAGGCCGGGATCCCTGCCGATCACCATCCGGTAGGAGTGCCGCCCCGACAGCGTGTGTTGGTGCACCAATCCGAGGAAGTGCGGTGACCGGTCGTCATAGACCGGTGTCGCGGGAGCGTCGGCGCGGTACGTCACCTCGGTCCGCGGCCACCACACAACGGTCAGGAACGCGGCGGTCAAGACGACGCCCGCGACGCCGCCCAGCAACACCCTGCCGATTGCGGTCGTCCGGCGGGGCCGTGCGGTCGGAGCGGATCGGTCGGGGGTGGGCGTACCGATGATGTCCCTCCAGGGTCTGGCGTCGCTCCGCACCGGCGGGCGGGAGGCGGCTCTGGGTAAGGACGCGCGAGCGGCCCGATCGGTTGTGGCGAATGCGGGCCGGCGAGGTGGGCGGTTCCTCGCGGGGCGTTGTCCCGGCGGCGCGGGGCGCACACATCCGGTGCCTTCCGTGAGCATCGGCGCAGCGCTCAGCCGGCGGCCAGGGCGGCGTCGAGCATGCGGCGGGCGACCGCCGTGAGTTCCGCCGGATCGGGCGCCGGCCGGGTACGGGCCATCGCGCAGGCGAGCCGGTCGAACAGCAGGCCGTCGGTCCAGGCGACCAGTAGCTCGGCGGCCTCCCCGGGGCGATCGGCGCCCAGCGCCGCGAGGACCGCCGCCGCACGGGCGCGGGCCGCCAAGCCCGCCCGGTGGAGCGCGGACTCCAACTCCGGCGTGCGCGCGGCCTCCAGGCTGAGCTCGTAACGGGCGAGTTGACGTTCGCGGCCCGTGGTCAGCCAGCGGTGGAGCATGATCCCGAGCCCGGCCGCTGCCTCGTCCCGCGAACCCGGTCGCGTCGGCTGGATGTCGTCCAGGTCCAGTTCCTCGATGCGCGCGTAACAGGCGCCGATCAGCGCCGTACGCGTGCGGAAGTAGTACGACGTACTCCCGGCAGGCAGTCCGGCCGTGGTGTCGATCGCGCGGTGCGTGAGCCCTCGTAGTCCGGCCGCGGCCACGGTGGCGATCGCCGTGTCCGCGATGAGGGTGCGTCGGTCAGGAGTGGACATGCCCTCACTCTACAGCTGTAGAGTGAGGGCATCCTCTACATCCGTAGAGTGGGATGTCCGTGTCGATCGGAAGAGGTGTCCCATGACGAACCGTCACGCGGTGGTGGTCGGGGCCGGTATCGGCGGCCTCACGGCCGCCATCGCACTGCACCGCCGCGGCTGGCACGTCACCGTCTGCGAACGCGCCCCGGAAGCCCCCGTCACCGGCGCCGGCATCGGCCTCGCCCCCAACGCCCTGCGCGCACTCGACGCCATCGGCGTCGACGCCGCATACGCCGCCGGCAGCGCCCTACCCACGACCATGGGCGTGCGCCGCTCCGACGGCCGGTGGCTCACCCGGACCGACACCACCGACATGGCCGCCCGCTACGGCACGGCCCCGATCGCCGTCCCGCGCCCGGCCCTCATCGCGGCCCTGACCGCCGCCCTGCCGTCGCAGGCCCTCCGCTACGGCACGTCGGTGACCGCCGTCGACGACGACGCCGACCGCTCGACGGTCCGTACGGCAAGCGGCCCCGACCTTCCGGCCGACCTGGTCGTCGCCGCCGACGGTATCCACAGCCCTTTGCGTCGCGCGTACTTCCCCACCCACCCCGGTCTGCACTACATCGGCGAGACCGCCTGGCGGGCCATCGTCGACGCCCCGGACCTGCGGACAACGGCGATGAGCGAGACATGGGGGCGAGGCGAACGTTTCGGCGTGACCCCTCTGTCCGACGGCCGGTTCTACCTCTACGCCACCGCGCTCGTCCCGGCCGGCGCCCGGTCGACCGACCCGCGCGGCGAGCTCCGCCGACGCTTCGGCTCGTGGCACGACCCGATTCCGGCCCTGCTGGACCGCGTGGACCGCCTCGATCCCGCCGACGTGCTTCGCAACGACCTCTACGACCTGGCCGGCCCGCTCCCGCGCCTGCACCACGGTCGGATCGCCTGGCTCGGTGACGCCGCCCACGCCATGGCACCCAACCTCGGCCAGGGCGGATGTCAGGCCATGGAGGACGCCGTGGTCCTCGCCCACCTGCTGCCCGCCGGAGACGGCGGGCGCGGCTCGCGCTCCGTCCCGGCCGCCCTCGCCGCCTACACCACCGCCCGCCTCGGTCGCACCGACGCCGTGCGCGTCCGCGCCCGCCGGGTCGGCCGCCTGGGCGCTCTCCGTAGCCCACTCGCGGTGGCCGCCCGTGACCTCGCGGTCCGCGCCACCCCGGCCCGCCTCGCGCTGCGCGGCATGGACGACCTGTTCAACGGCTTCCACCTCCCCGGGCTGTAAGGGGACGGAGGCAAGGGCGGACGGGAGGCGGATCGGGTTGTTGGAAACCCACAAGGCGCAGGCGGTGAATCGGTCGAACTCATTCTGATTCTGCCGGGATTTCCACTGAGATGATCACCATGAGATCAGCTCGCAGGCTGTGAGATCCCTACTATGTGGAGGAGAACGAGAATGGCTCGAAACGATCAGGTCGTGGTCACGGGCATGGGCGCCATCACCCCGGTGGGTGCCGATGCGCCGTCGTCCTGGGCGGCTCTGCTGGCCGGGAAGTCCGGGGTTCGTCTCCTGACCGAGGAGTGGGCGGCGGAGCTGCCCGTGCACGTCGCGGCAAGCCTCACGTGTGACCCGGCCACGATGCTGCCCCGGGTGGAGGCGAGGAAGCTGGACCGCGGTGAACAACTCGCCATCCTCAGCGCCCGCGAAGCATGGCAGGACGCCGGCGCGCCCGAGGTCGAGTCCGAGCGGCTGGCGGTCGTCATCGGCACGGGGACTGGCGGGGTGCTGACGACCCTCGGCCAGGACGATGTCTTCGAACGGTCGGGTGCCCGCCGTCTGTCCCCCTTCGCGGTCCCGATGCTCATGCCCAACGGCCCGGCCGCTTGGGTCAGCATGGACCTCGGTGCGAAGGGGGGCGCGCGGACGCCGGTGAGCGCTTGCGCGTCCGGAGCCGAAGCCCTCGCCATGGGCCAGGACCTGATCCGCGCCGGTCGGGCCGACGTGGTGATCGCCGGCGGTGTCGAGGCGTGCCTGCACCCCTTCACCCTCGCCGCCTTCGCCCAGATGAAGGCCCTGTCCACCGCATCCGAGAATCCGGAGACGGTGTCCCGCCCGTTCGACGTGGCGCGATCCGGCTTCGTCATGGGCGAGGGGGCGGGAATCATGGTGCTCGAACGCGCCGAGTTCGCCCGGGCCCGCAATGTGCGCACATACGCTTCGCTGGCCGGTAGCGCGGTGTCCTCCAGCGCGCACCACATCACCGCGTCCGACGCCGACGGTCAGGTCTTCGCGATGGAGTCCGCCCTGCGTGACGGCGGCGTCGATCCGCAGGACATCGGCGTCGTCCACGCGCACGCGACCTCCACCGAGTCCGGTGACGCGGCCGAGGCGGAGGCGATCCGCCGAGCCGTCGGCAGGCAGGCCGCGGTGACGGCGACCAAGTCGATGACCGGTCACATGCTCGGTGCGTCAGGGGCGGTGGGCGCGATGGTCGCGCTGCTCTCCCTCAAGGAGGGCAACGTCCCGGCCACGCTCAATCTGGACCGGCTGGACCCGGCGGTCGACCTGGATGTGGTGCGGGGAGAGAACCGCACCGGTCGCTGGTCGGCCGCCCTGGCCAACTCCTTCGGCTTCGGCGGCCACAACGTCAGCCTGGTCTTCACGAAGTAGCCCCATGACCCCAAGGGCCCGAAGGGCGGGAGGGGGCGGTAACAAGGGGCGGCGCCGGCCCAGCGCCAAATGTGCAGCGTTTCTTGCGCAGTTCTTATTGCGCAAGAAATCCTGTGCATCTAGGGTCGGAGCCATGCCCACCCCGGAGACCGTCACAACGCCGACCTCTGCCGCGGCCCTGCGCGCCCTGGCCCATCCCCTGCGTCTGCGGATCTACTACGCCCTGGCCGCGCACCAAGTGGCCACCGCGACACTGTTGGCCGAAGAGCTCGATCAGAAGGTGTCGCTGGTCAGCTACCACCTCGGCCAACTCCACCGCTACGGGTTGGTCGAGGAGGGGCCCAACCTCCGTGGTGACGGGCGTGAACGCTGGTGGCGGGTCCGCAAGGGAGGAGTGCGGTTCTCGGACAAGGAACTCGCCGCCGAGCCCGGCGGTGAGGTAGCCGGAAAAGCACTCGGCCAAGCCGTCCTCGCCCGTCACATCGAGATGCTCGAAGAGCACATGCAGGCCCAGGCCCAGGCAGCCCCCGGCTCCGCACCCGAGGGTCATTCCTTCAACAGCGACATGGCCCTTCGCCTGACCGGCGAGCAACTCGAAGCTCTGCAAGCGGAGTTCACGGCACTGCTGGACCGTTACCGCGCGCAGCAGGCCCCCTCCGGGGAAGGGCGACAGTTCATCGTGCTCGTCCATGGCATCCCCCACAAGCCATGACAGAGGTTGACCAGGCAGAACGTGCGTGCGCCACCGGCTTGAAGGACCGACGGCTCATGACATGGCTCTCGGGCGAGGCTCTTTCACAGTTCGGCGACCAGTTCTTCATCGTGGCTCTCGCCGTCAGTGCCGTGCAGTCCGGAGGCGCCGTCGGAGCGGGCCTCGTCCTCGCCGTGAGTGCTTTGCCCAAAGTCGGCCTGCTCCTCTTCGGCGGCAGCCTGGTCGACCGCTTCGGCCCGCGCCGCCTGATGCTCGGCAGCGACATCGCCCGCCTGATCCTGATGGCCGCCCTCTCTCTGTACGCGACGGCCACCACCCCCACCACCTGGGTCCTCGCCCTCGTGGCCTGCACCTTCGGGGCTCTGGACGCGGTTTTCGAACCAGCGGCCAACACCCTCCCGGTCCACGTGGTGGCGGAGGGAGAGCTTGTCCGGGTACAGGGCCTGCGCGCCGCTCTCGGCAGAGGAGCGACGATCGCCGGTGGCGCCGTCGGCGGCTTGACCGCCGGTTTCGCGGGCGTTTCCTTCTCCTTCGCCGTCGACGCGGCCACCTTCGGCATCTCGGCCGCCGCGCTGTGGTGGCTGCGCGCCCCCGACCCCGCACCGAACGACGAGCAGTCCCGCCACCTGTGGAGCGAGACCGCCGCCGGTCTGAACTACGCCCTGACCCATCCATTGCTGCGCAGCGCACTCCTGTTGGTCGCCGTCCTGGAGTTCTCCCTCACCGGCGCGGTCAACGTCGGGGTTCCCCTGATCGCCGAGCAACGCGAATGGGGTCCCTCCGGAATCGGACTGATCAACAGCGCTTCGGCGCCGGGGCGATATTGGGGCCCCTCTCCATGGTGGTGTTGAAGCAGCGGCTACGGAGAGTGGGCCCACTCGTCTTGGGCGCGGCCGCCCTGGGAACGGCCTGCTTCGGCATCATCGGCACCACCGGCCGGCTCCTCGTGGCGGCCGCCGTCGCCGCAGGGCTCGGCCTGACGATCGGCTTCCTCGCGGCGATCGTCATCCCGCTGATCCAGCGCGCCAGCGCCCCGGCCTATCTCGGCCGTGTCATGAGTCTGCTGGCCCTTGCCGTCTCCGGCCTCACCCCCCTGTCGATGGCGCTGACCGGCCTTGCCATCGGATACCTCGGCGCCCCGGTCACCATGGCCCTATGCGCCGCCCTAGCAGGGCTGGTGAGCTTGACCGCTCTGACCGCCAGAGCGTTGCGGCAAGCAACCTTGTGAGAGCGGGCCGCCACCGTCCCCGGACCGTCCCTGGACGACGTGCCCGAGCCGAGCCCCGGCACCTGAGACCGACACGCGGTGGGCCCGAGGGAAGGCCTCCGCCATTGCTCGCGCCCCCTGCCGACGTGGCCTACCGGTCAGCGGTCGTCGTCCGCCACAATCGGAACGCAAGGTCACCTCCCGGGTGGCGCGGCCGACGCGAAAGCCTGGACCTCCCGTGGAGATGCCGAAGTGACAGAACGAGAGCGGGAGTTGTCGATCGCCTGGACTGAGGGCGAAACCACGGTCCGTTGGACCGACGTATCTTCCGGCACCACGGTACGGAAGCGGTACGAAGCGCCCCCACAGAACGTCATGGCCTGGCAGCAACAGGGCAAGACGCTGGTGCTGGTGGTGGAGGCACTGAACACCCGACCGTTCACCCCGACCGACAACGCCGTGGTCTACCAGGCCGACGGCTCCGAGGAATTCCGCCTCCGGCCGCCACCCGGCGCATCGACCGAGCCGAACCCGGTCCTCGGCTTCTACACCGCCTACCCGGGCTCCGACGGGCTGCCGGTCCTGGTCATCGCCACGCGATCAGGGGATCTGCAAGCCCGGCTGGACCCGCAGTCCGGTGAAGTGGTGGACGTGCGTACGTGGCGTTGATGCGCAAGCCGGTCCTCACCGACTTGCCGGGCACCGGGTACCGGGCAGCCGGATCGGGCGCGCCTCACCGTCGGTGCCCCGCCCCCCTGACGGTCCCTTATTCGTTGACCAAAGGGCTCACGTAGTGTCGAAGTCCTTCAGACCTCGTACCGGACGGCCCATCACCTGTGAGCACACACCCGAGCACCGAGCCCCACGCGGAACAGCGACCGGACCGCCGGTCGTCCGCGGACGGGCTCGGCGATCCATCCCCGAGCGGTGACATATCCCCGCGGGGAATGGTCGACCTACGAGGTCCGGCCGGTCGGGACGTCTGGCTCTCGTACCCGTTCGACGCGGCGGTCGTGGTCGCCGGGCTTCCCGGCAGTGGGAAGAGCACGCTGCTCCGCGCGTGGTCCGATGCCGCCACCGTGGTCGACCCCCGCGTCACCCGCACCGCCTGCGAAGCGCGCATGCCCACCTGGCTTCCGTACGCGGTGTACCGGCCCTGGGCGCGACTGAAGCACATGCAGTGGACGCGCCGCGAACTGCGCAGCCACCGGCCCCTGCTCATCCACGACTGCGGCAGCCGGGGTTGGATGCGAAGGTGGTTGACCCATACGGCTCGTCGGGCCGGGCGCCCCTTGCACATGGTCGTGTTGGACGTCGGTTCCGAGGAGGCCCTGTCGGGCCAGCACGCCCGTCGGCGGCTGGCGTCGCGCCGGGTCTTCAACATCCACCGGCGAGGGCTGAGGAGATTCCTGTCACGAGTACAAGGCGAAGGACTGACCAGGACCCCTGGCATCACTTCCCTCGTGCTGCTCGACCGAGGTCAGCGGGACCGCGTCACAGCGGTGCGGTTCGAGCTCCCTCCCACGTGAGCTCCCTCCCACGTGAGCTCCCTCCCGCGTGAGCGGGCCGCTGGGTGACGAGGGCGGACCGATACGCGAGGTCACGCGACGCGGCCTGGTTCATATGCTCGCGGCGGCGGGCACGGGCTTCCTGGTGGTCATGAGGGCGCGGATCGCGATGTGCTGGGAGTAGGCGAGCACCCCGATCGTGATCGCGCCCATGACTACGGCGAAGAGCGCGTGACCGAGCGTGGAAGTGATGGTCAGGCCCAGCGCCTTCAGGAGGAAATGGCTGCCGATGCGCAGGGCCACCAACGCGATGGCGATCCTGCGGGTCTCCTTACCGCGCCACAGTGCCTTGGCCAGCCCGAGGCGCTTGCGCATCAACGTCAGGGAGACGGTGATGTTCACGGCCAGGGCGACCAGCAGTACGGGCCACGCGGAGGGGAACGCCTGGAGTATGTCGAACGCGGCTGCGAGCACGCCTTCGAAGCCGAAGAACCAGAGTGGAAGCCGGTAGTCGGCGGGTGCCAGGTTGCCGGCGTCGATCGGTTCGGCCGGTGCGGTCTTCTTGCTGAGGATGTTCATGGTTGCCCCCGAGGTCGTGTGGTGATCGTCAGTCTGCCGGCGGGCGATCGTCGGGTGGCAGGGTCCCGGGTCACCTGTGCCGTATGACAGGTGTCATGTGTCATGTGTTTGCCTGGCTTGCGTGCCCGGTGCGCCTGCCTGGTGCCTGCCTGCCGGGTGTGCCCGCCGGCCGGAGCCGGCGCGGAAGGGCGCCGGCACCCCACCGTCCCGCCCACCGCTCGCCCGCCTCCCGGCATCGGATGCCTTCCCCAGGGGGTCGCGAGGCCGCTCCTCTATCTCAAACCCGCGTTGTTCTTAGAATGACCGTGTGGAAGACATCGACGCGATCGCGGCGCTGCAAGACCCGGTGCGCCGCCGCCTGTACGAGTACGTCGTGGCCCAGGGCCGCGAGGTCGGCCGCAACGAGGCCGCAGAGGGGGCCGGGGTGGCCCGTACGCTCGCGGCGCACCACCTGGACAGGCTGGTGGAGGCGGGGCTGCTGGAGAGTGGTAGTCGCCGGCTGACGGGCCGCTCGGGGCCTGGGGCGGGCCGTCCCGCCAAGGTGTACACCCGGACGCGGACCGAGCGGGCGGTGTCGCTGCCCGCCCGCGACTACCGCACCGCCGCCGAGTTGCTAGCCGAGGCCGCGGAGCAGGCCGGGATCGACGCCACTCTCTGCGCCGCCGCGCGCCGCCGGGGTGAGGTCCTGCGGGGCTCGGCGGCGCCCTGCGCCGGCCTCGACGAGGCCGTGGAGATGCTGGCCGCCCGGGGCTACGAACCCCACTTCGAAGCTGACGAGCAGTCAGTCGAGGCTGCCGGACGCGTCGTCCGCATGCGCAACTGTCCCTTCCATGCCGTCGCGGAACGCTTCCCGCCGCTCGTCTGCGCCATGAACTTGGCCCTCCTGGACGGGCTGTTCGGTACGGACGGCCCCGTGCGCGCCCGCATGGACGCCCGACCGGGGGAGTGTTGTGTGGTGGTCACTTCTAAAAACAATTCTCATTGACATAGAAAAGCGGGCCGTGCTGGGATGTGACCATGACCGCACCCGTCGCGCACGCCGCGCACCTCGCCCAGCTCAACGTCGCCACGCTCCGACACCCCCTCGACGACCCGCGCATGGCGCCGTTCGTCGAGATGCTCGAACCGGTCAACGCCGCCGCCGATGACGCGCCCGGCTTCGTCTGGCGGCTCGTGGAGGAGGGGGCGGCCGACGCCACCGAACTGCGCCCGGCAGGTGAGGACGTCATCGTCAACCTGACGGTGTGGGAGACCCCGGAGGCTCTGTGGGACTTCACCTACCGCAGCGGCCACTTGGAGGTGATGCGGCGACGGCGTGAATGGTTCGAGCGGCACGTCCAGGCGCACCTGGTGCTCTGGTGGGTCCCCGCCGGCCACATCCCGAGCGTCGGCGAGGCCCTGGAGCGGCTGGCGGCCCTGCGGGCGCACGGGCCGTCCCCGTACGCGTTCACCTTCGCCTCCTCCTACACCACCGCCGAGGCCGCCCACCACCTCCGACCCACGCCACCGGCGCAGCGCGAGCAGCCCGCCCGAAGCGCGCGGCCGACGTCGGCCGCGGACACGGCGGCCGTGTAGCGGAAGGGAACGAACCGCAGTGACCGAACGGCTGCCGCTCCGATTCCGCGAACCCGCCCGGACGCCCCTACGCACCGGCGGCGACCGGATACGAGGCCGGGCTCCGGGGCAGGTCACTCGTTGGTGGAATGTCCGCGAGCCACCGAGGCCCCGCTGCCACGGGTCGGACACAGTGGGCGGATGCGCTGCCGGGTCCTGCCTCTTGTACTTGCCTCTCTGCTGGTCGTCTCCGGCTGCGTGTCGGTCAACGGCACGGACGACAAGTCGGGCAAGCGGGACATGGCACCGAGTGCCCCTGCCCTGCGGGCCGGCACGGATGTCGGGTACGGAGCTTGGCCTCTCACACAGTTGCCGCCGGACCCCACCCCATCACCCACCAGCGCTCACGCCGCGAACGGCGAGCCGACGGGGCCGCCGCCTTCCGAGCCGCGCCCGGACGGCCCCGAAACCGACTCGGGCAGCGAGCCGGCAGGTCGGCGCCGCCACCCCGCCCCGGACACGTACCACCCCCGCGCGCAGCCCCCACCCTCGAAACCCGAGCACCGGGAGCGGCCCCGGACCCGGCCGACTCCCGACCAGGGCGGGCGCCCCGGCTCCACATCCGCCAGGCGCAGCGAGATGGCCGAGCTGTGCAGGGCGTCCCACGGGGTCACGAGCTCCTCGGTCACCGGTCTCTGCAGCGGTACGTACGGGAGCGGTACCTCCGGGCCCTGACCGGTACTCGCCGCCCTCACTTCGCCCGTCGAGCCGGCGATCGGCCCCGCGAGAAATCGGTCGGCTACTGCCCGAGCACGGCCCGCCGCAGGCGGGATACGCCCCGCTCGTGTCCGGCCGTCCCCTCCCGGACGGCCTGTGCCCGGTCCATCTGTCCCCACCCCGCGCCGCCCTCGGCGTTCACCTCGTCCCGTACGTCCTTGAGGCCGTAGTGGACGAACAACTCCTGCTCGTCGGCGACGGTCAGGACGCTTCCACAGTCCAGCGCCGCGCACGGGGCCTGCTCGATAACGGACACGGCATACGGGACTACCAGCTGCTCCTCCTGGAGCGAAGCGTGGCGCAGCGGGACGAACACGCCGCCGAGCCCCGATGAGCGGTCGACGACCCGAGCCCATTCCGGCCTGCCGGTGGTGTCGTCCACCAGTACGTACTCCACCGCGCCGACTCGCTGGCCATGCTCCGTCCGGGCCGTGCAGGTGGCCAGTGCCGACAACTGCTCCTGAGTGATCACCGCTGCTCCTCGCTCCGTCTGCCGCGCCCCTGTCCCTCACCGCCTACCCACGCCTCGTCGGCTGAAAATGGCGGTTAGGGCGTTGCGGCCACCGAAACCGGATCGGTTTTGGGCCGGCCCCGGGCTCCCCACCGGGCGCGACGCCCGTGCCGGCCGCTGTCGGCCCTGGAGGCTGTCGGCCGAGGGGCCGGTGATTGCCTCGAACGGATCGGTTTAGCCGCTGGTGGTGGGGTTACCCGCCTCTATATCGGGGGTGGCGCGACCGCCGCCCCGGATCACGACGGGAGGTGAAGGTGATGGCACTGCCGATCCGACGCCACAGAAGCAGTCCGGGTGGGGTGCTGAGGGGACTACATTCGTTCGGGGACTTCGAGCGCATGTGGGACCAGCTGGGCCGGTTCCTGGAACAGGCCGCCGCGCCCACCGAGGGCAGCTCGACCTGGCTGCCGATGGCCGAGGAGATGGAGAACGACCGCTCCTACACCGTCAAGCTGGAGCTTCCGGGTTATCCCGCCGAGACCATCGACATAGAGGTCGAGGGCGACCAGCTCGTCGTCAGCGGCGCGCTGTCCGAGGAACAGCACGGAAAGGTACTCACCCGTCGGCAGGACGGTTTCACGTACCGCACCGGCCTGCCCCCCGGCGCCGACGCCGAGCATTGCGTGGCCACCCTCGACAACGGTGTCCTCACCCTGACCATCCCGAAGGCGACGCGGCGGCAGCGCCCCCGCAAGATCGAGATCGGGCATGGGCGGCACCACGTGGAAGGAGAGAGCCCGGTCGGAGAGAGCCCGGTCGAACGAGAGACCTTGGTAGAGCTCGCAGGGGGAAGACGGATGACTCCTGCCGAAGAGCACAACTCCTTCATGACCGGAGGCGCCACCGATGCCACCGGAGGCCGGCCTGCCGGCGGGTCTTCCGACGGCACCGCTGCCCGCGGAATCCGCCCCGAGCCGGGCGCCTGACACCCTGCGCGAAGTCCGGCGCCCCGCCCCGGCCGTCCCGCCCGGAGCTTCCCGGTCGCTCGGGCGGATTCGTCGTGCCCGGTTCGCTCATGCTCGGTTCGGTCTTGCTGGTTCGGACGGGCACGTCGTGGCAAGGTGCCGGCTATGAGCCCCGAGGCCCCGTACATGCAACCGGTTCGCCACCACGACGCCGGCACGTGGCTCGTCCGGTTCCGAGGAGCGTCTTCGCCAGGCTGCCCGTCTGGATGAAGTCCGCAGGACGTCGTGACGAGGTGCCGGCCGGCCTGGCGGCCCTCCGCGGCCTCGCTCGGATATCGACCCCCGCCGATCGCTCCGACGCCGCCCACGAACGCGACGACCGCCCGCGCCACCACGGCAGCATGCTCTTCCGCGGCGGCCCGTACCAGAGCGCTTCACCCGGGCTACCGGTGGGGTAAGCCCAGAAGGGCAGCATCAGCCGGTGAGGCCGGCCGCACCGGCCGGCCCGAGTCTGGCTCCAGCCGCTGCCGGACAACGACGACTTCGGGAGCCAGCCTGTGCGTCACGACGACGAGCCGGTGTTCAAACGCAGCCGGTGGGGAACCAACCGCTACTACTACAACCCGCGCAACCCCGTCGGCCTCGCATTGATCGTCCTGAGCCTGTTCTTCGCCGGGACGATGATGATCCTCATGGCGAATCGGGCCGGCCCGTTCAAGCCGCCCGCCCCGACGCCGGTTCCGTCCTACGACTACTCCTGGCCGCCGACATCGAGCGAAGCGCCCGCAGCCCGGCCTCCGTTGCCTTCCCCCGTCAGCACCCCGGCTCCCTGACGCCCATACCGGCCGCCATGCCTCCCGCCGCGATCAGCCGCCAGGAGGCGGGTTGCGGAGTCCAGGCGCGCAACCCCCGTCGCTGACAGAGCACTTCACATCCTCCGGCGATCCCTTTGAGGCATCTCGCGGCGGCGATTGTCACGTTCTGCCGGTCGAGACGGGTCTGAGTCATGACCCGCACGAGACCCGGGAGGGACCCCACCATGGAAGCCATGAAGATCGTCATCGTCTGCACCTCCGTGTCGCACGGCAACACACGTCGTGTCGCCGACGCGATGGCCGACGTACTGGGCGCGAAGGTCGTCACCCCCGAGGCGGCCGACCCGGCAGAGCTGGCCGGCGCCGACCTCGTCGGCTTCGGCTCGGGCGTCTTCTACGGCAATCTCCACCACCGCCTGACCGATTTCGTCGAGGCCCTGCCCCCGAGCCGGGGCCGGGCGTTCGTGTTCGCCACCAGCGGGCTCCCCGAAATCCCGCCGGCGCGCTTCACCCGCCCCCTCGCCCGGCTCCTCGAAGGCAAGGGCTACGAGGTGGACGGGGCCTTCTCGTGCCGGGCGTTCGACACCTGGGCGCCGTTCAAGCTCGTGGGCGGCATCAACAAGCACCGCCCGGCCCCCGAGGACCTGACCGCCGCGCGGAACTTCGCCGAGCGCGTCATGAAGGCCGCCGCGACCGCGCTGGGGCGCTGACAGACCTCCCGCCGGGCCCTTGAGGGGGTAGGGACCGGCGGGACCCTCCTTGAGCACACCCCGCCGAATCCGCGTTGGCCCGCGAGGTCGACACCGCCAACCTCGGAGGAACGCGCCTCACTCCGGCGGGCAGGGCGGACCTGGCTGATCGCTTCACTCGCGGAGTGGCCGCCCCGGAGGGCGGGCGAGACTGCGTAGCCCGTTGTGCGTGGGGTAAGCGCGGCGTATTGCCGGCGAGAAGAGGAGGTCCCGCATGTCGGCGCGCCCGAGTTCGGCCCACGCAGTGCAGATCCCGCTCGGCTCCCTGCTCGGCGGCCGATACCGGCTGCGAGCCCTCATAGGTTCCGGGGGGACGGCGGACGTATTCCGAGGTGTAGACCAAGTCCTGGAACGCGAGGTAGCGGTCAAAATCTTCCGCCCCGGCGCGGACACCGTCACCGCCGACCGCTTCTGCGACGAGGCGCAGACCTTGGCCCGGCTCTCGCACCGCGCCCTCGTCACCGTGTACGACATCGGCCGTCACGGACACGGGGCGTACATGGTGACGGAGTTGATACCCGGCATCACCCTGCGCACCCGCATCGATGCCGGCCCCTTGAGCCCCGTACACGTCATCCGGCTCGGCGCCGAGATCGCGTCGGCCCTCGACCACGTCCACGCGCACGGCATCATCCATCACGACATCAAGCCGTCCAACGTCCTGCTCAGCGACGACGGCTCACCATTCCTGGCCGATTTCGGTCTCGCCCGGGCCGTCGACGACCATTCCCGCAGCGAACCGGACACGCTCGTCGGAACCCTGGCCTACATGGCCCCCGAGCAGCTCCGCGGCCAGGGCGCGGGCATGGCGAGCGACGTCTACGCCCTGGGTCTGACGCTGCTCGAAGCGCTCACCGGTGTCCGCGAGTACGTGGGCACACCCGCCGAGATCGGCGTCGCCCCGCTGTTGCGTCCGCCTCAGGTGCCCGAGCTGCTACCTGTCGATCTGGGGCGGTTGCTGACGGCGATGACCGACCCGGACCCGCAGGCGCGACCCGACGCCGCCCGAATCCACTTGACCCTGCAGAGCCTCGGCGCGGCGCGAAACGGCGCGGTGCGAAACCCGCATCCGCAGGTGGCATTGACGGCGGTTCCCACCGCCGTTCCGGCGGAGCCGGTGTCGGACACGCACCGCGCACCCGCTCCGCTCGATGGCGCCCCGAGCGTTCCCGGTCCCGAGAAGCGCCCGCCCCGGCCCTCGCGCCGCACGGCGGGCGTCGCCCTGATGGCCGCGAGCGTGGTCGGCGCGTCCGTGCTCCTGGTAGGGGCGACCGATTCTTCCCACGCGCCCTCCGACAGCCGACCGTCGACTTCGGAGGCGGCCGCGCGCCCGTCGTCGCCCACACCCACGAAACCAGCGACACCCGCTCCCTCCGCGATACCCGCCACATCCGTGAGCACGAGCTCGCACGCCACCACCGCGGATTCCACGACCCCGGCGGCCGGGGCCCCGAACCGGCCGTCCGCTCCCGCCACTGCGGCCTCGCCCCCGGAAGACACCCGCCCGACGGGCCACGATCCAGCAGGCAAGGTCAAAGAGCAGCAAGCCGAAAGCGACAGGAAGCCGGAGAAGACGAGGAAGAAGGAGCAGGGGAAGCAGCAGGAACAGAAGCAGGAACAGGGGAGTGGGAAGGGGAAGGAGAAGGAGGAGCCGTCGGGGTGAGGTCCGTCAGGCGGTGGAACGGGCGAGCTGTTCGCGCACCCAATCGGGATCGGGGTTGACCTGAGGCCGGCCGGCCACGACGACGGTCGGCACGGTCTCGTTGCCGTCATTGGCCGCCCTCACCACTGCCGCTCCGGCCGGGTCACGCCAGATGTCGACCCAGTGCACCTGGCGAGCGCTGCGCCCCAACCGGACGCGCAGTCGGAGGCAGTACTTACAACCCGACCGCCAATAGACGACCGGCCGCCCGTCGACGGCGCTGCGGCGTTGCGCCTCCACCGCATCGATCGACCGGGGGAAGACCAGAGGCGAGTGCACGCTTGCCGGCAACACAAACCCCAGCAGCAGCGCCGCGGCTGTGCCCGGGCTCCCGGCGACAATCAGTCCGGTCGCGACGACTGAGCCGCAGAGCAGAAGCAGCGTGGGCAGGATCCAGGTGCGCGTCATGATGACCCAGGTTATCGACGGGTCGAAACGCCCACCAAGGCCTTCGGGTCACGGACGGCGTCCCCACGCGGAGATCATCGGGGCGGTGGCCAGGTCGAGGCAACCGGCGGCGACGTTCGCCAAGTGGCGGTCGATCTCCTCGTCGGTGGCGAGCCCTTCCGCCACCAGCCGGCGGCGGATCTGCCGTACGGTCGCGGCCTCCAGTACGGCGCACGCGGGCGAGGTGACGGGGAAGTACGCGTCGGCCCGGACGTCGACCAGACCGGCCTCGCGCAGCAGCCTGGGCAGGGTTCGCCCGTAGGCGAGGTCCGCGCCGCGGGCTGCCATCAACGCGCGAAAGCCGGATCGCAGCCGGTTGGCGAGCTGCTGGTCGGGACCCGACTCGTCCGGGCACAACAGCGGCTGGAGCCCGGGGTCGGCGTCCTCCAGGAGCAGCCGCCCGCCGGGTCGCAGCGCCCGGACCATCCGGTGCAGGGCTTCGGCACGGTCGGCGACGTGGACCAGGACCAGTCGGGCGTGGACGAGGTCGAAGCTTCCGGGCGGCGGTGGATCGGCCGCGACGTCGTGGCGCAGCACCTCGATCACGCCGTCAGCGACGTCCCGGGTCCAGGACACCTCGATGTCGGTGGCGATCACACTGCCCGTGGGGCCGACCCGCTCGGCCAATCCGAGGGGTACGGACGGGCCACCGGCACCGACCTCCCAGCACCGCATGCCGGCGGCGATACCGAGCTCGTCGACATGCCGGAACGTCACCGGATCGAACAGCTCGCTGAGCGCGTCGAACCGGATGCCCGCCTCCGATTGCCGGTTGTCCAGCAGGTAACCGCGGTCCGTGTCGTCGTCGGCCATGTGGCGATTCTGGCAGAGGCGCGATCGTGTATCGGACGACGGCGACCCAGACCGTCCCCTCGCGCCGGAGGGCAAGACCGCGCGCCGCCGGTCCCTCATCCGGCCGCAGCGGGCTCGGTCCCGTCGCCGGACGTGAGGAACTCTGTGATCAGGCGGTTCGTTGACGTGGGGGACGCGGTGGGCAGGGCGTAGTGGGTCAGGTTCGGCAGGGTTTCGATCCGGGCGTGCGGTACGGCTTCGCGGGCGCGGACCGCGACCTTCTGCGGGTCGTGGGCGCTGCTCCGGCCGGCCAGGAGGACCATCAGCGGGGCGCGCAGCGCCCTGGGATCGGGGCGGCGGCCGACGATCAGCTTGCGGTGCGGGACATCGGAGACGGCCAGGGCGAACAGCCGCTTCCAGTCCGAGGCGGTGTCCGTGCCCGCGGTCTCGCGGTCGAGGTAGCCGAGTGCGCGGGCCGCCGTCGGCCGCACCAGCACGGGCAGTGAACGCAGCAGGAAGCCGGGGCGGTAGCCGGCGAAGCACTGGGTCGGGTCGAGGAGCACCAGCCGGCCGACCCGTTGTGGCGCGTGCAGGGCGTACGTCAGCGCGATCCAGGCGCCGTACGAGTGCCCGAGCATATGCGCACGTGAGATGCCGAGGCCGTCGAGGAGGGCGTCCAGCCAGGCCATCAAGTCCGCGGTGGTACGCAGGGGGCGACCCTCGCGGACGCTGCGGCCCGCGTCGCCGATGATGTCGACGGCGAACACCCGGTGGTGCGCGCCGAGCGCCGCGGCGTTGGCGAACCAGACGGCGCCGGTGGCGCCGCCGCCGTGCAGGAGGAGGAGCGGAGCGCTCTCGGCCGCCCCGTGCGCGTGGACGCGGGTCGTGCCGTACGGGGTCGGGACGTCGATCTCGGTGGTGCCGGCCGGCCAGCGGGCCAGTAGCGCGTCGTAGGCGGCGAAGAAGTCATGGGATGCGGACACGGCGGGCCCCTGGGGTTCGTCTCGTTGGCCGATTGTCTCGCTCGGGCGAGATTCCAGTCGAGTGAGCGATGATGACACCCCGGCCGTGCGGCCGGTCCACCTCTTGCGCGCGGGCACGGTCGAAATTGGCCTGAGCGGGGCCGAGTTCGCCGGACGCAACGGCCTGCACCCGTTCCACCCACGCGCCCTGATTCGGCTGCTCGGCGCGGACCGGGCGGGCGACACCGTCACCCCGGGGCTGCTAGGCGAGGCCCTGAAGCTCACGGTACTTGGCCGCGGCCCTGCGCTCGGCGGCCCCGACCGGCGCGCCTTGGGCGTGACCCCGAGGGGGTGCGCCTGGGTACATCCCCCTTCGGTATCCACGCGCAAGGGCGACCCGGGCCCGTACCGACAGAGCCGAAGGCGGGGCGTGACGGACACGCCGCGATCGATTTACGGGGAGGGGCCGGGCAGGCGGGGGTGTTCCTCGCGTCGCCTTCGTGGCGTCGGGCGTGTGTGGCGCCCTGCAACCCGCGACCGGTATCCCGCCCGAGGTGGTGCAACTGACCCAGTTCGGGCCCGCCGTCGCCGTCGCGGACGTGGCACTGCTGTGGCCCGGCCGGATCAGGAACCGGCTCGCCGGAACCCTGCCCGCCTCCGGGCGTGCCCCCGCCCCCGGGCCGCGGCCCCCGCCGTCGCCCCCGGCCGCGGATCGGCGGGCCGCGAGGGGCGCAGCCCTGCCCTCGGCACGGCTACGCTCCTGCTCACCCCCGCCCTGATCACCCCCGCCCTGATCACCGCCCTGTGTGCGGTCGGCGGCCTTCCGACGACCGGCTCGCTCCCCGCCGCCGCCCCCGGGGCCCTGGTGGCACACCCCCTCGCCCTGGTCGTCCTCGCACAGTTCGTCGGTGCGTGCCAGGAGGAGATCGGATGGCGCCGCTGTCTCCAGCGCGGCCGCGCACCCGCTTCGGCCCGGTCGCCGCCTCCGTCCTGACCCGCAGGTCATCGCACTGCTCCTCGCCCGCAGCGACGCCCGCGGCACCACCGCAGGAGCTGACCCCGCGCGAGATGGACGTACTGCGGCTCATGGCCGAAGGCCGCTCCAACGCGGCCGTGGCGCAGACCCGGTTCATCAGCGAGAGCGCGGTCGAGCGCGGTGGAGGAGCGGTGCCCATCGCACGGTCCTCACCGCAGGGTGCTCACTGCTCCCCCAACGCCATCCACTTCTCCGGCGTTTCCAGCGGTGCGAAACCGACCTTGGCGTAGACCCCGTGGGCGTCCGCGGTGGCCAGCATGATGCGGCGCAGTCCGTACGGCGCGAGGTGGTCCCGGACGGCGGTGGCCAGGGCGGTGCCCAGGCTCTTGCCGCGTACGGCGGGGTCGATGTACACATCGCAGAGCCAGGCGAAGGTGGCGTTGTCGGTGACCACACGGGCGTAGCCGTGTTGCGCCCCGGAAACACTGTCGTAGAGACCGAAGTTGAGGGACTCGGCGATGGCCAGGTCCTGCTTCTCCCGTGGGCGGCCAAGGGCCCAGTAGGCGTCCTGTGAGAGCCAGCGGTGGACCAGCTCGCGATCGAGACGCTCGGGGTCGGTGGAGACTTCGTATCCGTCCGGAAGTGCACTGTTCATGGCCGTATCCAAACAGTCGGACCGCACGCGGGCCAGAGGATTTCGACGGAGCCGGACCGAACCGATCGGCGGGTGCGGGCGCTCTCTATTGCCCGTCTGTGGGAATAAGAAACACATAAGAATCGACCGCATGGGTGGGGAGCGGTCGGGCAGAAGGTGCTTCGGAGGTTGATAACTATGGTTCCCCTGCTTCTCGTTCTTCTGCTCGCCCTGATCCTCTTCGGTGCCGGTTTCGCGGTGAAGATCCTCTGGTGGGTCGCCATCGCCGTCCTGGTGCTCTGGCTGGTCGGTTTCGTCGCCCGTCCGAGGGGTGGCACCGGCCGCTGGTACCGCTGGTAGGCGTACGGCAACAGCGCACCGCTGACCGTTGGGCGGTGGCCTGTCGCCCCTCTTCCACAAGAGGGGCGACAGGCCACCGCCCTCTCCTACGTGTCGAGCCGGGGCAGACGGGCGTTAGCGGAGACCGGGCGATGCCGGCCCGATGGGTCGGGCCGGCATCGTGGCGGGCGGTCTAGCGGCGGCGCCGACTGCGACGCAGCAGCAGGAGCACCACCAGGGCGGCGCCGGCCGCCAGCACCGGTGTGCGGTTCGCCCGAGCGACGCGGGCGGCCTGACGGCCCGTGTCGAGGAGCGGCTCGGGAGCCTTGTCCTTCGCCAGGCGTGCAGCCTGCTCCGCCTTCGAGCGGATCTGCGCGGAGACCAAGGCGGCCTTCTCGGCCGCCTGCTCCTTCATCGCGGCCGTCTTCTCCTTCGCTTGTGCCTTGACATCGGCCTTGGCCGCCAACGCCTCGACCGTCTGCCCGAGATCGTCGCGAGTGTGCTCGATCTGCTCGCGCAGCTCCTCGGGCGTGGGCGTGCCAATGTGGGTACGGGGGTCGTCGGTCATCGCTTCGCCTTCTCCTTGATCTCGGCCAGGTCGGCCTTGACACTGTCGATGGTCTGCTCGGGCGCCGGCGCGCCGGCCTTCGCGATCTCCTTCTTCCCCGACATCGCCATCCATGCGGCGATTGCTCCCAGCGCCACCGTGACGACGAGGGCCGCGGCCCACACCGGCAGCACCAGGGCGAGAGCCGCGATACACGTCGCCACGAACGCCTGGGCGGCCAGGACGCCGATCAGCCCCGCCGCCCCGAAGAGGCCGCCACCCTTACCGAAGCGTTTCCCCTTCTGTGTCATCTCCGCCCGCGCGAGCTGCATCTCCTCGCGGACCAGCTCCGATATCTGCTGGGAGGCGCGCGAGACCAGTACGTTCACCGAGTCATCGGTGGCGTTGGCCTGCCGCTCTGCCGTGGTCATTACGAGGTCACCGTGCCTTCCTTCGTGTGCTCTCGACGGAGCGTCAGTCGTCGGCCGTGCGCCGTGGTCGCCGGTCTTCCGCCGTTGCCATGGACGCGGCTACCCCCCGACAGCTCGATCACCCGCCCCGCGGCGGGGTTTGCGGCCTTACGGGGCCGGCCGCCCCGGCCGACAAGGAGCGTTCGGTCGAAGGGCCGGGTTGCCGCGTACGCCACCCCTGGTCGCACCCCGCACCCCGCACCTCGCACCCGCGGGGCGGCGGGCTCATTCCGGTCGGCGCATTCCGGCGTGCCCCGGCGCACCCCGGCCCGCCCCGGCGAACAGTGGCGGACGGGCGGACGGGCCGCCGGGTGGCGTGGTAGACAACATCACGGGAGCCGGGTCGCACCGCAATCGCGCATTCACCACTAGAAGCCTCACCACTCCCTCCTTTTGTATGATCAACCAACGATTTGGGCGGCCACTGGTCGGTTTGTCGCAGATCCCCGTCCGGTGTTAACGGTCTCTGCCCCTCCGCTTGACCGATGGGCCCGCACGACGTAATTTCGAGCGAAACGACTCGTGAGCTGTTGAAAGAAGGAGGCGAAGTCGGATGTCGACCATCTCCGACCTGCATCGCCTCGCTCAGACGGCCGCCTGGGTTCCGGGTCGTGTCGCACACGGCTGCTGAGTAGCCGCCCTCCCGGCGTGCCCGATCGTGGGCCCCGGCATCTCCTGATCTCTCCCACCGCCTTCGGCACGGCGTTCGCGTGCTCATGTGCGCTTGGGTTTTCGAGCTGCGCCACCGAAATAGAAAGCTCCTGCAAATGGCGACTAGGATATTCACTTTGACCGCGCACCGAAATGAGGTTGCGCCGTGGTAGCAGCGAGGATCACGGTCAACGGGAAAGAAACTCCCATTGCACCGGACGCGCCCCACACCTCCGTGCTGGATTTCCTGCGCGAGCGCGGCCTCACCGGCACCAAGGAGGGTTGTGCCGAGGGTGAATGCGGTGCCTGTTCGGTCCTGGTGGCCCGTCCCGGCGTGAACAAGCCCACCGACTGGGTGGCGGTCAACGCCTGCCTCGTCCCGGCCGCGGCGCTCGACGGCCAGGAGATCATCACCTCGGAGGGCCTCGCCACTGCCGGCGAGCCCGGCCTGCCCCCCACCCTGCACCCCGTGCAGGAGGAGATGGCGGTCCGTGGCGGCTCCCAGTGCGGCTACTGCACGCCGGGATTCATTTGCAGCATGGCGTCCGAGTACTACCGGCCCGACCGCTGCGCGCACGCGGACTCGGGTTCGGAGGCGGATTCGGCCGATAACACCGACGCCGAGCACGGTCCGAACGGTTTCGACCTGCATTCGCTCAGCGGAAACCTGTGCCGTTGCACCGGATACCGTCCGATTCGCGATGCCGCGTTCGCCGTCGGTGCGCCCACCGAGGACGACCCGCTGGCGCGGCGTCGCGAGCAGGTCGCGCCCGAGCCGGCTGCCACCGAGTACACCCAGGACGGCAGCACGTTCCTGCGGCCGCGCACCCTGGCCGAGGCGACGCAGCTGCTGCGCGAGCGCCCCGAGGCCGTGGTCGTCGCCGGAAGCACCGACTGGGGCGTCGAGGTCAACATCCGTTCCCGCCGGGCGGAGTGCGTGATAGCCATCGACCGGCTGCCCGAGCTGCGTGAGCTGCGGGTCGAATCCGACCACATCGAGATCGGTGCGGCGGTGACGCTCACCGAGATCGAGCGCCGCCTCGACGGGAGCGTCCCGCTGCTGGCGGAGCTGTTCCCGCAGTTCGCGTCGCGGCTCATCCGCAACAGCGGAACCCTGGGCGGCAACCTGGGTACCGGCTCCCCCATCGGCGACAGCCCGCCGGTGCTGCTCGCGCTGGAGGCGTCGTTGGTGCTCGCCGACGCCGACGGTGAGCGCGAAGTCCCGCTGGCCGAGTACTTCACCGGCTACCGGCAGAGCGTGCGTCGTCCCGACGAGCTGATCCGCGCGGTGCGCATCCCGCTGCCGCTGGCGCCGGTCGCGGCCTTCCACAAGATCGCCAAGCGGCGCTTCGACGACATCTCCAGCGTGGCCGTCGCCTTCGCGCTGGACATCGAGGACGGAATCGTCCGCAAGGCGCGCATCGGCCTGGGTGGCGTGGCCGCCACCCCGATCCGCGCGCTCGCCACCGAGGCGGCCCTGGAGGGCAAGCCCTGGGACGCGGAGACCGTCGAGGCCGCGGCCCAAGTGCTGCGGGCCCAAGGCACGCCGATGAGCGACCACCGCGCAAGTTCCGAGTACCGGGCCGCGATGCTCGGCAAGAGCCTGCTGAAGCTGCACGCAGAGACCACCGAGGCGGTGTCGTCATGAGCCATTTGTCCGAACGCCCCGAAAAGCCCGTAGTCGGCGTTTCCATGCCGCACGAGAGCGCCAACCTGCACGTCACGGGCACCGCGCTCTACACCGACGACCTGGTGCACCGCACCAAGGACGTACTGCACGCGTACCCGGTCCAGGTCATGAAGGCCCACGGCCGGATCACCGCACTGCGCACCGAGCCCGCGCTCGCCGTGCCCGGCGTGGTCCGCGTGCTGACCGGCGCCGACGTGCCCGGCGTGAACGACGCCGGTATCAAGCACGACGAACCGCTGTTCCCCGACGAGGTCATGTTCTACGGCCACGCGGTGGCCTGGGTGCTCGGCGAGACCCTGGAGGCGGCCCGGCTCGGTGCGGAGGCCGTCGAGGTGGAACTCGACGAACTGCCGTCCGTGATCACGCTGAAGGAGGCGATCGCGGCCGAGAGCTTCCACGGCGCCCGGCCCGTGATGCTGGCCGGCGACGTCGACGCGGGCTTCGCCGACTCCGCGCACGTGTTCACCGGCGAGTTCCAGTTCTCCGACCAGGAGCACTTCTACCTCGAGACGCACTGTGCGCTGGCCCACATCGACGAGTCCGAGCAGGTGTTCGTCCAGAGCAGCACCCAGCACCCCTCGGAGACGCAGGAGATCGTCGCGCACGTCCTCGGCCTGCACAGTCACGAGGTGACCGTGCAGTGCCTGCGGATGGGCGGCGGCTTCGGCGGCAAGGAGATGCAGCCGCACGGGTTCGCGGCCATCGCCGCGCTCGGCGCCAAGCTGACCGGCCGGCCGGTCCGGCTGCGGCTCAACCGGACGCAGGACCTGACCATGTCCGGCAAGCGGCACGGGTTCCACGCCACGTGGAAGATCGGCTTCGACGACGAGGGCCGCATCCAGGCCCTCGACGCCACCCTGACCGCCGACGGCGGCTGGAGCCTGGACCTGTCCGAGCCGGTGACGGCCCGTGCCCTGTGCCACATCGACAACACGTACTGGATACCCAACGCGCGCATCGCGGGCCGCATCGCCAAGACCAACAAGACCTCCAACACCGCCTTCCGCGGCTTCGGCGGCCCCCAGGGCATGCTGGTGATCGAGGACATCCTCGGCCGTGTCGCGCCGCTGCTCGGCCTGGACCCGATGGAGCTGCGGGAGCGCAACTTCTACCAGCGCGACCAGCACACCCCGTACGGGCAGCCGGTCACCCAGCCGGAGCGCATCGCGATGGTCTGGAACCAGGTCAAGGAGAACGGCGGCATCGCCGACCGCAAGCGCGAGATCGCGGCGTTCAACGCCGCGCACCCGCACACCAAGCGGGCGCTCGCGATCACCGGCATCAAGTTCGGCATCTCGTTCAACCTCACCGCCTTCAACCAGGGCGGCGCGCTGGTGCTGATCTACCGGGACGGCTCCGTCCTGATCAACCACGGCGGCACCGAGATGGGCCAGGGCCTGCACACCAAGATGATGCAGGTGGCCGCGACCACGCTGGGCATCCCGCTGCACAAGGTGCGGCTGGCCCCCACGCGTACCGACAAGGTGCCCAACACCTCTGCCACCGCCGCCAGTTCGGGCGCGGACCTCAACGGTGGGGCGATCAAGAACGCCTGCGAGCAGCTGCGTGCGCGGCTGGTACAGGTGGCCGCCTCCCAGCTGGGTGCCAACGGCTCGGACGTGCGCATCGTCGAGGGCGTCGCGCGCGTCCTCGGCAGCGACAAGGAGCTGGCCTGGGACGACCTGGTCCGCACCGCCTACTTCCAGCGGGTCCAACTGTCGGCGGCCGGTTACTACCGGACCGAGGGGCTGCACTGGGACGCGAAGTCGTTCCGGGGCTCGCCGTTCAAGTACTTCGCCCACGGCGCCGCCGCCGCCGAGGTGGAGGTGGACGGCTTCACCGGCAAGTACCGCATCCGTCGGGTCGACATCGTCCACGACGTCGGCGACAGCCTGTCCCCGATGATCGACATCGGTCAGGTCGAGGGCGGTTTCGTGCAGGGCGCGGGCTGGCTGACGCTTGAGGACATGCGCTGGGACACCGGTGACGGACCCAACCGCGGTCGGCTGCTGACCCAGGCGGCGAGCACCTACAAGCTGCCGAGCTTCTCGGAGATGCCCGAGGAGTTCAACGTCACGCTGATGGAGAACGCCACCGAAGAGGGCGCCGTCTACGGCTCCAAGGCCGTGGGCGAGCCTCCGCTGATGCTGGCGTTCTCGGTGCGAGAGGCGTTGCGGCAGGCCGCGGCGGCCTTCGGACCGGCCGGGGCCAGTGTGGAACTCGCTGCTCCCGCCACTCCGGAGGCGGTGTACTGGGCGATCGAAGCAGCGCGCGGGGCCAAGGAGCAGCGCGACAGCGAGTTCTCGACCGCCGCAAGCGCTTTGAGCAATGCCTGACATGACCTGGGTGGCCGCGGTCGCGCGGTTGCGAGCACGCCGGGAACCCGGTGCGCTCGTGACCGTCGCGACCGTGCGCGGCCACGCGCCCCGCCGAGCCGGCGCCAAGCTCGTCGTGGGACGGACCGAGACCTGGGGTTCCATCGGCGGCGGCAACATCGAGGCCGTCGCCATCGACCGGGGCCGCGAGCTGCTGGGCACGCCCGATCCGGAACCCGAGCTGATGGAGTTCGCGCTCAACGACAAGGTCACCAACCGGCACGGTGTGCAGTGCTGCGGCGGAGCCGTCACCGTACTGCTCGAACCGCTGCCGGTGGTCCCGACTGTGGCGATCTTCGGCGTCGGGCACGTCGGGTTGGAACTCGCACGGATCCTCGCCCGGCACAACATCGATCTGCACCTGACCGATACCCGTTCCGACATGCTCACCAACGAACGGCTCGGCGTGCTCGAGGACGCGGTCGCCCAGGTCCACGTGCACCACGTACCGCTGCTTCCGGAGGAGGTACTGGCGGAACTGGCTCCGGGCACGCACGTCCTGATCATGACTCATGACCATGCCGAGGACGCCGCGCTGTGCGACGCCGCCCTGCGCACGGAAGACCTCGGCTCGATCGGTCTGATCGGTTCGGCCGCCAAATGGGTGCGGTTCCGCCACCGTCTGGCGATCGAGGGCGGCCACGACGCCGCCACCATCGACCGGATCAAGACCCCGATCGGAATGGCCGACATCACGGGCAAGGAGCCCGCCACGATCGCGGTGAGCGTGGCGGCGGACCTGCTCCGGACGATCGAACAGGACCGCCACTGAGCGGTGCCGTGCGCGGTGGCGGTCATCCGCGCGCGGGTCGGTGATGGAGCGCTTCCTGGCCGCCGGACAACGGGGGGAGGTCAGGAAGGCCGCCGACGCGATCGGTGAATCGCGTAGGGGCTTCATGCCGCGCCGCCATCCGAGCCCCGTCGGTCGGAGTCCGGGCGTCGGTCGCGCGTGCGCCCCAGGTAGGCGCAGGCGAGCAGGGAGAGCCAGGCGGTGGCGAAGAGCCAGCCCCCGAGGACATCGGTGAACCAGTGCATCCCGAGGTAGACGCGGGTGAGGCCGACCGCCGCGGCCCAGAGCACGACCAGTACGACGGGGGTCCGGGGTACCCGGGGGCCGCGTAGGAACAGCGCCGCCAGCAACAGTCCGGCTGTCATCGCGGCCGTGGTGGCGTGACCGGAGGGGAAGGACCAGCCCGAGGCGGGCGTGGCCCAGTCGCCGACCGCCGGACGCGGGCGGGCGATCAGGATCATGGCCGCGTAGCGCAGGGCCTGACCCGCGCCGAGGCACAGCAGCAGGGCGGCAGCCGTCCAGGCGCGCTGCCGGGTGGTGCGGCCCGCGTACAGGCCCGCCGCCGCGAGAAGGGCGTACGGGATGACCCCCGTGCCGGTGTCGGTGAGGGCCCGGGCCGACGCGGAGGCGAGGGCCGGGCGGTGCTCCACGGACCAGCGGTGCAAGGCCGCGTCGGTTGGCAGCAGGTGCTCCGGGGCCCGCACGACCCACACCGCCATCAGGGCGAAGAGAGCCGCGGCGGCCAGGGCCACCCACCCCGCCCGGCGGCCGAGCCCGGCGCGGGTCACGCGCCGGCCGGCACGGGGCGTAGGCGGCCCCGCTCCGGCCCTCCCGAGCCGGCCGGGACGGGCGGGGCGTCGAGCTGATGCGCGGAAGCGGCCAATGCGAGCGGGCCTCTCGGAGGACTCGGGCGGAGGGCGGCCGGGCGCCGAGGGCGGAGCAGCCGGGCAACCACAGTCCCGCGGACGGTCTACCGCACTGTAGACGATCTTCGGGCGAGGGTGGGTCAACGACCCGGTCCACCGACCGACCGGAACCCGTCGGTGGACCGGAAGCATGCGTATCGACAACGCTGTGCGCCGGGAAGGGCGGTAGCCGGCGGGGTTCGGAGCCGAGCCCGCGCGAGGAGCGTCAGGCGGTCAGGACGCCGGTGCCGAGCAGGCCGAAGAGCAGGACCCCGACGGCGATCCGGTAGAGGACGAAGGCGTTGAACGAGTGCTTGGCGACGAACTTCAGGAGCCAGGCGATCGAGGCGTAGGCGACCACGAAGGACACCGCGGTGCCGACGACCAGGGGGACGGTGTCCACGCCGGCGCCGACGGCGTCCTTGAGCTCGTACAGGCCCGCGCCGGTCAGGGCGGGGATGCCCAGGAAGAACGAGAGACGGGTGGCGGCGACGCGTTCGAGGTCGAGGATGAGGCCGGTGGACATGGTGGCGCCGGAGCGGGAGAAGCCGGGGAAGAGCAGGGCGAGGATCTGCGAACAGCCCACCAGCATGGCGTCCTTGAGGCCGGTGTCGTCCTCGCCGCGCTTGTGGCGGCCCATCTGGTCCGCCGCCCACATCAGGCCGCTGCCGACGATCAGGGAACCGGCGACCACCCACAGGGAGGCCAGCGTGCCCTCGATCAGGGGCTTGGCGGCCAGTCCCACGACCACGATGGGGATGGTGGCGTAGATGACCCACCAGGCGAACTTGTAGTCGTGGTGGTAGCGCTCCTCGCGGTTGACCAGACCGCGTCCCCAGGCGCTCATGATGCGCACGATGTCCTTGAAGAAGTACACGAGGACCGCGGCGATGGCTCCGACCTGGATCACCGCGGTGAACGCGACGACGGCCTTGTCCTCCACCGGAATGCCCATCAGGCCCTCGGTGATCTTCAGGTGGCCGGTGGAGGAGACCGGCAGGAATTCGGTGACCCCTTCGACGATGCCGAGAACGGCTGCTTGACCGATGTCGATGGTGCTCAATGGGTCCGTCCCTGGGGCTGGTTCGATGTGAGGCTGGCCGAGCGTGCGCTGGACCACCGCGTGGGCTGGGGGTGCGGCGGGCGCGGTCGGTGGAGGAACCCGGCCTCGCTCCGCGTGTGGGTGCGCTGTGCTTTCGCGGCGGACCGCGAAGGCGCGTGCGGCAGCGCGGTCAGGCTCGGAAACCCCTTCCTCCGGGGCAGTTGGACATAGCCGGTGCCCGCCGGTGCCGACTATAGCGTCTACAGATATGTAGACGGCTGTTGGGTCCGCCCCATTCCGACGCGTGCGCCCCCGTGGAGAAGGCTATCCCCGGGTTGTCGGCGCCGACTGACGGTATCCCCCGATCCGGGCAGCGCCCGCTTCCCCCTGCGGGTCCTCGCCCACGGCGCGGGACGGTCCGTGCTGATCACCGGTTGTAGAGTAACCCGGTCGTATTGTCATGTACGTAACATCGGGGGAAACGTGCGCGAACCTGAACAAAAAGCTCTCACGTCGCGAGAACATCCCCCCTCGGCGAAACGGCTGGCGGCTCTGGACGGTGTGCGCCTGTCGGCCTTACTCTTTGTCGTTTCCTATCATTACCTCGTCTTGGAAAGCGCGTGGGGAAGAGCGACCGCAGAGATATTTCCGCACGGGCGGAAGATAGCCGCCTACGGCTGGCTCGGGGTCGAGATATTCTTCCTGGTCAGCGGGTTCGTGATCTGCATGAGCGCATGGGGGAGAACCCTTGGGCAGTTCGTGGTTTCCCGCATATCCCGAATCTTCCCGGCCTACTGGGCCGGCGTGGCGTTCACGGCTCTCGTTCTGTCCAACTGGCCCGAGGTGCGGAGGATCGGCAAGGTCAGCGACGTCGTCGTGAACCTCACCATGCTGCAAGGAGGCTTGCGTGTGCCTCACATCGACGACGCGTACTGGACGCTGTTCGTCGAGCTGAAGTTCTACGTACTCTTCGCATGCGTCATCCGGATGGGTGTGACGTATCGAAATTGTGTGGCCTTCTGCGGACTGTGGACATTGGCCGGTATCGTCGCGCCTACGACCGGTGACGGCGTACTCGCCTTCTTCGCGATCCCCACCTGTTCCCCGTACTTCATAGCGGGTATCGCCTTCTACCTGATGCGCCGCTTCAAGCCGAACATGTTGCTGTGGGGGATGGTCGTTTTGCAGTTCCTCCTCGCGCAAACCCATGTCCAGGCACGGATGACCTCCAACCTGGGCAAGGAGGCCGGGGAAAGGTTGCCTGCCTGGCCGGCCCACCTCGTCATCGCACTCGGCTTCGTCCTCATGGCGGCCGTCGCGTTGGGATACCTCGACCGCATCCAGTGGCGATGGCTGCCGCACGCGGGAGCACTCACCTACCCGCTCTACCTGGTGCACATGATGGCCGGACTGACGATCATCCACCACTTCCACAACGAGGTGGCACCGGTCCCGCTCACCGTCGCCGTCACCGGCTTCATGCTCGTGTTGGCATGGTTGATCCACCGTCTGATCGAGCGGCCGGTGAGCCGGCTGTTGCGCACAGGGCTCACGAAGGCCATCGAGGACATGCGCGCGGAATCCCCCGACGGCCAGCCGCGCACGCACGCGCCGTTGCCTTCACAGCGCTCATCGGCTGCCGAGCGGGAGCGCGTCCCTCTCGGCCGATAGCCCTATGGGGCGGTCGGTCCTGCGCGACGGCGCCCCCACGTGTGAGCGGCGCCGTACGGGGGCAGGCGGGCGGAAGGCAGTGCCGGCCCTCGGCCGTGTGCACGGGGGTCGGCCGTCCGCTATCGCAGGAGAGGATCTGCCCGTGAACGTGAACGTGAACGTGTGGGGATATCGCGAGGGGTCGGGCCGGATTGAGGCCCTCGACCTGACGGGGTACAAGGTGGAGGCGGCCGACGGATCGATCGGGAAGGTCAGCAAGCACTCGGACGAGGTCGACTCGTCATACATCGTCGTGGACACCGGCCCCTGGATCTTCGGCCGGGAAGTCCTTCTCCCGGCGGGCACGGTCAGCCGCGTCGACGCGCAGGAGAAGACGATCCACGTCGACCGGACGAAGGACCAGATCAAGGCCGCCCCCGAGTTCATCGGTGACAAGCACATCGAGGACCCCGCCTACTACAGCCGCATCGGCGGGTACTACGGCAACCTCCTGGGCTGACGGATCACGCCGAACCCGGGGAGCGGCCGGTGACACCGCCGGGGCGGACTCGATAAATCTGACAAATGGTGAGCAGGAAGAAGTTTCAAGGGTGGCCGTCTTCGGTGGCCGTCTTCGCAGGTGATTGACAGCCGCGTGGCCGGATGTCCCCAGGTGCTCGGCCCGAACGGTCAGCGGCCGACGGTGTTCATCAGGATGATCGCCACGAGATCGGCGAGGATGACGGTGACTACGCAGACGATCGTGGCCCAGGCTCTGCGCGACTCGTCAAGGTTCATGCGTCGCCTCCGGCTGCGGATGCGCGTGCTCTCGGGACGGCCGCCCGCGCGTGGGCGCCCGATCTCCCGCCATGATGACGCCGCACCGCGTGGCGCACATCTCGGGAGACATGGCCCTCCCTGTGCCTCCGCCGCGAGATCTGACCACTGCGACGGCATAGACGCGGCGGCCGACAGCGCCGGCCCGGGGCAGGGGCCCGGGCCGGCGCTGTCGGCCGTCAGTGAGGTGGTGGCCCGGTCGTCTCAGGCCGTGGTGGGAGCCGCGGTCTCGGCGGGCTCCGCGGACGCGGGGGCTCCCGCGGTGGCGGGGGTGGTGGCGCCGGGCTCCGTGCCGGGCAGGGGGATGCGGTGCAGTCCCCTGCGGTCGTAGAGGCGGGTGACGGCGAAGCCGAAGACCAGCGCGGCCACGAGCGCGATGCCCATCGCGGCCCACGCCCGGCTCAGGCCCGCGTCGGCCTGGGCTCCGTAGTAGAGCAGCGAGCGCAGCCCCTCGGTGATCTGGCGCAGCGGCTCGAACTCGGACAGGGCGCGGAAGAAGCCGGGCAGTGCCTGGACGGGCACGGTGGCGCCGGAGGAGGGGACGGCCATCGCGACGAAGACGATGGTTGCCAGCAGCATGCCGGGGGTGCCGAACGCGGCGAACAGGGTCAGGCTGCCGATGCCGACGACCCCGATGGTGGCGACCGAGTAGAGCCACAGCAGGCCGAGGTGGGAGGCGTCCATGTCGAGGATGCCGACCGTGGCGACCTCGACCAGGGTGCCCATGACCACTGACAGTCCGAGCATGAGTGTCATGCCGATGGCCAGGGTGCGGACGCGACTGGTGTGCAGGACGGGTTCGCGCTTGCGGAAGGGCCCGAAGTCGGTGTGCAGGTAGCCGAGGGCGGTGTCGACCTGGGAGTTGACGACGTTGGCGCCGAGCATGCCGCATACGACCAGGACCAGCGCGTAGTAGAAGGCGCTCAAGCCCATGGCGCTGCGGGACCCCACGGGGTGGCCGTCGGCGACGTTCACGGTCACCGGGTCGGCCAGCTTGAGCTGGGCGGCCGTCGGGAGCGGGGTCTTCTGGGCCGCGGCCTGCTTCAGGAGTTCCCGGCCGAGCTGGGCGGAGGCGGCGTGGGCGGCCTTCTGGGAGGCCTGGGAGGACAGGGAGGAGCCGATGCTGCCGGCCGCCTGGTTGGTCAGCACTGTCAGGACCGGCGGGGCCGGGTTGCCCTGGGGCGCGGGTTGCGCGGCGGTGAGCGCGGTCACCGTGGCGGAGAAGTCCTTCGGTATGACGAGGGCGCCGAAGACCTTGCCCCGGCCCAGCCGCTTGTCC
Organism: Streptomyces sp. Tek67B01; assembly: GCF_055231995.1. Classification (NCBI taxonomy): domain Bacteria; kingdom Bacillati; phylum Actinomycetota; class Actinomycetes; order Kitasatosporales; family Streptomycetaceae; genus Streptomyces; species Streptomyces sp. Tek67B01. Next base: position 6,584,445 of record NZ_JBUYUY010000001.1, read on the forward strand.
GCCTCCTCGCGACTGACGACCTGCCAGTCGATGCCCTTCTCGCCCTTGGCGGCCTGCTGGATCCCCGCGACGACCTGCTCGCCCACATTGACGCGACGGCCGCCGGCGTCGGCGCCGCCGTCGCTGTTGACCAGGGCCACCGGCAGATCGCGCAGGTTGCCCCTGGGGTCGACGTTGCCACCCACGTAGAGCAGGGCGAACACCATCGAGACCACTGCGGCGATGAGTCCCGTCCCGATCCACAACTGGGGTCGGCGGAGCACGGAGGGGGGCGTGGGATGAGGCATCGATTCTCCGGGGCGGCTGCGTTCGTGAGCTGGATACTTAAGGTATCCAGCAACTGGATAGTGGCAGTATCTTGTTGTGGTGTCCAATCGCCGATGACGTAGCCGCTACGGATCCGGACCGCGTGACAACAGGGAAGCCGTATGAAGATCTCGGAGCTCAGCCGGCGGACCGGTGTGCCGGTCGCCAGCATCAAGTACTTCCTGCGGCAGAGCCTCCTGCCCGCAGGACGGGCGACTGCCGCGACCTTGGCCGAGTACGGGGAGGAGCACGTACAGCGGCTGCGGCTGATCAAGGCGCTGACCACGCTCGGCGGCCTTTCCATCGCCGCCACCCGCGAGGTGCTCGCGGCCGTCGACCAGGCCGAGACCTCCGAGGGCGCCCTCGGAGCGATCAGCTACGCGCTTCCGGTGCCGGTGGCGGCCCAGCGCCCCGCGGCGGGCCACGAGGAGGAGGTCGAGGCCGACGCGACCGCCGGAGGAGAGGTGGCGGAGCTGCTCGCGGCCATGGACTGGCAGGCGCCCGGTACGTCACCGCACGTGCAGGGGCTGACGGCGGCGCTGAAGGAGCTGAGGCGGCTGGACGCGCAGTACGACCCGGGCGAGCTCGCCGCCTATGCGAAGCTCGCCGAGTCGGTGGCCACGCTGGACCTGGAGCGCGCCGCGGGCCTCGACGACCCGGTGGAGCTGGCCGAGCGGGCGGTCATCGTCTTCGCGATCTGTGCCCCGGTGTTCGAGCTGCTGCGGCGTCTCGCCCAGGAGGATCAGGTCCGACGCCGAGCCGCGTCGGACGGCGCCGAGTCCGCGACGCCCCGGTAGCGCGCGTGGGCGGCGCCCTGGGGCCGGGCGCACGGCTGAACGCGTCCGGCAGGTCGGAGTCCCGGGCGTGCGACGTGACCGCCGACCGGATCGCACCCCACCGGACGCCGTCGGCCACCCGCAGTGCGCTGCCGTCGGCGGTGACGACGGGAGGTGACGTCAGAGGCCGTCGTGGGTCCAGGTGTGTCGCGGTCGATGTCGCGGTCACGCCGCGCTGCGGCAGCCTGCGCGGCACTCCGCCGGTGAACAGGGGCGTTCCGGCACCCGGTGCGACGGGCGAGAGGTGCAGCGTCGGCACATCGCCCAGCCCGGAGTCCAAGGCCGAGCCGATCGTGGCGCCGCCGCCATGGCCGGTCGTGCAGCCCCGACCATAGCGGCCCCGGCGGGATGATGTCTACAAACTTGTAGACGTAGCGGCGCTGTGCCATTGTGCGGCTCATGACGACAGCTCAACTGCGACAGGACGGCCCGGCCGTGCCCGTCCGGCAGACGATGAACAAGGTCCCGCAGGTCACCGTAGTGTTCTGGGTCATCAAGGTGCTGACCACCGGAATGGGCGAGACGGCCTCGGACTTCCTCGCCCACGTGATGGACCCGATGATCGCTGTCGCACTCGGCGCGGTGGGCCTGGTGATATCCCTCGCCGTGCAGTTCCGGCTCGACCGGTACGTGGCCTGGGTCTACTGGACGACCGTCGTCATGGTCAGCGTCTTCGGCACGATGGCGGCCGACGTGTTGCACGTCGGCCTCGGCGTCCCGTACACGGAGGCCACCCCCGTCTTCGTACTCGTCCTCGCGGTGATCTTCGGGGCCTGGTACGCGACGGAGCGCACGCTCTCGGTGCACAGCATCAACACCCGGCGCCGCGAAGGGTTCTACTGGGCGACGGTGCTCGCGACCTTCGCGCTCGGCACCGCCGCCGGGGATCTGACCGCCACCAACCTCGGCCTCGGCTACCTCGCCTCCGGCCTCGTCTTCGCGGCGCTGATCGCCCTCCCGGCGCTCGCGCACGCTCGGCTGGGCCTGGGCGCGGTGGCGGCCTTCTGGTCGGCGTACGTGCTCACCCGCCCGCTGGGTGCCTCCTTCGCCGACTGGATGGCGGTCTCGCACGCCCGCGGCGGTCTCGACCTCGGTCTCGGCCCTGTCACCCTCGGCTGGACCCTGGTCATCCTCGCCCTGGTCGCCTATCTCACCAGCACCAGCACCAGCACCAGCACCAGCACCACCATCACCGCCACGGCCACCCGCCGCGACACCGAGGCCTGACCACAGCACTGCACCCCGCCGCTGCGCCGCCGACGCCACCCGCTCTGCCGGCCGAACGAGCTCGCGGTCACCTACGGGTCAATGCGGACAAGCGATGGTCGCGATCACGGCTTTGGTGGCCCGAGCGATGAGTTCGTTGTCATAGGTGGCGTTCGGGGAGACGTGCGTGGAGAGGATCGCGAGGACGATCGGGGCGGCTTTGGGGGGACGGACGACGGCGATGTCATTGCGCGTGCCGTAGTCGGCGCTGCCGGTCTTGTCGCCGACCCACCAGTCGGCGGGGACGCCGGCGCGGATGAGTTCATCGCCGGTGGTGTTCCGCCCCAACCAGTCGGTCAGCAGCGCCTTCTTCTCGGCGTTCAAGGCGTTGCCGAGGGCGTATGCGCGCAGGTCGGTGGCCAGGGTGCGGGGCGTACTGGTGTCGCGCGGATCGCCGGGGGTGGCTTCGTTCAGCGCGGTTTCGTAGCGGTCGACCCGGGTCGTTCCATCGCCGAGGGCGACCAGCGCGGCCTGGAAGCCCTTCGGGCCGCCGAGTGCGTCGAGCAGAAGATTGCCGGCGGTGTTGTCGCTGTAGCGGATGGCGGCGTCGCACAGTGCGCGCAGCGTCATGCCGGTATCCACGTGCTGTTCGGTGATGGGTGAGTAGGTGACCAGGTCGCCGTGGGTGTAGTGGACGACCCTCTCCAGTCCCTCGAGGGTGTTCTTCCGCAAGACCGCGCCCGCGGCGAGGGCCTTGTAGGTGGAGGCGTAGGGGAACCGCTCGTCCGCACGATGGACGACGGTCCTCCCGTTGCCGGTGTCCACCGCGTAGACCCCGAGTCGGGCGTCATGCTCCCGCTCCAGGGCGGCGAAGGCATCCGTCGGCGACGCGGACGTGGACGCCGCCGCTGACGCGGAGGCGTCCGCCGATACCGACGCCGACGCCGACGCCGACGCCGACGCCGACGCCGACGCCGACGCACCGCGTGGCGCGGCGCCGGCCGGAGGCGTGGCAAGCCCGAGGAGCTGGCCGGCCGCGAGTCCGGTCAGTGCGGTGAGTGAAGCACGGCGAGTCAGAGCCATCAGGACTCCAGTTCCTGCGAGTTCGAACGCTGTACGGCGACCTGCGGTCGGTTGGCCCGCAGAGGTCCGGACGCTCGCGCTGTCACCCCGAACGGTCACCCGGCCCGGTCAGCGACCTCGTCCGCCCGGACGTGCCGCGCACCAGATCAATACGCCCAAGCAATCGTGTATCACGCGAAAGTGCCCGGCGCGTCGACCACTCCGGCCTGATCTGGCCCGGACTTGTCCGGATGTCGTGGTTCTTTCTCATCGAGCAACCCCGACGAGAGACAAGGCCGGCCCGGGGTGGGGGCAAACCCACCCCGGGCCGGGGTCAAGCATTCAGCCGATCAGGCAGTGGGCCGGATCAGTGCTGAACCAGTGCTCGGTCGGCACTGTCCTACTGCTGGTTGTCGCCGGTCTTGAAGTCGATGAGGACCTCGCCGGTGGACTTGTGGAGCACCAGGGTGGAGTCGGTGGCCCCGAAGGAGAGGTAGGCGCCGTTCTGGCCCCACGTCTTGGTGTCCCAGATCGCGCCGCCCTTGCCCTCGCCTCCGTCCTTCTTGTACGTGACGAGGTTGCCGTCGTTCTGCATCCGGGTGTAGGCGCCGGGGCTGTAGTTCCAGAAGCCCCGGCCGTAGTCCTTGCCGCGGTAGAAGACCGCGAAGTAGCCGCGGTTGTCCTGGGCGAGGATGGAGTTGGTGGCCGACATCCAGGTGCCGCGCTCCAGGTTCTGGCCACCGGAGAGGGTGTTGTTGCCCACCTTCCAGGTCTTGGTCGACCAGCTGGCGGAGTTGTCGGCGCGGTAGACGACGAGGTTGGCGTCGTCCTGGAAGTCCAGGTGGCCGTTCGGGTTGCCCCAGGTGCCGGAGCTCCACACGGCCCCGCCCTTGCCCGGGCCGCCGTCCTTCTTGTAGATGACGAAGTTGCCGTCGGCCTGGAAGACCGCGTACGCGCCCGTGTTGCCGTACGAGCCGGAGGCCCACAGCTCGGCGCCGGCCTTGTGGTCCAGGACGAGGTTGCCGTCCGGCTGCATGAACAGGTAGCCGTTCTCGGTCTCGATGTACTCGTTCGAGGCGAGCACCTCGCCCGGGCGCAGCGAGACGGTTCCGGCGGTCGCGCCGAGGGCCGTCGCGCGCTGCTGGTTCTTGGCAGCCGACTTGGCCGGGACGCCGCCCTGCGGCTTCTTGACCGGGACCTTGACCGCGGTCGTGGTGTTGGTCGTACCGCCGGCGGCCTGGGCCACCGGGGAGACGAGCACGCCGGCCGAGACGGCGGCGGCGATGAGCGCGCCGGTCCAGGCGGCACGCTTACGGTTGAGGTTCAATCCCTTACCCCCCATGAGGAACACGTTCAGTTGAACGCGTTCGATTCAACGGCGATCAGTTTGTACGGGCCCTGTCCGAAAGGCAAGCCGATTACGGCTCAGTCGGCGGTGCCGCTCTGCCACAGGACGGCGCCGGAGTCCTTGGCCAGGAGAACGAGGTTCCCGTCGAGCTGGAACACCAGGTGGGCGCCAGGGTTGTTCCAGGTCCCGGTGGACCACAGGGCGCCGCCCTTGCCCTCCCCGCCGCCCTTCTTGTAGACGACGAAGTTGCCGTCAGACTGCATCCGCGCATAGGCGCCCGGCGCCCAGGTGTTGGTGGACCAGCGCTCCTCGTGGTTGTTGCGGTCCCGGATGCTGAGCTTCCCGGTCTGCTCCATGGCGAGGATCGCGTTGGCGCTCCAGGTCCAGTTTCCGGAGCCGATCTGCCAGGTGGCGTTCACGGTCGTGTCGACCATCCACGTGGCGGTGCTCCAAGCGGCCGAGCCGTCCTGCCGGTAGACGACCAGGTTGCCGTCGGACTGCAGGTCCAGGCGGGCGCCCGGGTTGCCGTACGAACCGGCGGCCCACAGCGCCTTGCCGGCGGCCGAGTACACGACGAGGTTGCCGTCCTGCTGGAACGCCACGGTCGCGCCCGGGTTGCCGTACGTGCCGGTCGCCCACAGGACACCGCCGGACACGTGCTCCAGCACCAGGTTGCCGTCGGTCTGAAGCTTCAGTACGGCGTTCTTGCTGCGCGCGATCTCACCGGCGCCGTGCGAGGTGCCGGGCTCGAAGCCCTGAGCCGTCGCCCGGGCCACCGGGGCGTTCGGAGCCGCCGGAGCCGGCGGCGCCGCCTGAGCAGCGGCCGGGGCACCGAGCCCCGCTGCCGTCAGGGCGGCGGCGACGAGGCCGGTGCGTAGCGCCGTGCGCTTGCGTGTAACTGCCATTGGTTCCCCCCACATCAGCGGTGTTTCTGTCCATCGGCCGTTGGGCCGACAGACCACTGAGAGTGCCATGGCCCTCTGACAGTGGTATGCGGAGGGGTCCCGATCTGGTCGAACGGGCGAGGGTCGAGAGCCCGCCCGGATCGGTAGGACCCATGCCGGTCGGGCCCGCCGTCGTTCGTGGCGGAGGCACCGGCCGACTTCCCGCGCGTCTGCCACACTTGTGCCGTGCGGCGCGCGGGCGCTGCCGGGGGAAGGGGCGGGATCTCCGGATGTCCCGATGGATCGTGCCGGCGATACCCGTCGACGGTGTCAGCGAGACGGATCGTGATGCACGGACCATCGCGGAGTTCGAGGGCAGCGCGGAGGAAGCGGAGAGAGCCCTCCGGCAGACGGCAAGTGCCTACGAGCACAAGCTTTGGAAGGTGCGCAGGCGAGAGATCTTCCAGTGCTCCGGCCGGTCCTACTTCATCCGCATCCACGGGCGCATGACGACATACGGCCTCCTGATCCGGCTGGCTGAGCTGGTCCACGACACCGAGCCGCCAACGAGCCGGCCTTCAATCTGAGAACGCTCCGACCATTGCGTGTCCAGTGCTTGCGTGGAACGGACGCGACGGCTGGGGTCTTCCCGATGCGGGATCAGTCAGTACGCCTCGAACGACCAGAAAACTCCCACCTCGTCGTCGTTCACCGCGATCAGACCCAGATCGGCACCGAGGTCGAGACCGTGTATGTATTCGGCGGTGAGGAAGCGGTGGGAGCTGGTGCCTTGGAGGCCGGCCGCGATGAAGTCCGGTGCCGGATTCGAGGCGGCGGCGGTTGCATTGGTCCAGTAGCGCGCGGTGGAGCCGTACCGGTCGAGAAGGGTCCGGGCGTCCGCGAGGACGGTGTGGCGGTCAGGGCGGGAGCGCACGGGGGCCGGTTCCGACTGCCACTCCTCGGTCATGATGGCGAGCGCGGCGATGGCGGCCTCGGGGTCCAGTGGGTATAGGCGAGCAGGGAACTGCGATGCGGCAGGCGGCTCGAAGGGGTATGCGGGCACCGACTGGCGTGCGGTGTTCACGCGGTCCTGGTCGAGCCGGGCCCAGCCGCGGGGGTCGGTGACCGTCCGGTGCATGATCGCGAGGATGTCGTTCGCCCAGTCCTCATGCCGGCGGGGTCCGGTGGCCACGAAGGTGTAGACGTCGTCGAACAGTCGCAGCGCCGCCGCGTTCCAGGGGGAGCGGCGGCGACGGAACTCCGCCGGCAGTGTGCCGACTTCCCGACGAGAGACGTTCTCCGGGCCAAGCGGAAGACATCGCAACCGGTCAAGAGCCAAGGGGAGGAGGTCGCGCGGCTCGTCTGCGGAAGGCCCGTCTCGGCTCTCCAGAGGCAGGTTCGATCCCTGCCACCGAGCCACCGGGTGGGCGTCGAGCTGGTCCGAGGCGTTCCGGTCGGCGGGAAGAGGCATCTCGCCAATCTATCTTCCGTTGGACGCTTCCCCGCCGGAGCGTCGAGGACGATCGCGAGGCCGTCGCGCTCGTTCCCCCGCACGCCGACGCGCGTGAAACGGAAGCCTGCGAGGGTGGCCGGGGAATGGTCATTGTCGGATCTGAATGTGGCCCGCACGGTTCTGACACGGGGCTCTGCCGCAGCCCTGACAAGCAGCGCCGCCAGTATGGCGCGCGGGCGTAGCCTCGGCGACGGTACTCGGGCCGGCCTCGGCGCTGCCGCCGGCGAGGTCACCGTCGGCGGGCGCCCGCGGCGCCTTTGCGTTGAGCTCGACGAAGCGGACACGTTTGGGGGTTGGGGCAAAGGTTCGTTGTTCATCGGACTCGGCCACCGCGCAGGCTGGGCAGGAATCGGGTCCATTACGGGTACCCATCGGTAGGGGGTTGGCAGTTCGCTACCCGCTCCCGGTCGGGCTCGACTGCGCTTGCCAGCCGCTACGGGCGGTCGGAGACTGGTGATATCAGCGTGGGGCCGCCTCTGGAAAAGGGGTGCCGTCACCAACGCTTCTCGCGCTGCTGCCAAATCCGGCAAGCACCTTCACTTCGTCCGCGAGATCCTCTCGGAGGCCTGCGGCGACGCCGAGTTCCGGTCACATCGAGCGCCGTGAACCTTCCCGCGCGTGGATGAATGTTTAACCGTCGGTCCTCTCTTCCAGGAGGTGTCCTATGAGCAGGACATCCCGACTCAATTGCATCATTCCCCCGTACATTCTCAAGAAGCTTTTGGAGAGCGAAGACAGCGAGGTGCGCCAGGCCGCCTTGGACACCATGTTGACCACGGCTCGTCTGCGGGGTGAACGAGCGGTCCGTGCGTCCTTCACCGGTGCCGCCGCTCCCGGTGGCGGTCGGCGTACCGTCTTCGACTGCGAGCAGGGAAGATTCCTCGCCTCCGCCGTCTTGGTCAGGACGGAAGACGGACCGCAGTCCGCGGATGATCCCGTCAACCGGGCATTCGACGGACTCGGCCTGACGCGCGATTTCTACAGGGAAGTGTTCCAGCGAAATTCGATCGACGGCCGGGGAATGCGCCTGGACGGGTTCGTTCACTTCGGTGTGCGGTTCAACAACGCGTTCTGGGACGGAAGGCAAATGGTCTTCGGTGACGGGGACGGAAAGAAGTTCGGCAACCTCACCGGGTCTCTCGACGTGATCGCCCACGAGTTGACGCACGGAGTCACCGATCACACGGCCCGATTCGAGTACCACAACCAGTCCGGGGCCCTGAACGAGTCGATGTCGGACGTCTTCGGGTCGCTCGTCAAGCAGTGGTCGGTGAAGCAGTCGGCCGAGGAAGCGGACTGGCTGATCGGGGTCGACATATGGACCCCGGGAATCGACGGCGACGCCTTGCGATCGATGAAGGCCCCCGGGCATGCGTACGACAATGCCCAGTTCGGACGGGACCCCCAACCTGACCGTATGAGCAAATTCATGCACCTGCCCGACACGGAGGAAGGGGATTCGGGCGGGGTGCACATCAACTCCGGCATTCCGAACAAGGCGTTCTTCCTGACGGCCGTGGGCATCGGCGGATTCGCGTGGGAGGCGGCCGGGCCGATCTGGTACGAATCGCTCAAGGCGAGCAGTGCCGAGGACCGGTTCGAGGACTTCGCGGACACCACCTTCCAGAAGGCCGGAGAACTGTTCGGCGACGGCAGCGCCGAGCAATCGGCGGTGCTGGCGGCGTGGCAGGAGGTGGAAGTCCCCGTCAGAGGCGTTCCGCCCGGTCTCGCACGGGCACGGAACCTGGCGCTCAACGGGAACGGCGGCGTGGGCCGGCAAGACGGCCTGGCGGCCCTGACCCGGCAGGTCGGGGAACTGAGCGCCAAGGTGACGGGGCTGGCCAAGGAGGTGGCCGCCCTGAAGGGGACCGGGTGACCACCACCGAAATGGCTGCGGGGCGATCCCGCCGACCGGTTCCGTGCCCATCGTGATGAGGTTGCGCGCAATGAAGGTGACTCTGACGACACACGGCGGCCTGGCGGCGGCGACGAATCTCCGCACCCCGCCCAAGGCGTTGGACACGGAAACCCTGCCCGAGCCTGCCGCCGCCGAGCTGGCCCAACTGGTGGCGGCGGCTGCCAACCCGACGCCCGAGGTGGGCCGACCCGGCGCCGCCAGGGACGCGATGACCTACACGATCACGGTGGAGGACGGCGGCCGTTCGACTATGCTCAAGCAGTCGGACGCCGGTATGACCCCCGAGTTCGCGGCTCTGCTCGCGTGCCTTCAGGAACGCTTGGAGCAGCAGTGACGCCTGTGTCGGGCGCCGCGTCACCGTAATCACGTGGCCATGGCCCCGGACGCTGGGTCAGGACACCACGGGAGCGGCGTCCACTTCGGTCAGCTTGACCGTGCACAGCCCGCCGCGCTCGCTTCTCACGTCCGTCACCTTGAGCTGAGTGCCCGGCGTGAGGATGTATTCCTCCTCCCCGGTGAAGGCGGAGAAGCTCTTGATCCCGACCGCCCGGGCGGGTGTCACCTCGAAGAGCGTCCGCTTGCCGCGGCTGCCCAGGAAGGAGCGGGCCACCGCCGGCTTGGAAGTGCACGAAGAGACGCCCCACCAGGTCACCGTCCGACCCACTGGGTACTGCGCCCGCAGGTCCAAGGACACACCGCGCCACAGCGACTGAGTATGGGAGGGCAGCCCCGAGACCGCCGAGAACAGCAGCCGCAGGTAGGGCAGATACGGTGTGACCCGGCTGCGGTCAGGGGAGCGGAGGGCGGCGTTGATCTCGCGGTAGAAGGCGGACTCACAGGTGTAGAGGTAGAGCGCGGCGATCGCGTCGGCGGACAGGCTGCCGCTGGTTTCGTACGCCCGCCGCTTGCCGAAGTCGTGTGACCGGTCGATGTGTCCGACGAGCCCGGACAGCTCCTCGGCGACGGGTGCGACGGCATCCCGGAAGTCCATCAGCGGGGTATCGAACACGCCGGTGATCGCGGGCAGGACCAGGCCCTCGTCCTTGACGCTGGTGAGCCGCTCCAGGTACATCTGGTGCAGGTTCATAGTCGACTCGATGAAGGCGCCCATGCGTGCCGAGACACCCCCCGCCGTACCGGCCTCCCCCTCGTTCCACCCCTTGCTCGGCAGCCAGTCGATCACATCGGCACCCAGCGACGCGAGAGCCTCGTTCACCAGGGTGAAGTGGTCGCCCTCGCAGAAGATGTCGCCCTGCGCCGCCGGGTTCGCGTGGTCGATGTGCCGCACCTCGACGTCCGGGTACTTCTCCTGGAGCCGCAGGACGACCGCCTTCAGGTTGCGGGCGTGCGCCCCCCACCAGGCGAACACGATCCCTCGGTCTTCCTCGTCGGCGTCCTGCTTGGCCTTGAGGATCTCCTCGATGATCCGCTCGGCGACGGGCCGCCAGAATGCCGTGTGTCGGTCGGTAGCCATCGCTGCGTCGCCGCTCGCGGTGAGCGAGGCGTTCAGCAACAGCACGCCCTGTGTGAGCATCGCCTGGAACCACTCGGGCGGCTGGACCGTGTCCCGCTCCTTCAAGAGCGCGCGAATGTCTGCGATGGGCGTCTTCTTGGCGATGCCGTACTTCCACATCGCCGCCGCCTTGATGATGCAGCGGATGCTGACGACCCTGCCGAACTGGCTGTCCTTCCAGTCGTTGAAGGTGTTGTCGAACATGGCTATGCCGGTCGCGCTCTCCGCCCGCGGGTACGGGTTCTGGCCGAAGGCGACGACCTTCCACTTGTGGGGTGGGTGGGGCTTGAGAGCCTGGAAGGTCAGCTCACGGACCGGTACGACCTCGGGGCTGCGGCCCTTCCCGATGAACCGGGCCGCGTCCGGCAGCGCCTCGATGACGGGCTTCAGGAGCGGAAGCCAGGGCTCACCTCCGCCGTTGAAGAGTTCGGTGAGAGCCAGGGGGTCGTCGGCGTCGGGCGCGGTGTGCGCCGGGGTCGGGGTGGCGGTCGGGGTCGGGTCGGTCTGGTGAGTTGCGTCGGCCACGGGGGAGGGGCTTTCGATCGTCGTGGTCGAGGGGTGGACCTGGCCTGCGGGGTGTGCGGCAGGGTCGGGCACAACGGCCTTGGGCGGCACGATGCGTACACGCTGCTCGACGGGGGCGTTCTCTATGCCGTTGAGCTGGGTGATGATCGTGGCGCGCAGCTCGTCGTCATCCTCGAACCAGTGGTCGTGGAAGAGCGTGTAACCGGTCCACATCAGGTTGGCGCAGACCCTGGCCGGGACCCGCCCGGTCTGCGCACCCATCCCGACCAGCGCGACGGAGCGGATGCTGCCCGGCGCCTGCCGGTTCTGCCGGTGGACGGCCTGGAACGCGGCGGCGCATGCCAGCGCGACGTTCAAGGTGGCACTCACGTTCTGCGAGGACCGCACCATCGTGGGCGTCGATATCAGGTACCGGGGGACGGTCGCCCCCGACGGGACGCAGACCGCGCTGCCCACCGGGAGGGCTCCGGCGAACCGATCTCGGATCGCACGCTGCACACGCAGCTGGATGCCGGAGCCGAGGAACCGCTTGATGACGGCGTCGACTCCACCGTCCATCCGGCCCCGGGAGTTCGTCGGGGTGATCCACGCGTCGACTGCCTCGTCCAGGATCGAGCCCCTGCGGATCTCGATGCCGGGAGTGTCCGCGAACGCCGCCCGCCACGCCTCCACCACGCGCTCGTTCACGTCTGTCAGCACCACCCTCAGCGGGGGCTGAACACTGCTCTCGGTCATCGTCCACTCCTGTCGGAAACCGTCCCTGGCAACACCCCCAACGTAATCGCCACCACTGACAACGCAGCCGCCGGCGACACAGCATGATCGGTCGTCATACCTGCGGAAACGTCCCGTCGCCCCCAGCCTCTGCCGGCTGCCGGACCCACGGGCACGGCGCGGCCGAGGAGCCGGCGCCGGGCCTCGGCGTTGGCCGTCCGCTCCCGCTCCTACGGTTTGTCGAAGGTGTAGAACCTGCGGTGGTCCCACATGTCGGCCGGCGTCACGTTGTTCCACGGCCCCAACGTGTGGTGCAGGTCGACGACGTTGGGCGTCGGCGCGGTGGGCTGGTAGCCGGACTTCGGGTTGCGGGTCTGCCACTCGGCCCACAACTTGTCGATGAAGGCGTGGTGGAGCCAGAACACCGGGTCGTTGGGGGAAGCCGCAGTGGTCATGTGGCCACCGACCCACACGTGGACCCTGTTGTGCAGGTTGACCCCGCGCCACCCTTCCAGGTGGTTGCGGAACCCGCTCGAGGCGCTGTTCCAGGGAGCGGCGTCGTACACCGGCATGGCCAGCACGGAGTCCACGTCCGCTCTGGTCGGCAGCTGCGGCACCCCTGCACCCAGCCCGCGCCGCAGATAGGTCCGCCGGTCCACCCCGACCGTCACGGCCCACTTTCCCCCCGCGTAGGCGAACGGCCCGTCGAGCACCTGCCCGTCCGGGCCCAGTTTGGTGCCGCCCATGAAGTCGGTCGCCCAGAGGGAGGATCTGGACTCACGGTCGACGGTCCAGTCCCAGTACGGCAGAGAGACGTTCCTGTCCACCCGTTGCAGCGCCGCCTCGAAGTCCAGCAGGAACCGGCGGTGCCAGGGCAGGAAGGACGGCGCCCGGTGGCCGAGCCGGTCACCGAAGTCGGAGTCGGTCATGAGGTAGTAGTTGTGGGCGTTGACGTACCGGTCGTAGACGCCCGTCCGCTTCAGCTCGAGCACGGCGTTGACGAAGGCGCGCTTCTCGTCGGCGGTCAGCGCGGCCTGGTTCTTGCGAACGGTCACAGCTGCACCTCCTTCGCGACGAACGGGGCGAGCTCGGCGCCCTGGAGGCCTCGGATGGCGGCGCGGGCGGCCGAGATCGGGTCCGGGAAGGTCTCGTAGTGGTTGACGACGGTGACCCAGCTGCCGTCCGCGTTGCCCATCAGGTGCAGTTCATTGCCGTCGATCTTGACGGTGGGAGCCCCGACACCGTGGTGCCCGCCCGGCCCGAAGGCGATCTGGATACGACGGCCCTCGTACACCTCGTCGATGCCGCCGGTGGGTATGGAAACGGGCGCATTGGACGCTCCCGACGCTTCGGCGGCGGGAGCGGAAGCCGACGAGGACGAGCAGGCGGTCAGCCCCAGGGCGGTGACCGCCCCGGCACCGATCCCCAGGGCCTGTCGGCGAGTGATTCTCTTCATGGCCTGAAGAAGTATCAGAAGGCCGAAACCCGAAGATCATTGGCCCCTGCATCCACGGCGTCGAGAAGCGACGTCGGCCTCGGCCCGGCCATCGTGCACAGCGTCGTCCGCGCTCACGGCGGGACCCGCGTCCTCGCCGCCGCCCCGCCGCGGTCTCCGTGTGGCTAGGCGGACCTGCGGCGCAGGGCCCGGCGGACCACGTACAGGACCACGAGCAGCGCGATGACGACGACCACGACGATCAGAAGTTTCTTGAAGAGCCCGCTCTTCTTCTTGCTCTTCTTCTTACTCTTCTTGGTCCCGGTGGTGGCTGTCACCTTGGAGGACATCGGCGCGTGGAGGCCTGTCGCCACGTTGGCGCCGGCAGGGAGACCGCGCTGCGGGAGCGCCGCCGCTGCGGAAGCCTGCCGGGCGCCCGGCGCGGCCGCCGTGGCTGTCGCAGCAGGCCCGAGCAGCAGCCCGGTCAGTACGAAGAGAGGTATGAGCGCCGCCACCACGGGGTGCTTCCTCGGATTGCTGTTTTTTGCCACTGTCTCCCCTGTTCTCCGACGCCCTGACCGTACCCAGTGGAATCCGGACGGTTGGGCCTTGGAGCATCGTGGACGAGTTCGACCGCCCCGGCAAGCAGATGAGCTGCGTAACGTCTTCGAGCGGGTGCTCGACTGCCTTGAGCTGCTTCTACGAACAACCGCTGCCCCGCCGCGGCGTGAAGGAGTCAGGTCCGCGCGGTGATTCCTGCGATTCCTGTGATTCCGGTGAGGATCAGGTCGATGCCCGCGAGGAACTCCGCTCGGTCGTCGTGGTGGCGCAGTTGGTCGGCCACGGCTCGCGTGAACGCGTATTGGTCGGGGTCGAGCTCTCCCCATGCGGTCGCCGCGGCGTCGAGGATCGCGGCCCGGTCCGCGCCCGGCTGCTGAGCCCGCGCGTTGGCGGCGTTCTGGCCCGCCACTCCGAGGATGTAGTTCAGCAGCGCTGACGCCGCGGTGAACTGAGCGGCTTCGGGTACGCGGAGCGCCTGGATCTGGCGTCCGATGCGTTCGAAGACGTGGACCATCGGCGACTGTCCCGGTGTGCGGGCGACCTGCGTGCCGACCCATGGGTGGGCGTCGATCGCGTCGAACAAGCCGAGCGCGAGGGTACGGATCGCTTCCTGCGGTGTGGCCTCGCCGTCGTCGCCGTGGATGCCGGCGGAGACCACGGCGTCGGTGGCCGCGGCGAGGAGTTCGCTCTTGCCCGTGACGTGCCAGTAGATCGCCCCCGGACCGGTCGCCAGGTGCTCGGCGAGCGCGCGGAAGGTGAGGCCGCGCTCGCCCACCGTGTCGAGGAGCTCCACGGCGGCGCTCACGATGCGCTCCCGGGAGAGCGGTTCCTGCCGTCGTTCCGAACGACGCGCTCTGGTTGCCATGTCCCCATCCTAAACACCCTGGAATCGCGTTCCATCTTGACAGGGGTGGAACACCGTTCCACTTTAGGAGGCGACTGGAACGGTGTTCCAGCTGAGACATGTCGGTGCCGGCTCCGGCCGTCCGCGATCAGAAAGGCAGCACCATGACCACTCCCACGATCATCGGCGCGGGGCTCGGAGGGCTGACGCTGGCCCGCGTCCTGCACGTCCACGGAATCCAGGCCGCGGTCTACGAGGCGGAGGCCTCCCCGACGGCGCGCACGCAGGGCGGGATGCTCGACATCCACGACTACAACGGCCAACCGGCTCTCCAGGCGGCGGGCCTGATGGACGAGTTCCGCGCCCTCATCCTGGAAGGCCGGGAGGCGACGCGGATTCTCGACCGGGACGGAACCGTTCTGTTCGACGAACCCGACGACGGAGCGCGTCGACGCCCCGAGGTGCTGCGCGGCGAGCTGCGTCAGATGCTCCTCGACTCGCTCCCGGCCGGCACCGTGCGGTGGGGCCACAAGGTCAGCGGCGTGCGATCCCTCGGAGGAGGTCGCCACGAGGTTGCCTTCGCCGAGGGTGCCGGCGTCGTCACGACCATGCTGATCGGCGCCGACGGCGCGTGGTCACGGGTCCGCCCGCTGCTCTCCGACGCCATACCCGAATACCTCGGCACGTCGTTCGTCGAGACCTACCTCCTCGACAGTGACAACCGGCACCCTGCCAGCGCGAAGGCGGTCGGGGGAGGGGCGCTGTTCGCGCTCGCGCCGGGGCAGGGGATCACCGCCCACCGGGAAAGCGGCGGGACCCTCCACGCCTACACCACGCTCAACAAGCCGAAGGAGTGGTTCGACGGCGTCGATTTCACCGATCCGGCCGCGGCCACCGCCCGCATCGCCAGTGAGTACGCCGGCTGGGCACCGGAGCTCACCGCCCTGATCACCGACTCCGACACCGCACCGGTCCCGCGTCCCATCCACTCCCTGCCCGAAGGGCACCGGTGGGACCGCGTACCCGGCGTGACCCTGCTCGGCGATGCCGCCCACCTCATGCCCCCGTCCGGCGAAGGCGCCAACCTGGCCATGTACGACGGCGCCGAACTCGGCAGGGCCATCGCCGCGCACCCCGATGACACCGAGGCCGCGCTCACCGCATACGAGAAGGCGATGTTTCCTCGCAGCGCCGCGGCCTTCAAGGAAGCCGTCGACGTCTTCCGGCTCTGCTGCCTCGACGGCCATGCCCCCCAGGGCCTGCTCGACATGTTCACCGGACACGGGCAGAGCTGACGCCCGCGTCGCGTCGCGGTGGTCGGAGCCTAGAAGGCCGAGTGGGTGAACCAGTGGGCGAGCAGCTCCCGGTCACCGAGCAGGCGGAAGGTGTCGCTGCGGTGGTCCAGGCGGCCGTAGAGGAGCAGCAGCAGGTCCGCGGCCGTTCCCCGGACGGTGGCGTCCGCCGCACTGGGCTCGGCGCGATCGGCCACCAGCGCGAAGCCGTCTGGGCGCAGGGCTACCAGCCAGTCGCCGTCGCCATTGCCGTCGCCATTGCCGTCCGTACTGGTGAAGCGAATGGTCCGGTCCGGGGCGCGCAGTTGGGCGGTCAGCGGCGCGAAGGGAAAGGCGAACGGCAGGTTGGTGAGGAACTCGTCGACGCCGTCGACCGCCAGTGCGCGGTCGATGTGCGGTGAGAGCCCGAGCGCGAGTTGGGCGTCGACCCGGTGGACCAGCGTCTCGAACAGCATGCGCCGCACCCAGAACCGGGCGTGCTGGTCGACTCCCCAGGCCCACATCGGAGCGTCCAGGTCGGTGGAGGCGAATACTTCGTCGGCCTCGCTCGCGCTCGCGGCCAGCCACTCGGGGAGGCCGTCAGGCCGCTCGGGCAAGCGGAGGTCCACCTCACGGCTCGTCGGCGCCTGCTGTACGCGCCGGCGAAGCAGCTCGGTGAACCAGCGGTGCACGCTGCCCACGTGCCGCGTGAGGTCCCCGAGAGTCCAGCCGGGACAGGACGGTACCGGGGTGGAGAGGTCGGCCGCGGCGACCGTGGCCACGAACTCGGCGGTCTCGGCTGCGACGGCCGCTCCGTGCTGGGCGGGGTTCATGTCCGTGCCCTTCCTCCGGTCGTGCAGCCCCAGGGGGCCGAATGCTTAAGGTGGTGGATAGTTTAAGCCATTAACTAATGCGGACGGTAGTTCGAGCCGGCCGGGGATGTCAATTCCCGTCCCGGGCCGGCAACCCGTACGCGCCTGACCCTCACTCTCATCGCCCTCCCGGCCGCCGGGCCGCGCGGCCGAGTGTCGGTGGACAGGCGACACGCAGCAGACGGACGCACCCCGACGAGGGCGGTTTGCCCTCCCCTCAGGAACAGGCGCAGTGGCCCGTCCTGCACGGCTTCGGTACGACGCTGGTGCCCCGCCCCTCCGACTGGCGCTCCGGGCTGGACGGCGTGGGCAATCGGTGACCCCATCACGACGGGCCGAACGGCTGCCTACGGAACTGGAGTATTTCCTGCACCCCCCGGCCCCCCGCCCGTCCTCATCGGCTTCGGGGCCATGGCGTCCGGCGACGGTGAGCGGCTGCGCGGGATGGCTGTGCGGGCGCCGCGCCGGGCTGCGCGGAATCCTCAAGGCCGGGGGACGCGCCCCGCGCGTGAGCGAGCCCTAGTGACGCCGTCGGGCAAGGACACAGAACTCGTTGCCTTCGGGGTCTGCCAATACGACCCACGGTTGATCACCCTGGCCGATGTCAACACGCTGCGCGCCATGAGCCAACAGGCGGGCCACCTCCGCGTCCTGGTCATCGGGCCTGAAGTCGAGGTGCAGTCGGCTCTTGCCCTTCTTGCCCTCATCAAGGCGGACGAACTCCAACCCCGGCAGGCGATCGGGCTCCGGGCGGATCTCGAACTCGTCATCAGAGGCATGGACCACCACCCAGCCGAGAGCCGTGGCCCACCACTGCCCCAAGGCCATCGGGTCTACCGAGTGGACGACTACCTGTTCCCATTCCAAGGTCATCCGCCGATCCTAGAGTTGCCGGGGCTTGCAGGAAACGGGATGCACCGCGACCCCGCCGAGTGGCGTGTCCGGGGGGCCGGGTCTCCGAGCGGGGAGCGGGAAAACGACGGCGTGTTCCCCTTGAGAGGGGGTATGAGGGCAGCGATCGTCTGCAGCTACGGTGTGCCAGGAGAGTGACCCACGATGACGGATGACGCCTACCTGTTTCTCGCGACCACCGCTTCAGGTTGGCAGGGAACGCCGCTCGCCCTCGTCGGAGAGCTGGAGTGCCTGGGCACGCCCGCAGTGCGAGCGTGGTTCGCCGCCCAGGGTGTGAATCCGGCGTCCCCGAGCGTCCGGGTCGTACCGCCGGAGCAGAGCCACCTCATTCCCGAGGGGGCCGAGAGGCTCCCGGTCCCCCTGACCACGGAGGAACTCGAAGAGGTCCGCCGCGCCGCTGCCACGGATCCCGTGGCGAGCGCCGAGGCAGACCTGCTCGCATTCCGCGAGAGCGAGGACAACCGAGACGCCGTGCTGCGTCGGGCCCTCGCCGCCGGTGTGCCGGCCCATCGGGTCATCGAACTCTCCGGTGTCGACCCCACCACGCTTTCCTCCGCCTCCCAGAGCTGACCGCCGGACCCGCCCGGTGCCATCGGCCGGTCGCGGGAGGTCTGCGCCGAGTCCTCGCTAGGCCTTCGTGACCTGCTCCTCGGGGTGGCCGGTCCAGCGGATCGGGTGGCCGGCCGGGTCGTGGGTGAGCCAGGTGCCGTCACCGAGCAGGCGGAGTCCGTACGGATTCTCAGTCTCGACGGTGAGTTCGCCCTGGACGGTTCCGGTGCGCAGGTCCACGAGGTGGTGGCGGAACCACTCCTGTTCGTCGTCCCCCTCGCCCCCCAGGGTGACGACGGCGGTGTGGGGGTTCAGGTAGCCGCCGCTCCACTCGACGAAGACCTCGTCCGGGTCGTATCCGAAAGATTCGACGGGGAGCGCGAGCGTCACTTCGCCGCCGGGGTGGCTATGGAAGGCGACGTCCGTCTGCTCGTGGTGGACCGTCATGAAGTGCTCTCCCCCCGGCGACAGGGCGATCAGACAGCGGTCGTCCCACGGGTAGGTGACGAACTCGGGCTCGCCGCCGTCGGGCGGGAGCACGCCCCGGACGATGATCGAGCCGTCCTGCCCCTCGCCGACGTCGAGGTACATGCTGCCGTCGGTCGGGTGGGCGAGCTGAATACCGCCGTGGCCGACCGTGTCCAGCTCTGTGGCGGCGATGACCGCACCGGTCTCGGCGTCGTACGCGATCCACTGGTCCGCCTGTTCGCGTCCCGCCATGGCGTCCGGCCGGTAGACCCAGACGGTGTGGCCGTCGGGGGAGAACGCGCAACCGGGCCGGTGGCCGTGAGGCTGGTCGGAGTGCGGTTCCAGCGGCGCAATCCACGCCGTGTCCCCGGCGCGCGTGAGGCAGACCACCGCGTTCAGGGTGGTGTACACCACCCGTCGCAGATCGGGGGAGAGGGCCGACTCCTCGACCTGGTGGCCGTCGAGCGGTCGAAACACCGTGACCGGCGCCAGGGGGCCGAGCTCTCCGGAGGTGAGGTCGTACGCACGGATCTCTCCGTCGACGTTCCGCGTGACGACGTGTGGGGTGGGATGAACAACCATGCGGCGAGGCTAACGCCAGGGGTGGTCCGGATCGGAAGCGGGCCGGCTCGCGGCTCTGGCCGTACTACCGCTGCTCGTCATGCGGCCGGTCCCGGAGGGTGCTGTGCCGGGGTGAACTGGACGTCGTACACGTCGCGATCATCGGCTTGGCTCCGCGTCAGGTGGTCAACCGTGGGGCTGCCGGACCGACCCCGGATCGACCCCGGACCGACGCCAGGACCGGTTGTCAGACCTCCGCCCTAGCATGGCGATCATGAGCCACTCGCAGAACAGCACGACGGCCGCCGAGGTGTTGCGCGGTCTCCTCACGCCGCCCCGCGCCGAAGCGGGCGCGGGCGCTGCCGCGATCCCGGCCGGCGGCGCGCTCCGGGTGGTCGAGGAAGCACGTCCCGCGCGCACGGTCGGGGCAGCCGTCACCGCCGTCGGTGGGGCGAACGGGGAAGTCGCGCTCTGGCTGGCAGAGCTGATACGCAGTCACCTGACGGGCCGTCCCGACCGCTGGCTCGGCGTCCATGACGCACTGGCCACGCACCGGGGCACCCTCCCCGACCTGCTGGCCGACGTACCTCCACCCGCACCGGCGGCCGACCCCGACCAGGTTCGCCCGCCCGCGCCCCGGAGCGTCTACGCCACCCTGGCTCTGCTGCTGGAGCACACCCGGTCCGAGGACGCGGCCGCCGCGCTGGCGGCCATGCCCGACCGGACGGTCGAGACGCTGCTGTCCACCGGTTCGCTCCCCGGCCCCGGCCTCGTGACCGCGGTCACCGAGCGCGGGGACTCCCGTACCCGTACCGCGCTCGCGCGTCACACCAGACTCGACTCGCGGGCGCTGGCCCGGCTGCTCGCCGTGGGTGACAGCCGGGTCGGCGCCGCCGTGTACCGCAACCCGCGCTGTACCCCGTCCCTGCGCCGCGCCCTGGCGCACCGCATCGACCGGGTCCCGATGGAGGAGGGCCTGCGGGCCGAACTGACCGACCCCGCCGGAAACCCGCCGAGCACCTGGCTCATACCTTTGCTCGGCTCCGGCGACCCGCAGCTGACCGCTCGCGCCCTGCTCCACACCGGGAGGGGCGCCGCGGAGCGGTACGCGCTGGTCCGTGTGTGGGAATGCGCCGGACCGGCGGCGGTTCGCGCCCTCCTCGAAGACGAGACCATCGCCTGGCGCCTGAGCCGGCCCGTCGTCGTGGCCGTCGGCAAGGCGCTCGACGAGGAAGCCGGTTCGAGCGACGGCGCCGCGCCGGGACGGCTGCGCGAGCAGTGCGAGCCCTACGACGACCCCGCGCGGCTTCCGGCGCTGCTGGCCACCACCCGCGGCACGAGCAGCCTGCGCGACCTGCTCTGCGAGCCGTACGCGCACGATCTGCCGGCCCTGGCCAACGCCCACGCTGCCACCCCGTTCATGCCCAAGGCCTGCGAGGAGCTGGCCCGCCACGAGGACGCGAGCGACGAGCAGCGCCTCGCGTTCCGGCTGAGCGTGCTCAACGAGCCGTGGCGCGCGGGGGGCCGCCGGTCCGGGAACACGCAGCCGCCGGAGCTGCGGCTCGCCCGGGAACCCTTGGACGACTCCGCCGCCCGCTGGGCGGAGGGAATGGTTTCCGCCGGGCTGCTCGACCCGGCCGAACTGGTCCGCACCGCACGCCCCGCCGCGCAGGCGCTCGCCGCGCTGACCCGGCTGGCCGACCGGGGTCTGCTCGGCGACACCGCCCCGGCCGCTCTCCGCGCGTTGGTCGAAGCCAACCTTGGGGAGCGCGCCGAAGCGTGGGACGCCGTGAACACCCTCCTACCGGAACACCAGGGCACCCTCCACACCCTGCTCAGCGAGGCGGGCGCCACAGCACCGCCCGTCGGCCGCGCGACGACCGCCACGGGTAGGGGGCGCCCCACGACCGAAAAGGGCGAGCCCGCGACCGGCGAGTCCGTGAGCGACGAGGCCAAGACCGTCCGGTCCGAGGGTCGGGGCGTCGATCTGCCCCGTGTCCCGGGGCGCCCGGAGGAGCGGGGAGCACTGGCGGCACTCGATCTGCTGCGCTCCCTCGCGGCCGTCCCCGACGAGGTCCCGGTGCCCACCGAACCCGGTGTGCTCCGCTTTCTCGCGCACCACTGGCGGAGCGACGCCCCAGGTCTCGCCACCCCCCAGTGGCTCGTCCGTGCCTGCGCCGCCCACGGCGTCGAGCCGCCCCACGAGGGTTCCTGGCACACCGCCCCGACCCTCGCCGAGGTCCGCGCGGAGCGCCCCCAAAGCTGGGGCTCCAGTGCCGTACTCACCGAAGAGGCCTACACCCAGGGCATCCTCCCCGCCGAGGAACTTCCCGCACTCTTGCCGGCCGCCCGCCTGCTCCGCCTCCCGCACGACTGGCGCCGCTTCGCCTTCACCCACGCCTGGCGGGCCGCAGTCGCAGGTCTGTTGCGCTCGGAACTCGGCACCGACCCTGACAGCTGGCTGCGCCTGGCCGAGACGGCCTCGGCCGCCGCCGGGCTCGTCGAGCGCCGGTCCGCCGACGGTCCGACCTGGGTCGAGCTGCTGGAGCTGTCCTCCCGGCCCCGCGGCGCCTTCGAGGGAAAGGTGACGTGCCGGCCGCTGGACGAGTCGGCGCAAGGGTTCTTCACGCCCCGCCCCACCACCCCGGACGAGGCGATCGGCCTCCTGAAGAGGGGCAACCACTCCTGGAGCTGGCCGATCGGCACACTGCTCTGTCTGGCCGACGCCGACACCGTCGACGCGGTTCTGCCCCGCCTCGGCCCCGACGGCCCATGGTTGCTAGCCGCGTACCTGCTGCGCAACGACCGGACCCCCCGTACCGTCTTCGGCCGGTTGCTGGCAGGGCGCGATCCGCGCGCCCTGCACGTCCTCGCCGCCCAGTCACGTTGGCTGGAGGACGGCGCCGAGGTACGGCTCGCCCACCTCGACGACCCGGAGGTGGATCTCACCCTCCTACGGAACGGCACCACATCGCGGACGGCCCAGCGGATCGTGACCCGTTCCCGTTCCCGTTCCAGTTCTCGTTCCGGCGCGCGCCCCGGTGCGGAAGCCGTGACGGTCGGCGCGCTCGCGCTGGCGGAGGTGAGGTGGGACCAGTCCGCGCCGCCGGTCGGAGGCTCCCGCTGGCTGTACTCGGCCGAACCGGACCTGATCGAGGAGGTCTTCGCCCGCCAAGGTGGCGACCTGAGCCTCCTCCAGCAGATCCTCGGCTGCCTGAACCTTCTCGAGCACGGCGGCGCCGACCGTCTCACGGCCCTCGTCCGACGCGATCTGCTCGGCTCAGCGGCGACCACCCTGTGCGTGAAGGCGCTGGCCTCCCCGGACCCGGCGGCCGTGCTGCGGGCCCGGGCCGCCCGGGAGCTGGACCCGACCAAATTCATCGCCCGGCTGCGACGCGATCGTCCGGCCTGGCGGCCCCCGGGCGGCGCGGCGACAGTACCCGGTGGCATCGACTGGGAGGCCGTGGAGGCCGCTCACGCGCAGGAGCCGCTGCCGCACTGGGGCAAGCTCGTCAACAATGGCGACGCCCCGGCCGACCTCCGCCTGCGCCACGCCGCTTTCGTACGCGAGCCCGGTCCGGACGGTCTGCCCGACGGCGAGGACCTCACGAGGGCCCGCGCCCGCTACGGGTTGGGCGGGCTGTCCCACTGCCCGCCGGCGACGCAGCTCGACGGGCTGCTCGCCTCCGGCATGCTCACCGCCACCGATCTGCTGCACGGTGCGGCCCCGGCCGCGCTGATGTTGGCCTACCTGAGCGGCGCGGCCCGCCGCACCGACGCCCCGGAGCAGGCCCGCGCCGCCCTAGCGGCCCTCGCCGGCCTCGTGGCCACTCGTCTCGGCGCCGATCCGGAGGCCTGGCGACGCGTGACCGATCGGCTCACGGGCCGCGATCCGGCATGGGAACCCCTGTCACCGGTCGCAGCCCTTTTGACCTGACTTGAACTGATTCCGTTCCCACCAGGCTCAGTTCTTCGGCCGCGCCCTGTCACGGCCGAAGCCGGCCCGGCTCCGGACACCGTTGTGGGACAGGAACTCGCGGAACACCTGTGCCGAGCGCGGGTTCTTGCTGCACTGCCACACACCGTGCGGGCAGTAGTCGGTGATGCTGTGGTAGAGCGGCTTGTGCTCGTCGATCCATGCCAGCATGTCGCGCATGTACTCGGGATTGTCGCCGTTGCGGAACAACCCCCATTCGGGGTACGAGATCGGCTTGCCGTGCGCCTCGGCGAAGTCGACCTGCTGCTTGAGTCCGTAGGGCTGGTTGACCTGCTCGTCGAATGAATCGCCGGGCGGCTGGTCGTAGGTGTCCATGCCGATGACGTCGACCACGTCGTCCCCGGGGTAGCACTTGGTCCAAGGGACCGCGTCAACGCCTCGGTTGGGGGCGAAGTCGAAGCGGAACTGTTGGCCTTCCACCGAGCGCATCGCCTCCACGATGCGCCGCCAGTACTTCTTCCAGTTCGCGGGGTCGGGCCGGCATCGGTGTGTGTAGTTGAAGCCGTTCATCTCCCAGCCGAGCACGATCACGGTGTCCGGTACCCCGAGGCCGACCAAGCGCTCGGCGAGCCGCCGGAAATGGTGGTCGTACTTACCCTGCGCACCGGAGCGGAGCAGCGCGGCGACCTGACCGTCGGGGACGCCGGCCTCGTTGCGCTCCAGCATGGGCACGTTCAGGACGAACAGCCGATCGGGTCTCGCATTGCGCCACCGTGCCCAGCTGTCCAAGGAGTCGGGTGCTCCCTCGATGTTCATCCAGGTGTCACCGGGCAGGTAGGTGTGCCCGGCGCGCAGCTCGGCGCCCCCCAGCCAGCGGGAGAGTTCCCGCATCCTGTCGACACCGGCCGAGTCGTAGTGGAGGTAGGCACCCACCGCTACTTCGCCCTCGGCGTCTCCACCGGGACCGTCTTGCGGAGGCGTGGCGAGGGCGCCCCCTGTCACGAGCATGGCGACGGCGACCGTACTCGCGCAGGCGCCCGCCAGCCAACGGCCTCGATGGGACATGACGCCTCCTCAAGCCTCGCTGATGGATGTGTCTGGCAGTGACGTTAGTCATGGCATCCGAGTAGTGGGCTGTCCGAGGCGTGGATGCTGGGCCGTTCGGGGTGGTCAGCGGCCTTTACGTGGCCCGAACGGGTGAAAGTCGTCCGCTCGTCCGCGTGTCGGTGGCCGGCGCCGCGTCACTCGGGGATGGCCAGGAAGCGTGTGGGAGGGGTCCCGGAATGTCGTGGGTGCGCGGGCAGCTCCCTTCCGTTTCGCCATGTCGATAGCGGGCGACGGCCGACGTGCCGTAGTAATGCCGAGAGATGTGAGAGAGACGTAGAGAGACGTAGAGACCCCTTTGTCGTGACTTGGAGTCGTCCATGGCCGTTCGTCGTGTCGTACCCAACATCCGGTCCGAGGCCGCGCAGGAGAGCCGGGAGTTCTACGGCTTGCTGGGCTTCGAGGAGGTCATGAACCACGGCTGGATCATGACTCTCGCCTCCCCGTCCAGCCCGGCGGCGCAGATCAGCGTCATGAGCAGTGACAAGACCGCGCCCGTCGCCCCCGATATGAGCATCGAGGTGGACGACGTGGACGCGGCCTACGCGGTCATGACGGAGAGCGGTGCGGAGATCATTCACCCCTTGCAGGACGAGGAGTGGGGCGTACGGCGATTCTTCGTCCGCGACCCGAGCGGACGCGTGGTGAACGTGCTCGGCCATCGCTGACGGCT
The DNA here is from genome assembly GCF_055231995.1 of Streptomyces sp. Tek67B01. NCBI lineage: Bacteria > Bacillati > Actinomycetota > Actinomycetes > Kitasatosporales > Streptomycetaceae > Streptomyces > Streptomyces sp. Tek67B01. Next base: position 6,609,457 of record NZ_JBUYUY010000001.1, read on the forward strand.
TCTCCCCGCCCCTGAACTCGCCGTGCGCGCGGCCCCTCTGGACGGTCAGCCGCCGTGCATGGGACCCACGTCCCCGTCCAACAGCGCGGCGGCTTGCCGACGGGCCTCTTCGAGCCACCCCCTGCGCGTTTCGTCGTCCGCGTCGCTGACCGTACGGAAAACGACCCGACGTACGTCGGCCATTCCCACGTACGGCAACACGCAGGCCGACCAGATGCTCTGCAACGGGTCGCCGAACTCGTTCTCCTCCCGCTCCGCAGGAGTGTCGGAGGTGTTCAGGACGAGGGCCTTGCCTGCCTTCAGCAGTGCCACGGGCTCGCCCTCGGCAGTACCGAGTTTGTACGCGACGCCGGGCGCGAGCACGCGTTGCACCCAACCGACGAGGACAGCGGGCGGCATGCCCCACCAGTTCGGGTGTACGAACACCATGGCATCGAGCGTCGCCACCTCCTCCTGGTGCAGTGCCACCTGCGAGTCAGGGGTTCCGGACGCCGAGTCGACCGTCCCCGTCTCCGCGGCTGAGAGTTGCGGTGCGAATCCCTCGGCATACAGGTCGTGCGCCGCCACTTGGCATCCACGCCCGCGCAGTTCGTCCACCACCGCCTCGAACACGGCGTGGTTGAAACTCCCCGGCCGCGGGTGTGCGAGATATACCCCTACGCGCATGGTCCGTCCCCCATCGACATGAGCCGTGTTCGGCTGATCCGCCGCCGGCTGCCCGTCAATTGTCGGCGACCGGGAACGCGTCGGGGCGACGGGGGAGGGGCACGGGTGGTCCGGGTCGGGCCGGGACGACCGTCGACAGTATGACGGCGCTCGGCCACGATCACGGCGGCAGGCCCGCGCCGTCCGGCGGTGGGACCCCGCAGTGCACCAGCGAAGCGTCGCCCCTGCGGCGGTCTTCTCGGCCGGGGCCTGGGGCCCCGCCGTGGGCAAGATCATGGCGGTGCCGGAGCCGACGTGATCATGCACGCTCGGCGCGGTGCCATCGCCGACGCGTACGAACCTCGGCGCCTGGGCCCCGCACATCGGACGCGACACCGTGATCGTGTCGCTGATGAAGGGCATCGAGATCGGCAGCGGCCTGCGGGCGGGCCAGGTCATCACCGAGGTGACCGGCGTCGGCGCCGGGCGCGTCGCGGTGCTCTCGGGCCCGAACCTGGCCCGCGAGATCATGGACGGCCGGCCTGCCGCCGCGACGATCGCCTGCCCCGACGTGGCCGCCGCCCACCGCGTGCAGCGGGCGTGCCACACCGCCTACTTCCGGCCCTACACCAGCGCCGACGTGACCGGCTGCGAACTGGGCGGGGCGACGAAGAACGTCATCGCCCTGGCCGTCGGTGTCGCCTCCGGAATGGGCTTGGGTCACAACGCGCAGGCCATGCTCATCACTCGCGGGCTGCGGGAGGCCACCCGGCCGGCCGTGGCCATGGGCGCTCATCCAGCCACCCTCGCGTGGCTTGCCGGCCTGGGTGACCTCGAGGCGACCTGCTCCTCACCGCTTTCCCGCAACCGGACCTTCGGCACTCACCTCGGTCAGGGCATGACCGTCGAGCAGGCCACCGTCGCCACCCGTCAGACCACCGAGGGCGTCAAGAGCGCTGAGGCGATCCTGGCCCTGGCCCGGGCACAGGACGTCGAGATGCCGATCACCGAGGCCGTGTCCGCCCTGCTGCACGAGAAGGTCACCCTCGACCAGGCCGCCGGCGCGCTGTCGCCGCGGCCACCAAAGCCCGAGCACTGAGCCCCCCGAGCCGGAGCACTGAACCCTTAGCAGGGCGCCGGGTCGACGCCCTTCTTCGCGTCCTCCATAGGCGTCACCCCTACCCGAACCGACTGCCGATCGCCAACTCGGCCTCCTCCCCGGGCGATCTACCGTACGGTCGTGCCGTGCTGCCTGCCGTGTCCGCATGAGGAGGTTCCCGTGTCATCGTCGTATGACCCCCAGTACGCCCCCGCCGGTGATGTCGGAGCGGCGCTCATGGTGATCGACTCCCGCCTCAAAGCCGTCTACGACGGCAAGTCGGGGACCGATCCCGAACAGCGGCGTCTGATGGACCAGTTCGCCGCTTCCCTTGACCGCGAAGGCGTCCGTGACCTGGTGGACGGGGCGTGCACGCTCATCTACATGTTCACTACGTGGCTGCGGAAGGCGTACGAGGCCCACGACAAGGACGCCATCGAGTACGTGGTGCCCCACCTGGTGGCCACGATGCGCACGATGCCCAGGAGCGTGCGCCCCGAGGCCATCCCCACCATGGCCGGCATGGTCATCGCGGCAGCCACGGACCTGAGCCCCAGCCTGTGGCGCAAGCAGTACGGGGACTGGACCAAGGACGAGATGAACCCCCTGGAGGCCACTGCCCTCCTCCTCGCGGAGCACATCAACCGGCTGACGGGCGACCGCGACTACGCCACCCGCCTGATCACCAACGCCCTGTCCGGCGCGGACCGGGACTGACCCACGAGCACCACCGCGAGCACCACCGGGAGGCCCTGGGCGCACGCCGTCGCGCTCGCGTGCGCCCTCGCCGACCTCGGCTGGGCGGGTGGCCACGCGTGGCGGCTCCCCGCTCCAGCGGCTCCGTAACTGCGCCGTATCGGTACTGATTCGCATGTACCGGGAGCTTCGGGGCAGCGGGGGAGGCGGGTGAGTGGGAGGAGGTCGGCAGTGGGGCAGGAGGCCCAGTACGACGAAGGCCGGGCCGCCGCGCGGCTGAGGGTGCCGAAGGTGGCGTTACGGTGGGCGGTCCACATCGGGGCGGTGCCGGCAGCGGATGTGGGGCCGATGATGTGGTCGCGGGCCGCGGTGGAGTCCATGGATGCCGAAGCGATCGCCGGCCGTCTGCCGTACGCGTTGTCCGGGGCGGAGGCCGCCGACCGGCTGGCGCAGGCCCTGGGAACACCGAACCCGCCCGGTGGACCGGCCAGGGTGAGTGTGGCGACCGTGCGGGAGATGGCGGCAGCCGGGTACCTGACCGATCTCTCCGACGATCCGAACCGGCCGCTGCTGCACCCCGATCAGGTGATGGACCTGGCCCGGCGCGCGGACCTGGACCGCCTGATCGCCGAAGCCACCCCACTTGGCCCGGACCAGTGCGCCGCCCGCCTGCGGATCCGCCGAACGGACTTCGACCATCTGGTACGGCTCGGCTGGATCACCTGCGCGCAGGAGGCGAGGGTGAAGTTCGGCGCGGCCCGAGGCGGCACCGTACGGATTCGGCTCTACCGGAGGGCGGACGTCGACCGGATTCCGGCCGAACACCCGGAGGTGGACTGGGCCGCCTTACGGGCCCTGGGCAAGGGCCGGCGTTCCCCGCTCGCCAACCCGGCCCCCGCCAGGTCGCCCGGATGACCGTCGCCGCCGTGCCCGTGGGCCTTCCACGCGGACACGGCGTGGCCCCCGGCGGTCCTTCCGGTGAGAATCGCCTCGTCGGTTCGTGGACGCCGCGGCCGAGCGGGAACGGCCTTGTCAGGTCGTGGTACGGCTCCGGAGGCGGCCATGGGCCGCCCGGCCGGACAGGCGCCGCTGCTCCCGCTCCGCCCAGCGGCGGACGCGCTCGGGGTCGAGCGGGACGCCGTGGCCGACGTGGAGTTTCGTGGGGTTCAGGGCGAGCATGGCGCGCAGGCTCACCAGGTTGTCCAGGGGGTCGTCGTGGAACGGCGGGTTGGCGGGTTTGCCGGGGATGAGGCCCATGAAGGAGTTGGCCACGAGGTCGCCCGCGACGAGGTCCCCCTCGTCGGTGAGGACGGAGACGGAACCCGCTGTGTGACCGGGGGTGGGCATGATGCGCGCCGCGAGCCCGAAGTCGGCCAGGTCCGTGTCACCGCTGATCAGGATCTCGGGCTCGAACGGATCGGCGGAGACGTGCAGCTTCCTGTTCCGGTTCATCAGACGGCCCATGGGACCGGTGGGCAGGTAGGGCATGCGCGGTTTGCCGGTACGGAAGGGTTCGAGATCGGCGACGTGGCCGGCGACCGGCGCGCCGGTGAGGCGACGCAGCTCTGCCGCCGAGCCGAAGTGGTCGATGTGTCCGTGGGTGATGACGATCAGGGCCAAGTCGGAGGGGTCCACGCCGTGGGCGGCGATCCGGTCGTGTATCAAACGCCCGCTGCCTGGTGTTCCGGCGTCGATGAGTACGGGGCGCCGGCCGAGCAGCAGATAGGCGTTGACGGCGTGCTTTCCGAGCACCGGTATCGGAATGATCTTCGTGTGGGACACGGGGGCCTTTCGTGTACAGAAGCGGGACGTGGGCGTGCCTGGGTGTCCCCACCCGGTCGGTGGGGAGCAGGAAAGAAGAGGAGGGAGGAGCGAGGTAGGGGCGAGGGAGGGGCGAGAGAGGGAGAGGAAGGCGGGTCGCCTCAGCGGAAGCGGCGGCGGTATGCCGCCGGAGTGGTTCCCATGTGGCGCTGGAAGACCCGGTGGAGGGTGTGCGGGGAGCCGAGCCCGCTCGCGGCGGCGATCTGAGGCAGAGCGGCGTCGCTCTCTTCGAGGAGCCGGCGGGCAGTCTCCAGCCGGGCGGACTCGACGTAGGCGCCGGGCGTGGTACCGGTGCGCTGCGCGAAGAGCCGGGAGAAGTGGCGTGTGCTGAGACCGGCACGCCGGGCGAGCGCCTCTGCGGAGAGGTCCGCGTCCGGGTGCTCGGTGATCCATCGGCGCAACTCGCCGATCCGGTCGCAGGTGGCGCCGGGGGCGGACTCCTGGACGGAGAGCGGAACGCTGAACTGGCTCTGTCCGCCCGATCGATTGACGTACATCACCATCATGCGGGCGGTGGCGAGCGCGAGGGCGCGGCCGTGGTCCTCGGCGACCATGGCCAGCGCCATGTCCATCCCCGAGGTGATGCCGGCGCTGGTCCACAGCGAACCGGATCGGACGAAGATCGAATCGGGTTCCACTTCGATCTCGGGGTGGGCGGCGGCCAGTTGTGCGGTCGTGAGCCAGTGCGTCGTGGCGGATCGACCGTCCAGCAAGCCGGCCGCGGCCAGGAGATGGGCGCCTGCGCACACCGATCCGGTGCGGCCCGCCCGGGGCACCGCCGTGCGCAGCCAGTCCGTGATGACGGGATCGATGACGGCCCGGGTTCCACCATCCTTCGCGTGGGTGACCGCACCGGACACCAGCAGGGTGTCCACCCGGCCCGTGATCTCGTCCAGCCGCAGGTCGGCGAGGAGCCGGACACCGCTGGAAGTGGCCACGGAGCCGCCGTCCGCCGTCGCGATCTCGACGGTGTAGCGGGGGTGTTCGTCATCGGCGACCCGGGAGGCGACCGAGAAGACCTCGGCGGGTCCTGTGACGTCCAGGAGTTCCACGCCGGGGAAGGCGACGATGACGACGCGCTGGGGGGCGGGCATGCGTCGATCCTCGCCCCGCGTCGCCGTGTCCGCAATGACGAGCTTGTCGCAGATCCAGCCATCGAGCGGGTATGGCGCGGGCTCCCCGTGAGCGTCGGGTCGACCGGGCGGTGAACCCGGAGTCACTCCGATGGAGCCGCTGACCTGCCGGGTCGCGCCGGCGCCGTTGTCCGGTGGGTCCGCGATCGCGCCCGTTGACAGTGCGGGCGCAGGTGTGCGGCTCGGCCGGTCCCAGAGGGTGCAGCGGACTTGCGCTCGGCCGGAGCAGCGCTGATGGCCGTCCCGGCGGCCCCCCGTTACGCGTCGGGCCGGGTTCCCCGTGGTGGCATTCCGCCCGCCGGGCGGGGGCGAGACTCGGCTCGCGGGGGGCCCGATGACCGCACCGCGCCACCGGTGGAAGGTTGCCGTTGTCTGCTCCGTTCGTACCAGACCGGTGGCGGTCCACCGGCCGGTGACCGACGGTGGCCAGGGCGCCGGTCGTTCGCCGGTGCTTCTTCCGCCTGGGCAAGGGAGCCGGTCATGTCCGATCGTCACACGATGTTGCGTAGCCTCCACGATGCGGGTCTGGCCGCATGGTTCGGGGGATCCCTGATGGGCGCGGTCGGCCTGAACGGTGCCGCCCGCGATGAGGGCGGCACATGGGCCGGTTCGGCGAGGATCGCGAGTGCCGGCTGGGCGAAGTGGACGCCGGTCAACGCCGCCGCGATCGCCGCGCACCTGTTCGGTTCGGGCGGTCTGCTCGCCGCGAACGCGCCGCGCGTCGCCGCCCAGCAGGGGGTCGCCGCCTCCACGCTCGCCAAGACCGTCCTGACCGGCGCGGCCCTCGCGGCGACCGCCTACAGCCGCGTCCTGGGCAAAAAGATCGAACTGGCCGGGTCCGCCAACCCGCAGGACGCCGAAAAGGCGGCCAAGCACCCCATCGACACGGACAAGGCGCAGCGGCACCTGGCATGCCTGCAGTGGGCGGTACCCGCCCTGACCGGCGGCCTGGTGATCCTCAACGCCTTGCACGGCGAACAGCAGCGCCCCGCCGAGCAGCTCCAGGGCATGTGGCAGCGCGCCCGTACCCTCGCGCCGCACATGCCCAGCGTCCCCGACTGGCACCTCTCACACTGACCTCCGGTCTGCGACGGCCTCAGCCCCGGCCCCGGCCCCGGCCCCGGACTCGGCCCCGGTCCCGGCCCCGGTCCCGGTCCCGGTGTCGGTGTCGGTGTCGGTGTTGCTCTCGGTGTTGGTCTCGGTCTTGGCAGGGGCACGGTGGCGGACATTGCCGCCTACGTCGGCTCCTTCGGCCCCGTCTCACGGACCGGCCCGCTCCGGAGACGGCATAGTGATGGCGTGACCGCTGAACGTGATGACGCGCCCGACGACCGCCCCCACGCGGGCAGCAGCTCTGCCGTGCCGGACGGCGCAGGTGATGAAGAGGCGCAAGTCATCGTGGTGGGCGCCGGACCGGCCGGTTCGGCCGCCGCCGTCCACTTGGCGCGCGCGGGGGTGGACGTGCTTCTGCTGGAGAAGAGCGGCTTCCCCAGGGAGAAGGTGTGCGGCGACGGACTGACGCCGAGAGGTGTGGCCCAGCTGGTGCGGATGGGAGTCGACATCGACGCACCGGGCTGGATGCGCAACCGCGGAATGCGGTGGGTCTGTGAGGGCCATCAGGTGGACCTGGACTGGCCGCGTCTGGGCAGCCTTCCCGACTTCGGGCTCACACGGAGCCGACACGACTTCGACGACCTGCTCGCCGCGCACGCCGGCGCCGCCGGAGCGCGCCTGCGCACGCACGTGAAGGTCACGGCCCCCCTGACCGACCGGGCGGGGTACATCACAGGAGTGACCGCGTCTCGCGGCCCGGGCCGGGAGCCGGTGCGCTACCGGGCGCCGCTCGTCGTGGCGGCCGACGGCGCCTCCGCGCGGACCGCGCTGGCCCTTGGACTCGCACGTGACACGAGCCGACCGGTCGCGGCAGCGGCCCGCCGCTACTACCGCAGCCCTTCCCGCACCAACGACCCGTACCTGGAACTGTGGGCCGACCTGCGTTGTCCGCGCACCGGGCTGGACCTGCCCGGATACGGCTGGGTGTTCCCCCTCGGGGACGGGCGCGTCAACGTCGGCCTCGGCGCCCTGCCGCAGCGGCGGCGGCGTCCGGTGGAGTTGCGGGCGGCCCTGGAACACTGGCTGACCCGCCTGCCCGAGGAATGGGGGGTGCGGGAGGAAAACGCCGACTCGCCCCTGCGCAGCGCCCCCTTGCCGATGGGACTGAACCGGCGCCCCCAATACCACCGGGGGCTGCTCTTGGTCGGGGACAGTGCGGGCATGGTCAGCCCGTGGAGCGGCGAGGGCATCGCCCAAGCGATGGAAGCCGCGGAAGTGGCCGCCGAAACCATCGCCCTGGCCCTGGCCAGACCGGCGGGCCCGCGGCGCGAGCACGCGCTGCGGCAGTACCCGGCCGAAATCCACCGTCGCTGGGGGCGCTACTACAGGCTGGGCAACCTCGCCGGCGATCTCCTCTTCGCCCGGTACGGCTACCGACCGCTTCTGCACCCGCGCGTCATGGCCTCGCCCCCGCTGTTGCGCTACTTGGCCCGTCTCCTCACCCACGTCACCGACGAACCGGCCCACGACAGCGTTGACGCCGTCCTCCACACACTGTTGCGCCTCGTGCCATCCGTACGACGATGAGACCGCCGAGGCGGGCCGCACTGTGAGGGTCCCGGTACCTGGCGTCAGCGGTGCGACACTGGCTGGGTGACGGACAGCGAACGGCACATGGACCGACGCTTGGAGAGCGTCATCCTGGAGCTGCTGGCTCGGCGTGCGCCGACCGCGACGATCTGTCCCTCCGATGCCGCGCGAGCGGTGTACGGAGGGGACGATGACGGCTGGCGCGCACTCATGGAACCGGCCCGACGTGCGGCCCGGCGGCTGGTGGAATCCGGCGAGGTCGAGATCACCCAGGGTGGCCGCCCCGTGGAGCCGACGAAGGCCCGCGGCCCGATCCGCATCCGGATTCGCCGCGCCCGCTGACACGCCGGTAGGCGCCCCGGCCCCTATGTGAGCGGCTCCGCCCCTCCGGCCCGGCGCGACCCGCTTCCGCTCCCCGGGCCGGCCCGGCCGTGTGCGCGGGCCGAGGATTAGCCACGCCCGGGTGTGGGCAGCCGCCGGCCGTGACTGCGAAAGCGAGGCCGACCACCACCCCCGACGGGCACCACGTCGTCATCGACGGCCGCCGGTGGCGAGCCGGCGACCCCGAGATCCCGGCTGAGGCCGCCGCACGGCTGCGCGTCCATCTCATGGCGGCCCGGCGCGCCATCGCCGCCGCCCATCGCGCCGACGACCCCCGGGCGGAGCGCGACGCCCGGGCGCGGGTGCAGGCGGCGAAGGTGGCCCTCGGCGAGCGCGGCACCCCGTGGTGGGAGCAGAGCTCCGCGGAACGGCGCTCCCGCTGGGAGGCGGGGCTGGCCGCGCTCGACGCCTGATCTTCCCCGGCCGATCCGACTTCTTACGGACCCGCCGTCGAACCTGCCGTCAGACCCGCCGTCGGACCTGCGACGGCTCGGTCCGGCCACCGGCTCAATCAGCCCACCCGGTTCGGTCAGCCCACCTGGTTGGGTCAGTCCACGAGTACGCCCGGGTTGAGAATGCCCCGCGGGTCGAGGGCCCGCTTGGCGGCCCGCAGGGCGAGGGCGAAGGGTTCCGGGCGCTGGCGGTCGTAGCCGGGGCGGTGGTCCCGGCCGACGGCGTGGTGGTGGGTGATGGTGGCCCGGTGGCGGTGCAGGACCTCGCCCGCGACGGCCTTGAGATCGTCCCAGAGGGCGACCTCGTCACCGGGCCGGCCGGCGGCGAGGACGGTGAAGTAGGGCGCCGCGCCATCCGGATACACGTGTGTCAGGCGGCAGTTGACGATCGCCGGGTGTCCGGTCGCCTTGCGCGCCGCCTCGCCGACCTCGGTGCGTACGGCGTCTATCAGGCCGGGGACGCGGTCCCATGTGGCCGCCGTCTCGAAGGTCTCCGCCACGGCGCCCATCCTGGCCAGACCGTCGCGGAGGTAGGGCATCCGCAGGAAGGCCGAGCGCCAGGCGCCCACAGCCGCGTCACCGCCGCGCCCCTCGGCCGTGGTGGCCGTACCGTCATGGCGGCCGCCGTACGAGCGGGCCAAGTCGACGGCCCGCGTGAGCCGGGAGGTCACCGGCTCGTCGGCCGACTCGAACCCCAGGACCAGCACGGCGCAGCCGTCGTGCGCCGCGCCGGCGAGCGCGGCCTCACCGGCGTCCAGCAGGCGGCAGTTGGCGGGGGAGAGGTCGGACTGCGCCAAGGCGCGCACCGCCCGGAGCGCTGCGTCGAAGTCGGCGAAGGCCACCGCCGCGGACGCCTTGTGGCGCGGGCGTTCCTGGAGCCGCACCCAGGCTTCGGTGATGACGCCGAGGGCCCCTTCGGAGCCCAGGAAGAGGCGGTCGGGTGAGGGGCCCGCGCCCGAGGCGGGCAGTCGCCAGGAGTCGCTCGTGCCGGCCGGGGTGACCACGCGCAGCGATTGCACGAAGTCGTCGATGTGCGTGCGGCCGGTGGCGTAGTGGCCGCCGGCGCGGGTGGCCAACCAGCCGCCCAGCGTGGAGAATTCGAAGCTCTGCGGGAAATGCCTGAGGGTGAGGCCGTGGGGTCGCAGCTGGTCCTCCAGGCTCGGTCCGAGGGTGCCGGCCTGGATGCGTGCGGCCCGGCCCTCGGTGTCGACCTCCAGGACGCCGCCCATGGCGGTCAGGTCGAGGGACATCACCGCCCGGTGCGCGTCGCCGCGGTACTCCACGCCCCCGCTGACCGACGAACCCCCGCCGTACGGCACGACGGCGACCTGCCGTTCGCCGGCCCACTCCAACAGGTCGGCCACGCCCCGCTCGTCCGTCGGGCGGGCGACGAGATCGGGGACGCGGCCGGGCCGCCCCCGCAGGGCGCGGACGACGTCGCGGTAGGCCTTTCCCATGGCGTGGGCGGCGCGGTCCGTGGGGTCGGCGCAGACCAGGTGGGCGAGGCTCCTCGGGGGCACGGCCGCGGGGCTGCCGATGCCCAGGTCGGCGACTCGGGGCACGGGGAGCGGGCGGGCGAGGGTGCCGGGCAACAGGGCGCCCATCGCGGTGCACTCCGCGTCGTCGGGTTGTTCCTCCGTCCAGCCCCAGCCCCACCAGGAGCGGGTGCGGAACATCGGCTGTGAGGTGGTGCCGGCCATGGGCGCTCCAGCGGTCAGAGTAATTTACCTACCGGTAAATTACCTACTGATAATATCCCTCCATGGCAACCCCTCCTTCCAAAGCCGGCACCAAGGGAGTCCCGCGGCACCACCGCCGGCAGCAGATGCTGGACGCGGCCACGCGGGAGTTCGGCACCCGCGGCTACGCCGCCGCGTCGCTCCCCGCGATCGCCGCGCACGTGGGCGTCACCAAGACGCTGCTGCACCAGTACATGGGGACCAAGGAGGACTTGTACGTCGCCTGCCTGGTCCCCGTCGGCAACCGGCTCCTGGACGCGATCCGTACGGCGATGGGCCCGGACGGGACCGCGCCGCACACGCCGCTGCGCGTACTGGACGCCATCTTCACCGCCCTGGAGGGGCAGCGGGAGGCGTGGTTCGTGCTCTACGACACCTCGCTGCCGCCCGGCGGGGAGGCCGCGCGCAGGGCCGCCGAGTACTGGTCGGCCATCGATCGGCTCGCAGCCGGCGGTACCGCCGAACTGCTGCGCGCGGCCGGATCCACCGATCCGCTGGACGCCGACGCCCTCAAGTACGTCTGGCGGGACCTGGTCGCCACCCTCGTCCGCTGGTGGGTCAAGCACCCGGAACAGACCCCGGCCGCCATGACGCGACGCTGCGCCCGCCTCTCCGCGGCGGCGGCCACGCTGACTTCCGACGGCGACCTTTCAAGGCCTTGAGGGCGGTCAGGCCGCTCCCCGCCGTCCCGCACGACCCCCCGCGGGCGGCTGAGCGCCCTACGGAACGTTCGTCGTGGTCTCGCACCGGACGGCGACGTCGATTCCCGCCGTGCCGTCGCAGGTGTCCGGCGTGTCGTCACCGCCGTCGAGGACGTCGTCGCCGCCATCCGCCTCGGGCGCCGGCGCGGTCTGCTGACGAGAGGTCATCGAACCGGGGGTGGGTGTGGAGGGGGCGGGGCGGGCGGGGCGTTCCTTGTGGGTGCCGTCTCCCTTGCCGTGCGCGACGTGCCCGGAGTTGCTGTCCCCGATGAGGCTGTCGATGCCCGGGCCGCCCAGGAGGACGTCCCTGCCGTGGCCGGTGGCCGTGCCCTCGGCGGAGGAATCACCGGTGATGCTGTCGTTCCCGGGCCCCCCGTCGAGGACGTCCGCGCCGCCGCCCGAGGCGTCGATGCCGCCGCGGCTGTCGCCGATCATGGCGTCGTTGCCCTCCTCGCCGAAGAGGATGTCGTTCCCGCCCCCCGACGCGCTGCCGCCGAAGGCCATGCTGTCGCCGCCCATGCGGTCGTCACCCGGGCCGCCGAAGAGGATGTCGTCGCCTCCGCCGTCGGCGGGAGTCCCTGTGGTGATCAGGTCGCCGCGGATGAGGTCTCCGCCTTCGCCGCCTTCGATCTGGTCGTCACCCAACCCGCCCGCGAGTGTGTCGGTCCCCGCGAGTCCGCAGATCAGGTCGTTCCCGCCCCGCCCGTTGATGATGTCGGCGCCGGCAGAGCCGACGATGACGTCGTCGCCCTCGGTCCCGTTGATCGTGCCTGCTCCGGTGATGGTCGCCACGCGGCCGAAGCAGGTGGTCGCGGGGGTGTCGGCGGCAGCTGTGGGGAGGCCGAGGGAGAGCAGCGCGGCTGCCGCCAGCAAAGTGAGTTTTCGGCCAGGCATGGAGGACCTCCGGTCGTAAGGCAAGCGGCAGCCTTGGATTCCGTGGGAACATAGGGCGCGAATCCCCCATGTGCAATGACCGGCCAGGATGTGGGTATGCCTTGCCCACCTATGGCCCAACAGGACTTGCGGGGAAGCGAGCCGTACCTCCCCGGACTCAGGTGAGCCAGGGGGTGTTCCAGTCGTCGACCGTCTCCCCGGACGTAGGGGTGTTCTCGGCTTCGTGGGGGGTCGGGCGGGCGGCGGCGAGAGTGGTGAGGATGTTCTGCCATGTGCCGTCGAGATTCCACAGGCGCAGCCGTTCGGCGCATCGGTGCCAGGGCCCGTAGCGGGTGGGCAGGTCGTGCCAGCGGCGGCCGGTGGCCTGCTGCCACAGCATGCCGTTGATCACGATCCGGTAGTTCGGCCCGGAGGGTCCGCACCGCGGGAGCAGGCCGCGGACGGCTTCCCATTCGCTGTCGTCGAGGTCCGTGGTTTCTTTCACACAGGTGCAACGACGCTTCCATCATCCGGGTACGTTCCCGGGGCCGTCGATGACGCTGGGTCCGAACGGGATCAGGTCCGGGCTGGGTGACACCCCGAGTGGCGCGGGCGTCAGCCGGCAGACGCCGTCCACGGCGCGTCGCGGACGCGTACCGGCCCGGCGCAGCCGTCGGCGGCGACGGCCGTTGAGTTCCGCCACCGCCACCGCCACGGCCACCGCCACCGTCCGTCCGGGCCGCGCTGATCTGGTGTTGAAGTCCGCAGGTGGGGCCCGGTATGGCTGCCAGTAGGGTCAGCGGGTATGACTGTCGCTCGTTCCGTCGCCCTGTTCCTAGTCGCCGCGTTGTTCGAGATCGGCGGCGCCTGGTTGGTCTGGCAGGGCGTCCGCGAACACAAGGGTTGGGCGTGGGTCGGCGCCGGCGTCATCGCGCTGGGCCTGTACGGGGTGGTGGCCACCTTCCAGTCCGACGCGAACTTCGGCCGCATCCTCGCCGCGTACGGTGGCGTATTCGTCGCCGGGTCCATCGCCTGGGGCGTGATCGCCGACGGCTACCGCCCCGACCGCTACGACATCATCGGCGCCCTGGTCTGTCTCGTGGGCATGGCCGTGATCATGTACGCGCCCAGAGGGAACTGACCTCGCCCGGCCGCCCCGCCCCCGGCGGCCCGGACGGCGCCTGCGGTGGCCCTACGGGGTGCTGCGGGTCGGGAACGCGAAGGTGTAGCCCCGCGCGGCGAGCCACGGCAGGTACTCCTTCAGCGCCGCGACGGTCTCGCTGCGGTCGCCGCCCCCGTCGTGGAAGAGGACGGTCGGCTGCTGCGGCAGTTTGCCCTCCACGGCGGCGACGATGGCCGGCAGGCCCGGACGGCTCCAGTCCTTGGGGTCCACGCTCCAGCCGAGGGGACGCATCCCGCTCGCGGCGGCGATCGCCCGGCTGTCGGGGGTGAAGGCACCGCCCGGCGCCCGGTAGTAGTTGACGGCGACGCCCGGCGCGGCGTTCTCGATCATGGCCTTGCCGTCGAGTATCTGCTGCTGCTGGTAGGCCACGGGCTTGTGGTCCATCGTCACGTCGTGGTCGACGGAGTGGTCGCACAGCTGGTGCCCGTCCGCGGCGACCGCGCGCACCAGCTCCGGGTACTTCTGTGCCCGGGTCCCGATCATGCAGAAGGTGGCCTTGACGTGGTTCTCCCGCAGCACCTGGAGCACCTGCGGGGTCCAGCGGGGGTCGGGGCCGTCGTCGATGGTGATGGCGACCGCGTGGCCGGGGCCCTGGGCCAGTCGGGAGATCCCCAACGGAACCCGGGTGGGGGCGGTACGGGCCGATTCCGCGTGATGCGTGGCCGGGTGTCGGCCGGCGGAGCCGTCCGTGGCGGCGACGGCCGGTGCGACGGCCGCCGTCAGGAGGCCGAGGACGGTCGCCGCCACGGCGGAACCCGCCCGCCGACGACGTGCGGAACTGCTGGTGGTGCCCATGGACGCCTTTCTTCGGGCTCGGCCCCCGGTCTCGCGTGGCTTTCGATCCAGGCTAGGTCATCCCTTTCCGCCGATTTCTCCTCCTTCGGCCCGAGGAACGGCCGGTTCGACGGCCCGGCACCGCCCCCCGCACGGGCGGGGAGCCCGCCGGTTCCCGGCGGAGGGCCACGGCAGGCGGTCGCGGGTGAGATGCGTCACGGCCGGCGGCGCGCGCCCACCGCGGTGTGGATTCCCCAGCCCGCGGCGGCGCCGACCGCGTACCAGAACAGGTCGGGCGCGTTGAAGGTTGAGCCGAGGACCAGGCGGGCGACCGTGCTACGCGCCGCGAGCGCCGACGGCACCGGACCGAGCTGGAGGAATTCGACGGTCCAGCTGACCGCCAGCGCGGTCCCGGCGGCCCGCAGGGGCGTCACCCGGGGCGCGATCAAGACGACGATGGCCAGGAGCAGGGCGGTGTACAGCGCGTCGCCGCCGTACTTGGCCACGCTGCCCGCAGTCGCGGCCCGCAGCCCCAGACCCGAGCCGACGGTCGCCGCCGCGGCGGCCGCTGCCGCCAGGCGGATTCGTAGGAGGTCGGCTCGGACGGCTGGGACACGGGTTCCGGGGTCAAGGTGCACGTCCCGATCCTGCCGGAGCGTCACAGGGGGAACGGCGGGGAGACCGCGTACGACCGGAGCTGGTCCGTCCACTTCCCGGCGGTCGTCTCCGGTGACCGCCGCCTTCCGCGCGACCCGAACGTAAGGCCGACTGCCCGGAGGGCGGTTCAGCCCCACCGAGGACGGCGGGCGGCTCCACCCGTGGGCGGGCGGGGGTTCTTGACGGTTCGTCGCCCTGTCCGGCGCCTGTCAGGCGGGGGCGTGGCCGATACGATGCGTGGGTTTCGGCAGGGCGGCACAGCGGGGGTGCGCGGTATGAGCGGTTACGGCGGGGGCGGGTACGGGGGCCCGGTCGATGGCGCGGGTGGCGGGCCTCCAGGGGGATACGCAGGCCACGGCTCCCCGGTCCCGCCGCCGGGGTACCCGTACGCGCGGCCGGTCCCTGCGCAGGGGAATCCGTACGGGCCGCCGGTTCCTCCGTCGGGCTACCCGTACGGGCCGCCGGTTCCCCCGCAGGGGTATCCGTACGGGGCGCCCTACCCGCCGGTTCCCCCGCCGCCGGTCGAGCCCTCACGGGGTCGGAAGATCGTGCGCGGCATCCTCAATCCGTTGTACGCCGCCCAGCGGGCGTTTCGGCCCTCGCGGCCCGGGATCGTGGAGGATGCGGAGGTCCGCAAGCTCCAACTGTGGCGGACCGCGTTGGGGCTCCTCGCCTGGGTGGGTCTGATGGTCACCTACAGGGCCGTCGTCAGCGCCCACGACGTCAAGGCGGTGGCGGACGAACGCCTCGACCAGAGTTGGTCCGGCGTCCTGGCGCTGGTGTGTACCTTCCCCGTGGTCGTCGGAGGTTTCATCGCCGCCGCGCGGGTCGGGTTGCGGCGCGTCTACCTGCGACGGGCCGCGCGCCCGTTCGGTGCGGTGGTGGCCATCATGGCGTCCATGGGGACCTCCGCACTGGCGATGGCACCGGAGTCGGCGGGACTGCGGGACGCCGTCGGTCTGCCGGGGAAGATCGCCATCTGGGTGCTGTTCCTGTGGTCGATCTGCTTCGCCCTGTACGGCATCGGCCTGTCGCTCGTGCACGTCTTCCGCACCGCGGACATCCACGAGGTGGTGCCCCCGGTCCTCGCCGGTGTGCTGGTGTGGGAAATGGCGCTGCTGGACGTGATCACGGGGGCTTACCCCCAGGTCCCGCCGGTGGCCCGGGCGGTCTTCATCCTGGGCGCCCCCGTCACGGTCACGGCGCTGTCCTGGTGGGAGTTGCGCCGCCTGCGCCGTCATCACGGGCTGTCGATCCGTAACGCGTTGGGGCGTTGACGCGCTCCTCCACCCTCCCGGGCCCGCGCGCGAACCGCCCCGCGGCACGCGTCAGTAGGGCCGGGCCAGCTTGGCGAAGGCCGGCGACAGCTCGTTGCGCGAGGCGCTCGGGAAGGCGACGGTGTTCGGGTCTCCGTCGGATACGTAGCGGTTCTTCCCGGCGGCGAGCTTGTCCAGCCAGCGCGACGAACCGAACTCGGCGTCCTCGTCCTTGGCTCCCGCCGAGCGGATCCTGGGGATAGCGCCGGGTGCGAACGCCTTGGCGAAGGGCGAGACCGAGGGGTTGGCGCCCACCAGGTACACCCCGTCGTAGCGGTACCCCGTCCCCCGCGTGGCGAGCTCCGCGGGTTGGGGCATGGCGCCGAAGGGCAGGGCGAGCGACGTGACCGGCGTTCCGGGCAGGGCCTTCTCGATCGCCTGCTGCCCGGCGGAAATCGCCCGTGTGGCGCCCGCCTGATCCAGGGAGCGCAGGTTCTCGTGACGATCGGTGTGGTTGGCGACCTCGTGCCCGTGCGCCTTCAGCCAGGACAGGGCCTTGGCGGAACCCGTGGCCGAGAATGCGTCCGCGTTGACGAAGAAGGTCGCCACGGGCTTGAACGCCGGATACTTCTTCGCCGTCTCCGCCAAGATGGCGACGGCGGTGTCCGGTGCCGGGGTTCCGTCCGGGTTCAGGCGCACCTGACTGTTGGTCGAGTCGTCGAACGTGAGGACCACCGGGTGCATGCCGGCCGGGATGTCGATGCGGCCCGTCTGGAAGTCCCGGGCCGTCACCGGTACGTAGTTCTCCCGGGCGAGACGCTCCAGCTCGGCCCGGAAATCGGCCGGAGTGCGGTCGTAGACGCTCGCCGGCTTCTCGGTGAGCTGGTGGTACATCAGCACCGGCACCTGGCCGAGTTCATTGGCGCCGACCTCCGCCGGAGCCTTGGCGACGACGGGGGAGACGGCCGCGCGCGGGGCGGCGGCATGGCGTTCCCCGGAGGCCGGTGAGGACCCCGTGGAACAGCCGGAGGCGAGCAGGACGGCGCCGGCCAGGGCGCCCAGCGGAACGATCGGGTGGCGCATGAGAAGCCCCTCCACGGCGATTGTGTGCAGCCATACCTACCTGCGACGGGGGGCCGCATACCGCACTGTCCCCTGCATGGCGTAGCCGCCACGCCGGGACCGAATGCCGCCTTTCGTGTGAAATACGGTCATAACGAGACGACCGGCGCGTCGCGCGGCAATGAATGGAGGCAGCATCCGGCCCACTCCGGCCCCCGGCACGAAGGACGTCATGATGTCCCGCAAAGGCATATCGAACTCAGTCCCATCCCTGCGTCTCCGCCGCCCGGCCCGCAAGGGCGCCCTGATAGCCACGACCGGGGCGCTCGCACTGGCCGGAGCCGGCGTCGGAGCCTGGACCTTCCTCGCCCCGGGCCCGGCCATCCAGGGCCTGGGCGACGGCGCCGTCCTCGACGGGCGCAAAGCCGCCCAGGTCAGTGCCTTCCTCGCCGCCGACGAGGCCGGCGGCAGGGGCCGGCTGCGCGCCACCCTGGACGGCGCCGCGCTCCCCGTCACGGCTGAGGGCGCCCGCCTCAAACTGGCCTTCCCGCACCTCAAGGAAGGCCGCCACACGCTGGTGGTGACGGGCGACAGCAGCCTCCCCTTCGCCTCGTACCGCAAGGTCGTCGGCTTCAGCGTGGACGCCACCGCCCCCGAGCTGAAGGTGGCCGACCCCCAGATCAAGAACGTCGCCGCCCCCGTCACCATCACCGGCAACGCCTCCACCGACGCCGAGGTGAGCGTCAACGGCAAGAAGGTCCTCGTCGACAAGGCCGGGGCGTTCAAGGTCACGGTGCCCAAGGGCACACCCCTCGTCACGGTCACCGCGACCGACCACGCCGGGAACACCACCACCAAGAGCGTGTCGGCCCGCGGCCGTCGCCCGATGATCCGTGCCGCGCACATCACCGCCATCGGCTGGGGCGACGACACGCTGCGCGGCAACATCCTCGCGTTGGTCCGCAGCGGCAAGCTCAACGCGGTCGAGCTGGACGTCAAGGACGAGGACGGCGAAGTCGGATACGCGTCCCAGGTGCCGCTGGCCCGCCAGATCGGCGCGGCCAAGGGCTACTACGACGCCCACAAGGCGATCGCCGAGATCCACGCCGCCGGAGCCCAGGTGATCGGCCGGATCGTGGCCTTCCGCGACCCCAAGCTCGCCGCGGCCTCCTGGAAGTCCGGCAAGTCCGACCAGCTCGTGCTGACGCCGGGCGGACAGCCCTACGAGGGCGGCCACTACGGCGCCCTGTCGTTCACCAACTTCGCCAACCCCGTCGTCCGCAAGTACAACCAGGACCTGGCCGTCGAAGCGGCGCGGCTCGGCTTCGACGACATCCTCTACGACTACGTGCGCCGCCCGGATGGTCCGCTGACGCACATGCGGTTCCCGGGCATCGGTACCGCCACGCCCGAGCAGTCCATCACCTCGTTCGTCGCGGACACCCGCATCGCCCTGCGTCCCCAGGCCAAGTACCTCGGAGTCTCGGTCTTCGGCATCGCCGCCACCCGGCCCACCGAGATCGCCCAGGACATCGGGGCCCTGGTCAAGGTCACCGACTACATCGCACCGATGGTCTACCCGTCCCACTGGGGACCGGGTGAGTACGGCGTCGCGCAGCCCGACACCGCCCCGTACGCGATCGTGCAGCGCTCGCTCGCCGACTTCGCCCGCCAGGCGAAGGGCACGCAGACCGAAATCGTCCCGTGGCTCCAGGACTTCTCGCTGGGCAGCACCTACGGGCCGGCCGAGGTGGCCGAACAGATCAAGGCCGCGGCGGACAACAAGATGAACTCCTTCATCCTGTGGAACGCCGGTGCCCGCTACCAGGGCGCCGCGCTCCAGCAGATCGCCTCGCACTGACGGGGCGGCCCGTACGCGTCTGAGCGGCAGTCGGCCAGGTGGGAGGCGGGGCGTCCGGCCCCGCCTCCCACAGCACTGTGATTCCTACCGGCGGGCGCAACTCCAAGCCCCCATGCCCTGCATGGAAGCGAGCCTCTCGGCCGTCATGATCTGCTCTTTCTTCGTGGCCAGGTCGGCGCGGGTGGCGAACCGGTGGCCACCCGCGGCCTTCCAGCTGGATCGGGTGAACTGCAGACCGCCGTAGTGCCCGTTGCCCGTGTTGGCCCGCCAGTTGCCACCCGATTCACACCGGGCGATCGCGTCCCAGTCGACACCGGGTTTGGAGATGTGGGCGGCCGTGCGGGTGTTCGCATGGGCCGGTGAGGCCCAGAACGCGAGCACGGCGCAGAGCAGGGCCAAGAAGGTGCTTCCGGTTCGCCGGCCGGCTTGGAAATGAGACATCAGTCCTCCTGCACGTCGGGTGGACCAGCCCCACGAACCCGGCCGGCCCCGCTTACGGCCGTCAGGCCTTGGCGGCAGCACAACACGCCCGCGCGTCGATTCCGGCTCGTCTCAGGCGGGCGAACGGGGGACGCCACCCGGACGGCGCCGCCACCGGCCGGGAGGGAAGGCCTCTGGTTCGAGGCCGAGGGGAACGGTGAGGTGGTCTCCGGCGCGGCTTCGAGCGGCACGCGGCGCTCGCGGAGGGGGAACTTTTACGCCGTCTGCCGGCCCTCTTACCGCGCCGGCTTCCTGTTTCCGCGTACCCGAAGTTTCGCGAGCCGGAACGGGACCGGTCTTTGTCCCTATTGGGGCCCGCGCAGGGAGAACTCGTTGCCGTCGGGGTCGAGCATCAGCAGCCGGGCGCCGTCGCCCTGGTGCATGTCGGTGCGGGTCGCACCCAGCGCGATCAAGCGGTCGACCTCCGCCTCCCGGTCGACGTCGGCGGCGACCGTCAGCTCGAAGTGCAGCCTGTTCGCGCCCGCCTTGGGCGCCACCGGCGGACCACCCCAAGTGATCTTCGTGCCACCGCTCGGTGCTTGGACCGCCGTCTCCTGGTCCTGGTCCCAGACCAACGGCCACCGCAGCGTCTCGCTCCAGAAGTAACCGACCTCCTGCGTACCATCACAGGCCAGCGCTCCGATGAAGCCCGTGTCGGCGAGGAACTCGTTGCCCGCCGCGATCACGCAGAACTCGTTGCCGTCCGGATCGGCGAGCACCACGTGTCCCTCTTCCGGCAGTTGGCCCACGTCGATGTGTTTCCCACCGAGCTCCAACGCCCTGGCCACGGTCTGCCGTTGGCCCTCCGGCGAGGTGCTCGTCAGGTCGAAGTGCGCCCGGTTCTGCCCGTTCTTCGGCTCATGGCTCGGCAGGAAGCGGATGCGGAACCCGGTGGAAACCGGGGGCAGGATGGCAACGTCCTCGTCCGGACCGTCGACCGACTCCCAACCGAGGAGCCCTGACCAGAACCGCGCCAGGTCCGACGGCCGGGTGGCGTTGAAGCAGATCGCGAACAGTTGACTGGTCATACTCCGGGCATCTCCGATCCACTGACGGGCTACGCGGGAGCCTCGCTCTCCCCGCTGCGGGCGCAGCCTAGGGGCGGCGGCAGGGCACCCGCATCCGACTTTCCGGCGCGGGGCGTGCCGTCCCAGCGCCACGTGGTCAGGCGGGGGAGTCCGTCCAGTTCGGCGCGTCCGGTGGCCCACAGCAGCGTGAGCCACGGCTCCGTGCCGGCCGGGGCGTTCGGAAACAGCCGGGCGAGCACCCGTGAGCACAGATCGGCGGGCGGGTTCCAGGTGAGACCGAGTCCTTGGGTCAGGTCGTGGGTGTGCACCAGGGTCTCAACGATCCCCATCGCGGCGAAGCCCTCGGCGTCGGAGATGCCGAAGGCGTGGTAGGCGCGAACCTGAGGGGGTGTGGTGCGCGCCATGGCCACCAGCAGCGCGCCGCCGGCCTCCAGCACCTGCAACAGGCCGACTGACCCCGCCTTTCGGTCCGCGTGAATGGCGTTCGCGGGGCCGCCGGGCCGCCGGCTCTCCCACACGAAGGGCACCTCGCCGTCCAAGGGCGGTGATTTGGGCCCCAGTTGCGCGGCGTACGCGAAAAGGTCGTCGCTCAGGTGCTCGACGGTCTCCCAGCAGTCCCATTCCAGCGAACCCGCCTTCGCGGCCCACGCGGCCGGGGGTGCCTCGCGGAGGACCGCCAGGGTCAACTGAACGGCAAGGTCGAGATCCTCCGCGGTGACGGGGGACGAGGAGGAGCCGGTCTCATCTGATTGGGACATGGCAGGACGGTACCCCGACCGGAAGGAGCCTCACCGCCTGGTAACAGCGTTGGGTGACCCGGCAGTCGGCAACCTTCCTCGCGCCCGGCATCGTCGTGACCGAGGCCGGCCCGGCGTGGCTTACAGGCCGGGGAACGCCGCCCGGGCGCGGTCGAGGTTCTCGCGCCGGAAGGGGCGGGGCTCTTGTGGAGTCAGCCCGATGACCAGAGGACGGACCCCCGCCTGCTCGTACGCGGCGAGCTTGTGGTGACCGTCGAGGAGGTACCCCACCCGGCTCTCGGCGGTGGGGAACAGCGCGACCAGGGCCGGCTGGCCGTCGCCGGCGCGGATGCGGTCGCGGTAGCGGCGTACGGCCCTGTGGTCGCGGGGCGGCCACGCGTCGGTGGTCACGAGTGTGAGGTCCTCGTCGGCGTACCAGCGCTCGACCTGGAGAGGGCGCGGGTGGACCACCCGCACATGGTGCGGAGCGACAGCGGCCGTCATGACGTACCGCCGGGGGGCCAGCAGGGACAGCAGCGGCCGCAGACAGGCCGGATCCGGTGGCTCGACCCGACCGGTACGCGGATCGGGCACCAGGTCGGGGGCACTGAGCCACTCGGTGAGGTACTTGACCTCTGAAAGCCCGGGCCCGCCACCGCCCGCGCGGGCCGCCAACCAGCCCACGCTGCCACGACCGTCGTTGGCCTCCATGAACCCCGGCTCGCCCACCAGCAGGAGCAGGCTGGCGTCCTCGTCCCCGGTCACCTCGATGACGCCGTGTCCGTCGGGCACGTCGAAGCACACGGAGCGGGGAGCCACAGGGGTCCGTCTGATCATCTGTCGATCCTATGGCGACCGGCGACCGGCGACCGGCGACCGGCGACCGGCGGCCTTCGCCGGAGACGGCGGGGAGGCGAGACGGTCCGGACACGGCAGATCCCCCGACCGGGGGAAGAGGTCGGGGGATCTAGCGGGGGCCTGGGCGTCCTAGTGACGGAAGGCGTCCTTGGTCTTTTCCTTGGCCTGGCGGGCATCGCCCTTGGCGTGATCGGCGCGTCCCTCGGCGGTCATGCGCTCGTTGCCGGTCATGCGGCCGAGGGCCTCCTTGGCCTTACCGGTGGCCTGCTCGGCAAGGGCCTTGCTCTTCTGTTCGCCCGACATGCGGACCTCCTCGTGTAGTACCGGGTTGGTCGTGACCGTCCTCCTGCTCGCCCCCGAGAGATCTAAACGCCCTGAGTACCCGACCGCTGCGGGGACGGGCACGACGGCGACCACCAACGGGCCCTCACAGGATTTCGATGTACCCATCGGTTCCGTGCAGACGGATGCGCTGCCCGTCACGGATCAGCCGGGTAGCCTGCTCCACACCCACAACCGCAGGCAAGCCGTACTCCCTGGCGATCACCGCGCCATGGGTCATCAGGCCGCCCACCTCCGTCACCAAGCCCGCGATCCCGACGAACAGTGGCGACCAGCTGGGGTCCGTGTGGGCCGTGACCAGGATGTCGCCCGCCTCCAGTTCGGCCTCCGCCATGTCGAGGATGACGCGGGCCCGCCCCTCCACGGTCCCCGTGGAGACCGGCAGGCCGACCAGCGCGCCGGCCGGCACGTCCTCGCGGCGGTACGCCCCGGTGACGCACTCGCCGTCCGATGTCAGCACCCTCGGAGGTGTGAGCGCGCGGTAGGACCGGAAATCCTCCTTGCGCTGCCGGATGAGCCGGTCGTCCACCCGGTTCGAGCGCGCGACGTCGTGGAACTCCTGGAAGGTGAGGTAGAAGACGTCCTCCTTCTCGGCCAGGACACCGGCCCGCACGAGGCGCTCGGCCTCCCTCGACAAGGCCTGCTTGTAAAGGAAGTAGCGGCTGACGATGTCGTACTTCGGGTACTCCCGGTACCCGATGAAGGTCCGGACCCGGTCGATCATCCGCTTGGCCTCGTCGGCCTTCTGTTCCCCGTCCGGTAGGGCGCACAGTCGTGACAGCACGTCCTGTTCCTTCCTCCGCGCCTTCTGGCGCCCTTGCTCGAAGCGCCGCCGGGCGGCCCCCGGCTCGAAGTTCCTGACGTTGTCGAGGATCACGGGTACGAGCGTGGTGGGGCGCTCACGCCAACGCGGCCTGGTGATGTCGATCTCGCCGACGCAACGCATGCCGTAGAGGTCGAGATAGCCCTCGATGGCGTCGCGCGCCTCGGCCCCACCCGTGACTTTCGCCAGCTCGTCCAGGAAGCCCTCGTCGTCGGCGCCCCGCAGGAAGTCGATGACCTGCGGGTGCGGCCGGATCACGTCCGCGACGTCGAGCAGCGCCAGTCCCATCTCCGAGGTGATGTTCCCGGGAGCGGACAACGTGAGCGTGTCAGCTGCGTTCTTCTCACCCAGCCACTCGTGCAGCTTGTCGTTGAGCCACCACGTGGCCTCCATCCCCGCCATGATCACCTGAAGGTTCAGCGGATCACCGAGGACTCGCTTGTGCTCCTCGAAGGCCTCCAGCAGGAAGTCGAACAGGTCCGGCCCGGTCTTCGTCCGGATGTCGCGCCTCAGGACGTCGACGGACGCCCGGCTGCGCTCGATCAGTCGGGTGACGATGGCCGGATCGGTCTCGATCGGGGCGCGGACGCCACGGGCCGGTGGCCCGCCGGGACCCGCGTCGGGCAGTGACACGACGAAATCGCCGCGGTCCAGGATGGTTTCCAGCGCGTCTTTGGTCAGAGGGTCGGACCTCCCCACCATCTCCAGCATGCCGGCGCGGCTCGTGGGGGAGGCCAAGTGCGGCGTGATGTCGACGAACAGTCTCCCGCCGGCGACGTGCATAGCCACCATGGCCGTCAGCCGCCACATGGAGAGCCCGAGCGGCTTCATGGCGTCGGTCATCATCTGCTGATGACCGACGGACACGTAGACGTGGTTCTCCTCGTCCTCCGTCTCGGGGACGGGGAACAGCGTCGTGATCGGTCGGCTCTGAACGATCTGGAACTCATCGCCGACCAGGCACCATTCGATGTCCTGCGGGCGGCCGAAGTGCGCCTCGATCCGTCGCCCGAGCCGCACGAGCCGTACGACCTGCGCGTTCGTCAGCGCCGGCCGGTCCTGCCGCTGCGGATCGATGGCCACTTCCCGCGTACCGCCACCCGGCAGGGCCTGAACGGCGAGCCGCTTCGCGGCGATCGACTCGGCGACGACTTCGCCGTCCCGCACCTTGAAGACGTCGGGGTTCACCAAGCCGGAGACCAGCGCCTCACCGAGGCCGAAACCGGCGTCCACCGTGGCGATCGTCCGGTTGCCCGTCATCGGGTCGGCCGTGAACAGGATGCCGGAAGCACGGGCGAAGACCATCTGCTGCACGACCACCCCCATGTGGACCGCACGGTGGTCGATGCCGTTCCGCCGGCGGTAGGTGACGGCCCGTTCGGTGAACAGCGAGGCCCAGCACCGACTGACGTGCCGAAGGATCGCCGTCGCCCCCACGACGTTGAGGTACGTGTCCTGCTGGCCCGCGAAGGAGGCCGTGGGCAGGTCCTCTGCCGTCGCGCTGGATCGGACGGCGTAGGCGGCGCACTCGCCGTTCCGGACGAGTGCGCGCGTGATCTCCGCCGCGAGATCGTCCGGGATGGCGATTTCCTCGATGGTGCGGCGGATCTCCGAGCTGAGCGCCCGGATGCCCTCCCTGTCGTCCGCGCTCAGGCGTGACAGCTGATCGAGCCGATCGTCGATCGACGGTGCCTGCGCCATGACCCGCCGGAAGGCGTCCGTGCTCACGCAGAAGCCGGCCGGCACGCGGAGGCCCGCGATACGGGCCAGCCGGCCCAGGTTCGCCCCCTTGCCGCCGACAGTCGCGACCTGGCCGTCGTCGACCTCATGAAGATCCAACACGTACTGCTCGGTCATTGCCATACCTCCGGAACAGCCGTGCTCCGTCGCACCGCGCTGGTCGATCGATTCACCGGCAGCTCCACTCCGTGGACAAGTCGACTGCGAACACACGCGTGGACGCGCGTTTTCGCTGGTTGTGGGCTCGGTCGCCGATTCTGCGGCAAGACCCGGGTCTTGCCGCAAGCCCCCCGGTGCGCTATACGTTAGGAGAGGCAGGGAGAGAGATCTCCCTGCCTTTTGTGTTGCCGGGGCTCCGGATGCGCTTCAGGAGGGGTGATCATGCCGACTCCGGGTATGCGCAGTGCGGAAGAGGAGTACTGGGCTGGGGGAGCACTCCTGAACTGAACCTGACCCCGCGAAACGGGAGGACACCATGATCGTCCTCGGCGTCATTCTTCTCATCGTCGGCTTCCTGACGAGCATCAGCATTCTGTGGACGATCGGCATCGTCCTCGTCGTCATCGGACTCGTCCTTTGGATCCTGGGCGCTGTCGGGCACGCCGTCGGCGGCCGCAAGCACTACTACTGATGTGCGCGTGAGCGCGAACCTGCCGCCATCAGTGCCACCGCGTCCCCAGCCTCGCCGAGGGCACTAGAGGTATCCGCAGGACAGAGTTATCCGCAGGACAGCCGGGACGGCCGCCGTGACGCAGCAGGGACCTGCTCACCTCCAATGATCGACGGCCGTCCCGGCCCGGCGTCCACCTCAAGGCCCGGCGTCCACCTGAAGGGGCCTCTCGTGGGGCGTGCCGGGAAGAGGTCCGATACGGGCGGTGAGCAGGGCGATGTCGTCATCGGCGGATGCCGGCACCAGGCGCGTGATCAGCGAGTCGCACAGGTGGTCCAGCGACTGCTGCGGCTCGGTGAGCAGGCGGGCGAGATCGTCGAGGCGTTGGTCGAGGTCACTGCCGCGTGCCTCGACCAGTCCGTCGGTGTAGAGGACGAGCACGCTGCCCCGGGGCAGGGTGAGGTGGGTGGTGGTGAAGTCGACTCCGCCGACGCCCAGCGGCACGCCGGGCGGGGTGTCGACCAGGTAGGCGGTGCCGTCGGGTTCGACCACCGCCGGAGGCGGATGGCCCGCGCGGGTGACGTCGCAGTGGCCGGTCGCCGGATCGCACAGGACGTAGAGGAAGGTGGCCAGCATCGGCTCGGCGAGATCGGCCAGTGTCGCTTCCAGCTGGTGCAGGATTTCGATGGGGGCCATGTCGAGGCGGCCGAGGGTACGAACGCTGGCCGACAGGCGTCCCATGACGGCGGCCGCGTCGATTCCGTGGCCCATGACGTCCCCGATGAGCAGGGCCGCCTTGCCGCCGGGCAGGGAGAGGACGTCGTACCAGTCCCCGCCGACCTCGTTCACGTCGCTGGCGGGCAGATACCGGTGCGCTATCTCGATTCCCGCCGGAGGGGTGATGTGCTGCGGCAGCATACTGCGTTGCAGGACGACCGCCGTCTCGTGTTCGTGCTGGTAGAGACGGGCGTTGTCGATGCCGACTGCGGCCCGGGTGGCGAGCTCGACGGCGAGGGCGGCGTCCTCCGATTCGAACGGGTTTCCAGGTCGGGTACGGCAGAGCGTGGCGACACCGAGAACCAGGTCGCGGGCGATGAGGGGGACCATGAGGAACGAGTGCACGCCGGCGGCGAGCAGCCGGGCGGGCACGGTGGAGTAGCGGGCCGCCGGGGCGATGGACCCCTCGTCGAGGTGGGCGATCATGAATGGCCGGCGTGCCGCGAGGGCCTGGGTGTAGGGGGCGGCGGCGGGGAAGCAGAGGGTTCTGCCGAGGGGCGCGAGGATGCGGGTCACGGCGGATCCGGTCAGCGGCGCCTTGCCGAGGCGCCGTAGTTCAACGCCCGCGGCCAGGCCCGGGCCCGGTTCGTCACCCCGGGCGAGGGCTTCGAGTATGTCGACGGTGACGGCGTCGGCCAGGTACGGGACGGCGAGGTCGGCGAGCGCCTGGGCGGTGCGCTCCAGGTCGAGGCTCGCCCCGATGCGGGCGCTCGCCTCGTTCAGCAGGGCCAGTCGGCGCCGGCCGGCCTCGGCTTCGAGGTGGTCCCGTCGCTGGACGGTGATGTCGACGAGCGTGGCGATCACGCCGATCGGTCGGCCGCCGGGGTCCTGCACGTGCGTGTAGGAGCACGACCACATCCGGTCGTGTCCCGGATCTGCGGGCGTGCGACCGATCCGGTACCGGTCCAGCACCGGCTCACCGGTACGCAACACCTGCCGCATCGCCGTCTCCATCTCCTCGGCGTTCACCTCGGGGAGCACCTCGGCCAGGCGCCGGCCCAGATGGGAGGACTCCGGCAGGCCGTTCATGGCTTCGAGCGCCGCGTTGACCTGGAGGAACCGCAGCTGCGTGTCGAAGACGGCAATACCGACGGGGGAGCGGGAAAACAGCCCGTCCCACACTGCCGACGAGCCGCGGATGCGGCGTGTGGCGTGGGCGTCCGCGGCGAAGACCAGCACCGCGGAGGCACCCTGGTGGCGGTCGGGGACCGGAGAAGCCCAGATCTCCAGTTCGAGGGGATGCCCGTCGCGGTGCCAGGCCGTGACCGTACCCATCACCCCGTGGCCGGTGGCGGCCGTCTCCCACAGCGCCCGGCCCAGAACGCGGTCCGCGCCGGGATGCAGCAGTTCGGCGATGTGGCGACCCACCACCTCCGGCGGTGTGTAACCGAGCAGCTCCTGTGCGGAGTGGCTCCACCGCACGACCGCGCCGTCCGAGCCGGTTGCCATCTGTGCCACCGGCAGCGCGCCCACCCAGCCCCCGGCGTCCTGGGCGGCGCCGCTGACCAGTTCCTCGATCGGCGTCTGCTCACGCATCCGACGCCTCCCACGGGTGACGAGCCACCTCACGTCGACGTGGCCGGGGTCGCAGCCCGCGAAGTCCGTGGGTCGCACCGTCCGCCGGAGGGCGGGCCGGCTGTGCGACGGCGTACGGCGTCACCGGTGAACGGCTTGGACGCCGCACACGGCTTCCCGCGCCCGTGACGGCGGTCCGCAAGCACACTTCGTCCACCTGTCCATCGTCTCCCGGCTCGCTCCGCAGCGCGCCTTGACGGGCCAGGACACCACGGCGTTCGGGCGAGCGCCGACGACGGTGGCCGGGCCGAAGGTGCGGCGCCGCTGTTCCCGGCTCGTACCCGGCGCGTGGGAGGCGGCGCGAAATAATGGCGATTATGGCCGCCATGGCCGGAAGTCCTTGGCCGATTTGGTGACAAGGGCACTGATGTTTCATCATCGTGACTGCACGTCAGTTCTCGGCGTGCGTCGAGGAGACGGGGCGCCGGGGGCCCCCGTTCGCACCGGTTGATCACGCAGGTGAGCCTTCGCTCCCTCGTCGCGACCCTGCGGTGCCTCCTTCACTCCCATTCCCGTCACAAGGCAAAGGCCCATGCCCGCCCAGCAAATTTCGGACCTCATACGTTTCGCCCGCCACAACTCGTCGTTCTACCGGGGGCTTTACGCCTCCCTGCCGCCGCACGTCGACCGCCTCACCGACCTGCCGGTGGTCGACCAACGGGAGTTCTGGGAAGCCAACACGCTTCCCGACAGCCGAGTGCTGACCGGACCGCTCAGCGAGGCCACGGTCTACAAGACCGGCGGTACCACCGGATCGCCGAAGTTCTCCGTCTACACCCGCGACGAGTGGCGCACGTTCGTCACGTCCTTCGGCCAAGGACTCGTGGACGCGGGCCTGCGCCCGGGGCACCGCGTCGCCGACCTCTTCTACGCGGGGGAGCTGTACGCCAGCTTCCTCTTCGTCCTCGACTCGCTCGCCCACGCGCCCGTGGACAACGTCCGCCTGCCCATCGGCGGCGGCGCGCCCCTGGAGTCGACGCTCCCCACGCTGCGCGACCTCGCCGCCCAGGTGCTGGCCGGCACATCCACCACCCTGTGCCGGATCGCCGAACAGGCCATCTCCTCGGGTGCCCGACTGGAGGCGGTGGAGTTGCTGCTCTTCGGCGGCGAGGCCCTCTTCGACGATCAGCGGCGCCTGCTGGCCACCGCGTTCCCGCGCGCCGAGGTCCGTTCCGTCGGATACGCGAGCGTCGACGCCGGTCTCCTCGGCCGCCCCGTACCCGGCTCCGACACCCGGGTGCACCGGGCCTTCACCCCGTACTCGGTCGTCGAGATCCTCGACGACTCCACCGACGAGCCCATCACCGAACCGGGGCGGCCCGGCCGGGTCGTCGTCACCAGCCTGTTCCGCCGCCTCATGCCGATCATCCGCTATCCCGCCGGCGATCGGGCCGAGTGGACCGGCACCGGGCCCGGACACTTCCGCATCCTCGGTCGCGCCGAGGAAGGCGTACGGGTGGGCCCCGTGTCCCTCTACACCCAGGACGCCCAGGACGCCGTGGCCACGGCCGACACCGCGGGGCAGGTGGTCGGCATGCAGCTCGTCGTCCGCCGCTGGGACGGCCGTGACGGCCTCGTCCTGCGACTGGCGACGGCCCCCGGTGACGCGGCAGCCGGTGAGACCGCCCCCGGTGGCGCCGCCGACGTCGCCGCTCGACGGGAGGCGTTGGCCGAGGCCGTCGTCGCCGAGCTGGAGACCGTACGGCCGCTGTACCCGGACAGCGTGCGCGCCGGGTTCGTGCACCCGATGTCGGTCGAATGGGCGTGCCACCGCGACCTCGCCGTCAACCCGCGCTCGGGCAAGCTCGTCCGCGTCCTCGACGAGAGGCCGACCGCATGACCACCACATCCGTGACCGCGAGTGAGACCCAAGACGACGGCGCGGCCGGCGCGGCGGGTCGGCGCGTTCCGCTGATCCTGCGCAATCGCGCCTTCGGCGCCGTGTGGCTGGGCCAGGTCCTCACCCAGGCCGCCGTGCGCATGTTCCAGGTCGGCGTGTCGTGGTGGCTCGTCGCCTACGCCGTGCGGGACGCCCGGGGTCTGGCCTCCGGGATGTTCATGGCGGCCTGCACGCTGCCCGCCGTAGCGCTGGCTCCCGTAGTGGCCGCGACCGTCGGCCGCTTCGCGCACCGTTCGGTCCTGCGGACCGCCGCCGCCCTGGCCGGCGCCGTGGCGGGCGCTTTGGCCCTGTGTGCACAGGGCGAGCACCTGCCGCTGGTCGCCGTGTACGCCGCAGCTCTCGCCCTGGCCACCTGCCAGGCGTTCTTCGACCCCTGTCTGACCACCTCCGTGCCCGAACTCGTCGACGACGGCGACATCGAGACCGCCACCGGCTTCGAGCTGTCCACCCAGTCCCTGGCCGGCCTCGGCGGAGCCCTGCTCGGCGCCCTGATCGTCGACCGTGCCGGGGTGGCCGCCCTGGCCGCCGGTTGTGCGGCCGCCTACCTCGGCGCTGCCGTCCTCGTCGCGAGTGCCCGCTTTCGCGCGGCCGCTGCCGCCGGGACCAGCACGACCACGGAGACCGCCGGGACCGCCGAGATGGCCGAGTTCGCCGGGACCGCCGAGTTCGCCGAGGAGGTCGCGCCCCAGCGGCGCTCGCTCCGCCGCATTCTCGGCGAACTGCCCTACGTACGGGGAATCCTGTTCTGCTTCACCGCGGCGAACCTCTTCACCACCGCCGTGTTCGTCGTCATCCCCCTCTACACCCGCTCGGTCCTGGCGGGCGGTGGCGCCACCGTGGCACTGCTGGAGGCCTCCCTCGGCACCGGCGCGCTGATCGGCGCCTTCACCGGCACCCGAGTGCCGGGGCGTCCCACGGTCGCCGGCGCCTACTGCCTGGGCCTGATGGCCCTCGCCCTGGCGCTGCCCGGGCTGGTCGCCGGCCGCCTGGTCATCGCGGGCTGCCTGGGGGTGACCGGTTGGTGTGCGGGGGCCGTCAGCGTTCGCTTCGTGGCCCTCTTCCAGCGGCTGGTACCGACGGCGGACAAGCCCGGGTTCTTCGCCGTGATGCAGGCCGTGTTGGGTGCCTCCTTGCCGGTCGCGTCCCTGGTGTTCGGCTTCGCGGGCGATTTCCTCTCGCCCCGGACGCTGTGCTTGGCGCAGGGCGTGGGCCTGCTTCCCGCCGCCTGCGCGCTGGCCCTGCTCGGCGGCCCCCGTACATCGGCGGGCAAGCGGTGAAGCCCCTCATCACCGCGGCCGCCTGTGCGGACATCGCGGAACTGCGCCAGCTCTACTACGCCGTCTACGGGCCGCACTACCCCGTGGCCCTCGGAACCGACCCGGCCGAGATGGCCCGGCTCATCGAGGACCCGCACTCCCTGTGGCTCGTCGGTCGCTGCCGCGACAGCGGGGCGCTGACGGCGTCCGCCGCCATCCACGGTGAGGCGGGCAGTCGCATCGGCCGTCTGGAGGGCATCGCGGTACACCCCGCGCACCGCTCGGCGGGCCTGGCAGCCGCCCTCACCGAGGCACTGTGCGCCGGAATGCTGGACACGGGCCGATTGGACTCGGTGTACGCGACCGTACGCACCGTCGGCACCGGCCCGCAGCGGGTCGTCGCGCGCAACGGCTTCCGCCCCCTCGGCATCCTGCCCAACGCCGTCGATCTCCGCAGCCGCGAAAGCCTCGCGCTCTACGCGCGTCACTCCGTCGGCGTGCTCGATCGCCGCGTCCCCGTCGCCGAAGTCCCCTCCCCGATGCTGCCGTTGCTGCGCACCGTCGAGGCCGCGCTCGGCATCGGCTACCCCGGCGTACGGGCCGCCGGCCCGCTCCCGGCAGCGGCCGCGCCGCCCGAGGCCGTCGAGGGGCTGGAGATGATCGAGGCGCCGTCCTTCGTCCGCCGCCGCTTCCGCGAGCGGTTCCCCGACACCCAGGGCTGGTTCTACCCGCTGCACACCCCGAACGTGCTGCTCACCCCCGAAGACGGCCGGTTCGAGGTCTACGCCTACCTCAACCGCGCCGGTGGTTACTGCTCGCTGCTGACCGCCCACCCGGACCCGGCCGCCGCGGCCGCGTACCTCGAACCGGTCACCCGGGCCCTCGCCCGCGCCGGCGCCGGTTACGTCGAGGCCCTGGTTCCGCTCGCCCACCACGAGGCCCTCTCGACGTTCCTGGCCCAGGGCTTCGTCGCCGGGGCCCTCTACCCGGCGATGCGCGCGGACGGTGACGGCTTCCACGACTACGCCGTCCTGTCCCGTTCCAGCGAGCGGATCGACTTCCGCGGCGTCGTCGTCGAACCGTCCCTGCAGCCCTACCTGGACTGCTACGCGTCGGCCTGGGCGTCGACCCACCTGCCCACATCACCCGAGGTTGCCTCATGAACCCACATCTCGCGCCGATCTCCGTACCCGATCCGGCCCTCCTGCCACACGTACAACAACTGTGCGACCTGACCGACCCGTACGCCTGTGGCCCTGCGGAGGACGAACTGTTCGCCGTGGCCATGGCGGAGATCAACGCCTGGCACACCGAGCGCTCCTCGTTCTTCCGTTCCGTCCACCAGGCCACTTCGCCCGCCGAGCCGTACCGCGCGCCGCTCGTCCACGCGAACTTCTTCAAGCGGCACGAGGTGCTCTCCGTCGCGCGCGAGGAGGTGGAGCTGCACCTGACGTCCTCCGGTACCACCGGTCAGAAGTCGCAGATGTTCTTCGACAACTGGACGATCCGCTCCGCCCAACGCATGGTCGCAAGGATCTTCGAGCGCAACGGCTGGCTCACGCCCGACCAGGAAGTCAACTACCTGCTGTACAGCTACGAGCCGTCCCCCTCGCTGAACCTCGGGACCGCCTTCACCGACAACTACCTGTGCGACTTCGCCCCGGCGCGCAGCGTCGAGTACGCGCTGCGCCACACCGGCGGCGACCACGAGTTCGACCCCTTCGGATGCGTCGCCGCGCTGCGCCGCTTCGAACGGGAGGAAGCCCCGGTCCGCATCCTCGGCTTCCCGGCCTTCCTCTTCTTCACCTTGGAACGGATGCGGGCCATGGGGCTGCCCCCGCTGCGCCTGCCCGCGGGTTCCCTCGTCGTCCTCGGCGGCGGCTGGAAGGGGCATGCCGACCGGCGCATCGGCAAGGAGGAGCTGTACGCCCGCGTCACCGAGCAGCTCGGCATCCCGGGGGAGCGGATCCGGGACACCTTCGGGTCGGTGGAGCACTGCATCCCGTACGTCGAGTGCGATCACCACCGGCTGCACGCGCCCGTCTGGTCCCGGGTGACGATCCGCTCCACCCGCACGCTCGAACCTCTGCCCTACGGGGAGCCGGGCTACCTGCACCTGGCCTCCCCCTACATCACCTCGGTACCGGCGCAGAGCGTGGTCATGGGTGACCTCGCTTCACTCCGGCCGGGCGAGGCCTGCGGGTGCGATGTGGGGACCCCGTGGTTCACCGTCCACGGCCGTGCCGGAGTGAGCCGCAACCGCAGCTGCGCGGTGGCCGCGGCAGAACTGATGAAGGGAATGGCGTGACCGAGAACGTGATCGAGACGGAGGCCGAAACGGTGTCCGAGATCGTGATGACCGAGACCGAGACCGAGACCGAAACCGAGACGGTGACCGAGACCGACACCGAGACGGAAAGCCGGCCCGGGGTCGTGGCCCCTTACGACGGGCGCGGCGGCCGGCTCGCGCACCACTACTGGCAGGGCGCCTTCATCGGAGACGAGGAGGCGGGGCGCCGGCTCGCCGACCTGCCGGCCACCGTCGAGACCGCGCTGGCCACGGCGCTGGAGACCGAGACCGTGCTGGCCGCCTGCGACGCTCTCGCCACGGCCTTGCGCGATCCCGTGCACCCCGTACGCGCCCGGCTCGCCGCGCACCTGCCCGACGGGGAGGACCCGGCCGTCCTGGACGAGCTCGGCCGCCTCCTCGGCCGGCGGGAGCTGACCCGCAAACTGCGCCGGGAACTCGGCAGCGCGACTCCCGGCCGGCTGAACCGGCCCGATCCGCGCGAGACGGTCTACGAGGCATGGGCGCCCGTGGGCCTGGTCGCCCACATCGCCCCGGGCAACGCCCCTTTGGTCGCGCCGCTCAGCCTCGTCGAGGGACTGCTCGCCGGAAACGTCAACATCCTCAAGACCAGCAGCGGCGACACCCTCCTGAGCCGGCACGTGATGGCCGAACTCGCCGCCCTGGACCCCAGCGGTGCGCTGGCCGCGCGGATCATCGTCCTGCGCTTCCCGTCCTCCCGGCAGGAATGGCTGCGGCTGATGTGCGCACCCGCGGACGCCGTCGCCGTATGGGGCGGGGAAGGCGCCGTCGAGGGTGTCAGGGCCCACGTTCCGGCCGGCTGCCGGCTGGTGGAATGGGGCCACCGGATCTCCTTCGCCTACCTGACCGGCGACGCCTGGTCGGACGCGGGCACGCTCGACGCACTCGCGCACGACGTCTGCCTCCACGAGCAGCAGGCGTGTTCCAGCCCTCAGGTGGTGTACCTCGACACCGAGGACGAGGGCGAGGTCTTCGCCTTCGCCGAACGTTTCGCCGCCGTCCTCGCGGGCCGGCCGCCGGCCGCCCTCCCCGCTTCCACGAACGGGCCCGATCCCGCGGAGGAGGCCGAACTGACCACCACCGAGCTGGTGGCCCGGCTGGAGGAACACCTGGGCCTGACGCGGGTGTTCGCCGCGCCCGACGGTTCGTGGCGCGTCATGGCGGACACCCGGTCCCCGCTCACCGCCTCGCCGCTGCACCGCAGTGTGTGGGTCAAGCCCCTGGCCCGAAGGTCGCTGATCACCACCCTGCGCCCGATGCGCCGCTACCTGCAGACGGCGGGCTTGGCCGGAAGCCGGACCGAGATCGCCGAGCTCTCCCGTACCCTCCTGGCCGCCGGTGCGACCCGTGTCACGCCGGTCGGCGCCATGCTGGACAGCTACGCGGGCGAGCCGCACGACGGCGTCTACGCGCTCCAGCGCTACAGCCGTCGCGTCGCCGTCCAGGCCGACCGGGCCCGTTTCGCCACCACCGCCTGCCTGGACGACCTGGCCGGGCCCGTGGACCTGCCGCGGCCCTCAGGCCCGCTGCTGGGCAAGGAGGAGGTGCAGGAACGAAACCGGCAGGTCACGCGGGACGATGCCGAGCTGTACTTCCGCAGCGGCGGCAGCACCGGCGCACCGGCGCTGTCGATCTTCAGCTACGACGACTACGACACGCAGATGCACGCCGCCGCCCGCGGCCTGCTCGCCGCGGGCTACGACCCGGTCGGGGACCGCACGGCCAACCTCTTCTACTGCGGCTCGATGTACGGCAGCTTCATCAGCTTCTTCTCAGTGCTGGAGCGGCTCGGCGGCGTACAGCTGCCGCTGTCCGCGGGGCCGGACCACCGGGCGACGGCCCGGGCCCTCATCGACCACGGGGCCGACACCCTCTTCGGAATGCCCTCCTACCTCTGGCAACTGCTCCACGCCGAGGCCGACGCGCTGCGCGCGTACGGAGGCCTCCGCAAGATCTTCTACGGCGGGGAGCACTTCACGCAGGAGCAACAACGCACCCTGAAGGCCACGTTCGGCATCGAGGTCGTGCGCTCGATCACCTACGGCAGCACCGACCTCGGGCCGCTGGGCTACCAGTGCGCCGAGAGCTCCGGCGGCGTCCACCACCTCCACGCCGACCTCCACACGATGGAGATCCTGGACCTGACCGAGGACCGGCCGGTGGCCCCGGGCGAGACGGGTCGGCTGGTCTTCACCACGCACGCACGACGAGGCCAGCACCTGGGCCGGTACGTGATCGGTGACCTCGGCCGTCAGGTCGCCGGCCGCTGCGCCTGCGGCCGGCACGCGCCGCGCTTCGAGCTGAGGGGGCGCACCGGTGACGTGATGCGGGTGGCGACGTACTTCCTCAATCACCGCCGTTTCCTGGATCTGGCCGAGGACGGGGGTCACCGCGGCGAGCTGCAGATACGGCTCGACGCCACGGAGACGCGCGAGCGGCTGACCGTAAGGGTGGAGCGCGGCGGAGCGACGGACCCGGAGCGGCTGCGGGGGACGTTCCTGGCCGGCTACCCGGAGCTCCGCTCGGCGGTGACGGAGGGGCTGCTGGACCTGGCGGTCGAGGCGGTCGACGGTGCCTCGCTGGACCGCAGCCCGACCAGCGGCAAGCTCCTCGCGGTGGTGGACAGGCGCCGCTAGGCCGCCGTCTGCCATTCGGGCGCTTTTAGAGGGTGCCGGGGGGCCTGTCAAGTCCCGACTTTCCGGAACGTGACCGGGGTGTGCCGGTCGACGCTTACTTGTGGTGCGGGCCTCACCGAGAAGGAAACGAGGCAAGACCGAAGAAAAGAAATACCTCGCAGAGGATTTCCTTCTCCACCAAAGTCACCGCATTCGTTCCGGAAACCCGGGGCGGTCAATCCCTTCAGGACAAGTAGGAGAAAGTCATGAACCGCAAGATTCGCACCAACAACGTCGCCCGTCCCAACCGTCGCGGTTTCCGCCTCGCGACACTGGTCGCCTCGGCCGCCGTGATCACAGGAGGGATCGCCCTCCCGGCGTCCGCCGCGGTCGCCGCTCCGGTGCCCGCCCACGTGGTGACGGCCTTCCACACGGGTGGCGGCGCCGGCGGGGACGGTGGTGACGGCGGGGGCGGCCTCATCGGCGGCGGTGGCGGCTCCGGCGGCTCCGGGGGCGGCAGCGTCCTGGGCACCGGTGGTAACGGCGGCAACGGTGGCAAGGGCGGGACCGGTGTCCTCTCCGGTGGAGGCGGTGGCGGCGGCGGTGGCGGCGGCGACGGCGTGATCGGCGGCAACGGCGGCAAGGGCGGGGACGGCGGCGGCGGCCTGTTCGGCGGCAACGCCGGTGGCGGCGGTGGCGGCGGCGACGGCGTCCTGGTCGGCGGCAACGGCGGCAAGGGCGGCAAGGGCGGCGACGGCGTCTTCCAGGGCGGCAGCGGCGGCAAGGGCGGCAAGGGTGGCCACGGCGGCATCTTCGGTGGCCTCGGCGGCGGCGGTGGCGCCGGAGGACGCAGCATCTTCTGAGCCGGTCCGTTCCCAGTGGGGTGGAGGCCCCAGAGGCCTCCCCCCCCCCGACACCCTCCTCTCATCCCTCCCCATCCCTGATCGGTCCCGACCGCCAGTCCGGCGACACCCGGGACGCAGCGCCCGCAAGCGAGTACCCGTGCGGACGGAAACGGAGAACCCCATGTTCAGAAGTACCTGGCAGCGTCCGCTCATCCTGGCGGCGGCCTCGCTGGCTCTCTTCACCGGCACGGCGTGCGCCGCGCAAGCGTCCGAGCCCCACATGCGGGCCGGCATCAGCTCCAAGGCCGTCGCCGACCACCCGAAGCCCTGTGCCGCTTTCGGCAAGGGCGGGGCGGGCGGGGAAGGCGGTGAGGGCGGAAAGGGTGGCGAGGGCGGTCAGCCCGGTCAGCCCGGTCAGCCCGGCAAGCCCGGTCGTTCCGGTTGCCTCCGGTTCGACGACCTGCCCGACAAGCCGAAGTCGAAGCTGACGGTGGTGGACAAGGTGTACATCGTGATGGTGCTCGTCGCCGACGACTCGGACGCGACGAAGGACAAGATCGCCAAGAAGTACGACATCTCGCACGACCAGCTCGACACCTGGAAGCAGGACTACCTCGACGGCGACTGGTTCGCCCTGATGGGAGGAGATTTCCCCTCCTGAACCCGCACGGGACGAAGGTGCTGAACCAGGGGAGGGAAGTCTCGGGGAAGAAACGAGGCCGGCGGATTCAACCGTCGGCCTCGTCTTGTAAGAAGGCGCGGGCAGCGAGCGAGCGGAATCGCGTCACGGAAAAGCGATGTCTACGACAAGGGTGAATGTCATGCGTGTGCGTTCTTGGAAGTTCCGTCTCGGTCTCGTCATCTCCTCGACCCTGGTAGGTGCCGGTGCGATGGCGCCGGCGGCCACGGCCGCGCCGACGTACCAGCCGGTCTCGGCGTCCGTGGGCCACTCCCTCGGCTCGCCGTTCGGCAACGGTGCAAGTCGCCCGGGCGCGGGCCGGTTGGGGGCCGGCGGCTCGGTGCTCGGCAACGTCAAACTGGGCAACGGCAACGTCAAGGTGGGAAACGGCAGTGTCCGCGTCGGTGATCGGATATGCGCGGGCAACTGCACGGGATCGGTCAACGGCACCAAGGGCGGCAGCGGCGGTATCTGCGCCGGGCTGTGCAACGGCAGCGCCAACGGCGGCGACGGCACCGAGGGCGGTCCGGGCGGCAACGGCACGAACGGCGGCAAGGGCGGTATCTGCGCCGGGGTCTGCAACGGCAGCGGCAACGGCGGCAACGGCGGCAACGGCGGGGCCGCGCCCCCCGGTGGTGACGGCGGCGACGGCGGCCGGGGCGGCAACGGCGGTATCTGCGTCGGAACCGGTTGCGAGACCAGCGGACAGGGCGGCCGCGGCGGCAACGGCGGCGCCGGCTGACGACCGTGGGGGCCCGGGGCTGTCTGTGGGACGACGACCCGAGGCCCCTGTCGCCCGGCACACGTGTGGATCACTGGATAGACTTCGGGTAGGCAGCGTCGTCCGCGGCGGGCGACGCTCGTGTCCGGCGGCGCGATGCGGAGTACGCGTGCGAAGACCGGTCACGGACCATCGAGGACGGGGTCGGCATGATCGACACCTTCACCCACGGGCACCGCGGCGGCGCCGGGCCTCGCCGGGGCTCGCCGGTCCGGTCGGGGGACGGGGGCGCCCGATGAGTTCGAGATCCGACCTGAGCGTGTACACGGATCGAGCATCCGGTCTGATCGGCAAGCAGATCGCGGGCTACCGCGTCGACAGCATGATCGGCCGCGGTGGCATGGCCGTCGTCTACTGCGCGAAGGACCTGCGCCTGGACCGGACGGTCGCGCTCAAGCTGATCGCCCCGGAACGCGCCCGTGACGACACGTTCCGGCGCCGCTTCACCCACGAATCGAGGGTGGCGGCGCAGATCGACCACCCCCACATCGTCCCGATCTACGAGGCCGGTGAAACCGACGGCGTCCTCTACATCGCCATGCGCTACGTGGCCGGCCTGGACCTGAGGGCCCTGCTGGACCGGGACGGCCCGCTCCCCGTCGCGACCGCCCTGCGCATCGGCACCCAGGTGGCATCCGCCCTCGACGCGGCCCACGAGCACGACCTGGTGCACCGCGACGTCAAGCCCGGAAACATCCTGGTCACCACGGGCACCGACAGCGACCATCCCGAGCACGTCTACCTCACGGATTTCGGGCTGACGAAGAGGTCACTGGCCCTCACGGGGTTCACCACCGCGGGCGAGTTCGTCGGCACCGTCGACTACATGGCGCCGGAACAGATCTCCGGCCGGCCGGTGGAAGGCAGGTGCGATCTCTACAGCCTCGCCTGCGTCGTCTACGAATCCCTCGCCGGCGGCCCGCCCTTCGAGCGTGACGACGACGTACTGGCGCTGCTCTGGGCACACCAGTACGACGCGCCCCCCGCCCTGACCGAAAGGCGGCCGGGGATCGGGCCCGCCGCCGATGACGTCATGGCGAAGGCCCTGGCGAAGATCCCCGAGGACCGTTACGGCACTTGCCTGGAATTCATGGCGGCCCTGCGTGCCGCGACGGTGGTCGGCGCCGGCAAGGGTGCCGAGGTGTCGTCCCCGACGGAGGCCCGCCCTCCCGCGACGGCGGTGAACACGCCGCCGCCGCAGCCACCCCGCTGGGCGCGGCCGGTCTTCCGCTGCCTTCCGGGCATGGCGTAGTTCCGCGCCCGCAGGGAAGTCCCCGCCCACCCGGATACGGGTGGGCGGGGACTTCCCTGCGGGCGCGGCGTCGCCGGCCGGCGATCGTTACTCGGGAGGCCGGGGGGTCACAGACCCAGGGAGATGGCCAGTCGGGTCATTTCCGCCGTGCTGGTGATGCCCAGCTTGGCTCGGATGCGGCGGAGGTACGCGTCGACCGTGTGCTTGGAGAGCCCCATGTGGCGGGCCGTCTGGAGGTAGGTGCGCCCGGCGGCGATGTGCCGCAGCGCTTCCTGCTCCCGGGGGGCCAGCGTAGGTACAGCGGTGTGGGTCTGCGGAGTGGCGAGTGTGAGGCTCATGGGATTTCCTCCGACGGATCGGGTCGGTCATCGCTGCTCGCGCCCTCGGAAGCAGGGGACATATAGGTGAATGTCACTGTTTGTCCCTACTGAAAAGCTTGTTCGCGCGACGTCATCACCGTGTCCGTCGACTGTCACAGGCGTGTCACAGGGGACACCTGTGCGGTGTGTCC
This sequence comes from Streptomyces sp. Tek67B01, assembly GCF_055231995.1. Lineage (NCBI taxonomy): Bacteria > Bacillati > Actinomycetota > Actinomycetes > Kitasatosporales > Streptomycetaceae > Streptomyces > Streptomyces sp. Tek67B01. Next base: position 6,649,571 of record NZ_JBUYUY010000001.1, read on the forward strand.
TCAGCTGTCCTCAGAACCCGACGAGGGACTGCTCGGCCCAGATGGTCTTGCCGATGGGGGCGTGCCGGGTGCCCCAGCGCTGGGCGAGCTGGGCGACCAGGAGCAGGCCCCGCCCTCCCTCGTCGAAGATCCGGGCCCGCCGCATGTGGGGCGCAGTGCTGCTCGCGTCGGAGACTTCGCAGATCAGAGTGCTGTTCTCGCTCTCGTGGATCAGCCGCAGCTGGATCGGCGGCTCGCCGTAGCGGATGGCGTTGGTGACGAGTTCACTGACCACGAGCTCGGTGACGAAGCCGGCCTCCTCCAGCCCCCAAGCCGTCAACTGTTCGTTTGCGTACCGGCGGGCCTGGGCGACGACAGAGGGGTCGGAGGCCAGGTCCCAGACGACGACCTGGTCGGCATGGAGGGCTCGGGTGCGGGCGACGAGCAGGGCCACGTCATCCTCGGGCGGATGGGTCAACATGGCCGTCAGGACGCGGTCGCAGACCGTTTCCAGCGTGGAGGCGGGTCGGATGAGGGCCTCGAACATGTTGTCCAGGGCGTCGTCGATGTCGTGGTCGCGGGCCCGAAGCAGTCCGTCGGTGTACAGGGTGAGGACGCTGCCTTCCGCAAGCTCGACCTCTGCGGCCTCGAAGGGCAGGCCCCCCAGGCCCAGCGGCGGGCCGGCGGGCACGTCGAGGAGGTAGACGGAGCCTTCCGGCGAGACCACGACGGGCGGGGGATGGCCGGCCCGGGCGACGGTGCAACGGCGGGTGACCGGGTCGTAGACCACGTACAGGCAGGTGGTGCCGATACCCCCGGAGGCCTCCGCCGAGGCGTCCTGGTCGGCCTCGTCGGCGGAAAGGTGGATGATGAGGTCGTCAAGGTAAGTGAGCAGCTCGTCGGGGGGCAGGTCGACATCGGCCAGGGTCCGTACCGCGGTGCGCAACCGGCCCATCGTGGCGGTGGCACGGATGCCGTGGCCGACGACGTCGCCGACGACCAAGGCCACCCGCGCGCCGGACAGCGGGATCACGTCGAACCAGTCGCCGCCCACGCCCGCCCCGGTGCCGGCGGGCAGATAGCGCGAGGCGATCTCGAGTGCGGCCTGCGTCGGCATCGTGTGCGGGAGCAGGCTGCGCTGCAGCGTCATCGTGGTGGTGTGCTCCCGGGTGTACCTGCGTGCCCTGTGGATGCCGGCGGCCGCTCTGGTCGTCAGTTCCTCGGCCAGCCACAGGTCTTCCGGCTGGAACGGCTCCCGGTGTTGGTGACGGCTGAAGAAGGCCAAGCCGAACGTGATGCCGTCGGCATGCAGCGGCAGGACCATCATCGAGTGGGTGCCGTCTCCGCTGATCCGGGCGGCTCCCACGTCCTGGGCCACCCACCGGGCGATGCCCGGGTCGGCCCTCCCGTAGACGGCGCCTCGGCCCGCGGCCAGACACTCAACGGGAGGTGACAGCGGGGGATAGACGGTCGTCTCCCCGACCCCCACCTCGACTTCCGTGTTTCCCGCGAGGATCGAGCGCGCGGCGGTACGGCGCGCGGCGACGGGCCCTGCCGCCGGGCGGGAAGACGGGTCGTCCCCACGAGGGGGCGGCTCCAGCAGGTCGACGACCGCGAAGTCGGCGAGCCGGGGAACGGCGATGTCCGCCAGTTCCTGCGCGGTGCGGGCGCTGTCGAGGGTGGTGCCGATGACGGGCTCCGCGTGTTCGGGCAGGAGCATTTCCTGACGATCGGCCTCGATGGCGATCCGGTCGTGCGCGGCCAGGTACACGGCGACGATCCGGCCGTCCGAATCCCGCAACGGGGCCAGGGAGGTGGCCCAGCCGCGCTTCTCCGTGCCCGCGCCCGGGGATCGCACGAAGGCGTGCACGTACTGCGGTTCACCCGTCTCCAACGTCAGTCGCATACTGCGCTCGGTGTCGTCGCTCACCGGATCCGGCGCGATCTCGGGCAGGCGCAGCCCGCGCATCTCGGCCTCCGTGAGGGAAAGCGCGCGCTCCATGCCGGCGTTCGCCCGTACCAGCCGCAGTTCCGCATCGAAGATCGCCAGGAGGCAGGGGGACTGGGTGAAAGCCCATTCGTTCAACGCATCGTCCGTCGGCGTGCGGGATGTCGTCGCCACGGCGGACACCACGGACCACTTGGTGGTCCCGCCGGTCGATGTCCAGCGGTGGGCGAGCACTGCCCGTTCCAGGCGTAGGCCGTTACGGTGCCGCAGCGCCACGGTGCCGCTCCAGCGTTCCTGCCCGGGCGGGATCCGCCACGACGTATCGGCGGCGCCGCCGGCGAGCAGGCGGGCGGCGGGCAGGCCCACGACCTCGGAGGGGGCGTAACCGAGCAGGCGACTGGCGCCTTCGCTCCACTCGGTGACCGTGCCCTGGTCGTTGATGCTGGCCGTCGCCGAGTATGTCGGCTCGGGGGAGGCGTCCGCCTTCTCCGGGTGCTCTCCGGGAGAGGTGGGAAGTCGCTCCATCGTCGCTCATCTCGCCGTCGCTAGTCCTGCCCGCCGTCACGCGGGAACCTGCACGGGCTCCACTGACAAGCATCATCCGGCGGGGCGACGAGCACCAACGCAGCGCGGTGACGAGGGTGGCCGGGGTCGGAACGTACGGTCACGAGGGGTGCCGGGGTCGGCATGGCGGCCGGTGAACCGGGCTGCCGGCTGATCCCGCGCGTGCGGGTCGGGCTCCCTCCCGGGCGAGCCCGACCCGCAGGTCTGTATGGCGGTATCGCCCACGGCGCCCGCTCCGGGTGGAGCGGGCGCCGTGCCGTCACCTGTCGCGCTTGTCAGTGGTGGTTGTGGTCGTGGTCGTGGTCGTAGTGGTGGTGGTGGTGGTCGTAGTCGTGGTCGTGGTCGCAGTAGTAGTAGTCGTGGTGGTTGTAGTGGTGATGGTCGTAATAGCAGTCGTAGTAGTAGTCGTGGTCGTGGTGGTGCCTGTCGTGGTGGTCGTGATTCCAGTCGTGGCTCTGGACGACGCTCGCCACCGGTGTGGCGGGCAAGGCGGAGACCGTCGCCGCCGAGGCCGGGAGGATGGCGGCACCGGACAACAGGGCGCCCGAGACCAGAATCATCGCGAGGCGCGAGCCCCGACGGTTGGGACGGGTCGTGTCATTGGTGTGAGCGTTGCTGGTCATGATTTCTCCTACGATGAGTGTGCCGATATCTGAGTGAACCGGTGGACCGTCTCAAGGGCGCCGATTCGATGAGAAGGAACGTTCTCGGAAAGGAATTCCGTCTTACCGTTCCGCCCTTTCGCCTTTCCGGCGAGGTCCGTGCTTCAAGTAAGCCCGCGCCGCCGGGCAGGGTCATGTTCCGAGGACTCGGGACTTGACGCGGTCAGGAGACGCAGGTAAAAGCGGCGTGAAGCGCGGCGGACGGGCGGCCGAACCCTTGAGCGGCGGACCGGCATGGATATCCGTTCGGACCATGCCGACCACAGGCCGGTCGGAAGCGGGCGCCGTGGGCCGGTACTGGGGCACGGCGTCGGAGCGCGCCGGGCCGGCCCAGGGCGGCGCCGGGGACGTCGCGGCCTCCCCACCCTCTCTTCCCCGTCCCGCTTCGTCCTCGTCCCCTTCCGTCCCTGCCGCTTCCGGCCGGGGCTGGACGCGCCTGTACTTGCCCAGGCCCCCTTTCCTCGGGTGGCCGCCGGCCCCTGTCAAGTCCCGAAAAGTCGCGCCATGACGCGACCCGAGGCCAAGGGCTTACTCAAGACGTGGGCCACCGCAGCGAGTGGCCCATCCGCGTCAGCTCGTGATGGGACGGGGCCGCCCGGCTCCGTCTTCACGTTTTTTTGCGAGAGCGGCACTTTCATGATTCACGTCTCCGGGACGTGGAGCGATAATGGCCAGAGGAGTAGGCAATGCGGATAACCATCGTTTCCCCGATGTCCCACGACGAGGGGAGAGTGTCGTGACCTCCCTACCTCCTCCGTCCGAGCGCCCCACCGGCCCCCCGTCCGGTCCGTTGTCCGCTCGGCCGACGGATGAGCAGTCGTCCCCGCCCGGCCTTCCGCCACCAGCCGGGCCACCGCCGCCGTCAGGGCCCCCCGCCTCGCGGGCCGGCGGGGGCGAGCCGGACGACCCGGGCCGGCGCAGCGGAGGGGCGGCTCACGGGTGGCGGTCGCGCAGAACGGTGCTGGGCGCCGGCGCGGCAGTGGGCATCGCGACGGCGGTGGTCCTCGGCTTCACCGTCATGGGCGGGAACAAGGCAAGCGGCGGCGAGGTCTTCCTCCAGGCCACTTCGGCGGCCGGTCTCGATCCGTTCACTCCCTCGACTGCCACGGCGTCCGAGCAAACCGCAGTCACGCCCGCCATGGCCAACGCGTCGAAGACGGGCCCGAGTGGTGCGCGCACCCTTGAGGTCGATGGCGCGCAGCCGGGACTGTACGGAGGTACGCGGAACGTCGCGAGCTGCGATGTCGAGAAGCAGATTCAGTTCCTCACAAAACACACGGACAAGCGGAAGGCCTTCGCCGAACCCCTGCACGTCCAGGAGTCGGGGGTCCCCTCCTACCTGCGGTCACTGACGCCCGTTCGGCTCAGTTGGGACACCCGGGTCACCAATCACGGGTACAGGAACGGCGCGACCACCAGTTACCAGGCGGTCCTTCAGGCGGGCACGCCCGTCCTGGTCGACAACCACGGCGTACCTCGCGTCCGCTGCGCCTGCGGCAACCCCCTGGCTCCGCCCATCGCCGTCAAAGGCGCGCAGACGTACAGCGGCAAACAGTGGTCGTCCTTCAGGTCATCCGATCTCGTTGCGGTCAAGCCTGCCGAGAAGCCGGTGAAGGCCGTCACGATGTTCGATCAGAATCACAAGGGTTGGTACGAGCGCCCGAGCGGCGACGTGCGGGGCAGGCATGACCACGAGATTCCTGCCCCCAGCGGCCAAAAGCCCGACTCGCCGTATCCGGTCCTTCCCGCGCCTCAGCAGGAACCAGGGGTGAAGCCCCCGGACACGCACCAGGACAAGAGCCCGAGCAAGGAGCCGAACAAGGACCAGGGGAATACGCCGGACAAGAACCAGCAGCCCGGCAAGGATCAGAACAAGGTCCCTGACAAGAGCCAGAATCCGGGTCAGGATCAGGGGAACACGCCGGACAAGAACCAGCAGCCCGGCAAGGATCAGAACAAGGTCCCTGACAAGAGCCAGAATCCGGGTCAGGATCAGGGGAACACGCCGGACAAGAACCAGCAGCCCGGCAAGGATCAGAACAAGGTCCCTGACAAGAGCCAGAATCCGGGTCAGGACCAGGGGAACACGCCGGACAAGAACCAGCAGCCCGGCAAGGATCAGAACAAGGTCCCTGACAAGAATCAGAATCCGGGTCAGGACCAGGGGAACACGCCGGACAAGAACCAGCAGCCCGGCAAGGATCAGAACAAGGTCCCTGACAAGAATCAGAATCCGGGTCAGGACCAGGGGAACACGCCGGACAAGAACCAGCAGCCCGGCAAGGATCAGAACAAGGTCCCTGACAAGAGCCAGAATCCGGGTCAGGACCAGGGGAACACGCCGGACAAGAACCAGCAGCCCGGCAAGGATCAGAACAAGGTCCCTGACAAGAGCCAGAATCCGGGTCAGGACCAGGGGAACACGCCGGACAAGAACCAGCAGCCCGGCAAGGATCAGAACAAGGTCCCTGACAAGAGCCAGAATCCGGGTCAGGACCAGGGGAACACGCCGGACAAGAACCAGCAGCCCGGCAAGGATCAGAACAAGGTCCCTGACAAGAGCCAGAATCCGGGTCAGGACCAGGGGAACACGCCGGACAAGAACCAGCAGCCCGGCAAGGACCAGAACAAAGTTCCTGACAAGAACCAGAACCCGGGTCAAGGTCAGGGCGATCAGCCGGATCAGGGCCCAGGGCAGAAGACCGGCGGCCAGCCCGGCCAAGAGCAGCCGTCCGGCTGATCCTGAGATTCCCGATGCCCGGGGATGGAGACGCCCGACTGGGGAGATCCCCGGTCGGGCCCGATGGCGGAGGAAGGGCTGGGGCCGATGGCAGCGACGGACGGTGCTCGTTCGGGCAGATCGCTCTCCGGCTTTCTCGGGAGCCCGCTCATCGGGATGTCTCCCTGGATCGCGTTCTCGATCCTGGTGGGTCCGGGACGTTTCGAGTGGGCGGTAGGGGCGGCGCTCCTCATCTCGCTGGCCCTCGTGATCGGTGGTCGGCTCGCCGCACCCGGGAGCCCGGTGAAGATCCTGGAAGTCTCCGACCTCGTATTCTTCGCGATCATGGCGGTCGTCGGCGCCGTCGCGAGCCCGGGCACGCACCGTTGGCTGGAGACGTACGCGGGCGAGATCTCCAACCTCGCGCTGGTAGCCATCGCCTTCGGCTCGATGGCGCTCCGGATGCCGTTCACCATCCAGTACGCCCGTGAGCAGGTTCCGCCGGCCTATTGGACGACGCCCACCTTCCTGCGGACGAACTACCTGATCACAGCCGCTTGGGGGGTGGCTTTCCTGGTCGCGGCCATCGCCGGCGGCTACGGCGACCTGGTCCTGCACAACCCGAACAACATCTGGACGGGATGGATCATCCAAATCCTGGCCATCGTCGCGGCGCTGCGCTTCACCGTCTGGTACCCCGCGGTCGTCCGCGCCCGGGCCCGCGGTGACCGGCCGGTTCCGCCGGCGGCGGACCTGCTGCTCCCGCTGGCGGGGATGCTCGTACCGGTGGGGATCGCCGTGCTCGTCTTCGACGGACACCTGTGGTGGCTCGGCGTCGGCCTCATCGTGATCGGCGGCTGGTTGACCAGGCGGTTGAAACATCGCGTCGACGGCGAGGCAACCGCCGTTCGCTGAGCAGGGACAGCCGGTGGGCCGGGCTGCCGGCGGCCCCGCTGAGGGCTCGACCCAGTGGGACTTGGGCGCTCCTACATGACATATGTACCCGCCAAGATGTGATTCGCGGCCCTACTGGAGTGGCTCCCGCTCTCCCTAGACTTCACATCATGTCGAAAACATACGAAGTGGGACGTGACGACTCTTGGGAAGGCGTCGTCACCAATTTGTCCCGAAACATGCTCGACGGTTCGAACGTGTATCACTTTGCCGAGATCCGCCTTGCCGACGGCGGGTCCGTCAAGGTCCGGATCGGCCGCCAACTGTGGAAGTCGATCGCGGTCGGCGATCGGATCGTCAAGCGGCCGGGGGTCGACCCGGTCAAGGAGTAGCCATCGGTTTTGCTGTGGGCCCACGGCGAGACCGAGCGATCAGGGCCTGTCCTGGTAGGGCGTGTGGCGGTGGGGTGGCTCCCGCACATCCCCGGTCCTGCGGGGGGCCTCGGGCAAGCAGCCGCCCCTGACGGGCAGCATGATGGAGGGAGCGGCGTGGGCCGCCCGGCGCGAGCCCGCGTCAGCCCTTTGCGCGTGAGCAGAAGGAGCGCACCTGCGATGACGGATCACCGTGGCGGCCCGGCGGCCCAAGACCTTGAAGAAAGCGTGCTGCTCAAGGAGCTGGAGGCCATCCACCGCACGCGCCACGAGACACTGCTTCACGGGTCCGACGACGCGCTGGTCACCCACACGAAGCGGATGAACGAGCTGGAATTCGAGTACCTACGGCGTCACCCGCAGCGCGCCCAGATCCCCGCCCGCACCCGCTCGGGCGCCCGTGCCCGCACCGCCGAGGGGGAGTGAGGCCACGGGACGGCGCAGCGGGTTCGCCGTGCCGAGGGCCCGACTGGCAGGAGCAGTGTCAGGACCCCGAGCGGGCGCTGCCGGCGGTACCGGCGGGCCGGTCGGGGCCGGACGGTACGGGGTCGACCGGCGCCGATGGGACGGCGGAGCGCGGCCGGTAGCGGGAGACGGCGACCCCGGCCAGACAGAGCACTCCGCCGAGCATGGTCAGCCACCCGGGCACTTCGCCCAAGAAGGCCCAGCTCAGCAGGACCACGATCGCGGGGACGGCGTAGGTCGTAGCGCCCAGCTTGCCGGCGGGCGTGCGCGCCAAAGCGTAGGTCCAGGTGATGAAGGCAAGGGCGGTCGGTACCACGCCCAGGTAGACCATGTTCAGCGTCGCGGAGAGCGGCGCCCTCGGCAGTTCCGTGACCAATTGCCCTGCGAAGGGCAGGCAGGCCACCGCGCCCGTCATGCAGCTGTAGGCGGTGATCTGCAGGGGCGTTCCGAAGGACAGCGCGGGCTTCTGCGCGACGACGCCGGTCGCGTAGGCCACGGCTGCGAGCAGGCACAGGACGACGCCGAGCACCGAGGTCGACGTGCTGCCGCCGGAGGACATGGACGCACCCACGACGACCGCTCCGACGAACGAGACGGCCATGCCGGACAACAGGCGCGGTGGCAGCGCCTCGCCCAACAGACGCGCGGCGAGCAGGGCCATCAGGATCGGCCCGGTGTTCACGAGCAGGGAGGCCGTACCCGCGTCGACCAGTCGTTCCCCCCAGTTCAAGGCGACCGTGTAGCCGCAGAACCACACCACCCCGGAGATCAGGATGCCCCGCCAAGCCCTACGGGGTGGCAAACCCTGGCGGCGGACCAACAACAGGGCGGCGAGCACCACGGAACCGGCCAGCAGACGACCGAGGGCCAAGGCCCCGGGGGAGTAGGCGGCGCCCGCGCTGCGGATGGAGACGAAGGCGGACGCCCAGGCGAACACCGTGAAGGTCACGGCGCCGGCCGTGAGGACGCGGGGCGATATGCGACTCGGACGGAGGGGGGTCATGCGTTCACCGTATCCTAAAACGCTTCGGCGTTCACCGAAATGACTATGCCGTCCCGTGTGTGTCCACCCCACTGTGCGCGCGTTCAGCTCCAGTCGGCAGGGGTGATTCCCAGCAGTTCCCTGAAGGCGCGCTCCCCGGCCCCGGTCACCTCCAACGCCCGCCCGCCGCCCACCGGGCGCACCACCCACCCACCGTCCAGTGCCCGTGCGCACAGTCGCGCCCCGACGAGTCCCCCCAGGTGGCGGCGGCGCTCCGTCCAGTCCAGGCAGGAACTCGCCGGTCGCCTCCGGCCCTCGGGTGCGAGGCTGACACCCGCCTCGGCGCACCATCGCCGACCGGCCTCCGTCAACTCGAAGACGCCCTCCGTGCGCAGCAGCTCACGCCGCTCCATGGCGTCCGTCACCGCCATGCCCAGACGCCCCGCGAAGTGGTCGTAGCAGGTACGGGCGCGGGCCAGCGGGTCGGGCGCCGCCACCACGGGCACCGCGTGCGCCGCGTCCCGGTCCGGAATCGCGTACGAGGCGAACTCGTCGAGGAGGCGGGCGGTGGCGGCGTCGGCGATCCGCACATGGCTGTGGCGACCCTGCCGCTCGGTCACGCAGAGGCCCGCCTCCGTCAGTCGGGCCAGATGGCCGCTCACGGTGGACGGCGCGACCGCGGTGATCCGGGCCAGCTCGCCGGCCGTCCAGGCGCGCCCCTCCAGCAGCGTCATGCAGATGGCGGCCCGTGTCTCGTCGGCCAGGGCCGCGGCCAAGGCCGCGAGGCGTGCGGCGGGGGCGACGCCTTCCGTCGCCCTTCCGTCGCCCGAAACCCCGTTGACCGAAGCCCCATCGCCCGGTGCTGCGTCGCCCGGTGCTGCGGCATGCGATTCGTTCATGTCTCCTAGGATGCCTCATTGTTTCGGTAAGCGGCGAAGTGTTGCTCTCCGGGATCTTGCGGCATCCCCGAGCTCGGAGCCCGTGACGTACGCCACCCCGGTCCCGCCCGAAGTAAATAGGTGTTCCGCATGCGCATTTGTTAGCGTCCTGAGCGTGCGGTTGACGAAATTCACTGACCTGGCGCTGCGCGCCGTGATGCGCCTGGCGGTTGCCGGGGAGGGCGCGCCGACGACCACCCGCGCGGTGGCGGAGGCCATGGGCGTGCCGGCCACCCACATGGCGAAGGCGATCACCAGGCTCCAGCACCTTGGCGTACTGGAGGCTCGGCGGGGGCGCGGTGGCGGCCTGGGGCTGACCTCCCTCGGCCGGCGGGCTTCGGTCGGCTGGCTCGTGCGGGAACTGGAGGGGGAGGGTGAGGTCGTCGCCTGCGAAGGCGAATCACCCTGCCCCTTGCGCGGCGCCTGTCGCTTGCGCCGGGCACTGCGCGACGCGCAGGAGGCCTTCTATGCCGCGCTCGATCCGCTGACCGTGGCGGATCTGGTCTCCTCTCCCACCGGGCCCGTGCTGGTGGGCCTCGTCGGTCGTCACCCCGGCTGATCCTCGCGCTGCCCGTTCCTGGGCGGGCCCACGCCCGAAAACACGAACCTGCATTACCGGTTTTAGGAGTCGCTGTGCTCTCTGAGCAGTCCACCCCCGTCATCCGCGCCACCCTGCCCGTCGTGGGTGCGGCCATCGGTGAAATCACCGAGCTGTTCTACGCCAAGCTCTTCGAGGACCGGCCCGAGCTACTGCGTCACTTGTTCAACCGGGGCAACCAGGCCAACGGAGAGCAGCAGAAGGCGTTGGCGGGCTCCATCGCGGCCTTCGCGGGCATGCTGCTCGATCATCCCGAAACCCGACCGGACTCCGTGCTCGGCCGCATCTCCCACAAGCACGCCTCGCTCGGCATCACCTCCGACCAGTACAAACTCGTCCACCAGCACCTCTTCGCCGCCATCGGTGACGTCCTCGGCAATGCCGTCACCGAGGAAGTGGCCGAGGCCTGGGACGAGGTCTACTGGCTCATGGCCAACGCACTGATCGCCGCCGAGGCCCGGCTCTACCAGGACGCCGGCGTCGCCGAGGGTGAGGTTTGGCGGCGGATGGAAATCGTCGAGAGGCACGAAGAGACCCCCGACGCGGCCTCCTTCGTACTGCGCCGCACCGATGGCGCCCCCGCGGGTGCCTTCCGCCCGGGCCAGTACGTGAGCGTGCGGGTGGAACTGCCCGACGGCGCCGTCCAGATACGCCAGTACAGCCTCTCCTGCGCCCCCACCGGCGACCGGTGGCGCATCACCGTCAAGCGCGTGCGCGGTGGCGCGGGACCGGAGGGCGAGGTGTCCGCCCGGCTCCACGAACAGGCCCGTGTCGGCGACGTACTCACCGTGTCCGCGCCGTTCGGGGACCTCGTCCTGCCGGAGGGCGACCGTCCACTGCTGCTGGCGTCCGCCGGTATCGGCGTCACGCCCATGCTGTCCATGCTCCACCACCTGGTCGGTCAGGAGACGACGCGTCGCGTGATCGTGGTCCACGCCGACCGCACCCCGGTCGACCACGCCCACGGGGGCGAGCAGCGCCGACTCGTCCGGGAGCTCCCCGACGCGCGGTTGCACCTGTGGTACGACGAGCCGGGCGCCGGCGTGCCGGAGGCTTCGCCCGGCCGGGTCGACGTATCCGAACTCGAACTGCCGGAAGGGCTGACCGCGTACCTCTGCGGCCCGCTGCCCTTCATGCGAGCGGTCCGCGGCGAGCTGTTGCGTCGCGGCCTTCCCGCACGGGCGATCCACTACGAGGTCTTCGGCCCGGACCTCTGGCTCGGCGGCGAGTAGACCGGGCGGCAGGGTGAGGAGCTCACGCACATGAACACCACGTCCGCCGCCGTGGCCGCCGCGGTCACCTTCCTGTGGCTCGGGATGGTCCTGGCGATTTCCTTCCTGGAGACACCGCTGAAGTTCCGGGCACCCGGCGTGACCGTACCCATCGGGCTCGGGATCGGGCGCATCGTCTTCCGGGCGCTCAACCGTGTGGAGATGGTGGCGGCCGTCGCGATCATCGTGACGGTGGCCACCGGAGGGCCGCCCGCGTCCGTGGCCGTACCGGCCGTCGTCGCGGTGCTCGTGCCGGCCGTCCAAATGGTTCTGATCCGGCCGGCCCTCAACCGTCGCTCCGACCGGGTGCTCGCGGGCGAGGCCCTTCCGCGCTCCCGCGCCCACCTGTTCTACGTGGCCGCCGAGTCGGTGAAGGCCTTGGCCCTACTCGTCCTGGGCATCGCGCTCCTCAGGGTCTGACGGCGCGGGGCGGCGGCGTAGTCGATGAGGCCCAGGGAGCGGCGATCTGTCGGGTCACGCCGTAGACGAGCACCAACCTCAGCACGGTCTCGCCGGGTGGCAGGACGCACATCAGACCCAGCGACGCCCCGGTCTGCCGCACCACGTCCGCGAGAACCGCGTCCAACGGTTCCTGGTCGGAGCCGGCGACGGCGCTCCGACCGGCGGGCACGTCCTTCACGCGCCCCGGGCGGCGCCGGAGCTTCGCCGCGGGCGGCTGAAGCGGCCCCGGGCGGCCTCCGCGCTGACGCCCAGGCCCTCCCCGATCGGTTCCCGGCTCGCCCCGGCGCGCCGGTCCACCGACACGGCGGGCCGCACCAGTTGCCCGGCCAGGTCCGGTACCCGTGCCACGGCGGCGCTGTACCACCGCGAAGCGGGCTCGGGGGAAGCGACTGCGAGGCATGCCGCTCGGCCGCCCGGACGTGGAGCAGCAGCACCTTACCCGCGGCGGCCATCCCCTCCCGGGCCCGCGCCCGGGTGCGGGCGCGGGCGCGGAACGAGTAGGCGGAGCCGTGCCGGGGGCCTGGCCGGGGTGCGTCCCGGGACCGCTGCGGGCGGCACGGTGAGCGGCGCCGGGGGAGTTGCGCCGAACGGCCGAGCGTCGCGCCGTGCCCGCAGGGTAAGCGCGGACCGCACGGTCGGCAGGTGACCGAGCTCGGGGATGAGCACGCCGTGCCCCCTTGAAGGAGGGGACGTCACCGTCCCTACCGCTGCGGTCGGGACGGTGACGCTAAAACGGATGCCGGATGCCGGATGCTTGCACGCCGGCGCGGGGGCGGCGGCGGTGCGAACAGTTCGTCAGCGTCCGAGCCCCTCCCGCACGTCCGGGTGGTTGTCCCCGGGTTCGGCCCTTTTCGGCATCCCTCGGGGGCGCCGCCCGCCAGAGTTGGCTCGTGATCATTCAGACGCCCCCCACAGCCGACGGCTCCGACAGCTCCGACGAACCCGCACGGCCGCGTGCGCGCCGGCCGTCCCGACGTACCGTCATCGCCGGAGCGGCCGCCGTCACGGCGGTCGGCGCACTGTCCGTGCCCACCGCGTCCGCCGTGACCACGCGGACTCCGGCGAGCGCCGCGAACACCGACTGGGAGACCTGCCTCGCCATCGCCCGGGCCATCCTGGTACGGGACGATGACGATCAGCCCCTGGTGCCGCGCTACGCGGACATCCTCCTGAGGGACGGCCTGCCCCGGGCGCGTCGCACCGGCAGGAAGGTGCTGGTCGTCGGTGCCGGACCCGCCGGCCTCACCGCGGCCCACCTGCTGCGGGAGGCCGGGCACCAGGTCACCGTCATCGAGGCCAACGGCAACCGGGTGGGCGGCCGGATCAAGACCTTCCGTACCGGCGGCCACGAGAAGTCCCCGGCGCCCTTCGCAGACCCGAAGCAGTACGCCGAAGCCGGCGCCATGCGCATCCCCGACAGCCACCCCCTGGTGACCGGACTGATCGACGGCCTCGGCCTCAAGCGCAGGCGGTTCCACCTCGTCGACGTCGACGGGGCCGGCCGCCCGGCGAACCGTACGTGGATCTTCGTCAACGGAATCCGCGTACGCCGGGCCGACTACGCGCGCGGCCCGCAGGCCGTCAACCGTTCCTTCGGGGTCCCGGCCGCCTACGAGTCGGTCCCGGCCGCGCAGATCGTGCGCAACGCCTTCGCGCCCGTACGCAAGGAGATCGAGGGGAAGAAGGACAAGGCGCTCGTCGAAGGCTGGGCGCGCGTCATCCAGCGCTACGGCCACATGTCGATGTACCGGTACCTGACGGAGGAGGCGGAGCTCGACGAGCGGACCATCGACCTGATCGGAACCGTCGAGAACCTCACCTCCCGGCTGCACCTCGCCTTCGTGCACAGCTTCATCGGGGCGTCGCTCATCAGTCCCGACACCGCCTTCTTCGAACTGCCCGGCGGCACGGCAACCCTGGCCGACGCGCTCTACGCGCGCGTCAAGGACCTGGTGCGGCTCGATCGCCGAGCCACCCGGATCGCGCACGGCGAGGGCAAGGTCACCATCGATACCGTCTCCGAGGGCCGAGGCGGCAGCGCGGTACGACGGGAGACGTTCACCGCCGACGCCGCGATCATCACGGTTCCCTTCTCGGGGTTGCGCCACATCCCGGTCACGCCCGCCCTTTCCTACGGCAAGCGGCGCGCGATCACCGAGCTGCACTACGACGCCGCGACCAAGGTCCTGCTGGAGTTCAGCCGCCGCTGGTGGGAGTTCGAGGAAGCCGACTGGAAGCGCGAACTGGAAGCCGTACGGCCCGGCTTGTACCGGAAGTACCAGCTGGGGCAGACCCCCGTGGACGGCACACTGCTGGGCGCCCACGCCTCCGTACCCAAGGGGCACATCTCCGCCGCCCAACGCTCCCATTACGCCGCTTGTCGCCTCGTCACGCGTGATCAGCCCGAGGCGGTCGGCGTCATCGGCGGAGGCTCGGCGACGGACAACCCCAACCGCTTCATGTTCCAGCCGTCCTACCCCGTCGAAGGCAGCAAGGGCGGGGTGCTCCTCGCGTCCTACAGCTGGTCGGACGACGCCCTCAAGTGGGATTCGTTCGACGACGCGGAGCGCTACCCGCGCGCCCTCGCCGGCGTCCAGGACGTGTACGGCCAGCGGATCGAGGTGTTCTACACGGGCGTCGGCCGGACCCAGTCCTGGATGCGCGACGCCTACGCCTACGGGGAGGCGTCGGTGCTGCTCCCCGGCCAGCACACCGAGCTCTTCCCGCACGTCCGCAGGCCCGAAGGCAACCTGCACTTCGGGGGGTGCCACACCTCCATCAAGCCCGCGTGGATCGAAGGAGCCCTGGAATCCGCGGTGCGGACCGCCCTGGAGGTTCACCTGGCCCCGTGAGTCCGACCGGTCGGCCGGGCCCGTTCGAGGAGGAACGCGGGCTCGCTCGTCACGCTCCGGCGTAGGAGCGGCCCAGGTGGGTAACCGCGTTTGCGTACGACGCACGCACTACCGCGGAGGTACTCATGAGCAAGCTGGGAGACATGGCCAACAAGGCCAAGGAGCTGGCGAAGGGCCACCCGGACCAGGCCGACAAGGGCGTCGAGAGCGTCGAACGGCTGGTCGATGAGCGTACGGGCGACAAGTACGACGCTCAGACCGACAAGGCCGCCGACGCGGTGCGCCGTTCGTACGGCGGCAACGGTACGACGCGGCGCTGACCTGCTTCCAGGCAACGGTGGCCCCGGCGCGCAAGGCGCCGGGGCCACTCGTGTCCTGCCGGTAGTTGCCAAGTCGCTCCAGAGGAGGTTTCCCGCAAGGGCGTTGACATCCAACGCCGGCCCTCGGGATCATCCAGGAAGCCCGGGCCCCCGCCCGACGGAGCCCAGGCCTGACGCAGCCCACCGTCCCGTCCGCTTCCCGGGCGGCCCCGGCCCGGCCGCCGCCGGCTGAGGCGCGGAGGCCCGTACACAGGAGGTCGGGCCGGAGTCGCGGCGGGGTCAGGCAGCGCCGGGGTCAGGTAGCGCCGGGGGTCGCCGCGCCGCGGACGCGCAGGGCCGTGCGCCAGGCCGGGGGTTCGGCATCGGGCCGGGGCGTCGCACGGCGGCCACCCGTGGCGAAGAACGCGGACAGCGGCAGCGTCGCCGCGCCGACCGTCACCGCGTCCGGCCCCAGTGAGCCCATGCCCACGGTGACCCGGCCTGCGGGATGGCGCAGGGAGTACCGGGTCGCGTGCTCGCGTACCGCCGCAAGGATGTGGGGACCCAGCATCAGGCCCGCCCAGCCGCCGATCAGGATGCGCTCCGGCTGGAAGAGGTTGATGAGGTCGGACAGGCCCGCCCCCAGGTACTCCGCCGTCTCCTCGAGGACCTCCCGCGCGACCGGGTCCTCCTTGACGGCCGCCGCCAGCAGGGCCGAAAGCGCCTCCTCCTCGTCCACGGAGTCCGCCGGGCCGCCGCCCCGCTCCGCCCACCGGGCCAGCAGGGACTCCGCCCCCGTGTACGCCTCCAGGCAGCCGAGCGCCCCGCACCGGCAGCGCCGGCCGCGCACCGAGACCGTGAGGTGCCCCCACTCCAGCGCGGTGCCCTCCGTCGTGCCGCCGTCCGGAGAGCCGTCGGTGATCAGGCTCGCGCCGACGCCCGAGCCGAACAGCACGACCAACGCCTCCCGGGCCCCGCGCCCCGCCCCGAACCACATCTCCGCCTGGCCGAGGGTCCGCGCACCGTTGTCGATGATGTACGGGACCTCCGGCGGCAGGGCGCCGGTGCGGCGCAGCAACTCCTCCAGCGGTACCGCGTCCCATCCGATGGTCTGGCCGTGCACCACCGTCCCGCCGGGCGTGGTCCGGTCGACGATGCCCGGCACCCCGATGCCCACGCCGAGCAGCCTTTCCGTACCGACCCCGGCCTCGGCGAGTACAGCGGCGATCCCGTCCTTGACGTGGTCGACGATGGGCCCTACGTCGTAACAGCCGCGTGGGCGCAACGGCATCTCGGCGCGGGCCAGTTCGGTCAGCGTCAGGTCGAACAGCTCGACACGGACGCGGGTCTCGCCGACATCGACTCCGATCATGTGGGCACTGCCGGGCGCCACGCGCAGCAGGGTACGGGGCCGGCCGCCGTCGGAGTCGACGACCCCGGCCTCCTCCAGGAGTCCGTCCGCGACGAGTTCCCCGACGACGTTGCTGACCGACCCGGAGCTCAGCCCCGTGGCGGGCCCCAGCTCCTGGCGGCTCATGGGCCCGCCGAAGTAGAGCTGTTGGAGGACGGCGCTCCGATTGCCCCGCCGCAGGTCCCGCACCGTTCGCCCGCTACGCCCCGTGGTCATCCGGCCCCTTCCGCAGTTGCATCGCTCGCAACATACCCTTGCGCGACCCCTTGACGCGACCCTTTCACGAGGCTTAACTCACGTCCTAAATTAAGGCCTGGACGGAGTACGCCCACGTCGGCCTTCCCCCAGCCCCGCCGAAAGGGACCTCGCCGCCATGCGCAGAACCCGAGCCGCTGCCGCCGCCGTCACAGTCTCCCTCCTCGCCACCGCCGCCACCGCCTGCGGCGGCGGATCGGCGGACAGCGCGGGCGGCTCCAACACCGCCCCGAAAGAGCTCACCTACTGGGCCTCCAACCAGGGCCCCGACATCACGGCGGACCAGGCCACCCTCGCTCCCGAACTGAAGAAGTTCGAGCAGCGGACCGGCGTCAAGGTCAAGCTCGAAGTCGTCCCCTGGTCGGACCTGCTCAACCGCGTCCTCGCCGCCACCGCCTCCGGCCAGGGACCGGACGTCCTCAACATCGGCAACACCTGGTCCTCGTCCCTCCAGGCAACCGGAGCGCTGCTCCCCTGGGACGCCAAGAACTTCCAGGCGATCGGCGGCCGGGACCGCTTCGTCGAATCCGCCCTCGGCTCGGCCGGCGCGGCCGGCAAGGACCCGGCCGCCGTCCCGCTCTACTCGATGTCCTACGCGCTCTACTACAACAAGAAGATGTTCCAGGAGGCGGGCATCGAGAAGCCCCCGGCCACCTGGGACGAGATGGTCACCGTCGGCCGGCGGCTGTCCAAGGACGGCAAGTGGGCGCTGGGCGCGGAGGGTTCGAACCTCTCCAACAACATCCACCAGGCCTTCGTGCTCTCCAAGCAGCACGGCGCCGCCTTCTTCGACGCCGCCGGCAAGCCCACCTTCGACACCCCCGCCAACGTCGAGGCCGTCAAGCAGTACGTCGACCTGATGGCCAAGGACAAGATAATCGCGCCCGGCAACGCCGAATACGACAAGAACCAGTCCCTCCAGGACTTCGCCAACGGCAAGACCGCCATGGTCCTGTGGCAGAACGCGGCAAGCAGCTTCAAGGCGCACGGCATGAAGGAGGGCGACTGGGGCGTGGCCCCCGTCCCGGTCCCCGCCGGTGGCGCCGCCCCCGGCACCGGCAAGTACACCAACTCCATGGTCGCCGGCATCAACATGGCCGTCTTCAAGAACACCGACAACATCGACGGCGCCCTGAAGTTCGTGAAGTTCATGACGAGCGACGAGGAGCAGACGCTCCTCAACAAGACCTACGGCTCAGTCCCGCCGGTGAAGACCGCCCAGACCGACCCGGCCTTCGCCGCCGAGGACCTCACCGTGCTCCGCGACACCCTCGCCACCAGCGCCGCACCGCTCCCGCAGGTCCCCGAGGAGTCGCAGTTCGAGACCGCCGTCGGCACCGCAGTCAAGGAGCTCTTCGCCGACGCCGCGGCCGGCCGGCCGGTGACCACCGACTCGGTCAAGGCGAAGCTCACCAAGGCCCAGCAGCAGATGTCCGACTGACCCGCGACGATGACCGCCGCGCCCACCACCCACGCCCCCGACGCCAAGCCGCGCGGGGAACGCCCCACACCGCCCCGAGAGCGCCGGCCGGGAGGCACCTCACGCCCCGGACGGCTGCGCCGAACCGCCCTGCCCTACCTCCTGCTCCTGCCCGCGCTCCTGCTCGAACTGCTCATCCACCTGGTGCCGATGGCGATGGGCATCGTGGCCAGCTTCCGCGAACTCACCCAGTTCTACATCCGGGACTGGACCGGCGCCCCCTGGAGGGGCTTCGACAACTACGACCTCGTCGTCGACGTCAACCGGCCCGTCGGCGAGGCCCTGCTCGGGTCCTTCCTCACCACCTGCCTGTTCACCCTGCTCTCCGTCGCCCTGTGCTGGCTGATCGGCACCGCCGC
This sequence comes from Streptomyces sp. Tek67B01, assembly GCF_055231995.1. Taxonomy (NCBI): domain Bacteria; kingdom Bacillati; phylum Actinomycetota; class Actinomycetes; order Kitasatosporales; family Streptomycetaceae; genus Streptomyces; species Streptomyces sp. Tek67B01. The sequence continues at coordinate 6,668,140 of NZ_JBUYUY010000001.1, forward strand.
CGCCGTGTTCACGCAGGAGACCTTCCGCGGCCGGGGCCTGTTGCGGGCGCTCTTCCTCGTCCCCTACGCCCTGCCCGTCTACGCGGCCGTCATCACCTGGTCGTTCATGTTCCAACGGGACAACGGCCTGGTGAACCACGTCATCCACGACCAGCTGGGCATCGGCGGCGCCGAACACACCTTCTGGCTGCTGGGAGACAACAGCTTCTGGGCCCTGCTGATCGTGTCCGTGTGGAAGGGTTGGCCGTTCGCGTTCCTGATCGTGACGGCCGCCCTGCAGAACGTCCCCAAGGAGCTCTACGAGGCCGCCGCGCTGGACGGCGCCGGCGTCTGGCAGCAGATCCGCCGGATCACGCTGCCGTCGGTCGGCCCCGTCAACCAGGTGCTCGTCCTGGTGCTGTTCCTGTGGACCTTCAACGACTTCAACACGCCGTTCGTGCTCTTCGGCAAATCAGCGCCGCAGGCGGCCGACCTCATCTCCATCCACATCTACCAGTCCAGTTTCGTCACGTGGAACTTCGGCACCGGCTCGGCCATGTCCGTCCTGCTGCTGCTGTTCCTGCTGCTGGTCACCGCCGGGTACCTGCTCGTCACCAACCGCGGACGGAGGAACGACCATGCCCGCTAGACCCCGCAGCCCCCTCGACCCGCCGGCTTCCTTCCGGGCGGTCAGGGCCGTGTTCCTGACCGCGCTCGCCGCCTTCGTCCTGCTGCCCGTCTACGTGATGGTCACCAGCTCGCTCAAACCGCTGGAGGACGTCGCCGGCCGGTTCCGCTGGATTCCCAGCGGGCTCACCATCCGCCCCTACATCGACATCTGGCACACCATCCCGCTGGCCGAGTACTTCCTCAACTCGCTGATCGTGGCGGGCACGGCCACCGTCTGCTCCGTGGCCATCGCCGTCTTCGCGGCCTACGCCGTGAGCCGCTACAGCTTCCGCGGCAAGCGCCTGTTCACCGTGACCGTGCTGTCCACCCAGATGTTCCCGGGCATCCTCTTCCTCCTGCCGCTGTTCCTGATCTTCGTCAACATCGGCAACAGCACGGGCATCGCCCTCTACGGCTCCCGCGGTGGGCTCATCCTCACCTACCTCACCTTCTCCCTCCCCTTCTCCATCTGGATGCTCATCGGGTACTTCGACTCGGTGCCCCGCGACCTCGACGAAGCGGCCACGGTCGACGGCTGCGGCCCACTCGGCGCACTGCTGCGGATCGTGATTCCGGCCGCCGTGCCCGGCATCGTCGCAGTCGCCGTCTACGCCTTCATGACCGCCTGGGGCGAGGTCCTCTTCGCCTCCGTCATGACGAACGACGCCACCCGCACCCTCGCCGTCGGATTGCAGGGCTACTCCACGCAGAACGACGTCTACTGGAACCAGATCATGGCCGCCTCGCTCGTCGTCAGCATCCCCGTCGTCGCCGGATTCCTGCTGTTGCAGAAGTACCTGGTGGCCGGACTCACGGCAGGAGCCGTCAAATGACCCTCTCCGAAAGTGTCCCCCTGACCGCCAGGCGAACCATCGACCTCGCCGCGCTCCCGGCCGACTTCGCCTGGGGCACCGCCACCTCCGCCTATCAGATCGAGGGCGCTGTGAACGAGGACGGCCGCGCCCCCTCCATCTGGGACACCTTCACCCGCGTGCCCGGAGCCATCGACAACGGCCACACCGGCGACACCGCCTGCGACCACTACCACCGCTGGCGCGAGGACATCGCCCTGATGCGCGAGCTCGGCACCAACGCCTACCGACTCTCCGTCGCCTGGCCGCGGATACTCCCCGGCGGTGACGGACCCGTCAACACCAAGGGCCTCGACCACTACGACCGACTGATCGACGCCCTGCTCGCCGCCGGCGTCGAACCCAACGTCACCCTCTACCACTGGGACCTCCCGCAAGCCCTCCAAGACCGGGGCGGCTGGCCCGAGCGCGCCACCGCCGAGCACTTCGCCGTGTACACAGGCCTCGTCGCCGACCGCCTCGGCGACCGCGTCACCGAGTGGGCCACGCTCAACGAGCCGCTGTGCTCGGCCTGGATCGGCCATCTGGAGGGCCGGATGGCCCCCGGCTGGACGGACCTGACCGCGGCCGTCCGCGCCTCCTACCACCTGCTGCTCGGTCACGGCCTCGCCACCCAGGCCGTCCGCGCCGCGGCCCCGGGCGCCCGGATCGGCATCGTCAACAACCTCTCCACCATCGCGCCCGCCACCGCCGACCAAGCCGACCGTGCCGCCGCCCACCGCATGGACGGCCACGTCAACCGCTGGTGGCTCGACCCGGTCCACGGCCGCGGCTTCCCCGCCGACATGCGCGAGGTCTACGGCGTCGACCTCCCCGAACGACCCGGTGACCTCACCGCCATCGCCGCACCCCTCGACTGGATCGGGCTCAACTACTACTTCCCGCAAGTCGTCACCGCCGACCCGGCCGGCCCCGTACCGTACGCCCGCCAAGTCGACCGGCCCGGCGTCCCGCGCACCGGCATGGGCTGGGAGGTCGACGCCGACGGACTGGAAACGCTGATCACGCGCCTGCACGAGGAGTACGGGGCCCGGCGCATCCAGATCACCGAGAACGGATGCGCCTACCCGGACGCGGTCGCCCCCGACGGCAGCGTCCACGACCCCGAGCGCGCCGCCTACCTGACCTCCCACCTGGCCGCCTGCGCCCGTGCGGCCCGCCGCGGCGCACCGGTGGCCGGCTACTACGCCTGGTCGCTGCTGGACAACTTCGAATGGGCCTACGGCTTCGACAAGCGCTTCGGCCTGGTCCACGTCGACTACGAGACCCAGGTACGCACGGTCAAGTCCAGTGGCCGCGCCTACGCCGGCATCATCGCCGCCCACCGCTCCCGCTGAGCCCGCGCCCCCGCCCCGCGCACCGCGCCCGCCCCGTTTCCCCGGGGCGGGCGCCTTCAGCGGGACGGGTGGTCAGGCATAGACCCCGAAGCGGAACAGCGAGTAGCCGTAGCCGGTACCTCGCTGCGTCAGCTCCAGCCGGACGTAACGGCCCGACGCGCTGATACAGGTCGGTCGGGCACACGTTGTCGTTGCTGCCCGGCTTCACGACCGGATAGGCCATGCGCCTTGTGGTCGGGCGTGTCCAGGTATCGGCCGTCCCAGCAACTGGGCACCTGCATGCGGATGTTGAGCTGGTCCCGGCGGGGCAGTTCGCGGGGAACTCGACGTTCTTGTAGCTGTCGCCGCACTCCCAGCCCTCGACCCAGCCGCGGTGGCCGCGGAACTCGGCCGCGGTTTGCGTGGGGCTGCCGACCACGAAGCGCAGTCCCTTGGGGAAGGGCGCACGCTCTTGTAGTCGGTGACGCCGCTCTTGTAGTAGATCACTTGCGGTCCGGTGGGCAGGACGGCCTGGTTGCCGTTGTAGAGCGTCGGCATCCAGTAGCCGGACAGGTCGCCCGGGGCGTTGCAGCGCGTGCCGCCGGGGCCGAGCGAGGCCGTGGTGGAGTAGGCGTCGGTCGGTGTTGCCCATGAAGGTGTGGTTGTGCGAGGCGCCGGGCCGGCCCGCGAAGACGATGGGGTCGTCGGGGGCGGTCCTGGTGACCGCGCAGTTGGCCTGGAACTCGTGGAAGTAGCGGTCGGGCGGGTTCGCCCAGGAGGGGGTGACGCCGGTGACGGGCGGCACGGCCGGGATGTAGCCGTCCCCGTCCGGGTCGTCACCGGTGGCCAGGGGCGCGACGGCGGTGTGGTCCATGCGGACGGTCGTGCCGTCGTCGACGGAGGCCCGGGCGGTCAGGGCGAGACCGCCCAGACCCGCGGCGGCGGTCAGGGCGAAGGCGACGGGAACCAGTAAGGCGGCCGGCCTTCGAGGTCGGAGATTCACTTCTGCTCCTTGGTTCGGGGGGACGCTCCCCGCAGTGGGAGAGCGCTCTCTCGGGCGGCCTGGAAAACGCGGGGCGGCCGGCTGCCGCCCCGCGTCTTCTCGGGGGGTTCAGGGACGGGTCAGGGGAAGGAGACGACGGTCGAGGGGGTGGTCGAGGTGCCCGAGGTCGGGGCTCCCGTGGCGTTGATGACGTGCTCGTACTGGCCGTTGCCGCCGAGTGAGACGACGAGCAGGTCGTGGAACTTGACGCCCGGTTTCACCGGCACCTCGAAGCCGTGGTCCTGCCGGATGGTCGGGTCCACGTTGTAGTAGCAGTAGCTGCCCAGCCCCCACCCCTCATGGGTGTTCACCGAGTCGGCCACCTTGTAGGCCGCGAAGCCCTTGGTGGAGCCGTTCTGGACGGCCGCCTGGTTGGGCGCGTCGTACGCCTTCTCGTTCTGGAAGAAGATCGTGCGGCCCCGCTCGCCGTTCCACTGCACGTCGTACTTGTTGAAGTGCTCGACGAACAGACCGGTGGCCAGGACATCGTCGCCGTTCACCCGGAACCCGTAGTCGGAGCGGTTTGTCTCCCAGCCGACCCCGTCACCGTGGTCGGCGCGCCAGATCCACGTGTGGTCGACGATCGTGTCGTGGTTGTTGATCACCATGCCGACCGTGGCCTTGCCGGCGCCCGCGCCACCGACCCGTACGAAGACGTCCTGCACGGTGGTGGGGTTCGCCGCGTGGTCCGTGGTGGTGCCGGTCGGACCGACCTCCAGGAGGCTGGGCGAGTTGACCGGGCCCGCGTCGATCAGGAGGCCGGCGAGCTTGACGCCGTCGACGTCGGCGACCCTCATCGCGGTCACTCCGTTGTCCGGGACGATCGTGGCCAGGCCGAGGCCCAGTACGACCGTGTCCGGGCGGTTGACCTGGATGGTCCGGTCCACGTGGTAGACACCGGGCGTGAACAGCAGGTGCAGGCCCTGGGCCAGCGCCGCGTTGATCGTCGCGGCGCTCGCGCCCGGCTTGACCACGTAGAACTGGCTCAGCGGGATCGAGGACCCCCGCGGCGCGCCGTTGCCCCAGGAGGTGCCGCGGGCGTCGGTGCGCTTGGCCGGTACGAAGACCTTGTACTGGGTGCCGTCGAGGTAGAGGAAGGGCTTCTCGCGGGAGACGGGCGTGCTGTCGAGCGTGGTGTAGGGGGCGTTCGGGAAGCTTTGGGCCGGTGCGCCCTGGACGCCCGAGAACACCTGGTTCCACACGGCGTTGGACCAACCGCCGATCGAGCTGTCACGGGTGTACCACTGCTGCTGCGAGTAGTTGCCGACCTGCCCGTCGATCTTGGAGTCGGCGATGTAGCCGCCCGATGCCCAGCCGTAGCCGTCGGGCGCCAGGTTCAGGCCGCCCTTGACGTGCATCCGGCGGAACGGCGCGGCCTGGGAGACGGCCCAGCGGTCCGTACCACTGACCGGGTTGAGGGCGAGGTTCTCGGCGGAACGCCAGAAGTTCTGGGTGGCGTTGCCGCCGAACCAGCCGGCGTCGACGGTCACGTCGCCGTTGATGGTGGTGTCGTCGGGGTTGAGGCCGAGGCCGGAGATCGAGGTGTAGAAGCCGATCTGGGCGTTGAGGCCGTTGTACGTGCCCGGCTTGAAGAGGAACTGGTAACGCCCGGCGCCGAATTGGGCCGACTCCTGCTGGGCGAAGACCTGGTCCAGCTTGGCCTGGATGTCCGGCATCGAAGGGTCGAAGACGATCACGTTCGGTCCGAGGTCGCCGCCGCCGGGGATCACCGGGCCGGTGCCCGTGGTGCCGTAGACCTGGAACTCCCAGAGCGAGTAGCCGTAGGTGGTGGCCCGTTGGGTGCCGTAGACGCGGACGTAGCGCGCGGTGCCCGTGATGTCGTGGGTCTGGACCCCGCCGCCGGCGGCGGTCGTCGAGTAGGCGGTGGACCAGGTGGTGCCGTCGGTGGACAACTCGACCCGGTAGGACTTCGCGTACGCCGCCTCCCAGCGCAGGACCACCTGGTTCAACTGGGCGGGGGCGCCGAGGTCGACCTGTATCCACTGCGGGTCGGCGAACTGGCTCGACCAGCGGGTCCCGTTGTCGCCGTCGACGGCCGCGCCGGCCGGGGTCCCGGCGCCCTCCACGCTGGAGGCGGTGGCGGGCTTGCCCTGGGAGAGCAGGACGGGTGCGGCCTGGGCCGGGGTGCCGGGCAGCAGTACCAGGAGGGCCGCGACCAAGGCGGCGGCGAGCGCCGCGACGGTCGGCCGCGGCGGGCGATCGGAGAGGAGTGGCATGCGGGGGGCTCCTGACGTCTTGGATCCGGGGGGATCGAAGCGTGAGTGAACTGCCCCTCAGGTGGGGCGTCAAGGGTTTCGGCGTTCAGGAACTGAAGGCCTGGTTCCAGCTCAACTGGGCCACGAGCCCGTGAACTTGAAGTTTCTTCAATCCTTGTGAAAAGTATTGACGAAAAAACACCACAGGGCTCTACTCAGTTCCTGACCGCTCCGTCCCACCGCGCCCGCTCAGCGGGGCGGAGCGTCGGTGGCCTTCGGGAAGTGACCGTGCCCCGGGCCGGTTCGCGGCCGTGTGTTCGTTACTCGTCGGCAGTGTTGTTCCACTGTCGTACTCGCGAAACTCGTCCCGGCCGCGGGGTGACCGGGCGCCCTCGCGGCGTCCGCGACACGCGTTCACCCAGCGGTCGCCAGAAATTACCTACCGACCAGTAGAAATCGCCGGGGTTCTGACTGATTCTTTTCGCGTACATGCCATCCGCGACCAGGAGTGAGTGACCCTGTGACCCCCACACGCAGAGCCCGCACCGTCATGGGCACCGCCGCCGCTGCGGCCGTACTGGCCCTGTCCCCGGCCACCGCCGCGCACGCGGCGACGGGCGCGCCCGCGCAGGCTCCTGCCTCCGTCACCACCTGGGCGCCCGGCGGGAACGCCGCGATCCTCGGCATCGACTACGCCACCTGGCGACGCGACGTCGACGCCGTCATGGGCGCCGCCCGGCCGTACGTCGAGCGGCGCCTCGATTCCTCCCCTGCCGGCGAGAAGCCCGCCATAGTCCTCGACATCGACAACTCCTCGCTGGAGACGGACTTCCACTGGTTCTGGACCAGCCCCACCCCCGCGATCGCCCCCGTCCTCGACCTGACCCGGTACGCGAACGCGCGCGGTGTCGCCGTCTTCTTCGTCACCGCACGCCCCGGCATCCTCTACTCGCTCACCGAACACAACCTGACCTCGGTCGGCTACCCGGTGTCGGGACTCTACGTACGCGACCTGCCCAACCTGTTCAGCGAGGTCAGCGCGTACAAGACGGCCAAGCGCACCGAGATCGAGAACCGCGGCTACACGATCATCGCCAACATCGGCAACAACGAGAGCGACCTCGTCGGAGGTCACGCGGAACGCACCTTCAAGCTTCCGGACTACGGCGGCAAACTCTCCTGACGAGAACCCGGCGCCCGTGCCCCGAAGGCTCGGGCGCCCCGGCAACGCGGTTGGCCGGCGCCGACGGTGGTGCCGGACCTTCGCCGTTCCCCCTGCGTCGGTGATCACTTGCAAGGGTCGAGCCCATGGCCAAGCGGTAAGGTCTGGGTCACCAGAGCTTGATCAACAGGGGGAGAACGTCGTGGTGGACGACAACGAGAAAGTGATCCGGAACTTCTTCGAGGCGGTGAGCGAACGCCGGCTCGCGGACCTACCGCAGTTCATGGCGCACGACGTCGTAGACCACAACAAGATCATCCACGGCGAGGCCGACGAACCGGGTGCGGCCTTCGAAGGCCTGCGCGGGCAACTCGCCGCCTTCGATCCGCTCACCATCCACGTCGAGGAAGTGATCGCCGCCGGCGACAAGGTCGTCGCCCGCCTCACGCAGCGCGGCGTCAACGGCGGCGCCCACCCCCGCATGCCCGATCCGACCGGCCGTTCCTTCGAGAACGAGGCGATCTGGATCCTCACCGTGCGGGACGGCAAGATCTCCGAGATCCGCGCGGTGAGCGACCGCCTCGGCCTCTTCTTCCAGCTCGGCTGGGACTGGCCGCAGGTCGACTGACCTTCCGCGCTCAACGGCGCCAAGCCGCCACGATGGCCAGGAGGACGAGTGCGACCGTCGCCAGGAGATACCCGACCGGCGCCGGGCCGCGCCTTCGGGTCTCGATCTGGCCGCCCGGGGGAGTGCCGGGGTGTTTGCGGGCGTAGTGCTCGACCTGTCGGCGCAGACCCTCGGCCCTGCCGAGCCAGGGCGTCTTGAAGCCGCACTCCCCGCACCAGTAGCGGTTGGCCACGTCGGCTCCTTGCCTTCCGTCGGTGCGCTCCGGGCGCCGACTTCCACCGTGACCTCGGCCATGTCGGTCGTACAGGCCAGACGACCGGCCATTGGTGACCGGAGGCCGCGGGTAGGCTCACCGCCGTTCGCACCGGTAGGTAGGGAGACGCTCGATGACAGAGGACGACCTCGGCACGCTGCTACGCACGTTACGCGTCCGGGCGAACCTGACGCAGGAGCAGGTGGCCGAACGGTCCGGGGTCAGCGTGCGCACCATTCGCCGGTTGGAGAGCGGCACAGCCACCAACCACCGGATGGGGACGCTCAATCTGCTCGCGGACGCGCTCGACCTCGCGGACGAGGACCGGCTGAGCCTGGCCGCCACCGTCGCCGCATCGCCCGGCGGCCCCGCCGCCCGGGCGGGAACCGAAACGGAGCCCCGGCGCGAACCCGTACCGGAACACCGCCCCGTGCCCGACGGGTCGACCGCGCAGGCACCCCGGGACGGCGGTGCCCATTGCCCCGACCTTGGGCTGCCGGCGTCCGAGCCCACCCGGTTTCCCGTGCACGACGCCCTCGCCGACGCCGCGCGAGAGCTGGCGACCGAGGTGCGGCGCCGCTGGCGCCGCGAGGAGGCGCAACGTCACGTCCACGATCCGTTCCCCCTGCCCGTCCGGTGGAAGCCGGCGCCCGTCGCCCTGACCGACCGCCCGGAGAACATCCAGCGTCTGGGGCCGGGTGAGACACCGCGCGAGGTGGATCTGGACGGCGATCTGCGGAGCGTGGCCGAGGTCTACCTCAGGATCCCCTCCGGACGGCTGGTGATCCTCGGCCGCGCGGGCTCGGGGAAATCCATCCTCACGATCAGGCTCACCCTGGACCTCCTGGAAGCCCCCGTCCCGCACCGCCGTGTCCCGGTCATCTTCAGCATCGGTTCCTGGGACCCCTCGACCACCGCACTGCGGGACTGGCTGATCGACCGACTGCTGCGCGACCACCCGCATCTGGCCCGCCGCAGCTCGCGCGGGGCCACCCTGGCCGCGGCGCTGGTCGACGCCGACCTCATCCTCCCGATCCTGGACGGGTTCGACGAGATGGCCGAAGGTCTGCGGCGGGAGGCCCTGGATGCGCTCAACGCGACGGCCGCGCCGCTCGTCCTCACCAGTCGGCGCGACGAGTACGCCGAAGCGGTCAGGGCAGCGCACGCGCCGCTGGTCTGGGCGGGGGGCATCGAGCTCACCGACCTCACCCTCGACGACCTCGGCGACTACCTGCCCCGCACCACCCGCATGGTCGCATCCCACGAGAGCGCACCGGGCAGCACCGGCGTACCCCGCTCGGCGTGGGACGCGGTCCTCACGCGACTGCGCACGCGCCAAGACACCGCGGGCGCGAACCTCGCCACGGTGCTGAGCACCCCGCTGATGGTCATCCTCGCCCGCACCCTGTACAGCGAGACACCCGGCAAGGATCCCGCCGAACTCCTGGACGCCGACCGGTTCCCCTCGGTGAAAAGCCTGGAGGAACACCTGCTGGCGGGTTTCGTGCCCGCCGTCTACCGTCGGCGCGCCGCGGAGCGGGACGCCACCGGCCCGCGGCCGAAGGCCTCGTACGCCGACTCCACGCGGGCCGAACGCTGGCTCGGCCACCTCGCCCATCACCTGGCCCGTCTCGACACAGAGCGCCAAGACCTCGCGTGGTGGCAGCTCGGTGACTTCCTGTCCCGCTCGGCGCGGATCCTGGTCGTCGTCCTGGCCACCACCGTGTGCGTCACGTTGGCCGACTGGCTGGTCGGCCTGCTGCTCACCCCACTCGCCCTCGGCGAACTCCTCCTACAGGGAGGTCTCATGGGGCCCGCGGCGGGTCTCGCCTTCGGCGCCGTCTACGCCATGGTGGACAGATCCGGTGGCGGAGCGGCTTTCGAGCCGGCCCGTGTCCGGCTGACACTGCGGGCCGGGCACCAGAGCCTGGGCCGTCGCCCCCTGCGCACCTTCGCCGTCAGGTCGCTGCAAGGTCTGATCGGCGGCACCGTCATGGGCATCGGATGCGCCTGCGCGCTCACCCTCGGACGGGCGCTGGCAGCGGGGACGTCCGTCACCGACCCGCGCATCGTCCAAGGGACCCTGATCAACGTGCTGGTCCTCGGGCTGATCTTCGGCTCGGCCGCCGGCCTCGTCCTCGGGCTCATGGCCGCACTCGAAGTGCCCGTGGACGTCACCGCGGCGGCCACCCCTATCAGCTTGCTGTCCTCGAACCGTACGACGGCCGGCCGACAATTCCTCATCTTGGCGCCGGCGTTCACCGCGGCCATCGCCTTCGGTGGCCACCTGATCGTCCGTCTGCTCCGGGACGTGGTGGGCCCGCTCAACTGGGAGGTCGCGGACAGCCTGTTCATCGGAGCGGTCGGCGGCCTGGGCGGCTCGGCCTCCTACGTCCTCGCCTTCACGGCTTGGGGGCAATGGATCGTGCTGGCACGTGTCTGGCTGCCCTTGGCCGGGCGACTCCCCTGGGACCCCGCCGCCTTCCTGGACGACGCCTACCACCGGGGGGTGCTGCGCCAGACCGGAGCCGTCTACCAGTTCCGCCACGTCCGGCTGCAACACCACCTCGGACGCACGTTCCGCAGTCGGCACCGGAATTTCGCACCGGCCGCCTTCACACCCCCTTCGACCGGCATCATCCCGTGACCGCGGGAGCGTGACGGCGGGGCGTTGCCCCAGGGGCTGTCCGCCCGCCAACGTGCGCATCTCAGGCGGGAGATGAGCAACAGCTCCGCCCTGTTATGGTGCGCCGATGTCATCGATCAAGAAGTTCCAAGTCACCTTCGACTGCGCTGAACCCGCACGCCTCGCCGGCTTTTGGTGCGAGGTGCTGGGGTACGTCGTACCGCCGGTGCCGGAGGGGTTCGGCACTTGGGAGGACTACCACCGCTCGCTGCCGCCGGAGGACCAGGTCATCTACTTCGCGTGCAGTGATCCCTCCGGTGCGGGCCCGCGCCTGCTCTTCCAGCGCGTTCCCGAAGGGAAGATCGTCAAGAATCGGGTGCATCTCGACGTGCGGGCCGGCACCGGACTCGTGGGTGAAGAACGCCTCGCCACGCTGGAGGCCGAATGCGCACGACTGGTCGCCCTCGGCGCGGTACACGTGCGAACGCTGCTCGCCGATGACGACAACGAGTCGTGCATCCACATGCAGGACATCGAGGGCAACGAGTTCTGTCTCGACTGAGCATCCTCCCCGACGGCGGGATGAGGGGAGGCCGTCTCCCTCGGGCCTCTCCTCAAAGGTCGCGCCGCACGGCAATGACCGGCTTGCCGAAACGACGCAGGTCATGAATGGCCGGTCGCCAATGGCCGGTGACTTGGCCTGTTGGCCGGGCGGTTCGGCCGGCCAACATCGGGATGTCCAGCTCGCGGCAGCTCACCGCGTCGCGAGCCACCTCGACAAAGGGTTCCCGATGACTTCCCTGCGCCTCACCCCACTCGGCGTGGCACTCGCGCCGTATTGCCCTGGACGTCGCACATGAGCCGCGACCAGCCCGGACCGTACGGTCAGCCCAACCCGTACGGCGGGCAGCCCTCCTACGGCGCTGCCCCGTACGGCTTCGGCCCCCCGAAACCGGCTCCGACGAAGAAGACGGGCCTGCTCATCACCGCGGTGGTCGTCGCCCTCGCGGTGATCGCGGGCGGTGCTTACTTCGCGCTCCGGGGTGGGGGCGACGGTGACGGCGTGGGCAATGACGAAGTCTTCGCCAGTACCCGGGGCTACACGCTCGTCGCCCCGGAGTCGGTCGACGCCTACACGAAGTCGAGTCCGGGGAGCGCGCCCGGCGAGCTGAACGCGGAGCAGAAGAAAGAGGCCGAGGGCATCGGGGTGAAGAACGCCCGGGCGGTGTCCGGCATCTACAACGAGCTCAACACCGACCCTGCGAAGATTGGCGGCAGACGGCTCATCTTCGACGGCCTCTACGGCGAGATCGCCGACCCCGCCACGGCACTCGACAACTACTTCGCCAACGTCGCCAACAAGGGCCCCAAGGGCGACGGGAAGAGGCCAGGGGTCGAGATGCGGCGCGTCGGAAGTGCCAGGGTCGTCAAGCCCGACGGTTTCGAGGGCGCGCTGATGAAATGCCAGGATGTGAAGGTCGTCCACGCCAAGCGTGACGGCGCGTCGAAGAGCGTCGACGCGGACTACGAGATCCCGGTCTGCGCCTGGTCCGACTACTCCACCGTCGGCGGCGCCAACGTGTTCCAGTTGACGCAGACGAAGGCCGGCAGTCCGCGCGCCTCGCAGGACGAGGCCGCCGCGCTGACTGCCACGCTCTACCACACGGCCCGCCGCAAGGGCTGACACGCGCAAGGCCTGACACACGCCGGAAGGAAGGCGAGCCCGGCCGGAGCGATCGGCCGGGCTCGCCTTGCCCCTCACACGCGTCCGTGGTGGGCGTTCGGACGGCGGTGCGGGGGCTGTTCGGGAGCCGGACCCGGCTTCAGCGGGGGGACGGGGCGGAACGCGGGGGTGTCGGGGCGCAGGACGACCGGTTCGCTGTGGTGGTGGATCGTCAGGGCCGGGCCCTCCAGCAGTGTGTAGGTGGCGCTCTGCCGGCCGATCTCCACCTGGATGCGGCGACCGCGGAACTGCAGCGTGAAGGTGAGGCGGCTGAACCTCTCCGGCAGCCGGGGGGTGAACCGCAGCTCTCCTCGCATTCGGCGGGTGCCGCCGAACCCCGCGACGAGCGCCATCCACGTGCCGGCCAGCGAGGCGATGTGCAGCCCGTCGCGCGTGTTGTGCTCCAGGTCCTCCAAGTCCATCAACGCCGCCTCGGACGCGTAATCGTAGGCGAGGCGCATGTGTCCCGTCTGCGCGGCGATCACGGCCTGGACGCAGGCCGACAGCGAGGAGTCCCGTACGGTCAGGGGCTCGTAGTAGGCGAAGTTGCGGGCGACGTGCTCCTCGTCGAACCAGTCGCCGCAGGTGTACATCGCGAGCACGAGGTCGGCCTGCTTGACGACCTGCTTGCGGTACAGGTCGAAGTAGGGGAAGTTCAGCAGCAGCGGGTACTGGTCCGGTCGGGTGCCGGCGAAGTTCCACCGCTGGTTGCGGGTGAAGCCCGAGTGCTGTTCGTGGACACCGATCTCGTCGTTGTAGGGGATGTTCATGGCGTGGGCGGCGTCTCGCCACGCGGCGCTCTCCTCCTCACCGGCGCCCAGTCGTTCGGCCTCCTTCGGATGCCTTTCCACGAGTTCGGCGGCGGCCAGCAGGTTCGCCCGGGCCATCAGGTTGGTGTAGGTGTTGTCGTCGGCGACCGCGCTGTACTCGTCGGGCCCGGTGACCCCGTCGATGTGGAAGGCGCCGTGGTGGTCGTGGTGGCCCAGCGAATGCCACAGACGGGCGGTCTCCACCAGCAGTTCCACCCCGGTGTCCCGCTCGAACTCCTCGTCGCCGCTCGCCGCCACGTACCGCGTCACGGCGTGCGCGATGTCGGCGTTGACATGGAACGCGGCCGTGCCGGCGGGCCAGTACGCCGACCCTTCCTGCCCCTCGATGGTCCGCCACGGGAAGGCCGCGCCGCAGAGCCCGAGCTGCGCGGCGCGCTCGCGCGCGGCGGGCAGGGTCGACTGCCGCCAGCGCAGGGCCTCGGCGACCGCTTGCGGCGCGGTGTAGGTGAGTACGGGCAGTACGAACATCTCGGTGTCCCAGAAGGCGTGCCCGTCGTAGCCGGAGCCGGTCAGTCCCTTGGCGGGGATGCCCCGCTGCTCGGCGCGGGCGCCGGCCTGCAAGACGTGGAAGAGGGCGAACCGTACGGCCTGCTGGATCTCCTCGTCGCCTTCGACCTTCACATCGGCGCCGGCCCAGAAGCCGTCCAGGTAGCGCCGCTGTTCGTCCACCAGTCCCGACCAGCCGCCGCGCGCGGCGGCCGCGAGCGCCGCGTCGACCTGGTCGCTCATCGCGGGCAGTGAGCGGACACCCGACCAGCCGTGGGCGACCAGCTTCTCCACCCGCAGCCGCTGCCCGGGCTCCAGGACGGAGGTGACGGTCAGTCGGGCCAGATCGGGATGGCTCTCACTCGCGGTCGTGGTCGCCTCGGGGCCCTCCACGACGTGGTCGGCGGCCACGGCCACGCGCAGCGCGCTGCGCCGTGTGCGGTGGACGAGGCGCAGCCGGCTGCCGGAGGCGAAGTTCTCCTCCGGTTCCAGCGCCGCCTCCAGCGCCATCGCGGCACGCGGGTCCCCGTCGGACTCAGGGAGTTGCTCGTTGGAGACCAGCTCGGACTGGATCACCACGCGCGCCCGGCGGTCGACGGCCTCGACCTCGTAGGCCACAGCGGCGATCGCCCGCTGTGTGAGGGAGACCAACCGGGTGGCGCGGACCCTGATGCGGGAGCCGGCGGGGGAGAGCCACTCGCAGATCCGCGTGAGCGTTCCCGTGCGCAGGTCCAGGACGCGTTCGTGCGAGACGAGCCGGCCGTAGCGCAGGTCGAACGGCTCGTCGTCGACGAGCAGTCGCACGATCTTGCCGTTGGTGACGTTGATGACCGTCTGACCGGACTCGGGGTAGCCGTAGCCGGCCTCGGCGTACGGCAGCGGATGCACCTCGTACACGCCGTTGAGGTAGGAGCCGGGCAGGCCGTGCGGTTCGCCCTCGTCGAGGTTGCCGCGCCAGCCGACATGTCCGTTGGACAGCGCGAACACCGATTCGCTCTGTGCCAGGACTTCGAGCTCGAGTTCGGTCTCCCGCACGGCCCAGGGTTCGACGGTATAAGAGCGGTGGGTGATCACGCGGCGCCTCCCCGCCGGCGGAGAAGCTCCGAGAGGTCCTTGACGACCACGTCGGCGCCGTGCGCGTACAGCGCGTCGCTCTGACCGACGCGGTCGACGCCGACGACGAATCCGAAACCGCCGGAGCGGCCCGCGTCCATGCCGGCCAGCGCGTCCTCGTAGACGGCGGCGTGCTTGGCGTCGACGCCGAGGTCTTGGGCGGCCGACAGGAACGTGTCGGGGTGCGGCTTGCCCGGCAGTTCGCGTTCGGCGGCGACCACCCCGTCGACGCGTACGTCGAAGAGGTGCTCCGCGCCGATCGAGTGCAGCACGTCCCGGGCGTTCGCGCTGGAGGAGACGATCGCCGTCTTCAGACCGCCGGCCCGGGCCGCCTCGATGTAGCGCAACGTGCCGTCGTACGCTTCCACGCCCTCGTCGTGGATCTTCTTCAGGACCAGCTGGTTCTTGCGGTTGCCCACGCCGTTGACCGTCAGGGCGTCCGGCGGGTCGTCCGGGCCGCCCTCGGGCAGTCGGATGCCGCGCGATTCGAGGAAGGTACGCACCCCGTCCGCGCGGGGACGTCCGTCGACGTACTCGTCGTAGTCGGCGACCGGGTCGAAGGGCCGGAAGCCCTCCCCCTCGCGCTCGCGCAGGAACGCGTCGAACGTCTCCTTCCAGGCGGCCGCGTGCACCACGGCCGTCTTGGTGACGACCCCGTCGAGGTCGAAGAGGCACGCCTGGATCTCTTCTGGCAAACCGAGCTCTGTTGTCATACAGCCAACCTTTCCCCGTGTCGCCGGGCTGAGACGGTAGTGATCGCCGTGGCGCCGTTCCGGGCGCGGTGGTCGAACCGTCCCGTCACCGGATGCCCGACGCGTACCCACGGCCGTGGGGCCGGGCAGGCAGGACAACACGGCCTTCCCGCCGGCCCCGGCTCCTGACGGCGGGCGAACGGGCGACACCACCCGGACGGCGCCGCACACGAGCGACGCGCGGGGGCACCACGGCCGACCGCCACGGCCGGCGAGCGCCGTGACGGCTCGGAGGGGGCTGAGGTGCGGCGGCTGTCCTGGCTTTCTGCCGTTCGACAGGGCCCGGCGGAGCAGAGTCCGGCGCGGCCCGGGCGCTCACCGAGCCGCGCGAGCCGGTCCATCCGGCCGTACTCGCGGGCGGCGGCGGACGCCGCGCGTACGCGGGTGCGGCGCGGGAGGACGATCCGAACGAGTCGGCTCAACGCCAGGAGGCGGCGACGAGCGATCGGCGGGCCGCGGTCAGGTGGACGGCTGCCGCCAGCCACGCCCACGCGTAGTGGTCCGGCGACGGGTCGGTCAGGCGGCCGAACGCATCGCGGTCGCGGCGGTCCGCCTCGGTGGCGAGGGCCGCTGCCAGCTCCGCCGCCGTGGTGAAACCGGCGCGGCGGAGCGGGCCGTTCGCGGCGAGTGGCTCGGCTCCGCGGGCCGCTTCGGCGACGGCCCGCCGACCGCCCGCGACCCCGGTTTCGAGCAGGCGGCGCACCCGCCACAGCGGGGAGTCCGCCAGTGGGTCCGGACCGCCGGTGACAGGGGGCGGCGGACCGGGAGCGGCCGATGGGGGTGGGAAGTTCCCGCCCTGGAGCCGGTCGTAGCCGAGGTCGGCGCGGCCGAGCCATTCATCGGGAAGCAGCAAGGTGTACTCCGCGCCGGGCACGGGGCCGACCGCCAACGGACGCAGGGTCGCCGCCCGGTCCAGGTCGGGGCGGCCCAGCACGCGGACCTTCAGCCCGGGGCGGGCGGCCAGCCGGCGCAGGTTGTCCGTGTACGGCAGCTCCGGGTGGGGGTGGGCGGCGCGCAGCCGGAGCAGCGGGGCCTCCGGCCGCGTCTCGCGCACCAGGAGGTCCTCGCCGCAGGGGCCGACGACCTCCACGTCACAGCCGAGCAGCGCGCCGCCGACCTCCGGGCCCCGGTCGGGGTCGGGGTCCGCACCAGGGTCGGCGAGTTGCGCGGCCACCGCCTCCGCGGCCGGCCGGGCGAAGAGGGCTGCGGCCGGTTCCTCGGTCCACGGCACACCGCGCAGCGGTGTCGCCCGTACTCCGCGACCGGCGCCGAGCCGGCCCTCGGGGGACACGGTGGCCCCGGCGATCCGCAGGCCCCCGCGGGCGAGACCCGCGTGGTCGAGGGCGGCGCCCCCGAGGGCCACGGAGGCCGAGCCGGCGCCGCGGGCGCGGGCCAGGCCGCCGGGACGGACGTCGCAGACCGAGTACGCGGCTCCGTCGGGGGCCACGAGGTGGGTGACCACTCCGCCGTACCCGGTGGCGGAGAGCACGGGCTCGCGACACAGGCCGTACACGCGCAGGCTGCCGCCGGGGCGGTAGGCGCGCCGGGAGGTGCCGGTGAGTTCGGGACCGGCCGCGCCGGAGGCGAGCATCCCCGCGGTGTACAGCAGTTCGCGGAAGGCGCCGGTGAGGTCGGCGAGCCGATGGCTGCCGCTGCGTTCGCCGGCGGCGCGCAGCCCCCGTACCACCCGCAGTGCGGCGGCCTCGGCGCGCGGCAGCCCGGCCAGGCGGGCGGTGTGGCCGGCCCGCAGCAACTCGGCCTGCACCACCGCGCCCCCGGCGGTGGCCCCTGCGGCAAGGGCCTCGGCAGCCGCCCGCCACAGCCCGTGTGCGGCCCGGACCTGCGCCTGTCCGGGAGGGGACCCCGCGCCCGAGGGCCCGTACTCCTGTGGCGCCGCGTCGGGTCCGGCCTGCGGTTCGCGAGGCGGCGCCGACCCGTGGCCGCGCGCCGGATCGTCGCCCGAACCCGGCGACGGCGCCGCAGGCGCACCCGCGTCCACACCCGGAAGCCGTGACGCGGTCGGGATCGCGGCCGGGGTCGGCTGGGGCTGCTCCTGTCGGGGGGTGGCCAGGGGGGAGGCCCCGAGGGCCGCCGTGCGGTGGAGGCAGCGGGGGGCCAGCAGGCAACTGCACACCGCCTGGTCGGCGGTGGCGATCGTGCCGTCCGGGCCGGGCCGGAGGGTGACGAGGGCGTCCTCGCCGAAGCGTACGGTGACGCTGCCGTCGGGCTCGGCGACGGCGCCGTCGGCGCAACCCGCGATGGCCGCGTCGAGTTTCTTGCGCAGCCGGGCCGTGAGGCCCTCCACGGCTTCGGCGAGGGCCTCGGGGGCGACGGGCGGCAACTGGTCGGGGCTCAACGGGCTTCTCCACGGAGGCGTTCGCCCACCCAGCGGGCGAGGGCAAGGGGGCTGAGGGCGGCCACCGGCATCCCGGCGGCGACGAGTTGGCGCGCGGTGGGGACCGAGTAGCGAGGCGTACCGGAGTCGTCGAGCGCGGCGCAGCCCAGCAGATGGGCTCCGGAGGCGGCGAGGGCGCGTACTTCCGCGAGGAGGCCGCCGATCGGGCCGCCCTCCTCGAAGTCGCTGACCACGACGACGAGTGTGCGGCTCGGGACGGTGATCAGCGAGCGCGCGTGGGACAGGCCCGCCGCGATGTGCGTACCGCCGCCGACGCGCACCCCCAGCAAGAGCGAAAGCGGGTCGTCGATCCGGTCGGTCAGGTCCATGACCTCCGTGGAGAAGGCGAGGAAGTGGGTGGACAGCGTCGGCACACCACCCAGTACGGCCGCCGTGAGGGCCGACCAGACGACGGAGGCCTCCATCGAACCGGACACGTCGACGATGAGGATCAGCCGCCAGTCGGCCTCACGGCTCACGCGGGTGCTGAAGACGGGCCGTTCGGGCACGACGACCGTCCTGCCGTCGGGGAGGCGACGCGTGTGGGCCAGGTTCGCCCGCAGTGTCCTCGCCAGGTCGAGCGTGCCGCCGGGACGGCGGGTGGGGCGCGCGGTGGTGAGGCCGGAGAGCGCCGGACGCAGTCGTGTG
Organism: Streptomyces sp. Tek67B01; assembly: GCF_055231995.1. Classification (NCBI taxonomy): domain Bacteria; kingdom Bacillati; phylum Actinomycetota; class Actinomycetes; order Kitasatosporales; family Streptomycetaceae; genus Streptomyces; species Streptomyces sp. Tek67B01. The sequence goes on from NZ_JBUYUY010000001.1 coordinate 6,686,850, forward strand.
GCCAACTCCTTCGCGAGTTCGTCGACGAGTCGGCGCACCAGGGGCCGCAGCCGGGCAAGCCGGGCCTCGGGCAGGCCCCCGACGAGGGACAGCACCGAACTCAGCAGCTCCACGGACGGCCGTACGGACCGGGGGTCGAGCTGGGTCAGTACGTCGGCGCGGCCGGCGTCGGCCGCTTCGGCGAGCACCTCCTCGCGTACGTCGGCGCCGAAGAGTGCCTCCAGCTCCCGCGCCCACTCGCGGGCCGTGGGGAAGGAGGCCTCCCGGCCGCCCCCGGGGCCGGCGCCCGCGCCGGTGCCCGCGTCGAGGTCGGTGGAGCCCTCGCCCCGACCGGTGCCGTACAGCTCGTCCAGCGCGTGGGCGTAGCGCCGTCCGCCCTGCGGCAGTCGGTCATGGTGGCGGCCGAGCAGCAACCGCCAGCGGTCGGCGGGGGCGAGCGCACGGCCTTCGGGTACGGCGGCGGGGCCGTGCGGGGCGGTGCCCGCCGGCTCGGGGCCACGCGCGGTGGACGGCGTACGGCGCTGCGGCAGCGGAAGGGCCTTGAGGGCGGCGGAACCCGCGGCGTCCGCGGCGGCCCAGAGGGCGAGCAGGCTCGGGGAGGCGTCGAGGGAGACGTCGACGCGGTCGCCGAGCCGTTCGGTGACGGTGTGGAGCAGCCGGTCGCGGGCGGCGGGCGCGAGGGTGTCGAAGCCGCCGCGCAGAGCCGGGAGCCGGTTCAGGAATTCCTCGTCGGCGAGGCTGTCGACCCGGTCGAGGACCGGAGCGAGGGCGGCATCGGAGGACGTCAGCAGCGGTCCCGCTGCGGTCAGTACGCCACTGAGGCGGCGGGTGAGGGCGCGGCGGGAGGCGGGGGTGCGGGCGCCGTCGATCCATCCGGCGGCGCGGTCGCCGAGCCCGGCGGCCGGGTCGAGGTCGAGCAGGACCCGTACCGCCAGTGCGGCGCCCTGCATCAAGGGCGAGGCGGTGGAGGCCAGTTCCGCCAGGGCCGCGTCCATGCGCAGGCCCAGCCGGCGGGTCGCGGCGCGATCGGCCAGGGCCACCAGGGAGCGGGCGTCGGCGGGGTCCGTACTGCCGGCGAGGCCGGGCAGGGACCGCACGGCGGCTTCGAGCAGCTCACCGGCGAGCGAGGCCGCGGCGACACGGGACGCACCGTCCGTACCGGGCAGGTGGCCGCGGACCAGTGTCTCCAACAGCTCCAGTGCCGCAAGCAGTTCGGGCAGCCCGGCCGACTCGGGGAGGACGGCCGCGGCCTCCTCCAGGCGGTCGCCGACCAACTCGGGCAGGTCGCAATGGGCGGCGGCGGCCAGGCCGGTGAGGATCTGGGCCGGGGCCGGACCGCCGTCGGCGGCGGCCCGGCGGGCGGTGTCCCGGAGGGTCCCGGCGGCGGCCTGGGCGGCGGTGACGCCGCGCACCCCGGCGAGGTCGAGCCGGGCGGGGACGGACGGCGTCCAGGCGAGCCGCCACTTGGTGCCGAGAGCGGTGCCGTCGCCCGTGGCGGCCACGGCGACGGGTTCCCCGTACGAGGAACCGCAGACGAGCAGACGCCGGAGGAGGACCTCGCGGCGGCCGTCGAGCTCGGAGCGCAGCGGGTAGAGGCGGACCTCGCGGGGCGCGGGGTCCTCGGGGCCGGGCAGTCGCAGCTCGGCGAGCTCGGCCTCGACGGAGGGACCGAGGCCGGAGCGGGGCGCGCGGGGGGTGATCCGGCCGCGGCCGGTGCCGATGAGGACCGCCTCGAGAGCGCGGGCCAATGCCCTGCCCCGGCCGAGCGGTTCGCCCTGGCCGAGCACGGTGGACACGGCTTCGAGGAGCTCTCCCCGGCCGGGTGCGGGCAGCCCCCGCAGGACGGCCAGGTCGCAGGCGAGCCTCAGCGTCTCGGCGGCTTCGCCGGTCCCGGCGGTGTGCCCGGCGCGCCGCAGTTCCCGGCAGATCCCGACGACGGCGGCGGACGCGGCGTCGCGAAGCCGCCCGGGGTCCCCGGCGGCTTCGAGGACGGCCTGTTGCCAAAGGGGGTCCCGGATGCCGGCGGGGTAACCGGAACGGGAGTCGAGCAGATCGAAGGAGTACGGAACGAACGAGGCGACCGCCCCGACGGGCTCCCCCTCCGCCGTACGGGACCTGGGTCCCGCGCCCCGAGCCCCACCAGGGGCGGTTGTGTCGACACCGGGCGCGATCGCGCCGGCCGAGGCCGCAACGGCGCTCTGGCTCGGGAGCCCGGCCGTGTCGACGGACGCCCCTGCGCCGCCGCCGTCGTCGGGCACCTCGGCAACGGCGGTCGTTCCTGCGCCGGATGCCGCACCGGCGGGAGCGGGCGGGGCGGTGACGGGCGCGGGCCGGGTCGGGACGGGCGCGGGTGCGGGTGCGCAGTCGGCCAGGGCCGGGGCGTGGAAGGCACCGATCACCGCCGCGACCCGGCGTCCGCCGGTGGCAGCCGCGGCGATGACCTCACGCATGTGGGCCTCGCGGGCCAGGTCGCCGGCGGGTACCTCTGCGTCCTCGCGCAGTGCCCAGCCGACACCGAGGGCCGCACGGCGGACCGCTTCCGGCGCACAGCCGGGAGCGAGGACCTCGACCGCCCGGTCCCACAGGTCGTCGCCGTCACGCCCCGTACCGGAGGCCGCGAGAGCGTCGGCGAAGGGGCGCCGCTCCCGAGTGGAATCGGCCGAATCGGCAGAGTCGGCCGAACCGGCGGGGTGGAGGGGCTCCGGGCGGCCCGGCGGCAGGGGGTGGGACGGGGCCGTCCAGGCCGGGGCCGACAGGGGGAGGTCGCAGCAGTGGACCTCGACGCCGCGGGCCCGCGCCCAGCGGATCGCCGCCAGCTCGGGGGAGAAGTCCGCGAACGGGTAGAACGCCAGACGGTCGTCCGCGCCCGTTCCGGCCAGGGCGACGGGGGCCACCGTCTCCGGGTCCCCCAGGTGCTCCAGCCAGGGCTGGAAGTCGACGGGCAACTCGACGCACACCACCTCCGCCTCCGAGGCGTCCAGCAGCGCCGGCACCATCGCGGCCAGGGCGGGGCTGTGGTGACGCACGCCCAGCAGGTACGGCGCCCGCGACGCGGCGAGCGCGTCAACCGCGTCCCGGGGGTCGACGCCCCCCGGGACGGCCGCCGGGACCGGGCGGACGGCGGTCATCGCAGGCTCCCGCGCAGGTCCCACAGACGGCGCCACATCGCCGAGCCGTCCTCGGCGCGGCGGCGGACGGGGCCGTCCCAGTAGCCCAGCAGACGGCCGTGGTCGGCCGGGTCGTCCTTGCGGACCACGCCCAGCAGGTGCCCCGGCAGCAGGTCCAGGGCGTCACCACCGGGCAGGTACGCCGCGGCGACCCCCAGGGAGGCCGCCACCTGGACGGCTTCGGCGGTGGACATGACCGTACCGGGGCGTTCCACGTCCCAGCCCTCCGCCGAGCGCCCCGAGCGCAGGTCCCGGAAGACGGTGACGAGGGCGTCGAGCACGGCGTCGTCGACCCCGAACGCGGCTCCGGCGCGTTGTACTGCGGCCACGGCCTGGCGGCGGATCAGCGTCGCCTCCGCGTCCGCGTCCGCGATCGGCGCGACCGTCTCGAAGTTGAAGCGTCGCTTGAGAGCCGCGGACATCTCCGAGACACCGCGGTCGCGCAGGTTCGCGGTGGCGATGACGGTGAAGCCGGGGGTCGCGCTGATCACCGCGTCCTCGGTGGCGGTCAGTTCGGGGACGGTGATCCGCCGGTCGGACAGGATCGACACCAAAGCGTCCTGCACCTCCGGCAGGCAGCGGGTGATCTCCTCGACGCGCACGACCCGCCCGGTCCGCATGGCGCTGAGCACCGGGGAGTCGACGAGCGCCTGCCGACTGGGACCCTGCGCGAGGAGCAGGGCGTAGTTCCAGCCGTACCGGAAGGCGTCCTCCGTGGTACCGGCGGTGCCCTGCACGGTGAGGGAGCTGGTGCCGCAGACGGCGGCGGCCAGCAGTTCGGACAGCATCGACTTGGCGGTGCCCGGCTCGCCGGTGAGGAGCAGGCCGCGCTCGCCGGCAAGGGTGACGACGCAGCGCTCGACGAGGGCCCGTTCGCCGACGAACTTGGGGGCGATGACCAGCTTCGCGGGGAGTCCGGTCCGACGCTTCGGCAGGGCGAGTTCCGTGCCGTCGCTGCCGCAGACGAAGGTGACGACGGCGCGTGGGGTGAGCGCCCAGCCGGGCGGGCGGGGACCGGTGTCCTGGGCGGCGAGGAAGGCGAGTTCGGCGGCGTGCCGCTCCTCGGCGGGCAATACCTGCCGGGCCGGCGCGGCCGCTGCCGCGACGGTCGCCGGCTGGGCGTCCTGGTCGGTGAGGGTCATGGGAGAAGTCCTCTCGGGTTCGAGCGAAGAAGGAAGGAGGGGGCGCCCGGGGCAAGCGGGCGCCCCGGGTGCCCTGAGCGGGGCGGCCCGGCGCCGGCCGACGCCGGCGCGGGCCCGGGGCGGTCGGCGCCGGCCGGCGCACGCTCCTTTCAGCGGCCACCCGCACGGGGCCGGGTGCGCTTCACCTTCAGTTGCTCGAAGCGCGGTACGTCGCCCTCGCGGACCCGACGCCAGACCCTCCGGTAGAGCTCCGCGGCCGGCTCGCCCGGCACGAGGACGCCCAACACCGGGGAGCCGCCCGGGGCGAGGGAGTCGAACATCGGCAGCTTCCAGGACTCCAGCGGCACGATCGGGGAGGCCGTCTCGGTCCAACCGCCGGGCAGGAACAGGGAACGCCCCGCCCTGACCCGGCTCGCGGACACCACCATTTCGGTGGCGGCGAGTTCGGTGCGGGCGGCCTTCAGCCGGGCCGGCTTCCAGCCGGTCCAGCGCGCCACGTTGCGGTCGGTGGGGTCGGGCATGGCCAGCAGCGTCAGATAGACGGTGGCGGCGTCCTCGCCGAGTCCGTGGGCCCGGGACACCTCGGCGACCAGGTCCGGTACGGAGCGGGCCGGATTCTGCGGCCACCAGGTGCCGTCCTCGTCCACCGCGCCGGCCGCCGGGGCGCCGGGGTCGGCGAGCAGTGCGGCGAAGCGCGGGTCGTGGGCGACGCGCAGGGCGGTTTCGACCGCGGAGGGCCGCTGGTCGGGCCCGCGCAGGGCCGCCAGGTACGGGTCGGAGCCGGTGGAGTCGAGCAGGGCCGGACACAGCGCGGGCTTCGGCCGGTCGTCGTGGGTGGGCATGACCACCGCGCCGTAGCGCTCGAAGCCCTCGCCCGTCGCGGTCGGGGTGCCCGCGGCGGTGCGGAAGTCGGGCAGGCTGGTGTAGTGCCCGATGCCGAGCAGCAGGCCCCGTGCGGAGAGCCGCTGGCGCACGGCGGTGAGCGCGGGCGGCAGCGCGGCGCGTACGGGGTCGCCCGCGGGCAACCGGTGGGCCAACCAGGCCGTGAGGGTCAGCGCCCCGGTCAGGACGGACGAGGTGAAGGGGGCGGTGACGGGTTCGCGGGGCTCGACGTGATCACCCGTCACCCCCCAGGCGACATCGACGCCGAGGGTCGTCGACTCCGCCGGGTCGAGGATCGCGGCCAGGGCCCGGTGGGTGGGCCACCCCGTGCGCGCGCCGCGCGCCGCTTCGGTGAGCAGCCACTCGGGCACGGGCTTGCGCCGGCCCACGCGCCGGTTCCATACGGCCGCGGCGGCGGACACGTCCGGACCGCGCGTCCACAGGAGCGCGGGGTCGGCGGGCAGCAGGGCCGCCACCAGCTCCCGCCGTACGGCCGGGGCCAGGGCCCTGAGTTCGGTGCGGGCGTTCTTCGCTTCGGCCACCTTGACACCCAGAGCGGTGCGCAGTTCGGTCGACAGGAAGTCGTGCCGGTACTGGTCGATGCCCGGCAGACCCGCCAGCAGCAGCCGCGCCACCGCGCCGGAGGCGCCGGTGAGGCGGGTGAACTCCTCGGCGGCCTCGGGGAAGAACGGCGCCGGACCGCGGTCCGCCACCTCGGTCAGGAAGGCCGTCAGCCAGCCCGCGCCGCGCTCCCGGTCGCCGAGCGTGGCCTCGCCCCGAACGGTGTAGGGGCCCGGCACCGCGAAGCGGCCGGCGGGGTCGTACAGCAGCGCCCCGAACTCGTGGCCGTCGGGGACGGACGAGGAGTGCTCGGTGAAACCGAGGACGGCCCCGCCGCCCAGCGGGAGCAGGCTGCGGTGCGAGGTGCTCCGCTCGCCGCCGCCGGGGGTGCCCAGATGGCGCTGGTCGAGGTGGAGCAGGACGCGCCGCCAGCGGTCGGAGGAGCCCTCGGCCGAAGCCAGGCCGAGCGCGTCCACCTGACCGAGCACGGTGCGCAGGGCGGCCCGCTGCTCGTCGGTGGTGCCCACGGCGACGGCCCGGTACGCGACGGCGGCAGGCTGGTCCAGCAGCGGTGTGAAGGGCAGCCCCGAAGGAGGCAGGGCGGGCCTGTCGAAGTGGAGGCGGCCGGGGACGGCTTCGGCGCCGGTGTCGACGGCGGCCTCGGCCAGCCCGCGCAGATAGCGGTGGGCGGTGTCGTGCTCGGCGCCCCAGCGGTAGTAGCCGGAGTCCATGAGCCCGAGCAGCGCATCGGAGAGCAGGCGGTCGGTCGGGCCCGCCGGCGGCTCGTCGACCACCGCACCGGAGCCGGGGTCCAGCCGGGCGGCCACGTCGTGCAGCGCCTCCTGTTGGGTGAGGGCGAAGCGGAGGACCTCCACGATGCCCCCGACCAGCTGCGGGGCGGAGACCTGCGGCAGGACGGCGCGCACCACGCCGGGCAGGTCGGTGACCGTCTCGGCCTCCGCGGCCGCCTTCAGCAGGGTGGCCACCGTGGCTCCGTCGGCCGCCCGCAGGGCGGCCGAGCCTTCGGGATCGCGCGGGCGCAGTGCGTACCAGAAGGGCAGCGGCGGAAGGTCCACGCTCGCCGTGGCGAAGGCCACGGTGCGGTGGTGGCGGTCGTCGCGGGACTGGGTGGTGACCACACCGTCGGGGTCGATGATCTGCAGTTTGCGCCAGCTCTGCGTCAGGACGCGGGGACGCTCGTCGCCGGGGAAGGCGAGCACCGCGACGGGCGCGGTGGTGCCGTCGGGCACGCTGACGGTGCGGCCGGTCAGGTCGGTGACGTGCCAGCCCTGGCCGGCCCGGCCCACGATGTGCTGCCCGAGGAGCCCGTCCACGGGCGTGCCGAGGACCGATCCCTCGACGGTGGGCGCCGGCCGGAGCCAGCAGGACCGGGTGGGTGCCGAGGCGCTCCCCGGCCCCGCGCCCAGTGCGTCGCTGAGCACGCCGGGGTGCGAGAACCGTCCCAGGGCGCCGTCGGAGGGGTCGTACTCTCGCCAGCCCCCGTCGTTGCCGCCTTGGTCGCGGTGCTGCCACACCCAGTACGACGTACCGTCGTGCAGCAGGGGCCGTTCGGCCGGAAGCCGGGTGTCGCCCGCGTGCAGGACGCCGCCGCCGGTGGTGCGACCGCCTGCGGGCAGGGGCAGGCTGATCTCCTCGGAGCGCGGGTTCCACCGGTTGCCGGCGAAGTCCAGGGAGACGACGGTGTCGGGCGCGGTGTGCCAGTAGCCCTCGACGCCGTCGCTGCCCCAGGGGCGGGACCAGAAGACGAGCAGGGCGCCGTCGACGTAGTGGAATCCGTACCGGCGCGAGTCGTTGCCCGGCGCCCGCAGGTCGTGGATGAGCACGGTGGAGTCGGCGTCTATGACGCGGACCTGGGTGGAGTTCGCGACGATCAGGTAGGGCCAGGCCTCGACGACGGTCAGCCCCTGGCCGCCCTGGGCGGGCGTCAGCTCGGCGAGGGCGGCTTCCCATGCGGGCCAGGCGAGTTCCTCGAAGAGGCCGGAGCGCAGGGTGCGGGCGAGGGTATCGCCGAGGTCGGCGGCGACCGCGGAGGTCACCTCCTCGCGGGCGAGTTCGAGGGCTTCGGCGGGCAGCCAGGTCAGCCGCTCGATGGCGTCGGGCAGTCCGGGCAGCCCGGCCGCGGTGGACGCGTCGGCCACCTCGCGCATCCATTCGGTGAGCATGGGCCGGCCGCCGGGTGACGCGGCGAGCGTACGCACGACCTGCACCGCGGAGCTGTCGCCGCGCAGGCCGTACGCGGCGCGCCGGAAGGCGGGCCGAAAGCGCGGGTCGGCGGCGACGGCGAGGAGGTCGCGGCGCGGGTCGGTCCCCGCCCAGCCCGCGAGGTTGAGGTGGTCGCGGCGCCTGTGGGAGGTGGGGTCGGGGTCGGCGACCGGGATGCCCGAAGAGAGCAACAGGTCCAGCAGGTTCGCGTCCTCGACGCCGATGTTCAGTCCCGCTTCGCGGCCCGGCTCCGCGAGTTCGGCGCGCAGCCGGTCCGCGGCCCGGGTGACGAGGTCGAGCAGGGCGGGCGGTGTGGGACGCGTGCCCCAGCCCCTGTGCCGGGCGGCGTGGAGGCGTTCCAGCCAGCCGACCACCCCGTCGGAGCAGCTCTGTTCGGCGGGCAGCCCGTCCGAGACCAGCCCGGCGGTGGCGCCGGATTCGGTCATGATGTCGAGCCAGAGGGCGGACAGTTCACCGTCACCGCCGGGCGGCGTCAGACCCAGCAGGGTGCCCCGTACGGCAGGAACCCGGCGGCCCAGTGCGATCAGGGTCGTGCGGTGCGCCTTCCACCAGCCGGCCCCGGCCCGCAGGGTGGCGGGCAGCGGGAGGAGCTCGGCGAGGTACTCCTGCTCGCCTTCGGTACCGGACAACCCGGCGTTGCGGGCGAGACGGCGCAGTTCGGTGGTGGCCTGCGCGGAGGGCGGCAGGCCGCCGGCCGTTCGGCGCACGCACAGCCGCCGGAAGCGCTCGTAGGCCTCGGCGGGATCGACCCGCGTGGACAGGTCCTTGCCGTAGCCGGTGAGTACCTTGACGGGGAGGGCGCCGGCCAGGGCGAATTCGAGGAACACGGCGTCGAGGCGGTCCTCGTCGACGCTCAGGCCGTGCCGGCTCTCGCTGGTGCGGGCGCGGCCGAAGAGCTGGGCCGCGTACGTGGTGTTCTCGACGGCGAGGAAGACACGGGCCGCCTGCTCGTAGAAGACGGGCAGGAAGTGCGGGACGGCGGCGGCGAGCCGCCCGGCCAGTTCGTGGCAGGCGTCCAGGGCCGCCTTCGGCTTCGTCTTGGCCTGTCGGGCCGCCCGGTCGAGCTCGGGGACGATGGCGAGGGCGTGGTGGCCGTCCTCGGGGTAGTGGACGAGCAGCCATTCGGGGAAGCCGAGCGCCTGGCGCCGGCCGAGGCCGACGACGGGCGGTTCGCCCTCGTCGAGGACGAGCCCGAGGAACCCGGCGGCGAGGTCCTCGGCCTGACCCAGTTCGGCGGCGACCAGCCGGACGACGGCGCGGTCCTCGCCGAGGGCCGGGTGGCGGTAGCTGCGGGCGGTGAGGTCCACGGCGGAGGGCCCGGCGCCGGCAGTGCCCACGGGCAGTACGGCGCCCGCCTTGAGGAGCAGTTCGGCTTCGCCCGCCCGCTCGGTGCTCGCGTCAGGGGTCGCGTCCGCCGCGGCGGCCGTCGTGTCGGTGGTGTCGGTGGTGCTCATCGTGCTTCCCCGCCCTCTTCGATCGTGCGCCCGGCGTACAACGCCGCGGCCATGCGCATGCCTTCGGACCAGGCCACTGGCCCCACCTCCGCCAGGCGCAGCGCCCGGCCGTCCTCGTCGTGCCAGCTCAGGGCGCCGGTCGTCGAGTCGTCGTCGTAGTAGGGCTCGCCGATCCACACCGCGGCCTCCGCGCCGCGGCCGTTGTCACGGACCTTGCAGGTGGCGTAGGCCCCGGACACCCGGTAGCCCAGACCGGTGGCCCGGGCGGCCAGGCCGAAACGGGACGGGAACTTCCCGCCCGCGTAGTCGCGGACCTCCGTGGCGCCGACCGCGAGCCCCTCCGGCTTGTGCCAGGTGGACCGGTGGATCTGCTCGACCCGCTGCTCGATGCCGAGTTCGGCCGCGAAGTCCCGTACGTCCTCCAGGTCGGGCAGCAGCACCGGATGCGGCAAGGTAACCGTGCGCGGGGAGAGCCGTACGGTCTCCCCGTCGAGGTTCACCACCTTCAGCTCACCGGAATCGGTGGCGTCCCTGAGGAAGCCCACCTCGTCCGGGTCGTCGCCGACCACGGCGATGTCGCGCAGCGCGCTCTGCCACGCCTCGTCGGGCCACACCCGCGCGAGCAGGGCGGTCGGCACCGGCAATGAGGACACCATCCACACGTCCACCTGTGCCGCGCAGGCCTGTTCGTGACGGTCCAGCCAGGCCGCGAGCTCGCGCAGCCGGTCCACCTCGGGGTGGTCGCGCAATGCCTTGGGCAGGGTCTTCAACTGCCGCCCCGCCGACCGGCCGGTGGCGGACCGCGCCGCCACCTTTCCCTCCACCAGGGCGATCTCGTACCCCTCGCCCGCCGCCAGCCATGCCATCAGTACGTGCCCCTCCGCCTGCCCGATCCGGTTGCGCGCAGCGTCGACCTGGGGGAAGGCCCCCTGAGCTGCGGTATGTCGGGAGACTAGCGAGGGCCACTGACAACGCTGGCCCGGGGGTGGGTGCGCGCCCGGGTCCGGTACGGGAGCGTCGTCGGCCGGAGCCCCACCGGTCCCGTGCCACGGCTGACCACCGGCTTTCGCGGCCGTGATCACGGGCCGCCCCGCGCACTAGTCTGTCGGTCATGCGTATGAAGATCGTTGGAACTCTGGCGTCGGTCGGGGTGGTCCTGTTGACGGCAGGGTGTGGGGGCTCCGACGCGAAGAGCGCCAAACCGGAGCCGTCCGTCAGCCGGTTGCCGAACAAGCTGGATCGGCCGGGCCCCCGCCCGGAAGGCGAATTGCAGCCGTCGCCGGCGGCCGACGCCCCGTTCGCGGCGAACCTGGAGTACGAGCTCCGCAAGAAGACCCTCTCGATGGCCAACGCCACAGGGGACGTCACCGCCAAGTGCCCCAAAGACGTGGGCTCGCAGAAGGGCACCACTGTCGTCTGCACGTCCGACTACAAGGGCGCGCAGGTGGAGTGGGACGTCGCCATCGGCGACAAGTCGGGCTGGTCGCCGAACTACGTGACCTTCACCGCGACTCCCCGCAAGGGCATCATCGCGAGGGAGGGCGTCCAGCGGATCATCTTCGGCAACGGCGGTGACTCCGTGGACCACATCCTGTGCAACGACATTCCCGAGGCCGTCGCGGTGCCCATGGGTCCGACCCGGTACACGTGCCAGGAGGTCATGAAGGACGGGAAGCTGTATTACCCGCAGCCGATGCGTGCCACCGAGGACGGTCCGCGGGCGTACTGAAGGCACTGGGCGGTTTCCCGTGGATCGCCGCCTGAGGTGGCGGTAGTGGCCGTATGAGCACTTCGTCTGCGGGCCTCCCCGGTCTCGGCCTGCCGCGCCCCCCCGTACCGGGCCCGGGCCGCGGCCACCGCCCCACGCAACCGCTTCGGGTGGAACGCGATGTCGTATTGGTGCCGGCGGGTGTGGTCCGGCCCAAGAGAGAGTCGGTGACGGCTCGCGATCCTGATCGTGAGCCCTCTCCCCGATACTCTGCGAAAGGCTCAGCACATGCACGTCGTCCCCGGGTTGAAGGTGTTGTACTTCGGAACTCCGGTGGTTCTGATCAGCTCACTCAACGAAGACGGCACGGCGAACCTCGCACCGATGTCCTCGGCCTGGTGGCTGGGGCAGTCCTGCATGCTCGGCCTCGGCAACGGCGCCCAGACGACCGCGAACCTGCTGCGTGAGGGCGAGTGCGTGCTCAACCTGCCCTCGTCGGCGATGGTCGATTCCGTCGACCGCCTCGCGCTCACCACCGGGAAACCAGCAGTCTCGGACCACAAGGCGAAGCAGGGTTACCGGTACGAGCCGGACAAGTTCTCCGTCGGGCGACTGACCGAGCAGGCATCGGACCTGGTGCGAGCCCCCAGGGTCGCGGAATGCCCCGTCCAACTGGAGTGCAGGGTCGTCTCCGCCCACCCCTTCGGCAGCCCCGTTCCGAGCGCCACGGCCTTTCAGGTCGAGGTCGTTCGTGCCCATGTGGAGGAGGGGTTGGTCATTCCGGGAACTCATTACGTGGATCCGCTCGGCTGGGACCCGCTGATCATGAAGTTCTGCGAGTTCTTCGGCGGCGGCGACAACATTCACCCGTCGAGACTCGCCGAAGGCTGGAACATGCCTCACCGGCACCGGTCGACAGCCGGCTGAGCACGCGACGCCCTGCTCGCCGCACCCGCGGTGGTGGCGGCCCCTGCACGGGCCCGGCTCCGATGCCGTACCGGCTCTGCGCACGGACCACGGGCGCCAGGCCCGCGCCTGGTGCGAGCGGGCTGGACGGTGGACAGGAGCCGGGGCGCGGTCGCCGAGCCGGCGGCGCGACCGTGCTGGCGGGAGGCGAGAACCTGGCCCGCCTCAAGGGCAACGGGCTGTTCGAGCGCGACCGTCACCGCACCCTGGTGAAGCGGATGCAGCACCTCCGTTCCCTGGGCCCACGTCACAACGCCCAACACCGCGGCGGTACGGACGTGGAACTGCAAACGCTCACCAGTGCGCACTTCCGCGGCCCCGTCTTCCTCGGACAGCAGCGTGATGCGCGCGGCGAAGCCGGCGTGTACGTGGATCGAGCCGGGTGCCGCGAGCACCTGCCCCCGCTCGATCCCATCCGCCGCCACACCGCGCAGCAGCAGTCCTACGTTCATGCCCACACAGGCCTCGTCGGGGGCGCATAGGATGCCCGGCATGGCGCTGCGACCTGTTCAGGTGAACATTAAAGCCCTCGACCCCGCGGCGGTCGGCCGGTTCTGGGCGCAGGCGCTCGACTGGCAGGTTTACAGCCCCGGCGTGACCACCTACGTCGGACCCGCCGGAGGCCTCGTCTGGCCGCACCCGGTGGTCGTCGGAATCGATGTCGTTCCCGTCCCGGAAGCCAAGACGGCGACGAAGAACCGGGTGCACCTCGATCTGGCCACCACCTCCGCGGCCCATCAGGCGGAGTTGATCGCGCGCCTCCGGGCTCTCGGCGCGATGCCTGTCGACGTGGGTCAGGGCAATGTGCCATGGACGGTCCTCGCCGACCCCGAGGGCAACGAGTTCTGTGTGCTGGAGCCTCGGGAGGTCTACCGGGACACCGGACCGATCGCCGCGATGGTGGTCGACTGCGCGGACCCGCGGGCCATGGCCCGGTTCTGGGGCGGGGCGCTGGACTGGACCGTGCGCGAAGTGACGGACGACCAAGCGGTGTTGCGCTCCGCCAAGGGTGTGGGCCCGTTTCTGGAATTCCTCCGCGCACCCGGCGAGAAGACCGTGCCGGACCGTGTCCATCTCGACCTGCTGCCCTGCCCCGGCGACGACAAAGCAGCGGAGGTGGCCCGGCTGCGGGCCCTCGGCGCCACCGACCTCGACCTCGGTCAGGGCGACGTTCCGTGGACGTGCCTGGCCGACCCGGAGGGCCACGAGTTCTGCGTCCTCGCCCCGTCCTGACGCGAAGCCCCAACGCCTCACACGTCAACACCGGCGCGGGGCCCGGCGGCGCGGACGCCTCGCGGCCTCGCGGGCGCCGCCGGTGGGTGCCCCAAGCGTCGGTGAACGGGTGCCGCTGGGAACGGACGGGTCGTCAGCCGCCGTCGCTCGTGAGGGTTTCCTTGACCTTGGCGATGGCGAAGCCCCAGCCCTGGCTTACGGTGGGCTTGCCCGGCACGGCGATCTCGCGGGGATTGGTCAGCACGTCCAGGAGGACAGGGCCGGGAGTGTCGAACGCCTGGCGTACGGCGTCGTCCAATGCCGTCGGGTCCGTGACGCGGATGCCGGTCAGGCCCAGGGCGGTGGCGACGGCCGCGAAATCGGGGTTGTCGAGTTCCGTGCCGAATTCGGGCAGACCGGCCTGCTCCTGTTCGAGTTTGACCATGCCCAGGCGCCGGTTGTCGAAGACCACGAGCTTGACCGGCAACCGGTACGTCTTGATGGTCATCAGGTCACCGAGGAGCATGCTCAGGCCTCCGTCGCCGCAGAACGCGACGACCTGGCGTTCGGGCGACCACAGCTGGGCGCCGAGGGCCTGCGGCATGGCGTTGGCCATCGAGCCGAGGTTGTAGGACCCGAGCAGCCGCCGCGTTCCGCGCATGGTGACGAACCGGGAGAGCCAGACGGTGGCCATGCCCGTGTCGGAGGTGAAGACCGCGTCGTCGGCGGCGTGCCGGTCCACGGACGCGGCCAGAGCCTCGGGGCGGATGTCGTGGTCCCGGTTGTCCACCAGGGCGCGCAGCTTGCCCGTCCAGCGGTGGTCGTGGCGGGGGTCGGCGAGCTTGTGCTGGTCCTCGGTCCAGGAGTCGAAGCGGGAGCGGGAGTCGTCGAGGTGGGAGCGGTCGGACACCGCGTCGAGTCGCGGGAGCAGGGCGCGCAGGGTGGCGCCGACGTCCCCGGCCAGCCCCACGTCCACCGGGACCCGTCGGCCCAGGTGTTCGCCCCGGGTGTCGATCTGGACGACCTTGCAGTCCGTGGGATACCAGTCGCGGTACGGGAAGTCGGTGCCCAGCATGACCAGGGTGTCGCAATGGTCGAGTGCGTGGGAGGCGGCGGGGTTGCCGATCAGACCGGTCTGGCCCACCTGGTACGGGTTCTCGTGCTCGAAGCCCTCCTTGGCCTTCAGGGTGAGCACCATGGGTGCCTTGAGCAGCTCCGCCAAGCGCGACACCTCCTCCCGCGCCTCCCGCGCGCCCCGGCCGACCAGCAGCGTGGTCTTGGACCCGGCGTTGACGAGCTCGGCGGCTTCGGCGAGGGCCGGATCGTCGGGCCGGGTCACCGGGCGGTCCAGGGCGAAGCGCACGGGACGGTCATCCTCGATGTCCTGGTCGCCGAGGTCGCCCGGGACGGTCAGGACGGCCACGCCGCCCTGGCTGATCGCCGCACGAACGGCGGATTCCAGCATCCGGGGCATCTGCTGAGGAGAGGTGACCGTCGCCCGGTAGACGGCGACGTCGCGGAAGAGCTGCTCGTTGTCGACTTCCTGGAAGTAGTCGGTGCCCATCTCCGCGAGCGGGACCTGCCCGCAGATGGCCAGGACGGGGGCGTGGCTCTTGGCGGCGTCGTACAGCCCGTTGAGGAGGTGGACCGAGCCGGGGCCCACGGTGCCCATGCACACGCCGAGTCGGCCCGACAGCTGCGCCTGAGCGCCGGCCGCGAAGGCTGCCGCCTCCTCGTGGCGGCAGCCGACCCAGTCCACGCCGTCGGTGGTGCGGATGGCGTCGGTGAGCGGGTTGAGGGCGTCGCCGACGACGCCGAAGACGTGGCGGACGTCCAGTTCCTTCAGTGCGTCGACGATCGCGCGGGCAACGGTGCGTGTCATGAGGCAGTCCTGTGGGGTCGTGGGCGGGCCGGTGCTCGTACGGCTCTGCTCGCAGTCCGGAGGGGAAGCGGTGGGAAGGGGAAGTCGGTCAGGGGGAAGTCGGTGGGAGGGAAGTCGGTCGGGGGAAAGCGGGTCAGCCGGCGAAACGGGCGGGGTCGGCGGCGGCCCAGTCCTCGGCCCAGGAGCTCGGTGCGTCGTCCAGGAGCTGCCCCGGCGTGAGCCACTCGTAGAGTTGCGCACCGGAGCGCACGGTGTGCGGATCGACGCGGTGCATCAGCAGGCCGGGATGCAGTTGCCCCGGGTGGTCGACTCCCATCGCCGCCATGATCTGCAGGGCGCTCTTGACGGTGGCTTCCTGGTAGCGCTGGACGCGCTGCGACTTGTCGGGCACGTCGAGTGCCGCCGCGCGGTGCGGGTCCTGCGTGGCTACGCCGACGGGGCAGGTGTTGGTGTGGCACCGCTGGGCCTGGATGCAGCCCAGGGCGAACATCATCGGCCGGGCGGCGTTGGCGTAGTCCGCGCCCTGCGCCAGCCGCTTGACCAGGTCGCCCCCCGTGGCGACCTTGCCGCTGGCGCCGATCTTGATCCGGTCGCGCAGGCCGGTGCCGACCAGGGCGTTGTGCACGGTGATCAAACCGTCGGTGAGGGGCAGTCCGACGCTGTCGGCGAATTCCAGGGGCGCGGCGCCGGTGCCCCCTTCGGCGCCGTCGACGATGATGAAGTCCGGAGTGATGTCCTCGCTCAGCATGGCCTTGCACACGGCGAGGAACTCGCGGCGCGAGCCCACGCACAGTTTGAAGCCGACCGGCTTGCCGTCCGCCAGCTCACGCATCCGCGCGAGGAACAGAACCAGTCCCCGGGGGGTGGAAAACGCGGTGTGGTAGGGCGGTGAGACGACGGTGACCCCCTCGGGCACCCCGCGCACCGAAGCGATCTCGGAGTTGACCTTCGCGCCCGGGAGCACCCCGCCGATGCCGGGCTTGGCGCCCTGGCTCAGCTTCAGCGAAATGCATTTCACCTGTTCCTTGGCGGCCTTCTCGGCGAACTGCCGCTCGTCGAAATGGCCGTCGTCGCTGCGGCAGCCGAAGTAGCCGGTGCCTATCTCCCAGACCAGGTCACCGCCCGGCCCCAGGTGGTACTCGGACAGACCGCCCTCACCCGTGTCGTGGGCGAAGCCGCCCTGCCGAGCACCGGTGTTGAGCGCCGTGACGGCCTGGGCCGACAAGGAGCCGAAGCTCATGGCCGAGACGTTGAGCAGGGCCATCTCGTAGGGGCGGGTGCAGTAGGGGCCGCCGATCCTGACCCGCGGGGGGTCCTCCTGGACCGGCCGCGGGGCCATGGAGGGGACGAGGTACTCGCTACCCGGCTGGTAGAGGTCACGCTCCGTGCCGAACGGTTCCTCGGCGTCGGTGCCCTTGGCGCGCTCGTAGACGATGCTGCGGGTGTCGCGGTCGAAGGGACGACCGTCGAAGTTCCGCTCGATGAAGTATTGCTGCAGTTCCGGTCGCAGCGTCTCCAGTACGAACCGGAAGTGGCCGAGGACGGGGTAGTTGCGCAGGACCGAGTGCCGCCGCTGGCATACGTCCCACACCGCCAGCGCCACCAGAACGGCCATCGGCACGGCCAGGGCCCACCACCACGCGGAGAGCGCCACGGCCGCAACGGTCGCGGCGCCTGTCAGGACGCCCGGAACCGCGAACACCATCACCTTGAGCTTCGTCATCACACCGCGCTCATGCCCTGACCTCCTCCGCGCATTCGAAGATGATCACACCCGCCGTGCAGAGGACGCAGTGCAGAGGAGGGGGCCGATGGTGCGAGCCCGCGAGCCCGTACCCGCCCGGCACGGGTTCGGCCGTCCGGGTGCGCACGGCCGGCGTTCGGTGTGCCGCAGGTGCGGTCGGACGGGGTCAGGGCCGCGGGGGGCCCGCGGTAAGCAGGGCGGCGAAGGGGATCACCGTGGCCCCGTTGAGTAGGTTGGACACGCCGAACCGCTCCAGGGACTCCTGCTTCTTGGACAGCTTTCCCTCGGCGTTGTAGGAACTCACGGAAAGATCGGACATGCCGCCGTTCTCGTCCAGCATCCGCACCGAACTGATGTAGCGCGGCCTTCGCGTCACATTGATGAGGTTGTTGCTGTAGCGGAGCCGTCCGTGGTGCATGACGTAATCCGGGCAAGGGCTGGGGGAGCAGTCGTAGAATCGGGTGTCCTTTCGGGTCCACGAAAACATGGGGACAATGAATTCGGAGTCGATCTTCGCGCGATCGGCCCTTAGCAGGGCGATTCCCGACGTGGCCATGATCGCGTCATATTTCGCGTCCTTGGGAATCTGGACCACGGCTTGCGATCTTTGTGTGTCGCCGGGGTAAAGCATCAGGCCAGGAGCGATGAACAATCCGGTATTCAGTGACTGGTAGCCGGTGGGCTCGACGTGCAGCTCGGTGTCGATGTTCCACTCCGCGGCCTGCCGCCACTCCTTCCGGTCGAACTTTTCTCTGTCCTTCTCGAATGTGGAGGTACGTCCGGCAACGCGGTACCCCGCCGCGAGGACATAGGCGGGAACCGTACCGGTGTTCTTGATCCTGATCTCCACCGGAAGATGGATCGAGGGGAGAACGGGGTCCGGCACCGGCTTGCCGAATGCGACATTCAGGGAAAAGGTGAGGTCGGCCGCAGCGGGCTGGTAAACGGCCGAGTAGGCGAAATTGGCGGTAGCCAGGACGGCGGTGACGGTCAGTCCCGCCGTGAAGCTCTTCGGGTGCGGGGTCCCCTTCCAGGGCTGTTGCCGCCGCAGCGCCCAGAGAGCCCACAGGGCCCAGAGGGAGATCAGGAGGAACGCCGGTACGTAGGGCGTGTACTCGCGTTCCTCGAACCACAGGAAGAGGAAGACGCCCTCGGTGGCGAGGGCGATGAGCACGCCCACCAGGACCAGCGCCCCCGAGTACGGCAGCGCTCGCTTGCCCCAGAAATCGAAGACGGCTGCTGCCGCGAGCCCCTGCGCCGCGCCCGCGAAGACGAAGAGGAACCCGGTGACACGGCCGGCGAAGGTGAGCGCGCCGAAGGCGTCCACCCGGCCGACGTCAATGAGCAGGAGCATGGACGACAGCAGGCCGGCGACCATCAGGGCGATGACCGCGCGGCGGTGCCACGGGCGGTCCGGCCAGGTGTCGATGCCGCCGTCGCGCCAGGTGACGCACGCGCGGTCGGCCAGGTCGGTGTCCTTCGGGAGCCCGGCCCGCCTCAACTGTTTGCGGAGGTCGCGTACGGACCAGGCACTGCCGGCCGATACCCCGTTGACGGTCACCGCCCGCAGCCCCCGGACGTCCGGCGGATGGACCACCACACTGGGCTTCCTCATGCACCCAGGCTCACGGCTGGGCCGTCCGTGCGCATCCGGGGATACTCCAGAACTCGCCGATCGCCTGCGAACCGACCCCGCCCGCGGAGCCGGCCACCGACCTCACCGGAGACGCACCACCCGCTAGGCGGGAGCGGGGCCCCGATCGCCGAAGGCGTCGACGCCCCACTCCCACCCCCACTCCTGCTCCGCGGGCGCCCCGCTGCGCCGGGTCCGGACGCGCCGGCGGGCTCGCGCCCCGCCGCCGCTACGAGCCGAGGTCGGCCCGGGCGTCGCAATGAGCGGTGGGACGGCTCATGTGCGCGTCCCGGGCTTCGCGCCGTCTGATTCAGACGTGACCTGGTAGGACAGCAACTGCCCGAACAGACCGGGCTGTTGGGCGAGCTGCTGGTAGGTGCCCTCTTGGACGATCTTCCCCTCGTCGAGGACGACGATCCGGTCGGCCACGGCGACGTTGGTGATGCGGTGGGTCACCAACAGGACCACCCGCTCCCGAGCCAGCTCCCGCAGCCGCTGGAAGATCCGGTACTCGGCCCGGGGATCGAGGTTCGCGGTCGGCTCGTCGAGGACCAGCAACCCGGCTTCGCGGAAGAACGCCCTCGCGAGAGCGACGCGTTGCCATTGCCCGCCGCTCAGTTCCTCGCCGTTGAGCCACTCGCGGGCGAGGAGCGTGTCCAGCCCGGCTCCGAGCCTGTCGACGACCTCGTCGGCGCCGGCGGCCGCGCACGCCTCACGCACCGCCGCGTCGCCGCGCGCCGTGGGCTGCCCCAGGGTCACGTTCTCGCGCACGGTCAGGGGCCAGTGGGCGTAGTCCTGCGGGACCAGGGCCACTTGCTCCCACAGCTTCTGCGGGTCGATGTCGCCGGTGGGGACGCCGTCCCACAGCACCTGCCCGCCTGTGGGCAGATACAGGCCGCTGACCAGCTTCGACAGTGTCGACTTGCCCGAGCCGTTGAAGCCGACCAAGGCCGTGACCTCGCCCCGGCGCAAGGTGAGCGAGACGTCGGACAGCGCGTCGCTGTCCTTGCCCGCGTACCGGTGCGTCACCGACCGGATCTCGATCGTCTTCGGTGGCGCCGGCCGGCGCGGGCCCCGCCGCATGCGGAAGCCCCCCGCCTTGTCCAGGAAGCCGCTCCAGTCGTCCATGTAAAGACCCGTACGCACGGCCCGCGCCCCCACCGCCACCAGCCCACGCACCGACTGCCCGACCGTCTGCAGGGCGAAGACCGCCGTCCCGGCGTTCCCGACGCTGATGCGGCCGGTGGCCAGTAGCCATACCACCGCCGCCCACACCACCGCGGAGCCCAGACCGCCGCACAGCGCGCCGACCAGGGACACTCGGGCGCCCTTGTCGGCCGCGGCCCGGTCCTCGCGGTTGATCCGGGCGACCGTCTGGCGGTACCGGCCGGACAAGAAGCCGCTCATGGTGCCGGCGCGGATCTGGTCGGCGGCGTCCTTCGTGTAGATGTGCCAGCGCAGCACCGACAGCATCCGCTGGTCGCCGTTGCTGCGCAGGTTCGCGAGGTAGCGCACCCGCGCGGCACTGACCTGGGCCAGGGCTTGCGGGAGGCTGGCCGCGACGAGGAGCGGCAGGAGGACCCAGTGCACCCCGGCCAGCACGAGCGCCCCGGCGAGGAAGGAGGCCGACGAGGCGATCAGGTCCTGGCCCTCGTCGATCAGGTCACCGGTCACCTGCGCCCCACGGTCGGCCGCCTCGCGGTCCCTGTTGAAGTCCGGTTCGTCGTAGGCGCACAGTTCCACCTCGGCGCAACCGGTCAGCAGCATCTGCTCGGCCTCGCGCGACATCAGCGGGCCCAGCCGGGAGGACAGCCAACTGACGGTGATTCCCAGGAGCGCGCGTACACCTGAAGCTCCGGCCAGCAGGGCCACGGACGGCCACGCCTCCAGCAGCCGGTGGTAGACGTCTCCGCTGCTCAGCAGGGCGGTCAGGGTACCGGCGATGGCGATCAGGCCCAGGGCCTGCATCACGCCGGCGACGACCTGGCAGAGCAAGAGGCCGACGGTCGCCCGCCGGTCGACCCGCCAGGCCAGAGCCAGCGAGCGGCGTACCAGCCGCGGCAGGCGCCGGCCCATGTCACGCATCCGAATGGAGCGGCCGGCCGCTTCACGGCTGCCGGTCAGATCGACGTACCGCATCTGCGGCTCGGGAGCGGCCGTCCGGGAGGCCTCGCCCTGCGCGGACGGCCCCGACGGCGTCGGCAGGGATGGTGTCGGCGGGGCGGTACGCGGCCCCGGGACGCGGTCGGTCGCTGCATCGCTGGGGTCGCTCATGCCGCCCACCCCGCATCCGTACGCGCCGGGCCGAGGTCACCCGCAACGCCGTGCCGGATCACTCCGGGCCGCCGTTCGATTTCGGGAGGACGATGCGTGGGGGTGGGGGCGCTGTTCATGGTGTCCTCCAACTGGGCGGCGGGATGGCACTGGTGCTCCAAAAACGCCAAGGAACTGAGGCCGTAACGGCCCCGGAAGAGGGAAGTGGTCGAACGCGATTACGAACCGAGTGTGCGAGGCAGTGCCTCCGGGGTTCGGCGCGTTTGAACTCACACGTTCGAGTGGAGAGGGGATGCGCGGCACCCGATCAGGGCCTTGCGCAGCCCTTGTCCGGCCCCCGCCGCAGGCCGGCGGGAGCCGCCCCGTGCCGGCAGTCAGGCAGCCGGCGCCCCCGCCCCCGACCACATCCCGCCGCCGTAGCCGGAGGCTTGGGGCGACGGACAGCCGGGGAGGGTAACGGCCGGGGGTGGTTCGCGTGTGGTTGACAGGTGGGGTGCCGGCCGGCGTGGCGTGGTGTCTGGTGCTGCTGGCCTGGGTGCTGCTGCTCGGCGGCGGGCGCGCACGGCCGCTCGGCAGGACGATGTCGCCGGTCGACGTGGGGCTGTTGCGCGGGGGCGTGCGGGGGGCGGCGCAGACAGGGCTGGTCGAGCTGTACCTGGCCGGCGCGGTGGAGGCGGGGTTCCGGCAGACGGTCCGGGGTGTCGAAACCCGGCTGCCGCCGCGAGGCTGCTCCGCGGTGGCCCGTGCGCAGTACGGCGCGCTCTACCGGCGCACGCACCCTCGACGGCTGCAGAACGACGAGCGGGTGCGGCGTGCGATCGGCCAGACGGCCCGGGAGTTGGAGCGTGCGGGGCTGTTGGTGTCCACGAAGCGGCGGTGGGCCGTACGGACACTGCTGCTCCCGGTGTTCGCGGCGGCGCCCGTCGAAGCCGCCGTGGATGGACCGGCGCCGGTGTGGCTGTGGCTCGCCCTCCTCGCCGATGTGGCCGCGGTGGCGTTGTGGTCGAGGTCCCGCCGCACCCCGCGCGGAGCGGTGCTGCTCACCCGGCTGCGCCAGGACCACGCCGGAGCCCGCCGGGCCACGGAGACGGAGCGGCAAGCCCCGGGCACCCTGCTGTTGAGCGTGGCACTGTTCGGCGCCCAGGCGCTGCGGGCCCGGCTCCCGCGATTCACCGAGGACAGCGGGCTGCTGACCCGCGCCCCGAGGGAGCCCATGGAGCGGAGCGGGCGCGGCGGCTGGCACGAGACGTCAGGGGGGTGCGGGGGCTGCGGAGGCTGACGGGCACCGCCCCGTGCCCCGGTGACGAGCAGCCCGCTACCGGTCCCCGCGCCGGTCCCGCCGGCCGCAGCCGCCACCCCGTGATCCCGGGAGTCACGTGCTGTTTCGGCGCGTCGGCGGGTCCCCGGGCGAGCGGGTCGGGAACCTGCCGACGCGCCCGCGTCAGAATCAGGCCGCGTCAGGCCCCTCAGGCCGTGGCGGGGTGGACGGGTCGGGTGTTCAGGCGTCCGGAGCGGGCGAGTGCGGTGACCGCTGCCGCGCATCCGGCTCCGGTCGTCGCCAGTACGGCCCACACCAGCCAGGGGGCGGTGGCGTGCGTGGCGTCCCACAGTGCTCCCAGGACCAGGTTGCCCAAGGTGATGCCGAGGCCGGAGACGGTGTTGTAGAGGCCGTAGTGGGTGGCGACCAACTGGTTGCCGGCCAGGGCCACGACGGTGTCCATCTCGAAGGGGTAGACCAACGCCCCGGCCGCGGCGAGGACGGCGACCGAGAGGGCGAGGGCTGCCGACGTTCCGACCGCGGAACGGGCGGGGGAGACGGCCAGGGGAAGGAACGCCGCGCCCATCGCCGCGAGCCCGGCCGCCAGTGCCTGGTGGGGCGTCCAACGCCGTTTGGCCCAGCCGGTCAGCCGCAGTTGTCCGGTCACCGCCACCGCGGCGGAGATGACGAACAGTCCGCTCGTCGCCTTGGTGCCGTCCGAGCCGAGGGCGGCACCGGCGGCCAGCGGCAGTACGAGGTAGACCTGGAAGGTCAGCACGTAGGAGCCGATCATCGCGGCGGAGAACAGGAGGAACGGCCGGTTGGAGACGACCTGCCGCCACTGCCCCCACACCGACGGCGCCTTCACGTCCGCGTCCTGGCCTTCTGCCCGGGTGGAGGCGCCGGCGTGGCGCGCGGGCAGGGCGCGGACCTGGAGTGCGCTCAGGGCGGCGAAGATCACGGCGGCCGTGGTGCACACGACACGGAAGTCGGCGGCCAGCAGCGCGATCCCGACCAGCGGACCGAGCAGCATCCCGGCCTGGTAGTAGACGTTGAACAGGGCGAACGCGTCCACGCGCCGTTCTCCTGCCTCGGCGGCGAGGTAGGCGCGCACCGCCGGGTTGAACAGGGCGCCTGCGAATCCTGTCGCCGCTGATGCGGCGATCAGCGCGGGGAGGGTGTCGACCCAGCCCAGCAGGGCGAATCCGCAGGTGCGCAGCAGGCAGCCCGTCAGGATCGGGGCCTTGTACCCGAAGCGGTCGGCGATGGTACCGCCGATGAGGAACATGCCCTGCTGGGAGAGGTTGCGCACGCCGAGGACCAGGCCGACCGTCCACGCGGCCAGACCGAGGTCACCCGCCAGGTGGGCGGCGAGGTACGGCATGAGCATGTAGAAGGCCAAATTGATGGCGAACTGGTTCACCATCAGCAACCGGGCGGCGGGTGAGAACGAACGCGTCTGGCCGAGGACGTTCTTCACCGGGCCGCTCCGGCCAGGTCGAGGTCGAAGCTGCCGGCGACCGTGGCGGTGGGTCGGGGACCGGTGACGGTCGGGCAGCGGGTCCAGCGTGTGACCACGGCCTGGTCGCAGTGGGTGATCTCGTCGGGGTCGTCGGCCGGTGGGTGGCCCAGCAACTGGTTGGCCCGGCAGTAGTCGTCGTCGAAGACGGTGGAGAGATATCGGTGGGGGCCGTCGGGGAAGACGGCCGCGATGCGGTGGTCGGCCGGGGAAGTGCGGGCGATGAAGCGGGCGACGAGGGCGACGGCGCCCACGCTCCACCCGCCGGTGGCGTAGCGGGTGCGCGCCAAGGCGCGGGCGGCCCACACCGCTTCGGGAGCGGCGACCCAGTGGACCTCGTCGAACATGTCGTAGGCGACGTTGCGGGGGTAGATCGACGAGCCGAGGCCGCGCATCAAACGGGTGCCGGCGGGCTGCCCGAAGATGGTCGAGGCGCAGCTGTCCACGCCGACCACCCGCAGGGCGGGGAAGAACGCGCGGAGTACGCGCCCGATCCCAGCGGAGTGGCCGCCGGTCCCGACCGAGACGACGAGGGTGTCGATCCGGCCGAGCTGAGCGACCAGCTCGTGCGCGAGCGGCCCGTAGGCGAGCACGTTGTCGGGGTTGTGGTACTGGTCCGGGCACCACGCGTCCGGATCGGTGTCCAGCAGCTCGGCCACCTTCTCCCGGCGGGCCTGCTGCCAACCTCCCCGCGCGTGCGGGGCGGTGACGGTGTGGACCTCGGCGCCGTAGGCGCGCAGGAGCCCCGCGACATTGGCCTCCAGTCCCGGGTCGGTGACCACCGATACGGGATGACCGAAGGTGATGCCGGCCAAGGCCAGGCCAAGGCCCAGGGTGCCCGAGGTCGACTCCACGATCCGGGCGCCGGGTCGAAGTTCCCCGCGCTCGTGGGCGGCGGCCACCATGTACAAAGCGGTGCGGTCCTTGATACCGCCGGGGTTGTGGCCTTCGAGCTTGGCCCAGAACCCGCGCCCGGCCGCGGTGAACGGCTCGCCCACCCACAGCACGGGCGTGTCGCCGACCAGCGCGGCCGGTGTGCCGGCCACCCGGGCGGGGGCAGCCGGCGACAGTGCGGGAGACGAGGGGAAGGAGGCACGGGCGGAGGCGGGGACGGGACCAGGGGCGGAGGCGGGGACGGAGGCAGGGACGGATGACAAGGGGGTGTGGTTCATCGTGACGGCTCTCCCACCGCCGGGTCGCACGGCAGCAGCCGGGACAGCGGTGTGCAAGGTCGAGGGGATCGAACTCGGCTCGTCCTGCCGCACGGGCACGCCGGCAGCGGCGCGCGGTGCGACCGGGCCTGTCAGATCCGCCAGACCTGTAGCATCGCCCGCCCGCCACCGGGCATGGGCACCGCCTGCTGTACCGGTGGTCCCCGTACGGCAAGGGCACCCGGTTGCGCGGCGGCGGCCGGCGTCGTCGCCGGCTGGTGCGGGCCGGCCTTGGCCCCGTCCCGCCCCAGCGCCGGCTCGTAGACATCACTGCACTGGTGCGGCCCGTGATGATGGCTGTCGCACTCGATCGAGCGGGCAGTGGCCTGCCCTGGCGCAGCCTCTCGCGGCGCGGCGGGCGAAGCGGTGGCCGCCGCCGTGAGGGTGTCGACCCGCCAGGAGCCGCCGGCCGGCGGACCGTGGGCACAGCCCAGGGCGTGCAGGACGATGACGAGCACCAGAGCCGGCCACAACGCCCGCGCCACAGCCCGCCGCGCCCTGTCCGCCGCCCCGATCATCACGAGCAGAGGGTAATGGATCGACTACCCAAAGTCCCGCCAGGGTCCTGCTTTGATGTTCACCCCGGGCCTGAGTGCGCACCCGGACCAGCCGTTCTGACATCGTGGTCGGGGACTCCGTCCCCGTGCGCCGGGCTTCGGCCGCCCGGGCGGAGAGATACTGGTCGTGACAGTCGCCTCGTCGGCGAACCGGCTCCCGATACGGGCCGGTCCGGTGGTGGCGCACGTTTGTCGATGTCTCCGAGGGGAGCCGTTCATGACCACGGCGAAAGACCTGTTCATCATTGCCATGGACGCGAGGCCGGAGCACGCCGTGGGACAGGGTGACCTGTCGCTCGCGCTGGCGGCAGCCGAACTGGTCGATCTCATCGGTGCCGGAGCCGCCGTCGTGGACGGCGACCGCATCGTGCCCGGCGGGCCGCCGATGCCGGGCGACCGGCTCTTGGACGAGGCTGCGGCCCTGCTTACCCGACAACCGCCGTACGAGCCGATCGAGGACTGGCTGTGGCGCCGGGGTCGGGACCTCTCGGCCGCGTACCAGGCCGCACTGGAGGAAGACGGCGAACTGACGCGGAAGCGAAGCAGCCGGCTGTCCTTCGGCTCGGAACGCGTGGAACCGGTCGACACGCTTGGCCGCCGCAGGGCAGCCGACCGCTGGGCGGAGAAGGAACCCGTCCTGACCGCCCTCGCCTCGGTCGTCGGCATCGGCGGCGGACGATCCGATGACGAGCGCGGCCACGACGACGAGGCGGTGACGACCGTGTTGGCCGCCGTCCACGACGCGGTGATGGAACTGGAGGCCGTACGCCAGAGGCGGACCATCGAGAACGCGGCCTTCGCCAACCTCTGGCGCGGGCCGTGAGTCTTGTGATGGGCGGTCGGGAGTAGGCCCCGCCCCTGGCGGGGCGCTTGCTCGTCCCGCCCAGCCATGTCCCGGCCTGACCCGCTTGACCTTGACACAGTGACAACGTCTTCACTGCGGTCAAGGAGGTGGGCCCGATGACCATGCCGAAAGAGCATTCGAACGCGAACCGGACCACGGACACGGAAACGGACACCGATAGGGACACCGATACCGGCACCGATACGGAGCGAGCTCTCCAGGGGCTGGGGAACGACAGCTCGTCGGTCCGGCTGCGGACGGCACTCGCACTCGGCACGACCCCGGACCCGGAGTTCGTCGACAAGCTCATAGAGCGGTGCGCGGTCGAACCCGAGTTCTACGTCCGGGAGATGCTGACGTGGGCACTCACCCGCCACGCGCCATCCGTGACGGTCCCGGTGCTCGTCGACGAAGTCCGCTCGGAGCGGGCGCAGGCACGGAGTCAGGCATTGCACACGCTGTCCAAGATCGGGGACCGGGAGGCGTGGCCGGCGATCACACCGGCGCTGCTGTCCGACCCCGATGACGAAGTGGCCCGAAGTGCCTGGCGGGCGGCGGTCGTACTCGTGCCCGAAGGGCAGGAGGGCGCACTGGCCGTACTGTTGGCGGCACAGCTCGGGCGCGGCGAACGCGAGACGCAAGTGAGCCTCAGTCGGGCGCTGGTCGCACTCGGGGAGGTGATGTTGCCGGCGCTGGCCGAGGCGACGACGAAACGCGACCCCAGCGGGCGCGCACACGCGATCGCCACGGAACGGCTGTGGCGCGACCCGGACACCGGCTTCGAGTTCGCGATCGAGGAGGCGAAGCGCGTCGTGGCCCTCGGCGGGTAGGTCCGGAAGGGACGGTAGGCAGTGTTGATCGGCGATGTCGCGCGACGGTCCGGGGTCAGCGCCCGCATGCTCCGGCACTACGAAGAGCTCGGCCTGGTCCGGCCTACGGGCCGTACCGGCTCCGGCTATCGCGAGTACTCCAACGAGGACATCCGCCGAATCTTCCACATCGAGAGCCTGCGGTCATTGGGGCTGTCGCTGCGCGACGTCGGGCGCGCACTGGACGACCCCGGCTTCGCGCCCACGGAGCTCGTCGACGACCTCATCCGCCAGACGCGGGACCGCATCACCGCGGAGACGGAGCTGCTCACCAGGCTGCGCCGCATCGGTGCCGCGGAACCAGCCGGCTGGGAGGCCGTCCTACAAATCGTCCCGCTCCTACAGGCGTTGGGGTCGAAGTGCGCCGGGGCGCGGCAGCGCGCGGCCCTGTCCGCGGTCGAGGAAGTGCCCGTGCCGGCGGAAGCACTGGTCGAGGCCGTCCTGAGCGAGTCGGACCCGAGCGTCGCCGGAGCCCTTCGTTGGGCCCTGGAGCGATCGGGCGGGGCCGGAGGGGGACTCGCGTTGTTGGCGGAGGGCCTCGGCTCAAGCGAGGCCGAAGTGCGCAAACGTGCCGTCCAGTCCATCGGCGAGATTCCCGACGATGCGGCCACCACGCTGTTGCGGGGCGCTCTCACGCACTCCGACGCCGTGGTTCGCAGGTACGCGGCTCTCGCGCTCGGGGCACGCGCGGTGTCCGAGGCGGTTCCCACCCTCATCGACATGATCGTCGAGGACAGGAACGACGCCGACGCGGCCGACGCACTGAGCGCGCTGGCGAGCGATCCCGAGCTGGCGGAGCAGATCGCCACCGGGCTCGTCGACTGCCTCGACCACGACACTGTTGGGCCGTCCGCCCGCCGCCGGGTGACACAGGCACTCGCGGACATCCCCGGCAGCACGGCGTCAACTGCCCTCGTAGCACTGTCACATGACGAAGACCGTGCCGTGGCCCTGACCGCGACGTACGTTCTGAGGCTACGCGACGCACGCTCGTGAGCCGCCGGGCGAAGCGTGTACGCGGCATGTCCGAGCTGCCGTGCTGTCGTGCTGCCGGTGTCCCGGTGCGAGGAGCACGGGCTGGGACCGGCCCACGAACCGCCGGCTACGGCCGTAGCGGTCGCGGCCGGGACCGCACGCGGCACACGGCGTATGGCACGTGGCGCACGGCGCACGGTCAGAGGCGTAGGGCCTGGTCAGGTGGCGGCCAGTGATCGGTTCCCGTGTGGGCGGAGGCGGCCGGTGAGGAAGGCGAGGATCTCGTCGCGGGCCCGGACCGTGGGGTGGCCTACCTCGTCGACGAGATGGGCGGTGACGACGCTGTGCGGAGTGCCGACCAGGTCGGCGAAGAAGGGCGGCGGGGACGGGTTGGCGGCGCTGTCCGGCAGGACGCGCCCGTCAAAGGCGTCGCCGAGCAGGGCGCGGTAGGCGGCGAAGCGTTGCCCCGTGCACCAGCGGTCGCCCTCGAAGCGGTAGGCGAGGACGGTGAGTCCGTCGCGGTGGAGCCGGTCACGCACCTCGCGTGCGTCCGTCGCGTCGAGTTCGAGTCCGCCGGGGTCGTCGAGGGGCAGTGACGGGTGGTTGACCACCGGGGCGATCACCGCCGGTTCCAGGGCCATGGTGAGCGCGAAGTTGCCGGTGAAACACAGGCCGATCGCGCCCACCCCGGGCCCACCGCACTCCGTGTGGGCCTGGCGCGCCAGGCCGCGCAGCCAGAGCGTCACGGGGCTGGTGCCACCCCCGGCGAAGGCACGGAACTCCGCGCTGACACAGGCGCGACGGACGACCTCCCTGCCGCCCTCGGCGGTGGGGAAGGCGCCGTCCGTCCCGAACAGGGAGGGCACATGGACGGTGAAGCCCGCGTCCCGCACCCAGCGCGCGAGCCGCAGGACATCGGGGCTGACGCCCGGCATCTCGGGCAGCACCACGACCGCGGGCCCGGCCCCGGCCACGTACACCGTCTTCTCCACCCCCTCCACGGCCACGCTCCGGCGGGTGAAATCGTTGATCGGGTCGTCATCGCTCATGGGGCCAGCCTGGCCTCGGGACCGGTCGTCGGGTGAGGGGCGGGATCGCCAAGGCCAGGGGCAATCTCGCCACGGCCACGGACACACACGGGCTGTTTCGCGTCCGAAGTGTTCGGCGGTCCCGACCTGTTGACGATGGCCGGGCACATCGCCGGAGCGGACGCGCCCGGCTACCGGGTCACGGTCGTCTCGCCCCGCGGCCGGGTCGCCGCCTCGGGAGGCACGAGTCTGGACGTGCGGTCCTTGCGCGAGGCCGACGTCCTCGTGGTCCCCGGCTTCGCACTTCACCCGGAGGCGGACCTCGACGCGCGGCTCGCCCGGCTGGTCCCCGAGATCGCGGCGAACCGTGCGCAAGGCGCCGCCGGTACCACCGTCGACTCCCTCTGCGTCGGCGCGTTCCTATCGCCGAGGCGGGGCTCCTCGACCGGCGCCGGGCCATCACCTCGTGGCTGTACGCCGGCGAACTGGCCCGGCGCTGCCCCGGTGCCGACGTGCGCGACCGACGGCACGGTACGTCTCCGCAGCACCGGCCGGCTCCTGACGGCGACCCACATCGGCTGACCTTCGGCGCCGGCGCGCACGCACGTGCGCCCGTAGACGGGCCCGTTGACGGCCGGCCGGAAGGCTGCCGCTCTCGATTGCAGATGCCGCACGAGTGATCGTCGTGTCTCGCCCTTTGGCGGCGCCGACGACGGAGAATCGGAGCCGAACCCAAGGAGCCTCATGATCTTCATCACCGCAAAGTTCCAGGTCCGGCCCGAGTACGCGGACCGCTGGCCGCAGATCGCAGCCGATTTCACCGCCGCGACCCGCGCTGAACCCGGCTGTCTTTCCTTCGATTGGTCGCGAAGCATCGACGATCCGACCGAGTACGTCCTGGTCGAAGCGTTCCGCGACGACGAGGCCGGGGCGGCTCACGTCCAGTCCGACCACTTCAAGGAGGCGCGGCAGACCCTGCCGCGCCATCTGGCCGCGACACCCCGCATCGTGAACATGAAGGTGCCGCAGGACGACTGGTCTCTGCTGGGTGAGATGGCTGTCGACGGCCAGTCCTGACGGGCAGGAGCAGATGCGCAACGGGGGACAGTGCCCGGCCGGCGGTTGGAGAACGGGTCAGCGCTTGAACGCGTCCTTACCCCGCTCTTTGACCTGCCGGGCCTTCCCCCGGGCCTCCAGGGCGGCTCCCTTGGCCTCGGTGGTCCTGTTGCCCAAGGCGTGCGCCGCTTTTCTGACCGACTTGCCGATCACCTGCTCGGCCCGGGCCTTGATCTTTTCGCCGGTGCTCATCACCGACCCCTCTCTCACAGCGGCAAAAACGGAAAGCGACTACGGCTACACCGTCAGCCGGAGCCCACGGGGCAGCACGGAGCGGAACGCGAACCGCAGCGCGCGCCGTAGAGCCAGGCCCGCACCCCATGCCAGCAGTCGCACGCCCCACACCGTGAGCCGTAGGAAGATCCAACGCCTGAGCGCCCACAGGGGCCAACGAGCGACCGAGCGGCGGCCACTCCGCTTGAGTCCGTGTCCACCCGAGGCGACCTTCACGAATGTCTCCGACCGACGACGAGCCGGTAGACCGTCAGCAGGATGAGGGAACCGACAATGGCGGCGATCCAGGTGGAGAGCTCGAAGAAGCCGTCAATGGAGTCGACCCCGAAAATCACCTTGCCGAGCCATCCGCCCAGCAAAGCGCCGGCGATGCCGATAAGGATGGTGAGGATGATGCCGCCAGGGTCGCGGCCCGGCATCAGCACCTTCGCGATGATTCCGGCGAGAAGGCCAAGAAGAATCCAGCCGATGACGCCCATGATTTCCTCTTAACGACATGTAAACCCTTTTAAAGGCATATGCACCGCCTGTCCGATTCCAAACATCGGCGACGGCAGGGCTTGGGTACGTGAAGTCGGGTCCGGATGCTGATGATCAGCGTCGCGACCATCACGACGCGGGGTGTGGCGGCGGCTGGACGCCTTCAGTCAGCCCGCCGTGCCGGCGGGGCGTTCCGGCCCGCCGGTGCCTCGGGCGTCGTCGGCAGGCTCTCGCGCAGCCTGTCCAGCAGCGCCCGGGCTGCCGGACTCGCAGGGCCGGGGGATCTCCAGGCAAGGGCGATGCGGGCACGGATCTGAGGGCGGACGATGGTCAGGGTCCGCAGGGGCGCGCCGGAACGCGAGCCGCCCTCCTCCTCAACCTCCTCCTCGCCGCTCGGCAGCACCGCGACGCCCAGCCCCCGGGCGGCGAGCCGGACGAGTACATCCGGCGCCGCCGCCTCGAAGGCGACGCGGGGCCGGAACCCGGCCCGGCCGCAGGCACGTTCGAGCGCCGCGCGCACACCGGTGCCACGCGGGAGGCAGATCAGAGCCCGGTCGCGCAGTCCGGCCAGCGGGATGCCCGTACGGTCCGCACCCTCGAAGACCGGGTCGCCGGCTTCGGCGACGACGGCCAACGGAACGTCGATCACCGTCTGGAGCGACAAGCCGGGCGGCGGTGCCTCATCGGTCGGCCCCAGAAGGGCGACGTCGAGCTCCCCGGCCAACAGCGCCGCCTGCATCCGCTCCGACGTGTCCTCGGTGAGCGCGATCTCCAAGGCGGGGTGGGCCTCGTGGAAGTCCGCGAGGAACGCGGCGATGTCGAAGGTGTGGCCGGTGGCCCCGGAGACCATGCCCAGCGAGGCCCGACCGCGCAACAGCCCCGTGTACGCGTCGACCGTCTCGCGCACCGCGTCCGCGGCGGCCAGCGCCGCCCGCGCGTACGGCAGGACCGCCTGTCCCGTCTCGGTCGGCGTCACCGACCGGTGCGAGCGATAGAGCAACGGTTGACCCAACTCATGTTCCAACTGCCGGACTTGAGCGCTCAGGCCCGGCTGCGCCAAGTGCAGGCGGGCCGCCGCCCGCGTGAAGCTGCCCTCTTCGACGACAGTGACGAAGTAGCGCAGCTGGCGAAGTTCCATAACTGCGCATGCTAGATGGCAGCAGAACTATCTATTGGCCATATGGAAGAGCCGCCCGCACGCTTGATCGCATGGAAAGAGTGACGACAATCAAGGACAAGCGGGCCGTTATCAAGGCCGCCATCGCCGCGGAACGCCGTCAGCTGGCCGACCTCTTCGACGGCCTGCGGGCCGACGAGTGGAATGCGCCCAGCCTCTGTGAAGGGTGGAAGGTCCGCGAGGTCGTCGCGCACATGTCGATGGGCTTTCGGCTGTCCCTGCCCGCCACACTGGGCGAACTGGTCAAGGCCGGAGGAAACCTCCACCGCATGACCGACCGCGTCGCCCGCCGCGACGCGGCCGCCCACTCCGGAGCGGAACTCGGAGCCTTCCTGCGTGACAACGCCGACCACCCGTGGACGCCGCCGGTCGGCGGGCTTCCCGCCGCCTTGGGCCACGACGTGGTCCACGGGTTGGACGTCACGACCGCCCTCGGGCTCGACCGGCGCGTCCCCGATGACCGGCTCCGCATCCTGCTCGATGACATCAAACCCCGCGGCCTGAAGTTCTTCGGTGTCGACCTCACCGGAATCCGGCTGTGTGCAGAGGATATTGACTGGTCCTACGGAGCGGGGGACCCGGTATACGGAGCCGCCCAGGATCTCCTCCTGCTGACCTTCGGCCGCCGTCTGCCGCCCGGCCGCCTCAGGGGTCGCGTGAGCAACCGCTTCACCCGCCGGTGACGGCCGTGCCCACTCGGCCCGGCGCGGTTAAGGGTTCCGACCGACCCGTGGATGGGTGTTGCGGTGGGTTCGTACACCTTGGGTTGCCGGCCGACCTTGCGTCGACGAGCTTCGGCGGGCGCGGCGGATGAAGGCGAACATCTGCCGCTTGGTGCCCTCGCCGAGCACGCTCATCGAGTCGATCGCGGCGTCCTCGGAGGAGATCTCGACCTTGTCCACGCGGCGGTCAAGTGCAGCGGCCTCAAGCGCACGCGATTCCCCCTCGCCCACGCATGTTGGCGTTACCGCGAAGGAGTGACCTCAGACACGACTCCGTTTATTGACGAAACCCACCGGTCAGCGGCCGACGGCCCGACCGTGTGCGCGGCCCGGCGGCCCGTGACTCGTTCTCCGCCCGCTCAGTCCAGGTCGTATCCGAAGGTGTAGGGGACGGACGGTTCGCCGTGCCGGGCGAGGAAGCTGCCGGTGCCGCGCAGGCCGGTCAGTTCGCCCGTGCCGGAGCCGGGCACGACTTCGAAGGAACAGTGGGTCGAGCCGTCCTGTCGGAACGTGCCGCGCTCCTCGAGGGCGAAGGTGCCCGTCCGGCCGTCGAGGGTCCCGGTGAGCACCTCCAAGCCGGTGTAGGAGCCGGTCGCCGCAGTCAGGTAGGCGATCGTGTACGCGCAGACGGTGCCGGCGGCCTCGATGCCGCCGGAGAAGGTGTTCGCGACCGAGGCCTGTGCCAGCCGAGGCAGCGTGTCGGCGGGGCCGGCGGGGCGCTCCTCCCAGTCGGCGGAGGTGAAGTGGCCGGTGGCGGTGCGCGTGGGCATGGGGGTCCTTTCGACGGGTCGCGCGGATCTTCGTCCCGCGCTGTGACCAGCCTGGGTGGCGTACCTGACACCTCCTGTCAGGTACCGCGTCCACAATGGGCACATGCGCGCCGACCGCCTTCTCTCCCTGCTCCTGCTGCTCCAGAACCGCGGCCGGATGACCGCCCCGGAGCTGGCTGCGGAGCTGGAGGTGTCCGTCCGTACGGTGTACCGGGACATCGAGGCGCTCGGCGCGTCCGGTGTCCCCGTGTGCGGCGACCGTGGGCCCGCGGGCGGGTACCGGCTGATGGACGGCTACCGCACACGGCTGACCGGTCTCACCGACGCCGAGGCGACCTCGCTGTTCCTGGCCGGGGCGCCGGGGCCGGCGCGGGAGCTGGGGCTGGGAGCGGTTCTGGCCACGGCCCAGCTGAAACTCCAGGCCGCGCTGCCGGCCGGACTGGCGGACCGCGCCCGGCTCGTGCAGGACCGCTTCCACCTGGACGCCCCGGCCTGGTTCCGGGACGCCGACCCCGTACCGCATCTGGCGGCGGTGGCGCAGGCGGTGTGGGAGCAGCGGGTGGTGCGGGTGGAGTACCGGCGCTGGTCTGGGGAGTTGGGGCGGCAGGAGCTGAACCCGCTGGGCATCGTCCTCAAGGGTGGCATCTGGTACTTGGTGGCGGCGCCCGCGGAGGGGCGCGTACGGACCTACCGTGTGTCGCGGCTGCTGGCCTTGGAGGAGACGGGGGAGCGCTTCGAGCGGCCGGCCGGGTTCCGGCTCGCGGCCCACTGGGAGGAGTCCTCCCGGCGTCTGGAGACCGCGCTTCTGCAAGGGGTGGCGCGGCTGCGGCTCTCGCCGCGTGCGCAGCGGCTGCTGCCCATGCAGTTCGGGGCCCCGGGTGTGCGGGCCCTGGAAGGCGCGGGGCCACCCGACGCGGACGGTTGGGTGGAGGTGGAGCTGCCCGTCGAGTCACCGGCCGTCGCGGTGGGGGACCTGCTCCGGCTGGGCGCGGAGGCGGAGGTCCTCGGTCCGCCGCAACTGCGGGCAGCGGTGGCCCGGGCCGTGGCCGCGCTGGCGGGAAGGTATTCGAGTGCCGTCGACGAGGCGGCGAACGCAGGCTGAGCGAGGCCGCTGTCGTCCGGCCGACACCTGCACGGGCGTCCTCGCAGCCGAGCGACCGCACAGCGGAGCAACCACACAGTGGGGGCAGAGACGACCGGGACTGTACGGCTGGCTTGCGCCCCGCTGTTTTCGGTTGAGCGGGAGGCCGAGCGCCCGGGTTACCGATCGCGCGGACCGCTGATCGTGCGCCAACCGGCATGTCGGACATGTGTTCCCGCTTGTCACTCGATGCGGTAATGCGCCCAGCGCGGACAAGTCGCGCGGTCATGCTGGGATCGGCGCATGGCTGCGACCTGTGTGTGCCGTACGTGTCCGAGAGCGAAAGGGGGCGCCACGACATGACATCCGCGCACGGCAACCGGGGCTTGGACGAGCAGGCGGTACTGCTCGTCGCCGGGCTGGCGGACCTGGCCGTCACGACGATCAGCTCGGCGGTGGGAACGCTGCAGGAGTTGGTTCGCCGCGCGGACGGGCCCGACATCGCACGTGACGCCCAGCAGGACCTGATGGCCCGCGGTCGCATCGCCCTCGACCGGTACGCCGCCGCACCCGCCGCCCACCTCGAGGTGCTGGCCCAGCACGCACTGGCCAGGCAGGCACAGGCCCTGCACAAGGTGGCCCAGGACGTACAAACCCAGGACGTACAAGCCCAGGACGTACAAGCCCAGGACGGACAGGCCCAGCACACGACGGCCCCGCGAACGGCATCCGGTGGCGATGTCTGAGCGTTGGGCCCCTGCCGAGTTCAAGGACCGCGTCGACACCGTCCTGACCGAGTTCCTTGCGGAGGAAGCCGAGCAACTCCTCGCGATCGACGACGCACTGGGGCCGGTGGCCGAGCAGTTGCAGGCGGCGGCCGGGCACGGCAAGCGGCTGCGCGCGTCGTTCTGCTACTGGGGATGGCGTGCGACCGGCCAGCCGGACAGCGACGCCCTGCTGCGCGCGGCGGCCTCCATGGAACTGGTCCACGCCGCCGCGATGGTGCACGACGACCTCATCGACGACAGCCCACTGCGCCACAGCCGGCCCACTGCCCACGTCGCGTTGCGGGCAGCCGTCGCCGGCGGCCCCCGGGCCCGCGCCGGCGCCCGCTCTCTC
Source organism: Streptomyces sp. Tek67B01 (assembly GCF_055231995.1). NCBI lineage: Bacteria > Bacillati > Actinomycetota > Actinomycetes > Kitasatosporales > Streptomycetaceae > Streptomyces > Streptomyces sp. Tek67B01. Next base: position 6,722,679 of record NZ_JBUYUY010000001.1, read on the forward strand.
GCCATGCTGGTGGGGGACCATCTGATGGCCCTGGCGGGGCAACTGTTCGCCACCAGCGGCCTGCCCGCCGCCTTCCTCGCCCGAGCGCGACCGATGTGGGCGGACCTGGCGCGGGACCTGATCGCAGGCGAGTGCCTGGAGATCCTCAGCACCGGCGCACAGCCGGACCCGGAGATGTCGCTGAAGGTGGTGCGCTACAAGACCGCGAAGTACACCGTCGAGCAGCCCCTGCTCATCGGCGGCCTGCTCGCCGGCGCCACCCCTCGGCTGCGGAACGGCCTGTCGGCGTACGGGATACCGCTCGGCGAGGCGTTCCAGCTCCGCGACGACCTGCTGGGCCTGTTCGGCGAGCCCGGCCGTACGGGGAAGGCGAGCCTGGACGACATCCGCGGACAGCGGCCCACCGCCCTGTTGGCCACGGCCTGGCAGGCCGCGCTGCCCGCACAGCGCGAGCACCTCGCCGGTTTGCTGGGCCGCCAAGACCTCACCGAGGAGCACCTGCACGACGTGCGCGCACTGATGGTGGCGCTCAAGGCTCCCGAACAGGTGGAGAACATGATCACCTCCCGCGTGCGGGAGGCCATCGGCTGCCTGGACGCGCTCGCCCTGCCGCACCCGGCCCGCAGAGCGCTGACCGATCTCGCCGGCTTGGCCACCGACCGCCACCACTGACCCACTTCCCGACGGCTCACCGTCGAAGCCGTGCGGCTCACCGAGAAGGACCGCTGCCATGACCTACACAGATGCCTCCATGGACGCCCTTCGCCAGACAGGGGACGAACTGGCGGACGCCGTCGTCTCCACGCTGTTCGAGCGTGGCGAGGTGGGTACCTTCAACACCTTGATGCGTCACGTCTCCACCGCCGGCGCCCCCCTGCCGGACGGCTTGCCCGACGTCGCCCGCGAATACCTTCGGTCCACCAGTGTGCCGCCGGCCTGGGTCGACTGGGCGGAGATGGAGAAGGCCCGGCTGTTCTTCATCGACAACAACGTGCACATCTCCACCGCCCTGTCCTTCGCCTCCATGCCCGCCTGCTACGTCGTCCCCCATGTGGCAAAGCTGCTGTCGGCCACGCACGGGCTGGACTATCCGTCCAAACGGATGGCCGAGACCGGCCAGTTCACCGTCTACCTCATGCAGCCGGATGCCTTCGAGACGGGCAGTCGATTCATCCCGGCCGCGCAGAAGGTGCGCTTGCTGCACGCTTCCATCCGGCACCACCTCCAACGCGAGGGCCGCTGGGACGCCGAGGCGCTGGGCGTGCCGATCTGCCAGGAGGACATGATCGGCGGGCAGATGTTCTTCTCGCTGGTCGTCCTGGACAGCCTGCACCGCCTGGGCATCCACATGAGTGTCGAAGGGGCGGAGGCGTACTTCTACGCCTGGCGCGTGGTCGGCGCGATGCTGGGCGTCGACCAAGACGCCGTCCCGAAATCCCTGGAGGGGGCGCGGCAGTTCCTCGACCTCTACATGATCCGCCACATGGGACCGTCCGCGGAAGGCGCCGACCTGACCCGGCAGTTGATCGACCTCTACGAGGAGGTCGTCCCCGGCACCTTCTTCGATCCCATCGTCTCCGCGCTGATCCGCTACCTGATCGGCGACACGTGTGCCGACTGGCTCCAGGTCCCGCGCACCGCCTGGGACACCGTGGTCAAGGTCGTCCCCAGCTTGCTCGGCGTCCTGGAAACCATCGAGGACCGTTCACCCCTGGGCGCCTGGGCGCTGGACCGCCTCGGCCACCTCACCACCATCTTCGAACTGTCCTCCCTCACCCGTGGTCGCGTCATGCACTACGCCATCCCCGAGCAGCTGAAGAAGGACTTCGGCGTCGCGGGCACCGTGCCGCACAATCGCCGCTGGGCGCCCCCGGCGCCTACGGTCGCAACGGCCCCCGCCTCTGCCTGAGCTCTGCCGATCTTTGCGTCATACGATGTGCGGGTGACCCTGACCTACGCATCTGCGGTCCACGGGCCGGCGTTGGTGATCGGTGGCACGGGGATGTTGGCCGGTGCCGTGGGCGGTCTGCTTCGGGACGGGCTGACCACCGTGGTCGTCTCCCGCAGGCCGCCCGGCCCGAACGCGTTCGGAGCCCTGGGGCAGGACGGCGGCCTTCTGATACCCGTGAGCGCCGACTACGCCGACGCCCGCCGGTTCGCGGAGACGCTGCGTCGTGTCGTCGCCCGTACCGGGCCGTTCCACTTGGCGGTGCTGTGGGTACACACGGAGAGCCGCCGTAACGCCTACACCGCTGTCGCCGGAGCCCTCGCGCAGGGCGCGCTGGTCGTCGAGGTCCTGGGCAGTGCCGCCGCGGCCCCCACCGCGCGCCCTCCACGGCCGCCACGGCCTCTGCGTCACGTACGCCACCGCGGTGTCGTACTCGGATTCACCGGCGAAGGAGCACGCACCCGCTGGCTCGACCACCGGCAGATCAGCGACGGGGTTCTGGCCGCGCTCCGGGCGCCCGAGGGCGAGCACCTCCACATCGTCGGACGCGTCCGCCCCTGGGAGCACCGACCGTAGGCATGACCGTCGTCATCACGGTGGGGGCCGAAAGGCCGGACAGCACTGTTGCCCCGCGAGGGCCGACGAGAACCGTAAAAGTCGAACGCATGGGCGGCGGATCGGTGGGCAGTCGGTCGTTCGGAGGTTGATGACAATGGTTCCCTTGCTTCTGGTTCTTCTGCTCGCACTGCTCCTTTTCGGCGCGGGGTTCGCGATCAAGATCCTTTGGTGGGTCGCGATCGCCGTCCTCGTGCTCTGGCTGATCGGGTTCGTCGCCCGGCCCGCGGGTGGCGGTGGGCGCTGGTACCGCTGGTAGCCCGTTCCGGCCCGGCCTTCCGTAAGCCGTGTGGGGTCCTGCCTTCCCGAAGGCAGGACCCCACACGGCTGTCCTGACCTTGGCCTCGGTGTCCGGCCGACCGGTGTACAGCCGGGTGACAGACACAGCCGGCGGTGACTGGGGAACCGGTCCCCGACGACACGGGCGCCTCGGGCGGATGCCGTCCGGTCTCGTAGGGCCCCGGGACGGGAAGCGTGCGTCGTCGTGTCAACCACGGTGCGCGGGCGGAAAAGACGGCCGGTGGGACGGTCTTAGGTTCGAGGAGTGCCGAGCCGCGCGGGACGCGGCAGGCGGTGCTCGTTTCCGACCGTTCCGAGAGGACACCCCCCTCATGTTCGACACCAGCACGGTGCAGGCTGCCCCGAGCGAGGACCTGCTCACGCCCGACAACGCCGTGATGCTGTTCGTGGACCACCAGCCGCAGATGTTCTTCGGCACCGGGAGCGGCGACCGCGCCGCGATCATCAACAGCACGGTCGGCCTCGCCAAGGCGGCCCGCGCGTTCGACGTGCCGGCGGTGCTCACCACGGTCGCCGCGGAGTCCTTCTCCGGCCCTCTGCTGCCGCAGCTCGCAGACGTGTTCCCGAAGCACGAGGTGCTGGACCGTACGACGATGAACGCCTGGGAGGACGAGGCGGTCGTGGAGGCGGTCAGGGCGACCGGCCGCAAGAAGATCATCCTGTCGGGCCTGTGGACCGAAGTCTGCCTGGTGCTCCCCGCGTTGTCCGCCTTGGGGCAGGGCTACGAGGTCTACGTCGTCTCCGACGCCTCCGGCGGCGTCAGCCCCGCCGCGCACGAGCACGCCCTCCAGCGCATGCTGGCCGCCGGCGCCGTACCGGTCACCTGGGTCCAGGTGTTGCTCGAACTCCAGCGCGACTGGGCGCGCCAGGAGACGTACGGCGACGTGATGGAGATCGTCAAGGCCCACGCCGGCGCCTACGGCCTGGGCGTCGTGTACGCACAAGCCGTCATCGGCGCGCACGCGGCAGGCTGACCTCCTTGGACGCCGGCATCCTCGTCCTGCGCCTGCTGGTGGGCCTGCTCATCGCAGGCCACGGCGTGCAGAAGATCAGCTCGCACCTCGGCGGCCGGGGACTCGGCGGTGGCGCTGCCGAGTTCCGCGCCGACGGCTTCCGCGGCGGCACCTTCACCGCCCTCGCGGCCGGCGCCGGCCAGATCGGATCGGGATTGCTGCTCGCCGCGGGGCTGCTCACTCCGCTCGCCGCGACCGGCGCCATCGGGGTCATGACCGTCGCCCTCACCGTGAAGTGGCACAACGGCCTCTGGGTACAGAACGACGGCTACGAGTACCCCCTGGTCCTGATCGTCAGCGCCGCCGCCCTCGCCGCCACCGGTCCCGGCGCCTGGTCCCTCGACGCGGAGCTCGGCCTGGCGCCGTACCCGCTGTGGTGGACGGCGCTCGTCCTCACGGCAGGCGTCGGCAGCGGGCTGCTCACCCGCCTCGTCCTGCACCGTCCGGCACGGACCAGCTGAGCGCAGTACCCCCGAACCGGGTCCGGCCGTCCGCGTACACCCCCTTCGCCCGTACGGCCGGGCCCACCCATACCCCACTTCAGGAGTCTCCGATGGAATCCGCACCCACCACCGCGCCCACGCGCGGAGGCGGTCAGCCCCTGCTGCACCAGACGGGGAAGGAGATCCAGTCGTTCGGCACGCTCAAGCAGCTCCCCCTCGGCCTCGGCCACGACACCCGCATGTACGCCTGCCAGCGGATCCTTTACTCCCTCTACAAGAAGCACCACTGGCTCGTACGCGGTGCGACCTTCTACTCCCTCCACCTGATGCTGGACAAGCACGCGCAAGAGCAACTGGCCCTGGTGGACGCCCTGGCCGAGCGCGTGCAGGGCCTCGGCGGTGTCGCCGTAGCAGACCCGCGCCACGTCGCGGAGCTGACCTCGGTGCCCCGCCCGCCGAACGGGGTCGAGGAGGTCCCCGTGATGCTGTCGCGGCTCCTGGACGCGCACGAGCGCATCCTGATCGACGCGCGGGACGCCGCTGCACGGCTCTCCGCAGAGGGCGACGAGGGCAGCAACGACCTGCTCATCTCCCAGATCGTCCGCACCGGCGAGGCGCAGGTGTGGTTCCTGGCCGAACACCTCGTCGACACCCCCCTGGTGCGCGCCTGACGGCAGGGCGCCGGCGCCGACCGCCGGCCTCACCCTTCACACCCGCCCACCCTTCACACCCACCACCGAAGGAGCACCCCGCCATGCCGTTCATCAAGGTCGCCGAGGGCAACTCCGCGCCCATCGAGCTCTACTACGAGGACCACGGCACCGGACAACCCGTCGTCCTCATCCACGGGTGGCCGCTGAACGGCGCCTCCTGGGAGAAGCAGACCGCCGCCCTCCTCGCCGCCGGTCACCGCGTCATCACCTACGACCGGCGCGGCTTCGGCCGCTCCGACCAGCCCGCCGACGGCTACGACTACGACACCTTCGCCTCGGACCTGAACGAGGTGCTCACCGCCCTCGACCTGCGAGACACGGTCCTCGTCGGGTTCTCCATGGGCACCGGCGAGGTGACCCGCTACCTCGGCACGTACGGCAGCGAGCGCGTCACCAAGGCGGTCATGATCGGTGTGGTCCCGCCCTTCCTGCTCAAGACGGACGACAACCCCGGCGGCGTGGACGCGAGCGTCTTCAAGGGCATCGAAGACGCCATCACGGCAGACCGGTTCGCGTTCATGAGCGCCTTCCTCACCGACTTCTACAACGTCGACGTCCTCGGCGGCGAGCGCATCAGCGAACAGGCAGTCCGGGCCTCCTGGAACGTCGCCGTCGGCGCCTCCGCCAAGGGCACCCTCGACTGCGTCCAGGCTTGGCTCACCGACTTCCGCGCGGACCTGCCGCGCATCGACGTCCCCACCCTGATCATCCACGGCGACGCCGACCGCACGCTGCCCATCGGGGCGACCGCGATCCCGCTGGCGAAGAGCATCACCGGCGCCGAACTCGTCACCGTGCCCGGTGGCCCGCACGGCCTCATCCTGACCCACGCCGCCGAGGTCAACGCCGCCCTGCTCGCCTTCCTCGCCTGAGCGGCACGTACCGAGAACGGGATACGACCCGCGCCTCCCGTACGGCACACCCCCGCGCCGGCCATCCTGGGCCCTGCCGCACCCGCCCAGCAGCCGAACCCGTACCCCGAGAGCGGCGACCGACCCGGCCGACGCCGTACCCGTTCCCCCGGCCCCCAGCAGTCACCGCAGTGATCCTCGACGCCGTCCACGGACCCGCTGAACCACACCCGACCCCCCTCGTGAAGGAGAGCCGAGCCATGCCCGACCAGAACCCGCCCCCGAACCCGCCCGTACTCGACCCCGCGGCCCAGGCATTCGCCGATGCCACCGCCCAGCCGCCGTACCTGTACCAGATCCCCGTCGCCGACGGCCGCAAGGCCGTGGACGACGTCCAGAACGGCGAGGGCGTCGCCCTGCTCCCCGTCGACGAGGAGTGGATCACCGTCCAGGGTGGCCCCACCGGGGAGGTTCGCGCGCGGATCGTCCGCCCGCGCGGCCTCACCGGCCCCCTTCCGGTCGTCCTCTACCTCCACGGCGCGGGCTGGGTCTTCGGCAACGCCCACACCCACGACCGTCTGGTGCGCGAACTCGCCGTAGGCGCAGGGGCGGCGGTGGTCTTCCCCGAGTACGACCTGTCGCCCGAGGCCCGCTACCCCGTCGCGATCGAGCAGAACTACACCGTCGCCCAGTGGATCGCCCGCGAGGGCCGCCACAAGGACCTCGACGGCACCCGCGTCGCGGTCGCGGGCGACTCGGTCGGCGGCAACATGAGCGCCGCCCTCACCCTCATGGCCAAGCAGCGCGGCGACGTGACCTTCGCCCACCAGGTCCTCTTCTACCCGGTCACCGACGCGGCCTTCGACACCGACTCCTACCACCGCTTCGCCACCGGCTACTTCCTGCGCCGCGAAGCCATGCGGTGGTTCTGGGACCAGTACACGACCGACGAGGCAGAGCGCGCCCAGATCACCGCCTCCCCGCTGCGGGCCTCCCTCGACCAGCTCACCGGCCTGCCCCCCGCCCTCGTCATCACCGCCGAGGCCGATGTCCTGCGCGACGAGGGCGAGGCGTACGCCGCCAAGCTCCGCGCCGCCGGCGTCCCCGTCGCCGCGTTGCGCCTGCAGGGCACCATCCACGACTTCGTCATGCTGAACGCGCTGCGCGACACGCAGGCCGCCTCGCTGGCCATCGGCCTGGCCGCCGACACCCTCCGCAAGGCCCTGGCGTGAGCCGTACCACGAGCCCGACCGGTACGAAGCACCCGATCGGTACGAACCACCTGCCCGGTACGACGAGCATGCCCGTGGCGGGCGTACTGCCCGCCACGGACCCGGGGCACCCCGCGGCCGACCTCCTCGTCCGCAACGCCAAGGTGTACACCGGCGACCCGGCCCGCCCCACCGCCCGCGCCGTCGCCATCCGTGACGGCCGGGTCGTGGCCCTCGGGGACGACCACGACCTCGCCGGCCTCGTCGGTCCCGCGACCAGGATCGTGGACGCGCTCGGCCGCCGCGTGGTCCCCGGACTCAACGACTCCCACCTGCACGTCATCCGGGGCGGCCTGAACTACGTACTGGAGCTGCGCTGGGACGGCGTACGGAGCCTGCGGCAAGCGCTGGCCATGCTGCGCGAGCAGGCCGGCCGCACGCCCAAGGGGCAGTGGATCCGTGTCGTCGGCGGCTGGACCGCGGAGCAGTTCGCCGAACGCCGCATGCCGACGGTGGCCGAACTGAACGCGGCCGCGCCCGACACCCCGGTGTTCGTCCTGCACCTCTACCAGTCGGCGCTGATGAACCGGGCCGCCGTATGGGCCGCCCCCGAGGACTGGGGTACGGCCGGCGACGGTCGGACGGCCGCACTCGCCGTCCGCGTCGAACGGGCGGCCACCGAGCTGGCGCGGCTCGTGGCCGGCGCTCCGCCGCAGGGCCGGCAGGAGGAAGAAGTAGTGCCTTTCGAGCAGCAGTTGGCGGCCCTGCGCACCGGCAGGGACTGAACCCGCCACCCCGCCGCCCCCGTCCGGGGGCATCGCCCGGGACCGACCACCGCATGACACCACACAGGAGGAACCATGGAACCACGGGTCGTGGACCGGCCGGACAAGAGCCGGTACGAGGTGCTCGCCGGGGAGGACGGAACGGAGACGGCGGGCTTCGCCGAGTACTTCCTCTCCGAGGGCGAGATCGCCTTCATCCACACCGAGATCGACGCCCGCTTCGCCGGCCGCGGACTGGGCGGCCTCCTCGCCCGCGGCGCCCTGGACGACGTACGGACGCGCGAACTCGACGTGCTCCCGTACTGCCCCTTCATCCGGGACTGGATGGGCAAGCATCCGCAGTACGCGGACCTGGTGCCCGAGAGCCGCCGCGCCCGGTTCGGCCTCTGAGCAGCACCGATAACGGCGACGCCCGTCGTCCGCGCCTCACGGCGCGGCGGCGGGCCGCGTCGTTTCCCGGCCCGGCGGCGTAAGGGCGGCGGCGCGGGCCGGGCGCGCAGAGGCCAGAAGCGGAGCACCGACGGGCAAGGCGCCCCGGCCGGGCGCCCGTAGCGTCCTTGTCGTGGCCGGGTCCCAGCGTCCCGCTGCCACTCCGCTCGCCCCGTCCATCGAGGAGTACACCCCATGTCCCCTGCTTCCCGGCCGACCGTCGTCCTGGTCCACGGCGCGTTCGCCGACGCCTCCACCTACGCGCGGGTCGTTCCCCTGCTGACCGCGCAGGGCCTGAACGTGCTGGCCCCCGCGGTGCCCAACCGCAGCCTCCTCGGCGACGCCGCGTACATCGCCTCCGTGGTGCGCCGGATCCCCGGCCCGGTGGTGCTGGTGGGCCACTCCTACGGTGGCGCCGTCATCACCGTCGCCGGCGCGGAGGACAACGTCCGGGCGCTGGTCTATCTGGCCGGTTACGCGTTGGAGGAGGGCGAGAGCCTCGGTGAACTGCAAGGGCGCTTCCCCGCCTCCGGCCTCGCCGACGCGCTCGTATACGCGCCCTTCCCCGTCGAGGGGTCGACCGAGCCCGGGACCGACGTCTCGGTGGACGCCGAGCAGTTCCCGGCCCTCTTCGCCGCGGACATCGCCCCCGAACTCACCGCCGTCCTCGCCGTCTCCCAACGACCTCTGGCTGCACGGGCGTTCGCGGAGAACGCGCCGGTCGCCGCCTGGCGGACCAAGCCGTCCTGGGGCTTGGTCGCGACCGCCGACCGCACCATCAACCCCGAGGTGGAGCGCTTCGGCTATCAGCGCGCCGGCATGACCACCGTCGAGGTCGCGTCCTCCCACTTGGTCATGCTGTCCCGGCCCGAGCGCGTCGCCGAGCTGATCCAGGACGCCGTGCGGTCCACCGCCCGCTGATCCCTTCCCCCACCGTCACGCCGCGTGTCGTGCGGGCGGCCCGTCCCCGGAGCGCCCGCACGACCCCCGTCCGTGTGGGCACCACCGCTTTCCCCGCCCCTGTAAGGAGCTGTCGATGTACGAGGTGACGCCGGCGGCCGGCTCCGACCCGGGCTCCGACCCCGACCTCGACTCCGGGCCGGGCCCCGAGCCGGTGCTCGAACCCGCGGCCCGTGTCCTGGCCGAGGCGGCCTCCCGGCCGCCCTACCGGCACCTGCGCGGCCCGGCGGACGGCCGCGAGGCGCTGGAGGAACTCCAAGCGGAACTCCAAGCGGCCGGGACGGCCCCGCCCGCCGTCGACGAGGAGTGGTTCGCGGTGCCGGGCGGCCCGACCGGCGGGGTTTGGGTCCGCACCGTGCGGCCCGCGGGCGCCGAAGGGGCACTGCCCGTGATCCTCTTCATCCACGGCGCGGGGTGGGTGCTCGGCAGTGCCTCCACCCACGACCGGCTGGTCCGCGAACTGGCCGTCGGAGCGGGCGCCGCCGTGGTCTTCCCCGAGTACGACCTCTCGCCCGAAGCCGGCTACCCGGTCGCCCTGGAACAGAACTACGCCGTCGCGCGGTGGATCGTCGCCGAGGGAGCCGCCAAGGATCTGGACGGCACCCGTCTGGCAGTTGTGGGGGACTCGGCCGGCGGGAACCTGGGCGCCGCACTAACCCTGCTGGCCAAGGACCGGGGCGACGTCCCGCTGCTCCAGCAGGTTCTGATCTGCCCGGTGACCGACGCCGCCTTCGACACCGGGTCCTACCACCGGTTCGCGACCGGTTACGTCCTGCGCCGCGACACCATGCAGTGGTTCTGGGACCAGTACACGACCAGCCGGGTCGAGCGCGCCCAGAGCACCGCGTCACCACTACGGGCCACCACCGACCAACTCGCCGGTCTGCCGCCGGCCCTGGTCATCACCGCGGAGGCCGACGTCCTGTGCGACGAAGGGGAGGCCTACGCCGCCAGGCTGCGGGCGGCCGGCGTCGCAGTCGCCGCCGTACGCGTCCAAGGCGCCCTCCACGACTTCGTCGCGGTCAACGCCCTGCGCACCACCTACGGGGCACAGGCCGCCCTGATGCTCGCCACGCGCGTACTCCGCGGGGCGCTGCACGAAGGGCTACCGCACGCCCGGTGACCACAACCCAGTGATCGCTCTCACCCTCAGACCTGGTCCTGCCCTCGGACCTGGTCCTGCCCTCAGGCCTGCCGGGCGCTCGACTGCCACTCCCGGGGCGACATGCCGTACGCGGCGCGGAAGGCCCGGCTGAAGTGGGAGGGGTTCACGAAACCCCAACGCTGCGCGACCGCGGACACGTTCGGCGGCGCCCCCGACGGCCGTGCGAGGTCACGGCGGCACCGATCGAGGCGTTCGCGGTGGATCCAGCGCCCGACCGTCGCCTCTTCCGTCTGGAAGAGCTTGTGGAGGTACCGCACCGACATGTGGTGCGCCGCCGCGATCGTCTCAGGGCAGAGGTCGGGGTCCGCCAGGTGCCGCAAGACGTACTCCTTGACGCGGGCCAGCATCCCGCGGGCCGCCTCCGACGCGTGGGGGTTCAGCCGGCCCTGCCGTTCCCGTACGAGGACGGTCAGCAGGTCCGCGGCGGTCATCGCGAGCTGTCGTCCGGTGTACGGGTCGAAGTCCGAGGCCCGTTCGGCCAGCCGGGTCAGGTACCCGGCCACCAGGCCGCCCGTCCCGCGGTCGCCGCCGAAGACGGTCCCCGTGACCGCCCCCAGGTCCACGTCCGACACCCCGAGCCCCTGCTTGGGCACCCGGAAGGCCGTGAAGCGGAAGTTGTCCGGCTGCTCCCTCTTGTAGGGTCGCCCGGCATCGGAACAGGTGAAGGTGCCGGGTTTGACCAGGGCCTGGCGTCCGTCCTGGGTCAGCCTGGCGGTACCCCGGTGCTGGAAGGTGACGGTGACGAACTCCGCGCCGCCCCGGGAGATCAGGCGTCTGTCACGCGTCACGGTCTGCGGGCCCGCTTCGACGACGGAGATCTGGAGGGGGCCGAGCCGATCGCTGGCGATGGTGCCCACCGAGGGTTCGGCTTCGTGCAGCGAGACGTCGAGCGGTATGAACGTGTCGGACACCACGCTGTGCCAGTAGTCGGCCCGCTCGGTGGCCGACAGGGGGAGGGTGGACAGCACGACGGACATTGCGACTCCTTGGCGCGTTCGTGCGGGCACCGTGCGTGACCGCGCTGAAGCGGAGGGGTATACGCGGTCCGTGATGCCGTGGATCGGTGAGGGTGTGTCGCGCCGGTACGGGGCGCCGGTGAGGGGCGTCGGGACCCGCGCGAACGGGTAGCCCGACGGTGACTCAGGCGTCGCCCGAGCCCGCGCGGCTCACGGCCGGCCGGCTACTGCCGCGCATGCGCATGCGCGGGCGCGGGCGCGGGCGCGCCGGCCGCCCCGGAGCGGCCGACTCCGGCCGAAACGACCGGCTGGGCGTATGGGGAACGAGGATCACGGGACCTCCGGGGGACTGGCTGACTCCTGCGTCCAGTCTCGCTTCACCCGTCGTCGGTGCCATCCGTCATGTGACTTACGCTCTGCCTGCGGCGGGGCCGCCGCGCGATGTCCGCTCAAGGACCACCGCGGGCACCGCGCCGTCGTGCCGTCACCGCTCCCTCAGTCAGTGGCGTCCTGATCGACCACGTCGCGCAGTTGGCTGCGAGAGGTCACGCCCAGGACCGGGAACGCCTGGTAGAGGTGCGTCCCCACCGTCCGCGGCGACAGGAAGAGACGCTCGCCGATCTCGCGGTTGGTCAGCCCTTGCGCGGCCAACCGTACGATCCGCAGGCGCTGCGGGGTCAGGGTGTTCAGACCGCTGCGGGGCGCCGACTCGACATCGACCCCGGCAGCACGCAGTTCGGCCTGCGCACGCCGGCTCCAGGGCACCGCGCCCAGACCCTCGAACAGGTCGCGCGCCTTGGACAGGGCGTCCCGGGCCTCGGCGATCCGACGCCGGCGGCGCAGCCACTCGCCGTACTCCAGCCACACTTGGGCCCGCTCGAAAGGCCACCGCCGGCCGGCCGGATCCGCCAGCGCGGCCTCGAACCGGGAACCGGCCTCGTTCGGCTCGGAGAGCAGCGCTCCGGCGCGGTCCAGGATTTGGCGCAGGCGCACCGACGCGCCGTCGGCGACCTCGGCGGACACGCGGTTCAGGGCCGTCGCCGCGTCCTCGGCGCGGCCGGTGAGCACGGCCGCGGCAGCGTAGTCCGCCACGGCGTAACACGACAGGTGGTAGTGGACGGGAGCGCCCGACCGGTCGAACAGGCTCCGCAGGTGGTGGAAGGCGGTGGTGGGGTCACCGAGCGCCATCGCCGCCAGTCCCGCCGCCCGCCGGGCCCGGACGACGGTGCCCAGCACACCGGCCGGCTCGGTCACGGCCAACACCGCCGTAGCGTGACGCAGGGCCAGGTCGGGCTCTCCCGTCAGTGCACAGAGCGTGGCCAGCACGGCGAGCGCGCGCGCCGCCCCGTGGCTCTGCTCACCCGCGAGGAACCGCCCGGCCAACCGCTCGACACCCAGGCGCGCGTCGGCCCAGCGACCGCTGTCCAGATTGGCCCACGCCAGCTCGGCGGCGGTCATCCCGGCGTGGAAGGCGTCCGCGTCCTCCCACTGGGGGTTGGCCACCTCGCGGAGCAGATTGACCGCCGTCTCGGTCTCGTCCAAGACCATGCTGAGGACCCCGAGGGTGTGGGTCTCCGTAGGGGCCCGTCCCGGCGCGGACGCGGCGGCCGACAGGTGTCCGCGCACGGCGTTCCCGCTGCCGAAGGGGTCCGTGACGCCGGTGTCCCACAGGGGGAAGGCGTGCGCGGGCTCCGTGAGCCGACGCGTGGCGAGAATCCTGCGGATTCGCTCCCTCTGCGCGGGGTTGCCGGAGTGGTAGACGATCCCCGTCGCGATGGTCGAGGTGCTCGCGTCCAGCTGCGCCGCGTCGCGCACCGTTTCCGGCACGACCAGCGCGAACGCGCAGTCCATGCGCATCATCAGCATGGCTATCAGACCGGTGAGCGCGTGTATGTACGGCACCGCCGCCGGGTCGGTGTTGCGCTCCGTGGCGCGGGCACCCAGCGCCTGCGCCTGCGTGATGTCACCGACCAGGATCGCCCCGTAGGCGGCCGTCGCCAGCAGCCGCGTCTGCTCGGCGGGGGAGGGGTTGAGCTGCACGGCCCGTTCCAGACCCGCGACGGCCTCCGCCATGGCCCCCCGGGCGAAGGCACGCATCGCCGTCGCCTCCAGTGCCCCGGACACGGAGGCGTCAGGGGCCACCGTCGCCGCGGACAACTGCCAGGCCCGGCGATCGGGGTCGTCCTCCAGGGCGGCGGCCAGGGCGAGGTGCGCGCGGCGGCGTACGGTGAACGGGGCGGCGCTGTAGATCGCCGAACGGATCAGGGGGTGACGGAAGTCCAGGCGGTCCGCGTGCAGGTGGATCAGCCCCGCTCGTTCCGCGGGCAGCCACACGTCCATGTCGGTGCCGGACGACAGCGCCCCCGACACGGCTGCGAGGCCCGCGCCTTCGGCCGCCGCCGCCACCAGCAGCGCGTCGCGCGTCGCCTCGGGCAGTGCGTCGACCTGCGCGGCGAAGGTCCGCTCCAGCAGATCGGTGACCGGGACCCGGCCACCCGTCGGGAGCGCCCCGTCCCGGACCGCGGAACGCGAAAGCTCCACCAGCGCGAGGGGATTGCCGGCGGCGGTGGCCAGCACCCGGCGCCGGGCGGAGCCGGTGGGCGGGTCCGGCTGGGTGCTCAGCAGTTCCTCCGCCTCCGCGGAAGACAGCGCCGGTACCACCAGCTCGGGGACGGACCGGTCCAGCCAGTCGGGCCGGTGGGTGCCGCGCGCCGCGACGAGCAGCCCGATCGGCTCTCCCGCGAGGCGGCGCGCGAGGAAGCCCAGCACCTGGCAGCTGCCGGGGTCGACCCACTGGGCATCGTCCACGGCGAGCAGCAGGCGCTGGGTCGACGCCACCTGTGAGGTGAGGGTGAGCACGGCCAGGCTCATCATCATGAGGTCGGGGGGCGTCGGGTCGTCGCCGAGCCCGAAGGCCCCGAGCAGCGCCGCGCCCTGTCGGGCCGGCAGCCCGTCGACCCGGTCCAGGACGGGCAGCAGCAGCTGGTGCAGACCGGCGAAGGCGAGCTCCGTCTCCGCCGCGTTGCCCCGGACCCGGAGCACCCTGGTCCCGGCCGAAACGGCCTCGGCCACCGCCGTGTCGAGGAGCGCGGTCTTGCCGACCCCCGGTTCACCGAGGAGCAACAGCGAAGCCGTCTCCGCTTCCGGTGACAGTGCCGCGGCCATGGCCGCCCGCTCGTCCTGACGCCCGATCAACACGGTATTTCCCAAACCTTCTCACACGATGGCGGCATCCGCCGTTCGTACGCGAGGCGGTGACAACTGTCGGAGCATAGTCGGAGCGCACGAATGGGCGAATTCGGTGCGTACGGCCGGTGTCTCGCGTTCGGCCGCCCCGTGAGCGGCCTCCGGGCCGGCCTCCGGGTCACCACCTCGCCGCCCGCCGCCTGTCGGCGGGCACGGCGATCCGCCGCCGACCAGGGTCACCGCCATGTAGGCGGCTGCCCGCAGGCGTGCCCCGGTCACACCTCGGCACTCTCGCGCGCGGCGGGTACCGGTTGGCGCCGGGCCATGTTCTGGGCCAGCAACCTCGTGGACTCGCCGACGCCGATCTCGCCGGCCCCTTCGTCGGCTGGCAGTCGTCCGTCGGCGAGTCGCAGTTCGGCGAGGGCGGTGTCCATGGCGCGGTGCGCCGCGAAGAGGCACGGGGTGCTGTAGACGGCCACGTCGATGCCCAGATCGGTCAGCTCACCGAGCGAGAGCCGCGGTGACTTGCCTCCGGCGATCTGGTTGAACAGCAAGGGCTTCGAGCCGACGACCGCCCGGATCCGTCGGATGCCCTCCACGCTGCGGACCCCGTCGACCAGGACGGCGTCGGCATCCGTGGCGGCCAGGGCCTCGGCCCGGTGGAGGATGTCCGCCTCCTCGGTGGCGTCCGTACGGGCGACGACGACCAGGTCCCTGCGGACCGCCAGCACCGCTTCCAGCTTCTCCAGGTACTGGGCGAGCGGCAGGACCTGCTTGCCGTCGGCATGCCCGCACCTGCGCGGGCGCTTCTGGTCCTCGAGGATGACCCCGGAGGCTCCGAGCCGCTCCAGCCCCTCGACGACGTGACAGGCCACCTCCACGTCGACGTAGCCGTCATCGATGTCTACGAGCAGGTGGTGCCGCGGGAAAGCGCCACGCAGCCGTTGGACGAAGGAGAGCATGTCCGGCCAGGCGATGAATCCGATGTCGGGCAGTCCGTAGTGCGACGCGGCGAACCCGAAGCCGGAGACGAACATCCCGTCGTAGTGCCCGGCGGCGACCGAGGCCGAGTACATGTCGTACACGCCGATCAGGGGCGTGGTCCCCGGCTCGGCGATCCGGGCCCGCAGTTGCTTCCCGTAAGTCATCGTCAGCTCTCTCCAAATGCGACGCGCATGACGGCAGGGCAGTGGCTGCGACACGACAGCGCTTCACGCGAACCCGATGATTTCGAGAGCCACCCCGTATTCGCCCCCTACCAGCGCTTCGCTCACCCCATCAGCCCATCGCGTTCACCACAGAAACGTCACTGAGCGCCGGCCGCCGAGGCGACCGGCCCGCATAAAGCACGCGCCGGGGACGCCCTCATGGCGCCCGGCGTCACGCTGCCGAGATCGCGGAGGAGCTCTCGATCAGCGTGGCGACCGCCGAGATCGGCTTGGTCGCGTCCCCACCGTGAGGTCCCCCTGACAAAGGTGCGGGCTTGGCTGCTCGGCTGCCGATACCGCCGTTGTCCACTCGGGGAACTGTCGGCCGACCTCACGTCCGATTGGCCGGGGACTCAAGGGCTTCGGCTCCCAGGGCCCGGATGTCGGCCAGCAACCGGGCGTTGGTGACGCCCTTGACGAGGTATCCCGAGACGCCGGCGGCGGCCATCGCGGTGCGCGCGCCGTGGTCACCGTAGGCGGAGAACACCAGGATGCGCACGCCGGGGACGGCGAGGAGGATCTGCTGCGCGGTGTACGGGCCGCCGCCGGGGAAGCGTACGTCGAGCACCACGACGTGCGGCCGATGGGTGCTGGCGAGCCGGATCGCCTCTCGGGCGTCGGCCGCGCTGCCGACCAGGGCGAGATCGGGCTGAACCCGGATGACCTCCCCCAGCGCCGCACGCAACATGCGGTTGTCGTCGCAGATCAACACCCGCAGGGAGCCGTTGGGCGCGCTCGACCCGGTCACGACGGCCCCAGAAGGGAAGCCGAGGAGTCGACGCTGCCGAGCGGTGGGCCCGGCAGCGGTTCGTCCAGCACACCGGACGGAAGGTCGGGCACCCAGAACTCCACGGTGGTGCCGGTGCCGGGCTCGCTGCGCAGCGTCCACCAACCGCCCGCCGTCTCGGCCCGCTCGCGCATCTCCATCAGCCCGAAGTGCTCGTGTTGCAACTTGTGGGCGACGGCCGGGTGCCCGGTGCCGTCGTCGGCCACCCGGACCAGCAGCCCCTCGTTCTCCAACGTGACGCTGACCCTTACGGTGCGCGCTCGGGCGTGCTTGCGCACGTTCAGCAGCGCCTCCTGCACGATGCGGAAGATGGTGATCGCGGTCGCGGGGGCCGGCTCCTTCACGAGGTTGTGTTCCAAGGACTGCGCGAGGCCCCAGTCCCCGGCCACCACCTCCTTGAGGTGCTGGGACAGCGACTCGACCAAGCCGTGCTGGTGCATGCCGGGTGGCTGGAGCCGGAAGGTGAGGTTGCGCAGGCGGCCCACCGCTTCGCGCACCGACGCGTCGAGCTGCGAGAGCTCACCCGCGTAGGGCTCGCCGACCCGGTCCGCGAGGAGCTGTAGCCGCATGCCGACGGCGACCATGGCCTGGATGGAGTCGTCGTGTACGTCCCAGGCGATGCGTCGGCGTTCCAGCTCCTGCGCCTCCACCAGGTGGGTGAACAGGCGGCGGCGTTCGGTGAGCGCCTGCTCCGCGGCACGGCGCTCGGTCATGTCCCGGGTGACCTTGCCGAAGCCGCGCAGTTCGCCGGTCTCGTCGAAGAGGGGAGTGATCACCACGTTGGCCCAGAAGCGGGAGCCGTCCTTGCGGATGCGCCAGCCCTCGTCTTCCAAGCGGCCGTCGGCAATGGCCGCTTCCAGCTCCAGGTGGGGTTTGCGGGCAGCGATGTCTTCGGGCGGGTAGAAGACGGAGAAGTGCTGCCCGATGATGTCCGCGGCACGGTAGCCCTTGATCCGTTCGGCGCCGGCGTTCCAGGTGGACACGTGGCCCTGGGGGTCGAGCATGAAGATGCCGTAGTCGACGACGCTCGTGACCAGCAGGGTGAACGCCGTCTCGGTCGGGCCGAGGGCTGCACCTCGTTCGGCGCCACCTCGTTCGGCGGGACCTCGTTCGGTGGGACCGTTCCCGGTCACGGGAGCAGGCCCTCGCGACGGGCCACGGCGACCGCTTCCAGTTGGGAGCGGGCACCGAGCTTTTCCAGGACACGCTGGACGTGGTTCCTGGCGGTGTTGAGAGCGACACCGAGCCGCCGACTGATCTCGGCGGCGCCCAGGCCGTCCCCGAGCAGGCCGAGGGTCTCGCGTTCGCGCGGGGTGAGGGTGGTGCCCCGGTCGACGGTCCGGCCGGTCAGCCGGTCCAGCGCTCCACCGAGGAGGCCCTTGCTGAAGGCCACGTCGCCCGCCGCCACCTGCCGTACACCGTCCTTGAGTTCGGCCAGGTTGCCTACCTTGAGGATGAGGCCCGAACCACCGGCCTCGGCGACGTGGGCGGCCATCGCCGGGGTCCCGTCACCGGTCAGTACCAGGACCCGGGTACCGGGGGCGGCGGCCATGAGCGGGGCGATGGCGGAGATCCCGTCACCGTCGGGCAGCCGCCGGTCGAGCACCACCACGGCGGGGCGCAGCCTGGCGGCGTCGGCCAGCGCGTCCTTCACGCTGGGGCTGCGGCCGACCACCGCCAGGTCGTCGGTGTGGTCCAGGGCGATCCGGATGGCCTCGGCCACCATGTCGTGGTCCTCGACGAGCAGGATGGTGATGCGTCCACAGTCGGTGCGCGGCACGGCATCCGGTGTGGCCTGCGGTGTCGAAGGCATCAGAGGGTCCTCGGAGATAGACGCGGCATGGGGTCGGCGAACAGTTCGCCGACGCCGGTGAGGGCGAACAGTCGGGCCACCTGCGCCTCGGCGCCCTCCACGCACAGCTCGCTGCCGATCCTATCCGCTGTGGCCTTGGCCTCCACCAGCACGTTGAGCCCCGCGCAGTCGCAAAAGCGTAGATCCCACAGGTCGAGCACGATACGGTCGGAGCACCGCGCGAAACACTCGGCGAAGGCGGCACGCAACTGCGCGGTACCGTCCAGATCCAGCGCGCCGACGAGCCCGAGAACAATCACGTCCGCGTCGAGCCGCATGCAGACCTGGAACGACGAGCCGGTCATGTCGAGTCTTCTCTCATGCGGCAACCCTCAGCATGGGCAATGGGCACCAGGTAAGAGTAGTGAATCTGCACTAGAAGAGAACCCCCTCCTCCCGAACGGATCACCACGCGTGCGGGCAGACCGGCGCAAAAGCCCACGAGGGCAAGGCACGCGATCCCGGAAAGGTGTCGGAGGGGCTGGGTACCCTGCTGCATGGGGGCGAGCCAAGCGACAGGGCCCCCGGCAGCGCGGTGGTGTCACAGGCAGCGGTGAGGCGCCCAAGCGGTGAGGCACTCAGTGGAAAGAGAGTGGGAATGGAACTCCCGCCGGCCACTCCGCACGACACCCGGCCCGCGAAGGTGTGCGTGGACTTCGACGGTGCGCGAGGTTGCACAGCCAAGGCCCGGGACGTCGCCGTCGCGCTCCTCCGCCACCACGCCCCACACGTCGGCGACACCTTTCACGACGACGTCCTGCTGGTCGTCTCCGAACTGGTGACCAATGCCGTCCGCCACGCCCCCGGCCCCCTCACCCTGGAGCTCGCCCTGCTTCCCGACGGGATCGACATCACCGTGAGCGACTCCAGCCCCAGCCTTCCGTACTTCCGGACTCCCGACCGGACCGGCGGACGCGGGTGGCCCATCATCCGGAGCCTCGCCCGCCGGGTGCGTGTCGTCCCCCGCCACGACGGCAAGGCAGTCCACGCGGAGCTGGCCTGGCAGTCCGACGCCGTGTGACGGATCGGAACGCTCGGGCAGGCCGGTACCGGCCCCGTGCGTAGGACCGCCCGTGGCCAAGGTGAGCGCTCACGGTCCGGTACGTCGGCGGCGGTGGGCCTCGCCTCTTGCTCCCCGAGCTACGACGCGCCGCCCCGACGACTCGGCTGTCATTTCCGTGGCAGTGCTCGTCAGGCGCCGATCCAGACCGGGGCGTCCGTGCCCCACAGACCTGGCGGGCGGGCCCAGTTCGCCGGGCCGCCCTCGTAGGACAGCGGCGGCAGCGCGTGTCGCAGACGGCCCATGGGGCTGTCGGTCTCGGTCAGCCGGCGCGCGGCGTCGAAGCCGTCTTCCTCACCCGGAGCTGAGGCCAGGCCGTGGACCAGCCAGTGTGCGGTCTGCGTCAGGGCCAAGCGGACCAGCCGGGTGCCGCCCGTGCGCTGCTGCTCGGTGAGTGCGCGCAGCACCGCGGCCGCCAGCAGATAGCCGGTGCCGTGGTCGAGCGCCTGAGCGGGCAGCGCGCCGGGCGCATCCGCCGAACCCTCCAGCTCGGCGATGCCCGTGGCCACCTGGACCAGGCTGTCGAAGCCCCGCCGCTCGTGCCAGGGACCGTAACGGCCCCAGGCGGAGAGCTGGGCGATCACAAGGCCCGGACGACGTTCGGCGAGCGCATCGGGCGTGAGCCCGAACCGGTCCAGTGCGCCCGGCCGATATCCGGTGACCACCACGTCCGCCTCACCGAGCAACTCTTCGAAGATCCGGCGGTCGGTGGCGTCACCCAGATCGAGGGTGGTCGAGCGTTTGCCCATGCCCGTGTCGTTGTGGGCCTCCTGGCTTTCCGGCAGCTGTGGGGCGTCGATCCGCAGCACGTCCGCGCCGAGCAGCGCCAGCGTCCGGGTGGCGACCGGTCCGGCGAGCACCCGGGTCAGATCCAGCACGCGCAACCCCGCACACGGCAGCGCGGCGTCACCGAGTACCCGGCCCGGGGCGTCGTCGATCCGTGCCGCGGTCAGCAGCGGCTGCCCCGCGACCAGGACCCCCTGCTCGCTTTCGGCCCACTCCTGAGGGCCGCGTGCCGCGACGGCCAGGCCGCCCGCCGCATAGACGGTCTCCTGCACCTCCCGCGCCGTACGCTCCGAGATCGCCCCTGCCACCGAGTCCACCGCATCCTCGACGGCGTCCTCCGACACCCCGAGCGCGGAGAGCAATCGGACACGGTGGTGAGGGTAGTTGGCGTGGGTACGGACCCATCCATCGCTCGCCCGCCAGAACCGGGACAGCGGCGCGAAGGTCGACCACGCTTGCCCGTCGACCCGCACCAGCCGGTCGCTGAGGAACGCCGTCGCGACCGACTCGTCATCGACCCGCACCCGGGGCACGGGCCGCCCCGTGCGTACGGAGGTGAGTTCGGCGGCCGCGAGCGAGCACACCGCGACGGTGGCCCGCGCCAACTCCATGACAGGCAGCCGCGCCGGCAGTCCTCCGGACGGTCCGCCGTAGGACACCCGGTCGAGCAGAGAGACATCGGCACCCAGCGCCGCCCAGGCCTGCGACGTGCCGGTGAAGGTCGGAGATCTCACGTCCGCACTATGACACGGAGTCGCCGCGGGAAGATGGGGCAGGAGCTTCCTGGCGGACCCCCAAGGGGAATTGCGAACTGGTGAGATGGCTCCACAGGGGAAGGAGGTCGGGCATGAGCACATCTGGCGATCGTGAGATTGATCAACCCCACTTCCTCCTGCCCCTTTTGACGTCCTCCGCCGAACGCCTACTCGGCACGGCCCGGGCCCTGACCAGCGAACAGATGCGGGAGCCTTCGCGACTGCCGGGGTGGACGCGCGCCCATGTCCTCGTTCACCTGGCTCGCGGTGCCGATTCGCGGGTGCGTCTGCTCACGGCCGCGCGGACCGACCTGGATCTGCCGCAGTACCCGGACGAGGAAACCCGGGCCCGTGAGATCCGGCAGGGGGCACTTCGCGAAGCGGACGAGATTCGCGGGGATCTGGAGGAGTCCGTACGAGAGGTCCTCCGGGCCATTGCGGAACATCCCGGAAGCGCGTGGGACGTGCCGGTGCGCTGGCTGGGGGGAGGCATGCGCCCGGTCCGAGGCGTTCTGTGGAGCCTGCTGCGAGAGCAGGAGGTGCACCACGTAGACCTGGCAGCCGCCTACACGCAGCACCACTGGCCGGACGCCTTCACAACCCGTGAGTTGCACGAGACATTGGCATGGCTGCGGAAAGACCCCGCGATGCCCGCGATGCCCGCGATGCCCGCGATGCGGCTCAGGGCAGATGATGACGGCTCGATCCACAGCGTCGGCGAAGGCGCGGGCCCACTGGTGGCAGGTTCGAGAGCGGAGCTCCTCGCCTGGCTGACCGGTCGCAGCGACGGCTACACCCTCACGACCTTCCCGGCCGGCCCTCTGCCTGTCCTCCCGCCCTGGAGGCGGTGACGGAACGGCAACGGGGACGCCGGAGCGGCACCCGGGCCTGCGGGTGCCGCTCAAAAATGCGACGCTGAGCTCAAGGCGCCTATCGCACACCAGCGCCGATCGGACGCGCCGCTCGTCCCACGCAGGCTCGCTCAGCCGAACGGAACGGCGTCCTGCTGGGACGTGTGCCAGTTGGTGACGATCGGCTTGTCGACGGTGATGGTGCCGACCGGCAGGGACACGGGGTTGGGGTCGTCGTTTCCGACGGCGACGATGATGCTGTCGAGTTCCTTGCCGCCGTTCGCGCCGGTGCTCTTCGGGTTCACTCCGGCGTAGGCGGTGGTGTTTCCGCTCAACATGATCTGCTTGCCGGCGGTCTGCTCTGCGGGCCCTGCCTGGGTGCCGTCGGACCCGAACGCCACGGTGGGAAGCGCCGCGGGCAGAGCACAGGTGATTCCGGGCTTCGCCTTCGCGATGATCAGAATGTATCCGCCGGCCTGGGTCTCGGACCGGGTGCTCCAAGAGATGTCGTTGGCGCCGCAGCTCTGCCCGACCGGCTTCCGCTCGCCGTTGCCGGTGTCGGCACCGTTGCCGGCTCCGTCCTTGGTTCCCTTGCCCGCGGTGCCGGCCGCCTTGGGGGCGCTTGCGCTCGGTGACCCGGAAGGGGCGGCCGGATCGCCGGCGACCGGTGCGGTGGACGGAGAACGCTGCGCGGTTCCGGCGCCCTGGGTCGCGTTCGTGTCCTGACATGCCGTCATCAGCATGGCGCCGCCCACGAGGGTCGCGGTGACGAGGTAGGCCTTGTGGCGGTTGCCGGACATCAAGTGGATCCCCTTTGGTGGCCAGCGGCCAATGGTCAGCGGTCAGTGGTCGAAGCGGCACCGGCTTCTCGGTGCCTGCTTGATCACTGTGAGGGAACCGGGGAGATGGGGATACCGGTGTCTTCGTTCCCGTACAGGGCTGTCGCGTATCGGTTACATGATCACAACGACCCGTGCCGGGGTGGGGCCTCCACTTCTGGGACCCCTGCGAGGGTGGCGGCGACAGACGGGGCGCAGTGGGCGAACACCGTCGGACGGCGCCCGGCCTGCGGGCAACGCGTCGCCGACCGGATCGGGCCGCGCCCGCGAGGCCGTGCGGAGCGCCTAACCGCGCCGCCTCGGCGGCTGCGCCATCATGAACGCCCGTCAGCACCCGAGGAGAGGACGGCACATGTCGAGGCTGCGGATGGGAGAAGGCGTACTGCGCCGCAAGCCGATCGAGCACATCGAGGAGACCGAGGGCGCTCCCAGCGAGCAACTCACGCGCACCCTGGGCCTCTGGCAGCTCACCGCCATCGGCGTCGGCGGCATCATCGGCGCCGGCATCTTCACGCTCGCCGGCACGGTCGCCAACGGCATCGCCGGGCCAGCCGTACTGGTCTCCTTCCTCATCGCCGGTGTGGCCAGCGCCGCGGCCGCCTTCTCGTACGCGGAATTCGCCGGTCTGATCCCGAAAGCAGGCTCCGCCTACACCTACGGCTACGCGGTCCTCGGCGAGCTGGCCGGCTGGTTCATCGGCTGGGACCTGCTGCTGGAATACACGGCCATCGTCGCCGTCGTCGCCATCGGCATCTCCGGCTACTTCAACTTCCTCCTGACGGACACCGGCGCGGGCCTGCCCACCTGGATGCTCGGCGCGCCCGGGACGGGAGAGGGCCACCGCGTCGACCTCATCGCCGCAGTTCTCTGCCTGTTCACCGCCTACCTGCTCAACCTCGGCATCAAGAACGCCGCACGCTTCGAGACGGTCGTCGTCGTGCTCAAGGTGCTCGTCGTCCTGCTGGTCATCATCGTCGGCTTCTTCCACATCGACACCGGCAACTACACCCCCTTCTTCCCGTTCGGAGTGGGAGGCGCCTTCACCGGGGCGGCCACCGTCTTCTTCGCCGTCTTCGGATACGACGCGATGAGCACGGCGGCGGAGGAGTCCAAGGACGCGCAACGCCACATGCCCAGGGCGATCATCTACTCGCTCGCCATCGCCATGGTGCTGTACGTCCTCGCCTGCCTGGTCCTGACGGGCATGCAGAACTACACGGAGATCGACCCGGAGAGCGGGTTCTCCAGCGCCTTCAAGTCGGTGGGGCTCGGCGCGTTCGCCGACGTGATCGCGGTCGGGGCGATCATCGGCATCCTCACGGTGATGTTCACCTTCATGCTCGGAGTCACGCGCGTGTGGTTCTCCATGAGCCGCGACGGACTGCTGCCCCACTGGTTCGCCAAGACGCACCCGACCCGGCACGTCCCGACCCGCGTCACCTGGATCGTCGGCGTGGCATCGGCCGCCATCGCGGGCTTCGTGCCGATCGGCGCGGCCGCGGAGCTGACCAACATCGGCATCCTGCTCGCTTTCGTGGTCGTGTGCACCGCCGTCATCGTTCTCCGGTACCGGCGCCCCGACCTGCCGCGGCAGTTCCGTACACCCTTCATGCCCGTCACCCCCGCCATCGGCGTGGTCGCCTCGATCTGGCTCATCACCTACCTCCAGGTGGAGACGTGGATCCGGTTCGTGGTCTGGTTCCTGATCGGGCTCGTCATCTACTTCGGCTACTCCTACCGGCACTCGGGACTCGCCGCGGCAGCCGGGAGCGGTTCCTCCGACAAGCAGGACGACGCCCTCTGAACCAGTGTGGACGGCGTACGACCGCACAGCCCGCGCGGGCGTCCCGGGCACCGGAGCCGCGCGGGACCGGCCGAGGAAGAGGTGTCGTGGAGACGTGCGCACGGCACCACCCGGAGGAACCGGGCGGCGCCGTGCGTGACCGTCGTGCGCGGCCCGGTGATCAGTGGTGGCGGCGGCTCTCCCACGCAATCGCCGGGACGAAGCGCGTCGCGTCGATGGTGCCGAGACCGGTCGCCATGTCGTAGCCGTTGACGGCGGTGTAGCCGGTCACGCCCGCGTAGCTGTTGTTCGTACCGTCGTTGACGTCCACGAGGCCGCTCGACGGCTTGTAGCCCTCGTCCTTGTACAGCGAGTACAAAGCCTCGTTGAGGTTGCCGATCCGGTGGCCTGCCGCCTGGTCGGCGAGGGCGACGATGCCGGAGAACAGCGGCGCGGCCTCGCTGGTGCCGCCGGACACGTCCCAGCCGACCGCGGTCGGGTCGTAGCTGGAATACACCCATGCCCCGCCGTTGACGGCGGCGGCCATCGAGATGTCCGGGGTGCCGCGCCGATTGCCGACGATCCCGCGGACGCCGTTTTGGAACGAGGGCCGCTCGAAGACGTGTGACTGGCCGCCACCCCCCGCCCCGTTGTCGTTGTAGACGCTCTCGGGGCTGAGGCGGTTGCCCTTGTCGTCGAGGTGCAGCTGAGTGCCACCGATCGAGGTGACCAGCGGGTCGGAGGAGGGCCAGGAGTTGACCCGCTCCTTGTAGTAACCGCTGCCGTCCGCCGTGCTGTCCGTGGCGCCACCGTCACCGGAGGAGGCGAGGACCGTCACGTCGTGGGCCGCCGCCGCCTTGAAGGCGTACCGCAGATCCTTCAGGCTGGAGAAGTCGCCCTTGTCGAAGCCCGGGAAGGTGTTCTCGGTCGCGCCGAAGCTCTGCGTGATGACGTCACCGATGCCCCGGTCGATCAGGGACTTCTCGGCCGACATCATCTCGGGGAAGCCGGTGACGCCCTCGGTCTCCGCGACCGCCGTCTCCACCAGCACGATCTTGGCGTCGGGCGCCATGGCGTGGGCCATTTCGACATCGAGCGTGGACTCACCGGCCCAGCCGGTCATGTCGGCGTTCTTCGGGTCCCAGGCCGGGACGTTACCCCACTTGACCACCTGGACCTTGCTGCTGGGAATGCCGAACTGCTTGCTGTACACGTCGAGGTCGTGCTGGATCGTCGGGGAGCCGAACGAGTCCACGATCACGATGGTCCGGCCCTTGCCGGTGATGCCGGCCTTGTAGAGCGGGTCCAGGTGGTACGCCTGGCGGTACTGCAGCGGTCCGTAGCAGGCGATCTTCCACTTCGCCTGGCACTGCTCCGTGGACAGCGGGCTGCCGACGGCGCGGACCAACTGGTGTCCGGCCACGGCCGGAACGGGCTTGACCTGCCGACCGGCGGCGGGGGCGGCCGAGGCGGCCCCGCTCATTGGCGTGGCGACCAGGGCGGCCGAGGCGAGGGCGGTGGCCCCTGCCGTGGCGACCGCGGCGCGGAGCCGGGGGCGAGGTATGCGCATGAGTGCTCCTTGTGTGGGGTGGAGCCGCACGTAACGGCTCCCGTGATCCCATCTGGAGGTCATGCACAGGACAAGGAGCTTTGTCGCTTGATGTCGAACGCTTTGCTTGACTCGAAATCCTTTGACGCTTCCTGACCGAATCATGGGCGGTATCCCACGGCGGATCTGCGACGGGAGCGTCTGCTTCAACACGCGGTTCGTGAATCCCGAGCGGGCGGAAGCGGAACTCGTCGCGCCCAGGCGGCGCGCCCGACGGCCGGCCGTGGCCGAACCGCTCAAGCGGGGGACGGTTCAGCCGTGGCTCCGGCCCGGGCGCAGCTCGATGTGGTCCGGGGCCAGGTCGACCGCCCCGCGGTGATGTGCCCTCGCCCGGATGTCGCCGCCTCGACGAGCACGGCCGCGGCGACGTGGGCGACCAGACCCAGGGCATGGGCGTGGCTCCGCTCGCATTTTGGATCTGTCCGCCGGGGGAACGCCCCACGGGCCGGTGGCCCGATCGCGTGAACCCCGGACCCGCCTCCCGCAGGGGGCCACCCGGTGAAAAGTACGTTGGACGCGAACCTGCTCCGGCGGGACCGGGCGATCCCTGAGGAGCGAGCATGGCGACCGACTCGAATCAACCGACCGTCCCGCAAGTGACGATGACGCTGTCCGCGATCGCGGCCACCGCCGCCACCCCGCGTCCCTCGGGCGAGACCCTCGCGGAACAGAGCACCCGGATCATGCTCGGCGTCAACCAGCAACTGGCCGACACCTCGCTCGCGACCCAGGGGACCTGGGTCCTCTCCTGGCTCGGGGTGAGCCCCGGCAACGCCAACATGGCCTACGTCGCCAGGAACACGGACGGCTCCAACTCCTTCGCCGTGGTGATCCGCGGCACTGTCGGCAGCGTTACCGACCTGCTGGAGGACCTCGACGTCGGCACGGTGGTCCCGTTCAACCTCGTCGGGATGCCCTCCCCGGTCTCGGTCTCCAAGGGGGCCATGAAGGCGTTCGCCGAGGTCGTCACCATGAGCACGGCGGGTGTCACCCTGGAGCAGGCGCTCCGCACCGTCCTGGGGCGGGCGCAGCCGAACCCGACGGTCTACGTGACCGGTCACAGCCTCGGCGGTTGCATCGCGACCATGGTCGCCCCCTGCCTCCAGACGCTCACCTGGCCCGGCGGGAAGCCGAACTTCGAGCTGCACACCTTCGCCGCCCCCACCGCCGGGGGAGTGGATTTCGCCGCCTACGTCGACTCCCTTGACTGGCAGGCCAACGAGCGGCACTACAACATCAACGACGTGGTGCCGCGGGCCTGGAACAACCTCGACGCAATCGAAGCCGAGCAGTGGTACCCCGATCCTCCCGGCCCGGCGCAGGTCGACGCCGTCAAGGCCGTCATGTCGACGCTGGCCGCCCTCCCCGGTCCCAACGTCTACGCCCAGCCGGGCAAGGACGACGCGCTGAACGGCAGCTACGATCCCGTCGACCCGAGCGTGGTGAAGAAGTCGCTCCAGGACTTCATGGGGCAGGTGGAGTTCCAGCATGCCAACTCCACCTACTTGCAGCTTCTCGGCGCGCCTGACGTGCAGTCGGGTCCGGTGGTGAGCGTCGTGACCCCCGTCGGCTCGGTCGGCGCCCCGGTCGAGATCGTCGGCAGTGGGTTGGGCCAGGGAGTCATGGTCGACTTCGGCACGGTGCCGATCTCCAAGGAGTACGTACTCCGCGACGACGTGATCATGGCTTGGGCACCTGCCGGTGTGGGCGTGGTCGACATCCGGGTCACCAACAACCTGGGAACCTCCCCGGCCGTCCCGCGCGGCCAGTTCGCCTACGGCGGCCCCGCCGCCGTGGTGGTCGCCGGCATCAGCCCGTGCAGCGGCAGGCTCGGTGACCAAGTGCGGATCAGCGGAGTCGCCTTCGCCTCGGACGTCCAGGTCTACTTCGGTGACAAGCTCGCCACGCTCGTCGATTACGCCCCCGAGCAGCTTGTCGTCAAGGCGCCCGCCGCAACCATCAAGCTCGGCAAGCCCGCGACCGTCAACGTGACCGTCCTCTCGAACGGCTACTCGTCCCCGGCGAGCCCGGCGGACGAGTTCGCGTACCTGGAGTGACGCCGGCGCCGGCGTCGTCAACGCCTTCGCCCGAACACTGTGGTACGTGATCGGCGCCCTGCTGATCATGTGGGCCCTGATGTTCTTCCTCCCACGCCCCGCCAGTCGCCGTACCAGCGGCTGACCGGCCGACCAACCGGGGGCCGGGGGGAAGCTGGAGCCGGCGAGGTCGCGTTCCGCCGCGAACCGCAGCATCAATTCGGCAGCGCCGCCTCCAGTTCTGCCAGTTCCGCCGCTTCAAGCTCGACCTCGGTGGCCTTGGCCGAGTCCTGGATCGAAGCCGGACGGCTGGCTCCCGGTACCGGGACGACCAACGGGGCGCGGGCCAGTAGCCAGGCCAGGGCGATCTGTTGCGGGCTGACGCCGTGTTCGGCCGCGATGCGGTGGAAGGCGGTGCCCGCGGAGGTCGGGCCGGACGGGCCGTCCAGGGAACTGCGGGAGATGCCGCCCAGCGGGCTCCAGGGGAGGAAGGCCAGGCCGAGCCGGGTGCACAGCTCCAGTTCGGGCTCGCTGTCGCGAACGGCGGGGGAGTACTGGTTCTGCACGGAGACGAGCGCGTCGCCGAGAATGGCGTGTGCCTCAGCGATCTGGTCGGTGGTCACGTTGGAGATCCCCGCGGCACGGATGGTGCCCGCGTCGAGGAGTTCACGCAGAGCGCCGACCGACTCCGCCCAGGGCACGCCGGGGTCGGGCTTGTGCAGCTGGTACAGGCCGATCGCTTCCACTCCCAGGCGCTTGAGGGAGGCTTCGGCGGCGCGCTTGAGATGGGCGGGGGTGCCCGTGACGGTCCAACTACCGTCGCCGGGGCGGCCCCGGCCCCCTTTGGTGGCGACGAGTACGTCGGAGGTGTCGCCACCGAAGCGGGCGAGGGCGCGGGCGACGAGGAGTTCGTTGTGGCCGCGTTCGTCGGCGTGCCAGTGGTAGCTGTCGGCCGTGTCGATGAGCGTGATGCCGGCGTCGAGGGCAGCGTGGATGGTCGCGACGGCTCGCTGTTCGTCCGGGCGGTTCTCGATGGAAAGGGGCATGGCGCCCAAGGCGATCGCGCTGACCGAGATGGCCCCCAACGGCCGGTACTTCATGTGCGTCCATTCTCCGGTGTCGAGGTTGCTCAGAAGGCGGCCGGGGCGGCGAAGGTGTGCCCTTCGGCCACGGCAGCGGGCTTTGATGTCCTCATCCTGGACACATACGGTCGCCGGTAGAAGTGCCGAAACAGTGGATGCGTATTAAGGAAATCTGTTGATCGATGGGCCACGGCTCCGGAGGCCCGGCTGTTGTTGCGGGCGCCGCAGCCCGACCCTTTCCTGGCCTTCGTTGCTTCCCTTCGGCGCCTTCTCCAACCTTGGAGACGGAGTCGTCGGGCTGGCCCCCTTCCATAAGGTCGATGGCCGGCCTGCGGCTGATCGGGCAGAAGCCGTCGAGACCGGTGAGGAGATCGCCGTCGACGTCACGGCCGGCGAGTTGCCGCGACGACGGGTGTTCCTCTCCAGGGCATGAGGCGCCCGGCAGGCACGTGCGCGCCGGGCATGTGGCTCCTCCGCCCCTGTCAAGCCTCGTGCGGCGGCGAGAGCCGGTCTGGATTCGGAGCGACGAACACCGCGAGGCAGTGGAACTCGCCTCCTGATCCCTCCAGCAGTGCGTAAGGGCGCCAGGCGAGCGAGTAGGCCCCGCGCGGCACTCGGGTGTTGCCGGGAAAGGAGCCACCGGCCCACAGCAACGTGCCGCTCAGCTCGCGGCCGTGGTGGATGCGGAACTCCTCGTCCCTGGAGGGCATCCTGCGCTGTCTGGGGCGCCACAGGGAGGCCTCGTTCGTGATGAGCAGGGCCAGCCCGTTCTGGTCCTCGCGGTCACAGAAGCGTTCGAGCCTCCCCACGTCTCGCACGAAGTCTCTGCGTGCGACGTCCGGTGCGTTGTGCGCGCGCAGGGCGTACTCCTCGGGCGGCGTCCCTGCTGTGCCCGACCACTCACGGGTCACGTATTTGAACTCGATGGCCGTACGGCGTGCCGGCCCCAGGCACAGCAGGTCCAGATACTCTGACGCGATGCTCCCGCGAACCGGGACCTCCAAGCGGCACCTGACGTCCGGCGCGACTTCGCCCACGGCGAGGGCGAAGCTGTGCTGTAGATCGGCCTCGGAGTGGAACACCGGCCGCCGCGTGTGCATACTCGCCAGGACTTCGTCCAGTGCGGCGCTACCCGCGATCGTCTCCAGGACGGCCGGCGAAGTCGGAGGTATTGGCGTGGTCATGGCCTCATTGAAGCCTGCGCGGCCTGTCCGCGTCAGCTGATGGCCGATCACCGTCTACAGGAGGCCGGTCGGTCTCCCCCCGCACTGGTCGGAACACTCATGATCCGCCGGATGCGCCTTGACGGTCCCCACCCGTACGCGGACCGAAACGGGCAGGTTCCGAGAATCCCCGCGGCGGTTGCGCTCAGTGCGGAGTTGCCCGCGCCCTCGGTCACTCTGCGGCGGTCGACCGTTGCGGTAGGCCGGAGAACAGGATCCTGTTCGTGAAGTTCGCCAACTGTGCCCTCATTCCTTCCCGCGGTACGCGTTCATTCCCGGCCAGGTGCTCAATGAGGTCGGCTCGCGTGGCGGCGAGCAGGGCGTGGGCGGTGAAGTCGCTGTCGTTCAGGCCGGGGATCTCCCCCAGTACGGTTCGCAGCAAGCCGTGCCACCGTCCGTAATGCTCCGCCTGGTAGGGGCTGCTGCTCGCCTCTTCCTCCAGGGCCAGCGCGAGGCGTCGGTTGTCGAGCTTGAAGCACAGGACCGCGTCGAGCAGGGCGGCCACGCGCTCCTGAGGTGGAGCGCCGGGCCCCAGGGGCGGCGGGCCGGTTTCGATGGCCTGCCTGACCGGTTCGAGGCGGGTTTCGTACAGTGCGCGGAGCAGCCCGGCGCGATCGCCGAAGGCCCGGAAGAGCGTCCCCTTGCCGACGCCGGCCGCTGCGGCGACATCGGCCATGGTGACGTCCTCGGGACTTTCGCAGCGGGCGAAGAGGGCGTCGGCGGCTTCGAGGACGGCCTCCCGGTTACGGGCGGCGTCCTTGCGAGACCTGCGCTCGGGCATGCTGCTCCTCCAGTTGCAAAGCGGACCCGTGGTCCGTATCGTCTAAGTGGACCGATGGTCCGTATTCTACGAGCTGGAGGACATCCATGTCCGCACCGACATCGCCCGCGGACCTGTACCGCCACAGCCTGCGACTGCTGCTCGACAAGAACATCCCCGCATGGGTCGCCCTCTGGGCCGAGGACGGCCTCATGGAGTTCCCCTTCGCCCCCGCCGGCCGGCCCCAACGGCTGGAAGGCAGAGAGGCCGTCGCCGCCTACATGCGCCACTACCCCGACCACATCGACCTGCACGACTTCCCCGCCCTGCGGATCCACCAGACCACCGATCCGCAGACCATCGTGGTCGAGATGCGCGGCGTCGGCCGTCTGGTGGCGACTGGCGCTCCCTTCGACATGACCTACATCGCCGTCGTGACCGTGCAAGACGGGCGCATCACCTCCTACCGCGACTACTGGAACCCCCTCGCCGTCCTCGAACACGACACCGTCTTCACCGGGAGCAGCCGATGACCACCACCGACACCACTTTGGTCATCGGCGCCACCGGCGCCACCGGCAGCCGCACCACCGCGCAACTGACGGCCGCCGGCCACCGCGTCAAGGCGGCCAGCCGTCAGGCCCGCCCGGTCCCCGGCGCACAGGCGGTCCGTTTCGACTGGTACGACCCCACCACCCACACCGCCGCCCTCGACGGAGTCGACCGCGTCTACCTCATACCGCCACTGGGCGACGCCGACCCCGCGGCGGTGATGCTGCCGTTCCTCGATCGGGCCCGCGCCGCCGGCGTGCACCGCGCGGTGTTGCTGAGCTCCTCGGCCATCCCTGAGGGCGGTCCGGCGGTGGGCATGGTGCACCGGGCCCTGCCCGATCTGTTCGAACACTGGGCGGTACTGCGGCCCTCGTGGTTCATGCAGAACTTCACTGGTGCGCACGCGCACGCCCGCGGCATCCGCGACCACGGCATCATCCGGACCGCCGCCGAAAGCGGCCGGGTCGGCTTCGTCGACGCCGAGGACATCGCGGCGGTCGCCGTCTGCGCCCTGACCGACGAGCAAGCCCCCAACACCGATCTCGTCCTCACCGGACCCGAGACACTCAGCCACGACGACATCGCCGCGATCATCACCGACGTCACCGGTCGGCCCGTGACCCACCGCCGTCTGTCCCATGAGCAGATGCGTGATCGCCTCGCGGCACAGATCCCGGTGGAATTCGCCGCGATACTGGCCGACATGGACCGTGCCATCGCCGCCGGGGCGGAGGACCGCGTCACCGACAGCGTCCAGCGTCTCACCGGTCGACCCCCGCGCACTTTCCGGACCCACCTTGAAGGAGAGTTGCGCCTTTGAAGGCACAGCCCGTGAGACCGGTCGACGCCTGCGTACGCACCTCACCGAGCAGGTCGAGCGCTGCGAATCGCGGGAGCTGGGGGACCAGGGAAGTGGCCCGCTCGCTTCGCCGTTCTCCGAGGACGGCGCCGCGGGCCCGCACCTCGATCCGTCCGCCTCCGGACACGAAAGCGGAACCGACTGAGGATTGTGTTGTTCGGCAGAACGTCGGCCCCGTCAGTCCCGTCGGTCCCGCCGCGGGAGGACGATGGAAGGGCCGACAGACCCGGGTGCACGGCCGATCACCCGCCCACCCCGACCGGGGGCCGCGACGGATTCTGGAACGAGGACGGGGCGGCGGGTAGCCCGGTTTCTGCCCGGTCACGGACGCGCCGATGAGTTTTCCCGGCCCGGCGAGTCCTACCACCGTTGTCGACAGCACAGGAGGAGACAAGTGACTCAGCTACTGCGGGTCCAGAACTTCAACGTCTCAAGTGACGGGATCGGTGCCGGTGAGGAGCAGACCCTCGAGAGGCCGTTCGGTCATGTCGATCCCGAGAGGCTGTTTGCCTGGGCCGGTGCCACGGCGAGCTGGCCCATGCGCACCGCCCCTGGAGGGAGCCGGGGCCTGGACGACTACCTGACGCGGGATTATGCCCACAACATCGGCGCCGAGATCATGGGCCGCAACAAGTTCGGGCCCCAGCGCGGGCCCTGGCAGGACCTTGAGTGGCAGGGCTGGTGGGGTGACGAGCCGCCGTTCCACACTCCGGTGTTCGTCCTGACCCACCACAAGCGTCCTTCGTTCACGCTGTCCGACACCACGTTCCACTTCGTCGACGGTGACCCTGCCACCGTCTTGGAGCAGGCCCGGGCGGCGGCGCAGGGCAAGGACGTCCGGCTCGGCGGCGGCGTGACCACCGTCAGGGAGTTCCTCGACGCCGACCTCGTCGACACCATGCATGTGGTTGTCTCGCCGATGAAGCTGGGGTCCGGACTACGACTGTGGGAGTCGCCGGACGAGCTGCTCGACCGGTTCCACTTGGAGGTCGTCCCCAGCCCGAGCGGGGTGGCACACCACCTGTTCTGGAGAAAGTAACCGGCCCGCAACGCCGAAACCGAAACCGAAGCCGACGCCGGGAGTAGCCGAAGCCGAAGCCGGGAGTGCCCTCCGCGCGGGTCAGCCCCCGTACCGTGCGGCCAAGGTCCGTACGGTCGCGGCGATGCGGTCTCGGAGTTCGGCCGGCGCCACGACCTCGATGCCCGTGCCCAGGCGCAGGAACTCCCCGTAGGCGTGGTCGATCGACTCGATCGGCACCCTGGCCTCCGTCCACCCGTCGCTCGTGGGCGTCACCCCGAGACGGCGGGCGCCCTCCGGGGTGAGCCGCACCAGGGCCTCCCCGGTGTGCAGCCGGGCCCGGAAGTCGGCCAAATAGTCGTCCCAGTAAGCGGCCAGGTCGAAGCCGTCCGGAACGGCGAACTCCTCCAACGGTCGGAGGCCGAGGATCTGGTCGACCCGGTAGGTGCGGATCCCGGACGGGCCGCCCGCGACCAGGTACCAGCGGCCCGCCTTCAGCACAAGCCCGTACGGCTCCACCCGCCGCTCGATCTCCTCCGGCGCCCGCCAGCGCCGGTACCGCAACATGGTCGCCCGCCGTTCCCAGACCGCGGCGGCGACCGGCGCCAGGTAGGGCGTGCGGTCGGCGTCGCTGTACCAGCCGGGGGCGTCGAGAAGGAAGCGTTTTTGGATCCGTCCGGCGTGCTCGCGCAGTTCCGTCGGAAGGGCGGCGTGCAGCTTGAGTTGGGCGGTGGCGAGCGCCTCGCCGAGGCCCAGGTCGGCGGCGGCACCGGGGAGCGCGGCGAGGAACGCGGCCTGCGCCTCGTCCGCGTTCAGTCCGGTGAGCCGGGTCCGGTAGCCGTCGACCAACCGGTAGCCGCCCGCGTGCCCGGCGGCGCCGTACAGCGGGATGCCGGCGGCGCCGAGCGCCTCGACGTCCCGGTAGACCGTACGGACGGAGACCTCCAGCTCCTCGGCCAGTTGCGAGGCCGTCATCCGGCCCCGGTTCTGGAGCAGTAGGAGCAGAGTGACGAGCCGGCTCGCGCGCATGCTGCCCAGTATCCACATCCACTGACAGCAGATGTCAGGGGACCGTCCCTATCCTGCGAGGCATGAACGACTTCGACTTCCTGCACGGCTCCTGGGACGTGGCCAACCGCCGTCTCACCGCACCGCTCGAACCGGGCTCCGGAACCTGGGTGGAGTTCCCAGGTCATGCCGTGGTCCGGCCCCTGTTCGGGGGCGCCGGCAACATCGACGAGATCACCTTCCCCACCCTCGGTCGCCAAGGAGTGACCCTGCGGCTGCTCGACCGCGAGACGGGCCGCTGGTCGATCCACTGGTCCGACAGTCGGACGGGCCGGCTGGACCCGCCCGTGGTCGGTGGCTTCACCGGCGACCGCGGGGACTTCTACGGTGACGACGCCTACGACGGGCGCCCGATCCGGGTGCACTTCACCTGGTACCGCCTCGGTCCGGACCGCGCCCGCTGGGAGCAGGAGTTCTCCGCCGACGACGGCCGCACCTGGGAGCACAACTGGACCATGAACTTCACCCGCACCGGGCGGGCCGGCGCGTGAGCATCGTAGAACTCCGGCAGTACACCTTGCGTCCCGGAGCTCGGGAAACGCTCGTCGAGCTGTTCGAGCGCGAGTTCGTGACCGGTCAGCAGGCGGTCGGCATCACCGTCGGCGGTCGCTTCCGCGACCTGGACGACCCGAACCGTTTCGTCTGGCTGCGCGCGTTCCCAGACATGGCGCGCCGTCGGCGCTCGCTGGAGTCCTTCTACACCGGCCCGGTCTGGCGGGAGCACCGCGAGGCGGCCAACGCCACCATGAGCGACAGCGACGACGTCCTGCTGCTTCGCGGACCTGGCTTCATGGCTGCGCCCGGCTCCCGTGAGGTGCTCGCGACCGTCTGCCGTCCGTCCGGGCCGACCGCCTTCGACGCGTACGCCGCACGGCACCTGAACCCGGGCCACGCGCTGCACCGCACCGAGCACGCCGAGAACGACTACCCCCGCCTGCCGGTCCGCACCGGGGAGGACGTCAGGGTCTGGTTCGGCTCGGCGGAACCACCGCCCTGGCCGAGCCGTAGGCTGCGACTCGAACCCGTGACGACCTGAGTCCTGCCCGGCGGACCACGGGTGGAGGCACGGGCGGATCGCCGCTGTCCGGGTTGGCCACTCTGCGGTTCGGTTGGCCGCTTCGACGCTCGGCCGGAGGCGACTGCCGGCGTTGGCGGTGCCGTGGTTGCTCACAGGGGGAAGGAGAGCAGGCGCACCGCCCCGGCCGGCCAGTCCGCCTCGTCGTGCAGCGACGTCCACATGGTTCGAAGCGGCATGAGCACGGGCCCTTCGTGTTGTTCGACGTGAACATCCTGGTCCAGTACTCGCCAGCCGAGTCGCCGGTATAGGGGGACGAGCGGGGGCCGGCAGAAAAGGAGTCCGTGACGTGGGCCCATCGTGCGTGCGTGGTCCAAGGCCGCGGTCATGACGAGGCGGGCGAGTCCTCGTCCACGCACGTCCGGAGCGACGGCCACGCCGCCGACCCCCACCACCTCGGTCTCGATGTCCCCGATGGATATGGGCGTTCTGAGCAGGCCGGTGTGCGCCACGAGCCGGTCTTCCAGCCTGATGCCGAAATGCTCCTTCTTGGGCAGCCACGTCAAGCCGGTGTCGGCGACACCGAAGGGATCGGCACTCTCGCCGAGGACTTCCGTCTGCTCGGTCTTCGTGTATCGCGCGAGACGCACCGCTGTCGGTGACGCGTGTGAGTGATCCATCCCGGCATGGTCCTGCTTCGTGCCGCCTCCTGGCCAGCAGGATGCCGGACGGGCTGTTCACGTCATCGTTTTCACGGCCCGTTCTGAACAGGAGCATGGCGGACGCTGCCGGGGCAGCCGGCGGGCGGTGGCGCCACGCCCGGCTTGACCGCCGGCACCGGTCCCCGGTGGCGACCGCCCCCTCAGCGCCCGCGGATCGAGTGCGGCGCCGCCGTGTGACGGAGCACCACGAACGGTGGGAAGCCGGCGGCGGCTACCGGGCGCTCGCCGCCGGGCGGACTACGAGTTCGTTGACGTCGACCTGCCGGGGCTGGGCGACGGCGTACGCGATGGCGTCCGCTACGGCGGAGGCGGGCAGTGCGACCGCGCGGTACGCCCTCATGGCCTCCCTTGCGGTGGGGTCGGAGATGCCTTCGGCGAGTTCGGACTCGGTCACGCCGGGGGAGACGACGGTGACCCGGATGTCTCCGGCGGACTCCTGGCGCAGCCCTTCCGAGATCGCGCGGACAGCGAACTTGGTGGCGCAGTAGACGGCAGCGGTGGGGGAGACCTCGTACGCGCCGACGGACGCGACGTTCACGAAGTGCCCGCCGCCCTGGGCCCGCATCACGGGCAGCGCGGCGGCGATGGCGTGCAGGACTCCCCGCACGTTCACGTCGATCATGCGGTCCCACTCGTCCGTCCTCAGTGCCTCCAACGGCGAGAGAGGCATCACCCCGGCGTTGTTGACCACCACGTCCACCCTGCCGTAGTGGTCACGTGCGGCGGTCACGAAGGCCCGGACGTCGGCGGCGTCCGTGACGTCCAGCCGCCGGAACGCCGCCGTGCCGCCTGCGGCGGTGAGCTCCCCGGCGAGCGCGTGGAGACGATCCGTGCGCCGTGCCCCTAGGTACAACCGGTGGCCGTCGGCGGCGAGCCGGCGGGCGGTGGCTTCACCGATCCCGCTGCTCGCTCCGGTGACCAGCACTACCTTTGCCGTCGGCGTCATGCCCGCTTCTCCTCTCGGTGGAGCACGAGGTGTTCGTGGTGGAGGGCCCCGTCTCGGATGTCGCCCGTGGCGGTGAACCCGGAGTCGTCGACGTAGTCGATATGACTGCCGGTCACCGTGTAGCGGCCCGTGTACGCGCTGCGGCGGTGGCCGCGGGCCTCGTCGTAGCGGCCGTCCGCCCGTAGGTCCTGGCGGATGTGTCCGTCCGCCGTCACCCACATGCCGACCACGTCGGCCCGGCCCTGCTCTGTGCTGCCCGTCAAGGACGGACTCCGTTCGTCGATGGATGCGGAACCGTTCCGCCCGACCGAGTCTGGGCGGGAGAGGAGCGAGCGGCCAGGCCGTGTCCTGCCTGGGTGCGGTGCACCCAGGCAGGACACGGCCCGCGCGGCCTAGGGTGGGGGCGTGACCGACAACGATCTGGGAGAGTTCCTGCGCGCACGCCGGGCGGCCCTGCGCCCGCAGGACGCCGGAGTGGCGAGCCACGGGGTGCGCAGGGTCGCCGGACTGCGCCGGGAGGAGGTCGCCGTCCTGGCCGGGGTGAACGCGGACTACTACACCCGGCTGGAACAGGGGCGGGAACGCCACCCGTCGGCCCAGGTGCTCGACGCGCTCGGCCGTGCCCTACGGCTCGACCCGAACGAGCTCGCGCACCTGCATCAGTTGACGGGGACGGTGCCCACCGGCCGGTTCGCCCACACCACGGACCGGGTCGGCCCCGCCCTGCGTCAGCTGTTGGACGGCTACCCGGCCGCGCCGGCGTTCGTCATCAACCGGACCCTGGACGTCTTGGCGGCCAACGCCCTGGCGCAGGCGCTGCACTCCCCCTTCGAGCAGATGGACAACCTCGCCCGGATGACCTTCCTCGACCCGGCGGGCCGGCAGTTCTACCAACGATGGGGCCACACGGCCCAGGCCGTTGTGGGCCACCTGCGGCAGGCCGCCGGGTTCGACCCGGACAGCCCCAGGCTGCGGGAACTCGTTCGCGGCCTCACCGGGCACGGCACGGACTTCACCCGTCTGTGGAACGCCCATGTCGTGCGCGGCAAGACCCAGGAGGCCAAACACCTCCTGCATCCGGACGTCGGCTCACTGACCATCACCTACCAGGCCTTCGACGTACGTGACGCTCCCGGCCAGCAGCTGGTCGTCTACCAGGCGGAACCCGACAGTTCCAGCGCACAGGCCCTCAGTCTCCTCGGGTCCCTCCACGCCACCTCACACCGGGCCGCCCGGTAGCGGGTAGCCGGCGACGAGCTCTCGAAGAGCGGGCCCGAGAGGTAGGCGCCGGACCGGGTGTCGTGCGCAAGCAGGTCAGGTGATGGTGGGGCTGCGGCGTTCGACGAGGACGACGTCGCGCCACGTTCCGTGGTGGCGGCCGATGCGTTCGCGGGTGCCGATGACGCGGAACCCGGCCCGCAGGTGAAGGGCGAGGCTGGCGGTGTTCTCCGGGAAGATGCCGGCCTGCACCGTCCAGACGCCGGCGGCGTCGGTGGAGGCGAGCAGGGCGGTCAGCAGGGCCAGGCCGACGCCGCGGCCGCGGGCTTCGGGGTGGACGTAGACGGAGTGCTCGACGACGCCCGCGTATGCGCACCGGTCCGACACCGGCACGACGGCGGCCCAACCCAGGACCTGGCCGCCCTCGTCCAGTGCGACCAGGCGGTGCTCGGTCGACTTCGCGGTGTCGAATGCCTCCCAGGTCGGGGCGGTGGTCTCGAAGGTGGCATTGCCCTCGTCGATGCCCAACTGGTAGATCGCCAAAGTCTGTTCAGCGTGCTCCGGCAGCATCGGCGCGATGCGCAAGCCGTTCGTAGTGGCCCTCACGCCGCTGCCCGGAAGTCGACTTCGGCGAGCGGGCCGCAAGTGCGCCGCTCGATCTGGTAGGCGTCGCCACGGCCCATCGTGACCACCACGTCCGACCGGCCGGCGTTGTGCGTACAGATGAACGGAGCGGACGGGCTGGCGGAGGTGCTCATGAGGCCAGGGCGCCTTCTTCGGCGGAACGGCCGGGAGCGGCGAACTGCTGCCCGCCATGCGGAACGACGACTTCGTCCACGTCCTCGCCCTCGTCCTCGCCCTCGGCGGCCGGACGGCCGAAACACACGGCGGTCAAGCCCAGGCCGGCGGCGGCGCCGATCATTTGGGCGGCGAGGAACGGCAGCACGGACGCGGGGGCGATCCCGGCGAAGGTGTCGGTGAATGCCCGGCCGATCGTCACGGCCGGGTTGGCGAAGCTGGTGGAGGAGGTGAACCAGTACGCCGCTCCGATGTAGGAGGCGACCAGTAGCGGCGCGAGGTGCGCGCGGCGGGCACGGGCCAGGCCGAAGATCAGCCAGACCAGCCCGGCGGTGGCCACGACCTCCGCCAGCCACAAGTGTCCGGCGGACCGGTCGTGGGCGGAGAGGTGAACCAGCGGCTTTCCGAACATGGCGTCGGCCAACACCGCGCCCGCGATCGCCCCCGCGACCTGGGCAGGCACGTACGCCGCGACGTCGCGCAGGGTGGGGGCGTCGCCGGTGCGGCGGCCGGTGAACCAGGCGGCCAGGGTGACCGCCGGGTTGAAGTGCGCCCCCGACACCGAACCGAGCAGGGCGATCAGCACACCGAGTCCGAAGACGGTGGCGAGGGAATTGGCCAGCAACTGCACCCCGATGTCGCGGGTCAACTCGGTGGCCTGGATTCCGGAGCCGACCACCACCGCGACCAGCGCGGCCGTGCCGAGCCCCTCGACCATCGCTCGCCGCATCAGCGGCGCCTGCGCGCTCACGCCGTGGCCTTCGAGGACCCGGCGGGAATCTGGAGCAGGGCGGACAGTTTCGCCAGGGCCTCGGGGAGTACCCAGTAGTACACCCAGGTTCCGCGCCGCTCGGAGCCGACCAGCCCGGCTTCCCTGAGCACCTTCAGGTGGTGGGAGATGGTCGGCTGGGAGACGTCGAACGGGCCGATGAGGTCGCACACGCACGCCTCGCCGCCCTCATGGGAGGCGATCAGCGACAGCAGCCGCAGCCGGACCGGGTCCGACAGCGCCTTGAACATCCGCGACAGTTCGGCCGCGGCCTCCTCGCCCAGCGGCTCGCGGACCATCGGCGCGCAACACGCCGCGTCGTCCTGCGCGAGCATCGGCAGACCGTTTTGTTTCGACATGCCTCAATATTGACAGCTGTCGATACCGGTGGCAAGGTCGACTGTATCGACAGATGTCGAAACAAGCCGTTTCCAAAAGGAGACCGCCATGTCCCGTCTTCAGCTCGCCCTGCGCGTTGCCGACCTCGACGCCTCGATCGGCTTCTACTCCAAGCTCTTCGGCACCGAGCCCGCCAAGAGGCGTGACGGCTACGCCAACTTCGTGATCACCGAGCCCCCGCTCAAGCTCGTCCTCATCGAGGGCGAGCCCGGCGAGGACACCCGCCTGGACCACCTCGGCGTCGAGGTGACCTCCACCGGCGAGGTCACCGCTGCCACCGCGCGGTTCAAGGACGCGGGCCTGACGACCTTCGAGGAGAACGACACCTCCTGCTGCTACGCGCTGCAGGACAAGGTGTGGGTCACCGGCCCCGGCAAGGAGCCGTGGGAGGTCTACGTCGTCAAGGCCGACGCGGGCACCCTTCAGAAGTCCACCACCACCCCGGGCGCGTGCTGCACCCCCGACGAGCAGGTCGTCGACGCGGCCCGGACACCGGACGTGAATGCTGCCGAGAGGTGCAGGTGCGGCAGTTGACCCGCTGGGGCCGGCGGGCACCCGGGGGGCGTGGCGATGACCGCACAGACGCGGCCCTCGGTGCCGCCGCGCCCGGGGCGTCCCACGGTGGGCTTCGGACGCGGACCGACCTTGATCCGCTTTGATGAAGTCCGCCCCGACGGGGCCTAGTTCCGGCTGATGGTGAGGGTGGCGCTGACGGTTTTTCCACCGCGGTGGGAGTGGATGTCGGTGGTGTCCGCCAGGCGGTTGACCATCCGCCATCCGAAGCCTCCCGGCTGCGCCGGAGCCCAAGGCCGTATGCGGGGCCGGCGCGGTGAGCGGTCGGACACCTCGATGGTGACAGTGCCGAGACGGGCGGTGATCCGCAGTGCGGTGACGCCGCCGCCGTGGCGGTGGGCGTTGGAGACCAGCTCCGACACCACGGTGAGCACGTCCTCTACCTGCTGCGGCGGTGCCCCCGTCTCGGCCAGGACGCCATGGGCCAGCTCCCTCGCCTCCACGCACAGTAATCCGGGCGGGCCCGGCCTGATCTGGTAACAGTTGGTCCTTTCCATGCAGGCCGCATTCCCCTGCTCCTGCCTGGTAAGCGGCGGGACGACCCTGTTCGGCGCCGATCATGTGTGTGCACGTCGTCGGTAGGCCTCGCCGGCCTTGCCGGTGGACGGCCTCAGCCGCCAGGCAGCGGTATCGATGGGGACGTGTACGCCCCGGGCCACGGACTCAAGGCCGGCCTGATGAGGCGCCGCATTCGGTACAGACGACGGCGACGTTGGCTGTCTTCGCCGTGACCGGAGCCCCTTGCGGGTGGGGTTTCGACGCCTCCGACTTCCCTGACAGGACGTGCTTGAAGCGTTGCTGGCGACGAAGTTCGCGGACGTCCAAAGGGTGCATTCGCCCGATTCCGGACGAGGTCCAAGCGGCACATCCCGTGCCCAGGACGGCGCAAATCAAAGCGATTCTCAAGAGGGTGTCTGGCACAGCGGTTCCTCTCCGGTGGCTGTCGACAAGGGCGGCGCGTGTCGTGCAGCCCTTCGTCCCCGACATAACGCACCGGCATATGCGGAGATGCGCCCTGTCAGCCGATTGCAGCCAGGCGGGCGACCAAGCGACACCTCCTCTGGCTCGAACGGCATAGGGGCGCGCGGCCACCAGTGAGCGCCCCGATACGGCGGAGTGCGCGCCGAAAACCGGTGCGCGCAGGGCCGTCGCGCTGCCCGGTCGACACCATCCGATCGCCACCGTGCCCTTTCCGTGAGCTGGCACGACCGCTTCGGAGGAGGGGGGTATCTGCCATCACCACGCATGCTCCGTGAGCACAGAAATGATTAAAGACACTGGTCAAGACTTGTTTACAACGCATGGCATCACCTGAACGGACCACACCCTCCCCGCTGCGGGAAGCGTTGATGGACTATGACAAATGCAAACCACGCGGAGATTTTTCTGCAGAGCGCGGGCCGCTACGGATACAACGTCGGCACCGAAGGCGCACGGGTGGGCGAATGGACGTACACGGGCTGGACCCCGAGCAAGGGTGCGACGCTGCGCAACGAAGGGTGTGAAGTGGATCTTCACTATTCGTCCTCGATCTTCGAGGACTTCCTGGAGGAGGTGAACCGGATCCAGAACGAGTTCCGTCGACGCTCGCCGAACACGGAACCGCCGGCAACCCCCATCGGCGAGTGCTCCGGGGAGACCCCCGGTGTTTGAGCAGTACGAGCGGCATGACGGTGGCGGATTCCATCCCTCCCACCCGGAAGTTTCCGCGTCCTGGCCCCCGTCCGGTTTCGAGCAACAGGCCACCCACCAGCAACCGCTCATGGTGCCGGGCGAGATGCATGCCCCTTGGGATCCGGCTGAGGAACTTGCCCACCTCCTACAAGAGGCCAGGCAGCCGAGGCACGCGGAGACGACGTTCGACCAGTTCGGCTTCGATGAGACCGCCGCCGATACGGACACTCTCGCCGGTATGGTCACCGAGCCGATGCAGGGAACCGGTGAGAGGCCGCGGCCACCGACCCGCCACGGACACCGTCGGACCCCGCCCAGATCATCGGTGGTGACCCTGCTCAGGACGGGCAGTCTCTTCACCGCCGTGCTGGTCGCCGCCATCGCCGCCGTGGTCAGCGTCTTCAGCGGTCTGGCCATTTGCGAAGCCCTGCGCCACAGCGCCGGCCCCCGCACCGCGGACGACGTCGTCAGCTGGTGGCCGCTGCTGATCTACGGGCCGTGGGTGGTCGCTTCCC
Organism: Streptomyces sp. Tek67B01; assembly: GCF_055231995.1. NCBI lineage: Bacteria > Bacillati > Actinomycetota > Actinomycetes > Kitasatosporales > Streptomycetaceae > Streptomyces > Streptomyces sp. Tek67B01. The sequence continues at coordinate 6,766,011 of NZ_JBUYUY010000001.1, forward strand.
TGTCCATCCTCCGAGCTGCCCTACATCAACGTCGAGCCGTGCACTCATGGTCCATCGTCCTGCTGTTCTCCACCCTCGCCACGCTCCTGTGCGTGGCGCAGGCGCCCGGCACGTTCGCGGCCCGGGCGGCGGCCACGCTCCCACCCATTGCCGCGCTGGCCTGTTTCCAGCAACTCGTCCGCCAGATCACCCTCACCCGACCGCCCCGCCAACCCGTGCCACGACACCGCGGCCGCTCGCTCTTCCTGCTGCGACAACCGGCCGTCGTGAGCAGCCCGGACAACGCACTCCCCGACTATCCGGCGATGGATCAAAGAGCCCCCGCCCGTGCTCCCGCCCCTGCCAGATTCCGCTACGGATCATGACAGCCGTACCGCCTCGCCCGTCGTCAGCGATGACGCGGCCTCGCGGTGCAGACGGCACGGCGCAGCCGGGTGTCGGCGGCTCATCCCTCACTTCAGCCCGTCCCCCCGCTCCGGGAGCGTGATCACTTGCAATACGAGAACGAAGATCAAAACGCATTAGTCACGGGTCGCCGACGGTCTCAGCCCTACGGGTCTGCGCAATGAGCGGCCGCCCTCCACGCATCGCGCACCGCACCAGGGTCGCCGCACCTTGGGTGGCGCCTGCCCAAACCTCCCCGCACGCTTCCCGATGTCTCCCGCAAGGACAACACCATGCCCCACGAGCTCACCCACGCCGAACGACTCCGGTACAAGCGGAGCCAGGACGCCGCCTACCAGGCGGGCGAGGAAGCCGTCACGAACCTTCAGGCCGCATTGGCGCTCGCCGGCTTGACCCTGCCCTCACTCTGCAACGACGGACCGGTCGGCTGCCGTGGTCTTGTCCGGCTCGGCGGGTGCAGCACAGCGGTCGCCAACCAGCTCGCCGAAGTCATCGCCGCAGGCGCCCACGCCCTGCAAGGTCAGCGCCTGTGAACAACATGGCCGATCCGCCGGCGTTCGGCTCACAACCCGACCGCACGGGCGCCGTCCCGGCACCGAGGCTGCCGCGAGGGGTACTCGACCCCTACCGGTTTCCAGGCATGCGCGCCGTGGCCGAGGACGAGGAGACGAGCGCTCAAGACTCCCAGTCGAACCTCCATGATCTGGTCTCTCCTTCCGGCCCCCCGCCCGACCTTGTGAGCGCACGAGACCGGCGACGCCTTGACCTCCAGCTGTGCCTGACGGCCGCGGGAATCACACTGCTCGCCGGCGACCCACACGCGATCGAAGTGCTTGCCGGAGTCGACGAGACGACGTACGCGGCCGTTAGACGCTGGATAGGCCAAACCCACTGACCACACGCCCCCCGTGCCCGGTCCTGCGACGTGTTCACCCTCCCGTGACGCACTCCGCTCGGGTCACCGCCGACGGCCAGGACCGCCGGGCAGCGTTAGGCCGAACTGATGACGCCGGCCGTGCGGAGGTCGCACGTGCCGGATCGCCTATGCACAATGCGTGTGCCGATGTCGGCCGTGGGGTGAGGTGACCACTGCGTGAAGTCTTGAGCTGGAGGTACACCGCCCATGGCGGCCAACGAAAATCCCACCGTCAGAAGACGGCGGCTGGGCGCGGAGCTCCGGCAGCTCCGCAAGGCCACGGGCATGACGTCATCACAGGCGGCGAAGTGTCTGATGGTGTCCCAGCCCAAGATCAGTCTCATCGAGACCGGACGCCGCCCGATCAACCCGCGCGATGTACGGGACTTGTGCCGGATCTACGGAATCACCGACCAGGCGGTCGTCGAGTCGTTGATGCGCATGGCGAAGGAATCGGGCCGCCAAGGCTGGTGGGTCTCCTGCGGCGACGTCCCCTACGGCGTCTACATCGGGCTGGAGACGGCGGCAGCTTCGATCCACTCCTACGACGCCCTGCTGGTACCCGGCCTCCTACAGACTCCCCGGTACGCGGCCGCGGTGATCGCACAGTCCCTTCCGCGCCCCACGGACGAACAGGCCGCCGTGAGCCTGGAGGTGCGCCTGCGGCGCCAACACCGTGCGCACCACCCCGCGCGCCCGTTGCGCTTATGGACCATCCTGGACGAATCGGCCTTGCACCGTATGGTCGGGAACCACGACATCATGCGTGAGCAGCTCGAACACCTGAACTCCCTGGGCACGCAACCGCACATCACCGTGCAGGTCCTGCCCCACAGTGCCGGGGCCCATCCCGGAGTGTTAGGGCAGTTCTCCATCCTCACGTACCCCGAATCCGACGCGGGAGTCGTCTACCTGGAACGCTTCACCAGTGATCTCTACCTGGAGAAATTCGCGGAGCGGTACCCGTATCAGGTCATGTTCGACCACCTCCAGGCCCAAGCCCTCAACCCCGACGATTCCCGGCACTTGATCGAGGGCATGGTCAAGGCGTACTGCGAGGCCGGCTGACGCCGCCCCCGAACCTTGGGGCTCGGTGGCACCGTCATCGATACCGGCAGTCACTCCCGCCGCCTCGCCGGCATCCTGACGCGACCCGAAGCTGCGGCCAAGGCCGGTCGATCGGTGATCTTGCGGTCAACTGGTGCTCATGCCCCCGGACTCGCGCTGTTGCCGCGGCCGGGCCGTTTGCCGTGCCGTCGCAGGGGCTCGCCCAGCGGCATGCGTCCTCCAGACGGCCGGCTCGCCGCCGGGCCACTGGCTCAACCACACTGCCACCGGGCGGACTTCGTTCGGCCCCGGGGCGCGCGGGCGCAAGAACACCATGGGATCGGCGGCCCCAGGGTCGCGGCCGAGGCTCTCGCCGTCGCGGCCGACGCGGCATGGCTGTCACCACGTTCGAACAAAGGGAACTTCCACAAAATGTTGACACGCCTCTACCGGAAGGCTTCGACAGGGCGGACCATCCAGGTATCCGCCGGACACCTGACGCACCGTCTGCCGGGTGGATATGACCTGCCTGTCCTGCGCCCATCGGGAGGTATCACGACATGGATCCGCACAGCGACCGTCCTGCCACCCCGACGATTCAGCCCCCGACCCCCGCGCTCCCCGAGACATCGAGTCGCCGCGGCGTTCTCGCCGGCCTGGGCATGGCCGCGGCCGCTCCCTTCGTCCTCGGCGCTCGGCAGGCTCAGCCGAGGGACCGGGCGTCCGACGAGGGCGGCCCAGTGCCCCGGCCGACCTTGCTCCACAACGCCTCCCTGACGCTCACCATGGACACCACGCTAGGCAACGGGCCGCTGGGTCTGGTCGAGCACGCGGACGTCCTCCTCAGCGACGGCGTCATCGCGGCCGTCGGTACGAACCTCCCCACACCGCCCGGCACGAAGGTGATCGACGCCTCCGGCAAGCTGCTCATGCCGGGGTTCGTGGACATCCACACCCACCTGTGGCAGTCCTCGATGCGCGGCGGCTGCGCGAACCGCGACCTGTTCGGATGGCTGGCCGAGTGCAACCGGGGGACATTCCCCCGGATCACGCCGGCCGACATGTATCGGTTCGTGCGCCTGGCGGCCCTCGACACCGTTCAATCCGGTGTGACGACGGTCGTGGACTGGGTGGACGCCATCCCGTACGACACCACCGTGCAATACGTGCGGGCCCTGACCGACACCGGAGTGCGCTTCGCCTACGCCATGTTCCAGGCCGAGCCGCAGGCCACCCTCCTGACGCGGGTCAAGAAGGAACTGATCGACCCGTCCCCGCTGGCCTCGGCGCAGATCGCCACGCACGCCGCGCGGGCCCTCGAAGGACTCAACCGATTCCACTGGGAGATCGCGCAAGACCTGGGTGTCATGCTCAACAGCCACGTACTCGAACGCGTCGAACAACGCGCGGACGACCCGATCGGCGTGTTGACCGACATCGGCGCGCTGGGCCCGCGACTGCTGATGAACCACGCGATCCACCTGAGCGACGACGAGATCGCCGCCGTCGCCTCGCACGACGTACGGGCCGCGCACTGTCCCTTGAGCAACATGCGGCTCGCCTCGGGAGTCATGAGGCTGCCGGACCTCGGCCGGCAGGGCGTGAAGGTCGGTCTCGGCCAGGACGGCGGTACCAATGACACCTCGGACTTCTTCGCCCTGATGAAGGCCGCCATAGGCCTCCAACGGGCTCGTTCACTGCACGCCGATGTCTTCCCACAGGTTGAGGATGTGCTGTGGTCCGCAACGCTCGGCGGCGCCGGAGCGATCGGCATGGCCGACAGGATCGGCTCGCTGACCCCGGGCAAGAGAGCTGACCTCATCGTGATCGATCCCGCCACACTGAACTTCGCACCGCGCTTCGACTGGGTCAGCCAGATCGTCTTCAACGGCCGCCCCCAGAACGTACACACCGTCTTCGTCGACGGCCGCCCGCTCAAACTCGACGGCCGCCTGGTCGGAGTGGACACCGAGCGCATCGTACGAGAAGCGGAATCTGCCGCCGCCCGCCTACGGGATGCCGCGTGACGTAGGACAATCCGCTCGTTGCCCTGATCAGCTCCCGAGCGAAGCCATCGCTGAGGGGCAGGGTGATTGGTGTGGCGTGAGGTGTACTCGGCTCGCTCCGGCGAAGCGGAGGCGCGCGGCACGGTCGGAAGGCCGGGGGTTCCCGCGCCGGCCCAAGTCGCGGGCCGGCCACCATCCTGACGCGTTCGTTCCGGCAGACAGAGCGGGGGTGAAGAACCGAAAGCAGGGCAAGCGCCCCTTCGAAACGTCCAACGCCATGCACCAGGAGGAGCCGTGAGTGACTTCCAAAATGTGAGCCGACCGGACGAGACCAAGGCGGCGGCGACAGCACGCACGGTTCAGGAGAAGGCCGGTGAAGGGGCGTCGTTGGTCGGTGGCAAAGCCACCGAGGTGGGCGGTACGGCCAAGGAACAGGCAGCCAACGTGGTCGGTGAGGCCACCGCGCAGGCCAGGGACCTCGTCGGGGAGCTTCGTACCCAGCTGACCGGTCAGGCCGAAACGCAGACGCAGCGGCTGGCGGACAACGTACGCCGACTCTCGCTGGAGCTACGGGAGTTGAGTGAGAACGGAAAACCCGACTCCACCATGGCGGAAGTGGCCCGTCAGATAGCCGACGGCGGGCACCAGGTGGCCGCCCACGTGGAGAAGCGGGGCCCCGACGGGCTGATCGGCGACCTGCGGAATTTTGCCCGCCGCCGCCCGGGAGTCTTCCTGGCGGGTGCGGCTCTCGCCGGGTTCGTCGTCGCGCGGGCCGGCAAGAGCGTCAGCGCGGCTGCCTCGCCGGACGGCTCCGGCAGTACTTCGCACGAGCGCGTCGGCGCCGGTACCCCCACCACGATCGGGGGGCCGCCCACGGGGCTGGGTGACTCACTTTCAGTGGCCGTCCCCAGCGCTGACCGGAGCGGCATTCCCGCAGGTTACGAGGACCCCCTCGGACCCTATGGACAGTCGCAGCCGCCGCACGTCACCCCGGCGCCGCCGTCTTACCCGCCCGCGAGCCCGCGGCCTTACGGCGCTCCCCAGCAGCCCGGGGGAGGGATCTGAGCATGGCTCTCTCGTCCGATGATCGACCGATGGCGTCTGCCCCACCCCCAACCCCACCCCCAACCCCACCCCCAACCCCACCCCCAACCGCGCCCCCACTCCCGCCGCCGTCAACGGGCGCCGAGCCGTCTCTCGGTGATCTGATCAGTGAGATCGGCCAGGACCTGTCCCAGCTGGTCCGCGATGAGATCGAACTGGCCAAGGCGGAGGTGAAGGAGGAGTCCGGTAAAGCCGGCAAAGCGTTCGGCATGCTGGGCGGCGCCGGATACGCGGGACACGTGGCGCTCCTGTTCGGCAGTCTGACCGTCGTCTTCGCCCTCGCCAACGTCATGAACCCGGCGGGGGCGGCCCTGATCGTGACCGCCCTGTGGGCCGTGGTGGGCGGTGTCCTGTACATGAAGGGCCGAGAGCGGCTGAGGGCCGTCAACCTCAAGCCGGAACGCACCCTGGAAACCTTGAAGGAGGACGCCCGATGGGCCCGACACCCGATGAGCTGAGGAACGACGTGGAGTACCGGCGCGCGCACCTGGCGCGCAACGTCGACCTTCTCGCGGACAGGATGACCCCGAGCAAGGTGGCCCGACGCAAGGCCGCCTCGATGCGCGACCACGTGAGCGGAGTGAAGGAGCGTGTGATGGGCACGGCACACGACGTTGCGCACGGAACCACCGGGAGCCTGCATCAGGCTGCGGACAGCGCGGCGGGGACGGCCAGGGAGGCGGGCGGCAACGTTCAGGAGACCGTCCAGCAGGCCCCGGCGCGCATCAAACGGCAGACCCAGGGCAGCCCGCTGGCCGCCGGCTTGATGGCCTTCGGGGCCGGGATGCTCGCGGCAGCCCTGCTGCCTACCACTGAGGTCGAGGAGCAAGCGGGACAGCGGCTGCGCGAGCACTCGGACGAGCTGCTGGAACCCGTCAAGCAGACCGCTCTGCATGCCGCTCAGGAAGTCGGGGAAGAACTGAAGGAACCGGTTGCCGAGGCGGTTGAGTCGGTGAAGGGTACAGCTCAAGACGCCGTTTCCACGACGACCGAGCACGCGCGGAACGCAAGTGGCCAGACCGCCGATGAACTGCGCCGGATGGGAAGGGACACCGTTGCCGAGGTGTCCGATGACCCCGGAGCGCAGCGCCCTCCCCGGTAGAGCCGACGAGGAGTGGGCGGCTCGCCGGCTGGTGAGCTCCGTTCTGCCCGTACCCTCATGGACCCGAACCGGTGCCCCGGTTCGGGTCCATGAGGGTACATAGGGGGGTACGGGTCGTTCGGGAGGGGTTCGCGGCGGCGTGGGGGAGTTGCGTCGTTCCAGCGAAGTGGCGGTCTGTTTTCAGCCGGGCTGGTGGCCGGCCATGTCGCCGCCCGGGTCGTCGGCCAGTACCACGGCTGCCTTGATCCGTTTGCCCATCGGCTCGCGACGAACTTCGAAGCTTCGACAAAGGGCCATGACGATTTCCAGGCCGTGCTGGCCCACCCGCTCCGGGTCCGGCGCCCTGACGATAGGCATTCCCGGGTCACCGTCCCACACGGTGACCTCGACGGCCCCGTCCTCGACGTCCAGTGTCAGCAAACACAGACCCGGGGCGTGTTTGCGGGCGTTGGTCACCAGCTCGCTGACCACCAGCGCGACGATGTCCATCGCACGCTCGGACACGGGAAGCCCATGCACCGCCTGCACGTCGACCAGGAAGGCCCGGGCCAGGTCGCGCGCCTCGGCGATCTTCCTATCGCTCTCGAAGACGGCGGACACCGCCGTCAGGCCACCGGCCTGAGACTGCTGCCCCTGATCCGCTTCCGCCTGGTCCATGTGGCCCCCGCCTTAAACCCGAGTATCTTCACTCCGACTAAGGTCGCTTGCCCCTCCAGTCCAACCATATGCATCACCCGTGGACGATCTATATGTTGATCGGGAGTGAACCTCTTGCCGGCGGACGGCTCGGTCGTCGGCCGGGCCGCAGTGCCCGGTACGGGCGAGGCCGGCCCGGCTTACTTCATGGCGTCGGACGTGTTGCAACAGGAGGGTGTGGGGCGGCCCCGGCTGCCGTGTTGGCGGTTCAGCACCACTTGTCGGCGAGGTGGGGGACGACTTTCCGGCAGTAGTGGCAGGTGGTCTCGGCGTCCGTGTCCTCGGTCGCGCCGGAGCAGGTGGGGCAGTTTCCGCGTTCGAGGACCGGGCCGCGCTCGGCTGCGCAGGCGGGGCAGAGGTGTGCGATGACGTCGGGCGCGGGCGGGTGGCCCGGCAGGACCACGGATGCCGGCCGCAGGACCCAGCCTGCTTCCGTGATCAGGTCCTCGAACTGGGCATTGTCCTTGCCCTCGGGCTCCACGTACAGGGCGAGACAGCTCTCACGGTCGCAGGTCACGGCGTTGCGGATCATCGACTCTCCTTGGTTGTCGGCGTGGTTGACCTGGTCCGTGCGGGTGCCCGGGCGTCTGTGTTCCATGCGTTCGGGGAGCCATGAGTGCTGGGCGTCGCGCATTCCTCGGCGGTCGGCGGTCGGCGGTCGGCGGTCGGCGGTCGGCGAGGAGAGCGTTCGCCGGCTTGTTGGGCCCGCGGATCGTTCAGGTCGTGCCATTCGCCGACCGTCAGTGGCTGCGCAGACTCGTCCTGACCGGTCCGGGCTCAGACCAGCCGATGTGTGTCATGCGGGTCAGGGCAGCTCGACCAGTACCCCATGGCCGACGATCGCGACGGAGCCGCCGACCTCCACGGTGTGCACGGCCTCCCCGCGGCCGTGTGCGCTGACGGTCATTTCGCTGGGCCGGCCGGTGAAGCGGCCCTGCCGTAGCCGGGCGGGCTCTCCGTCGCCGATGCGGCCGTGGTGGCGCAGGTACGCGGCGGCGCAGGCCGCGCCGCTACCGGTGGCGGTGTCCTCGAGGAGGCCGTCGTTGGTCCAGTGCCGCCCTTCCATGGCGGTGACGTCGAGGAGGTACGCGAACCCGGCTCCGAGTCGGGCCAGCGGAGCGTCGAGCGGGATGGTGACGCGGGCGCGCGCCAGTGCGTCCCCCCGTACGGGCAGCACCAGGTAGCGCAGGCCGGTCGACACCGTCTCCGGGGGCAGGTCCGGGTCCAGGTCGCGGAGTTCGAGGGAGAACCAGGAGGCGATCTCGGCGGCGGTCGCGGGGTCCGTGCCATACGGCCGGCCGGCGAACTCGGCGGGTCCCAGGCGCAAGGTGCTCTCGTACTGCCGTGGTCCGCTGCGGTGGGTGGCGACCTCCACCGTACGGTCCCTCAGTCGCACGGTCCAAGTGGTCTCGTCGCCGGTGACGCGGGGGGCGCCCTCCAGGGCGTGCAGCACGCTCGCTGCGCCGATGAGGGGGTGACCCGCGAAGTCGAGTTCCCCGGCGAGGTCGAAGACCCGCGCCCGGTGGGTGCGCGGCCGTGAGTGGTCCCGGGTCAGGAACACCGATTCGAAGTGCCGCAGCTCCCAGGTGATGGCCAACATCTGGGCGGCGGTGAGGCCTTGGGCTTCGGGGAAGACGGCGAGACTGTTCCCGCTGTAGGGGCGGTCGGTGAAGACATCGACGTGGGTGTAGCGCACAGGGTGCTCCTTGGGTGGGACAGGGTTGGTGGGATAGAGCCGGTGGGCCAGTGAGCCGGTGGCTCGGTGAGCCGGTGGGACCGGGGGTTCAGGACCGGGCTGCCGCAGGGGCGTGGCGCAGCTCCTGCGCGCCCGGCAGTTCGCGCGCCGTCCGCACCGGCGAGAGGAGGACGGGGACGACGGCGAGGAGTTCACCCAGCGCCCCGGTCCACAGGGCGGCCCGGGCCCCGAACCGCTCTCCCAACAACCCTCCGACGAGCGCCCCCACCGGCATCGCCCCCCACACCAGGAAGCGGAAGGTCGCGGTCATCCGGCCCAGCAGCGGCTCGGGGCACAGCCCCTGGCGGTAGGAGACCGAGGAGACCTTGAAGGTCATGAAGGCGGTCCAGCCGAGCCCCTGGAGGGCGACAGCGACCGCGAACCGCCAGTCCGCCCGGTAGAAGGGCAGCGCGAGCAGCCACAGCAGGGCGCTGACGACCAGCGACGCGCACATGGCACGCCCCTGGCCGAACCCGGCGGCGATCCGCCGGGTGAGCAGGCTGCCGATCAGCCCGCCGACGGCTTCCGCGGTGAACACCGCGCCGCACAGCAGCGGGGACAGCCCGAGGTCACCGGCGAGCAGCACCAGGAGCATGGACGCGCCGATGGTCCCGCACAGGTTGGAGATGGCGGCGGCGAGGGAGAGGGCCCGCAGCGCACGGTTGCGGAAGACGAAGCGCAACCCTTCGCTGATCTCGGCGCGCAACGTCGTCCCCGGCCGCGGCCCGGGCCGCCTCCCGAGGGGGCCGACGCGCGACAGGAGGAGCGCCGAGACGGCAAAGCTGAGGGAGTCGGCGGCGAGGGCCACGGGCGCGGTCAGCGCGCCGACCATTGCTCCGGCCAGGCCGGGGCCGCCGACCTGGGTGATGTTGCGGGTGGCCTCCAGCCTGACGTTGGCCCGCACCAGCCCTTGCCCGCCCACCAGCCGCGGCAGTGCGCTCTGTGCTGCCACATCGAAGAAGACCGTGCACACCGACATCCCAAGCGCTACGGCGTAGAGCTGAAGGAGGGTCAGCGCCCCGAGCCAGGCCGTGACGGGGATCGACAGGAGCAGGGCGGCGCGGCCGAGGTCCCCCGCGACCAGCAGGGGACACAGGGGAAGCCGGTCCACCCAGGCACCGGCCGGCAGGCCGATGAGCAGGAAGGCCAAGTACTCGCAGACGACGAGCAGGCCCGTCTCGAAGGGGGTGGCGTCGAGGGTACCGATCGCCACCAGGGGAAGACCGAACAGGGTGATGGCGGAACCGGACTGGCTCACGGTGTCAGCGATCCACAGCGGGCGGAAGCCGGAACCGATGACCGGACGGCCACGCAGAGGACGGCCGGTGGCGCGGGGGCGGGGGTGCGTCATGGGTACGAAGATCGCCGGCCGTACCCGGGGCGGCCATTGTTTTAGTCTTGGCCGAAAGGTGGCAGACCGACGGGCGGGCTCGCGGGCGGCCGGAGGGGGCGGGGGATGGGTGTGGGTGAGGTTCGGTTCGGGGTGCGGGACGTCGCGGGCGTCAGGTTCGCGATATCGCCGCTCTGGGAGACCGTCACCAGTTTCTCCGCCGCCTCGGATCCGGGGAGACACGCCGTCCATCTGCCGTGGCTCAGATCGGTACGGGCGCTGCGGGAGGACCGGGCCTTGGCAGCGCGGACCGCGCCCTTGCGGGCTCTGGCCGTCCCCGATCCCCTACGAGCGGACTTCCCCAGCTTCCTGACGCCCCCTCCACGCTGCCCGCTGGCCGAATTCGAAGAGGAACTCGCGATCCTGCTGGCCAGCCCGGCCGAGGAGCCGGGCGTGGCTTTGCCGGAGCTGGCGGACGCCCTGAGCGCCTGGTGGGAAGCGGCGGTCCGGCCGTTCTGGCCCCGGATCCGAGCGGTCCTGGAGGCGGACATCGCTTATCGCACCCGGCAACTGGCCGAGGACGGCATCCAGGCGGTGCTCGGCCGCCTTCATCCCACGCTGCGCTGGACGGACGACCGCCTGCTCTTCCCCGACCTGCCCTCGGAGTTCCTCGACCTGGACGGTACGGGGATCACTCTCGCCCCCAGCGTCTTCGCGGTCCGCTGCCGGCTGCTGACCGGACCCGGGCCGACGCCGCCGGCCGCCGTCTACCCGTCGAGGGCGGTCGGCACCCTGTGGGAGCGCCGTGGCACGTCCGGCGAGGGGCTGGCCCGGCTGCTGGGCCGCAGCCGGGCCAGGCTGCTGGCGTTCACGAGCTCGCCTACCACCACGACCCAGCTGGCGGCCCGTACGGGGCTCAGCCTGGGCGCGGTCTCCCAGCACCTCACGGTGCTGCGCGAGGCCGGTCTCGTCACGAGCCACCGCTACCGGCGCGAGGTGCACTACGCCACGAGCGAGCTGGGCGACGCGCTGCTGGAACGAGCGTAGGCCTCCCGCCAGGGCCGGTGAACGACGGGTTCCGGAGTCACCGCCGCACCCCCAAACGTATTCCGGCGTCAGTGACTTCCCGTGACTTCCCGGGCACCACGACCGGAGCCGCGGACGGACGGCCTCGACAGTGACGTGTCTGGCCCGCTTCCTACACCCTCCACGGCATCGCGGCCGCGGTCCGCGGAAGTGCCGAGGCCGGAACGACGACCTTGCGCCACCGGCCCCCCCTACCGACCTGCCCGACGGCCGTCCGGGACTGCCCGTTACTGCGACCGCCCCGCCGTGGCGACGACCGGCCGCCGTTCACTACTGTCACAGCAGGAAAGGGAGTGGACATGGCACTGGTGCGAAAGGGATCGCGGCTGATCACTGTCGACGGCACCACCTACCGATGGCGCTTGCGTGGGCGACCCACCTACGGCCAGGGTTTGGTCCAGTCACCTCTCACCTACGCGGCAGAGCACGCCGACTCTCCCGGAACCACATTGGTGATCACCACTGACCAGCCCCATCCCAGCAACTGGCTGGGAGCCCGAGGAAGCCCGGTCCTGCCGGCCCAGGTCGCCGACAGCATCCGCACCGCTCTCACCAACGGCTGGACGCCACGAGCCGCAGGCCTACCCTTCCACCTCGACCGGTCGGACGGATTCGTCTCGTCTCACTGACCCACCCCCCACCCAAAAACTCACCGGCCCGGCCACCGGCGCCGGCCAACGAAAGCCCGAGCGGTCAACCGCGGGCGCCATTCGATGCGGCCTGGTCGATCCCACCCGTGCCGGACTGTCGAATCAGTGGGCCCAGGGCAGTCGTACGGCTTCGATCTCCGAGTCGTCGAGGAGGGCTTCGACGAGTGGGGTCGGGCCGGCGAGCTTGGTGGCCCACAGGTCGTAGTCCGTGCACAGGACCCAGGACCGGTCGTGCGCCCAGAAGTTGGACGGCGTCCACCACTCTTCGTCGGGGTGGTCGTACAACGCCTTGGCGTCCGCGAGCCGTCCGGCCCGGACGTGCAGGTTGTCGAAGTCCTCGGCCCCTTGGCCCAGTGGGGTGTAGTACGCGAGGCAGCGGGTGTCCGCGCCCTGAGGGCTGTGCTCGGTGAGGATCTCGATCAGCCGGTTCCAGTCGGCACGGTTCAGGCTGCCCTCGGACGGGCCGGTGATGCCGACCGGCCCGCCGCCCGGCTCGCGGAGCGAAGGGAAGGACGTGTGGCAGGGTAGGCGGCCCTCGGCGGCCACGGGTCCTCCGGTCCGCCGGGCGAGCTCTGCCCAGCGCAGCCGGCGCCAGCGTGGCCCAGGGTACTCGCCTCTGGACGGGGCGAATGTGTCCGAGGGATCGACGAATACCTCTGCGGGGTCGAGGTCCGGGAGGATCTCGTAGCCGGCGCTCTTGCTGTTCAGGAAGGCCCGCTGGTACTCGACGTACGTCATGTCGAACGGCCCGAGTTCGTGCTCGTACATGGAGTGGAGCACCCAGGCCGCGTCGGGCAGCGCCGGCGGCATGAACCCGGTGAGCCCGTCGTCGTCGGCCAGTTCCCGCAGCCCGTCGGTCTCCGCAGATGCGGCGAGCGGCCAGCGGGCGGTTGCCAGAGCCGCTGAGGTCTCGTACATCAGCTCAGGATATGTGTACGGGGTCCAGCGCTGCCGAGTCGCGACGCAGGGCGCCGGCACTCCGGATCGTTCGTCGCGGTGAGACGTCCCCACCCCAGCCGCCGGCGGGGGCACGTCCGAAAGCGGGCACGGCCGGCTCGCCCTCCGGAGAGGGCATCGGTTGCCCGGACCGGGGGCGCCGGCCGGTCTTCGCGCAGGTGCGGTCCGTCCAAACGGCGGATTCGGGGCGATGCCTGGATGCGGCAGTACGCCATCACCGGCGCGCGCTGGCAGGTCCGTCCGAGGCGGCCGGGGATCGGGGGTCCCGAGTAAGTGGCGCTCCGACCTGTCAGGTTGGGCAGGGGCGGGCGGCCCGGCACTGGCCCGATGTGTCCGCTCAGCGAACCTTGAACGCCGAATTCAGGACTGGATTCGGCCAATTCATGACGCGCTCCTGACAAAGATCGAGATGGCTGGCAATCTCTGTCCATCCCCAGCACGGAACAGCTCCGCACGCTCTGCCCGGCCGGCCTCATTCCAGCCGCCCGGTAACCCCCCACACGCAGAAGGAGTCCGCGTGAAATCCACGTCTCGTCGTCATGCCACCGCCACCGCCAGCCTGCTCGCCGCAGCCGCCATGCTCACCGTAGGTGTCCAGGCGGGCAGCGCCAGCGCGCAGCCCGACGGAACCGCGAACGCCGCTGCCCCCAAGGGCCAGCCGGTACGCAACCCGGGCGCACTGCCCGCTCAGCTCTCCCCGTCCCAGCGCGCCGAGCTCATAGCCAAGGCCCAGAGCACCACGGCCGCCACGGCCAAGGAGCTCGGCCTCGGCGCCCAGGAGAAGCTGCTCGTCCACGATGTGGTCAAGGACCAGGACGGTACCACCCACACCCGGTACGAGCGCACGTACGAGGGACTCCCGGTCCTCGGCGGCGACTTGGTCGTCAGCCGTACGGCGGCCAACACGACCCGGAGCGTGTCCAAGGCGTCCTCCGCCCAGCTCCAGGGCATCTCCACCACCGCCCCGGCCGACGCTCCGGCGGCCGCCTCCACGCAGGCTCTCGACGCCGCGAAGGCCGTGGGCTCCAAGGCCGCGAAGACCGACGTCGCGCCCCGCAAGGTCGTGTGGATGGCGAACGGCGTGCCGACCCTCGCGTACGAGACCGTCGTCGGCGGGCTCCAGGACGATGGCACCCCGAACCAGCTCCACGTCATCACCGATGCCAAGACGGGCGCGAAGCTCCACCAGTGGCAGGGCATCGAGACCGGTGTCGGCAACACCCACTACAGCGGCCAGGTCACCCTCGGCACCTCGCAGTCCGGTTCGAGCTTCACGCTGAACGACGCGGCCCGCGGCGGCCACAAGACGTACAACCTGAACCACGGGACGTCCGGCACGGGTTCGCTCTTCACCCAGTCCACCGACACCTGGGGCAACGGCGCCAACTCCAACGCCGCCACCGCCGGCGCCGACGCCGCCTACGGCGCCGGGGTCACCTGGGACTTCTACAAGAACGTCCTCGGCCGCTCGGGCATCCGCGGCGACGGCGTCGCCGCCTACTCCCGCGTCCACTACGGAAACGCGTACGTCAACGCGTTCTGGGACGACGGCTGCTTCTGCATGACGTACGGTGACGGAACGGCCAACAACGACCCGCTCACCTCGCTGGACGTCGCCGGTCACGAGATGACGCACGGCGTCACCGCCGCCACCGCCGGCCTCAACTACAGCGACGAGTCGGGCGGCCTGAACGAGGCGACCTCCGACATCATGGGCACCTCGGTCGAGTTCTACGCCAACAACCCCAGCGCGCCGGGCAACTACCTCATCGGCGAGCAGATCAACATCAACGGCAACGGCACTCCTCTGCGGTACATGGACAAGCCGAGCAAGGACGGCGGTTCCGCGGACAGCTGGTACTCCGGCGTCGGCAGCCTCGACGTCCACTACTCCTCGGGCCCGGCGAACCACTGGTTCTACCTGGCCTCCGAGGGCTCCGGCGCCAAGACGGTCAACGGCTTCAGCTACAACTCGCCGACCTCCGACGGCCTGCCCGTCACCGGCATCGGCCGGGACAAGGCCCAGCTCATCTGGTACAAGGCGCTCACCACCAAGTTCAACTCCAGCACCGATTACAAGGGCGCCCGCGACGGCACGATCGCCGCGGCCACCGAGCTGTACGGGGCGGGCAGCGCCGAGGTCACCAACGTCACCAACGCCTGGGCCGCCGTCAACGTGGGTGCCCGCTCGAACGGCGGCACCCCCACCCCGGGGAAGGTCTTCGAGAGCACCACCCGCGTGGCCATCCCGGACTCCCCGGGCCCGGCGGTCACCTCGTCGGTGAACGTCACCGGAATCACCGGCAACGCGCCGAGCACCCTCGCGGTCGGCGTGAAGATCACCCACACCTACATCGGTGACCTCCAGATCGACCTCGTGGCTCCCAACGGGACCTCGTACCGCCTGCAGAACTCCTCCTCGGACTCCACGGCGAACCTGGACAAGACGTACACCGTCAACGCCTCGGCCGTGGCCGCCAACGGCACCTGGAAGCTGAAGGTCCAGGACAAGGGCGCCGCGGACGTCGGCACCATCACGGACTTCAAGCTCACCTTCTGAACAGCCGACTACTCATGACCTGAAGGTGCCCGGAGCCTCCACGGCTCCGGGCACCTTCTTTTCACAGCCCCACCCGTGCCCGGGCGAATGCCGGGAGTCGGGGGGATGCGGGGCGTTTTCAGTGCCGACCGGGCAGCTGCTCCACGAATGCCCGGAAGTCGGCGGTGTCGGGGCCGATGAGCGGGTCGCCGTGGGCGAAGCCGATGGCGGCGATGTCGTCCGGTAGGGCGGCGAGGCTGCCGACGCGCAGATCGGGCTCGGCGGCCAGGGCCGGGAGGCCGAGGGCGAGCTGGCAGCGGTTGAAGACCGCGTCGCCGAGCAGGACGGTGCGGCTGGGCTCGTGGAGCCACCGGCGAACTGGAGCGCGCCCAGGCGATACTGGACGAGCACGAGGGCGTCATCGCGGCCTTCGAAGGCGGGGACACGAACCGGGCGTTGAGCCTGCCGGCGGCCCACCGCCAGGGCGGACGGGCGGACTTCCACCGGCTCCTCGCAGCTCACCCCGCGCCGTAGGCACATCCGGTCCGGGCTGCGGCGGGCTGCGGACCGGGGCTGGGGGCCGTAGCGCCACATCGATCGCTGTTTTGTCCCGAAGGAACCGCCGACCGTCACCGGCATGCCGGTCCCATCGTGACGTCAGTCAGCGCCCCGTCCGCCGGGAGCGGGGGCGGGGCCGGTGTCGTCGTCGCCACCGGGGAGGGGTTGTTCGGCCCAGATGGTTTTGCCGCGGGAGTGGTAGCGGGTGCCCCATAGTTGGGCCAGCTGCGCGACCATGAACAGTCCCCGTCCTCCCTCGTCGGTGACCAGGGCACGCCGGATGTGAGGGGAAGTGCTGCTGGCGTCGGTCACCTCGCAGATCAGAGTCCGGTCACGGATCATCCGCAGCCGGATCGGTGGGGCGCCGTACCGGACGGCGTTGGTGACGAGTTCGCTGACCAAGAGTTCCGTGGTGAAGTCGAGGTCTTGCAGTCCCCACTCCGCCAGTTTCGCGGTCGTGAGGGCGCGAGCCCGCCCGACGATCTCGGGTACGGAATCGAGGTCCCAGGTGACGTGGTGGTCCGTGGCCAAGGCGCGGACGCGCACGGCGAGGAATGCCACATCCTCATCCGGGCGGGACGCGATGATCCGGTTGGTCATCCGGTCACAGATGTCGTAGAGCGCGCGATCGGGGCGGGACGGCTCGGAGGTCGCGGGCTGTGCTGCTTCCGCCAATGCCTGCCGGGCCGGCTGCGCGACCGGACCGGTGCCCGAGCCGATGTTCTGGTCCGACGGTTTCACCAGGTCTTCGGTGCACAGCACGAGAAGATCTCCGTCATCCAGAATCAGCTCACCGCTCTCGAACGGAGCCCCGCCCATGCCCAGAGGCGGACCGCCCGGCAGATCGATGAGATCGCGGCTCCCGTTGCGCGAGATCAGTGCCGGCGCCGGATGGCCCGCACGCGCCACCACGCAGGACCTTGAGATCGGATCGAACACGGCGTACACACAGGTCGTACCAGCCGCCCTGCCGGTGAACTCCGCGTCGTGCTCGTCGACTTGGAACCGATTGACCTGGTCGTCCAGGTGGGTGAGCAACTCCTCGGGGGACAGGCCCAGGTCCGCGAGGGTACGTACCGCGGTGCGAAGCCGCCCCATGGTCACCGCCGAGTGCAGGCCCTGCCCCGGGACATCGCCCACCACCAGCGCGACCTGCGCCCCGGAAAGCGGAATCACGTCGAACCAGGCACCACCCAGCTGCGTGTGCCCGTTCGCGGGAATGTACCGGGACACCGCCTCCACCGCTGCGAGAGCGGGCAGCTCCTGCGGCAGGAGGGTGCGCTGAAGTGCCAGAGCCGTCTTGCGTTCCTGCGTGTAGCGGCGGGCGTTGTCGATGCAGACGGCGGCACGCGCCACGATCTCCTGCGCCAGCAGGACGTCGTCCTGCTCGAACGGGCGGCTCGGCCGGTAACGGATGAATTCCACCGCACCCAAGACAGCGCCCCTCGCGGACATCGGGACCAGCAGCCACGAGCAGATGGCCTCCTCCAACACCTCGGCGGCCGCCTGAGGATCACCCGGTTCGAGTTCCGCGGCGAACTCCTCACCCGTCAGCAGCAGAGGCCGCCCCTCGGTCATGACCCTCTCGTACAGCTGCGCGGCGCCCGAGATGAACGGGTCCACCTCGCCCGTCGCGGCCGCCGTGGCCGCCGGGCTGCCGGGAACGGTGGCCAGGGCCGTACGCCGCAGGGGCATGGCCTCCACCACCGGACCGGTCACCGGCTCCTGGCCGCCGAACACGGGACTCAGCAGGTTCACGTAAGCGTGATCGGCGAAGCGCGGGACGGTCACGTCACACAGCTCTTGGGCGGTCGGCACCACATCCAGTGTGGTGCCGATCCGCGTGCTGGCAGAATTCACCAGCGCCAGGCGCTCGTGGGCCCGGGCCCGCTCGGTCACGTCGGTCACCGTACGGGCCAGCGCGATCACCTGCCCGTTGGAATCGCGCAGCGGAAGGATCGTCTCCGACCAGATGTACTCATGGCCGGGGTCATCGGGGGAGCGACCGCGCAGCTCCGTCCGGATCAGGGCCTCACCGGAGTCCAGGACCTGCCTCTGCCGCGCCTCGAACGCATCGGTGTCCAGCAAACCCGGTGGCGCGACCTCGGCCATCGTGTGGCCGGTGAAGTCCTTGCCCCCGAACCATCCCGTACGACGCCACCCGGCGTTCTGCGCCAGGAAGCGCAGCTCGGTGTCGAAGACGTCGATGTCGAACGGCGACTCCGTGAACAGGCCCCGCACCAGTGCGGCGCCGAGTTCCCGGCGCCGGGCTTCGTCCGCGTCCGCCGCCCGCACCAACCATCGGCACTCACCTCCGGTCCACACCAGGCGGCGGCCCTCAAGCACGACCTCCACGGGGCGGCCGCTACGGTGCCTCAGCACGACCGCACCGAGCCGCACCGCCTCCGCCCCTCCGTTTCGCAACCGGACCGCGAGGCCGGCGACGTCCGACTCGTCGACCAGCAGATCGGCGCCCCGCAGCCCCAGCACCTCCTGCCCCGCATAGCCCAGCAGACGCTCCGCAGCCGGCGTCCAAGCGGTCAGCACGCCCCGGCCGTCCACGATGACGTATGCGTCATCGCCCGGCTCCCTCAGCGGGCCGTCACGGCCATCAACCAGGGGGTCTCTCATCGCTCCGCCCCATTCGGTGCCCTGCTGGTTCGGGTAGGGCCTCATTCTCCCGCTTCGTTCCCATCATCCGCCTCGGCACCGGGCCCGCACCGTCGCCACCACGCGTGTCGGGCAGGGCCGGCGCTGTGCGGCGCGGTGCTCCCTGGCACGGGCGCGTTGTGGAGGAACCGGAAGCGGACGAAGCGGTTACTCCGCGGTAGGGCCTGCCGGCCGGCCTCTATACGGCGACCGCCGGCCACACCATCCACTTCCATCAGCTCCAGCGCGGCACCTCCGACCGCATCCGCAATCGGGGCGTGAACGAACGCACCGGCAAGGAACTCGAACTCGACGAGATCGCCCCGGGCCGCTCCCAGGCGCTGGAGATCTCCGGCTTCGTAGACCTGGACGAGATCGAGTCGATCTTCTTCGACAAGACCTACTACCTGGGCCTGCGAGGCAAGGGCTTCGAAAAGGTCTACGGCCTCCTGGAGCAGGCCCTCGCGAAGTCAGGCGAGGCCGGGATCGCGACCTTCGTGATGCGCCAGCACGAGTCAAGATGGCCGAGCAACTCATCCGGGCGCTGTTGATGGCATGGGACCCGGAGCGATTCCCCGTCAGCTTCCAGGAGAAGGTCACCGCCCTGATCCAGGCCAAGCAGGCAGGCGGCACCGTTGAGAAGGCCGAGCCCGTGGCCACGCCCACCGGCGCCGTCGACCTCATGGAAGCCCTGCGCGCCGGCGTCGAACGGGCCCGCAGCCCCAAGCCGGCCGCGGGGGAGAAGACCGCCGCCTCGACACGCGGCCGTACGAGCGGTTCCGGCGCGGGCAGCGCGAAGAAACCGGCGGGCAAGAGGCGGGATCCGCTCCTCACCGAAGACCGAGGACCTCGGCGGGCTGACTAGGGCCGACCTCTACAAGAAGGCCGCCGCGGACATCCCCGGTCGCTCCCGCATGACCCGCGACGACTTGGTCGAAGCAATCAAGAGGGCCTCCTGAGGGCTGTCCCGTAAACGCGGGTCCATTGCGATGACCTGGGAGTCCTCGGCCGTGGGGCCGGCCATGTCTGCGCCGGGGGCGCCTGCCAATAACACCGCTGCCTGATGCGATTGCCTACCGGTTCGGCGCCGGATCGCCGCGGACGGCTCCTCTGTTTCCGGCGCGATCACGCCGACGTCTCCACAGCGGCCCGCCATACCGGGCTGTCGACGTAGTGGTTGTCGAAGCGCTCCGCGTTTTCGGCGATCTCCTTGGCGTCTGCCTCGCCCCGCATCACCCGGCTCAACAGACGCAGGTAGTCGAACCGGTCCATGCCCGAGGTGAATACGAACAGGACGTCTGCCGTGGCCCCCGGCGCGGCGGCGAAGGCGTGCGGGGTGTGCGGCGGCACCGCGAGGAAGTCCCCCTCGTTCAGGATGGCGATCTCCTCTCCCACCAGTACCTGCAGGGATCCGCTGATCACGAAGAACAGCTCCGTCGCCTTGGTGTGGAAGTGGGCCGGTGCGCCCACCGCGCCTTGGGCGAAGGTGGACCGGTAGCTGGTGAAGCCCACGTCGGCGGTGTCGCCCGGCTCACCCAGCAGTCGCATGACGCTGCTCGGGTCGGCGCAGGTCTCCGCCTCCGCGTGGCGGGTCAGCAGGGCCTGGGAGGGGGTGGGGGTCGTGCTCTTCTGCTTGTTCATGATCATGACGATGCCGCCCAACTGGTCTGCTCAGCAGTCCAATCAACCGCCGTGAACATGGGCCAATTACTGGAGCGTCCTTCGGATGCGGACGGTCGCGCCGGCACTCCGGGAGTTGTGCGGGCCGGCGGGACCGGCGTCACGGCTGAGGGGGAGTGGACCGTCCAGAACGCCTCTCCGAGACGTTCGAGGCCGATGATCGTGAAACTGCTACGCGGGGTCTTCCTCCGGCCTCTCGCCTGGTGCTTCCATCGCGACGCTCGCTTCGGGCTCACCCTTGCGCCAGGTAGCGGTCACCTTGAGGGTGGCGCTGCCCCCCGCTTCGGTCACCACGCTCACCAACTGACCGCTTTTGACCGCGATTTCGATGCCGAATTCGAGAGTCACTTCGTCCGGGGCGGCGCGCCGCAGTCCCGATCTGACGCTGTGTGTGATGGTGTCCAACGTCTGGGGAAGATCGCCGAGCTGCCGTGACAGGCGGTCTCCGAAGCCGGTGTCCCGGGGACCCTCGTCGTCGTCGTTGACGCGTACCCATATTGAGGTTCCGTCTGGCATGACTGCCTGGACCGCATCGGACACGTGTCTCCTCCGGTTCAACTCACCGACTACAGAAGATGTTTGGTTCTCGGCGACGCCTGGCGTCCGGGCACTTACAATCATCACACGGTCACGAAGGGGAGTGGTCATGATTGGCCAAAATGCCCGATTATCGCCGGAGAGGGTCTATCTCTCCGATGTCGAGATCCACTTACAGTCCCCGATTGCGAACGCCGAGGACCTGCGGGCACGCGTGCTCTTCCACGCAGTGCTGTCCGACACCCTGCTCATCGGTGATTCGCAGGCGCTCAACACTCCTCTCTTCCGTGCCCTCGTGTCCTCTCACGAAGCCGACGGCCTGGGCGTTCGATCGGATCTCGCGCCGCTCCTGAGCGGCGGCCGCATCCGGGTCGCGTGCAGGGACGACAAGACGCTGACGGCCGTGCGCGGGGATCAGAAGAGACGCCAAGTCAAAAACATGCCCAGTGCCGCATACGCGGAACTGATGGACCGCATGACGCGCGCGCATGTCGTCAGCTATCGCCTGGACGCCGTAGCGGCCGCCTTCAAGGGCGGAGTGGCCCGGCTGCTGGAGGAGCGCAGGCGCAACGCCGAGGGGCAGACCCGCGCAACGTTCGACGCGGCCCTGAATTTCGTGAAGGAACAGGAGCCGCTGTACTTCACCGCGGTCAAGGACTGGGAGGAGTCGTATCGGGCCGAGGCGCCGGGGAGCACAGAGGTCGTGCTCGCTCTGGCCGTCGTGGACCGAGCCGCGGGTGAGTCCTACCGCGAGGCACTCCCTCACGTGCTGGCGGCCGGGACCGCGGCGCCGCGCGGTGTCGACCTGCCCACCACCGCTGCGACTCGAACGGCCTTGGAGTACACCACGCTGCCCGGCAGCATTCTCGATGGGTTCTTGCTCGGCAGATTGCCGGTCGAGGTGTATTTGGAAGCCACTGAGCAGCCGTCCCGAAGTGCCCTCGTACACGAACTGGGCCTGTTGCGCCGCGGCGGCCAACCGGATCTGTCCCGTCTGATGGAAGCCATGACCGAGTTCAGCACGTGGATGCAGGAGGCATTCGTCCGCGCCTTTCATGACACCGACGAACGCGCACGGGCGGTCCTGAACGGCAACCGCAACCTGATGCGTTTCGGAATCTCCCAGGACTCACTGACCGGGGCCCTCGGAGCCGGCCTCGATGTTCCGACGGCCAACGCGGAGGAGGACTACCTCGACCTGCGTGTTGTCGACCGGAGTGTGTCAGCCGTCGACGGCGCGGCCGACATCGGAGAACTCGATGCGCGGCAGATGCGGCAGCGCGTGATCACGGGTGCATATGCCGGCTGAGCGAGAACCACTCACATCGCAGGCCCGGAGCCGGTGCCGGAGCGGTCGGCGAGTGCGAGTGCCAGGGCGGCCAGCGTCACGCCGCAGGTGACGGTGCCGCTCTGCAGCCACTCCACCACCTTCGTGCGCGAGGCCCAGATCGGCTCGGCAACCGACTCCATGGCCTCCGGTTCTGCGACGGGCCGGATGTCTGCCGAACCCGGCGGCCGGACTTCGGCTGTGAAGACGTGCACGTCCGATTCGATCAGACCCGTATCGGCGTGGATCAAGCCCAGTCGGCGTAACGCGCTCGGAGCGCAGTCGAATCCGGTCTCTTCCCGCAGTTCCCGTGCGGCAGCCACGATCGGGTCCTCGTCCGCTTCGCAACCGCCTCGCGGGAACTCCAGGGAGACTCCGCCGATCGAGTAGCGGTATGTGGGGACGAAAGCGAAACCGTCCTGCCCCGTGGGGACGATCACCACACCGCTCTGGGACCACTGCCAGCGCAAGTAGCGCCCCTGCTCGCCCGACGGCGAGAGCACTTCATCGTTGAACAGGGCCCCGAAACGGTTGCGGAAGACCTCCACGGCCCGTTGCCGCCGGATGGGTGGGGGTTCGGCGTGGACAGACGCTTCGTTCTTCATCGGCACCAGGCTCCTCTCAGTTCGCGCGACCGTCCAGCACGTTCTTCATCTGTAGCCATGATGAACGATCATGTCCGAAGTCGTCGAGTTCGTCACTGAGCTGGATGAGTACGTGGAGCACCAGCGCCTGCTCCTCGCGCAGTCGAGGCGTGGTCCGTAAAGGCAGCGCCGCGCGCTCCATCGCCGCCCGGCTCAGCACCGGATAAGCCTCGCGATACCTCTCGGCCCGCAGCAGTCCGAAGCCGTGGCGCTGCAGGGTCTCTGGCAGCCGGGCAAGATAGCGACTGGGCCGGAGTCTCACCAGGTCCTCCAGGCGCTCGACCGCCTGAAGGCTGCACGCGAGCGCCTCCTCGGGCAGGCCCGTGCGGTGGCGGCACTCGGCCAGGGTTTCCAGACAGGCGAGGTACACGTCGTCGTCACGAGCTCCTTCCGGCACCTGTTCGCACCGCATGACTCCTTCGGCAGCATCACGGGCCGCGCCGTTGACCTGTGCATCTCCGAGCCGCAGCAAGGCCAGCAGGCTGAGAGCGCCCGCCATGTCCATGAGAGTGTGGTGCCGCATGCCCGGCTCGGCGCCTACGAGTTGTCGGTACAGGGCCACAGCTTCGACACTGAGTCCCAACGCCGACTGCGTCTCCCCCGACCGCTGCCGCAGCAGGCTCAGGTTGTGCAACGCTGCGGCGTAGTCGGACCTGTACTGCGCGGACTTGCGGACGAGATCGCGGCTGAGCAGGACCGCCTCGTCCGCTGCCCGGACGGCGTCGTCCCGGTTCCCGCTCTCCTCGAGGCGCAGACTGCACCTGCGCAGCCGCTGCATACGCACGTGCGCACTGCTGTCGTCGTTCCCTGTGCCGGCCGATCGGAGCAGCCGCTGGAGGACGAGCGCCGACAAGGCGGAGAGGCCGGAAGGATAGCGGGGAAGCCGTGGTTCGACGAGGCAGAGGAGGTCGCTCTCGCAAGTCTCCAGCACCGGTTGGATCAGGGCCGCCAAGAGCTCCGCGTGCGGCAGGCGGGCGCCGACGGTCACCAGGGCCGGTACCAGGACTCGAGGATTGTCGCGAACGAGCCGCGCAAGCGCCCGGTCCAGGACGGCGTGGGCAGGATGGTCCGCTACACGGCCCACGGTCGTGCAGCCACGGGCCCGAGCCAGGACGTCGAGCGTATCCAACACGGCGCCGGGCCGTGCCCGCTCATCTCGGAGCATGGACACGTCCAGAGCCTTTCGCAGATAGCCGACCTCGTCTCCCGAGCTCTCGGGCTCCGCCAGCACACGCCGCACCAGGATTTCACCCAGGCGATCAGGTTCGAGGGGCGCGACATGGTCACCCTCCGCCGACGGATACAACGCCCGTAGGCAGCCCTGTACCGCGCCGGCGTTGACGGGCAGCTGTCCGGGGAAAGCCGCCCCGCGCACGGCAGTCAACAACGCGGTCAGCTCACCCCTGTCCCGCCCCTGGGCCAGGGTGGGCACGAGCAGTAGGCCCTCGGCCATCAGTCGTCCGGTACGTCCGGCGAAGGCGCCGCCCGTCCCCAGACGGTCCTCCAGCAACTTGTGCCATCCCCTGATTTCATGCCGACAGATCCGTGCCAGCGGGTCGTCGCTTTCCTTCCACTCCTCGCCCTGACGCAACGTGAGTACGGCGTCGAGAGCGGCAGCGAGCATGCCCAGAACCGAGTCCTGTCGAGCGGCTCCGCGCGCGAGGGACAGCGGCATCCGCACCCACGGGCATTTCAGCAAGCGCACGAACTCCCTGAACGCCTCGCTGACGAGGGCCCCGGGGTCCTTGGTGCTCAGCGTGCTGGGCAGCCTCAGCGAGCTCGCACCCCGCAGCGCCCAGTCCTCGATGTACTGCGCTTCGAACTCCTCCTTCAGCGCCTGCCACAACGGCTCCTCGGAACGAGCCAACAACAGGACGCGCAGGGTGATGCCGTCAGGCCGGTACCGGTGGACGTGCGCCATAAGAGAACTGATGTCGCCGAGCCGTGCTTGGGCGTAGTCGAACACCACCAGGCAGGGGAACTCCGCTCCGAGAGCGGCGGTGAGGTCTTCGAGCCACTGGTGTCGGCGGACAGGGTTGCCGAGCGACTCCCTGTCCGCGAATCCGGCGATCCAGCCCATGTTCCGTAGCTGATGGCAGAGTTCGGCGGTCAGACGGGTCTTACCCGAACCGCCCGGCGCGTACAGCAGACGCAGCAACTGGTCGTCGGCTACGTAGCACCAGTTCCTGAGATCGTCGAGCTCCGGCCGGTCCACGAACGGCATCGCCCCACGTGCCAGCATCTGCGCCGGCGTGTTCCCCGAAACGGGTGCGGGCTCGGGGCCGAACAGGGCTGCTTGCCGTCCCTCGCGGTTGCGGGCGAGGTCGAACCAGACCGTCCCCGCCCGGTGCGCGGCATGATTGCGGCCCATCAGCCCCGGCGAGAGTTCCTCCACGGCATCGACGGGTATCAGCCATCCTCCCGACATTCCCTTCTCGTGCCGTGACGCCTTGAGCACTCCGCACACACGCCCCGTTCTCGTGTCGAGCACCGGACCGCCGCTGAAGCCCTGAACCACCTGGTCCCATTGCAGCCGCACGAAGCGCCCGCTCCGCCCGGCCACCGTGAGATGCAGCGTGTCGGGCTGGACACCTGGTTCCAACGTGTGGCCGCTGAATCCGTGGACGGACACGGAGGAGGCCTGTGTCGGCGCCGCGTTGCCGAGCCACACGCCCTGCAGGTTGTGGGCGGGCTCCATCAGGCGCAGTTCAGCCAGATCCGGAAAGCCGTACGTGCTTTCCGGGCCCTTCGTCGCCGGCATCAGGCACCTGACCTCGATCGGCACTTGGCACCCCTCGACAGTGGCAGTCAGGCTGCTCCCCTCGCGCCCGGCCACCACGTGCGCGCACGTGAGAGCGGTGTCGGATGTCACCAGGAAACCGGTCCCGCAGAACGTACCGTTCGCCCAGATCCCCACGACGTTCCGCTCGGTCAGGACCCGCAGCCGCTCCAGTGGCTCACCGTGCGGGCTATGCGTCATCAATCTCTCCCGAGTAAACCAACGAGGCAACGCTGTCAGGTGACTTGTCGACAGTATTCCGCCTTCGGGGGTTTCACCCCGGATGTTGCGTTCGCCAGCGGCTGCCCGGCCATATGACCCCTGTCAACGTCGTGTTGCCACCGGGCCTGTCGGCCACCGCCACCGAGGGAGGTCGGTGACCTCTCCTCGATGAGCGGCATCCCGGCCGACAGCTCCTATCGTCTGCTGCCGGCCGGGCGGCCCGGCCTCACTTCAGGTGCCGGGCGAAGAATCGGGCCGCGTCGTCCGCCTCGAACCACGGGGTACCGGTGTGCCCGCCCATATTGGCGTGCAGCGTCTTCTCCTTGGCGCCGAAGGCGTCGAACAGGTCCAGGACCGGCTGCCGTTCCATCCCTTCATCGTCCCACTGCATGAGGAACCGCAGGGGAATGGTGACCTGCCGGGCCTCCTCGCGCAGGGTGTCGGGCACGAGAGTCTGGCCGAACAAGGCGGCGGCCGAAATGCGCGGCTCGACCATCGCCAGCCGAATGCCGATGGCGATCATCCCGTCGTATCCGATCGGGCCGTTGATCTCGGGCAGCGAAAGGAGGGCGTCCAAGGTGGTCCGCCACTCGGGGACCGCCTTTTCAACCAGCGGGACGACGAAGGCTTCGACGATCCCGTGGACCGGCTCGCCGGCCGCCATCGCCCGGCGGAGGTCGGCGCGGAACTGCTCGTCGACGGCGGAGCGAGGCCGGTCACCACACCCGGGGGCGTCGATGGCGGCCACTGCGAAGCCGTACCGCGCCGCGTAGTGACGGGCCCGGGCGACCAGCCGGGGGAGTCGCTTGTGCAAGCCGCCGGGGTGGCCGATCAGGATCAGGGGGGCCGGCGTCGATCCGGGCGTCCACAGGACACCGGGGATCTCGCCGAGGGTGAAGTCGCGTTCCAGAACGCCGTTTTCGAGGCGCTGTTCAGAAGTGAAGCGCATGGTCGTGCCTTTCGGGAGTGCTCTTGGACGGCGCTCCCGGACGATCTATCGTCCGACCGTGACCCCGGAGGGGAGCACCCGTGTCGATACTGCGTTCACGGGTACCACCTCCTCGTTCTCTCGCACGGCCTCCGGAAAAGTAGCAGGGGCCGCGGTGGTCCGCCAACGGGTTTTGCGCAGGCTCCGTGGCCGGATGCGGCGCAGCCGTACGGTCCCTCCTGGTCCCGGCACTGGTGATCGACTTCAGCCCCCGCGACTGGTGGCCCAAGGCCCTGCCCCGAGGGCGGCGCACATTCTCGGCCGCCACCGAACGGCCTGACGCGCCGCAGCAGTTCGCGAGTGTGGGCCGGCCCGTAAGGACCGACCCGACCTCGGAGAGCCGCACTGCCCGGAATCCTGCTCTCCCGGCGACCGATGTGGGACCAGGGCAACCTGTGCTCGGCGCCTTGCTCCTTGTAGAGGAATCCGTCCGTGGTGAGGCGCAGGTCGGTTCGGGGGTTGGCGCCGGTTCCCATGAGCAGTCCGTAGACCGAGATGTGGGGCGCGACAGGCGGAGGCCGGTCGGGTCGGCGAGCGCCTGGTACATCTTTGGCTTGGCCGCCTGCACGGCGATGGCCGTGATGTGCGCGGCGAACTCGGGGTGGCCGGTGAGGCCTTTGATCGTCAGCGGCTCGATGTTGCCCTCTGCGGCGATCCGGATGGAGGGGGCGGCGTAGCCTCCGGGACATCGCCCCGGATCACTTCGGTGATCCGGTCCCATCTCACCCACTGTTCGGTCTGGCCCGCGCCGGGGTCGGGCGCGTAGCACAGGACGTGGGCGTAGAGATCGACCTTGCCGCCGTGTTTCAAGGCGGCGCAGCGATCTTCCAACTGTCCGGGATCCTGTGGTCGCAGCCAAGTGTCCCTGGCGACGCGGGCGCGTCGCTCGGCGGCGGACCTGCGTCGTCGAGCGGCGTCCTGAGCGTCCCGGACCGCGGTGTGCCCCGCGAACCCGATGGGTGTAGGAAAGCCCTCGACCACAGTCGGGCTTACGCGCCACACTCCCCTCATGGCAGTTGGCATGTCGGCACGCCCGTGCGGAGGTTGCGGGCACACGCGTGGGGTGCACGTACCTTCCCTGCGGCGCTGCCTCGGGGCCCCCGACCGAGGGCCGGCTTGCGACTGCACCCTGTTCTCGCGTGAGGACGAGCCGGTCGACGACCGCCCCGGGCCACTGCCCTGCGAGGAGTGCGGGGCGTCCCGGACCGCACTGTGCCGGTGCCTGACCGGGAGGTCTGCCTGGGAAACCGGCGAGTGGCTGGTGTGAGCGGCGCCGGGCCGTTACTTGTGTTCGCCGTCTTCCTCTGGTGCCTGTACCCGGACGCCTGCCGCACCTGTCACCACTTGCCCGAGGAGCACGACGCGGGTACCGGCCCCTGCCACAGTGACCTGCTCGATATCGAGGCGACCGAACCCGCGGGAAGCAGTGCGACTGTCGGACGTACAGGGGCCGCCGCACTCAGGGCTGAAGGCCGTTGCTGTCAGCGTGCTTGAGGCGTGAACGGCCTAGGGAGAGCGGAAATGACAGGCCGGGAGCGGTACTCGTCGAGCGGCCCGCAGAGCCCCTGGCGGATCTTCTAGGCGGCATCCGGCCGCGTCGCCGCCTTTTCGGCGATGCGGTGTTCGGCCTCGGCCCAGGTGACGGGGAGGCCACCCACCTCGACGTTCCAGAAGACGAACGTGGACGTCTTCATCGTCGGGCGCATCGTCGTCACGATGCCGCGGTGCGGATCGGTCGAGTTGTAGGTCATCAGCGACTCGCGGCTGTCCCACGCCGACAGCGTCATGAACGGGCGCGCGACGAGCGACGCGCCGAGGCAGCCAGGGGCGCTCTTGACCTGGCGCCACGCGGACAACGACTTGACGAAGAAACGCGGTACGTCCTTTAGGCTCCGCACCTCGAAGCGCGACGCCATGACCAGGGCGGACGTGGTGCCCCCGGGTTCACTGGGAACGGTCCACGGAAGGGTGGGCACGGCATGGCCTCCAAGATCGGTGATGTCGCGGGAGCCGGGACAATACCCGTACGGCTGGGCTTGGTCGACCCCATCGCCCTGGCCGTGCTGCCAAGCCGGCCGACAAGGCCGGCACCCGACGGTCGAACGGTCATACCGCACCCCGACCGTCGAAACGGGCTGGGCCGCGCCGGGCAGGTGGATTGCCGGTGGTCAACACCATGGCGGGGCGGCCTGGGGAGGGTGGTCGGCCCGGGGCTGGTGCAGGCGGGGGACGTCGGTACGGGGGAGGGGCGAGGGTTCGCGGTCAGTGTACGGCGGGGCGGGTCGCGGGCTGCAAGCGGAAGGACAGGGCCTCCATGAGGGGCTTGCGCTGGGTCTTTTGGGCGGCGGCGATGCGCCAGTGTCCGTCTGCGTCACGGATGATCGTGTAGGTGGCGATCTTGCGGAGCTTGACGGGTTTTCCGGCTCTGCCTTTCTCCCCGGGGCCTGGGCGGACGTCGCCGCGGGTGACTACCACGACGGCATCGCTGCCGTAGAAGCGGAGTTCGACGGGGTCGAGGATGAGCCGGGTGTTCTTGAGGAAGCCGTCGAACAGGGCCTGGTGGGCGCGACCGATCTCCCGGCCGCCGTGGTAGACGGTGCCGACGTAGGTGACGTCGGTGGCGTCGTCGGTGAAGCAGGCGCCGTACGCGGCTCCGTCACCGTTCGCCCATGCGGCGGCGCTGCGCCGCAGCAGAGCGTGGATGGCGGAGGTGTCTTCGGCGCGGTGGACGGGGGTGCTCTGGTTCGTGTTCACGGGTGGCTCTCCTGGTTCGGTACGAGGAGGTGATGTGCGGGTGCTGGTGCCGTTGGTTGTGTGGCCCGCCGGTCGTGGACGGCAGCCGGGCGGGTGCAGTTCGCAGGTGGCCACACCTGGGGCGTGACCTGGTGACCTTGGAGGTGTGGCACCTGCAAGAGGATGCCGAGAAAGCGGAGGCAGGGAACGGCCGGCCGTAGGGAACGCCCTGGGCCCCATCCGCAGTAGGGGTCGGCCGGCTCGGTGGCGGTGTGCGTGGCCCCCCTTCTCCATGATAACTTCAACAAAGAAGAAGTTGGTTAACGGATCTCTTCTCCTGTGAAGAGATTAAGGAGTGGAGGAGTACGTGTCAACGCATGACGTAGCGCCCGACGCGGGCGGGCTCTACCGCCGATACCTGAGCGCCGTGATGCTGCACGGCCACGCCGCCGCCAAGGCATGCGACCTCGGCGCCACCGACCTCTACGCGCTCAACATCCTCCAGTTGGAGGGCTCCCTCACTCCCGGAGAGCTCGGCGCGCGGACGGGGCTCACCACCGGCCCGACCACCCGGCTCATCGACCGCCTCGAGGCAGCCGGCTACGTCCGCCGCGTTCCCTCGCCGGACGACCGCCGCAAAGTGATCGTCGACCCCATCGGCACACCCGCCGGCCTCGACCAAGCGATGGCCCCCGCGCGAGAGCGGATCGGTGAACTGCTCGCCACCTACTCGCCCGACCAACTCAAGCTGTTGTTCGACTACTTCGCCCGTGCTGCCGACGCCTATCAGGCATCCGTCGAGCATCTGCGTACCGCTTCCGCCCCCTGACCGCGAGGGTCCGCACGGCATTGGCTGTCCGCTCGACGGCAAGGGAAGGCGGCCGGTGTCCGGTCGTCCACTTTTCACGGGCCTGAGGGACGGCCGCCGTACCACGGTGCGGCCCACACGCGGCGTTCGGCTGAACGGCTCGAGATGGTGATCAAGCCGCGCCTTGCCCCGCCGCTTCTCGCCCGCCGCTTCTCGCCCGGCGCGTCTTCATGGGCGTGACCGATTCCTGGCGGCTCCGGGACGAACGGGCATCGCGAGGCCACGACCGACGACGGTATCCCTCGTCGCGCAGCGGTACGTGTCAATCGCAGGGCAGAGGGCCGCATGACAGTCGGCCATCAACGACCGGACCCGGCACCACCCGATGCCGGGTCGCCCACCCCCTTCCGGTGAGGTCACACCGCTGGTGGACCGCAGGGGTCTCGGGCGGCGCCTTGGACCCGTGCGATCGCTTCCCTGCGACACACTCATTCCTTGAGCCGGCACAACTCCTGACACAGCTGGAGCAAGAGCTCGAAATTGGGGATCTGGTACACGTGTGCCGCGTCTGGTCCCTTGCGGTTCGGGTCGGCGCGCCACCCGCGTTCCGGATTGAAGAACAGCATCCCGTCGTAAACTTTCAGCTTGTGGATCTCCGACCAGGAGGTTGTGAGACGACGCTTGCGGTCCTCACCCGTGATCCCTTGCCGGCACGCCTCGTACGGTCCGAAGTTCACCGTCTCGCCCCGCTCGAGCCGGGCGAGTACGTCGGGCAGCTGGGTCTGGGCTATGGCCCGCTGGATGTGGGGGCCCCAGTCGAGCGGGTAGGGAAACGGAGCGCCACCTATCACCTCGGTGATTCCCGCCGCCTCTTTGTCTTTGCGTAGGAGGGGGAAGATACCGAAGCCGATGACCAGGGCGGCGCCGCCCGGGTCGATGAGCATGTACTTGGCGTCGCGGTGTCCGCCGTTGACTTTCGTCAGGTTCTGCATGACTCGCGCGGTTTTCCAGTCGTACGCGGCTTGTAGGCCCATGGGAGACGTCACGATCACGCCGCCCGTGTATATGTACAGCCTCCAGTCCCGCCACTTCCGCCACCTCCACCCCTGGTCGGTGGCGAAGGTCTGCGTCCACTCGCCGAGCCCCCGCTGACCCGCCAGTGTGGCGGCGGCGGCAGGCGGCGGCACCGTGAGGTGCTGGTCCACGCTCATTTGGTCTCTCCTTGATGCGACAGTGCTCGCAAGTGGTTGTCCCTTGCCCGGCTCCGATGGGGCCGACTGGCCCGCATCGGCTCCCTGCTTTCCATCGGTGTGGGGGACATCGACCCCGATGGTGATCTCGGCCAGGTTGCCTGCACAGGCCAGACGCCCGGCCATATGTGACCGGCGGCCACGAATCAGGCCCACCCCGCTTGTACCGGTGGGTCAGGGCAGGCACGCCCTTGCGGGCCGGCCGCGGCCTCCTCGTCGACGGTCAGGCAATCAACGGTCAGGCCGCTATAGGGGCGGAACTTCAGATTCAGGCTGATCCGTATCCCGTCCGGGACCCGAGTCCCCTTTTGGGACATTTCATCCGGCCAAGCGGTGACCTGGACGTTCAGGGCTTTTCATGCCGGGTGGCAAGCCGGGTTTCGTCGTGGCGATGAGTTTGCGGGACCCCGCAGGTCTATCTCTTGACGGAGACAACCGACTCATCGGGAGTAAGCCATGGGCCTCATCCACATCGAGATGTTCACGACGCTCGACCTCGTCGGGCAGGCGCCCGGCGGCCCTGACGAGGACCCGGTGGGGTTCCCGTTCGGCGGCTGGCAGGCGCCCCTGCTGGACGAGGTCGCCGGGGCGCAGATCGATGCCGCGTACGAAGGCACGGACGCCCTCCTGCTCGGCCGGCGGACGTACGACATCTTCGCCGCCTACTGGCCTCACCAGGAGGGCGGGGAGGACAACGAGTTCACCACGCTCTTCAACAGGGTTCCGAAGTACGTGGCCTCTCGCGGCCGGCCTGACCTCTCGTGGGCCGGGTCCACGCAGCTCGGCCCGGATTTGGCCGACGCGGTACGCGAGATCCGTGACCGCCACGAGCACGTGAAGGTCGTCGGAAGCCTGAACCTCGTACAGACCCTCCTGCGCGAAAAGCTCTTCGACCGTCTCGACCTCTGGCTGCACCCCATCGTGCTCGGCGTCGGCAAGAAGGTGTTCGACGGTGGAGCGGTGCCCACCAACGTCAGGCTACTCGCACCCCCGGCAGCCGGCCCGAAGGGCACCGTGTACCTGCGGTACGGCCTCGCCGACGGCACACCTGCCACGGGAGACATGAGCGCACCCGATCGCGGTGTCGCAAGCGACGAATGAAGCCACCCCGCGCCTGCCGTCCGGCCGCGGGCAGCGGGAGAACGGCGGCGACGTGCTCCGGACCTCTTTGGGGACCTTTGCAGCCTTCGGCTCAGTGCTTCGGCAGGATGTCCGTTACCCGCGAGAGCGGTACGGACCTACTGCCTAGTGCCGTCGGCGCTCCCGAGGGTGCGCCGACCTCAGCCTCGTCCGGCCCGGAAATCACGGCGCGCGTTCCGGGCCTTCCGCCTTCCTTGTCCGCCGACCGGACGGTAACTTGTCGCCGCAGCCACCCGGGAACGGGGTGGCCACAGCCGGCGGGAGCCGACATGAAGAGCCTCGTAAGGGTGATGCTGAGCGTACTGCTCCTGGCGGCCGGCGCCCTGCCGGCCACTACGGCCGCCGCCTCCGGGGCCCCGTCGTCCCCGGCGCCGGCCGTCACCCCGCTGGACGCGCCCTGGACACCCCCGCTCTCCACCCGGGGCCGTTACATCGTCGACGCCCAAGGCAATCGCTTCCGCCTGCGCTCCGGCAACTGGGACGGCGCCCAGGGCTCCTGGAACGGCTCCGGCGACCAAGGCGACCCCGTCAACCACCACGCGGGCCAGGATTCCCACGGCATACCCCTCGGCCTGGACCGGACGGCCCTGCCCGCCGACTTCCGCGCCCTCGGGCTCAACAGCGTCCGGCTGCCCTTCTCCAACGAGATGCTCCACACGACCACCCCCGTCCCGGACGCCGCCGTCACCGCCAACCCGGACCTGCGCGGCAGCACGCCGCTCCAGGTCTACGACGCCGTCGTACGCGCCCTCACCGATGCCGGGTTCGCCGTCATCCTGAACAACCACACCGGCACCACCCGCTGGTGCTGCGGCCTTGACGGCAACGAACGCTGGAACAGCGGCCGTTCCACCAGCCAGTGGTCTGACGACTGGGTCTTCCTCGCCCGCCGCTACCGCGGCAACCCGCGCGTGGTCGGCGCCGACCTCTACAACGAGGTCCGCCGCGACACCTGGGACGACCCCAACTGGGGCCTGGGCGACGCCCACGACTGGCAAGCCGCCGCACAGGAGGCCGCCGACCGAATCCTCGCCGAGGCCAACCCCAACCTGCTCATCGTCATCGAGGGCATCAACTGGACCGGCATCCCCCTCGATGGCCTCCCTCACGGCCGGCCCGCCCTCACGCCCGTCCGCGCCCTGTCCCACACCCTCGTCGTCTCGAACAAGCTGGTGTACTCGGCCCACTTCTACGGGTACACCGGCCCCCACCACAGCGGCGCGACCGGCCTCGGCGAGACCCATGACGCCCGCTACCAGGACATGACCCCCGCCGAGCTCCGGCAGACCCTCTACGACCAGGCCTTCTTCGTCTCCGCCGAAACCGGGACGCACTTCACCGCCCCCGTCTGGATCAGCGAGTTCGGCATCGGCGCCGACGAAAACGGGGCCGCACCGCGCGCCTGGTTCCAGAACCTCACCGGCGATCTCGCCGCCTCCGACGCCGACTTCGCCTACTGGCCGCTCGTCGGCTGGAGCACCACCGCGCAGGGCGCGCCGGGCGGAGACAGCTGGGCCCTGCTCCGCTACGACGCCAGCGGCCGCCGCAGCGGCGTCCTCGACCCAGCCGACTGGCGCACCGGCCCCTTGACGACCCTCACCACCACTCCCGGCCGCACCGGATTCGTCCCCGCAACCGTCGCCTGGTACCAGCTGAGCACCGACCACCAGGACCACAACGCCTCGCTGCGCACCCGTGCCGCCGGGGACTGGGACACCGGCGCCCGCAAAGCCGTCTGCCCCGATGGGGCCCGCCTGGCCGGCCTCAGCCACACCGGCGGCCGGGGCCTGTGCTCCACCTCCGATCTGCGGGCTGCGGTCGCCGGCCAGACGGTGGTCCGCGACGAGACGTACGTCCCGTCGGGCGGCGACTGGGCCGGCGGCTACACCAAACTCCAATGCCCGGCGAGTGAGTTCCTCATCGGGTACAGCGTCCGCAGCGAGCGGGTCTCGGCGGCCCTGTGCGCCCCGGCGCGCTCCGCGCTGCCCGCGGGCGGAGTCCGCACGGTCTGGTTCGACCGGGGCGACAACCGCCCGGCGGGCGCCGGGGGCGGCGATTTCGCCTCCGGCCACTACAAGGGCCAGTGCCTGCCGGCCGAGTACGCGGCGGGCATCGCCTTCACCACCCGCGTCGCCGCCCGTCCGACCCCGGCGGCGCTCCTGTGCCGGCCCCTGCCGGCCGGCTGAGCCCCGTCGGCGGGCGCCGTCACCGTGACCGCCGGCAGGCTCCACCAACGCCGGCGGCAGCGCCTCCGTCACCTGGACCGTGATCCCGGTGGGCGGCGGCACCGCCGCCCAGCTCCTCGGCAGCCAGGGCTTCGAGACCGGCACCGCGGGCCCCTGGACCGCCTCGGCGGCCGTGGTCGACAACGGCAGCGGCGAAGCCGCCCACTCCGGTTCCTGAAGGCCCGGCTCAACGGCTGCGGCTCCGCCCAGAGGCCGCCGCGGCCGAGACCGGATGGGCCCGGCTTGGCCCCGGGGGCGACAGGAGTGATTCGGGCGACCTACGGCTCATCCCACCCACCTACCTCGGTGGACATTCCACCCAATCTTCCATTCTCCCCATGCCGCTGCGCACGCTCGGTAGCGTGAGTCTCACAAGGGGTCCGGTACCGAGGGGAATCGAGTGCCGGGCGTAGACCGTAGAAGCAAGGGAGTGGACGCCGATGGCGAACGTGGAAGTCTCCTTGAAGGAGACCATGACCTCGATCGAGGGCGCGGTGGGAGTCGCGCTGGTGGACTACACCAGCGGCATGGCGCTGGGGACCCTGGGCGGTGGGAAGGATCTCGACCTGACGGTCGCCGCCGCGGGTAACACCGATGTGATCCGCGCGAAGGTCCGCACCATGGAGATGCTGGGCCTGAACGACGAGATCGAGGACGTACTGATCACGCTCGGCGGCCAGTACCACCTGATCCGACTACTCAAGGGCCGTGGAAGCAACGGCCTGTTCCTGTACGTCGTACTGGACAAGGCCAGGTCCAACCTGGCCATGGCCCGGCACCAGCTCAAGCGCATCGAGTCCGCTCTGGAGCTCTAGCCCCGGCATTTCGGCGCCCACGCATGCCCACGAGTTGAAGAGTTCTTCAATCCGGCACATCTGAAACAGATAAAACACGGGCATGTGTGGGCCGGCCCGCACGAATCTATGGGAGGCCGACTCGCTGGGAGCATCGCGGCCCCAAGTCTCGAAGCAACAGGCAGGAGCACCCCCATGGGAATGCAGGTACCCCTCTATCAGGCGAAGGCCGAGTTCTTCCGCATGCTCGGGCACCCCGTTCGCATCCGCGTCTTGGAGCTCCTGCAGGAAGGTCCGGTGCCCGTACGCGACCTCCTCGCCGCGATCGACATCGAGGCGTCCAACCTCTCTCAGCAACTGGCGGTCCTGCGCCGCTCGGGCATCGTCATCTCCATCCGTGACGGCGCGACCGTCAGTTACGCGCTTGCCGGCGGTGACGTCGCCGACCTCCTGCGCGCGGCCCGCCGCATCCTGACCGAACTCCTGGCCGGTCAAAGCGAACTCCTGGCGGAACTGCGGCAGGTGGAACCAGGGACAGCCACGGCAACCGGCCATCGAGGGTGACCTGAGGCGTCGAGGTCCGGCTTCCCGCGACGCGACCCATTTCCACAACCACCCGAATCGGCGGCCCGGTACTGGACTCGGGCCGCGGCCGGCCCGTTGTCGGCCCTGTTCGGCGCTGTCCCCTGCACGAGCCTTCAGTGGAGCGCTCGCATGCGCATCCGGGCGCTCCCGCGGTGCCGGGGTCAGCCCCACCTCTCTCGGGAGTGAGCACCATCGCCGCCGCCGTCGGCTGCGCAGCCGCCGAAGCTGGAAGCCAACTCACCCACCTTGGGAAGGGCTTCCCGTGATCGACGTTGCCACCCGATCCATGCGTCTGCGGCGCTTGGCGCTCGCCCTTGCGGCCACCACGCTCGCGGCCGGTGGACTCACCGCCTGTGGTGCGGAGGCCGCGACCCGATACGCCCTGCCGCCACCTCGACTCCCGCCGAGACGGCCGAGCCCCAGCCGTCGCTTCACATGATCACCGTAAACGGGCACGAGCTGGCGTTCTACTTGACACCCAGCCACCTCCTCGATCGTTTTGGACTCCGGGGGAGGGCTCGACGCGTCGTACTGGAAGAAGATCGCTCCGGTCATTGCCGAGCGGACGGCCGCGCAGGTCGTCACCTACGACCCCTCCGGGCAGGGCGCAAGCCCTTACTTACCCGGGCCGTGTCCTCCAAGACTCCCTTCCCCACGCCCGACGAGGCGCAGCTGTGGCGACAGGCTCAGCAGGAGTTCGCGAGCGCGGCGCCCAACCGCCGCCTGGTCGTGGCGGACCTCTCCCACGACATCCCGATCGACCAGCCTGATCTCGTCATCAAGGCGATCGAGGACATGGCCCACCACGTCCGCGGGGCGGGCGAACCGGCGGTCAGGGCACCGGTGCCGTGCCCGCGGCAGCCGGCTACAGCGCGGCCGACGAAGCGATGTGCGCCGATGCCCTCAGGCCGGCTGCGGTCGCCGTAGTCCTTGGAGGAGCAGTTCGATCAGTCTGCGGGGGTCGTAGCGGGGGTCGTTGTCGCGCCCGATGCAGAGGTTGCCGATGCCGCGCAGCAGTTCGTAGGGCTGCGTATCGGTGCTGATCTCGCCGGCGTCGGCCGCGGCTTCGAGGAGCTGCGCGCAGACGGGCATCAAACGGTCGACGAAGTAGGTGTGCAGCGCCTCGAAGCCGCTGTTGTCCGACTGGAGAGCGTTGGCGAGTCCGTGCTTGGTGACCAGGAAGTCGACGAAGAGGTCGATCCACTGGCGAAGCGCTGCGAAGGGCGAGCCGGCGTCGGCCAGCAGGCTGGGGCCGGCTTCCGCGCATGCCTCGACCTGGTGGCGGTAGACGGCGACGACGAGATCCGCCCGCGTGGGGAAGTGACGGTAGATCGTCGCCACTCCGACGCCCGCTCGGGTTGCGATCTCACGGATCGGCGCGTCGACGCCGGAGGTGACGAACACCTCGGTGGCCGCCGCAAGCAGCGTCTGCTGGTTGCGCACCGCGTCGGCCCTCTTGCCTCGGGCCGGCATCTTTCCGGACTGGCCTGCAGAGGTCACCACGTTCTCCTTTCGACGAGCCGGCGACCCGACGACCGCCATTGACTATACGGAACAGTGTTCCGTATATTAAGTGGAACAGCGATCCGCTTCTGAGTCTAGTTGAAGCCGGACGCTCCCGTACGCCTCCCACGGCTGCGTCATGGCCGGCAGTCGAGGCCCTTCGAGAGGACACACGCGCTCATGAGTGCATCAACCTCCGCCAGCTCCACGCCCTCCACAACTTCCGCATTCTCCACAACCGACACCTTCGGCTCACCCGCTCCCGTCCTTTCTCTCAGCCCGGTGGTGCTGACCGTCCCCG
Organism: Streptomyces sp. Tek67B01; assembly: GCF_055231995.1. Lineage (NCBI taxonomy): Bacteria > Bacillati > Actinomycetota > Actinomycetes > Kitasatosporales > Streptomycetaceae > Streptomyces > Streptomyces sp. Tek67B01. Next base: position 6,804,307 of record NZ_JBUYUY010000001.1, read on the forward strand.
GACGCCTCGTGGACCTTCAGGTGCGCGTCTCCGCACCCGCGACCGGAAGCGACCTCCCCGTCATCCTCCTCTCCCACGGGCACGGCCCCTCGAACAACCTCTCCTCACTCAACGGCTACGCACCGCTCGCGAACTTCTGGGCCGCACACGGCTTCGTCGTCATCCAGCCCACCCACCTGAGCTCCCGGACGCTGAGCCACCTGCACACCGCCACCCCCGGATCAGCCCTGTCTTGGCGCTCGCGCGCCGAGGACATGACGAACATCCTCGACCAACTCGACGTCGTAGAGCGCGCCGTGCCGCAGCTCGCCGGACGCATCGACCACGCCAAGGTCGCCGTCGCCGGACACTCCTTCGGCGGGCACACCGCCGGCCTCCTGCTCGGCGCCCGCCTCACCGACCCGGAGAACGGAAAGGAAGTGAACCTCATCGAGCCGCGGATCAAGGCAGGTGTGCTGCTGGCCGCACCCGGCCGGGGCGATGTCCTGAACGAGTCGTCGGCCGCGAGCATGCCGTTCTTCCTGACCACGGACTTCTCCACCATGACCACACCCGCCCTCGTTGTCATCGGTGACAAAGACGACCCCCGGCACTTCACCGACATGGGCCCCACGTGGCACGCCGACCCCTACACCCTCGCCCCTGCCCCCAAGACGCTGCTCACCCTGTTCGGGGCGGAGCACGGACTCGGCGGGGTCTCCGGATATGACGCCGCCGAAACCACGGACGAAGACCCCGACCGGGTGGCCGCCCTTCAGCGGCTCACCTGGGCCTACCTCCGCACCGAGCTCTACCCCGGGGAATCCGCTTGGCAGGCGGCCCGTGACGCGCTGACGGCCGACCCCAACCCGCCCGGACGAGTCGACGCCAAGTAGAACGACCAGCACCGCGTCGCAGCAGCCAGACAGCAGACAGAGAGCAGACCGGACCGACAGCGGACCGCCGCCTGTTGGCGTCCTTCGCGGCGGGCAGCCCGGCGTCGGGGGAGCGATCAGGGTCCGCGGTGCGGTCGCCGTCCTGTCATCGCCGGTGCCACCAGGCTGCCGAGTCGCGCCGACTGCCCGATTCGTCTTCGGTAGGCTTCCGACGACCAGTCAGACTCGCTACACGTGGCCGAGCCGGTGACGAGATGCCCGCACTGCAGCAGAAGGTCCAAAGCGTTCTCGACGAGCTCGTGGACAACGGAGCCGAGACCGGCTTGCAGGTTGCCGTTTACCACCACGGTGCTCTTGTTGTCGATGCGGTCGCCGGCGTCGCTGACAGCAGGACCGGGCGCAGGACGGCCCCGGAGACCCCGTTCTTCGGTTTCTCCGCCGGCAAGGTCATGACGTCCCTGATCGCTCACCTGCTCGTCAGGACCGGTGCTGTCGGCTACGACACCCCAGTGGTCGACCTGTGGCCCGAGTTCGGTAGCAACGGCAAGGCGACGGCGACTCTTCGCCACGTACTCACCCACTCGGTCGGAGTGCCGGCGATGCCCCGCGCCATCGGCCCTGAGGACCTGACCGACTGGTCGCGGGTCTGCACGGCGATCGCCGCCGCCGAGCCGCGGTGGCGGCCCGGGACCGAGACGGGATACCACTCGTTCACTTTCGGCTTCCTCGTCGGCGAGATCGCGCGCCGGGCCACAGGCAAACGGATGCGGCAACTCTTACAGGAGTGGGTCACCGTGCCCCTGGGCATCGGCGGCGACCTGTACTTCGGTGTGCCCCGAGCCGACCTGCCAAGGCTCGCACGACTCGAAGACGCCGCACCGCGCCGGGTCGCCCAAGTCGACGGCGACGCCATTCTCGCGCCCTGGGAACTGCGACCGACCGCGGCCATGGGGAACAACCGAGAAATCCTGCAAGCGGACGTCCCGTCCGTCGGCACCTTCACCGCGCGGGGGATCGCCGCCATGAACGCCGCGTTCCTCGACGGTCGACTCATCGACGCACGCCGGCTTCAGGAGTTGACGGCGGTGGCCTTCGAGGGCACCGATCAGGTCTTCGGCAACCATGTGCGGCTGGCCCTGGGCTATCCGCTCGGCCGCCTCGGGGCTCGGCCGGACGAAGCACCCACCACGTTCGGTTGGGTCGGCGGTGGCGGCAGCTACGTCTATGCCGACACCGCCACCGGCACCTCCTTCGCCCTGACCAAGACCCGTCTCACCCCCCATTTCGACACCGCACAACGACTCGCGGACCTGGTCACAGCCGAGGTCACCGCACAGGCTTGACAGCCACGATCACCTGCCTCGCCTGGTTCGCATGTGGGGCGTCGAGCTCTTCAGGGGGTTTCGCCCTGGCGACTTCGATGACGTCATGCAGGTCGTCGGCCGCCTTGAGGGACGCACCGGCGGACAGGGCCAAACAGGCCAGAGGGAGACGGCCGCGGCCTGTCAGGCCAGGGGTCGGGTCGTCCCCGCCTCGGTGCCGTCTCTGAGGAGGGCGGCAACCTGCCGGGGAACCGGTCCGGCGGTGATCGTACGGTGGTCGCCCGCACCACCGCCCGCGCGGCGCTCGCCACATCCGCTCGCCACACCCGGCGCCCGCCGCCGAACGTCCGCAGGCGCGACGTACCCGCGCTGCCCGCCCCCTCCGCGTGCGGCTATGGCCGGTCAGGCGACGGGCTCGACGCGTCGATCGCCGCCCACCGCGAGTGCCGGGCCGGGCGCGAGGACGAAGAGCGCGAGGTACGACACCAGGTGCCGCCCGTGCCGTAGCCGGCTTTCCGCCCTGTTGCCGTGGCCGGTTCGCAGCGCCGTCTAGCGCCGGGCCCGTAGTACCCCGGTACCACCTGCCTGCCCCTGTTCGGGCCCCGGGTACCACCGGATTCGGCGGGTCGCGGACCTAGCGTGACGCAGGAGGCGTCGGGCGTGTGGGGCGCCGGAGTCCGAGAGAGAGAACGTGAATGATCGAGGCACAGCAGCTCACCAAGCGGTACGGGGAGAAGACAGCCGTCGACGGTCTGGACTTCACCGTGAAGCCGGGTACGGTGACCGGCTTCCTGGGACCCAACGGTGCGGGCAAATCCACGACGATGCGCATGATCGTCGGGCTGGACGCGCCGACCCGCGGCTCCGTCACGGTGAACGGACAGCGCTACGCCCGCCACCAGGCGCCGCTCCAGGAGGTCGGGGCGCTGCTGGAGGCGAAGTCGATCCACCCGGGCCGTTCGGCCTACAACCACCTCCGGGCCCTCGCGCTCACCCACGGCATCCCGCGCCGCCGGGTTGACGAGGTCGTCGAACTCGCCGGTCTCGGCAGCGTCGCGAAGAAGCGGGCCGGTGCCTTCTCCCTCGGTATGGGACAGCGGCTGGGCATCGCCGCCGCCCTGCTCGGCGACCCGCAGACGGTGATGCTGGACGAGCCCGTCAACGGGCTGGACCCCGAGGGTGTCCTCTGGATCCGAAACCTGCTCACCTCCCTCGCCGGCCAAGGGCGCACTGTCTTCGTCTCCTCGCATCTGATGAGCGAGGTGTCACTGGTGGCCGATCATCTGATCATCGTCGGTCGGGGGCGGCTACTGGCCGACACGACCGTGCAGGACCTGGTCCGCCAGGCCGGTGGCGACGCCGTGCGCGTCGCGACGGACGACCCCGCGCGGCTGCGGGACGTGCTGGCCGGGCCGGGCGTGGAGATCACCGGCCGAGTCGGCTCCGAGGAACTGCAGGTGAGCGGTCTGTCCGCCCGGGAGATCGGGCTGACGGCGGCCGAGCACGGCATCCCCCTGTTCGAGCTGACCACAAAGGCGGTGTCGCTGGAGGAGGCGTTCATGGAACTGACCCGGGACGCCGTGGAATACCACGGCACCACCGGCACCGAGACCCCCGGGAGCGCGGCATGAGTACCCTCACGGCAACCGCCGAGACCGCCCGGACCGATTCCGCCCGACCCGTCTACCGGGTGACCGGACGGCGTGTGGTGTCCTCGGAGTGGGCCAAGCTCTGGTCCCTGCGCTCCACCTGGATCACGCTCGGCCTGGGCCTGCTGTTCCTCGTCGCCTTCGGCGTCATCGCCGCGAGCCACTACAAGTCCAGCCTCGGCTCCGGCCGGCACATGGACCGTGACTTCGCCACCGCCACGGCCGCGAGCCTGTCCCTGTTCGGCACGAATTTCGCCCAGCTCGCCCTCGGTGTGCTCGGTGTGCTGATCACGGCAGGCGAGTACTCCACCGGCATGATCCGCTCCACCCTGGCGGCGGTACCGCGCCGACTGCCGGTGCTGTGGTCCAAGGCGGCGGTGTACGGGCTGGTCGCACTCGTGATCGCGACAGTCGGCGCGTTCGTCGCCTTCCTCGTCGGCAGCCAGATCGTGTCCGGCACGCCCGCCGCCATGGGCCTCGGCCACGCCGGTGTCGTCCGCAGCCTGCTCGGCGCCGGGCTCTACCTCGGCCTGGTCGGCGTGATCGGTACCGCCCTCGGCGCGCTGCTGCGGTCCGTGGCCGGCGGCATCTCGGTCCTGGTCGCAGCCCTCATGCTCGTCCCCGGGCTGGTCTCCCTGCTGCCCAGCTCCTGGCAGGGCGACATCGACCCCTACCTGCCCAGCCACGCGGGCGAGTCCATCTTCGCCCTGACCCACGACGCCACCAGCCTGCCACCGGGCGCCGGGCTCCTGGTCTTCCTCGGCTGGACGGCGCTGGCGCTGGCCGGAGCGGCGTACCGGCTGCTGCGCAGCGACGTCTGAGCGCAGCCACCCGCATCATGGTCCGGTGACCACCATGACCACCATGACCACCATGACCGCCAGCACCCCCATGAACACCGAAGATTTCAGCGGGATGGGACCGCTGGTCGCCCGGCTCGGCCGGGCCGGCCAGCGGCTCCGGCATGCCGACCGGGCCCGGCCGTGGGTGCTGGACACCGCGGTGGTACTCCTGATCTTCCTGCTGTTCTGCCTGCCGGACCTGCTGCACGCGGTCGGCGCGATCGGCGGGGACGGCGACGGCGACGGTCGGCGCCGCTTCCGCCTGGCGTTCACCGAGCTGCCCGTGGCGGGCATGCTGGCACTGCAGGCCGGGCTGCTGCTGCCGCTGTTGTGGCGACGCCGCGCGCCCGCCGCCGCCTTCGGCGCCGTCACCGGCGTGTTCGTCCTCCAGTGGTCCCTCGGCGCCGCGCTCCGTGCGGACGTCGCCCTCTTCGTCGCCCTCTACAGCCTGACCCTGCACGGACGGCTGCGGCAGCTCCCCTGGGCCTCTGCGGGCGCAGCGGGGGCGCTGGGCTTGGTAGCGGTGCGGGTGTCGGTGGCGATGCCGGTCTGGGACGCACTGTTCTTCCTGCTCAGCACGGCTACCGCGGCGCTGGCGCTCGGCCTGGTGATCCGTACCCGGCGGGCCCAACTGGCCGGGCTGCGCGACCGCGCGGCGCGGCTGGAAATCGAGCGCGACCAGCGCGGCCGACTCGCCGTCGCGGCCGAACGGGCGCGAGTGGCCCGCGAGATGCACGACATCGTCGGCCACAATTTGTCCGTCATCATCACCCTCGCCGACGCGGGAGCCTATGCGAGCGCCACCGCTCCGGAACGGGGCAAGGAGGCGCTGCACCTCATCGGTGACACCGGCCGTCAGGCCCTGGGCGAACTGCGCCGGGTGCTCGGCGTACTGCGCGAGGCGGACGGAACAGCGGCAGCCCCCGAGCTGAGCCCCCAACCCGCTCTGGGCGACATCGGCGCGCTCTGCGAGGCAGTGCGCGCCGCGGGTCTGGAGGTCGTCTACCGTACGGCCGGAGACATCGACGCCCTCGACAGCGGGGTACAACTGACGGTCTACCGCATCGTGCAGGAAGCCCTGACGAACAGCCTGAAACACGCCGGGGCCGGCGCGCGGGCCAATCTGGCCATCGTCTTGGAGGACACGCGGATGACCATTACCGTGCAGGACTCCGGCCCGCCCGCCGCGGCCGGCCGTCCCCGTACGGTGAACGAGGAAGGGCACGGCCTGGTGGGCATGCGAGAACGAGCGGCGCTCTACGGAGGGCAGGTCAGCGCGAGCCCCACGGGCGCCGGCTGGACGGTACGGGCCGACCTCGACCTCACCCCGCAGGACGGTGCCCGGTGACCACCGTGCTCATCGTCGACGACCAGCCGCTCCAGCGATACGGCTTCCGCATGCTCCTGGACTCCGTGCCCGAGACCGAGGTGGTCGGCGAGGCCGCACACGGCGCCGAAGCCGTCCGCATGGCCGCCGAAACGCGCCCCGACGTCGTCCTCATGGACGTGCGCATGCCCGGCATGGACGGCATCGAGGCCACCCGCCGGATCGTCGCCGCCGGCGACCGCTCCCGCGTCCTCGTCCTGACCACCTTCGACATCGACGAGTACGTGTACGCCGCACTGCGCGCCGGAGCCAGCGGCTTCCTCCTCAAGGACGCCAGGCCCGAAGAACTCCTGGCGGGCATCCGCGCCGTGGCCGCCGGGGACGCCGTGATCGCCCCCACCCTCACCCGCCGCCTTCTCCAGGAGTTCGCCCGCCTCGTCCCACCCGCCGGCGACGGCTCCGCCCAGGACTCGCGCCTGGCCTCCCTCACCGACCGCGAGCGCGAGATCCTCGTCGCCATAGGCAAGGGCTGGAGCAACACCGAGATCGCCGGTCATTTCGTCCTCGCGGAGTCCACGGTGAAGACCCACGTCGGCCGCGTCCTGTCCAAGATCGACGCCCGCGACCGCATCCAAGCGGTGATCTTCGCCTACGACCATGGCTTGGCCCGACCCCAGGCGGGCTGAGCATTCCGATCAACGGAATCGCCACTCCCACGGACTCGCCATAAGAGACTGACCCGACCGCCCAGGCCCTACTGGCCGCCTACCGTGGCCTGCGCCTGTTCGGCGAGCTTCAGGTGGGTTTGGAGGACGGGCAGGTCCTTGCGCGCCTCGTCTACGACCTGGCTGTTGCTGCCGGTCGCTATCTGCTTCTTGGCGTCGGAGATGTCCATCTTGTGGTCGTCGATCTCGGTCTTCACGTACTGCTTGTCGAAGGCGGCCCCGTGCAGCTGGGACAGTTGGGCCAGCTCTGCCTGCTGCTTGCTGTCGGGACTGGTGGGGAGCGTGACATTCAGCTGTTCGGCGAGCTTCTTCACATCAGCCGAGGACTTGGTGTGGTCGGATGCCAGCCGTGCGCCCAGCTGCTTGACGACGGCGCTTTGGCCGTGGGTCTGGGCCATCTGGCCGCCCTGAATCTCGAACAGGTCCCCGGCGGCGGATGCCTTCATCCAGGTGAGGTCTTGCTGCGACGGGCTGGTCGCCGCGAGGGCGGTGAACGGCGCCATCGCCACAACGGCTATGACGCCTGCCGTGACAGCGATTGCTCTGGGACGGGGCATGGTGACTCTCCTAGCGCAGAGGTGGGAGGCACTGGCCATACGCCGGCTGAAGCTCCGAGCCGAAAATCCGAGCTGCGGATCCGATCGGCCGCCGCCGCGTGAGGCCAGGCTGCTGCTTCTCTCACCTAGTTTCCATGGCTTCGTCGGTCATGCAACAGAACAAACAGTGGGCAAAATCGCCCGGATTGGCCCATTTTCAAGTTGCCATGTGTTTAGCGGCGACGGCGGGGGAGAGGCGGGCCGGCCGGGGCACGCGGAAGCCGCTGGGGGCGGGGCGAAGCCGCGCGAGTCGGACAGCCTCCTGCACCTGTTCGACGGGCGCAAGAAGGCGATATCGCGCTGCGGGGCGGCGGGAGCGGGCGGCGGGAGCCACACCGATGGACAACTGCTGTCGGTCCTGGGCTCCCTCCTCGGGGAGAGCCGGGCGGAGAACGTCCTGACCTTGGATCCCGGCCTCCTGGGATCCCGGCCTCGTGTGGTTCGCGAAGGGCACGGACGGCCGCGTGGATCACAGTGACCACGGCACTACGACATGCGAGCCGAACGACCCCCGCGAGTGCGGTGTCACAGCATTTGGAAGTCCTCGAAATCGAAGCCGGGAGCGACCACGCACGTCACCAGGACCGGTTCGTCGCCCACCGGCTGCGCGGTCTGCCAGACATTGCCGGGCACGAGAAATTGCGGCTGCTGGCCGCCCTCGACGTCAGGGCCGATCACCGCGGTGGGTCCGTCGCCGGGCGCGGTTCCGCGGCCACCGAGCCGCAAGGTGAGAGGTCCACCCCGGTGCCACAGCCACAGCTCATCCGAACGCACCCGGTGCCAGCGGGAAGACTCACCGGGGTGGAGGAGGAAGTAGATACCGGTCGCGAAGGGACGGGGCCCCGGGTAGTCCTGCACAACCGCTTCCGGACCGGTGCGCCACGTCTGCCGGAACCAGCCGCCCTCCACATGCTGCTGTAAGCCGAGAAGCTCGACCAGCGGCGACATATCACCCATGCCCACATCCTGACGCATGACGCTCAGAGAGCTGTGCAGCGACGTGCGGAACGGGCGAATCGGAGGCTTCCACAGGCGGGGTTGGGGTGGGCATCCTCCGGCGCTGCGGGGCCGACCGCGACGCGGTCGGCCGCCCCGCCCGAGCCGGCCTGTCGGTCCCGCTCGGCGGAGTCAAGGAATTTCGCGATTGTCCATCGGACCAGATGGCCGCCCTCGGCCACAACCGGTATCACCCAGCTCGACCGGCACGCTCATTCGAACCGGACCGGGCCGCAGTACACCTCGGCCCGGGGAGGGTCAACCCCGCATCTTCGAGGGGTCGATGACCTCGTCGGCAGGCGGCGGTGTGACCGTGATCGGCGTGTTGAAGGCGGAGAACTCCGCGGACTTGGGTTCCTTGCCGCCTTCGCTGGTGAACTTGAGGAGGTACGGTTCGCCCTCCTTGGCCACGTAGAACGTGAGGGTTTCGGGGCCTTGCTTCTTGGTCAGCACGGCGGTCTGCTTGCCTTCGAGCATGGTGTCGGCACTTCTGGCAAGACCGGTCCTGGAGCTGTCGGCAGGCTCCAGGAGGGCATCCGCGTCACACATGGCTCCCATGTTTTCCTCCTTCGCCGCCTCGGCGGGGAACTTGACCCAACGGCCCTTGAGCAGCTCGGCCGTGGCAGCCGTCTCCTTGGCGGAGGACTTCTCCTCCTTTCCTATCTGTAGCCAGAACTTCTCATCGCCCTTCATGTACATGGTCTTGCTCACCTTGCGCAGGGCCGCGGTGGAGCCTTCAGAGGTGAGGTTGCCGTCGCAGTCCCCCTGCTTGGCAATGGCGAGTTCGAAGGTCACCGGCTTCTTGTCGGAAGCGTCAGTGCCTTTGGCCTTCAGTGAATCGGCCGCTTTCGTCGTGTCCAGTGCCTTGTCGGCGATCTGGTCGGCAGAGAGACCGGCGAACGGGTCCACCGGGGGCTTCGGCGAGGGGGAGGTGCTCGTCGGCGGCGTCTTGGCGTTCGGCTTGTTGGTTCCCCCGCCACAACCGGTCACGCTGACAGCGCCTGTCACACACAGCACTGCCATGACCGCGAACTTTTGTTTGAACACTGTTTTTCTCTCTTCTTATTCAGAACTTGTGGATGCCCGCCATGCGTCGTTCGTGGCGACGGGATTCGGTGTGGCGGTGGCGGCCGGGATGGGCGTGGTGTCGGCGTCCCGGGCAGGGACTCGATTGCCTCGCTGTCGGCTGCATGAGCTGCACATCGCAGTGAGACGAGCCGAGCACGGTGTCCCACGTGGAACCGCAGCTGCGGGCACTGGGCAGGCAATCCCACAGCAAGACGTCAGGCATCGAGTACCCGGGCGGACCAGGGCCGGACCTGTCTGGTCCGGCCCTGGGCTGCTGGGCCGTGGCTGATGCCGCGACAAACGGCGTTGACGGCCCCGTTGAAACCTTGGCTCGTGCTCACGCGGCGCGCCAGGGAAGCTCGTCGCTTTGAACAGGCATCTCGAACGCGGCATACGGCGGCTGGCTGACGCCGACCCCCGGTTGCTGCCGCACGGGTGGGAGAACGCGAACGGGTTGTCGGTTACGCGGTGGTGCGGCGGCGACGGCCGGTACCGGCGACGAGGGCCGCGCCCATGGCGAGTGCCACGCCGCCGGCGCCGAGGGCCCAGCTGGTGGCCGCGTCGGTGCCTGTCTCGGCGAGTTGACCGGCCGTGTTGTCGGTGCCCGTGTTGGTGTTCCCGCCGGTGCCGGCACCGGTGCCCGTACCGGCGCCGTTGTGGTGGTCGACGATCGGCGTGGTGCCCCCGTTGGGCTTCGGCTGGTTGCCGCCGGTGCCGGTGGCCGAGCCCTTCGTGATCTGCGACTGGGCCCAGACGGTGTCCGACCAGACGTTATCGTCGATGTTGCTGCCGCCGACGGCCGCGATGAAGATCTCGCCGGCAGGGGCGCCCGCGTTGAACTTGATGCGGACCTGGAGGTCGAGTTTGCCCTTGGGGATGTTGAGGTCGTCGGTCAGCAGGCCGACTACCGCGCCCTCGTCGGCGATGATCTGGACATCGTGCCAGGTGCCTGCGAAGCGGACCTGGAGTGTGACGTGGCGGGACTTGAGCTTGGCGTGCTCGTCGCCAACGGCCAGGATCAGGGCGTAGCTTTCCTGGGCCTTGCCGTCGGAGTTGTCGACAGTAACGGTGAAGTTCGTCCAGGCACCCCCGGCGCTGAAGGAGGTCGGAATTCCGTTCAGGCCGAGCTTCGGGCCGGTGGCGTGGAAGTCGCCCTCGTCGAAGTCCCCTTCCCCGTTCCCGGCGGGCTTGTCCCCGACCGGGGACGTCACCGGGACATCCGGAACCGGCGGCGGCGTGGGAGTCTCGGCGGCGGGCTTGCCGGCCGGCTTCTCGGCAGCCGGCAAGCCGGCGGCCGGGGCCTGGGAAGTCGGGGTTTCGGCCGCCGAGTTCCCTGGGGCGGCGTCATCCTTCGGCGCCGAGTCCGGGACCGTGACGGCAGTGTTCTGGCTTTCGTCCGCCATCGCGGGCGAGGCCATGAGGACCGTCGGACCCACCACCGCGGCAGCGGCGACGACGGCCATACGCTTCAAATTCACTCTGTTTCTGTTCCCCTCAGTGCGCACCGGGCACACGGCCCGGTCCACCCCCAACACCAACATCACGTTCGAACGCGTTCAGCGTAATCCGCCGGTAAGGGCAGGACGGGCCGATCAACATTACGAATTGGCACACGCCGTCGAACAGACCGGCTCAACCAGGACTTAAGCTCCTCGGGCCCTGGACATTGTTGGGCACCGGGTACGACACACCGGCGCAGCCCCCGTGCTCGGCGACCGGACCATGCCGATTGTCGGCCGGCTCCGCTCCGTCCGAGTCATGCGGTACGTCTCATCGCGGACGCGGGCGCGGTGGTTCGCGCACCGGCCACCGGCCACCCGCATCGATCACCGGGCACCGTCGACATCGGCCGGCGCGCATCGGGCACTGCGGTGCTGGTGGCGAAGGCCGGATCGGCAGACCTTCAAAAAACGCATGGCCTCTTGACCGCTACCTTGACTGATCCCCGAATGTGTTGGATCTTCGGAGCTTTCGGTGAAACGCCGAAGAGTCAGCGTCACGGGCCGTTGAACCTCCTCAAATGCGTTGCGTAGTAACCCTCTTGCTGTCTGCCCCGAGGACCAGAACGTTCCTGGCGATACCGTTCCGGCCATGGTCACCGTCCCACCACTCGGCGCAACTGTGGGCAAGCAATTCAGATTCAGACTTTCCGGACCCCGCCGGGTAGTCCGTGCTCAACTCAACGTCGTAGTCGTGTTCGGTCAGTTGTACTGTGACCAGCATGCGGATGTGGTCGGCTTGCTGCGCATCACCCTTGGCGCGAGCCCAGGCACGGAATCCATCCAGCAGCTTCACATCCGTGGTCCGCTTGGTCACGGGGCCGGTGGGCAACTGCTCGGGGGCGTTGGCGACGCCGTGGAGACAGCCCCGCACCCAGGAGCCACGATCCTTTTCGGCGGCGTTGCCGGCACTCAGGGCCCGGCGCGTACAGCCGCCCCATATGGTTTCTTGCACGGCCGCCCCCTTGCCCGAAGAGTCGTAGACGGCCCTGCCCGCGGTGTATCCGGCACGGTAGGCGCCGACATGCGCGGGTAGAGCAGTGGAGCGGGACTCCGCCGCAGGGCCGTGGGACGGCGTACCGCTGCCGCAACCGACCATGCCGACTAACGCGGCGACAGTCAGACCGATTACACCGCCTGAACGATGATGCATTGCTACTCCTCCTGGGTTCGGTCCGCTCACCAGTGAGAAGGCGTCGCACGCTCATTGGCTTCACCAGTCTTTTGACCTGCGACTTCAAGGTGAAGGTGAACCCCACCCGTACCCGGCACCGGCCACTGCTCCAGTGCTGGAGCGAACGGGGCGGCGCGGGACGGGGCGCGAGTGCCGGCGGGCGCGGCCGAGGCAGGGTGCCCGTGCGGCCGCCGCCTTACTCCCTCAGTGCCGTCGACTGACCCTCACCGCTTGCCCGGCCGCCCCGCCTACACGCACTACGCGCGAGTGATTCGTATGGGCGCGCGTCACCGTGCCTGTCGTGCGTGCGCGGCCGGATGGCTGCACGACGCCGCCCTGGACCGGTGGACGCGCCGCGGTGTGCTGCCGCCTGGCCCTGTTGTGTTCGAGTGCGTCTACCTCGCTTTCGAACAGGCAGAAATCTGTGCCAGCCGGAGTAGACATTGGATGCCTCGGTGGTTATGGTTTCTCTCGTAGCCGAGATCAGAAGGGCCCGGCAGAGATGAACTGCCGGGCAGCGGTACCGCAGTACAGGCAGTTGCAGTTCGCAGGACGGTGCGGTGGTGGAGTGTCGAAGCCAGAGCAGTCGTATGACGGCGACGGGACTGACGACCGGACCGGGTGGCCCGCGGTGATCAGGGGGCGCCATGAGCAGTACCAGCAGTGAAGTATGTGAGTGGTACCTCGGTGAAGGCGTCGGGCTGCGGGCGCGCGCACCGGGAGGTTCGGCAGTGGGGTTCTAAGCCAGAGCGGACGCAGGATGGGCGACGGGGCTGGCTGCCGAGGAGGTGGCGCTGTGTGAGGCCACCGGCAGTACGCAACACCAGCAGTACAAGCAGTTCGCAGTGCAGCAGTAAGAGCAGTACGCAGTTCCCGTTTGGTAAGTGATTGATTCAGAGGGAAAGAACGGAGGAGCCAGGCGCCATCAGGATCGCCCGGACGGAAGCATTGAGTTCGGGTACCGCAGGACATCGATAGTGAGGTGGTCTCCGGTCACGCATCCGCGATCCCCGCATCCTCGGCAGCGTTCAGGCCGGCCGTGCGGAAACAGAGGGCCGGCGCAGTATGAGGGCCGGCAGATGGTGTGAGTAGTTCCTTCGGGGCCCGGGTGCCGGTACGGCACCCGGGCCCCTCAGCGTGTGCGACTCCGGCGCGTTCAACCGACAGAGAGGTTCGATGACAGCAGACGACACGTTCGGCCGTCTCGATGACGACGACTACCCCGCCTACACCATGGGCCGGGCCGCCGACATGCTCGGCACCACCCAGGGCTTCCTCCGCGCCATCGGCGAACACCGTCTCATCACCCCCTTGCGCTCCCCGGGCGGCCACCGCCGCTACTCCCGCTACCAGCTCCGCATCGCCGCCCGAGCCCGCGAACTCGTAGACCAGGGCACCCCCATCGAGGCGGCCTGCCGCATCGTCATCCTCGAAGACCAGCTCGAAGAAGCCCAACGCATCAACGCCGAACATCGGCGCACCACCGGATCCCCGACCCCACCGGCCGCAGCCTGACGACATGGGCAGCAGCCGGTCCAGCCGACGATCAACCCAACACCGCTCCCCGACGCCATGCGCCCGGCCCGCGTCGGCTGGTCGTGGTCGCGCCAATACGTCTCGACCTTGGCCGCGGCCCACCGCCACGCGATCACCACCGATGACTTGGACGTGGCCCCGTGAGTCGGCTGTGTGGGTGGGAGGCCGGCGCGCTCGGGGGAGGGCGCACCGGCCTCCACGCGGGCTGCCGAAACGGGGGTGGATCGACAGCCCGGTACTTTGGCCCGGGCCGCGACCGGCAGTCGGGACCGGCCACCCGGGCGGGGCAACGGTTGAACTCTAAAGCATCTCGCGGGAGGTGCATACTCAGAGTGGCGGGCGCGCGGCGTTGACCACGCGGCTCTGTTGCGTGCCGGGGTGAGCGGCAAGACGGTCCGTCGGGTCGCCGTGCGAAGGGCGCTCGGGCAGACTCCGCTCCCCACGCTTCCCTGACACACCGGCCGAGACGATGTTGCACCCGGCCGACGTCTGCGCCGAACGGGCCTACTTGACCGGCCGTGAGGCGTCGGTCAGCGGCGGATATGAACGGGAAAGTACGGCCCGGTGCGCGCCTGGGTGATCCGCTCCCGGGGAACGACGGGAACCCCCGAGGCGAAGTACCCCACCGAGATCGAGCAGAACTACGCAGTCGGGAAGTGGATCGTCCAGAACGCCGAGGAACAGAACCTCGATGCCTCCCGGATCGCGGTCTGCGGAGATTCGGTGGGCGGCAACATGTCAGCCGTCTTCGTGCTGATGGCCAAGGCACGGGGCTGACATCCGCCTGGCGGCCCAGGCCCAGGACCGGACCGATTCGCTCGTGGTCAATACACCTAGGCCTTCGGATCGGTGCCCCGCAGGGGCTTCTACAAGGCGCTGATCGTCCGCAGCACGGGCGCCAGTTGGGAGCGGATGGTGCCCGCGTGGGGCTGGAGGGAGCCTACGAAGGCTGCGGAGCCGATCGTGAAGGCGTCGGCTCCGGCTGCCGCGATGGCCCGGATCTGGTCTTCGCCGGCGATGGAACCGGCGACGACCAGGCGGCCGGTGGTTGCGGCGCGGGCGGCGTGGACCAAGTCGAGGGGGTCGGCTTCGGTGGCGCGGTAGGCCAGCAGGTCGACTCCCGCGCAGCCTTCGGCTTCGGCCTGCCGGCAGTCCGCGGTGATGCGCCGCGGGTCGCCGGCCAGGCGGGTGGGGTGGCCGATCGGCCGGCCGGCGAAGGGCAGGTAGCCGATGTGGGTGCCGTTCAGGAGGCTGAGGGTCTCCTTCACCCAGGTGCCGCCCATGAGCCAGTCGACACCGAGGTCGACCGCGGTGCGCACTGATTCGAGGGCCTGCTCGCGGGCGGTGCTGACGACTTCGAGGTAGGTGGTGGCGCCCGAGTCCTTCAGTCGGGTGTGGAGCCGGCTGAGGGTTTCGCCGTCGACGCCGACGTCCTTGAAGCCGATGTGGGTGATGCCCAGGCCCTCGATGGTGTCGAGGACATCGAGGCAGTCGGTGACGGTGCGGTCGTCGCGGGTGAGCATGAAGATGAAGTCCACGGTCCTGCGGCTTCCTTCGGGTGTGGGCGAGTGGGGTGGGTCGGGTCAGAGGAGGCCGGGCGCCGACAGGTGGTCGGCCTGGCGCAGCGCGCTGAGCAGGCTGGAGTGGTCGGCCTTGCCGAGGCCGGCGAGGTCGAAGGCGGTGCCGTGGTCGACGCTGGTGCGGACGAACGGCAAGCCGATGGTGATGTTGACGCCGTGTTCGATGCCGAGGTACTTGACGGGGATCAAGCCCTGATCGTGGTACTGGGCGACGACGGCGTCGAAATGTCCGGCGCGCGCCTTCATGAAGACGGTGTCGGCGGGCCAGGGGCCGCTGGCCCGGATGCCCTCGCGCTGGGCCAGCTCGATGGCGGGAGCGATGACGTCGAGGTCCTCGCGGCCGAAGAGGCCGTTCTCGCCGGCGTGCGGGTTGAGGCCGGCGACCGCGATGCGCGGGGCGGCCAGTCCGCCGCGCCTGAGTGTGCGGTCGGTGAGGCGGATGACGGAGAGTTCGCGGTCGGTGGTGATCGCGTCGAGTGCGGTACGCAGGGACTGGTGGACGGTGACCAGCACGGTGCGCAGTTCGTCGTTGGCCATCATCATGGCGTACTCGGTGGTGCCGGACAGGTCGGCGAGGATCTCGGTGTGGCCGGGGTAGGGGACGCCGGCGAGGTGGAGGGCTTCCTTGTTGATGGGGGCGGTCACCACGGCCCGTACGTCGTTGTCGAGGGCGAGTTGGACGGCGCGGCGCACATATGCGTAGGAGGCGGCGCCGGCGCGGGCGTCCAGGGCGCCCAGGGGCAGGTCGTCGGGGAGATCGCTCTCGGCCAGGACGTCCACCGTGCCAGGGGTGTGGGTGGCCTGGTCGAGGGAGCTGACGGTACGGATCGTCAGCCGGGTGCCGGCGGCGCGGTCGGCGCGGGCGAGGACGCGGGGGTCGCCGATGACGACGACCGGCACTTCAAGGAGGGGGTCGGCGCAGGCCTTGAGGGTGATCTCCGGGCCGATGCCGCAGGGGTCGCCCATGGTGATTGCGATCGGGGTCATGTGCTCCGTCCTTCGTCGAGCGGGTGCGTGAGGGGGCCTGTGGCGAGCCGGCACAGACGCAGGAGTGTGGCGTCGTCGCCGAAGCCTCCGGCTTTGACCACTACGGGCAGCGGGTGGCGACCGAGTAGCGTGCCGCGCGCGCTACCGGGTTCGGGTTCGTCGATCAGGCTGATGCCGGCGCCGCCGAGGGCGTGGAGCACCGTCGCGGCGGTCTCACCACCGGCGATCACGAGGGCGTCGACGGCACTCTCGTCGGCCAGCTCGTGCACAGTGGCGGCCAGCGACGCGGCGAGAGCCCTTGCGGTGGCGGCGTCGTGGCGTTCGTCGGGGGTACGCAAGGTGAGCACCTCGCAGGTCAGGCGGCGCGCCGCAGTGAGGGCCTCTTCCGGATTCAGGGTGACGCAGGTCCCGTTGGCATCCGCGCGGGAGTGCAGCGCGGCCAGCTGCCGGCGGCTGGCAGGGTTGGCGCTGCCGACGACCACCAGAGGACGCCGGGCCGGTTCCAGGACCGGCGTGGGGTCGGCGACCTGGCGCGCGCCGCGTCGGGCGAGGGCCGCCGCGAGCCCTGGCGAGCCGACCCACAGCACCTGGTCGAGACGGGCCACGGCCCGCACGAGCCGGTCGAGGTCCCTGTCCTGCGAGGCCGAGCACACGATCAGGCCGCCGTCCGCGATCAGGCGGGGCAGCTCGCCGATCCGGTGTGGCTCGAGCAGTACCGCCTCCGGGAGCAGCGCCGTCAGGTCCGCGCAGGTGACCGGGTGTGCCGGGTCGCGCGCGAAGTCGCTCTCGTCCACCGGCACGCCGTGCACGTACTGGATGCCGCCGGCCGTCACCCGGCCCTGCGCCGGGAAGGCCGGCGCAATGACCGCCGCTCGGTCTCCGGATCCGGCCCGCGCCGCCCGGATCTCGGCCGCCACGTGGCCCCGAAGAGTGGAGTCCACCGTCTTCAGCAGCACGTCACAGTCCTTGAACACCGACGCCGCGTGCCGCATCCGGTCTACGGCTTCGGCTTCTTCCAGCAGCCGGGTCCCGAGGTCGACGGCGGTCACGCCCGGGGTCTGCCGGTCGGCGGTGGCCGATTCGCCGAACAGGATGCGGGCCGGGTGGCCGGTTCGGCGAAATGGTGCCGCACCGTCCCCGGCGCTGGTGAGATCGTCCGCCAGGACGGCGATGCTCGATATGGGGCTGCTGAACGGGGCCATGACGCCTCTCCGTTGGCTTCGGGTGATGGAAGAGATACTGGCCTCACCGAAACCGCTGGACAAACGATTCGTTCTCACGGCTGGTGTGAGTAGATTTCACACATGCGCTGGCCCGATCTGCCCCCGCCCAACACCCTGCTCCCCTTCGAAGCCACCGTCCGCCACGCGAGCATGACCGCCGCCGCTCACGAGCTCCACGTCACCCACGGCGCGGTCAGCCGTCAGATCCAGAACCTCGAACGAGCCCTCGGCCTACGTCTCTTCGAGCGTGGGGCCCGCGCCCTGCGCCCCACGGCCGAGGCGCGGCAGCTCGCGGCCGCGGTCCGGGAGGCCCTCGACCAGATCGACACCGCCGCCCGGTTGATCTCCCGGCGCCCGATCACCGGGCCGCTCACCCTTTCCTGCGAGCCGACCCTCCTGATGCGCTGGCTCATCCCGCGCCTGCCCGACCTCACCGAACACGCCCCGGACCTCGACCTCCACCTGTCCGCGGGCGGCGGCCCGCTCCACCTCGAACGCGACGACATCGACCTGGCCATCCGCCGTGACGACTTCCCGTTCCCACCGGAGCTCAGCCGTACCTTCCTGTTCCCGGAGCGGATCGGGCCGGTCTGCCGCCCCGACCTCGCGACCGGCGTCACGACGTCCGACGGCATCGCAGCGGACGTCCTCCTCCACACCGCCACCAGGCGCCGGGCATGGGACGACTGGCGACGTGTCACCGCGATGACGGCCCTGTCCGACTCGGAGCAGATCTTCGAACACTTCTACCTGACCCTGAAGGCCGCCGCAGCCGGCGTCGGCACCGCCATCGGCCCCTACGCCCTCGTCCACGATGATCTGGAACAAGGCCAACTCGCCGCACCCCACGGCTTCGTCGCCGACGGCACCGGGTACTACCTCCTTGGCCGCAGGCCGCCCGAGGACGACACACGGATTGCCCTGTTGCTCTCATGGCTGCGGACCCAGGCGGCACGACTCGATGACGGAATGGCGTGAGCTCGTCGGGAGCCCGGGCGACGCGGGACAAGACGGTCGCAAGGACCGTCAACAGCGGAACAGTGCAACGGGCTTGCCGAGGTGGCGTTCGACCTCCCCCACACGCTGATGGCCCCGGTCAATCAGGTGCTCCAGGCGCTCCCGGGTTTCGGGCAGGGGCATCAGGCCCTGAAGCGTGGCGGCATCGGAGCGGATGTGTGCGGGCTCCACCAGCGTGAGGTCGTTGATCGCGCGCTTGGCGGCCTGGACCCCTTTGGGCGGGAAGCCGGCCATGCGCTTGGCCAGGCGCTCGACGAAGCCGTCCAGCTCGGCGTCGGACAGGGCACGGTTGATCCAGCCGTAGCGTTCGGCGAGGTCGGCGGCGAAGGCACCGGGCCGACACCGGTCGCGGAATCCCTCATGTCCCTGGGCGCCGCCAAGGCCGTACTGGCCGCGGCCGGAAGCTCCGACGCAATCGCGGCAACGGTCGACGGCATAACGCACCGAGGCGAACTCGTCGTCATCGGAGTGAGCCCCGAACCGCTGGGTGTAAGGCCGCTCCAACTGATTCTCGGCGGCAAGACCGTACGTGGGCATCCGTCTGGCAGCGCGCAGGCGGTTTGGCCGATGAGTTCACCGCCGTCGAACGGTCTATCCAGCGACCCGACCGTTCTCGACAGGAGTGCCATGTCCACCATCCAGCCAGTGATCATCACTTCCGACCACGACGTTCTGCTGGGCTTCTATACGCAATTGTTCCGAGCTGAGGAGATCTTCCGGGTGCCGGCGGAAGGCCCGGCCTTCTACATCGGCTTGCGTATCGGCGACACCGACCTCGGGCTGGTGGCCAAGGCGGACCAAGGGAACGGGGCGGCGTCGCGGATCCTGCTCAGCATCGGTGTCGAGGACGTCGACGAGACGCTCGGCCGGGTGGAGGCGCTGGGCGGTTCGGTCGGCGGCGGCCCCAACGACATGCCGTGGGGACAGCGCGTCGCCCACATCCGGGACCCCGACGGCAACCCGGTGAACCTCACTCAGTCGATTCCGGTCCGGTGACGCTGTTCCGCAGTGCTCGCGCCGGTCGTGGGCGGCCTGTGGCAGGGACCCCTTCTCGACGGATGCGAGCCTGCGGGCGCGGGGGAGCGCCGGCTACGGGGGCCGAGAACGGCGCACATGACGGCGGGTGCGTGCCCTGCCCGCCGGGTCTATTCGGCCCAGGTGCGCTCCAGCAGGGTGCGGAAGGTGGCGGGCTCTCGACCGATCAATTCGGCCAGGGTCGGGTCGACGGCGCTGAACTCACCATTCCGCGCCGCCGCGAAGATGCTCAGCATCAGGTCGGCGATCGGGGCGGGAGCGCCGTGCGCCAGGGCCTGCTCGCGGAAGACGTCGCCGGGGACGACGGTGCGGGTGAAGGGCCGCCCCGTGGCCTGTGCCGCCATCTCGGCGACGGCCTCGAAGTCGAGCGCCGCCGGGCCGGTGAGCGGCGGGGTGGCCCCCTCGAAGCAGCCCGCGCCGGTGAGGATCGCCGCGGCGGCCTCGGCGAGATCGTCGTGACCGGTCCAGGCGACGGGGCCGTCGGCGGGAAGGGCGATGTCCCCGGTGTGGCGGGCGGACTCCAGGAACCGCAGGGCGCTGGCGGCATAGAAGCCGTTGCGAAGCGCGGTCCAGGGCAGGCCGGTGGCGCGCAGTAGGTCCTCGGTCCGGGCGTGGTCACGGCATGCCTGGAAGCGGGAGTCGTGGGCGGCACCCATCTGGCTGGTGTACAGGATGCGGCCGACTCCGGCCTCCACGGCGGCGTCGATCGCGGCGCCGTGGCCGGTGACGCACTCCTCGCCCGTGCGGTCGAGGGAGACGAGCAGCAGCTGCTCGGCGCCCTCGAAGGCGTGGACGAGTGACGCGGGGTCGTCGAAGCTGCCGTGCCGGACGCGGACGCCGCGGTCGGCGAGGTCCTGGGCCTTGCGAGGGTCGCGGACGCTGACGCCGACGCCGTCGGCCGGGAGGCGCTCCAAGAGGCGCTCGACGATGCCGCGGCCGAGGTTTCCCGTCGCTCCGGTAACGATGATCATGGGGCTCTCCTAGTGATGTTTCCAGTGGAATCATTTCAACGATAACACCGAAACTAACGATGGAAGCAAATTGTCGATATCATCGATAAATGCCGATCCGCGACACCACCGACAGCCCCCGCCGGCGCATCATCGAGGCGGCCATCGACCTCCTGGAGAGCGGTGGTCCCGACGCGGTGAGCACGCGCGCGGTCGCCGCCGCGGCCGGGATGCAACCGCCGGCCATCTACCGCCACTTCGGCGACAAGGACGGGCTGCTGGAGGCGGTCGCCGAGCACGGCTACGCGCAGTTCCTGGAGAGCAAGCGCGCGCAGCTCGACCCCGCCCCGGAGGACCCGGTGGAGGAGCTGCGCCGCGCCTGGGACATGGTGGTGGAGTTCGGGGTCTCGCGCCCCGAACTGTTCGCCGTGATGAACCGGGCCACCGGCTCGGGGTCGGACGCGGCGCACCGCGCGGGCCTGGAGATCCTCCGTGGCCGGGTGCGCCGGCTGGCGGCCGCGGGATGGCTACGGGTCGACGAGGAACTGGCCGCCCAGATCATCCAGGCCACCGGCCAAGGCGGGGTCGCCACCTGGCACTCCACCCCCGCGGAACGCCGCAATTCGGCGCTGCTGACCGTCCTTCGCGAGTCCATGATCGCCGCCGTCACCCGCGCCGAACCGACGGTCCCCGCCGCGGAGTCCGGCCCCGCCGCGGCGGCCCGCGCGCTGCGCGCCGCCCTCCCCGACGACGCCGACGTCCTGAGCGACGCCGAGCAACGCCTGTTGCGCGAGTGGCTCACCCGCCTTGCGGGGGACGGCGGCATGCCACAGGCCTGATCCTCCGTCCTCGCTGGGAGCGTGAGCTCGCGGGGCCCCCATGTGAACGTCACTTCGGGACGGACCTTCATCCCCCATGAGCAACACCTGGATCACACGCCCCGAGAGCCGTGTCGACATCCCCGCCATCCGTGAGATCAACTTGGGCGCCTTCGGCACTCAGTACGAGGCCGACCTCGTCGACGCGCTGCGCGCCGATGTGCAGGCGTGGATCGATGGCCTCTCCCTGGTCTCCGCCGATGAGGACGGCCGTCCCGTCGGTCACGCCCTGCTGACCCGCTGTCACATCGGCGATGTCCCGGCCCTGTGCCTGGGCCCGTGTGCCGTCCGACCCGAGCGACAAAACAGCGGCGCCGGCTCCGCGGTGATCCGTGCCGCCCTGGCGGTGGCCAAGGGCATGGGCGAGCGCTACGTCGTCGTCTTGGGGCATCCGACCTACTACCCTCGGTTCGGCTTCACCCGCGCCTCCACCCACGGCATCGGCCTCAGCATCGACGTCCCGGACGATGCCCTGATGGCCCTCACCCTTGACGCCGATCACCCGCTGCCCGGCGGAACCGTCCGCTACGCCGCACCGTTCGGCATCTGACCCACCACCCAGCGGTGTGGGGCGCCTCACGTGCCCCGCACCGCGGCGTTGGCCACCGCCCGGCCTACCCGGCCCGGCGGCGCGTCAAGCGATCAAGGAAGAGCGGCTACTGCGAGATGGGGGAGCTCGCCTCGTGGTGGGACGCCTTCCCGCGTGCCCCGCCGACGACGATGTCGCCGCACTCGCCGCCCGGATCCGCCACCGCCGCCCTGACCCCGAGGAACACGGCAACAACTCTCGACTCGGCCCCCTGCGACCGGCGGTCGGCTGGATCGAGACGACGAATGCTAGACAAACGTCACATATCGCGAAGGTGGGTGATACGGACATATCGCCATTCGTGGCGTGCTGCCCTCCGACGGCCCCTGTTATCGTCGCCGTGCTTCCCTGGGCCGGGAAGTTAATCAGGCTGTTGCAGGTGAACGCGTCCGATGCCCCTGCGCCGCCCGCTCAGCCGGGCCGGCCTTCGCCGGGCAGCGGGGCATCGGCCCCAGAAGTGCGCCGGCGGCCACAGTCGTCCACATCCACGGGGCGTCGGACTCATGGCCGATCGCGTCGGGCCCGGCCGTGGCGACAGGAAACAGGACAGGACGGAACCCTCATGCTCGGAACGCGCATACCGCGCTGCGCACCGCGTCGTCTGGCTGTGATCACGGCGGCCGCGGCGTCTCTCGCAGCACTCGCCGCGCCGTCCGCCGCCGCCGCCGACTCCGCCGGTGCCCCGGTCGGCGGCTCACAGGTCACGTGCACCTCGCGGCAGCCGAGACTGGCGGCCCGACTCTCGCAGGACATCGCCGACGCACTCCGCCGACGCCAGGGGTCCTCGGCTCTCGCGGTCTACGACCGCCCCACACAGACCTCGTGCACATTCCGCGGCGACGCGACCTTCGACTCGGCAAGCGTGGTGAAGGTCACGGTGCTCGGAGCTCTGCTGCGCAAGGCCACCGCTCAGCACCGGGTCCTCACCCCGACCGAGGTGGACCTGACCACGGCCATGATCACTAAGTCGGACAATGACGCGACGTCCGCTCTGTGGCGAGAGGTCGGACACAAGGACATCCAGCGCTTCCTTTCCTTGGTGGGAATGGGGCACACCGTTCCGGGGCCAGACGGAATGTGGGGACACACCCAGATCACCGCCGACGACCAACTGCAGTTGCTGCGGATGCTCACCTCGGACAACTCCGTCCTCGACCGGAACGCACGCTCCTACGTCCTCGGCCTGATGAGCCGGGTAATTCCCGATCAGCGGTGGGGGGTGCCGGCCGGGGC
Source organism: Streptomyces sp. Tek67B01 (assembly GCF_055231995.1). Taxonomy (NCBI): domain Bacteria; kingdom Bacillati; phylum Actinomycetota; class Actinomycetes; order Kitasatosporales; family Streptomycetaceae; genus Streptomyces; species Streptomyces sp. Tek67B01. The sequence goes on from NZ_JBUYUY010000001.1 coordinate 6,827,408, forward strand.
ATCCGGCACGGCGACGGTCCATGTGAAGAACGGGTGGCTGCCGCGCGCGACCAACGGTTGGCGGGTCCACAGCATCGGCGCGTTCACGGGCGGCGGCCACGACTACGGAATCGTCGTGCTCTCCCACGACAACCGCTCGATGGAAGAAGGCATCGCCACCATTGAAGGCGCTGCCGGCGTCATCAACCGGGACCTGTCCTCACCGACCGCCTAGCGTTCCGCGCCGGCACTCCGCGCCGGAAATGTTCGTGGCCGTGGCCGTGGCCGTGGCCGTAGCCGGATCCCAGGCCGGCGCCTGAACCTGCCGGTGGGGCGCAGCACCTGGGAAGGCGGCCTCAGCCGCCGAAGCTTCCCGGTGGCGGAATCACGGTGCGGCGGCGGGGCCCGGGCCCGGATAGGGGGAAGCGAAGCAGGAGCGGACCTCCTGCTCGGTCGCCGGGCGGCCCGCGAAGTTGAATCGGGACTCCTCCTCCTTGGGAGCCGCCTTGGGGGTGGAGTCGAAATAGACCGACCACCAGTAGACGCCCACCATCTTCCGCTGCTGGACTACCTGGCAGACGGCCTTGTACCAGTTGGCCTGCACCCGGGGGTTGACCGGATGCCTGGCGTAGAAGTCGCCGGGGGCCAGGTAGGCGCCGTCCATGGCGCTGATGCCGGCCTCGGACAGCACGACGCGCGGCAGGGTGTCCTTGGTCTTCTTGTCGAGCCAGGTGTTCCAGCCGGCCACGAGCTGCTCGACTGACGCGTCGTCGGCGACCTTCACAGGGAAGTAGGCGTCGACGCCCAGCCGATTGACGGGAACATCGATGCGGCTGCCCACGTAGTTGTCCCAGTTGGCGTCGTAGGAGACCTCGCCCTTGAAGCGTTTCTCGGCGGCCGCGATCAGTTCCTTCCAAGCCAGCTGCCCTTCCATGGAGTTGAGCTCGGTGCCGATCACGAAGGTCGCCGCTTGCTGCCGCTGGGCCGATTCCAGGTACGGGGCGAGGAATGCCTCGTAAGACGCGAACCAGGCCTCCTTGTCGGCCGGTTTGATGTTTCCGCGCCACCCTTCGGGCGGTGTCAGCGCCGCCTCGTCGAGGATCGGGCGGACGGTGGTGCGCAGGCCGGCGTCGTGGAAGACACGCAGGACGGTGTCTAGGTGCTCGGGGGTCGGGGTGCTCCGGCCGGCCGCGAGCTTCGTCGAGGTGCGGCCCTCGGTGTAGAAGGGGAAGGAGACGGCGACCGCGTTGGCGTTCAGTCCGACCAGGTAGTCGGCTTGCTCGCGGGCCTTCTTCTCGATGTACTCCTCGCTGTGCTCCTTCTTGTCCTCCCAGAAGATCTGCACCCCCCACTCCGGCATTCCGGGCTTCCAGGGCTTGGCCACCCGCCGGGCGGGCGGGGAGACATCGCCGCCGTCGGACGCGCCCCCGCCTTCGGCGAGGGCGGTGCCGTGCGCCGAACCGTTCCGCGCCGGGGTCGAGCCGTCCGTGACGAGGACCGGCTTGATGGAGCCCGCCTTCCACCGCAGCGGATGGTCGCCGACCACGAACGGCAGGCCGAGGACGAGGGAGGTCACGGTCACCGGGAGGACCGCGAGCAGGGGGACCTTCGAACGCTTCTTCATGACGATGGGCTTCCGGTTCTTCACGCGGGCTTGGCGATGACGACGAACTTGTTCTCTTCGCGCTTGATGAACTTGATCAGACCGCGCAGGCCGCCGAGCCCTTCCAGCACGGAGAACAGCGGAATGAGGCCGAGGACGGCGAACATCTCCCACCAGCGGCGTTTGCCGTCGACGGAGACCAGGGAGTTCAACCGCAGCCCCTCCCAGTACGTCCAGATGACGTACGCGAAGCTCAGCGACCACAGAATCACGACGGACTGGGTCACGGGCGAGGTGTTGAAGTCTCCGATGAACCAGGCCACGAGGAGGACGGTCGCGACGTGCTGGAGCGGTCCGAGGACCCAGCTGATCATGCACAGCATGAGGAACCAGCGATACCTGAACGGGACGGTCCTGTTGAAGCAGAGGGCGACCAGGCCCCAGGCCCAGCGTTCGCGCTGCTTGATGAAGTCCCTGGTGGTGGCCGGTGAGGCGCCGTAGCAGCGGCCGTTGAACCAGTCGCTGCGGCCGGGGTACTTGCGGCAGAACGTGAGGGCGAGCTGGGCGTCCTCCACGATGGCCTTGGGGCCGAAGTCCCAGCCGATGGTCGCCTCGATGGAGGCGCGCAGGAGCAGCAGTTCGCCGTGCACGCCGGCGACCGGGGTCCCGAGACCGGTGAAGGCGCGGAACCGGGCGATGTCGTCGGCGGGGCGGACGGCGTCCGCCAGCCAGGTGAAGCGGTTCACCGCGTTCTCGCGCGGATAGGCGAGGATGCCCTGTGCCATGTGCTTGGCCTGGTCCCCGGCCCGGCGCTGCCGGTTGATGAACTGGGCCATGGCGGCGGCGGTGTCGGGACCGACACCCGTGTCGTCGTCCATGTGCAGCACCCACACGTCGTCGAGCGCCTCGCCCTCCTCGATCCGCAGCTCGTGGGCGTAGTGGTTGGCCCGGGCCTTGAAGCGCGTCCCGTTCGCCGTCTCGTACACCTTGGGTACGGCGACCACGCGGATCAGCGGGTGCGTAGCGGCCAAGTCGTCGATCCGCTCCGACGCCTCGCAGCCCTCCTCCGTGAGGACGTCGACCCTCATGCGGGGGAAGTACGGGGGCAGGTGCTCCACGTAGCTGAGGACCGAGCGTTCCAGCGCCGGATACGTGTCGTGCCGGCCGATGGTCGGGACCAGCACGACGAGCAGGTCCTCCTCGACCGGTGCCGCGGGGGTCATCTCGTGCGACTTGCGTATGCGTCGGCGGATCAGAAGGACGCCCTGGAAGCCGACCATGACGCCGATGGCGGGAAGCGACCAGATGACCGAGAGGACCCAGCCGAGCGGAGTCGGGTTCGGCTCGAAGACCCAGAGGCCGAAGCCGACGAGTAAGAGGAAGGGCAACAGGAAGGCGAGCACGCTCGGCTTCCAGTCGGCGTGCCGCTGGACGATCTTCGCGTCGCGGCGGGAGGTGGTGGTGAGCTCTCGTACGAGGACGGGGGGCATGGGAGTGGTCCTTCTGGGATCGCCGGATCAGCTCGCGCTGCGGCGGGGTCTGCCCGGTGCTGTGGCTGGGAAGGTTTGCCGGGTCACGTCTCTTCCGGCTACGGCTGGGAGGCACTGCCGGGTGCGGTGCATCGCAAGGCGGAGGGCTCCGGCTCGTGGCGGACGTACGCGCGGGGCCCGATCACTGGGGGCACTCGGGCACCTTCCGGCGTTAGCTGGGGGAGAGGTGCCGGGCCGCGCGACCCGGTGGATCTTCCCGGTCACAGCACTAGGGCTGGGGAGGCTGGGGAGGCTGCGGGGGCAGGGGCTGCGCTGGTTGCTGTTGCCACGTGGGCGCGCCCCCGTAGGGGCCGGGGCCGTATCCGGGCTGCGGCCCGCCGTAGCCGGTCTGGGGCTGCTGGGCCTGCTGGGGCTGCCCGTAGCCCGTCTGCGGCTGGTAGGTCGACGGCGGCCCGTACGGCTGCGGGGCTTGTTGCGCGGCCGCGCGCTGGGCCTGCTCATGGGCCTGGCGGGCCTCGTGCGCCTGCTGGCTCCACGGGTTCAGCGGCGGCTGCCAGGGCTCGTAGGACGCGAAGTCCCGCAGTAGCAGAACGATGAGAGCCGTCGTCACGACGAAGCCGACGCCGAACGTCGCCAGCTTGAGCCCGCCCTGGAGGGTGGAGGTGAAGTAGTCGGTCTGCTTCGCGTCGAACATCGCGCCGGTCAGGCTGCGCAGCCGGTTGTACCCCTCGATGGCCGCGCCGCCGATGACGATGCCCCGGCCGAGGGTATTGCCGCGCAGGACCAAGAGCCCGCCCGTCACATAGACGAGGCCCCAGTTGAGGTTGAACGTCTCGGCGGCGCCGGAGCCGTCGGTCGTGCCGTAGTAGACGATGCCGCGCATGAAATCAACGAAGCCCACCTGCCAGAAGCAGTTGTACACGGCCCAGATGAGCAGGACGCCTGCCCAGCCCATCGCCACGAAGGCGGCTACGCGGTGGGCGCGCGGCGTTGAGGCGGTCAACTTCACTCCTAGAAGGTAAGGACTGCGATATCGGGAGCCGTATCGGGAGCCGGAGGGCGTTCATGGCTTTCACCGCGGCGCTCCCCGGTGTAGTGAGGACCACGAGACACCGGCCGGGCCGGTGTCTCGGCCACCGGTGATCACCTTGGGGTCGGCGTACGTCCGCTGCACGTCCGACGCGGAGTTCTTCGCGGTCAGGCCGTCACCCCAGACGGACCACAACACCCACGGGGCCTGGTCGAGCGTCGCGCGCTGCGCCGCGTTCACCGGGACGTGGAAGGACTCCGCGAGGATGCGCGGCTTGCCGTAGTCCGCGAGCTCCCGGTGCCACTTCGCCGTCCAGGCGTCCTCGCCGAACGGCTGCTGCGGTGAACCGCTGTAGTCGTCGACCCCGACCACGTCGACGTAGTCGGCGCCCGGGTAGAAGTCCCAGGGCTCGCTGCCGTGGACACCGTCCCAAGCCGAAGGGGCCCAGACGAAGATGAGGTTGTGCAGACCGCGCGAGCCCACCAGATAGTGGTACATCAACCCCCAGAGAGCGACGTACTGTTCGGGCTTCAATCCGGACCACCAGAAGCCGTGCTCGTCCCCCAGCGAGTTCATCTCGTGATAGGGACGCAACAGCACCGGCACGTCGTACTCGGCCAGATAGCCGAGGTGGTCGGCGAGAAACGACAGGTCGAGCAGCAGTAATGCGTGCTCCGCGGAGCCCGGTGTGAGCAGCCGGCCGATCCAACCCGGGTCTTTCGCCGCGGGCGAGTTGCGGCGCATGGTCTGTTCGTAGCTCTTGACCGGGCTGCCCGGCCACGGCTGGTGGAAGGACATCCCGACCAGGCCGGCCGGCGCGCCGCCGTTGGTGGGCAGTGCGGTCTTCGTGCCGTTCCAGAGCTGTTCGCCGCCGGTCGGGTTGTAGGAGCCGTCCGCCGCGCGCGGGAGTCCTCGCCAGACCCCCATGGCGAGGTCGACGACGTCGTTCGTGTAGGTCCATAAGTCTCGGTGGGCGGGCCAGGTGGCGCGCGAGTAGCTCCGCGCCTCGCCCACGCCCCAGCGGTCCTGCTGGTAGCCCGGGCCCAGGTCCAGTTCCAGGAAGGCGGGCAGCTTGCCCGTGATGTCCTGGGGCTTGCGGTAGTAATAGCCCGGCGGTTTCGGGCCGTTGTGGTCCCCGTACTCCGGGTTGTACCGCTCGTTGTGCACTTCGGCGTGCTGACCGATGACGGTGCCCCGGGGGCGGCCGGCTCTCGCGTCGCCCTCCAGCCCGGCCAGCAGGCGGTACACCGCCCGGGCCGCTTCGGACGCCTTGGGGTCCCGCGACCCCAGGTCCTTCTGGAGTCCTGGGGCCGGCGCGCGCGAGGTGCCCGCCATCACTCCGGCGAGGGTGCCTCCCATGGCCGCGGTCGCCGCCGCGCCAAACAGGACGTCGCGCCGCTTCACGTAAGGACCTACCACTCCTGGACCCACCCCCCGTCTCCCCATGACGCCGGGGGCCGCCCCGGCTCCCGTACCTCCCAGCCTCGCATTCAGACTGACCCGGCGGGCAAATGGTTGCGTGGAATCTTTGCGGTCTACGTCACCATGCCGCTGGGCGCGCCTAGTTGGCGGGCCTGACGACGCTGCGACCGCTCAGGATGCCGGCGGCCTCGCCCAGGGATATGCCGGAGTGTATCCGTGAGTCCCGTAGCTCCCGCAGCTCGGTGGCAAGCCGGTTTGCCTCACGCCCCGGTGCGCGGGGGTGGAGCGCATCGAGGTGGAAGTGGAGCCGTTCCCGAATGAACGAGAGGCGGGACTCGGCTTCGAGGTCGTCTCCGGCATGAGCGAGAGCGGCGTGTAGCCGATCGATCTGATGGCGGAGCAGCCCGTCGCCGAAGATCGGAGCGTCCACCGCACGGCCGGCCAAACGCTGCGGGAGTACGGTCTCGTCGAGGTAGATGTTGCGCTTGCGAAAGCCTGACGCCGTGACGGTCCGACCGTCATGGGGGGCGCCGGGAGGCAACAGGAGGACGCTGGCGGTACCGGTCGCTCCGTGGCGGCGCCGGTCGAGTGCGAAGTCGACAGCGCCGTCGTCGAGGATCATCAGATCCCAGGTGTCGTGGGTGTGGGCCGGGTACGCGTGGTCGGTGAAGTGCGCGTGGAAGACCTCGGCGATCCCCGGTACCGACGGTCTCCAGGCGCTGATGGACGTGCGGGGTCGGCCTTCGGTCATGTCAGGAACGTACAAGACCGGCGGAGTCCGGGCGCGGCAGGCTCGTGACGCCGGCCGGAGGGACTGAGGGGTTCCTCCCGATTGTCCGGCCTTGAGGAAGGGTGTCGTATGTCCGAGTCTGTTGTTCCTGTCAACCTCGCCGACAGGCTGTCGCAGTTCAGCGAACTGTGGGCGCAGAAGAAAGTGGCTGTGCTCAACGACTACGAGGTCAAGCTGGCCAAACTGAAGGGGGAATTCGTCTGGCACACCCACGAGGACACCGATGAACTGTTCCTGGTCATCAGCGGGCGGCTCACCATCCAGCTCAGGAATGCCGATGTGGTGCTGGAACCCGGGGAGTTGTTCGTGGTTCCCCGCGGGGTCGAGCACTGCACCGTGGCCGACGAGGAGACCGCGATCCTGTTGCTCGAACCGGCGGGAACGATCAACACCGGTGACACAGTAGGGCCGATGACCAAGGCGGCCGAGAGCCTCGGCTGACACGCAGGGCGGGCGTCAGGCTGCGGCCTTGGGGGGCGTCCGCCCCATCGTCGGATGCCCTTCTCACTGCGGACCCTGGCCCGTTCCCGGCGTCCGGTGGCCGGGACGTCTCGCTGGCGGCCGTTGGCGTTGCGCCGGCGCAGTAGGCGGGGAGGACCCGGGTCTGCACGGTGTGGTTGGGGCGGTGCTCCAGGACCCCGCGATCCGGTCCGGCTTCGCCTCGCACCCAGTGGCCGGGGACTCCTTCCAGTCTCGGTGCGCCGGCCGATCCCGTTGAACCGGTGGATCACATCGCGCACCGTGTCCTCGTCGGCCTGCACCAACTGGGCGATCACGGCGATCACCGGAACGCGGTTCCCGACCGCCGAGGCCGGCAGCGTCATCACCCGGCGTTATCGCACGGAATTTGTGCTGCACCGGCGCACCAGGGGCGCCCCGGGCAGGGCGGGAAGGCCCACGGAACTCGGCCCGTTTACGGGTGTCGAGAATGCGCCAACGGCTCCGTCCTGGGTATACCGGTGGCCTCGAAGGGCCGCGCAACGCAGAGGGAGAACACCGTCATGACGCTTCAGCGGATGGACAACGTCGGCATCGTTGTCGAAGACCTGGACGCCGCCGTCGCCTTCTTCACCGAACTGGGCATGGAGGTGGAAGGCACAGCTCAGATCGAGGGCCTCTTCGCGGATCAGGCCGTCGGACTCGACGGCGTCCGCAGCGACATCGCGATGATGCGTACCCCGGACGGCCACGGCAAGCTGGAGCTCGCGCGGTACCACGCCCCTGCGGCGATCGGCGCCGGATCGCACAACCCGCCGCCCAACACACTGGGCCTGCACCGGGTCATGTTCGCCGTCGACGACATCGACGACACCATCGCCCGCCTGCGCCTCCACGGCGCCGAACTGATCGGCGAGGTGGCGCAGTACAAGGACGTCTACCGCCTCTGCTACCTCCGCGGCCCCTCGGACATCGTCCTCGCCCTGGCCGAACAGATCAGCTAGCGGCCCCTTGCAGGCCCGACCTGCGACCCTTCGGAAGAATTCTTCAAAGCGAGCCGGCGACCCGTACCGCCGTCTCTCACGAGACACGGCGAAGTCTGGAGAACGACTGGTACAGAGGGCTGCCGTCCACCCACGGCCGGGCCGGCGGGGGAGTGCCGGCGCAGGGCCGCCGTGGGTCGCTGGTCCAGGACCGGTTCCTCGACCCGGTGGCGGCCGCGGAGCGGCAGTTGCCGCACCGCCGAATCCTCGATGGGGGACTGGTTGTGCGGGACGCGGAGGCGGGTCGGCTCTCGTTCGAGGTGTCGCAGCAGAGCCCCGACACGACAGCGGGGCCCGGACCGCGCGTCGCGGTCCGGGCCCCGCTGTCGTGTCGCACTTCGGCGGCGGTGCGTCAGCTCTGTGCGGTGTCGTCGCCCGTCTGCCCGGCGCCCTCGGCTGCGGCCGCCTTCTCGCGGATCTTGCGCACCAGCTCCGCCTTCTGGTCGGCGGCGCCCTGGCGGTCGAGGTTGCGGTGCGGACCGTTGTTCTGCCGTTCGGTACGGGACAGCTTCTTGCGCTGGCCGCCGCCCATGCCCACGGGGTTGTTGATGTTCTTGCTCACGGTCACGGGTTCTCCCGGTAATGATGTGAAGTGATCTGCGGATTCATCGGTGGGGGACGGGCGCGGCGACGTCGAAGGATGTCAGCGGGGGGCCCGTCACACTCTCACTCGTGAATCGGCGTCTGGAAGAACATGACAAAGACGTTACCTTGTTCCGTCGGCCCCGCACACCAAGATCTTCGCCGACCCGGGCGTCGGCCGACAGCTCAAAGGTGAAGACTGCCGGTGCCCTCGGGTCAGCTCGCCAGCGGAGCGCCACGACCCCGCCGGGGCGTTGCCGCACCCGACCACCGCGAGAAGTACGAGATCCCGCGCCACGATCGAGGACTGCCCGCACCGTGATCACCGCGCGCCGCGTCCGGCCGTGTTGGCCTGCCACGTGCGTCCGATGGTGCGCATCAGCGCGGGATACACCCCGATGTAGCGGAAGGGTTTGATGGCGAGCATGTAGAGGTTGCCGAGCGGGCCGTTCGGCTTGACCAGGACGGCCATCTGCCCGCGGTATCCCCCCGAGCCGTCGGCGACCCAGCCGAGGTGCAGCACCGCGTGCACGGTCTTGTTGGCCATCTCGGCGGCCCACTCGTCGCCCGTCTCGTAGAGCGAGGTGAACGTGGACGGGCCCAGGTCGGGGCCTCGTGGTCCTTCGCGCAGGTCAGCGGGCAACCGCTCGCGCAGGGAAGCCGTACGGGTGCCGATGCCGGTCGTGGGGTCGTCCCAGCCGAGCAGCGCTCCGAGCTTCCAACGGGCGGTGAAGAGCAGGCGGGTGAGTGGCGTATCTCCGTTCACGCCACCCCGGATCCCCTCGGCGACCTGCCGCACCAGCTCGGGCAGATCATCGGGGCCACCGGGCGTGGGCAGCGCCCACACGTCCTCGACCGTGAAGTCGCCGACCATTTCGTGGATCCGCCAGGGGCGGCGGGCGTGGGCGGTTCGTGGAAGTCGCATGGGCTGGACCCCTGTCTATACGATGCCGTATAGATCGAGCGTAGACCTATCTATACGCCCCCGTATGCTCGACCGGGGTGTGAGGAGGCACACACCATGGGCGCAACCCGCACCCCACGTGGCAAGTGGATCGAGGAGGGCCTGCGTGCCCTGACGGCGGGCGGCCCGGACGCCGTCAGGATTGAGGCGCTGGCGCAAGCACTCGGTGTCAGCAAGGGCGGCTTCTACGGGTACTTCCGCAACCGCGAGGCCCTGCTCACCGAAATGCTCGACACCTGGGAGTACGAGGTGGCCGAAGGCGTGATCGAGCAGGTGGAGAGCGCGGGCGGCGATGCCCGGACACGGCTGGACCGCCTGTTCACGCTGGTGGCCGCCACCACCGAGGGGCCGGTGCGCGGCACCACCGCCGACATGGCCGTCCGCGACTGGGCTCGTCGTGACACGGACGTGGCCGAGCGCCTGCGCCGCGTCGACAACCGTCGTATGGACTACCTGCGTTCACTGTTCTCCGACTTCTGCCCCGACGAGGACGAGGTCGAAGTCCGCTGCCTGATCGCCGTCTCCGTGCGCATTGGAAACCACCTCGACGCCGCCGACAACGGCAAACGCAGCCGAGCCGAAGTAATGGAAATGATCAGGCAACGTCTGCTCGCTACTGAGGTTTTCGGGTTGTCGTCGGGTGGTGACGGTTGATGACGCCTGCGGCATGCACTGCGGTATGCCGGTGGGGGCGTTCTCCGGAGGGTGGGGGGCCTGACCGCTGAGCGTCGGGCGTTTCGTGGGGGGATCCGGTTTCGGTCTGGCGGTCGCGCCGTGCCTGGCGCGAGGGTTGCATGGAGGCCTCGGCATGGCCGGCAGCCGGTGGCTGCCGGGGCCGCACCCGCTCGGCGGGTGCGGCCCCGGGAGGAACGAACCTCTGGGGTCAGGCCTCCTGGTGGGCCGACGCGGTGATCACCGAGAAGGAGCCGCCCTGCGGGTCGGCCAGGACGGCCATCCTCCCGGCCGCCATGTCGAAGGCAGGGGCAAGGACACTGCCGCCGGCGCGGACGGCAGCGGCTTGGACGTCGTCGACGTCGTCCGCGTGGAAGTACGGCTGCCAGTGCGGGGGGACGCCGGGCGGGAGCTTGGACAGGTCCATGATCCCTCCGACCGCGCGGTCGTCGACCTTGAACTCGACGTACCCCTCGGCGCCCGGCATCTCGGAGCGGGCCGTGGTGACGGGCAGCACGGAGGAGTAGAACGCGGCGGCGGCCGGGAGGTCGGCGGTGGTCAGCTCGTTCCAGATCAGCGCGCCGTGCTCGTTGACGATGCCCGCGCCGTCGAAGGTGCCGGCCTGCCAGAGGCCGACGACGGCGCCCGTCGGGTCGGCGATGACGGCCATCCGGCCGAGGTCCATGACGTCCATCGGGCCCATCATGACCGTGCCGCCGGCGTCGGTGACGGCCTTGAGGGTGCCGTCGATGTTGTCGGTGGCCAGGTAGGTGGTCCACACCGTGGGCGGCAGCGGGTCGGGGACGCTGCCGTCGGGGTTCATCGCCTTCATGATCCCGGCGACCGGCTTGCCCTTGAGCGTGCAGACGGCGTACCCGCCTTGCTCGGCGGGTCCGATCTCGCCCTGCCAGCCGAAGAGGTCGCTGTAGAAGTCGATGGCCGCCTGCTGGTCGGGGACCATCAGGTCGATCCAGCAGGGGGTACCGGGCTTGTAGGGGTCGGTCATGTCGGGCACAGATGCCTCCAGGATGCTGCTCGGGGGAAGGAGCGGCCGGTTCCTGCCCGAGTTCCGGGCGCTGGAAACGGCCCGCATAGGTGAACGCGCACCCGCTCCGCGGCCGGCCGGGCGCAACGTTCGTGCCAGGGGCCTGTCGCCGGCCGCACGGAGCCCAGGCGATGTGCCCGGATGCGACTTTGGTCGCACAGCGGACATGCCTCGGATTGCGACTTCGGTTGCACGCGATGGCGACCCGCGGTCGATGTGGCAGCGCGTACCCCGCCCAGAGGATGGCCGGGTGACCGAAATCATCACGGGACTGCAAATGTCCCTTCTGGAAATCGTTGGCTCGCTGGGTGCCGTCGCGCTGGTGGTGGCGCGCTGGCTTCCCCCCGCCGCCCGCAGGGCCGTCACGCTCGCGGCGGGATCGGGTTTTGCGGTGTCCACGATCGTGCTGAGCGTGGTGGGGATCCGCTGGCAGATGCTGCCGGTACTGGCAGGCGCCGCCTTCGCGTTGCCGTTCGCCGTCTCTCCTGTGCTGCGGCGCCGTCCCGGCCGGCCGGCGTGGCGGGCCCGTTGGTGGCTGGCGTTGCCGGGATCGGTGGTCTGCGTCGGCCTGATCGCCACGGGCCCGGTGGCCGCCTGGGCGTGTCCCGTACCCGTGTTCCCCGAGCCGACAGGCCACTTCGCCGTCGGCACCAGCGTGATGCAGTGGACCGACCCGAACCGCCCGGAGACCGCCACTCCCGAACCCGGCGACCGGCGCACGGTCGTGGTCCAGCTCTGGTACCCCGCAGGCAAGAGTCCGGCAGGAGTTCAGCGGGCCCGGTACCTCGGCCGCACGCAGCAAGAGGCGCGCACCGTCTCCGACGCCCTCGCGCGCTATGCCGGCCTCCCCGGCTTCTTGGTCGACGGAGTCCCGCGTGCCCACACCCATTCGGTTTTCGACGCCCCGGTGGCCGACACGGGCGAACGGTTCCCGGTGGTGCTGTTCTCTCCCGGGTTGGGCGGAGTGCGCACACAGAACACCGCCTGGGCGGAGGAACTGGCCGGCAACGGCTATGTGGTCGCCGCCCTCGACCACCCGTATGACTCCGCCGCCGTCATCCTCGCAGACGGTCGAACGATCAATACCAAGATCGCTTCCACCGGCGACGACGACGAAGACAACAAACGGGCCGCCGAAACAACGGGAATCCGGGCCGCGGACCTCAGCTTCGTCCTCACCGAGCTGGGACGTCTGGACCGAGGTGAGATCGCGGGCCCGCTGACCGGACGTCTGGACACCGACCGGGCCGCGGTGACCGGCCACTCCCTGGGTGGCGGCGCCGCCCTGCAAGCAGCCCGCCAGGACCGCCGGTTCGCCGCCGTCGTCAACATGGACGGCTACCCCCGCGACCCCGATCCGCGCCCCTTCCACCAGCCGGCGCTCGCGCTCACCCAAGCCATCGGCGCGGAAACCGACCCGCGCTACATACCCCGCCTCACCGAGGCTCTCAAGCTCAGCACCGCGACGAGCTACCGGCTCACCATCCCCGGCGCCGCGCACCTCACGTTCACGGACGGCCCCCTGTACCTGCCGCCGGTACCCTCGATAGTCGGCTCCCTGGGCCGCACCGAGAGCCCGCGCGTCGTCGCCGCAACCACCCTCGCCTTCCTCGACACCACGCTGCGGCACAAACCCGGCGACCTGACCGACGTCTTGTCGACCTACGGCGACCTCAGCGTCTACCGCCCAGGCAACAGCCGCTGAGCAAGCTGTGGCGCTCGGCAGCCGACGGCACGGCGGTTGCGCTGTCGCGGACGACGGGCAGCGGCTGTGTTTCGACCCCATGTTCCCGGAGGACAAATGGGGCTGCGCACCTGACGAACTCCTCGACGTCACCAAGACGTCATCAAGCGGATTGGCTTCCACCTCGACGAGGAGGATCCGGAGACGGATGACGGCGTTGCCATCACGTCGGCGCTGCTACAGGATTCCGCGTTCACCTGCGCCACGGTCCGGATTCGGTGAGGCCTCTCCGACACGTCCTGGCCTTGGCCCTACGAATGTGGCGTGAACGATGGTGCTGTGACGACATCAGTGCCGACGAGGTGATGCCGCGTACTCAGCGGCGTTTGGCGCATGACGGGCATGGCGCCGACTGGTTCGAACCGGATGTCGGGGTCGCTGCTGTGGACCAGGCACAAGAAGCGGCGCTGAAGCACCGCCGCGCGGCGGGCCTGGTCGGCGACGATGTCCAGAACCGCCTGGGCGGCTCCCGGGCAGGCGGTGACGAAGCGGTCGTAGTCGGTGATGGAAAGGACGAGCCCAGTGCCTGCCGGTGAGTCGTCGTACGGGCCGGAGCAGGCCACGTCGCCGAGACAGTCGTTCAGCGCGTCCAGGTCGTGGCCGTAGTAGTCGGGGAACTGCGGCGTGCGTTGCCCTCTTCGTCGCTTCGTGGCCGGCTCGATCGCCTGGGGTATGGTCGCTGACGGCTAACGCCCCGACCGTTACGACGTCATCGGGGCACTGATCCGCCCCGCCGGCACGGCCGTGATCATGTATACGCCCCGTTCGCGCTGCCAGGATTGCGCTTCGGTGACGCATGAGTCCCGCAACATCGAACAGCCCACTGCGCCAACCTCGGCACGGTGCGCCCCCGGCTTCCGGGGCCGGTGTAGCCGAAGACGGCGAGGTCGGCCCATGCCCTCCCGCGTATGACGGAGACCCGCTCAGCGGCTCGCCCCCGTCCTCGCCGATGCCAAGGGCGGCGCATTCACCGTCCCGCCGACGACGAACACGCGCCTTCGGCATCTTGGACGGCATAGCCAATAACGTCACGCACGGCCAAGACGACGACCAGCCCAGAAGTGGGGTCGAGCAGTCCTCGACCGCCTACTGAGCGATCCGGCCGTCTACCCCACCACCGCTTGGCTCGTGGACTTGAAGTAGGCACCCGAGAAAGACCGCTGGGATCGGCTGCGCACTCAGGGACTCGACGTGGCCCACACCTGAACGTAGGAATGCCCGGTCGGAGACCTTCAGGGTCTGTCGCGGATCAGGCGCCCCGCCCGGTAGGACCGTCCCGGGCTTCTGGTCCTCGGCCGTCACGACGCGGCCGGCCGGCTGCGTCGTGACGGCCCAGGGACACCATGCGGACGGGCCGCGGAGCCTCGCCGGAGCGGCGGGGTAGTCCTTCAACCGGCGCCTACCTGCGGGACAGTGCCCAAGGAGTCGTCTTAGTTGCCGATTCCGGCGCTGCCGATTCCGGCGTTGCCGATTCCGGCACTACCGATCCCGGAGTTGGCGATGCCGGCGTTGCCCAGCCCCCCGTTCGCCGCGCCGGCGTCGCCCACACCCCAGTTGCGGATACCGGCATTGCCTACGCCGGAGTTGCCGATGCCCGAACTGCCGACACTCCCGTCGGCGCTTGCCGCAGCGGCGCCGCCGAGGGTCATGAGTGCGGCGGTACCGACAACCGCCGCCATGCGGAGAAGATGAGCACGCATCGCTATATACCTCCTGTTTTCTGACGATCTCTGCACATCTTTAACATGCTGATCACTCGAAGGCCCGACACAACGAACCGCACGCACCCAAGTGGCTCAGGCAGGCGTCCCTGCGAGTCGGGGAGCCGACTACCGGGCGTGGGCGCCTGCAGTGCGCCGGAAAGCGCATCAACTAGGCATCGTGTCAGCGCGGCGTGGATACGTGTTCGGCCCGGGCGCAGGCGTGGCAGGTGGTCAAATGCGGCCAAGCGCACCTGCCACGCCTGAAGGCCAGGAAATCGTGGCTCCGAACAGCTGAGGTCCCGGGTAGTGGCCCTCCGGCCCTGCCGGGGACCACCCCGCGACACCGATCTTCGTCGTTCCAGTGGGCCGCCCCGGTCAGCGGGCGAGGCCAGTATCCGGCGGGCGGCCTCGAAGGCGCCGAACCGGCCGGCTCGCCGCACACCACGACGACACCGAGGCCGCGCCCGCCCCGTAGAAGGAGGCCATGTTCCTCCGCGGCGCCAGGACTGCTTTCTTCGGTGGGATCGAGGCGCACGGAACCGACACCACCTCCGGCTCGGATCGCCGCGATCGGCCGACACGATCAGGCCGGCCAGGGGGTACCCGCCCGGGCGGTTCATCCTCGTGCGGGTCCCCTGCCGGCCGGGGTGTGGCCGGGAGGCCGGGGAAGCCCGCGGTGGCGTGGTCAGGTCGTGGCGGTGTGGTCAGGTCGTGGCGGTGCCGAACCATGCGGGGAGGTGGTCCAGGAGGTCCTGCTGGTCCTCGCCGACCCAGGCGACGTGGCCGTCCGGGCGCAGCAGTACCGCGGGCACGTCGAGTTCCTCGCTGACGTCGACGACGTGGTCGACGCGGTCCGCCCAGCCCGTCACCGAGAGGCGGCCGGTCTGGTCGAGGAGCAGGCCGCGGCCCTCGTGAGTCAGGTCGTACAGGCGGCCCCGCTTCAGCTGGACGTCCCGCAGCCGGCGGCCGAGGAGGTCGTGGCCCGTGCCGAAGTCGTAGCGGATCGCGATCGCGGTGATCTTCTCGATGAGGTACCGGTTCACCTCTTCGAACTCCACCAGTTCCGCCATCAGCCGGCGCACCGCCTGAGCGCCCGGCTCGGACGACATCAGCTGGATCTGCGCGCGGGTGTTGTCCAGTACGTCGGCCGCCACGGGGTGCCGTTCGGCGTGGTAGCTGTCGAGCAGGCCTTGCGGTGCCCAGCCGCAGACGTCCGCGGCCAGCTTCCAGCCCAGGTTGAACGCGTCCTGGATGCCGAGGTTGAGGCCTTGGCCGCCGGTCGGCGGGTGGATGTGCGCCGCGTCACCGGCCAACAGCACCCGGCCGACCCGGTACCGCTCGGCCTGCCGGGTCGCGTCGCCGAAGCGGGAGAGCCAGCGCGGTGAGTGCGCGCCGAAGTCGGTGCCGCCGTACGCCCGCAGCTGTTGCTTGAACTCCTCCAGGGTCGGCGCGGCGGCACGGTCCTCCGCCACCCCCTCGGCGGGCACGACGACCCGGTACTCCCCGTCCTCCATGGGCATGGCACCGAACCGCAGCTGCGTCTTGCGTACTTCGGCCATCACGGCGGCCAGCGTCTGCGGCTCCACGTCCAGTTTCATCACGCCCAGCAGCGTCTCGACCCGGGAGGGCTCGCCGGGGAAGGCGACACCGAGCAGCTTGCGCACCGTACTGCGGCCGCCGTCGCAGCCGACGACGTAGCGCGAGCGCAGCCACGTACCGTCGGCCAGCTCGACGCTCACCCCGTGGTCGTCCTGGTCCAGCCCGCTCACCTCGCAGCCGCGCCGGATCTCGGCGCCGGCCTCGACGGCGTGCTCCGTCAGCAGGCGCTCGGTGGTGGTCTGCGGGATGTGGAGGACGTACGAATGCGCCGTGTCCATCCGCTCCGGCCAGGACTTGGCGAGCCCGGCGAAGAAGCCGCCGACCATGTACTGCTTGCCGAGCGCGAGGAACCGGTCCAGCAGACCACGCTGTGCCATGACCTCGATGCTGCGCGCATGCAGCCCCTGGGCGCGGGACTGCCGGGTCGGCTCGGCTTCCTTCTCCAGTACGAGCACTCGCACGCCGTGCAGGCGCAGCTCGCAGGCCAGCATCAGGCCGGTCGGGCCTCCACCGGCCACGATCACGTCCGCGTCCACGTCCGCGTGCAGGTCTGCGTCCAGGCCTGAGTGCAGGTCTGTGTCCAAGGCCATGTCTGTTTTCATCGTGCAAAACCCCCATTGAGCGTGTTGCCAACGCCCGGCTGCTGAGTGCCCGCCGACCACCCGTACGCCGTCGAATGCGCACGTACTTCGTGAATCCCCGATTTCCGGCGGTTTCCGGGTCGGTTGGAGATTCTGCAGCATGACCGGGGCCTTGCCGCAAGGCCCCCTGTGCGCTATATCTTGATAGTGGCAAGGAGTGGTTATCGACCTCCTTGCCTTTCTCATGTGTGCCGCAGTGTGCGGCGGTGGACCCCGCCGCTACCCCGCCGCTGGCTGTACTGCAAACGGCGTTTGACGTGACTGATAGCCAGGACCGCCCAGGGCCGTGATGACGGCGGGCGCGGACAAGCTCTTACAGGCCCCCACACCACCCGGCCAACTACTGCCGCCGGTATGCGAGCTTTCGTTCCGGCGGCCGGGGCGCGCCGTCCGGGGTCGGCTCCAGCGGCGCTGCGGTGTTGTTCGGTCAGGCGGGAGCGGCCGACTTCGAGGACGGTGATCACGGGGCGTGGGGGCGGGTGAGCGGGCGAAGTGTGGGCTGCGTGGGTGCCGGCCTATTCGATGCGGTCGAGGAAGCCGAGCACCCGATGGATGGCCTGCGTTGCGGCGTGCTCGTCCTGCGACGACATGCTGCTGTCGGTGAACAGGTGCCTGTCGCCTTGGTGCGGGCCGTGGTTCACCGATTCATCGACCGAAGATGCGCCGGCCTTGGGTGGTCGCCCGGTCGCCGCGCAGGGCGGAGCCGGGAGGGACACGGGCCTGTGCCGCTCCCGCCCGGCAGCCGTCCTGATCTTCGCTCGCCCGGGCCGGGCGAGGCGGTGTGGTCAGGCGGCGTGGCCGCCGTCGACGGAGAACTCGGAGCCGGTGACGTATGCGGCCCCGTCTCCGGCGAGGTAGACGACCGTGGCCGCGACCTCCTCCGGACGGCCGAACCGGCCGAGGGCCGTCATCGCCGCCTGGGAGGCCGCGTGAGGTCCGTCGGCCGGGTTCATGTCCGTGTCCACGGGCCCGGGATGGACGATGTTGGCGGTGATGCCTCGCCCTCCGAGCTCGCGGGCGAGGGCTTTGGTGAGCCCGGTCAGGGCGGACTTGCTCATGGCGTAGAGAGTTCCTCCGGGTCCCGGTACCCGCTGGGTCATGCATGTGCCGATGGTGATGATCCGGCCTCCTTGGCCCATGTGTCGCGCTGCCGCCTGCGAGGCGAGGAAGGCACCCCGGACGTTGACCGCGAGCACGCGGTCGACGTCGGCCGGGGTGAGCCCGTCCAGCGGGCCGAGGACGCCGACACCCGCGTTGTTGACCAGTACGTCGAGCCGGCCGAGTGACCGCGCCGCCCAGTCGACGGCGTCCGCCGCGTCATCGACATCGCCCGCGTCCGCTCTGGCGGCGAAGGCTCGACGTCCGAAGGCTTCGATCTTGTGCACGACCTCCGCGGCCGCCGCTTCGTTGGCCGTGTAGGTGATGGCCACATCGGCTCCCGCTCCGGCCATTGCCAACGCGATCGCCGCGCCGATGCCCCGGCTGCCACCCGTCACCAGTACCACCTTGCCGTTCATCTGCCCCTCCTCAATATTGGTTGCTTGTTCAATGAAACGGGTGGCTGGCAACAGGGGCCGGCGGGAATCCGACCTCGCGTTCACCCGCCCGGCGACCACGGGCGCCGCCTGTGGTGCCACCGCAACCGGCCCGCGGCGGGGGACGGGGTGATCGGCCCCACGAGTGCCGACGGCGCCTTGCCATTCGAAGCCCACGTCAACATGGGCGCGGTATTCCGGGTGTGCACCCACCGTCGCGCGCGCAGGTCCAGCAGCGCCCCACCCGTAGGTTCGCCACCGGCCGGTGTGCCGGCTTCCAGGCCTGCAGCGTGGCCAGACCCAAGGCCGTGCAGCCGGCGTCCTCCGGCGCCGCTGTCTCTGTGGCGGGCGGCCAATGGCCGCACCGTGCCTGGTCCAAGAGGCCAAGGGCGTCAGACCTCATGGCCTGAAATACCGCGGCCTTCCCTCCGGCACCGGCACAGGCCGGATCTACTCGGCGGATACCCGCGACGAGCTCGCATGCGGCCGTAATGCGCGGGCAGACGGATGCCACCTTCTGGAAGGAGCAGTGATGCTTGCTATCGCGGCCGCGGTCTTGTTCTTCATCAGCTTCCTGATCAACGCGGCGGAGATTTCGACGAACCACGTTTTCTCGTCCGGCAATTTCATGATTCTCGGCCTGATGCTGCTGGCTCTCCACGTGGCCGGCATCGGCAGCGCCTGGACCACCCGTAGGCGACGCCGCTGAGCATCGGAAGAGCCGTCGGAGTCGACTCCGGGGCCGGTAAGGTGCTGCCCTCACCGGACGGAGGTAGGACCATGGAGGAGCCCTTGGAACGATGGGCGGCCCGCCGTGAGAAGCGGTTGCGGCCGGTTGAGGAGAAGAAGGCCGTCACTCTCGGCGCCGGCCGGGAGCGAGCAGCGCACGTCGACCCGGACGTCCCACGGCTCATCCTCGAATGGGACGGCTACGCCTGGCAGCCGGTGACCACCGTTGAGAACTACGCCGCCGCTCTGCGGCTGCTCAACCCGCTCCCTCCGGCCCCCGCATCGCAACCGGTACGGCCGGACAGGCCTATGGCCCCGGGCGCCGGCCGACACCGCAGAGCCTGAACAGCACTGCCCCCGCGTCCATGACCTTCGGAGACGGGGGCAGCGTTATGCGTGTGACCTCGTCGAACCATCACGGCACCCAAGTGCCTGCGGCCTCCGACAGCCCCCCGGAGAGGACAAGGTCGCTCGCCGACCGGGATGAGGCAGATTTCGTGGCCGCGGAGGAGACGCTCGGCATCCGGCTGCCGCCGGCGCTTCGAGGTACGCAGGCGGTTACGGGGCCGTCCGCACCTCGTGCTAACGAGTCCTGTCGGCAGGCGGAAGATCGCGTGACTACATGCTGATCCATCAGCGCTGAGTGCTGAAAACTCCCGAAGTAGACCAACCACGGGCCACTTCCCCCATTTGCGTCCCGTCGATACGGCCTCTTTGCTCGCGTCCTTCCAGTCCAGATCCAGGACCAGGCGGTCCCGCACGGAACCCGGCTGCCGCCCTCGAACACCATCCTCATGCTCGAAATGGCGCTGCCGCTGCCGCTCTATCCGTCGGGCCTCTTCGACTGGCTCCGGTCCCTGGCAGCCAACATACGTGCATACCCTGCCGGGTCTGGCGCTTACGGCCCGTAGGGGCAGGAAACCGTCGTCGACGGTGCCACCGCGGTGCCCAGGTCGACGCCGAGGGCGGCGTGGACCGAGGCACCAGCACCGGGTGTGCATCGCCTTCTTGGTGGAGGAGCGGCCGGTGCGTTCAGTTGTGGACGAGCCTTTAGAAGGGTTCGGCGGTCCGCAGGAGACCCTGCGGCAGGTAGGGGGACTCCACGCGGATGGCCCAGCCGCGGCGGCGGGCGTGGCAGGCAAGGGCGAGGATGTCGAGGTCAACGGAAACATTCGGGCCATCGGCCCTGTCGGCGACCTGGTAGTAGGCGCGGTGGGCTTCGAGCGCGTCGGCCAGGGCGAGGTTGAAGCTTTCCTCGTCACCCTCCACGAGCTGCGACAGCAGTACGGTCGGCGGCATCGCAAATCCCCAGTCCCTGGCCTTCTCGGCCTCCTGCAGCGCCCGCTGTGTTGCCGTTTCGGGGTCGGCGCCCTTCAGGTAGGAGTGGAGGGCTTCGCGGTACGCGGTGAACGCGGAGCCGTCCGGGCGTGCGACGGTGGGACCGGTGAGGACCAGCGGGGCGAGGTCTTCGCGCACGCCGGTGATCAAGGCGAATGCAACGGCCGTCTGCCAGTTCCCGGCACCGGCTTCTTTGCCCCGCTCGGCCGCGTAACGCAGTGTGCGGCCGCCGATGGTCACCTCGACCTCGGTGCCCGGCTCCGCCAGCGCGATGCGGAACAGGGCCGCCCCCACCTGGGAGGCCAGCCGAAGAGTGGCGAGCTGACCGTCCGTGATGTCGCCGGGGTTCCCCGCCCGCCACTTGAACAAGCGCTCCTGATCGCCCATGACGCTACTGAGACGCCAGACGGCAAGGGGCTTTCCGTCGACGGGAGTGAACGCCTCCCGAAGGCGTTCCTCGTACATGGCCTCGATCACCTGGATCCCATCGCGCTCGCAGGCCGGCCGTTCCACCACCAGCGGGCCCGCGGCAAGCGCGGCGAGAGCGTCCGGCCGCCGGTTTCGACCGAACCCCTTGACCCGCGGGCCCCGCGTCTCGAAACCGGTGATCAAGGCGTGGGGGAGGTAGTCCGTGTGGATGGCCGGTGTCCAGCCCGATGTCCGGTACGCGAGGGCCGCGAGAGCAATGGGAACAAGGGGGAGAAGAGTGCTCGCGGAGGCTGCGGGGCCGTGTAGGGCAGCGTGCCTGGTCAGGAGGTCGGCGAGCGCGGCGTCGAAGGCCTCCCGGTCCTCGGCGACCAAGGCGCGCAGCGCGAGGAGCGCCGCGCTGTCCGGTCGGTCCAGGAGGGGCTCGCCGGTCTCTGCGGCGCGGGCACGGATGCGGTCCAGCGCCGCCTCGATGGCGGTGAGCTTGGCCCGCGCGCTCGGAGGGTACTCCTCGTCGTCGCCGGTGTCGTCCAGGACCACGGCCATCAATCCGGTGGCGAGCTCGCCGGCGGGGGCGCCCTTCGCGTGCGCGGCGAACTTTTCGCGGGCGAAGTGGAAGGCTTCACCGTGCCACTTGGCCTTGTCCGTGAGGACGGTCAGGCAGAGGGCGTTGGTCCACTCCCCGGGCGTGACGCTCTCCTCGGGGGAGTCGTCACCCGGGTCGTAGCTCGTACCGAAGTTCACGTACTCCAGGAAGACCTGGAAGCTGCAGTGCGGGTGGTAGGCGGCGTAGGCGACTGCGCCGGCCGCGGCTTCGGAGGCGTCCTTGAGGGCGGCCTTGGCCTCCGGAGTGTGGAGGTCGGGTGTCTCGACGGAGAGGGCGCCCAGGTAGGCGAGGAACTCGTCGGCGATGGACTGCCATTCGTAGGTGGTGATCCGGCCGGCCCTCGACATGGAGTGCACCTGGCCCCCGATGCGGTTCGTGAAGTCATCGCGCGCTGCCGACACGGCGGACCCGCCCACCTGGTGACGCTCTATTCGCACTGCCCTGCTCCTTGATCGGTTTCTGCAACAGCCTAGGTGTGGGATCTGACAAACCAGCGACTGCCTGCTGTGACCGGGGCCCTGGCCGGGCCGCCCCGCGCTCGCCCTGGGAGCCCCGCGCGAGCCCAGTAGTGGCCCAGACACGCCGCCGCCGTTCGTCAGCCGAAGTGGGCGCCGCCGAGCTCCCGCAACCCGAGTGCCGCGCTGCTGGTGAATCAAGGTCTGCGCGGCGCACGGGCGGGCAGGGTGCGAAAGGCGTAGGAGTGGAACGGCACCTCTCACCGTCGGTCGAGCCGATGCCGGCCCCCCTTGCCGAACTGACGGACCGGACGACAGGACCCACGCGTTCGTTGTCCACTCCGCTGAACCAAGCACCGCCTCTGGAACCGTTTGCCGAGCTGGTGCGGGTAGCGCATGCCGAACCGCCTGCTTCGTCAGATCGAGTCCGCAAGCGACTGCATCCTTTGGCCTACTGTGCTTTCGGCCTTGGGGAGGACGCTCTCGCGGCGCCGCCGCGAGAGGGTTGATCCGTGCGAACAACCATCGGATACACCGCCGAGAGCATCGGCTACGTCATAGGAGCCCAGGGGCTCGTCAGCTTCGCTTCGCAGACCTTCTTCGGCACGGAGTGGGGCTGGATGCACAAGCTCGTCGACCTTCCGTCCACCGCCTACCTCGGTGTCGTCGCCGTGGGGCTGGCCCTCATCGTCGTTGGGGTGAAGACGAGGAGGGCCGGCCGCCTTGACTTGCCTGGGGCCGACCTCAGCGGCGACGGGGCCTGACCCGCGCGCTTGCGAGGGCCAGGGCGCCGCGGCATCCACCTGACCGGAGCCGGGTGCACGGTGGATGCGTCGCCGGGCGGGTGCGCCCCTGGGCGACAGTTTTGAATCCCGGCAGCGCGCGGGGTGCCGCCCTCGGCCCCGGCGGCGGCCTGCAACTGCCCGGACCGATCGGCGCGTTCCAGAGCTGTGACCAGTTCATTCAGTGCCGCGCGAAGGGTTTCGGCGGTGGGGTAGCGGTGTCCGCTCCACACGACGGGCAACGCCGAGTTCCATGAGCCTGTCGGCGTTCACGAACTGTTCGGCTCGCTGCGGTCCGACGATCACGGGAAGGCTGGCGAGGAGCCCTTCGCCACAGCCGCCCATGCCGGAGTGGGTGATGAAGGCGTCGGCCTGTTCCAGGCTCCACGTCCGTGGTGGTCGCGCCGCGGTCGGCGAGCCACCGCGCAAACTGCTCCCGGTACCGCGATCCCATCGCCGCGTCACTCGTTTCCGGTGCGGACGCGTGCGGGACGCGTGCGGGCGGTGCGGCGAGGACGCGGTGTCAGGGCCGGTCCGCCTGCGCGGCAAAATCGATCGCGTCGCCGTCACGTCCCGCCGCGCCCGGCGGGGACGGCCGGGCCGGGCGTGACTCGGGGCAGCAGTCGCTCCACCGGGGTGTCCAGGTGCAGTTGCAGCAGGCGGTGCGGGAAGAAGAACCCGCTGTCGGCACGGAAGAGCAGCACGCGCTCCTCGGCGGTGTGCAGGAACCGACGGTACCGGTAGGGGGTGTGCCCCCGGTAGGCCAGGATCGCCCGGATCGTCCAGTGCCGCAGGACCGCCAGGCCTCCGAACCGGAAGCCCCGCACCACGGCGAACAGGAGGCCCAGCAGGGCGGCCACGAAACCGGCCCGCCGCAGGTCGTGACCGGGCACCACCAGTCCGATCAGCACGATCAGGCCGAACGCCCCCACCACCAGCCCGGCGAACCCGTGGACCAGGGAGAAGCGCACCGTACGGCGCACCCCCTCGTTGGGACGCGCGCGGCGGTCTTGGAGCGAGGGCTCGAACTGGTTGCCGACGATGTAGACCAGGCCCATCAGCCCGGCCGCAGCCACGCCGACCCACGAGGGCTCCGGGCAGAGCAGGTGGACGACGTAGCCGAGGAGGAACTCGATGGCGACCCACATGAACAGGGACAACGCACCGCGCACGATCTGGAACTTGGCCTTCGGATAGATCATCCGCTCACTTCGTCGCCAGGTCCACCGCATCTGCTCCACCGGATCGAAGACATCCGTGAGGGAGGCCTCCATCTGGGTCGTGGCGACCCACAAGTAGGCGAGGGCGACCACGACCGCTCCCGGTGCCAGCAGGTCGACGTGCGCCACGTATACCAGCCAGTACACCATGAGGACCATTACGGGCCCGGTGGCCGTGACGGGACCTACGATGGCCCCGCGCTGCCGCTTGCCCCCGTCCTGCTCGTCGTCCTCGGCGTCGCCCGCGCCCCTCTCCACGGCCCGCTTTTCCGACTTGTACGCCGTCACGGCGCAGGTGACCGTCAGGGTGGCGGCGAGGGCAGCAGCGCCGGAGACACTGGTGTGCACCACCCCGGCGCGTACGGCCGCCGCCACCCAGAGGACGGGCAGCCCGAGCGCGCAGACCGACATGGCCAGGTTCGGGACGATCCGCGGGAGCATCTGTTCCGTCCGTGACAGCCAGCCGAGGTCGAGCCTGTCCAGGTACAGCACGTGCTCGCCGCGCTTGGTCAGGGTCCGGGCGAGCCAGGTCAGCCAGGCCAGGGTCCGCTCGGGGCCCTCGTCCACACGCGGGCGCTCGCGCCGCAGGCATTCGCGTACGTAGGCGTCGAAGATACGGCTGCGGCGTTCGGTGATGGTGCCGGGCTCGTGGAAGTCGGTCGCGGGCCTGTTGCGGTACGTGACACGGATGAAGCCGAGCATCATCGGCGACTGGAACAGCGGCCAGAGGTCCGCGTCCGCCTCCAGCGCGGCGTGCACGTCCGCGAGGGCCTGCCGGTCGGCGGCGAGGTAGGCCTGGACGTCCTGTCGGCGCGGGGGCTGGATCTCGACGTAGCGCCTGGAGCGGAGGGCGAAGGCGAGACGGCGCAAGTCGGCCTCGTCCGTCCGGCAGCCAACGGCCATCCCCGGGCAGACGCGGCGCAGACGCCGCAGCTCCGCGACGCACTTGGACCGGTCGCCTTCCGGCACCTCGTCCAGGCCGTCCAGCACCGGGAGCAGCCGGTGCTCGCTCAGCCAGGTCCGTACCAGCACGCGGGAGACATCGCTGTACTGACGGACGATCGCATCGGCCAGCCACTCCTCGACGGGTTCGCCCCGGTAGGTGTCCATGCGCAGGTAGACCGGGACCCGCAGGGGCTCCCCGTCGTCGGTGCCGTTCAGTGCCTCCACGGCCAGGCGGTGTGCGAGCCGGGCGAGTTGGGTGGTCTTGCCCATGCCCGGCTTGCCGAGCACGACCAGGTCGTCGGTCTCCTCGTAGAGCGCGCGGATGTTCGTCACGCGGGTCGGTACCGGTACCGGTTCGCTCCTGCGGACCGCCCTGCCCCGTCGGCCGCGCCCGGCGTACTCCTCCCGGCGCGCGGTGAGGACCACGAACCGCGGCTGGAGGTAGTAGTGGGCCTCGGCCCGCGCGAGTTCGTCGGCCGTCCTGTTCCTGACCTGCTTTACCAGCTTGCGGCGCAGGCGTCCCGCCTGCCTGTCCCGGCGGCCGCGCACCGGCCAGGTGAATGCCATGACCACCCACGCCACGGCGGTCCGCAGGATCCGGTGGACGGGGTAGCGGCGTACATCCGGGGAGGGACCGGGAGCGGACGGCGGGGTGTCCGCGTCGGGTTCCGGGGTCCCGTCCGCGTCGGCGTCCTCGGCGGCCTCGGCATCCTCGAGCCCGGGCAGCGGCGGAACGGGCTGTTCCTCGGCGACGGCCGACCCGGGGGCCGACCCAGGGGCCGACCTCACGGCCGACGCCCGCTCGGCGACGGCCCGGTACCACCGCGGTTCCCACTCGGCGGAGTCCCCGCGCAGCGCGGTCACGATGGACAGGAAGACGGCCGGCGAGGGGGTTCTCTTGCCCGAGAAGGACTCCGAGACGTAGGACCGGCTGCAATGGGCGGCTTCGGCGAGTGCTGTGACGGTGGGGCGCTCGGCCGGGTCCAGTCCTTCGTACAGCTCGTCGTAGACCCGGCGCATGAGCGTCACCCAGGGCCGTATCTCCGGTGAGGCCGCCGCCGGATCGGGGCGCTTGGGTCCTCGTGGCCGAAAGCCGGCAGATGCTGCCATCAGCTCTCCTCATTCACGAGCCGTTCATTTGCGTTCACTCGTTCACAGCTGCGGGATGTCCCTGGTCAGCGGGGATACGGCGGGCATAGAACGGTGGTCGGGGGACGCGTCGGCCAAGGCCTCCGCAACCTGCTCCGGGGCGTCAAGTCCGCCCTGGACCACTCATATTGGCCATCGGAGTGTCGTTTGTACGGCCAACCGTCCGGTTCGACGGACTTTTGAGAATCCGTTGAACGCGCGGCGCGTGCCCAGCCCCCATTTGTCGACCATTCGTTCGAGGAGCGCGCACATGACCGTTCCCCGTCTTCTGGCCCTCGTCGGCGGCGTGTTGGCGGCCGGCCCGGCGGTACTGGCCCAGGCCCCTTGGTGGGCGGCCGCGACGACGGCGTTCGTCTGCCTTCTGGTCCTGCGGGCGGAGGCCTTGGTCAACGCCCGTAACGAGGCCCGCCGGGGGTTCCACGAGCACCGGCTCTTGGGCGAGGTGCCTCGCCGACATGCCCTGGCGTACCTGCGAGAGGTCAGGCGGGACCGGTGCGGCCCGGCCGCCGACCAACCCGAGCCGCCGTCCGACGAGACCCGAGACGATACGAATACGGGTGCGCCCGCCTAGTGACCTGAGTCAGAGATTCGGTGGCAGTACGCGGCGACTTTGTCGAGGATCTCGTCGGCGGTCTTTGTCCAGACGAAGGGCCTGGGCTGCTCGTTCCAGTCGGCCACCCATGCCCGGATGTCGCGTTCGAGGGCCCGGACGGAGCGGTGGACGCCGCGCTTGAGCTTCTTCTGAGTCAGCTCGGCGAACCACCGCTCGACCAGGTTCAACCACGACGCGCTCGTCGGCGTGAAGTGCAGGTGGAAACGTGAGTGGGCCAGCAGCCAACGTTTGATGTCGGGTGTCTTGTGGGTGGCATAGTTGTCCAGGATCAGATGAACCTGCAGGTCAGCCGGAATTTCCTTGTCGAGCTTGTTGAGGAACTTCTTGAACTCCGCTGCCCGGTGGCGCCGGTGAAGGGATCCGATGACCTTGCCGGTAGCGACCTCGAGGGCGGCGAAAAGGGTCGTGGTCCCGGCCCGGCACCATCGGCAGGACCGGCTGGGACCGGTCCAGGGCCTGGATCTGCGA
This sequence comes from Streptomyces sp. Tek67B01, assembly GCF_055231995.1. Lineage (NCBI taxonomy): Bacteria > Bacillati > Actinomycetota > Actinomycetes > Kitasatosporales > Streptomycetaceae > Streptomyces > Streptomyces sp. Tek67B01. The sequence goes on from NZ_JBUYUY010000001.1 coordinate 6,854,420, forward strand.
CTTCTCGTCCACGCAGAGAACCAGAGCCTTCTCCGGCGGGTCGAGATACAGGCCGACGACATCGCGGACCTTGTCGATGAACAGCGGGTCGGTGGACAGCTTGAATGTCTGCGACCGGTGTGGCGCCAGCGCGAACGCCCGCCAGATCCGCGAGACCGTCGACTGCGACATGCCCGTGGCCGCGGCCATCGATCTCGTCGACCAGTGGGTCGCGTTCTTCGGCGTCTCCTCAAGCGTCTTGACGATGACCCGCTCGACGTCAGCATCTGTGATCTTCCGTGGGACACCGGGCCGCGGTTCGTCGCACAAGCCGTCCAGTCCCCGCTCGATGAAGCGGCGCCGCCAGGTGCGGACCGTGTCCGGCGCGATCCGCAGCCGGCGGGACACCTCCATGATCGAGTGGCCTTCGGCGCACTCCAGCACGATCCGCGACCGCTGAGCCAAAGCCTGAGCCGTCGTACGGCGACGTAACCAGCCCTCCAACACCGCCCGCTGGGCACCAGTGACCGACAACGGCGGAATCTTCGGACCCGGACGACTCATGCTCGACTAACGACGAATCTCTGACTCAGGTCACTAGGACGCTTCCTTCGGATCACCTTGCCGACCGGATGAAGATGGCGGCGAGGTGGAGGCCGGTGAGGTGGCTGATCGCGATCACCGGGGCCTCCCCACTCGTCTCCACCACCGAGGGCGCCCCCTTCCCACCGCCCCACCCGACCTGGGCCGCTTGCCCCACCACTGGCGGGGTGGGTGTGTGCAGGGGCGGCGGAAGGGTTCTCCACAGTGCAGCGCCCGTTATGGGCGTCGCTGATTCCCCACCGGTCGGCGACGAGAGCGCTCACCCGCTCGTGTTTCCTGACGGGGCGGCAGAGCGTTCCTCGAACAACTCGTCGTCGAGCGCCGGGTGGTCATCCGGTTGAAGGTGGACCGGCTGTACGGAACAGCCCTTGACATCGCAGGCTAATGCCTGTCCGGCGGATCTTGCCGGGCGGCCCACCGGCGCTGAACGGCTTTAGCGACCACCGGACAAGGAGGGTGGGGCAGGTTGGGCCCGCCGTTAAATGCCTCGACATCGGGCGCGGTGATCGGGGACGCTTCGCGCGATGACAAGAATCGACGACACACCGTCCGCGTGGGACGAGCGCACCCAGCTCACCACGTTTCTCGACTACACGCGCGACACCGCCCGCGCCAAGTGCGATGGCGTCTCGGCGGAGAACGCCCGCAAGGCGCTCCTGCCGGGCTCACCGCTGATGACCATGAGCGGAGTGATCAACCACCTCCGCTGGGTCGAGTACTACTGGTTCCAAGTGGTCTTCCTCGGCGAGGAAGACCAGGCTCCCATGACGGATGAGGACCCCGACCGCGAGATGCGGATCGCCGTCGAGTTCCCGCTCACGCAGTTGCTCGACGAATACTCCGAGCAGAGTGCCCGCTACCGTGAACTGGTCGCCGGGAACGACCTGGACAAACAGGCCCGGGGAACGATCCGCAACGGTCTCCACGTCGACCTGCGCTGGATCCTCCTCCATCTCACCGAGGAGACCGCCCGCCACAACGGCCATCTGGACATCCTGCGCGAGATGCTCGACGGCACGACCGGCGACTAGATCCGGCAGTGATCACGGGCGAAGCCAGAGTCGGATCGAGGCGACGGTGACGGTGCCTTGGAAGACGTAGCCGCGCTTGTCGAATCTCGTCGCCACGGCCCAGAAGTTCTTCAACGCGTTGATCGCCCGCTCGACTTCGTTCCTGCGCTTGTAGATCGTCTTGTCGAAGCCTGCGGGCCGACCGCCCTTGCTGCCCCCTTCGTTGGCGGTGGGCCCGCTGGTTCTTCGGTTCGGGAATGGTGTGCTTGATCTGGCGTCGTCGCAGGTAGCGGCGGTTGCGACGGGAGGAGCACGCCTTGTCGCGGCCGAGGTGGTCGGGCCGGGTGCGCGGGTGTCCGCCGCCGAGGCGGGCGACACGGATGCGGTCCATGACCGGGATGGCCATGCAGGTCGCGGCGAGCGGCACGCTGCTGCGCACGGCTGCCGAGCAGGGGGTCAGCGCCGAGTTGATCGAGCCCTACCTGGACCTGATGAAGGAGCGGCTGGACGCCGCCCCGGCCGCCCACGCCGGCAAGGACACCGTCGGGACGATCACTCTGCTGCGGCGCCGGCCCCGGGGCTGAAGCGGTGGCCGCTGGAGGGGAACGCCGGCCGAGCGTCGAGCCATCTGGCGATCTCGGTGCGTCACCGGCCTCTACGACCGGTTCAAGGGCCACGTTTTCAGCCCTCCCGAGGTCTCCCGGGGTAAGCCGGCCCCCGACCTGTTTCTGCATGCGGCACGGCATAGGGGCATCGATCCTGCGGCTTGCGCCGTGGTCGAGGACAGCTACCCTGGCGTCCAGGCCGCCCGCGCCGCCGGGATGCACGCCTTCGGCTACGCGGGCGGGCTCACCCCGGCCGAACGACTCGAAGGCCCCGGCACCATCGTTTTCCACGACGTGCGCAAACTCCCCAACCTCATCAACGAGCAGTAGGCCCGCCGTCCCCTGCCTCTTGTAGCCGAGCATTCACAGGAATTGGCGATTTCGCGCGGGAGTGGCCGGAGATGTCCAAGACGCTTCGGACGGTGCGCCAAGTGACTTGCTGTCGGGAGCTGTAAACCCGCTCCTACCAGCCCTTGCAGCCGGCGCGGTCGGCCCCGGCCCTCGTGCACCGGACCTCGATGTGTCTGGTTGGTGAGGGGCTGTTGAGAGGCCGTCGGTGGTGCGAGTAGTGCCTGGACGGTTTCGGTGGCCAGGTCTCGCAGCCAGGTGTGGGCGCGCTCGTCGTCGTAGCCTTGGTGCCACAGCAGATACGGGGGGACCTCGGGCAGCGGGAGTGGCGGCGGCACTACGGCGAGGCCTGGGGCTTGCCCGACGCCTGTCGGGCGGTGTCCTCGCGCGCGGCGTCGTGATCTACGGTCTCCTACTGAACCGGTATCGATCAGCCAGCAACGGGGAAGTACGCACATGCGCAAGACAGCAACCCTCACCATCAGCCTGCTCGCGGCGGTCGCGCTGCTGACCGGGTGCGGCAGTGAGAAGGAGGGCGCCGGCCCGGCCAAGGCGGCCGAGGTCTCACCGAGCGCCGCGGCGAGCGGCGGTTCGAAGGGCTCGTCCTCGGGGAAGAAGGGCGTTGTCCATCAGGTGGATTTCGAGGTGGGCGGCTCAGGCGCGGCTCAGGTCCTGTGGATCGGGAACACCAACCACTTCGAGCAGGTGACCCTGCCCTGGGCGAAGACGGAGTCCATGCAGCTGGAGGGCGCCGAGCTGAAGGTCGGTGTCACCGTCTCCGTGGTGCCCGGCTCGGTCAAGGGCTCGGACGGGATGCTCAGGCCCGCCCCGTGCACCATCAAGGTCGACGGCAAGCAGGTCGCTGACAATCAGGGCGGCAAGACGGCCGAGCCCTGCAAATACAAGATCATGAACTGACGGTTGCCACCTCGCGGCTTCGACCAGCTGCTGCGCCGTCTCGCCGTTGGGGCGTCCGGGTCTTCGGATGGGCGGCGGCGGTGGCGGCCATCCGGTACCAACGCACGGCCGCGCTGCCGTCGGAGCCGGGATGGTCCGTCATCTCGCCCTCCAGAGCGGACTCCAGCAGCCGCTTCGTCAATTGCTGGAGCAGACCACTCTCACCCGTCAGCTGCAGGTCCTCGGCCCGGGCCCCGGCCACGAGCTCGTTCAGGAACCGGTCATCGACAGCCGTCGACGAGGCCTCAACCTCAGAGGCCAGGGCTATGTTCTCGCTGGTCACAGGTGCAATCCTCGGTCATCGCAGCTGCACCGTTGCTTTTACGTCCCTCGAGCTAGGACAGGACTCGCCGGGCCCGTTCGTACTCGTTCTGCAGGCGGGGTTTCTCGGTCCTTCGCGTCGCGCCCTGACCGCCGAGCGGGACTTTGGCGTGGTCGGCGTGTCGGCCCGGACGAGCCGGTGACAACGGTGGTGGGCGGAGTCGCACATCTCGATGGGCGGGCGGTCGGCGTTGGGAGTGGGGGCGGCCCTCAAGCGCAGGCCCCGGGAGGGGTGAGCAAGCAGTGCGCCTTCGTCAGGCGTGCGATCCGCCACCGCATCGCCCGCGATGGCGTTGGCGGCTGTCCGTATGCCGATACCGCATTTCGTGGTCGACTGTGTTCTGTCAGAGTCCGTGATCATCATGACCGAGGGGGAATCTGTGGGATACGAGATCGTCGCGCAAGATGTGGCCATCGAGGTCGGCGGTGCGGGGCCGATGAGTGCCTATCTGGCTCGTCCGGCCGGGGGCGGCAGTCATCCGGCCGTGCTGGTCTGCGCCGAGTTGTGGGGGGTGACCGAGGAGGTTCGAGGCGTGGTGCGGCGCGTCGCGGAACTCGGCTATGTGGCGATCGCCCCGAACCTGTATCACCGTTCCGGCCCGGAGACCGCCGTCGGCCTGGAGGAGAGCGACGCCAACAGGAAGCGCGGCTTCGAGCTCCTCGGACGGCTGACCCGGGACGAGGTCGAAACCGATCTGCGTGCCTGTACCGACTACGTTCGCGACCACGCGGGCGCCAATGGCAAGTGCGGCATCCTCGGGTTCAGTCTCGGCGGCCACATCGCCTACTTCGCCGCGAGCCGCCTCGATCTCGCGGCAGCAGCGATCTTCTACCCCGGGTGGCTGCCGGTCGCGGGGACCGCGCTGAGCCGCCCGGAGCCGCTGCTGGAGGCGACCGGAGCCATCGCCGACCGCGATGTGCGGATGCTGCTGTTCTTCGCGGAACTCGACCACGTCATCGACGCGGACCAGCGCGGCCGGATCGGTGATGCCCTGGCAGCGGCGGGGGTGCGCCACGACACGGTCGTCTACCCCGAAGTGCAGCACGCGTTCTTCTTCCCCGGGCGCGGTGTTTACGACAAGGCCGCGGCGGAGGATTCCTGGGCCCGGGTGTGCGCGCTTTTCGCCACCCAACTCACCCAGTAACCGCCTCAGGAGGATTTCCCTATCGTTCCGGGCGAACGGTGCGCGGCGATCCACCGGTAGCCGGTCCCCGCGACGAGGGCCGTTGCCCGATGCAGCAGTGCGGGCCGCCACCCTCGCCGGGTGGCGGCCCGGACACTGAAGGAGTCTCGGCGCTACCTATCCCGACTGCGTTACCGCCTCGGACATAGGCCTCCGCGAAGGCGACCTCCGGCAGTGGCTGCTGCTGCTCGCCGACTACGTCAAGCGGAGCATCGAGGAGGGCCGCGTCATGACGCTACGCGAGGTCCTGGCCGCACGCGATGGTGGAGCGTCGCGCGAGGTGGAGGAGTGCCGTAGCGCCGGGTCAGCCGCGGCATGGTGTCGACCTGTGGTGTGTTTCGGAGCCGACTAGGAAAGCTTCGTTATTTGTCCTCTGCCCTCCACCAGCAGGGATGCAATCCAAAAAACGAATACGCCTAGAGGGGTGAAGGTGGTGGCCTCGGGGGTAGACGGCGGACATGGCCGAGACCCTTCCACGTCCCACCGCACCCCCGCTCACCGGAGCGGGGATCACTTGTGCCTCGGCACGATGCTTGGCGCGCACGGTGCTCGCCGAGGCGGACGCTTCCCCAGAACGTGTCGCCGACGTCCTGATGGTTGTCTCCGAATTGGTCACCAACGCCCACCGTCACACGGGGGGTCTTACGGGTTTCAGCATCAGTGCCCACCTTGGGGCCATCGTCGTGGAAGTGTCCGACTCCTCACCGCGTCTACCCGAGGAACAGCCATGGGCACCCGATCAGCCCGGCGGTTTCGGTTGGATGATCAGCAAGCGGCTCACCGACAGCGTCTCAATCGATGTCACCCCTGCCGGCAAGACCATCACCGCCCTTTTCGCGCCCGAGCCTCCTGAGGCGACGGCTGTGACACCCCGTGGGGCAGGCAGCAGGCGGAAGGCTTGAGACCTCCCATCGGATGATCTTTCGAAGGGGCTGGCTCATCGTGGCTGGATCATCCGGCGACTTGATCCGGGTTCGGCGTGGGTCGGACGAAGCCTTGGGACGTCGGTATGGAGCGGTGCGCGGTGTTCGGGCGGCCGCTACAGGGGCGAGTGGCGGACCCGTCGTCTTGGACGCAAGCGGTATCCGGATCGACTGGTCGACCAGGGCGTCGGTTTCGTCTCGGACGCTGGGGTCGCCTGGGAAGCTCTGCTGCGGGAAAGGGGCTTCAGCGTGGGCATGGCATTCCGGCGACGCTTGGCGGAGAGGGCCAGGGACGGGTGTGGCCTCGGCTTTACGCGCGCCACTTGGGCGGGCGACCTGCACGTCGTTCGAGCGACAGTCGCCGGCTGCCGCAAGGTGTGTTGAGGGGGAGCCGAGACGGGACGAAGTCTGTTGGGGCGGGGCCGGTAGTCAGCGCCCTCTGATCACAGGTGTCACTGACATCCTGCGCGCCGTCACCCGGCCGGGACGATCGCAACATCGTCCCCCGGCCCGCCTGTTGCAGACCGTACCGCTTGTACGGGTCGAGGTGGGGCGGTCGGTACAGACCTTCGAGTTGATGGCTGTGAGCGCTGGGGCGTTCAGGTGCGCAGGGTGTGGGAGGGGCTGGTGTTGTATGCCTTGCGGTAGTCGGCGGCGAAGCGTCCCTGGTGGGCAAAACCCCAGCGCTGGGCGATGTCCTGCACAGTGGCGGATTCCGGGTTCGCGGCCTTGAGGTCGGTGTGTGCGCGGGCGAGGCGGACGCGGCGAAGGTAGGCCAGCGGTGTTGTCCCGGAGTGGCGGGCGAAGGCGTACTGGACGGCCCGCGGGGTCACCGGGATCGAGTCGGCGATCTCGGTGAGTCCGATGTCCCGGTGGGCGTTGTCCTCGATGAACGCGACGGCACGGGCGAGGGTGTCACTGCCCCCGTCTCGGGAGTCGATCGCATCCGGTACTCCGGACATGGTGTTGGGCAGCGCCGTGAGGGTCGCGGCGGCCAGGTAGCGGGCGGCTGTGGCCACCAGCAGCGGCGATGCCGCCGCCACCGGGTCGGCCAGCACGGTGTCTCGTACGAACGCGACCGTCGTGCCGAGGACCCGGTCAGCGGCCGGGCTCACGGCCCGGTGCCCCGTCAACCGCACCGGCTGGGGCGACGACGGCACCACTTGTCCGAGCAAGGCCGGATCGAACATGGTGATCGTGTAGCTCGCGGAACGAACGGCACCGGTATAGGGCCGGTCGGGCTGGGCGATCAGGAATGTCTCCCCGGGCCCGTAGACCTCCTCGCGCCCGCCCGTGGTGTCTACGAGCGTCCCGGTATGCATCGTGATCAGACAGATACGGTTGAGACAGCCCGCGTCGTAGGTCATCTCGTACCCGAACCGGAGCCGGTCGACGATCACATCGTCGGTGGCGTTGCGTTCGATCCTCGCCCGCGTATCGTCCGGCCGGCCCCCGATCCTCATCGGCGTATACGCGGCCGACAAGAACTCCTCCGTCGCACCGAGGTCACCACTGCTGAAACGCACGGTCTGCATCAACCCTGCACCTCCCCTCGCGGGGAAGATCCCCGAGCCCTACACCACTGCCCATGACGCTACACACTCCTCGGACCGAAGAAAGACCCCGCCCCGACCGGCGTCACCGGCCCGGAACAAGAACAAGAGGTTTGCCCCCTCCGGACTCCCGCCGTGCACCCGGCTCCCAGAGGTCGGCGCACGGCCCCGCTGTCCGAGGGCGCGGGCCCGAACCCCGGTCCACGGCCGCCCGGGAGTAGGCCTTCGGGCAGGAGCCCCGCGCGACTCGCACTCCCGGCCTTGGACCTGCCTGTCGTTCTTGCCGGCCCCTTCCACACGACCATGGGACCGTCGCTGACCATCTCCACGCAGCGAGACCAGCACGTCATCCGGCCTCGACCTCGCGCGCCCCACCGGGCCAGTGGGCGACTGTGGTGGTGATCGCGGCGCAGGCTGCCGCATGCGCGACGAACCATCGTGTGTTCGGCGGCGAAGTAGATCGCCGAAGCGGTACCGGCGGCCACCATCAGCGGCCTCGGCACCCACCGGTGGCCAATCCAGTTGTTGTGACGCTGTGCGGCAAGGAGGGCCAGCCACACGCGGCCTGGGCATCAGCACGGATGCCCAGGCCGTTCTTGCCCGGCCACCGGCCGACGGCATGAGTGCGGATACTCAGATGCCGGCCGGCCGGCCGCCCCGGGCCGGTGTCGCGCGCCGCCACGACCCACCGCTCCCCGACGTCCGCCTACCGGCAACAGCGGCGCTCCCCTCCAACTTGCCGTCCTCGCCGGCGGTCAGCAGCCGCACTGGCGAGCCCTCGCCCGTCACCTCGGCCGCCGCTAGGACATGAGTGACACCGCCCAAGCCACCGCCGGCCTGCTTTCGCAGAAGCAGACCGCAGACCTGAACGGGACCAACGAACTGAAGCAGCCCAGCTGAGCTACGACGTCTCAACGGCCGACCACGCACGAGCTCGTCAGGGCTGTCCCACAAGTTGCAAGTCCGCCAGGCGTCTGGTTCGACGTGTGACACTGTCGGCATGCGGTGGGGTGCTTTCGGGCGGCGTGGGAGGAGGGTGCCGCTTGTGGTTGCGGCGGTGTCCCTTGGGGTGGCATTGGTGGGAGGCCATTCGCTGGCCGGCGAGATCTCGGACGCACGGCGGATCGATGCCTCGCCCCTGCGGGTCCATGGTGTCGTCGAACGTGTGGTGCGGGTCAAGGGCGGGGCCCAGGTTCGGGTGTCCTACGAGGTTGGCGGTCAGCGGTTCGCCACCGAAGGCCTGCCGGTGGGACAGAGGGCCGGGTCGACCGATCCCGCGGTCGGCTCCGGGTTGTGCCTTGAAGTGTCGGCGGAGCACCCCGAGACGGTGCGGCTGTGCGGCCAGAGGTATCCGGGCGGCGACAACATGATTCCCACAGAAGGCCTGGTGGTGTTGGCGGGTGCAGCAGGCGCCCTGATGGCCGCCGGTTGGATCGTGGCGGCCGCCAGGCAGGAAAGGCGTGAAAGAGAGAGGTCCTTGCGGGCCACCCTTTAGGCGTGGCAGGCAGATCATTGCCACGTTTTCGATCTTGTTTTCCTCGCCGCGGCCTGCGCCTGGACCCGGGTGTCCTGCGGGCCCGCGAACTCAACGCCGGGAAAGCAGAAACGGGTCCTTGATCCTCCCGCAGCAACGACTACAAACGTCGCGGCCATAGGCCCCAAGAAGCCGACGAGCCATCACAGCAAGTGGCAGTACCAGGGGCCGTCCGGTTGCCGTGGGCCGCAGCAGTCACGCGAAGGACGGCCACCGGTCGGCGGCCCACTCCCGCCAGCCCACCCAGCCGGGCGGCGGGCCTGCGACCCTGCGGCCCTCCAGCTCCGCCGCGTCGGGCTCTTCGAAATGCGCCCGTCCGCACAGGATGTCGGCCTCCGACATCGGCAACGTCTCCTCGGGAGCGGTCGCCCAGCGATGGGCGATACGGGCGCGTTGGGTCTCGTCGTCCACCGGCAGGTAGACCATGCGGAAGCACGCCTCCTCGGCCTCCACCAGCCAGCGGATCGCAGAGCGTTCGTCCCGTGACCAGCAGCCGTAGTCCACGACGACGTTGGTGCCCAGTTTGACCGCCTCCAAGGCGAGCCAGAGCATGCGCCCCTCCAGCACGTCGCGCTTCCCGTCCGTCTCCGCCGCGCCGAACAGGGGAATCATCCAGTCGTCGGGTGTCAGGCGCAGCGCGCCATGTTCCGCGGCGAGCTGCCGAGCCCGCGTGGTCTTTCCGGCCCCTGGCAGGCCGACCATCAGGAACAACGTGGTCACACGCAGATCGTGGCAGGGAAGCCAGTCAGACCACCACCGTTTTATCTGCCTGATCACGGGCTAATACTGCAACACTCCGGTAGGCCCCCCAGAACCTCCCCGTCCAACGACACCTGCTGGTGCTGTTTACCGGCGACCTCTACTCCTGGGTCCTGGCCATGGCCCTCGATATCCTCACTGGCCACATAACCGTCGCCAAGGCGCGCGAGGGCGCAGCGCCGCAGACACTTCGGGCCGGCCGCTACGGCTGGCCGCACGTTCAATCCGGCGTGGGCACGGCCGCGCATGCCAGGGCCGGCCGGTGGAAGACTTGAGGGGAGAGCACTGCTGCTTGCGATCAGCTCGACGTGTGTCGTGTGCGGGCGATGAAAGAAGAGGCCATGAACGACCATTCCGGTGTCTGGCTGGGGGCTGCGGAGAGGGCGTTGCGGGCGGCGCCCCCGACCGCGCTCCTGTCTGCGGCGGGGGAACTGCTCACCCGCTACATGGGAGCGAAAGCCGTCACTTTGCTGCTGGCCGATTACAGCCTCACCGCGTTGCAGCCCGTCACCCGGCTGCCTCACACCGGAGAAGCAGTCCTGGTGCGTGATGGCGCGCCGGCGGGCCGGGCCTTCGCAGCCGGCGCTCCTGTCGTGGAGGTCGTCGACGAGCCGGGCATGGTCGTCGTCCACCTGCCCGTGACCGTACGCGGTGACCGCATGGGGGTGCTGTCGGTGCGGCTGCCGGAGCCCGGCCAGGCAACGTCGGCGGTATTGGAGATGGCCGACTTCGCCACCGCCCTGGCACACGAGCTGGTGGTGGCCGACCGCAACACCGACCTCTATCTCCAGGGACGACGTCGCAGGCGGCTGACGCTGGCGGCGGAGATGCAGTGGCAGCTCCTGCCGGGGCGGGGCTTCGCCGTAGCCGAATACACCCTGGGCGGTCACCTGGAGCCCGCCTACGCGATCGGTGGTGACAACTTCGACTGGAGCGCCACCGACGACACACTGGCCATCACGGTCACCGACGGTCAAGGCCACGGCATCGACGCGGCCCTGCTGACCAACCTCACCATCAACGCGCTGCGCAACGCGCGACGCGCGAACATCCCCCTGGAAGATCAGGCGTGCCTGGCCGACCAGGCGATCTACGCCGAATACGGGGGCAAGCGGTACGCCCCGTCCCTGCTCTTGCACTTCGATCTGGAAACAGGCCAGGGGTGCGCAATCGATGCCGGGTCGCCGCAGCTGTTCCGGTTGCGCGACGAGATCGTCGAACGGATCGGGTTCGAGGCGCAAGCACCTCTGGGCATGTTCCAGGAGACCGATTACCACCAGGAGCCGTTCCAGGTGCTGCCCGGCGACCGGCTGGTCATCGTCAGCAGCGGCGTCCACGGCTCGTCCTCCCGGCAGTCCGATCACGCCTTCGGCGAGCACGCCCTGCGCGAGACCATCGCCGCCACCCGCACCGCCACCCCCCATGAGGCCGCGCGAGCGGTCGTCGACGGCCTCGTACAGCACCGCCACGGCGCAGAACTGTCCCAGGACGCCGCCGTGGTGTGCCTGGACTGGCGAGGCCGCCCGCAGCCGCTGCCCTGACACCCCTCTTTGAACAGAGAACCGGGAGGCGGGTGTGGTGGGGCGTCTGATCTCGCGCATGGTTCAGCGCGGCTGTCCCGGCCCGGGCGCTTCGCCGTCCGGGGGGTGTGCGGCACGGCGGAAAGCACGCAGGCCGGTCAGGAGGGCGTCTCGTTCGTCACCCGACATGCGCTCCAGGACATCGCGTAGGTCCTCGGCTCGCTGTTGCGACAGGAACCGCAGAGCGTCCCGGCCATCGCGAGTGAGGAAAAGGCCGATCTCGCGACGATCGGTGGCGGCGCGCTCGCGGCGAAGGAATCCCGCGGCTTCGAGGCGGTCACACAGCCTGCTCGCCGTCGGGACCGAGTTCCCGACCATCTCAGCCAGTAGCGACAGCTTGACCCCCGGACAATGCCGTACGGCCAGCAGGGCGCGCACCTGCAAGGCCGAAAGGCGGGGCGGAGCGTTCTGACCTGCGCGGGTCCAGCAGTCCACCAGCGCCTCGGCGGCGTCGGCGACCTCACGGGATGCCTCGTGCAGAGGATCGTCGGACGATCCCGCGCGGTCCATCGTGGCGGTCACTCTCCATGAGCAGGTGCAATGCCCCCGAAGGTGCCGGCAAGGCCAGCTCCTGTGCGCGGGATATTCCGCGTCTGCCCTCTCTGACGAGAATATCCCTGCCGGTGGTTGCTCTTCGCTCCGTCGCCACGGTCCATCCAGCCGGACGGACCAGTCAGGTCAGCGCAGAGCGGCCGAACCAGTCCATGCACATCACCAGGGCGTCGTCGTCCGTGTCCGCGTCGCGGTACGCCGCCAGCTCCTGCAGGATCCCGCCGGGGACCGCCGCCGCCGGCAAAAGGCTCGTAGCGTGGATGGCCCGCGCGAGCGCCCGCTCGCTGTAGGCCTCGCCCGCCGCGGAAGCCGCCGCGTACACCCCGTCACTGACGAAGATCAGCCGGTCGCCCGGAAGGGCGTGGAAATCCTGGGCGACGTAGGGCGTCTCCTCGAACATTCCCAGAGGGAACTGCGCCTCGAACTCGACGCGCTCCACCGTCCGGTCCCGGTAACGCCACAGCTGGGGCGAGCCCGCGTCGACCACATGTCCCTGTCCGGTCGCCACATCGAGCGAGATCAGGAGAGTCGAGACGTACTCGGCCCCGCGATAGCGTCCGTAGATCGCCTGATCCGCGAGCGCCGCCTGGTCCGCGATCCCGATCCCCGCCCGCCGCGCGTTGCGCAGGGCATTGATCGCCAGATTCGTCAGGAGCGAGGCCTCGATGCCCTCACCCATGCCATTGGTGACGGTAAGAGTGAGGGTCTCCGCCGTGGAGGACCAGTCGAAGTTGTCGCCGTGGATGTCGTAGGCCGGCTCCAGCTGCGCGCCGATCGCGAACTCCGGGCGGGCACAGGATCGGGCCGGCAGCAACTGCCACTGCATCTCCGCCGCCAGGGTCAGGCGGCTGGCGCGTCGGGCCTGAAGGTAAAGATCCGTATCACGCTCGGCGACGACGATCTCGTGGCCGAGCAACTCCGCGAGTTCCCGCAGCTGTGCCACGGTCTTCGGCGTGCAACCTGCCTCCGGAAGACGCACGCTCAAGATTCCGAGGCGGTCACCCCTCACCGTGACGGGCAGGTGCAGATCCACAGCCCCGTCCTGCGCGGCGTACTGCCCGTACGGCTCCTGGCTGCCGAAGGCCCGTCCCTCGGGCGTGGTACGCACGGACAACGGCTCCCCGGTGTGCGGGAGGGATGTCACCGGCTGTAGGACCGTCAGGCCGTAGTCGGCCATCAACAGCTCGACCTCCAGCGCGCCGAAATGCTCCACGAGCGCGGCCCGAAGTCTGTGCAAGAGGTCATGGGGTGCCGCGGTACGCAGTGCGCGCTCCACAACCAGCAGATTCGTCATGACAAGACATCCCTCAATGAAAAGCAGACCGATCGGACAGGGCCGCAGTGACGCCTCAAGAGCAGCGTCGCATCGGGGGCCTGGCTTCCGGAGCGACATCGCCGCCCCGAGAGCCGGCTCACGGCAGCCGGTACTCAGCCTAAAAAGTTGTCATGCGACAACTATCCACTCTACCTCCCCGATGGCGAGCGCAGGCAGCCGGCAGGCTGCTCAGGCGCGGCGATGGAGATCGCCAAAAAGACCGACGCGTCGAGACGGTCTGTGCGCAGTGCGACTGGGCGAGCCATGGGCCCGACGGAAGGTGTCGTTCTCCCCAGAGGCGCAGGTGCGATCGCTGCCCCGTTACGCCGAGCTGCGGCGCGGGATTAAGGGCCGGCCTCGGCCGAGGAATCAAGAGGCCCGATGACCCGGCGGGGGCCCCGCGCGCGTTCCAGGGACGAGTACGGGGGCGGTCACCGACGCGCTCGGGCACCGCCGGCTCCCTCCCGCCCCGGGTCGGCGCGACCCACCGGCGGATGCGAGCGGTCGTAAGGTCCCACGGCGCCCGGAGGAGTCACTGGTCAGCGAGAACTTGACCCGACACCGGACACCCGTGGGCCGGAGGTGCTGCCTTCGGTGGGGCCTACCTGTCGGGACGACGGTGGGTCCGGGTCGCGGCCCGCAGGGCGCCGGGGAGGAGGTGGCCGCTGCGGGCCCGCCAAGCGGCCAGGTCGCTCGGTCAGCCGCCTCATCTACACCGTGCGGCGAGTGCAAGGACGCTGCTGGTGGCTCCAGCGGGTGGAATCGAGGCCCGGGCGGTTCGGCATCTGCTCCGCACCGGGGCTGTGGTGCCGGCCCCTGGTACGCGGCGGGCCGGGGCGGCAACCGTGTGGTTGCCGCCCCGGCCCGTGCGATCCTGTGCTGCCGGTCAGAGGCGGTGCGGTCCGTCGTAGTAGCCGCCGACCTGCCGGTGGTAGTCCTCGTTGCCGAGGTGCTTCTCCTTGTCGAACTCGGGAGCGTTCTTGATCTGCTCCTTGGTCCGGTCCACTCGGATCGTCTGCTCGTCCGCGTCGACACGGCTGATGGTGCCCGCGGGGAGGAGGACTTCCTTGCCGAAGATCCACGGGCCGGTGTCGACGACGATGTACGCGGAGCCGACGTCCTCGGAGTGCTTGTCGACCTTGCCGATGGAACCGTCGACGGCCTCGACCTTGTAGCCCGTCAGGTCGGCACCGGCCAGGTAGCCGGCAGTCTCGCGATAGCCCCACACGTTCGCAGTCATATCAGCAATCCCTTCATCGATTTCCGCATTTGCTCTTTCCCGACTGCCCGTGAACAGCTCGAGAAATTGCAGCACCGTCGAACCCCCGATTGCCCTCCAACTTGCATGCCACACGCTTCAGGAGCGACTTTTTTGGATCCGACGACAGGCGAGGCCGCTGCCGATCTTTCGGAAACAACCTGTTCCCGACTGCGCCACGACGGCCGCCCCGCTTGTCGCCCTCACCCGCACTTACCGGCAAAACCGGGATCCACCGGAAAAAGGGGTACGGACGCGACTGTGGGGCGCACCCTGGAAGGTGTGCGCCCCACAGTCGACGGTGAAGACGGCCGGTCTACCAGCGGTACCAGCGGCCGCTGCCCCCCTTCGGGCGGGCGACGAAACCGATCAGCCACAGCACGAGGACGGCGATGGCGACCCACCAGAGGATCTTCACCGCGAATCCGGCACCGAAGAGGATCAGGGCGAGCAGAAGAACGAGAAGCAGGGGAACCATAGTTATTACCTCCGAGGCGTCTTCTGTCCCAGGTTGATCGGTTCATGCGCACAGTTTTGCGGGTTTCTTATCGGCGCGGATGGGGCAGTCGTAAGCGCCCACCCTGCGCCGGCCTTTCGGGCAAGGTTCTTTCGCGTCGATGTTTCGCCGCCCGAAGACGGGCCAGATGAGTCCGTGAGCAAAGCAATTTCCTATGTATGGGGAGTGATTATTGTGTCGGCTGACGAGAAGACCCAGGCCAAGGGCGAGCAGGCCAAGGGCAAGGCCAAGGAGGCCGCGGGCCGCGTCGTCGGCAACGAGCGCCTCACCGCCGAGGGGCGCGCCGACCAGGCGAAGGGCGACGCCCGTCAGGCCAAGGAAAAGGTGAAGGACGTCTTCAAGCACTGACCGGATCCCTCACCTGTGGGGTCCTCGACCGCAAGTCGGTCGAGGACCCCACCCGTTTCAACCGCGGCAGTCCACCGCTCGTGCGGGTACGGCCGCGGGAAGGGCCGGACGGAGGCAGCCACGAGGTCGGCCGGTTCGTGTGGCGCGGCGACGTCTCGCAGCCACAGGCGGCCCTCCTCCCGGAGCGCCGGGCGCGAGACCTTACTCGCGCACGTCAGATCGACACGGCCCAGATCGCGTCACGTTAGGTCAGGTGAGGTCGGGAATCGAACGAGGCCGTGTCAACGGCAGGAGCCGATCATTGGAGTGATCTGCATGGACATGCGCAGGATCGTCGCTGTACTGACCGAGGAAGCCGAACAACAGATCGAAGACCAGGTATGGCAAGTGGTCCCGGGAGAGCGCGCACTCGCTCTTGAGGCCGAGGCCGGCTTGCGTGACGCCGTCGGCGCGTCGGACGTCCAGGAAGCGTTGCCACAGATCGAGCGGCTCGCACACTTGCGGGAAACCCTCGCCGTCCTGGCCATCTCCCTCGCGCGTACCCACGGCCGCCTGGCCTGGTTCCTCTCCGGTGCTCTGAACGCACTCGAACCTGTCCTGCGCTGGCGCGCCCTGCCGGCCGACCGTGGCGGCACCTTCGGCACAGTCCTGCCGAGCCCTGAGGAATACACGGAGGCGGAGGATGCCGTCCGCCGACTCCAGGACGCCTTGGCGCGGATCGGCCGTGTCAGTCCTTAGGGTCGGCCGCAGGACGCGACAACGCGATGGACCCCCTTGCCCGCTTGTCCGAGTAGGACAGGCGGAAAGAGACCAAATAGCAGGTCACAAGCTGGCCGGTGAGCCGAACAGTAAACGTCGCCGAAGTGAACCTCGGCTTCCATACCGAGCTGATGCGTCTGCGGCACGAACGCCTCGACCGGCCCTCCCCCGACTCCACGAGCAAAACTCACCTAATCCGTTGTTAGCGGCATTCTGCGGGACCACGGGTCTCTCGGGATGTTCGAGTACCAGACCGTGACATCCAAGTGCAGCCGGGCCATCGAGGCCTCAACGTAGATCGGTGCGCGGTCTGGTGCGAGTGGTGGCGGTCACGTGGGTGCCGGGCGGACGCCTTGGTGTTGCCTGGCCTTCGAGGCCTGGCAATAGAGCGAGCGGCGTCCGGCGCCTCCGTGGCCGCCGCCACGAGTGGTGTTGGCGCCCGTCGGCGCTGGACGGATGCCCAAAACTCACCCGGCATCGATGCCTATTAAGAGAGCGGCACTGTCCAGGGCCGTCGCGGGTCAACACCTCTCGACTTGATCATTCGTTTCGTTGGTGGTGCGAGCCCATCGCATGGTGACCTCTTGAGCCGCCCGAGCCGTCTGAGCTCCCGCATAGACCGAGGCCCGTGGGATGCGCTGGTGCCACGAACGGCTAGTGAGGTGGCGGCCCGGCCGTAGTGCGGTCGAGGCCTGGGATTAGGCCGCTGCGTGGCCCGCATGCGCTCGTGACCAGCGCAAAAGCCGAACTCTGGGGAGGGAATCTTGATCTACTGCGGAATCGACTGGGCGGAACGAACCCACGACGTCGCCCTGGTCGATGACACCGGCCAGCTGCTGGCCAAGCGTCACATCACCGACGATGTGGCCGGCTACACGATCCTGCTGGAGTTACTCGCCGAGTACGGCGACACCGAGGAGAACCCGATCCCGGTCGCGATCGAGAGTTCCCGGGGCTTACTGGTGGCCGTACTGCGGACCGGCAAGCGCAAGGTGTTCGCGATCAACCCGATGGCCGCCGCCCGCTATCGCGACCGGCACAGCGTCTCGCGAAAGAAGTCAGACCCCGGCGATGCCCTGGTCCTGGCCAACATCCTCCGCACCGACATGCACGCCCACCGGACCTTGCCAGACGACTCGGAGCTCGGGCGCGCGATCACCGTCCTGGCACGAGCTCAGCAGGACTCCCTGTGGAACCGGCAGCAGCTCGCCAACCAGCTCCGGTCCCTGCTGCGCGAGTACTACCCCGCAGCCCTGGCCGCCTTCGCGGCCTGGACCAACGGCCTGTGCCGCCCCGAAGCCCGCGAGCTCCTCAAGACCGCACCGACCCCGACCAGAGCCGCACGTCTGACCCGCACCCAGATCCAGGCGGCCCTCAAGCGCGCCGGCCGCCAGCGGGGCATCGAAGCCGAAGCCGAGCGCCTCCGCGAGGTCTTCCGGGACGAATGGGCGCACCAGCCGCCGTTGGTTGAGAATGCGCTCGGCAAGCAGATGCTCGCCCTCCTCATCCAGCTGGATGCGGCCTGCACCGCCGCAGACCAGCTCGCCAAAGCGGTGGAAGAAGCCTTCCCCCAGCACCCGGACGCCGAGGTCCTGCTGAGCTTCCCCGGCCTCGGAATCCAGCTCGCCGCCCGAGTCCTTGCAGAGATCGGAGACGACCGCGGTCGCTTCGTCGACGCCCGCGGCCTCAAGGCCTACGCCGGCTCCTCACCCATCACCCGAGCCTCGGGCAAGAAGTCCGCCGTCACCAGACGGTGGGTGAAGAACGACCGGCTCAACCACGCCGGCTACCTCTGGGCCTTCGCTTCTCTGCGAGCATCGACCGGAGCCAACGCGCACTACCGGCGCCGACGCGAACAAGGCGACTGGCACGCGGCCGCCCAGCGCAACCTGTTCAACCGCATGATCGGCCAGCTCTATCACTGCCTTCAGCACCACAAGCTGTTCGACGAGCAGTCCGCGTTCCCAGCACCGTCGTCGGCAGAAGCACAAGCGGCGTGACCTGCGAAGAAACCTTGCCCACGCTGCTGACGGCGGCCGATCATTCGAGCATGAGACCCGAAGTGCAGGCGTTCGTTGCTGACGGCCCGCTCCCCGACTGGGACGCGAGCGAAGAAGAGATCGACCAGCGTGACCAACAGCTCCGAGCGATCACCAAGCCAGTCATCGGGGAAGAGGCGCAGGCTCTCGTCTCATGCTTCGGTCCGGACGACTGCTACGGCGTGGCCTGGACCCTGCTGCATCTCATAGAGACCGGCCCGAATCCCGTGCTGATCAGCAAGCCCGCTTCTGGCGCAAACGAGTGGCATCAGCGCCTCTACGACCGCGCCGTGTTCGGAGGCCTCATCCCATGAACTTGACCGCATAGCAACGTGAGGTGTCTCTTGACGCGAAGCGCGGGAGCACACACGAGCTCGGCCTCGCCACAGGCCGCCGGCTCCAAAGCGTGGAGGGTGCCGTTGATCGCAGGCGGAAGCAGCGCAGGCTCACGGTATCGAGCACAGATCATCCGATGGGGGCGCCGGCTGACTGTGCTTGCGGCGGCGGCCGCTGCCCGTCCGTCCCGGATGATTCCCGCTGCGGGAAGGGGCTCGTGGCGGTATCTGCGATGGGACAGAAGCCGCCGGTGGTCACCCGCGCGATTTCATCTCGCGCAGACGTGCGGCCGTCGCGCCGTTATACAGTTGCGCAATGTGGCAATGGAGTGGCGACGTCGCCGATGGCGGCTACCGTTCCTCAAGGACGAGAAGGGATGGGCGGCATGCTCCGTAACGGACTGGAGCCCTGGCACCTGCTGATCGTGGCGCTCGTGATCATCGTGCTGTTCGGGTCCAAGAAGCTGCCCGACACCGCCCGCGCGCTGGGCAAATCCATGCGCATTCTGAAGAGTGAAGCAAAGGCCATGAAGGACGACGGCGGTACCGGACCATCCACCACCGCGACTCTCCGCGACGCGACCCCGCAGTAGACGCCCCGGGGCGCCCGGGGGCGATCGTCAAGCCAGTGAGACATTGCGCCTTCGCTGAACGCGATTCCGGATCACGGTGACTGGCCCGCATGCCCTTTCCCTGCTCGCGTACGGCCCTGAGGGCTACGGCGGGAGCTGGTCCCACGCTTCACAACCGCCCGCCGGGCCGCGGCAGGGAGCTCCTTCCCGTCCGACCCGGACCGGCGGCCTGTGCCCGCGCCGGGGACTCGGCGCGGGGAGGCCGGATGTCGGAGGGGCGAGCGACGTGTGGCCGGCAATGGGCGGCAAGCCGTCGGTGAGCCCGAGATTCCTGCCGCGCCCTCGGTGAACCTGGTGTGCGTCCCGACCATGGCCCCGCAGGTCTCTTTGTCCGCCCCGTTATGGCGGGGTGGCGATGATGGCATGTGCGCGGACACGCTCGTCGAACGAGCCGCCTTCCGGTTGCGGAAGCGGTTGTTCCAGTCCTTGTGAGGGATCGTGGTCATGCGCGGTGGACCAGGTCCTCGCCGTCTACTACCGGCCGGAAGCCGTTCCAGGGACCGAGACGCCGAGGTACTTCACGGCCGTCGGCAAGCCATTGCCGCTCCAGGGCTTCGTAGATCGGCACGTCGGATCGCTGCCGCAACTCCATGGCGAGCCGGCCGAAGGCCCACTCAGGAGGCGAAACGGTTTTCTCCATGTCCAAGCAACGACCCTGGCCCGCGGACGTGGCGGCGCGTGACTGTTCCGTCATCTCCCCACCACCCGGAACGTGACAGCCATGACGGAGACGAGGACCCCGCCGCGCGTGAACACGACCCCTCAGAGGGCTGCCCACTGCGGCGGCCGCCTTGGCTCCCCCCCACGTGAAGGGTTCATGGCCGAACTACTGCTTCGAGTTCCTGGGCTCGGAACCACTGGTTCTCGCACCCGGCGGTCGAGTAGACCCGCTCCGCGCCCTCGGCAGTGACATCGCCGGGACCGGGACCGGCGACGAAAAGCGCGAAGGACCGATTCGTACGGGCTGTCGAGTCGAGGCGTAGAGGGGGCGAACGCAGCGGAAAGCCCCCGGGAGGGGGCGTCTTACCGAGCGGGGACAGGGACCTGTCGAACGGCTACCCGAAGCGCTCGCCGGCCGGTGCGGTCAGGCGGGGTTCGAACGGTCGTAACGGCTGCCCGGGGCACCTGCGCCATGCTCTCGGAGGGAATCCGGCCTTTCTGTCCGGCCCGGAAGGTAAGGGTTTGCGCAGGGCCTGCAACACGAATATCCAGCGTCGCTGGCGGTGTTGATGACGGGCCGGACCGATCTGCAGGTGATCGCCGTTCCGGCCGCGGGCGGCGGGATGGGCTGGGCGGTCGTCGAGTTCGGCGGCGGTGGGCACTGGGGCGAGTTCGTCGGTGAGGGCTTGGACGGCGGTGGCTGCTGCGCGGCGCGGGGGAGAGGTGGCCGGTGGCGGCGTACGCGCGGACCGTGCCCGCGCTGACGACGGGACGGAGCCGGCCTCCGCGTCCGTCAAGAGGGCGTCGGGGTGCTCGCCGGGTTCGGGCAGGGACGGCAGGGGCGGCCGTCGAGGTGGGCGAGAGTCTGCGCGCGGTCGTAGAGGCGTAGGCGGTCGGCGGGATGGGTCTGGCTGTGGCGGCCGGGTCAGGTGGTCGGGGCGCAGATCGCCTGGAGTGCGGCGTGTACCTCTTCCCGGTCCGGTGGGCGGGTGCCTGCCAGTCCGTGCAGGATCATCCCGGTGAGTGCCGTGGCGGCGGCGTAGGCCCGGTCCGGTGGGAGGTGTCGCTCCAGCCGGGTACGGCCCAGTGCGATGTCGCGGTCGGCGACGGGCCGCAGCGCGGGTCTGCGCAGGGCGGCGATGAACAGTTCGTACTCCACGGATGCCTCGGCACGGCCATCGGTGCAGGCATGGATCACCGCCTCCGTCAGGCGGCCTACGAGCGCATGGACGCTGGTGACGGGACGGGTTTCGTCAAGGTCTTCCAGGTAGGCCTCGAAGCGGTCGACCGATCGTTCGAAGGCGAGGCGGATCATGTCCTCGCGGGTGGCGAAGTGATACGTCGTGGAAGCCACAGGCAGGCCGGCTTCCGCGGCCACCGCCCGGTGGGTCAGTCTCTCCAGCCCCTGTTGGGCGATGACCCGCTCGCCGGCCTCGACGATCTCCCGCCTGCGGGCCTCGGGATCCCGCGGACGGCGTCGACGCCGCGCAGCTCCACGATCGCCGCCTGCATCCATCACTACTCCTCCGGCCGCGGAGCCGCGCGGCGGCCCTGACCTCAGGCGGCCCCGCAAGCCCGCCCGGCCGGCCTCTCGCGCCCCGTGATCCCGGCGCGTACATCCCCGCGCGGCCCTGCCGCGCCCCATGACAGGAGATACCTCCGTGAAGATCGCCATGCTGGGTACCGGAGCCGGTGCCCGCTGCCACGTCGCCAAGCTCACCCGGCTCGGCCACCACGTCGTCGTCGGCACCCGCGATCCTGCGGCCACCCTGGCCCGCACCGACCCAGACAGATGGGCACCCCGCCCTTCATTACGTTCCACGCCGAACACCCCGAGCTGGAACTGCTCCCCTTCGCCGACGCCGCAGCCGTCGGCGAGGTGGTCATCAACGGCATCGACGGCGCCAACGCGCTTCAGGCCCTCGCTGCCATCCCGGCCCGGCACCTGGCCGGGAAGGTCCTCATCGACTACGCGGTCCCCTACATCTACCAAGGCGAACACGACCAGGTGGAACACCCCTGGCCCACCCCGTGGGGACTGATGCCGCGCTTTGGCGTATGCGACACCGACAGCCTCGCCGAACAGATTCAGCGGGCTCTGCCCGACACGAGACTCGTCAAGACCTTCGTCACCCAGGAACAGGAAACCGTGGTCAACCCGGCGGAGTTCGGCGACGGCGACCACACCATGTTCATGGCCGGCGACCACGACGACGCGAAGAGCACCGCCCGCGAAATCCTCACCGCCTACGGCTGGCGAGACATCCTCGACCTCGGCCCCCTGCCCAACGCCCGCGCCTTGGAGGCCTACGCCCACTTCCACACGACCGTAGGTCTCGCACTCGGCGGCAACCGCTTCGGTGTCAAGATCATCCGCTGACGCTCGCGGAGATCAGCGCAGGCCTCGCCGTGGGCAGAGGCGGCGTCTTCCGCCACCGCGTGCCCGTGGAACGGCTGCGCTTGGACGTGGGCGTGAACGACATGCCCCGGTTCGGGGCGGGGGCCTGCCGCGGCATTCGCCTGGGGCGGCGGGGCTCCTCGGCCGAGATGACTACAGCGGAGCCGGCGGCCGGCCCTGCATCCGGCGCGGCGGGCAGGGTGTCATTCGGTGCGACGGGCTTTGTGCGGGGCGACTCGGAGCTGGGTCATGGCCGGCAGGCGGCTGTGGCCGCTTGTCTGGCGAGCGCGTTCCAAAGGACCCTCACACAACGCTTGGAGGACGGCGCCGGGCTCGCTGTCGGGGGAGAGCGTGAGGCTGAGGTGAGCTTCCGGACGGCGGGGGGAGCCGTACATCCGGGCCTTGGCGTTTTGGACACCATGCTGATGCTTGGCGTCGGTGGCAAGGGCGTCGCTGAGTGCACGCTCGCGCAGTTCCACTCCCTCCACCGCGGGTGGCCCCTGGACGGGGATGTGACCGGGGTGAGTGCGGCGTAGTTGAGTCAGCAGCCACCACAGCGCGAGCAGAGTGATGACGGTCAAGGCTGCGATGACCGCGGGCCACCACCATCCTGCGGTCGTCCAACGGGTGCGGTCGGCCTCGGTGAGCAGGACATCGTGGTGCGCGGTCAAAGGCCAGCCGTCGGGTGGTGTCAGGCGCCAGCGCCGGTACAGGTCGAAGCCATTCGCCAGCATCAGAATTCCTGCGCCGAGCAGGAATACGCCTGTCGAGGCCAACAGGACTCGATTGACTGCGGATTTCCTCTTCATGGGATCCGTTTCCTGTCTCTTGTCGCAGTGAGCTTCCGTGAACGGGTCATGTGCGGCGTGTGCGGACCCGAACGGAGAGGGAAGGCGTGTGCGCAAAGGCCAAGCGGTCGAGTTCTTCCCGTAGCGCGGTCACGACGCCGGCCTTGACGTCGGCCGGCGCACGGAAGCGCACGTCCGCGCGGGCCCGGACTCGGCGCCGCGCGATACGGATTCGGGCACCGCTGACGCCCGGAACGCGCATGGCGGCGTCGCGCAAGACGAACACGGCCGCGTCGCGATCGAGTACCGCCCTCACCCGGGGGTCGGGGGAGCGCAGGGGCAACTGGTGGCGCAGGCCCGGGGTGGTTGCCAAGACGAGCAACCAGAGGCCGAGAACGGCGACGACGGCGGCGCCGATCTGCATCCAGAGGTCATCCAGGGGCCGGGTCGCCAGTTCGTCGGCGAGCCGTCGACGCCACGCGGCGGCCGGATGACCGGCGCGCACTCTTGCGACATCGAAAAGGAGGACCCCGGCCGCAGCCCCGATCGCCAGTGCTGTCAGCGCGGCAGGTATCCGTCGCTCGGACCAAGGGCGATGTGAGCGGTGGGTGTCGGTGGGCTGTGGGCCGGCCGGATCTTGCTTGGTCATCTGCTCCACGGTGGGGGAGGCGACTTCTCCGGTTCCCGGGGGCGCTCCGACCGGTGCATATCGGTCCTGTTCCATTCCGGTTCTCCTTCCCCGATGGTGCTGCCGTCCAGCTCACCGCACCCGTGGGTGTTCCAGCCCGCCGGGGGACACCAGGTGCGCAACGGTGAGTGTGACCTCGGTGATGCGGATCCCGGTCAGTCGGGTCACCCGGTCGCTGACGTAGTGCTGCACCTCGCTGGAGCAGGTGGCGAGGTCGACCGGGTAGGGCAGGTCCATCGTCAGGCCAAGTCGTGCCGTGCCCCCTGCGACTTTGACGGTGGCGTGCGGGGCGGGCAGTTTGACGTGAGCGGGTGGGTTGGAGGTTTGTTCGGACAAAGCCTCCTGTGCGGCACGGACCGCGATGCGTGCCACCACCTTCTCCGGTACCACGGTGGCGCCGCGTTCGGCTGCCGGGACACGCGGTAGCGCGGGGTGCGCCGCGCCTGCGGGAGGAGCGGCGGCAGGTTGCGAGGTCACCGCCGGTCCCGGGAACGCGTGAAGTCGGACATCTCCAGGTCACCCTGGAGCATGCGGCCGATCACCAAGCCGAGCAGGCCCAGGAAGGCCACGAGCAGGAACGCCCAGAAGCCGCCGAAGAAGGCGGCGAAGCCCACAGCCAAGCCGGCGAACAGTCCTGCGGTTGCTGCGTTCATTTCTCTCACCTGTTTTTCACGTCGGTCGTTTTCCCCGTCGGTCGCACGGCGCCGGGGGCTGCACGGTCACCGCACGCGGCCCTCGCCCTGCTCCTCGTCCTCTTCGTCGTCGGGCAGGTGGACGTCGTCCACGCTGATGTTCACTTCGACAACCTCAAGTCCGGTCATCCGTTCCACGGCCGTGATGACGCTCGTACGGACATCGGCGGCGATGTCCCCGATGGCCACGCCGTACTCCGCGACCACGTCGAGATCGATGGCGGTCTGCCGTTCTCCCACCTCGACCTTCACACCGCGGGACGCGCTGGGACGTCCGCCGGAGACCTTGTCCGTCACGGCTCCGAGCGTGCGGGCCATGCCCGCGCCCAGGCTGTGAATTCCGGGGACCTCCCGGGTGGCCATTCCAGCGATCTTCTCGACCACGCTGTCGGAAATGGTCGTCCGGCCCCGCGTCTCGGGCGCGGCGCCGGCGCCCGTGGCGCCCTTGAGAGCCCTTCCCCCCGGGCCGGACTCGGCGCGGACGTCTCTCTCGGCGGTGCTGCTCTCAGGACGTTGCTCGCTCCCGCCCGCGATGGGACTGAATGTGTCCGACATGAGGACCTCCCCAGGGGTGTCCGGCCGGGCACCGGTGTGGTGCCCTCAATGTCTTGGACACGTCGCAGGGGCATTCCTCACCCCTCTGGGCCCTTTTGTCCCGACACGCACCACCTATCATCGAAGAGTGCGGCCGCGCGCCGCGACGATCCGCTTCCGCAGAAGGCGAGCGGCCTATGCCCAACCGGACCAGACCCCCGGCACACGGCCCGGACAGCCCGCCCGAGCCCGCTGCTCAGCGGCTCGCCGCTGCAGGATACGAAGGGGCCGCCCAGGACCTGGACGACACGGTGCTGGCCGTGCGGGCCGCGGAAGGCGACGAAGACGCCTTCGCCGTCCTGGTACGCCGGCACAGCAGCCGCCTGCTCGCCCTCGGCTACCACCTGCTCGGGAACCAGGCCGACGCCGAGGACGCCGTTCAAGACGCCTTCATCAGCGCCTGGCGGCAACTGCCGGAATTCCGCCACGGCGCCTCGTTCGGCACGTGGATGTACCGCATCGTGACGAACCGCTGCCTCAACACTTTGCGCCGCCGACCCCACTCCCTACCTCTGAACACCGTCCCGGAACCCGCTGCCGCCGATGCGGGCAGCTCACCACCCCGAGTGGCCGAGACGGACGCAGCGGCAACCGCCTTGACCCAAGCGCTCTTGGAACTCACCCCCGATCTGCGCGTGTGCTGGGTCCTGAGAGAACTGCACGGCCTGCGCTACGACGAGATCGCCCACGTGGTGGGCAGCGGCGAACCAACCGTGCGCGGCAGAATCTTCCGCGCGCGACGCGCTCTGATGGAGGCGATGCGCTCATGGCGATAGACGACCGGCACCTCACCTCCGGCGACGAGCCCGAGCGCGCGGCCGACAACAGGGCCGAAGCACACGAGAGCCCCGACGCCCAGACCCTTGCCGGCACAGAGCTACTGCCCTGTGGACGCCCCCTCGGCCGGGCCTGGGAACAGGCACGCGACCCGGCCGGCACGGCGGATCCCCACACCCTCCACTGCCCGTACTGCCGAGACGCGATCGAAGGGCTGGCAGCCCTGGACCGGGTGACCCGTGCTCTGCGCGCCGAGGAACAGCCCGACGGCCGCAGGCTGGCCGACCGGGTCATCAACGCCGTGCGGGCTGAGGTGCGACTCGGTGCCATCCTGCTGCTGGACGACGCCGAACACGACCTGCGCATCGCCGAGAGCGCCGCCGCGAAAGTGCTGCGCAATGCAGCGGACACCGTCCCCGGCGCCCGGGCTGCCAGCTGCCGGGTGACCCCGGCCGTGGACGGCATCGCCGCCCATACCGTCACCCTCACCGTCGCGGCCGCCCTCGACCGCCCGCTGCCAGAGCGGGCCGAAGAAGTACGCCGAGCCGTCCTCCACGCGGCCGAGCACATCCTCGGCCTCGCCGTCACATCCATCGATCTCGTCGTCAACGCCGTGCTGGAACTCCCTCACGCGGCGATCGACCAGCCCTCGGGAGTGAGCGACCGATGAACTCCGCCCACCGCCAGGAGATCCACCGGGCCGCAGCCGGCGCAGCCGTGGAGGTTCCCGGCGTAGCGGCCCTCCAGCCCGCTCTCGCCGACCGACTGGCCCTGGCGGCCTCCTTCGCGAAACAAGCGGTGACCACCGCGGGCACCGTCTCACCGCCCGAGGCAGCCGGCATCCGCGCCGACCACACGTCCGAAGGCGGTTGGAACGTGGAAGTGCGATGCGTCCTGCACCGTGACCATCGCGTCGTCGAGGTCGCCCGGCAGGTACGCGAACAAGTGCTGAGCGCAGTCACCGCCCAGCTCGCCCGGCACGGCACACCACCTCCAGTCACCGTCCTGGTAACGGTCACGCGCATCGTCTAAGACCGTCTACGCGGTGAGGCGTCGTTGCGGCGGCGTTGAGGGCGTGTACTCCAGCTAGGCTCAGAAGATCACCGGTTACGGACCGTTATGAAGGAGCTATGGCCGTCACCTACTTGATGCTCGCGCGGCTTCCCGAAGGGGCCTTGGGCGCCTTCGACGCTTATGAGAGCACGGTCCTGCCCCTCCTTGCCGAGTATGGAGGGCGCCTTGAGCGCCGACTGCGTACTCTGGACGATCAGGTCGAAGCCCACCTCCTAACCTTTCCCAACAGCGAGGATCTCGCTGCCTACCGGGCGGATCCCCGGCGTTCTGCCGCTGCACCACTGCTGGAGTCCTCTGGGGCATCGGTCGAACTGCTCGCGGTGCGTGACGTCTAGAGGTGCGCGGATACGAGTGCGGTCATGGTCGGCGGTCCGGGCGTTCGTCTCAGCGGCGAGTCGTCCATGCCCGCCGGATCAGACTGGTCACGGTGATGACCGCGTCGGCGAGGTCGAAGAAGGCGTCGACGACGGTGGCGCGCCGCTCGTACCAGTGGGCGAGCCGGTGGAAGGCGTTCTGCCAGCCGTGGGCGCGTTCCACGTGCCCACGCTGACTGGCCTGGACGGGTGCCTTCTCGCCTTTGTGCGCGATGCGGCCGTCAGGTTGGTTTGAACGCAGCGAGTCGAGGACGGCGTCCCTGGTCTCCCATGGTCGGCGCAGATCCCGTGCGAGTGGGCGGGCCAGGCGAAGTTGGGCGTGTGCGGCCAGGACGAGCCAGGTCCAGCGGTCAGCCGCGCCAGAGTCCGGAGCTTGGGGCGGGTCCACCCGAGAGTCTGCTTGAGGAAGCGGAAGGTGTGCTCCACGTCGAACCGTCGAAGGAACGCCTGCCGGCACCGATCCACGTCCTCGGGGCGGCCACCGGTACGGGACCATCACACCCACACGGGCTTATTCACCCCACCGCCGGGCAGTTTCGCGACTGCCAACCGGATCACCGTGCCTTCGATGATCGGCAAGGGCCCTCGTGGTCGAGTCACGTCGTCCGCCGGGTCAAACGGGGAGTCGGTCACCACCGTCACCTCGTCCCAGGTCTCGGGCCGCCCGACCTTGGACGTCAGGTCCGAGACCTGTGCCGCGTCCGTCCGCGACGCCCCCCGTGTGCGGACCGTGACGGAGCCGCCGCGCGCGGGCCTTGGGCCGAGGCCGGCCGGACTGATGACGTCGTGCGGCAGAACGTCCCGAGCGCGGCCACCTTCCCGAGGCTCCGGGCGTCACGTGATCACCCACGGGGCGGCTCAGGGGCGGTCATGGCATGTCCGCCGATGTCCGCCGCGTCCGCGAGTTGGTTCCGCCACCACGTCTGCGCCGTACGGGCGTCCATCACGGCCCAGGCGGGCGTCTGCTCCACTTGGGCCCGGCCGAGCCTGCGGGCGAGGGCAACGAGTTCCCGGCCGGCGGACCCCCTCGCAGCCCGGTAGGCGTCCAGCAGGTCGTCCCATGAGTCCGACCGGTGCCAGGCGCTCTCGAAAGCGCTGGCGTCCTGGAGGGCCTTCGCCGCCCCGCTGGTGGTGTGCGGGCGCGCCACGACGGCCGCGTCACCCGCCAGGAGGAGGCGGCCCGCGGTGGTGTGCGCGCTTTCCAGGTCGTAGATGGGCTGGACGAAGGTGTGCTCCGCGTCCGTCAGCGAGATGACACGGGCCCAGTACGGCGGAAAGCAGCGCTCCAGTAGCTCCGTCAGTGCCGCAGCGAGCTCTGCCGTGACCTGACCAGGCGGGAAGCTGGTGGGGTTGTCCAGCCGCAACCGCCCGCTCTGCGGGGGCATGGCGTACAGAACCCAGTTCACCCGGTGGCCGGCCGGCCCCGGGATGCGGTAGACGACACAACTGCCGCCCTCGAAGCACACGGTGGTCACGGTGTCGCGCGGCCAGTCCGCCTCGCCGGTCTCCTCCAGCCGCCGGGCGTCGAAGTTCCCGCGCCAGCAGACGTACCCGGCGTACTCGGGGCGCGAGGTATCGCAGGCCGTCTCCCGTACCACCGAGCGGTAACCGTCGGCGCCGACGGCCAAGTCGTATCGCTCGGTGGCCCCGTCCGCGAGCCGTACCTCGGCCCGGTCTGCGGTGACGGCCACCCCGGTCACGGTCACGCCCTGGCGGTATACCACCGATGCAGGCGTCGCTTCCCGTAGCCCGCGCCACAGCAGTCCCCAGTGGTAAGAGTGGAAGGGGAACGGCTGCTCCCAGAACAGGCGCCCGGCCGGTCCGGCGGCGGTGTCCCGGACCACCCACCGGCGTCGGGTCAGTCGGTGGGCGGCGATGCCCGGGGGCAGGGCGCCGGTCGCCGCGAGTTCGGCGGCCCGCTCGTCGTGGACGCACAGCCCGAGCCCCCTGTCGGCGAGCCGCCCGCGGGTGCGCTCCAGCACCACCACCTCGTCCGCCCCGGCGCGTGCCGCCGCTGACGCGAACGCACATCCGGCGATGCTTCCGCCAACCACCGCGACCGTACCGCCCTGCATGGTTGCTCCCTCGACTGGCCGATCCGCACCCGGTCCCTTGCCGCGACCGGCGGGGCCGGTCCTACGGGGACTCTCCGGCACGGACGGCGCATCCGGCAAGGGAGCACACCAGCCGAGTCGAGACTCCGTCACTCCGTCTCCTCTGGGATGCGGACGACCTGCGCCCGGACCGTGCTTTACAACGAGGGACGCGGCCACCTGCGGGAGCAGCAGGAGACGGGGTGCCTCGCATCGCTTCTGGCGGTGCTCGTCGAGATGGCGGAGACGGAGCACTTCGGCCACCTCTATGAAGTGCTGAAGCCAACGGAACATCGCGTCGCGACGACCGACGGTAGGCCAGCCGTCCGGTCGGCGCCGTCGTCGCCTTGAAGGCC
Source organism: Streptomyces sp. Tek67B01 (assembly GCF_055231995.1). Classification (NCBI taxonomy): domain Bacteria; kingdom Bacillati; phylum Actinomycetota; class Actinomycetes; order Kitasatosporales; family Streptomycetaceae; genus Streptomyces; species Streptomyces sp. Tek67B01. The sequence goes on from NZ_JBUYUY010000001.1 coordinate 6,884,025, forward strand.
GGCGCCGCGAACGGTCCGGCCGGATCGGGGCGCGCTCCTCGTCCGGGCCGCCGGGCTCACCGCCACACCGACTCGCTCTGCGGCTCGACCCCGGCGACGTCGTCGAACACCGCGACGGCACCGTCGAGGACACGCAGGGACCGCTCGACCTAGTCGGCGAAGTCGACGTGGCCCGGGGTGTCGATCAGGTTGACGCGGTGGCCGCCCCAGCCGCACATCACCGCTGCGGCGAAGATGGTGATGCCGCGGTAGCGTTCCCGGGCGTCGAAGTCGGGACGGTCGTTCGGTCGTGTACCTCGCCACGTTTGTGGATGGCGCCGGTCGCGAACAGGATGAGCTCGGTGACGGTGGTCTTGCCCGCGTTGACGTGGGCAAAGGATGCCCGGATTTTGGACGGCGGCGGGGGAACGGCGGCGATGGGTCGCCGGTTGCTGCGCATGACCCGGGGCCTTTCGGATGATGCGGGAACAGGCAGCGCGATTCCCGGAACTGCACACGGAACACGGCCCCGCCTCGCCCGGGCCGGCCGGCGTGAGCCGGCAGCGGGTGAGGGGGGAGGAGGGAGGGGTGGGGACTAGGACAGCGTCAGGGGCATACGGTGGCGGCCGCGCAGCCGGCACCGGGCATCGCGAGACACCGGGATCACGTCGTACCGAGCCGGGGGAACGAAGGCGGTGGTGCGTCGCACGCACATGGCCCGGTTCCCCTTCTCTTCAGTCGGCGTCGGGACACGCGGTGCCCTGTCGGCAGCGCGTTGGGCGAGCGTAGTGAACGCGATCGCGAGCGGGCGCGGCATTTCCCGGCCTGCGCAGAGGTGGCGAGGGACGGCAGTGGTCCGCAGGCGCCGGCAAGGGCCAACGACCGGCGACCGTACGCCGTTCGGGCCTCACCGAGTCGGACCACCGGCATGACCGGTTCGTCGCCAGGCGCGGCCGCGCGGCGTCTCCGGCGAGCCGCGGCGCCGCGGCCACCGGCCTTCCCTGCCCACCGGGACAGACCGCCGTGTGGGCAGAAGGCACGCAGAATTGGGGCACGTCCAGGCTCCCGGTACGGGCGGTTTACGGGTCGCGAGGCAGAGCATCAGCGCCCTGATGTGCTGCGCGCAGGGGTAATCCTCGGTCTGGTGGTGCGGATTTCTTGGTCGTTGCGCGTTTCTGCTGGTCGTCGGGTGTGGCCAAGGTTTGGCTACCGGCCCCCGGGTCTGGTCGCGGCCAGGGGGGACTGGCGGGCGGGATTCACTGCGCGTCCTGGGTGCCGAGCGGCGCAGTGAACCGCGGCCGCCAGCCCTCCTCGGTCAGCACCACCAGGTGGACAGCGGCCGCTCGGGTGCGCAGCGGCAGCAGGCTGCCGACCGCAGCGCGGACACGGGCGGCGGTTGTCGGGTCGTCTGCACCCATGGCGACCGTGACATGGGCGGCGGGCCGCGCCCCGAAGCGGCCCCCGTACGGACGCGATCCGGGCCAATGGGCGAGGAACGCGTCGACGAGGGGTTGTAGTTGCGGAACGGAGACGCCGATGAAACCGGACGCTGTCACGACTTCCTCCAAGAGCAGGTCGACTGCCGGGAAACTCGCCGCCAGGGAACGCACATCCTTCTCGTCCTGTCCTGACAGCGCCGATTCCGGCACGAACGGGTAGAGGAGCGAGACGTGGGCCGGCACCCCACGACGCACCAGAGCCGGATCGACACGCCACGCCGTATCAAGGAGCGGGGCGGCATCGGGCAAGACAACGACGACGGCACTGGTCCCGGGCTCTGGCACTCCACCATCATCGCAGGCCCCACACGCGATCCGACGCCGCAGGGCTGAGTTTGCGGGGTGATCGAGGGCTTGGCCCAGGTCAAGCGGAGTGGTCACGGAGCGTCAGGCCAGAAGGAAAGGGCGCCCGTCCGGCGAGCCTGCGCGCCGAACTGGTAGACGACCTTGCGTGCCCTGACTGCCCCCGGTCGGCCAGTAGTGGCCGATCACGGCCGTCGGTGACGCACCGTCTTCACCGGCCCGCAGTGCAGGATCGAGGGTCATTCCGCCAGGTTCACAAGAAGATCGAGGTTCCCAGGGGGCGCCGGCGGCCTCGCTGCTGGCGGCCCCCGGAGGGGCCGGTGGGCCGCGGTTCCGGCTCGATGACCTGTGCCTGCGTACCGGATCGCAGCCTTCACCGTTCCCGAGGAACTGCTCTCGAGCGTCGGCGCAGCGACCCCGACGGGCAAGGACTACACCTGCCTCTCCGTGCCCGGGATGTCGGGGGCATGGGGCTGGTGGCCGTGCATATATGGCCGCACTCCGGTGACTTCTGTTTGCCGAACCGGAGTTCTTAGGGGGTGCCGTGCGTGGGGTAGGTGATCACGGGGCCGGCGCCCATGGACCAGCGGTGGCGCTACGGTGACCGAGCCGGCCGAGGCGGATGCCGACGTCTGCCCGGTCCGCTGGTCCGGGTTCGACGGCGTCCTGGCTGATCGTGGGGAGGCGCGGTCCATACGGGTAGCGAGTAGCGATGGCGTTGCGGCCAAGCCCCTCGGCGGGCAGTGCGCGGAGGTGTCGCGGTCCTCGTCGGTGAACCGGCGGGAGTGTTGGTTTCCTCCCATCCCGCTCACCGCCTCGGGTATGGGTCAGGGGCAGGCCTCTTCGGTCTTGGCCACGGTGAAGCCGACGGGCTGCCCGGACAGCGCGGTCCCGGCGGACGGAGCCTGCGTGCACACCTTCCAGTTCGACTCCTGGAGCACCATGCGGCCCTGCAAGGCGTCCTTCACGGTGATGGAGGCGTTCGACGGGAGCGCCCCGCGGACGGCCTTCATGCCCTGCCCGACGAAGTTCGGCATCGTGCTGCCGGCCGGCTTGGGCGCAGCGACGTCGCCCGCGGGACAGGTCTCTTCGAGCTTGACGGCGCCGAGATCGATGGTGGTGCTGGTCTCAATGGCCGCGCCACCGGCCGGGGATTGGCTGCACACCTTCCAGTCGCGGTCGAGGACCTGCATTCGGTCCCGGCCGAGACTGTCGTGGGATTTGAGGGCGTAGAACCCACTGGCCTGCGCCTCGTCTTGTGCGGTCTGGAGGCCCTTGCCGACGAGGTTGGGGAGGGTGGCGGTCCTGCCCTTCGCCGGAGGCGCGGCCACCGGTGCCGATGCCGCCGGTGCGGTCGCTGTGGGCGCCGCCGAGGTGGGGGCAATGCTCGGAAGATCGCCTTGGCATGCGGTGAGGGCGAGGGCTGCTGCCGCGGTGAGCAGGGTGATGGCGTGGTGGGTGCGCATCAGGTCATGCTCGCGGGGCGCCGGCGGCTGTGAGGTGACTGTGACCGGTCTGTGACGTGCGAAATCTTGGAAGAGCCGTTCCTTTCAGTGTCGGACAACGCACAGATCGTCGTCGTCTACCCCTTGCCGCCGGTGGTGCGGCCGGTGGACAAGGCCTCGGGGTTCCAGTGGCTGCCCGTACTGTCGACTGCGAGCGGCGCGGTGCCCGGCCGGCCACACCCGAGGAGCGGACGCGTGCGGGGAGGGTGCCGGCGGACGTGCCACCCACCGAACTTCGCGTGTGGGACCGGGTTCTCACGGGTGGCCGTCTGGCCCGCGATTACCGATCTGCGTTACCGCTACGGCGCCACCCGCACGATGATCCTCGACAATCGCCACGTGGCCGTCGCGGAACGTGCGGTGCGTGTCTACCGCCCCCGTCATCGACTGACACGGGGCCTACCGGTCTTCGCCTGCCTGATCACGTCCACTGGGCGGCCGACGGCGCGACGGCCGTCACCGTCGATGGCGGCGTTTCCCGCCTTCGGACGAGGCGCCAGACCCTGCCCGGGCGTGCGTCGCGGGAGGTGGTCCGGTCTTGGAGGGTGCGCAGCAGGTCGAAGGCTGGGGCGTCGACGGGGCGCTGGGTGTTGCTCAGGACGATCGCGGCCGTGCCGGTCTCGGGATCGAAGCCGACGAAGGACGCGAAGCCTCCGGTTCCTCCGTTGTGCCAGATCTGCATGTGGGCGCCCTGGCGGGGGTGCAGGCGGTGGGCCCGCCAGCCGAGGTGCATCCAGGAGAAGCGGTTGACGCGGTGCTCGACCTGTCGGGTGAGGCGGACCGCTTCCGCTAGCTCGGCGGGGCTGCCGCGGTCCAACTGGGCCCGTACGTAGGACACGAGGTCGCTCGCGGACGAGCGCAGGCCTCCCGCCCCGGCCAGATCGGCCAGGCTCCACGGCGGGGTGGGGCGGCGCCTGCTGTCGTGGCCCTGGGCGAGTCGGCCGGGCCGGGTGGCATCAGCCGCCACCCCGGTCGCGGACATGCCGAGTGGGGCGCACACCTGGGTGGTGATCAGTTGCTCGTAGGTGGTGCCCGCGCGGCGGGCCAGGGCCAGTCGGAGGAGGCCGGTACCGAGGTTGGAGTAGCGCACCCGCCGGCCCGGGGTGTAGCCGAGGCGGGTGCGGGCCAGTCCGGACAGCAGCACGTCCGCGGTGCAACCTGCGTACGGATCGGGGGTGCGGGGGCGCAGCAGGGCCCGCAGCATCATGCCCTTGGGCAGCCGGGGCAGACCGGAGGTGTGGGTGGCCAGGTGCCGCAGGGTGATCTCCTGTCCGCCCCCCGAGGGTACGGCCGTGCCCTCGGGCAGGAGCCGGGCCAGCGGCTCGTCGAGTTCCACTGTGCCGGCGACCGCCATCCGTGCCAGGGCCAGCGCGGTGAAGGTCTTCGTCACCGAGCCGATCTCGAAGAGCGTGTCGGCGCTCGGTGTCCCGGCATCGGCCCTTCCGGCGGTTCCCGCCGCCGCGTATGCGGCCTGTCCGTCGGCTACGACGGCGACGGCAACGCCGACGTGCCGTCGGGCGAGCCGCTCCGCGGTCGCCAGGGCGAGCGTGTCGAGGTCTTGAGCTTTGTCCATGTCCGGATCATGCGGGCGTGAGTACACCCGCCGACAGCACCCGGAGACTGATTCCCGAACCGTGGCGATGGGCCCTGAGGAGGAGGACGACCGAGACGAAAGAGACTCGGTATGGCGGGCCGCGGATGTGGTGCCTGGGTCGGTGTTGTGACCTGGGTGCATGCAGGTTGGTTGGCTGGTGTGCGGGCTGCCGGGTGTCTGTTGTGGTGGTCGGGACTGCCTGATGGGTGGTGTGGGTGGCTGCCGGGCGGTGGTGGTGACCTGCGCGCGGTCAGGTCGATCCGGGCGGATTCCGTACCTTCGACGACGTCCCCAACCAGCAGTTCGCCGGGGTCAGCCGGCTTTCCGCACCGACTGGAAGGACGACGTCTCGCTCTTGCAGGGCCACCGTATCTCGGGTGGTGATCCCATCCTCCAGGAGAGCATCGTCGGACCCCAGATGGACCCGAAGCTGGGGCGCCTGCCCGGTGGTGCGACCCAAATCGAAATCATGGAGCGAACGGACCGAGCCCGACTGATAACAGTCGGCCCACCCACGGAGATTCCCAGGTGACAAAAAAGACTCCGACGTCGTAATCGCCTGGACCCGGGGTGATACCACCGTCCGGTGGAGCGGCCCCGCCGGAAACGTCGAGAAGCAATACGAGCTCAACCGCTTGCCAATCCGGCGTAGAACCACGATGAGGCGCCCGACAAGCTTCCGGACGGCCTGATGTCGGGCCTTCCGGGCTCAGCGCAGGACGAGGTCGACACCCAGGCCGGCGCTGACCGAAGAGACCGGAGTCATGCCTCGCGGCGGGGTGGGCCGGGGGCGGCGGATTGCGCGCCGGACCCGTGTGACACCCGCCTGACCGTCCACCAACCGGTTGTGAAAGGCTGACCGGCCGGCCATCGAAGCAAGCGGACATGGCCCTCACCCAACGGGAGTAGGGAAGTTCCTGGCCGCCCGCAAACGATCAGTTGCAGGTCGAGGACGCCAGCACGGACTTCAACCTGTCCTTCCAGCGCACCGCCGAACGAAGTCGGCCGACCGGTGATCGCGGGGTTGTCGACCTGACACCTCGTGAACCCGCCCCGGCAGAATCGCAGTTCGTCCTCAAGGCCAGCTCGGAGGAGGGGGTGTCGGACCGACATCAGGCTGAACGGCAGGTTCTGGTCGGCGGCCATGCCGCGCTTGACGACCTCCGCGGGCGTGATCTGCCAGGTGCGGTGACGTACGTCGAGCGTCGCGGTGAGGTCGGCCTGCCGCGGGAACGAGACGTCCAGCCGCCACGGGTTCGGCAGGGCAGCCAGTTTGATGTCGACCTGATCCTCGGTGACGTTGCCCAAGGCTCCGATCCAGTGAGGTGCGGCGGCGATCAGCTGCTCAGGTAGCCAGGGCCCGGGCTCGGGAACGTGTGAGGAAGTCTCCGCGGGGTCGGCGAGGGCGGAGCCGGCCAGCAGGGCCAGCAGCCGCGCCAGGACCGCGGCCGGCAGGGTCGGGTCGCGCGTCTCCAGCGACACGTAGCAGTCATCGTGGCCGGAGAACCAGAGCCGGGAGTCTCCCAGGCCGCTCAAGAGCGGCTCCTCAATGCCGATCGTGCCGGGAACGAGGGCGAGCTCGTCGAGCTGCTCCGCGGTCACGTCGGCGGGTACGTCGATCAGAGCCGGCATGTAGGGCGACCAGGTGCCGTCGAGGAGACGGGGCAGGAGGTGGCGGTCGAACACCAGGAATTCTTCCGCGAGTCCGTTTGTACCGGACGCCCAGGAGCCTAGGGAGTGGACCGTGCACGGCACGCCGAGCTCGGCCGCGATCTGCGAGGGCCGCAGAGGACGCCAGACCTCATCCAGACAGGAGTTGGTCTCCAGCGACACCACCTCCACCGCGTCATTGGCCACGGCCACGAGCAGGTCGACCAGCTCGCCCGCTTGCGCGGCGTCAGCGCGCACCTTCCACAGCCCCGCGGCCTCGCGGACGCTGAAGCTCAACGGGAATGGCCGGCACTCCATACCAATACCGTTCACGCCGAACGCGCCGTGCTGCCCGACCTCGATCACTGCCCTACCCCGAGAACCCGCCGGCCGCCGTGCCCAGCCCCCACACATCCATCATCGCCGGTCAGCAGGGCGGCCCTGCCACGGCCGACCATCCCTCGACGTGGGCGCGGTCCAGGCCCCACGGCCGCCGGGATCTGAGCGCTGTAGATGGCCCTCCAGCGTTTACGTCCTGGCCGGCCGTCGGCGTGGGTGGGCCGGCATGCCCCATGGCTCACGTATACCGCCCTCGCAACTTGTTCCAGGCCGCCCTCGCATCCCCGGTGCGGGGGAGTGTTTCGGGCGGCACTCGCTGGTGTGAACGTGCGGCGTGAGTGGACGCCGCCCCGCTGTGGAGACCATCGCCCGCCAAGGCCGCGTCGATCTTTTGTGCATCGACGAGCTCGGCTACATGCAATTCGATTGCCGCGGCGTCGAACGTGGCCTGACGTCCCCGTGGACGCTGTGTCCGATGACGACGGATGTGGCCGAGGCCCAGGAGTGGCTTCAGTTGTGGATGGGCGTGTTCGAGGGTCCGGCACACGTGCTATTTTTGTGAGCGATCGTTCAACTAAGGGGGTTCCGGTGGGACGCAAGCAGCTTTGGGACAGGGCGGAAGTACTGGCCTCTGCCATGCGACTGTTCCGCCGCCGCGGCTACTTCGGGGCCTCGGTGCGGGACATCGAGGAGGCGACCGGGCTGCACCCCGGCAGCCTGTATCGGGTCTTCGAAAGCAAGGACGGCCTGTTCCGCGCCGCCCTGGACGCCTACAACGACCAGGTCGTCCAGGGCCGGGTCCGGGTCCATCTCCTGGAGTCGACCGACCCCGTGGCGGGTATCCGGTCGTTCTTCACCTCGGCGTTCGAGACCGGCCCCGGTCCAGATCCGGGCTGTCTGCTCACCAACACCGCCGTGGAGTCCTTCACCGTTCCGCAGGCTGCCGACGCGGTTTGCCGAGGGCTGGAGACGATCGAGTCGGGCTTCGCCCAAGCCCTGACGCGGGCCCGTGCCTTGGGCCTGCTGTCCCCGGATCTGGACGTGGCGATGTCGGCAGCCCACCTGCTGGCGCTCTACCAGGGCCTGCTGGTGCTCGTCCGGGCCGGCAGCCCCCTCACCAAACTGCACACGATCACCGACGGCGCGATGGCGTCGATCGGCCCCGAGAAAGAGGGACAACGATGAGTGACTCACAGCAGCTCTGGGAGAACTACGCGGCGTGCTGGTCTGCCGAACCCGGCGAGCGCCTCGCCGCACTCGGCGCGGTCGCGGTCGATGACGTCGCCTACCGGGACCCGGGCACGGAGGTCGGTGGACTGACCGAGCTGGCCGCGTACATGACCGGATTCGCCGGAGCCTTCCCAGGCCACCGGTTCCGTATCGATGAGGTAGTCGGCCACCACGACCGGTCGCTTGCACGGTGGACCCAGCTCGGAGAGCAGGACGAACCCGCCATGCAGGGAGTGAGCACCGCGCTCCACCGCGAAGGCCGCCTCGCCGACATCACCGGGTTCTTCCTGCCCGCGTAAACGGATTCCAGCCTCGCCGAGCACGTCGCCGATCAGTCGACGCCGCTCGGCGAGGTCACCGACCATGGCCACTGCGGCGACCGGGCGCTGCGCGGCCACGTCAATCCCGCAATGGTGATGGACACCCGCCACCTTCGCGTCGACGGCGCCGCTCGCCCCTCATCAGCCGCGGAACCCATCTCGACACCCGACCCACCGCTAGTGGCCGAGGCCGCCGCGCAGATGGTGCACACCCTGGCGAAGGGGGTGATGGGCCGCCCGGACATCGATGTCCCGCTCGATGGCCTTGAGCCAGGCCGGACCGTGGCACCGTTCGGGTGCTGGGCCGTGCCTGGTCCTGAGGGGGCGGGTGCGGCTCCGTAGGAGGAGACCGCGCGTCGAGATCGCCTCGGGACCCGTGATCGTTTGCCATCGAAGGCTGGTGATCAGTAGGTTCGTGCCATTGGAGCGGCACGATGGCGGCGTGCGGCATGAGCCGTCAGGCGCGGAGCCGTCTGCGGTGCCGGCGGTGCGGCGCCAAGGAACGTAAAGGGCCCGTAGAAGGGGGCAGGGCATGACAGACACGGATGGCGAAATACAGCCTCTGGAGCCGCGTAGCGGCACAGAGCGGCTGGTAGTCGCCGTGGGCCTGCTCGCGCTGGCCGGATGGGTCTGGGCGTTCTGGCTCGCCATTTTCCCGATGCAGCTTGGTGGCGACGGAGGACAGGAGTCGCAGAAACTGTCCTGCGGACCGCCGGTACTCTTCCGGGAATCCTCTTTCGCCCATTCCATCAGCGACACGTGGAACGACGAGACTGCGCGCAACATCGCTGCCGAGTGCGCGGACAAGAATGATGCCCACCTGCGCCATGCCCTCGGCGTGATCATGCTGGCGGCCCCTGTGTCCCTGCTGTGGGTGTGGGGCGATTTGGTGCTGCGCGGCAGGGCGAAAGAGCAACAGTCAGTCGCAGCAGCCGAGTAACGAGCGCACCTTCATCACAGGTGATCCCGCTGCCCCGTTGTCCGCGTTGACACCAAGTGCGCCGCCGCCTCTATGCGCGGGGCCGGTCTCCAGCCCCCTGGAGCACCACTACACCACGGCCATGACGCCCTGGCGGTGCCGCTGCTGTCCCGTGACGCGCCCTCCGCTCGAAGCGGCGCGGCCCGGCGACCTCAGGGGCGTGCCGGGCCGGCGGTGTGGCTCAACCGCGGAGGGCCTGCGCCGCCAGGTTCGGTGTCCCTCGGCCGCGCCCGCGCGTTTCGCCCACCGACTCGGCTTCGCCCGGAGTGGGTCCCGGGCCCGCGCGCCCGGCGATACCGCGGCCAGACACGTCCGTTCGGCCCATGGAGTCCTCGATGAGCGAACAGCCGACACCCGCCGACACCACCGCCCGGCACCTGCTGGATCCCTCGGCCGCCGACGCGGTGCGCGCGTACGCGGCCAAGACCCGCGGCCAGGCGGACCAGTTCGCCGCCGTCCTCGAGGACATCGCCTCCCACGGCCTGCCCAACCCGGAGCAGTGCACGCCCTGGGAGGACCTGCGGAAGGCCCACCTCGCCCGCCTCGCCGCTCAGCGCCCGGCCCTCGCTGATGTCCGCACAGCTCGGCCGCCGCCGCGCCCGGATCGCCTTCTCCGACTCCGCCGCCAAGCAGCTGGAGAACATCACCACCGAGGCCGAGCTCCACGCGCTGGACCGCGCCCTGGTGGTCATCTCCGTCGATCCCGACGTCGGTGAGCCGATCCCCCGTGACACCACCGGCCCCCAGCTGCGCCAGTACACCGACGAAGTAGAAACCGTCCGCGTTCTGTACTTCGTCACCGCCCTGCGCGCCGTCGTGGTCGTGGCGTACATCGAGGTCTGACCGCGACGGAGCTCCCGGGTGCCATCTCTCCACCACCTCGTCGCCAACCGCCCCCTCACCGCGCTCCGCACCGTGGTGCGTTGCCCTGTCCAGGCGACCGCGCTCCGGCAGGGACGTCTGGAGCCCGGGATGCGGCCGATCCCTACACGCGAGTGGTTCCGTCGAGCAGGGACGTCAGCCGGAGGGCGAGGACCTCGGGGTCGGCCGCGCCCGCCTCCTGCCGTTAACCATTCCGCGGACCCGACCCACGCCCTAGACTGCGAGCGCTCCAGGACCTGGCGATCAGCGGGAGGACGTGCGAGATGAAACGAGCATTGACCAGCGCATTCGCGGCCGTGGCGTTAGTCGTGTCCGGGGGGAGTGTCGCCGCTGCTTCCGACGACGCTCCGCCGCGCACCACGCACGGCCCTTGCCAGTACACACAGACCCCGGACGAGCCGCCGGCGCGCTCTGTTCCGCTGCCGCCGGACCCGCGGCGTACCCCCAGTCGTGGCACGGTTGATATGGCTGTTCCGACCAGCCAGGGCCCGCTCCCGCTGCACTTGGACCGGGCCAAGGCGCCGTGCACGGTCCAGAGTTTCCTGCACCTGGCACGGCATGGGTTCTACGACCGTACGGTGTGCCACCGTCTGACGGCGTATCCGACGCTGAAGGTCCTGCAGTGTGGGGACCCGACCGGCACCGGTGAGGGCGGCCCCGGGTACAAGTACAAGGACGAGCTGCCGGTGGACCTGCCGCCGGCACCGACCGATCCGACCGGCGCGCGCCGTCTCTATGGGCGCGGCCTGTTGGCGATGGCCAACGCCGGCCCGGACACGAATGGTTCACAGTTCTTCGTCGTCTACGGCGACTCCGCGCTGCGACCGAACTACACGGTGTTCGGCACGGTCGGCCCCGACGGCCTGACAACACTCGACAAGGTCGCCGCCGGAGGTATCGAGCCGACCGGGGAGGATCCGGCGCCGGTCGACGGCACACCCGTACTGCGGACCGAGCTGCTCCGCGTCCGGCCGTCCTGACGGCATCGACGGCGGCGTGGCCGAGTCCTCGATGAGCGTGCCTTCCGCCTGTGGCCGCCCCAGGCGAGACTACGCCGGCCGGGTGAAGCGTCTGGGTGCGGAAACGGAGGGATCCGGACATGGTGAGCTACGAGCACATGCAGCACGTCACTACGCCATCAGTTCTCCCTGGCCCGCCCCGAGCTGGCGGTCGAGATCAGCGCCGACCGCGCCGTCGTCGACCGGGGTGGCGTATGGCGCCATCCACCGAGGTTCCGGCGGCTGCGCCGGGATGTGGCTGTGGGTGGGGGGGGGACTCACTGTGGCCGGGGGGTGGCCGCGGCGGCCGGGTGATGGCACCTGCGGTGAGACAGACGGTCTCTATCGTCATCGGGTTGGTCGGGGGACGGAACCCGGATGACTCGGGAGCCCGCGCGGAGGCTGGGTACACAGCTCACTTAGATTTCACTTGCTGAGGTGGTGGTGGCAAATGAGGGCTACGGCTTTGCCGAAAAAGGCGAGGCAGGCGAGGAAATGTTCTGCCGTGCGTTCGTAGCGGCGGTGCAACCCGTGGCAGCCGCCGAGCCAGGACACGGTCCTTTGGACAACCCCCGGTGGCGTCCCAACCGTTGTGTGGGCTCGATGGCACGGCGGGCGATGTGGTGCCGGGTGCGGCGCGTGCGGAGCCAGCAGCGCAGGTGGTCGTAGTCGTAGGCCTTGTCGGCGTGAAGCTTGCCGGTCCGCCGTCGACGAAGTCCTCGCCTCGATTCCTGTCAAAGTCACCCTTTGCGACCCAGAGGCTGACGGAGTCGATCGTGCACCGCGACCAGTCAAGCTCACCCCGAGCACCGAGTTCATCGAGGATCACACAGTGGAGCCGGGCCCAGACCCGGGCCCGGCTCCACTGGGCGAAGCGGCGGTAGACCGTCTGCCAGCTCGGCCCGAACACTGCGGAAGCTGCCGCCACGTGCAGCCGGAGGTCGCCACGAAGACAATCGCAGCCAAGGCCTCGCGGTCACCCGCCCGACGCCGGCCTCCACCTTGCGGACCCCCGTAGTGGCGCTCCCGCCACGCCCCTACGCCCGGGGCATCCGGCCTTTATGCTGCTCGGCCCGACGCTGGTCCCGGGACCGGTGAACGTGGGTCGTCGATGTGGACCGACATCTCGAGCCCCGAGGTCGATGTGAAGGTGGCGACGGTTCGCGACAGCCGGATCCGGTCGAACGGATTGGATTCCGCGAAGAACATCGCCCACATCAGGACCCGGTCCGCAGTCAGACGTGCGATGAACCCCTCCGATCCGTACGAGCCCTTGCCGCCCCAGAGCAGCCCTTTCTCTCCTAGGTCCACAGCGGCGAGTCCATCGACGGAAGGACTCTGCCAGAGCCGATGGGGGACGGCCCGATGCCTGAGCGCGCTTAGCCCGATCGGCCGGACGTCTGAGCATCGTCGCCGCCCCGGCGCGTACCCCGGGATGGCCTGCCTCCACATGCCGACCCTCCGGTCGTGCCCGTAATGTCCGACTCGGACCAGTGGGCCGACACGATGAGGTGCCGCAGCGGCCTGAAGTTGCTGAAGGAGCGACTGGACGCCGACCGGCCGCCGAACGTCCGGCACAGGACCAGGGTCCTTTTGAGCGAGTCCAGCACCGCCGACGCCTCCGCAACGGCGTAGCCGGACAGAGCTATCGCGTTGAACGGGTGAGGTCGCGGTGCCCGGAGACACCGCGGCTCGGCGCGATGTCGGCCCAGCCCCTCCCGGTCGGTCGGTGCACGATCCGGTCCATCTCGAAATCGACCGACGACCGGCACGCCGGGGACCGCCCGGGGCGAGCTCCGTGCCTGACGGGGGCACGGGCGTGAGGGAATCCGGCGGGGGGGCTTGACGACGTAGCCGGGGAAGGCGCCCCCGGACGACAGTGCGGACCGCAACTCCGCTTGGCTCGGACCTGGAAGTTGGTTCCGGACGTCGCGGTCCGGAACGTGTATCCATATCAATGATCTTGGAGCGGTGGTCTTGACGGATCGGGCGCAGGTCGCGGTCGTGGCCGGCAGGCTGATGCCTACGGTCGATCCGGGAGCAGGGCGCGGAAGTGGGCCGCCGCCCGCTCGGCCACGGCTTCGACGTAGGGCACGTACACGTCCGGGTCCGCGTGGTCGGTCATGGAATAGGCCTGGTGACCGTCGTGACCGGGGGACCGGAAGGCGATGATCTCATTGCGGATCAGCTCCTCCGCGAACTGTTCGATGGTCCGTTGGAACCATGAATACGTAGTGCCGTAGCCCCCCGAGGGGATCTTCGACCCGTATTCCCTGGCGAAACCGAACCCGCCGGACCGGTCCACGGTGAAGACCTGGTCGGAGGGCAGGTACAGCTGGTAGTGCCAGTGCTTGTCCTCCACGCGCCCGGCGGGCACGTTCGGAGGTGTCCGGAGCCGGGTGGTGTCGGGCAGGCCCGACCAGTCGAAGTGGATCCACCACCCGCGCAGCACCTCCGGAGGGCGGCCCCTGATGGCGCTGATTCCCGGCCGGCCGACCTCCTCCAGTGCTGTCGCCGTTCCGGTGATCGCCTCGACGACTCTCCGGACGGCTCGTGCGCTCGCCCACCTGTTGCGTTGCGACGCGCACACACCCGCCCACCACACGGACGTGTCACCCACCGCCGACCGCACCTCCGGCGGCCAGTCGACGGGATCTTCTCCGTTCGCCGCCATCTGGCGGGGGCTGAGACCGCCGGACAGCGGCTGGTCGGCCACCTCCTGCCGGCGCTCCCACTCCCTGAACCGGGCTGCCTCCTCCCGCCACTGACGCTCCCTCTGCTGGTACGCACGCCTCCGCACTTCGCGCGCATGTGCCTCTCGCTCCGCCAGGCGCGCTTCGATGATGTCCCGGACCGGCTGGTAGACGGCCGCCGCCGACCGCACGGCCTCCAGGAACGCTGCCCGGAGGCCGTCGTATCGCAGCCGTGTCCGTCGACGCGTCGTCAAGACGTCCCAACGCCCGATGTGGCGCTCCGCTTTGCCGAGTTTCCGATCCTCCGCGGCGATCCGCTGCACGAACGAGGCCGCGGCGTCGTTCCAGGAGGCGACCTCCTCCGGCGTACCGCTCACGTCCACCTCCCTGGGCATCGACGCCCGCCACGCGCCCAGGGTGTCCGAGATGTGGTTCGCGGGCCGGTCGGGTTCCCGGGGGAACCAGTAGACGGTGATGTCGAGGTCCTCACCGAGCCGACCGCCCTGTACGAGATCTGTAAGGCCATGCGCCAACATTGGCAGTCCGCAGAGCCCCGGAACACGGGGAACGAACAGATCCACACATCCCGCACGACCTGGGTGTGCTCGCCCGTCAAGGTGCGTTCCCTGATCTCGTCGCGGCCGCCGAGCAGCTGTCGGCTATTTTCTGGCGTTCGACGCGTTGCAGATCGACGGCCGGGAGCTGCTCGACCTGCCCTGCGTCGAGCGCCGCGCCCGCTTGGAGAGCCCTTGTTCGCCGACCACGCCATGACGGCCGCCGGACCTTGTGCCCGGTGATCACGTACCCGGCCAACGCCCGGGAGGGATTGGAGTCGTGGACGGACGTGTCCTGCGTCGAGGGATCGAGTCAAGCCCCTGAACAGCCGCTACATGCCGGGTCACAGGGGCGTGGATCTCGAACGCCGGGACACCGCGGAGGCGGTCATCGGCGCTGTCACCGGCGCGCCGACCCGCCCGCAGATCTTCGTCCTGGCCGTTACGACCACGCAGGCCGGCTGCGCGCGGTCGGCCCGCGGTGCCGCTGCGCCCGGAGGTGTCCCGCCTGGTCGGCGAGTACCTGACGGCCGCCGGCCCCGGCCATCCCTGGGAGGGCGTCACGTTCACCGCGACGTGGGGAGCCTTGACGTCCCGGACGTGTGCCTGGTCCGCCCCGATCCGGTGGCCGAGATCAGCGTCGACCGCGTCGTCGACCGATGGGGCAGGACCAGGCTCGCCGACGTCCCGTGGCCGCCGGACACCAATGGCCGGGGGCGCGACCTGTACAGCCGCCCTGGCCGAGACCATCCTCGTGGTCGGCACCCCACACCTACGGAAAGGGGAGCCTGTGTGGCAGGTCGCCACTGGTGTGGGGAGTGCGGATTCAAGACGCCGTGGCTCGAACGGCCCCAAGGGCTCAGCCGCCATATCGAGCACCACACCCGCAAGCACCCCGGCACTCCGCCAGGGCCCCGGTCGAGACCCGACGGCGGCTCGACGCCATTGCAGGCCTGCGGGCCCTGGCGAGGAACCTCCGGGCGAATCCGCGCCCCCCACACAGACCACAACCCAACTGCATGAAAAGGAGTGCGGCCCATGAGTGACTTCTCCACGCAACGGAGGCGGCCGGGATCGGCCACCGCCGCGGGTGCCCTGGGCATCACCTTCGGCGTCGTCGCCGCCGGCAGCGCGGTGTTCCTGCTGTTGCTCATCACGGACGGGAACGGCTTCGGACTGTTCGGGCTGCCCGTTCTCGCCTTCGGCGTGGGTCTCCTGCGCAACGGATACAAGGTCCTTTCCGGGGTGGCCTACTCAGGCGACCGCCTGGGCCGGTTGGCAGGGATACCCGCCGTGCTCGCCTTCCTCGGCATCGGCGGCATGGTGGCGGGGGCCGACTGGAGCCGCGACGAGTCCGTCCCCTCACTGGCCGGATTCGTCATCGCGCTCCTCCTGGCCGTACTCCTCATCGTCCTGTGTGACCGCCCGGCGACCAAGACGTACCTCCAGGAGGACTGACCCCCTCCGCAACGCCGCGCGACCGCTGGCGGAGGGGGGCAGTCCCCGGTTCACGCTCGGACATAGGGTGTGCGACCGCGACCGGCAGGCGCACGGCCAGATCGTCGGCGTCTACCCCTCCCCGGTCTACGCCTCCCCGCTGGTGGTGCGCCTGGTGGACAAGGCCTCCGGGTTCCAGTGGGTCGCCCGCACCGTCGACTGCGAGCAGCTCGACGTCCGGCCGGCCCCGAGGTGCGGACGCGTGCGGGTCGGGCGCCGGTGGACGTGCCACCCACCGAACTACGCGTGGGGGACCGGCCTCACGGGTGGCCCGCTGGTCGCGATCACCGAACCGCGTTACCGCTACGGCGCCACTCGCACGATGCTCTTGGACAACGGCCGTGTCGCCGTCGCGCAGATCGCGGTGCGTGTCTGTCGTCCCCGCACCTGATCCGGGCCGGACTCGCGTACGGGCCGGCCGACCGCGCCCGGGCGTCATCTGTCCCGGTCGGTTCGTGTGGCGCGGCAATGTTCCATAGACGCAGCACCGGGTTCGGGATCAGCGTTCCCGGGCAGGTCTTGCGGATGTCCCGCAAGAGCGGCTGGGCCGGGTCGGTGAACACCAGATGCAGGTCAGCCGGGCCGATGTCGGTCAGGGCGGCGACGAGGGCCGGGTAGATGTCCGCGGTGCCGCTGCCGCTGCCACTGCCGAATGACATCGGCATGGGTCGAGGTCGTCTTCCGCTGGCGTCTGCCGCCGCCCGGCGGTCGCTCGCCCGAGGGGCGTAGCCCGATTGCATGGCGTAGTCGGTCGCCGTCATGTCATCTTGAATGCCTGATCTGGGCGAGCAGTCACGGGGGTTTGGATGGACTTAACAGGGGTGCCGGTGAGCGGACGCCGCGTGCGGGACATCGTCTGCGACGTGGTGGCGCAGGTGGCGCCGAACGAGATCGTGCTGGTGGACGGGCTGTTGGCGCTCGATGACGCCTCGGTGGTCCGGCGTCTGTCGGGCAGGGGCCGGCGGGATCCGCTGGGGTTCGGCGTGACCGAGGTGGCCGCGTTGGTCACACCGGTGGTGTGGCTGGTGCTCGACCAAGTGGCCGCGAGCATCGTCGGCGCGGTCGTCGAGCGGGCCGGCCGACGCTCGGACGGTTGGTTGCGGCGGCTCTTTCGCCGGCCCCTGCCGCCGGTCGTTCTGCCGCCGTTGGACCGGGCCCAATTGGCGGAGGTCCACAAGCGTGTTGTCGAGGCAGCCACCCGGCGGGGGTTGACCGCCGAGCGCGCAGCAGAGCTCGCCGATGCCGTGGTCGCGGCGTCGGTACTGGCGGAACCGGCCTCCGGACCTCCGGAAGGCCAGGAGGAGGCGGGCGAACCGGCCGGTGGCGACCCGCGGTGAACGCCGCTTCCACCCGGCCGTGCATCGACGAGCGGGCCTTGGGTGCGGGTACGACCATACGCTTCATCATGCTGGTCGTTGTGATGTTGGCTGCCAGCGGTGCGATGATCCTGCCGGTCGTGCGCACCCTGCACGCCGCCGACGGCGCCGACTGCCTGCTCGCCGCCGGGCTCGATCCGAACCGGGCCGGAGACGCATCCGCAATGACCCGCGTGGCTGCCCAGTGGATTCCGTTCTGGGCCTGTATGGACCTGTCCGCGCCCGTGCCGCCCTGGTGGCAGATCGCCGTCCTGCCGGTGTTGCTCATGGTCGCGGCCGCGCTGCTCTTCCTCCTGCTGCCCGCCTGGAAGATCCCTCGAAGGCGCCTCGTTGCCCTGCGCACCCTCGACACAGACGGTGCCGTCCTGCGACTGGTCGAGGAGGCGGCCGAGGCCGCAGGGCTGGCCAGGGTCCCCCGGGTAGTCATCGACCGGGCCGCTCCCACGGCGGGCGCGGTGGTCTTCGGCCGCAACCGCCGGCCGATCATCAGCCTGCACGGCGGCCTGCTCGCCTGCCGCGGCACCGACCCCGGGCATGTGCGGACCGTCCTGCTGCACGAACTCGCCCACATCGCCAACCGGGACGTCACCGTCACCTACGGCACGGTCGCACTGTGGCGGACCTTTTGCACGCTGGTCCTGCTGCCCTACCTGCTCTGGTCGGCCTTTCAGTTCAGCACCTTCAACCCTCATACCTGGGTGGCCACTGCTCCGTACCAGATCCGGACGCTCCTGCTTCCCCTCCTCTTGGTCGCCCTCGTCCACCTTGCACGGGCCGACGTGCTGCGCGCACGGGAGATCCACGCGGACCTCGCGGCGTCCCGCTGGGGCGCGGACCTGCACCGCTCAATGACCGCGGCGCCCTCCCCTCTGGGACTGCGCTCCGTCGCCGACTCACTGAGGGAGCTGTGGAGCACGCACCCGCAGGCACAGTTGCGCCGAGACGCGCTGGCCGACCCCTCCCCGCTCTTCGGGCTCCGGCCGCTGCCCATCCTTCTGACCGGTATGAGCGCGGTGCTGATCCACAGCCACCTCTTGACCTACCTCGGCACGTACCGGCGGTTGAGCGCCTGGATATCCCAGGGGGCGGCGTTCGTTCCCGCCCTCCTCGTGTGCGGCGTGATCGGAACTGCACTCTGGCGGTCGGTGGCCTACGCGGTGGTGACGGGCCGCGCGGCGCCCACCGGGGTGCGCACCGGTCTGTGGCTGGGTGCCGGCCTCGGTTCGGGCACGCTGTTCATCGGGCTCGGCGCCGGTGTGTCGCAGTGGTGGATCGGTGGCCTGACGGGGCTGCTGTTGATCGTGGCCGCCTCCACCGCCTTCACCGTCTGGGTCACCCGGTGCGCCCGCCTGTGGGCTGGTATCTGGCGCGGCAGGTCCCTACGCCCGGCCCTTGTGCTGTGCCTGGCCGCCGGCTTCATCGTCGCATCGGTCTGGTTCACCTGGCAGACGACCCAGGGAATCTACGGGTTGTTCTGGCAAACGGCAGGCACTTCCGGCTCGCGCCAGGCGGTCCTGCGGATGTTTCCCGGCGCCACGGACACCGGGCACCCCGCCGTCGCGGCCACCGCCGTGGTCGTTCCCCTGCTCCTGACCTCGGTGAACTCACCTCTGTTCACCGCCGCCGCCGCGGCAACTTGGCTCCTTCCGGCTCTGGCCCTGGCCTTGGGGCCGACCGTCGACCGCCCTCGCTGGTTGGCCCGCGCCCGGCCCGACGGAGAACCCCCCACCGCCGGGTGGGAGACGCCGCCACCGCTACGCCGGGCACTGGGGCCGGGGCTGATCGGTGGAACGGCATGCTGGCTCGTGGTCGCAGGGGTCCTGGCGTACCTGCACATCGGACAGGCCGGGCCGGCACCGGGCAACGGGATCGAGGGGCTTCGATACCTGGCCTTCACCTTCCTGGCTCTCGCCGGAACACTGACCGTCACCGCTGTGTGGGCCAGCCGCAGCCGACACCTACTCGTCACATTGATCGCAACCCAAACGGCAGCGACGCTCGGCCTCGTGGGCACGGTGGTGCTGATGTCCATCGACGGGTGCGCGGCACCACTGAGCGTATGGAACACCGACTGCGGCTGGCGCCCGGCATGGCAGGCGCTTCCGGATGGAAACCTGGTCGCCTTCGTCAACATCACCCTCCTGCTCGCCGCCCTGGTCACAGTCCTGGCAACCCCCCTGCCGGCCGTGGTGTCGGCCGTCCTGCGGCGGCGGGGGCAGCCCAAACCAGCAGAACACCGACGCCCGTCCGAGAAGCCGCCCATTGCCCGGTGGTCCGCAGTGGGCCTGCCGACAGCGCTGATGCTCACGCTCGCCGTCGCGGAGCCGCTCTCCATGGCGAAATACCAGACCTCCCTTCCGAACTACGCCGCAGGGCAACGGAACTTCCAGCAGCTGCTCGGCGAGGCACCGCCCCCCACGTCACCGCAGACGCGGGCCCGGCAGGTCCGCGCCTGGTACGGACATGGCGGGCAATACCTGCTGGGCAACGCCATCGCGGCCGGCAACCAGCTGAGAACTGTCGAGGTCGAATTCGACGCGGAGCAGGCGGCGTCTGCCCCGGCGCTCACCCGGATCCGCTCGCTGTGCGTACAACTCGGGGCGCTCGCCGCGTGGGAAGACGGGTACTACTTCCGCGTCCCGGACGCCGGGGCCCAGGCCGACTGGCACGAGTTCGGCCGATTCGCCCGCGACGGCAGTCGCAAGTGCCTGTCAGCCGTAGACCGGCAACCCTTTGACGCCAACGCCTTCATCGGCCTCGCGTCCGCCAGGTTCGACCTGGATGTGGCCGGTTCCCACGCCACCAGCGTGACCAACCGCATCACCGACATCCTGACGAAGGCGGGTTACCAGGCCTCCTGATTCAGTCGCCCTAGTGGCGGCGACCAGCCGCGGGCCTCGGCGATTCTGGGGCCTGCCCGGCGTACGGCGAGGTGTGGGCGCAGTGGGCATGCCACGCCACCATCCGCGCCTGAGCGGCACTTCGCGGTCCGGCGCGGCGCCCCCGTACGGGAGTTCGGCTGCATCCCGGGCGCACGTCCACGTACGTCCGACAGGGTCGGGGCCGACGCCGCGCCACTCGATCAGACGCGCGTCGTCCAGGCGGATCTCGTCGGGGTCCAAGCCGGCCCGCCGCAGGAGCTCCGGAAGATCAGCCGGCCGAGGGCGCGGCCGAGGCGGCGCCTCCACAGCGGACCCGGCGGCCGCCCTGTGCATCGGGCGGCGCCCCCCGACCGTCGTGCGCATCCGCTTTACGGCAAGCCCGGTGTGTTGCGCGGCTGGATCTGTGACCCGATCGCCCGGGGCAGGACCGGGTGTTCCCGGCGGAGTGGCGTGCTGACGTCGTCGGCACCCGACTTCCCCGAGCCGATGGCCGGCGCGGACGTGCACCTGCGGTTCGACCGCCGCCACGTGGTGGCCTGGCTCCTCGCCTACGACAAGATCGAGACTCCGACGGGGTCGACGATCGCCTCACTGATGTCCCCCTCGTGGGGGCTTCAGCGGCACGCTTTGCTTGGGGCGGCAGCCCGGCCCGTGGGCTGTCATGGTCCGGGCCAGGTAGTGGGCCGCCCGCGCCGGTATGGGTGCGTGGGCGGGGCCGGTGCCTGAGGCTGAGGCGTGTCGGCGCATGCGGGATCGGTCGCGGTCTGGGCGAGGTTGTGTTCCAGGCGTTCCAGGGTGTGCAGGGCTTCGGTGCGCTGGTCGGTGCTCAGGCCCGCGGCCACGAGGTCTTCGAGTTGACTCCAGGCGTCCTCGACCTTGCGGCGCAGGGCGTGGCTGGCGGCGGTGGGCTCGATGAGGGAGGCGCGCTTGTCGGTGGGTGAGGGGCGGCGGCGGACGAAGCCGGCTTGTTCCAGGCGTCGGACGGTGCGGGTCATGGTGGCGGCGTCGGAGTCCAGCAGTCGTACCAGGTCGGTCTGTCGCTGCGCGCCGAGTTCCCAGAGGTGCATCATGACCAGCTCCTGACCGGGGTGCAGGCCGATGCGGCGCAGGAGCTGTCCGGCGTACATGCGGTGAAGGCGAGCGAGGCGGAAGATCGCGTGACTGATGGGTCCGCCGCCGGCCGCGGCGGGCACGGGAACGCTGGCCTCCTGCCCGGCTGCGACGGCACCGTTGCCGGGTGTCCGCGTGGACTGTTTCATCTCTCCCTCGCTTCCCTGATCGATCAGTTAACGCTACCGCGCCGACGGATTCCCAAGAGCCTCATTTGCGTCCCATGCGCAATCCCCTGGCCGGATGGCGTGATGTGCGTCACCTGGCGCCCGTGGAATGCTTCGCCCCCATTTACCTGTTCGGACAGGCAATGTGTACGTTGGATGCGTCGGGGCCTCCGGCACTCCTCACGAGGGAAGAGATCATGACCACTGCTTTCGATCCGATCGTCCTGGGCGGCAAGCCCCTGGCCAGCCGCATCGCGATGGCACCGATGACCCGCAGTCGCGCGTACGGCCCCGGCGCCGCGCCGACCGCGCTGACGGCCACCTACTACGCGCAGCGCGCCGGCGCGGGGCTGATCGTCACCGAGGGCATCCAGCCCTCGCCGGTCGGCCAGGGCTACCCCGACACCCCAGGCCTGCACACGGCAGGGCAGGTGACGGCGTGGCGGGCGGTGACCGACGCGGTGCACCACGAGGGCGGGGTGATCTTCGCGCAACTGATGCACACCGGCCGTATCGGCCATCCGAGCCTGCTCCCCGAAAATCTGGTGCCGGTCGCGCCGTCGCCGGTGGCCGCCAAGGGGCAGGTGTTCACCCACGAGGGGCCGAAGAACTTCGTCACACCGGCGGAGCTGAGCGAGGCGGACATCCGGCAGACAGTCACCGACTTCGCCGACGCGGCCCGCAACGCCATCCGGGCCGGCTTCGACGGGGTGGAGATCCACGGCGCCAACGGCTACCTGATCCACCAGTTCCTCGCACCCAACACCAACCTGCGCACCGACCGCTGGGGCGGCGATACCGAGGGTCGGATCCGCTTCGCCGTCGAGGTCACCAAGGCCGTGGCCGAGGCGATCGGCAGCGACCGGGTCGGCCTGCGGCTCTCGCCCGGTAACCCGTACAACGACATCGTCGAGGACCAGCCGACCGAGGTGTACGAGGCGCTGCTGGAGCGGCTCGCCGAGCTGGACCTGGCCTACCTGCACCTCACGGAAGGCCCGGACCGCGACCTGACCACGCGACTGCGCACGGCCTGGCCGGGGACGTTCGTCCTCAACCCGTTCACCCACCCGGAGGTCACCGGCACCGATGCGCTGGCTCTGGTCGAGGACGGAACGGCGGACATGATCGCCTACGGGGCGCTGTTCCTGGCCAACCCCGACCTGCCGGCCCGCCTGGCCGCCGGCGGCCCGTTCAACACACCGGATGTGACCACCTTCTACGGCGGCGACCACCGCGGCTACACCGATTACCCCGCCCTGGGCGCCTGAGCGGCGAGCCCGCCGGCGTGGCCGCACAGTGAGCCAGAGGACCTACTTCCCGCGCCCACCCCCACCTGGGAGTCTTTGATGTCCACTGCGATCACTTTCTCCGAGTACGGGCCGCCCCAAGTGCTGCGGCCGACCGAGGTCGCCCGTCCTGAGCCTGGCCCGGGGCAGGTCCGGATCAAGGTCAAGGCCACCTCCGTGAACCCGCTCGACATGAAGATCCGCTTGGGCCTGATGGCCGAGATCCCCCCGCCCGCTTTCCCGTGACCCCGGGCCTGGACGCGGCCGGTGTCATCGACGCCATCGGCCAGGGAGCCGAGGCGGCGGTGGGGGAGGAGGTCCTCGGCGCCACCATCGGCGGCAGCTATGCCGAGTACGCCCTGATGGAACGGCCGGTGGCCAAGCCCGAGGGGTTGTCATGGGAGACAGCCGCGTCACTGTCACGGTCGGCCGGACCGCGCACAGGGTCCTTGGCCAGCTGGGTGTGCGGACGGGCCGGACGTTGCTCGTCCACGGCGCCACCGGCAGTGTCGGCTTCATCGCCATGCAGCCGGCGGTCGCCGGCGGCATCACCGTCATCGGCACAGTCGGCAAGAAGGACATCGAGCGTGTCACCGCGCTCGACGCCACCGCTGTCCGCTACGGACGGCGGAGCGCGCGGCGCCCGGCGAGTGCCGGCGTAGCGTGACCGCAGCCGCGCGCTTCATCCGGGTCGGTTCGTAACCCCAGGAATTTGCTCACTCCTGGGTCGTGAGGTCCTCCAAACCGGCCGCGACCAGCAGCGGGGTGAACTCCACAACGCTGTGCGTGGCGATGCCGTTGAGGACGTACGGATCGGTGGTGAGGAGGCGGTCAAGTTCTTCGGCGGGCATCCGAGGGGCGAGGTAGACACCACCGACCAGAGGCGCCTGGCGCCCGGCAACCAGAAGCAATCTTTGGGATATGAGCTGGTTCAGCCAGTCGCCGTGGGCCGGCCTCCATGGGTCCTCTTCTTCCGGCGGTGCCGTGTAGGTCACTGTGACAACGAACATGCCCGGACAGCACCGTAGCCGGTGTCCGCGACCAGACAGCGGGCCGCCTCGGCCGTGACGTCCAGGGCCGGCGCACCTTCGACACGGCGGGGTCGAATGAGCAGTCCAGTCGCCGCAGGTCGGTCTCGTCGGCGCGGATGCCGGGTAGCAGGCCCCGTTCCTCCAGAGCACGCCGGAAGGCGGCGTTACCTTGCGGTCCACGCGGCCGGCGCGATCGTCCTCCGGAACGAGGAAGCGGCCGGAACCGTCCTCGACCGCTGGGCCGTCGACGCGGGACTTCTGGCTCCGCCGTTCCGCTCTCCTCACCCTTGGTGACGCCTTCAGGCCCGACGGGTCCCGTCACGCGTGTCGTTCCTCCTGGGCGAAGCGCAGCAGGAGCAGGGCGATGTCATCGGTGCGGGCAGCTCCGCCGGAGGCTAGGCCGATGAGGTCGTCCGCCAGCATGTGCGCCGGGTGGCGTTCGTGGGTCGCGGTGATGCGGGCGGCGACGGCCGCGATGCCGTTCTCCAGATCCTCGCCGGGAACCTCGACCAGCCCGTCGGTGTACAGCGTGAGCAGGGTTCCCGGCTCGAACGGGATCTCGACGGCCGTGTACGAGGCGTCCGGGTCGATGCCGAGGAGCAGCCCGGGCGGCAGGTTCAGCATCTTCGCCGGGCCGCCGGCGTGGCGCAGCAGCGGGGGCGGATGGCCGGCGGAGGCCAGGCGGACGGTGTGGCCGGCGAGGTCGATGTGGGCGTACACGCAGCTGGTGAACAGCCCGGGTTCGAGGTCGGTCAGGAGGCGGTTGGTACGGGCGAGGACCTCTTCCGGGGGTGCGCCGGCGCCCGCGTGGACGGCTGTGCGGACCTGGCCCATGAGGGCGGCGGCAGTTACGTTGTGGCCCTGGACGTCGCCGATGGCGGCGGCGACGGTGGTGTCGTCGATCCGGATGAGGTCGTAGAAGTCGCCACCGATGTCGAGCCCGTGCGCCGCCGGCAGGTAGCGGGCGGCCACTTCGAGGTGCGGGATGACGGGCAGGGCGCGCGGCAGCAGGCCGGTCTGCAGGCTGTGGGCGAGTTGCTGCGTGGAGTCGTAGAGGCGGGCGCGGTCCAGAGCCTGCGCGATGAGTCCGGCGAGGGAGGTCAGGATCGCCCGTTCACCGGGGACGAACGTATGGGGACGCGCGTAGGCCAGGATGAGGGTGCCGATGGGCCGGCCGGACGCGATCAGGGGCAGGAAGGTCCACGCCGCCATGCCGTCCCCGATCACGACGGCCGGGAAGGCGGCCGCGAGCTCCTCGGTGTTCGCGAAGAACAGCGGCCGGCCCGTGCGCAGGCCATGGGTGCTGGCCGTGTGGACGCCGAGCGGGATGCCGTCGTAGCGGGCCATGAGCTCGGCTGTGTAGCCACGGAAGCCGACGATGCGCAGACGTTGCTCCTCGGCCACCAAAAGGGCCAGGGCCTGTGCGCCGAGCGCGGGGACGAGCATGTCCGCGGCCTGGTCGACGACGTCGCGGGCGTGGACGGCCTCCGTGAGTGCGGCCGCCAGGTGCATGAGTTGGTAGAGGGCGGTGGCCCGGCTGGGCGAGGGCTCCGCCGGAAGGGCCGTCGGCTCGACCGTCGGGACGGACTCGTCGGCGGTGACCGGGGTGATGCGGACGCTGATCCCGGTGTCGTCCGGGTAGAGGTCGAAGCGCAGGGAGCGGCCGGTCGGGGGAGCGGCGGTGAAGCCGCGCGGCGTCCGGCTGATCACTGCGGCCCGGTAGTGGTCCTCGATGGCCGGGGTGTCCATCCAGGGCAGTGCTTCCCAGGGCAGGGCTCCGCGGAGCCGGGAGACAGGTTCGCCCAGCATCTGCGCCGCCTCGGCGGTGATGAAGGTGATCGTGCCGTTCAGGTCGAGTGCGCAGTTGCCTCCGGGCAGCCGCTGGATGAAGGCCATGGCGGCGGCCGCCTCGGCCGGTCCGGGCGTGGGAGGGGGCAGAGGTCGCAGCATGACCGGGTGCGCCGGCGCTCGGACGGGGTTTCCGGCGTCGGCGGCCCGGCGCAGGTGGTTCGCGAGACGGCCGCAGGCCGAGTCCACGGCTTCGCGTTCGGGGTCGGTCAGATAGGTGGCGTGGGAGCCGGGCCACAGGAGTACGAGACCGGCTCCGGTGGGCTCCGCCGCGGACAGCGGTTCGGGGACGAGCGGGGCGGCGGCGAGGGCGAAGTCGTACGGCAGGACGAGGCCGAGGCGCGGGTAGCGCCGGGCCGTCTCCTCCTGGCCGCCCAGCCAGACGAACCGCCCGTCGCGAACGGCGTCGGCCACCGGGATGGAATCGTCCACGACGACCCGGGACCAGGGCAGTGCCAGCTCACGGGCCAGGCCGAGGGTCATCGCCAGATGCAGGACGCGCCCGGTGGGGTCGGGCAGGTAGAGCATGGCGATGGACGCCCCCGCGGCCGCACAGACCCCGATCAGGGTCTCGCCGAGGGCCCGCTGAGCGGGTCCCTCGACGCCCTCGGCGGGCTCGGGCGGCTCGGCCCCCTGGTCACGCCCTGGAACGTTTCGCACCAGTCCATGGTCGCCCCAAACCCCGCCCGTACTTCGGCACCGGCCCACTCCGGCGAGCCCCCGCGTGGGGGCCGAGCGGGATTCGGGAGCCAGGTCGTCAACCGAACGGAGGCGTGAGGCGTCTGTGACGGAGTCGCCCGACTCCCTGAACCCCTGACGAAGCTGCTGACCGTACCCGTCGGCCGGCTGACCGGCCTGTCCGGACAGGAGCCGCTGGTTGTCCTGAAGGCCTTGGCCGGCCTGCGGCACATCACCGGCGAAGCCGGCCAGGTCGCGGCCGCTGCCTCCTCGCCGAACGGGTATCTGTCTGCGACGGAGTCCGGTGGCTCCACCGGAACGGTGAGAAGCGACTCCGCCAAGCGTTCGACTGGCGGGTCGGCGGGTGGCCCGCGCTCAAGCTCAACCTGTGGGAAGGGACCGTCCACGGCTCAGGCGAGCCTTCGACGGCCCGTTCGATGGGTAGGGCCACAACCCGCCGTTCCCAAAGGCGAGCCCCGTCCAAGACAGGTGCCCATGGAAACGGTCGCGGCTGCGCTCGGTGCGAGAAGGCGGCAGCCTGCCGATTGTCGTCATCTCCACCCCTCACCCTGCCCGGTTCCCCGAGCGGAAGAACGGCTGGACGCTCGCCGAGGAAGCAGGGCATGCGGCTCCCGACCGGATGCACCGGCTGCTGAACCGGTGCGACCGGGACACTGGTGAAGTCCTCGACGACGTCCGCGACTACGTCATGGAGCATCTCGGTGACCCCTCGGTGACCCCTCGGTGACCAGGAGGCGGTGCTGATCGTGGACGACACCGCATTCCTGAAGAAGGGCATCCGATCGGCCGGGGTCCAGCGCCGATCTTCGGGATCGGCAAGCCGCACGGAGAATTGCCAGGCCGGTGTCTTCCTCGTCTATGCCGGTGGCCGCGGCCGCACGTTTATCGACCCCGCCTCTACCTGCCCGCCGCATGGACGGACGCCCGGCGTGCATCGCTCCGCAGTTGTTCGATCAAGCAGCCGTCGGCGCCGTCGTTGAGCAGCGAGGTGCCCTGGCGGTGGGCCTCGTAGTCGAGGGTCCGCGGACCATGGCGAGCGTGAGTCTGCCCGCGTCGGGGCGGAACCAGTCCACCGGCACGCTCGTCACCCGGCACTGCATGTCTTTGAAGTCGGTGTCGGCGCAGACGTTCCAGGCGATGCCGCTTGTGGAGGGCCGGTCGGTGCCCTCTTGTGGCTGGGCGAATGCCGTGGTGGCGGCGGTGGCCAACAAGGCGGTGCCGGCCTCGACAGCCCTCCTCGCTCTTCTCCTCACGCGCCGCACCGGCACACGGACCACCATCGAGGCGTCCCGGCCCACCATCCCAGGCACCGCCCTTCAACGATGTCCAGCCCCGGCGTTGAACGACCACCCAACCACCGAGCACCCTCCCCAACGGAACAGCGGCATGACAAGAACGCGCGTCGGCTCGGGTGATGAACCACCGGTGGACCAGGTTTCGTTTGCGGGAGTCTCGCGCAGGCGCGCAGTCGATCATGATCAAGGTGGGGCGTGTCGAACCAAGCCGGACATTCACTCGAACGTGCTACGAAGTTGTGAAGCCGCGAAATTCAGCGGAACTGCGCTGAAGCTTCGCCAGGCGAGCCGCCCGCATCTGGCCTGGATCTGAGGAACCGGCCTAGTTCAGAGAAGGCCACTTCTCATCGGCTCGGCGGTTGCGGATCCGGTCGGCGGTGCCGCGCTGGAGCTGGTGGGAAGCGGATCGTGTGGCTGTCGGTCGCGGGTGTGCGATCGGTCTGCTCATCCAGATCTCGGCGGATACGACCAGGTCAGACGGACGCGGCTGACTGAGGGACATGTGAGGAACGCCGCGTGCGAGGTGCCGGCCGCAGCAGCGGCCGCACGCCGGTCCGCGTCCGTCGCCGCCTGGTCGTCGTCGGTGACGGCCGTGGGGCTACCGCCCCGGCCGTCGCGCCGCACGCACGCAACAACCACCCTGACATCCGGTCAGGACACCGGCCCACCTTTGACGCTCGATGAACCGGCAATCGCGAACGGTGTCCGCCGATAGCCGGACCTGGCCACAACGGCCGACCGAAAGCGTTCCGGAGCGTCCCGGCGTGCCTCAGCCGGTGCCGTCCTGCATCGGATGGTTGATGATGGCCGCACCGTCGGTGGCGTAGTTGGCGACATGGGCGCCCACCCGCCGGCCTTGCGGCGACGCCCGCGTCGCGGCCATGGCGGCGGCGTCAGCGAAGTCGGCTTCGAAGACCGCGCAATACGGGGCTTCTCCCTTGGTCGCCGCCAGGGCGAAGCCGTAGCGCCACGCAAGCAGGCCGGGCAGATTCATGACCAGGGGAAGATGGTTGGTCGCGTAGTAGTCGCGGCAGTGGTCAGGGTCGGCGGGCTTGGAGTACAGGACCACCAACTTATGCATGGCGACCTCCGTCCAGAGACGAGACCATAAGGGTCCCCGGGGCCGGGAAGCGGGCGCCCCAGGGTTCCTCGTCCAGCTGGAGCCCGTTGGCCAGGTAGCTGATGGTGCGGTACCAGCCGGCCAGAACGAGGAGTTCGAGCAGCTGGCCGTCTTCGTAATGCACGCGCAGGGCGTCCCAGGCACCCTGAGAGAGCTGCGCTGTGTCGTGCAGTTCGTCGACCGCGCCGAGCAGTGCCGCGTGGTGGGGCGGCCATGAGACGTTCGCCGCGGGATCGGCGTCGGTCGTCGCCTGAAGCTGTTCGGGCCCGAGCCCGGCCTGCCGGGCGAGGCTTGCGGCGTGTACGCCCCACTCGTAGGCACAGCCGGTGCGCGCGGTGACGCGGGCTATGACGAGCTCTCGGTCGACGGCGGGGAGGCTGCCGTGTCCCAGGAGCCCGGCGCCCAAGGCGAACATGCGCGAGGCCAGTTCCGGGTTGCGGTGCAGGACGCGGAACAGTGCGAGCGGCTCGTGCGGCACGTCGGGGGGCATCCACCGGCGGAGTGCCTGGGCGACAGGGGCCGAGTACGGCGGGGTGAGCGGTTCGATGCGCGGCATGCGATACCCCTTGCTTCGATTTTCGAATCAGTATCATGCTTCGAGAAGCGAAGCGCAAGGAGTTGGGAATGGAAGCCAGAGCGCCACGGCCGGGTGTGCCGGTACGGGGATCCGAGTCGGGCCGTCCGGTCATGGCCGCGCTCGATCTGCTCGGGCGACGCTGGACGATGCGCATCCTGTGGGAACTGAGTCAGGCACCGGCAGGCTTCCGCGAACTGCAGCGCCGATGCGAGCGCATGTCCTCCAGTGTGCTCAGCACCCGCCTCGACGAACTGACCGGCGCCCGCCTGCTCACCCTGCACAGCGACGGCTACCACCTCACGCCACTCGGTCAGGACCTTGTCGAGGCGCTGAGTCCGTTGGACGCCTGGAGCCGACGATGGGCAAGCGAGACCGACACCGCCACGGCCGAGGGTTGACACGGCCACGGCGCGGCTGGTGCGACCGCGGCATCGAAAGCGTGAGGGGTGCCATTTCCAGGGGGGGCGGCTCGATGACCGCGCCGAGGACGCAGACGATGACGGTCACCAGAGCTGGGGTGTCGCGCCGGCGGTAGGGGGGTCTGCGGCCTCGCGACCCGGTATGACAAGACCGCCGCCTCCTATTGTTCAGATCACCCTGACTCGAAGGCCTTTGCGCTGATGTCGACGAGCTGTGCAGCCTCCGAGATCGTGTAGCCAAAGCCATCAGGGCAACGCCCTTCTCAACGTGGGTCGGTAGGGTTCCGATGAGCCGGACCACCTCATCTCGGGCCTCCCCATTTGCATAAACTGTGAATATAAAAATGCTATGCTTCGAGCATGAGTCGTCGTCAAGACACCGCTCCTGGCGCGTCCGCCGCCATCGGGGCAGCCCTCTACGGCCTGGCCACCAGGGCCGCGAGACGCCTGCCCCGGGACATGAGCCTGACGTCCGCCGCCACCCTGGCCACCCTGGACCGGACCGGCCCGCGGCGCATCACCGATCTGGCCGCGGTCGAGGGCGTCACCCAGCCCGCGATGACCGCACTGGTTCGGGTGATGGAGGAGTCCGGCCTGGTCGAGCGGCGGGGCGACGCGTCCGACAAGCGGGTCACGCTGGTGTGCCTGACCGACGCCGGAGCCTCCTATGTCCGGACGCGGCGTCAGGCGGGCGTCCACGCGTTCGAGGGGCTGATCGGCGAGCTCACCCGCGACGAGGTCGAGGCGCTGGTGGCGGCCCTTCCGGCGCTGAAGCATCTGGCGGAGCTGGAAAGCCAGGACCGCGAAGGGCCGAAGCAGTGACCGGGCAGCCGGTCGGCGGGGTCGCGGTGAAGGCGTTCCCGGTGGCGCGTTCCGAGGCGCGGCTGCTGGTCCCCGCCCTGGTGTTCATCGCTCTGGTCGTGGCGGCGGTCGCCAGCCTCGGGACGCCGCTCATCACCAGCGTGGCGACCTCGTTCCACGTCTCGCTCGGCAACGCGCAGTGGACGCTGACCGTCGCGCTGCTCAGCGGCGCCGTCGCCACACCGGTCCTGGGCCGGCTCGGAGCCGGCCCGCACCGGCGGGCCACGATCCTCGCCACGCTGGCGGTCGTCGTCGCCGGCAGCGCGCTCACCGTGCTGCCGCTGCCGTTCGAGTGGCTGCTGGCCGGCAGGGCGGCCCAGGGCGTCGGGCTCGGACTGACGGCGCTGATGATGGGCGTGGCCCGCGACCACCTCCCCGAGGAGCGCGGCGCGGCCGTGATCGCCCTGATCTCGGTGGTCTCGATCATCGGGGCCGGCGTCGGCTACCCGCTGGCAGCACTGCTCGCCGAGCTCGGCGGGGTACGGGCCGCCTACGGACTCGGCCTGGTCGTCACCGCCGCCGCCCTCCTGACCGCGTGGCGCTCCATGCCCGAAGCCCCCGAAGGCCGCTCCGCCCACGTGGACGTGGCAGGCGCGGTCGTCCTGGCCGCTGCGCTGCTCCTGGTGCTGTTCCTCGCCGGCGAACGGAATCTGTGGAGCCGGCACCTCGCCGTGGCGGCGGGCCTCGCCGTCGTCGCGGTAGTGCTGCTCTGCGTCTGGGCCGTCATCGAGCTGCGCGGCACGACGCCCCTGGTCGATGTGCGGGCGGTGCGGCACCCGGCGGTCGCCGGGGCGAACCTCGCCATGTTCGTCGGTGGGATCGGCATGTACCTCCTGCTCACGCTCATCACCCGGTACGCGCAGACGCCGCGCGGCGCCGGCTATGGCTTCGGATTGACGACCT
Organism: Streptomyces sp. Tek67B01; assembly: GCF_055231995.1. Classification (NCBI taxonomy): domain Bacteria; kingdom Bacillati; phylum Actinomycetota; class Actinomycetes; order Kitasatosporales; family Streptomycetaceae; genus Streptomyces; species Streptomyces sp. Tek67B01. The sequence goes on from NZ_JBUYUY010000001.1 coordinate 6,915,621, forward strand.
TCGTCGCCGGGCTGGTCCTCATCCCGTTCTCGGTGCTGGGGTTCGTCGCCGGCAAGCTCACGCCGCGGGTCCGGACGCGGATCGCCGACCCCCTGCTCCTGGCCGGCAGCGCCGTCGTGGTCGGCGGCGGGTTCGCACTGTTCGCCGCGGCCCGCTCTGACCTGGCCGAACTGTTCGCGGCGATGGGCCTGCTCGGCTTCGGCGTCGGAGGTTTCACGGCCGCGATGCCCGGCGTCATCCTGGCCGTCACCCCCAAGAGCGAGACGTCGAGCGCCATGAGCTTCAACTACGTCGTCCGCAGCGTCGGGTACTCCCTGGGCAGCGCCATCGGCGGCCTGATCCTCGCCGCGGGCACCGGCCCCGGCCACCTCTTCCCCGACGACAGCGCCTACACCACCACGGCGCTGGTCGGCATCGGCGCCATGGCGATCACGACGCTGACAAGCCTCGCTCTCGCCCGCCGACGCTCGTCCGAGACCAACCCGTAAGTCAGATGCACTCATCCCAACACTGGAGGTTCCATGCCCAAGGGCTACTGGGTCAGCGTCTACCGCACCATTTCAGACCCTGAGAAGCTGGCTGCCTACAACAAGCTGGCCGGTCCGGCCGTCAAGGCCGGGGGCGGTCGGGTCCTCGCCCGTGACGGTCGGGTCGTGGCGCATGACGCCGGAATCGCCGAGCGCACCATCCTGATCGAGTTCGACAGCTTCGAGCAGGCCGTCGCGGCACGCGAGAGTGCGGCCTACCAGGAGGCGCTGGTCGCCCTCTCCGACGGCGTCGAGCGCGACTTCCGCATCGTCGAGGGCATCGACTGACCGAGGTCCAGTCGGATTTTCCCTGAAGGGCTCTGTCCGGAATCTTGAGGACCGTCGAGGTCGGCCCACTCTCTCGGCGCCGGATGGTCACTCATAGCGGGAGCGCACCGGTTACCGGTATCCCAACTCGTCCCGACGCGCGGCCGATCGCCGCCGTTCTCACCAAGGGCTCCGGACCCTGACGCCGAGGGCCCGGACGCGGTCCTGGGCCTGCGGGTCGAGCTTCAGCAGCAGGTCCTCGCCGACGACTCCGTCGCGCCGCCAGATGGTGGCCAGGGTCTCCAGACTCGCTTCGGCGACCTCCGGCTCCGCGTCGGCCGAGGTCTGCACGAGGGCTTCGACGACCGGCCTGCCCTGCAGTCCCGCGAACGCCCGTGCCATCCGGGCCCGCTGCTCCGCGGGGACGGCCGGGTCGGCGAGCGAGCGCAGCACGTCCGCTGTGTCGCGGGCGTCCTGGCAGGGCAGCACCCACACCAGGTACACGAGCTGCGCGCCGAGCACGATCAGGTACTGCAGTGGCACGAACAGGGCCACGGGCAGCAGCAGGATCAAGGGCAGCACGATCAGCCGGCCGCCCCGGATCCGCGAGGGACCGCCGGTCGGCGGCTCGAGCCGCCGACCGGCCAGCAGGACGAGTACGAACATGGTCACGACCGTCAGGAGCGGCATCACGATCAGCCCCGCTCCCAGCCCCGCGCCGAACGATGCCCAGAAGGGATCGTCACCCAGAACGGGCATAACCAGGGCCGCGGCCACCCAGCCGAGAGCGGCGGTCATGACGTAGCGCTGTAGGCAGACCCACAGCCATCTTCCCTGCCGGGTCCGGTCACCGCCGGCAGCACGGCCATCGCTGCGAGGAGCACGGCAGCCGCCGCTTCGGCCACACCCAGAAAAGTAAGCGTGCATCGGCTTGTGCCGGTCATGCGCCAACATGTCCGGCTGTGTCCCTGGTGTGCTTCGGTTGGAGCCAGTAGCGGTCAGGGTGCCTATGCGAGGGGCATGCTCGAAGTGAGGCATCAAGAGCGGCTTGTGAACGGCATCGCGTCGACCCATTCCCAAAAGGCATGGCCGGCGTTGACCACCGCCTCCATGACAGCGAACAGTCCGGAGGGCTCAACGTCGGGCGGGACATCGACGGCGACGAAGTGTTTGCCGTTCCACCCACTCGGCAGCCCGGCCGCGCTGATCTCGGCCTTGATCTCGTCAGTAGCCTGTTGCAGGTCGCCGGCGGGCAGATCAGGAGTGAACAGGAGTCGCAGCGTCCGATGCCGACATGCCCCGACCACCTCGCTGACGTAGTCGTCGTTGAGGAGCACGGTGTCGCCCAGAGCGATCCCGTAGGTCGAGAACGGAATGCAGGAGACCTCGTAGCTCCCGTCGTTGCGCGGTATGAGCCAGAGCTGTTCGGCCTGCCCCTCCAGCCCGAAGGGGGCCAAGTCGGCCCGCGCGATGTAGTTGGTCGCGGCGCGTCCGACCGGGTGCTCGTGGACGATGAACTTCATGACGGCTCCCCCCAGGACCAGCTCTGTTGGCCTGCCAGGATGCCGTGACCGATCGCTCCTGCTGTCGGCGGGGTGCGGGCAGCCCGAGTGGGACTGGTCCGGTCCGCTCGATGCGTCGGACCTGCTCGCGCTTGCTCCTCAGGAAGGTGAGGGTGAGGTCGGGTTCGTCGATCTCACCCCGCCAGCCCTCCGCGACGGCGCGTTCGCGGCGGCCGAGGAGGTCTTCCTCCAGCTCGTCGAGATAGGGCAGCATCTTCGGGTTGATGCTCGGCATCGGGCATCGGATGCCGGCTTCTCTGAACTAGCGGTTGCTCTGGTTTGCAGGAGTCGCCTCGGACCGCTGCTTCGTGTTCGGCTCTTGCTGCCGTGGGTGAGGCGCTTGACCCTCACGTGGCGTCAGGCTGCATAGTCGGTGCCGTGGAGGATCACTGGACCGTGGGACGCGTGGCCGAGCTGGCCGGCGTGAGCGTCCGCACGCTGCATCACTATGACGAGATCAGGCTCGTTCGGCCGTCGGCGCGGACCGCGGCCGGGTACCGGGCTTATTCGGCGGGCGACGTGGAGCGGCTGCGTGAGGTGCTGGCCTATCGGCGGTTGGGCTTCGGGCTGCGGGAGGTTGCGGAACTGGTCGGTGACCCGTCCACGGACGCGGTCGCGCACCTGCGCCGACTGCGCGGCCTGCTGCTGGCGCGGCGTGATCGCGCTGACGCCATGGTGGCGGCCATCGACAGGGAACTTAAGGCACGGGCGAAGGGACTGAAGGTGACACCAGAGGAGCAACTGGGAATGCTCGGTGCACGGCTGTACGACGCGATCGGCGGCGCTTACACCGCGACACGGCGTACCGAGCCGCGGATAGCCGCGCAGATCTGGGACGCGCTCGGGGACGCGCAGACGGTGCTGAACGTCGGGGCCGGCACCGGCTCCTACGAGCCTGCTGATCGCGACGTGACCGCGGTGGAGCCATCGGCGGTCATGCGGGGGCAGCGGCCTGCCGGCTCGGCGCCATGCGTGGCCGCCGCCGCGGAGAGCCTGCCGTTCGAGGACCGGTCCTTCGACGTCGCGATGGCCGTCTCCACCGTTCACCACTGGGGGGACCCGATAGCGGGGCTGCGCGAGATGCGGCGCGTGGCCCGCCGCGTGGTGGTGCTCACGTTCGACACCGACGAGCCCGGATGGCAGGACCGGTTCTGGCTCACCCGCGACTACCTGCCCGAGTTCGCCGCCGTCCTCGCAGAATTTCCCTCGCTTGCCGGGATGGCCGACGCGATCGGCGCCCGCGCTGAGTCTGTGCCCATCCCGTGGGACTGCGCTGACGGCCTGTTCGAGGCGTACTGGCGCCGACCAGGGGCGTATCTGGAGGATCACGTGCGCCGTGCGATGTCGGTGTGGACGAGGGTCGGGCCGGAGGCCGAGCAGCGGGCGGTGCGAAGCCTCAGCGACGACCTCGACTCCGGCCGGTGGGCCGAGCGCAACAGCGACCTCGCCGGCCTCGACGCGGCAGATCTCGGCCTCCGCCTGCTCATAGCTTGAACCGCGTCGCAGCGTCAGCGCCATGGCGGCTCCTGGACGGCCCGCCGGTCATGTGCGGCGCTGAGCGGGCATGGCGCTGTGGACGGGACCGGCGGCGCAACTCGGCATGCCCAGGTCGATCGCCCGCGAGCTCCGCTGGACGATCCGCGCAGGCTTGTCCTTCGCGCCGGCGAGGCTGATACGCAGACCTTCGATCTCGCCGAGCCAGCCTTCGCGTTGGGCTTCGGCGATACGGGCGATCAGGTTGTCGTGGATCTCCTCCAGTCGCTGTCGCTGTGCCGGGTCCGGCCGTAGAAGTGAGCATCTGACGCAAGCTTCTCTGAACTTGCTAGTGCTGTGACCGGGAAGGTTCACCGGGTTACTCCCCACGCTGGTTGGAAATGACTTCTCCAACCAGTGTGGGGAGGCGGGATGACGCAACCGGTCCGGGTTCGCGGGCTGACCGAGCAGGAGGGGCAGAAACTCCAGCACATCGTCCGGCGGGGCAGTACGAGTTCGGTGCGGTTTCGGCGGGCGATGATGTTACTGGCCTCGGCTGGTGGCAGCACGGTCCCGGTCATAGCCCGCCTGGTCCAGGCGGACGAGGACACCGTCCGCGATGTGATCCACAAGTTCAACGAGATCGGGCTCGCATGCCTGAACCCTCGCTGGGCGGGAGGCCGTCCCCGCCTTCTCGATCGTGACGACGAGGACTTCGTCGTCCAGACGGCCACCACCCGCCCGACCGTGCTGGGCAAGCCCTTCACCCGCTGGTCGATCCGCAAGCTCGCCGATCACCTGCGACGCAACCGTGCACGCCCCGTCCTCATCGGCCGGGAGGCCCTGCGGTGCTTACTCGCCCGCCGCGGGATCTCCTTCCAGCGCACGAAGACCTGGAAAGAGTCCCCGGACCCCAACTTCGACGCCAAACTCGACCGGATCGAGTACGCGATCAACCAGCGACCCGACCGCACCTTCGCGTTCGACGAGTTCGGACCCTTGGGAATCCGCCCCACCGCCGGCTCCTGTTGGGCCGAGAAGACAAGCCCGGACCGTCTGCCGGCCACCTACCGGCGCACCCACGGCATCACCTACTTCCACGGCTGCTACTCCATCGGCGACGATCAGATGTGGGGGATCAACCGGCGCCGCAAGGGCATAGACCACACCTGGGCCGCCTTGAGAACGATCCGGGCGGCCCGCCCGGACGGCGCCCCGATCTACGTGATCCTGGACAACCTCTCCGCCCACTTGAACTGGAGAATCCGCAGGTGGGCGGCCCGGAACAAGGTCGAGTTGTGCTTCACCCCGCCCTACGCCTCCTGGGCCAACCCCATCGAGGCCCACTTCGGACCGCTACGGCAGTTCACCCTGGCCAACTCGAACCATCCCAACCACACCGTCCAGACCCGAGCCCTGCACGCATACCTGCGCTGGCGCAACAAGAACGCCCGCCACCCCGACGTCCTCGCAGCACAACGACGCGAACGCGCCCGTATCCGCAGCGAGAAAGGCATCCGCTGGGGCGGCAGACCACTACCCATCGCGGCCTGACCGCTCAACCCGGTGAACCTTCCCGGTCACAGCACTAGTTGCGGCCCCTCGATCCCCTCCAGGGCCTCGATAGAGTCGGGGTGATGACTGGGAACCGAGGCCATTGGCCGAAGATCGATGAAGAACGCGGCGTCGAGGACGTGACTCTCCTGATCCTGGAGTGGCTGGGCGAGCAGGGTGTGAACGCCATGATCAGGATGGACGCCGAGAGGCTGGCTGACAACGCGCCAGCGTGGACGTTCGCCGCCAGCGGCGGCCCGTTGGCGCATGGGATGCGAGCTGACGGGAGGACTGTCCAGCAGTGCATGTCCGTCGCTCTTGCCCGGCTGCGCGACGCTGGCCTGTCGGTTCCGTTTTGATCTCCGGCTGCCGTTTAGCTTCGATCACGATGCCGTCTTCGTTGTTTCGACCATTCCTGTGGACTGGTTGAACTCGTCTTCTCTTAACTCCGCTTTGAAGCAAGTCAGTTGAGGTCAAGGCAGGTGCTGTCGGGTCGCGGTCCAGGCGACGATTCGCTCACGGACCGGGCCAGGTTTCAGGTGACCGACCAGGTTGTCCAGATGGGCAGTCAGGTTCTTGTGCCACCGCAGCTCGCGGATCTGCTCGATGGGAAGGTCGCGCCAGCCCTCGGCGAGACCAGCGGCCTGTGTGAGCGTGAGGGTCAGCGCCTCGAGCGTGTCGGACGCCAGCGCTTCTGGACTCCAGTCGGGGTCGGTGTCGTCAGGGCCTAGCCGGTCGATCACCCACATCCGGAGCATGAAGTCCTGCGGAGCCAACCGCGCAGAGGGCTCCTCGGCGTTGTCGAGCATGCGCCGGTTCGCGAGCAGCGACAGCTTCGCCCACTGGCGACGGGCTTCCTGGGAGTGGCTGGAGTTGTAGGCCTGTCCCTGCGCGGCGACGCGTGCTGTCTCAAGTTGCTGGCCGCGGGCGTCATGGATGAACGTCTGCAGCTGGTCGACTGTCCACGTGCTCAAATCGCGGCCTGGTTCTTCTCGATATGTGTCGCTACTCAAGGTCCCCCCTCCTGGTCGTAGGCATGCCGAGGCTGATCGCGGCCTTCTGGGACCGCCTGTCGATCTGGGCGAGCTTATCCTCGGCGCCGGCAAGGCTGACTTTCAGTCCTTCGACCTCGCCGAGTCAGCGCTCGCGCCCGGCCTCGTCAATTCGGGCGATGAGATTGTCGCGAATCTCCTCCAACCGGCCGCGCTGGGCCGGGTCCGGCCGGAGGAGCGAGCAACGAACGCAAGCGTGTTCATGGACACAAGGGCTTGAAAAGGCACGAGCGCAGGTGCCGATGGAGACCTTGCGCTTCTCGAAGTGTGCGAGGAAGGCGTCTCACTCCTCCTCGGTCGGTGTCCGATACTCGTCGCTGGGTCGGGTGGCCCTGCGGCGGGCGATGAAGGCGCGATGGGCCTCGATGGTCTCGGCCGGGTAGATCGCCTTGTAGCCCATCGTCGTATCGAGACTCTTATGCCCGCAGATCACCTGGGCGATGTGCGGTGGCAGGCCGTTCATGATGGCGTCGGTCACGAAGATCCTGCGGAAGTCGTGCGGGGAGAAGACGAGCGGTTCGCCGGCGGTATCGGTCAGGCCCGTGGCGGCCAGCGCGTTGATCAGGAGCTTGCGGAGCGCGGTCGGGGTGAAAGCGCGGTGTTCGGTGCCGATATCGCGCTGGAACAGTAGCGGCATCGGCGGGTTCCAGACGCGCTCGTGGACGTCGTAGGAGGTGACCAGTGGGATCGCGCGGCTGCCTCCTCGCAGACGGCGGACCATGGTGGAGAGGATGTCCGCCAGTTCCGGGCTGACGAGTAGGAGCCGTTCGCTGTCGGTTTTGGACGGGGCGACCTGGAGCAGGGGTACGACTTCGCCGGTGCTGGGGAGCCGGTATTCGGTGATGCTGTGGTGGGTCAGCTCCAGGAGTTCCTCGTTGCGGATGCCGGTCAGGCGCAGGACCTCGATCGCGGCGAAGGCCCAGAAGGCTTCGTTCTCCTCGTGGGTGAGGTTCCGGCGCCGCCCGGTCGAGGTCTCCTCGGCCCAGGTAAGGTGCCCGGCGGCCTTGGGCGCGACGGCTCTGCGCAAGGTTCCGACGGTGTCGGGGATCAGGTCCCCGGGCCGGGTGTACTCAGCGGCAGCCAGTAGTTCGGCTGCGGCGCGTCGCCTGCGGTCGACGGTGTCGGCCAGCAATGGCAGGACGGGCAGTCGTTCGCGGGTGCGCTGGTCCATCCGGGCCTTGCGGTGTTTGCGGTCCTTGGCCTTGCTGATCTCCTCATCGCCGATCGGGCAGGGCACCACCCACGGCGCCCAGCGGGCCGGCTCTTCCGCAGCCCAGTGGGCGATGTCCAGATAGAAGGCGCGGACCCGGATGAGCTCGTCCTTGGCGTTCAGCCTGGGGCTGGCGACCTCGACGGCGGTGCCGTCCGGTCCGATCGTGGTGCGTCTCTTGGTGGCGATGTATGTCTTCCAGGCCCGGGCCAGCGCCGGTGGCAGCCGCAGGGAGTCGATGCCCGGCGAGAGCGCTTCGATCCGGGTCCAGAACAGCCCGGCCAGCGTCCGCGACAGCGCGTCCAGGCTGGTGTAATCCAAGGACGGCTGCCGTTCGCGCAGGTAGTCCACGATCAGGTCGCGGACTGGGCGGCACCGGATCGGATAGCGATCCACGAGTTCTTCGATGCTCAGCCGGCCGGCAGCAAGCCCGAACGCCCGGATCCGTGGCCGGGGCGTCCTCAGGGAAGACACCCAAGGCTCGCAGCCGAAGGTAGAAGTCGACTTTGCGCTGACCCCCGCGGACATGGACCCGACGCAAGGTGTCGACGAGCTCCACACAGTCACCGACGGTGATGCTCGCGATCGACCCGCCCTTGCAGGCCAGAAGCATCGCGATCCGGGTCGCCGCGATGGTGGCCTCGCTCCGGGCGCTGGCCGGCCCGGACTCGGCCAGCCGTGCCAGGCTTGCGAACCCCTCGGGGTCGCGGACCTCGGCCATGACCGGAGCCAGGTGCTTGTGGGTGCGGGTGAGCATCCAGGCCAGGTCAGGACGGATGACATCGCCGCAGACCAGCATCAGTAGCCCGGAGGTCAGGTCAACGCGCTCATACGACGGCGACGGTCCACTCTGACGCAAGAAGCGCAGCGGGAGATCTGTCCAGTCCGCGCCGGGGATCTCCTCGGCGCGGCTGGCCTTCCACCGCTGCTGCCAGGTATCCCCTGGAAGGCTGGACAACCAGCCCAGAAGCTTGGCGACCCCGCGCCGTCGCCCGGCCCTGGTGGCGTTGGCCGCCGGCAAGAACGGTGGCGCCGTCAGCCGACGCAGCACCTCATCCGCCGACTGCACCGTCGCTGGCCACCACGCCGCCGCGGAGCGGGGCGGGAACCGTTCCCGCAGTACGTGGTTCCGCGCCCGGACCTGTTCGACTGTTGCATTCGCGGTCTGCAGTTGTCGGCGCGTCGAGTGCTTTGTGGTGATGGTCATGAAGACCGCCCGAACAGCACGTTCAAGGCTTCCGGGTCCTAGTCTTCTGAGTCAGGAATTCTGTTCAGATGTGTAGGCTTGCGGTATGGCGCGGATGGGGCGGCCGAAGGCCGAGTTGAGGTTGTCGGATGAGGAGCGGGCCGCACTCGAGGGGTGGGTGCGGCGCCGTTCCACGCCGCAGGCGTGGGCACTTCGTTGCCGGATCATCCTGGCCTGCGCGGAAGGCGCTTCGAACAAGGATGTAGCGGCCCGGCTCGGCTCGACCGCGCATGCGGTGGGCCGCTGGCGGGCGCGTTTCGTCGAGCACCGGATCGCCGGCCTGGGCGACATGCCGCGATCCGGCGGTCCGCGGTCGGTCACGGACGAGCAGGTCGCCGCTCTGGTCGCCAGGACACTGGAGTCGACACCGAAGAACGCGACGCACTGGTCGACGCGGTCGATGGCGAAGGAAACGGGCCTGTCGCAGTCGACCGTGTCGCGGATCTGGCGGGCGTTCGGCCTGCAGCCGCACCGCTCTGAGACCTTCAAGCTGTCGACCGACCCGTACTTCGTCGACAAGGTCCACGACGTCGTCGGCCTCTACCTCGATCCGCCGGAACGGGCCCTGGTCTTCTGCGTGGACGAGAAGTCCCAGATCCAGGCACTGGACCGCTCGCAGCCCGTCCTGCCGATGATGCCCGGCGTCCCGCAAAGGGTCACGCACGACTACGTCCGGGCCGGCACCACCACCCTCTTCGCCGCCCTGGAGGTCGCCACCGGCAAGGTGATCGGCTCACTCCACCGCCGCCACCGCGCCGAGGAGTTCAAGAAGTTCCTCATCAAGCTCGACAAAGAAGTCCCGGCCGGCCTGGACGTCCACCTGGTGCTGGACAACTACGCCACCCACAAGACCCCGGCCATCAAGACCTGGCTGGTGGCCCACCCCCGGTTCCACCTGCACTTCACACCCACCGGGTCGTCCTGGCTCAACCTCGTGGAGCGGTGGTTCGCCGAGCTGACGAACAAGCAGATACGACGAGGCGTCCACAAGACCGTCCAGGCCCTGGAGCAGGACATCCGGGCCTGGATCGCCGCATGGAACAGTGACCCGAAGCCCTACGTCTGGACCAAGACCGCAGATGAGATCCTCGAACGCCTCGCCAGCTATCTGAACAGAATTCCTGACTCAGGAGACTAGGGCCTGTGTGATGTCGTGATCAGTTTCTGGGTTCTGTCCTCGTCGCGAGGTGGAATCCGGTACGACTGTGGTTGTGACACGCAGGCAACTCACCAATGCCCAGTGGAAGTTCATCGAGCCGTATCTGCCGATCGGTAGGTACGGCCCGTATCCGGAGCGGTTGCGGGAGCAGTTCGAGGGTGTGATCTGGCGGTTCCGCTCCAGTGCTCAGTGGCGGGAGATGCCTGCCGAGTTCGGCCCGTGGGCCACGGTCTACGGACGCTTCCGCGTCTGGCGGGACGCCGGTGTCTTCACCGCCCTCTTGGAAGGCCTGATCGCCGAGGCAGCCCGCGTGGGAAGAACGGACTTGTCGCTGGTCAGCGTGGATTCCACAACGGTCCGTGCCCACCACGACGCCGCGGGGATGCGTGTCAGCAAGCACCTCATGGAGGCCCTGGAAGAAGCCGCACAGGAACAGGAAGCGGCCCGGCAAAAGGGGGCGGACCGGAGGAACAGAACGGACAGGCCGAGCGTCGCCGCATCCGCCGCAGACGCAAGCTCCGCCTGAAGGAAGCCCTCCTCGGCAGGTCCCGGGGCGGCCTGACCAGCAAGATTCACCTCGCTGCGGACCGCAGGTGCCGTCCGCTTTCAATGGTGCTGACCGCCGGGCAGGCCGGGGACAGCCCGCAGTTCATCCCCGTGCTCGCGAGGGTGAGAGTCCGCCTGCCCGTCGGCCGTCCCCGCACCAAGCCCGGCGCGGTCGCCGCAGACAAGGCCTACTCATCCCGCGGCAACCGCGCCTACCTGCGCAAACGCGGAATCAAGGCCGTCATCCCGGAGAAGAAGGACCAGGCCGCCAACCGGAAGAAGAAGGGCGCACGAGGCGGCAGACCCGTCAGCCACGACACCGACCTCTACAAGGAACGCAACACCGTCGAGCGCCTGATCAACAAGCTGAAGGCCTGGCGAGGGATCGCCACCCGCTACGACAAGTCACCCGAAAGCTACCTCGCCGGCCTCCACCTCCGCGCCGCAATGATCTGGATCGACGACCTGGTGAAGACCACCGAATGATCGCGACATCACACAGGCCCTAGCCGGGTGCCGGAGGCGGCGGCGCCGGCTCGGCGTGCCGGTCCGCCCGCCGGGCGTGGTGGGCCAGCACCTCGGCCACGACCTCGTCCTGGCGCGGCGCGAGGTAGATCTCGGTCGTGGTCAGATGCGCGTGCCCGAGGACCCACTGCACGTCGGTCAGCGTCAGCGCCGGGTCGCGCACCATGCGGGCGGCGGCGCTGTGACGAAGGTCGTGAAGGGTCCAGTCCGCGCCGAAGGTGGCGTTTACCCGCTCGAACATGCGGTGGGCGCCGTGATAGGTCAGCGGCCGATGGGGGCGTCGCACCGTCCACCAGACCGGCCTGATCCTCCCGCGGGGCATCAGCCCGTGAAGATCGTGCTGATACAACCGCAGCCACACGAACGCGTCTGCGGACGCCGGCACCTGCTGCACGGCGCGGGCCCCCTTCCGCACCACGCTGATCAGCTGCTGTCCGGGGTCGACGTCGCACTGGCAGCAGACCCAACAGCTCCGATGCCCGAACCCCGGTGGAGATCCAGAACGCCACCATGGCCCGGTCGCGGGTTCGACGGCAGAGCCGCGAAGAGCTCGTTGAACCACGCGTCCGGGATCGAGCGCGGGATCCGCTTGGGCAGGCTCGGCCGGTACCGCCCCACCCGCTCGGGCTTCCATGTCTCCATCGGGTTGTGGTGAGCGTGGGCGCGACCTGACTTGCGCGACGGGTCCGAGGGGAAGGGATTGAGTAGCGGCCCGGTGCCGGCGTCGCGGTGGAAGTCGTAGAAGCGGCGCAGCACCGTCTCACCGTGGGCGACAGTGGCCGGGGCATACCCCTGCCCGTCGCCGGCTTCCCGGTCACGGCGTTCGGTGCCCCCGCCATTCCAACTGGACGGCTGACCACCGACTTTGGCCTGCGCGGCTTGGCAGTCAACTGAATCCAGCAGCGGTAGTCCCGAGCCTCAAGCCGCTTCGCACGAACCCAGCTGACGTCCACCGCGTGGAGGAACCGCCACCAGCGCAGCAGATCCATCCCATAGGAGCGGACCGTGGAAGCGGCCCTCCCGGCAGCGAGCAGATCCTGAAAGTAGACGGCGACCGCCTCCACCTCCGCACCATCGGAATCGACAAGCCGGTACGGCTCGTACCGATTGCCGGTCTCCACCAGCCGACCCGCCCGCGGGACCACCAGGGCTGCCAGATCTCGATTGGTCACACGCTCGTCCATCACGACCTGAGACCGTAGCGTCCAACTCCAGCACTTGCCCTCTGAACTGCGGAAACTCCGTCCATCGTTCAGTCAACGGGGCAGGGGGTGCGCCGCACGCGGTAAGGACGCGGCTCGTCCTGTTGGGTAGGGCCCGTTGTCAGAGAGTGTTGGCAAGATCATCGCTATGAATGGCACACGTACCACCCCGCCGCGGCCGGTCGACGTCGCCGCAGTCTTCCCCGCGCTGGCCCGGCTGGCCCGCCCGGCGGTCCGGTTGCACCCGCGTCCCGGCTCTCCCACGGTGCACGACAGCTCGATCGGAGGGCCCCTGCTGTGGCCCGCACAGGAACCCTGGCCGTACTGCCGTATCGAGCATGATGGCCTCCACCCCCTGGTGCCCGTGGCCCAGTTGTACGCGCGGGACGTACCCTTGCTGCGGCCGCCGGGGCGGACCGACCTGCTGCAGGTCCTGTGGTGCCCTTCGGAGCACGCGCCGGACTCAAGCATTCCGATCGAGTTGTTTTGGCGGACCGCCGCGGATGTCACCGACGTGCTGGCCGCGCCGCCCGAGCCGTTCGACGCGGACGAGGACCTCTACGTGCCTGAGCCGTGCGTGCTCGCACCGGAGCAGGTCACCGAGTACCCCGATTCCCTGGAACTCCCCGAGGAGTTGAAGCAGCAGATCACGGACCCCGCGCCCTGGCGGGCGGCGGGCATCGTGGTCGACGATGCCGACCCGACGGAGCTCTACGACAATGCGCTGTCCCACGCCCCCGGCTGGAAGATCGGTGGCTGGGCCCCCTGGGGACTCACCGACCCCGTGCCGCGGTTCTGTGCGCCCTGCGGTACAGCGATGACGCCGCTGCTGACCATCGCCTCGTCCGAATGGCACCGGAACAGCACGAGTTGGATCCCGTACGAGGACCGGGTCCCCGGGGCAACCGACGACGGTCGGTCCAATCCGGCCGAGATCACGGTGTTGGACGCCAATCACCTCCAGCTGTACGCCTGCCCGACGAGCGGAGGTCATCCGCACAGCGACCTGATCCAGTGAGGGGCTGCAAAAAACCCGGAACCGGGTAACGGAAGTCCGCACTCCGCAACCTGGAGTTGTGCCGGTGTCGCCGCATTCCTGACGCGGCGAGGTCGTGGTCACGGAAACCGAAATTGTTCGATATCCGTTCTTGCCAACCAGCCTGCTCCGTCACAACCCTGCGGGTAAGGGTCCTTACCGGACCCCCCTTGACCAGCGCCCCGCTCGACGCCGGCTCCGCCCGCTGCCCCCTTGACCAGGTCGACGGCACGGCCGCGAAGGCCGCATCGTTGTGGAAGGCTTCTGCTCTTCCTCAGGCCGAGTCTGGTGCGCTCGCGCCGCCGAGGAGTCTGTCCACGAGGAGTTGCGGGTATCCGGTGGCGGGCAGGTCGATTCCGAAGATCGCCCGGATGTAGAAGGGCGCGATCAGCTGGTCGAGGATCTGCTCGAGCGGTGGCGGGTTCTCGCCCCGGGTCGTGGCCCGCTCGCGGATCTGCTCGATGGAGCGCATGCGGCGCCGGAAGTGTTGGGCGCGCTCGGTCTGTGCCTGGGTGCTGCCGGGCATGGAAAGGATGACGGCGCGCACGAGGGCGCGCCCCTCGGGTGTGCGCATGCTCGCGACGCCGGCTTCGGCCCAGGCGATGAGGTCACCTCGCAGGGTGCCGGTGTCGTTCAGCGGCGAGTCGCGCTCGAGGCGGGTGGTGACGGTGTCGGCCAGCAGGGCGTCGAGGCTGCCCCAGCGCCGGTAGACGCTGGTGTGGTTGACGCCGGCGCGTTGCGCGATCGCGGGGATGTTGAGGTCCTCGTCCTCCGGGGCCGAGAGAAGGTCGATGACCGCTTGGTGGACGGCGGCGCGGACCTGTTCGGGGCTCCTGCGGATGCGGGCGGCCGGTTTGTTCTGAGTCACACCCCCATCTTAAGCACAGATATTTGCTTCCGAGCGTTCGAGGCCCTACAGTCGGCAACGCAAGCACAAATCTGTGCTTGTGTTGCCGTCGAAGGAGACCGCCGTGAAGCAGCTGCTGTTCCCGGACAACACCCAGTTCTGGTACGAGACCCTGCGCTCGATGAGCCACATTGCCTACGGCGGCGCCGACTTCGGCGAGGTCGTCTCCACCGCCGCGCGGATCACCGAGGGCGACTACGACAGCTGGTACACCGAGTGGTTCGCCACCGCCGGACGGGTGTCGTCGGAGGCCGAGAAGGCTCTGGCGGCAGGTCACCGGGTCAGCGCCCGCGACGGGTTCCTGCGCGCCTCGAACTACTACCGGTCGGCGGAGTTCTTCCTGCACGGCAAGGACTGCGACCCGCGCCACGACCACGCCTACGACCGCTCCGTTGAGTGCTTCAAGGCAGCTGCCGCCCTCTACACCACCCCGAGCATCGAGCCGGTCCGGATTCCCTACGAGAACACCACGCTGCCCGGCTACCTCTACCGGGCCGACGATTCGGGCACCCCCCGGCCGACGCTGATCATGCACAACGGCTTCGACGGCACCGCGGAGGAGATGCACTTCTTCGGTGCGCTGGCCGCCGTCGAGCGGGGCTACACCGTGCTCGTGTTCGACGGCCCCGGAATGCCCGGGCCGCGTCACCACCAGGGCCTCGTCTTCCGTCCCGACTGGGAGAACGTCATTACCCCGGTGATCGACTTCGCCGAGACGATCCCGGAGGTCGACAACAGGCGCATCGCACTGCTCGGTCTCAGCATGGGCGGAGTGCTCGCCCCCCGGGCAGCCGCGTTCGAGCACCGGCTGGCCGCGCTGATAGCGGTCGACGGCCTGTACGACCTCGGCCAGACGTCCGTCCGCAACATCCCCGGCGACCGCAAGGAGGCCGAACGCCTCCTGCGGGCGGAGGCCGCCCCGGAACTCGACGCCGCCCTCGAGCAGATCATGGCCAAGGACCCGATCGCCCGCTGGGCACTCAACCACGGCATGTACGTCATGGGGGTCGACACCCCCCGCGCCTTCAACGCCTCCTACCTCGACTACACCCTCGCCGACGGGATCGCCGAGAAGATCCAGTGCCCCACCCTCGTCTGCGACGCCGCGGAGGACGAGTTCTTCAAGGGCCAGCCCGAACAACTCTACGAACACCTCACCTGCCCCAAGACCCTCATGCTCTTCACCGCCGAGGAGGGCGCCGGCGCCCACTGCCACCCCGGCGCCGCGCGCCACGCCAACGCCCGCATCTACGACTGGCTCGACGACACCCTCACCAATACCCAGCCCTGACTCCCACCCCACCAGGGACCGCCAGGAACCCTGCTGTCCGAACCCTCTCGAAGGACCCCACATGACCCGCACCGGCATCAAGGCCGCCCTCACCGACCTGCTCCTCAACGAGGACATCACCCTGACCGAGGCCGCCGACCGGCACTTCACCCCCGACTACCGCCAACGCACCGACGGCGAGTGGGTCGACCGCTCCCAGTTCCTCGACCACATCGCCCACCTGCGCACGCTCGTCGCCGCAGGAGAGGTCGAGGTCCACGAAGAGCTCTACGACGGCGACAGGTACGCCGACCGGCACACCTGCCACATCACCAAGAAGGACGGTACGACCGTGAGCATGGAGGTCTACCTGTTCGCCGACCTGGCCCCCGACGGCCGCTTCCAGCGCATCGAGGAGACCACCTTGATGGTCAACGGCTCGGACGCCGACCGCCACCTCGGCAGGGCCCGCTGACCGCCCCCGCCCCGCGAACACAGTCCGGCCCCCCCTGGCCCGCACCCGGGCAGAAGAGGGCGGACAGCGGCCCGTTCCCGGCCGTCGAGGCCCTCGGCTTCGTTCATACCGCTTCAACGATCACGCCTCCATGCCGGGCACGCGCCGCCGGCCGCCGCGGCACGTTGTGGCTGGAGCGGCGGTGCCGAGCGACGGATCCCGCTCCGGCTCGTCGGGCAGACCGTGACGCCCACCCCCCTCCCCGGATGCCTTCCGGGGCGTGGCCTCGGTCTGCGTGACTCGCGCATCAGGGCCGGTGTCCTGGGCAACTGTGGGGCATGAGCCAACTCTTCGGGTCGGGTCGGTCCTATTGGATGCAGACGGCCGCCATTTCGTCCTTCGCTCCCTTGGCTGCGTCGGTGGAGGTGGACGCGGCGGTTATCGGCGGGGGCATCGCCGGCCTCAGCTCAGCCTGGGAACTCACCCGCGCGGGGCTGAGCGTCGCCGTGCTGGAGGCGGACCGGCTCGCGGAAGGGGTGACAGGCCACACCACCGGAAAGCTCACCGCCCTGCACACCGCCGTCTACGACACGCTGCGCACCAAGCACGGCGAGGACGCCGCCCGCCTGTACGCGACGTCCCAGAGCGCCGCGCTGCGCCACGTCATCGAGGTGGCCGAGGACCTCGGCATCGACTGTGACCTCGAACGCCGCCCCGCTTTCACCTACTGCGAAGAACAGGACGGCGTCGAGGCCTTGCGGGCCGAGGCGGAGGCGGCGCGGGCGGCGGGCCTCAACGCCTCCTTCGTCACCGAGACGGGGTTGCCGTATCCGGTGGCGGGCGCCGTCATGGTCGAGGACCAGGCCCAGTTCCACCCCCTGGCCTACCTGCGCGGCCTCGTCGACGACCTCCTGGCGCACGGGGCCCGACTGTTTGAGAACACCCGTGTCACCGGCCTGGACGGCGGTGATCCGTGCCGGGTGACGACTGCCTCCGGCGTCACCGTCACCGCCCACCACGTCGTCGTGGCAACCCACCACCCGGTCTTCGACCACGCCCTGCTCACCACTCGCCTCACCCAGCACCGCGACCTGGTGATCGCGGGACGCCTACGCCCCGACCGGGATCCGGACGGCATGTACATCACCCAGGAAGGCGGCAAGCGATCCGTGCGCACCGCGCCGCTCCCGGACGGCAGCCGGCTCCTGATCGTTACGGGAGAGGCATTCACCCCCGGCACAGGCGAGGACACGGAAGCCGGCTACGCGCGCCTGCACGCCTGGACCGAGGAGCGCTTCCCTGGTGTGCAGCTCTCACACCGGTGGGCGGCGCAGGACAACAGCGCCACCGATTCACTGCCTCTCATCGGCCGAATGCCGGTCGAAGGCGGAAACGTCCACGTGGCCACGGGCTTCGCGGGGTGGGGCATGACGGGCGGAGTCCTGGCCGGCCGGCTCATCACCTCCCTCATCACCGGCACCGATGAGCCCTGGGCCGGGCTGTACGACCCCGGGCGCACCGGTGCTGCCCTCCGGGAGGCGCCCGCGTTCCTGAAGGCTCAGTGGGACACCGGTAAGCACTTCGTCAAAGACCGCCTCGCCACCATGGGCGACGGCACGAACGGCCCCGTCAGCGCCCTGAAGCCCGGTCAGGGAACCGTCGTACGGGCGGGTGGCAAACCATGTGCCGTCCACCGTGACGATCAGGGCGAACTACACGCCGTCTCCGCGGTCTGCACCCACATGGGCTGCCTGGTCGCCTTCAACAACGCCGAACGAACCTGGGAGTGCCCCTGCCACGGCTCCCGCTTCGGCATCCACGGAGAGATCCTCCAAGGCCCGGCGCTGCGCCCGCTGGAACAACGAGATCCCGGAGACCTTTGACCCCCTGCTGCGGCGAGTGCTTGAGCCAAGGCGCATTCATGTCGTTGCAGGGTGCGCACGCAGGCGGTGAGGGTGGGGCTCTCGGTGGTCATGCGGGCGACATCGGGCCCGAGAACCCGGAAACCGGGTCCGCTGCCGTGGTGACATCGTTGAACGCGGCGCCGCGCCGGACGTCGTGGAGTATTCGCGACGAGCAGGTCTGGAGCTGTCGGAGTACGAGGCGGCACGGTCTGCCTGATCGAGTGGAGAGGCGGCGGTCCCTACCTGTGGGTTCGCCCACCCGTGTGAGCGCCCCGCCCGTCCAGAACCACAAGGGAAGGACGATGAGCGGTGGCCGTTACGGCATGTGACAGGTGCCGCCGCGGACCATGTCGAGGTGCATGGCGACGACGGGCCGTGCCTTCTTGGCCGCATCTATGACGGCTGTGTCGCTGCCGGAGCGGATCTGCGTGTCGATCAGGGCCAGGGTCTTGGTGTGGGCGGCTTCCTGAGTGCTGAGCCACGCTGGGTCGTATCCGGCCGTTCCGGCCTTGGCCTGGACACCTTGCAGGGCGTGCTGCTGCTCCGGGGTGGGGGCGTTGGGCAGTGTCATGGCGCTCTTGACAGCGAGGGCCTTGAGTCTTGGTGGAGCTTTTGGTGATCGGCGACGAGCTTCGCGCCGACCTCCTTGACGCAGGAGGTCATTGCGTTCTTCTGAGCGTCTGCCGGCGGATATTTCCGCCAGGTTGCCCTCGTGGGCGGACCTGACGAAGTTGGTGTCCTGATTGCTGGCGGCCGCGGCGGCGAATGCCGCCGGTGCACACAGTCCGCCCCGCAACTATCGCGGCGGCGGACGCTGCGAGAAGTCGCTTGCGCATGGCGTTCATCTCCTCCTCGCGGCCCGGGTCCGGAGGACCCGCGTGGAGGCCGCGTCGTGTGGCCCCTACCCGACGGATCCCGGCCAAACGTCCCCCGGCCCTGCATTCCCCTCACGGGGCGCCGGTCCTGCTCTCGTTCCTGATCGCGGTGCCGACCGTGATCGTGCCGTGCAACAGGCAACGCACGCGCCGATAGCGCCCTGCGGCGTGAGCAGGCTCGCCACGACGTTTCGCCCACCAGCACCTGCTCCTCAAGCGGCAGATACTGGGCGCCGTCGTGGCCCGGTCCGAAGAACTCAAAGCCGAATACGGCCGGCGCTACGCGCTCCTGCGCCGCCGCTTGGTCGGCCTCACCGCCGCAGCCCTCGCATTCTTGACGGCCGTGGCGCACCGTGGCGTGAGACCGCTGCACGCCGTGTCGCAGCGGTGTGTGCAAACGGACGGGACGGGTGCCGACGCTCGTCGATCAGCCGCTTCCGGTGGCGGGGCGCGGCGGGCCGAAACGGACCGGACAGACGCCGGGCGAGGTGTGCGTGAGCGGTTCGGTGTCCGGGGGAGTCAGTCCCGCCGAGCGGGTGAGGGTCTCGTCGAGGTCGACGAGGGTCCCGCGTTCCAACGGCCACGCTCCGTGTTGAACGGGCGTTTTCCACATGATCCCCGTACGGCGGGAGTAGGCGCGGGAGCGGTCGGCGAGCCAGGTGTCCAGAGCCGAGGCTGTGACGGCGGGGCCCCTGCGGACGGTCAGCCGATACGACGGACCGTTGCCGCGGCGAAGCCCGGCGTAGCGGTACTCGGGCCCGTCCATGTGCAGGGAGAGGTCGGCCAGGTGGTAGGGGATGCCGATGCTTCGCGCCGCCAGCATGAGCGGGTTGGCCACCTCCAGGGACAGGAACCAGATGCCTTGGGGACCGTCCTGATCCCCCAACCGGACGTAGGTACGCAGGTTCGTCTCCGGGAACGTGGCGCCTGGGAAAGGTAGGCCCAGTACGCGCATCGACGCCATGACGAACGGTGTCAGGCTCACCCATGCCTTGCCGCGGAAGGTGTCGACGAGGAGCCCGTGGGGGAGCAGGGACTGTATTTCCTGCGGTGCGTAGGGCCAGTGCACGAACGCCTGATGTGTCCAACACGCGCGCAACACCGGAAGCCCCACGGGGCGCTCGACCATCGGGCCACTCGCGTCCGGGGCACTCACGTCTTCACCGGCTTCCACCTGCTTTCACCGCCGGGCGGCTCGTCCCCCGCATGCGCCTGCCCCGTTCCATGCGGGATACCTGTCTGCGGGCGGGCGCCTGGCCGGGTACGCGGTCGCGGGCTGCCGGCTTTCGGGCGGGGCCTCCTCGTCAGGTGGCCTCGACGCGGGCCGGGCTGTGGTCGGTCAGCCGCAGGAGTTGCTGGACGGCGACGGTAGTGGTGATGGCGGGGCTGTTGTATGGGCAGTCGACGGCTTGGCGGAAGGTGGCTGTCGATCCGGTGAGGGCGAAGGCAGCTCCGGACACGCCGTGTACCTGGGCATCGCGGACGCGGCGAATGGCGTGTGAAGCTTCGTCGCCGTCGCCGTCGCCGTCGCCGTCGCCGCCCTGGCCGGGATCAGTAGCGGTCCTGCCTCCGCCGCCCCCAGCCCCGATCAGATCATCGTCAACCAGCCAGCCTGTCGATATCGACCATGTGCAACATGGTGCGGAGTTGGCCCCCACCGGTTGGAAGTTCTACATCGGGAACACGGTGCAGGGGTCCCACCCTTCATTCGACTCGAGTTACGACACCGGGCAAGCCGCCTACCAGTCTCTTCGATCATGGCCAACACTTCAGGGCGCGGGATGGGGGATAGCGGAGGTGGCGAGGTAGAGATCCACCGCGCGCTCACCCACCCCGGTAGCCCGCGATCCGGGCCACCGAGGCGCGCCGTTGGGGCGTCTGGAGCTTAGTTGGAGCTGAAGCCCACACTGCGCGCGGGCAGTGTCGGCGGCCCTGAGGCCTCCCAGGTCGCTCCGACGCCCACAATCGAGAGAAGTTGTTGGCAGCTGCTGTCGGCGTAGACGAAGGCGGTGGCATTCGTGTCGTTGGCCGCGGAGACCGCTCCGCCGGGCAGCGGCAGGCAGCGGTCGCTGGGCGGGCTGAAGAGCGCGTCCTGGCTCCCGGTGTCGTACCTGATGTAGGTGAACTGTCCGTCTGCGGCGGAGGCAGTTCCGGTCATCATCGTGAGCAGGGCAACGGCGCCGCTGACGGCCACCGCCGTTCGGATGGCACGGAAGGGTCATGATCAGCTAACGACTCAGGCGCCCGATGGCGGCCCTGCCCGTCGCCACGGCCAAACCGATGGGCGAATGCACCGCCGTCTCCCACGACGGCAAGCCGTACGTGATCCACCGCCGCTGAGCCGCCCGGCTCCGGTGTTGTCGTCGGCGTCCTCGGCGGCTGGTGTCGTCCTGGTGGAAGCTGGCTGGCGTGCTGGCGCCGGCACGATGTGGGATGGCGCGGCGTTGCCGTGCCGGAGACGTCGCGGGCTTTTGATGTGTGGGGGCTCGGCGGCCTGTGACTGATTCGCGGCTGGCGGCTGCGGATGTCGTTGCGGGCAGAGAGGCCGAAGGCGTGAGGCCTGGTGCTCATGGGGTCGGCTCCGTCAGCGCTCAGGCGTCGCGCTTGATGGTCTTCTCGATCCAGTCCGAGTAGGCGGGAATGCTGCTGTAGAGCCCCGGCCCGGACGAACATGGGACGCCCGGGGCGCCGGGCCCCGATGTGACACCGAGCAGCTCCCACCGCCCGTGCCTGCCCTTTTGCAGCTGGGGCCCGCCGGAGTCGCCGAAGCAGGCCATGGCCTGGGGCACGCGGCTGATCGTGCACAGCCGGGTGCGGTCGGCGTAACCGGGGGCGCACTCAGCCGTGGCGCCCCTGCGGGTGTCGAGCTCCTGCAGCCGGTCCGCGAACTGCAACTGCGTGTCGGATGTGGTGCCGAAGCCCAGGATCCTTGTCGCGGTCCCCGGCCACCCTGCCCGCTTCGCGAGAGGGACGGGGATCTCGGCTACGGGCCGGTCGAGACGAACCAGCGCCATGTCGTCTTTGTTGGCACCGCTCTTGTAGTTGCTCACGTAGCCGGGATGGACCACGATCCGGTCGATGGCCCGGACGGTGCCCCCGGACTTGCGGTGGTCGCTGCCGACGCGGACGATGCCGTCGAGCACGAGGCCCTCACCCTGCACACAGTGAGCCGCCGTCACCACCCACTGTGGACCGATCAGCGAGGCCCCGCAGCTCCCATCGAACAGCCCCATCGACGGAGCCGACTCCGGCATCGTCGCCATGAACGAGTAACGCTCGTGGGCATCGTCCCCATTGACGATCGCTCCGGCGCTCCCGGTCATCACGGTGGCGCACATCGCGGCCGTGAGAGCACCGATGGCCGTGACACGCGCTGCGGCTACGCACGACTTTTTGTTGAACACGGAGAGTTCCATTTCTTCGACGTGCGGAAGGTCCAGCCTCTGTCTCCAAGATCCGCCAAACCATCGGGGCAGCAGGCCATCATGCAGACCGGGTAGCTGCTGCGGCACGGTAGAGGAGTCCCCACCGCGGCAGGTGGCGAGCTCGGTGCGGAGGGAGCGCGGGGCCGGTCAAGCCTCCCCCCACGTCCGGCGAATCCCCATGCGAGCGAATCCGTTCGAGAAGCCATTCGAGACCGTGGCACCATGTACCGCATGACGACGAACCGAAAGGTCCATGCCGCGTAGACGGCCAGGACAGATCCGTGCTGACGCCCCGGGCAGCCACCTGACAACGGGCGCAGGGCCAGTCATCGACGGTCTGTCTTCGCGTGCACTGTCCGAGATCACCCGTCTCGAACACACCCGCAATTATCTGCAGCCAGGCGATGTCAGCAGGGCTGTGGGCCTGTGGAAGAACTACGTCCACCAGCCGGAGCGGGATCTGTGGCACAACTACGAGTGGGGCAACGTGCACTGGTACTGCTGCGGCAACCCCCTCGAAGCGCGAGCCCTCCTCGACATCGTGATGCAGGCCATATCACCGCGAAGTGCCCGTGAACTTCGCAAGGTTGTCAGCCGGTCGGACGCCGTGTGGAACCGTCCATCCCCGCCCTATGACGCGGACGGTAGATAAAGAACAAGTTAGGGTCCTGCCTCCCAACCCTTTGTGGGGCACGGAGGTATGAAGCTTCGCCGATGCTCGTAGACTCGCGACGTGGCATTCATGAGCACCCCGCACCACTGCTTCCTGTGATCGGAAGGCGCTGAGGGCGACACCGGACGGCGTCGCCCTCCTTGGCGTGCCTGCTGCGTGGATCACATACCCGACGCTGCCCGCTCCTTCCTGAGGCGGCGAGGTTCTAAGCGCGCATGCAGGCACGGGTCTCTTCCCTTCACTCCAGGAGTGCTTCGTGCCCGTATCGCTTCCCCCTGCCCTCGACTTGTCCCTCGACCTGCTGCGCTGCCCGACGTGCCGCACGCGCCGCCTCAGCCCCGGCCTCGGCGCGCTGCGCTGCCCGGCGGGCCATACCTTCGACATCGCCCGCCATGGCTATGCCGGCCTGCTCACGGGCACCCGCGCCACCAGCGGCGACGGCGCAGCCATGGTCCAGGCCCGGGACCGGTTCTTGTCCGCCGGCGCCTACGATCCCATCCGGGAAGTCGGGGCCCGCCTGGCGGCCGACACGGTGTCTGAGCGGGCCACGATTGTGGACGCGGGATGCGGCACGGGGTACTACCTGGCCGGAGTACTCGACCAGCTGCCCGACGCCCGGGGTCTGGGACTGGACACATCGGTGCGCGCGCTGCGCTTGGCAGCCCGTGCCCACGACCGAGCGGCAGCGGTCGCCTGGGACGTATTCCGCCCCTTCCCGCTGGCCGACGGGGTGGCCGATGTCGTGCTGGACGTGTTCGCGCCGCGCAACCCGGCCGAGTTCCACCGCGTGCTTCGTCCGACCGGCCGGCTGGTCGTGGTCCGTCCCACCGGGCGGCACCTGGCCGAGCTGCGCGGCCAACTGCCTTCGATGGTCACGATCGATCCGGTCAAGGAACAGCGTCTGCACCGGGCGCTGAACCCCTTCTTCGAGGTGGTCGTCACTGAGCAGGTGCAGTACTCCGTGCCTCTGACCAGGCTGGATGTCCTGGACTTGGTGGCGATGACGCCGAGCGCACACCACGTGAACCGTGCAGACCTGGACGATGACGGCCTCCTGCCCGATGAGGTCACCGTCTCCGTGCTGGCCACCGCCTACCGGCCTCGGTGACCACAAGCGGGTACGCCTGGCACCCTGCCTTCCTCGCAGCGCGGGGAAGGCAGGGTGTCCGTCACGACAGGCCCTTGCTCGACCGCGACCGCGACCGCCAGGCCCACGGCGTCATCGTCGGCGTCTACCCTCCCCGCTCGTGGTGGCGCCTGGCGGACGCCTCGGTGGCTGCGTAGGTGACAACGAGGAACGATTGTTGAGGAGTTTCCGTTCGCTGCTCGCCCTCTCGCCCCGCGCTGCGCGCGGAGCGCTCCCAGGTGGGTCCACCGCCCGGCACCGGCAGGGCCCGCCGTCGTGGCCGGGCAGGGCGAGCAAAATCAGTGGCGTGGCCGGTGCCGGTGGGGGCTGAGCGAATCCCGAAGGGCCGGACCTCAAGCGCGGCTCTCGTATGGGCGCGCCTTCTGGGGTCGAGGTCGCAGGAACAAGACCGGTGGGGGCCAAGGCCGTGTCTTGGGGTGCGGGGGCTTCGAAGGTGGCGCAGCCGGCCCTCCACGCTGGTGGTGGGGCAGGCCGGTCACGCCCAGGCGACGACGCACGCGTTGTAGAGGCCGTATGCGGCGATGGCCGGGATGACGGAGCGCTGCCAGAGGGCGACGAGAGTGGTGATCACGGCGCAGATGGCCGCGTGTGCGACGTTGGAACTGCCACCCATCGCGTGGTATGTAGTGGACGGAATAAACCTGGCCTTGTCCCCAGCGGACGTGAGGCTGGAACGACGGATCCGTGCCGCCTCGCGCGGCAGGGCCCTGACCCCGCAGGAACGAGAGACCCTTGAGCGAATCCGCCCCCCGCGGGAGTATCCGGTCAAGCTGGCCGTCGCCCCACATGAGGGCTCCATAGCGATGCTCCCAGTCGCGCAACTGTACGCGCGGGACGTGCCCGATCTGCAGACGCCTGAAGGAGCAGACCTACTCCAGGTGCTGTGGTGCCCCTTCGACCACCCGATCATGCCCAAGACCGCGCTGTTCTGGCGGGCGGCCGCCACAGTCACCGACATCCTCGCCACGCCCCCAGAACCACCCGCGATGCAGTTCGACAACTACCTTCCCGAGCCGTGCTTGCTCAACCCGGAGCAGGTCACCGAATACCCCGACCACCTGGAACTGACCAAGGAACTCCAGGAACAGCTCGGAAACTGGAGTGTGTGGCAAGCGGCCGACACGGGGGTGGACAGCGCCTACGCTTCATACCCGCAGGAGTTCTACGACGACGAGTTGGCCGGCGCACCTGGCTGGAAGGTCGGCGGCTGGCCTCGCTGGGGCGCCACCGATCCCACCCCACGGCTCTGCCCTATCTGCGACAGCGACATGGATGCCCTACTGACCATCGCCACGTTCGAAGCCGACAACGACAGCACTTGGCTCCCGCACGAGGAACCGGCCGACGAACCATCCATCGGCTTCAACCACACCGCGGTCCAGATAGGCAGCGGCTACGACCAGCAGCTCTACGTCTGCCCGATGGCACCGAAGCACCCCCACGCCGAGCTGATGCACTAGCCGGCCACGCGACACCTAGCGGCACGGTTTGTCCGTTGCCAGCGGGTGATAACGAGTGATCATCGCTTCTGGGCGGGTCGTGGCTCTGTGCGGGGTGGTGGCAGCGGTTGGGTGTCAGCGGGTGGCTGTGCTGGGGAGGGGCTGGGTGAGGCTTCCGATGCCGTCGATCTGGTCGGGTGTGAGTGTCGGTGAGAGTGGCCAGTCGAACTGGCGGGGATTTGGCCAGAGTTTCGTTGCTGTACCCGTGGGATCGAGCTGAGTGACGAGGCTGGTGTGAAGCTGCTCTGAGTCTGCTTCGGCGATGAAGAGTGCGAGGTGATTGATCACAAGGGTCGTCACGTGCCCCAGACTTTGCTTGGGTTCGACGCCGATGACCCAGGTATCCCCGTCTTCGTCGGTTTCCGTGATGGGGGTTCTGGCATTTCGATCGCCATTTTGCAGTGTCTGGTTCTGGCGCTGGGGTGAGGTTCACATGCTGCGGCCCAGACAGTGAGGTTTGCCGGCGGGGTGTTGGTGGTCATGATGTGGGTGCGGTGGTCTTCGGGGATCGTGTAGGGGTCGCCGTTACGCGTGCTCTGACCATGGCCGTCTTGGCCACCCACGTTGCGAGGTCCTCGGCGTCGGCTTTGCCGACGTGGGTGTGCTCACCGCGGAGGAGGGGAACCAGTTTCTTCTCCGCCCTGTTTTCGAGGTCATTCATCCAGCCTGCGTTGCAGTCGCGGCATACATCGTTCAGTTTCTGATCCAGGATCGACTGTGGTATCCCTCGGGACCTCACTACGGGTATGCCGGTTTCTTCATCGGCTTGGACGAGGACTTCGGTCCGCTGCTTGGCTGGTTCCCAGAGGACTTGGTTGTTGAGTTCGCGGCGGAGGACGTGCTCGCCGGACATTTTGACGTCGGGTGCTGACCGGCCACAGAACAGGCACTTCTTCATCTGAGCATGGTGCCTCGCCGACCAGCGGGCTGTCCGGAGGTTTTCCCGTGCAGTCTGCACACCGTCTGGTGATCTTGGCTGCCACGGGGTGACCAGGCTGCCGCCATGGGGCGCATAGCAGCAGGGTGGTTGGCTGTCATGGGGTTGCCCATTCCTGTGGGCGGCCGGCTGGGGTCGGGGTGTGCTGGTGGGTATGGGTGAGGACGGCCGGTTGGCGCGGGGTGTGGTGGTGCGTCGGTTGTTGGCGGTGGATCAGGGTGCGGGGTCGGTGTCGTCGCTGCATGTGCGGGAATACGTTGCGGCCGGGCTCCGCCCGTAGAAGCCGCCGTTGTTCGAGGAGGCGGGGAGCCGGCCCACGGCCGCGAGGTCGGCGCCTGTGGCGTATGGATCGGCTGCGGCTGCGGCAGCTTCACCGCGAACGCCGCGGCTTCTTCGGCCCGCTGGCGGAAGGTTCTGACGGTTTTGAGGTTGAGCCGGGCCGCATGCGCGAGGAGTGCGGTCTGCAGGAGGGGCAGGCGCCGGCCCCGTTGTGCGTCTTCGGGCTCGCCGAGGATGGGGGAGGGGCCGCGGCGTGGCTTCTGGCTCCCGACCCGGATCCCAATGCGGTGTGTGGTGCCCTGCGGGAAACCCACGGACGGCCCGGCCGGCGGCCTGCCCGCTGGGTTCGACACCGGCGCGCCGGCGCGCCGGCGGCCCCGGCGGATCGCTGTATCTGGTGACCTGCCCGACCGGGAACGGGGACGTCCGCGGCGGCATCCGCTGGTCCCTGACAGGCCCGGCCGGGGGCGGCATCGACGTCCAGGCGCTCGCGCACCAGGCGGTCGAGCAGCTGCGCCTGGAGGGCCCGGACATCGGGATCGTGCCGTTCCCGACCGGCGCGGGGTCGTCGGCATGCCGGTGTGGATGTGGAACCGCCCGGGGGCGCCCCGGACTGGGCCGAGGTCGGCGTCCGCGTCGGCCGGTGGTCACCGTCACCGCGACCGCGAAGGTGCGCAAGGTGGTGTGGTCGATGGGCGACGGCGCCGTGATCACCTGCACCTGCACCGGCCCCGAACCCCCTATGGACCCCGGTTCGGCAGGCAGAAGTTGCGATGTGCCGGTTTGGGGTTTGGTGGGGTTTGGTGGTGACAGGCCGTCAGGTAGCGGTGAGTGCTGGTCGTGTGACCGGGGGCGTGTCCGTTGCTGACGCGGAAGTGGTGCTCGGGGTGGTTGTCGCTGTCGTGGGGTGGTACACCACCGCGGTTTCCACTGCCATGGAAGCGGTGCTACTTATCCATGGCGGGTGTGTCGGCCGGGACTGGGGCTTGTGTAGGTCTTCCCGGTCGTGGGGTGTGGGGTGGTGGGGGAGCGGAGTGTGCTGCCGGAGTCCGCGCGGGTGGAGATGCGCGGCGCGGCGGTGGGCCGACTGCTGGCGTTGCGGGCGGCGGTCGGCTGACCGTAGGCCATGTACAGGCGGCCGCAGGGGCGCTGGGAATTCCGGGGCGGACGGTGTGGCGCTGGCTCGCTGCGCCCCCGGTCCCGGTCCCTGGTGGTCCCGGGTGCTCGGCCGGCGCGGGCGGACCGGTTCGTCGTGACGGACGAGGTACGTGCGTTGCTGGCCCTGTGGAAGCGCGGTGTTGCTGCGGTGCAGCGGGCGCCGGCCGAGCGCGCTGCCCGGCAGTCGCCTCCGGGTACTGCCCCGTCGTTGACGACCCCGGCCGCTTTCCCTGAGGGCCCCGGACCGCGCGCTACCGCACCGGAACCGACTTTCGCCTCACCTTCGGCTCAATGATCGCCTTCGCCGATGTGGCCGACTTCATGCTCACGCAGCTCAGCGCAGACGAGTACGTGCACGGCAGTCGCGATCGGCCCCGCGTGAGGGTGACGACACCAAGTGTGCGCCCGTTGACGGCTGTGAGACATAGGCATCCATACAACTGTATTGAACAAGCGTCATATACGTCTGTATAGTCGATCTCGGTGAAAGGACCGCCACCGAACCCGAACCGAGGGAGTACTACCGCCATGACCGTCCAGCCCCCCCGAGCCACCCTGACCGTCGACGGCCGCACCCTGTCCTACCTCGACTTCGGCGGCACCGGCCGGCCCCTCGTGGCCCTGCACGGCCACCTCTCCGAGGGCGCGTCCTTCACCGCCCTCGCCTCAGCCCTCGGCCCCGAGTGGCGGGTGATCGCCCCCGACCAGCGAGGTCACGGCGACTCGGACCGCGCCCCCGAATACACCCGCGCCGGCTACGTCGCCGACCTCCTTACCCTCCTCGACCACCTCGGCGTCGCCCGGGCGGTCTTCCTCGGCCACTCCCTCGGCGCGTTCAACGCCTTCCACCTGGCCGCCGAACGCCCCGAACTGGTCGAGGCCCTGATCAGCGTTGACACCGCCGTCGACCTCCCCGACCACGGCACGAGCCCCCTCGCCTTCGTACTCAACTTCCCCTACACCGCCGCGACCCGCGAGGAACTGGCCGCCGCCTGCGGACCCCTCGCCACCGCCCTCGGCCCCGTGCTGCGCCCGCTTCCGGGCGGCGCCGGCTGGCGACTGCCGTTCCACCCGCAGGACACCGTCGACTCCGAAAACCTCGTCCATGGCGACCACTGGAAGCAATGGCTGGCCACCGACTGCCCCGCGCTCCTGATCCACGGGCTGCGCAGCCAGGTCCTGCCCGCCGAGCAGGCCCAGGCCATGTGCTCCGAGCGCCCCCGTACGATCTACCGCTCCCTGGACACCGACCATTTCGTCCAGCAGGCCGATCCCGAAGGCTTCGCCACCGCTGTCCGCGATTTCCTCGCGAACATCTGAACCACCACCCGGCCGGTGCACAACCTCACACCGCACGGGCCAAGCGTCTGGTCGGGATCGCCGACCAGCTGACCGCCACGCCGCCAGAGTGCTGGAGCAGATCACCGTCCGGGTCGGCCGTGCGGCCGCCGGGATGCTGGACGACGGTATGTCCGCCGGGACGGAGGCCACCGGGCTGGGTACCACCGGCTCCAGGGCTCTGGTCGTGCCCCTGCCCGCCCATGACAGGTAGCGACACGTCGCCCAGTCGATGCCGGTGCGGCGCGTGAGGGCGAGTGTGGCGAGCCGCGCCTGGCCTGACGGTTCCGGCTCACCACAGCGCTGACAGACTGGTGTCAGGGCTAGGCCCACCGACGCGACACCGCCACCGGCCCCCTACGCGGAACCGTGGTCACCGACATGCGATGGCCGGAGACCGAGACCTGAATATCTACCCCTCGCCGCTGGTAGTGCGCCTGGTGGACGGGGCCGGGGTGGCGGTGGATCGCCCGGACGGTCGACTGCGAACAGCTCGGCGCCCGACCGGCGGCGAGGAGCGGATGCGGATGTGGCCGGGAGGGTGGCGGTGGATGTGCCGCCCACCGAACTGCGGGTCGGGGGCCAGGGCTCTGACCGTTGGCCGTTTGGCCGCGATCACGGATCTGCGCTACCGCTACGGCGCCGCCCGCACCATGATCCTGGACAACGGCCGCATCGCCGTCGCGCAGCGCGCGGTGCGCGTCTACCGCCCCCGCACCTGATCCCGGGCCGGCCGGCCACCCTCCGAGGGTCACCGTCCGGGGGCGGGGGTCGCATCACCGTCCGCGGACCGACCGGACGGTGGGAGGCTGGGCGGGTGGATGCTGCGTGGGGGGCGTGTGTACGGGGCGGAGCCGAACGAGCCGGCCCGGGGCGGAAGCCGGGGTACGTCTACGTCGAGCTGATGGGCGGCCCCCTGGGCGGCATGCTGCTCGACGTCACCGGCTGGGACCCTCAAGAGGTCGTCGACGGGGCCATCCTGATGTCGGAGCACGGCGCGTTCGGGCCAGGCGGCCGGTCCGACTACGAACCGGCCGAAGCGGACACCGGCGCCGGCGACGTCGGCCGGTTCCTGTGGCGCGGCGACGTCCCCTCGGCAACTGCCGAATTCCCCTGTCAAGGGGCCGGGGGAGCCCGGCCCGCGTGAGTGCGTCGCCCGCTTTTTGTACTGCTCCAGTCAGTTCAAAAAGACAAGCAGGGATGACCAGTGCACCGGGTCCTTCGTTAACGAATCATGACCGCACGTAGGACGGACACAGCACTCGCGCTGGCAGCAGCAGGCGCGGGAGCGGGGATCACCGCCGCAGCCCCTGCCTCGGCCGGCGGCATCGGCGTGATCTCGTCGCCCGCATTCGACAACAGCCGCGCCATCGCATCCAGCGGATCCCAGGCCCGCCAGACCTCCACCCGCCACACCGGCATCCTCGCTGGAAATCTCGCGCAAATCCCCACCCGCCTGCCACGCAACCATTGCGGTGGAGCGGATGAGGCGACAGCCATCCTTTCGGCGACGGAGGCAGAACTCGTCTGGGAGACCTATGGAGACCAGTGAGGGCGCCGGGGGCGTGGCTGTGCGGCCATCGTCGACCGCCTCACTTTCAACGGCACGATCATCGAGACCGGCACCGACTCCTATCGCCTCGCCACCACCCGAGCACGAGCCGAAGAGCAGGCAAAGGCCAACTGGCAGCCTCTGCCCACTTGCTCTGCGGTCCGCCATCCCTGCGGCGGATGTGTCCGGGGCTGCGCGGCGTGCTATCGGCTCCCCTGCGAGCGCAGAGCGGTGATGAACCAACTGAAGACCGGCGCGAGAGTAGGCGGTACTGGCCAGCCGTTGATGGTCGACAGAAGCTGCCAGTAGCGCTCCGCCCTGGGGTCCGCACCGGTCTCCAATCGAGTGACGAGCCATCGCCGCAGGTCGGCATCGTTGGCGCGTCCGAACGTCTCGGCATAGAGACCGGCGAGGGAATCGACGATGGGCGCCGCCTGGTCGGACTCCGGCTGGATTCCTGCCGCGAGAGCTTCGCCGACCTGCTCGCGCACCGCAGTGGTCAGATCATGATGCAGGCCGGTCGTGTCGCCCTGCGCCCGCTCCGCCGCCTGGTGTTCGGCCATCCTTCGGACGGCGGCCCGGAAGTCGGTGTCCTGGCAGAGTTCTCCGAGTTCGACCCATGCCTCGACCTGTTCGGGTGCCGGATCGTCGGGGATTTGAGGCGTGGCCGACCGCATCATGGCTACGAACTCCGGGTTGGCGTCAAGGCCGCCGAAGGTGTCATCGAGGAAGTCGGTCACCAGCCGCTGCCGTTCGCTGTCGGAAAGCTTGGCGAGTTTGTGCATGAGATCCAGCTCCTCAGGTGTAGGGCCACGCTTGGCTACCGCTCTCAGTACGGATCGACGCAGACGGAGCGTACGAATCTGCTAGTCCAGGGCATCGGCGTGCGCTGAAGCCACTTCGGGGACGGAGACTTCCCGGTCGAGGACCTTCCGGATGACGGAAAGGTCCAGCCCGAGGTCGCGCAGGGTGCGCACGAGATCGAGGCGTGTGAGGGCGTCGATGTCGTAGAGCCGGTAGCCAGCCGGGCTTCGGTCAGTCGGCGGCACGATTCCTGCGTCGGAGTAGAACCGGATGGTCTTCACCGTCAGCCCGGTTCGCCGGGCAAGGTCACCAATCGCGTAGAGCTCGTCGCCGTTCATGTGCTCCACCCTGCTGTCTCCCCCTACTGGAGACACAAGCGGTTAAGCCCTCCGGTTGAACGAACCGGGCCTTCAGTGTCCCGACAGGGATCGCACTAGATCTCCCGAAGTGTCGTTATTTCCGCGGGCTCTGCCCAATTTCCGTGATCGCGTAGTCGTGAGTAACACCGGCTGGGCATGCAGCGAGGATCGATTCGAGTACGCGTGCTGCCCGCATGCCGACCGAGCTGCCGCCGAAGGAGTCTCAGTCGACAAGGTCTCTCGCTTCGTAGCTGGCCAGCCCCCTGGCGAGCAGGGGCGGTACCAGTGCGTTCGGATACCACACCATGTCAGTCAGTGCTGGTGCTCCGGAGAGCCCTCGCCGGTCTATCGTCGGGATGAAGGAACAGTGCGATCGGCCAACGTGAAAAGGTAGCTGGCCGCCGGTTCGCGCAGTTGAGTGATAGATGCAGACGTCGACGTGGTAGTTGATGTTGCCCGGTGGATTCACCACGGTCAGGACCTCAGCTGCCTGCTCGGTGGAAGCCGACTGCCAGTCGAACAGGTCGTCGCTGTTGACCATGTAGGAGATACCAAGCGGTTCCTGCAGCGACTACCTCTCAGCGGCCGACACAAGATCGATGTCGGCGGTCCTGGACATTCGCGGCTCCTGCGGTGGGGCTGATCGATGTCGGAAGCGTTTCACGTGTTGGCATCGGTCATGGAGCGAGGACCCCTCCTCACAAACGCCTGATCAGGTGGGCGGTGGAAGGCACCTGGGAACGCGTCCTCGCCGCAGTTCTGGCAGTGGCCGACGCTGATGCCGCATCGGCGGGACCGTGTCGATGGACTCCACCGTCTGCCGAGCCCACCAGCACGCCGCCGGAGCTAGCCGGGGGCGTCCCGCTGTACTCCGTCCTCAAGGCAACCCTGCTGGAGCGGGGGACACCCGCTGCGGGACGCCGCGCTGGCGCGCCCTTGCGGTGGCCGACGACGCGCAGGGCGATGCGGCGACGCGCGTCCGTCTCGTCGTAGGAGGCGTAGTCGCCGGTGAATACGTCGGCGGCCGGGAGAGCCTCGTCGTCCAATTCACTCGGAGATCCGGCACGGTGGCCCGCAGCGGAGCTCCCCGCCGTGCGGCTGGTGCCGTGCCGGACGACGGGCCGAACGGCTCCCGATACCCACCGTCTACCCATCGCCGGCGACCGGCTGCGGTTGTCGGCTGCGTTTCGCCCCGGCCGCCGTCCCCGCCCGACGACGTGATCGCCAGCCGGCGCTCGGTGCCCGAGAAAATTTTCGCGGTCCGGGGCAACCTTTCCGGGGGCGGTGACAACTGGGTGGTGTCCGGACATGCGGTCTGGTCAGAGGCAACGGCTGAAAGAGAGCATCGACATGTTCCCTCGCCCATCCACGTCGTCGGAGGCGTCGCCCGGCGGCCGCGCCCGCCGTGGTCGAGCGTCGTTCCGCTCGGCCGCTCCGGGGCGGCGGCCGACGCATCGTGGTCGTCGGTTGTACCAGCGTCGGAGTTTCTGGGCGGCCGTCAGCCTGGCGGTCGTGGGCGGCTCCGTGGTCGTGGTCAACACGGCCTCGGCGGGAACCGTGGACACGAGCGCCTGGTACATGCTGGTCAACCGCGACACCGGCAAGGCACTGGACGACCTCGGCTACGCCACGAACGACGGCGCGGCGGTGGTGCAGTGGAGCCGCACCGGCGCGGCGAACCAGCAGTGGAAGTTCATCGACGCGGGTGACGGGAACTACCGGTTGCAGAACCGGAACTCCGGCAAGGTGCTGGACGACTACAACTGGTCGAAGACCGAGGGCTCCGAGCTGGTGCAGTGGAGCGACCTGAACGGCGCCAACCAGCAGTTCCACGTGGAGAAGTCGTCGGACGGCTACGCGCGTCTGATCAACCGCTTCAGTGGCAAGGCCGTTGAGGTCCCGGGCGGAGCCAAGGCCGACGGGGCTCACATCGCCCAGTACCACGACTGGAACGGCCCCCAGCAGCAGTGGCAGCTCGTCCCGGCCGGTAGCGCCAGCGGCACCGGGAACGCGGGGAGCTCCGGCAGCAGCGCCACGACCACCACCCCTGCCACGCCCGGCGGCAGCGGGCCGGCGAGCCAGGCTCCGAGCGGTACCCACCCGGCGTCGGCGCCGCCGGCGCCTGCCGCCGGCGGCAGCGGCACCTCGACGAAGAGTTTCATGGGCAGCAACACGGTGCTCATCGGCGGCTCGATGAACGACGCCTCGGCGAGCGCCGCGCCGTTCGACGTGCAGTACGCCTACGTGCACAGCCAGCCCGCGCCCTCGTCGGACTACTACACTGCGGCCCGTTGCCAGGACGCGTGGACGGGCTGGTGGGGCTGCTGGAACGGCAGCACCACGGCACCCGGCACCTACGTGACCTGGCGGGACGCCAAGGCGGCCCAGGTGACCTATCAGGGCAAGCCGCGCCCGCAGAAGTTCCTCTGGACCTGGTACTCGCTGCGCGACCTTGGTGACGCTGCGGGTCAGGGCGACGGTCCGGGCGAGGTTCAAGCCATCAACAGGGCCGACCTGCTCACTCGATACATGAACGACTACCGCTTCTTCCTCCAGAAGATCGGCACCTCGCACGACATGATCGACATCGAGCCCGACTTCTGGGGCTACGTCCGGTCGCTCGGCAACCCGCACCAGGTCACCGCGCAGGTCAAGGCCGCGAATCCGACGGACTGCGGATCGCAGCAGAACAGCGCTGCCGGCCTGGCCCAGTGCCTGATATCGATGGCGCACAAGTACGCGCCGAACGCGGGCGCCGGGTTCCACCTCACCTGCTGGGACTGGCAGAACAACACGCAGGCTTGCGTCAAGGACTACGCGGACCTCGGGGCGAAGAACGCCGACTTCCTGGCCACCGACGTGGTGGACCGCGACGCGGGCTGGTATGCGCTGCCGGCGAACGGTGGCCGTGACACCTTCTGGAAGGACCAGAAGGCCGCCGCCCAACTGGCGTTCTACAAGACGATGGCCGAGTCGGTGGGCAAGCCGGTGGTCCTGTGGCAGATCCCCCTGGGCAACATGGCGCAGAACAACACCCGCAACCACTACAAGGACGACAAGGTCGACTGGCTCCTGTCGCACATGGACCAGGTGGCGAACGCGCACATCGCCGGTCTGCTGTTCGGTGCCGGACAGCAGGAGCAGACCGCGGTCGAGTCCGACGGCGGAAACCTGATCAACAAGACGATCGCGTACCGCAACTCGGGCGGCACGCCGCTCAAGTAGCCACAGGCAGCCGGTCGGCCCACCCTTCGACGGGGCCGCGTTCATCCCCCCGTCGCCCCGCCGAGCACTTCTCGGCCGGTGCCGACCGGCTGCCGCCGGCCGTAGCGCGCCGGCCAGGGCGCCGGCAATCTCAGTTCATGGCGCGAAAGCGGGAATCGGGCGCATAAGAAGCAAGCCCCAGTCCTCTGGCCTCGTCCGCTACCGGATCGCCCGCCTGACCCATCTCGACCGTGCGACCGGCCGCGTCGTGCGCCGCTACGAACGTGAGCGTCCCGGCGAACTGGTGCACGTGGACATCAAGAAGCTCGGGAACATCCCCGACAGCGGTGGCCACAGGATGCTCGGCCGCCAGGCCAGCCGCCAAAACCGCACGCACGCCGGCTACCAGTAACATCCATACCGCCGTCGGCGACCACTCCCGTCTCGCCATCCCGGAGATCCTGGCCGACGAGAAGAAGGAGACCGCCACAGCCTTCTGAGACCGGGCCCACGCCTACTTCACCAGCGTCGGGATCACCGTCGAACGCATGCTGACCGAGAACGGCGCCTGCTACAAGTCCCACGCCTGGCGCGACCTGCTGGCAGCGGCCGGGATCACCCACAAGCGAACCGGGCCCTACCGCCCGCAAACCAACGGCAAGGTCGAACGCCTCAACCGCACCCTCCTGGACGAGTGGGCCTACGCGAAGCCCTACCCCTCAGAACAGGAACGGCGTGACGAGTTCAACGGTGCCGTCTGGCCCTGCCTGGGCTCCGCCGTCTGGGCCCTGCGCACCACCACCAGCTTCGAAGGCGCGATACGCCCGGCGATCGACCTCGGCGGCGACACGGACACCGTCGCCGCGGTGACCGGAGGCCTCGCGGGGGCGCACTACGGGCTGGACGCAATCCCCGCCCACTGGACCCAGCCGCTCCATGTACCCGTCCCAGGATCGGACGAATGTTGCACCTGGCAGACCTGCTCCACCTTGCACACCGCCTCGCGAA
The DNA here is from genome assembly GCF_055231995.1 of Streptomyces sp. Tek67B01. Classification (NCBI taxonomy): domain Bacteria; kingdom Bacillati; phylum Actinomycetota; class Actinomycetes; order Kitasatosporales; family Streptomycetaceae; genus Streptomyces; species Streptomyces sp. Tek67B01. The sequence goes on from NZ_JBUYUY010000001.1 coordinate 6,951,773, forward strand.
CTGCCCGCGCCGACTGAGACCAGCACCCCGAAACCATGGCTGGTGGAACTGGCCGCCTTCGCGGGGGCGCCTTGTCAGTGCCTGCTCCTACGGTGTGGGGCATGAGCATGACCGGGCAGTACCTCCGCCTCACCCCCGCCGAACTCGCGCGCGCCTGCCACGACCCGGACTGGGCCGCCGAGCACGTGCTCGCGCTGTACGAAAGCGACGACGCGGCCGCCGCCGCGCGGGTGCATGAGACCGACAAGGCCTGGCACGCCCTCGACTACCTGTTGCACCGGCGGGGCTTCCCGGTGGACGTGGTCTTCGGAGAGGCGGACCTGCCCTGGCCGGAGGGCGTGGACTGGGGTTACGGCCGGCCCCGGCTTCTCACCGCGGACCGGGTGCGCGCAGCAGCGGATGCCCTGGAGGCTCACGCTCCCGACACTTTGACCGACGGTGTCGCCCCGGCGGATCTGGCCGCCGCGAACGTCTACCCGCAGATCGTCTGGGAGCGCGGCGAGGAAGCGGACTGGGTCGCGGCCCATTGGGCGGAGCTCACGAAGTACCTACGCGCGGCAGCCCGGGAGGGCGACGCGATGCTCCTCTGGATCTCCTGAACCGGGCTGATCAGACCCTTCCCGCGTGGAACAGGTGATACCGGTTAGGGGTGGTCATGGTTCGGGGCGCTGGGGCGTCAGTCCCGTGAACCCGTCTTGCTCGTGCCCACAGCCGGCGTCTGTCCGTCCCGTGTGGCCGGCGCGCTTCGGTTCTCCCCGTGCCCGTGCCCCCGCAGGCGCACGTCTCGCCCCAGGGTGGGGCGACGTCGTGCAGACCGGGTTCCCCCTGCGCCGTGACTGCCGGCGCTCGACTTCTCGGACTGGAGCCGGCTGCGGCGGTAGCGCGGCGCCTCCTCAGGCAGCCCGCTGGTCCTCCTGTCTTGCGGCGAGCGCGACGGCTGCGCTGACCTGCCGGTGGCCGTCCTCTCCGCGGGACCAGATCCACGCCTGACGTTCACGCGGGAACTCCGTGCTCACGTAACCGAACTCCATGACGGCGACGGCATCGGACATCCGCCAGCTCAGCATCGGGCCCGATGCTTCGAGAACCTCACCGAGGTCCTCCAGGTGCCGGGCGACAGCGAGGCCGCGGCCGTCGATCGGCCACGGATCCCAAGCCGAGACCTCGTCCATCACGGCGTGGGACTCGATTCGGTGGATCATGGACGTCTCCGTCTCTTGGAAGACACCGTCGCCGGCGGTGTTCTCGGCTCCCACGCGGCCGTCGGTGTGGAGGAGGTAGCGGATCGGGTGCGCGGCCTGTGGTCCGTGCCAGTCGAAGAACCAACCCCGAACGGGATGGGCCCAGGCGTTCGATCCCAGCTCGTGGCTCCAGTCGAGACTGCTCTCTGAGCGCCCGTGAATCGCGTCCGCGAGACTTCTTCGCACGGTGTAGCGCAGTCCGCCGAACTTCTGAGCGAAGCCCTCGCGCCGGATCACCAGTTCCAGCGGTGCGGCGATCAACCGGCCCTTGTTGTCGCGGACCCGCAGCAGGTCCGTGGGAAGTCTGGGCTCCGTCGGCTCCTGCCGATGTCCGGTGCGGTCGAGCAGGGCGAGGGCGCGCGGCGACAGACCTGAACGGTCGTCCGGGATGTGCATGTTCTTCTTCGACTTGAAGGATGCGTCAGCGAACGCACCCTACCCGGCTGGGCACAGCACTGTGCAGCCGAGTCGGAGTGCGCAGGGGGCATGTGTGGTGGGTTGTGGGGAAACAGGGTGGCATGAACACCATCATGTCGTCCGGGGCGCTGTAGCTGGCCGGTGACGGCCGGCCCGACCTGCCGGGATGGGGCCGGGTCGTCCTCCTCATCGTGTGGGCCAGGGGGCTCGTAGTGGTCCTCCTGAAGTTGCGGGCGAAGCACCGGTGACGTTGATCCCCTCGGCAAGCCGCGCCTGGAGTCCGTGATCAAGCCGAGCGGTGCCGCTGAGTCGAGGCCGCGTCTGTCGGTGGGCGCCAGGTGCCTGGAGCATTGACTGGTCGCTGGTAGATGACACGGGCGAGACTCCGTGAGCATGGACGGCACGATTGCCCAGCGCGTTGGCGAGCTCGATGCGGATTCGAGCGAAGCGGCAGAAGACGCCCAGCATGTGCTGATCGCCATGGGGCCGCAGGTGCTGGCCGAGTTGATCGCGGCAGCGCCTCGCCTGAGGGCGTTCGGGCAGCTCTGTGCCATCGAGGTCTTCACTGCGCTGAAGGATCCGCAGAGGGGAGGCGTGCTGATCGGACTGCTGGACAGCGAGAACGACACCGTGCGCCAATGGGCGGCGGAAGCCTTGGCGGACCAGGATATCCAGCGCGCGGTGCTGGCTCTCCAGCGAACCTATGAGGCCTTCCGGCAGCGAGGCGAGGCTCCCGATAACAGCGAAGGAGAGGCACTTCGCTGGGCGCTGACGCAACTCGAGGCCCGCGAGGTGGTGATCCCGCCGCGGGCTGCCGCACTGCGGGTCTCGCCGCGGTGCTTGGGTCCGGCACGGCCGACGGCTCACCTTGCTGCGGTCATCGAGGATCTTGCCGCTCACGATCAGGCGGTGCTCTATTTCCGGGTGTGGCAGATCAAGCCCAACAATTTCTGGCGTCAGGGTCCGGGCCTCGACTGGGGCATCGACCGCCGGGTGAGTTCGCCGCATCGTGCGACGGGGTCAGTCGTGGTCGGGGGTAGTGCCGGGGCCGAGGGTCCGTCGGCCGGGCATGTCCTGGTGGTGCTCCTCGACGTCGGCCGGGGCGGGCGGGGGCGTGTGGGTGCCTTCGGCGGCGAGTCGGGTCCGGCGCGCGCCGTGGGGTTCGGTGGCGGGTGTGGTGGGGCGGGGGCTGGTGCCCTGTGGGCGGCGCTCGATCATGCGGCCGGTCTTCCCAGCGCCCGGCCCGTGCCGGTCAACTGGGAGGAACCGCGGAGGGGAGAAACCTGAGGGGAAGCCTTGGGGGAACGTAGAGGGGGAGGCCTCGGGGGAACGTAGAGGAGGAAGCCCAGGGGGAAGGTGCAATTCCGAGGGTCTCGCATTTTGGCTGGTCAGACCGTGGTTTCCGACTGGTGACTAGCCGGACTTATATCTGTGGAGGGGGTAGAGGGTGCTGCACCGGCCGGTGTGGGGCGGAGTGCCCGGAGGGGTCTGCTGTGCGCGTCGTTACGGTGGCGTGATCTTCGGCAGGTCGGGAGGCTCGGGTGCGGGTTCGGACGGGGTTACGGGCGATCGGTGCGGCGGCGGGTTTGGTCCTGGTGTTGGCGGGCTGCGGGAGTCCTGTGACAGACGCGAAAGCGGCTGTGGGGCCGTCTGCGGCCTCCGCGTCGTCGCCTGCGTCTGCTCTCCAGGTGGGGGAACGCGCGGCTGTCCTGGAGGCGTACAGGGCGATGACGGCGGCCGAGGAACGCTCGTACGTGGTGGCGAAGCCGGACCCCGAACTGACCCGGTACGCCACGGACAAGGCGTTGGCGGACATCCAGGCCACGGTGTTCTGGCACCAACAGGACGGCACGACGATGCGCGGCACCGTCAAGCACGCCCCGGTGGTCGCATCCCTCGACACCGCCTCGGACCCGCTGCGGGCGACTGTGACGGACTGGGCCGACACCGGCGACTACAACGAGATCAAGACCGGTGACGGCTCCCTGGTGCCGTAGTCGGGCTCGCCGCGGCATGTGGTGACCTCGACCGCCCAGCGCACCCGTATGGGCCCCTGGTTGGTCTACCAACTTCGCCGACGACATCCTCGCCGCATGTGGAGTTCGGCCTGGACGCCGCTACGGGCCGGACGGTTCTGGGCTGCCCCCCGACTGTCCCAACCCCGAGCGCAACAGGTACCTGATCTATGTGGCCCGCCGCCACGGCGTGGCCGCCGCCGGTCGGCGCCCGAGACCGATCGGGTGACGTCCGAAGGCACGGGCATGTCGGCCGTGCGCTCCCCGCACCTGCGGTCGAGGCTGGAGGCCCATGAACACCTCACCCATGCCCGACACCCGGTTGGACGAGCGCTACAGCGACGAGGAGGCGGCCGCCGTACGGTGGCCGACGGCCGTGGCGGAGCTGACCGCGGCCGAGCTGTACTGGCTCACGACCGTACGTCCCGACGCGCGCCCGAACGTCACGCCGCTCATCGGCGTCTGGGCGGACGGCGCGCTTCACTTCTGCACGGGTCCGCACGAGCGCAAGGCCGAGAACCTCCGCGGCAATCCGAACGTCGCGCTCACCACCGGAAGCAACTCCCTCCACGCCGGTCTCGACCTGGTCGTCGAGGGCGAGGCGGTGCGGGTGACCGACGCCGGACGGTTGCGTGCGCTCGCCGCGGCGTCGGAGGCGAAGTACGGCGCGGAATGGCACTTCGACGTCGGCGACGGCGTCTTCGTCAACCCCGGTGCCGGGGAGGCAGTGGTCTTCGCGGTCACCCCGCGCACGGTCTTCGGCTTCGGCAAGGCCCCGTACAGCCAGACCCGCTGGCGCTTCGCCTGAGGTTCGGCGCCGGGCGGGTCCAGGTCACGCGTGACACAGCGCTAGAGGCTGAGAGCGTCCTCGGCGTTGTCCATCCAGGCCGTCACGGAGTTCTTGTCGGGCGAGACGTACAGACCGGGAGTCGACGCCTTCAGCGGGGTCTGCTCCAGGTCCGACTCCGTGTTCAGGGTCAGCCCGATCGAGTTGACGGTCTTGCCCTTGCCGTCGTTGGCGCCGCCCATCAGCCCGGCGTACGCCGACTCCCCCGGGTCGAGCCTGATCGCGTCCTCGATTCCGGGAGCCGTGCCGCGCTCGGTGGCCCGGCCGGCCAGGTCCCCGAAGGTCACGATCGGATGCCCCAGTGCCCTGCACGCCTTGGTGCCCTTGTTGGTGATCTTCAGCAGGTAGCTGCTCGTCGTGGGCTCCGCCAGGGTCGCGGTGAACTTCATGTCGAAGGTGCTGCACGGGAAGACGTCGAAGCCGGGATCGGTGGCGGGCTTCGGCAGCTTCGTCGGCTTCGACGTCGTCGACGGCTTGGCCGACGCGGTCGGCTTGGTCGGCGTCGGCGGTGCGGCCGGCGTCGCGGACTTCGCCGGGCTCGCGGTCGACCCGCCGGCCCCGCCCCCCGCGGTGTCCTCGGAGGGCCCACAGGCAGTCAGGGCGGCCAGTGCGGATACGGCGGCGAGGACGGCAGCGGCTCTGTGTACGGTGCTCATGGTGTGGTTCCCCCCGATGAGAAGCGCGAAGTGCGCCAGCTGGACTGGGCCTGAGGAGTCGAGCTGAGCACCAGCGTCCCGCAGAACCTTCACAGGTTGATGACGGTGTCTTGTCGAGTCCACCACGATCGCCTCGGCGCGCCGCGCCTGCGGCGCGAGCCAGTGCCGCCTCAGGCAACGTTCGCCCCCTCCGCGTGTGCTGTTCTCCTCGTGTGCTGTTCGTGAGGGGCCGGTGCTCAGGTCCGGGGAGCGATCTCTTCGAGGTCGTCGACGGGCCGGACATGATGTCCCGGATGGGTGCAGTGAGGTGCTCTGCGGGCCAGTCCCACCAGGCGAGGTCGAGGAGACGGGCGATGTCGTCGTCGTTGTGGCGGGTCCGGATGAGTCCGGCCGGGTTGCCACCGACGATGCACCACCCTGGCCGACACGGTCGCCGCCGCCCTCACGCTCGTCACGAGCAGCTGCTGATCCCCACCGCACCACAGCCAGCCACCGAGGAGGAATCATGATGGAACGCGTGTACCTCAACAACCGCAGCGGCGAGCGCCGCATCCACGTCGAGATCGACGAAGCGGAGATCGCCGAACTGCGCGCCGAGCTCGGCGACCCGGCCACCGGCTCCTTACGGCAGCTGGTCGAGATCCTGGACGCCGCGCAGCAGCGCTTCGGCCACGGCCGACACGAGCGCGGCACCGTGCAGACGCCGAACGGCACCTGAGGGACCGTCGACCAGATCCGGCCCGAAAACAAGAGCCCCGGACCTCGCGTCTGGGGCTCTGCTGTGGCCAGCTGTTCGCGGCCTTCGGGGAGTCAGTCTGTCTCGACGTAGGCGACCAGGACCAGGGTGCCGAGGGCGGTCGGCACGTACAGGATCCGGACGCCGCTCTCGCGGTGCTCACGGATCGCGCCGTGCTTCGACAGTACGCCGATCTCGGGATTCCTGGAGATGGCCACCAGTACGGGGTCGAGGCGGAGGCGTTCGGCCTCCGTCATCTTCTCGATCTGCTCCTGCGCCACGTCGTAGAAGACGGTGCGGACGCGCTTAGGTGCGTGCCGACCCATCAGGCGACGTGCGAGGTGGGAGCGGAGTCGTCGAGCGGGGGCTGCCCGAGGTTCTCGCGCAGGTCCTCCCAGGAGGTGACCCGGTCCAGATCGACGCCCTCGCCGGCCAGGCGCTCCAGGACGTAGGCGATCCGCGGGGTCGCTGTCAGCCATTTCCCGCGCGTCGGCCCGCAGGGCCTCCTGCTCGGCCGGGTCGAAGACGATCCGTGCCGGGGCCGAGGGTCCGCCCGCCGGGCACGTCATGGTGGTGCTCCTCGACGTCGGCCTGGGCGGGGGCCGGTGCCCAGCGGGCGGCGCTCGATCATGCGGTCAGTCAGTCTCCCAGCGCCCTGGACTCGCTCGGTCAGCTGGGGGGAACCGTGGAGGAGGAAACCTAGGGGGGAAGCCTAGGGGGAACGTAGGCGTGGATCCCTCCGGCGTGGTCCGTTCAATTTCAGATGCCCAGGTGAGGGAGCTGGAGACCCCGCGGTGATTCCGCAGCGAGCAGGTGAAGTCGCCTTCGGGCCAGAGGTCGAAGGGTTCGTCGATGGAGTGGATACCCAGCGCGACGCGGTAGCCGGTGAGTATGGACTGCAGGTGCTGGAGCGAACCGTCGGGCAGCCACATGCCGGGACGGACGCGGATCTGGTCGAGGAAATCGTAGACACAGTCCCTGTTTCGCGGTGCAGCCACAAGGCACCGGAGCATGTCCGGAACCGGCGCCCTCCGAGTCGATGCGGCTGTTCAAGCCATCGACTTCTCGAGTTGTGTGCCCGTAGGACAGGCTCGGATCGGCGTCTCGGAGGTGTCGGTGGCACCCGAGACCGGTTGTTGGTCATGGTTGGATTGCCGTGCATATGATCACACGGGGGTGGCTCTGGTTCCCCGGGTCGAGAGTGAAGCTGAGCGCTACGTGGGGGGACTGCGGTGCTGACCTATACCAAAATCATGACCACCGATCTAGGTCTACTGACGACTGCCGCCTTCAAATGGGAGGAGATGGCAGGTGAGTTCGCGAAGGTCGAGACCAGGTATGGGGACAGCGTCCAGAAGATCACCACAGGCGGGAGCTGGTCCGGCGTCAGTTCCGGGGTGGCCCACACGAACTTCGCGGCGACCCGCTATGAGTACTCCGCCGCACAAGTCCAGGCCAAGGCGATAGCCAGCCTTCTGCGGGAGGCCCACGAAAAATTCACCGACCTCAAGCAGAAGCTCGAAAGCGCCCGATCCGATGCCATGGGCGCCGGCATGACCGTCTCTGAGCAAGGAAGCGTCGCCTTCGACTACACCAAACTCACCGCCGCCGAGCGCAGTGCCTACCACCATGACCCGGACGGCGAGGCGTCCATCCGGACGGCCGTCAGCCAATGGCAACAGCACATCGACGATCGCGTGAAGGCCCTCTGCGAGCTCGACGCGGGTGTCAAGGTCGCCCTGGAGCGTGCGAGCGTCGACAGTAACAAGGACGCTTTCGGCAAAGGCGCAGACGAGTCCTACAGCGGGTTCAACGCGGGCGCCGAAGGCGACTTGACGAAGGCCATGAAGCCCGACGAAGCCAACGCCGGGACTAAACCGGACAGCAAGACCGGGGTCACCTCCAGCGGGCCCAAGTACGGCAAGGAAGGTTCGGTCAAGGCGTACGCGGACCTCTTCCACGAAACCGCAAAGGGGTCAGTGACGGAAGGGGACCTGAAACTTTCCGGGATCGCCGACATCTACGGCGGGGGCAGAGCAACCGCCAACTACGGATTCACCGACCAGGGTGCTTCCGCCAAAGCCGAGGCGTCAGCAGGAGTACGGGGACTGGCCGAGGGGCGGGCCGAGTACGGCTATGTCGGGCAATACGCAAGGGCGGAGGGATTCGCCGGCGCCGAGGTGGGTGTCAGCGCCAAGGCGACGAAGGATGAGGTCTCCGTCGGAGCCAAGGGGTTCGCCGGGGCCAAGGGGACCGTCGCTGGAGGCGCTGAGGCGTTCGGGATCGGCGTCGGTGTGAACGCCGAGGGCTGGGCCGGCCCGGGCGCGGAGGCTTGGTGGGGCTACAAGAAAGACAAGGAGACCGGGGTCTACAAGATCGGCGGCGACGCGGGTTTTTCCCCCATCCTTGGCGGCAAGGTGGGACTCGAAATCACCGTGGACCCGCACAAGGTGTCGAACGCCGTCGGCGACGCAGCCGACGCATTGGGCGATGCGGCCCACGCGGTCGGCGGCTGGTTCGACTGATGCACGACCCTATGGAAGGAAGGCTCTAGATGCCCGCGACACTGCCCGTGCCGATCGAATTCCGCCTACCCGAGGGCTGGCTCCCGGCCAAGCCGAACGCTCTCGCCGCAGACGACGTGGCCTTCGCCGCAGTGCATCCGCACCCGGATGCCGGATTCACCGCCAACATCACCATCGACGGCAGCATCCCAACGGAGGCCGAGACACTGGCCGACCTCGCCGACGAATCAGTGGAGCGACTGCGGCACGCCGCCGACTCGGTGGAGGTGACCCAGCGCCGAGAGGTCGGACCGGCAGACGCACCGGCCCTGACCCAGCACGTGGCCTTCACGGTCGGCGCCGGCGACGCGCGCCGCGACCTCATCCAGTCCCAGGTCTATCTCTCCCTGCAGGACAGCACGGACCCGCGTAAGCGTGCGGTGATCCGGCTCGCCTTGACCACCACTGCAAACCAGCACGACTCCGTCCTGCCGGCATTCCAGGAATTCGTGCGCACCGTGCGCCCAGACAGCAGGGCAGGGGAATAGCGATGAGTCGCTTCACGGACAGGTGGACCGGCACCAAATATCCACGCAACGGCATCCCCCTGCGGTCGGCCCCGGAAGTCAAGGCTGCACTCCTCGCGGTCAACGGCCCAAACGTCAGGTTCATCGTGCGGGAGGGAACCCCCAAGGAAGGCGCCGACCTGGTGGCGGAGTTCGAACATCCGCCTCTGGACGTAACCCTCAAGACTCGGATGCGTCTGATGCCCACAACGCACGAGGTCCGTGTCCTTGAGGAGCGGTGGGAGCCGACGGCCGACGCAGCCCGTAGACAGTACGGACGCGGACCGGCGCACAAGGTGTACCGGCAGTGGGAGAAGCAGCAGGAGGCGGACGGCCGCCCACACAAAGTCGAAACGTTCCGGTTCGCCACCCAAGACATGAGGATCCCCCTACAGCAAGTGGTCCTCGGCGCGGGCTGGACATGGCGCGGCGTGCTGTTCAAACTTTAAGCTTCTTCCTGGGTCTGATTTGATCACAGCCGGTGGCGGTCTCGGGCAGTCTGACCCTTCGCCACTTTGTAGCGAGCCACGGCTTACTGGTGTGACCGAGTGATTCACGGAACCACTCAAGGGGCCCGCTCGCAGCCCTCTGGCCGCCCCAGCCCAAATGCACGGGCAGTACACGACCAACGCTGCGGCCGACCGCTTCGGCCTGGGGACTGCGGTCACCGAAGGCGCTCTACGCCGGCTGGTAGCGGTGGCCGCCAGGGGCTTTAGAGCTGCCTGACGATCACGAAAGCGGCGAAGGTCACAACGGCAATGGCAATGGTTCCGACCAGTCCGACTACGGTCGGAGTCAGCCGGTCTCGGAACTGCTTGGATGGCCGGACCCGTGCGGTCTGGTCCGTGCTCAGCTCCCACCAGTTGACGACCCGTTGGAAATGCTCGTCGAAGTCGGGGGAGGGGTGCATGTCGCTGCGGTAGAGCCCGGGCAACGAACGACGCTGGCCGCTCGACAGGAACATCCGGACCGCGTGCGACGACGAACCATGGCCCTTGATCTCGCGCACGTCAATCCACTGGATCTCGTGCCAGGGGTACGTGCGGCCGTGCCCCAGACCCCAACAGATGGTTATTCCGTCGGCCCCTACCCTGCTCCAACTCCGGCACGACAGGAGGACAAGCGGGGCGAGGAGGGCGATGGTCCCGCCCACCATCCAGTAGAACTTGACCGCGCCGAGCCGGACGAACGCTGCGACCCCCTCGACGACCAGGAGGACAAGTGCCAGCGCCACGGACGACTTCCGGACGCCTCCGGCCCCCTGACGGGAAGTTCAGTTCGATCACACTCGGCACACTACGCCTCGGGCCTCGGCCGCCGAAACGTGCGCTGACCTCGGCTGGCGGCCAGGTGCACCGTGAATGCACGGCAAAGCTTCGACGCCGAGGTCGACCGGGTCGTCCTTCGTCTGGGCGACGATTCGTCGCCGGGAAGCCATGAGCGGGGGCTAAGGTCGATGGAGTACCTCCCTGTGGGTACCGACCGCCACGGACGGGCTTGGTGGTCCCGGCGGGACATCGAAGCCCGCCGGGACGTACCGGACCAGCGGCAGTACAACCCCGGCGCACAACCTGGTGATCCGCGTAACCGTGCCCCGCGGCTGCGGAACGACTCCCGCGTCACGGAGGTGGCCGCCCTCCTCCTTCTCGGGCCGGTGGCCACGGGCGACGTCGCCCAGCGCTACCAGGTGGGAGAGCGCACGGCGCAGAGGATCCTCGCCGCAGCCCGAACCCAGCCCGAGGAGTAGGACCCGCCGAAGGGGCCGCAGGGGGCAGTGTCCGCAAGGGACGACCACCTGGGACCAGGCCGACCCAGGTGGGCCTCGGGGTGCGCGCCCGGGGCCGACCTCGCGAGGTGCGGAGACGCCGGACGTACACCGGAACCCGTAGACGTATTCAACGTCGTGCAGACCTCGGCCTGTGCCACCCTACGATGGGCCGGTGACTGAGACGCTGCCCCAGGTGGACCTCTTCAACGCTGACCGGCTCGTACTCGAAGAGCAGCCGGAGCCACCGCTCTCAGCTGCGGACGCGTCGGCCAGAGACCGTGTGTGGGTGAAGGCGGTGCAGGCGAACCCGACCCTTTTCGACGGGCCCGCGGTTGCCTGTAGTGGTCTGGAGCTGAAGGATCCGTCGACCCTGTGCCTCTCCTGGGTACGGGTGACCTACCGGCACTACGCCCTTCGCCGGGTACCCGGCGCCACCGCGCTGCCCTCGCTGTTTGTGAACGTGGTTCAGCCAGCCGATGACGGCCGGATGGTCGTAGCCAGGATGTCGTCGTCCACGGCGGCGTCGGGCCGCTGGCAGCTGCCGGGGGGTTCCGTCGAGCCACCCCGAGTTGGCGAAGGGCTTGATCAGCCGGGCCTGGCCAGTCAAGCCACGCGGGAACTGTCCGAGGAGCTGGGGATCAACCCGCCCGCCGGGACACTGAAGCTGTGGGTCGCAACCCGCGGCGAGAACGGCAGCATCGGCCTGACCTACCTAGCCCCGGCCCTTTCCGAAGGTGAGGTGCGCGCGGCCTTCGCGGACACCGCGGCCGCCGAGCAGGCCCGGGGGCGGGAGCCCGAACTCGACGACATCGCGTTCATTTCCTCTCCGGAGGAACTCCTCGGGCTGGACGGACCGCATGCGGACTACCTGGCGCCGATCGTCCGCCGCTACGCCGCCGGCCGGTGACGCTTGGCGGCACCGCTCAGGCGGCTGCGAGAAATTCGCGTCCGCGTTCGTCGAGTTCCGATACGCAACGCAGCCCACGGGCCCGGAAGCGCGCCAGGTCACCCCGCATGCGGGAGACAGCCTTTCGGGTTCGTACGGAGCGGACGCCGTCCATGTGGTCGATCGCCCGGTGCCAGGTGGCACAGGCCTGCTCGATGCTGCCGCGCTTGAGGTGCATCTCGGCACCCGCGACGAGGTCCAGGGCGACGATCCGGGCGTAGGTGTCGGCGGGCCGGGCTGTTGCGGCCAGTGCGTACTGCTCGGCTGCGGCGCGGTGGTCCCCGATTGTCTCGTGGACCTTGGCGGTGCGGGAGTACACGGAGGCGGCGGGCTGCCCCCATGCCAAGGCCCAGAACGGCTCGTCGTCGCCGGGTGCACTGGTCAGGAGGGTGCGTGCCTGGGCGGCGGCCAGGGCGGCACGGTGTTTTCCGCTCTTGGCCAGGGTGTGGGCGTGGACGACGCGGAAGAGGGCTTCGGTCTGGGCGTCGACGTGACCCTTGGCCCGGTTCAGCCCGGTCTCGGCCAGCCCCAGGCAGTGCTCGGGGCGGTGGAGCTTGATGCCCTGCATGGCCACGGTCCGCATCACGAACCCGTCGTAGCCGCGCAGGCCGGATTCGGTGGCCAGGGCGTAGGACTGGAGGTAGTAGCGCTGGGCGAGGCCTTGCTGGCCAGCGTCGTAGCTCTTCCACCCGAGGAGGTGCACGCCGCGGCTGGCGGCGGACAGCATTTGCTGGCGGACTTCGTCGGTGCGGAAGGTGGCCCGGCACAGCGGGGCCACGTCGTCGCGGAGGTAGGTGACCAGGGCGCTGCGGCCGTGTTGTCCACCGTGGCGTTCGTCCATTTCGGAGAACGCATTGATCATGTCGCGGACGGCGGCGACCTCGGCCATGCCGACGGTGTGGCCGGTGCGGGCGGCGGCGGTGCGGGCCGCGATGTCCTGGACGTGGTGGAGGGGGTAGGGCGGCGGCGGCAACGGAGTAGGCGGAGACCGTCAAGAAGCGGCGGCGGTCCAATTCGTACCTCCACATGGGCAGCAGGGCATCCAGCGGGTCGGCCCCGAGGGACAGTCCGATGGTGTCACTTTCGGCTTCGGCTGTGGAGGGCAGTCCGAGGTCGGCTGGGGTCAGGAGGCGGCCCAGGCGCCGGGAGAGGGCGACCGCGAGGAAGCGGGGGGTGTCCCCGCGCGGTGAGGAGCCGCCGATCCAGTGCTCGACGTTTGACTTGTTCGTGTGTAACCGTCCGCCGCATTGCGCCGCCACGGTGCAGACGGCCTTGGCCAGCGCCTCGTAGGTGAGGCCGGTTTCGGCGACAAGGGCTTTGAGCTGGATGTTCGGTGTGCGCGCGGTCATGAGCACCTGCCCCGTATATACCTATATACCGCTTGGCCTGCCCGCCACCGTACCGCTGCGCACCGCCCCGAGGTTGACTTTTCATCAGGCCCGAGCCCGGCGGCCGGCCACACCAGCGCCGCCCCCGATCCGCTCCGGTTCCCACGTCCGAGAATCAGATGACTGGATACCCCATGCCCTGGGAGGACCCTCCATGGATGAGCGCGAGGACCGCTGGGTCGCCGCCACCGCGCAGGTGCTGCTGGCGGCGGAGCACGAAGGGGTGCCGATCGAGGCGCTGACCAGGGCCCGGCCTGGCCTGCCGGTGGAGAACGCCTACCGCGTCCAGGCCGCCACAGTGCGGCGGCGGATCGCGGGCGGGGCCCGCGTCGTCGGGCACAAGGCCGGCGCGACCTCCCAGGCCATCCAGGAACAGATGGGCGTCGACGAGCCGGACTCCGGCGTCCTCCTGGACGAGATGCTGCTCACCACCGGCAGCACCCTCGCCCGGTCCGCGCTGATGCAGCCGCGAGTAGAGGGGGAAATCGCCTTCCGGCTCGGCCGAGACCTGACGGGGCCGGACCTCGGCCTGGAGGAGGCACGGGCTGCGGTGACAGAGGTGTTCCTCGCCCTGGAGGTGATCGGCACCCGGTACAACGGCTGGCAGATCACCATCGCGGACAGCATCGCCGACAACGCCTCCTGCGCACGGGCGGTCACCGGCCCCATGGTCCCTCTGGACCCGAACCTGGACCTCGCCGCAGAACCGCTCGTCATCAGCGTCAACGGGACCGCCGTCGCCACGGGGGAGGGCCGCGCCGTCCTCGGTGACCCCCTGCGCGCCGTTGTCTGGCTCGCCGAGCGGCTGCACCGCTTCGGCGACCACCTGCGGGCCGGGCAGCTGGTCCTGGCCGGGGCCGTGCACGCGAGCCTCCCGCTGGAGGCCAAGACCACGATCCGGGCCCACGCGCCGCACCTGCCGCCGGTCGAGCTGCACGTCCGCTAGCCCGGACCCGCAACCCGCCGCAGCATCCTCCCCTTTGACCGAAGGAGCGGCCGATGGCTGCTGAACAACGAAGGCGCGTCGCCGTACTGGGCGCGGGCCTGATCGGGATCGACCTCACTGACAAGATCACCCGTTCCTCGAAGCTGGAGCTGGCTCTGGTGGCAGGCCGGGACCGCGACAGCCTGGGTCTGCGCCGAGCAGCTCAGATGGGACATCGGATCACCGCCGGGGGAGTGGGCGCAGTGGTGGAGGCCGGCCCCTTCGACGTGGTCTTCGATGCCACCAACGCCGACAGCCACGTCGATCACTGGGCGGCACTGCGGCCGACCGGCACCACCCTGATCGACCTGACGCCCACCCGGCTCGGGACGGTCATCGTGGCCGCCGATCCCGGCGCGCGCCGTCGTCATTACCGCACTGACTGGACTGCCGGTGCACGGCCGGGAGCGGTCTGGTCCCGCCGGCGGATGCCGGCCCGGGGTTGTGGTCGCGGGTGGTGGTGGAGGGCGCCGATCCGGAGGTGGTGCGTGCGGCGCTGCGCGGCCCGATCGGTGCCGCCATGGCGGCGGACCGGCTGACCGAGGCCTTGGGAGTGCCGCTGCCGATTCTCCGGCCGAGGGTGACCGCCTCGGCGATCGGCCGCCTCGTCAAAGCGGGCCTGCTGGTCTACCTCGGCGGGGACGTCGAGTTCCCCGACGTCCACCCCGACCAGGTGGCCGCCCTGGCACGCCGCCGCGACCTCCCCGCCTTGCTCGACCGGCATGTGCCGCTCGGTCCGGACCAGGCTGCGGTACGCCTCGGGGTGCGCCGAGCGGACTTTGATCACGTGGTGCGCTTGGGTTGGGTGTCCCCGGTCGGTTCGGTGGATGTCGACTACAAGCACCACGGCGGGGTGACCACGATCCCCCTGTACGACGCCCGCGATATCGCGCTGTTGGAGGTGGTGCGGCCCTCGGTGGATTGGCGGGCGGTGCGCACCGTGGCGGCGGGCCGGCGTTCCCCGCTTGCCGCCCTTGAGCCGGTCTCCCCGGCCGGTGATCGGGTGTTGTTGGCGGGGGTGGCGCGGATCGCCGGGGTGGGCCGGGCGGCGGTGGTGAACTGGCGCCGCCGCCACCCCGACTTCCCCGAACCCGTGGCCGGCACGGACGTGCACCCACAGTTCGACTGCCACGCGGTGGTCGCCTGGCTGCTGGCCCACGACAAGATCGGAATCCCCACGGGGCCCACGGTCGCCTCACTGGTGCTGGCCGGCCCCAACGGCGCCACGCACCGGTTCCGGCTCGATGACCCACACCTGACCCTGGCCGACAACGCCAAGGGGGAGGACGTGTTGTCCGGCTGGTCCACCGACGACGACGCCGACGCTCTGGCCGAACTGGCGGCCGGGGCGTTCGGGGCATCCGTGCACAGGCTGACCGCGCGCCCGGTACCGGCCCGTTGGCGGTGCCGGGGGAGGTGCGGGTGATCGACCGGTTCCGGTCGGGTTCGGGTGGTCTGCGGGTGACGCTGGCGTGGCCGGCCGGTCTGCGGGGCGCCGCCATGGTGGGCTCGGGCGGTGTGGAACGCCACGGGGTGGCGTACGCGGGCCCCCGGGGGAGGCGTGCGCGTGTACGCGGCACGACTGCGGCGGCGTCGTCCCGGTCAACTGGTGCCAAGAGCAAGGGACGCAGGCCTCGCCCGTGATGGAGTGGCACCCCGGCGGCGGCATCCGCTGCACATTCCTGGCCGGGCGGCGGATGGCGACGACGGGCTGTTGGTGCGTGTTTCTAATCTGCGCAGGCGGCGGCATCACAGCATGCCCAGGAAGTCGGAGGCGCCGCTGTCCGGGTGTCTCATACCATCGGCCCGCACCGACCCGTCGAGTACACCAAGGACTTTGTGAATCACTCTGATCTCCGCGCCAAGGCTCTATCGCTCGCAGCCGGCATGGCCGCCGCCGATCACAGCCCGGACATCCAGCTGTCCCAGACTCGCCACCGCGCCACGCTCGTGGCTAGCTGGCACATCGCGCCAGGCTCTACTGTCCTCGAGCTGGGCTGCGGCCAGGGCGACATGACCGCGGTTCTCGCTGAGGCGGTTGGCCCCAAAGGGCGCGTGGTGGCCGTCGATGTGGCCGAACCCTCCTACGGGTCGCCGGCCACGCTCGGAGAATCGACAGCTCGACTCACGGCGGGCCCTCTCGGGCCGCGCATCGATTTCCGCTTGGGCACCGACGTCCTGGACCCATCAGTCGACTTCCCCGAAAGTACCTTTGACCACGTGGTGCTTGCACATTGCTCCTGGTACTTCACATCGCTCGGACAACTGCGAGACACACTGGCCCGGGTACGGCCGTGGGCGCGGCGACTGTGGTTCACCGAGTGGGACTTGACGCCTGCATCCGGCGACCAGCTGGCGCACCTCCTCGCCGTGCTGATCCAGGGGCAGACCGAGGCCGCAGGATCACATGGCCAGGGCAACGTCCGCACGCCTTTCTCCCGTGAGAGGCTGCTGCGGCTCCTGCCTGAGGCCGGCTGGACGGCCCACGGCAGCAGGTCGGTCGATACGGAAGAGCTTCAGGACGGCGACTGGGAAATCGCTGCTTGCCTCGACCTGACCAGAACGGAGGAGCGTATGGCCGCGCTGCCCGAGCCGGTGCGACAGCTCGTCCTGAGCCAGGCCGACGTTCTCCGGACCATCGCCAAGCCGCGCGGTAACCGGGCACGCGGCGTGCCACGCGCCGCATCTCGCGCAGCCCCGCTATCGGGTCCCCCCAGTGGTGAACGGTGGAGACAGCCATCGCGACGTCGAAGGACTGGTCCTCGAACGGCAGGCTCTCCGCGGCGGCGGCCACGCATGGCGCCGAGCCGGCAGGCCGCTGCCCCCGCATGACCGCCGATGGCTCCACCGCGGTCACGTCGCGATCAGCAGGCTCGTAGGAGCCGGTGCCGGCCCCGACGTTCAGCACCGTCTGCGCGTCCCCGAGCGCGTCCCAGATCTGCGCGGCGATCCGCGGCTCGGTACGCCGTGTCGCGGTGTAAGCGCCGCCGATCGCGTCGTACAGCCGTGCACCGAGCATTCCCAGTTGCTCCTCTGGTGTCACTCTCAGTCCCTTCGCCCGTGTCTCAATTTCCCTGTCGATGGCCGCCACCATGGCGTCAGCGCGATCACGCCGCGCCAGCAGCAGGCCGCGCAGTCGGCGCAGGTGCGCGACCGCGTCCGTGGACGGGTCACCGACCAGTTCCGCAACCTCCCGCAGCCCGAAGCCCAACCGCCGATAGGCCAGCACTTCACGCAGCCGCTCCACGTCGCCCGCCGAATAAGCCCGGTACCCGGCCGCGGTCCGCGCCGACGGCCGAACGAGCCTGATCTCGTCATAGTGATGCAGCTCCCAGCTCATACCCCTCACCCTCCCCGAACTCCGACGCCTGATCAGCCGACTCACCCGACCTCGTCCGAGCACTGACCACGTCCTGCACTGGTCATACTGGCGGCGCAAACGACAACACCAAGCCCGCACCAGCCACTACAAACGACGCGGCCACACACCACCAGAAGCCAACAAACCATCAAAAAAAGACCGTTGCAGTACTAGGGCCTGTGTGATGTCGTGATCAGTTTCTGGGTTCTGTCCTCGTCGCGAGGTGGAATCCGGTACGACTGTGGTTGTGACACGCAGGCAACTCACCAATGCCCAGTGGAAGTTCATCGAGCCGTATCTGCCGATCGGTAGGTACGGCCCGTATCCGGAGCGGTTGCGGGAGCAGTTCGAGGGTGTGATCTGGCGGTTCCGCTCCAGTGCTCAGTGGCGGGAGATGCCTGCCGAGTTCGGCCCGTGGGCCACGGTCTACGGACGCTTCCGCGTCTGGCGGGACGCCGGTGTCTTCACCGCCCTCTTGGAAGGCCTGATCGCCGAGGCAGCCCGCGTGGGAAGAACGGACTTGTCGCTGGTCAGCGTGGATTCCACAACGGTCCGTGCCCACCACGACGCCGCGGGGATGCGTGTCAGCAAGCACCTCATGGAGGCCCTGGAAGAAGCCGCACAGGAACAGGAAGCGGCCCGGCAAAAGGGGGCGGACCGGAGGAACAGAACGGACAGGCCGAGCGTCGCCGCATCCGCCGCAGACGCAAGCTCCGCCTGAAGGAAGCCCTCCTCGGCAGGTCCCGGGGCGGCCTGACCAGCAAGATTCACCTCGCTGCGGACCGCAGGTGCCGTCCGCTTTCAATGGTGCTGACCGCCGGGCAGGCCGGGGACAGCCCGCAGTTCATCCCCGTGCTCGCGAGGGTGAGAGTCCGCCTGCCCGTCGGCCGTCCCCGCACCAAGCCCGGCGCGGTCGCCGCAGACAAGGCCTACTCATCCCGCGGCAACCGCGCCTACCTGCGCAAACGCGGAATCAAGGCCGTCATCCCGGAGAAGAAGGACCAGGCCGCCAACCGGAAGAAGAAGGGCGCACGAGGCGGCAGACCCGTCAGCCACGACACCGACCTCTACAAGGAACGCAACACCGTCGAGCGCCTGATCAACAAGCTGAAGGCCTGGCGAGGGATCGCCACCCGCTACGACAAGTCACCCGAAAGCTACCTCGCCGGCCTCCACCTCCGCGCCGCAATGATCTGGATCGACGACCTGGTGAAGACCACCGAATGATCGCGACATCACACAGGCCCTAGCTCGACGTGAACGTGCCCCGGCTTCGGTCCGAGGACTGGCTCATTCGTCTCCGACCCGTGCAGACACCGATCCATCGACGAGGCCATCCGCCCGCCCATCCCCCCTGCGCGCGGGCTGTGATGCTGCCGGGTCGGTTCCGCTGTGCACCAGAGCTGGCGCTCGACCGCAGCCTGAAGGTGATCACCCAAGGTCACCGAACACTGACGTGATGTCAGTGCCAAGTGCTTTCATTGGGCTGCTGCGCGGGGGGCGCAGCCTGACTGGGAGGGGATACCTGAATGCCGTCTGTTCGGGAGCACTTACGCAACGGTTCGATCGTCCGGGCGCACTGGCGGAACCCGGCCGGTTCAAGCAAGCAGGTCGGTCTGCTCGTCATGTTCGGGCTGGTGATCTTCATCTTCGGTAGCAAGCCGATGGGCGGTGCCGCGCCGGTGGAGCAGGTGCCGGGGCCGCAGTCGACGGTGTATCCGATCAAGTGGCCCGGCTGGGACAAGCCGGTCGTCGTTCCGACGCCGACGGTCTCCTACCCGATCGTCTTCCCCAGCTCCGGCAGCGGCCAGTGAGCCGGCGCCCGCACGGCGTTCTGGCCGCGGCCGGAGCCCCCGCCGGCGCAAAAACTCGGACCTGGAGAAACTCGGGCTGAGCATTCTGGTGGGTGCGGTGGCGCTGAGCTTTGTGGTGGGGGTGCTGCGCTGGCTCGCCGAACATCCGGGGATGATGATGCTCACGATCCTGACAACCGCGGTCGCCGGCGCGGCGTGGGCGTGGCGGCGGAAGGAAGCCGCCCATTGGGATCGGGTCCGCTCCCAAGGCCTGCGCTACGCGGTCGAGCAGCTCGACCATCTCCACCACCGGCAGTTCGAGTTCGCCATGCGGGACCTGATGCACCGCGACGGCTGCACCGACGCCCAGCAAGTCGGAGGGGGCGGTGACAATGGAGCCGACGTCAAAGCGACCGACCCCTACGGTCGGCGCTGGGTCATCCAGTGCAAGCACCGCAAGGCCGGCTGGTCCGGGAAGCCCGTCGGCACCCCCGACCTCCACGTCCTCAACGGCACCGGCCGACAGGTCCACGGCGGCGACGTCCTGGTCATGCTCACCAATCACCGCCAACGCCGCCGACTTCGCCAAGTCCCAACGCCTGCACTTGGTCGACCGCCACCTCCTGGCCCAATGGGCCGCCGGCTCCCGCCCTCTATGGGAACTCCTACGAGCCGTACCCCCACCCCGTAAACCCACCTCACTGTCCTGAGCTCGTTTTACGCGTCGACGATCGTGGACCGGGTCACGTTCAACGCGCACATCATCGAGACCGGCACTGACAGCTTCCGGCTGGCCAAGACGCAGGAGAAGCGGCGCCGCAGGACCTGATCAGCGAAGGGCAAGCGAAGATCAGCCAGGGCGGCCAGCAAGTGAGCAAAGGGTCCGGCCGCCCTTGGCCGCTCAGAGTCGGCTCCTGGGCGATGAGAAACCGTGCCAGTCGGCGGAGGGGTGATCCCGCAGCCGGTCAGCGTCAAGCCGAGGCGGCGGCAACGCAGAACTCATTGCCCTCCGGGCCGGCCCACCCTCGCGGCCGCCCTCACCTACTGGAAGAAGCTCGCTCAAATCATCACTCGGGGGCCATCGGCATTTCGTAGTCCAGGTCGGCAACGCCGCGGACTCCGCGGATGACGACGTTGATTCCGACTCGGCGGCAGTAGTCGACCAGCAGGCCGCCGGTGTGGGAGTCGACCGTGACGTTGCTCAGGTCAGTTGCTGCCGCGCGGAGCCGGTCCAGCCGTTCCGTGATGGGGAGGCGGCCGGTCTTGGTCGAATTGAACATCACGCACACGACCACCTCGTCGAACAGGAGGGCAGCGCGCCGGAGTACGTCCTTGTGCCCTTGAGTGACTGGGTCGAAGGATCCTGGGAAGAGGGCTCGCATGATTGGAGAGAGTAACAAGCGGCCGTGTCCCGGCACCCGGACGTCGATATGAAGTCGGTTCTTCGCGGTCTTCGGCTCGGGGACCTTGAGGATGCAGAGCCGGGGGCCGGCGTCGTCGGGATCGCAATGCCACGCGCCGTCGTCCGCGGAATCGTCGTCCGGAAGGTCGAACCCGCGAGCCACTCCTCGTCGGGAGGAGCTTCGCGTCTGCGCAATCGAGGGTCAGATCGATTCTGGCTGCCATGGCAGGACCGTATTGCGCACCTCTGACGGTCGCCGCTGTTCCGAGGAGGGACGGCTGCTGATACGCCGTGACTGGTCGGACACTGCCAGACGCGCTGTGGCCGACAGCTCTACGAGAGCTGTCGGCCACAACTTTGCTCAGCCCGGACGTTCTCCGCCGTCCGAGCCAATACCCGCATCCGTCGTCCACCGCGGATCGGAGAATCCGACGGTACCGGATCGAACGCGGGTTGAGATCCTGCGGTCTGTCGAGCCTGTCGGGGCCCTCCGTCCGGTCCGGATCCGATGCGTTTCACGCTACCGTCCTGGCCCCCCTCCACGGCCAGAGAACCCCCCGAACGGGGCGGAGCCAAAACAACTTGCCGGAGCCAGGTTGACGCCCCTCACCCGGGCCCCGTCACACCCCAAGTGGAGCCACTTCCAGTGTCGGAGTGGAGCCACAACCTGTCACAAACACGCGAGCCCGAGTACGGCACCAGGGACCCGTCAGCCTCGCCGGTGTCGGCGCAGTCCGTCACGGTCGCCCGCAGCGGGTCCGAGGCGGTGTCCAGCGTCGAGACCACCGGCGCGTGCTTGACCGTTCCGCGCATCTTGAACCGGCACCCGCCAGGTCAACGTGACGCGTTCCTTTTGCCGGGCCGGGATGCTCCCAGGCCACCTGCGGTCCACCGCTTCGGGCGCGGAGCTGCCAAGATTCTGACAGCAACACCGGTTTCCTGGCCCGTTCCGACTCGGACCCCGTGATCTAGGGTCTGTTGCGAAAGTGGATCTTGGTCGGTGATGATCATGGTGTGGTGCGTGGAGATCTGACAGATGCACAGTGGGCGAGACTGGAGCCGCTGTTGCCGGTCGGCGGCAAGCCGGGGCGGCCGCGGGTATGGAGCCGGCGGCAGTTGATAGACGGCATACGGTGGCGAACCCGGGCCGGCACTCCGTGGCGGGACGTCCCGGAACGGTACGGGCCGTGGGACCGGGTCTACGACCTGTTCCGCCGGTGGCAGCGCGACGGCACATGGCAGCGGATATTCGAGCGGCTCCAGACCGATGCCGACGCGAAAGGTCTGATCACCTGGGACCTCAGCGTCGACTCCACCGTCTGCCGCGCGCATCAGCACGCGGCAGGCGCCCGCAAAAAGGGGATCTCCAGAGGGAGCCTCCCGGCGGCCTCGTCACCGAGCCCGACGACCACGGTCTCGGACGCTCCCGCGGCGGTCTGACCACGAAAATCCACCTTGCCACCGAGCAGGGACAAAAGCCCATGTCCCTGCTGGTCACGGCCGGCCACCGGCACGACAGCCCGTACTTCCAGCCCGTCCTGGAGAAGGTCCGGGTCGCCCGGCCCGGCCCTGGCAGGCCTCGCACCAGACCCGCCCGAGTCCGTGCAGACAAAGCATACGGATCCCGGGCCAACCGCTCCTACCTGCGTAAACGCCGGATCGGGTGCACGATCCCCGAGAAGGCCGACCAGATCCGCAACCGCAAGAAACTCGGCTCCCGCGGCGGCCGGCCCCCGGCATTCGACAAAGACGACTACAAACAACGCCACGCCGTCGAGTGCGGCATCAACCGCCTCAAGCGCCACCGGGCCGTCGCCACCAGGTACGACAAACTCGCCGTCCGCTACGAAGCCACCGTGCTGATCGCAGCCATCAACGAATGGCTCTGACCAGCACTTTCGCAACAGACCCTAGCACCTCCGCTGCTGCTCGCGCCGTTGCCCGGGACGCCTCAGCGTTCTGGGCAACGGCGTCTTCCCCCGGGCTCCGGCTGGCCCTGGTGCCTGGTATCACGCCGGGGCTGCAGCAGCCTCGTCATGAGGGGTGCGCGGGGCGGCCACCGTCGGCCGGATGGACAGATCCAGATGACGTCGTCACGGAGTGCGTGACAAGTGTCATCGCAGGCGAGTGCGTCCAGCGGGGGCGGGTGGTCACCCCTGCCGGCCGGCCGGTGCCCGCAGGCCCGTGGCCAGGACGGCTGCCCACAGCGCGCCCGCACAACCGAGGCCGGGCAGAGCCTGCCAGATCCACGGCGTCGTGTCCGGGGCTGCCAGGGCCACGACGGTGGTCGCGGCAACCACCGCGACCATCACCGCGCCCAGCACGCGCAGAAGGGGGGCGCCCAGCACGCGGGCCAGTGGGAAGAAGTGACCGCCGACGACGAGGGCCGCCCAGCAGAAGGCCAGTTGGGGCTTGTCGAGCCGACTGTTTATCAGCCCGGCCCCCACGCCGAGCACTACGGCCTGGATCACGATCAGCCGGACGAACGCGCGCCCGCGCGGCTGCGGGGCACCAACCGCAGGGGGGACGGGCCTGCGGCGGGCGCGCAGTACGGCGAAGGTCACGGCGACGGCGAGCACGGCCCCCGTCGCGGCCGCGGCTCTGCGGGGGCCGCCGTGCAGCCCGCCGAGGCCTATGAGGAACCACACCCCTCCGAAGACCGCCCCGATCAGCGGGCCGCGGCCCGCTCCGGCGTTCCGCCGGGCCGGTGCACCAGTCACGCCGCGGGGAGCGCCTCCGGTGCGGGAATTCAGGTCCATGGGGGGTCTCCTGTTCACGGGTCTGCGCGTCACTCTACTGATCTTTTCGTAAGTTCGGTGGGTGTGGTGGCCGTGTGGGTGGGAGGCTGTCGGCGTGGCTTATCAACCTTCTTCTTCGGTTGCCGGCTCCTCCCTTCCTCCTTTGTCGCGGCCTCAGTTGGCGGAGGCGCGTCGTGTTCAGGCAGTCGAGTTGTTCGAGGACGGCGCCTCGAATGCGGAGATCGCGAGGGCGGTGGGGGTGTGTGCCGAGAGTGTGCGGCGTTGGCGGCGGGTGTGGGAGCAAGGCGGTGCTTCGGCCTTGCGGCGAGGGCAGCCACCGGACGTCCACCGAAGCTGGACGACACCCAGGTCGAGATGGTCCGGGCGGCGTTGGAGCGGGGTGCCCAGGCTCATGGTTTCGAAGCCGACCTGTGGACCCTGGAATGAGTCGGCGCGGTCGTCACCCGGACAACGGGGGTGGTGTTGTCGAGGGCGTCGGTTTGGCGGCTGCTGACCGGCCGGCTCGGATGGAGCCTGCAACGGCCCGAGCGGCGGGCGGTCGAGCGGGACGAATCGGAGACCGCCCGATGGATCGCGCATGAGTGGCCGCGCATCAAAAAGAGGCCGTGAACACACATGCCCGGACCGTCTTCCTCAACGAATCAGCTGTCTCCCCGCTCCCTCGGACTCGCCGTACCTACTCGCCCCGAGGACGGACTCCGCTCCTGCGGCACCGCCTGAACTGGAAGCGTGCCTCGAAGGCCGCGGCCTTGGGCTACCACTCCACCGACCCCGATCGCGGGGCCCGCCTGTGCTCCCACCTCAAGCCCGGCAGCTACGACACCGCCGGACTCATCGAGGTCCTGGAGCAAATCAAGGTGTTCTACCGCGGCGAGCGAGTGGTCCTGGTCTGGGACGGCCTGTCCGCCCACTGGAGCCGGGCGATGCGGGCCTGGGTCGCCGAACAGGACTGGCTCATCCCGGAACAATTACCCGCCTACGCTCCCGAGCTGAACCCGGTGGAACTGTCGTGGTCCTCGCTCAAGAAGCGTGAACTCGCCAACCTCGCCGGCGACCACCTCGCCGACGCCACCGAGCAAGGCATCCACCACATCAACACCAACCCCCGACTGCCATGGTCATTCCTCGCCCACACCGGCCTGACCATCCGGCCACCACACCCACCGAACTTACGAAAAGATCAGTAAGAGGTCGTTTTATCCCGCTGTTTTATCTCGGGATCGGCTATTTAGTCTGGTGTGTCGTGTCGCGCCAGGAGATGGTGTTCTCGCCGGTGAGGCGGCGAGCCATGAGGTCGGTCATGGCGATGTGGATGACGGCTTCGGAGCGGGTGGGAAGGGTTTCGTAGTCACGGGCCAGGCGGCGGTGGAGCATGAGCCAGCCGTAGGTTCGCTCGACCGCCCAACGTTTAGGGATCGGGGTGAATCCTCTGCTCCCGGGCTTGCGGGCGGTGATCTCCATGTCGATTCCGAGGGTGGCGGCGTGTTCGACGAGGTGCTGGCGGTAGCCTCCGTCCACCCAGACCTTGCGGATGCCGGGGTGGTCGGCGGCGACCTGGTCGATGAGCCGGGTGCCGGCGACGGAGTCCTGCACGCTCGCCGCGGTGACCAGCACCGCGAGGAGAAGGCCGAGCGTGTCGGTGACGATGCTCCGTTTGCGGCCCACGATCTTCTTGCCCGCGTCGATGCCCTGGCCGGAGGCGTGGACGCTGGTGGAGGTCTTGACGCTCTGGGCGTCGATCACACACGCCGAGGGCTCCGCGTCCCGTCCTTCCTTCTCACGGAGAAGCTGCCGGAGAAGTCCGTTGAGCTGGGCGAACACGCCCTCGTCCGCCCATCTGGCGAAGTAGCCGTAGACGCTCTGGTGCGGCGGGAAGTCATGCGGGAGGTAGGCCCACTGACAGCCGGTGCGGTCCACATAGAGGATCGCGTTCATGATCTCGCGCAGGTCGTGCCGCGGAGGCCTGCCGAAGTCCAGGGCCCGACCACGACGCTCGAAGCGCCACGCGGACAGCACCGGCTCGATCAACTTCCAGCGGGCGTCGGAGAGATCACTCGGATACGGGCGTCGCGTCGTCATGATTCCGGCGTACCGCCGCGGACCGAGTGCGCCCAGGCGCGCGGCCGCGGCACCGGAAGCACGCGGGCCGCCAAGGGCCGGACACCCTGGGATGAGACAAGAACAAGAGCCATCCCGCCCCACCCGCCACCCCACCCGGCCCACAGGCACCGACTCCACCCATGGTCACGACCGCACCGCGATCGGCCACCTTGAGGATCACATCAATTTCGGGCAATCCAGATGGAAACGACCTCTAAGAGGTCGTCTCATTTGGGCTATTCGATAGTCTGGCCTTGTGGGGATCGTTGAACGTCTGGGGCCAGATGAGTTGTGGGATCTGTTCGAACGGGTGGTGCCGCCTGCTCCGTCTCGGCCGCAGGGCGGTGGGCGTCGACGGTATGGAGACCGTGAGGTTCTGGCGGCGATCATCTTCGTGGCTACGTCGGGCTGCACCTGGCGGCAGCTGCCGCCAACGTTCGGACCTTCGGGGCCGACAGCCCACCGGCGGTTCACCGAGTGGACCAAGGCTCGGGTTTGGGCCAAGCTCCACCGTCTGGTCCTGGACGAGCTGGGCAGGCGCGGTGACCTGGACTGGAGCCGGTGCGCGATCGACTCGGTGAACATGCGGGCCCTGAAAGGGGGGACCTGACAGGTCCGAATCCTGTAGACCGGGGCAAGAAGGGCTCAAAGATCCACTTGATCACCGAGCGGACCGGTCTGCCCCTCTCCGTCGGCATCTCCGGCGCCAACCTCCACGACAGCCAGGCCCTCGAACCCCTCGTCCGCGGCATCCCGCCGATCCGCTCCCGACGCGGGCCCCGCCGACGGCGCCCCGCCAAACTGCATGCGGACAAGGGCTACGACTACGACCACCTGCGCCGATGGTTACGCCAGCGAGGCATCACCCATCGCATCGCGCGCAAGGGCATCGAGTCATCCAAGCGACTGGGCCGACATCGCTGGACCATCGAACGCACCATGGCCTGGCTCGCCGGCTGCCGCCGCTTACACCGCCGCTACGAACGCAAAGCCGACCACTTCCTCGCCTTCACCAGCATCGCCTGCACCCTCATCTGCTACCGAAGGCTCACCAAATGAGACGACGTCGGGCGGGAAGCAACACGTTGATGATCTGCAAGCCCTTAGCTGGTGAGCGCGGCCGTAACCACTTCCACGAGGCGGGCGCGCTGCTTCCCGGGGGTGGCCTGGGAATTGGGCCGCAGGGCGTATACCGTCCGGCGATGCTGTTCGGTGCTCGCGAAGATTCCGCTGGTCCAGCCGCCGCTGGATCCGGTCTTGCCCCATACCTTGGTTCCGTTCAGCTCGATACCCATCAGGCCGCCGGCGCTGAAGCAGGCTGTCGGCAGGGGGCAGCTGGTGTTCTCGGGGCCGCTGGGTACTGCGGGTACTTCGAAGAGGTGCCGCTGCTGGGTCGGAGGGAGGAGCCGCCCGTCAAGTAGGGCGCGCAGGAACGCATCGAGGTCCGCCGCTGTGGACGTCAGTCCGCCCTCGGACCAGGTCCAGGCGATCTGCGGGTCCGAGGAGAGGGCGGTGTGGCGCAGGGCCAGCGGGTGCAGGATCCGCCGGTCGAGTTCACGGGCGAAGGGGCGGCCCGTGACCTGTTCCACGAGCAGCCCGGCGACGAAGCTGTTCAGTCCGTTGTACTGCTGAACGGTTCCCGGGGCCGGGATGCGGCCGGGTTGCGCTGCGGTGTCCGCTTCGAAGGAGGCGGCGACCACGCCGTGCGGGTCGAGCGGAACCTTCGCTGGACGGGGAAGGTCGCTGGTGTGGTCCAGGAGCTGGCGTACCGTCACGCCGGCGTAAGCGGCGGGGATCACATCGGGCAGGTGGGGGCGGACCGGCTCGTCGATGCCGATCCGGTGCTCGGCGACCAGCTGTAGCACCATGGCATCGGTGAAAATCTTGGTCACGCTACCGACCGGGAAGCCGGCGTCCGCCTCCACGGGTCCCGCTGTCCCGGTGTACTGGGTGCGCATGCCCCGGCCGGCC
Source organism: Streptomyces sp. Tek67B01 (assembly GCF_055231995.1). Classification (NCBI taxonomy): domain Bacteria; kingdom Bacillati; phylum Actinomycetota; class Actinomycetes; order Kitasatosporales; family Streptomycetaceae; genus Streptomyces; species Streptomyces sp. Tek67B01. Next base: position 6,979,228 of record NZ_JBUYUY010000001.1, read on the forward strand.
ACTCGTATCAGGGCCGCATCCGTCACAGGGTCGGGCAGAGTGGCCAGGAGCTTTCTCACAGCGGCGGAGCCACGGTCGTCAGTGGAATTGTGGGTGGCGAGCCCGGAGGAAGCGGCGGAGGCCGCCGGGGCAGCGGCCAGGCCGGTGGCGAAGACGGCCAGTGCCACTCCGGCGACGGTGAGACGGCGGGCGACGGGGGATCGAGTGGACATCGGTGACTCCCGGGAAGGACGCTGGTGGCTTGGGTCGGCACGGTGCTCGCGCTGGACCAACCCTCGCTCCTGTAATGACTGTTGATCATCGGGAATCACCCTGAACCGTCCCGGAGACCACCCTTGTCCCCCTCAGGGTGAGAGAAGGGATTGGCGCCCTGGCCCTCGGCCTGATCCGGAAGCCACGGTCTGGACACAGCGAAGGCCACGCACCAGGCGTTGTTACACAGCGAACGTCACGAGCACCCCACTTCTTCGATACTTGGCATCACGGTCCCGGTCTCCTATCTCTGACCCACAGGGCACAGTGGCCGCCGCTCCCCTCTGCCCTCCCGTTGCTTCGTGTCTGACCGCTTCGTCAGGCCGAACGAGTAGTCGACGGACGGGTAGCGCTCATGCGCCGGGAGTGGTCGCCCCAGGACGTCGTGGCGTGCTGGACGCCTGTGGGCAGTGACTCGGACCTGGTCGCGATAAGGCCGGTCCGACCCGTCTCGGTTTCGTGCTGATGCTGAAGTTCTTCGAGCTGGAGGGCCGGTTCCCGGAGGCAGCGGTCGACTACGTGGGCGACGTGGTGAAGGTGCCGGCGGAGGATGTGGTGAAGTACGACCTGTCGTCCCGTTCGGCAAAGGGGCACCGTACGCAGATCCGCGAGGAACTCGGCTTCCGACCGGCGACCCGCGCGGACGAGGAGCGGCTGACGGCCTGGCTCGCCGAGGAGGTTTGTCCGGTCGAGTTGGTGGAGGACCGGCTGCGCGAGGCCCTGTTTGTGCAGCGTCCCGCCCGCTGGCCTGAGCCGCAGGGCCCAGTAGTTCGTCGAGAGGGAGGGCATCCGCGTCCACCGGCTCGACATCCTGCGACACCGCGGCGCTTGGATCAGTCACGGGATCCCTGCTGCGGAGATCGATCGGGCCATCGTCTTTCAGGACCGCTGGGGCGGCCTTGCCCTGCCGCCGGCCCCGTTCTACGAAGGTGGTCCGCGCATCCTGGACGCCGACTGTCCCGAGCGGGTGCCCGCACAAGGCTGGTCGTTCCCGGCAGGAGACTGCCGGGTGTCCATGGCCTACGGATTCATGGTCGGCCCCGATGGGGCGTTCGGGATCGACGCCTACCGCTGGACACCTCTGCATGCCAGCACGGACGGATGGGCGGAATCCCTGGCCCTGGCGGCTCATGTCCGTCGGTGGGCCAAGACCCTCACGAGGATCAAGGGGAAGGCTGTGGAGGAACTGGACCTCGGCGGTTTAGAGCCGGTGCCCGAGGTGCAGCGGGTGACCGACTCCTGGTGGCGGGGCGAGGATTTGCTCATCGCCGTATACCGGGGCGATGCCGTGGGCCTTGAAGCTCCGCAGTGCCTCGAAGCGCACGTCTACGGCGGGCTCGACGAGTGGGGCTTTCATGGCACTGACTCGTGGTGCCGAATCCGAGCATCTGCTTGGCCGGATGGGCCAACTGTCGCGCTCAGTCACACCATCCATGACGCAAGCCGGCGATCGGATCACGCGGACAGGGGCACATCCTCCCGCTCGGAGGGCTTCAGACGGCGCCTCATCTCTGGCCCAGTTCCAGCAGGATGTCGATGGAGCGGCAATCGCCACGCCCTCCCAAGGGGAAATGCGGAACCCCGAAGCAGTTTCGTTCAACATTCGAACAGAAGCAGTCTGTCCCCCCCGACGGGGCAGTCCCCCCCGACGGGGCAGTCCCCCCCCGACGGGGCAGTCCACCCCCCTATGGGGCAGCACACCAGCCGGAGAGCAACCGCACATGTCGTACTCACCCGACAAGCAGTATCAGCCGCCGTACCGGCCGGAAGGACAGTATCCGCAGCAGCCGCAGCCGCCCTACGGTGGACAGCAGCAGGGCCAGCCGCAGTACGGACAGCAGCCCCAGGGCCAGCAGCACGGCCGCCCGCAGGACCAGACGCAGCCGGTACGGCCAGCAGCAGGCCGGCCGCCCGCCGTACGGGCAGCAGGCCCAGCAGGGCCGCCCGCAGTACGACCAGCCGCGCTACGACCAGCAGGCGTACGACGACCAGCCCACCCTGCGCCACCAGCCCGTGTACCAGCGGCGCTCCCACGAGCAGCCCGCGTACGACAGGGCCGAGCCGCAGTACGAGCCTCCGTACGAGCACGAGTACGACCAGGAGCCCCCGCGGCGGAAGTCCAAGACCAAGCGCTGGGTGATCGTCGGTGCCACCGTGGCGGCACTCCTGGGCATCACGTCGCTCGTGATGTACCACTTCGAAATACCTCCTTTCACCGACAAGGGCTCGTCGGTGACCTTCGGCACGCCTCAGGCCGGCGGGAACGGGTGCGAAGCAGGCGGCGAACTCGAAGATGCTGATGCCCACGGGCCCGGCAGCCGAATTCAAGAACACGAAGACCCTGGACGACGGCACGCATGTCGCCGTCACCACCGTGACCGGCAAGAAGTCCGGCTTCACCGGCAAGGTCTGGGTCTGGGCGCTCAAGGAGTACAACGACCCGAAGTTCGCCAAGAGCGGCTTCCCCGTCATGATCGCCCTGCCCGGCGGCCCTGGCTATCCCAACAACTACTGGATGGACCCCGGAATGGGCCTCCAACCGAGCATCAGCAAGTGGTACAGCGAGGGCAAGAGCAAGCCCTTCATCCTGGCCATGCCCGTGCTGAACCCGGGGCCGGACGACAAGGGCATCTACTGGGACGCGTCCGACATCCCGGGCCAGCCCAAGATGGACACCTGGCTGACCGAGGACGTCCCGGACCTGATGAAGGAGAACTTCCGCACGATCAAATCGCGTGACGGCTGGGCCTTCATGGGCTCCTCCACCGGCGGCTTCGCCAGCCTGAAGGCCGTGCTGAAGTACCCGGACAAGTTCAAGGCCGCACTCGCCTCCGGCCCGGACATCGTCCCGGACTCCCCGCTGTGGAAGGGCCACGACAAGGAGAAGAACGAGAACAACCCCAACCTGCTTTCCAAGGCACTCATCGACAAGAAGGGCGCGCTGGACGTCTACATCGCCTTCCAGGTCGGCGACAACGAGAACAACAAGGACACCCTGCCGAACGTGCAGAAATACGTCGCCACCTACGGCAACAAGGGGCCGATCCACACCACCCTGAGAATCATCCCGGGCGGCCAGCACAACGCCAAGACCTACGTGCCGAACATGGGCCTGGGCCCGATCGAGTTCATCAGCCAGGTCATGGAAGGCCCGGTCGAATAACCGAACCTTGATCTTTGACCTCGCCGGTCACCCGGCTTGCTTCACCGTCGTCACCGACATGCAGGTCCTCATGAAGCGCTGCGCGCGGACCGAACACCGGTGAGGGGCCGCCCCCGGTTCACGCTCGGGCAGCAGGTGTTCGACCTAACCGCCAGGCGCATGGCCAGATCGCCGGCGTCTACCCCTCGCCGCTGATGGTGCGCCTGGTGGACGCGGCCGGGTTCCAGTGGATCGCCCGCACCGTCGACTGCGAGCAGCTCGACGTCCGGCCGACCGCCCCCAGGGAGTGGACGCGGACGCGGACGTGGGCGGGGCGGCATCTACCGCGTCACCGAGCCTCGTGCCCGGCAACGACCCCGCTGCCTCGTCGTCGCCGTCAACCAGCGGCGGCCGGCTGATGGAATGAGGGCGGAGGCGCCCTGCCGGGACGTCGCGCCTCACGGGGTTCACCCTGGAATTCTGCGATCCGCTCCCGCAGGGTGGCCGGGAGGTCCGGGTCACCGTCGCGTTTCGTCGCCCCGCTGACGGAAACCTTCCAGGAAGTCGCCCGCCCGGCTGACGCGGGCCTCGCGGGCCAGCAGCCGCTCGATGGCCTGGTCAAGGGTCGCTTCGGCTGCTGGAGGCACGCTCGTCGGACGGACTCCTCGTTCACGCATGCGCCACAGGGGCCGGATCTGCTGGTGGAGTGCCTGCTGGTGGAGTGCGTCTTCTGGGGTTCGGTGGGCGTTGGATGGTTCCTTTGCGGGCCCGTTTCCTGGCCCGCCCCTGACCACCGCGGCCCGGCCTCTGGCGGGCCCAGTGGATGCCGAGGTCGGTGAGGCGTTGGCGTTGGTCGGTGGTGAGCTGGTCGCGACGGGTGCGGGCGTTGGACAGCCATACCCCGAGCCGTACCGGGGTCCCGTCGGGGAGTGTAAGTTCCTGGGGTCCACCAGGGTTGAACCGGTTGCGAAGAGCCGGGAGAAATCGTTCAGTGTTTCTCCCGGCATGCCCGGGGGGTGACTTGGTGCGTGTCGCTGGGGGTCAGCGGTAGGCAGCGATGAAGGCCCGGACGCCGGCGTCCGCATGGCGGTCGAGTTCGCTCTGCGTGTGCTGGGGGCTGCCGTGGAACATGGCCTTGTTCACGGGGATCCACAGAAGAAGCCCGGTGAAGTGGTTAGCGGCCAGATTCGCGTCGGTAACGCGGAGGAGACCGTGGTCGGCGAGGCGTTGGAAGGTGGCTGCCAGGGTGGCGAGGACGCGTTCGAAGCCCTGCTTGTACCAAGTGGCGCCGAGCTCGGGGAAGGTGTCGGCGTTGGCGATGATCAGGCGCCGCAGCTGGAGTACCTGGGGCTGGGTGAGTGCGGCCAGGAACTGGCGGGCCAGGCGGGCCAGGTTCTCCTCCAGTTCCTCGGCGTCGGCCGGGATGTCGGCCACCAGATCGACCATGGAGTCGACCCGGTCCGTCGTGGCCAGGACGATCTCGGCGAACAGCTTCTCCTTGTCCGAGAAGTGCTTGTAGACGGTCTGCTTGGAGACTGCGGCCTGCTTCGCGATGTCGTCCATGCTGGTCCCGGAGTACCCCTTGGCCATGAACGCCTGGGTTGCGGCGTCCAGGATCGCCTTGTGCTTGCGTGCAGACCGGCCTTGCTCGCTCGCTTCCATCGCCCACCCTTCAGTACTGGACAGTCCAGTTCGTATGTGACTAATCTAGCGCCCAGTTCCGACGAGTACCACACCGTCTAGTTCTTTCCACGGGGGAATCGCATGACCCAGACCATTGGCGTCCCGGTCACGGCCCGCCCGGCGTCGGCGCGGCCGACGACGCGGGTTCTGCTGGCAGGCGGCGTCACGGCAGGTCCACTGTTCCTGGGCCTCGGCGCAGTCCAGGGGCTCACCCGCGACGGCTTCGACTTCACCCGCAACGCGATCAGCCAGCTCAGCCTGGGCGATCTCGGCTGGATCCAGGTGACCAGCTTCCTACTGACCGGCATGCTGGCCGCCGCAGGTGCGGCCGGGATCCGCCGCGCACTGGACGGCGCACCCGCCGGCACCTGGGCACCGCGCCTGATCCGTGTGTTCGGCGTCTCGTTTGCCTTGGCCGCGGCGTTCACCGCGGACCCGGGGGCGGGCTTCCCCGCCGGTGCCCCCCAAGCTCCCGCCGCCTCCCTGAGCTGGCACGGCGCCGCCCACATGCTCAGCGCCATGGTGGGCTTCCTCGCGCTGTCCGCAGCGTTCCTCGTCCTGGCCCGGCACTTCGCCACGCACCGGCAACGGGGATGGGCCGTGAGCTCACGCCTGGTACCGCTGGGGATCCTCGCCGGATTCGCCGGTTCCTCCGCCACCGTGCTGGCCTTCACCGCCGGAGCCGGACTCGGCCTTCTGTGGCTCACGGCCGTCACCGCCCGGCTGATGACGCCCCTCCCCGCAGCACAGAAGTAACAGCAGCCGTCCACTCATCGCAGACGCAACCAAGACAACCATCAAGATCACTAACAAGTGAGACAGGACACCGCAATGACCGCACCGGTAAAAGGCCCCGCCAGCTACTTCCCGTCGATCGAGAAGAAGTACGGCCGCCCGATCAAGGACTGGAAGGACCTCATCCGCTCCTCGCCCCTGACCAAGCACATGGAACTCGTCACCTGGCTCAAGGCCGAGCATGGACTCGGTCACGGCCACGCCAACGCGCTTGTCGCACACACCCTCGCCGAAGGCAGCGGCAAGTAACCCGGGCATCCGCACCGCCGGACCTGTTCAAGCCCGCACTACGGTCGCGACTGCGGGTGCTGCGGCAAGGGGTGGCCGGTGAGATCCACTTCTGTTGATCGGCCTGCCCGCCTTGCCTGTTGCCTCCGCCTGCCCGATATCGTTGACAGCCTCGCAGAGGCAGCGGCTGAAGAAGATGGCCTACGGCCACAAGACTCCCCACCAGGCCCGGATGCGCGCGGACCTTGTGCTGCGTGCGGCACGCGGACGCTCCAACTTGCGGATCGCCGGTGAGACGGGCCAGCACGTGGACACGGTGCGCACGTGGCGGGGCCGGTTCGCCTCTGGCGGTCTTCCGGCCCTTGAAGACCGTAAGCGTTCCGGGGGGCCGCCGCGTTTCACCCCGTTGCAGACCGCCGAAGTTAAGGCACTGGCCTGCCAGTTACCTGCCGAGACAGGCGTACCGCTGTCCCGCTGGCCCTGCCCGGAACTGGCACGTGAGGCTGTCGACCGGGGCATTGTGAGGCGGTCTCGGCCTCCACCGTGCGCCGCTGGCTCAAGCGGGACGCGCTCAAGCCCTGGCAATACCACTCATGGATCCTCATTCGCGACCCCGACTTCCGTACCAAAGCCGCCCGCATCATGGACCTCTACGTCGGCCTGTGGCAGGGCGAACCCCTGGGCGAGAACGAGTACGTCATCTCCGCGGACGAGAAAACCTCCATCCAGGCCCGCTGCCGCTGCCATCCCACCCTGCCCCCGGGACGAGCCCGGGCGTTGCGCGTCAACCACGAGTACGAACGCGGCGGTGCGCTCATCTACATGGCCGCCTATGACGTCCACCAGGCCCGAGTCATGGGCCGCTGCGAACCCACCGCGGGCATCGTGCCGTTCATGGCGCTGGTCGAGCAGGTCATGACCAGCGAGCCATACGCCGGCGCCAGACGCGTCTTTTGGATCGTCGACAACGGATCCTCCCATCGCGGCAACAGAACCATCGACCGTCTCACCAGCAGGTTTCCGAACGCGGTCATGGTCCACACACCCGTTCACGCTTCATGGGTGAACCAGATCGAGGTGTTCTTCTCCATCGTTCAGCGCAAGGTCGTCTCGCCTGACGACTTCACCGACCTCGACGAGGTCCGGGACCGGCTCCGTGCATTCGAAGACCGCTACAACGCCACAGCACAGCCGTTCCAGTGGAAGTTCACTACCTCAGACCTGGACGATCTGCTGGCCAGACTCGACCGGCACACAACCGATCACCAGGGAAAATCCTCCACCCATCCGCCAACGTGATCAACCCTCGAAGGACTTCGAGGGCGTGTGGCGGGTTCGCCCGGCCGTGGTGGGCTGGGTGGTCGGGCGTCCGTAGCCGGTATGGCGGAGCGTCCTGAGGGTAGACGCCAGGTTCATCGGCGCTATCGGACGGCGTTCCCGGTGAGTCGGTTGGGAGGGCGGTATGAGCGGTGAGCCCTCTGTCGAGGTGAGTACGGCAGGCCCGTGTCTGGTCATACGGCTCGGCGGGGACATGGAGCATGCGACCGCCGGGTTCCTCCGGAGCCGTCTTCAAGACGGGATCGGTCCGGGACTGCGGTGTGTCGTGCTGGACCTGTCCGGGTGTCGTTCTGCGACTCGGCCGGCCTGAACGTGCTGCTGGGCGCCCGACGGCAGACAGAGGAGGCCGGGGTTTCGCTCGCGTTGGCCGGCGTGCCGCCGACGCTGCAACGGATGCTGCGCCTGACCGGGGTCGACAGGGTTTTGCGCGTGTATGGAACTGCCGCCGAGGCTGAGACGGCGATGGACGGCGGCGCGGGCCGAGAGCGGTAGCCGGGATGAGGTCCGGGTGACCGGTCACCTCAGCGACAAGCCCCATCTCGTCGGAGGTTCTCGGCCCGGACCCCCTGAAGGTCCTCGGTGACGTCGAAGACGACCGTCTCGCCCGCCACCAGCCCCCGGGCACGGCAACACCCCAGAACAGCTGAGGACTCCACGACGGCGTCCGGCTCACCAGCGTCCCGCGCGATGACGCCATGGCCTTCCCCCTGATCGAACCACTTCACAACACCCCTGGGCACGCTGCTCACCTCTCTCACGAGCTGGTGATCCCAGGACTGCTGTCCAGGGCCTCGCGGTTCGTGCAACCGGCGCCATCCCCCGATGTGAGCGAATGCCACCCCAACCGGGAACCGCCGGCGACATCGACGCAGCGTCACCGAACGTGGCAGGGCTCCGCCTTAGGCGGAGCCCTGCCACCCGGACCTTCAAAAACGAGTGTGCCCTGTCCCAAGGTGGGCGGCCCCCTCCAGTCGCTGTCCAGTGACTGACCCTGCGTAGCTCTGGTTTGCTTGCCGCTTCTTGCCGCTTCTTGCCGGTGATGCTGTGGCCGGCTACCTGGCCCGGCCCGATGCCGGAGCCGGCGGCCACCCCGAGGCCCGTCGGATCGGGCCCTTCCAGGCACACCCCTCGCCCGCCCATGTCACCGTGCTTGTCCGCGTGCACCACCGGACGGCTGCCTGCACCGACCGGTGTGGTGGGCGCGCCGCAGTAGCAGCCGCCGTGTTCCCTGTCATGTTCGAGTGCGTCTACCTCGCTTTCGAACAGGCAGAAATCTGTCACGGCCGAAGTAGACATTGGATGCTTCGGTGGTTATGGTTTCTCTCGTAGCCGAGACCAGAAGGGCCCGGCAGAGATGAACTGCCGGGCAGCAGTACACGCGGTACCAGTAGTTGCAGTTCGCAGGACGGTGCGGCGGTGGAGTTCCGAAGCCAGAGCAGTCGTATGACGGCGACGGGACTGACGACCGGACCGGGTGGCCCGCGGTGATCAGGGGCCGCCACGAGCAGTACCAGCAGTAACGCAGTTGGCGGTACCAGCAGTGAAGTATGTGAGTGGTACCTCGGTGAAGGCGTCGGGCTGCGGGCGCGCGCACCGGGAGGTTCGGCAGTGGGGTTCTAAGCCAGAGCAGACGCAGGATGGGCGACGGGGCTGGCTGCCGAGGAGGTGGCGCTGTGTGAGGCCACCGGCAGTACGCAACACCAGCAGTACAAGCAGTTCGCAGTGCAGCAGTAAGAGCAGTACGCAGTTCCCGTTTGGTAACTGATTGATTCAGAGGGAAAGAACGGAGGGACTAGGCGCCATCAGGATCGCCCGGACGGAAGCATTGAGTTCGGGTACCGCAGGACATCGATAGTGAGGTGGTCTCCGGTCACGCATCCGCGATCCCCGCATCCCCGGCAGCGTTCAGGCCGGCCGTGCGGAAACAGAGGGCCGGCGCAGTATCAGGGCCGGCAGATGGTGTGAGTAGTTCCTTCGGGGCCCGGGTGCCGGTACGGCACCCGGGCCCCTCAGCGTGTGCGACTCCGGCGCGTTCAACCGACAGAGAGGTTCGATGACAGCAGACGACACGTTCGGCCGTCTCGATGACGACGACTACCCCGCCTACACCATGGGCCGCGCCGCCGACATGCTCGGCACCACCCAGGGCTTCCTCCGCGCCATCGGCGAACACCGTCTCATCACCCCCTTGCGCTCCCCGGGCGGCCACCGCCGCTACTCCCGCTACCAGCTCCGCATCGCCGCCCGAGCCCGCGAACTCGTAGACCAGGGCACCCCCATCGAAGCCGCCTGCCGCATCGTCATCCTCGAAGACCAACTCGAAGAAGCCCAACGCATCAACGCCGAATACCGGCGCACCACCGGATCCCCGACCCCACCGGCCGCAGCCTGACGACATGGGCAGCAGCCGGTCCAGCCGACGATCAACCCAACACCGCTCCCCGGTGCGCCGGCCGTGTTGCGGAACCGGTTCTGCTCCGGCTCGTTGAGAATTGGATCACCGCCCCGGATGTCCCGAGCTTCCGGGGCGGCCCCAGACCAATCCCAGGGTGGTGTCAGGCCCTGGACGGCCCACTGTTGCCGGGAGTACTCCAGCGCCTGGCGCCCCCTCTCTGCGGTCCCCGGGTGTTCGAGCATCTCCCGCACCACGGGCGTCCACGCCCGGCCCTGCACTTTTGCCGTGGCTGCCTCGGGGCTGTGTCCCGGCATCGGCAGGCCGGCGAATTTCCACGGGACCCTCGCTCATGCCTGAGGAACGCGGTGCGGCCGGGCCCGATCACCTCCGGGGAGCGCCTCCCCTTGATCGACCGGGTGGGCAAGCCGGGCTGGCCCGGCTTCCCTTCCCTGTTCGCCGTGCTGTGGATTCCCTTGTGTTATCCCCTGTGGTGACTGATCACCATCGGTGTTGTTTCCCCTGGTCAAGCCCCAGTTCCAGGCTGCTTGTGGGTGACCGGGCCTCCTCGGCTAGGCTCCGTGAGCAGACCGGGCCGCACCAGAGCCGTGGCCCGCGAGATAACGATGAGAGGGGCGGGAGTATGGCGCAGCAGGCCGCGGCGTCCGGGGAGCCCCAGCGGGCGCTACGGACACCGATACCGCGCAGCGAGGAAGAGCGGCGCATCGCGGCGGTGCGCCGCTACGACATCCTCGACACCCCGCCCGACGGGGCGTTCGACCGGGTGGCGGCGATGGCCGCCCGTCTGCTTGGCACACCGGTAGCGTCGGTAACGATCGTGGACAGCGACCGGATCTGGTTCAAGGCCGCCCACGGCCTGGAGGGCGTCAGCGAGATCGGCCGCGACCCGGGCCTGTGCGCCTCGGCCATCCTTTCCGAAGACACCCTGGTCATACCCGACGCCCTAGCCGACCCGGTGGCGTGCTCCAACCCGCTGGTCGCCGGCGAGATGGGCGTGCGGTTCTACGCGGCCGCCCCGATCACCACCGCCGACGGGCACCGGCTGGGCACGGTCAACGTCCTCGACACCCGCCCCCGGCTGATCACCGAAGCGGACACTGCCACGTTGGCGGACCTGGCCGCGATCGTGATGGACGAGATGGAGCTGCGGCTGTCGGCGCTGCGCACCGTCCGGGCCGAGCAGGCCCAGCGCGAGGCCGAACACGTTGCCCGCGAGCAGGCCGAGGCCGACAAGGCCGCCATCGCCGCTTTCGCCGCCACTTTGCAGCGCACCCTGCTGCCGCCGGCGCTGCCGACCGTGCCCGGCCTGGAGCTGGCCTCGCACTACTACACCGCCTCCGTGCGCGATGTCGGCGGCGACTTCTACGACGTCTTCCCACTCGGTGCCGGCGGACGGTGGGCGTTCTTCCTGGGCGATGTGTGCGGCAAGGGCGCCGAGGCCGCCGCGGTGACGTCGCTGACCCGCTACACCTTGCGGGCCGCCGCCCACGTCGATCCCGATCCCGAAGCGGTCCTTGCCACCTTGAACACTGCCCTGCTGATGGACCCCACCATCGGCAGCCGGTTTTGCACCGCGATGTTCGGCGTCCTCGAACCCGACCCCCAGGGCACGGGCTTCACGCTCACCGTGGCCACCGGCGGGCATCCCCCCGCCTACCACCTGCGCCCCGGCGAACCCTCCGGCACCACGTCGGTGGATGAGGTCCATCCCAAGGGCGGCATGCTCATCGGCGCCCTCGCGCAGGCGCGATTCGCTTCCACCATCGTGCACCTGGGCCCCGGCGACGCCCTGCTCCTGTACACCGACGGGCTGAGCGAAGCGCGCACCACAGACGGTCAGATGCTCGGTGAGGCCGGGCTGGCCGCCTTCCTGGCCCAGCGCCCCTCGCCGCTGTCCGCGGCCGCGCTCATCGAGGACACCGCCGCGCTGCTGGAGGCCTTTCCCGACGGCCCCGGTGACGATGTCGCCCTCCTCGCCCTGAGCGTGCCCACCCGCCCGGCCGCCGCTCCCGGTGGCGCCAGCGCCACTGCCCACACCACCGCAGCACCCACCACCGGGGCCACCGAGCCAGCCGGCAGGAGCAGTGACCTCACATGACCGACACCCTCCGCCTGGCCGTCCAGCACCACCCCGGCGCCACCGTGATCGCCGCCGCAGGCGATATCGACTTCCACAGCGCCAACGACCTGCGCACCACCGGCCGCGACCAGATCGACCACGGCCACCCGCACCTGATCCTGGACCTGACCCAAGTCACGTTCTGCGATTCCTCCGGCCTGAGCGTCTTCATCAACCTGTGGCACCTCACCCAGGCAGCCGGCGGCTCCCTGACACTGACCGCACCGTCAGACTCCCTTCAACGGCTGATGCGCATGACCGGCGTCGATACCCTGCTGCTCACCCACCCGAGCACTTTGGAAGCCCTCGCTGCCCGGTCGGCAGGGCCTGGTGCCGGCTTGCTCTGACCTGCGAACCCGTCAGCGACACCATGCCTCAGAACGCGAAATGAGCGGCTTCCGCACTCGGGCGGACGTACCGCTGCTTGCAGGAATCAGGCGGAGTCCGCCCCACCCGGGTTCGCCCTCAGTAGGTCACCCTCACCCTGCCCGGACCGTCTCACACCCCGGTCAGCTCCGGAAGGCGTCCTCACGCAGATACAGCTGCGGTCTCGGCAGACAAGGCTCCTTCCCGGTCAGCGTCGTCATACGGCGTACCGGGTGGGCCGAGGGCCTTGCGCACCCGCCGCTGGCGATCTTCTGCCGCTGCCGAGCAGCAGCTCCCTGGCTGCCTCGTCCGCTGACGCAGGGTGAGCACGGGACGCGGCTGGCGCGGCGATGGCTGGGAACGCCGGGCGCAGCGACAGGAGGCTCTCCTGTTGGGGTTAAAGCAGCCCCAGCGTGTCGGCGAGCCAGGGTCCGGTGGTCAGCCTGGTCGGCGAGCCGGCCGCCGCTCCCGGGCACCCGGGGGAGGGCGTCACTTTCGCCGCGACCCGGGGGGTCCCGTGACTGGCTTCGTAACTGACGTGCGACACCGTCTATCACCGAGTCCGGGCAGCACTTGATGATCACAGGGCCGGAAAATGTCGATGAGCACTGACACCGGTCAGGTGCTTACGTCCTCGGTGGGGAACCGGGAGGAGGCGCTCTACCGGCGGACCGCCGAGATCAGTCCGCCGGGCCGCTCCTCGCGCTGCGGCGGGGTGCTGATCGGGCGGCCGTAGGCGGCAGCGCGCTCGCGCAGGGTGTGGCTGTCGGCCTCCCAGCCGTGCCCGGCCAGCCAGCCCACAGGGTCGTCGGGCATCTCCGAGACCCACATGGACGCCGCAGATCCCGGCACGGCGTCCGCGCCGAAGCGCTCGATCACGCCGCGCGAGCCCAACGTCAGTCCCATCCGACTGCCTGCCGCCGATTGCGCGCTGATCCGGGCCAGCAGCAGTTCCACCGCGTCCTCGGGCAGATAGATCAGCAGTCCTTCGGCGATCCACGCGGTCGGTACCGCCGGGTCGTGCCCTGCGGCGGCCAGCGCGGCTGGCCAGTCCTCACGCAGATCCACCGCGACGGTGATCCGCTCGCAGCGTGCGGCGGCCCGCTCCCGGCGCAGCACTGAAGCCTTGAAGTCCAGTGGCGCGGCGGTGTCGACCTCGAACAGCCGGGTGCCCTCGGGCCAGCCCATCCGGAAGGCCCGGCTGTCCATGCCGGCGCCGAGCAGCACGACCTGCCGGACCCCGGACACGGAGGCCTGCTGCAACAGGTCGTCGAGGAACTTCGTCCTGATGACGATGGAGAACGACACGGCCAGTCGGCGGCGGCGCGCGGCCTCGTCATCGGGCAGCGGCGGAGAGGAGGGCCATAGGCCGCCGGCGGAGGCGAAGGCCTGTGCCAGTGGGTCGCGGAACAGCGCGTTCTCCCGCTCGGTCTCCAGCGCCCGCACCCGGGCCACCCCCACCGCCGTGGCCCACACTCCCGACGGCTGCACCCGCTCCTGCTCATCAGTCACCGCGTCAGCCTAGATGATCGATTCCAAAGAGAGCTGATGAGTGGAGCCAGGTTCATGCGCGGCCAGCCGGTGAACAGGCGCCTTCCCCTTGACGGCCTCCTGAGCCGACAAATGCGGCTCCCGCTGATGAAGGACTTGGTGGTGCGACGTCAGGCGGAGGCGTCGTGTGCGGCGGCCCGGGCCTGGGTAAGGGCCAGGCGGTAAGAGTTGGTGCCTGTCTGGATCAGATTGCCGCCGAAGGTGAGCCGGTCGACGATGGGCGCGCAAAGTCGGGCGGTGAAGGTTTTGGTCCAGCCGCTGAAACTCTCGTTCGAGGCGATGGCGACGCTGTTCTTCTCCTCGCGTTCCGTCAGCACCTGGAACAGCAGCTCAGCGCTCCTGCGGTCCAGTTCCATATAGCCCAGCTCGTCGATGCAGAGAAGAACGACTCGGCCGTGGCGGGCGATGGTTTTGGTCAGTACCTTCTCGTCGGCGGCCTCGACCAGCTCGTTGACGAGTTTGGTGGCGAGTGTGTAGCGGACCCGGTAGCCGGCCATCGCGGCTTCGGTGCCCAGCGCGATCAGCAGGCGCGATTTGCCGGTGCCGGAGTCGCCGATCAGGCAGAGCGGCAAGCCCTTCTTGACCCACTCGCAGGTCGCCAGGGTGTGGATGACCGCCGGGTCCACACTGGGGTTCGCCTCGAATTCGAAGGCCCGCAGCGATTTCTCGCGGGGGAACTGGGTGGCCTTGATCCGTCGCTCCGAACGGCGGCGGGCCCGGTCGTAGCATTCGGCCATCAGTAGTTCGTGACCAGCAAGCTCGGCACCTACCTGCGGCCGGCTGTCCTCGTGGTCGACGAGGTGGGCTACCAGCCCCTCGAACGCGCCGAAGCCAACCTGGTCTTCCAGGTGATCTCAAAGCGCTACGAAAAAGGCTCGATCATCCTGACCTCGAACAAGACCTTCAGCGAGTGGGGACAGGTGTTCGGCGATGAGGTCCTGGCCACCGCCATCCTCGACCGACTCCTGCACCACTGTGACGTGATCTCCATCAACGGCCCCAGCTACCGGCTGAGGAACCGACTCGCGGTCACCGAACGAGACCGGGACAACGCAGCCTGAGACAGGTCGCCTGGTGACAGCAAACCCTGGGCCTGTTTACCGAAGTTGGATGATCGGCGCCTCGGCCCAGGGACGCCCGGCTCTGCCTCGCGACTCCCCGGCTGAGGCCAGCACCATAGGTGAGACGATCTCGAAGTGAACCCTCTCGACGGCTTGTCCTCCCCAGAGAGCGCATTCATGCTCAATGCGTTCGAAATCGACATACTCCCAGGTGTCCGCGGCGACCTTGATGAACCGCTCGTATCGGCACCTGCCGCGGAGTTGGCCCCCGTCCTTCTCTCTCTTGTCGACAGAGGTTGGATAGAGGTCTGTCGCGTCATTCCCTTGACTGCCCCCGATGGGAGCGTCGGCGCCCAGCCCGGCATGCCCATAACGCGAGATGACCTGCCAACGCTGCTGGCTGATGCTGGCAACTGGGACTACCCCGACAGCGGCGAGTGGATCGGCTGTCTGACGCTCACACTCACGGAAAAGGGCCGACAGATTCCCTGGTGAGCCGACAGTCCAACTCGGATGGCAATCGACCAGGAGTGGCTTCACGGGACACTGGTGCACGTATCTCGGTACTTTGCGGAGCGCTCAGAGGAGTACGCCGACACCGATGCTGGCGCAGGCCGCCGAGGTGATCCCGCCGGTTCGTCCGCTCGCCTCGAAGGTGGCGTATGAGCAGAAGTTCGACGGGTATCGGGCGCTGGTGTTCACCCCGGCCGCCCCGGGTGGGCGGGTGCTGCTCCAGACCCGCCGCGGCGCCCTCATTCAGGGCGCGTTCCCCGATCTCGTCGCGGCTGCCGAGGCGCAGCTCCCCGCCGGCATGGGTCCTGGACGGCGAACTCCGCGTCTGGGACGCCGAGGCGGGCCGGTTCGGGCCACCGGATTGCTCGCCGGCCGCTGATCGTGGTCAAGCCCCTGACCAGCCGCTACCAGCCGGGCCACAGGGGAGCATGGACCAAGATCCGCCGCCGGGACACCACCGAAGCGATCATCGGCGCCATCACCGCCACGACCACACGGGCCGGTTCCGCGCGGTCGGCCGCACCGTCCCGCTGCGCACGGAGGCGGCCCGCCTGGTCGCCGAGCATTTGGCCGCCGCCGACCCGGGGCACCCCTGGGAGGGCGTCACGTTCGCCGCGACCTGGGGGAGCCGCGACGTCCTGGACGTGCGCCTGGTCCGCCCCGACCTGGTGGCCGAGATCAGCGCCGACCGCCCCGTCGACCGGGGCGGCGTCTGGCGCCACCCGCTCCGCTTCAAACGGCTGCGCCTGGACGTGGCCGTGGGGGACGTTCCCCGGTTCGGCGGGGGGCTGGCGACGGCTGCCGGCTGACCGGATTTTCGGCGCGGTCCGCAGGGGGTTGCGGGGCTAAGGAGGCGGTGGTGTACCACGCGCGTGAGCGCACCTCAATACTGCTCTGACCTGCTCGTTTGCTGAGACTTGCGGGGCTGACCCCTGTCTCCCGCACTGTGCGGATCACACGCCCGCCGGTGGTGTGATCCGCGTATTCGTGTGAGGAGTCATATGTCATGTTCATGCCTGAAATGGATGAGGAGTCGGCCGGTGGGGAGTCTGGCCGGGAGCCTGCCGGACACCCCGACCCGGCCCCGTCTGCGGAGCCGACCCAGACGCGACGCCGGTTCGCCCCGGCGCTCAGGGCGGCCGTCCTCGCCCCCGTGCTGGTGCAGGCGTTGGTGGCCCACTGGGCGCCCGAGTGGTCAGAGGTGGCGGACGGTCTGCTGCATGCCGTCAAGGCGCTCGTGACGCCCCGCCGGGGCCGAGGAGACCGGTCAGCCGCCGGAGTGATTCCGGCCCTCGCGTACGCGCGTAGGCGGCTTGTGCGGTGCACTCCCAACTAGCTCTGAGAGTCGGGTATTTGCCAATTTTCCTGGCATACCGCCATCTTTCGAGCATGGCTCAACGGTCGGGTCGACGATGTGCGATTGGGGTGCGTTTCACGGTCCGTTCGGTGCGTGAGGTCTACGACGAATACGCGGCTGGCGAGCCGGCTGCGGGTGCCGGTGGCGGCGTGGCGGTGGGCTACCGGCTCGGGCCTGGTCCCTGCGGCGGACGCCGCCCGGGGTTGTGTCGCGGGCGGTGGTGGAGGCCGCCGACGCGGAGGCGGCTCTACCTCGGCGTGGACGTCGAGTTCCCCGACGTCCACCCGGATCAGGTGGCCGCACTCGGCCGCCGCCGCGACCTGCCCACCCTCCTCGGCCGTCACGTGCCCTCGGCCCCGACCAGGCCGCTGCGCTCGGTGAGCATTTGACCGAAGGCGCGGACGTGGCCGGTGAGGGCGTCCGGTTCAGGGCAGTGGGCGAGAACGGCCTTGAGCCGTACGTGTTCCGTCTCCAGGGCGAACGGCTGCCTCAGTGGCTCGATGCCGTCCGGCGAGCCACGCGAGCAGGGCGTCGACGAATGCTTTGAACACGAGCGGGTCAATCTGGCACTCGTCAGTCTGCATGGGTCCGATGCCGGACGGCAGACCCAGTTCGGCTTGGTAGACGCTCACCTTGGCTCATGAAAAGCCGGGAGGCCCCGTTGGAGGGGTTCCACAGGTTCTGGTCACCCATGTCGTAGTACTGGGTCAATGCAACCCCTCCCTGTTGACCATACCGGCCAGCGTGGCGAGCACATGACATTACGGTCGGTCAGCCCTCCACGGAAAGTGAGCCAGAACCCGAGAAATGACGGCGCTGTTGCTCCGAGGCGGTGATGTTCCCGTGCGCGGCGTCTGGCCGGGCCTCGCTCTGCGGGGATGGGTGACGCCACCGCCCCGCTGCCGTCACGCCTGCACAGGACCGAGTGAGTCACTGGGATATTGCCCGATGCCCGGCTGCTAATGGTCAACTGCGATGCCTTCCGATGCCCCGGTGTCTGCACGCGGCTCGGGCCGCACAGCCGTGGTTCGCATGCGGGGTGGTCCGCAGGGCGGAGGGACGAGCCACACCAGCGGGGGAGCGGGTTACGCCTGGGGGCTGATGCCGAGGCGGTGCGGGCGCCGGAGGATAGGGATCTCCAGCGGAGGGAGACATGATGGAGCGTTGGGACCGGATCGGGCGTGCGGCGGCGTACGGGGCTGCGGCGGCTCTCGTGCCGTATCTGCTGATCAAGGTGTCGTGGGTGGTCGGTTCGTTATTCGGGCTGCTGCCGGTCGGGCGGGGGTTCAGCCTGGGCGGGTGGCTGGTGCTCAACACCGGCACGATCGGGATGGCTGTGGCCGGGATCACGCTGGGGCTGGCGCTGGTGCGGCCGTGGGGGATGCGGATCCCCGGCTGGCTGGTGGGATTCTTCGCCTGGGTCGGGTCGGGGTTCTTGGTGTCGATCCTGCCGTTCGTGGTCGCCAGTGCGCTTGTGAACTCCGAAACGGGCAGTTCGGGAGCCTCAGGGAGCTCGGGGGGTGACGCGGCGATGCCGGCCTGGGAAGCAATGCTGCTCCAGTGCAGCTTCGTGGGAACCGGGATCGCGCTGGCCATCGCACTTCCCGCCTATTTGTGGCGGCGTTGGCCCCACGCCCTGCGCCGCCGGCCGGAGCGAACCCGCACGCGCACCTCCTCAGGGCCGGTGTGGCCCGCCGTGACCGGCGCCGTGACCGGCCTGGCCTGGCTCTACTGGGCGGCCGGTGGCTCCCTGGGCATTGCGCACCGCGACGAGCGGCCAGCCAGTTGGCATGTGCTGGTCGGGGTCAGCGCGTGCTGGGCTCTCGTCGCGTCCGGCGCCGTACTGGCTCCCGTCCGGCGCCGGTCGATCAAGCTGCCGTATCCGCTCCTGCTCGCGTTGGCATGGCTGGGATCGGGCTCGATGTTCGCCTGGAGCGGCTGGAGGCTACCGGCCACGGTGTACGTGGCGCTGGCGAACCCGAGCGACGTCAGCTACCCGGAGAACGTCGCGGTCGCGGTGGCGCTGCACGTCACGGCCGTGCTGACGGGGGTGGGCATCATGCGGACGCTGGTACGCGGTGAACGTGGCGGGGTGAGCGTGCCCGACAGTGCCCAGCAGTCCGCCTAGCGGGTGGGCCGTCGCCCGTGAACCCGTCTGCTCGGGAAAGCCTTTCGCCGGGAGCACCTCGATGCTCCCGTGGCAAGGCCCGCAGTGGCTTCAACACTTGTGAACATCACTTGACCGTGGATTTGGGTGCCTCCCAAAGCCGTGAACAACTGACGGCACGAGTCGTGATTACTGAGGTTTTCAGGGTGGGGTCGGTGGGTTGATCGCCAGGTCTGTGGCGGTGAGGCAGCCGTCGATCAGTGGGGGTCGGAGCTGGATCCTGCGTAACTCGCGGCGGAGTGTGCGGTCGAGGTCGTCGGGTGTGTCGAAGGCGGTGTTGGCCATCGCTCTGCGGACGAGTGACCAGGGGGCCTCGACGGGATTCGGGTCGGGCGCGTACGGAGGAAGTCGGACGGTGGTGAGCCAGTCGTGCTCGGTCTCGTAATGCTTCAGTCCGGCGGCCAGGTGGGTGTTGAGGTTGTCCCAGACCACGATGATCGGGCCGTCGAGCTGGATGTGCGCGCGGACCAGGAGGTCGCGGTAGTCCTTCCAGGAGAAGCTCTTGCGGGCGCCCTTGAGGAGGAGGTGGGTGCGGGGGCGGTGGATGAGACGGCTCTTCTCGCCGAATTTGTAGCAGCACAGGGCGGCGACCGAGGTCCGGCGGCGGGAGCGGCCACGGACGCGGATGACGGGGGTGTGTCCGCGCCGGCCCCAGGTCCGGGCACGGGGCGGCGTCATCGAGAACCCGGCTTCGTCCTCCAAGACGATCCAGGCCCCGGACTCCGCCGCGAGGCTTTTGCCCGCGGCCACACCTCCTTCTTCCAGAGTTCCACCGCGTGCTCGTCACGTTCGAGGGCTCTGCGGGCGGCTGCCTGCCAGGACCAGCCGTGCCGTTTCAGCAGCCTCCACACCGTCGCCACCGAAAGGCTCACCCGCAGACGTCGGCGGATCACCGTCTGGACCCGGGCCAATGTCCAGCGTTCGTCCTCGAAGCCATGCGCTGACGGGCCCTTGCCGAGTTCTTCCTCGAGCACGGCGAACTGGGCGTCGGTGACGGTCGGGGAGTTCGCCGGACCCGCCGAGCGCAAGGCCTCCATCCCACCCTCGCGCCAGGCACGGCGCCACCGTTCCACCGACCGCACACTCACCCGCAGATTCTTCGCGATCACCGCGGTCTTCTCACCCGCCGCGAACCGCCTGCCGGCCTGAAGCCGGATCCCCTCACGAAACGCCCGACGCTCAGCGGTCAGGCCCCCACCCTCCGGATAACGCACACCACCGGCATACCGCAAGGATCATGAACCATCACTACCCGACGACAACCCGAAAACCTCAGTAACA
The DNA here is from genome assembly GCF_055231995.1 of Streptomyces sp. Tek67B01. Lineage (NCBI taxonomy): Bacteria > Bacillati > Actinomycetota > Actinomycetes > Kitasatosporales > Streptomycetaceae > Streptomyces > Streptomyces sp. Tek67B01. Next base: position 6,999,494 of record NZ_JBUYUY010000001.1, read on the forward strand.
AAGCACGACTAGGGCCTGTCCAGGCGATCATGAACGGTCAGGTCGGGATGGCGTCTTCTCGGCGTTCCACGATCACGAGTGTGCCCCGGCTTCCGGGGCAAACCGCGTGGGTTGCCCCGGCCGGAATCACGTAGAGCTCGCCTGTACTCACCGACACGGGCCGGGAGGTGGAGGTGTCGGTGCGGTGGTCGTACTCGCGCGCCAGGCGGCGGTGCAACAGCAGGGTGCCGTTGACCTGCTCCACGATCCAGCGCTTGGGCTGCGGGACGAAGCCCTTGCCCTGGTCGTCGGGATTGCGGCGGACGACCTCGACATCGATGTCCAACAGGGCCCCCTGGATGAGGACCGCGTCCTTGAAGCCCTGGTCCACCAGGACCTTCTCCAGACGCATCCCGCACCGCTCGGCGGCCTGGTCGAGCAGGGCGGTGCCAGCGGCATTGTCGTGGGCGGAGGCGGCCAGCACCACGACGCCGATGATCAATCCCAGGACATCGACGGCCAGTCCCCGCTTGCGGCCCGACACCTTCTTGTTGACGTCCAGTCCCGTCGTGGTCTTCGGGACACCCGCGGCCGCCCGCACGGACTGGGTATCGATGATCACGAGGGACGGGTCCTCTAATCGCCGGGCTCTCTCCCGCACCTGGCAGCGCAGAAGTTCCTGGATCCGCTGGTCAAGCCCGTCCTGGCGCCACAGGCCGAAGTAGTAGAACACCGCCGACCAGGCCAGCAGATCATGTGGGAGGTAGCGCCACTGGCAGCCCGTCCGGTTCTGATAGAAGGGGGCCTCCCCTGGGTGGTGGACACGCTGATACTGGATCTGCTTGATCCGGAGGAAGCGAGAAGACCGGCGATGGCACTTAAGGACTATTCGGACGAGTTCAAGTCCGACGCTGTGGCCCTGTACGAGTCGACACCCGGGGCGACGTACAAGAGCATCGCCGCGGACCTGGGCATCAACCGGGCGACCCTGCGGGAGTGGGTGCTGCGGGACCGCGAACGCCGTGGCGTCACCGCCGCGGCTCGGAGGCCGTCCGCCCAGCCGCGGGGGGTGGTGCCGTCCGCTGATCCGGACGAGCGGGTCCGGCGGCTGGAGGCCCGGGTGGCGGAACTCGAGGCCAGTGAGCGCAAGCTCGCCACCGAGCGGGACATTCTCCGCAAGGCTGCCAAGTATTTCGCCGGAGAGACGAACTGGTGACCAGCCGCTTCCAGTTCGTTGACGACCACCGGGCCACCTACGAGGTGAAGCGGCTGTGCCAGGTCCTGGACGTGAACCGCTCGGGCTACTACGAGTGGCTCGCCGGCGCCGAGGCCCGGGCCGCCCGGCAGCGGGAGGACCTGGTCCTGGCCGAACAGATCCGCCAGGTCCACGGTGAGTCCGGCGGCGCCTATGGATCCCCGCGGGTGACCGCCAAGCTCCGCGAGAAGGGACACCGGGTCAACGAGAAGCGGGTCGCACGGATCATACGGATGTCCTCCATCACCGGTATCGGCCTGCGTAAACGCGTCCGCACGACCGTCCCCGACCCGGCATCCGTGCAGGTCGCGGACCTGTTCGGGCGAGACTTCACCGCCACCGAGCCCGGACGCAAACTCATGGGCGACATCACGTATCTCCCGCTCCAGGGCGGGAAGTTCCTCTATCTCGCGACAGTGCTGGACTGCTTCAGTCGCAAGGTCGTCGGCTGGTCCATCGTCGACCACATGCGCACGGACCTGGTCTCCGACGCTCTGCGGATGGCCGCCGCGACCCGCGGCTCGCTGGACGGGGCAGTGTTCCACTCCGATCACGGAGCCCAGTACGGATCCCGCGCCTACGCCGGCCTCTGCGACCAGCTCGGGGTCACCCGGTCGATGGGCGTTGTCGGCACCAGCGCCGACAACGCCGCCTGCGAAAGCTTCCACGCCTCCCTGAAACGCGAGACCCTCCAGGGCGCCCACGACTACGGCGACGCCACCACCTGCAGAAGAACGGTCTTCGCCTGGCTGGCCCGCTACAACACCCGCCGCCGGCACTCCACCAACGGCCACCTCAGCCCCGACGCCTACGAACACCGACACCACGCCGCTAAACTCACACTCGCCGCGTGACCAATAACCGCGTGCCCACCTTCATGGGGGAAGGCCCACCTCCACCTGGCCGCAGCAATCGTCACTCTCCGCATGCTGATCCGCCACGCCACCATTCACTACCGCTGGGATCAGCGTCCCACCACACGCCGCCTCAAGTGATCCATTTGCCGGTCGGTCTTATTACGGCCGCATCGAGCAGCAGCGTGGTCCGGCGCCCTCGGAGCGGATGCTCGTCGCGCTGGCCCGGGCGTTGCGGCTCAGCCTGAGTGAGCGTGACCATCTCTTTGCCCTCGGCGGGATCCCGGCGCCCCGGCGGATCGTACGTGATGACCATGTTGGTCCTACGATGATGCGGATCGTCGCCGGCCTCTCGGACGTGCCCGCCATCGTGCAGTCACGGTTCGGTGAGGCGTTGCTGCAGACGCGTCCGGCGGTTGCGCTGCTCGGTGACTTCACCCGGTATTCGGGTCTGTCCCGGTACCTGATCTACCGCTCGTCGGTGATGGCGGTCGGGCGGCCGGTCGTGGCGGTCGGACGTTCGGTTGCGGGTCCCGTCTCAGACGATCTGGACTGTGGGCAGAGCCTTGACCTGCGGCGACCAGATCGCTTGAGACGCCGGGTCGCCGAGAATCTCCGTTGGTCTGGTCCCGTGCGCTTGGATGCCGGTTGCTGTCTCAAGTGATGTGGTCCCACCCCGCCGTGGAGAAGTGACACGCCTCGGTAGGATCCCTCATCATGGACGTGGACGTGGACGTGGACGTGGTCGCGGGAAACGAGATGGTCGCCATCCCGCCGGGACAGGTGACGCTGTCGGACCGGCGGACGCAGCGCAGCTGGTCGGTCAAGCTCGCGCCCTACCAGCTCGCGGCCTTCCCGGTCACCCAGGCGCTTTATGCACAGGTCACCGCCCAGCGGCCGAGCGCCGCCCACGGGGACCAGTTGCCCGTTGAGTGCGTTTCCTGGTGGGACGCAGCACGGTTCTGCAACGACCTGTCCCGGCGCGAGGGGTTCAGGCCCGCCTATCACCTGCCTGCCAGCAGTGACGACATCGAGTGGGACGAGTCCGCCGACGGGTACCGGCTGCCGACCGAAGCCGAATGGGAGCACGCGTGCCGTGCCAGTACGACCGGGCCGCAGTACGGGCAGCTCGACGAGATCGCCTGGTACCGCGGCAATTCGCACGAGCGCATCCACGCCGTGGGCGGCAAACACCCCAACCCGTGGGGTCTTTACGACATGCTTGGCAACGTCTGGGACTGGTGCTGGGACGTCTACGACGCCGAGGTCTACGGCACCTACCGGGTGCTCCGTGGCGGTGGTTGGTTCGATGAGCACTGGAGTTGCCGGGCCTCTGCGCGGCGCCGCAGCCACCCGACATTCCAGGTCGACGACGTAGGGTTCCGCATCGCGCGCTCCCTCGTGTGACGACCGGTTCGCGCACGTCGTCGAGCCCGATCACCTGACATCAAGCGAATCGGACCCGTGCCCTTGAGACGGGGACCGGATCGACAGAGACGGGACAGGCGCCATACCGACCCGTTCCAGCGCCGTTGTGTTGGCAATCGGTCCGGGTTCGGTGGCACAGGAAAGGCGGGGCGCGCTTTCGTCAGAGATCGCAGGCGGTACGGTACGGGCTTCACTGAAAGGACGGGGACCTGACAGGCTGCCGACATGACCATTCATAGTGTGGTGCTCTACGGGTGCGCCGTGGCTGTCATCGTGTCGGGCACACAGCTCCTGGCGGCGCTCGCCCTGCGGGGAGACAGCGAGGTTCCACCCCCACTGGCCATGCTTCGCGCGTGGCGGCAGCCGGTCCCGGTAGCGGCCGCCCTGCTGGTGGCCGCCATGATGATGCTCGGTGCGGCACAGATCGTCTTCCCCGCCATGATCGATGCCTTCGAGCGGCATCCCGGAGGTGCATGGTGGCGGGCGGTGACGGCCTTGACGGTGCAGTCCTCGGGGTGGTTCCAGCTCCTGTTCAACTTGGCCACGCTGGCCGTTGTGGCTCCCATTGCCGAGCGGCAGTTGGGTCCGTGGCGGGTGCTGCTGGTGTTTACGGTGAGCGGTGTGTCGGCGCAGACGGTGAGCATGGCCGGCTGGAGCCCCCACGGAGGCGGCGACTCCGTGGCGATATGCGGCCTGGTGGGCGCGCTCGCCACCTGGTACGCACTGCGTGGCAACGTCGTCTCCCTGCGCCGGGTCGTGCTCATCATCCCTGCTGCTGGTCTCATCCTCTGCCTGCTCGCCAACAACCACGGCGTGGGCCTCCTCGTCGGCTGCGCACTGGGAGCGGCGGTCGCTCCCAAGCCGGCAGAGCGCCGGGCCAACACTTCGGCGAAGACCCCTGCAGCGCGCTGACCTGCGGCGGTCCAACTTCACTGTCACAAGCCACGCAGTGGTCCGGGTTCAGAGACGATCGGTCCAGGTTTGCTGTCCAAGCGAGCAGGTGCCCGGGGTGCTGGAGCGTTAGAGGTCGTTCTCACCCGGGCTGTCCGTGTATCAGGCAATATCCGGGGTGCGGATTGTGGTGCTGATGAGGTTGCAGAGGTGGTGGGTGCCTGCGCGTCGGGTGGGGTGGCGGGTGGGACGGGATGGGACGTGTGTCTGTCTCATCCCAGGAAGTCCGGCCTTCGCGGTCGTGTGCCCTTCCGTCGCCTGGAGTTTCGAGCGCCGCAGCAGGGCCCGTGACTTCGGCCGGCCACCCGAGCACGACCTCCGCGACATCATGGACGCGATCTTGTACGCGGACCGGACCGGGGTCCAGTGGCGGCGGGGCCGACAGCCTGGAGGGGACCACTGCTGCCACGAATCCCGTCTTCGTCCGCAGGCCAGGGCGTGACGGGGGCCGAGGCCGTACCCGGCGAGGACCGACCGGAGCCGAGCAGTCTGCGGGAGGCCTCGGCCCCGGCCGGCGGGGGCGGTTCAGTGCGCGGCGGTCACCTGCGCGGGAGTGCGCGGGGCGGGAAGCTGCTGGGTGATGCAGTGGATCCCGGCGTCGCCCGTTGCCAGTGCGCGCGCGTCGACGCCGACGACCCGGTGGTCGGGGAAGGCTGCGGCGGCCGCCGCCAGCGCCTCGTCGTCCGTGCTCGTTCCGGCCAGCGGCATGATCACTCCGCCGTTGGCGACGTAGAAGTTCATGTAGTTCACGACCGCGTCCTGACCGTGGACGCGGACCCGCTGCTGCGGAGGGAGTTCGAGGATCTCCAGACTCCGGCCGACTGCGTCGGTGGAGGCCTCGAGTACGGCGCGGTTGGCCTTCAACCGGGCGTGGTCCGGGCGGGCGGCGTCGCCGCACGCCTCCACCAACACCCGGCCCGGTGCAATGAACTGGCATACGTGGTCGACGTGTCCGTCGGTGTCGCCTGCGAGGTGGCCATAGGGCAGCCAGACCACCTTGGTGGCGCCGAGCAGGGCCTCGAACTCGGCCTCGATGTCGGCGCGGCCGAGCCGTGGGTTGCGATTGGCGTTCAGTACGCACTGCTCGGTGGCGATCAGCGTGCCCTGGCCGTCCACGCTGATCGCTCCGCCTTCGAGGACCGTCATGGTGGCCCGGCGCTCGATGCCCAGCACGGGCAAGAGTCGCTCGGTGATCCTGTCATCCAGCGCGTACGGGTGGAACCGCTCACCGAAGGAGTTGTACCGGAAGTCCACGCCGACCCGCCCCTGCGGGCCGTGCACGACGATCGGCCCGGTCGCGCGGAGCCAGGCGTCGTCCATCGGGATCTCCACCGTGGTGACGTCGACCTCGCACAGTGCCCGTACCCGCTGGGCCTGGCCGGGCAGGACCAGTACGGTGACCGGTTCGAAGGCGGCGATGGCCCGGACGATCGCCGCGTACTCCCGCTCGACGGACGCGAAGCACTCGCCCCACAGCGACTCGTGCGGCGGCCAGGCGAGCATGCAGGACTCATGGGGCTCCCACTCGGCCGGCATCAAGAGCCCTGTCAAGAGGTCCCCTTCGTCCCGGGGAAGGACCTGACCGCTTCCTCGGCGGCGCCCCAGTCGGCGTCGAAGCGGCCGGCGAGGACGTGCAGCCACCGCTCGATACCGAAGGCCACGCAGGAGGTGTGGGCTTCTTCGCCCGCGTGCGTGATGTCGGCGCGTTCGCCGAAGAAGTTGCGGTGGTAGTTGACCGAGGCGATCGCGAGGCCTCCGTCGGCGACGAACTCCTCCTTGGTGGGGAAGAGCCGCTGCATAACGGCCCGTGACCCGTTCGCGTCGAAGAACGGGTCCGTCGCGACCTCGGTCGTCAGGCTCAGGCCCAGGTGCGCGGCGAATTCGAGGATCAGTGCCTTGTGGGTGGTGAGGTGGCCCTTCACCGTTTCGGCGTCGCCGACGGCGATGATCTCCCGCATCGTGAAGCCGTGCAGCCGGCGCAGCCCTTCGTACTCCGTCTCGCGCCGGAAGCACTGCGCGATGGTGGTGAACCTGGCCGGCTCGTCCAGCTCGGTGCCCGACAGAGACAGGTAGGCGTTGTAGCAGGCGGCCGAGGGCAGGACGAAGCCGGCCTCGTCCAGCTGGTGGCCGCCGAGACCCGTGCCGGGCGCCGCCGGGTGCGTGGGCAGGTCGGCGACCGCGTCCGTGTTTACGGGCGCCGCAGCCAGCACGAGTTGCGGGAAGTTGGTGAAGTAGTCGAAGCGCGCCAGATCGGCGACCCGGATCAACGGCGGGTAGAGGACCTCCGCCGCCTCGGCCGCAGCCGCCCAGCCGGTGAACACCGCGTCCAGCGCGGCCCGGAGGCGGACCGCCTCGGGGCCGAGGGTGACCAGGCCGTCGGCCACGCCGACGGGTGTGCGGAGACCCGGACTAGGCGTGCGCATGGCCGGCCCCTTTCGTGATCAGCGCGTTGATGCGGCTCAGGGTGCGGAAGTTGTCCACGTCCGTCTTGGAGAGGTCGATCGGCTCGCCGGTCAGTTCCTCCATGAGCAGGAGGAACTCCACGAAGGCCAGCGAATCGAGGATCCGGGCCTCGATGAGGTCCCGGTCCCATTCGATGGTGTCCACGGAGGCGTTGAGCTTCCGGAGGAACTCGAGGACCGTTTCCATCGATTCATTCGATCTGTTTGCTGCGTTCTCAAGCGCTGACATGCTCGGTCCCCCAAGAGGTACGGAAGATTTCACTGGCGACGAAGAAACGGTCGACGCGAGCCATCAGCTTGACGTGGAACGCCTCGCGCACCGGATGCGACAGCGCCTTGCGGCGGACCTCCAGGGGCTTCTCCACGCCACAGTCACGGAAGATCTGCGGGTTGTAGAGGCTGCGCACGGAGTACGTCATGTAGTCCTTGATGTACTTCTCGATCTCGTCCCGGCGGCTCGGATCGGCGGCCGCGGCGCGGTCGTACAGGCGCTTGACGAGCTGCTTGCCGAAGGCGACGTGCCGGCTTTCGTCGTGGTGGTGTGCCGAGTGGATCTCCCGGAGGATGTCCGGGATCAGCGGGTCCTTGCCCATGCGGCTGTTGTAGTAGTCGAAGATCTCCTCGAAGATGAGGATCCGGGAGAAGACGATCACATCGTCCCAGAAATCTCCGAACCCCTCGCGGCGGAGCGGGGAAGCCGCCTCCGGGTAGATCCCGCCGGTGTACCGGTGGCAGAACTCGGCGAAGAACCACATGTGGGCGTTCTCTTCGCCGATGAAGTGGTGGAGGTACTCGTTGTACTCGGTGAAGTCGGGCGTGTGGATGCGCTTAGCGACCTCGATCATCAGCTCGCGGATTCCGTGCACGTGCAGGCTGAAGAAGTTGACCGTCTCGTACCGTGCGAGGGCCTTCAGCGCCTTCTCGTCCTCGATCAGATCGGTGCCGGCGACGGTGAGGTATTCGGGGTTCATCCACCACTGCTCCTCGGACACGGAGTCCGGCCAGGAGAATTTGGTGTAGGGGTTGTAGTAGTCCTCGCGCGACTTCTCGGAGAGCCGCGTGAGCATGGTGCTGAAGCCGGAATCGTCCATAATGATGCGTTCTTTCGGTTGGTCTCGTGCTTGTTCTTGTCTGCTGGCGCGCCGCCGGGGCGGCGGCGGGGTCATGCTCCAGAGTCGGCCAACGTGACGAGAGAGCACTCCAGTTCACGCAGGAAGGACTCCATGCCGGCCTCGGTGACGTGCCGGATGTCGCAGGTCAGGGAGAACTCGAGGTGGGCAGCGTCGCCGTCGCCGTCGTCGCCGTCGTCGACGATGAGGTAGAAGGATTCCTCCTCGGTGACCGGAGGCCACCTCAGCACGGTGTCGGGCAGCATGCCCGCGGCGGGTACGTCCCGCGGCACCGCTGCGTCCGCCGGCATGGTGCGCCTGTCGTTGATGCAGTAGGAGATCTCCAACGGTGCATCCTCGCCGCCGCCCAGCTCTGTGAGCAGCCGGTTCATGCTGTCGGCGTCACATCCGGAGTTCTGGAAGGCGGTGATGGCGGACAGCCAGGAGCGTTTGATCGCCTGCGGCAGATCGGCGTGTGCCAGGTCCACCGAGAAGTACGTCTCCTGCATCAGGGTCGCCACCAGGGTGCGGCTCTCCAGGCCGAACCGCTGCGAACTCGTCAGATGGAGATCGACCAGGTCGCTGCCGGTCAGGTCCCGCAGCAGCAGGGCCGTCGCGCCGACGATGACGGCCGCAGCGCTCATGCCGGTGCTGTCCGCGATGCGGGCGACCGCGTGACGGGCGGCGCGCGAGCGGAGGGCGGCCTGCCGGTACGCCGCCCCTTCGGGCACGTCCGCCATGGCGGGAGGCATTGCGAGCGGCGTCCGGTCGCGGAAGAGCGATGTCACGTGAGCCAGGGTGCGGTCGCGCTTGCGGATGCCCGCCGGCGACGCCTGCCATGCCGCCAGGTCGGCCGACGTCATCGTGTCCGGCGGCAGCGGCGCCAGCATCCGGCCGTTGCGGAAATACTCCTTCACCTCATCGGCCAGGTGCTGCAGGCCGTACCAGTCGATCGCCATGTGCGAGAACACGTACACACCGCCCCACACCCGGCCCTCGGCGACCAGGAGGACCAGGCGCAGGGGCAGCTCGTCGGCGAACGAGAACCGCCTGGTGCCGAAGAAGGCCTTGAGTGCCGCCATCTCCTCGCCCGCTGGCGTCGGCGTCTCGACGAACTCGACGGGCAACTGCCCTTCGGGCAGCACGCGCTGCACGACCCGGTCGCCCTGCTCCCGCGGGAACACCGAGCGCAGTGCCTCGTGGCGCGAGAGGAAGAACGAGAGCGCCTCGAGGCACTCGTCCTCGGTGGGGCGGACGCCGGACGGCACGCGGAACTCCTCGACGACGTTGTAGACGTGGTCGTGCGGTCCCGCCTTCTCGATCAGCGCCCAGATCTCCTGCTGGCTCCAGGTCAGCCCGGCTTCGATGGCGCGCCCGCCCGTGAAGGGGGCGCGGCGCACCCGGGAGGGAAGGGGCTGTCCGCTGTGGTCCTGGTCGGCGTTCACTGCGTCACCGTTTCTGAGATGTTCCGGTTCGCTGTGAGTTCCTCGGCGATGGCAGTCGCGAAGGCGTCGACATCGGCCGGGGTGGTGTCGAAGGAGCACATCCAGCGGACCTCACCCGTCCGCTCGTCCCGAAGGTAGAAGGGGAAGCGTTTCTGCAGGCGGGCGGTCACGTCCGCGGGCAGGACTGCGAAGACCGCGTTGGTCTGCACCGGTTGGACGATGTGTACGTCCGCCAGGCCGCCGACCGCCTCCGCCAGGCGCCGTGCCATGGCGTTGGCGTGACGTGCGTTGGCCAGCCAGAGCCCGGACTCCATCAGGGCGATGAACTGTGCGGAGACGAACCGCATCTTGGAGGCGAGCTGGGTCGCGGCCTTGCGCAGGAAGGCCGTCCCGCGTACGGCGTCCGGATTGAGTACCACCAGGGCCTCGCCCAGCAGCAGGCCGTTCTTGGTGCCGCCGAAGGAGAGAACGTCCACGCCGGCATCGGTGGTGAGAGCACGCAGGGACACGTCCAGTGCCGCTGCCGCATGGGCCAGACGCGCCCCGTCGAGGTACACACGGATGTCGCGCTCATGGGCGTAGGCGCAGATGTCGGTGATCTCCTGCGGCGTGTACAGGGTGCCGAGTTCGGTGGGCTGAGTGATCGCGACGACGGTCGGCTGGGCACGGTGCACGTCGCCCCGCCCCCATGCCTGCTGTCCGATCAGTGCGGGCGTCAGCTTGCCGTCCGGAGTCGGCACGGTGAGCAGTTTGACGTGGGCGACCCGCTCGGGGGCTCCGCATTCGTCGGTGTTGACATGAGCGCTCTCGGCGCAGATGACGGCGCCCCAGGGCTCGCTCATCGCCTGAAGGCCCACCACGTTGGCGCCCGTTCCGTTGAGAACGGGGTAGACGCTCGCGTGCTCGCCGAAGTGCTGACGGAAGACCTGCTGGAGCCGATCGGTGTAGACGTCGTCCCCGTACGCCGCCTGGTGGCCCTCGTTGGCGGTGGCGAGGGCGGCCAGGATGTCCGGGTGGATTCCTGCGTAGTTGTCGCTCGCGAAGCCCCGCGACGCGGGGTCGTGCAGTCGGGTGATCAATCCTTCGTCCTTCACTCGCGCGGCGCCTCGTTCGAGATGCCGCGGTGTCGGCTGGATCATGGGGATGCGGAGGGATCGGGCGTACAAGGAGGTGGTCGCGGCTGCTGGTGGCAGCCGTATCCGTCTCAACTCCCCTTGCTCGTCCAGCATGAAGATCCTACGAGATGATCTAGTAATGAGCGCAAGCCTTCCGGCACACTTCTGATCAAGAAGGAACGCCTGCCGTGTCGGCCTGAAGCGCCTGGCAGGAGTCGTAGGCGCAATCAGGAAGACGGACCATGCAGAGTTCCCCGGTAAGCGCCCTTCGGCGTGCTCGTAGAGGAGTCGTCGCCACCTTCGCCCTCGTCGGTGTGGTGAACGGCATCCTGGCGGCCAGGCTGCCGGGGCTGGCCGCCAAACTGGGCCTGGACACCGGCGACGTGGGGCTGGTCATCCTCTCCTGGGGCGTCGCGGCCACGGTGACCATGCAGTGCATGCGCTGGATCGTCGCTGCCCTGGGAAACCGGCTGCTGCTGCGCGTCGGCACTCCGCTGGTCACCGTCTCCGTCGGGCTCATCGCCCTCAGCTCCTCGTTTCCGCTGCTGCTCGCCGCAGCCGCCGGCTTCGGGGTCACCTCCGGCATGGCCGAGGCCATGATGAACGCCCAGGGCAGCCTGGTCGAACGCCGCACCGGACGGCCCCTGATGAACGGCTTCCACGCCGGATGGAGCGCCGGTGCGGTGGCCGGCGGACTCCTTGCGGTCCTACTGGCCGCCCTGGACGTCTCCTACACCGCCTCGGTGCTGGGCGTCGCGGCCGTCGCCTTTCCGCTCGCCCTCGCGGTGGGCTGGACCTACCTCGACGAGCCGGCCGAAGAGGAGGAGACAGCACACCGCCGCAACCTTCCCGGCATCGTCTATCTGATCGGTGCCGTGGCTTTCCTGGCGCTCCTCATCGAAGGGCTCGTGGCTGATTGGAGCGGCCTGCTCCTCGCACGCGACCTGCACACGACGGAGGCCGTCGCCGCCATCGCCTACCCGGTGTACGAAGTCGCCACGTTCTCCGGGCGGCTCTTCGGCGACCGGCTGCGACTGCGCTTCGGCAGCCGATCGCTCCTCGCGACCGCCGGCACCGCGACCGCGCTGGGCGTGCTCCTGGTGATCATGGCCCCCTCCGCCGTCTGGGCCATAGCCGGATTCGGCCTGACGGGGCTGGCCGTCTGCGTCGTGGTGCCCCTCTGCATGTCCCTGGCCGGCGCCCTTGCCCCCGGCCGCTCGGACGCCGCCGTCGCCCAGGTGTCGGCAATAGGCTACGCGGGGCTACTCGTCGGCCCCGTGCTCATCGGCTTCGTCGCCGAAGCCACCTCGCTCCGTACCGGGATCGCCACGGCCATCGGCGTCGCCCTGCTCATCACCGCCGCGTCGAGCCGGATGCCCCACGGGCTGCCCGCCGCAGAGTCCGGTACGGACACGGCCGGAACCGCGGCCGCAGTACCGTCGCTGCGCAACAGCGCCGAGCCCTGATCCGCCTGGCACCCGGCTGGACGGCGGCCCTCTGCGGTCGCGAGGGAGAAGGGACTCTTCGCCGGCCGCGCGCGACTGCATCGGCAGGACCCTGGAGGGGTGGCGTCCCGCCCGGTCAACTCCGCCTGGCCTCCCCCTACGACGCGGACGCGCGCGGTGGGAAAAGCTGTTCGGCAGAGCACGGACATTCGACGGCGCGGCCAAGACGTCGCGAAGCCCCTCGATCTCCATCCTCTGGGCGGCGATCTGCGACAGAGCCCGCTCCCTGAAGCCAGTGAGCCCATCGATCTGCGCGTCCCACGCTGCGAGGCGTTCCTTCGGCCCGGCGGCCTGTTCCTTGAAGGCATCCAAGGCCGGCGCCCTCGGACCCCGGGTGATGGTCACGGGTGTCGACTTCGTCTTTCGGCCGCAGACGACGATCTACCTGTTGTTGGCGCTGGGGGATGAGGAGACCCGGCGGGTGATCGAGGCCGCGCACGGGCGGGCGATCGAGCGGGTGCTGGAGTGGATCGAGGACGAGGTGGCGGTGATCCGGTACGGCAAGGACGGCGTCTATCGGGTGCGACCGCCCGGCGGTCTGGTCGCCGCCCGCTTCCGCCACTACGAGGCGCGCTCCGGGATGCCCTTGCTCCATGACCATCTGCTGCTGTCGGTGAAGGGGCAGCGCCTGGACGGGAAGTGGGGTTCGGTCCACACCCTGGCCCTGCACGAGAACACCGTGGCCGCCTCCGCGCTCTACAACGAGATCGTGGCCGCTGAGGTCTGTGAGGCGCTGGGGCTGGCGACCGAGCCGCGCACCGTCACGCCGGGGCGCCGGCCGGTGATGGAGATTGCCGGGGTGCCGCACGAGCTGATCCGCTGGACCTCCCGGCTCAGCGACCAGATCGCCGCCTGCCTGGCCGAGCTGGAGCACGAGTACGTCACCGCCGTCGACGACGACGGCGAGCTGAAGTACTTGCCCGTGGTCTCTGAGCGGGCCCGCGCCAAGCTGAACCAGATCGCCGCCCGCAAGACCCGCCCGCCCAAGCAGGAGACCCGGCCGCTCGCGCAGCTGCGCGTGTGGTGGAAGGCGAGCGTGATCCTCACCTCCGGGGTGGCTGCTGACGTCATCACCTTCCTCCTCGAGTACGCCCGCGCCGCAGCCGCGGAGATCCGGGCCCGGGTCGCCGCCGTGGTCGACGTCGCCCTGGCGGCCGTCGACGTCGCCGCGACGGTGTTCGTGATGAACGACGGCGGCCGCTTCCACCGCCGACACCTGCTCGCCGAAGCCCGCCGCCACCTCGCCCTCGTCCTGCGCGGCCGCAGCCGCGAGCGGGGCCTGGACGAGAAGATCGTGGCCACCGCCATCTCCACCTACTGCCTGGACATCAGCGAGCCGGAGACCATGATCGGCCTGCTGTCGGACTACCGCCTCTACACCGCCCGGTGGGCCCTGTCCGACCTCCCCGACCGCCGCCGCCCACCCAGCCCCGCACTAGACCCGGATCGACAGCCCCCGGCAGATCCCGGCGAGCCAGCTGCGCCTCGGGCTTCGGACCAAGACGCGGGGGAGTGGGAGATCCCCCGCATCCCGCTCCAGTACGAGCGCGCTGTCCTCGCCGGTGCGGTGGTGCGGGAGAAGCTGCGCACCACCACGACCGTCGCCGTGCGGGGCCGGGCGTACGACGTCGTCGCCCACCAGCAGGCGGCGATGCCCGAGCAGCTGCTCGCGCCCCTGGCCGCCGAAGCCGAGCACGACGACCAGAAGCCGGAGCCCGGCCGCCAGGAGGCGATCGACATGAAGGCCCGCGGGCCCTGCGGGAGTCCCGCACGGACGTGGAAGCCCTCGATCTCACGGCCGAACGACTGCGCCGCCTCCAGGAGACGGCCACCAAGATGGCCGACGACTCCCGCGCCCGCGCGGACCGCCACACCGCACAGGCCGACGCCGACGTAGTGCACCCGGTGCGCCAGGACGACCAGCAGGCGCACCGCCCGCAGCAGCCCGGACCGCACCGCGGCCGCGAGGCCGGCCACTGAGTGGACCCGATGGTGCGCACCAGGTACGGTGCACCCCACTCCACCGAGTGGAGCCCACCGCACCGGAGTGGAGACCACCGTGCGCGGCATCCGCTCCACTGAGTGGAGCCCACCCGGTGGAGCGGACGACATCGGGCGGGAGTGGACGACATCGCCGGGGACGATGCCGTGCATCCACCCGGTGCGCGCCTGCCGCATTTCCCCTTGACCTCGGCCCGTGTCAAGGAGAAACGCGCCGCCCCCAGCTGCTCCACTCCACCGCACCGACCCCCCCGATGCGCACCACTCCCGCGCGCCGACCGCACCGGTGCGCACCGCCCACCGAGTGGATGCGCACCGGATGGACGGTGGTGCGCACCGGATGGACCCGAGCGCACCACCGCACCGCACCGGTGCACCGCACCGGTGCGCACCCACCTGGTGCGGTGGTGCGGTGGTGCGGTTACCGGTGCGCACCGGGTGCGGAGTGCGCCTCGTGAGCTATCGCCAGGCGCGCGTCGCGCAGCGCCTCCAAGGTGTCGGCGGTGTCCTCGTGGTCGGGGTCCGGGATGACGTTCACCATGAACCGGATGGTGCTGAGGGCTCGGCGCGCACGCTGCCGAGACCGCGCCCGCTCCCGTGCCCGTAGCGGCGCCGGAGGTTCTGCCGATCGGGGTGGCGGTCTCCGCGCTTCCGCTCGCTGTGGAGGACCGCACCGGCTATCAGCGCTCCAGCTTCAAGCACTGGAACGCGGGCGCGGACCTGTCCGATGGCTGTAACACGCGCCAGGAGGTGTTGATCGCGGAGGCTGTCGAAGCGCCGGAGGTAGGGCCGGACTGCACCCTGACGGGCGGCGTGTGGTGGTCCTACTACGACGATCGGGAAGTGACCCCGGCGGGTGCGCTGGACATCGACCACATGGTCCCGCTCGCCGAGGCCTGGGACAGCGGCGCCAGTTCGTGGACCGCGCAGCGCCGGGAGGCGTACGCGAACGATCTGGGGCAGGACGCGTCCCTGGTGGCGGTGACCGCCCGCTCGAACCGGCAGAAGGCCGACCAGGACCCGGCGCAGTGGCTGCCCTCCTCACCGGAGGCGCTGTGCCGTTACACCGTGGAGTGGACGGCGACGAAGCTGCGCTGGGGCTTGGCGGTCGACGAGGTGGAGAAGGACCGTCTGCTGGAGATCGCGGCCGGCTGCGGCGGGAACACCGTTACCTACACCCCCGCTCCCTGACCGGCGGGGAACGAGGCACCGATACGGCGGCGGCGCAGCGCGTTCGGCTGACCGCGGTGCTGCCGACATCCGGGGTGGGCTGCCTGGGGCGAAGTGCAGCCCACCGCCGTCACCTGGCTGCGACTTCGTCCTGGCGGATCCAACAACGAGCTGTGTTCGGTTGCTGATCCGCGGATTGAGCCTGCGTTCCGGTCGGGCTGCGGCATTGTCGTAAGCCGGGCGCCCGATCCGGGCGCAGGTGCCGGTTGTGGGAGGGGCGTCATGCGCGAGCGGGAAACGTGGACGACGGAGGAGTTCGGGACGTCGCACCAGGGCGCAATCGAGGTGCTCCAGGCGGATGGCACGGTGCCCAAGCCGGTGTACTTCGACTCCAGCTCCGGAAGCGACGGGCACCGGGTGTCGCAGTGGAGCGTCTACGACGGCCGCACCCCACACATCCCGCGAGCGGCCGCACTGCGCGCCGTGTGCTCCTGCGGCTGGACAGGCTCCGTACAGCACCTGGACTGGGAGGCGATCGGTGGCCAGGACTTCACCGAGGCCGGCGACGAGCAGGCCAGCGCGTGCGAGCGGGACTGGGACACGCACACCGCTGCCGTCGAAGCGTCCACGATCCCCCTGGCCGACACCGTCACCGTGCTGCTGGAGCGGCTGGAAGAGGAGATTGACGAACTGGCGAAGACCTCGCCCGTCGCCGCGGTGCGCGCCGCTCGCCGCACGGAAGTCATCGCGGAGCGCGTCGGCTACTGGGCCGCCCGCAGCACCCTGCACGACCTCACCCCCGCTCAGGCCGCCGCCGCTCTCGGCCTCACCGAGAACGCTGTACGCAGGGAACTGGCACGCCTGGGCCGCTACAGCCCATACAGCGACTGACCGGTGGCCGCGGGCTGCAAAGGCCGTGACCGCCTTCGCTTCCACAGGCGTGCGCGGCCGGCCGGCCCGCTGCGGGCGGCCGGCAGGGCGGCGAGGCGGCGGACGTTCGGGCGCGCCTTCGCTTTGCGCCTGGGTCGTGCTGGGGCAGCGCGCGGCCGCCACGCGAGTAGGGTGTTTGTCCCGCGATGTGGGAGGGGATGTGCAACCATCGTGCTCTGTAGAGTCGTTACGCGCGGAGAAGGTGTTCCGGGCCCGGCTCGCTGAGGTCGGCGCCCAGCTGTTGGAAGGCAGCTGGCTGGGAAACTCGACCGCTCATGCAGTGCGATGCGCGGCAGGGCATCTGGTGACTCCCCGGCCGGCCAACCTTCAGCAAGGTCAGGGAATCTGCCGGGTCTGTGCCCGACGTTGCCCCAAAGCAGCCGAAGCCGCCTTTCGCGAGCGGCTCGCGGCCGTTGGCGCCGTCCTCCTGGCCCCGGAGTGGGGCGGGGTGCACGTTCCGCATCACATCCGGTGCGCCGCAGGTCACGAATCTCTGCGCCGGCCGTCCGCAGTCCGACGGTCGGGCTGGGTATGCAGAGCCTGCCCCCGGCCTCGAGCTCTGTAGGGAGGGCGGCGTGTGCTGCTGACCGTTTTTCCTCTGCCCGTTACGGGCCCAGCTCTGCTCCTGATGGGGGCCGGACAGCGCCTGCAGTCCGGACGGGCAGGAGAGTGCGGCCAGCTGTACGGAGTTGCTCGGATCCGTCGAAGAGGGTGACGGCGCCGTCCGGCGCCCGGTGCCGTTCAGCACGAACGACGGCAGCACCTCGATGCCTGGATACGCGACCGACTGCGCTTCGACGGCTGCGGCCGGTCCGGCGCGGCCGGCTCAGGCCAGCTGGCCGGGTTGTCTCTCCGGAGCCGTACGGGTAACTCATGACCCGGGCGGACACGCCTGCCCGCCTGCGCGGATAAGAAACCCGTAAATGTCGGGCGCATGCGCAGGTGTGGGCCGGGCATGCGGTGCTTCGGAGGTTGATAACTATGGTTCCCCTGCTTCTCGTTCTTCTGCTCGCCCTGATCCTTTTCGGTGCCGGTTTTGCGGTGAAGATCCTCTGGTGGGTCGCCATCGCGGTTCTGGTCCTGTGGCTGATCGGTTTCGTCGCCCGCCCCAAGGGTGGCAGCGGTCGCTGGTACCGCTGGTAGCCGCACACGACGCCAGACGGCAGGAATGGGCTTTGGTCCGCCCCCACGTGGGGGCGGACCAAAGCCCATTCCCGTTTCCGGCCGCAGTCGCCGAAGCTGCCGCTCCCCGTGCCGGCGCTGTCCAGTAGTTGGAACAATTCGGATGAAGGGGCATGCCGGGGGTACGAGGGATGTCAGCCGGGCCGGTCGTCGTGACGCAGCAGGGGAACTGCTCACGTCCAACGATCGGCGGCCGACCCGGTCCTACACAGCACCGACAGGTATCGGAACCGGGTGATGCCCGGCTGGCCGACGCGGCCACCGCCGTGCTCGCCATCTCCGCCACGGTGCCACGCACGACGTGCTGGCCTGCTGGTTCGGCGTTGACCGCTCCACGATCACCCGGGCGATCGGCGAGGTGCGGCCCCTGCTCGCAACACGCGGCTGCACCATCGCGGCCGGCATCCGGCTCAGCACCCTCGCCGAGGTCATCGACCACCACGGAACCAGCGGACAGACCTGGATCATCGACGGCACCGAGATCCGGGTCCGCGTGCCCGCCGCCGGCCGCAAGGACCGGGAGAAGCTCCCGGCACAAACAAGCAGAACGCTGTCAAGGCCATGGTCCTCACCGACACCAGCGGCAGGCTCCTGTTCTGCAGTGCCGCCCAGCCGGCAAGGTGTGCCGACATCACCCACGCCCGACAGTTAGGCCTGGTCAAGCACCTGACTGGCAGTCCGGCCGTGGAGACCGCCGGTGGGAGTACTCACCGAGGCCCTCCCGCGACCGGGGAAGGCACGAGAGGCCTCGGGGCCGGGAGGCCGGTCGGCGGGGGAATCGACCGGGCGCCCTGTTGTGACAACGGAACGGATCGCGGGGGCTGCCGGCGATGGAGTTCGGAGTACAGGTGGGGTGGGTACCTCGCACGAGATCGGCACGATCGGCGCTCGAAGGTCGTGGGAAACTGGGCCGGTGCTCGCTCCGAACTCCCAGGAACTACGACGTGAGGCGCCGACCGGAGCGGTCGGCGTCCTGACAACCCTGCGGGCGCACGTGATGGTGCCGCTGCGCGGCGCGGCGCTCGCGGCCTTGGGTCTGCTGGGGCTGCTGGCCCTGCTGCCGGCCGCGGTTGCGGTGGGGGTCGGCGCGGTGGGCCCGCTGGACCTGTTCCGGCGTCTGCCCCGGTTGCGGCGCGAGCTGGCCGGCCGGTGGTCGGAGGTGCCCGTCGACGACCCCTACCTGCCCGAGCCGCCGGAACCCCGGCAGCGTGACAGCGGGCTGTACCGCGAAGGCAGGCAGCTGTACGCCTCGTACGGCTCGGCGGTGCGCCGCAGGCGGGTGCGGCAGGTGCGGCGGGATCCGGCGACGAGACGGGACCTGGCCTTGCTGCTGTTCGACCCGTTCGTCGGGGCTCCGGTGGCCTCGCTGCCCGTGGTGTTGGTGGCCGGTGGCCTGTACGCGGTGGTCGCGGCCCTGTGCCGGGCGACCGACGGGGTCAGCCTGCCGGGGACGGCGTGCGCCGGTGCGGTGGTGGTGGCCGGGGTCGGGCTGGTGTCGCTCGCGACGGGGCTGACGGTGGGGCCGCTGGTGCTGTGGGTGCACGGGTGTTGGACGCGGCTGCTGCTGGCCCGCCGGGTCGCGCCGACGGCGGTGTCCGACGGGGGCGCGCTGGGCCGGCGTCTGCGGATGCTGGGCGCCGGGGCCTTCCTGTCACTTCTCTCGCCAGCCGGCGCGGTGCTGGCCGTCGTCCAGGTGGTGGCGCTGGTGGTCGGGGTGTGCACCGGGCTGGTGCTGCTCTTCCCGAAGGCCGTGGGGTTCGGCCGCCACTTCGTCGTGCTGAGCCGGCGGCTGGCCGGGAACTGGCTGGGCGTGGAGATCCAAGCGCCCTACCTGCCCGCTCCGGAGCCGGTGCGGCGCGGGGCGGACGGCTACTACCAGTACGGGCGGCGGCTGTACCGGACCCCCTATCTGGTGCGGCAGTTGCAGCTGATGCGTCACACCTCGGGTGATCCGGCGGTGTGGCGGGACCTGCTGTGGTCGGCGGTCAATCCGTTCGTTACCGCCGTGCTGTTGGCGGTGCCGCTGGTCGTCGTCGGGTTCTCGGCCTTCGGGCTCGTCGTGCCCGGAGTGCTGGACCTGGTGACGGACGGGAGGGGCCCGTACAGCTTCTGGGACACGGCGCTGCGTCGGCTGCCCGTGGGCGAGGCCCTCGCGGGCGTCCCGTGGTCGGCGGTCACGGTGGGCGCGGTGCTGGTGACGGCGGTGTCGTGGGTGGCGCCTTATGCGCTGCGGGCGCACGCCCGCTTCGCGCTGCTGCTGCTGCGGCCGACCCGGCACGCACAGCTCGCCCGGCGCGTGGAGCGGCTGACGGAGACCCGGGCGGACGCCACCGGGGTACAGGCCGCCGAACTCCGCCGCATCGAACGGGACCTGCACGACGGGGCCCAGGTGACGCTGGTGGCGATCGGGATGACGTTGCGGGTGGTGGAGCGGCGGCTGGGGGAGGAGGCTCCGGAGCTGCGTGAGCTGGTGGCCGAGGCCCGCCGGCAGTCGTCGACGGCCCTGGCCCAGCTACGGGACCTGGTGCGGGGCATCCACCCCCCGGTCCTCGCGGAACGGGGCGTGGGCGACGCGGTCCGCGCGGTGGCGCTGGACTACCCGCTGGACGTCGAGGTGACGGTGGACGTCCCCGGCCGCCTCGAGGCGCCGGTGGAGGCGTGTGCGTACTTCGCGGTGTGCGAGGTGCTCGCGAACGCCGCCAAGCATTCCGGGGCCTCACAGGTACGCATCGATCTACGGCACTCCGACGGGGTGCTGCGGATGACGGTGGGCGACGACGGCCGGGGAGGGGCCGATACGGCCAAGGGCACGGGCCTCGCGGGCGTGCGCCGCCGGCTGGGTACATTCGACGGAGACCTGTTCGTGAGCAGCCCGGTGGGCGGCCCGACCCTCGTGACCCTGGAGCTGCCATGCGTGTTGTCCTCGCCGAGGATCAGTTCCTCCTGAGGGAGGGAATGGTGCGGCTGCTGGAGTCGTACGAATTCGAGGTCGTCGCGGCGGTCGACAACGGACCGGAGCTGTCCCGGGCGTTGTCGCGGCACCAGCCGGACATCGCCGTGGTCGACGTGCGGCTGCCGCCCACGTTCACCGACGAGGGGTTGCAGGCGGCGCTGGCGGCCCGCCGGGAGATTCCGGGGCTGCCCGTGTTGGTGCTGTCCCAGCACGTGGAGCAGCTGTACGCGCGCGAACTGCTCGCCGACGGGCGGGGAGGGATCGGGTACCTGCTCAAGGACCGCGTCTTCAGCGACGAGGAGTTCGTCGACGCGCTGCGCCGTGTGGCGGGCGGCGGGACGGCGATGGACCCCGAGGTGATCTCCAAGCTGGTGGCGCGGGGCGAGCACCGTGGGCCGTTGAGCTCGTTGACCGCGCGTGAGCTCCAAGTGCTGGAGTTGATGGCGGAGGGGAGGTCCAACGCGGGGATCGCGCAGGAGCTGCACCTGAGCGACAGCGCCGTCAGCAAGCATTCGGCGAGCATCTTCATCAAGCTGGAGCTGACGCAGGACAACAGCGACAACCGGCGGGTGCTGGCGGTGCTCGCGTACCTGAACGCCCCGCGGAACTGAGGGGCGATCGCCCCGGGGGTGGAGTTTTCTGTACTGCAGATGTGCTCACAGCTCCATTCCGGCGCCCTGGGTCCGGCCCGTAGTTTCGTGTTCGGAAGGCGGACCGCACGGTCCGGGCCAGGACCAGGGCGCGGGTGGGGGAGTCAGACGGTGATGACGGTGGACCAGGAGCAGACCGAACAACAGCGGCAGACCGAGACGAAGGCCATGGGGAAGGACCCGAAGGCGGATCTGATCCGGACCGCGTTCATGGAAGTCGGTGTCCCCCTGGGCCTCTACTATGGGCTGCGCGGGGCCGGTCTGGGGCAGTGGTTGTCCCTCCTCATCAGCGGTGCTCTGCCCCTGGCCCAGCTGGTCTACAAGACGGTTACCGAACGTCGCGTCTCGACCGTCACCCTCTTCACCCTGAGCGTGATGGCCGCCGGCACCGCCATCACGCTGGTCACCGGTGACACCCGCCTCCTGCTCGCCCGCGAAAGCTACCTCACCGGCCTTCTCGGCCTGTGGATGATCGCGACCCTGTTCGCCAAGCGGCCCTTCATGTTCACCACCATGGTCAAGATGCTGCCCGAAGAGTCCGCCCGGACCTGGCACTCCAACTGGGACAACCACGCCCGCTTCCGCAACGTCATGCGCTGGATGTCCCTCGCCTGGGGAGCCGCCTTCCTCATCGACTCCGCCGCCCGCATCCTCATGGCCTACACCCTCCCCGTCGACCTCGTCCCCGTCCTCTCCGTCATCCTCCTCATCGGCATGCTCATGACCGTCGTCAAAATCAGCAAGTTCTACGGACGCCGCATGATGGCCGAACTCGACTAAGACCGTGTCCTATGTGGTGAGGCGTCGTTGACGTCGGTATGGGGCGGGGTAGGTGGAGTTGGATTGTTCCGGACGGGTTGTGGGAGATCGCGGAGCCGCTGATCCCGCCGTCGAAGGTGCGGCCGCAGGGCGGCGGAACGCAGGACACGCCTGATGAGACGCTGTTCGCCGCGATCATCTACGTGCTGGTCAGCGGATGTGCCTGGCGAGCCCTGCCGCCCTGCTTTGGGATATCGAAGTCGACAGCCCACCGCCGGTTCCTGATCTGGTCGAGAGCCGGGGTCTGGGGCCGGCTGCACGAGAAGATCCTCCACCAGCTTGACGATGCGGGACTGCTCGATCTGTCCCGAGCCGTTCTCGACTCCGCCCACGTGCGGGCCAAAGAGGGGGCGAACTCACAGGTCCGAGCCCCGTGGACCGCGGAAAGCCGGGCTCCAAGATGCACGTCCTGTCGGACGCGGCGGGGCTGCCCCTCCTCGTCGGCCTCACGGCAGCCAACACCCATGACAGCCAGGCCCTGAAGCCCATGGTGCTCGGTCACCAAACGAGACACGACCCCCACCGCGGCCGCCACTTCAAACCCCTGAAACTGCACGCTGACAAGGCCTATGACATCCCTGAACTGCGGAAATGGCTACGTGGCAAACGCATCGGCGTCCGCATCGCACGCAAGGGCATCGAGTCGAGCGAGCGATTAGGGCGTCGGCGGTGGGTGATCGAACGGACCATGTCCTGGCTGACCGGCTACCGCCGACTCAACCACCGATACGAACGCAACCCCCGCAACTACCTGGCGTTCCTTGGCCTCGCCGCCGCCCTCTGCTGCTACAAACGACTCATCCGCCTCACCACATAGGACACGGTCTTAGTGTGGCGAAGGCGCCGCCGCGCGGGCATGCGCCGAGCCGCATCCTGGTGCGCCGCGTTCGAAGCCGCGTCCAAACCGGTTCGCAAGCGTCCGCTCCTGCCCTCCTGCCCGCCGTCCATCGATCGGAGGACGCCGGTACTCCTCCGACAGCACGCTGTGCCGCACACACCCCCTGACTAGGTTGATTGACGTGTTGACCGAACGAGTGATCCACGCACGCAACGTGCGGAAGAACTATGGCGAGCGCCGCGTCCTCGACCTGGCCGAACTGGACGTGTACAAGGGCGAGATCTTCGCCCTGCTCGGCCCCAACGGCGCCGGGAAGACCACCTTCACCGAGATCCTGGAGGGCCTGCGCGACCGCGACAGCGGTGACGTCACCGTGCTCGGCGCGGACCCCGCCACCGCCGGCGCCGCCTGGCGCACGGGCGTCGGCGTGGTCCTCCAGGACTCCCAGGACTACGCCCAGCTGACCGTCCGGGAGATCCTCACCCACTTCGCCTCCCTCTACGCGGACGCCCGCGACGTCGACGAACTCCTGCACGCGGTGGGCCTGCACGAGCAGCAGGGCCGGCGCGCCCGCCACCTCTCCGGCGGCCAGCGCCGCCGCCTGGACGTGGCGCTCGGCCTCGTCGGCCGCCCCGAGCTGCTTTTCCTGGACGAGCCCACCACCGGCTTCGACCCCGAGGTGCGCCGCCAGTTCTGGGATCTGATCGCGGACCTGCGCGCCCAGGGCACCACCATCCTGCTCACCACCCACTACCTCGACGAGGCCGAACACCTCGCCGACCGCGTGGCGGTCCTCGCGGGCGGCCGCATCGTCGACCTCGACACCCCCGCCCGCCTCGGCGGACGCCACCTGGCCAAGGCCGTGGTCGGCTGGAGCGACGACGAAGGCGCCCACCGCCTCGAGACGGACGACCCCACCGCCGCGGTGCTCGACCTCGCCGGCCGCTACGGCGGCAGCGTCCCCGGACTCACCGTGGTGCGGCCCAGCCTCGAAGACATCTACCTGCACATGATCGGAGAAAACGCGTGAGCGCGCTCCCGGCCCTCGAAAGCGCCCCCGTCACGCGGCCCGCCGCGCCCCTGTGGAAGGTCGCGGCCGCACGCAGCGTCCTGGAGACGAAACAGTTCTTCCGCGAGAAGGGGCAGGTGATCTTCACCTTCGCGATGCCCCTGCTCATGCTCACGCTGCTCGCCTCGATCTTCAAACAGCGCATCGGCGACAGCGGCGTCGACGCCCAGCAGATCTACGTCACCGGCATGCTCGGCGTCGGCGTCATGTCCACCAGCTTCCAGAGCATGGTCCTCCAGGTCGTCGGTGAACGCGCCAACGGCACCCTCAAGCGCCTGCGCATGACGCCCCTCCCCAAGAGCGCCTACTTCACCGGCAAGATCGCCGTGGTGCTGGTGTCGAGCCTCGGGCAGGCCGCCGTCCTCCTGGGCCTGGGCACCGCCTTCTTCGGCCTGCACCTGCCCACCGACCCGGCCCGCTGGGCCACCTTCGCCTGGGTGTACCTCCTGGGCATCGTCAGCTGCACCCTGCTGGGCCTCGCCTACAGCAGCGTCGTGTCCCCGCAGAGCGCGGGGGCCATGGTCTTCCTGCCCGTCATCGTGCTGCAGTTCATCTCCGGCGTGTTCGTACCCTTCAACGACCTGCCCGGCCCGCTGCGGATGGTCTCGTCGTTCTTCCCGATGAAGTGGATCTGCCAGGGAATGCGGTCGGTGTTCCTGCCCGACACGTTCCAGCCGTACGAACCGGGCCACTCCTGGGGCCACGGACAGACCGCATTGGCGCTGGGCGCCTTCGCTGTAGTGGGATTGATCGTATGTCTGAAGACCTTCCGCTGGAAAACCCGCAACGACGGTTGAGCGGCCCCGCCACCGCCACCGCCCCCGAGGACGAGAGCGAGGACAAAGGCCAAGGCTGGCTGCTGCGCATCCTCCTCGGTTGGCACGCCTCCTTCACCATGATGGGCCTGGTCCTGGAGGTGCTGCTGTGGGCCGCCGCCGCGCCCTGGTACGCCCACCTCGTCCTCTACGGCCTCGCCGCCGCCTACGTCACCCTCGGCGGCCCCGCCCTGGCCGGCGCCAAACCGCCCCGCGCCGGACACCTGTTCCTCGCGTGCGCCTACGTCGGCACGCTCCTGCTCACCGCCGTCGACGACCGCACCCCCGTCGCCCTCTACCTGCTCCTGCCGATCACCTTCGCCCTGCTCGCCCCGATCGGCCTGGCCGTCGGCGCCTGCGCCGCGGTGACCCTGCTGACCGACGCGCTGTATCTGCACCACCACGCCTTCAGCGCGCGGGCCATCGGCGAGACCGCGCTCCAGAACGCCACCACCTGGCTGTTCGCCCTGCTGGTGGGTTACTTCGTCACCCAGCTGCTCGACGAGAACCGCCGCCGCGGCGAACTGATCCGCCAACTGGAGGAGAGCCGCGCGCTGCTCCACTCCGCCTACCACGAAGCCGGCGTCACGGCCGAACGCCACCGCCTCGCCCAAGAGATCCACGACACCATCGGCCAGGGCCTCACCAGCACCCTCATGCTCATCAGGGCCGCCGATGCCGCCGCCCACCACGACCCCGACCGGGTACGCGAGCGCCTCGCCCTCGCCGAGAAGACCGTCAGCGAGAACCTCGCCGAAGCCCGCGCCGTCGTCACCGCCACCGGCCCCCTCCACTTGCGCAGCGCCCCCCTCGACACCGCCATAGAGAACCTCACCGCCCGCCTCGGCGACGAACTCGGCATCAGCGCCGAGGCCCACATCACCGGACGTCCCCTCCCCTTGGACGCCACCTTGCAGGTCGTCCTGCTGCGCTGCGCTCAGGAAGCGCTCGCCAACGTCCGCAAGCACGCCCGGGCGCGCCGGGTGCGCGTACAGCTGAGCTACCATCCCCAAAGGGCGTTGCTGGAGATCACCGACGACGGCACCGGCTTCGACGCCGAGCAGGTACAGGGCTTCGGCCTGCGCGGGATGCGCTCCCGTGCCGAACAGGTCAACGGAGCGGTGAGCGTAGTCAGCCGCCCCGGAGAAGGAACCCGCGTCACCGTCGAGGTGGCATGGGATCGTTGAGACACCACAGCCCGAGGACGAACGTAAGGGGCACCAGGCCGTGAGCATCCGACTGCTGATCGCCGACGACCACCCGGTGGTACGGGCCGGACTCGTCGGACTGCTGGCCTGTGAGAGGGGCTTGGAGGTCGTCGGCGAGGCCGACAGCGGAACCGCCGCCGTGCGCCTCGCCGCCGAACTGCGCCCCGACGTCGTCCTGATGGACCTGCGCATGCCGGGCCTCGACGGCGTCGACGCCACCGCCCGGATCGCCGCCGAGTGCCCCGGCGTGCGGGTGCTGATCCTGACGACCTACGACACGGACTCCAACATCGTGCGCGCGGTCGAGGCCGGAGCCGCCGGCTACCTCCTCAAGGACGCCACCCCCGCCGCTCTCGCCGCGGCCATCCGCGCCGCCGCCGACGGAGAAACGGTTCTGCCGCCGCTCATCGCCGCGAAACTCGTCCACCACATGCGCAACCCCGCGCCCGAGAAGCCCACCGCACGTGAACTCGACGTCCTCGCACTGGTGGCACAGGGCCTCACCAACGCCGCCATCGGCCGCCGGCTGCACATCAGCGAGACCACCGTCAAAACCCACCTCGTGCGGGTCTTCGCCAAACTCGACGTCGACGACCGCACCGCCGCCGTCACCGTGGCCATGCGCCGGCGCCTGCTCACCGACGTCTTCGGCACCTGAGGCCCGGGCCGGGG
Source organism: Streptomyces sp. Tek67B01 (assembly GCF_055231995.1). Classification (NCBI taxonomy): domain Bacteria; kingdom Bacillati; phylum Actinomycetota; class Actinomycetes; order Kitasatosporales; family Streptomycetaceae; genus Streptomyces; species Streptomyces sp. Tek67B01. The sequence continues at coordinate 7,025,904 of NZ_JBUYUY010000001.1, forward strand.
GGGCGAGGCAGGGGCCGGGGCCGCCCCCGGACGGTGGATCCGTTCCCCGTCGCACTTCGAACCGCACCCCACAGGCTGAGCCTCCCAACACGATGTTGAGAGGTGCAGCAACAGTGAGCTTCTTCGAGTTGGCCACCGATCGGGTGATGGGCCGTGACGCGCAACGAGCGAGGCCCCCGAGCTGTTGATCGAGATGTCTGACGTCTCAATCACGTTGCTCGGGGGCCTCGTTGGTCATCCATCCTGCCGCACTCGACCTACCGCATGCGCTCGTGGAGTGGGTCACCATGCTGATCGTCACCCGTGAGGGCGACCGGCGGTGCAAGCTCCGTCCGTCCCAGCGCGCGATGGTGGCACTGGTGTACCTGCGCGAACACACCACTCTGGCGAAGATCGCTGCCGGTTTCGGGATCAGCGAGTCCACCGCCCACGCCTACACCAACGCGGTCGTCGACCTGCTCGCCGCACGTGCGCCGGGGCTGCTCAAGACGCTGCGCGAGCGTGATCCCGACTTCGTCCTTCTCGACGGGACCCTCGCCGAGTGCGACCGGGTCGGCGACGGCCGGGCCGACTACTCCCACAAACACCGGCGCCACGGCGTGAACGTGCAGGTCGTCACCGACCCCGGAGGCCGGCTGCTGTGGCTCTCGCCCGCCCTGCCGGGCCGCACCCACGACCTGACCGCCGCCCGCACTCACCGGATCATCCGGATCTGTGAGCGCCAGGGCGTTCCCATCGTGGCTGATCTCGCCTACCAGGGCGGCGGTCCCTGGCTGACCACCGGCATCAAACGCAGGCCCCGGCAAGACCTCACCCCCACCGAGAAGACCCGCAACCGTGCCTTGGCCGCGGCACGGGCACCCGTCGAACGCGGCGTCGCCCGCCTGAAGTCCTGGCGGATCTTCCGCAGATCCCGGTGCAGCCCCAACCGCATGACGTCAATCGCCAAGGCCGTCCTCACTCTAGAGCGGCAACGCTGAAGAAGCTCAGTGGTTCTCTCTCCCGCGGTGCACGAACCGCCCGGCCCCCCACGCACCGCAGTGCGCTGCCTGGAGTCGGCCCGCACCCTGTCCACCCCGACCACGGGCGGCCTGCCACAGGTGCACGCGTGGCTGCGGGACCGGGCCCGCGCCAACGCATTCACCACCACCCCCGTCCCCTTGGCCGACCTCGACGGCTGGAGCTTCGCGCCGGACACCGGCGACCTGGTCCACCGAAGCGGCGGATTCTTCCGCATCCGCGGCATGCGGGTCACCGGCGCCGCCGGCCCGGTACCGCAGTGGTCCCAGCCGGTCATCGACCAGCCCGAGGTCGGCGTCCTCGGCATGCTCGCCAAGCGGATCGACGGCGTGCTGTGCCTGCTCGTCCTGTACGACACCCTCCTGTCGGAGGAGGGCGGCCGCTTCTACCAGGCCGAGAACCGCTACCTCCTCGTGGAGGTCGACGACGAGGTCCGCGAGGCCGCACCCCCGCCCGGATTCCGCTGGACGGCCCTGCACCAGCTGCACACCCTCGTCCGCCACAGCGGCTACCTCAATGTGGAGGCCCGCAGCCTGCTGGCGCATGACCTGCTCCCCGGGCCGAAGCGCCACGGTCGGGGTGAAGGGCGGGGCAGGGCTGGAGGGGGTTCGTGCGGGGCGGCCCGGCAGCTCTCTCGGGTCGGCCAGCGCACGCACGAGCCGGTTGAACGTGGATACCGGCGGCGGCAGCACCACGGCGGTCTCGGGGCCATGGGTCTCGGCGAGGACCTGCCGGGTGAGCTCGCGCAGCCCGGCGAGCGCGCCCTTCAGCACCCGGCACGTCACCGTGACGGGCACCCCGTCCACAGCCAGCTCTTTCACGAGCGGGTAGATCCTTTTCCCGGCAGATGCGCCTGCGACAGATAGGCCGCGGCCCGGCGCAGGACCTCGTTCTCCTGCTCCAGCAGCTTGATCCGCCGACGCGCTTCCCGCAGTTCCGCGCTCTCCTGGCTGGTCACCCCGGGACTGGACCCGTCATCGATGTCCGCCCGGCGCATCCATTTCCACAACGTCATCGGATGGACTTCGAAGTCGGTGGCCACCTGCTCGACCGTCACACCTGGGCCACGGTTCCTCGCGACTCGTACGACGTCCTGGCGGAACTCTTCCGGATAGGGCTTGGGCACAGGGCATTGTCGTATGGACGACAGAGGAGTTCGGGACGTCGCACGAGGGCGCGGTCGAGGTGCTCCTGGCTGATGGCACTGTGCCCGAGCCGGTGTACTTCGACTCCAGCTCCGGGAGCGAGGGGCACCGGGTGTCGCAGTGGAGCGTCTACGACGGCCGCACCCCACGCATCCCACGAGCGGCCGCGCTGCGCGCCGCGTGCTCCTGCGGCTGGACAGGCTCCGTACAGCAGCTGGACTGGGAGGCGATCGACGGCCAGGACCTCACGGAGGCCGGCGACGGGCAGGCCGACGCGTGCGAGCGGGACTGGGACACGCACACCGCCGCTGTCGAAGCCTCCACGATCCCCCTGCCCGACACCGTCACCGTGCTGCTGGAGCGGCTCGAAGAGGAGATCGACAAGCTGGCGAAGACCTCGCCCGTCGCTGCAGTGCGCGCCGCTCGCCGTACGGAGGTCACCGCCGAGCGCGTCGGCTACTGGGCCGCCCGCAGCACCCTGCACGACCTCACCCCAGCTCAGGCGGCTGTCGCCCTCGGCCTCACCGAGAACGCGGTACGCAGGGAACTGGCACGCCTGGGCCGCTACAGCCCCGAGTAATGCGATCGGCTCCATCTGGCTCTCGCTCAATGACACGCTGACGCAGAACGATGTCATGGAGCTCTTCATTCATGAGCTGACGCATCACCTCCTGTTCATCGACGAGTACAGCCATAGCCACTTCGTGTACGAAGAGATCAGCAAGAAGGAAAACTACGCGCTGTCTGCGATCCGCGGCACGCACCGGCCGCTCGACAAGGTCATCCACAGCATTGTGGTGGCTACTGAGCTGGTGACCGCACGCGAGCGCTACCTCGGGCACGGCGGTGGCGAGCTCGAAGTGCATCCGGAGAGCCACAAGATCCTGGAGGACACGCTGGCCTCCTGCGCCAGCGTTCTTGCCTTGGAAAACCTTGACGAGCTCGTGTCGGACCGCGCGATCGACTTCGTGAAGTCCTGCGCGAGTCGGTGTGAGTCACTTCAAGCCGCGTGAGAAGGGCCGATCGATGAATGAGGCGTATGAAAGTCTCGTCGCTGTAGCCGACCGCATCGGTGCCGAATGGGAGAATACCGGCAACGATTGCGCCGTTTTCCCGGAGATCGCCTGGCGGGAGACCGAGGGACTGGATCTGTCCCACTTTGGAGAGCTCTCCAACCTCTCTGCGATGCTGCACCACCCGGAAGTCTCACGGCTGCAGCGCCACTCGACCTTCTCCGACCTGTATTTCATGCTCTACGACAACGGGCACTTCTGGGTCGAGGTCCTGAACTGGTGGGGGAGTGATATCAATATTCATGATCACGACTTCTCCGGTGTACAGATGCAGCTGGCCGGCCAGTCGCTCAACGTCAAGTACGACTATGTCGGTGAGGACTCGGTCGACGGTCTGCTCGGTGACGGCAGGATCACCGTCAAGTCCGCCGAGATCTGGGAGCCGGGCGACCGTTCGTTCGTCCGGCCTGGCGACGTGGAGCCGCACACCGTCAACCACCTGAGCATCCCGACGGTGAGCCTGCTCTTCCGGACGCACCCGGTTCCTCGGTATGGCCCGCAGAACAACTACTGAGGTTGAACTCGTGGAGTCGCTGGGTTGCTCAGGTGGATCTGATGGTCAGGCCGGTCTCGGCGAGGCAGCCGTCTATGAGATGACTGCGGTACTGGATGTGTCGTAAGCCGCGTCGGGTGGTCTGGACGAGGTGTTCAGGGGTGCTGAAGGCGACGTTGGAGAGCCAGCCGCGTCGCAGGAGGGACCAGATCCCTTCGACGGGGTTGAGGTCGGGTGCGTAGGGCGGCAGGTAGTAGATGGTCAGCCAGTCCCGGGATGCGGCGAACTCCCGCAGGCCGGCGGCTTTGTGGACGTTCAGGTTGTCCCAGACGAGCACGATCGGGCCGCCGAGCTGCTGGTGGGCGGCGATCAGCAGGTCCCGGTAGTCGCGCCAGGAGAAACTCTTCCGCCCGTCACGCCGGCCGTCGTCCCGGCGCGGCCGGTAGAGCAGTCTCGACCGGTGGCCGGGCTTGTAGCAGGTCAGCGCGGCGATGGAGATCCGTCTGCGGGATCGGCCACGGACCCGCACCACCGGGGTCCGGCCGCGCTGAGACCAGGTCTTTGCGTGCGGCGGCGTCATGGAGAAGCCGGCCTCGTCCTCGAAGACGAGCCAGGCTCCATTCACCGCCGCGAGTCTTCCGCGCAGGGCCACACCTCCTTGACCCACCCGGCCACCGCCTCGTCGTCCCGCTCCATCGCCCGCCGGGCCGGGACCTGGCAGGACCAGCCATTACGGACCAGGAGTTTGCGTACGCCCTGGATCGTGTAGGTCAGGTGGAAGCGCCGACCGATCACCGTCTTCACCCGGCTCAAGGTCCAGCGCTGGTCTTCCCAGCCGTGCGCGGCCGGCCCCTTGGCCAGCTCCGCCTCAAGTTGGGTGAACTGCTTTTCGCTCAGCCTCGGCAGTGACGCCGGCCCCTGCGACCGCAGAGCCCGCGGACCGCCCGCGTCCCACATCTGCCGCCACCGCTGCACTGAACGAACGCTGACCCGTAGGTCTTTGGCGATCACCGAGCTCGCCTCGCCCCGAGCGAACCTCTCAGCCGCCTGGAGTCGTAACTCCTCGCGAAACTGCTGCCGTTCGGCGGTCAGCCCGCCCCCTTGTGGATACCGCATGCCCCGGTGATACCGCACGAGCGACGAGTCGTCAGCCCCTACGACACCACGAGTTCAACCTCAGTAACGGTGGAAACTCCTCAGGTCACCCAAGTGGCGTGACTGAATGACGATGTCAGTGCGCCGGCCTCGACGTCTCCGGCCCCTGATCTGGGACCCGGAAAGCACCGACCCGGCGACAGGACTGGTGCCGGGCCGATGAACTGGTGGACGCCTCAGAAGCCGGGTTTCAGATGGTGCGGGGTCACGGTGCGTTCAGGAGGGCGGGCGCAGGGCGTCAGGGTTGAGGCGCGTGATCAGGCGATGCAGGAGCCGGTGGACGGTGGCCTGTTCCGGGGGTGTCAGGACGGCGAGCGCCTCGGCGTTGACGTTCTCGACCACCGCCTGGGCGCGGGCGGCGAGCAGGGCGCCGGCCTCGGTGGGGTGCAGACCGAGCATGCGCCGGTTGGTGGGGTGTGGGCGGCGTTCCAGGAGTCCCCGCTCAGTCAGGTCGGCGACCGCGCTGCCCATGGACTGCGCGGTCACGCCCGTGCGCCGGGCGGATTCGGCGCTGGTGACGCCGGGGCGATGGACGGCGTGCTGAAGGGCATTGTGCTGGGCGAGCGTGAGGCCCAGGTCGCGCAGGGCCCGTTCGAGCCGGGCGCCCAGGGCGTGCCCGAGCTGCCAGACGAGGTAGCCGGTGGACGGCTCGAACGCCGCTGCGCCGGCTCCGGCGGAAGATGAGGGGGAGGACGTATCGGGTGTGTTCATGGATCCCACTTGTCAGTCAGCTTATAAAGCTCTAGCTTATAAACCACCTTACAAGTTTGGTGGTTCTTCCGGTGCCCTCTCCCGTGATCTCCCGCCGTCAGGGCCCGCCCGTCCTGCTGCTCGGTCTGCTGTGCGCCATGGCCCCCATGGCGATCGATCTGTATGTTCCGGCTCTGCCAGTCATCGCATCCTCGCTGGAGACGAGTCCGGGGGCGGTGGGGGTCACCCTGTCCGCGAACGTCGCCGGGCTGGCAGCGGGGCAATTGTTGTTTGGCTCGCTCTCCGACGTCCTGGGACGCCGACGGCCCCTGCTCGCGGGCCTGTTCGTCTTCGCACTGGCCTCCCTGGGCTGTGCGCTGGCGCCCTCGCTGGCTGTGCTGACCGCTCTGCGGTTCGTGCAGGGCCTCGCAGGTGCGGCCGGACCAGTGCTGGGGCGGGCCATCGCCCGCGACCTGCACTCCGGCAGCAGACTCGCCCAGCTCTTCGGGACACTCTCCCTGGTCATGGGTATCGCCCCGGTCTGTGCCCCCGTTCTGGGCGGCGGGCTGCTGCATGTCTCCTCCTGGCACGGCCTGTTCGTCGCTCTCGCCATTGTCGGCGCCGTACTGGCCTTGTGGTCGGTGCGCTCGATGCCGGAGACCCTGCCACCCGGACAGCGGGCCAGCACCGGCCCCTCCGACGTCTTCCGCGTCTACGCCCGGCTGCTGGGCAACCGCCCCTTCCGGGCGTACGCGCTGACCCTCGGCGCACTCTTCGCCGTTCTCTTCGCCTACATCGCCGGTGCGAGCTTCGTACTCCAGAGCGGCTATGGCCTCACACCCGCCGCCGCCGGCGCCGTCTTCGCCCTGGTCGCGGCGTGCATGGTGGCGGGCGGTGCGGCTACCGGCCGCCTGGCCCGCCGCACCACCCCCCAGCGCATCCTCGCCAGAGCGACCGCCGTCCTCGTCCTGGCCGGCACGGGGGTGCTGGCAGCGGTCTGGGCCGGGGCGCCGCTCCCGGTGTTCCTGATACCCCTGGCGGTGCAGATCGCCGCCTTCGGCCTCGCGGCGCCCTGCTGCACCACGCTGGCCATGTCCGGCCAGTCCGGTGCCAGCGGCTCGGCATCGGCACTGCTGGGTGCCACGCAGTTCGCCACCGGCGCCCTGGTGACCCCGCTGGTCGGCCTCGGGGACGCCGACCAGGCCCTGACGATGGCCTGTGTCATGACCGGCGCTGCTGTTGTCACCGCGATCGGCGCCCGCATCGCCCAGCGTGTGGCGGCGCCGTAGCCCCCGGGGGCCCCAGCCAGGCCCGCTGAACGACCTTCCCCCCAACCGCTTTTCCCTGTCTTTGACACCGAGGAGTCCGTCATGGCCATTGTGACCGAAACCTTCCGCCTGCTCGGCCACGAGCAGCCCCTGAGCACGATCCGGCGCGACGAAGCGCTGCTGCTCACCGAACCGTCCCCCGGGCCGATGAAGTTGTGGGCCGATCAGCCCCTGCTGGAAACGGTGCACTTTCCGCAGCGGTATGCGTCCCAGCCGTTCGCACCGCCGCGGGGCCTCTACGAGAACGACCAACTGCGCGTCGAGTGGCAGACCATGGACAACCGACAGCCCTTCTACCACCGCAACTGCGATGTGGACGAGATGTCGTACCAGATCGCGGGCGAGCGCACCCTCATGACGGAGCTGGGCACCGTCGAGCTTCAGCCCGGCGACTTCTCCCGCATCCCCCGTGGCGTCGCCCACGACAATTACGGCCGTAAGGAGAGCCATCTGCTCTTCTACACCCCCGCGCCCGTCACCGAAGAACACACCGCCCACCACGTCTCCCACCCGCTCTTCCCGCCCTTCGACGGATGGGAGGCCAGAACCGTCACCGAAGTCACCACCCAGTGCCTGGGCGCCCCCGGCCACGACGTGGCCGCCCACCGCAGCGATGAACGCCTCTTGCTGGAACAAGCCCACGATGAGCCCGGTCGGCTGACCGTGCTGCGCCCGGACTCCGCCCCCGCTACCACCGTGTGGCTCTACCGGGCCGACGGCTTCTGGCTCGGCATCGCCCACTCGTCCGGCACGCCCGGCCAGCGGGCCTACACCCGCACCTTGGACGCCGACGAGATCCAATACCAGATCAGCGGGCGGCGCATCCTGCTCACCCAGCGCGGCGCCCTCGAACTCGCCCCGGGAGACTCCGTCCGCATCCCTCTGGGGGTCGCCCACACCAGCATCACCGAGGAACCAGCCCGCCACCTCACCCTACTCTCCCACCGCCCGGCTCCCCGCGTCGCACCCGCCGCCCGCACCGCCGAACCCCTTACCTCTCGCCTGGTGCGCCAACTCATCGCGCACTGACCCACGACCACAGCCACCCGAGGAACAGCGGACGCTCCCTCACGCGCGCGCCGCCCCCGCCACCCCTTCGACGCCGCGCCATCGCACCGACCATCGAGAAACCTGGAGACAGACCCCGTGCCCACCATGCAAGCCGTCACCGCCCACGCCGGTTCCGCCGAGATCCATCTGGACACCCTTCCCATCCCCGAACTCGGAGGGCAAGACGTGCTGGTCCGCGTCGCCGCCGCCGGACTCGCCCCGGGCATGCTGACCCTCCTGTCCCGTGGGGCCTTCCGCCACCTGCCCACCGTCCTGGGCCACGAGGCCGCCGGTACCATCACCGCCGTCGGTCCCGAGGCACAGGCCCACGGTTGGACACCAGGACAGCGGATCCGCGTCCATCCCCAGCTCAACTGCCGTACCTGCGCGGCCTGCACCACCGACCGCGACATGCTGTGCGCCCAGCAGGCCATGATCGGCCACGCCGCCTTCGGCCCCGCCCCCATGCCTCTGTACGCGCGCTACCATGACGGCGGCCTGGCCGAATACATCCGCGTGCCCTACTGGTTGCTCGACCCGCTGCCGGACCATGTCTCCTTCGACCTCGGCGCTAAGGTCCACGACCTGGCCAACGCCCTGCGCGCACTGAAGCTGGCCGCACTGCGCCCCGGCTCTGCCCTGGTCGTCACTGCCGCCACCGGCACCATGGGTACCGCCACCATCAAGCTCGCCCCCTACTTCGGCATAGCCCGGCTGATCCTCGTCGCCCGCTCTCGCGCACGCCTGGACGCTGTAAGCCGGCTCGCCGGCACCCTGCCCACCGACACCGTCGCCCTGGAAGAGCTGGACCCCGACTGGACCACCAACTCCGGCCTCACCGCCCGGCTACGCCACCTGCTGCCGCAGGGCGCCGACGCCGTTCTCGACTACACACCTGACGGCCCCACCACCTGGCAAGCCACCGCCGCTCTCGCCACCGGCGCGACCATGGTCCACATGGGCGGTAACCCCACCCCCTGCCCGTTCCCCGCCCTCACCTTGATGACCAACTGCTGGCGCCTCATCGGCACGCGCTCCTGCACCCGCTCCGACGCCCACGAGATCCTGCGCCTGCTGGAGACCGGCCTCCTCCAGGCGGAAGACCTGATCACCCACCGTTACCCGCTCGCCGAAGTCCGGACCGCGTTGCACATGCTGCAGACACGTACCGAGCCCATGTGGATGGCTGTCGTCAATCCTTTCGAACCACCCCACCAGAGGTCATGACCTTGACGCCTGGTGCTCGGGGCCGGATTCGGCGCGGTCGGGCGGACCGATCGCCCACATGGCACTCTCCAAGGTCCCACGCGAGAGCGCCGGTCGGCCTCGGGGCTGTTCAACACCTCGATCCACCTGGGCATCGCCGTCGGTGCCGCGCTGACCGCCCTGCTGTTCTTCTCCGCCACCGGAGGCTCGAACGACGCTGCGGTCAACCGGGACGCGTTCGCCGGCGTGCTGTGCTGGGTCGGTGGTGCCTTCGTGGTGATGGGGGCGCTGATGTTCTGCCTGACCGGGCGCCCGAACAGCCAGGCCGGACCACTTCCTCAATCGAGGTACGCCAGACCCCGGACGCGCAGCGCCCCCTTCCGTGGAACGGGTGAATGAGAGCGGGCCGAGCAGCTCCGAGCGCGCCGGAGCGTAGCGTGGCAGACTGGCAGGTGTGGCGGCCTGAATTCTCCGTCCCGGCGAAGGCCCGGACCGCGTCTGCGCCCGTCCCCGACGACTGCGGGTTCCCACCTGACGAGAAGACTGCGGGTTTCTACCTGACGACACGGGTGGGAACCCGCAGTCCTTGTCAGCCCGCCCCCGGTCGGCCGTGCCTTTCAGGGGCTCAGCGGCTCAGCGGTGTGTCCGTCACCCGCGCCCGTATCCATGTCGGCCGCGCCGCCGTAGCGAGTACGTTTCCCGCCCCCGGCGTCGTCCGGCTGTCCGGGGAGCACACTTCCTGCGGCGCCGATCACCGTCACGGCCGACGCGGTGCCCACGCCGCCCACGGTGTCCATGCCCCAGGGCCCCGTTTGAACACGTTTTCCGCGGCCAGTAGCCCTATGCGACCCGTACCGCTCGGGCACGTCCTGCCGGGCGATCCCAGTGCGGAACTTCCACACGATTACGTTGAGTGGGCGTTAAGACGTCATCTCATTTGGCCAGTCTGCGGTAGCAGATGAGAGTGCAGGCGATGCTGGTGAAGGCGAGGAAGTGCTCGGCCTTGCGTTCGTAGCGCCGGTGTAGTCGGCGGCAGCCGGCCGGCCAGGACATGGTCCGTTCGACGACCCAGCGGTGGCGGCCGAGCCGGTTCGGCGACTCGACGCCCCTCCGGGCGATCCGGTGCTTGATGCCGCGTTCGCGTAACCATTTACGCAGGTGGGGGTAGTCATAGCCTTTGTCCGCATGAAGCTTGGCGGGTTTGCGCCGTCGGCGGCCGAGGCGTGAGCGGATGGGCGGTATCCCGCGGACGAGCGGCTCCAGAGCCTGGCTGTCGTGCAGATTGGCACCCGAGATCCCCACCGAAAGGGGCAGACCGGTCCGCTCCGTGATCAAGTGGATCTTCGACCCGAACTTGCCCCGATCGACAGGATTCGGACCCGTCAGATCCCCTTTTTCAGGGCCCTCATGTTCACCTTGTCGATCGCGCACCGAGACCAGTCCAGCTCGCCCCGGGCGCCGAGTTCATCAAGGACCAGGCGGTGGAGCTTGGCCCACACCCGGGCCTTGCTCCACTCGGAGAACCGCCGGTGGGCGGTTGCCCCCGAAGGCCCGAATGAGGCGGACGGCAGCTGCTGCCACGTACAACCCGATGTCGCCACGAACACGATCGCGGCGAGCACCTCCCGATCGCCGTGCCGACGCCGCCCGCCACCCTGAGGCCGCGACGGAGCCTCAGGCACCACCCGCTGGAACAGCCCCCATAACTCATCCGGCACCAGCCGCTCAACAATCCCCACCATGACCGACAGCCTACCCGGCCACCCAAATGAGATGACGTCTAATACTCCAGCAGCGGATCGTGTCCTGAGCTGGTTCTTGTCGTTGTCAGGGCATGGTGGGGATGGTTGAGGCCCAGGGGTGGGCTGCGGAGTTGGATATGGTGTTCGCGCGGGTGGCCGGCCGGTTCGTCCGGGCGGATCTGCGGTGGCGGATGCGGGACTATCTGCGAGGGCTGCTGGCTCCGGTGGCTCGGAAGAATGGCTGGCAGCTGGCCGAATACGCAGGTCACCGCACTCCGGACGGTTTCCAGAGGCTTCTGAACTCGAGCGTGTGGGACGCGGACGCCCTACGCGATGACGTCCGCGACTACGTTGCCGACAGGCTCGGCTCTGCTGGTGTCCTGATCATCGACGACACCGGGTTCATCAAGAAGGGCAGCACGTCGGCCGGGGTGGGCCGGCAGTACACCGGCACCTCGGGAAAGATCGACAACTGTCAGATCGGGGTGTTCGCCGCCTATGCCACCAGTCGTGGACGGGCCCTGGTGGAGCGGGAGTTGTATCTGCCGAAGTCCTGGACCGGTGACCGGGAACGGTGCAGGGCCGCGAAGATCCCTGACGAGCGGGAGTTCGCGACCAAGGGCGAGCTCGCGAAGGCCATCGTGACCCGATGCCTGGCCGCGGGTTTGCCGGCCTCGTGGGTGACGGCGGACGAGGCCTACGGTCAGGAGTGGAAGTTCCGGCGCCTGCTCGAGGAGCTCGGGGTGGGTTATGTGGTGGCGGTTCCGAAGTCGCAGCAGGTCAAGAGCCTGGCCGGGTTCTGGCGGATCGACGAGTTGATCGCCGGGGCTCCGGAGGACGCCTGGCAGCGGCTGTCCTGCGGAGACGGGGCGAAAGGTCCGCGGGTCTACGACTGGGCGAGTGCACGGCTGCCTTCGATCGGCTTCTTCGACGGTGACGAGCCCACCCATCACCGCTGGGTACTGGCCCGTCGCAGCCTCAACCGGCCGCAGGAGATCGCCTACTACTTCGCCTACGCGCCCGTGACCTGCACGATCGCGGATCTCGCGCGGGTTGCCGGCATGCGCTGGGCGATCGAGGAATGTTTCCAGGCCGCGAAGAACGAGTGTGGCCTGGACGAGTACGAGGTCCGTCGGTATGTCGGCTGGTATCGGCACATCACCCTGGCCATGCTTGCCCATGCGTTCCTGGCCGGCCTCGCCGCCGACGAGACCGCAAAGGGGGCTGCAGAAACGACCCCAACTGCAGCATCGTCACTCTCACCGTGGCAGAGATCCGACGGCTCCTGGAACATCTCCTGCCCCACCACCGAACCCGCCGACCACCTCCACGAGATCACGCACTGAACTGGTCCCACTGGCGCCGGCAACGACAAGCCACCGCCCAACGCAGCCACTACCGGAGAAGAACCAGCTCGGGACACGATCCGCTGCTGGAGTACTAGGGCCTGTGTGATGTCGCGATCATTCGGTGCTCTTCACCAGGTCGTCGATCCAGATCATTGCGGCGCGGAGGTGGAGGCCGGCGAGGTAGCTTTCGGGTGACTTGTCGTAGCGGGTGGCGATCCCTCGCCAGGCCTTCAGCTTGTTGATCAGGCGCTCGACGGTGTTGCGTTCCTTGTAGAGGTCGGTGTCGTGGCTGACGGGTCGGCCGCCTCGTGCGCCCTTCTTCTTCCGGTTGGCGGCCTGGTCCTTCTTCTCCGGGATGACGGCCTTGATTCCGCGTTTGCGCAGGTAGGCGCGGTTGCCGCGGGATGAGTAGGCCTTGTCTGCGGCGACCGCGCCGGGCTTGGTGCGGGGACGGCCGACGGGCAGGCGGACTCTCACCCTCGCGAGCACGGGGATGAACTGCGGGCTGTCCCCGGCCTGCCCGGCGGTCAGCACCATTGAAAGCGGACGGCACCTGCGGTCCGCAGCGAGGTGAATCTTGCTGGTCAGGCCGCCCCGGGACCTGCCGAGGAGGGCTTCCTTCAGGCGGAGCTTGCGTCTGCGGCGGATGCGGCGACGCTCGGCCTGTCCGTTCTGTTCCTCCGGTCCGCCCCCTTTTGCCGGGCTGCTTCCTGTTCCTGTGCGGCTTCTTCCAGGGCCTCCATGAGGTGCTTGCTGACACGCATCCCCGCGGCGTCGTGGTGGGCACGGACCGTTGTGGAATCCACGCTGACCAGCGACAAGTCCGTTCTTCCCACGCGGGCTGCCTCGGCGATCAGGCCTTCCAAGAGGGCGGTGAAGACACCGGCGTCCCGCCAGACGCGGAAGCGTCCGTAGACCGTGGCCCACGGGCCGAACTCGGCAGGCATCTCCCGCCACTGAGCACTGGAGCGGAACCGCCAGATCACACCCTCGAACTGCTCCCGCAACCGCTCCGGATACGGGCCGTACCTACCGATCGGCAGATACGGCTCGATGAACTTCCACTGGGCATTGGTGAGTTGCCTGCGTGTCACAACCACAGTCGTACCGGATTCCACCTCGCGACGAGGACAGAACCCAGAAACTGATCACGACATCACACAGGCCCTAATAGAAGTGCTCAGGGGCGCGCCATCTCATTAGCCGTTCGTGTGGCCAGCGACCGGCAGGGACCTCGGTCTGCTGGAGAGCTCTGGGCTCGCGAACTACTGAGAGGTCGGCCCCTGCCGGCGGGCTGAGGACATGAAACCCGACTTGATGCCGCCGGGCGGGGCACGGTCTTCGTGGAGGGATCACGTCCCCGGATCCACCTCAGGCCTCCGCCCGGCGGCGTTCGTGAGAAAGCCGGTCTGAACATCCGTGCTTGGGCTCACTGCTGACCTATTAGATCCATCTCGCAGCCGATGGCCGCTGCCGGCCTCTGGCGTTCGTTCTCACCGCAGGCCAGGCCGGCGACGCACCAGCTTTCACCGACGTCATGGCCCGCTTACGTGTTCCTCGTCGGCGAGGACGGCCCCGCACCAGGCCGACAAGGCGTACTCCTCCCGCGCGATCCGCGAGCACCTGCGCAAGCGCGGCATCCGGGCAGTGATCCCCGTCCCGGCGGACCAGCGGAGCCACCGGCTGCGTCGCGGCAGGCCGCCGGCCTTCGACCGCGAGACCTACAAACAGCGCAACACCGTCGAGCGGTGCATCAACCGCCTCAAACAGTGGCGGGGCATCGCCACCCGCTACGAGAAGACCGCAACCATCTACCTGGCCGCACTCCACATCGCAGGCATCTTCCTCTGGTCCGCTCGGTGACTCGATATCCACTGAGCAGGACCTTTTGGCCGGTGCCGTGTCCGATGAGGCGACGGCCGGGCGGGGGCGGGAGTCGTGTCAGCGGACGACGTCGAACACGTTTTTCTGCAGGCCGTTGGCGTATGCCTCGTGCTCAACCAGCTTCAGCTTCTGGGTGTCCTTGTCCGTGGCGCTGAACAGGCGCTTGCCCGCGCCGAGCAGGAGCGGGAAGACGAGCAGGTGGTAGCGGTCGATCAGGCCGGCGTCCGAGATGCTCTGGTTCAGGGCGGCGCTGCCGTGGACGATGATCGGGCCGCCCTCGGTCTCCTTCAGGGCGGTGACATCGTCGAGTGAGCGCAGGATCGTCGTCTCTCCCCAATTCGTCACCAGGTCGTCCTCGGTGAGGGTGGTGGAGAGAACGTACTTCGGCATCGCCTTGTAGTCGGCGAAGTCCGCCATGTCCGGCCACACCGGGCTGAACGCCTCGTAGCTGGTCCGGCCCATCAGCATCGCCGTGGCTTCCTTCTGCTCGCGGCCCTTGATGTCGAACGCCTCGGGGAGGAACTCGATGTCCTTGAAGGTCCAGCCGGAGTTCCGGTAGCCGGGCTCGCCGCCCGGGGCCTCCACGACGCCGTCGAGCGAGATGAAGGCAGTGCTGATCAAGGTGCGCATCTATGGTTCCTCGGTGTCTCGTATCTGGTTCTCAGCGGGTCAGATCGGTGGACGCTTCGGCCACACTTGCGGCTGCGGCGCATCAACCATGATCTATGACTGCTGATCATGAAGGAACTCATCGGTTCGCGCCCGGTCTTTCCGGAGGTAGGGCCGTAGGCGCCCCTGGCCGCGGCACCTACCAGCAGCGCAACAGCGACTTACGGTGAAGGCCCCCAACCGGTGATGCGGGATCCACTCGATCTCACTCGCCCAACCCGTCAGGACCTGGAAGAGGAGTTCGGCGCCGCGGCGGTCGAGTTCCATGTAGCCGAGTTGACTACAAGTGGCAGGGCGGCGGCACGCATGCCGGCTTCCTCGGTGTCCCTACGGTGATTTCCTTCACGGCGCCACCCAAGAGGTCGCCGAGGCCATCGACCGACGGGACCGCACACGGCGAGCCTCTGCACCCGGTTCTGCTGCATGACACATAAGACGAACGCTCCCTCGCCGTGGAAAGACTGCGTCGCCTGATCAAGCGCTGCCACACGAGGCCCCTCGCCCACGTCGCAGCCGCGATGGGCATCTCCGACATGCCGCACATGGTGTAATGAGCCGCTCCAGCGGCTTGACCGGGCACATTGTGCGCAGACAGCGACCAGAGGCGGGTGGCACGAAAGCGGTGGCGAACCGGGTCATGGGCGGAGAGAGCGTGGACCGGTCCGAAAGTTTCGGTGAGCGGCTGCTCGGGGGGCTGCTGGATCGGGCACGGCGGTTGCCGCCGCAGCTGGTCGCCCCGCTGATCGCGGAAGAGGTGGCCAGGATCGGCGGCCGTGACGTGTCCATCCTGCTCCAGGATTACGCGCAGGAGCTGCTGGTGCCGCTTCCGGGCAAGAAGCTGCACGTGGGCCAGCCCGAGTCGGTGGCCGGCTCCCCGGCCGGGCGGGCCTTCCAAAGCGCGGACGTCGTCGAGGTGGTACAGGCCGGCGGCGGCGTGCGGATGTATCTGCCACTGTTGGACGGAAGCGATCAGGTGGGCGTGCTGGCCCTGACCTTGGAGACCGTCGACGAGGACGATCGGCGCCTGCTGCGCCGGCTCTCTGGCCTGGTCGCCGACATGCTGGTCACCAAGAACGCCTACACCGACCAGTTCTTCATGGCCCGGCGCCGGGAGCCGATGAGCGTGTCCGCGGAGATCCAGTGGGGACTGCTGCCGCCGCTGACGATGACCGTGCCGCAGGTCGAGGTGGCAGGCATCCTCGAGCCCGCCTACCGCGTCGCCGGTGACAGCTTCGACTACGCCCTCAACGACAACATCCTGCACATGGCCGTGATCGACGCGATGGGCCACGACCTGGACGCCGCCGCGATGGCGGCCATCGCCATCGGCGCCTACCGTCATGCCCGACGCGTGTTCGTCAGCTTGGCCGAGAAGTACGCGTTCATGGACCAGGCCATCTCCAGGCAGTTCGGGGACGACCACTTCGTCACCGCGCAACTGATGCACCTGAACATCGCCACCGGTGAGCTGGAACTGGTCAACGCGGGCCACCCCGCACCGCTGCTGATCCGCGAGGGTAAGGTCCTGCGGCAGTTGGAGAGCGCGACGACGCTGCCCGTCGGCATCGGAGGTGAGACGCCCCGCGTCCGAGAGCACACACTCCAGCGGGGCGATCGGGTCCTCTGCTACACCGACGGCATCATCGAGGAACGTGTCGTCGGTGGGCAGCCGTTCGGTGAGGAACGCCTCATCCGCTGCGTCAACCGCCTGGGCCAGGAGCCATCGGGCGGGATGCGGGCGGATCTGCGCCTGCTCTCCCACACGTTGAAGAAGGAACGGGACGGGCGCACCAGCGACGACGCCACCCTCTTCATGATCGAGTGGCGCGGAGGCGCCGCCGACCACGTCGCGGCCCTCGACTGAACACAACCTCGGACGCGGAAGCCCAGGAAATCAGAAACAGCCTCTCAGCTTGTTCTTCATCTGCTGGCCTCTTCGCAGGGCGGGGTCGGAAGGTTCCAGACGGCATCTGACCGATTGACGATCTTTCGAAGTTCGCGGGCGTTTCGTGGTGGTAGGGCCTGCATCACGGTCATTCCGCCATCCGCGCGGCAGCGCACCCCTCCGGTGCGGTGCCGTGAAGGCGCCACGGCCAGTGGCGAAACACCCTTGGGACCGGGGCGACACCATTGACGCGCAGCCATTTGGCGCGCAGCCATTGGCATGCAGGCAGGCGCGCCCGGTGGCGTATGCACGGTGCTCTTGCTGAACGAGCGGTGGCGGGGAAGCCTGCGCGTCACCGACCCGCCCGCGGCCAGGCGGGCACGGCAAGCCGCCTCCTCGCTCGTGAAGCCGTCACGTCGCCCATGGGTGGGGAGGCGGCCGCATCGCGGGGCGATGCACGTCCCCGGCATCGGTAGTTCTCCGGGGGCGGAGATGTCCGGCGACCCCATCGGGGTCCATATCAGCGCGCGCGGGCCGGGCGTTCGGGGGCCAGCGTGCCTGGATTGATGCTTCGGGCCAGGAGCCGCAGAGTCGGGCCACGGCGTCGTTCGGAATCCCGGGCGGGCCTGACCTCGGGGAGCGGTTGTGCCGATGGTCGTCGACCTGCTGGTGATCGGCACAGCCATCGCCTTGCGGCCGCTGCACAACAGGCTGGCTACGCGCGCGAGCTGTACGGGTTCCTGCGCGAACCGACCAGCGTGGGCCCCTCGACCGCCTCGAAGGACTCGTCCGCAACAGGCTCAAACGCCTGCAATACCGGCCACACACCCTCGACGGCTTCATAGCCGGCACCGGCCTCACCCTCGACGACCCAACGTCACCTTGAAACGCAGAAGTCAGTAGTGGGGGTGTGGTGCTCCTTGAGCATCCCTCCCTCTTGCTCAGGAGGCCCCCAGACCTGCTTGCTCAGTTCCCCGCCGCCTTGATGAGCGGATCAACGGATGCAAAAGTGGAGGGGTGTTGAAAAATAGGGGGAGCGCAGTGAGTCTGGGAACAGTGGCGGTAACAGGAGCGGCGGGCGCCATCGGTTCAGTGGTGCGTGAGACGCTGCGACGTGAGGCGGCACGCCTGGTCCTGCTCGACCGCGTACCGCTCCGTTCGGAGGCCGAGAACGAAGACGTGCACACGGTGGACCTGCGGGACGCCGCCGCAGTGGAATCTGCTCTCGCGGGAGCCGACCGCGTGCTCCACTTGGGCGGCGTGGCCGATGAGGCCCCTCTCCCGAACCTGCTCGAAGCCAATGTGTTGGGCACGCACCATGTCTTGGAGGCGGCGCGGCGCTTGAGCATCGAGCGGGTGGTGCTGGCAAGCAGCAACCGTGTGACCGGCTTCTACCCCGCCGGACATCTCACCGGCCCCCAGGAGCCGGCACGCCCTGACGGCCTCTATGGGGTGAGCAAGGTGGCCGTCGAGGCCCTTGGTCAGTTGTACGCCGACAAGTTCGGTCTGTCGGTGATCTGCCTGCGCATTGGCAGCTTTGAGCCCAGGCCCACCGAGCCCAGGCACCTGGCGACCTGGCTGAGCCCGCGCGATGCCGTCGGATACATCCGGGCTGCTCTGACTGCACCGTCCTCCACTCGCTTCGTCACGGCGTACGCCGTGTCCGCCAACAGCCGCCGCTTCTGGAAGCTCCCTGACGTGACGGAACTGGCCTATGTCCCCGTCGACGACGCCGGAGCCCACGCTGCGGAGATTCCCGGGGATCTTTCAGCCGATCCGACCGGAGTCCAGGCTGGCCTCTATGCCGAGCCCGAGTTCACGCTCAAGCACCTTTGGCCTTGACGCATATGGCCGTCGCATGCGAGATCGACGGGATCGGGCCGCCTCAGGAACTGAGATGATCTCCGGGTGGCTGTGATCACGGCGTCGGAGTCGTCCTTGATAGGCCCGTTCACCGGGCTGAGCCCTCGGCAGTTCGGCGGCCTGATCACCGCCCTGCGGCGGGAAGGCGCGGACCCGGTCCGCAAGGGCCAGCCAAGGGACTTGGCCTTGGAGGACCGGGTGCTGCTGGTCGCCGCGTACTGGCGCACCAACCTGACTCTGCGACAGCTCGCGCCGCTTTTCGGAGTGTCGAAGTCCGCTGCAGATCGCATCATCAACCACCTTGGACCGGTACTAGCCCTCCGGCCGCGCAAGCGGTTTCCAAGGTCGCTATCTCAGGCGACGTTCACGGGCACCGGCAGCCACAAATGCTCGCCGGAGCACATAGCACCCACACGGGAGCCGCGCAGCTGCGCATGCTGGCGCCCTACCTCCTCGTCAACGCGTTGAAGAACGTATTCAGCCCAGCCTCCCGCCAGCACACGCTCAACCGGCATCTGGGCGCGCACCGGGCCTCCATGGACAGCTACCGCAGCGAGTTCGCCTTCGCCGCGCTGCTGAATACCCAGGCACTGTTGCGACTGATGGACCGCTACCTCTACGCCTCGGAGTCCGCCGGGACGCCCTCGAATGTCGGCGACGCTTGAAATGTGAGCCGATTCCGGCGCTTGGGTTCTAAGGTGGATTCGTATGATCGTCGCAACGTTGCAGGCTCAGAGTGCCAGAGCCGTGGCGAATGCCTGAGCCGGGGTCTGCCAACCCAATGTCTTGCGGGGCCGGGTGTTCAGTCTCTGTTCGATAGCTCTGAGGTCGTCAGCGGTGTGCAGGGAGAGGTTCGTGCGCTTGGGCAGGTACTGCCGTATCAAGCCGTTGGTGTTCTCATTCGTTCCTCGCTCCCAGGGACTGCCAGGACGTGCGAAGAAGATTCCGTCGGTGAAGTAGGGCGCGAGTTCATGATGGCGTGACATCTCGGAGCCCTGGTCCCAGGTGAGACTGCGACGTGCCTGCTCTGGCAGTTTGCAAAGGGCGGCGATGAGGGCATCGCGCAGCTGACTGGCCGAGTGTCCCTCCGGCAGCGGGACCAGACGGAGGTAGCGGGTGCGTCGGTCGACGAGCGTGGCGACGGCGGACTGGCTGCGTGCGCCGACGACGAGGTCGCCCTCCCAGTCGCCGAGGCGCTCGCGCAGCTCGATGATCGACGGCCGACGGTCTATGAGGACGGCCGGTGCAATGAATCGGGGCATGCGCTGGTCGGAGCGACGACGCTTCTTCCTCAACGGCCGGCCGGTGCGAAGTTTCCTGGTCAGCGTCCTGCTCAAGCCGCCCTTGGCCCCTTGGTAGAGAGCTCGGTAGATGGTCTCGTGGCACAGGTGTCGCTCGGGACGGTCGGGCCAGCGGGTGCGGAGATGGGCGGCGATCTGCTCGGGGCTCCACTCCAGGTCGAGCTTGGACTGCACCTCGGCTTTGAGCTCGAGGTCCGTGGACAGCTTGGAACGTCTGGGACGTACTGCCCGCTCGCGACCTCGATAGTGGGCCAGGTCGGCGTCGTATCGGCCGTAGTCGTGTGGACGGCTGTTGCGCCGTAACTCCCGGCTGACTGTCGATGGTGCCCGTCCGAGCAGGCCGGCGATCTCCCGGACCCCGAGGCCGCGGCCACGCAACGAGGCGATTCTCCGGCGCTCCACCAGCGACAAGTACCGGCCTGAGCGCGAGGCTTCCGGGAGATAGTCCGGTTGCAGGCCACCGTTCTCAGCCCGCCACCGGTAGCCCGTCTTGCGCCCGATCCCCAGTTGCCTGCACGCCTCGACGCTGCCCACTCCGGCGGCCAGAAGCCGCCAGTACTCGGCCTCGAGCTCCAGTCTGCGCTTGCGTCCCCGCCTCGCCATCAACACCCCACAATGATCAAGGAATGTTGCGACAAGCGTTAGAACCCAAGCGTCGCCACTGGTCAACTTTTCAGCCGTCGCCGACAGGGATCGTCATTGCATGCTGTGGAGGCGCCGAGCCAAACACGGCGGATGGCGATGGTCTAGGGGTTGGTCCGGGCCCGACCGGTTGTCCTGTCCCAGATATCTGTTGGCATGTGGAGGCTCTGACCTGCTGTGCTTACGGTTGAGTGGAACGAACGCGCTCTCTTCGTCCCGCTCAACGGTAGGCAGCCGCTTCTATGGCGTGGTCGGAAGTCCACTGATCGGCTCGGAGGTCTCATGCCCCTGCAGATGGAACTGGTCGCGATAACACTCGATTGCCCTGATCCGCTGGCTCTGGCTGCGTTCTATCAGCAGGCCACCGGCTTAGAACCACACCCGAAGTCGGACGCCGAGTTCGCCGGTCTCAACCGTGAGGACGGACTCTTCATCGGCTTCCAGCGGGTCGAGGACTACCGGGCTCCGAGTTGTCCTGGCCAGATCGTTCCCCAGCAGCTTCACATCTGCTTCAAGGTCGCGGAGAGCCTGGACAAGGCCGAGGCCCGGCTGCTGGAGCTGGGTGCGGGAAAGCCGGATCACCAGCCGCATGGGGACAAGGCGCGGGTCCTCACCGACCCTGCTGGGCATCCCTTCTGCATCGTTACGCGCTGATTGGCGTTCTCCAGCGGCGGGGCGGGCGGTCCGGCGCCAGCGGATCCAGCCCCCGGCCGCGACCGCGATGAGCACGGTGAGGCCGCCCAGGGTCTCCCCGGTCCAGCCCGTCAGTACGTCCCCGATCCGTGCCGGAACTCGACCTCGACGTCGTCGGTCGTACGGGCGAGCGTGGCCACTCGAATGTCCGTCAAAAGCGGCTCAGAGCTGGCCCGATCACCGTTTACAAGAGCGTGTGTTCCTCGCCGGATCCCGTGGTGGGCCCGAAGAGCTCGAGAATACGGGCCACTGCTTCCAACGAGCTGGGCGATTCGGTGCTCCCGATGAAGTGGGCGAGCCACGTGGCACCAACCTGCTGATGCCCATCAAGACCAGCCAGCGTCCATGCGGTCATTGCGCGGGTGCAATCAGACTCCGTGGTGTCTTCCACGATGCTGGTCAGCAGCGCTGCGTAGGCGTCTTTGTCCACTTCCTCCAGCCGTGGACCGGCCTTTCCGCGCATGGTGGTGTCTTTGCCAAAGCGCGTCAGCCACGCGATGCCGGTCTCTCGGTGTCCATCCAACTGAGCCAACCCCCAAGCGGCCCAGGTGCGGTCCTCTCCGTTGAAAGCGGCCTGTTCCACGAAGCGGGTCAGCAGTGTTGCCCCGGCCTCCTCGTATTCATCCATTTTGGCCAGCTCCCAGGCCGCCCACACACGGCCGGAGCCATCGACCGTGGCGTCCTCGGCGAAGCGGGCAAGCCATGCCGCTCCGGTCTCCCTCTCTCCAGGTATCGCCGCCAGCCCTTGAGCAGCCTGCATGCGATCATGCAGGTCGAGGGTGGTGTCCTCGATGAATCTGGCAAGCAATGTCACACCGGTCTCCCGGTGCCCCTCCACATGAGCCAACGCCTTGGCGGCCAGCACGCGCTCGTCCACTTCGAGGAAGGACCATTGAGCCCAGCGGGCCAACCAGGCGGCAGCGCCCTCTCGATATCCCTCCAGCTGACCCAGGTAGCCGACTGCCGTCACGCGGTCGCAGACCCTGTTGTTGTCGTTTTGGGCGAAGCGGGTCAGCAGGTCGGCTCCGGCCTCCAGGTACCCGTCGAGCCGGGAAAGCCACCAGGCCGCAGACACCGGGGCGTCGAACGGGTCGTAGGCGCTGGGCTGCTGGGCCAGGCGGAGCAGACGGCGGACGAGTGGCTTCAGTGGGAGATTCGTCTTGAAGTTCACGGCCTGCACCATGAGAAACGGGATCGTGCTCAGCTCCCCGTGTTTCGCGAGGGTCTCCAGGCGCCGAGCGGTCTCGGTCGCGATGCCGTCCTGAGCCCCGAGGAGCCTGTCGAGAAGGAATCCGAGGTAGGACGCCGGGAGGCGGGGAGGCTGCGGGGGGCTTTCGACGGAGGGCGCCTGGGGAGGAAAGAGATCGTCGAGCAGCTGGGCGCGAGCAACTTCGTCGCGCGTGGCGTGGCGGGCGGCGTGGTACTCGAGGAAGGTCCGGTGAGGGAAGCCGAGGCCGTCCGCGCGGTGGACCAGCAGTCCGGTGTGCCGGAGCAGGTCCTCCAAGAACGCCTCCCAGCGCTCAGGGCGGACCTTGCCGGGGCGGCGGACGGCCTCGTGCGAGGCCAGTGCCTCGGTCACGGGGGCTTCGTGGCCCGAAAGCCACCGGTGGGCCAGGTGGTCGATCAGCTCGGGCAGCCGTTCGTGGACCTGCCGCGCGGCGGTGTCGGCATCCTTGCGCGCCCGCGGACTCTGGAGGCTTTCCACGAGGCGCTTGATCGACTCTTCGTGGCTGTCCGCAACGCGCTTTCCCTGGTTGTTCTCGTAGACCAAGTCGGTGAACGCCTCGTACACCGCAGTCCGGGTGTCGGGTAACTGGCTTTCAGGCTTGGCGAGGTGGAGCTGGCACAGCATGAGAGCCATCAGCGGGGTACGGGCCAGCTCGTCCAAGCAGGCATTGCGGAGCGTGTCGGCGAAACGGCGGCCGCGGTGGGTGGCCTCTTGCTGCGGCCACCGGGTGCTGAAGTGCTTTTCGATGTAGGTGTGCAGATCGTCGGTGGTGAAAGGCTGCAGTGCATAGTGGGGCACCTGTTTGCCGAGGACGTGATCGAGGACGTTGAGTTCATTCTCGGTCAGTGGGCGAGTTGCTACCACGCACCGGTACAACGGCGGGTCCGCCGCGACGGCGTTGGCCAGCTTCTCCAACACGGCGCGGCGCTCGTCCGCGGTAGGAAGCTCGTCGAGGTCGTCGACGAGCACCTGCCAGTGCGCCCCGGACCACGGCCGCTGAAGGAAGCGAGCTCGGGCCAGTTCCGGGTGGCGCCCGTACCGGCTGAACTTTCTGGTGGCGGCGGCGAGCACGTCGGGTATCTGCACCTCCTCCTCGACGAGGGCACGCGCGCTCACCCACACCGGGACGGCCGGACCGGACGTCCCGGCATTCGGCGCGTCGGCGGGCCATCTACCGGCCGCGTCACGCAACCACCTGCGCAGCAGCGTGGTCTTGCCAGTGCCGGGGCCGGCGATGAGCACGCACAGCCGGTCGCCCTTCCGGAAGACCGCTTCGGCAGGCTCGGCACGAACGGCAAGGCCGGTTCCGCTTCCCCCGGCGGCAGAGCCGTCGGGGGAAGCGGCGTGCCCGTCCCGAGCCACAGGATGGCTGCGCTGGCGCACGTAGACCCCCGTCAGACAGGGAGGGCCCGTCTCGCCCGGGATGCCCTCATAAGGATGCTTTTCTGTCGCTTTCCTGGCCGCTTCAAGGTAGCCGCGCACCTCCTCGTCCGCGCCGTTTCTGCGCTGGGCCTCCTCGTGGAGCTTCTTTCAGTGCGGCGCCTGCCTGTCCGCGGACTGCCTGTCGGGGAGAGTCCATTCGAGCATCACGACGACGACGGACCACAGATCCGCGAAGTCCGGCGGCACGCTGAGCCTCTTCGAGCCCTTCGGCTTGGGGAACCAGTCGTTGACCGTTGTGGAGGCCAGGTCCGTTCCCCCTTCCTCGCGCGGCCAGGCCTTATCTTCCGGGCGACCTACGGCGACCCGACGGCGCCTGTTGGCGACCTCGACAGCCTCCTTCTGAGTCTTCCCCCGCGGGCGATCGGCGTAGAGCCGCCCGAGCGCCTCCGCCAAAGCCTGGCGTCCCATGTGCTCCTCCGTCGCGCTCACTTCTGACCCTTTCGCTCGGGTACTGATCCGATCCGGCATGATCCGGCGACCCGCCCGTCTGACCTGCTGGCTGCCGCCGGAAAATCCGGCGATCCGGTATCCATGGCCGACCCCCGGGGAGCCTGGCCAAGCTACTCGTGGCCGCCTCATCCGGGGCGGCCGAGACAAGTTGGGAAGGACTGACACATGGACATCCAGTGGGCAGGGGTAATCCTGGCCGGGCTGGCGATCCTCGCGATCACCGCGGTGACCATCACCGGCCTGGCGCTGAAGAACACCGACTCGCAGGACCGCGCCAGCATACTGAGCGCCGTCGCGGAACTCGTGCGGGAACTTCGCGGACGCCAATGACGACCCGGCCCCAAGCGACCCACCGCCTCACACTCACCGGCGCGCCCCGCTGGGCCGATGGAGAGGCGGGAACCGAGGACGAGACAGACCTCCGCGACCTCACACTGCCCGGCATCGCCCTCACCGAGGCCGGGGTCCGACTCCCCCTCCTGGCCGTCCTGTTCCGCCGTCACTCGTGGCCTGGCGTGATCGATTCCACCGCGCCCGTCTCCGCGCGCGCCTGAGGTTCCGCCCGGGACGAGCTCCAGCTCGTCATCGAGCACCGCCCAGTGCTCGACCGACTCGTGCATGCCGACCGGCTGCCGCCCCATGGTCCCCATCATGGCGGGCAGGCCCAGATGAGAACGACCGATCGGTCAAAAAGCACCCGCACTTGGGGCAGGTGACTCGTTCGCCGGACGGCACCCCTAGTGACCTGAGTCAGAGATTCGTTGGCAGTACGCGGCGACTTTGTCGAGGATCTCGTCGGCGGTCTTTGTCCAGACGAAGGGCCTGGGCTGCTCGTTCCAGTCGGCCACCCATGCCCGGATGTCGCGTTCGAGGGCCCGGACGGAGCGGTGGACGCCGCGCTTGAGCTTCTTCTGAGTCAGCTCGGCGAACCACCGCTCGACCAGGTTCAACCACGACGCGCTCGTCGGCGTGAAGTGCAGGTGGAAACGTGAGTGGGCCAGCAGCCAACGTTTGATGTCGGGTGTCTTGTGGGTGGCATAGTTGTCCAGGATCAGATGAACCTGCAGGTCAGCCGGAATTTCCTTGTCGAGCTTGTTGAGGAACTTCTTGAACTCCGCTGCCCGGTGGCGCCGGTGAAGGGATCCGATGACCTTGCCGGTAGCGACCTCGAGGGCGGCGAAAAGGGTCGTGGTCCCGGCCCGGACGTAGTCGTGGCTGCGGCGTTCGGGAACACCGGGCACCATCGGCAGGACCGGCTGGGACCGGTCCAGGGCCTGGATCTGCGACTTCTCGTCCACGCAGAGAACCAGAGCCTTCTCCGGCGGGTCGAGATACAGGCCGACGACATCGCGGACCTTGTCGATGAACAGCGGGTCGGTGGACAGCTTGAATGTCTGCGACCGGTGTGGCGCCAGCGCGAACGCCCGCCAGATCCGCGAGACCGTCGACTGCGACATGCCCGTGGCCGCGGCCATCGATCTCGTCGACCAGTGGGTCGCGTTCTTCGGCGTCTCCTCAAGCGTCTTGACGATGACCCGCTCGACGTCAGCATCTGTGATCTTCCGTGGGACACCGGGCCGCGGTTCGTCGCACAAGCCGTCCAGTCCCCGCTCGATGAAGCGGCGCCGCCAGGTGCGGACCGTGTCCGGCACGATCCGCAGCCGGCGGGACACCTCCATGATCGAGTGGCCTTCGGCGCACTCCAGCACGATCCGCGACCGCTGAGCCAAAGCCTGAGCCGTCGTACGGCGACGTAACCAGCCCTCCAACACCGCCCGCTGGGCACCAGTGACCGACAACGGCGGAATCTTCGGACCCGGACGACTCATGCTCGACTAACGACGAATCTCTGACTCAGGTCACTAGGCCGTTTCCTTCAGATCATCTGATCGTTGGTTGATGCGTGTCGTTGGCTGATGCCCAGTGGGCACGCATTGAGCCGTTGCTGCCGGACCGGACATCTCGGCGGGGTGGGCGGTGGCGTGATCAGCGGCAGGTGATCGACGCGATCGCGTTCAAATACCGCACTGGCACTCCGTGGATGGATCTGCCCGAGCACTTTGGGTCGTGGAAGGGCGCCCACAACCGGCTGCGGATGTGGGCGGCCGACGGCACGTGGGAACGTGTCTTCACCGCTCTCCTCGCCCAGGCTGATGCCGAGGGCGACCTGGACTGGGTCGTCGCGGTTGATTCCACGATCGTCCGGGCTCATCAGCACGCTGCCGGGGCCCACTAGGGCCTGTGTGATGTCGTGATCAGTTTCTGGGTTCTGTCCTCGTCGCGAGGTGGAATCCGGTACGACTGTGGTTGTGACACGCAGGCAACTCACCAATGCCCAGTGGAAGTTCATCGAGCCGTATCTGCCGATCGGTAGGTACGGCCCGTATCCGGAGCGGTTGCGGGAGCAGTTCGAGGGTGTGATCTGGCGGTTCCGCTCCAGTGCTCAGTGGCGGGAGATGCCTGCCGAGTTCGGCCCGTGGGCCACGGTCTACGGACGCTTCCGCGTCTGGCGGGACGCCGGTGTCTTCACCGCCCTCTTGGAAGGCCTGATCGCCGAGGCAGCCCGCGTGGGAAGAACGGACTTGTCGCTGGTCAGCGTGGATTCCACAACGGTCCGTGCCCACCACGACGCCGCGGGGATGCGTGTCAGCAAGCACCTCATGGAGGCCCTGGAAGAAGCCGCACAGGAACAGGAAGCGGCCCGGCAAAAGGGGGCGGACCGGAGGAACAGAACGGACAGGCCGAGCGTCGCCGCATCCGCCGCAGACGCAAGCTCCGCCTGAAGGAAGCCCTCCTCGGCAGGTCCCGGGGCGGCCTGACCAGCAAGATTCACCTCGCTGCGGACCGCAGGTGCCGTCCGCTTTCAATGGTGCTGACCGCCGGGCAGGCCGGGGACAGCCCGCAGTTCATCCCCGTGCTCGCGAGGGTGAGAGTCCGCCTGCCCGTCGGCCGTCCCCGCACCAAGCCCGGCGCGGTCGCCGCAGACAAGGCCTACTCATCCCGCGGCAACCGCGCCTACCTGCGCAAACGCGGAATCAAGGCCGTCATCCCGGAGAAGAAGGACCAGGCCGCCAACCGGAAGAAGAAGGGCGCACGAGGCGGCAGACCCGTCAGCCACGACACCGACCTCTACAAGGAACGCAACACCGTCGAGCGCCTGATCAACAAGCTGAAGGCCTGGCGAGGGATCGCCACCCGCTACGACAAGTCACCCGAAAGCTACCTCGCCGGCCTCCACCTCCGCGCCGCAATGATCTGGATCGACGACCTGGTGAAGACCACCGAATGATCGCGACATCACACAGGCCCTAGTCGATCACCTCGGCCGGCTTGGCCGGCTTGGCCGACGCGAGGTTATCGAGGAAGGTGAGCGTGTCGTCGGTGTTGTCGGTGTTGTTGGAGATCCACGTCGGCTGCCACCCGCTGGTCCTGGACATGACGTGGAAGTATGGCCCCTGGGACCATGGCTCACCCAGGTCTGGAGTGGACTCCTCGATGTCCTTGAAGGTCTCTTGCGGCCCTCCGTACACGAGGATGCTGGTCGGCCGGTACTGGAAGATCCGAACGGAGCGGGACGTCTTCTCCTCGCTCCCCTCGGACACGGGGACGGGGTCGGGCAGCTTGATGGAACCCACGCTGGGGAGGCCGAGGGCCTTGAGCGAGTACACCCGGTACGGGTTGTCGTAGTGGTACTCCAGTTGCTTTGAGTGCCCGGTGTAGCCGGGGCTGCTGTAGAAGGTCACCTTGAGGTCGGTCATGAGCATCCCTTCGCATCGTCCGTCCGCGCGGAGACCGGACGGTCTGGTCCTCGCGCTAGCCTCCCGGACACCTGCTTCGGATATGTGCAAAACGCCGATGCGGGTGCTCGCGGATTGCATCGTGACCACCTGACCGGCGGCATGGGGCAGGTAGAGGGTGCGGTCGGGGGGTGAGGACGGCGGTGGCGTCGGTCAGGCCGTTCCAGGTGTGGCCGCGGCCGTTGTAGCGGGGGGTGAGGTAGGACCATTCGAGGTTTCCGGCGATCATCGCTTCCAGCCCGTCCAGGTAGGTGAACAGGCCACTGTCCTGTTCTCCCGCGCCTGCGCGCAGTTGGGTGGTGAGGTGGTCGAATTCGGTTTCGACGCGGTGGGTGGTTTCGGCGATGCGGTCGACGGCTGTTTGGAGGTCGCCGCCGTTCTCGGCGAGCGCGAGGTGGATCTCGTTCATGGTGTCGCCGCTGTAGAGCTCTTTGCGGTAGGAGAAGACGTCGTTGACGCCGATCCAGTGCCGTGCGACCAGCATGTTGAGGCGCCGTAGTTCGGGCAGCTTCGTCAGATGGTCGCTCAGGTCGATGCCGAGGCCGATTTCGAGGAGGGGGAAGCAGCACGCCCCGATCGAGCTGTTGCGGTACTTCTCGTAGGTGGGCAGGTCGAGCGTCGCGCGGTCCTGGACGAGGTCGCGTTCGGCGTGGCAGGCGTTCAAGAACTCATGCAGGGTGCGCGCGTAGCGGTGCCAGACCCGTTCGGGTGCGAGGGGCAGGGTCTGGTCGCGCAGCTGCCGGAAGGCCCGGGTGAAGGCGGTGTCCGCGGCAGGCGTTCTCCCCTCGATGACGGCCGGCAGCTTATGGATGCCCAGTTGCCGGATACGGGGCGGGGGTGCCTGGGCGAAGACGTCGTCGATGCTGAAGAGGACGTCGATCCAGGCGCAGACCAGTTCGATGCGGTCCTCGCGGGCACCGGCGTAGGTGAGCAGGTTCCACAGACTGGTGCGGTGCTCCAAGAACGCCTCCAGCTCCTCCTCGCTCTCGAAGGCGTCGTGCAGGAGTGCGGCGAGCCAGGCCGCGCAGCGCTGTTCCAGAGCCTCAAGGCCCCGGCGGCGCCGGGCGGGCGTGAACCGGGGGAAGGCCGGCATCCGGAAGCAGGGTCGTCCCTCGGGCGGCCTCGATATGCCTTCACCGGGGGACGCATGGCCCAACCACGGCACACCACCCGCGACGGGCTGAACCTGCTGAGCGCCCACCGCCACCCCCCGATCCCTGCCTGACAGCACGCCGAACGACCCTCACGGACCTCGTTCACCTTGTCCGCAGACCCCAGCCGTGCCGCGTTTCTGTAACGAGGTACCCACCGGTCAGCCGCCCCATCCCAAGCCCCAGGGGCGCGAGAGAGGGCCGTGCCATGCCAACGGTGGTCAACCGGTGCTGTTGATGCCCAGTCGCAGGCCCTGCGTTCCCAGCCCTGTCGGCCCGTGGGGGATACGGCGGTTCACGGGCTGAGTGCGTCCCAGCCCTTCGGCTTCTGCGTCGCTCCGGTCGGTGTGGTACCTGGGGGAGAACTCTTCCCAGGTTTTCGTGGCGTCCGCGCAGATCTTGAAGTCCTCATAGGCTTCTACGCACGTCTGGTCTTCTTCGGCTGCCAGCAGTTCTCCAAGGGCCGTGATCAGGCGGGTGTAGTTGTCGTCGATCATGGCGGTCAGCTCTTCGTGGCTGAGCTCGTGGGTTGCAAGCGCGTTCCACTCGCGGGAGTCCGACTCCTTGCCGAGTGAATACCGGTCGTTTACCAATACTGTGTCAATTTCCAGCCAGTGCATGTAGTTGTGGAGTTTCAAGGCGCCGAATTTTTCGGACGGGAGCCCGTACAGGCACCATCGGAGGTAGTGCACAGGAACGATGCCCATCGTCACGCTTTTCACCCTGCTGTACAGAAGCTCGCTTCGTTTGATCTTGCCTTGCAGCAGACTTCCGGTAAGAAACTCCCTGAACACGTCCGTGAATCCCTCGTGAGCGTCGGGGATCTCGCTCCTGATGTATTCCATGAACGCGTGGACCACCGGGTCTGCCCTGCTGTCGTCGAGCAGCCGCACCAGATCCAGCAGGTGACGGTGGTCGTCGACGTAGAACGTCACCAGCATGGCGTGGTTCAGCGTGGCCAGCGTGCTGAAATCCCGCACCTTCGGGAAGGACATGACGGTCAGGTGCGTCTGGTCCTTCAGATCCTTCAGGTCGAGATGTCGCGTGACCGGGAAATTGCGGCAGTACCAGTCGAAGAAACCCTCAAGGAATTCACGGTCCTCTTCCGCGATATAGCGCAGTGCGTCAGTGCCGGCCGGATGAAGCGCCTTCCCGGCCGCCCTGCTGGCATGCCAGAACGCCATCGTCCACTGTCGGTGGGATTTCAGGTCGTGGCCGGGTGTTCCCAAACCGGGCGCCTGGCCCGCGGCCTCGTTCAACCGGGGGTCGGCGAGGTTCTGGAGGTCCTTCATCATGTCTCCGTTCTCGATCGGTCGGCGACGTCCGCCGGGATCCGGGCATGGGGCACGCCGGCAGACGTGCCCAGGTCGAGGCGCTTGATCATGTCCGGGCGGAAGGTGCCGTACGGGTTGACGTTGGACCAGAACAGCGCGGTCAGTCCCCGCCGGTCCAGCTCGAAGAACTTCAGCAACAGGCTGAAGCCGAGCCGGGTCGCCCCACTCTTGTTCGCCACCAGGTCCCAGTCGCCATCTACCAGCGTCCGTTCGCCAACAGCTCCTCTGGCGACCGCTCTTGCCGCACGCCCGCCCCTTTTGGCCTTGATTGCTCGATCAGACCAACGACGGCGCCCAAGGCAGGGAAACGGGACTCGTCCGGCTACCCACGACCTGCTTTGCGGCTGGTGTCTGAGCTAGGACGCCGGGCCCGCTGAAGGGTGTCGCCCGTTGTCCGCGCTGCGCACCCTTGCGGCCAGGCCCGCCCCGATCGAGCGAATGCACTGGCTTTTTGGCTTGCACAACAGCGCTCAGTGGGAAACCCAAGGCCGGCGGCCAGTCCGAGATCAAGGGACCGGCTGCCAGCCGATACGAGTAAGGGGAAAACAGATGCGGGTCAGCGTTGGTGACAGGCTTCTTGTTCAGAGCCGTACCGTCGGGCTGCAAGATCGGCAAGCAGAGGTCGTCGAGGTTCGTGGCCCAGACGGTACCCCGCCCTATCTAGTCCGTTTCGAGGACGGGGGCGAGACCCTCATCCATCCCCCCACGGACGCGGTCGTGCGCCATCTTGCGGAAGATGCATAGTCCGCCTCTGCAGTCCGTGGCGCTCGCCCGTGGCGGGGAGGCAGGGGCGAGCCCCGCCGCTCCGGAAGACCACGATGACCGCCGCGACAACCACGTGAAGCGCGCCGCCCGAGAGGGCACGGCTCCTGGGCGGCTGTGACCAGTGGGCTCGCCTGGGGCTGGTGTCAGTGCGGCCCCAGGAGTAGCGCCCCCACGTCGGCGGTGTAGCCGGCCGGAAACCCGTGGACGCCTGTGGCCGACCGCGGCTCCGCCAGTCTTCGATGACAACGCTCAAGCTCAACCTTCGCCGGCACGCGACACCCGGGCGGTCACCCGTCACGGACCTGCCCGGCTTGCCTCAATATTCGAACATCTGCGCTAATGAAATATGCGCCACCAGCACTTCCCCCATGATCTGCTCCGGATCCAGCTCGCATGGAACCGCACGTATGAGGACCTAGCCCGCCTCACGCCCACACAGACCTCTACCGCGCTGCGCCGTGAGCTCCTGGGGCTCTCCCGGGCCCTGGCCGCCCACCCGTACTGGGCCGTCCCTGGCCGTTCCCCGGCCGGCCGGGTGGAGCTGCTGCGCCAGGCCCGAGTGCGCTGCTGGGTGTGGGCTGCGTGATCCGGCTGACCGCGCGCCGGCTGCGGATCCTCGAGACGATCGCCGCGCATGTCGCTGCCCACGGGGTGGGTCTGTCGGTCCGTGAGCTCGGCCTGGCGGTGGGGCTGGCCAGCTCGAGCAGCGTCGCGTTCCAGCTGGCGCAGCTGGAACGCGGCGGGCTGCTGGTCCGCTCCGGCCGGGCATGGTCCACGGCCGAACTGACGGGCACCGCGGTGCGCCGACTCGCTGCCGCGCGGTAAGCCCTGCTTGGCTCGGTACAGGTCGGGGAGCAGCGAGATCTATCGGTCAGGAGTTTGCCCCGCAGAGCCTCTGACGGCCCCGCTGCGCCCCGCCCCTCGGATGGATGACCCGACAGCCGTTCTGCAGGGCCGTCTCCGGCTGGTCTGGCGGACCCTGGAAGAGGGGCGGCCAAGCGAGGGAGGCCTCTGTGGCGTTGAGACCGCCGGTTGAGCCGATGCTGGCGCAGGCCGCGGAAGCCGTGCCGGGCCCGGCCGGTGTGGCGTATGAGCAGAAGCTGGACGGTTCTCCAGACACCCGGAGATGTCTCATTCGGGGGGTCAGTAGAGTGGCGGCGAACAAGAGAAGAGATCCTCCAATGGACTCCCGTATTTCGCGCATACGCTCCAAGCTGGCGAAGGTCCCGTATCAGGCGCAGCGCAGCCACTCGATGGGCGCAGAGCGTCACGTTTTTCGCGTTGGCCCGCGCATCAGTTCCGCGCAGGCGGACATCTTCGAGGGCGAACACCACATCGAATTGCCGTCGGCCTACCGAACGTTCCTGGTCGCACTTGGGGGCAGCGGTGCCGGCCCCTTCTACGGTCTGCTTCCGCTGGAGGACTGCAGGCTGTTCACCATGGACAGGCAGCCGCCGACCGGCACCCCGCGGGGTTTCCATCACGTGAACCACCCGGACGCTCTGCACGGAGATCTGTTCCTCCACATCATCGAGATGGGCTGCAGCGACCTGTGCCTCATCGGCGTGACTGGCCCTCTCACAGGCCGCATTCTCACCGGCAACGCAGACGGCTTCTGGCCCCCGAACGTCTCCTCGGCCCGGGATTTCCTCTCCTGGTACGAACGCTGGCTGGACCACATGCGGGAAGGCAAGGACAACAAGGCTCTGGGACTCACCTCCCCGGCAACCGTCGCAAGCGCCCCCTGGGGCGCCCGGGCCAGAGCTCGGGGTCGCAGGCCGCGGAGGGTTGAGGTGACGGGACCCGCAACCGAGCCCCTCACAGCGCCCTTGTCCCATGAGACATAGCGCAGTCTGGAGAACGACGGTCACCGGGCGCTGCTGTTCACCGCGGCCGGCCCGGGCGGCACCGTGCTGGTGCAGAGCCGCCGCGGGGTGCTGGTCCAGGACCGGTGGCCGGACCTGGTGGCGGCCGCCGAGGCGCAGTTGCCGCACGGCCTGGTCCTCGATGGCGAGCTGGTCGTCTGGGACACCGAGGCGGGCCGGCTGTCGTGTTCGGGACGGCGCTGCATGCCGCGGACCGTCTGCGGGCGGGGAAGCCGGCGACCGATCTGGAGCAGGCGGCGCTGGGTGTGCTGCGGGCGGCACTGACGGATGCGGAGATCAAGCAGTGGGGTGAGGTCTACCGGGAGGCGGTGACCAAGCTCGGCCGTCTGGCGGTGGTGCCCGAGGTGATCACCAGTCGCCCGGTGAACACCGGCTACACGTTGGCGAACTTGAAGGCGGGCTTCGCTCCGGTGTTGGCCGAGCACGCGGCGCGGGGCGAACAGCCAGGTCGTCGATCGGGAGGTGCTGGCGGCCGGCGGGGATTTCGACAGTCCAGCGTTCTTGGCGGGTACGCGCGCGGCGGGGTTCGGGCTGACGGTCTTCAGCGCTGGCACGTCGGCTTCCGGCGCAGGCCGGCCCGCGGCAATCCTGGACGCCGAGGACTTCAGGGGCCACGCCATTTGTGTGGGCCATGGCGCGGTTCGTTGGTGGGTGCCGGGCGCGCTCACAGGCGCTGGACTGTCCCGGTGGTGTGGGAGGGCTGGTAGGTGGGGGCGGCGCCGGCGTACCGGGCGGTGAAGCCGTGCTGCAGCCTGCTGGGGTTGTGCATGCTGGTGGTGCAGGTGGCGACGCCGGCCGTGTCGGCGTGGGCGCCGCACAAGGTGATGCCGTCGGCGGTGAACTCGACGACGGCGTCCTGCATCGGGGTGCCGTCGGCGGTGGTGGCGGTGGCTCGCACGGTGACCTGGTTCCCGTTGCCGAGGGTCAGCGTCCCGGAAGCGTCGGAGAGCGTCGTGGTGAGGGGGTCGATCTGGTCGGCGTACAGGCAGGAGTCGCTCGGGTAGTAGTAGTAGGTGGCTGTGCCCGCATGGTGGTGGCAGTCGCGGACGTAGAGGTGCGTCTGGGCGACACAGGAGTAGTACTTCGAAGCGTCGTTGTAGTCGGGGTAGTTCCCGTCCGGGCGGCCGGCGCAGCTAAAGCCACCTCCCGCGTGGGCTTGGGCCGGAGCGGCGGCGGCCAGCGTCCCGGTCAGGGCGGCACCGACCGTCATGAGCAGGGCGGGCAGTACGGCGGACTTCTTCACCCAGAACTCCTTGATAACGCGACGAAGGGGCAGCCAACCCTCACGAAAGCAAGCACGGGCGCCCCCTTTCCAGCGGTTCGACAGCTCCTGCTGTCACCGCAGCGGCCTACCCGAGCGCAGCGCACGGTCAAACCCAGCCCCTACGGCCCGACGATCCTATGGCTCCGCAAGAAGGCGGGGCCTTATTCAGGGCATCGTGTACAACGACAGGTCTACCGATCGCGCCGTGGGCTTTCGGCTCTCACAGCGGGGTGATCCGTCGGCTCGTCGCGTTCGCGTCTACGTTGCCTGACCTCTTCGTCGCGTGGGCCGCCTCGGGCGAGGGGTGCTCATGCGCTGGTTTGAGGGCGCTGCCCTCGCCGCGGGGCCTTGGTCCGCGGCGACGCGGACGCACGGGGGCGGGCGGGGCCTGGGGTGCCGACACGGGCCTGTCTGGCCAGCAGGTCCGTGTCGGCTGGTCGTCTGCGGTCAGACGGTGTCTGTTCGGCTGGGGGCCTGTTCCTTTGCGGCGATGAGTGCTTCCGTTTCGGCCGCGTCGGTTCCAGCCGCGCGGAAGCCGTAGCCGCGGTGGACGACCAGGAGCTGATTTTCGGCGCCGTTGGTGTCGCGGTAGTTGATCACGGCAGGTCCAGCACCGCTGGTGTGGCCGGGGAACTTCTGGTCGGTGCTCCAGGTGCTGCCGTTGTAGGCGGACCACCACAGGTGCTGGTCACCGCTGCCGTAGCCGCGGTGGATGCAGTACAGCTTGTTGTCCATGACTGTGAGCCCGGGGCCTTCCAGGCTGTGGTGTGCGGGGAGCGCGGTGTCCGCGCTCCAGGTGCTGCCGTTGAAGGTGGTGTGCCACAGCCGGGTGTCGGTGCCGCTGCCGCGGTGCACGCAGTGCAGCTTCCCTCCGAAGACCGTGAGTGCGGGGTTGGAGGAGGTGGAATGTGCGGGCATGCGGGTGTCGGCGCTCCAGCCGCCGGCAGTGGTGTACGACGCGAACCACATTTGGTTGTCCCCGGCCGCCTCATGGACCAGGTACAGCTTGCCGTTAAAGACGGCGAGCGCCGGGCCGGTAGAGGTGCGGTGTGTGGGCAGCGGGGTGTCCGTGCTCCAGCTGGTGCCGTTGAAGGTGGTGTGCCACAGCCGGGTGTCGTTGCCGGTGCCCAGGTGCACGCAGTGCAGTTTTCCGTCGAACACCGCCAGCGCGGGGCCGGCGCCGCTGGCATGGGCGGGGAAGCGGACATCTTCGCTCCAGCCCTTGTCCGGCTCGTAGACCGTCCACCACAACTGCTGGTCCGCACTGCCCGCGCCGCGGTGCACGCAGTAGAGCTTGCCGTTGAACTCGGCCAGCGCCGGGTTCGAGCCGCTCTGGTGTGCGGTGAACTTCTGGTCCTCGTTCCAGCCCTGCCCGGGCGTGAAGACCGTCCACCACAGATTGGTGTCCTCCGTCGGCTTCTTACCGATCGGGATCAGCATCCCGGGCGCGATCCACGGAGAGACGAGCTTGCAGCCGTAGTTCTGGCCGACTTCCTTGATCCACAGCGCCTTTAACCTGCAGTACGCCTCGATGATCTTGCCGTACGGGGACGGGAGGGCATCCGCCGCGATGTCACCGATCCACTCGGCAATCTGCGAGGCCGTCGACGATGCCTGCGCATCGAGATGGACCTCGAAGCCCCACCATTTCTTCGCGACCCACACCTCCCCGATCCCCTGCGCGGCAAGCTCCTTACGGGCCTGCGCCGCGCGCGCCGTCACCTCCGCCGACGGGCTGAACCGGACGCTCTCCGGGAGATCAGCGCTCTCCACTGCCTTCGCTGCAGACTCTTCACTCGCCACTGTGTGGCCCCCTGCATCCTCAGGCGGGAGCAGCCCTTCACGGTCCTACGCCCGCGCGACGCTCCCGCTCCCCATCGAGTCCTGACGCACCCTCCGGAGCCCCAGGAACCCTCTAATATGGGCAACCTAATCCCAGCTATGCCGCGAAAAGCCGATTGTGGCGACCTTGTCCGAATCCCACTTATTCGACGGGAAGGAACGATCGGGAGCGCCCGATGATCGGCGGATCCGATGATCAAGGAGCCCGGACCTTGGCAGGCCCGGGGTCCGGTCGGCAGCGGGGAACGGTCAGTAGTCGTCGCGTTCGGAGGGCGGCCCGTACTGCTCGATGAGGTCGCGGGTGCAGTTGCCGCCCTCGTACAGCGCCTTGTCGCACTCATCGTGGTGCTCCCGCTGCGCCGGGGCGGCGGGCACGGCGGCGGGCTGCGCTGGAGCGGGCTGGACGACCGGCGCCGGTCCCGCCCAGTCGACGCCCAGCGCGGCGAGCTGGTCGGTGGTGAGCTTGTCCCGTCTCGGTCAGGCATTCGCCAATGACCTCACCCGTCCGCAGCTTGTCGCGGTGACCGGCAACGTCCACCGAGCCGAGGGCGACCAGGACCCCGCCACCTGGCAACCCTCCCTTGCCCGCTGGCCGGTGCACCCACGCCCGCGCCCCGGTGCAGGTCGAGCACCGCTACGACCTCGGCATCGACATGGCGAAGATCGAAGGGACGCAGCCGAGGGAGGTCGCCGACTGCACGAAGGCGTTCGCCAGCCTCGCGGAGACGGCCGTGTGGCTCACGTCCTCGTCCGATCCACGATCGACGCTTGCCGTCCTGACCTGCACGGGTGCGAGCGTGCAACCACAGGTTCAGGAACAGCGCCGCAGGGCCGGCCGGGTCGGTGGCCGCCGGGCACCCGCGAATCGGCCAGGTACGCCACCCGTAGGGGTCAACATCCTCGTCGGCAGGGCGATGGCAGGGCTGGCGGCTGACAGATTGATGTGGGCGCCGATCCGCCTTCTCCCACGCGAGGCAGCGGCGTTCCCTCAGGCCGGACGAACAAGGAGAACACCACGATGACCACCGTTTCCGAGCTTCAGCCCGACCCCGACAATTCCGTCAGGATCACCAGCTACCACCAGAGCAGCAATGGCGTGTACCACGACGGGATCGTCCGTAAGGTCTCACTGGTCAACCCTGAGGAGAACCTCTACGAGGTGGTGCTGTACGTCGCCGTCTACGGCAAGGAGAAGACGGTTTACGTGAAGGGCACCGACCGGGTCGGGGTACCGAACCGGAATGTGGGCGCCTCCATGGTCGAGAGGACCGCGGCGCAGATCCGGGACGAGCGGGAGCGCGATGCGAGGTCCAGGCAGGGATGACCACCGCCCTCCCCCGAGCCCGGTGCCAGGAAACGCACCGGACCTGAGGACCGCTCCTTGATGCTGGGAACGCAGCACGGGCCGTGGGCAGGACCCAAGCCGATCCGACGGCTTGCCCGCCGCCCCGGGCGAACTTGCCCGTGCCTACCTACCGGTCACCAGCGCCGGCATCCCGGCCCGAACCACCCTCGCCATCCCCCCGGCCGGGGGGATGGCGCTGCTCACCGGGAACGGCCGCCGCCCGCCGTCCGTCGGAATCAGTGCTCTGTGCCGGCAGCCTTCGAGGCATGTGCCGTCGAAGGCTGAACGGCTGACCCGCATGTGTGTACGGCGTTGTCACACCCGTGCTGGGGTGGGCGGTCCGCTCCGGCCCGCCCTGGAGACACCGCTCACGGGAAGCTGCGGATCACTCGGCACGGACTTGCGCCGCCTGCATGTTATTTTTCGGGCCGGGTTCGGCGACGAAACTCACGGCCTGACCTTCCTTCAGAGACTTGAATCCATCCGACTCGATGGACTTGAAATGCACGAAGAGGTCATCGCCTCCGGCCTGCGGAGTGATGAATCCGAACCCCTTCTCATCGTTGAACCACTTCACCGTGCCGGTCTGTCGATTGCTCACGTCGCCACCCATCTCGTTGCGAGGGCCGGTAGACCCACCGCGGCGCTCACTTCCCGATTCGGCCGTCGCTCAATCTTCGACGGCAGATGCTCGAAGTCCGCCGGCACGGGACGACCGGTGTTCTGCCGCACGGAAGAGACCCGGGCCTTGGCAGGATGCTGTTGGCGCATCAGCCCGGAACGGGGGTGATGCGCGCGCGGGGACGAGGTGCCCTCCGACGTATCCCGAGTGCGGCCGACTCGTTGGGCGTGGCATGAAACGACTTGCTCTCGCTGCAACCGCTCTGGCCGCTCTCGGCGGCTTCGTCTTCTCCGCCCCTGCGCAAGCGGACGGAAGGGACAACGTCCCAGGATGCGACGGCCACACCCATGGCACTCTCTACGCCGATCCCCTCGACCCGGAGTACTTCTACCACTGCGAGCACGATCCCAGCGGCGGTGTCACGGCTCGGCACAAGGCGTGCCCGTTGGCCTTTGGCGGTGGCCGCCTCTGGTTCAACGATGACCTCAAGGTGTGTGACTGGCCCGAGGATGGCCGGTAGTACGGCAGGCCCAACTTAGCCACACCTGACAGCGGCGATGGGGCAGTGACGGCCGTTCCCCGGCAGTGACCCGGTTCTCCCCTTGCAGCAACGTCGGTCTCCAAGACAACAACTGGGTCTTGGAGACCGACGTCACGCGGACCCTCAATTAGCCAACAGCATCCATGGCGGGCCCGGGGGTCCGGTCGGAAGCGGAGAGCGGTCAGTAGTCGTCGCGTTCGGAGGGCAGCCCGTACTGGGCGATGAGGTCGCAGGTACACGTACCGCCCTCGTACAGCGACCGGTCGCACTCATCGTGGTGGTCCCGCCGCGCCGGTGCGGCCTGCACGGCGGCGGGGGCCGTGCCGGAGCGGCCTAGACGACCGGCACCGGCCCCGCCCAGTCGACGCCCATCGCGGCGAGGGCGGAGAGCTGATCGGCGGTGAGCTTGTCGCGCCTCGATTTGGTGTTCGAGACCCATACTCCGAGTTTCACGGTCACCGGCTCCGTTTCGCCGTCGACGGTGATCTCCTCGGTGTGGCCGCGGGGTACGGGTCGGCCCGAGCCTTCTCGCTCGACCCATTGGGCAACGGCCGGCAGGCCGCGCTGGAACGCTTGCTGCGCCTTGCCGGCCCCCTTCGCCTCGTCTGCGCTTGCCGGGGCCGCCGCGGGCCGCTGGGCGGGTGTGATGCCCAGTGCGGTAAGCCGTTCCTGCTGTTCAACGGACAGCTGCGCCCAGTCGCGCTGCTGTCGCTGGACCCAGCCGCAGTCCATCCCCCGCCACCCCCGCGCTGGCTGTCTTCCAGGGCAAGCTGTTCTGCGTCTCCCGCGGCGTGCGCGATGCCGACCTGTGGTGGACCACCACCACCAACGGCACCTCCTGGACCACCCCGCAGAAGTTTCCCGCCCACGGCAGCCTCGAAGGACCGAGCCTGGCGGTCTTCCAGAACAAGCTGTACTGCGTTCACCGCGGCGCTCACGACCAGGACGTGTGGTGGACCGCCTTCGACGGCACTCGCTGGAGCACCGACACCCGCCTGGGCGACGGCCGCCCCAGCGCCGGCGGCCCCGCCATCGCCGTCTACCGCGACAAACGCGGCACCAACGGCCATGACCAGCTCATCTGCACCCACCGAGGCCGCGGCAAGAGGAACGCCGCCTTCAACACCGACGACACCGAACTGCTCCGCGAAGACACAGCCGCAGCAGCGGAGGAAGCAGACACCGCCTTACGCCCAGTAACCCGGTGCTCTCACCACCGCTTCCGCCAGCGGCTGGCCGCTTCCGATCATGCGGCGAACTGAGCCCCGTGCGCGGCCATGCAGGCCGCGTACGGGGCAACTCAGCGGACCAGAAGGGGGCTGGACGAACTCCCCCGATGCCTGACCCCAGACGTCCTCGTCGCCGACCCCGCCCTGCCCGACGGTTACGCCGCGCTCTACGGTTATCGGGGGCGCCCAGGAGATATAAGCCACATAAGGCAACGGGCCCAATTCGGTACGTGCCTCACAGATATCTGGGGGTTCGTCTGGCACGTTCGGCACGTGGGTCTCAGGCGTCGCTGCGCGCCTCTTCGATCCAGGACGCCTGGATCGCTTCGAGGACCTTCTCACCGCCCCTCTTGGGATCGTCATCGAAACCGTCGAGCTGAAGGACCCGGTTGGTGAGGTCCGTGAACTGGATCGTTGTGGGGTCCGTTTCCGGGAACTTGTCGTAGAGCGCTTCAGCGATCTGCAGGGTGTTGATCCATTTCATGGCCGGGAGTCTGCCGTAAGCAGGCCGTCACCCGCAGGAATTGGCGGATGTCCGTTTCGAGCTGTGCGGGGGGTCGGGATGGCTGACACCACCCCAAGGCAGCCGTCGGGCTCACTCACCGGCGTCCCGTCCGGGATCACCCGCCGGTCCCAGGCCGCCCGGGTGACGTCCCTTACGTGGCTTACTACTCTCCGAGGCCCTGACCAGCGAGAACGGGCCGCACCACTAGCCCGCGCCGCCGTACTGTCGCATCAGTGGTCGCGGAAGGTGACCAGGTTGGCGATGGCGGTGAGCTCCTTCATCGACGCGGGTGGCGATATCGCCGCGGCGAGGTGTTCCAGGGCTATGGCGCGGCGGCGCTCGGCTTCAGCCGTTGCCCAGGTTCGGCCCCCGGCGGCTTCGACGAGCTTGGCCGCCTGGTGGAGGTCCGCATCGTCGAGCGGGCCTTC
Source organism: Streptomyces sp. Tek67B01 (assembly GCF_055231995.1). Lineage (NCBI taxonomy): Bacteria > Bacillati > Actinomycetota > Actinomycetes > Kitasatosporales > Streptomycetaceae > Streptomyces > Streptomyces sp. Tek67B01. The sequence continues at coordinate 7,066,922 of NZ_JBUYUY010000001.1, forward strand.
ACGCAGGTAGAGGTCGGCCAGCCTGCGAGAGGCGGTTCCGCCATTGGTCAGGGCTGCCGTGACGGGCAGGGTTTTCTTGCGGGCGCGAAGGTCCGACAGGTGCGGTTTGCCGGTCTTCAGCTCGGTGCCCCAGATGCCTAGCAGGTCGTCGACGAGTTGCAGTGCCCGGCCGAGGTTCTCACCGAACCGGTGGAGGTGTTCCACAAGGGTGGAGTTCGCGCCGCCGGCTATCGCGCCGAGCGCGCAGGACGCCGCCAGCAGCGCGCCGGTCTTCGCGGTGGCCATCGCAACGCAGTCGTCCAAGGCGACGTCATACCGCTTCTCGAACAGAGTGTCGGTGTATTCGCCGTCGATCAATTGCTGGACGGCGGCGCTGAGATGGACCATGCCGCGGTCGGCGAGCGGGCTGGGCGCCTGGGCGAGGACCTGGGTGGCGAGGAAGAACAACGCGTCGCCGGCGAGGATCGCGGCAGGTATCCCGAACGCGGACCAGGTGGCGGGCCGGTGGCGTCGCATGGTGTCGTGGTCTATGACGTCGTCGTGCAGCAGTGAGGCGTTGTGCACCAGGTCGACTGCCACCGCCGCCGGGAGTGCCGACGAGCGGTGGCCACCGACCGCCTCGCTCGCCAAGAGCACCAGGGCGGGGCGAAGTCCCTTGCCCGCCGTGCCGGTGGCAAGCGGTGTGCCGTGGACATCCCACCATCCGTAGTGGTGGCCGACCAGGTGGCGGATTGACGTCGGCAGCCCGTCCACCGCCTTCCGCAGGGCGGGAAGCACCAGCTCGCGGGCCTCGGCGAGAAGTCGGTATGCCGTATCCGTGTCAGCACCGCCCGACTGCGTACCCATGCATCCCCCCAGGTGATAGGTGGTCTGTTATGCGGCAGACGCGACCCCGTGCCCGACGCTCCTGCGCATCGTGATGATCGGGCCACCGGGTCCGTGAAGCGCGACGGCCAACCGGCCGCATCAAGCTCTGTGAGACAGATTGGCTCGTCCACCGCGATAGGTGAGCTGTGCGGCCTCGTCCGGGGCCGGGGCTTGGGCGTCGTCACCCGGCAGGGTTCACCAGGTTCTCCACCGGGACGCGGGGACCGGTGGACGCGCGGGTCGCGACGTATCGGGGAGTCGTCTGTTCCCATTCGTGATAGCCGCGAAGCCACGTCCCCAATGCCTGGACATAGAGTTCCACGGCAGCAGCTTCCCGGGCGTCCAGGCCGAGGTAGGTGGTCATCGACGGCAGATCCTGGCTGAGGCGCTCGAAGAGCAGCACTTCCTCCTTGACCATGCTCACCACCTCGTCCACGGCTTCCTTCCGGGAGCAACCACGGGCGTTCTCGAGCACGAGGACGATGTTCTCGACGTCGCCGTCGGCCTCCTCCTTCTCCACGGAGTAGACGTCGTTGCACCAGAGCGTCGCCAGGGCCATCGCGTCACGCATCAACCGCACCTGCGGGGAATGGAACGCCATCGGAGGGACCTCAAAGCCCCCGATCGCCTCCAGCGTGGCGAAGGTGGCATCGACTCCCCCGATGCCCCTGCGCACGTGGGTGTAGTGGCGCAGGTCGGGCACTGGGCGGGTGCGGTCGCGCGCCTGCTGGGGGAAGCTGGCGGCCATCCACTCCCAGTCCTGAGCGACGCGAGCCCGCCAGCTGGGGGACATCCCCGCGGACACCTCCTGCCACAGTTCGGCCCACAGCCGCACGCCCGTGGAGACCTCCGGACCGGTGAACCGCTCAGGCGGCAGGTAGAAAATCGACATGACCTCTTTGCTGTGCGCCACGGCCCGGGCCGGATCCCGCCGACACAGGCTCTCGTGCTGGTCATCCCAGACGAACGACAGCCCGAAGATGTTCATCGCCAGATCGAGCCGGTCGCCCGTGGCCGTCGGCAACGTGTATCCGATCAGCTGGGGGAAGTCCCACGCGTCGTACAGGGCGTAGAACTCCGGGCCGGGCAGCAGCCCGCTCGACCTCACCCACGTCTCGTGCCGCTTACGCGCCTGCGCCGTCTCCGGGTTCACCCGAAGCTCGAAAGGGATGTAGAAGTCAACGTGCCTGGGCACCGTCGGCAACTCCTTCTGCTGCAGAACCTCGCGGCGCGCCCCTCACACGAGGGGCACCTTCGAACAAGCGAGCCCCAATGTGACCACGTGCTCGGAGCCCTCGGTCAGGGCGCACACCCGCGCACGGGATCGGAACCCAGCGCACGCCGATAAACACCAACGCCCCATCAACTGCTAGCCTCGATCTTTCGTGACGGTCCGTCGGTTTCTTCGGCGGGCCGTTTCGGTTGTTCGGGCTGGTGGTGGTCAGGCTGATGGCCCGGCTGTCGCGTCGGGTGGGCGCCGGGTTCCACGGCTCCGGCGGGAGGATGCTGCTCGCAGGGACGGGAACGCGCTGGTCAGCCGGGGTTCGGGAGAGCTTCGAGTCGTGCCAGGGCGTCGGTGATCACGTCGGTCCAGGGCCAGTGGCGTGCGAATCTCAGGTGTCGGCGGCGGGCGGTCGTGACGATCTGGGCGGCGGCGGAGAACAGGCGGAGTCGCAGACGGCGGGGCTCCCACCTGCGAGTTTTGCCGTTCAGGGCGAGCATGGGCATCCAGGCCAGCAGGTCGAGGGCGAGCTGGACGATCTCCAGCCAGATCCGGTTCTGGGCGGTGTCGTGCAGGGGAAGGTTGCGCAGGCCGGTGGCGCGGGCGGCCCGGATGCGGTCCTCGGCCCTCGCGCGCTGGCGGTGCCGCAGTTCGAGTGCGGCGATGGGGGCGCCGGTGGTGTTGGTGGCGAACGCGGTCAGCCGCAGGCCGTCAGCGTCGGTGATCCGCAACTGGGCGCCGGGGTGCGGGCGTTCCTTGCGGACGATCAGCCGCGTTCCCTTTGGCCAGCCCTTGAGGCAGTCGCCGTCGAGTTCGGCGACCCAGGCTCCGTCGCGGATCTCGCCGCCCGGCTCGATCGCTGCCGTCCACGCGGCCGGCGGGACTTTGAGGGCGGCCTGGTGGATGGCGTCGGTGATGGTCATGCCGACCGAGTACGACAGCCACCGGCCGCGCTGGGCGAGCCAGGCGACGAACTCGTGGGTGCCGCCTGCGGAGTCGGTACGGATCAGCGTCCGGCGTCCGCGCCGGTAGGTCTTCGGCAGCTGGGCCAGAGCGAGCCCAGTCGTGGTGATGTGGTCGGCGGCGGTGTTGCTGCCTGCGTTGCCCGGCCTGAGCAGGCCGGCCACCGGCTCTCCACTCCCGCCGCTTCCGTGGTCGACGAAGGCCATCAGGGGATGGTGTCCGAAGGTCTTCTTCCAGGTCGCGGTGGCGTCCTGTTTCTCGGAGTGGGCCAGCACGAGCACCCCGTCCAGGTCCACGATCACGTGTCCTGCGGCGTCCGGGGCCGCGTTCTTGGCCACGTTCCAGACGTGCTCGCGGGCTTCGGCCCGCGCGGCCCCTATCGCGGAGAGGGCCTTCGGCCCGGCCGCGGCGAGGGTGTCGATGAGTCGGGAGACGGTCGGGTCGGAGGCCACCGGGCCGAACACGGCCGGCTCGGCCCGCAGCATCCCGACATCCGCGAGGCAGTCGCCGCCCAGAGCGACCGCCAGGGCGACGTCCAGCAGGATCTTGCCCGGATCGTGCACCGCCCGCGGACGTCGCCACGGCGTCAGCGCCGTCGATATCGCCTGGTCCAGCCCGGCCTTGCGGACCGTCTCGACCAGCAGTACAGCCCCGGCCTGGGACACCACCGCATGACCGCCGCCCTCAATGCGGACGCGGGGATAGGACCCGATACGCTTCTTCACCTGGGAAGTGCCTCCGACGGTGGCAGGAACAAGGACCTCGACAATCCTCATTCTTGCTGGTCAGAGGCACTTTTCGCTTATCTGACCACCCGTCGGACAGCCCGCTTCATGAAAGCGCGAGGCTAGGAGCAGCGCTGCCGCCTGCCGCAGGAGAACACCGGAACCTTCCAATGCAGCAAGTGCACGCCCGATCTCATGCCAACCCACGCCGGCCTTCAGAGCCGCGTCGATTGCCGACGACGACACGGAGTGGTGCATCCCCAGCACGAGTCGCTCCACAGTCTCCAGAGCCTGCTGGGGATCTGCCATCACCTGCCGTTGGAACTGTGCTTGCAATAGGCCCTCAGCCAGCGCGAGTGCTGATGGCCCTGTGTTCTCCTCGTTCATGCGTAGGCAACGAGCTGAGCTGCCCCAAGGCCACGTGTTGTCGGCGTACTCCTCTGAGTGCTCCACCAAGTACAGAGGTATGTGCACCAGTCTCAGGCCGCGTTGTCCCGGTCCCGCTCGATGGCAGCGAGCCGGTTCTTGAGCCGGTAGCTGGGGCCGTTGCGCACGCGTCTCCGCGATCGAGCATCAGCCCGGATGCGGTTCCTGTGCGGACTTGAGGGGAGGGGACGGTCAGTGTCCGACGCCGACCGGGCCCGGCGCCAGCATGCTTACCTGGGTCGTGCCCCCAGGTCCTCCGTCACGGGCAGGCACTCGGCGAGCAGGTTGATGACGTCGTGCCAGGCTCGCTGCGCGTGCTGTGGGTGGTAGCCGACGCCGGGGACTGTGGGGTGGTCGACCGGCGGGTGGTGGAAGGCGTGCAAGGCGCCGCCGTAGACCGTGAGGCGCCAGTCGACGCCCGCGGCCTGCATCTCAGTGGTGAACGCGTTCCGTTGCACGGGCGGCATGATCGGGTCTTCCCACCCGACCCCGGCCCACACCGGGCAGCGGATGCGCGCCGCCTCGCCCGGCCGGCCCGTGGTCAGTGCGTTGACGGTCCCGATCGCGCGCAGATTGACGCCGCCGCGCCCGAGTTCCAGCGCGACGGGGCACCCGGACCGGGACGCCCAGTTCCGCTACCTCAACGAGCAGGCCCGCGAGCACCGGGACTTGATCTCGCCGACGAGTTCCTTCTTCTTGGTGTCCACGCTGATCACCGGCTGCCCGGTGCGTCTGCGGGGTCCTGGTGGCCGGGATTACGGGGATGGCTGGGGATGCAGGGCATAGTTCCAGTCGCCGTGGAAGGCGTGCCGGGTCAGCGGCAGGGCGGCCATCGCAGCAGGCCGACGCTAACGTCGCCGACGCGGCGTGACGGGAGGGCGCAAGTTTGAGCGGCTCGGTGCCGGCCCCGGGCACCGTGGGAGGTGTCAGGTTCGCCGCGATGTGGGGGTCCCTGAGGCCGGGCACCCAGACCTCGTCGATCGCGCTCAGCTGGGCTGCGCGCTCCGCAGCCCGGTCCGGGTCCTTGCCCAGGCCGTTCTTTGCGCCCTTGCGGCGCAGGTTGGCAGGCCGCGATACCTTGAGGTGCCCTCACGGCATGTCCGACGCCATGAGAGCCTCTTGATACGGCCTGTGCGCCATGGTTCCGATGATCTCCTGCACCATCTCCAGAGTGGTGTGCGGGTGCAGGAAGGCGAATCGGGCGACGGTCTCGCCCTCCCAGCCGGTCGGGGCGACGAAAGCGGTCTGGCCGGCGAGAAGGCGGGCGGACCAGTCCGCGTAGTCGGCGTCGGTCCAGCCGGTGCGGCGGAACAGGACGGCGGAGAGCTCTGGTTCGCGGACGAGTTCGAGGTGCGGGGTGTTCCGGATGAGTGCGGCGGTTTCGCGGGCCAGCGTGAGGGCCTTCTCGATGGCCTCGCCGTAGGCGCGGGTCCCGTGGACGGCGAGGGAGAACCACAGAGGGAGCCCGCGCGCTCGGCGGCTGAGGTGGTGGGCGTAGTCGCTGGGGTTCCACTGGGCGGCATCGTCGGTGTGCAGGGCGTCGAGGTAGGAGGCGTCCTGGGTGTGGGCCGCTCGGGCCGGACGGGGGTCGCGGTAGAGGAGGGTGGCGCAGTCGAAGGGGGCGAACAGCCACTTGTGCGGGTCGATGACGAGGGAGTCGGCGTGTTCTATGCCCCGGTAGCGGTTCCGGACGCTCGGGGCGAGGAGCCCGGCGCCGCCGTACGCGCCGTCGACGTGGAACCAGAGGTCGAAGTCCCTGGCCACGCCGGCCGTGCCGGCCAGGTCGTCGATGATGCCGGCGTTGGTCGTGCCGGCGGTGGCCGCCACGCCGATGACGTCGGAGGGGTCCGGGTCGGCGAGAAGGGCGGCGCGTAGGGCGGGGGCGGTCAGGCGGTGGTCCGCTGTCGGTACGACGAGGGGCTCGGCGCCGATGATGCGCAGGGTGTTGCCGATGGAGGAGTGGGCCTGGTCGGATACGGCGAACCGGACGCGGTCGTACGGGCCGATGCCTCGGCGGTGCCGGACCGTGTCGCGCGCGGTGACCAGTGCGGAGAGGTTCGCGGCGGAGCCGCCCGAGACGAAGCACCCGCCGGCTTCGGCCGGCAGTCCGGCGAGGTCCGCGAGCAGGCGCAGGACCTGGTTTTCGGCGGTGATGGGGCCGGAGGCGAGGAGCCATGAGACTCCCTGGATCGACGAGCACGAGACGAGCATGTCGAAGAGAGCGGCGGCCTGCGTGGGAGCGGCGGGCACGAAGGACAGGAAGCGGGGGCTGTCCACAGCGATCACGGTGGGTGCCAGTTGCTCGGTCCACAGCCGCAGGACCTCCGCCGGATCATTGCCTTCCGGTCCGATCAGTCCCGCCAGGGCCTTGTCGAGCTTGTCAGGGACACCGGGGTGGTTGAGCGGGGGCGTGTTCAGAAGGCGGTCGCGCAGGGCGGCGACGACAAGGTCGGTGAGGGCGGGGTCGTACGTGTGCATGGTGGACCTTCGCGTTGACGATCATCAGGCCCGACAGGGCCGGTGGCCAGTGAAACCGGCGCCTGACTCGCGGAGTTCGGTCCCCTTCACAGCTCCAGGGCCTCCGATTCGTCCGCCTGACCGAACCCGTCCACCCGCGCAGCGCCACGGTGTCGCTGCACCAATCTCCGCAAAGGTTTTTGGAGCGGGCGACCAACATCGCGTGCTCCGTGCGGGACCACGATCACGGGAGGCCCCGCGGACGACGGCGGGAAGAATCGGAAGGCTGCCCCCTATGCGTCACGTCACCCGTCCAGTCCTGGGCATCCTCGGCGGAATGGGGCCCCTCGCCACGGCCGACTTCTACCGTCGGCTCGTCGAGCACACTCCGGCCGGCTCCGATCAGGCGCACCTGCCCGTCGTCATGTGGGCCGATCCCGCTGTTCCGGACCGGACCGCGGCGCTGCTCGAAGAGGGGCCGTCTCCTGTCCCCGCCCTGGTGGAGGGTGCCCGTTGGCTGCAGCGCGCGGGAGCGAGCTGTATCGCCGTACCGTGCAACACCGCGCACGCCTATGCCGAGCAGCTGTCCAGGGCCACGGGTGTCGAGGTCCTCGACATGATCAGGGCCGCGCTCGAGGCGGCGGCGCGCCGGACGCCAGGGCTTGAACGGGTGGGCCTCCTCGCGACCCGGGGAACGCGGCTGACCGGGCTGTACGAGAGGGCCGGTGCCCGGCTCGGACTCGACGTGGTCCAGGTGCCCGACCCCGTCCAGAAGGAGTACGTGGACGCCGCGATCCGGGCGGTGAAGGGCGGCGCCGACCCCACCGGGCCCGAACGCTGGATCGCCATGGCGACCGAGAGGCTCAGGGAACAAGGCGCGCAGGCGGTCGTCGCCGCCTGCACCGAGCTACCGCTGATCAGCTCGTCCGCCTCCCGCGTCCTGCCGTTGGTCGACTCGACCGACGCCCTCGCCGAAGCTGCCGTTTCCCGCCTGTGGCGCCTGGTGTCCGGCCCCACCGCGGTTCGTACCGGCGAACGAACCGGCTGACTTATCCTCGTCCGCGGACACCATCGCGCAGGCCCCCGCGCGTCCTACCCTGCGGAGATGATCAGGCACATGTCGACGCACCCCGCCCGGAGCCTCAGCCGGGTGCTCGAGGACTTCGGCCACACCCTCCTGGACCTGCTGTACGGCGACCCCGAGGCGGCCGGCGAGATCGGCGGCGTCGGCATCCACGATCCGTACGACGAACAGCACTATCCGGAGCACGCCATTGTGCTCGGAGTCGGCGTGCACGGGTCGGAGGAGACAGGCCGGCTGCTGCGGCAGCTCGCCGCGCTCGGTGCTACCGCCCTAGTCGTCCGCGGTCCCGTCGACGACGCCGACGAACTGGAGCCGATCGTCGAGGGGACGGGCGTCGCACTGCTCGCCCTGACACCCGGTGCTTCGTGGGCCCAGCTGGCGGCGATGCTCCGCACCCAGCTTGCCGAGGGCGACGTGGGGGAGGGGGAGGAACAGACCCTGGGAGGGGTGCCCTCCGGGGACCTGTTCGCCCTGGCCAACGCCATCGCCACCCTGCTCGACGCGCCCGTGACCATCGAGGACCGCCGCTCCCGCATCCTCGCCTTCTCGGGCCGGCAGGACGAGGCGGACGCTCCCCGGGTGGAGAGCATCCTGGCCCGTCAGGTCCCCGAGCGGTATCTGCGCCACCACGAGGAACACGGCGTCTTCAAGGAGCTGTACCGCAGCCAGGGCCTGGTCCACGTACCTGCGCCGACCCTCGGGGACGAGGTGGCGCTGCCGCGGGTGGCGGTGGCGGTCCGGGCCGGCGACGAGTTCCTCGGATCCGTGTGGGCGGCGCTGCGCAAACCCCTCACCCGGGAGCGGGAGCAGGCATTCCTGGAGGCGGCCAAACTCGTGGCCCTGCACATGCTCCGCTTCCGGGCGGGTGCCGACGCCGAGAACCGGCTGCGCGCCGACCTCGTCACGACGGCGCTGGACGGCGGTGCCGGGGCGGTGGAGGCGCTCGGCCGGCTCGGGCTCGTCGACGAACCCACGCTCGTGATGGCCATGGGTCTGGCACCCGAGCGGGACGAGGACCACGCCCACGTGACGGCCGAGCGCCAGCGTCTGGCCTCCGCCCTGGCCGTCCACCTCACCGCCGTACAGCCGCGCTCCGCCGTGGCCCTGCTCGGCGATGTGGCGTACGCGCTCTTCCCCGTGCCGGGCGACACCTCCCACGCCCGCGAGCGGGCTCTGCAGGTGGCCTCGAACTTCCTGGCCCGCACGGGCGAACGGGCCGGCGCCGTCATCGGGATCGGCTCGGTCGCCGAGGAGCCCGCCGCGCTGCCGCGCTCACGGGCCAATGCCGACCGGGCGCTGCGGGTGCTCTTCACCGGCCGGACCGGCAAGCGCGCCGCCTCGATCGCGGACGTGTACGTCGACGCCCTGCTGATCGAGATGCGGGACCTGGCCGTCGCCAACCGGGACGAGCTGTCGGGACCGCTCGCCCGCCTCGTGGCGTACGACGCCAAGCACAACGCCCACCTGGTCGAGACCCTGCGGGCGTGGCTGGACGCCTTCGGCGACGTGATCGCCGCCTCCGCGAGCGTGTTCGTCCACCCCAACACCTTCCGCTACCGCATCCGACGGGTGTCCGAGGTGGGGGAGATCGACCTCCAGGACCCGGCCGCCAGGTTCGCCGCGATGCTGCAGCTGCGCCTGCTGGGCACGGGACAGACGCAGACCGGCGGTGGGGCCCAGGCACAGAGCCCCGGTCCCACCGCCGGTCTCGACTGACGTGCGCCTTGCTCAGAGGCGGACGCCGGGCGGGACCGTCAGGTCCGCGTGGGTGTCGTGGAAGGCGTCCGCGGCCTGGATGGTGCGCAGCCAGTCGTAGAACAGCTCCTTGGTGGAGAGCGTTTCGATGCCCCGGTCGGCCAGGCGGCGCAGGCCCCGGTCGTGGGCCGGGCCGGGGGAGTAGGCGGCGTCGTCCACGACCACCACGCGCTTGCCGGCGTGGTGCAGCTGGATCGCCGAGTGGGCCACGCAGATGTCGGTCTCGATGCCGACCAGGACCATGGTCGTACGGCCGGTGGCCTCGATCGCCGCGGCGATGCCGGGGTTGTCCCACACGGCGAAGGCGTTCTTCGGCAGGGTGACCGCCTTAGCCGGCAGCGCCTCGCGGATCTCCGGCACGGTGCGGCCGCTGACGTCGGGGTCCTCCTCGGTCACCACGACAGGTATGCCGAGGCGGTCGGCCACCGACGTGATCCAGGCGATGCGCCGCACCATGTCGTGGAACCGCTGCCGGTCCACGTCCAGCCGCTTGGGCGGGTAGAAATCGGTCTGCACATCGATGATCACCAGGGCGCAGTCGTCGCGGTCGATCAGCGGCATCGTCGTCTCGTCTCCTCGTACGTTCGGTGCACGTCACCCTAGGGCCTGTGTGATGTCGTGATCAGTTTCTGGGTTCTGTCCTCGTCGCGAGGTGGAATCCGGTACGACTGTGGTTGTGACACGCAGGCAACTCACCAATGCCCAGTGGAAGTTCATCGAGCCGTATCTGCCGATCGGTAGGTACGGCCCGTATCCGGAGCGGTTGCGGGAGCAGTTCGAGGGTGTGATCTGGCGGTTCCGCTCCAGTGCTCAGTGGCGGGAGATGCCTGCCGAGTTCGGCCCGTGGGCCACGGTCTACGGACGCTTCCGCGTCTGGCGGGACGCCGGTGTCTTCACCGCCCTCTTGGAAGGCCTGATCGCCGAGGCAGCCCGCGTGGGAAGAACGGACTTGTCGCTGGTCAGCGTGGATTCCACAACGGTCCGTGCCCACCACGACGCCGCGGGGATGCGTGTCAGCAAGCACCTCATGGAGGCCCTGGAAGAAGCCGCACAGGAACAGGAAGCGGCCCGGCAAAAGGGGGCGGACCGGAGGAACAGAACGGACAGGCCGAGCGTCGCCGCATCCGCCGCAGACGCAAGCTCCGCCTGAAGGAAGCCCTCCTCGGCAGGTCCCGGGGCGGCCTGACCAGCAAGATTCACCTCGCTGCGGACCGCAGGTGCCGTCCGCTTTCAATGGTGCTGACCGCCGGGCAGGCCGGGGACAGCCCGCAGTTCATCCCCGTGCTCGCGAGGGTGAGAGTCCGCCTGCCCGTCGGCCGTCCCCGCACCAAGCCCGGCGCGGTCGCCGCAGACAAGGCCTACTCATCCCGCGGCAACCGCGCCTACCTGCGCAAACGCGGAATCAAGGCCGTCATCCCGGAGAAGAAGGACCAGGCCGCCAACCGGAAGAAGAAGGGCGCACGAGGCGGCAGACCCGTCAGCCACGACACCGACCTCTACAAGGAACGCAACACCGTCGAGCGCCTGATCAACAAGCTGAAGGCCTGGCGAGGGATCGCCACCCGCTACGACAAGTCACCCGAAAGCTACCTCGCCGGCCTCCACCTCCGCGCCGCAATGATCTGGATCGACGACCTGGTGAAGACCACCGAATGATCGCGACATCACACAGGCCCTAGGAAGGCCGACCGCCCCCGGAGTCGTCCGCCGGGCCAAGCCGGGACCTGCATCTTCGTGCCCGGGTACGAACCGCCGGGATGCCTCCGTGCGTACGCTTCCGGCCAAGTTCAAGGAGCCGCATCGAGCCACCCGGAGGACGCGAGTGAAGGCCGACATCGAGTACTGGGCCGGCCGCCTGGCGGCCCTGGCCGCCGACTCCGAGGTGCCGGGGGCGAGCCTGGCGTTCTGGTACGACGGCGAGCTGCACGAGTGCGCCACCGGGGTCCTCAACACCGACACGGGGGCGCCCGTGCTCACCGACTCGCTGTTCCAGATAGGTTCGGTCACCAAGGTGTGGACCGCAACGCAGCTGATGCTCCTGGCAGAGCAGGGCCGCGTCACGCTGGACACCCCCGTCGCGGAGATCCTGCCGGAGTTCCGGGTGAGCGACCCCCACGCCACAGAGGCGATCACCCTGCGCCACCTGCTCACCCACACCTCGGGCATCGACGGCGACCTGTTCCTGGACACCGGCCGCGGTGACGACTGTCTGCGGCGCTACGTCGAGGCGTGCGCCAGCCTGGAGCAGACCTTCCGCGTCGGGGACTCCCACTCGTACTGCAATTCCGGATTCGTCATCGCCGGCCGGGTGATCGAAGAGGTCACCGGCAAGATCTGGGACCAGGCGCTGCACGAGCAGATCTGCGACCCGCTGGGGCTGACCCACACCTGGACGCTGCCGGAGGACGTCCTGCGCTTCGGCGCGGCCGTCGGCCACGACGAGGACGGCGCCGTGGCGGCGACGTGGGGCCTGCCACGGTCAGTCGGTCCGGCCGGGCTGATCTGCGCCCGCGCCGCCGACGTGGTCACCTTTGGCCGTGCCCACCTCACTCCGGGCGCGCTCCTCGCCGACCCTGCCGCCCTGCGCGGGGCGCAGGTCGACCTGCCCAATCCGCACACCGGCGGCCAGCAGTGGGGCATCGGCTGGAGCCTGGACGAGTGGGACGGCCATCAGGTCCTCTCGCACACCGGCGACACCATCGGCCAGCACGCCGTGCTGTGGGTCCTGCCCGGACTCGGGACGGTCATCGCCGCGCTGATCAACGGGGGCCGGAGCGTCGAATTCCAGCACCGTCTCGCCACCGAGCTGCTGCGCGAGCTGCACGCGGTCGACGTACCCGCCCCCCTCACCCCGCCCGGGCAACCCGTCGACGTCGACGTCGAACCCTTCACCGGCGTCTACGAGCGCGCCGGCAGCAGGATTCACGTGACGGCGCACAGCGGCGGGCTGCGCCTGCGCACCGAACCCACGGGCATCCTCGTGGGCCTCGCCCGCTCCCGCACCCTCGACCTCGTCGCCGTCGACGCCACGACTTTCGTAGGCCGCGATGAGGGCGATTCCGTCTGGGACGCAGTGGTGTTCGAGCAGCGACCCGAAGGCCCCTCGTACCTCCACTACAGCGGCCGCGCCACCCCGAAGACCAGCTGACCCTGCACGATTGGAAACCCCCATGCCACCACCCTCCGCGGCCGGTGCACCCGTCGACGAGGTGACCACCGCCCTTCAGGCGATCTTCGACGAGGCCGGAGTCGAAGGCTTCGTCCACGCATGCGACATCGACGCCGACGGCGAGGCAGCCGCCCGCGAGGTCGCCTTCCGCGCCGACGCCCACGTCATCGTCGCCTCCCTTCGCAAGATCGCCGTCGCGGTCGCCTACGCCCGCCAGGCGGCTGCCGGAGCCCTCGACCGGGCCGCACGGCACACCATCACCGCCGTCAACCGCGAGGGCGGGGGCATCGGCACCGACAGCTGTCGGCACGACGTCACCCTGAGCACCCGCGACCTCGCCTTCTTCATGCTCTCCATGAGCGACAACGCGGCCACCGACAAGCTCATGGAGATCCTCGGAACGGACCAGGTCCGCACTGTCGCCACCGAACTGGGCTGCCCCCGCCTGCCGGTCGGCCGCTACCGCGAGCTGTGGGACCCGGTTTGGGCGGAACTCGCGCTGGACCCGGACGGCGACATCGACGCCCAGCTGGACCAGGTGAGCGAGGAGCGGATCAGGGGCCTGGCCATGCTCGACCCCACCCGTTCCGCCTCCAGCAAGCCCCGGGAGATCACCTCCCTGCTCACGGCGATCTGGCGCGACCAGGCGGGCCCTCCTGAAGCCTGCGCGGAAGTGCGTCAACTCATGAGCCACCAGTTGTCCGCGCACCGCCTCATCGCCGGGTTCGACAACGAGGTCAAGGTCGCGGCCAAGAACGGCTCCCTGTGGGGCGTCCTCAACGAAGCCGCCGTCGTCGAGTACCCCGACGGGAGCCGTTACGCCGTCGCGGTCTTCCTGCGCACCCCCGCTCTCGGCGGACGCAATCCGGCTGCCGACGCCGCGATCGGCCGTGCCGCACGGACCGCCGTCGACCACCTGCGCCGCCCACCGGCCGCCACCGCACCTCAGGAGACGCCATGACCACCGCCGCGCGGACCGGTACCGCCGAACAGGCCCACACCGTGCTCACCTATACCTTCGCCCAGGTCGGTGTCGATGGTTTCGTCCACGCCAGGGACCTTGAGACGGGAGCGGAGTTCGGCTATGGCGCTGACACCCAGGTGGTGCTCGCCTCCGTCTTCAAGATCCCCATCGCCCTGGAGTACGCCCGCCAGGCGGCGGCCGGGGAGCTCGACCCGGCCGGACGGCACACCGTCACCGCCGCCTATCGGGCAGGCGGCAGCGGTACGGACGGCTGCGCGTACGACGTGGAGATGAGTGCTCGGGACCTCGCCTTCATGATGATGACGATCAGTGACAACGCGGCCACCGACCTGCTCCTGGACGTAGTCGGCCCCGACCGGGTCCGCTCCACGCTCGACGCCCTGGGCTTCCCCGGCTTCGGCTTCTCCTCCAGCGCCGCCCTGGACGAAGACATCCGCCGGGAACTCGGACTCGCACCGGACCGCTCCCTCGACGACCAGCTGGCCGGCATCCCAGACGAAAGGCTCCTCGCCCTGCGAGCCACCGCTCCCGGCACCAGCCCGTCGAGCACGCCCCGCGAGGTGACCGGGCTCCTGGCTGCGATCTGGCGGGATGAAGCGGGCCCGGCATCCGCCTGCGCCGAGGTCCGGGACATCATGGGCCAGCAGGTGTGGCAGCACCGCCTGGTCTCCGGCTTCCCGGAAGCGGGTGTCCGGATCGCCGGAAAGACCGGCACCGATTTCGCCGTGCGCAACGAGGCCGGCGTGGTCCAGTTCCCTGACGGCAGGCGGTACGCCGTGGGCGTCTTCCTGCGTACCTCGACCGCAGCCGCACGTCAGCCCCTCGCGGACCGTGCGATCGGCCGCGCCGCCCGGGTGGCCACCGACCACCTGCGCGCCGCATCGTAGGCCGAGCCCCCTGTTCCCCTCTGACCACGCCACCCCGAGCCCCGGGCCGCATGCCAGCGGTCCGGGGCTCACGTGTCTTCCCCAGCCCCGCGCAGATTGGGTTCCCGCACCCAATCGGCCCGACCACTTTCGTCGGCCCGGCTGAATCATTTCCGGCCACGAGCCGCGACTGTGGGGCAACTCTCCCGCCCCAAGGAGCCCCTATGAAGCCCCCGATGAACAGAGCCAAGGCGATGGCCGCCTGTCTCGCGGCGTCACTGCTGGCGGCCGGCTGCGGCAGCGGCCAGGCCGGGTCGGCCGGTGGTGACGCCTTCAGCTTCGCGATCAAGAGCGATCCGGGCCTGCTCGATCCCGCCCAGTTCCACAACAGCGCCACGTACACCGCGCTCTCGCTCGCCTACGACACGCTGGTGAACATCGACGCCGACGGCCGTGTCGTGTCGGGCCTGGCCCAGAAGTGGGACGTCAAGCCGTCGTCGGTCACCTTCACCCTGCGCCGCGGCGTCACCTGCGCGGACGGCAGCCCGGTGACACCGAGCACGATCGCCGCGAACGTCGACCACATCACCGATCCGGCCACCAAGTCGCCCGCCATCGGCGTCGTGGTTCCCGAGGGCCTGACCGCGAAGGCCGATGACACGGCCGGCACCGTGACGCTTGCCACGCCCGAGCCGTTCGCGCTCATCCTGCAGAGCACCCGATACCTGTTCATGGTCTGTGGGCAGGGACTGAAGGACCGGTCGCTGCTCAAGAGCGGCACCTCCGGATCGGGCCCCTTCCAGCTCGCACGCGCCCTGCCGAACCGGAGTTACACCTTCATCCGGCGCACGGACTACGCCTGGGGACCCGGTGGAGCCACGGCATCCGACCCCGCCATGCCCGATTCGGTCGTCCTCAAGGTCGTCGGCAGCGAGTCGACCGCGGCGAACCTGCTGCTCTCCCACCAGCTGAACGGCGCACAATTCGCCGGCCCCGACCGTGCCCGGGTGACCAACGTTCCCGGGGTGAGCACCACCGTTCAGGCCAACGGCACGCAGGAGTTCTTCTTCCACCAGGGCAACGGGCACCCCGGCCACGACCCGGCGGTCCGCAAGGCCCTCCTCCAAGCCGTCGACCTGCGCGCTCTCGGCGCGATCTCCACGGGTGGCACCGGCCAACGGCCCACCGGCCTGGTGCTGCAACCGAACCCCTGCCCGGGTGACACGGTCACCGGCCACCTGCCCGACTTCGACCCCCTTGCGGCCGGCTCGGCACTCTATGCGGCCGGCTGGCGCCAAGGACCCGACGGCATCCGGGTCAAGGAAGGAAAGAGGCTCACGATCCGCATGATCTACGGGACCTCCGGCGGTGAGGGCATGGCCGCCGCGGCCGAGTACCTGGCCGACGCGTGGAAGAAGATCGGCGTCGATGTGCGTCTGCGGGCCCTGTCGGACGTCGCCTACGACGAGGTGGAAGCGGTCACCCAGGACTGGGACGTGGACTGGGTGTCGCTCGGGGTCACCCTGCCCACGCAGTTGATCGGTTCGCTGTCCGGCCCCTTCACCCCCGACGGCGGCAACTTCGCCCACCTCGCCAATGCCACGTACGAGGAACTCACCGCCGCTGCGAGCAAGCTCCCGGGTGCGTCGGGCTGCGCGCTGTGGGCGCGGTCGGAGGGTGCGCTGTTCGACAGTGCCGATCTCGTCCCCGTCGTCGACAAGACCCTGACCACTGCCGCCCACGACGCCACCTTCCGCATCACGGCGGGGCTCTTCGACCCCACGTCGATCCGTATGACGGGAGGACGGAAGTGACCACCTCATCCGATGTGCTCGTCCCGCACGAAGCGCCTGCCGCCGCCCAGCCACGCCGTCCCCGCCGGCTCACGCCGGGCTTCTTCGCCCGTCACCTGCTGCGCCTGGCCGGCTCCCTCGCCGTGCTTGTCGTCGCCTCGTTCGCGATGATCCACCTGATTCCGGGCGACCCACTGCGCCGGATGCTCGGCCCCACCGCCCCGAAGGAACTCGTAGCGCAGCGCCGGGGCGAACTCGGTCTCGACGATCCGCTGTTCACCCAGTTCACGCACTACGTCCGCGACCTCGTCTCGGGCGACCTGGGAACTTCGTTCTTCTCCTCCCAGCCGGTGACCGACATCATCGGCCAGGGTCTGCCCAGCACCCTGGCCCTGGCGGTCCTGGCCACCCTCGTCGCGCTCGCCGTGGCCGTACCGCTGGGCCTGTGGGCCGCCGTCCGCACCCACAACGGACGGCGGCCGGGTACGGAGACCGCGTTCACCACGCTCACCGGTGCCGCCGTCGCCATCCCCGAGTACCTCTACGGGCTCGCGCTGCTGCTCGTCCTCTCCCTGGGCCTCGGCCTGTTTCCGCCGGCCGGGCTGACCGGCCCCGCCTCCTTCGTGCTGCCCGTCACGGCGCTGGCCATCGCCCCGGCGGCGATGATTGCCCGCCTGGCGCGCGTGGAGACCCTGCGCGAACTCGACACCGACTACATGCGCCTGGGCCACGCCAAGCGCCTGCCCGCCTGGCGGCTGTACGCCGTGCACCTGCTGCCCAACACCCTGACCGCGACCCTGACCATGGGCGGCCTGCTGCTCAGCGGGCTGATCACCGGCAGCGTCCTGGTCGAGAACGTCTTCGCCTGGCCGGGTCTCGGCCTGCGCACCGTCGAGGCCATCACCCAGAAGGACTACCCCGTGGCGCAGGGCATGATCCTCGTCTACGGCGCCCTCGTGCTGGTCGTCAACTTCCTCGTCGACGTCCTGCTGGGGATCCTCGACCCCAAGTCCGCCCTGTCCGCCTCCACCTCCAGGGAGGGCTGATGCGCAGCCGTCTGCTGAGAAACCCCGTCGGCCTGCTGGGCGCCGTGCTCGTCGCCCTCATGGTCCTCCTCGCGATCGTCGCCCCGCCGGTCTGGGAGGACGCCGCGACCCGGATGAACCCGAAGGCGATCAGCCAGGGGGCTTCCGCAGCGCACCTGCTCGGCACCGACGCCGTGGGCCGCGACCTGCTCGCCCGCACCCTCGTGGCCACGCGGCTGACCCTGGGCCTCGCCTTCCTGGCCACCCTGATCGGCACTGCTGCCGGCGTCCTGCTCGGCGCCCTGCCCCAGGTCCTGCCCCGGCGCGCGGGCCGCGTGGTGATCGGCGTCGTCGATCTGCTGGTGGCCTTCCCGGCCCTGCTGCTCGCTATGTTCACCGCCGTCGTCGCCGGCCTCGGTGCACAGGGCGCCGTCCTGGGCATCGGTGTCGCCCTCGCCCCGACGTTCGCCCGGCTCACCCACACCATGACGGCGTCCGTCGCCGGCTCCGATTACATCGCGGCGGCGCGCATGCTGCGCGTGCCGCGCCATCGCATCCTCGTCCGGCACGTCCTGCCCAACATCGCCGAGCCGCTCATCCTCAACACGGCCCAGGCGATGGGCGGCGCCCTGCTCGGCCTGTCCGCGATGTCCTTCCTCGGCATGGGTGTCCAAGCGCCCTCCTACGACTGGGGACGCCTCCTCAACGAAGCGTTCGGCCACGTCTACGTCACCCCGTCCGTGGTCGTCGCCCCCGCCCTCGCGGTCAGCCTTTCCGGCCTGGGCTTCATGCTGCTCGGCGACACCTTCGCCAAGGCCGCCTCCCACACCCGCGAGCCGGCCGGCAAGCCCGCCGCCCCCCAGGTGCCACCCGCCCGGGACGAGCCCGTACCGGATGCCGTTCTGGAGGTGCGGGATCTCACCGTGGCCTTCCCGGGTGGCATCACCCCCGTACGGCAGATGTCGCTGACGGTGCGCGCGGGAGAGATCGTCGGTCTGGTCGGCGAGTCGGGCAGCGGCAAGAGCATGACGGCCGCCGCCATCGGACGGATCGTGCCCTACCCCGGCCTCGCCGGCAGTGCGCGCATGCGGCTGGGCGGGGTGGACCTCGACGGCCTCACCGACTCGGAGCGCCGCAAGCTGCTCGGCTCCTCGCTGGCGATGGTCTTCCAGGACCCCACCAGCTCCCTCAACCCCGCGCTGCGCATCGGCGGCCAACTCGCCGAAGTGGCCACCCTGCACGACGGCGCCACCCGCACCGAGGCACGGGCCCGCGCCGTCGAGCGCCTCGGCCGGGTCCGGATCAAGAACCCCGCCGACGTCGTCAGGCGCTACCCGCACGAGCTGTCCGGGGGCATGCGCCAGCGCGCCGTCATCGCCATGGGCCTGATGAACACGCCCCGTCTGATCATCGCGGACGAACCCACCACTGCCCTCGACGTCACCGTCCAGCGCGAGGTCCTCCGCGTCCTGCGCGAAGCCGTCGACGATACGCAGGCCGGCGCCCTGTTCATCTCTCACGACATCGCCGTCGTCAGCGAACTGTGCGACCGGATCGCCGTCATGTACGCGGGCCGCATCGTCGAGGAGCTCCCCGCCGACGCCCTCCACTACGCCCGCCACCCCTACACCCGCGCCCTCGTCGGCTCGCTGCCCGACATGGACACCGACCGGTCGGGCCCCCTCACCACCATCCCCGGCCGCCAGCCGGCGCCCGCCGACGTCGGCGACGGCTGCGCCTTCGCCGACCGCTGCGCCTTCACCACGGCTCGTTGCGCCATCCGCCCCAAGCTCCTCGCCCGTACGGAGGACCACTCCGTGGCCTGCTGGGAGGTCCAGTGAACATCGACAACCTGAGCGTCCGCTTCGGCTCCTTCACCGCCGTCGACGGCGTCAGCTTGAACGTCCCCGCCGGCTCCGTCACCGGGCTCGTGGGTGAATCCGGCTCCGGCAAGTCCACCCTCGCCCGCGCAGTGGCCGGCCTGACCCCCTACAGGGGCACCGTCACCGGAGTTGCGCCCGGCCGCGTGCAGATGGTCTTCCAGGACCCGTACTCCTCTCTCAACCCACGGATGAGCATCGGCGACGCCATCGCCGAGGGCACCCGGGTCCCGCGCGCCCGGCGGACGGCAGAAGTCGAGCGGCTCCTCGAACTCGTCTCCCTGCCGCCCACCTACGCGCCCAGGTACCCGCGCGAACTCTCCGGCGGGCAACGCCAGCGCGTCGCCATCGCCCGCGCCCTCGCGGCCGGACCGGAGCTGCTCATCGCCGACGAGATCACCTCCGCCCTCGACGTCTCCGTCCAGGGCGCCGTCCTCAACCTCCTGCGCGAACTGCGCGGCGAACTCGGCCTGACGATGCTGTTCATCTCGCACAACCTCGCCGTCGTGCGGTACGTCTGCGACGACGTCGCCGTCATGCACCACGGCCGCCTCGTGGAGTGCGGCCCCGTCGAGGACGTGATCGGCTCCCCGCAGCACGCCTACACCCGCACCCTCCTCGACGCGGTGCCACGCCTTGCCCGCGCCTGAGCCACCCGGCTGTGCCGTCCGGCAGACCTCCCCGTCCTCCGAAAGGAACGTCGTGTCCCACGACCTCCACCACCGTGCCGTCGTCGCCGACGCGCACAACGACCTCCTCATGGCGGTCGCCGCGCGCCCGCCCAAGCGCTGGGGCTCCTTCTTCCGCGAACGCTGGCTGCCCCAGCTGCGCGAAGGCGGCATCGACATCCAGGTGCTGCCGGTCTTCATCGACGACCAGTACCGCCCCGAGGGGGCACTCCGGCAGACCCTCCGCATGATCGAATGCGCCCACGTCCTCGCCGAGGCCAACGCCGACCAGGTCGCGCTGTGCCTGACGGGCGCCGACATCGACGCGGCCCTGGCCGAGGACCGGATCGCACTCGTCCTCGCCCTGGAAAGCGCCCCCGGCATCGACGCCTCCGTCGAACTCTTCCCCACCCTCTTCCGGCTCGGCGTACGGATCGCCTCGATCGCCCACTGGGGACGTACCCCGCTCGCGGACGGCAGCCGTGAGGACGCCACTGGCAGCCGGCTGACCGCACCCGGCGTCGAGGCGCTGTGGGAGATGGAACGCCTGGGCATGCTCTTCGACATCTCCCATCTGGGAGCGAGCGGCGTCGCACACGTGCTGGAGCTGGCCACCCGACCGCTCATCGCCACCCACTCCTGCGCCCGGGCCCTGCGAGAGCACCACCGCAACCTCACCGACGACCAGATCCGGGGCGTCGCCGCCACCGGCGGCGTGGTGTGCGTGAACTTCGTCCCGGACTTCCTCACCAACGACCAGGCGAAGGTCAGCACCGACCGGATCGTCGACCACATCGAGCACATCGTCTCCGTCGCCGGGATCGACCACGTCGGCCTCGGCTCGGACTTCGTACGCGAAGTCATGCACGACGTCACCCCGCCCTGCTGCGAGAACCCCGACGACGAGGACCCGATGTTCGACTTCCCCGGCCTAGAAGGCCCCGTCGGCATGCCCCTGGTGACCGAGGCGCTCGTCCGCCGAGGTCTGCCCGATGCGGACATCCTGAAGATCCTCGGCGGGAACCTGCGGCAGCTCATGACCAAGCACATGGGCTGAGCCGGCCCCGGCAACGGTGGCCGCCCGGTCGGACGACCCGGCGGGCACCGCTGGTCCCGGCGGCCTTGGGATCCCGGCACGAACCGGACGCCCACGTTGTCACCACCGCACCAACCGGGCCGCGACCGAGCTCCCTAGCGTGGCGGCCATCCCCACCTGGAGGAAACACCGTGCCGGTTGACCAAGAACCCCGCCCACCACGGCTGGACGTCCTGTCCGCCCCCGCACCCGAACTCGACGGCATGCTCGCCGACCTCGAAGAACTCGTCACCTGCGAGTCGTACTCCGCCGACCACGCAGCCGTCGCCCGCAGCGCCCGCGTGGTCGCCGACCAGGGCACCCGACTGCTCGGCGCCCGCCCCCAGACGCTGGTCGCCGACGGCGTCACCCACGTCCAGTGGACCTTCGGAACCCCGCGCGTCCTGCTCCTGGGCCACCACGACACCGTCTGGCCGATCGGCTCCCTCACGACCCACCCCTGGAAGGTGGAGCAGGGCATCGCCCGCGGCCCCGGCGTCTTCGACATGAAGGCCGGTCTGGTCCAGATGTTCCACTCCCTGTCCCGCCTGCCCTCCCTCGACGGCGTGTGCGTCCTGGTCACGGGCGACGAGGAGGTCGGATCCGGCACCTCCCGCCACCTCATCGAGGACCTCGCACGCCGGTGCACGGCCACCCTCGTCCTGGAGCCCTCCGCACCCGGAGGCGCCCTCAAGACCAGCCGCAAGGGCGTTTCCCTCTACGACATCACCGTCCACGGCCGCGCCGCCCACTCCGGACTCGAACCCGAGAAGGGCGTCAACGCGGCGACCGAACTCGCCCACCAGCTCCTCACCCTGAGCCGGATCGCCGACACCGTGACGGCCCGCACCGGACCCGGGACGACGGTGACCCCCACGCTCATGTCGGCCGGCACCGCGAACAACACCGTGCCCGCCCGCGCCGACCTCAGCGTCGACGTACGCGTCCCCGGCGCGGCGGCCCAGGAAGCGGTCGACCGGCTGATCAGGGACCTGCGCCCGCACGATCCGGCCGCCGGCCTGCGGATCGACGGCGGCCCCAACCGCCCGGCCCTGGACCCGGACGCCTCCCGCGAGCTGTTCGCGCTGGCCGCGGACATCGCCCCGCGACTCGGCCTCGACCCCCTGCGACAGGCAGCCGTCGGCGGCGCCTCCGACGGCAACTACACCGCCGGAGCCGGCTGCCCCACCCTCGACGGCCTCGGCGCCGTCGGCGACGGCGCCCACGCCGACCACGAACACGTCGTCACCGCCACCATGCCGGAACGAGCCCGGCTCCTGGCCCACCTCGTCGGAGCACTCCAGTGAACGCACTCGACCTCAGGGAACTCCACACCATGGAGGACCTCGACGCCGTCAGCCGGCTCTACGCCGGCATATGGGGCACCGACGCCGACAGCCCGCCCGTCTCCGCCGAAGTGATGCGCGCCCTGTCCCACGCGGGCAACTACGTGGCCGGCGCGTACGAGGACGGCCGCCTGGTCGGGGCCTCCGTCGCCTTCTACGGCGACCCCATCGGCACCACCCTGCACTCTCACATCACCGGCACCGTCATGGGACGCGGCATCGGCCTCGCCCTCAAACTGCACCAGTGCCAGTGGGCCCTCGACCGCGGGATCAAGCGCATCACCTGGACCTATGACCCACTGATCCGCCGCAACGCCCACTTCAACCTCGTCAAACTCGGCGCCCGCCCCGAGGAGTACCTCCCGTCGTTCTACGGCGCCATGGACGACGCCATCAACGGCGGCGACGAGTCCGACCGCGTCCTGACCGCCTGGGACCTGACCGCCCCCGCCGGCCCGTACACCTTCGAGCCGCCCGCCGGCACCACCCACGGCGTCCGCAACCAGGGCGGCCACCCCGTCATCGGCCCGACCGACGCCGACACCGTCCTCATCGACCTCCCCGACGACATCGAATCGCTGCGCCGCACCGACCCGGGCGCCGCCCGCGCATGGCGCCTCGCCGTACGGCACACCCTCGGCGGTCTTCTCGCCGAGGGCGCCCGCGTCACCGGCTTCCACGACCGCCGCAGCTACATCGTCCGCCGTACCGCCGCCTGAACAACCTGCCAGGAGCCACCCGCACATGAAGACCAAGCTCTCCGGCGTCGAACTGCGCCGCATCGCGATGCCGCTCGTCGCCCCGTTCCGCACCTCCTTCGGCGTCGAGACCAGCCGCGACGTCCTCCTCGTCCGCGCCGTCACCTCCGACGGGACGGAAGGCTGGGCGGAGTGCGCTGCGATGTCCGAGCCCCGCTACTGCTCCGAGTACGTCGACGGCACCCAGGACGTCCTGCGCCGCTTCCTCGTCCCGGCCCTGCCGAAGGACGGCGTGGACGCGGCCGCGGTCGGCCGCGCCCTGGAACCCTTCACCGGCCACCACATGGCCAAGTCGGTCCTGGAGACGGCGGTCCTCGACGCCCAGCTCCGCAGCTCGGGCGAGTCCTTCGGCTCGTACCTGGGCGCGTCCCGTGAGCGGGTGCCCTGCGGGGTCTCGGTCGGCATCATGGACTCGCTACCGGAACTCCTGGACGCGGTGGACGGCTACGTCGCCGAGGGCTACGTCCGCATCAAGCTGAAGATCGAGCCCGGCTGGGACGTCGAGCCGGTCCGCGCCGTCCGCGAGCGCTTCGGCGACGACATCCTCCTCCAGGTCGACGCCAACGCCGCGTACACGCTGGTCGACGCCCAGCAGCTCGCGAAGCTCGACGACTTCGGTCTCCTGCTGATCGAACAGCCCCTCGCCAACGACGACATGGTCCAGCACGCCCAGCTCGCCAAACTGCTGCGCACCCCGATCTGCCTGGACGAGTCCATCGAGTCCGCCGCCGACGCCGCCGCGGCGATCTCCCTCGGTGCCTGCTCGATCATCAACATCAAGCCGGCCCGCGTCGGCGGCTACCTCGAAGCCCGCCGCATCCACGACATCGCCCGCGCCCACGGCGTCCCCGTCTGGTGCGGCGGCATGCTGGAGACCGGCATCGGCCGCGCGGCCAACGTCGCCCTGGCGGCCCTCCCGGGCTTCACTCTCCCCGGCGACACGTCCGGCTCCCACCGCTAC
Organism: Streptomyces sp. Tek67B01; assembly: GCF_055231995.1. NCBI lineage: Bacteria > Bacillati > Actinomycetota > Actinomycetes > Kitasatosporales > Streptomycetaceae > Streptomyces > Streptomyces sp. Tek67B01. The sequence goes on from NZ_JBUYUY010000001.1 coordinate 7,090,947, forward strand.
TTCGCCACGGACATCACCGAGCCGTTCGTCCTCGCAGACGGCCACCTCGACGTCCCCACGGGCCCGGGCCTCGGCGTCCAGCCGCTGCGCGACCTCCTGAACGAGGTCACCACGTCCACGGAGTGGATCTCGCTCTGACCGTCGGTACTCGAAGCCGTCCCCTGAAGCTCCCTGGCGCCACCACGCCCAGGGAGCCTCGGCGTCTGTCCCCGCACTCGTCGTGCACGACGGAACGACCCCGACGAATTCAGCTGCGCGCACGAACGAGCAGGGCCGCCGCCCGGGCACAGTGGTACCACCGCACTGCGTGACGGCCGGACCCTCCACCCACCGAGCATCCGCGACGCCACGCAAGCCCGCCCGCCAGTCGACCGGGTCACCTCCCAGCGCGACGGCGGGCGGGTGCTCCACGGGAATGCACGCCAAGCGAGGAGGGCGCGCGGCGGTCAGACGTCGGAGCCGGCGTCAAGCCGGCAGCGCACATCGACGACGCCTTCGACCGCGTGGGCCAGACGTTCGGCCAGCGGGATCAGGGCGCGGTCCCTCACCTGGCTGGTCAGGATGGCGATGCCGTGGGAGACGGTGACCTCGACCGCTTCGTGGGAGAGGGGGAAGAGGCGCTGGACCACGCTCTCGCAGATGTCCGCGGCGAGTTCATCGTTGCTGCGGAGGAAGACCTTCAGGAGGTTGGCGCGGCTGACGATGCCCTTGAGGGTGCCGTCGGCGTCGACGACCGGGCGGCGCTTGATGTGGCGGTCGGTCATGAGGCGGGCGGCCTGCGGGAGGGTGGCGTCGGGGCGGATCGTGACGGCGGGGGTGGTCATCAGGTTCTCGGCGCGGGCACCCGATGTGGTCCGCCGCGACGCCGCCATGCGTGCCATGCTCGGTGAAAGCGGCTCATAGCTACGCGGCACCGGCCTGGCACTTCTCCAACCAGTGGGCGCGGGTGTCCCGCAATCCCGCCCTCATGCTGCGCCTGCGGGTGTTCCTGACTCTCCTCCTGGCACTCCCCGTGCCCTTGTGGTTCGTGATCACGCCGCTGCCGTGGACTCTTCACGGTCAGCCTGCCCGTGAGCCTCTCTACGGCCACCGACTCCCACATGATCCATTTCCATCATTTCAGCGCGGCACCTCGGACCGGATCCGCAACCGGCGGGTGAACGAACGCACCGGCAAGGTTGACGAGTGCAGTCGCCGCTGGCGCCGAGCTCGTCGAGGATGATGCGGTGGAGCCGAGCGCAGACTCGCGCCCGGCTGCAATGGGCGAAGCGTCGGTAGACCGTCTGCCAGCTCGGGCGGAATACCGAAGGCACTATGACGGCGACCAACTCGCCGCTGCCCTGGGCCCTCCCGGCTTGGTCAGCAGAAGAGATACTCGATGCCGGGCGGCCGGTTCAGGATTGCTGCTGCACGTTGTTCAGGCGGGCGACCTGCCGGTCGATCAGCTCGATGGGGAAGTAGGAGCTTCTGCCCACATCGAGACTGGTGAAGGTGACAATGGTGTTCCCGGCTCGCACGATGGTGATCTGCTTGTCCGCGTCAGCGCCTTCCGAGACGGGAGTGTGCTCTCGCAGGGTCACCGCTTCGTCCCCGAACCGTGGAGGTGCCTCCATCGCTATCGATACCGTGTGCTTGCCCGTCCAGTTTTCGGTTTCGAAGGTCCGGCAGGCGGCGAGGGCCTTCTTGAGGTCCGCGAAGTGCTGCTGCGCTGCGCCGGCTTCGTAGGAGGCGAGCGTGGAGCTGCCGGGGTAGACGTTGTCCTTCCAGTCATAGTCCTGCTCTACGCGCGCGTAGGACCTGTCGCCGGTGCGGATGTCGAGGTAGGTCCGGCAGGCGGGATCCGACACTGGCGGGAACCTGCTGGGCTCGTGGTTCGGCTCCTGTATGTCCATACCGGTTTTCACCTGCGGGACGTCGGCGTCCACCAGGGCCGCGTCCTTCAGCTGGACCACCGTCAGCGGTGCCATCAGGGTCTTGCCCGGTGATGCCGATCCCGTGCCCGCGGCGGGGGTATGCCCCGTCGGCGCACTGCATCCTGAGATGACGCAGACGCCTATGACAGCGGCTGTCAGGGCGGCGGTTGCTATGGGTACGCGGGCAGGCATGGTTCCCCCGGGTGTGTGTGCGGGCAGCAGGCCGACGCTAACGTCGCCGACGCGGCTGAACCAGCACTTTTGGATCACGGCATCAGATCGCGGCGTGCCCGTGAGGTCACCGGCTGCCTGTCACCGCCTGGGCGGGGCATGGAGCCGTTCGAGCCAGCAATGTGGGCTGCGGGCCCGCGGTCTACCCGTCTCTAAAGGGCGTTTGAGCGTTTTCAGCGTTGACGCTCCAGGGTGAGGACGGTAGCGGCGATGACCGTCATGCGGTTAGGGCTGCAGCGGGCTCTGCGGAAGACACACCAGGCCTTCAGTCTCGCGAGGCTTCGTTCGACCGGCGCTCGTGCTGCTGACAGGGCCCGGTTGATCGTCCGCTGGGTCGCGGTGAGCTCCTGGTGCGGGAGCCGTCTGATCGGCGTGGTCACCCAGGAGCCGGCCCCGATGTAGGCGCGGTCGGCGAGGACGGGTACGCCCTGGCGTTCGCGATCCGGATGATGCGGTGGGTGCGGGCCGCGGTCAGATCGTGGGTGCGGCCGGGCAGTGCGGGCGAGATCCACAGCAGCTTGCCCGCAGGGTCGGCAACGAACTGCACGTTGACGTCGTGGCGGCGGTGCTTCTGGGAGAAGTCGGCCCGGCTGTCACCGACCCGGTCGCACTCGGCGAGCGTTCCGTCGAGCAGAACGTGATCGGGATCCGTTTCCCGCAGGACCCGCAGCAGCCCGGCGCCCGGCGGGACAGATGGTCGACACACGCGGTGACGTAGGCGTGGGCAGTGCCGACGGATATACCGAAACCGGCGGCGATCTGCGCGAGCGTGTCGTGCCGGCGAAGGTAGACCAAGCCGACGAGAGCACGCTGGTGAGGCGGGAGCTTGCAGCGGCGGTCACCCTCACGGGTGACGATGAGCATGGTTACCCACTCGACCAGGGCGTGCGGGAGGTCGAGTGCGGCAGGATGGGGAACCAACGAGGCTCCTGTGCTGATGAGTTGAGACGTCGAACACCTCTCTCAACGGCGCAGGAGCCTCGTGCGTTGCGGGAGGCCACCCTGTCACCCGACCGGTGGCCACTCTGAAAAGGCTCACTGACCCGATCCATCACGTGTGGGGTCCTCGACCGAAGGCGGTCGAGGACTCCACCCATTTCACCAGCGGCAGTCCACCGCTCGTGCTGGTATGGCCGCGGGAGGGGCCGGCTGCAGGTAGCCCGACATCGGCCGGTCCGTGTGGCGCGGGGACGTCTCGCAGCCACAGGTGGCCCTCCCGCCCCGGAGCTCCGGGGCGGGAGGGCCTTACCCGTGCTGCAGGCCAGGATCCGTCTCTACCATCGTGTCGACCCCGAACCCGCCTGGATGGGTCCCAAGCAAACCGGAGGGGACACCGGCCGCCTGGGCCCGCACGGCTTTTCGTACACTCGGCGGATGACCCAGATGCGCTGCACGTTTTGTGGTTCCGGCGTCCTCGAACTCGGATTCGTCGAGGACACCGGTCAGGGCGCTCCCGGGTACGCCCGGTGGATCGCGGGGGCGCTGGAACGCGGCCTGCTCGGCGGCGCGAAGCGGATGGGGCGCCCGCGCCGCCAGATCGACGCCTGGCGTTGCCAGGCGTGCGGGCACCTGGAGCTGTTCGCCACGCAAGGCAACTGAGCCCCCCGGGCCCGAAGCGCCGTCCCCCGCCGCCGGTGCTCGCCTCAAGAGCGCCAGGAATGCAGCTGACCTGCACCAACACTATCCACGGTCAGCCTCGTTGGCTGGGTCTCAAGCTGGCCGGTCACATGCGCAGACGTCAAGCTGGTCGCGTCACCGAGCCGGGTGGGCCGGCCGGCTCCGATGCCGCGTTCGAGCAGCCACGCGGAGGCTTTCGCGGGCGGCCGCCGGCGTGCAACGGCCTCCTCGGCCTCCTCGGCCGCGTTCAGCGCCCGTTCCGCACGGCCCAGCTCCCCGCGCAGGTAGGTGACCAGTGTCCGCAGTCGCGGCAGGTCGGGCGGTAACACGGACATGAGGTTAGACCCCTACTGCGCCCGCCGCGTGGCCCTGCACGCCTGTACAAGGGGTTGGCGGGAGCGCCGTAGCGCGCACAGGGCCGGTGGCAGGCGGCGCACGGTCCGGTTTGGCTCGGCGCCGGGTGAACACCAGCGCCCGGTACCCGTGAAGACCGGTCTTCTGGTCTACCTCGGCGGGGACGTCGAGTTCCCCGACGTCCACCCGGACCAGGTGGCCGCCCTCGCACGCCGCCGCGACCGTGGCCCCCTCCCTACCGTCCCCCGACCCGCACAAGCTCCAACAGGCAGCAAATGCCCTGCGCAACGAGGCGATCGCCGTCCTCCTGGTCCTCCTCGTCACAGGAACCAACCCGACCGCCCCCACCCAGAGGGCCATTCCTCGCGCGATGATCCACCGATAGCGGCCCTCCGGCCGAAACCGCCTATCGGCTCAAGCAGCGCGGGGCACCACCCCGGAAGGGGGCGGCCCGCACAGATCGGAGCGGAGCTGCCCCCCGGCGGCCGCGAAGAAGGCTGCCGCCAAGGAGGCCCCGGCGAAGAAGAGCGCTGGCCGCAAACCACGCAGCGCCTGAGGACCGGTGGGTCCGTCCCGTCGCACCGCTGCCGGAGGGGGCAGTCGTCCAGGGGAGCAGGCTGCCGTCTGCTCACATGTGATCTATGGGCCGGATGTCCCTTGACCACCTTTGATCCGCCTGGTGGTCAAGGGGGCGGCGACCGCAGGAGGGATGCTGCACAGAGGCTCGGCCCGTGCCCGGTGTCCGTGGCAGGGGGGGTTGGCGGGCGGGGGACGGTCGTCTAATGCACTGGAGGGTAGTAGGGCTCAGGTTGCGGGCGGCTTTGACAGGAATTGTTGTTCCACTCGCGCCTTTAGCTGACCCGGTGCAGCAGCGTGTCGTCAATGACGACCATAACCAGCGCGTCGGCCGGCAGCAGCGCCTCGGCCGCGCGGGCCGGCCGCAGTCCGAGCCGATCGGGGTCTCCGCGGGCATCGAATCGGCGCGTCGCAGCTCGGCCAGCAGGGCGAGGGCCACTCGGTCGGGAACACGCCGTCGTCCGGGGAAGCGGTGGCGCCGTTCGGGCGGAGGCGGCAGCAGCGGCGCCACCCGCTCCCAGAGGTCTTCCGGAACAAGATCAGTACGCAGGCGGTCACCCTGCCCACCGTGTCCGCCGACGGCAAGACCCTCGGGACTTGTCCCGGCAGGTGTCTGTCGGTGCGTTGGCAGGGCGCGAATCGGATCAGTTCAACTGTGGCGGGACCCAGGCGTGGTGGCGAAGGATCATGCGCGTTGCCACGCGGGACGGTGTCAGCCGCATCGCCGTGTTCCGCAGGGTGACGGCCAGTGGATGGGAGAGCTGCTGGCCGATGCGCCCGGCCTGCCGGGCAGCCTGCGCGACGGCTTGGCTGCGCGGCCGGCGCTCGGCGTCGTAGCGAGCGAGCGCGGCTTCGACGGTGGGCGCGGTGCCCAGGACGGCGGCCAGGGTGACCGCGTCCTCCAGTGCCTGGCAGGCGCCCTGTCCGAGGTTGGGGGTCATCGCGTGTGCCGCGTCACCGAGCAGCGCGATCCGTCCGACCGTGTACGAGGGAAGCGGTGTGCGGAGTTCGTTGACGTCGTGGTGCAGAACGGCGTCGGGCCGGGTCGCGTCGAGCAGAGTCGGGATGGGGTCATGCCAGGCGTGGAATCGTCGGCGCAGTTCCGCCAGTGGGTCGGGGAATCGCGTTCTGGCAGGGAGATTGAGGACGGCATGCCACTCGGCCCGCCCGTCCAGGAAGGCGATATGCCCGAACTCCGCGCCTTGGCCCCAGGTCAGCTCGAAGTCGGTGCGCAGGTCGACCCCGTGCTCGGTGATGGCGCGCAGCACCGTCGAGCCGCTGTAGACCGGGCCGGGGTGGTCTGGAAAGAGACGGCTGCGGACTTTGCTGCCGATGCCGTCGGCCGCCACCACCAGATCAGCGTCCAAGACCGTGCCACCGCAGTCGACTTGAACCGTTCCTGGGTCGATCTGCTCGACCGAGGTCGCCTCGGAACCGATCAGCAGTGATCCGGCGGGCAGGCAGCCGCGAAGGAGTCGGTGCAGCGTGGAGCGGGGGATGCCCGTGATCGGCGTGCCCACCGCCTTCTCCAGCACTGAGCCATCCATCCGGGCCAGCCAACCACCCTGGGGCGTGCGAGTTCCCCCGCTGTACTGGCCCCGCGATGCATCTCGCACCGCCTCGCCGACGCCGAGTTCGTCCAGTGCTCGCAGGCCGTTGGCGGCCAGTGAGATGCCCGCCCCCTCGCCTTCGAGCCTGGATGCGCGCTCGACCACTGTCACGTCCCATCCAATGCGGCGCAGGCCGAGCGCGGCGGCAAGCCCGCCGATGCCCCCTCCGACCACCACTGCCATGCCGCCCATGCCGAAGCTCCGATTCTTCTACAGATGTAGAAGACGATCCTATCTGAGCCTCTACAGGTGTAGAAAGGGGGTATGGCTTCGGATCGGCGCACCCTCCTCGCGGACTCCGCTATCGACGTACTCGCCGACGAAGGAATCCGCGGCCTGACCCATCGCGCAGTCGACCGCAAAGCCGCCATGCCGCCCGGCACCACCTCGGCCTACTTCCGCACCCGAGCCGCGCTGCTCACCGCACTGGTCACACGCCTGGTCCAACTCGATCAAGCGGAACTGCAAACGATGCCCGATGAACTGCCGCCCCTGCGCACCGTCGAGGACCTACTGAACGGCATGGCACTGCTCACCCGACAACGACTCACCGGTGAAGGGCGACGCCGCTCCCTCGCCCGTTACGCCTGCGCTGTCGAGAGCGTGCGCGACCCGGAGCTGCGCGAGATCCTCGTCCCCCGCGATAACGCCAGCCGCGAAGCCGTCCGGCTGTTCCTCGCCACGCACGGCGTCACAGACGCCGAGAACCGCACTCACACCCTGCTGACCTGCATCGACGGACTGGTCTTCGACCGGCTGGTGAGCGGCGGCAACGTACCGCGCGAGGCCCTCGAAGGCCTGGTCGTCACCGCCCTACGCCAGGCCCCCTGCTCGAACTGACCGACAGCCTCCGCCGCCATTGGCGCGAGCGGTGCAGTTGCGAGAACAGGGCCAGGCTGGGCAGGCCCGGAAACAGATCCGGCTCATGGCCGCCCGCTTCGCCGGCGAGGAGATCGAACCACGCGGTCCCATCGAGACCGAAGCAGCCCGCCGCCTCGCCGACGACCTCAAGAACGAGTGATCATTCCTCAGCCGGGCGCGGCCAGCGGCGCGAGGAGGCTGTCGACGACGCGGCGGACCTTCGCGGCCGCCGTGTCGTCGCCCAGGCGCATCGCGGTGTTCGCGGCGGTGAGCACGGCGTCGATCTGGAACGCTGTGAGGTCGGCATCGAGGCCGGACGGGCCTGGCACGACCGCATCGCCGCCGAGCTGCGACATGCCGTACCGCGGCCCGGGCCAGCGTCACACCGGCATCCGGATCGAGGAACTGTGCGAGCTGAGCCACCACTCGCTCATCCAGTACCGGCTGCCGACCACCGGCGAGCTCGTCCCACTCCTGCAGATCGCTCCGTCGAAGACTGATCAAGAGCGCCTGATCCTGGTGACCCCCGAGCTTGCCGACGTCCTGAGCCGCATCATCATGCGGGTCCACAACAGCAACGGCATCGTCGCATCGGTTGCCGCCTACGACCCCCACGAACGCGTCTGGAACCCGCCGATGCCGCTGCTGTTCCAGCATCGCATCGGCATCGAGAACCGGGCGATGCACCCAACCTGCCTCCGAAAGTACCTCGGTCAGGCCCTGGCCAGCGCAGGTCTGACCGACGCGAGCGGCGAGCCGCTGGCCATGCAGCCGCACGACTTCCGAAGAATCTTCATCACGGATGCGGTGATGAACGGAATGCCGCCGCACATCGCGCAGCTCGTCGCCGGCCATCGCGTGATCGACACGACCATGGGCTACCTCGCGGTCTACCCCCGTGAAGTCATCGAAGCACACCGGGCCTTCATCGCCCGCCGTCGGGCCACCCGGCCCGGCGAGGAATACCGCACGCCCACCGATGAGGAATGGGACTCCTTCCTCGGCCACTTCGAGAAGCGCAAACTCTCCATCGGCACCTGCGGCCGGGCCTTCTCCACCCCTTGCATTCATGAGCACGCCTGTTTGAGATGCGCCATGCTCCGGCCTGACCCCGCCGAGCGTCCCCGGCTCGTCGAAATCCGCGCCAACCTCACCGACCGCATCGCCGAAGCCAAGCGGGAAGGCTGGCTTGGCGAAGTCGAAGGCCTCGAAAACAGCCTCGCTGGCTCCGAGGACAAGCTCTCCCAGATGGACGCCGCCACAGCCCGCACGGTCACGGCGGTCGATCTCGGGATGCCCACCTTCACCCAGATCGCTGGACGCGCCACCGACACCCGAAGGCGGCCGCCACCGTCCGCTCCATGAGCGACGCGTCAGAAGGGCACGTCCACGCCAGCTTCGCGGAGATGGGACAAAGCGCGGGACAAGCACTCGTGGGCGGTGGCTCCGTCGGCCCGCATCGGGTGGCTCAACGGGCCGCCACCAGCAGTGAACGTCCATGCGGGCTTCTGGTCCCGCAACCGCTCAGCGTCCACCCTGATCGCGGCGCCCACGCCTTGCTCGCCCAACCACTCCAGGATGAGCAACCCCGCGTCCTCGACGCCGCTGTCCTGATCGATCTTCGGCCACCGGCCTCGACTCATTGTCACCGGCATGACTGTACCGACGGCCCGGCAGTCGTAGGCGCCGAGCTGGCTCGCCATCAAGAGCGCCCGGTTGGCTGCCGGACGACCAGTCAGATCTTCCTAGGTCCGGACTCAGAGAAGCAACCCTCACATGCCGGTCGGGTGGGTGGAAAGCCAATCAGGATGTGCTGCCTTGAGGGCGTCCCTGACGCTGGTGCGTGGGGCGAATACATCCCCGCCTCCGTCATAGGGGTGGTAGAGCCAGCGAAGATCGAGTGGGGCCAGGGTGACTCCTGCGATCACATCCTCAGCTACCAGCCGCAGAAGAGGGTCCAAGGCATACCTGCTGCGGAGGCGGAGGCTGATGTACTCATGCTGGTAGAGGATGTCATCAGGGAAATCATCGTCGTGGACATGGCTGCCCCAGTGCCGCGCGTCCGGATCAACTTGCCGGAGCTGGGGCATGCGCACGGTGTGTTCCGCGTCTCCGTTCCATTCGCGGGTCACCACATACAACTCGACTTCGTTCGGCGGCCCCAGCTCGTCCAACAGGGTGTGATGCCGATCGAGCATGACTGCGTACTCGGCGTCGCTGTCGGGGTATCGCTTGGACTCAGGGAGGCTATGAAAGCGCACCCATCGATCGGGATAGGCATAGCGCATCTGAAGATCGCCCGGTGGAGCAGGCCATCGCTGTTCCCATAGGGCCGACAGGGCTTCCAGGCTCAGGTCCTGTCGGGGAAGAATCTCGCTCATCGCTCCATGATCGAGCATGCGGCAGATTTCGACGGCCGAATACACCACCGTCAACGAGGGGCAGCAGCGACCCGCAGCCGCTGGTTGGTCGCTAGTTCAGAGAATCCGAAACCCTCATCACCTGGGCAGCCATCACCCTCATGACCCGCCGCATCACCAAGACACGCAGACCCCCCGAGCGGTTCTCACCCCTGCTCTGACCAGGCACATCAGGTCACCCACCCGCCTACACAACGGCAGCGCGGCAACCCCCACCACAGTTGTCTCACCGACTCACCAAACGCAGTCGGTTGTGCTGATGGTAGGAAAACCTGGATCGTAAACTACGGGAGCGGCACCGGGAATCGAGCGTTCCGCTGGAATCGCTGAACTGCTGCGGACCAGACATCTTCATCCGGGTGCTGGCCGCGCACGTCTTCGAGGCCCTCGGCTTCTCCTTCCGCCGCTTCCCCGAGTGCCTGAGCAAGCATCTCCCGCTCAGCGGCACGATCGGCGGCAGGCAAACCTAGGAGCAGCGCTGCCGCCTGCCGCAGGAGAACACCGGAACCTTCCAATGCAGCAAGTGCACGCCCGATCTCATGCCAACCCACGCCGGCCTTCAGAGCCGCGTCGATTGCCGACGACGACACGGAGTGGTGCATCCCCAGCACGAGTCGCTCCACAGTCTCCAGAGCCTGCTGGGGATCTGCCATCACCTGCCGTTGGAACTGTGCTTGCAATAGGCCCTCAGCCAGCGCGAGTGCTGATGGCCCTGTGTTCTCCTCGTTCATGCGTAGGCAACGAGCTGAGCTGCCCCAAGGCCACGTGTTGTCGGCGTACTCCTCTGAGTGCTCCACCAAGTACAGAGGTATGTGCACCAGTCTCAGGCCGCGTTGTCCCGGTCCCGCTCGATGGCAGCGAGCCGGTTCTTGAGCCGGTAGCTGGGGCCGTTGCGCACGCGTCTCCGCGATCGAGCATCAGCCCGGATGCGGTTCCTGTGCGGACTTGAGGGGAGGGGACGGTCAGTGTCCGACGCCGACCGGGCCCGGCGCCAGCATGCTTACCTGGGTCGTGCCCCCAGGTCCTCCGTCACGGGCAGGCACTCGGCGAGCAGGTTGATGACGTCGTGCCAGGCTCGCTGCGCGTGCTGTGGGTGGTAGCCGACGCCGGGGACTGTGGGGTGGTCGACCGGCGGGTGGTGGAAGGCGTGCAAGGCGCCGCCGTAGACCGTGAGGCGCCAGTCGACGCCCGCGGCCTGCATCTCAGTGGTGAACGCGTTCCGTTGCACGGGCGGCATGATCGGGTCTTCCGACCCGACCCCGGCCCACACCGGGCAGCGGATGCGCGCCGCCTCGCCCGGCCGGCCCGTGGTCAGTGCGTTGACGGTCCCGATCGCGCGCAGATTGACGCCGCCGCGCCCGAGTTCCAGCGCGACGGCGCCCCCGGTGCCGTAGCCGACGGCGGCGATCCGGTCGGGGTCGGTCCGCGGTTCGGCGCGCAACACGTCCAGCGCCGCATGGCCGATGCCCTGCATCCGGTCGGGATCAGCGAGCAGCGTCAGGCAACGGGCCAGCATCTCCTCGGGGTCGCCCAGATAGCGCCCGCCGTGAAGGTCGAAGGCCAGCGCTATGTATCCCAGCTCGGCGAGAGCATCGGCCCGGCGGCGCTCGATGTCGCTGAGTCCCATGCCCTCTGGTCCGAGCAGCACCGCGGGCCGGCGGTCGACACCGGCCGGGAGCGCGAGGTGCCCGATCATCGTCAAACCGTCGGCCGGGTACTCGACCGTACGCGTCGTAATCGTCGCCATGAGACCGGACTGTAGTGATCGTCGAGCCCGGTTCGGTCGGTGTTCCGCCGCTGGCAGAACAGCGTGCGTGTCCCTCGTGTCCCTCTGAAATACGGGGCCGAGCGCTCAGGGCTTCAAGATCATCTCGTTGCCCCTTTCTCGCGTACCTCGGTCACACCCCGAGAGCGCCCGCAACGAGGCGCCGGCCATAGCGTCACGGCGGATCGCCGCGTACAGATCGCTCTTGGACTACGGCAGCGCCCGGGCCCCCTCGTCGTGCAGAGCACAACCATGGTCCCGAAGCAAACACCGAGGTCTTCTCGAAACTCAGCGACAGCACTCTCCCATGGAAGCGGGCGTTCCCCTCGATGGGCAACAGACGTTCCTGGAACTCACCTACATAGCCAACTCCCCAATGGTCATGTCCCCAGTTTGTCCCCGGACTTGCCTCTGCCCGCAGGCTTCCCGACGCCGAAGGTGTAGGCACCGGTACACGGGTGAAGGGATGCCCCATGGACGACACGACCGACCACCACAGCGCCGAGGCGGAAGCCCTCAAGCTGTTCCCCCCGGCCCCGCTGGTCGCCCCGCCCGACTGCGCCCGCTGTCATGACTACGCGCACCGACGCGACACCGCCACCGGCCCCCTACGCGGAACCATGGTCACCGACATACAGGTGTTGATGAAGCGCTGCGCGCGGGCCGGCCACCGGTGAGGGGCCGCCGCCTCACCCTGGGGAAGAAGGTGTTCGAGCGCGCGCGCCAGGCTCACGGTGACGTCGTCGGCGTCTACCCGTCCCCGCTGGTGGTGCGCCTGGTGGACGCGTCGGGGTTCCAGTGGATCGCCCGGACCGTCGACTGCGAACAGCTCGACGTGAAGCCGGCTGGCCCCGAGGAGCGGACGCCGACGTGGCCGGGGAAGGTGGCGGTGGATGTGCCGCCCACCGACCTACGGGTCGGGGACCAGGTCCTGACCGGTGGCCGTCTGGCTGCGATCACCGACCTGCGCTACCGCTACGGCTCCGCCCGCACGATGATCTTGGATAACGGCCGCATCGCCGTCGCGCAGCGCGCGGTGCGCGTCTACCGCTCCCGCACCTGATCACGGGCGGGCCGACCACTCTCCGAGCGTCACCCGTCTGGGGGCGGGGGGCGCATCACCGCCCACGCGCGGGGGTGGGGGTGGGAGGGTGGGCGGGTGGATGCTGCGGGGTGGGACCGGCGTGTGTACGGGGCGGAGCCAAACGGGACGGCCCGGCCGAGGCCGGGGCACGCCTATGTCGAGCTGGTGGGCGGCCCCTTGGACGGCATGCTGCTCGACGTCACCGGCTGGGACCCGCAGGAGGTCGTGGACGGGGCGATGCTGATGTCGGAGCACGGCGCGTTCGGGCCGGGTGGCCGCAGGAACCGGGTCGGCGCCGGTTCACAGAACCTGTGCCAGAGCCAAATCTCGTGAACAAACACGGCCACCTTGACCGCCAAGTGCCGCCCGAACCCATCGACAAACGCTGTCGCTGAACGCGAACGAAGCCACACCGGTGAGGGGCCGCCGCCTCGCACTGGACAGAAGGCGTTCGACCGCGACCGCCAGGCCCACGGCGACGTCACCGGCGTCTACCCGTCCCGCTAGTGGTGCGCCCGGTGGACGTGTCGGGGTTCCAGTGGATCGCCCGTACCGTCGACTGCGAACAGCTCGACGCGCAGCCGGCCGCCCCCGAAAAACGCACGCGGACGTGGCCGGGGAGGGTGCCGGTGGACGTGTCACCCACCGAACTACGGTCGGGGACCAGGTCCTGACCGGCGGCCGTCTGGCCGCGATCACCGATCTCCGCTACCGCTACGGCTCCACCCGCACGTTGCCGTTGCGCAGCGCGCGGTGCGCGTCTACCGCCCAGCGCACCAGCAAATTCGTCGGCGGCGATCAGCCACGACTCGATGCAGAGCTCTCCTTCGACAAAGCCGATTTTGCGCTGGGCGGCTCACGCCTGTGGAAGGACGCCTCCGCCTCCTCCTACTTCCTCGACGGAGTCACCGGAGCTGCCTCCCCGACGCAAGCATGGGTACTACTGCCCACCGGCTGCGCCAAGGAAGCCCGGCCGGCCTCCCACGAAGCCGACGTGCCCGTGCTCAAAATGAACCTCACCCAGGGACGCAGTAACCCCGCGGCTCTGGCGCGCGCCGCTGTCAGTGCTGCCCAGCACGTAGCCAAGGGCCTCGGCTGCACCGACACCACACTGAAGGAGCCCGCTCGCTTCCAGGGCCCGGTCCCTGACAGCACGCCAACCGACACCTGCGGCGTAAAGGGCTTCCGTGTCCCGGAAGCCGCTCTCGTCAAGGCCAAGGCCGAGGCCGGCACCACCCGCGCCACCGGCAGCAAAGCCCGGACACGGGTGTGCGAGATCATGCTTCGAGGTCCCGGTGAGCCCCGCATCACCTTGGCCGTCAGTGACGACACCTCCCTGACCAAGGAGGTGCGCCGCGACGAGACTGCCACGCAAGAAAACGGCCGTACCGTCATCGCCTGCTCTTTTGGTGACCTCTACATCGGCATGAACTTCAATGACCCTTACCGAGATGCACTCCTGGACCGGAACAAGAGCGCGTACGAGACCGCACGCGCTGCCGTCTTCGACTCCTTCCAGCAAGCGGTGCGCAACGACTACGGCTGCCCGACCCGCGGCGAATGAAGGCGACACCGCCAGGTCGCGGTCTGCACGGCGTTACACGGTTCGGCTGCCCGGAACAACGGACCGGGGCCCGACCGGTCTCAATCGCTCCGGTCTTCCGCTTCAGCGGCGGCAGGGAGGGCCACCGTGCCTGCTGTGTGGTCGGCTCGGTCTCCGCGGCGCGGACGGTGCCCTTGGCCTGCCGCTGCTGCCACAGCAGCCCGGCACGCATGGGTCGCCGGCTCTCCAGCCGGGCGGCCCGCTGCATCCCGTGGGCAGGCGCCACGGCAGCGCTGAGATCGCGCTCTCACGGCCATCCCCGTCGCGGGTGACGCCATCCAGCGCGCGGTCGACGTCGGCACGACCGCGTACATGAACGACCTCAACGCCAAAGTCGACGCCGATACCCGCAACAACATGATCAACCACTACGACAACGGCCAGAAGGAGATGCACGCCATGCTGCGCCAGATGGCGAAGGAGCGCGGTCTTGCCATGTCGGAGCTGGACGCGGGCCCCGGGGAGTACGAGGACGGCCTTCAGCCGACCGCTCAGCAGTGGTACCAGAACGGGATCAAGGACGCCGACCTGAAGATGGGCGAGCGGTACAGATGACCAAGAAGACCACCTTGGTGCTGTCGGCCGTACTCGTGGTCGCGGTGCTGGTGGTCGCCGCCGTCCAGATGTGGCCCAGCCCGTTGAAGGACCTGCGCGCGCGGAACCACTGCCTGGGGATGCTCACAGAGAAGACCGTTGTGCTCCTCGACGATCACAAGGGCGGCAAGCTGGTGGTGGATGAGGACAAGAGCAAGGACTCGGGGGCTGATCCCGTGTTCTCCACCATCTGCTTCGTCGGACGTGAAACGGGTAAGGACACGACCCCGCGGATCCAGTACACCCTGGACGTGAGGCCTGCCGACGCTCTGAACGAACCCGTAACGGGTGCCAGTCGGCTCGCCGAAGGCCGTTCGGGCTGGGTGGGACCCCGGCAGAGCGAGGTCCAGCTCCCCGCCGGTTGCCCGAAGGAGATGAAGGCGGACGCCGAGTACGTCACCGTCACGCTGAAGGTCGCACCCGGCGTGCTCGCGGCGGAGAACTGGAACGACACGGCCCTCACCGAGGCCTCCCGGACGGTGGTCCTGGAGGCCGTTGACAACCTCGCCAAGCAGTACGACTGCAAGGGGTAAGCCCGGGCGTGAGCGGGGGCAGCCATCGCCCTAACCCCCCTCCGCACGCCCGACGGGAAGGGACAGCATCGCTGATACGCGCACCTGGTGCACGCGATGCGGCGTCGGCCATCACGGGCGGCAAGCTCATGCCAGGTCGATGCGCCCAAGCCATGCCGGCTTCACGGGCACACCATCCGCGTCACACTCCACCCCTGCCACCGGGATCGGCGCGTGCTTCTCTTCGAGAGCCGAAGGCGATTGCGGCGTTCCGGCAGTTGCCGATGGTGCTCTGCGAGCCGGTTCCGCCGTTGGCGGGCGGTTGGTGTCTTCCATGAGTTCTGCCACCGTGAAGCGGGCGGTATGTGACTGCCAGGCGCCGTCGACGACCAGGAGAAAGCCGTCGTCACGACGGAAGAAGCGACGGCGTTTGGGGTTTATGGGATGCGCCGGAACGTAGTCCCGCGCCCGTCGCTCCAACTCCGTCAGAGCCGTTTCGCGCGTTCCCTCCACGTGTGCCATCACGTAGGCCTGGGTGTGCTTGCGCTCACCCCCACCCACCGTTATCTCCAAGATCAGCCCCCAGGTAACCATGCTTCCTTCCCCCTCACTTTCGACGGCCCCGCATGCTCCTTCAGCGTTCCCCTTTGTACCTTGCAGAGCGAGGCCCGGATTCGACGCCCACGAGGAGGAAGCGGCGTTCTCGTCCTGGGGGCCCACCCTTGCGGATCACGATCCAGGTGAGCTTGTTCAGGGCGTCGGACCTCGCTGTCGGGGTCGCGTGCTGGGCCAGTTGTTCGAGCCGCTGGAAGGCATCGGGGTCGCTGGCGGCCCGGGTCTCGGTGAGCATCACCGTCACGCGCTGCCGCAGCAGCCACGGGTAGCTGGGGCGGATCGCCTGCCCGGCGACCAGGAGCACCAGGCCCGTGGCCAGTTTATCGCGCCAGTGGCTCTTGGGTGTGCCGCGTCCCTGGAGGGGCAGATCGGTCCACTCGGAGCCGGCGTCGTCCGCCCCGCTGGCCATCCAACGATCCTGCCAGGTCTCTCCGGGCTGGCCTTCGAGCCAGTCCAGCAGCTTGCCCAGGCCCCGCCGCCGGGTCTTGTCGCGGGTCAGGCCGGCACCGGGGTCGGTGAACAGTCCAAGCAGCCGCTCGACATGCCACGCCTCCAGGAGATCCACGCCAACCTCATCGACCGTCTCCAAGAGGCCAAGAACCAGGGCTGGCTCGGCGAGGTCGCCGCCATCGAGACCACCATGGCCGCCGCCGCGCAAAAGCTGGAGGCCATGCGCGAGCGTGCAACTCAGCCGTCCACGGTCCACCTCGGCATGCCCGACATCCGACGCGACACCGGACGAAGCAGCGCCGACGTTGAGAGATCCTTCCCATCGGATCCTAAGTGGTCGGCTTCGGAAATCCTTCGGGGGTTGACACTGGAGAAGCTCCCGTGCCAGGTGGTGATGTGGAACGCATGCGTAGCGGAGGGCTTCAGCGGGTGGCCCGAACGCGCTGGTGTGCGCTGGTGTCCTCGGGCTTGTCGCTATCGGTCGAGCGAGCAGTGCCAGTGGGTTGTCCTCGGTGCCGGAGTCCGGTGGCTCTCTTCGCGGGTGCGAGTTGACCTTCAAGTTGGATGAACGTCGACAATCGGGTCCATGGACGGCACCACGGAACTACTGAGCATCAGTGCCTTCGCGCGGCAAGTCGGTCGCGCTCCGAGCGCCCTGCGTTTCTACGACGACTGCCGAGTTCTGCGGCCGGCGTGGGTTGACGGGGCGACTGGATATCGCTTCTACAGCCCTGCGCAGGAGGCCCGTGGCGTTCTCTTGCGCGGTCTGCGAGAAGCGGGACTGCCGCTGGCTGAGGTTGCCGTGGTGCTCGACGGGCCCGAGCGCGAGGGTCGAGAGGTGCTGGAGCGGCACCTGGAGAGGCTGCGGGAGCAGACGCAGACGGCCAAGGCCGCCATCGCGGTGGCTCTGCGTTCCCTCTCGCCTGCTGGCAGCATGACGGAAGTGCGAATCGGCGGAATGGAGTTGGCCAGTGCTGTCCGCCAGGTGGTGCCGGCCGCAGCCTCCGACGTGGAACACCCTGCGCTTGGTTGCGTCCTCATCGAAATCGACGACGACGAGGTTCGTCTGGTGGCCACCGATCGCTATCGCCTGTCGATGCGTGTCCTGAGGCCGGCTGCGATCGAGGCAGGGCCGTGCCGTCTGCTGGTGCACGCGGCTGATCTGATCGAGTTCGGGCAATGGGCGGCGCGAGTCGACCAGGTCACCCTCCAGGTCGGACCGGACGGGACCCGAGCACGCAGTACGTCAGAGTCCCGGGTCCTGGCGACGGTCGATGACCAGTTCCCTGCCTACCGCGAGATGCTCGTGTCTCTGGCCCCGCCCGAATACCGCGTGATCGTTGATCGCCTGGCCCTGCGCGACGCGGTCAACAGCCACGGTGACAGCCCCCGCATCGCTCTGAGCTTCGCCGGCGACGAGATGACCATCTCCCTTCCCGACCACTCCAACACCGCCACCCTGCCCGCGGTCTGCCATGAAGCCCTGCCCCAGCGGATCGGCTTCGACCCTGCCGTCCTGGTGCCCGCTCTGGAGGCCAGCGTCGGTCCCGACGTTCTGCTGGAGATCTCCGCCGCAGACCGACCCGTCGTGGTGCGTTCTGCAGACCAGGGCAGCTTCACCACCCTGGTCATGCCGGTCGCCCTCAACACCCCCACCTGACCCTCCTTCAACACCTCAGCCTCATCACCTCAGGAGAACCATGACCGACCCCGAGAACACCGTCGTGCAGCTGTGCGTGCAAGGTATGCAGGCCGAGACCGAAGGACGAGATGCCCGAGCCCGGGACCTGTTCCTCCAAGCGTGGGAAGCGGCTGAGGACGACTACGACGCCTGCATCGCCGCGCACTACCTCGCCCGGCACCAGCCCACCCCGCAGGAGACGCTGCACTGGAACCAGGAGTGCCTGAACCGGGCCGACAAGGTCGGCGACGACCGTGTCCGCGGCTTCTACGCCTCACTTCACGGCAACATGGCCCGAGCCCACCGCGACCTGGGCCAGATCGACCAGGCCCGCGAACACTTCGAGTCGGCGGTCAAGCACATCGACGACGTCCCAGCCGGCCCCCACAACCAATGGCTCCGCTACCGCATCGCCGCAGGACTGCGGGCCACGGCCCCGGCCGCACCACAACAGCAGGAAGACCCGGTCGGAGAACTCCTCACCAAGCTCTGCGCACGCACGGACCTCGAAGCCCTGAGCCTGCTGCTGCCCCCCTACATGGGCAGCCTTGGCACACCCGAGGATGAGGAACGCATCACCACCGCCCTGCGGATGCTCCACGCCGAGCGTCGCCTCCCGACGAAGAGCAGACCGCCCTCAGCCACGCGATCAAGGTCCGGTCCGCCGTGTGAGCGCACCCGATCCGCGGTGACCCACGAGCACGAGCGCAGGCAAGCCACCGCCTTCCTCGGTACCGACGAACCTTCAACGACCACCAAGGCCTTCCGACCTGACGGTCGGAAGGCCTTCGTATGTGCCAGTCGCTTCCCGCTTTTCCCACCTTCCTGAACAGCCAACGAAATGGAAGGAGAAGAGCAGGGGACCGCCGAAACCGCTCAGCCCATCAGCCTGCCGCAGGATCCAGGGGGACGGGTACTTGTCCATACGCGCTGCCGTGGCGGTGGTGCTGACCGCCGCCGAGCGCCACCGACTGAAGAAGATGGCATACGGCCACAAGACTCCACACAGAGCCCGGCAGCGTGCCACAGTCGTCCTCCTTGCCGCACGTGGCCGGGGCAATGCCAGGATCGCCCACGAGACCCACCTGCACGTGGACACCGTCCGGACCTGGCGCGGCCGATTCGCCCACGGTGGCCTACCGGGCCTGGCTGACCGCAAGCGCTCCGGACGCCCCGCCCGGTTCACCCCCGTGCAGGTTGCCGAGGCCAAAGCGCTGGCCTGCCAACTCCCCGCCGAGACCGGCGTCCCGCTGTCGCGCTGGTCCTGCCCGGAGCTGGCCGCCGAGCTCACCGCGCGCGGGATCACTGACACCGTCTCCGCGTCCACGGTAGGCCGCTGGCTGCGCGAGGACGCGCTCAAACCCTGGCAGTACCGGTCCTGGATATTCCTCCGCGACCCGGACTTCCGCGCCAAGGCCCAACGCGTCCTGGACCTGTACGCCCGCATGTTCGAAGGCGTCCCGCTGGGCCCGGACGAGTACGTCGTCTCTAGCGACGAGAAGACCTCCGTCCAGGCCCGCTGCCGCTGCCATCCGACCCTGGCCCCCGGCCAGGCAAGGGCGATGCGCGTCAACCACGAGTACGGACGCGGCGGATCCCTGGCCTACCTGGCCGCCTACGATGTCCACCAGGCGAAGGTCATCGGCCGCTGCGAGCCCACCACCGACATCGTGCCTTTCATGAACCTGGTCACCCAGCTCATGACCACCGAGCCCTACGCCAGCGCGAAACGCGTCTTCTGGGTCGTCGACAACGGCTCATCGCATCGCGGGAAGAAGGCCATCGACCGTCTGACCAAGGCCTTTCCGAACGCGGTTAGGATTTCCGAAGCCGACCACTAAGCTTCGCGGATGACCTACGAAGAGTTGAGCTGTACTGAGATTTGTGGAGTCCCTGATGCCAGGGTTACCGTCCTGGCGAAGGAGAACCACCAGCACCATGGCAGCACTCCGTAAATACCCCGACGAGCTCCGCGAGCGCGCGATCCGTGAGGTCCGCGCCACCGGCCGCCCCATCGCGCACGTCGCGAAGGACCTGGGGATCCACAAGGAGGCCCTGCGCGGCTGGGTCCGCCAGGCCGAGGCCGACCGCGGCGAGGATGACCGGCTGACGACTGCCGAGCAGGATGAGTTGAAGCAGCTCCGTAAAGAAGTAGCGGAGTTGAGGCGGGCCAACGAGATCCTGAAAGCCGCCTCGGTGTTTTTTGCCCAGGAGATCGACCGTCCCCGGACGAGGCCGAGCAGGTGATCGACCACCTGCGGGACAGAGGTCTCGGGGTCGATCCCGTCTGCCGGGTCCTTGGGCTGTCGCCGTCGACGTACTTCGCCCGCAAGAAGCGGCCGAAGTCGGCCCGCCGGCTCCGTGACGAGCAGCTGATGCCGCTGATCGAGGAGATCCACGCCACCTCGGGCGGCACCTATGGCGCCCGCCTGATCACCCGCGCGCTTCGGCGCAAGGGCCACGAGGTGGCCCGCTGCACCGTCGAGCGGCTGATGGCCGAGCTGGGTTTGGAGGGCGTCATCCGTGGCCGGCGGCGCCGCACCACGGTCCCGGAGCCGTCGGCGCCCCGGCCGCCGGACCTGGTCGACCGCGACTTCACCGCGAGCCGACCGAACCAGCTCTGGGTGGCCGACATGACGTATGTCCGCACCTGGTCCGGCCGGGCGTATGTGGCGTTCGTCCTGGACGTGTACTCGCGGATGATCGTCGGCTGGCAGGTCGCGAACCACATGTGGACCGAGCTCCCCCTGGACGCACTGGAGATGGCGCTGTGGAGGCGGAGGATCAAGAAGGACTCCGGCCTCATCCATCACAGCGACCGCGGGTCGCAATACGTGTCAATTCGGTATACCGACCGGCTTGCCGACATCGGCGCCTCAGCCTCCGTCGGGTCGGTCGCCGACTCGTATGACAACGCGATGGCCGAGGCCCTGAACGGCACCTTCAAGGCCGAACTCATAGAGATGCAGGGCCCCTGGAAGGACGTCGACCAGGTCGAACGGGCGATCTTCCAGTGGATCACCTGGCACAACGAAGAACGCCTCCACTCAGCACTCGACTACGTGCCACCCGCCGAGTACGAGGAAGCCTTCTGTCAGAGCCAGGAGCGAACCCCGCAGTCCGCCTGAACCAATCAAGATCGGACTCTACGAAACTCGGGGCAGCTCAGATCCTCGACCTCCGGCCATGCCAACTCTCGGAACCTGCAATCGCCCCCCCACGAACACAACGCTGACGGGTGAGCCGGACCGGCCGCCCAAATTGATCGAAAGTGATCGTCACGAAATGTGGGCCACAGCCAGATTCAAAGAGCGCCATCAGTCACGGGACCTGCACACGGCCCTGGAAGGCAAGGTGCTGATCGACTGCTCCAACCAGGTCGGGCCAGGCTTCCGCCTGCTAACGGAAGGGGGCCCCTCAGCCGCGCAGCAACTGGCTGCGGCGGCGCCGGGAGCCCACGTGGTTGAAGGCTTTCAACCTCTGCCACGAGGACGTGTGGCGTATGCGGCCGCCCGTATTCGATGGGCGACCACTGGCAGTGCCGGTCTGCGGGGACGACGAGACGGCCCCTCGCGCGTGTACTCGAGTTGGTGCGGGACGTGGGCTGCGAGCCCGTGGCTGGCGGCGGTCTCGAACGTTCGGGACTTTGGAAGCGACCGCCGCGCTGTTCATCGCCCTGTGGGTCGGCGAGGGAGTGGATGCGCAGGCAATCACACCTCCGCTGGTCTATGCGGCCGGACCGAGCTACCAGGAAGCGGAAGGCGGCACGGGGGCTTTTCGTTAGGAGTTCTAAGGAGGCCATGTCCCCGGCGCACTTGGGGTGTGGAAGAGGAAGAACAAGAGCAAGGGCAAAGGTCGCACCGACGACGACCGGGCAGTCCGGCTGCGCACGCTACTGGCCGAGTATGGCGAGAGCGTGCCCTGACGAGGCCCGCGCTGAATCCATGAAGGCCGCCGCCACAGCGGTGACTCCTCAGCAAAACCCGTGGCATGCTTCGGCTGCACCGCCGCCGGCACCACCGACACACCCCGGACATCGGTTTTCACCTGCACCACGCGACGCGGCCACCGCTCCGTGGAGCGCCTCCCGGGACCAGAACCACCCGGGGGGCGTGAGTACCCCCAGGTGGCCGGCGCGGCCCCACGCCGTATCGCGGGCCCCGGGGGCTCATCCGCCTGCCTGCAGGCGAATCAGGGCGTCCTCGGAGTCCCGGTCACCGGGCAGGTAGGCCAGGAAGTGGTGACTGGGCTCGTCCACGGCGGCCAGTTTCACGTACCGCAGGCGCAGTTCGCCCACGGCCGGGTGCCGGAAACGGCGGACCGAGGGCTGGAATCCGGCTGTCTCCCGGCGCTCGTACCAGCGGGCCGCGTCGCCGTCGGACAGCAGCTCGCCGATGAGTTCGGCGAACCGCGGGTCGTTCGGCCGGCGAGCCGCCCGGGACCGGAACTGGCCGAGCAGGGCGCGAGCCTCGTGCTCCCAGTCGGCGAGCAGGGTGCGCGCCGGCGGCCAGCGGAACACCAGCCATAGCAGGTTGCGCTGCTTGGGATGCAGCCGCGCCGGATCGGTCAGCAGCGCGGCGTAGCCGGAGTTCCATGCCAGCAGGTCCCAGTGCGGGTCGAGCACCACGGCGGGGTGTGGAGTCATGGCCTGTACCAGACTCAGCAGGTTGCGCGACACCCAGGCGGGAGCATCGGCGGGCGGCCTGCTCTCCTCCATGAAGGACAGGACGTGCGCGGTTTCCGCGGCGTCCAGTCGCAGCACCCGCGTCACCGCGCGCAGCACCTGCTCCGAGGTGCGTACTCGGCCCTGCTCCAGCCACGCGTACCAGGAGACGCTGATGCCGGCGAGTTCGGCGACCTCGGCTCGCCGCAGCCCCGGTGTCCGGCGGCCCGGGGCGTCCGGCAGGCCCACGTCCCTCGGCGTCAGCCGTTCGCGGCGGGACCGCAGGAAGGCCCCCAGTTCACGGCGGGGGGACTCGCCCTGCGGTGCGGGTGCCGTGCTCATCGACCACCGCGCCCGCGGCCGGTCGTGCCCGGTGAGGAACCGTGGTCCGCAGTGGGCGGTGCGCAAGTGTTCGTCGGCGACAGCCTGCCGCGCGTCATGGTGCCTCTCCTCCGGACGGAGGGCGCCGCCCGGCCGCGGGTGCCCTCTTGTGATGCTGCCGTCATCAGGCGCGATGCCGGACCGGCAGGCTGTGAGTGATGGTAATAGCCAGCCCGCTCCGCCCCGCAGGGCCCGGTGCTGAACTGGTGACCGATCGCGTCCGCCAAGGATCGGTCCCTCTGTCACCCGTTCTCGTTGAACCTCTCGGAAGGAAGCGTCCACCCCGTGACCACCACCGCGTCGACACCGGTGGCGACCTTGCCCGCGTCCTCCTTGCGGCTGTTGCGCACCGCTGGATTCGTCAGCAACTTCGACCGCTTCTGCATCGCGCCCATGCTGGTTCTCATCGGCCCCCGACTCGGGGCCCCGCTCCCCACCGTGGTGCTGGCCGCCAGCGGCTACTACCTCACCTACGGGCTCATGCAGCCGGTGTGGGGGGTGGCCAGCGACCGATGGGGTCGCGTGCGGGTGATGCGGGTGTCGCTCACCGGCGCGGCACTTGCCGCCCTGGCCTCGGCCCTCGCTCCCGACGCTCCCGTGCTGATCGGGGTCCGCGCCCTGGCCGGCGCGTTCTTCGCCGCCTCCATCGCCGCCTCCTTGACATACGTGGGCGACACGGTGCCCGCCGCGATACGGCAGCGCCCGCTCAGCGAACTGATGACGGCGTTCGCGCTGGGCACCGCCGTGGCCACGGTCGTCGCCGGGGCGCTGGCGCACTACCTCAGCTGGCGACTGGTGTTCGCGCTGCCGGGTGTCCTCGCCGTCTACCTGGCGGTGGTCCTGCGCCGCCTGCCCGAGCCCGAGCGAGCCCCCTCCGGATCACTGCTGGCGCCCTTCCGCGTGGTCCTGTCCTCGCCGTGGCAGTGGTACGTGATGGCGGTGGCGATGCTGGAGGGGGCGGTGCTCCTCGGCTTCCTGACCTATCTGGCCCCAGCCCTGGAGGCGCGTGGAGTTCCCGCCACCCTGGCCGGCGCGGTCGCGTCCCTGTACGGGGTCGGTTCCATGGCGGCCGCGCAGGCGGTCAAGCGGCTCGTCGGCCACTGGTCCCCGGTGGGCCTGATCGTGGCCGGCGGCGTGCAGATGGGTGTGGCGTACCTTCTCGCCGGCTTCAGCCAGTCCACCGGGGTGCTCGTCGTGGTCGCCCTCCTCCTCGGGGGTGGTTGGTCCTTCATGCACTCCACCATCCAGTCGTGGGCGACGGCGCTGTTCCCGACGGCCCGCGCAACGGGCGTGGCCATGTTCGGCGTCGCCCTGTACGTGGGCAGCGCCGTGGTCAGCGGATTGGCGGCCTCCACCGCCCAGGCGCACGACTACCGGCCACTTTTCTGGCTGGCGGCGCTCCTCGCCGTGCCGCTGACGGTGGCCGCGGCGGTGGGCAGGGCACGCTATCGCTGATGGGCGGTCGGTACGCCGACCACCGGCTCGATGCCTGGGGTACGCGGACTGCCGGGACGCCGCGACGGGCCCGCTGTGGGGCACGGTCGTGACGGACATGCAGGTGTGAACTTGCTGCGACGCGGCCTGCCCGCGCACGCTCTGACTTCCTGCCCGCCTTGACCATCACCCCGACCGCACATGCGGACACCACCTTGTCGGTGACCCTTCCCGCTCCGACCTCGACCGCTCCTGCCGTCACCGAGCTACAGGTGCCGCTGCCTCTGTTCGAGGCCATCGACCGGCTCCCGGTCGCCGACGAACAGCGCACCGGCTACAAGCGGGACCTGTACAAGCACTGGAACAAGGGCCTCGATACGACGCAGGGCTGTGACACCCGCAAAGAGGTCATCCTCGCCGAGGCCGTTCAGGCGCCGCAGGTCGCGGTCGGCTGCAAGGTGACCGGCGGCAGCTGGCACTGCCCGTATGACGACGTGGTCGTCTCGACCCGGCCCGCATCGACGTCGACCACTTCGTCCCGCTGGCCGAGGTCCACGACTCCGGCGGCTACGCATGGGACGGGCCTGCCGCGAGGCGTACGCCAACGACCAGGCGTCCCCCGACACTCTCATCGCGCTCAGCCGCCTCCAACCGGTCCAAGGCCGACAAGGACCCCGCCCAATGGATGCCCTCGGACGGCTCCTACCACTGCACCTACGCGGCAACCTGGGTCGCCACCAAGCTGCGCTGGAGCCTGTCGGTGGACGAGCGCCAGGCCTTCCTCGGTCTCGCCGAAGACTGCTCGGCGACCACCCTCGTCTATGAAGAGACCGCTTGACAAGCGACTTCCGCCTCTCCGGCGTGCGGCGGCAGACCGGATCCAGTCCCGTGGTCCACCGCTCCACCCGACCGCGGCTCTCGACCGACCGCCGGCTGCCACCGGGTGCACGGCCACCCCCCACGCGCGGTGCTTTTGGAGATTCGCAGGCGACGAAGGCCAAGCCGTCTCAGCCGGGGAACGGCTTGGCAGGGCAGGACCGGTTGTCCTTCCGGGTCCGCCGAGAGGCTGGGCTGCTGCGGAAGGGCGGTCCGCTTCGGCCGCAGCGGATTGCGCAGGCTTCTTCGAATTGCAGGCATGAGTGCGAAGAATTCCGCAGAACGGTTGTTACCTGAACGACTGGTCCGGGTGGGTGAGCCGGGTGGGCAGTGCGCCCGGTGGTGCGCTGGAACGCACTGGCGGCGGGGGCCTTGTGCGGGGAGGGTGGGTGTGGGGGTTGGGTCTGTCAGAGCCACGCTGAGAGATGTGCGTGGGATATGCAGGCGAGTGTGACGGAAATGTCCGCCTCGGGTAACTGGCCCCGGCGGGGGCTGCGGCGGGGCGGGTGCGGGGTCGAGAGTGTGGCCCTCGGTTCAGTCCGGGCCGGGAGTCCGCACTCGTCGCTGCCGCCTGTATGACCTGGCAAGGCTACGGCTTTTGAGGGAGCGCCACCCATGTCTTGTCTTACTTCCGTCCGTCGTATCGCCGCGACCGTCCTGGCCGCCGGCGCGGTGGTCGGTGCTGCCGCGCTGCCGGCGACCGCGTAGGACCACGACCGTCACCAGGGGGCGCGGGTGGAGATCAGCCGGGTCCAGGCCGACAGTCCCGGACGCGACGACCGCTCCAACCGGTCGCTCAACGCAGAGTGGGTGGAGATCACCAACACCACCCGCGACACCGTCAACCTCCGCAGCTGGACGCTGCGCGACGAGGACGGCAACCGCTACCGCTTCGACAACGTCCGCATCAACGGCCGCGCCACCATCCGCATCCACACCGGCACCGGCCGCGACACCCGCACCGACCTGTTCCAAAACCGCCGCGACTACATCTGGGACAACCACTCCGACACGCTGCGCGATGACCGCGGCCGCACGGTCGAAACACCGAGTCCTGGGGCCGTCGCCACCACTGACCGGTGTCCGGGTGTCGGCGGGCCGCCTGGACGGCGGGCGACCGCTGACACCGCACTCAAGGCGAAGACCGCGCTCCCACAGTCGACTCGGCAGGAAGCTGTCGTGGGGCGCCTTGAACGGTCGGGAAACGGCTGCACCTCGGGCATTGACGCGTCCTGGCCGCAGGGGGCGGGGCCCAGCTCGTACGGGGTGGCGTGCAGGACGCCGCCGCATCAAGCCCTCTGACCGGCTGCCAAGACGAAGTCCAGATCCAGGTCGTCGACCGGGAGGGGCTGGCGGCCGGGGCAGGCGGATCGTGCACTCCGCGCCGGGGCGCTGGAGGGGTGAGCGTACCCAGTTGCGTTCCGCTGGTGGCGGGCTCTGCCCTGGGCCCGGCGGTCAGCGGTAGTAGGGCTCGACCGCGGCCCGTACCTCGTTGAGCAGCGCGGGGCCGTCCTGTGGCACGGGCGGTCGGCTGCTGGCAGGCCTGATGTCCAGGAGCTGTTCGTTGGACAGGGCGAACACCACTCGCCGCAGTCCTGCCCATTGGATGACGGCCTCGCACATCCCGCACGGCTGGCAGCTGGTGTACATCGTGGTGCCTGCCGCCGTCTGCGCGTCGAGTTCTCTTGCGGCCCACCTCGCCAATTTAAGTCCGGGTGTGCAGTGACGTCATTGTCGGTGAGGGTGGTGTTGTGCTCCTCGGCCAGGATCGTCCCGTCCGGTGCTGCCAACAGAGACCCAAAGGGGGGTGCCGCTCGCGCGTGCCTTGGCCGCGAGCGAGATGGCCTGTCGGAGGAGGGCGTGGTCGTCGGGTGTGGTCATGACTGCCTACTCGTGGTCGTCTGCGGTGTCGTTTCCGTCAGTCGGTGCGCTGCTGCTGGTGGGTGGTGTCGAGTCGTTGTCGGGCGGCGGTGATGTGGCGGTGTGGGTGCTGATGCCGTCCCGGTCGGAGCTCGGCCGCCGGGGTCGGAGCTGGATGGGCCGGGGAGGTGCCGGGCACTGGGGGGAGTCGACTGGGCCGGTTGTCGGTGGCGTCCTGGATCATGTCCGGGTGACTCATCGAACGCAGGACACTGACCCCGTCGGAACCGGGACCGGGATTGCCTGGCTCGCGGCGCCCCGCTGGATTCCTTTCGGCGGATACAACGTGGTGATGGCCCGAGGGCTGACCCCGGACGAGCTGGTAGAGCGGCTCGCTGCGACGGCCTTCTGGGGGGTGCCCGCCGTTGTCCACCGGGCGTCCGGTGAGCACAGCGCCGAGGAGGTCGCAAACCCTGACCTCGCCGATGTCGACTCAGACGTGCACCTGCGTTACGGCCAGTACGAAGGGCTGTCGTTCGCGGTCATGTACGGCCCGTGGTGGGGCGAGTTCAACGAGCTGGGCCCGGTCTCGGCGGGTGGCGCACACGTCTTCCGTGTGATGTTCGAAGAGGACAACGGCAAGCCCGTGCCGCCGTTCTTCGAGTACCACCGGGATGGGCGTCTCGCCTGCTCGTTCAATCTGCATCTGGACGGGTCATGGGGATACGACGGTATCGACGGGGACCCGGCGATGGCGGCGGAAGTGACAGCGGCCATGGCAGAGGCCGGACTGCCCGTTGCCGGCCGAGAAGGCTACACAGGCCCAGAGGACGAAGAGCAGATGCGGTGCGCACTGCTGGGGATTCTGGGCCGTTTTTTCGATCTCTCCCTGCCGCGCGAGCAGATCCTTCGGGGTTTCCTCGCCACAGCCACGCTGACGACCTGAGGCCATGGCCCACAGAGCCCCCGGCCCTGCAGCGGGCAAATGTGCTGGTGTCAGTACGCGCCGATGGACCAGAAAATTCCGACCTCGTGGTCGGACACGGCGATGAGGCCCAGTTCTTCGAAGAGGTCGAGGCCGTTGATGTATTCGCCGGTGATGAATTTGTGGACCTTGGTGTGTTTGAGGCCGGCCTGGACGAAGTCCCGGGCCGGGTCGGAGGCCGCGTCTTGGGCGTTCGTCCAGAAACGGACGTTTGGGCCGTAGCGGTCCAGCAAGGACCGTGCGTCGGCCAGCAGGGCGTCGCGCTCCGGCCGGTTCCGCACGGGCCGGTTGTCGCCCCACTCCTCCGCCATGACGGCGAGCGCGGTGACGGCGCCCGCCGGCTTCAGCTCGTGCAGGCGGTCGCGGAATCCGTCGGCGGGCGGAGGCTCGAAGGGGTATGCCGGTGCGACGTCGCGGGCGTTGTTGTTGCGGTCGCCGTCGATCCGCAGCCAGCCGCGCGGGTCTGGGACCTCCCGGTGCATCAGGGCGAGTACGTCTTCGGCCCAGTCCTCGTGTCGACGGGGACCGGTGGCGAGGAAGATGTACGGGTCCTCCAGCAGGCGCAGGGCCGCCGCGTTCCAGGGGCTGCGGCGCCGCCGCAGTTCCATGAGCGTGCTGCCGACGCTCCGGGCGAACACGTCGGCCGGCGAGCGCGGGATGCCGGCCAGCTGCCCGTACCCCCATCGCAGGAGTTCTGTAGCCGCCCCGTCCTCGACGGTCTCGGCCAGCTCGCGCGGCGTCTCGGGGACGACTGCCTGGTTTCCCCGGTGGAGTTCGGTGGCGGCCCGCCACAGGTCTTCCAGGTGGGTGTCGAGGAGGTCGAGGGCAGTCCGGTTGTCGTCTGCCGTGCTCATAGGCCGACCCTAAAGGCTGTCCGGTCAACTCACGAAGCCTCAGGTCATCCCCATTGCCCGGTCGGTTTGCCCTTCGTCCCGGTGGTCAGCCTGTCGGCAAGCTGCCGCGGTACCCCGGGCCCGGCGCCAACGACGCCCCCGAGTTCACGGCAGAGCAAGGCCGTTAGGGTGGTTTGATGGATCTTGGTGTGGTGGTGGGTGCGGACGATGCTGTCGAACTCGTCGGGCATCGGCGCCCAGATCGCCGCACGGATCCTGGCGGAGATCGGGGACGACCGCACACGACAGCAACGACGCGACCGGCCCCCTCCGAGCCAGGGACGTCTGCGAAGCCCTCGACCACGAACTACTGCCGAAGAGCATCGAAGGCACCCGCGCCAAACTGAAACGCCTCGTCAAGCTCGACATCCTCACCGAAGCCGACACCGGCAGCTTCACCAGGAAGCAGTAGCCAGCCGAGCACCGTGACCAGCAGCCCTGTCCCAGCCTCATCCGGAAACAGACATCAACTAACGAACCGCCCTCTCAAGCGGTTGCGTCTGGGCGTGGGCGTGGAGGTAGTTTTCCGGTTCGGGCATGGTTCGGCCCGTGGCATCCGGCTGAGGGTTCGGGCCTGGCGAGCGCCGGCCCCGACGCGTGGAGCGCGTGTGGGATCAAGCGAGAGGCGAAGCTGGACCGGATCGAGGGGTTGGACCGCTTCCCCGACCGGGTTTTCGTCTTCGATGAGTTCGGCCCGCTCGGGGTCCGTCCCACTGCCAAGTCCGGCTGGGTCCGCTGGAAACATCCTGACCGGGTCCCTGCCACCTTGACGTCGCACCCGCTGCCTGACCAACCCGGCGAACCTATGCGGTCTGCGAAATCCCCCCGTACATGAACGTGGAGCGGACCTGGTTGGACAGGCCGCCATGGCGGCGCTGGCGGCGCTCTGCGTTCTCGCCGGCAGTGCGGATGGCCTTGGAGGTGACGGGCAGCTTCCGCCAGAGCCTTCGCCTTCACTCTGACGGCCTTCTCCGCCAGGACGAGCACCCAGCCCTCCAGGAGGCCGGGCACCTGGCACCTTGAGTGCGACGATCTTCGTGTGGAGGGGCGTCCAGCCGCGTCGTCACCTTCTCGCAGCCCTCAGCGGCGGCAGGGGCCTCGTCGATGCCCGCCACTGACCCGGGCCATGAGGGGCGTGCGCGGTGGCGCGGGTGCCGCGGGAGTGCAGCTCGCGCGCCCTGTACGACTCTGGTGCGCCACTCAGGGGGCTGCGTAGGGTTGGCCACGCCGGAGGGGGCTGTCCGGCGCGAGCCGTGCATCCGGGGGTGGATCGTGAGCCGATCGCAGGCGGAGCCGCGCGTGGAGGAAGACCTCCTCAAGGAGATCGCCCGCGGGGTGGTGGAGCGTGTGGCTCCCCACGAGTTGGTCCTCTTCCGCGTCGAGAGCACAGCCTATTTCCGGGCTCCTCGCAAGGCGTTGAAGGCGGCGCGCAGGCGGGCGGCCGGGCAGCCGAGGGACGAGCGGTTCGGCTTCGGGGGCGGTGAGCTGATCGCCGTTGTGACTCCCCTCGTGTTGGCGATGGTGGAAACCGCTCTGGTCGGCGTGGGCGCGGACCTGATGGTGAGGGGGGCGGAACGGAGCGCGGGCCCGGTGCGTGCCCGGATACGACGCATCCTGCGGCGTCCGGATTCGACGGAGGGGGAGGAGCCGGCTGCCGAAGATGCCATTGCGGGCACGGAGCCTTCGCCCGCCCCGGCATCGGCAACCGACTCCACGCGTGGAGCGGTCATCGACGCCTCGGTCGGTTCCGAGGGCGACCCGGCGGACGGGGCGCCCCGGCCCGCGCCGAGGGCCGAGGCGCTGCCCCCTGAGCTGACGGAAGCCGTCCGGCAGCAGATGTACGAGCAGGCCCTGCGGTTCGGCATCGACGAGGACGGGGCCCGACTGCTGGCGGACGCGGTGATCGGAGGCCTCACCGCATAGCCGGTTCCGCCCACCATCCCTCGGGGGTCCGCGATGTCGACGCCTGCCACACCGACGGCTCCCGTCCCCGCGACCCCACAGGATCCGTTCGGACTGCCCGCTGGGACCACGTTCCGGTTCATCCTGCTGATCACCGCTCTCTTGGGGGCGTCGGTTTTCGTCTACAACACCGTGTACCTCGCATTCGCTCCCGGCGCCGATGGCGCGCAGGCGGTCTACGAGCAGTGCTCCGCAGCGGCCGGCCGGACCGGGCAGATCGGCCCGGCTGTGAACTTCCCGGACTACTTTCTCACCTGCACCGAGGAGTTCGAGCGCACGAAGGCTCCCTGGGTGCTGGCAGGGGTCGCCTTCCTCCTGGCACTCGCCGGGTTGTTGTACTGGGTGGACCCGTACGTGCACGTGTGCAGGCACGACCTGGTCGCCTTAGCGCCGGAAGCGGACGCTGAAGACGCGGCCCTCGTACGCCGCCTGCACGAGCTGGTCGCCGAGGCGGCCCTGCACCGGTCGCCCCGGTTCTTCCTGCGCCGGTCCTCGCTCTCAGTCACGGCCCATGCATTCGGGCGCGCCGGCTGGTATGCCGTGGTGCTTGACGCAGGGCTCGTCACACGCTTCCGTGCGGACCCCGCGCGGCTGCGAGCGCTGGTCCTGCACGAGCTGGCCCATCTGTGTAACCGGGATACCGACATCGAGTGCCTCACCCGGTCGTTTAACTGGGCCTTCCTCCCCCTGGGGGTGCTCCCTCTCGCCGCCGCCCTGATCGGAACCGCTCCTGAGGACGCGCTGGGCGTCGGGCTGCGGGCAGCGGTCCTGCTGGGCCTCGTCTTCCTGAGCTCCCGCGCCGTTATCCGGGCGCGGGAACACGGGGCGGATGTGCGGGCGGCATCGTGGGACGGTGTGCGCGAGGACCTTCTGGCCGCGATCGCGGCGGCCGACATCCGCCACCCGTGGTGGAAGGGGTCGCGCGGCTTCCACCCCACCACCGAACAGCGCAGATGCATCGTGCACCACCCGGCCCGGCTGTTCCGGACCGGGTTCTGGGAGTGCTGCGCGGCCGGCCTCGCCGCCATGAGCACCGGAAGCGGACTCCTGATCCTGTGGTGGCTCACGGCCCACGAGGCCGACCCGCTGAACAGCCGATGGGCGGCGGCGCTCGTGGTCTCGCCGGCCGTTGTGGCCGTCGTCGGCCTCGGGGCGTGGCGTACGTCAGCCCGCTCCGACCATACGGTCCGAGACAGGGTGTTCCCCGCCCTCGGTCTGGCCGTGGGGCTCGTACTCGGCCGGCCCCTCGCGGTGGACAGTGGGATGGGGACGCCCTTGCCGAGGCTGGCCTCGTCCGGCGGGGCGGCGACTGCGCTCTGGGCGTTGTGCCTGGCCTTCGTGCTGGTCCTCTTCGAGTGGTGGGCGGCTCAAGCCGCAGCTGCCTGGGGAGCTCCAGCCGTTCCGCGGCGCGCCGGGTGGGCGGTGGGCTGGGTGGCCGCCTCGCTGATCCTGTCGGTCGTTATCGCCTCGTGGACGGCCCTCACCGACTCGGCGGACTGGCTGGGCACCGTCGGAGAGGGGGTCCGCGCCGACCATCAGGCCGTGGCGCAGGTGGCGCCCGCAGGGCCTTACTGGCTCTGGTCGGCCGTTCATCATCCACTGCTGTTGCGCTTCGCGCAGTGGACCCCCCTGATCCTGGCGCTCGTCTTGGTGTGGGCGGTACCGCTCGCCGCGCGCCTGCGGCCCGCACCGCGGTCGGCGCAGGGGCGGGGGAGCGCGGCGCAGACCCGGGCGGAGGCCTTGTGCGGCTGGCCCGTTGTGGTCGCCGTGGCCTCCACGGCCGCCACCGCAGCCTTCGTCGGCGGCACTCTCGTCTCCCGTCTCCTGATCCACTCCAGCATCCCCGAGAGGACCCGTGCGATGGACGGTTTCCTGCTCGCCTTCACCTACGGAAACCTCGTCGTCGCCATGCTCGTTCAGGGCCTCGTCGCTCTTGCCGCGGCGGCCCTGCTCGTACGGCGGCACGGCAGCACGGCCGCCCTGTACGGGCTCATGGCGGCCTTCCTGACAGGGTGTCTGGTCACGGCCGTGTTCTTCGGCGGCGTGCTGGCCGCCGGCTGCGCCGACGCGCTCGCGCTGCGCCCCGCCGCCTGCGGCGGGATCTCGCTGCCCTTCGTCCGCAACACCCTGCTGCGGATCCTAGTTGGGGGAACGGCCTGCTCCCTGATCATGGTCACTACGGGGGCCGTTGCACTGGTGGTACGCCGCCGTCTTCGGTCGGTGGCCCCGCCTCGGCCCGTGGTCGGAGCGGCGTCCGAGGGCAGGATCACCGCACGCCGGGTCGGCCTGACGGCGCTGCTCCTGGCCGGAAGCGTGACGCTGTTCGCGTGCACCACGGACACGACCGACCGGACCTTTGGCGTGCCGACGGGCGGAATCGAAGAAGTCCGCTCCGCCTGCCGACAGTACGACGAACTGCTCGGCTCCCTGGACACGCTCACGAGCGCCGAGGTGCACACCCAACTGGACAAGGCCAGTCAGTTGGCGGTCCAGGGCCGGGACCCGGCGCTCGCAGTCGCTTTCATGGAGCACTTCAAGGCAGGTCTGGAAGGCGATTCAGCAGCGTTCAAAGAACACGGAGATCGAGTCA
The DNA here is from genome assembly GCF_055231995.1 of Streptomyces sp. Tek67B01. Lineage (NCBI taxonomy): Bacteria > Bacillati > Actinomycetota > Actinomycetes > Kitasatosporales > Streptomycetaceae > Streptomyces > Streptomyces sp. Tek67B01. The sequence continues at coordinate 7,124,477 of NZ_JBUYUY010000001.1, forward strand.
ACCAAACCTGCGCCGCTGTCGGGGTCGTTCTGGTGAACCTCCCCTGAATCGGTGAAGCAGGCAAGAAAAGCCCCGGCCCGTTCAACCGCCACCGGTCTGCCGTACGTAACTGACTCCGTCGAGCACAAGATTCTCGAACGTGTAACCGTATCCCGTGTCGAATTCGTTGACCGACCACCGCGAGTACCTGATGGGTCCGCCTGGCACGTAAAGAACCATGGATGAATTCCCGACGACTGCGGGGCCGGTCAGGACCTGACGGTTGTTGAAGTGGAGCACAACGTTTCCGTTGGCCGTGAAGATGATCCGGGCTAGCTGTGCGGAGCCCTTGTTGTCTCCGTCCCACTCGCCGACCAGCGCCGTAGGTACGTAACCCGGGGGAAGAACTGGAGTGGTTGGAGGTGGTGCTGGAGTGGGTGGACGTACGCCGGGGGATGTCCGGGGGGCCGGCCCGGGCTGGCCCCCGGTTTCGCGCAGATCACCCGTCGGCGTGAACGGCTCGGGTCCCGCGCTCTTATTCGGATCGCTGCACCCGGTGGCGAGTACGGCAACGCAGGTCGCCGCGACCGTCGTCAGCCTGAACAGCATTCCCATGGACATCATTTCCCCCGATTCGATGCCACCGTGCACGCTCGTAGGTCCGACGAGAGCGTACTCCCCTCGGAATTCTTACGGAATGTTTTCCTCATGAATGAGCCCCTTGTCGAGGTGTGTTCTCGCGTGATGTCGATGCGGTCCCGGAACGCGTGAGGTCTACGACGAGTACGAGGCTGCGGGCCGGTTGCGGGTTCCGTTGGCCGCGTGGCGGTGGGCAGCCGGCTCCCGCTTGGTCCCGCTGGCGGACGCCGGGCCCCGCTTGTGGTCGCGGCGGTGGTGGAGGCGGCCGACCCGGAGGCGGTGCGGGCGGCGCTGCGGGGCCCGATGGGTGCCGGGGTGGCGGCGGACCGGTTGACGGAGGCGTTGGGGGGGCCGCTGCCGATTCTCCGGCCGCGGGTGACGGCCTCGGCGGTCGGCCGTCTCGTGTAGGCCGGTCTGCTGGTCTACCTCGGCGGGGACGTCGAGTTCCCCGACGTTCACCCGGATCAGGTGGCCGCACTCGGCCGCCGCCGCGACTTGCCCACCCTCCTCGGCCGTCACGTGCCCTCGGCTCCGACCAGGCCGCTGCGCTCGGTGAGCATTTTACCGAAGGAGCGGACGTGGCCGGTGAGGGCGTCCGGTTCAGGGCGGCGGACGAGAACGGCCTTGAGCCGTACGTGTTCCGTCTCCAGGGCGAACGGCTGCCTCAGTGGCTCGATGCCGTCCGGCGAGCCACGCGAGCAGGGCGTCGACGAATGCTTTGAACACGAGCGGGTCAATCTGGCACTCGTTAGCCTGCATGGGTCCGATGCGGGACGGCAGACCCAGTTCGGCTTGGTAGACGCCCACCTGGCTCATGAACAGCCGGGAGGCCCCGTTGGAGGGGTTCCACAGGGTCTGGTCACCCATATCGTAATACTGACTCAATGCCACCCCTTCCTGCCGGCCATACCGGCCGGCGTTGCCGGCACATGACATGACGGTCAGTCAGCCCTCCACGGAAAGTGAGCCGGAACCAAAACTCGTGAACATCACCCGACCGAGGATCCGGGCGCCTCCCAAAGCCATGAACATCAGGCTTCACAACCCGTGAATAAAGCCACTCCGGCTCCCGCCGGGGAAAACTGCTCCCCGCGCACGGGGGGATGGGCCTGCGCACCCGGTTGGCTGGCTGTCTCTTCCGGCGGCCACTGCCAGAGACCCTTCACGCAGCAGCCATGCCGCAGTTGCACCCCCCCAACTCATGACCAGGCTCTGCGACGGGCCGTTTTCTAGCCTTGCTATATGACGCGAACACCCCCGAGCGAAGCCGATCGGCAGCTCCTGCAGGCCTGCCAAGAGCAGGGTTTGACGCTGAAGGCATCCCGTCTGGCCATGTGGCGAAGGTACGGCCTGGTGCCCGACCCGGCGCCCATCTACCGCGGCGGTCGCAGCGGTTCGCGGCGGGTGTACCCGCCGGGGACCGAGCTGCAGGTGCTGAGCCTGGCTGTCTGCGACCAGCTCCATCCGCGTATGTCTCCGTTCGATCTGCTCCTCCTGGCCTTTTTCGCTGAAGTGCCGCTGCCCTTCTTACCGACAGAGGCCCTGAAGCTGGCTCTGGCCAAGGAGTACTTCGGCTCGCGGGCAGTGTGGCGGGAAGAGCAGCAGGGGGCGTTCGACGCCGTGGACGCCGGGTGGCGGGACGAACTGTCGCCCGATTTCAACTGGGCCCAGACCGAGGCCGCGCTCGAGATCCGGCAGGACTCCGAGCACGTACGGCAGATGCGGGCGAACCTCGCACGACTCCCGTCCCTGACAGGGGCCACCCGGCGGGATCTCGATGCCCGCGTCGACGGGGTGCTCACCTCCCTGAACCGTGACTGCCTACCGGAGGAAGACACCTCGGCCATGGCCGACCTCAAGGCAGCCATGGCCTTCGACGGACCGCCCGCCCAATCGCGCGCCGCATGGATGCATGCGGCGCTCTGCCATGCCGAACAGCTCTCGGTCCGCCAGGAGACCAATGCGGAGGAACGGTTCGAGGGGCTCATGGAACTCACGGGCTCCGAGCTGCTGCACTTCAGGGAGCTCGTACTCGAGGACCTCTGCGCCATGTACACGGTGGCGTCCGAGGGGCGGCTTCGGCGTTACCTGGTCCGCGCTCCGCGCCAGGCGCGTATGGCGGGGGCCATGCTCGTCGAGTGGAACAGCGTCAGGCATTCGGTCGAGCCCGGGTCCCGCCCGGCCCAGCGCGCCCGGGACGCCCTGTACGACCTGTGGTCCATCTGCTCGCACGTGGGAGGAGCGGGCGAGGGCCGGGCGGCCTTCACTGCCCGTACCGGAAGAGTCGGATCGACGGGCCGCCGCCAAGATTCCTAGCTCTCATCAAACGTTAAGCCCCTTGTGTAGCCGATGCGTCGGAACCGGCAAAGTTATGGCATCTGTTGGGCCAAAATCACGGTCAAGTGTCCTGGTGCTGCTCGTCGGGCGCTGGCCGTGCAAGCAAAGTTGTCCTGTGAGTACCCCCAGTACTCACAGGACACAACGGCAATCCACCCCGTACGTTTTCCACAACGAGCAGCCTAAAGGGCGCACTTCAAGGGGAGCAGCATGGGCACCATGGGCAGTAGCCACACGCCGCAGTGGAACGAAGACCCTCAGATCACGCGGGCACGGATTGCGGAGCTGGCCGAGGTGACGCGGCCGACCGTAACCATGTGGGAGCGCCGTTCTCCGGGCTTTCCCTCACCCAGAAAGGCTGGGGGGACGGACTACTTCCTCCAGTCGGACGTCCTGCGCTGGCTCGACGACCGCAGGGTCCCCCTCCGCCTGCGCCGCCAGGGGGAGGGCGACGAGGCGACCTACGGCCACCGGGCCCGAGGCTCGCTGGCGCCGGCCAGCCGGACGGAAACCCGTCAGCTCGTCCTCGACGCCGACGCCGACCCTGACCCCGACGCCGAGGACGCCGAGGACGCTGAGGGCGCCGGCGCCGCCGAACTCTCCGACGGGTCGGCAGGGGTGCAGCGGCCGGACGACGTACCCGCGAACCGGCATCTGGTGCACGAACTCATGGGGCCGCTGGCCGACCAGGCGCGCGGTCCCGGTTCGACGGTGAACTACCTGCACCTGCTGCTCGGGCTCCACTTCCTGCGGACCGCGTCCGGCGCACGCTGGACCGAGATCCGGGCCCGCGCGGCGGCGATCGACGCCGCTGGGGGAACCGGCAGCGAGCTCCTGGAACACATCGGCCGTGAGGTGGACACCGAGGTCAAGCGTCTCGGGATGCTGCCCCACTTCACGGATTCGCTGGCCGCCCTGATCCCACGGAGCGTAGGAGTCCTCGCCGAGGTAATCAGGCTGGTGGCCAAGCTCGACGGGGATGCCTTCGAACTGATCATCGACGAGTACGAGACCCACGCGCGGCTGCGCAGCCGTGAGTTCTCCACGCCGAAGGGTGTGGCGCGGCTGATGGCGGGCCTGGCAGGCAGCTCGTGCGGCCGCATGCCCCGAACCGCCTACGATCCGTACGTTCGCGGCGGAGAGTCCCTCGTGGCGGGTTTCGCGTTCGCCGAAGCGCTCCGCGGGCAGCAGCCCGGGCGTCAGCAGTCCCTCAAGGTGTTCGGACAGACGACCGTCCCCGCCGCAGGGCTCTTCGCGTCCCTCAACCTGGCACTGCACGACGTCCCGGCCAGGGTGCGCCTGGAGCGCAATGCACCGTGGACCAGTGGCCTGGAAACGGCAGGCCGGGCCGACATCGTCCTCACCAACCCGCCGTTCAACATGAAGAACTCGGCGGGTCAGGCTCGCCGTACGGGAACGTGGCCCTACGGCGCACCGCCGCTGGACAACGACAACTTCGCCTATGTCCAGCACGTACTGGCATCCCTCCGGGAGGGCGGCCGGGCCGCCATGGTGATGCCCACCAAGGCGGGCAACTCGGACAGCGCCGCGGAGACGGCCATCCGTAGGGCCATGGTGAAGGCGGGGGTCGTCGAGTGCGTCATCGCGCTGCCGGCCAGGCTCTTCAGCGGTACCGCCGTCCCCGTGTCCGTGTGGCTGCTGCGGCACCCGGGCGAACCGTGCGAACAGGTGCTGTTCCTCGACGCACGCGAATGCGGCACCAAGAAGGGGCCGCGGTCCGTCCTTGATGAAGATGCGGCCGGTGCGCTCCTCGCCATCTACCGGGCGCACATCGCTTCGGGGCAGCGGCGCGGCCCCGACCAGGTGCCGCAGCCGCCAGCGATCGATCCGAGGAACGTTCCGACGAGCATTCCGAGCACGCTGGTGGGCCGTGAGGTGCTGCTCGATGAGGTCTGCTCACTCAGTCCCGTGGACCACGTCCGCCCGGCGGGGCGCGTCGATGAGCGCCCGGCGGAGCGGACCGGTTCCGGAGCGGACGTGCCGGAGCGGGCCTGGGCCGAAGTGACGGCGCTGCGGGTGCGCAGCGCGGAGGCGGACGCGTACGCGGACTCCTTGCGCAGAGGGCCCACGCCGGGGGAGTGGAGCGGAGGTGACTGGGGTACGGCGGACCTCGCCGCCCTCTGCGAGATCAAGGCCGGCCCCTCGTTCACGCAGCTGGGCACGAAGGACCGCAGCCCCGACGGCGTCGTACCGGTGGTGTTCCCCCGGCACCTGCGGGAAGGGCGCATCACCGACACGGGGGAGGAGTGCATCTCGTGGGAGCTGGCCACCCGGCTCGCGCACTTCAAGCTCGAAGCCGGGGACATCGTGTGCGTACGGGCCGGCAAGACGGGGCCGCCGGCGATCGTACGGGCCGACCAGGCGGGCTGGCTGCCGAGTGCGAACCTGACGCGGCTGCGCGTACGCCAGGACGCCGGAGTCGATCCGGTCTACCTGCTCGCCTGGCTGAGCCGCCCGGAGGTCCTCGCCTGGGTCGAGGACCGGTCGGCCGCCACCGCGGCTTCGTCGATCAGCACCGGGACGCTCGGCCGCCTGGAAGTACGGCTGCCTCCGCTGCCCGAGCAGCGCCGCATCGCCGAGCTCCTGGCGGGCGTGGAGGAACAGGCTCGCGCGCACCGAGAACTGGCCGCCGCGGTCACCCGAGCGCGCGGCCTGTTGGCGGAACAGCTGATGAGCCCGACGCCGACGTCCCCCTGACCTCCCCCCTTGTTTCCGTTCCGCCGAATTCTCCGAAAGGGAACCCTTCCGTGACCGCCTCCCAAGACCCCACTGCCACGCCCTCCCCGACAGCCTCGGCTGCCTCGACCACGGCGCCCGATGTGCATGCGGGGTGCGCACAGCCCGTCTGGGCGCCCTGGCTGCTGAGCATGTTCCTGTTCTCCGTGTCCGTCGCCCTGTTGGCGGGGCTCGTGGAGAGCCTCGCGGGCGCCGGCCTCCCGACTGTCCTCCGCTCCGCCGGCACCTGCTTCGCGACAGCGCTGGGGCTGTGCCTGGCGGCTGTACACGCGGTCAGAGAGCTCAAGAAGCGCCGATAGGCCCGTTTCCCTGCAACGGCGCCGGGGCCGGAGCCGGGGCCGCCACAGTCTCGGGCTCCACTGCGTGGGCGCCCACGCGGCGCTGCTCGGGCGCCTGCGAGGAAAACGCAACTTCTGCCCTTATGGATCGATTGCCGGTTTCGGTGAAAGTGCTCGAAAGCACGGGGTTCGCCGCATAGAGTTCCAGCTAGTCAGCCTGCTCCCCGCACACGCGGGGATGACCCGGTGTACGACCCCGGCCCGAAGGACGCGGTGGTCTGCTCCCCGCGCACGCGGGGATGACCCCCGACGGCTGAAGGAGCTCACAACCGCGCAGCACTGCGTGACGGGCTGCGATCGGCGGACGTGTTCGTGCCGGCGCACCCGCACCCGCTCCGGCGCCCCCCTCCCCGGTGCCTTCGCGCTCGCCGCCGCCTCCCCGCAGGTCATCGCCGTCGGCGTCAACTGCTGCGACCCGGCCGAGGTGCTGTCCGCCCTCGCGGCGGCGGCCGGCGTCACCTCCAAACCCCTCGTGGCCTACCCGAACGACGGCTCCGTCTGGGAGCCGGCCACCGCCACCTGGCACCCCCCCCCGCGGACCGGGCCCCGCTGGCCCGTCGCCGCCTGGCGCCGCACGGGCGCCCGCCTCATCGGCGGCTGCTGCCGCCTCGGCCCGGCCCGGATCGCGGACCTCGCGGCGGAGTGCGCTGGTCCGGACATGTGACGACACATCAACTTCGGTCATTCGTAGATGTCTTCTGGCCAAAGAGGTCTCCCGCACGGCTCCCGGGAGCTGACAGGGGCGCTCCGGAAGGTCAGGATGCTCCGACATCCACAGGGGGGCGTCATGAGCACTGCCGAGAGCGCACCGGCAACCGAACCTCGGGGCGGGGAGGAGCCGGAGGCCGGAGCGGAACTGGCGCGGCGGGTCTTCACCGGCCAGGAGCGCTGGGGCTGGGAGTTCGTCCAGCCGTCCGCGCCGCCCGCACACCGGGACGCCCAGCATCCGCCCGTCTACTCCGAACCCTCCGGCGACGAGGTCCGCGCCATGGAGGAGCGCGCCATGACCGCCCGGAAGAACAGGGGCACGGGCTGTCTCGTCCTGCTCGCGGGCATCGTCGCCTACGTGGCCGGCGGCCTGTCCGCAGTCGTGATCGTCGTTGTCCTCGTCATCGTCCTCATGGCCGCGACTTCTCCGGCCGCCAGGCTGAGGGCCGCCCGCCGGCGCCTGGAAGCCGCCCGCACCAGCGCCCAGCGGGACTACGAGCAGCGCCGGCGCGCTTGGCAGAGCCGGATCGACGCCCACCACGCGGAGCACCTGCGGCACAACGACACGCTGGACACCTGGTTCCCGCTCTGCCTCACCTCCGGTCCCAGCCGGATCGACGTGTTCGGCGGCACGGGCAACGGCTGGGCCAGCCTGCTCGCCACGGTCGGCGGGCCGCTCCTCGGCGGTGGCGCCCCGCTCGTCGTTTTGGACCTCACCCAGCAGGCCGTCGCCCTCGAACTCGCTGGCCTCGCCGCGCGTCGCGACATCGCCGTCGCCCACGTACCCGTGCCCGGGGCCCTGCTCGACGCTGACCTGAGCGCGGAGTTCACTCCCGAGGAGCTGGCCGAGACTATGGCCGAGGCGCTGGGCACCATGCGGCCCCCCGGCGCGGACGTGGACCTCCACACCATCGACGTGGACCTTGTCCAGACCGTCGCGGAACTGCTCGAAGGGCCCGTCACCTTCGCCCGGCTCGCCGCCGGGCTGCGCGTCCTGCTCCGCGTCTACGATCCCGCCCCCGGCGCGCCCGGGCCGCTCAACCCCACCGAGGTCGAGTCGATCACCCGGGCCGTCGACCTCCTGGGCCAGGGTGAGCGCGTCCAGAACGAACTGCGCTACGTCCGGGCGCAGACGGAGCTGCTCACGCCGAGGGGGCAGGAGGCCGCCGTCCCCGGCGGCGGCCGCGCCGCGGACTGGTGGCGGCCCGGCGGATTGACGATCGTCACGACCGAGGACTCCGTGCGCCGCCGCAAGGACCTCACCGACCGCTTCGTCTTCTTCCGGCTGGTCCACGTGCTGCGCACCCGTGCCGTGGCGCACGGCTCGGGGACCCTCGTCGTCGCCGGAGCCGACCACCTCGGCCGTGACGCCCTGGAATCGATGGCGCGCGAGGCCCGCACGGCCGGTGTCCGGCTCGTATTCCTGCTCGAACACCTGCGGGAGGGCACCGTCCAGGTCGCCGGCGGATCGGACAGCGCGACGGTGTTCATGCGCATGGGCAACGGCGAGGAGGCCAAGGCGGCCGCGCAGTTCATCGGGCAGGAGCACAAGTTCCTCGTTAACCAGCTGACCCGGCAGGTCGGGGAGACCCTCACCGAGGGCCGCGGCACCAGCTATGGCGGCCAGCGGGGCGTCTCGGACACGGACGGCTCCAACCGGGGCGGCGGCATGTCCGGCAGCAGCTGGGGGAGCTCACGCTCCTTCTCGACCTCCCTCTCGCGCAGCTGGCAGGACTCGACCAACACCTCCACCGCCCGGTCCACGACGACCGGCGAGAACCTCAGCCGCGTCTACGAGTTCGCGATCGAGCCCACCCAGCTCCAGGCCCTCCCGGCGACCGGCCTGGTCCTCGTCGAAACCGGGCCAGCGGGCCGCCGCGTCGTGTTCGGGGACTGCAATCCCGGCATCAACTTCCTGCCCCGGCTCTCCGCCCGCCCTCGCGCGAGCCTGACGTGAGCCCCGGTGCCGGGGGCGCGGCCCGGCCCGCCGGACTCGACGCGTACCGCTTCCACCGCCTGATCACCGTGCCCCGGCGGCCCGAGGACGGCCGTACGGAGGACCGTACGGCCGCCCAGCTCACCGCCGCCGTCACAGCGGCCCACGCCGTGCTCTCCGCGCCCTCGGCCGATGGAGAGCACCGCCCGGCGGGTCTGGCCGCGGCATGGATACGCCCGGGCCGGCACCGGCCGCTGCACTTCCTGGTGGGCGGAACGCCCGGCTTCCCGCCCGCGGGCGACGAGCCCGCCGCGGACGGTGCGCAGCGCCCCCTGCGCTACCCGCCCGGCTCCACCGCCCGCGACGTCCCGGCGGGCGAGACGGTCGCCCTGCTGGAACGGCTGCCGTTCTGGATCCCCTGCCCCGGCTCCCACGACGCCCTGCGCCTGGGCGACGACGAGCGCGCCCTGCCGGGCGAACGCCGCGGCTCCTTCGACGACGCGGTCGCCCACCTCCCGGACGCCTTCGCCTGGCTCGTGCTGGCCGAGCCCCTCCCGTACGAGCGACTGGACCAGGAGCGCGCGACACTCGCCGTCCATCTGCCCCGGCTGCGCCAGCGCGAGAACTCCGCCGCCGACCGGGTGGCGGCCGACCGGGCCGAGGCCCGCTACCGCGAGCTGACCCGGGCCCTGGCCACCGGGGTGTGGAACGTGCGCGTGCTGGTCGGCGCCGAGCGGCCCGAGTCGGCGCTCGCCTCGGCGGCCCTGCTGTGCGGCGCCGGCGACCTCGACGAGCTGCCGTACGTGCTCGTACCGGCGCGGCGGCCGATGCCCTTCGCCGAGGCGCTGACCACCGTCACGCCGCAACCAGCGGCGGCCCCCGCCGCGGGCGCCGCCGGGCCGCCGGGCAGCGTGCCCTTCGTCGCCCCGGCCGAACTGGTCGCGGCGCTAGCCCGGCCGCCCGCGCGGGAGCTCCCAGGCATCCGTACGGTGGCCCCGAACCGGTTCGACGTCACCTCCGACGGCACGGGACACGACCTCGACGCCTTCCTGATCGGCGACATCCTCGACGAGGCCCTCATGCCCGCCGACCAGCTCCACGTCTCCCGCTCCACCCTCAACCGGCACGCCTTCGTCTGCGGGGCGACCGGCTCGGGCAAGTCCCAGACGGTACGGAGCCTGCTCACCGCCCTGTCCACGCACAACCGGCCGATCCCCTGGCTGGCGGTCGAGCCGGCGAAGGCCGAGTACGCGCGCATCGCCGGCCGCCTCGCCGCAGCGGGGGGACCCGAGCACGCCCGGCGCGTCACCGTGATCCGGCCCGGTGACGTGGACGTGGCCCCCGCCTCGCTCAACCCGCTGGAGCCGGAGCCGGGCTTTCCGCTGCAGAGCCACGTGGACCTCGTACGAGCCCTGTTCCTCGCGGCGTTCGAGGGACACGAGCCCTTCCCGCAGGTGCTGTCGCGAGCCCTGTCCCAGTGCTACACGGCCGCCGGATGGGACCTCGTCACCGGCGAACCGCGCCCGGCCCACAAGCCGAAGTACGTACTGGAGGAGCCGGACGAGCCGCGGACGGCCCGCTACCCGACCCTGGGCGAACTCCAGGCCACCGCCCGACAGGTCGTCGAGATGATCGGATACGGCAAGGAGATCACCGCGGACGTGCGGGGCTTCGTCGACGTCCGGATGGGCTCGCTGCGGGAGGGCGCGCCGGGCCGGTTCTTCGAGGGCGGCCATCCCCTGGACATCGCCGGGCTGCTCGCCGGAAACGTGGTCCTCGAACTGGAGACGATCACCAACGACCAGGACAAGGCCTTCCTCATCGGCGCGGTGCTCATCCGCCTGGTCGAACACCTGCGGGTGCACCACGGCGCCGGCGGGGTCCCGCTGCGCCACGTCCTGGTGGTGGAGGAGGCGCACCGGCTCCTGAAGAACGTGGAGGACGGGCCGGCGGCCGCCGCCGTCGAGCTCTTCGCCTCCCTGCTCGCGGAGATCCGGGCGTACGGCGAGGGTGTTGTGATCGTCGAGCAGATCCCCAGCAAGATCCTGCCCGACGTCATCAAGAACAGCGCGCTGAAGATCATGCACCGGCTGCCCGCCGAGGACGACCGGCGCGCCGTCGGCGCGACAATGAACCTCCAGCCCGAGCAGAGCGAGAACGTCGTCGCCCTGCCGCCCGGACGGGCCGCCGTCGCCGCCGACGGCATGGACCGGCCCGTCCTGACGGCCATCCCGCACGGAGAGCACGCCGAGAGCGCCGAGGACGCGTCGACGAAGCCACCGCTGCTCAGCAGCCGCAGCCCGCTGTGCGGGACCTCCTGCCGCCGCGAGCCGTGCACCCTGCGCACGATGAACGACTCCCACCACCGCTCCGTGGAGCCCCTCCAGCTGATCTGGACGGACGTGGCGGCCTCGGCCCAGGCGATGGGCAAGGACGCGCCGGGCCCGTCCGACCCGGTCCGGGCCGCGTTGACGGCGCTCCCGGACCACGACCTGGAATGCACCCTGGTGTACGGGGTGGAACGTGCGGTGTCCGCCCGCGAGTCCCTGATGCGCGACGAGGTCGACCCGGGCGACTTCGCCCGGCGCCTGCACACCGTGCTCCGCGCCGAACTGCTGAGCACCGACCCGCCGGGCGGCGACCCACGGCGCTACACGTATGCGAACTACCGCTTCCGGGACGTGATCGGGGTCATCTACCGGACCAGGACCTCCGTTCCGGACGGCCCGCACACCTACCCGGACCACGAGGCCGAGTGGGCCTCCCGAGGCCTGGTCCTGACCGGGACCTCGGGGGCGGACCACCGCCTCCAGATCCACGCCCTGCCGGGGTACCGGCAGGAGCGGGTCCACGCCCGGGTCGGGGACGTGGAACGCAGCGGGCTGCGAGACGCGGTGGCGGCGGTGACGGGCGGCACGACGGAGAAGCACGTGACGCGGGCCTTCACGATGGCCTGCGCGGCGGGACCGCGCCTGCGCGCGGTGGTGGCGGAGACGGCGGTACGGGTGGCGCTGGAGTGCGCCCGCGAGAAGGGTACCCGTCCATGAGCGAACTCGGCGGCCCGACCGACGCCCCGCCCCCGCCCCCACCCCCGCCCCCTCCGCCCCCGGAGCCGCCGACGGACGCGCCCCGCGACGGCGACGAACCGGAGGAGGCGGCGGGGGCGGCGGACGCCGAAGCGGCCACGGACACGAACACGGACTCGGAGACGGACCCCGTCCCGCACGCCGCCGAACAGCCGTTGGACGGCGACCACGTCCCGGACCCGCCGCCGATGGACGCACCGCAGGAGGCCGAGCCCGGGAGCCCGTCCGAAGCGAAGCCGCCGACGGCCCACCAGGAACCCGCCACGCCCGGCACCCCCAAGGACCCGCCCCTGCCCGAAACGGACGGCCCCACCCACGACCAGCCCGAACCCCCCTCCCCGGAGCCGACCGACACCCCACTGGAAGAGCCGACCCCCGAGGAGCAATCCCCGGAACAGCCGGAGCCCCAGAAACAGGAGTCAGAACCCGAACCGGAGCCGGAACCCGAGCCAGAGCCGGAACCCGAGCCGGAGCCGGAGCCGGAGCCGGAGCCGGAGCCGGAGCCGGAGCCGGAGCCGGAGCCTGAGCCGGAGCGGGAAGCAGAGCCCGAGGCGGAACCCGAGCGCGAGCCCGAGCCGGAGGCTGACCCAGAACCGGAGCACGAACCTGAGCCAGAAGGGGAGCCCGAGCCCGACGGCGGTGCGGAACAAGACGCTTCGGCCAGTGCCGCGCCGACCGATGCGCCAGGGGAAGACCAGCCCGCCAACACCGAGCATCGGGAGCCCGGCACGCCGAGCGACTCGACGTCGGAGCCAGCGCTCCCGGAGTCCTCCGAGGCGGCCGCGGATCCCGCTTGGCCAGAACAGGGGGACGCCCGTCAAGAGCCCGGAACGCAGTCCGACGAGGCTGGGCCCCGGTTGTCACCAGAGCGCACGGAGCGGGACGGCCAGGACGGGCTGCACCCCGGCCTGCAGCAGGCCGAGTCCGGCGAGGCCGGGGCCGCAGACGGCGACGCGGGCAGCCCCGCCGATGAGTTGGTCGATACGACGGCACCCCTCGCCCAGGGCGCGGTGAAGGTCGCGGAGACCCTGGCCGAGGTTGCCACGGACGCCGTCGAGCGGGTCGTGGACGCCGCGGGCAAAAGGGCTGCGAGCGCACCTGTCGACGCCATCGCCGATGAGGGCGACCGTGGACTCACCGAGGATCGCGGCTTGCGGCCGGATGCTTCCGCCGAGCCTTCCGAATCCGAATCGCACGGGCCGCCCTCCGACGCCGGCACCGGGTCGGCGTCGGTGGACGCCCGGTCGGAACCGGGGGCAGAGACATCCGCCGTCGAACCCGGAGGGCGGGCGGAGGCGCCGAAAGCTGTACCCGACGCCCCCGACGCCCCCGACGCCCCCGACGACGATGGCGGGGACGACGTGCAAGGCCAGCCCGACGGGGACGATTCCGGACGACTGGCCGGCACGGTCGATCGTCCGAGCTACTCGCCGGACGGCCCGGACGACGAGATCCCGGACCGTTACGGCACCCCGCTCGACCGTGCCGACGGCATTCGGACACCTCTGTTCGACGGGGACCCGTCGCGCGAGCAGGCGCAGCAGGGAGGTCTCGGCGATTGCGGCGTGATCGCCACCCTGGGCGCGGTGGCCAGCCATCGCCCCGATGCGATACGCGAGCGTGTGCGGGAGACCGAGGACGGCAACTACACGGTCACGCTGCACGAGGCGAGGATTGACGAGTCACTCAACAGATACGAACCGACGGGGCGTCATATCGTACTCACCGTGACCCCCGATCTCCCGGTGTTCGACGACAGGCCCGACGAACCCGCCTTCGCGGATTCCGTGGAGACCGGTGCGGCATGGGGGCCTGTCATGGAGAAGGCGATCGCGGGAAGCGACCAGACGTGGGGGGAAGACCGTCAAGACGCGTGGGCGCAGAGCGACCACGGTGCAGCGGATGTACCGGAAGGCTACGCCCGGCTGGATCTGGGTTCGGATGCCTGGGACCAGGCCGAAATGCTCACTCAGTTGACCGGTGAGCCTGCGGTGGTCGTGGACTTCCCCGAACAGGACGATGCCGCTGGGCGGAGCCCAGACGAGCAACTCGTCGGTGACATCCGGGAACAACTCGCCCAGGGAAAGCCGGTCATCGTCGGTACGCATCCCAAGGAGGAGTTCAACGGGGCCCCTCTGGAGAAGGACCTCGTGGACGGACACGCCTACGAAGTGATCGCGGTCGACGACGAGGGTCAGTTCCACCTGCACAACCCCTGGAACGATCAGCACCCTGAGCCCTTGACGGTGGCAGAGTTCAGGAGATATATCGATCCGCCCTACACCACATTGGAGTGACCACATGACCGGTGAGATCTCGATCAGGCACGGCGTTCCGAGGCGGGCTGCCACCGCCTCCTTCGGAGTGATCCATGTGGATGCCCGCCCCGGGCATCCCCTCACCGTTCGGTTGGGTGTGAACGACGGCGAGGAGCGTCGGTACACCCTTGAACCCGGTGACACCTTTCCCGTCCGGGATGAACTCTGGGTGCTGGACCGCGTGGACGACCCTTCCGGGAACTGGCGGGTCGTCATTCGCAAGGCCGAATGACGGACCGGGGCGGGTGGGTCCGTGCGGGTGGTCGATATTCGCAGCGGAACGGAGGGGAGTGCTCGTTCGTCGATCTGGTGGGATCTGCCGGTCGTTTCCTGCGCAGCCTTGTTGACGAGGTCACGAAGGCTCGCCCTGATGTTCTCGGGGAGCGGTGGGGGTGGGAGTTCGTTGTGCCGGGTGGGGTGGTGGCGCATCCTGATGCGGGGAATCCGCCCATGTGGGTCGAGCCGTACCTTCCCGAGCTGGGCCGCCTGGAGGAGCGGAGCTCCCTGCGATTGAGCGCTGGCCAGATCGGGGGGGGTGCCCCTATCTCTTTGGTCAAGGGAAACGGGGCTGCGTCTGGTCGGGGAGCCGGGCAGCATGGCGGTGTGGCTGATCTTCTGTGGGATGACGTGAGCTGTTTCTTCGACCCGGACCTGATGGGGTCGTTGCCGGATGTGCGTGTCCCGGATTGCTCGGTGGAAGACTGGCAGGCGGTCCTTGATCTTGTTGAGGCGAAGGGCTGGAAGTGCCAGTACTCCGAAGGCGAGACGGTGCTGCCGGTGTCCCGAGCGGAGAGCGTGTTGTCCCGCCCGGCGGACGCTGAGTGCCCGAACCTGCGGGTCTGGCCGGCTGACGACGTGCTGGCGATCTTCCGTTTCCTCGACGACGAGGTCATCGACTTCGACGTTGACCTGCGGGAGCTGCAGGGCCAGGAACGACTCGACGTGTTCTGCGGCTTCCTCCGGGAGATCGGGCGATGCTTGGGCAAGCCGGTCCTGATGGATCCGGAGGGCGACTACGACCATCCGGTTCTCGGGTTTGATGTCGAGGCCGACCGGGTCGTCCTCCTGGCTGAGCCGCTGGTTATGTGACCGCGGCCGTCAGCCGGGATTCGTAAAAGGTGCCGTCGCGGAGCATGGCGAAGAGGACGTCGGCGCGTCGTCTGGCGAGGCAGAGCAGGGCCTGGGTGTGGTGCTTGCCCTGTGCGATCTTTTTGTCGTAGTAGGCACGGGAGGCAGGGTCGCCCAGGGCGGCGAACGCGGAGAGGAAGAAGGCTCGTTTGAGCTGCTTGTTTCCTCTGCGGGATGGTTGTTCACCGCGGATGGAGGACCCGGAACTGCGGGTGGCGGGGGCGAGTCCGGCGTAGGCGGCGAGGTGGCCTGCCGTTGGGAAGATGCTGCCGTCGCCGACCTCGATCAGGATACGGGCTCCGGTCCTGACTCCGATGCCCGGCATCGAGGTCAGGACCTTCGACAGAGGGTGTGCCTCCAGGAGTTCCTCAATCCGTCCGGCCAGTAGTTTGCGCTGGTCAAGGACAGCGGTCAGGGAGCCTGCCAGACTCGGGACGATCGGTGCCGCAGCCTCGGTGCCCGGAACGACGATGGTCTGCTCGTCCAGAGCAGTGAAGATGTCCTCGACCAGCCGCTCGGCCATCCTCGGGGCCTTCGGCCGCAACAGGGTGACCAGACGGCGTCGCCCAGCCTTGCGGATCTGAGCCGGGGACCCGAATCGCTCCAGCAGAGTGATAACGGCCGGGTGCTGCAACCGCGGCCCTGCAACGGTGCCCGTGTGCATTGCAGAGCCGTCAACCCTACTTCGAGCACTCGCCCGCATCCTCGCCAAACTCCAGCTCCGCGACCGCCCAAGCAGTCGTCGTCGCCGCCTGAGAAACCGGCCTGTTCAGGGGGTGGCAACCCGACGTGGCCTCGGTAGCGATTCCGGAGATTCGGCTGCTCTCGCCGGATGCGGGCGCGCCCGTGCCTGCTACTGCGTGGTCGCTACGGGACCAGGCTGAAGACCTGCCAGAGATCGGTGTGCCAGGGGCAGGTGGTGTAGCCGGAGTTGCGGCCGTGGTCGAACAGGCCGCTGCTCTGGCCGAAGTCCAGGCATACCGGGACCTTCCCGTACGGCACGACGGGATAGTCCTCGATATTCATGAACTGGACGCTGTTCGGGTTGGCGTTGACGTTGCCGACCCACGTCATGTTCCACTGGTCCCGGTGATCCTGGTAGTCGCATCCGCGCGTCCAGACGTACGGCCCGGTGTGTATGGCGCCCCAGGCGTAGTCGGAGTACAGGCAGTTCCCAGTCTGCACGTCCCGGATCTGGACGCGGCTGTAGTAGTTGTTGACGTCGCTGTCGTAGGAGGTGACGTTCCACCTCTGGTAGGTGCCGCCGTTGCAGGTCCCCCAGTACACGGAACCGTTGTAGTTGCTGTCGAGGCAGGCCCCGGTCTGCTCGTTCTTGATCTGCACGTTGTACTGGTACGTGTTGGCCTGCGCGCTCCCGGTGGTGGCCACCAGTGCCGACAGGGTCAGCGCCCCGATTGCCGCCGCGGTCTTGACTCTCAGCTTCATAACTTCCCGTTCCCATCCCGTGCCTGTAGGCACGCCGATTCGGACAACTGCTGGGGGTGCCTTCGCTCAGATCGAGCCTGTGGGGGCATCATCGACCGGGTCGAATGAGTCGACGACGTTCGACAAAGATCACCGCAGGCCAAGTGGGGTACCGGGGGATCCGGACCGAATGGCCGGCTCGCCGCTCACGCCTCACCAGCACGCACCACGACCCGGGCCACACGTTGCGGGCACGGCTGACCTCCCCCGTGGAGACGCTATGTACACCGGTCCTCCAACCGTCCTAGATTCGTCCTAGTGCCAAGTCAGCCAGTTCAGGGCTGTCTCACACCCGCACAGCGCCGTGCCGCTGCTGTGTGCCCATCGTTTCGGTGGGGCCCGCGCGTGGGTAGCTTTCTCGGTGTAGCGCAAAAGCCCTGGTGAGGGCGTCAAGACCATGGGGGGTAGTTGATACGCATTCACCTGGGGCCGGAGGGTCTGGGCAACGTCAGGATCTGCGGTCTTGCTGACTTCGACGCCGAGTTGACCGCTGCCGGACGTGCTCTTGCCGAGGCCGGGAACTCGCGCTTACCGCTTTCCCAGCTCTACTCCCGCGGCACCTCCCCAGACCTCGCTGAGGGTGTCGACCACGTGTATTTCTCCCACCTGTTCGCGCGCCGCCGGCCGACACCGTTCACCAAGGCGCTTGCCGAAGGAGACGAACGCGCCCACAGCCTCCTGACCACCTCGGTGGACCACCTGTGCAGCATGGCGGTCGACCCGCACCGCTCGGGGATCAGCTCGGCGGTGGCGGCCCGCGCCGCCGACTTGTCCCACCTCTACGTGGCCGGCGGTGCCTCGGCGATGCTGCACCGGCTCGGACACGACATCCGGTACCGCCCCGGCGTCGTGGAGGTACCGACGGCTTTCGAAGCAGACCTTGACCTGGGCGAGCGCTCGCTGCAGATCCAGTCGGTAGCCCTCAGCGGACGGGTCACCCTGGCCGAACCCACCAGCGATCGCCTGACCATCCGGATCCCTGCCGGCGCCCCTCCACGCGTTGAGCTGGACCACATGGCCGCGCTCCGGTCCCTCCTGGGCGACGGCAGAGCGGACGTACTCGCAACGATCGTCACCTCCGGCAGCGTCACCGGACGTCAGCTGGCCTCTCGGCTCGGAGTGTCAGACGCCGCGGTCAGCCGTTATGCCGCCGTGCTGCGGCAGGCGGGCCTGATCCGGACCCTGCGCACGGGGCAAACCGTCAGACACATCGCGACACCCCTTGGCCACCACCTGTCGCACGGGTGAGTCCGGGTCTGCCCAAGCCTTCGCCTGTTGTTCCTCCTTTGACGCGGCCGCAGTTGGCCGAGGCCCGGCGTGTGCGGGCGGCCGAGTTGTTCGAGCAGGCGTGTTCGGGTGTCGAGATCGCGCGGATGCTGAGAGTCAGCGAGGAAAGTGTGCGGCGGTGGAAACGGGTGTGGGAGGAGGGCGGTGCCGCTGCCTTGCGCCGACGTCCGGCCACCGGTCGTCCACCCAAGCTGGACGACGCCCAGGTCGAGACGGTCCGAACGGCGTTGGAGCAAGGTGCTCAGGGGCATGGGTTCGAGGCCGATCTGTGGACCCTGGAACGGGTGGGCCTGGTCGTCGAGCGGGTGACCGGGGTGGTCTTGTCGCGGGCGGTGTGGCGGCTCCTGACCGGCCGGCTGGCTGGGGTGGAGTCTGCAGCGTCCCGAGCGGCGGGCGGTGGAGCGGGACGAGTCGGAGATCGCCCGCTGGATCGCGCACGAGTGGCCGCGGATCAGAAGGGGCCGTGAACACACGTGCCTGGATCGTCTTCCTCGACGAATCAGGCGTCGATCCGCCGCACCTACTCGCCCCGAGGCCGGACCCCGCTGTTGCGGCACCGCCTGAACTGGAAACGCGCCTCGATGGCCGGGTCCTTGGGCTACCACTCCACCGACCCCGATCGCGGGGCCCGCCTGTGCTTCCACCTCAAGCCCGGCAGCTACGACACCGCGGCCCTCATCGAGGTCCTGGAGCAGATGAAGGTGTTCTACCGCGGGGAACGGGTCATCCTGGTCTGGGACGGCCTGTCCGCCCACTGGAGCCGGGCGATGCGGGCGTGGGCAGCCGAACAGGACTCGCTCACCTTGGAGCGATTACCCGCCTACGCTCCCGAGCTGAACCCGGTGGAACTGCTGTGGTCCTCGCTGAAGAAACGCGAGCTCGCCAACCTCGCCGGCGACCACCTCGCAGACGTCGCCGACGCCACCGAACAAGGCATCCACCGCATCACCCGGCAGCCGCGAGGCCTGCGGGCTACCGCGCCCCGTTCCGACCGGCCCACGTTCACCCCGGGCCGTTTCGGGTCGGGCACCACCGAAGCCGCCGGGAAGATCCTCACCCTGGCTCCGCCCGACGCCCTGATCGAGCTGTCGCTGCCGTTCCTGCTCTGCACCATCCAAGTGGGAAAACGCGCCAACGTGTGCGTCGACTCCGTGCTCACCCTCCACCACGCCTACCAACTCCTAGGCCTGGACAGTCAGGTCTGGCCCGTGACGCTGGAGATCCTCGCGCCGTCCGGTGCCACCAAGGCCTCGTACGGTAGGAAGGATCCCTATTGGGAGGGCAGCAACTTCCATGGCCACTGCCTGGTCGAGCTGCCCGGCCGCACCGTGGACCCGACCATCCAACAGTTTCCCGAGCTCACTCGGCAGGGCGACGGGCCGTTCGTCGGCCGAACGGTCGACTCCACCGACCCCGGCGCCCGCAGTCGGCCCGGGGCGATCATCTACGGGCAGCGCGGTGACGTGATGGTCCGGTACGCGGTGTGCAGCGCCGAAGCCCGCGAGACGATGATCAGCGGTCACCCGATGATGACCAACCCCGACCCGGTCCATCATCGCAGCGCGGTCATGCTGGTGACGCTGCTGATGGATGCGCTGCGCAGCGAGGGGATAGTCGAGCGGGCCCGCAAGGTCCCGCACCAGCGGGTGGTGGAGTTGCTGGACGTGATCGGTGATGCGCCGATGGAGGGGCGACCGGCTGTCGGCGAGGGCATGGGCGACCTGTGGTTCAACGTGCCCGACGGGCAGGGAGGCACGGTGCCCCGCCGTCTGGACGAGCTGCTGTCGCAGTAGCCCGTGCGCCGGGGCGTGCCCGCGGTAGGCGTCCCCGAGCTTGAACACCCGGGAACCCCTTCTCGCAGGGTTCCCGGGGCCTCACGGCCCGTGTCGGGTTTCCTCGCCGCGATCCTTCGTCCACCTCTTCACCACGATGAGCTGTCCGCTGGCAGTCTCCTCCAGCAGCTCGATGCGGATGTCTCCCTCCTGGCTCGCGTACCTGCCCACGAAGCCGCGGAACTTCCTGTCGGCGACGGCACCATTCGTCCAGGTGCCTTTCACCCCGGGAGGCCCGGGTCTGAAGGCCAAGGTCACGTTGTGCGCCACGATGGGGTCCGCACTCGGTTCACGCCCGGTCCAGCTCACGATGCCCCCGACCACGTCGGCGCGGGGACCTCGGCGTCAGGGCAGTGGCCGCTCGCGAGGGCAGGCAGGGAGGAGTCGGTCACAGGCCTCTTCAGTCGCGCGGTGAGGTGGGAGACAAGAGCGGTCCGCCCGGTCGACGTGCGAAGGGCTCCCGGGCGGACTCCTCACCCCACGCTGCCCCTTTGACCGCCGCGGCGCCGGGACCCTGGCCGCGACGTGACCTTAACGGCGCAGCCATCCATCCGCAGGGGCGGTGAGTCACGCCCCTCGGGGGAGCGGACCGGATCCGGTGTAGGCCTGTCCGGCGGATCTTTGATCAGTATGGTCATAGCCTTATGAAGGCTCTGATCGTGCTGTCCGCTGCGTTCGTGGTTCTCGTCTTGCCGACTTTCCTGGTTTGGCTGCTGGGGCGGCGCGCGAAGGTCGCTAACTGGATGTTGATGATGTTCTTGCTGGTCGGGTGGTTGACCGTGTTCGCTGGCTGGTTCCTCTCACAGCGTGCGCAGCCGCGCCTCTTTCCCGAGACGTCGCCCTGCCACGGCATCAGCGCCACCCCTGTCTCGCAGTACTTCCCACCTGACTCGTTCTGCCGCCACGCTGGCGGGGAGCTGCGGACAGTCAATGGGCCGGACTCCAAGTTCGTGTTCTGGGCTGCCGCCGGCACCACTTTGGCGATGCCGATCGCCGTCGCCCTTGCGCGGCATCGTCAACAAGTCTGATCGCGCCGGCCGCGTCACAGGTGCCCGGACTCGACCGCTTCCCCTGCCGGGGGGTAGCCGGGTCACACCGACGTGATGGCCGCCTCGTAAGGGCGGGGATTGGTCCGTTTCCCCACGCCTCCGGTCGAGGCTGCGTCATTGTCAACCTTGGGGCCCGCGGACGGGCCCCGGGCCGGATGGTGAAAAGGGGTGTGTGGTGGAGGACGAGACGTGGACGTCTGAGGAGTTCGGGCGCTCGCATGAGGGGCGGGTCGGTGTGCTTTTGGCCGACGGCACGGTCCCGAAGCCGGTGTACTTCGACTCCGACTCGGGCAGCGGTGGCCCGCATGTGCGGCACTGGAGCGTCTACGACGGCCAAGGCCACCCCCGCTGGCCGCGCGCAGCCGTTCTGCGGGCGGAATGCTCCTGTGGCTGGGTGGGGGAGGAGCACACCGTGGACTGGACCGAGTCCGGCGATCTGCCATTCCGTGAGCACGGATCCGACACCGCGGACTCCTGCCAGGACGACTGGGACCGCCACATCGTCCACGTCCGCGACAGCACCATCCCGCTGCCCGCCGAGCTGGAAACCCTGCTCGAATCCGTCACCGCAGCGATCGACAAACTCGGCCAGGACTCACCGACCGCAGCCCTCAAAGCAGCCCGCTGTCTGGAGATCATCGCCCTGCGCGCCGCGTACTGGCCCGCACAGCACGCCCGCACCCAAGACCCCGCCGCCTTCGCGAGCGCACTGGGCCTGAACACGGACGAGGCACGCAAGCTCCTGGCTCGGTATGGGGGCTGGAGCCTGTACGGCACCCGCTGAGACCGCGCGAGCGCCCGGCCTCGCCAGCCGGACATGACGCCCGGCTCGGGGATGCCCGTCCCCGGACGCCCTCCGGCTTGAGACGGGTGCAGCGTCGCCTCGTGCGGGTGGACTCAACGAACAACCCGTGCCAGGGCGGGTACGGGGAGGTTGGTCAGGCATGCGAACCATTCCACACTCCCCGATTCCCACACCTCCGATGCCCCATACCCCCCAGCCGCATCGGCTTGCCCGCCGGACACGCTGGTCCCGGAGCCCTTCAGAGAGTCGTGGGCGGCGATGTGGGCCGCGCACAAGCGGGGAGACCTGCACACGGCCATCGCCCTAGCCGGCCGGATGGAGATCCTCCTGGAGGAGCAGCACGGGCCCCGCCATCCCTACACGATCACCGTGCTCACCGCCCGCGCCTGGCTCACCCTCTGCCGGCGCACCGACTGGCCGACGACAGTCGAGCTGCTGATCAAAACCGCCCTGCGCCGCCACGCCGCCCACAGCCAGCCGGAAGCGGACACCCTACGAGCGGCCCGGAACGCGCACGCCTGCTGGCACTTGATCACCAAGCAGGATCCATCAACAGCCGAATCACTGGCAGGCCCCCTGGCGGAGATGCTCACTGTTCTCGGACTCGAAGATCGCCGGGCCAACGTCCTCACCGTCCTTCGAGTCTGAGGACGTGCACTACGGAGTAGACCTCACACCCCGGGGAGGCCGTTTCACGCAGGTCCGGTTCCCGGCAGGCAGGCGTCCTGACGTGCACTCTCTCCGAGGCCTGCTTTCAGGCCTCCCTGCCTGAACCATCCCCGAAACACCGCTGCCCCGGTGGCCGGCATCACCGCGATGAGCCGGGGATAGAGGGGGAAGGCGCGAAGTGAATCTTCTGCGGGCCCTTCCCGTCACCCCTCCAGTCGAGGAACAAGACCACATCGGTGACCAGGCGCCGGCGGCTGGACCAGCGCGAGGAGTAGGAAGCCGGGGTAATGGACCCGTCCTTCACCCGGTTGAGACGCTGGGCCAGGTCGGTGCGCTTCGTGACGGCTGTGCCGCCTCCGACAGTCATCGCCGTCACTTCCACGTTCGTCCCAGTCGAGTCGAACGTGGGGCTGCCCCGACCGGTGGACGATTCCGGGAGGTCCCACGACACCATCGCCCAGTGCCGGATGGCTCCCCCCGATTCGGTCACACAGGCCTTGACGGTGAAGTCCCAGTTGTCGGGCCAGGGCCCGCTGTACGCGGGGTTGTCGACGGTCTTGGACGACACCTCGCACCGCTCCACCGCGTACGCGGGGCCGCTCCCGGCAGTAGCCGCGGTGACGGTGGCCGCCACGAACACCACCGAGAGCCGCGCGGCGGAAAGTGTCCTACGCAAGGGTCCGCCTCCGTGGGTCGGATGACCAGGACAACGAGGCGATGGCGGGGAAGAAGCGTGCCGACGCGGGTGATGCGGGCGTGGAGGCGGTGACGGCGCCGAGCGCCCTCGCGGGGGTACTCGACCACGAAAGCAAGCGTGCACGTCTTTCCGTGGGGTGCACCCGCAAAGTGTTCTTGTGCCAGGCACGTACACATCGGTCGCCTGGCCGGCGGTCCTTTCCAAGGCGAACCAGGCGAGAACGATTCGAAGGAAAGCGTCGGCGTTCGGCCACGCCGGCGGCACGTCTTCCTCGCCGCGGCCAGGACGAGGCGGGAGGGCAGGCGCCGGTACGTCGGCGCGGTGTGCGGGATCAGACCTCCGACCACCAAGAATCGCCCTGGGTCCGGCTACCGGCCTGTGCTGAACAAGATGGCGATAACAGCGCAGCACAGCGTCAAGGTGCCGCCGAAGGCAACGCCACCGCGGGTGAGCGCTGTCGGGAGGGACCCGCCGTCCCAGCGGACGAGAGCTATGGCGGCGCCACCGATGATCATGGACAGCAGGATAGAGGTGGCGAGTGTGAAGAGGAGGACGACAGCGGAACTGGGGATCATTGAGCGAAGCTCCTGACTACTGCGGTTGCAACGGTTATCGGAGGGGCGAAGTCGAGGATCTACCTGCGGAGCTGTGCTTCGAAGCAGTTGGATGTTGTCCACTGCACAACAGGGGGTTGTCCGAAGCACAATGTGGGGGTGGAGCCAGTGGGGGCGAAGAGGCCAGGTCGTCCGTGGGCGCCAGCGCGTGGGTCATGCAGGGAGATCAACACCCTGGTGGATCTCGTACGTGGGTGGCTGGACAGCGCATCAGTCTCGGTATCCCATTTGCATCGGCTGCTGACCGCTGAGCACTTCGTCCTGGGCCGGGTGCCCGAGCTGCGGAAGCTACGGGATCAGCTGGCTGGCGACGGCCTCCAGTGGGATCTGGTCGAGGCCGTTGCCGACTTGTGCTTTCCGCGCGACGCTGCTGCCGATTCCGCAGCCAGACTTGATCAGGCCCGCGAACTCTGGCGTCTGGCACAGGAAGCGCCGACGCCCCTCGCCGGTGGCTTAGCCGACACCGTCCCCGCAGCGGCCCTGCTGGAAGCGCAGGAGCGCACTATCCGGGTGTACGAGGATATGGACCGGGCCCGGCAGGCCTACGCCGCAAGTGAACAGGGACGTCAGCAGGCGCTGCAGATCGCGACCTACCTGTTCGGGATGCTAGGTCAAGCTCACTCCAAGATCGCAGAACTCCGCCGACGCGTCGATGCCCTCCAGTCTTCTCCGGTGGGTCGCGGCGAGCTGCAGGCCGCCCGGCGCCGCCTGGAGCGAGCAGAGGAACAGGAAGGGGAACTCCGTAAGGAACTGCAACGCGCGGAGCGGGAGCGAGACACCGCCCAACAAGTTGCGGATCTGGCCGCCCGCCGCGTGCACGAGCTCGAGCAGGAGCTGAGCCGGATCAGGAGCGACTACCAGGTAGGCGAAGGGCCGGCGGCATCGACACTCGACGAGCCCTCACTGCCTGCCCTGCTCGGCGACGGCAGTGAAGGAGCGGACGCGGAGCTGGACGAGGTGGATCAGGTGCTTGAGAAAGTCCGTGATGCCCTGGATCGGGAGCACGAAACGATCCTTGACGCCGCCGGCGAGGTCGGCTGGGCGTCCCCTGGCACGCCAGCTCCGGGCGTGGTTGTTCCCGGCCAGGTCATCCGAACAGAAGATGACGCGCAGAGCAGTGCCGACGGATTGTTCGGAACAACGCCGGACAATCTCGTGAGCAGCCACGACCATGCGCCGAGCACGGATGTGGCCACTCGTCGGTCCGCCGACCGGTTGCGGTTTGTGGGGGCCGCAACCCGCCGTATCTCACGCGGTGTCGACCTGGATGAGATTGTGCTCGGACTGTGCAGAGCCGCTGTGCCAAGCTACGCGGACGCCATCTTGGTGTACTTACGCGATCCCCTGCCGGTAGGTGACACCCCGCCCACGGGCCCGGTCATCCTACGGCTGCGCCGTACCGACCGGCTCCGGCCGCTTGACGACCTGACCGCCGAAGCGGTGAACGCCGGAGTGCGCCTCGACATCGACTTCGACCAGCTGCCCTTGGCCCTCGCGCAGGTGCACAGTCCCTCCGCCGCCGAGCTGTGCGAGGTTCTGCCTGGCAGCGCGCTCGCCGAGATGCTACGCGGCGTACGGCCAGCCTTCGGGTCTTCCCGGGACGCTCAGATTGCGCTCTCCGATCTGCTGGGTGCGCAGTATCCCGTGCCACGCGATCAGAGAGTCATCCTGGCCCCCTTGCGGGGACGCCGCCGGGTGATCGGCGCGGCCGTGTTCCTGCGCCATCCCGAGCGACCCGCATTCGAGACCAATGACCTGCTGATTGCAGCCCAACTGGTGACGCACACCGCGCTTGGCATTGACAAAGCAGCTCTGTATGGCCGCGAGGCGTACATCGCGGACGAGCTCCAGCGCGAGATGCTTCCCCATGGGCTTCCCCAACCCCCTGGGGTACGGCTGGTAAGCCGCTACCTGCCGGCCTCCGAAACGGCCCGGGTCGGCGGCGACTGGTATGACGCAGTGGCTCTGCCCGGCAGTCGAGTAGGGCTTGTAGTCGGCGACGTCATGGGCCACTCCATGACCTCCGCAGCGATCATGGGCCAGCTACGTAGCGCTGCACAGACCCTCGCCCAGTTGGACCTGCATCCGGCCGAGCTGCTGCGCCATCTCGACTTGCATGCTCAAAGCATGGGCCCAGACCGCTTGGCGACCTGCTTGTATGTGGTCTACGACCCCGTGGCGGACCGGATCACACTGGCCAGTGCGGGCCATCCGCCCCCGATCCTCCTGCCCCCTGCCGGTGACGCCGAGGTGCTGCGGGTACCGCCGGGCGCGCCGATCGGGGCCGGTCACGGCTTCTTCGAAGCCGTGGAAATCGAAGCGCCCGCCGGGGCCACGCTGCTGTTGTACACCGACGGATTGGTTGAGTCCCGGAGCCTGGATGTGTGGACCGGCATCGAGCGACTCCGTGAGCGCCTTACCGTGGCAGCGCAACTGATCGGCCAATCTTCGCCACCTCCCATGGAGCTGCTGTGTGACGACGTTCTCGACATGCTGGAACCCGGGGACCGCGATGACGATATTGCGCTTCTGGCGGCTCGCTTCGATGGAATCCCACCGAGTGACGTGGTGCAGCTGCTCGTCGAGCCGGACGACGGGGCTGCGACAGCCCATGCGCGCCACTTTGCCGACCGTGCGTTGACGCAATGGGGACTGCACGGACTGCTGGAATCGCTGGGCCCGCTCCTCGACGAAGTGGTCACCAATGCCGCTTCCAACGCGAGACGGCCGGTGACGGTGCGCCTGCTGCGGACAACTGCGCTGCGTTGCGAGGTCGAGGACGACTCTCCGCAACTGCCGCAAGCGGGCCCGCACACCGATGAGGGGCGTCGCTTCCTCTTGGTAGACAAGATGGCTCGTCGGTGGGGCGCGATGCCGGTCAGCAGCGGCAAGGTGGTGTGGTTCGAACTTGCGCTTCCCCTCCCCGTCCAGAGGTCAGCAGGCAGTACGAATCAAGATCACCGCTGAGGGCGCCACACTTTGCTGGCGCAGCATGCGCCGTCCTCGCGCTGCCGCCAATTCCCGGAGATCGGGCGAGAGCGCCGCTAACCTCACAGGGCAATACAGGAATCCGGTAGGACTAGGTTCGTGACGCGCAGGCAACTCACCAATGCCCAGTGGAAGTTCATCGAGCCGTACCTGCCGATCGGTAGGTACGGGCCGTACCCGGAGCGGTTGCGGGAGCAGTTCGAGGGTGTGATCTGGCGGTTCCGCTCCAGTGGGCAGTGGCGGGAGATGCCTGCCGCGTTCGGCCCCTGGGCGACCGTCTACGGACGCTTCCGCGTGTGGCGGGACGCCAGGAGGCCGACCCATCAGCCACGACGCCGACCTCTACAAAGAACGGAACACCGTCGAACGCCTGATCAACAAGCTGAAGGCCTGGCGAGGCATCGCCACCCGCTACGACAAGACACCGGACAGCTACCTCGCCGGCCTCCATCTCCGCGCCGCAAGATCTGGATCGACGACCTGTTGAAAACCGCCGACTGATCACGACATCACACAGGCCCTAGCAGCCGTGGGCGGTACGTTTGTTCTGCAGGCGGCGAAGACGATTGCCGAGCTTTCCGCGCCCGCTCGGGAGTATGGTCGGATACGTCCTCGACATCGCGGTGAGCTTTCCGTGGGGCTGGCCGCAGTGGAACACCGGCGACCCCGAAGGCGAGGACGGCCGGGCCGCGTCCGTCGGGCATCTGTCCGTGGTCTACGCAGCCAACCGACTCGCCCGGCGCCTCTGCGTCCTGGGCATCTCTGGCTGGGCTAGTAACGGATTAGCGACGACGGCCCTTTGCCGTGGACATGCCGGGGGGCGCGTTCGCTTCTGGTCATGGAGCGGATCCCAGGCAGTTACGTGGGGCGGCGTGAGGTGGGCAGGGGATCAGGACCCGCTCTTTGTGCGGTTTACCCGACAGGCAGTGAGTCTTCCAGGAGTATGGAACTGCGTTGCGGTGAGGCCGCTCTGTGGGCCGTGGCCGCAGCATCGACAGGGGGGCTGGGGAAGAGGGTATGAGCGTGTCGAGGAAGCAGCGGATTGTGGTGGTGGTCGCCGCGATGGTGGGAATCGTCTCGACCCCTGCCATTTGGTTGCTTGATGGCCCAGATACTGCAGGCCTGGTGGGGGCGTCGATTCAGGCTGCCACCGGGGTGGCGGCGTTGGTGTGGGCGTGGGCTCAGCCCGGGGTGAGTACGGCGGGCGCATCAGGAGACACCGCGACGCAGACCGGATCAGCAGAAGCCAGCGGTGGGGGGCAAGCCCATACGGGCGTACGACGCCGCGGTGAGGGCAGCCCTGGCACAGCTCGGGTTCAGGACACCGGTGACGCCGTCTCGCGTGGCGCGGGTAGCAACGCCGGCACTGGCATCGACTACACCGATTAGTGTGGGCATGCCGGTGAAGCGAACGCTGGACGTGACATGAGGTGGCGTCCAAGGAAGCAGCCTGCACCCTCTGCGGGGGACGATCTCGCGGCCTCTTCCGTCAGCGACAGCGGTGACGCCATCGCATCGGCCGCGGGTGCAGTGGCCGTCAGTGGCCATGTGGATCATCTGACGATCACCCATTCCGTCTCGCAAGGGCCAGTCCAGTGGCCGCTCCATCTGGGATCGGTTCCCGCGCTGGCATCCGCATTTCAGCAGCGGCCTGAAGTTCGGGCCGCGATCGACCAAGCCGTCACCGGGCATACCGCGGTGGTGCTGACCCAAGTCCTCTCCGGCGGCGGCGGTGTCGGCAAGACCCAACTTGCCTCCGCATACGCCCACCAAGCCACAGTCGAAGGCGTCGACCTGGTGGTCTGGGTCGACGCCAGCGAAACAGACCAGGTGATCGCCCGCTACGCGGTCGCCGCTCACATTGTGGATGCCCCGAACGCCTTGGCGGGCCAGACCGGCGAAAAGGACGCCAGAGCATTTCTGCAATGGCTGGCAACCACCAAACGATCTTGGCTTGTCATCCTCGATGACATCACCGACCCGGATGCGATGCAGCCGTGGTGGCCGCCATCATCGGCATGGGGCTCTGGTCGGGTTGTGGCAACCACCCGCCGCCAGGACGCCGCCCTCTCCGGCGGTGGACGTGCGGTCGTAGACGTCGATACGTACAGCTCACAAGAAGCTGACACCTACCTACGCGCCCGGCTCAGATCCGCTCGCGCGGAACACCTGCTGGACGCGCAGACAGAACCGCTGGCCAAGGCACTCGGCTATCTCCCCTTGGCCCTGTCTCACGCCGCCGCTTACATGATCAACGAGGACGTGCCCTGCGCGGACTACCTCCTCCGCTTCAACAACAGTGCCGCGAGACTGGACGATCTGTGTCCGCGCCACGCGGACACTGAAGGCTACGGACGTCACGTGGCCGCCGCCCTCCTTCTCTCACTGGACGTCGCCCAAGCCTGCGAACCCGTAGGCCTTGCAATCCCAGCGCTGCGCCTTGCCGCCGTCCTGGATCCTGCCGGTCATCCTCGTGACCTGTGGGGAGGGAAGGCGGTTACCGACTATCTAACTGCCCACCGAGCACCGACGCTGCGTGAGCATCCTGGGATCGAGGTGATCTGCCGGGATCGTGCCGGCTCCTACGCTGAAGGTGCCCGCGTCGGGGCCCCACAGGCAGTCCAGGTCGCTGACCGCTTTCACCTGTGGCAGAACCTCGGCACTGCGGTGGAGCAATGCGTGCACCAGCACACAGGATGCCTGCGGTCACGCGGCTCCGACCTGGGTGACCTGCCGGACGTCGAACCGCCGTCGGCAAAGGAGATGTCGCCGATCGAAGTCCGCATCCGGGAACGTCACGCCGTCGTCCACGCACTCTTCGACCAGGGCCACGGCATCCGGGAGATCGCCCGCGAGTTACACATGGGTGGGAACACGGTCCGCCGATGCGCCCGTGCGGCGACCCCTGAGGAGTTGCTCGGCGGTCGGCGGCAACCCCGGCCCAGCCAGCTGGACCCTTACAAGCCCTACCTGGACAAGCGCTGGGCAGAGGGCCACACCAATGCCGTTCACCTGCACGCAGAGCTCAAAGAGCTTGGCTACCGAGGCAACTACCAGATCATCAGTCACTATCTGCGGCCGCGGCGCCGCCGCCGCGTCAGCGTCGTGGAGCCCGCGCCACCAGGACTCCGGCAAGTCACCGGGTGGATCATGCGTCACCCCGACCGCCTCTCGGAAAGCGAGAACAAGCAGCTGACCGAAGTCCTCGCCCATTGCCCGGAACTCTCGGCGGCCCACCGCCTCGTCCGCAGCTTCGCCGCGATCCTCTCCACCCGCACCGGCCAGCATCTGAAGAACTGGGTCGTCAGCGCGCGAGCCGAGGAATTTCCCGGCCTCCACTCTTTCGCCACCGGCCTGGAGAAGGACTGGGACGCCGTCGTCCAAGGCCTGACGAGCCACTGGAACTCAGGTCCCGTTGAAGGCCGCGTCAACCACATCAAGATGGTCAAGCGCCAGATGTTCGGCCGCGCCAAGCTCCCGCTCCTCCGCAAACGGGTACTTCTCACTGCCGCCCGGTGATGGCCCTGCTCAGGCAGAACGAAGCCGTCGGAGTACGCACTCCGACGGCCAGCAGAGGGCTCGAATAACCACGTTGGTGACGACGAAGTACCCCGGGCTCACCCATCCGTCCTCTTTGCTCACGAGCCCCGGACGGTCCTCGCGGTAGTAGCGACGCAACATACGGCGGCGCAACGGAGCCCCGGCCACCAACAGAACCGGAGCGACGACGACTGCCCCGACCGTCACGGCGAGCCGGACTCCATGGATCCTGGCGACGCTCTCTATCCGCATCTCTCCAGTCTGCCGATCGGAAGAGACTCGTCCACCGCTCTCACGGAATGTGTGCCAGAACCTGCTGAACGTGAACAAAGCCAGACCACCGACCAGCTGCGCACGCCCCTCGAGGCGTTCAACCAGCAGGCCCGTGACGTCCTCTTGCCGGCCTCGGGGCGCCTGGAGCTGGTGGTCCCGGCGTCCGGCTCCGCCGATACCAGCGTGGACGTGACCGCGCTGAGCTTCGGGGCCGAGCCGACGGTCGGCGACCAAGCGGTGCTGGAGGCCGCGGGCCGGCTCCCCGCCTGGCCCCGCCTGACCGGCCTGACGTCCCGGTTGCCAGCGCTGGACGCGCTGGCCCCGCACAGCGCCGCCGCGCCCGCTGTGACAACGGCGCCCGACCCGGTTCGGCTGACCCTGGACGCGGACTACGTGAAGAACGGACTGGACGCGGCCGGCAAGGTCTACGCCGCGGTGCAGCAGCCGTTCAGCGTCACACCACCGGTGACCTCTTCGGGCGGCATCGCCGCTCTCGCCCAGCAGGTCTCCGGACTCTCAGCCGCCACGGGACTCGTGAGCGGCGACCTGGCGACGTTCAGAGCGGCACCTTCGATCCCGTCTCCTACTTACCGCCTCCGGAGTCCGGACTGCCGACCAAGCTGCTGGGCTTCCTGGATCTCCGGCAGATCGTGCAGCGCGTGCAGCCGATGTCCACCGGTGACGGCGACTCGGTTCCCCGTATCGTCACCGAGTTCCTGCCCGCTCCTCCCGCCCGGCCGCAGGCCGTACAGACCGGACTCGTCTGGCGCCCCAAGGTGCCACGCAACACCGACCTATTCCGTGGTCTGCTGCGCACAGGCGGCGGAGCAGCCCTGGAGCTGCGCAACACCACCCTGACCCCCTTGAACGGCTCGCCGCCGCAATTGGACAGCCGAGGCGAACTGCGCGACTTCGCTCTCTCCTTCCTGGACCACCTGCTGACCGTACGCTTCGAGCGGCTGGCGTTCTCCTCCAGGCCCGGCGCGGCCCCGAGCCTGGACGTGAAGGTCGCGGAGGTGCGGTCGACGTGGACCAGCTCACCGGGACGTTCGCGTTCGTAGCGGCGGATCACGGTCCCGGTGGGCCGGTCCATCCATGCCAGACGGTTGAGCCGGTGACGGGTCAGGATGCGGTGGATGGTCGAGGCGGGCAGGCCGAGGATCGGGCCGATCCGGTCCACAATCGCGCTGCGTACCAGCCGAGAGCTGCGGTCATGGGGTCGGCGAGTTCTGGGCGTACAGGCGGCGACGGGGGTTCGTCCAGAGCACGGGACAGGGGCGCGACCGAGAGCAATCGCAGCCGTAGCTCGGGTGCAACACAGCGCGCGATCACCCCGGGGATCGGGTTCTCTGGGTCGCGTTCCGCCTCCAATGCGGCGACGATGCCGAGATCGGGCAGCAGAGATGCCTCGACGCCGGTAACCATGGCCAACACCGTCGCGAACACGTCGTCTCGGTAGGACCGGCCCGGCATCGGGTCGGCCTGCTGGGGTGAGCAGTAGCCACGAGTACCCATGCCGCCCGTGGGCTCTCGGGTCGACGGTCACGACGATGTTCTACGGCTTGAGGTCACCCACTACCCATCCCGCCTCGTGCGCACCTGCCACGGCCGCGCACAGCGAACGGGTCCAGGAACGTACCAAGGCCAGAGGCAACCGCTGCGCCCTGGCGGCGAGTTCGTGGATGACCGAGGAGAGGGTGCGACCCGCGACCGGCGTATAGACCCTGAAGGAGCTCGACGGCTCGTCCCAGTGGTCCACCAGGCGCGGTGCCACGCCCCGTGGGCCCAGGTCCCGCCAGACACACGGCTTCCGCGGCGAGACGGCTGCGGGCATCGCGCCCGGACAGCTCCTCCATGGTGTGGGCGTATGCCTCCTTGACGACGACCAGCGATCCGCGACACCATCGGCCACCTTGATACCTTCCATGGTTCGCCGCGCAAACAGACACTGGACGCCCTGTGATCGCTCTTCACCCGGGCGAAGAAGAACGGCACGATCTTCAATAACCCGATCAGCCGCATAGGGTGCGACCAGCAGGTGCACGGCGTCATCCAGCCCCCGGACACCGGGCACGTTCAGTCCTCAGTCGCCGTGGTGGCTCGAAGCCGCGGGCCTGCGTGGCCCGGGAATACCAGAGGTGCATGCGCGAGTGCACATACGAGCCCTACCGCTACGACGTGCAGAGGGACGATGCCGACGGTAGCGTCTGGAAGCGGACCGTGTGAGGCATCCTCTATGGATGAGTGCCAGCGGAACGACGGGACCGTCATGCACGTGCACATCATGCCGGGCCGGGTACGGGCAGAGTGTCGAGGTAGGTGAGGCGCTGCGCCGGCTGCCCGTCCGGGCCCGGCAGTTGCTCGTACTCCCGGACCAGCACCCGCATCGCACGGGCGCCGAACGCCACCGGCAGTGTTACGGGACCCTCCCAGCGGCCGATGACGCCGGGTACGTCGCGGGGCAGTTCGACGGCCGGGTGGTTGTCCAGCGTCAGCCAGGTGAAGGCTTCGCCCTCCGGGCCCGCCATCGTGGTGCGGACCTGCACTTCGGCCGTGACGGTCGACAGCATGCCGTCCACTCCGGCAGGCGGCGCGGGGCCGAGGACGGCCACGTCGACGCCGGTGTGGGAGGGCTGCAGCTTGACCGTGGTCTTGCGGTAGGCGGGGATCCTGACGAAGCCGGCGTCCACGCCGGGCGACAGCCGCAGGTCGTCGGGGGTGCGCAGGGCGTTCTGCTGGAGGCGCGCGACCTTGAGCCGCACGAAGGGCGAGTACAGCTTCGTGCCGACGAACTGCACGTCGGCGTACCACAGTTGGTGGTCCGGGTCGTACTGGACGGCGTACCCCATCGCGATCCCGGCCGGGAACGCGATGGAGGTGTCGGCGTCCAGGTCGGACGGCTGTGGGAACGCCACCGTGGTCCCGGCCCCCACGTCGCGCACGGGGTCCCGCCCCCACATGGTGGCCGTGTTGGGCGAACCGCCGCTCGCTCCCGCGAGCATCACGGCCAGCATTTCGCCCTCGCCGGAGACGTACCACGGCCGCTCCAGGTAGACCCGCGCGCCGCCCTCGTGCCGGATGCTGACGACCTGCCCGGGGGTGGTGGACTCCTCCCAACGGAAGGCGGGCACCACCGAATGGACGGCAGGGGCGGGCGGACGCACCGTCGCGAGCACGTGGAGGTGCGCTGTGAGGCCTGCCCGGGTGACGGGGGGCACGACGTAGGCCACCTCGACCTGCTGCCCGTCGGTGATCGCGCTCCCCGGGGTGCGGCTGATCCGGCCTGTGTCGTAGTGGACCACGACGTCGTCGTCGATGCTGTAGGTCACCGCCGGTTCGGCCGGGGTGTTTTGGCCTGTCGTCGCGGGGACCACGGCGCGGACGGCGACAGTCCCGGGCACGAAGGCGGGCACGCCGACCCAGACGTCGTCGTTCCTGGTCAGCTTCACCGTGCGGCGCTCGGTGAAGTAGGGCCCGAAGCGCGAGGTGCCGATCGGGGTGAAGGTCATGGCGTGGTGGCGCGTGTCGCCCACGTCGTGGCGGACCTGGAAGGGCGCCGTGACAATAGGGGGAGCTCCAGGCACCGGTTCCGGGCGGATGTCCTGCTCGCTCTGCCGCAGCACGGCGTAGCCGTCGGATTCCTTCGGGCCCGGCTGCGCGATGTCGTCGACGGTGTCGTGCCACCGCGCCTCGGCGTGCACGTTCAGGGTTGAGGGGTCATGTAGCGTCAGCGCCGGGTCCGACAGCACGTACGCGGTCGCGCCCGGCTCCTGTACGACGGCTGCCTGGACGAAGGCGGGCGGGACGACCGGGCACCGCACCGCGTGGACCATGCGGAGTTCGACCGGCGGCGTCAGCTCCCCGATCCGGCCCGCGAGCGCGTCGGCACGGTGTGCGGCGATCTGCGCCGCCGTCGGGTTCGCGGACTCCAGCCAGGCCCACCACAGCCCCATGTCCTCCTCGTCGCCGGCCGCCAGCATGCTGCTGAGCAGGGCGGTGCCGGTGGCGCCGGGTGCGAGGGCGACGCGCACGACCCGCGCGGCGAGGTCAACGGCCGGCGGCGGGGTGGGCGCGCCGATCGGGCCGGGCTGGATAACCAGCCGCACCGGGAACTGCTCGTGCCAGGTAGTGCCGTGCGGCCACGACATGGCCACGTCGGGCTGGCCGGGCAGTCCTCGCAGCGTCAGGCCGCGCGCGACCGGGTCGGGGAGCCACAGCAGTTGCACCTGGTCCACGTCCAGGTACGGGGCTCCCCCAGCGTTCGCGTCCGGCGTGCCGGCCGGCAGCACTCCGCCGTCGAACTGCTTGAGCAGCGCGTAGACCTGGGCGTCGGTGCGGTGCTGGCCGACGGCGTCCAGCACGCCGTGGCGCTCCAGTTGCTGCACGGCGGCCTTGGGCGGCAGCAGGTGCCGCTCGCACGGCAGACCTGCGACGGGCGCGGACGGGTCCGCGTTGTCGGTCCGGACGACGAGGACGGCGACGGACTCCCCCTCCGTGACCGGCCGCCGGGCCACCAGGACGGCTGCCGGCACCGGCTCGTAGCGGGTGTAGCGCAGCGGCGCGCTGGCGTGGTCGTCCGGGCCGGGCTGCGAGGTGAAGGGGGTGCTGCGCCCCGCCAGGTCGACCAGCCGGGCGCGGAAGCGGTACGAGCGGCCGTAGCGCAGGGAGGGCAGCGACCCGTTCGGCACCTGGACCTGGGAGGAGAAGGGCAACTGCGGGTCCACGGCGGGGCCGGGTTCCTGGACCGTGCCGTCCAGGCCCAGCGTCCTGCCCGGCGGCTCGACTACCAGGCTCCAGCCGCTCCAGCGGAAGACCGACTGGTGCAGCCGGGAGACCGGCTTGCCGGCGGCGTCCTTAACCCGGGTGATCGCCTCGCCGACGGTCGCCTCGTCGTCGATCGGGACCTGGGCCCCGTAGCCCCGCACGGTGTACGCGCCGACTCGGCGACACAGCGGGTACCAGTGGCGGGAGGCCACGTCGAACACGTCTACCCGGTAGCCCTGAAGCACGTTGTCCGCGTTGACGGTGGTGGTGTCGCCGGGCCGTCTCATCGAGAGGTCCTCGTTGAAGTCGTTGGCCTCCTGGAGGGCGTTGCGGAAGGCGACCTGGCGGTCCGCCTGGGCCACGAAGATCCCGTCGGAGCCCAGAGCGGGCGGTACCAGGTCGGGCGGCGGATCGCTGCGGGACAGGCGGCGCAGCGTCGCCGCGTACGACTGGAAAGCGAGGCCGGCTGAGTCCACGTCCAAGTCGTGCGGGGTGAACTTCGAGGTGTCGTCGAGCGGCAGGTACAGCGCGTCCGAGACGCCGTCGGCGCGGGCGAGGAACAGCGTCCCCGACCTCTTGAAGCAGGAGGTGACCGGCTGGAACACCTCCAGGAAGGCGGAGTGGTCCACCTGGGCCTGGATGGTCAGCGGCCCGTCGGGCAGGTCGGTCGGCAGCGGTACGGTCAGCCGCCGCAGCAGGCCGATCGGGGCCATCAGCCCGGGGTGGTCGGCCAGCGCCGCGACGAGGCCGTGGAAGTCCCGCTCCGGCGGTTGCGGGCCAGCGAGTGCCCGCTCGGCCGCGGGTGCCGGTGCGGCATGGAAGGCGGCCAGGCGCGCCCAACCGTCCGCGTCGTCCCCGAGGGCGTCGGGCAGCACGCCCTCCTGACGCAACCGTTCGGACAACCCGGCGGCGAAGCCGGGTTCACCGGTCGGGTCGACCGCCGCGACCAGTTGGTCCACGGCCTGCCACCGCTCGGCCTGCGCCGTTGTCCGCTCGGTGTCGGGCACGACGGGACCGCGCCTGCGCCCGGGACCGTCGACATCGACGGCTGCGAAGAGGACGCCGTACCAGTCCCGCAGCGACTGCGCCAGCAGGCGGGACGGGTAGGACTCGATCGGGCCGTTCGCCACGGTCGTGTCGAACTGGAAGGAGTGCACGGGGGTGGTGAGCGGGAACAGTGCCCGCCAGAGCGCAGCGTTAAGCGGCTCGTCAACGAAGGTGGCGTGCACCGTCTTCGACTCGCCGTTCCGCTTGCGGAACACGACGGAGACCGTGTAATCCAGCTCGGGCAGGTCGCGGACCTGCGGGAAGTCCGAGAGCTGGGGCGGTGGCGGCATCGCACCCGATGGTGCCACCGCGTCGGCGGTCAGCCGCGGGCCGAGCACGAGCGACAGTTCCACGGTGGCGCCGGCGGCGGATTGCTGGGGGTCCGGGAGCAGCGTCCAGACGATCGTCTGCTTCATGCGTCCTCCATTGCTGCGAACGCTCTGCACCGGGCCTGCCAGGGCAGCGGGTCGGGGAAGGCGTCGCCGAAGGTGGGGTCTCCGCCGCTGCCGAATTCGCGCGTCACCTCCAGGGAGACCGACTTGGAGAAGAAGGCGACGCGGACCCTCACCACCACCAGGGCGGTGCCGCGGACGACCTTGGTCCCGCTGTCGTAGGTGAGCGCGAGGTAGAACTCGACGGAGATGCTGATGATGCCGAGCACGTCCAGTTCACCTACGGCCCGGAAGAAGCCGCTGACCCTGGCTTCCAGCGTGTGGGGGTCGGTCTCCTTGGGTTGGATCTTGATGTAGATGCCGGCGGTGATCGAGACCGACCCGCTGGCCACGCCGAGGTCGAGGGCTGCAGCCGCCCCGAACTCCACCTGGGCCTCGAACTCCACGATGTCGCCCGACTCGACGGTGATCCCGAAGAACCCCCTTCCGCCGAGCAGCGAGACCGTCACAGTGAACGGGTGGTCGCGCGAGGACAGCGCGAAGTGCGCGCGGACCGGCCTGCCGTTGAAGGGCAGGGTGACCGAGGACGACAGCGTGAGGTTCTGCATCAGTAGCACGCCCGCGGGGATCGCGGGGATGCCCAGGCTGTAGCCGACCTCGATGCCGGTGGCGTCCACCGAGTAGTGCGGACCGTTGGCCGGAGTCGGCAGGTAGTCCCGCAGACGGTCCAGGAACTGCAGGTCACCCCCGAAGCTGACCTTCTTGACCTTGGCGTCGAGCGCTGGGGTGGCACCGGGCTTGGAGGTGAACGCCAGCCGTGTGAAGTCCATCGCCAGGATGCCGCCGACGAACGACATTGAGAAGGATGTGAGTTCGCCGCGGCTCTCCACCTGGGGAGCGCTGCCGTCGAGCGGGGCCAGGGTGGTGTTGTGAAGATCGAGCCCGGTGTCACTGGTCGTCGTCAGGATGCCGAAGAAGGTGCCTGTCTTTAGTCTCGGGCGCCACGCCATCGTGGTGCGCACCGCCTTGGGCGGTTTGTCGACGCCGTCGCGGAGGATCTCGGTGATGATGCGGGGAACGGTCACGCCGTCGTCGGTCGAGGTGCTTGCGACGATGTCGGGAAGGGCGAGGAACCCCATCAGCGTCGGTGGGAGGAGGCCGGAGGGGTCTCCCGGCTTCGGGAAGTAGCTAGTGGGGTCGAACTGCCCCGACTTGACCTTGTTCAGGGCGCCGCCGACGAGGCCGGCCGTCACCGACAAGCCGGAGACCTGCTGGCTGAGCGCCGCCACGCCGCCGGAATCGGTCACCGGCGGGGCGAAGCTCACCGGCCGCAGCGGTGGCAGGGGCTGCTGCACCGCCGCGTACACCTGGCCGGCGGCGGCCAGTCCGGAGCCGACGTAGGTCTGATCGAGCACGAGCCGCACGGGATCGGGTACGGGGGCCGCCGCTGCGGCGCTCAGCACGGTGCCGCTCCGGGGCTGGAACGCCTGCAGCGCGGGCAGCCGCGACGACACGCCGAGCAGTCGCGGGAACGCGGCGAGGCGTCCCGCCTCGACGAGCGGCGTCACGTCGCCGACCGCCGGCTCGGCGCCCAAGGTCAGGCCCTCGACCGCCAAGGTGGTGGTCTCGACGCCGCCGTCGACGGGCGCTAGCTCCAGGTTCCCGGCCGCGGGCAGCGTCATGCCCATCGACTTCTGCTCGTACGCGGTGAGCACCGCGGCCAGTTCCGCGGCGCCGAGGCCGCCCCGGACGAAGGCCAGGGGCGCGTGAAGAGTCAGTGGGTGGCCGCGCTTGTCGGTGCAGAGGACATCGAAGATGACTCGTTCGGTCTGCCCTTGCGCGTGTACCCAGAAGCCGGACGTGCCGATCGGCTCGGCGTTGACGTCCACGCCGTCGATGGCGAGCGGTCCCTGGAGACGCACCCGCGTGAGAGGGAACGCCCGGCCGTCGTGGGGGAGTCCGGGGACGCTGGCGTAGTCGAGGACGGGCACCAGGACCGTCAGGCAGCTGAACGTGACCAGGCCGAAGTCCAGTTCTCGTTTGGTGTGGGTGGACATCTGGACGGGGAAACCGAACGGCAGCAGGTAGCCGCGCTCCACAACGTGGACGGCCACGTCCCGGCCGGTCACCGAGCGGTGCTGGTATACGGTGACGCCGACGCCGGGC
This sequence comes from Streptomyces sp. Tek67B01, assembly GCF_055231995.1. Classification (NCBI taxonomy): domain Bacteria; kingdom Bacillati; phylum Actinomycetota; class Actinomycetes; order Kitasatosporales; family Streptomycetaceae; genus Streptomyces; species Streptomyces sp. Tek67B01. The sequence continues at coordinate 7,163,311 of NZ_JBUYUY010000001.1, forward strand.
AGCCCTGACCAGTCGCCGGCGAGGTCGACGCTCGACCCGAGGGCGCTCAGGTGCAATTCGCTGGCCAGCAGGGGCCTGCGCGCCAGCGCCGCGGCGATCGACTGGCGCTGCCCCGGGTTCAGGGACGAAGCGAACGGCCGGTTCACGCGCGGACTCCCGCCCGGCCCGAGCGGGACCCTGCGGCCTGCGGCCGTCACGGACCCGCCGCGGGGAAGGCCCAGCCGGGTGTGCCACAGCCCAGTCACGCCCGACGGCCCGGTCAGCGGCTCCGTCGGGTTCGACCACACCGCCGGGCCGGATGGGACACCGAGCGGCAGGCCCCACACGCACTCCAGGACAGTCCCGGCAGGGTCGCGCGGCAAGCCTGCCCAGGCGAGCAGCCCGGCCGTGGTGAAGGGCACCGACGTCCCTGCGGGCACCCGGAAGACGAGCCGGCTGCCGCCGGAGAGCCAGCCGCGTTTGACCCCCGTTGAGGGGTGCGTGTTGACGTCAACAGCCTCCTCAAGGAGCGCCTGCGGCAGGAAGTCGACCGTGACGGAGGCTGGCAGGGCACTGTTGGTGATCACGAGCGATTGAGGGTCGGGCCCGCCGGTCCGCGACAGGTTCGTGAAGTGAAACGTCAGGACGACCATGTCCTCCCGCCGCAGCAGGGTCACGGGCGTCTGGTCCATGGGCACGGGTGCGGTGGCGCACATGCGCAACAGCTCCTTCGGCCGCGTAGGGCAAAGAGGTCTGTGGCTGTCTGGTGACCTGCACCGCGGGGGGTCTGAAGAAGGGCCGAGGCTCGGTGCACTGCCCGCTTCCCGCGAGCGATTACGCGGTCGCCCTGATGGGGCGTGACCCGCAATTTCCACTCTACGACGAGCCGAAGGTCCGCTCGACTTGGGGATACAGACTTTTGCGCCCGGCTGCGTGGGGGAGTGCGCCGTGGGAGAATTTAAGTGGTTCGGTCCGTGACGCCGGCGGTGGCTGAAAGCCCTACCGTCGCGACCACCGTGCGCAGGCGGGCCGTGTGTAGTTCCGTACCGAGCAGCCCCAAGAGCTGCCTATTTCTCCCCGAAAGGTGCTGGTCATGTCCAGCACGACAAAACACGCACGTACGAGAATCGCGACTGTCGAGACGGCGAAGCCCGGGGATTCCCCCAAGGGCTTCGGGAGCGTCCTCGCCTTCCTCCACCGATACGGCTACCTCGCCGACCGTGAGCGGGAGCACAACACGCTCACGGAAAGGGTGTCGGCCGCGCTGCGGAAGTACCAGCGGCTGCAATCCCTGCCCGTCACCGGCGAATTCGACGAAGCCACCCGGGTGCAGATGAACACCGGCCGGTGTGGACTTGCCGACCTCCAGCGCGGCATGGGCTTCTCGACCCATTGCCCCTGGGCCGGTCCCTGGGAGGAGTACCCGTCACTTACCTACGCCTTCGACGTGGGCACCTCGGACATCGACGGGGACGGTGAATTCCAGGCCGTCCGGAACGCCTTCGCGACCTGGGAGGCGTTCCTCACGCCGATGAGCTTCGCGGAGATCAAGCCGACTGACAGCCCCGACATCATGGTCGGCTGGCGGCCCACGGTGGATCCGGATCTCGACATGACCGGCAGTGCCATCGCCCACGCCGACCTGCCGCCCAACTGCGAGACGCTGGACCCGGGCCTCCCCCAGCCCCTCCACTTCGACAACGGCGAGACCACCTGGTGCATCGGAGCGAAACCAGCGGCCTTCGACGTGGAGAGCGTCGCGCTGCACGAAATCGGGCACCTCATCGGCCTAGGCCACTCCACCGATCCCACCGCCGTGATGTTCGCATCCATCGACGACAACACCACGCACCGCAACCTCGAAAACGACGATCGCCAGGGAGCACTCTTCCTCTATCCGTAGGGCCGTGGGCTTGCTCCGCTTTACGAGTTGGTGCGTGATAGCGGGTGAGGCGTGCTGGTCCGTTCGAGGACAGCAGTTCAGCTTGAGCGGTGCGGTCGGAGATGAGGCCAGCGATGGCCCGGTAGGTGTCGGGCAGGCAGTCGCGTCGGTGGGTCCAGCGCGGTAGTTGCTTCCAGCGCTTGCGGTCGGCGAGGGCGTGTTCGACGGTGATGCGGTCGGAGGAGTGCGTGGGGCGGTCGTGTTTCCATTGTTCGACTAGGACCTCGACGTCGGGGAAGTGCTGGAAGTAGACGGCGATTCCTTCGTTGCGGGCGGCTGTGGCATCGTGCATACGACCAGGCCGCAGGGCATCGGTCCATAACGTGCGGCCCCGCCAAGCCGCAATGACGGTGGCCTTCATCGTGTTCTGTTTCTCATTCCCGGAAACGAACTCGCGCCGTCCACCGCGGTCGGCCGGGCGTCTGCGGACTTGAATCTCGGGCATCCAGCCGAAGCTCGATGTTTTCGGCCTGGGCGTAGGCGAACAGATCCGGCAGCGTCCGTAGGCGCAGGCCGGGACGGTCGGGGACCGCGCACCCCCGCTCGGCTAGGGCCTGTGTGATGTCGTGATCAGTCGGCGGTTTTCAACAGGTCGTCGATCCAGATCTTGCGGCGCGGAGATGGAGGCCGGCGAGGTAGCTGTCCGGTGTCTTGTCGTAGCGGGTGGCGATGCCTCGCCAGGCCTTCAGCTTGTTGATCAGGCGTTCGACGGTGTTCCGTTCTTTGTAGAGGTCGGCGTCGTGGCTGATGGGTCGGCCTCCTGGCGTCCCGCCACACGCGGAAGCGTCCGTAGACGGTCGCCCAGGGGCCGAACGCGGCAGGCATCTCCCGCCACTGCCCACTGGAGCGGAACCGCCAGATCACACCCTCGAACTGCTCCCGCAACCGCTCCGGGTACGGCCCGTACCTACCGATCGGCAGGTACGGCTCGATGAACTTCCACTGGGCATTGGTGAGTTGCCTGCGCGTCACGACGTCCTACCGGACTCCACCCCGCAAAGAGGGCGGAACCCAGCAGCTGATCACGACATCACACAGGCCCTAGGAGCGGACGTATCTCTGCGACAGTCGGATGACAGTGGAGCGGTCGACCCCGAACAGCAGGCCCAGCACCAAGTGCGGCAGGTCGTGGCGCAGATGGATCAGCGTTGCCACCAGCCGGTCGACGAACACCAGTTGGTGACGGGCCCCAGCGCCTTCGGCCCGCTTCCGGGCCCCGCCTCGTGAAGCATGGCGACGGTCCTCGATCCCGGCTTGCCACGGCACCGCCAACTCCTCAACCAGGCACGCTAGATCCCGTGAACAGCCGATGCGCCAGCACTGCCCGATTGACCATGATCGCCACAGCCGGATCATGCCACTGCCTGGCACGACGCCTCACCCGCTATCACGCACCAACTCGTAAGGACCTGTGTGCCGACGTCGACCGCTGGCTCGTGCCGGTGTGGCGCTCAATCCATTTGCATGCGTGCTAACTAGTCCCGCATGTCCCCCCGCCGTCGCAACGGCGTTCAGCCGGTGTTGTCGAATATCAAGAGGTCTGCCACGCGTATCGCAAAGGTCACGGCGACGCGTCCCGTGAGATGCGGCCCGGCCGGAGCAAGGAGATGATTGGTACAGAGAGGTGACGGTGAATGGGCCAGGAATTGGGAGGCCGGGCGCGGGACGGAGAAAGCCGTTCCGGTCGCAGGGTGCGCCTTCCCGGATTCGTCGGAGACGACGAGATCGGGCTCGGTGAACTGGCAGAGCGCATCACGCACGCCCTGGGGGTCACACCGTGCGGCGGGTGCCAGAAGCGAGCGCGTCGACTAGACCGTTGGATCGCCTTTACGGGTCGCCGCAGTCAGCGTTGATCTCCCCCGACCCTGCTCGTCACCGGCGCGTCGTTCTGGGCCAGCGAGGGTGGATTCAATCATGAATGAACGAGAACTCACGCCAGACGGCAGCATTGAACCCGTCGAGCGCCGTGTGGATCAGCAATCGGCGATCGTCGTGCCCGAGGAGTGTCACAGCTGCGCCTGCAGAGGACACACCGAAGCGGCCGGCAGTTATGACGGTGCGCCGTCCTACGAGCCGTATCCGTATGTGTACGCGCTCGGAAATATCGCCGCAGTCTTTCCCGACCAGGGCGTCGAACGGGAGTTCTCCCAGAGCATCGGCCGTGCCGACGCAGCGCGCATGACCGACCGACAGGCGCTGCATGAGGTGCTCACTCGGCCGGAGAACCGCTACCTCGTGCACCAGCTCTGTTTTATCTTCAAGGTCCAAGGGATGGAGACGTACGTCCTTCAACCCTCCGATCCTCACACCTACGGAGTGCTGGCTGAGGAGGCCGTACGTCCCGACCCCAAACCGACCGACCTCGACGTGGTGATCGGCTGCCGCGGGCCGCTGTCCTCGCCCGAGGCGTGCAACGGGTTGACCCTGCCGACAGTGCGTCTGGCTCAGCTCTACTCCTTCGACCGGGACGCCCTCGTGCGCTCGATCCAGCGACCGGACAATGTGCCAGAAGAGGGATTCGACGAAGCCGCACATGAACTGCTCGACCGCGTCCTGCGGATGACCGACAACATTGGCGCCACACCGAAGCAGCGCACGATGAACTTTCTCGCTGTTCGGTATCCGGTCATCTATCAGAAGACCTTTCAGGAGTTCGCGAACAACGCCTCGCTGACCTCGATCGAAGTGCAGCAATCCGACATAAGCGAGAACCGCACGGTTATGGACGCCATCTTCACCTATATGGACCGCAAAACGTTCGTCACAACGAAGTACGGCGTTCCGACCGACGTACACAACATGTTTCCGTTTGTACGGAGTCCGCTTTCGCACCGCTACGGATGACGTAGGACTTGGTAAGGGGTGAGCTACTGTGAGAATGCCAGGATTCAGCGCCCAGTCGTTGCGGCCTCTCATCACGCTGCCACAGATTGAGACCGAGGATGACTGTGTCAACAGGTGCGTTGGGTCGTGCCCCCCATGGGGGGCAGACCCGGCGGAAACAGTACGCTGTCAGGTCGGCTGCACCGCAGATTGCAGGGATAAACCAGTGCATTGCGCGGATGAATCGACGTGTGACGCCGATGGAATCCACTGGACGCGTAGCGCATGCCTGTGGAGGTACAGCGGAACCCATTACTCGCCGTGGACGGCGGACGCGCCGGTGGATTGCAGGACCGAAGAAAAGTGTGCCGATGGGATCCACTCGACGCGTAAAGTATGCGATACACAGTGTGGCGGTACCTCCACACCGTGGATGTCGGACAGCCTCTGCGGCGGTTCATTCACCGCTTGAGGACTTCACTCTTTCGACCGGGATGCTCTTGCACCCAATCCAGCGGCCGGACAAACGTGCCCGGAAGAGCAATTTCAGAGAACCGCACCAGTGAGCCCAGTTCGAGGTGGGCGCTCTTTTACTCAGCAAGACCTGAAGAATGCATCCTTGGAAGGGGATGAGTGGCTGTGAGGTTGCCGGGATTCACGGCGGAGCCGGTGGTACTTCCCGCACAGATAACTCCCGAGGAGGAGTGCAGGGCTATATGCCGGAACGACTGCTTGAGCCAGTGTCGGCACTCCAGCGACGTGGCTGGCTGCGTGACCAGGTGCATGCCGCCTTGCATGAGGATGTGCACTTATGAGCCGGTCTGTACAGACGAGGGGAAATGTGACGACGGAATCCACTGGACGCGCACCAAATGCAAGCAGTACAACGGCAGCTACGACTACACGCCATGGACGTCGGACGGCCTGTGCGGCTGACTCGCCACCACCTGACGATCTGAACCGACTGTACGACCTGGTGCGGTTGACTCCCCTGATGGCGCTCGGTGCCGGACACCCGAAGACCGTCATTGCGCTGATCGATGGAACCGTCTCTCGGGACCATCCCGGTCTCAATCGCCGCCGGCTGCGTTTCCTCGGCCCCGCGGAAGCCGAATGTCCTGGCACCCCCACCGACACAGCGTGCCGGCACGGCACACTGGTCGCCGGGCTGCTCGGGACGCGAAGAACCGGTGCGGTGCCGGGTATCTGTCCCGGTTGCACCTTGCTGGTGCGGCCCGTTTTCGGGCCCGCCCCCTGCCGTGCTGCCGCCGGGCGTCCAGAGGAGTTGGCCGCCGCCCTGACCGAAGTCCTGGCGGCGGGCGCCACGATCGTCAACCTGAGCCTGACGCTGCGTCACGCTGGCGGCTTCGGCGACACGGGGGGTCTTCGTCGGCTTAGCGCGGCACTCGACACGGTCGCTGCCCACGGTGTGCCGATCGTGGCCGCTGCCGGCGGTCCCGGTTCGCCCGAGAGTTCCATCCTCACCCGCCACCCAGCCGTCCTTCCGGTCGTCGCCTGCACCGCGGCCGGTACCCCCATGAGCGGCTCGCCGCTCGGTACGGAGGTCGGGCGCTGGGGACTGCGCGCACCGGGAGAAAGCGTCCCTGGGATCGCTCCGGACGGCAGCACGACCAGGTTCGCCGGCGCGAGCGCGGCCGTGCCCTTCGTTACCGGCACGATCGCTTTGCTGTGCTCGCGTTACCCGCAGGCTGCGGCGACCGTGGTGCGCTCGGCCGTCGTGCAGTCACCATTCGGGTTGCGCCGCTCGGTGGTTCCCCCGCTCCTTGACGCCTGGGCGGCGGATGCCGTGCTCGCCTCTCCGATCTCGCTCTGGGGGCCCGCGCCTGCAAGCGTGTCGAGGTACACCGGGTGAAGACGTGCATCCTACTGATCTTTTCGTAAGTTCGGTGGGTGTGGTGGCCGTGTGGGTGGGAGGCTGTCGGCGTGGCTTATCAACCTTCTTCTTCGGTGGCCGGCTCCTCCCTTCCTCCTTTGACGCGGCCTCAGTTGGCGGAGGCTCGTCGTGTTCGGGCCGTCGAGTTGTTCGAGGACGGCGCCTCGAATGCGGAGATCGCGAGGGCGGTGGGGGTGGGTGCCGAGAGTGTGCGGCGTTGGCGGCGGGTGTGGGAGCAAGGCGGTGCTTCGGCCTTGCGGCGACGGGCAGCCACCGGACGCCCACCCAAGCTGGACGACACCCGGGTCGAGATGGTCCGGGCCGCGTTGGAACGGGATGCCCAGGCTCATGGTTTCGAAGCCGACCTGTGGACCCTGGAACGAGTCGGAGCGGTCGTCACCCGCACAACGGGGGTGGTGTTGTCGAGGGTGTCGGTATGGCGGCTGCTGACCGGCCGGCTCGGATGGAGCCTGCAACGGCCTGAACGGCGGGCGGTCGAGCGGGACGAATCGGAGATCGCCCGCTGGATCGCGCATGAGTGGCCGCGCATTAAAAAGGGGCCGCGAACACACGTGCCTGGATCGTCTTCCTCGACTTGGAGCGGTCCTCGAAGGTGGCGGTGGCGAAGTTCGCGATGCGCGACCGCGAGCGGCTCGGGCTGCTGCGGGTCCTGGACGACTTGATCGTTTTGCACGGCATGCGATGGCCGGACGAGATCCGCGACGCCTCCCAGGTCGATGTGCCGGATGTGGAGGTCTCCGACGAGGAGATCGAGGCGGCCATCGCTCTCGCGGACACCCTGTCCGGCCGGGACATCGGCGAGATGCACGACGAGTACCGCGAGGCGCTGGAGAAACTGATCGTGGCCAAGGCCGCCGGCACCCGCCCCGAACCGGTCGAGGCACCCGAGCCGGCCTCGGCGGAGGTCGTGGACCTGATTGCCATGCTGGAGAAGTCCGTCAGCGAGGCCAAAGCCTCCCGTGGCGCCGGCGCCGATGCCACCGTCCACGACCTGCCCGCCGCCAAGAAGACCACCAAGAAAACGGCAGCAGCGAAGAAGACTGCCGCGAAGCACACTCCGGCGAAGAAGAGCGCCGGCCGCAAACCACGCAGCGCCTGAGGGAGGGGGCCTGACCGGGCCGGCGCACGTCTGAGGGTTGCGGACCGGTGCGGTACGCACCAGCTGACCGTCCACGCGAGCGGCGCGTGCGTCGGTGTCGCTCGTCCGTGGCGGTTTCGGACCGGGGCCGTGTCGCCGACCGACGAACCGGCATTGAGCGGGCATGAACACCATCAAGCGCGCGGTAGTGGCGACGTTGGCCGCGGCAGCGGTTGCGGCGCCCACCGCGCCCACCGCCACGGCCGCGCCCGCCTACAAGTGCGCGAGCAGTACGAAGACCATTGACGACGCCGGATACAGCGGCCCGTGGGCGGACAACTGGGACGTCACGGTGAGGACGTGCGCGGCGCGGTCCGGGGGCACGGTCTATGCCTATGCCGAGGTGCGGTGGGAGGGCCCCAGTACCTACCCGGTGGATGACCCGGCGATTTTCGACGGGGCCAAGGTGCGGGTGCAGATCAAGCAGTCCCGGGAGGGCACGGACCCGGTGGTGACCGTGCGGGGATTTCTCGGTGGAAGACCGGTTCGAGGACAGCACGTCGAGCAGCAAGCGCAGCGGAAGCTATCGCACCCCGACGATCAGCCACCGGGCCGGCCCCCGGGCCTTGGGGGACTCGGTGCTGTTCCTGGACTGGCACGGTGACGGTCACGGCTACCAGCGCCACGAGTACCCGGGGACGCCGACCGTCTGACCCACCCCCGCCCCAGGTCTACTCCTCGCCGGGCTCCGGGCTCCACGCGGTGGGGCCGCCGCCGCGCCACTCGATCAGGCCGACGTCGTCCAGGCGGACGTCATCGGGGTCGAGGCCGGCCCGCCGCAGGAACTCCAGAAGATCACGGGGGTCGAGGGCGCGGCCGAGGATTTCACCGTCGCAGCGGATGCGGCGTCCGCCCTGGGCGTCGGGCTGGTAGACGATCACGCGTCGGGCGGGGCTCGTCCTCATCCCTCCACCCTGCTGCCGGGCCCTCATTCCAGCACTCCGAGTGCGGTGTCCGGGCGGCACTGGGGGCATGCGGGCACGCCTTGGGCGAGGAGGTCGCGTATCTGGTCGGCGGTGGCGGGTGTGCACTGTTTGCCGGTGGCCCAGCACGTTCCGACGTGGACGCGGCCTGGGGGTCGGCCGGTGCCGATCTCGTGCTCGACCAGCCACGCGGGCGGGTCGGCGGGCGGGCGTCGCCGTGCGGCGGCGGCCTCCGCCTCCTCGGCCGCTTTCAGTGCTCGCTCGGTGCGGCTGAGTTCGCCGCGCAGGTAGGTGACCAGGGTCCGCAGGCGTGGCAGGCCGGGCGGCAGGACGGACACGGTTCAGGCCCCGTACTGCGCCCGCCTGGCGGCCTTGCACGCCTCGCACAAGGGGCTGGCACCGACCCCGTAGCGGCAGGTGGGGGCGTGGCATTTCGCGCACGCTCCGGTCTGGCTCGGGGCCCAGGTCACGACCTGTGGTCGGGGTGTGGGGGTGGGGGAGGTCATGGCGGGCTCCTGAGGTGCGGCGGACTCTCTTATTCCATCATGTGTTCGATTTTTCTGCCAGCTCCGCCCTGCGGTCGAGCGGCGTGGTTTCCCGGGTTGCGCCGTCCGGCGTCCCTCGGCGGGCCGGGGGTGTGGGCGCGGGGCAGGCTGGCGCTGGCGTCGTGTCCGAGGGAGGTGGCGGGGTGGTGCTCAGTCCGCCGGTGGAGCCGATGTTGGCGCAGGCCGCCGAGGTGCTCCCGCCGGTGCGTCCCCTCACCTCCGGGGTGGGCTATGAGCAGAAGTTCGACGGGTACCGGGCGCTGTTGTTCACCCCGGCCGGGCCGGGTGGGCGGGTGCTGCTCCAGACCCGCCGCGGTTCCCTGGTCCAGGGCGCGTTCCCTGATCTCGTCGCCGCCGCCGAGGCGCAGTTGCCGCACGGCCTGGTCCTGGACGGCGAACTCCTCGTGTGGGATGCCGGGGCCGGCGCTTTGTCGTTCGAGGGGTTGCAGCGTCGGGCCGCCGCCCGCGCCCGCAGCGCCTCCGCGCTGACGGTGAGGCTGCCGGCCTTTTTCGTGGCGTTCGATGTCTTGCAGCTCGACGGCCGGGAGCTGCTCGACCTGCCCTACGTCCAGCGCCGCGCCCACCTGAAGGCCTTGTTCGCTGACCATGGCCTGACGGCCCCCTGGACGCTGTGCCCGATGACCACGGACCCGACCAAGGCCCGCGAGTGGCTGGAATCCTGGACGGACGTGACCGGCGTCGAAGGCATCATCTGCAAACCCCTGACCAGCCGATATGAACCCGGTCGCAGAGGAACCTGGACCAAGATCCGCCGCCGGGACACCACCGAAGCGATCATCGGCGCCATCACCGGCACCCTCACCCGCCCGCAACTCCTCGTCCTCGGCCGCCACGACCACACCGGCCGGCTACGCGCGGTCGGCCGCACCGTCCCGCTGCGCACGGACGCGGCCCGCCTGGTCGGCGAGCACCTCGCGGCCGCTGGCCCCGGACACCCATGGACCGGGGTGCAGTTCGCTTCGACGTGGGGCAGCCGTGACGTCCTGGACGTGCGCCTTATCCGCCCGGAGCTGGTGGCAGAGGTCAGCGCCGACACCGCCGTGGACCGGGGCGGCATCTGGCGTCATCCACTCCGGTTCAAGCGGCTGCGCATGGACGTCATGGTGGACGACGTTCCCCGGTTCGGGGAGGGGCCAGCCGCCGCAGCCAGCTGACCCGTTCTGGGCGAGCTCTGCTCGCGGGACGGGCCCAGGACGGCGCCCTCCGTACGAGGAGTCCTGCGCCGAGGCCTCGCCGGGGGCGGGCCCCTTGCGGTTGCTGCGCGTCGTCGGCGGCCCTGCTCTCGGCCGGATTTTTCGCCTCTGGCCAGCCGTCGGCGCTCCCAGAGGCGGGGGTCGTTCAGGGGGGTGGCCAGGGTGTTTCCGCCGGGTGTGCGCGGGCGCGTGGGGGCACGCCTCCAAGCGGACGTGAGCGCTCCGGAAGATTTTCGAGATCCCTCTGAACGTTTGGGGGGTGTTTTCGCTTGGCTGGTGAGTAGGAGCCGGTCTCACACCGGTTCCCGGCTGCCGGACCTGGGGGGAGGCACGCCTGGACTCTTACTGATCCGCTTGGAAGGACTCCCTTCGACGTGAACAGCTCCGAGCCCCTCGTCCTGGCGCTGATAGGCGCGACTGCTGTCCGGGTGTTCGCGCCCGACGTGGTGAGAGGGATGCGGCGTCTGCTGGGCGCCGGTGTCCGGGTCGGTGCGGCCCACCTGTCCGCCCACCGCCCGCCGCACCTGTATGTGGCCCGGCAGTACGAGACGCCGGCCGCCGGTTCGGACGGACCGGACGAGCAGCCGTGGGGGAGTTCATGACCGACGCCGAGTACGACCCGTCCGGGGAACAGGCGGTCTCCAGCGAGCTCGCCGGCGTCATGCCAGTGGAGTTCGTCGCCTTCCACTCCCAAAACCATCTGGCGTACCTGGAGTACGCCCACCTCGAACTCGGCGGTGAAGCCGCCGAGACCGTGGTCGAGGACGTCTTCACCTTCCTTCTGGAGGTGTGGCCCGACGCCCTGAAAGAAGCCAATCTCCAGGCGTTCGCCTGGGCCCAACTGCGCGAACACGTCGAGCGCTACCGCATCCGCCAGGTCGTGCCCGTCGCCCTGGTCGACACCGCGAAATACGCGGCCCTGCGCAGGGGCTCCCGGCGGAGCCTGGAGCTGATCGAGTCCAGGTCGGGTGTGTACGAGGCGATCGCCGAGCTCCCCGACCGGCACTACGACGTGGTGCTGCTGACCTACCTGCTCGGTCTGGACACCCCCGAGGTAGCCCAGCGGATGGGTATCGCCGTGGGCACGGTCCGCTCCCACCTGCACACCGCCCGGCGCATGCTCGCCAAGAAGATCGGAATCGACTTGACTCCCGGAGAGGAGAAGGACCTGTGAACGACATGACCCGCAACGACGCGGACGCCGACAACGCACTGGACGAGGCTCTCCAGGACGCCGAAGTCTTCACCGACGAGTACGCCTCCTACGACGAGGACGCCGCCCGCCGCCGTATCGCCCGGCGTATCGCAGCCTCCCGCCACAGCCGGGCCCTCACCTCGCCGAGGGCCGCGGACGCCAGAAGCCCTCTGCCCGGCCGGGCCAGCGGCCCGGCCGAACGCAAGCTCGTCCTCGACGCGGCCTGCAACGTACGGGCCGCCCGCACCCTGGACACCCTGGCCCGCGCCCTCGTCGACAGCCCCACCTTCACCCGCATCGCCCTCGACGCCGACGCCTGGCCCCACAGCCAGCCCTCCGCTCTGCTCTTCGCCAGCCTCCTGCACCTGTCCGGCCGCATGGAAGCCGCACAGTTCTGGTTCCAGTACGCAGCCGGCGCCGGATCGCAGACCGCCGCCCGCGCCCTCTACCTCCTGCACCTCTCCCGCGCCGAGATCACCACCGCCCACCACTGGCACAACCAGCCCCACGACCCCGACCCCGAGGCCCTCCCGCCACTGCCGGCCGTCGACACGGTCGAGGACACCCTGCAGGCATCCATCATCTGGACCTCCCCACCCATCTCCACCACCAAGATCACCCCCACCCCCCACGTCCACCCCGACCAGCGACGACTCCCCGACCCGGTGCGCCACGCGCTGCAGAGCACCACCCCCGCAGAGCACGAGGACCTCGGCGACATCTACATCCCCACCGCACGCCTCGCCTCCGCCCTGGCCCGCTGCGCACGCCTGGACCCATCGGGGCTGGCCGCCGACGCCAAGCCGGGAGCCAGGATGGCGAAACGGCCCAAACGGCAGCAGCCGGTCAACACCCGACTCGAAGCCGCCCAGCGCGCCCTGCGCGCCCTGGAGGTCGTCCACCGCTACTCCGAGGGCGTCTCCCGGACGCAGATCGCCCGGGAGACGGGCCTGCCCCAGCTGTATCTCGCCCACGCCTTGGAACACCTGGTCCGCACCCAACTCGTCACCCTGATCGCCCCGGGCATCTACGCCGCGGGCTCCCTCAAACTCGCCGAGACCGGCCGGGACACCGGCGCGCTACTGCGCGAGACGCTCGCGTTCCTGCGCGAGCAGGTCGGCGCCGCCGTCTACGTCGCCAGCTACACCGACGGCGAGGTCTCCATCACCCAATACGCCGACAGCCCCACCGCCCCCGCCGTCCACGAATGGATCGACTTCCGCGAAGCCGCCCACGCCTCCGCCGTCGGCAAAGCCCTCCTCGCACAGCTCGACGACGACGAGCGCCACGAACACCTGCGCCGCCATCGCATGGAGGCATTCACCCCCCACACCATCACCAACCCCGAGGTCCTCTTCACCGAACTCGACATCCGCCACCCCGGCGAACCCCTCCTCGACCTCCAGGAATACGCACTCGGCACCGTGTGCGCCGCCGTCCCCATCCGCACCGGCACCGAACCCGAATGCGTGGCCCTCTCCCTACCGTCCCCCGACCCCCACAAGCTCCAACAGGCAGCAAACGTCCTGCGCAACGAGGCGATCGCCGTCCTCCTGGCCCTCCTTGTCACAGGAACCAACCCGACTGCCGCCACCCAGAGCGCCATTCCCCGCGCGATGATCCACCGATAGCGGCCCTCCGGCCGAAACCGCCTATCGGCTCAAGCAGCGCGGGCCGCCACCCCGTCAGGGGGGCGGCCCGCACAAATCGGAGCGGAGCTGCGCCCCGGCGATCGCAGACAGAGGGGAGCGTCGGCAGCCGGGCGCCGGTGGCAGGGCGGGGGCGTGCGTGAGGGTGCTTCGGTGGTGCAGTGGCGTTTCGCCGGGTGAACCCGCCCACCCGCCCGGGTGAGTTCCGAAGCCCGGCTCTGTCGCAGCCTGGGCGTGCACCGTTACAAACCGGATCGTGATGATCATGATGCGGGCGGCCGTTACGGCCGCTGCTCTCGCCCTGTCCCTGCCCGCCAGCGCGCATGCCGCCGAGACCGCACCCGCTCCCGTGGCTGTGCCGGAGGTTCTGCCGATCCAGGTGGCGGTCTCCGCGCTCCCGCTCGCGGTGGAGGACCGCACGGGCTACCAGCGCTCCAGCTTCCGCCACTGGAATACGGGCGCGGACCCGTCGGATGGCTGCAACACGCGCCAGGAGGTGCTGATCGCGGAGGCTGTCGAAGCGCCGGAGGTCGGGCCGGGCTGCACCCTGACCGGCGGCGTGTGGTGGTCGTACTACGACGACCGCGAGGTCACCCCGGCGGGTGCGCTGGACATCGACCACATGGTCCCGCTCGCCGAGGCCTGGGACTCGGGCGCCAGTTCGTGGACCGCACAGCGCCGCGAGGCGTACGCGAACGATCTGGGGCAGGACGCGTCCCTGGTGGCGGTGACCGCCCGATCGAACCGGAGCAAGGCCGACCAGGACCCCGCGCAGTGGCTGCCGCCGTCGCCGGATGCGCTGTGCCGGTACACCGCGGAGTGGACCGCGACGAAGCTGCGCTGGGGCTTGGCGGTCGACGAGCTGGAGAAGGACCGGCTGCTGGAGATCGCGTCCGGCTGCGGCGGGAACACCGTCACCTACACTCCCGCTCCCTGACCGGTGGGGGACGAGGCGCCGGGAGGACGGCGGCGGAGCGGGTTCGGCTGACCGCGGTGCTGCCGCCATCCGGGGTGGGCTGCCTGGGGCGAAGTGCAGCATCGCCGCCTTCGCCTGTCGGCGGCTTCGCCGGCAGCGTCGGTCAGCAGCCCGCCATCTTCCCGTAGGCGATCCAGACCTCGCCCTTGTTGTTGAGGCTGACGTTCCCGGTCTTGTGCAGCCCGGTGTACTTCCCGCGGTACTTCCGCAGCTCTCCGACGGGTGATTCCAGCGTCATGTAGGGGGAGTCGGGCTTGAAGTCCCCGGAGTACTTCGCGTAGACCTCGTTCGTCCCGTCGGTGCCGCTCGCCCAGCAGACTCGGGAGCCGGAGTAGAGCACAAGGTTGCCGTCGTACTGCATCTCCAGGCGGTAGCCGCTGTTTCGGAGACAGTGGCCGGGGATCAGCCTGTCAGAGAACGACGTGCCGTCGTTACGGCATTCCTCCGCATGGTGCACAGCATCCGAAGAGGCGGCCGTGGCCTGCCCCGCTGTCGTGGCCAGAGCCACCGCCAACAGGTTCGCCGCGACGATGGCGCAGGCACGGAAGGCTGTCCTCATGTGGTTCCGCCTGTTCTTGTGAGTGTTCTGAACGACCCGTGCGGCCGGACGCAGACAGTACTTGCGTACTCGTATCAGGTTGCCGAGATGTGATCAGCTAACGACCCAGGCGCCCAATGGCAACTGACAGAGAAGCGATGGGGGCTGGCGGCTAATTAGGCAGAGGAAGGCGCCGACGTTGCCGGTTTCGATCACGTGCAGGCCCCTCCAAGATGTTGTCGTCCCGCCTGCCCAGGCACCGAGCTGCCAGATCCACGCCACGGTGAGCTCCCCCAGTCATCTCCAGGTGTTGGTGTCGACGATCTCGCCGGACTCCACGTCGATGCGGCCACGGAAATCTCCCGCGTTACGCGTGACCATGATCAGAAGCGGTCGCCCGTCCTGCGGGAAGGCGTCGTAGAAGCCGTGCACGTCGTCTGGGTTCGGCAGCAGGTCTTGCGGCGGGCGCAGCCGGAAACGCTCCGTGCCGTCGGCCTTGAAGACCACCGCGTTGTCCGACGGGGTGAAGGGTGCGCCGTTGAGCGCTTCCACCACCAGCACCAGGGCTTCGTCGTACTCCCGCCACGCCATGACGGCCTGCGGCGGAAGCGCGTACGACTTCTCGACGTTCCCGGCGGGTCCGCTCCATCGGACCGTGGTGTCACCTTCCGCCCAGGCGATCGCGATGTCCGGGTTCTCTTCTGTCACTTGGGAATCTCCGTGGGTGAGCCGACTGGGATGAGCCGGGCTCGGTCTGTGAATTCCATGATCGCTATTTGCGTCCCGCCGCCGGGAAGAGGGCCCAGCTTCGGATCCCATCTGGGGTCCGATGATGCTCTCCTGGACGAGGATCGGGTCACCGTCCGAGATCCGGTAGCGCTGCAGCAGTGACACGTCGTCTTTCCAGTCGGTGCGGACGGCCAGCTGATCGCGGACGAACTGCTGGTTGGGGACGTCATCGAAGGTTGCGGCATCGGTGCCTGCGGGCGGGACCTGGGCGGGGTGGACGGTGATGCACCCGGAGGCCGTGAGCAGGGTGGCGAGGAGCAGGAGCAGGAGCAGGAGCAGGGGCAGGGGCAGGGGCAGGGCCGGCGGCGCATGCAGCCACCGTGCCGCACTGAGGCCCGGAGCCGGCCCAGACGGCTCCGTTAGGCCCCTTGGACGGATGACGGTGCAGCCTCGCGTACCGGGCGGGGTCTGCTTGTCGGACGTAACCCGCCGGGATGCAAGATCGTTGGCTGGGCATGAACAACACCAAGCGGGTACTTGCTGCTGTTGCCCTCGCGGGGGGCGCCCTGTCGTTCACGGGAACCGCGATGGCCGACCAGGGTGATGGCCCTGGCACCATCGGGAGCGTCGTACGGGACGAGTCGTTCAATTTCAACTCGCAGACTTTCGGTGACTCGGTGAACAGCGGGATCGGAAACGTGATCAACGCAGTCGCCGGCCTCGAAGGGACAGGCCAGCTCACCTAGAGGTGGATCTCCTCGGGTCCAGCTCACTCCCGCCCGGTGCAGGGTGTTGCCCCTGTGCCGGGGCGGAGCTGTGTCCATACTCGGAAGGCCCCGCGGGCGCTTCGGATGGATGACGTGGTGGCCGTCCCGCCGGACCGTGCGCGCCGGGTGGGGCGACTCTGGAAAGGGGGGTGACTGCGAGGGAGGCTCTGGGGGTGGTGCTCAGTCCGCCGGTGGAGCCGATGTTGGCGCAGGCTGCCGAGGTGATCCCGCCGGTGCGTCCGCTGACCTCTGGGGTGGCGTATGAGCAGAAGTTCGACGGGTACCGGGCGCTGGTGTTCACTCCGGCCGGCCCGGGTGGGCGGGTGTTGGTCCAGACCCGCCGCGGTTCCCTTGTTCAGGGCGCGTTCCCCGATCTCGTCGCGGCCGCCAAGCAGCTCCCCGCCGGCTTGGTCCTCGATGGCGAACTCCTCGTCTGGGATGCCGAGGCCGGCGCCCTGTCGTTCGAGGGGTTGCAGCGTCGGGCCGCCGCCCGCGCCCGCAGCGCCGCCGGTCTGGCCGCGAAGCTGCCGGCCTTTTTCGTGGCGTTCGACGTCTTGCAGCAGGGCGGCCGGGAGCTGCTCAACCTGCCCTACGTCCAGCGCCGCGCCCGCCTGGCGGCTCTGTTTGCCGACCATGGCCTGACGGCCCCGTGGACGCTGTGTCCGATGACCACGGACCCGACCAAGGCCCGCGAGTGGCTGGAGTCCTGGACGGACGTGTCGGGCGTCGAAGGCATCATCTGCAAACCCCTGACCAGCCGATATGAACCCGGCCGCAGAGGTGCGTGGACCAAGGTCAGACGCCGGGACACCACCGAAGCGATCATCGGCGCCATCACCGGCACCCTCACCCGCCCGCAGCTCCTGATCCTCGGCCGCCACGACCACACCGGCTGGCTCCGCGCGGTCGGCCGCACGGTCCCGCTGCGCACGGACGCGGCCCGCCTGGTCGCCGCGCACCTGACGGCCGCCGACCCGGGGCACCCGTGGGAGGGCGTCACGTTCGCTTCGACGTGGGGGTCCCGTGACGTCCTGGACGTGCGCCTGGTCCCCCCCGACCTGGTGGCGGAGATCAGCGCCGATACCGCCGTCGACCGGGGCGGCGTCTGGCGCCACCCGCTCCGCTTCCGGCGCCTGCGCCTGGACGTGGCCGTAGGCGATGTTCCCCGGTTCGGGGAGGGGCCGGCCGCCGCAGCCGGCTGACCCGTTTCCGGTTCGTGTTCGCGAGGGGTTGCGGGGCTAGGGGGGCGGTGGTGTACCGCGTGCGCGAGCACGGCCCATATTCGCTTGGCGCGAGGGGCCGGCCCGGGCCTGACGAAGGCGTCCTGCCCGGGCTGATGAGGGCGGCGGCTCGGTCAGCGGCTGCGGGTGCGCTTGGCGTGGTACTGCTGGTCGGTGACTTTCTCCAGCCAGGTGGTCTCTGGCCGGTCGTCGTCCGGCGTGGTGCCTTCCCACAGGGCCAGGTGCTGCATGAAGCGTTCTTCGGTGGCGCCGTGCCAGTGCTCCTCGCCGGGCGGGCAGGTCACGGTCTGGCCGGGGTGGGCTTCGAAGACGGTGCCGTCACGGGTGCCGATCAGAGCGGTGCCGGCGACGACGTGGAGGGTCTGGCCGACCGCGTGATGGTGCCAGGCGGTGCGGGCTCCGGGGGCGAAGCGGACCATGTTGGCGCGCAGGCGGGAAGGTTCCTGGCCGGCCTGGATGACGTCGAACCAGACGTCGCCGTCGAACCAGTCCTGTGGTCCCTGCCGGTGGGCTGGGGTTTGACGAACTCCATGGTCGCTCCTTGAGGCGCAAATGGTCGGTGCGGGGTGGGCCCCCGCGGCCGGGTGTCGTGTTGGGGGTGGGGCGGGTCAGGGCATGGTCAGCTCGCCGGTGCGCAGGGCGGAGGTGACGCCGCCGTCCATGAGGAGGTCGGCTCCGGTGATGAAGCCGGCTTGGCGGCCGAGGAGGAACGCGGCGGCTTCGGCGACCTCGTCGGGGGTGCCGAAGCGCCCGGCGGCCGACACCTTGCGGACGTGCTCGAACCACTCGCCGCGCGGGCCGGACAGCTCGTCCAAGGCCAGCGGGGTGATGATGACGCCGGGGCTGACGGCGTTCACCCGGGCGCCCCGCTTGCCCCAGGTGGCGGCCGCGGTCTGCACCCGTAGCGAGTTCGCCCGCTTGGACAGGGCGTAGGCGACGGCGACGACGCTGCGCGGCCAGGGCTACGAGGTGACCACCCGCGTCACCGACGTCTACGTCCGCTCGGTCAAGGGCGCCGCGGGCCCGTGGTACCGGGGGACGCAGACTCGGCGCGAGCGGCATCACGACCAGGAGGTGGCGCGGCTGCCCCCGCATCGCCCCGTCGACTCCTGCTTCCCGAAGGCGGCGCAACCTCGTACGCATCTGTCGGGGGCCATGCACCCAGTGTCACCCGGCTTCCGCTCGACCGGCCGGAGCCGCCGGGATGGCCACGACGGTGATCGTCGGAAAGGAGAGGGGCCATGCCGTGCCTGCGGGACGGTCGGTGGGCGCAACTTCGGGTTCGCCGACTTCATGCGCAACATCACCCTGACCGGCGGCGGCGCGGTCCGCGCCAGCGGCACGATCAGCCGCGTCGGCGCACCGCAGTTCACCGACGTCCGCACGGTCGTGCCGATCTCGTCGCTGGTCAGGAACGGCAGCGCGAGAAGTCGGCTGGTCTCGACAGCCGCGCGAGCTCGCCGACTACGCGAAGGCGTTCGCCGGCCTCGCGGAGATGGCCGTGTACGGCGACGCCGCCCGCGCCTTGATCCGGGCCGCGATCGACGCCCTGGAGTGAAGGCGCGCAATTGCCCGCAGCTTCGTTGAGAGCGCGGCTCGGGGCTGCGTAGCGTCGACGGGACCGACGGACCACCAGCCGGAGAGGCGGGGCCTCATGCGCACACGCACCGACAGCACCGCCCCGGCCCTGGAGGGCCGCGGCCTCCAGTCGCCCGCCTACGGCGTCCCCTCCCCGGCCCTGCTGGCCCGCGCGGACCGTGGCTTCGCTCGGTTCCTCGGTCAGCGCGACGGGGACCAGGACGAAGTCGCCGACGACAGCGAGGACACCCAGCGGTGACCGCCGGCCACCGCGCGATGACGCCCCAGCAGCGAGGCCCGCCATGCACACCAGCACGCACACGGTCCTGTACGACCCCGACGGCCTGATCGAAGCCGGGCTCCCGCTGGATCGCGAACCGTACGAGTGCCTCGTCACGGCCGTCCTCGCCTGGACCGACCAGGACACCCCCACTACCCGCGACTTGGAACAGATCGCCCTTCAGCTGACCGGCCACGCCCGCGCGGTCGCCTCCGACGTCCGCCGCCGCGCCGACCGGCTGCCCAAGGACAGCGGACCCAAGGAGCTTGCCGACGTCGTCCTGCGCGAGGCGGAAGGCCGGCTGTCCGCACCGATCGAGGGCACCGTGCGCTGCGTCCAGAACCGCGCCCGCCTTGTCCGTGCCCTTTACGAACGACTGGACCGCCTGGAAGCCGCGGCCACTGAAGCCGTGTGAGTCGCCCCTCCACTACGCCAGCACGGCGGCCACGCTCTCCAGTACGGCGCGCTGTCGCGGGTCGATGGGCACGTCGGCCTGGCGCAGGGAGCGCAGCGTCGCACCGTTGACGCACAGCCCGGCCGGGAGGTGTGCCTGGGGAGAGGTCCATCTGTATCCCGGGGGCTGGCGGCCGCGCGCGGCGCTGGAGCCGGACGAACTCCCGCGCCTGGTCCTCGCCTGCCGCAGATTCGGCCTTCCCCCGCGCCTCCGTGAAACGAGAGCGGCCAGGTCCTCATGGTGATGCGACTCCTTGAAAAACCCCACCACTGCTTTGGGTGTCCCGCGCCTGCTCACACGGGAGTGACCGCTCGATAGTCGGACGGCTCCAGGTGGCTCTGGGCAAGTTCCGGTTCTGGCTCACGTTCCGTGAAGCATGCATCCCAGCCCGGTGCCGAGGTGTCGTGGTGGTCAGGCTACGTCGGGGCTCTGGCCGGCGCCGTTGTCCCCAACCAGCGAAGGTGCGGTTTCGGGCGGCTTTACTCGAAAGGTGTCCAGTCCTGCGGCACGTTCGTGATGCGGCAACCGCGACACCTTGGAGACCAGTGCCCACATCTCGCGTTCGCAGGCCAGCTCGCCCGGTAGGAGGAGGCCAAGGGATGCTGCGAGCGGTTTACGTCCTGTGTTTACAAGTGCTCTTACAGCCGCAGACCATTCGTCGGTTGCCGACACAGCCGCGCGGTACCACACCGGAATCAGCAAGCTTGGCACAGCAATGGCCGCGAGCAGGCGCGGAGCGTCAGGGCCGGCCGTGGCCAGCGCCGCCGTCGCACCAATGACGACGGCGCAGTGGCCGTAGAGCAGGGCCACGAAGAAATCGACATTCGCGCGGGCGAGATCGACCTGTCGGCGGACCTGCTCCGGCGCATTTCCGGTCAGCTCGTTCCACATCACCTGTGTGTCGAGGCGGAACCGGTCGTAGCCGTACTCCTCGAAGCGCCGGATGGCATTCCCCAGCTTCGTCGGTGCCAACTGCGCGTCGTCGACGGGATAGCGAGCGAGTCGTTCGCGGAGCAGCGCACGTTGCACAGTGGTACGCCGCCGGTCCGTCCGGGCGGCCCGGGCGATCCGCGGGTTGGCGCGCAAGGATGTCAACCGGGCGTCGTCCTCCACTGCCAGCAGGTCCTCCCGCTCTTGGCGCTCCAGACGAATCAGCGTCAGGCGGTCAAACAAATCATGCTTCGCCTGCCGCCGGCGAGCACACCCGTACGTGTAGAGCGCATTCGGCCAGAGGGTGTAGCCCTCCAGCACGCGGTAGAGAGGGTTTTGCAGGGCGCAGAGTGCCAGCCCGAGGAGCACCGAGATGCCCAGTACTCCGACAGACAGAGGCGTGACGTCCTGCGACCAAAGCCCGGGCTCCTCGGAGGTGCGCCGCAGGCTCGGCCAGACCGCCACAGCGAAGAGGCTCACGTTCAACGCGGTCGGCAAGAGCCATCCCACCAGCACCGTCCACGCGCCGCCGAGAGCGCTCCTGGCGATGTCACCCACGATTCACCACTCGTCGTCGTCACCGAAAGGTGGACCAGGCGGTGTACTCCCAGGCCATTCGGCCGGGGCGGGTGCTGCAGGCATCGGCGGCGCTGCGTCCCCCGGGCTCGGGGCATCACGCAACTGAGTAACGAACTCTTGGCACGAGGTATATCGATCCTCAGGAGACTTGGCGAGCGCCTTGGTCATCACCGCATCTACAGCAGGGCCGATTTCGGGACGTCTTTGGGAAAGAGTAGGCGGCGGATCGTACAGGTGTGCCCACAACAGCGTCATGTCGGTATCGCGCTCGAACGGCGGCTTCCCGGCAAGGGCTTCGTAGACGACGCAGGCCAGGCTGTACTGATCGCTCCGGCCGTCTACGTTTCCCCCGGAGATCTCCTCCGGCGCCACGTAGCCGAGCGTGCCGACGGATGTGCCCGCGTCGGTGAACCCACTGAGCGACTGCACCGACGTCCCGAGGCCCGCGAGGTAGAGCCGTTCGGGGCGGTCTCTGCCAGTTCCCCCGGCACCCAGGATGTTGCCGGGCTTGACCTCCCGATGCACCAGGTCATGCTCGTGGGCCGCGTCGAGCGCCGAGGCCACCTGAGCGGCGATGCTCAAGGTCGTCGGTACCGGGAGCGGCCCTTCTCGGTCCAGCCGCGTCCGCAGGTCGAAGCCGGGGACGTAGAGCATCGCGGTGTACAGGACACCGTCGGTCTCGTCCACATCGAAGATCGGCACGATGTGTGGGTGTTCGATCGCAGCTACCCTACGTGCGTTATCGGCGAGACGTCGACGGAAATCCTCGCTCCGCGCCAACTCAGGCGCATACACCTTCAGAGCGAGGTCCCGGCCTAGCATCGGATCCTTGGCAAGATAGACGACGGACATGCGGCCCCGGCCGATTTCGCGCTCCACCTGATAGCGCCCGATCCGTGCCCCGATCAATGAGCCACCGCCCTTATACCGGAGGCCTCTTCAGGGTCGCCTCGGAGGTCGTCACCGCAGCACCGAAACGCTAGCCAAAGGAAGGCGGCTGGCCCAGTGAGACACTCATCCATACCCGACTCTAACCAAATGGGCTCATATCAGGCCGCTTGGACATTGAGACGGGACCGGTAGTGCTTCGACCAGCCCCTTCCCAGGGCGTAGCGCCACGTAGACGTCCTTGACGACTGACGCGATCCGCATACCCGTAAGCGGGATGACCCGTCGACGGCCCACGCCCCGCACGCCAAAACTCCCCACTTCGTTGGACCAAGGGAGGCGATGAGCGAGACTGGCCGTTTTTCAAGAACCTCCATCAGCGGGACCTGGCCGCTCCTTCATGGGCCTACAGGATGGGTGTTTCGCCAGTGCGAGACAGGAACTGTCGAGCGCCGCGGAGTGTGGTGCGCAGTCCGTGCTGGGTGGCTCGGCTGTCGAGGCGCACGTCGAGAGCGCCGGGTAGCGTGCTGTCGGCTCGCAGGCCGGAGGGTAGCCGGGAGGCGTCGAGTCCGTCCCGCTTGGCGATGTGGATGCCTAGTTCGTGACGGCTCAGAGCATCGGGGCCGGCGAGGTGGTGGACGCCGGCTGCGTCAACGGCCGCAAGTTCCAGGAGGGCGGCGGCCAGGTCGGTGACGTGCACGGGGCAGCGGATGTCGTCGGTGAACAGCACGCCGTCGCGCGTGCCATCGGTGAGTTGGTGCACGATCTTCTCGTGTGCTGACCGGCCGTGACCGATGATCAGCGATGTCCGGGCGACAGCCGCCTTCGGATGGACGGCGAGGACCCCGGCCTCAGCGGCGGCCTTGGCCGCGCCGTAGGGAGTGACGGGGTCAGGGAGGCTGGACTCGTCGTAGTGGACTCGCGCACCGGAGAACACCGCGTCGCTGGATACGTGGACCATGCGGATGCCGTACCTTGCCGCCACCATCGCGAGCCGGATGGGGCCCTCTGCCGTAGTCGCCCAGTCGGCCGCTCCACTCGACGCGTTGAGGACGAGCTGCGGGCGCACGTCGGACATGACGGCTTCCAGACTTCCTGCGTTCCGCAGATCAAGGTGGCACCACGCGGTGGGGGAGGCGGCGCCGGGCTTGGTCGCGTACGTCGCGACGGTCGTTTGCCCCGCTGTTCTCGCCTGCCGGACCAGCTCAGTCCCGAGAAAGCCGCTGCCGCCAACGATCAGAACTGTCATTGCGACACCGTAGACCGGGCGGCGACGATGAAGGCGGTCACCCGGGAGTTCGGGTGACCGCCTTCACCGTCAGCGTGCCGGTGGAGGCTTCCACAGGTAACGGACGTCCGGCTCGCGCTCGTCGTTGCGCCGACCGTCCGTCTCCTCGACCGCTGTGAAGCCGTGCCGCTCGTAGAACCGCTGCGCCGATGTGTTGACCTGGAACGTCCACAGCGCCAGCCCGTCTGGCTGCTGCTTCTTGGCCAGGGACATGAACCGGTCACCGAGGCCCCGCCCGCGCCACGCTGGGTCGAGGTAGAGCTGCTTCAGCTCTGTGCCCTTGAGCACCATCACGCGACCACCGTGTCCGCGGTGACCGCGACCCAGGTCTCGTACTGGGGCACGAGCACCGTTGAGAACCAGTGGCGGATCTCGTCGTCGGTGTGGGCACAGTGCACGGTGGGCAGAGCGGCGGCGAAGGAACGCAGCCATACGCCAGCCGCGGGACGGGCGTCGGTGTCACTGGCACGCCGGAGAACAACGTCGTGACTGGTCATGGCGCGGTGCCTCCGGCGTTCCAGAGCTGATGAGGTGGTGCGGGGCTTTCGTGCGGGGCCGGTTCTACTTGCCGGGTCGTCCGAGCTGGTGAACTGTCCAGCCTGCCGTGCGCCAGGGCTCGGGGTCGAGGGTGGTGCGGCAGTCGACCATCAGGAGGTTGGCCGGGAGATAGGCCAGATCGCGGGGGTCGGCCTGCTGGTATTCGGGCCATTCGGTGGCCAGGACGACGAGGTCGGCTGCGTCGACGGACCGGGGGAGGCTGTCGGTGTAGTCCAGCTCCGGGTTGCGGGTCATGGCGGTGGCCACGGCTTGCGGGTCGTGGACGGTGACGGTGGCGCCGGCTTGCTGGAGGGCGTGGGCGAGGGCGAGTGCCGGGGATTCGCGGACGTCGTTGGTGCCGGGCTTGAACGCGGCGCCCCAGACGGTGACGCGAGCCCCGTTGAGGGGGCGTTCGCCCAGGGCGCGGGTGATGAGGTTCATGGCGACGTCGGTGCGGCTCTCGTTGATCTTCTCGGCGGCGCGCAGGAGGGCAGCGGCCTGGTCGGCGCCGAGCTGGCGGGCGGAGGCGGTGAAGGCGCGGACGTCTTTGGGGAGGCAGCCGCCGCCGTAGCCGATGCCGGGGCGCATGCTGCCGGCGCCGATGCGGGGGTCGATGCCGAGGATGGCCACGATCTGGGAGATGTCGCCGCCCGCCGCGTCGCACATGTCGGCGACGGCGTTGATGTAGCTGATCTTCAGGCCGAGGAAGGTGTTCGCGGCGCCCTTGGCGAGTTCGGCGGTCTGGGGGTCGGTGACGAACAGGGGGACACCGGCGTCGAGGATGGGGGCGTAGACGGTGCGGATTGCTTTCTCGCCTTCGGCGGTGGTGAGTCCGGCGATGAGGCGGTCCGGTCGGAGGGTGTCCTCGACGGCGTGTCCCTCGCGGAGGAATTCCGGGTTCCACACGACGTCGACGGCTTCGCCGGCCGGGGCGAGGCGCTGGGCGAGGGCGGTGACCTGGACGGTGGTACCGACGGTGACGGTGCTCTTGCCGACGATGGTGCAGGGGCGGGTCAGGTGGGGGGCGAGTTGGCGGATGGCGCCGTAGACCTGTGCGGTGTCGTAGGAGCGGCCGTCGGCGTCGATGGGGGTGCCGACGCCGATGAAGTGGAGTTCGGCGAAGTCGGCGGCCTCGCGGATGTCGGTGGTGAACCGCAGGCGTCCGCTGGCGGTGTGGCGGGCGAGCAGGTCGGGTAGCCCCGTCTCGTAGATGGGGCATTGGCCGGCGTTGAGCCGGTCGACCTTGGCCTGGTCGACGTCCACGCCGATGACTTCGTGACCCAGTTCGGCCATCGCCGC
Organism: Streptomyces sp. Tek67B01; assembly: GCF_055231995.1. NCBI lineage: Bacteria > Bacillati > Actinomycetota > Actinomycetes > Kitasatosporales > Streptomycetaceae > Streptomyces > Streptomyces sp. Tek67B01. The sequence goes on from NZ_JBUYUY010000001.1 coordinate 7,188,718, forward strand.
CGCGTGCGGGATGCCGAGGTGTCCGCAGCCGATTACTGAAATACGCATTGCTTGACTCTCATCCTGGGAGGGGCCCGTGTGGCGGGGCCGGGGAACGAGCCCAGAGGCTAGCGCCGTTCCCCGGCCCGCAAGTTCACGCGCTGGTCGCGTTGAGGGTCAGCAGCCGCTCCAGCTCGCTGACCGCGTCGTGGGCGGTCTGCCGTACGACCACGTCACCGGTCTGCGGGGCCTCCAGCGGGTAGTCGAACCAGGAGCCGTCCGGACGGGGGAATCCCTCCGGGTCGACGAGGAACACCTTGAGTCCGGCCGCGCGGGCGCGCTTGGCCACCCAGCGCCGGTCGGCGTGTAGCCCGATCACGACGAGGGCCTTCGCTTCGGGGTGGAAGGTGACCGGCGGGATCCGCTGGTCGTAGCGGCGCATGAACTGCTCTTCGAACCCGGCGCGCGCGCCCAGTCCGTCGAAGTTGTTCGTGATGAACGGGCCGACCATGTGACCGGCCTCCTCCATGCGCTTGAGCGCGTGCAGGGCCGGGGTGACCTCGGCGTTGAAGCAAGTCCGGTACATCTCCGACAGCTCGCTGACCTTGTCCTCGGTGTCGAGGAACATCTCCGCGAGCAGCGGGTCCCGGCCCGGGGCGAGGACGAACGTGAAGCCCTTGCCGAGCAGTTCGTCCTCGATCTCATTCACGTGGTAGATCTCGTGGAGCCGGTGCAGGGGCGGGATCCCGGCTTCGTAGGAGACGCCGCAGCCGACCTCGACCTGGAACGGCAGGAAGTCGGTGAGCTGCGCCAGGCTGTCGGCGTAGACCGGCTGCCCGGGGGTGTCCTTGACTCGGACACCGTGGGTCAGCACCTCCCACGGCCGGCGGCGGACCGTCCGCGGCGGGAAGGTGTTGACGGAGGTGAACGTGGTGTCGATGACCTCGTAGTGGGCCGGAAGCCTGCGGCCGGCCCGCAGATCCTCCGGGTGTTCTTCGACGCGGATCAGGTGGACGCGCAGGTCCCCCAGCTCGAACCGGCCCGCCCCGACCTGCTTCCAGCCGTCCTCGGTGAGCATGGCGTGGTTCTGCTCCCACGCCTCCTCGATCTCGGCCCGCGGTGCCGCGACCGAGTGGTACAGGTACATCTGCGTCATGGCGAGTGCCGGCGCCGCGGTGGTGTCCACGAGCCCGTACTGGTGCCAGTAGTGGACGATGCGGCGGCGCGCGTCGCCCTCGCCCGTCCAGCCGGAGTTGGCGGCGGTCTCCTCCTGCTGGGTGCGCCGCCAGATGCCCTCCTCCTCGAAGCGGGGGCGGTCGGCGGTCACCCCGTAGAAGTCGTGCCACTTGCGGAGCTGGTCCTCATCGAGCTGGTCGATGACCGTGACGGGAAACTGCATGTCGTGCCTCGATCTCTGAGTCGAAACGGTCCGCCCCCTTGGAAGGGGAGCGGCGGGTGGGCTAGCTGAGGGCGGCCACCGCGTCGGTGAGCGCGCCGGTCAGGAAGCTGAGGTCCTCGTCGCTGGAGTTCAGCGGCGGCGCGACGACCAGGCCCTCGCTGCGCGGCTCCCCGGCCCCGGTGAACGGGTAGAAGAAGACGCCGCGCCGCTCGCACTCCTGCATCAGGGGCCAGAGCAGGCCGGCCGCGACCTCGACCCCGTAGAGGTGGCCGATGCCACGGACGTCTCGCACCGGCGCCCAAGAGGCAAGGGAGCGCAGTGACGTTCCCAGGCGCTCGCCGCGAGCGGTGAAAGCGCCGAAGTCCACGGACTCCAGCTCGTCCAGGACCCCGAGGCAGGCCGCCGCCATGAGGGGGTGGGTGGCCATGGTGCCCATGGCGGGCAGCGGGTCCGCGTCCTTGTGACGCAGCAGCGGCGCGATCTCCGGCGACACCAACACCGCGCCCACCCCGACGTAGCCGGCACCCAAACCCTTGGACAGGATGACCAGGTCGGGCTCGCACCCGTCCCAGTGATGACTCGCCAGAGGCGTGCCGGTGCGCCACAGCCCGGTCAGGACCTCGTCATGGATGACCAGGACGTTCCGCTCCCGGCAGATCTCCGACACCCGCCGCAGATACCCGCCGGGCGGCACGAAGGCGCCGCCCGTGGTCCCGTTGACCGGCTCGATCAGCACCGCGGCGACGTTCTCCGCACCCCGGCTGTCGATCGCCCGCGCCACCTCGCCCGCACACGAGGCATCACACCCGTGCCCTTCATGCGCGTGGCCGTGCGACGGCGGGTACGGGGCCGGGAAGGCGGGGCCGAGACCGTAGCGGTCTTCCGGGCGGGGGTTGCGGATCTGGTTGCCGGCGACCCCCAGGGTGAACATGCTGTTGCCGTGGTACGACAGGCTGGACGTCAGGATGTCCCCGCGCCGCTTCCCGTCGCGGACCCGCACGATGTTCCGCGCCAGGCCCACCGCGACCTCCACGCCGAGGGTGCCGCACGTGGTCAGCGCGACGGAGTCCTCCGGGCGGCCCACCGCCTGGCACAGGCGGACCATCAGCTCCATCTGGATGTGGGGCTGCACGACGGCGGCACCACCGAAGGAGTAGCGGGAGAACTGCCGCTCGATGCGGGAGAGAACCGCCGGACTGCCCTGCCCGACGTTCACACAGAGCAGGCCGCTCGATCCGTCGAAGATCCGCCGGCCGTCGGCGCAGTGCAGCCAGGGCCCGTTCGATCCCACGGCTTCGAAGTCCGGCAGGGGCCTGGACGACGTCAGCAGACGTTCACGTTGACGCAAGTACCGATCCACGGAGAGTCCCTTCCTGGTCGTGCTCACTGGGAGGGTGGAAGTGCGCGGCGAGGGTGGACCGCGGCAACTCCAAGACCACCGCACCAGAACGCGGTACAACAGTCCGTAGCCGCAGAGCTGCAAGGAGTTTGCATCTCATGCAAATACGGACGGCCGCGTGCGAGCCCTGCCCTGAGGGCCACGCAGCCTCGGCTACACCGGGACGGGATATGGACGCAGTGCGCAAGCCGCAAGTGACAGCCACAGCGACGGCAGCCGCAGGCGACGTGGTCCGACGAACGCGCAGAACCCGGGGCATGACCCTGGCCACGCTCGGGTCGCTGACCGGCTACTCGGCCGCCCAGGTATCCCGCTTAGAACGCGGAAAGTCCGCCATGACGGACGTCTCCGTGCTCCAGAGGTTCGCCAAAGCGCTCGACATCCCACCACAAGCCCTCGGCCTCGCACCGGCCACCCAGACCCATCCGGATTCCTCCAGTCCGCGAACCGGGCCGTATCCCGACCTCCCCGCCCCTACTCTGGGAATCCCAGGGCGCGAAGACGGAGAGGACCCGGTGCTGCGACGAAGGCAACTGCTCGCAAACCTGGCGGTCACCGCTGCGGCCGCCATGGGCGCACCCGTCGCCGGAGCCACCCCGACCAAGGCCGAAGAGGCACAGCTCGGCGAAACCCTCGTCGCCGGACTGCGCGACGCGATGCTTGGGCTCGGCCGCACAGCCTTCGACACGCCGGTGGACGTCCTGGCAGCGGAACTCCGCCGCGCCTCGTCCGACTTCAACGACTGCGCCTACTCCAGCCTCGCCCTCCGCCTCCCCCGCCTGATCTCCGCCGGTCACCAGTCCACCAGCAACAGCGACAACCTCCGCCTGCTGGCGCAGGCCTACCTCCTGGCGACGCGCATCCTCATCAAGCTCGACGAACCGCAACTCGGCTGGATGGCCGCCGACCGCGCCCGACAGTTCGCCACCCTCGGCGGTGCCCCCCTCGCGGTTGCGGAAGCGGCCCGCCAGCAGGCCGTCCTCGCCCGCAAGGCAGGGTGGCACGACCAAGCACTCACCCTCGCCCTGCACGCCGCCGACGACCCGGCCCTGCGCGAGCTCGGCAACGCCGGAATCGCCCAACGAGGGCTGTTGGTCCAGTGTGCCGCCTACACCGTCGCCCACCAACGCGACCAGGCCGGCATGCGCGAGTTGACCAGCGAAGCCACCGCCATCGCCAAAAACCTCGGCGCCGTCACCCACCTCCGGGACACCAACGGCGGATTCAGCCAGGCGACCATTCAGCTCCACCTCATCTCGGCGGAGAACACCGCCGGTGATCCCTCAGCCGCCATCGCCGCCGCCGATGCCCTCGCCCCCCGGGCGCTCCCGACCACAGAGCGGCGGGCCCTCTACTTCACCGACCGCGCAAAGGCGTTCGTTCAGTGGGGCCGACGAGACGAATGTATCCGCGCCCTCCTCCAAGCCGAATACTGGGCCCCCCAGGAAACCCACGCCCGCCCAGCCGTGAAATCCCTCGTCTCCGGCCTGCTGCTCTCCGGACGCACGACACCCGAACTCCGAGGCATCGCCGCTCGTACGGGCGTCCTGCACACCTAGCTGACCAGGCCCCCCGCTGAAACCTGCAAGGGTGATGGCGTTCGGAGCCCCTGCACGGTGCTCGGCCGTTCTGCTTCACTCCGCCCATGACCGACACCCGCGAGACCCTCGACCGCGCCGTCACCGCGCTCGCCACGGGCTCCGACCAGACGCAGAGCCAGTCCGTCCGAGCCCTGGTATCGATCGCAGTCAACGAGGCCGCCCACCGCCAGCAGGCGCTCACCGCCCTCGAAGACTTCACCGCAACCAACCCCGGTGCCCGCTCGGACGCGGTGGTGTCGGCGCGCACCGCACTCTGCGGCTTCGACCCGCAGCGTGCCGCCCGCGCCCTCGGGTGCCTTGAAGGCTCAGCAGTCGCACTCCTGGCCGCCTCAGTCGTGGTCGGCTCCTTCTTCGGTGGCAGCGGCGTGACCCGGATCCTCATCGCCGCGGTCGTCTGGGTCGTGCTGTTGACCGCGGCGGCGGCCTTTCGCCGCCTGTGGCAGCCCTACCTGGGGGCTTGGGTGCTCCTGCCCAGCGAAACGTGGTGGCTCTGCGGCCTGCTCGTTGTGCTGCTCACTGTCTGCCTTACCAGCGGTCTCCGAGCCATGCCGGATTCCCTTGGTGGCGCCCTCCTCTGTGTCGTGGGGCAGGCCTGGCGGGATGGCTCCTCTGGTCGAAGACGCCAACGGGACGCTGATGCCGGCCGGTGCCAGCAGGCTGCATGGGCCGTTAGGCAGGCCTATTTCGACGGTGTCATCCGGGCGGTACACGCCGACGGGACCCGCTGTCCCCGCACCGGCAAGGGCCGCCACACCCAGCGCCCGCCCGACCCACGGTGTCCGGGACGCACGAAGTACGTGGCGACCTGCCGCGTCTGCAAGTGGGAGAGCGAGTCTCCTTCGCACGCCGAGCTGCGGGCCGAATCGAAAGAGCATGCCCGGGAGTGCGACGACCGCCAGCCGTACATGATGACCGCACAGGACTTCGTGAACCTCCCGCCAGCCGAGCATGGGACGAGATGCGCAATGTGCTGCCGCCCGAACTACAGCTGCCTGTGCTCACCGTCACACAGCACCGAGAACGCACCACGGCCGCGCCCCTCGCCCCACCGCCCCCTGCACCAGTGCTTCCGACCTGTGCGGTCTCGCTTGTGCGATGCCGCCTGTCTTGTCGCCGGATCGGGCGAGCATCAGTCCGCAGTGGAGTTCGAGGTGGGTGGCGAAGCGGGGCAAGCTGTCGGGAAGTTCGGCGAGGGTCTGGTCCTGGGCGTCGGTGGCGGCTTTCTCGTCGCCGAGGCGGGCGAGGAGGAGGGAGCGGAAGACGTTGAGCCTCCACCAGGGGACGGTGTGTCGGAGGTCTGCTCATGGGAGCCGGCGGTGTCGAAGATCCGCCGCCCTTGGGTGTCGAGGGTGCGGGCGGTGGTGTGGTCGCCTCGGAGGGCGGCGGTGTGGGCTTTGCCGTAGACGGCGTTGAGCAGGCCGAGGGAGGGCCGGCCGTCGCCGATGGCGAGGGCCTGGTCCGCGATGGCGTCCGCGACCCCGAGGGAGGCGCCCTCGTACCCGAGGGCGATGGCGGCCCGCCCGCGCACCCACACGCGGCTGTCGGTGTCGTCGGAAGCTGGATGACGACGAGTTCACCCGTGACGCGGCGTTGGATGTCGGCCGCGCTGGAGGACCCCATGATGCGACGCACGTTCCTGACCGACGCCGCCCGGCACGGCCATAGCGCCCGTGGTCGCCTCCGACCTGTTGGCGCGAGGCTCGCCGCCCGCCTGGCCGGCGGACCCTCGCCGGAGGCCTGGGAGGCCAGACTCGCCGCGTACGGGACGGTTTTCCCCGCCTGTTCTTCCGGATACGTGTCCGTGCACAGTCTGCGAGGCCCCCTGCGTACGCCCGTAACCAGCATGATCCAAACTTTGTGCATCAGGATTGGGCCACCACAACCCGTATGACTTCTGGCGGCACTGTTGCCGGTCCTGTGCCCCACGAGCTTCGCCTGCCCTGAGCCCCAGGCAGTAGGACCGCTTGATCTGATCCGTGGACGGATGCCCTGTCGCGTAATCCCACACTGTGCCGTCCAGTCTGCACAGTGTGGCTTTCGACACCATGGAGACCTGGGCCGACGGGGTGTCCGATGCGACAGCGCCCGGCGCCAGTGCGAGTGCAGTCGAGAACGCAAGTCCCACCGGCTGCGTTTGCAGCCTGCCCGCGCACATGCCCAGACATGGCTGTCGCTGTCACGGGACTTGTCGGCAGCGGTCGCAGCCATGCTGTACCAGCCCGGACGGCCGCGCTCCCGTCGTTGCCGGGGAAGGTAGCTCGACTCAGGCGGAGGCAGAAGTGCGGGACAGCGCCGTGTGCAGGGCGAAGGCGCCGAGCATGCCGCCTGCCGTGACACGTTGGGCGGTCATGGCGCGAGGCCGGGCCGCCAGAAACCCCGAGACCCGGGCTGCGCCCAGCATGATCAGAGCGTTCACGGTGACGCCCACGACGATCTGCACGCCACCGAGTTGGAGCAGTTGTGCCCAGGCCGGATCTGCGTGAGGGTCCAGGAACTGGGGGAGTAGGGCGGCGTACATCAGCGCGATCTTGGGGTTGAGCAGGTTGGTCAGCAACCCCGTCGCGAACAGGCGGCTGACGCATGGTGGACACGCTGGAAGCCGACTATTTCTCCTGTACCGACGGCTTCGATTGCCAACCCGAAGCAGTCGCCGTCGGGCTTGGCAGAAGCCTGCTCTTTCGCCCAGGCTCGGAAGCCCTCGGCGGAGCGAGGTGGGTGCAGCAGGCCTCCGAACCGCTCTTCGTCCACGGCGAATCGCATGAACGCGGTCCAATCGTCAGGTTCGATGCCACGCAGGCGTACCCGTTTGCCAGTCCAGAACGGTGTCATCCCATATTCGATCATGTCGAAGCGTGCGAAGTACAGACCTCGGGACAGCCTATGACCTGGTGTTTCTTGGACCCAAGGCCCTCTCAGGTCCGTTTCGGGGGATGGATCTCCGTGGAGTCTTCACGCGTTTCGGGGACGGCTGCCAGGGATGTACGGCTGAATGTACTCAGCTCGCGGCGAAGCCTCTGGAGCTCGTCGTCCTTGGCCGCCAACGGCTGTGGATGACGAACCACCCCCCGTCGGCGGGAGCACGCGAACTACGCCGCCCCCCCGCACTGGGACACCGAGCCACTTCCGCCACGTCCGCGGACGTCAACGTAGACGTGCTCGAACCCCCCCCGCGTCGGCGGGGAGCACTCGACTCCTGCACCCCAAGTCGGCGCAGTCGCCGAACCACCCCCGCGTCGGCGGGCTGCACGGGTCATCGGAGGACTCGTATTGGGTGGCGACCGAACCACCCCCGCGTCGGCGGGGAGCACTTGGTGAGGGCCTGCGCTGTCTTGTGCAGGGACGAACCACCCCCGCGTCGGCGGGGAGCACCCGTTCTCCCATTGCAAGTCCATCCCGAGTTCCGAACCACCCCCGCGTCGGCGGGGAGCACAAGACGTTCAGGCTGGGCGGCCAGTCGGGGAGCGAACCACCCCCGCCTCGGCGGGGAGCACATGACCGACCCGCAGGTGGCCGGTCTCACGGTCGAACCACCCCCGCGTCGGCGGGAGCACTGAGTCTCTATCTGCTGTGGGTGCCCCCTCTCCGACCCCCCCCCCCCCCCCGCGTCGGCGGGGAGCACTTCGCGGTCCCCTCGGAGACTGCGAGCACCGACGAACCACCCCCGCGTCGGCGGGGAGCACTGGGCCCACTTGCGGAACTGGATGGGACGGATCGAACCACCCCCGCGTCGGCGGGGAGCACCAGAGCAGGCCCGTCCAGTCGTCGATCCACAACGAACCACCCCCGCGTCGGCGGGGAGCACGATACGGACGTCGTCAGGGCCGGCCCAACGCGCGAACCACCCCCGCGTCGGCGGGGAGCACTCGAAGTCCGGGGAGGCTCCTTCGATGGTGATCGAACCACCCCCGCGTCGGCGGGGAGCACTCCGCGTGGCCGGTCGCTTTGAACAGCCGCATCGAACCACCCCCGCGTCGGCGGGGAGCACCCCTGTCCGTGCGCTCTGACCAGCCGCGCCAGCGAACCACCCCTGCGTCGGCGGGGAGCACGCGTCCGTGGTCATCGCCAACGGCGTGGCCACCGAACCACCCCCGCGTCGGCGGGGAGCACCCCTTCAACCAGAAGCGCGCCCAGATGGATGCCGAACCACCCCCGCGTCGGCGGGGAGCACATCGCGCGGGTCGGCCGCGCCCTGGGCGTGCGCGAACCACCCCCGCGTCGGCGGGGAGCACCCCGGGCGGTGGTGGAACACCGCGCCGAGAGCCGAACCACCCCCGCTTCGGCGGGGAGCACTGCTTGACCGCCCGAGCCACCAGCCACGTGAGCGAACCACCCCCGCGTCGGCGGGGAGCACGGAACGCCTTGGGCGTAGATGTGGCCGGCGTCCGAACCACCCCCGCGTCGGCGGGGAGCACCCCCGCTACCGGGGTGGCGCCCAGGTCCAAGACGAACCACCCCCGCGTCGGCGGGGAGCACAACCGCTGCTGCGACTGCAGGAGCTGCGAAATCGAACCACCCCCGCGTCGGCGGGGAGCACGGCTCGCTCTTCTCGCCAGGAGTTCATCGGGTCGAACCACCCCCGCGTCGGCGGGGAGCACTTGTGTACCGCACCCTCCGTTGCCAGCGCAGCCGAACCACCCCCGCGTCGGCGGGGAGCACGACCCATCTCCGGCAGGGCGAGGTCCGGCCGGCGAACCACCCCCGCGTCGGCGGGGAGCACTCCTCGACCCAGGCCGCGGACGATGCCCCGCGCGAACCACCCCCGCGTCGGCGGGGAGCACCCTTTCGGCCTGGTCCACCTATACGGACGGTTCGAACCACCCCCGCGTCGGCGGGGAGCACTCGCGCATGGCTATGCCGTACGACGTCGACCACGAACCACCCCCGCGTCGGCGGGGAGCACCTCCGTCACGGGCTGGAAGGGGGAGGCGTGAGCGAACCACCCCCGCGTCGGCGGGGAGCACGAGCGCCAGGAGCGCGACGACGACCGCCGCGGCGAACCACCCCCGCGTCGGCGGGGAGCACCGCACCGCCGGGCTTGTGCTCGGGTTCTACCACGAACCACCCCCGCGTCGGCGGGGAGCACGGAGATCGTCGCCGAGGGCCTCGCGCGGGAGTAGAACCACCCCCGCGTCGGCGGGGAGCACCTGGTGTGCTCGAACTCGACGCACAGCCTCGACGAACCACCCCCGCGTCGGCGGGGAGCACGTCGGCATGTTCATCGGCGGGCCCGGCACCGGCGAACCACCCCCGCGTCGGCGGGGAGCACAGCGCCTGGGAGATGGCGCCGATGCTGGGGTTCGAACCACCCCCGCGTCGGCGGGGAGCACCAGTTCGAGGAGCTGCGCGAGATCGGCGGGCGCGAACCACCCCCGCGTCGGCGGGGAGCACCCGAACTGGGAAACGCGCGCCTTTACGATTTTCGAACCACCCCCGCGTCGGCGGGGAGCACTCCCGAACCCGCCAACCCATGCACCCCCCGACCGAACCACCCCCGCGTCGGCGGGGAGCACATCTCTCGGCACGCGCACAGCCATTCGCCGCACGAACCACCCCCGCGTCGGCGGGGAGCACTGCCGGGCGATCGACGCTTTCAGCTCTTCCACCGAACCACCCCCGCGTCGGCGGGGAGCACGGGCGCCGGCGGTTTCGATGAGGACGCGGGCGAGAACCACCCCCGCGTCGGCGGGGAGCACCATTGCTGCACCTTGTCCGGCCGGGCGTCCGGCGAACCACCCCCGCGTCGGCGGGGAGCACCTGCGGTAAGGACCCCAGGGTTTACAACGCCCCGAACCACCCCCGCGTCGGCGGGGAGCACACTTTGCGAACTGCAGTTTCTTAGTGGCTTTGCGTTTTCTTTGCTGTTTGTGGTGGTGTTGTGGCTGGGGGCATGACCGAAGCGTACGACGTCTCGCGGTAACTGGGTATGGAGTCGGGGTGGCGCCGGGATCGTGGTTGCCTGTGTGTCGGCTCGCAGCGGGTAGGTGAGGGGTGTGGTGGTGGTGAGTATGCCTGGGGTGGATGAAAGTTTGTGGGGGAAAGCGCGGGGGCTGGAGGGGATGACGTATCCGGTGGTGCGGCATCTGCTTGATGCTGCGGCCGTGGCGCTGTCCTTGTGGGACGTGTACCTCACTGACAACCAGCGTGTGGTCATCTCTGCTGGTTTCGGGTGTGTCGGTCGGCCCGGTGAAGCTCGTGCGCTGGTCGGGTTGTGTGCTGGTCTGCATGATCTGGGAAAGATTTCCGGTTTCCAGTTCTGCAACCGGCGTGCTGCGGAAGGGTTGAGTGCGCGCCTGCTCGGTGATGTGGGGAAGATCGGGGATGAGCAGGTCCGCCACGATGTGGCGGGGATGCGGGCTACTGCTGCGGTGTTGGCCACTTTGGGATTCGAGGATGTGTCGGATCCTGATGACGAGAAGGGCCCCATCGCGCGTATTGCCGAGGTCATCGGTGGCCACCACGGCCGTTTCCACCGGCATGAACCGTTGTTCGGCAGTCCGGCGTACGAGGTGTTCCTCGGGGGTGGGACGTGGGCCGATCAGAGGTCTGCGCACGCCCGTGCTGTTCATGCGGTGCTCGGTGCGCCGACGATGCCGGACAAGTTCGCTGCTCCCGCGGCTGTTCTTGTTACGGGTGTGGTGGTTTTGGCGGACTGGCTTGTCAGCCAGGAAAGCTACCTGCTTGAGCGTTGCGGTTCATTGGATGTGGGCTTGGAGCGGCACTTCGCGCAGTCGTGTGTTGATGCGAAGCGGTTGGTCCGCGATGCGGGATTGATGCCGGTTGAGCTTGTGCGGAAGCCGTTCGCCGAGGCTTATGGGATCGATGGGGCACCGAACGCTCTGCAGCGTTCGCTCGCCTCGGACTTGCCGGTGGCGCTCGAAGGGGCGTCCCAGGTGAAGGGTGCTGTCGGCAAGGCCGGGATTCTCGTGGTGACGGCTGCTCCCGGTGATGGGAAGAGTGAGGCCGCGCTGGAGGCGGAGCGGGTGCTCTCTTCGCGTTTTGGGACGCGGGGGTTTGCTTTCTTGTTGCCGACGATGGCGACGAGCGACCAGATGCACGGCAGGCTTGCCAGGTTCCTTGCCCGGCAGGAGGCGGCCGGGTCGGGGTTGGTGCTGACCCACAGCATGTCCTGGCTCAACAGTGCCTACGCCGAGGATGGTCTGGGTCCTGGTGAGCGGGTGCTGGTGTGTGATGCTGACGAGGCCGGGCAAGGTGGCGGGCCGGCATGCCGGCTGGCGGCCTTGCGTCCGGCGCGGTGGTTGCGTGGTGCGAAGCGGGCTCTGCTGGCTCAGTACGCGGTCGGCACGATCGATCAGGCGTTGATGGCAGTGTTGCCGGTTCGGCACAACATGTTGCGGTTGTTGGGGTTGTCGGGAAAGACGTTCATCGTGGATGAAGCCCACGCCTATGACCCCTACATGCAGGTGCTGCTGGGGCGCGTTTTGAACTGGTTGGGGGCCTTTGGGGTGCCGGTGGTGCTGTTGTCGGCGACCTTGCCGGGGTCCGTGAGCGACCAACTCGTCAGGCAGTACCTGCAAGGTGGCGGGCATACGCCGAAGAGTCTCAAGGCGCGATCGTTCCCGGTGCCGTATCCGGGCTGGCTGTACGTCGATGCCGGCAGTGGCCACTGCACCCAGATCAGTGCGGCGGATCGCAAAGAGCAGGCTCTGCAGCGCCGTATGGACCTGGTTGTCGAGGTCGAGCCTGTCGATGGGAGCCGGCCGGAGGGTGCGCGCGGTCGCCTTGCCGTCATCGGCCGGCTCGTGGCCCCGGCTTTGGAAGAGGGGGCCGGGTGCGTGCTTGTGGTGTGCAACACCGTCGGCGAGGCTCAGGACACCTACACCTATCTGTGCGAGCTGCGTGCCGGCCGGCTGGAGGCGGGGGGTGTGCAGCTGTTGCACGCGCGTTTTCCCGCGGAGATGCGGGAGGCGCGTACCCGGCAGGTCACCGAGGGGATGGGCCGGTCGGGGCCGCGGCCACGGGGACGGATCATCGTGGCCACCCAGGTGGTAGAGCAGTCACTGGACCTGGACGCGGATGTGGTGATCAGTGATCTGGCCCCGATGGCGTTGCTCTTGCAGCGTGCCGGCCGGTGCTGGCGCCACGAAACTTGGTGGGCCGAGCACGGCCGGCCGGACGGCAGGGACCGTCCCGACTGGGCGCTGGAGACCGGGCCCCGGCTGGTGGTCCTCGATCCGTTGAGCGGTGGCGGGGGAGTACCGCGGCAGTGGGGCGAGGTTTATCACGAGGCGGTCTTGTTCGAGACCTCCCAGGCCCTGGCCGAGCGGGGGGTGGAGCCGGTTTGTGTGCCGGATGACGTGCAGGAGCTGGTGGAACGGGTCCACGGAGTCGGTTCGGGTCGCTACGACTTCGACAACCCGGAGGCCTCGGCGGCCTGGAGTGCCTACTTGGGCGAGGAGGCCGCCCAGCGTGGCGCAGGGAGCATGGTGGTGATTCCCCGGGCAAGGTCGGTAATCGGTCTCGACGAGCTGCACCGAACGCCTGGAACAGACGACGAGTGGCAGGCTGCGACACGGCTGGGGGCGGATTCGGTACGGCTGCTGCGTGTGTACGTCCACGACGGCGGGCGGGAGAGCCTGGACCTGGCCGGTGACATTCCCATGTCCTGTGCCGCGGCGGGCGAAGGTCCGACGGCGACCGAAGTCCGCCTGGTGATGGGGCGGACCATCCCGGTCAATGCGCAGTGGTTCCGTGATGCGGACGGCGGTGACTTCAAACCGCCACCGGCTTGGAGGGAACACCCGATGTTGGGTGATCTTGTCGTGCTGCGCCAGCAGATCCGCGACGGGCAGCCGCTGCCCGTCACGGTGGGCAAGCACCGGATCTGGCTGGATGACGACCTCGGCCTGCGGCGTGCATAACGTGCCGCAGACCGAGGTGCAGAACGCCCCCACGTCGGCGGGGAGCTGGGACCGTATCGGCCAGGCAGGCGCATGGGGCCTCTTACGGAACACCCTCACTACGGCGAGGATTTGACCCGATTGCCGGCACGTCGATTCTATCCGCGCACCGTTCAAGCCATGGGGGGCCAGACAACGGCTCACGCGTGACGGAATCGCCGGCACGCCTCGGTGAAGGAGGATAGGAGCGCGCGACAGCTTTCCATCAATGCCCGGTCCGGTTTGATGAGCAGCGCGGTGATGGTGATGAGTGCCAGGAGCATGAAGCCCGTTCGGGACTGCCTGTAGACGGCGGCTGGATCGGTTTGATCGGGATGCTTCAACTGATTACTCCTCGAAAACGGGGCCGGGGGTGGGCAGCCTGCCACGCACACGCCGAGTCTTCCGACGCAAAAGCGCACGGGGCTTCTTACTTCACTTGAATGAGTGGTTGCGGGTGGCCGATTCTGCTCATCCCAGGACAGGCTGCCGTCTGCCTTGCTCTACTAGGCCTCGGCACGGCGGCCCGGGGGCGTTGTCAGTGGTCCCTGTTTCCCTGTGCGCGGGATAGTTGCGCGTGTACGTGTAGCTGCCAGGGGCAGGGCGCGTGTGCGGCTCTGCCCGGGCGGCAGAGATGGCGGACAGCATGGCTGATGGGTTCGACCTGCGGGACGAGCCGTGGATCCCGGTGCGCTTAGGCAGCGGTGCATCGGTGACGGTGGGGCTGCGTGAGCTGTTCCACCGGGCGCATGACATCGAGGACCTGGAGCTACCGGTGCCGCCAGCGGCGTCGGGACTGATACGGCTGCTTGCGGCGATGACGGCCCGGATCAAGCTCCATGACGGCATCGCCCTGGACGATGAGGATCTGGCGGATGAGCCGCCGGAATGGTTCCGGGTGCGTAACCGTGTGCTGCGGCAGAAGGCCTTCGACGCGGATGCGGTGGATGAGTATCTCGACGACAGGGTTCCGGAGGGCCGCTTCGACCTGTTCCATCCCGAGCGACCGTTCATGCAAGACCCCCGTCTGCAGACGGAGTGCGTCGACGGCAAGGGACTGCCGAACCCCTCCGGAGTCAACAAACTGGTTTTCGGGCGTCCGACGGGTGTCAACGGTGCAGTGCTGTTCGGGCATTTCACCGATACGGATCCGCTGCCTGTTCCTGCCGCCGAGGCGGCATGGCATCTGATCGCCCAGCTGTACTACGGTCCTTCCGGCCAATGCACACCCCGCCGGATTACGGCGGTCAAGCCCGGAAACGGCGATGCGGGTCCCTTGCGGAAGTCCCTGTCGTACCACCCTTGGGCGGACAGCCTCTACACGACGCTCATCCTGTCCGTACCTCAGCCCACCGTCGGGGAGCCGGACTCTTCCGACACGTGTCCCTGGGAGGAGGAAGCACTTCCCGATCCCCTGGGCACTTTGCCCGCGCCGAGCTGGCCCGGAAGGCTGCTGACCGGACGAGCCCGGCACGCCGCCCTCCTCGTGCCCTCACCCGACGGCAGATCGGTCACGGACGCCTACCTGACCTGGTCCACGCATGAGCCCGCTGTACCGGCTCCTGACCCCTACGTCATCCTCGACATGCCCAGGGCTGGCGACGGCGAGCCTTACCCGCGGCCCGCAGACGCCGGCCGGGCGTTGTGGCGGGACCTGGACGCGCTGCTCCTCAAGGGTGGGGGCCAGGCCCGGCGGCCAGCGGTGTTCGAGAACCTGCCCGCTTCACTGAGGTCCGGCCTGCGGGTTCGGGCATACGGATTCGACCAGGACGGCCAGCAGAAGGACAGTTCCTGGTTCGAGGCGACGACACCGCCGGTTTTGGGCTGGCAGGAGGACGGCCCCAATCCCGATATGGCGGTGCGCGTCGGACAGCTCAGGGAGCTCGCGGAGCAGACAGGGGACCGGCTGCGCTATGCCGCCCTTCTTGCCTGGAAAGTCGCGACCGACCCGGGCATTGACCCCGCCGGCACCGTGAAACTGGATCGGAAAAAGCCCGGCCCCTGGGCACAGGCAGCCCTCGCCTACTACTGGCCGGCCGCCGAGAAGGTCTTCTGGTCTCTCCTGGCTCCCGGCCGTCTCGACGATCCCGTACGGCCGGCGTTCGTGGAGGCGGCACTCGATGCCCTGGACGCGGCCATCGGGGCCCGCAGCGCAGATGTACGCGTGGCCCGGGCCCGGATGAACGCACGCCGCGTGCTGCGTTCGCTGCTCCGCCAGACCACCATTCCGCAGCAGTCTTCAGGAACGCTTTCGGGAAGTGAACGATGACAACCATCCCTGTCCAGGCATCGTCCCCCGCAACGGATCCCAAGTCCGACCGAGAAGCACACGTGAGGAGCTTCGTCACCAAGGTGATCGCCCTCTGCGCCAAGGACAAGAGGGCGCAAGCCGACCTGCGCAGCGGGTTGGGGCTGCCCTACGAGCGTTGCCACCGCCTACACCGTCACCTCGTACGGCTGATGCCCGAGGAGGTACAGCACCCGGCCGGCCGGCGCCCCTACTACACGGTGGCCGCGCTGATCGCGGCCCGATCCCGTTCCGCCCGGGAACAAGAGGACGCCAGGGCCGAGGAGTCGGCTCTGAATGCGGCGGGGGAACCGGTCGAAAATGCCGCACCCGACGCGGCGACAGCACCACCGGTGCCGGGGCCAGCCGGCCGGGAGCGGGTCAACCTGGGAGCATCACTGGCCGCAGCCGTCAACGCGGGCGTGATGAAACCCGACTCGGCGGAGTCGGAACTGCACTACATGGCACGTGTGGGAAGCGAATCGCTCAACATCCGGCTTCCGG
Source organism: Streptomyces sp. Tek67B01 (assembly GCF_055231995.1). Classification (NCBI taxonomy): domain Bacteria; kingdom Bacillati; phylum Actinomycetota; class Actinomycetes; order Kitasatosporales; family Streptomycetaceae; genus Streptomyces; species Streptomyces sp. Tek67B01. The sequence goes on from NZ_JBUYUY010000001.1 coordinate 7,204,784, forward strand.
CGCTGCTGCGCCAGTTCACCGGGCGGGGGGTGTTCCTCGACTGGGCCGTGCTGCTGGACGACCTGTCCTGGTGGGACCGGCGCCATGACCACATCGCCACGCGCTGGCTGGAGAGCTACTTCCGCGTCCGCGCGGCGGAGGAACGACGTACCCCTGACGATCCCGCAGCGCCCGGCCCCACCCAAGGCGGGACCGGGCCGGTCCGTGGGCACCACCACAACGACACCACTGAGGAGAACGAGTGAACTCCCTGTTCCTGGACCTGAACGCCATCCAGGCGGTTCCCGCGGCCAACCTGAACCGGGATGATCTCGGCTCGCCGAAAACCGTCCGGTACGGCAACGTGAACAGGATCCGCGTCTCCAGCCAGTCCTGGAAGCGCACAATGCGCCACGGAGTGGAGCAAGACCTCGGCGAGAAGGCCGCCAGGACCCGCATGGTCCCGATCAAGGTGAAGGAAGCCCTCACACGATCGGGCTGGCCTGAGGACTTGGCCGCGTTCGCCGGCGCGCAAGTCGCCGCGAGCGCGGGCAAGAAGGGCCTGGGCACCGAGAAAGCCGGACACACCTCAGTGCTGCTGTTCCTGCCCGAGGCCGGCATCGCCGACCTCACCGCCGTCTGCACCGAGTACCGCGCCGAACTCGAAGCAGGCCTGGGTAAAGCCAAGCCCGGGGCGCTGCTGCCGGCAGACCGAATCGAGGCCATCCTCAAAACCCGCACGGCCTCGATCAGTCTCCTGGGACGGATGCTGGCAGAGCTCCCCGGCGCCAACGTCGACGGAGCGGCACAGGTCGCGCACGCCTTCACCACCCATGCCAGTGAGCCGCAGCGCGACTACTTCACGGCCGTCGACGACTGGCTGGGAGAGTCGGAGACGGGCAGCGGCCACCTGGACACCGCCGAGTTCAGCGCCGGCGTCTTCTACCGGTTCGCCTCGGTGAACATCACCGATCTCGTGACCAACCTCGAAGACGATGCCAAGGCCGCACGCACCGTCCTCGCCTCCTTCGCGGACCACTTCCTGATGTCTCTCCCGCAGGCGAAAAGGAACAGCACAGCCCCCCACACCATCCCCGACCTCGCCTACCTCGCGGTGCGTTCCCACCGGCCCCTTTCGCTGGCTGCGGCCTTCGAAACCCCGGTCACCGCAGACCGCGCCGGCGGGTTCTCCGGCCCGTCCCGCGACGCCCTGGCACAATACGCGGGCCAAGTGCACAGGCTCACCGGCGGACGGCACCTCACCTTCCACGGGCACGCCGGTATCAGCACACAGCCATACGAGCAGTTGGGCAACGCCCACAACTCCTTCGCCGAACTCATCGACGCGGCCGTGGAAGCGGCCCTGCCCGAGGCCACTTCCGACGATCAGGGCGATTCCCAGTGACCGGTCTGCTGCTCCGGCTCGCCGGTCCCCTGCAGTCCTGGGGAGAACGCTCGGCCTTCACCGCCGTCCGTGACACAGCCGGCTTCCCCACACGATCGGGCCTGATCGGAATCCTCGCTGCAGCCCAGGGACTTGCCCGCGGCGCATCCCTCACCCGCTACGAGGCCTTGGAGATCACCGTCCGTATCGATCGGCCCGGCGTAGTGCTGACCGACTACCACACCGTCGGAGGAGGGATGCCCCCTCACCTGACCGCCGCGACCAGCGGTGGAAAAAACAAAGGCGCAGCCGTCATCACCCGGCGCCAATACCTGGCCGATGCAGTGTTCGTCGCTGCGGTCGCAGGCCCTGGCGGACAGATCGGGGAACTCGCCGAAGCACTGCGCCACCCCCACTGGGCTCCCTACCTCGGCCGGCGCTCTTGCCCCCCCGACGAGCCGTTCCTCCTGCGTTCCGACGTCGACGATCCGGTGGCCGAACTTCTTACATCCGTTCCGCTGAGCCGCCCCCACACCGACGAGCGCCGCGGCCCGACGCCCACCCCACACCCAGACCACATCAGCGTCGACGTTCTGTGGGAGCACCCGCCCTCCGGCACCTCCACACCCGCGATCCCCCTCACCATCCAAGACCGCCCCCTCACCTTCGCCCAGCACGGCCGAAGCCACGGCAAACGCCGGCTGTACCGAACCACCGAGCAGCTGCCCGCCAGCCTGCTCCACCACGAGGAACGCACCTTGCACCAACGCCTGGTCGACTATGCCGCCCGGGACGCCACAGCAGACACACGGCAGGTGCAGAGCACGGAGCACACAGCATGACCCCGAACCCGACCGCGGTCCTCGCCCGAATCCGCCTGAACCCGCGCAACCGCGCCGTCGCACGCGACCTCCGCGACGCCACCCAAATGCACCGCACCCTGATGAGACTCGTCCCCGACCACCTTGGTGACAGCCCCCGACTCCGCACCGGCCTCCTCTACCGGATCGACACCGCTCACGACACCACAACCGTCCTCCTCCAAACCACGGCCCCCCTGAATGACAATGCCCTGCCCCCCGAATACGGCCACATCGACATCAAAGACCTCTCAACGATGTTCGCCGCACTGCGCCCCGGCCTGGCCGTCCGCTACCGCATCACCGTCAACCCATCCCGGCGCGAACGCCTGCCCCTGGAACAGAAAAACCACCGGGGCAAAATCATCCCCCTCTCGGGCGCCGATGCGGACCAGTGGTGGACACGCCGGGCCGAGGAAGCCGGACTCCGACTCAAAACCCTCCTCCCCACGCCCGTCGAAGCCGCCCGCCGACGCGGCAACCCCTCAGCCCCCCTACGCCACAACCTCATCCGGTACGACGGCACCGCCAGCGTGACCGATCCAGCAACCCTCACCAACGCCCTGCTGACCGGCATCGGTCGCGGAAAGCCCTACGGCGCAGGTCTCTTGACCCTGGCCCCGGCCGGCACATGACCGGTCAAAACCAGCACCGGGGCGGCCAGGCACGACGCCGACTGTCCGCCCCCACCCTCGCCATGCTTCCCCGCATCGCCGATTCACTGTCCTTCCTCTACCTGGACATGGTCCGCGTCGTACAGGACGACACCGGCGTATGCGCGCAGATCCGCGTCGACGACCAGCGCACCGACACCGTCTACATCCCCACAGCAGCCCTGTCCTGCCTCCTCTTGGGCCCCGGAGTCTCCATCACCACCCGAGCCATGACCACGCTTGCCCGCCACGGCACCAGCGTGGTCATCACAGGATCGGGCGGAGTACGCGCATACGCCGCCGTCCTGCCCGACTCCCTCACCACCGCCTGGCTCGAACACCAAGTCCGCGCCTACTCCGACCCCGAACGACGACTCGCGAACGCCGTACGCATGTACCAGATGCGCTTCGGACAAGAAGTCCCCCCGAATGCGACCCTCGACACGCTCAGAGGCATGGAAGGCCAACGCATGAAAGCCTTCTACCAGTTACTCGCCAAACAACACGGCATCGGGCGCTTCCGCCGCAACTACGACCCCAAGCAATGGCACGAACAAGACCCCGTCAACCTCGCCCTGTCCGCGGCCAACACCTGCCTGTACGGCATCGTGCACGCGGCACTCCTAGCCCTGGGCTGCTCGCCTGCCCTCGGCTTCGTTCACACAGGGAAGCAACACTCGTTCGTCTACGACGTCGCTGACCTGTACAAAACCGAGACCACCCTTCCGATCGCATTCTCCCTCCACGACTCCACCGACCCGGAACGAGAAGCACGGCGCAAATTCAGAGACGGCCTACGACTCCTCAAACTGCTGCCGCGCATCGTCAAGGACGTCCAAGCACTACTCGACCCTGAAACCGATTGCGTCCAGGACGGCTCTGACCGGCAGGCCGTGAACCTGGTTCACCTATGGGACCCCCACGCAGGCATCCTGCCCGCCGGACGCAACTACGGTAGTAAGGAGACCTGACGTGGCCTCCATGGCCGTCATCGCTACCACCGCAGTCCCTGACCACCTCCGAGGTGCGCTCAGCCGGTGGACGACAGAAGTAGTCCCCGGAATCTTCGTCGGAACGCTCTCCACCCGGGTCCGTGACGAACTATGGAAGGCCGTCTCCGACACCGTTGCAGACGGCCAAGCCGTCCTTATCCACCCAGCCCCCAACGAACAGGGATACGCCTTGCGCACAGCAGGCACACGACGCCGCCTGCCCATGGACTTCGACGGCCTCACCCTCATCCGAATGACAGGCATCGCTCCACCGCAGACGGTAATGAAAGTGCAAAGCCCCTAGAAAGAGTCAGTTCAGAAAGTGTGCTCCCCGCCGACGCGGGGGTGGTCCGGGTGATCACCGGATGGTCCCGCCGCTCACGCGGTGCTCCCCGCCGACGCGGGGGTGGTCCGCAGGCTCGGGCGTCGTTCACCTCGTCGTCGGTGTGCTCCCCGCCGACGCGGGGGTGGTCCGGTCAGGGCGGGGGCCGCCGCCCGGATGGGGGCGTGCTCCCCGCCGACGCGGGGGTGGTCCGCAGGCCCAGTTCTCCATCGGCTACCGGGTCCCGTGCTCCCCGCCGACGCGGGGGTGGTCCGTGACGGAAGGCGCGCACGGCGAGCCACGCGAAGTGCTCCCCGCCGACGCGGGGGTGGTCCGGACATCGACGCGGAACTCGCCGACTCGATCCGGTGCTCCCCGCCGACGCGGGGGTGGTCCGCTGGTCCTCGTCCAGGTCCCCGACGCGGATTCGTGCTCCCCGCCGACGCGGGGGTGGTCCGCCCGCGTTCGTTTTTTGCTTGGGAGGGTTCTGGTGCTCCCCGCCGACGCGGGGGTGGTCCGTAGCCATCGACGCAAACATGCGAGAGCGCGTTGTGCTCCCCGCCGACGCGGGGGTGGTCCGGTCTCTGGCAGCGCCCCCGCGGCCTCCGGGATGTGCTCCCCGCCGACGCGGGGGTGGTCCGTTGGGAGCTGTCATGCCTGATGAGCGGCTTGAGTGCTCCCCGCCGACGCGGGGGTGGTCCGGGGAACCCGGGCGGGTTCCCCTTACGGAATGAGTGCTCCCCGCCGACGCGGGGGTGGTCCGGACGAGCTGTACCTGGAGCGCTGGCCCGGCGAGTGCTCCCCGCCGACGCGGGGGTGGTCCGTCGGCGTCGGCGAGCGCGTCCTGGACCAGGTCGTGCTCCCCGCCGACGCGGGGGTGGTCCGTTGGGGTCCTGGTAGGCCAGCACCTGAGCAGTGTGCTCCCCGCCGACGCGGGGGTGGTCCGGAGACCACCTTCGGCACCGCGGTGGCCGCGACGTGCTCCCCGCCGACGCGGGGGTGGTCCGGACTGGTCCGCTACGGCCCTCCTCGCCGAGGCGTGCTCCCCGCCGACGCGGGGGTGGTCCGGTCATCAGTGAGGAGCGGTACGCCTCGGTCGTGTGCTCCCCGCCGACGCGGGGGTGGTCCGGACTACCAGAACAAGGTGCCTGCGGCCTAGCGGTGCTCCCCGCCGACGCGGGGGTGGTCCGGGCACAGCGGTCTCACCGCTCGCGTTGGCCAGGTGCTCCCCGCGCCGACGCGGGGGTGGTCCGCTGCCGGAGGTCGGGGCGGGCTGCGAGGGCGGGTGCTCCCCGCCGACGCGGGGGTGGTCTGGCGGAGGCGTTGACCCACTTGGCGCGGCGCTGGTGCTCCCCAACGGCATCCATGTGGCGTGACGTCCCCTTCGGCCGCACACGTCCGCCGCGGGTCAGAAGGAGGCGGCGCGTCCCGCATGCCGTCGACCTCGGTGCAGCTCAGCGCCCCGGCGGGGAGGGCCGTCGGGGCCGACCAGCAGACGGCGATGATCGACTCATCTGGAGCTAACCGGCAGTACGGCGCGACGTGCATTACTGCGTCGGCCTTGGTGCGAACAAGCCCGCTGAGGCGTCGGTGATACGGAGGGGCCCTGGTGGCTGCCTGCGCCCCAGAGCCCGTCCTCAGGGGCCGCTCCGCTTTTACGCCGTCCATCCGGTGTGCGTGGTCGTGGCTGTGGCCCGAGCGTGCGGGCTGCGCTTCGACGGGGGGGTGCCTCTATGTCTTTTGTCAACCCGGTCGTGCCGGGTTTGAGGTGATTGGCTGGAGTGGGGTTCATGCAGCGAGGGCGGGGGTCTTGGGCTCGCGGGGTTCGTAGAAGGTGCCGTCGCGGAGCATGGCGAACAGGACGCTGATGCGTTGGCGGGCGAGGCGGAGCAGTGCCTGGGTGTGGGTTTTGCCACGGGCGCGTTGCTTGTCGTAGTAGGTGCGGGAGGCGGGATCGGCGTTCATGCAGGCGAAGGCGGAGAGGAACATGGCGCGTTTGAGCTGCCGGTTTCCGCCGCGTGGTGCGTGTTCTCCGTGGATCGAGGTCCCGGATTGCCTGGTGGTGGGGGCGAGGCCGGCGTAGGAGGCGAGGTGGGCGGCGGTGGGGAAGCTGGTGCCGTCGCCGACGGTGGTCAGCAGGACTGCGGCGGTCCTGACGCCGGCGCCTGGCATCGAGGTCAGGACCGGGGAAAGAGGGTGGGCCTCCAGCAGGGTGTTGATCTGCGCTTCCAGGGCTCGGCGCTGTTCGTGGACGGCGGCGAGCGAGCGGGCCAGGGACGGGATCACGATGTCGAGGGTTGCGGTCCCGGGAACGACCACGGTCTGTTCGTCGAGGGCGTCGAAGACGTCGTCGATCAGGCGGGCGGCCATGCGCGGGGCCTTGGGCCGGATGAGCTCGGCGAGTCTGCGGCGTCCGGCTTTGCGCAGTGCGGCCGGGGATCCGTGGCGTTCCAGCAGCCAGGTGACGGCCTGGTGGTCCAGGCGGGGTCCCAGAACGCGCTCCAGCGAGGGGTGGAACTGTGTGAGCAGGCCGCGTATCCGGTTGCTGGTGCGGGTGGCCTCGGCGGCGAGGTCCTGGTCGAAGCCAGTGAGCACGGTCAGCTCGGCGGTGATCTCGTCGGTCAGTTCCAGGGTGCGCAGGGTGTGGGGCATGGTGCGGGCGGCGTCCGCGATGACCGCGGCGTCCTTGGCGTCGGTCTTGGCCTCGCCCGGGTAGAGGTCGGCGATCCGGCGCATGGCGAGTCCTGGCAGGTAGGCGACCTTGCAGCCCGCGTCGCGGGCGACGGTCAGGGGGAGGGCGCCGATGGAAGCGGGCTGGTCCACGATCACCAGGACGGTGCCGAACTTGGCGGACAGCTTGTCGAACACCGCCCGCAGTTTCGGCTCGCTGTTGGGCAGGGGCTTGTCGAAGACCTTCTTTCCGGCAGGGGTGAGGCCGTGACCGTGGTGGGCGGTCTTGCCGACGTCCAGGCCGAGGAAGACGCCCACGTCATCGGTGTCGAACATCGCACCCTTCCCAGGGGAGTTGACGGTGCCGGCCTCGGCGTCGGTGTCGTACGCGCGCATCCACGTTATGCAGACCTGCCGCCCGCGAGCTGTCCGGCATTGCGCCGGACCGGACGGTGGTCGGACCTCTCATCAGCGTCTCCGACGGCACCTCCCGGGCCCGGTGACACCACCCCCCAGGTCATGTCTTCGACAGGGGGCAACAGTCATACCGTGCCCGGAGGCCAGCGGCCCTCTTGCAGGACCGCGAAAAAGATAACGGGGGGAGATGGGTGGGCGGCAGGAGTGAGCCGTGCCCGAGACGGGGGTGGCGTCGGTTCTGTGGCTGGACGCCCGCATTGATACCAGCGCCAGACTGAGCAGGTCGGCAGAGGACAGCGCCTGTCCCGCGATGCCACGGCCTGGGTTGGGTAGCGAGGGGCCATCTTTTACGGTTTGTACTGCGTCAGGACTTTTCGATTTCGGGTGCGAACGCAAGCGTCCTCTCGTTCAGGGCGAGGCATAAATGGATGGCGTTACCGCTCTCGGAGGCCGATCTGCAGGGCGTTCAGCACTTCTGGGCCGAAGGTCGGGTCTTCCCAGTTTTCGAGGCAGAGTTCGGCGGACCGGTTGCTGAGGAGGGGGCGTATCCGGTGGGCGTCGCCGTGGCCGCGGTCGGCGGCTCCTTCGATGAGGTAGTGGAGGTAGGCGTTGGCGCCGTCGCCGCCGAACAGTCGGTATCCGCGACGGCATACGAGAGCGGCACACCGGAACCACGCGCCGGGATGGTGGGCTTTCATCGCCACGGTCAGCCAGCCTTCGGCGGTCCTCAGGTCTCCTTGTGCCAGGGCCAGGGATCCGATGCGGTAGCAGAAGTTCGCATTGCGACGCTGCTGGAGAGTCTCTGGGGTGCCGAGCGGTCCCTCATCCCAGTCACCGTCGGGCCGGTCCCAGAAATCGGCGAGTCCCTGCAGCCTCATCAGGTGTTCCTCCACTGTGCTCTCTCCTCTCCACAACTGGTGGGGGTTGCCTTTCATCGTGCTTGCTGCCACTGGTGGGGAGTGCGCTGTCTCAGGGCGAGGCGGCCGGTCAGGATGCGTCCCTGGTGGGCAGGGCGCGGCTGGTGTTCGAGGCTGACCGCGATGAGGGCACCGCGGCCGGCTCGTACCGCGTGTGGCCACAGGGGGCCTGGCGTGAAGTGGAGGACGTCGCGGGGGTGGCCGTAGTCCAAGGCCCAGATGCCGTGGATGTCGTACACGTACTGACCGGTCAGCGGGAAGCGGTGCCCGTAGTCGAGTCGGAGCTGCGTCGCAATGGCCAGCATCGCGGTCGCGGCTGCGTCATCTGGCGGGTGTGCGTGGGGATGGAAGAGGGTCACGATCGGCCGACCGGAGGTGGTGAAGCCGGTGTCGACGCGGATGCCGGGGAGGAAGGCGGGGTCCGGCGGGCACAACGTGGAAGGACTCATCGCATGCCCGCCGGCCCGAACGCGGAGGACAAGGCGGTGAAGGGGGCAGTAACCGCAGGATGCAGTGTGACCACCTGGCCGCCCGCCGGCAGCCTGCAGGTGTCCTCCTGTTCCGGATGACGGCCAAGAGAGCAAGAGGCTGTCCGATCGACGGTGTTCGCCGAGGGGAATGGGGTCTGATGCCGGCACATGGTGGCGTTCCTTCGTGGATCTTTGGCCGGTCGCCGGGGGAGGGGATGCCGGACGGCCGGTGGAAGAGGGCTGCCCCTCGCGCGGCCGCCTATGGCGTCCGCCGGCGGCAAGGCGCGGGCAGTGGAAGAGAGGCTTGGCGGGGTGAAGTCCTCTGGGATGTCTTCAGCGGCATCGGGACGGTTGTACGGCCCGATGGCCCGAGACTCATGAGGATTTGAGGTGAGGCCGGAGGACATGAGAGGTGGTGGCGGCGGACTCGGGCGCGACGCTGGGACTGGCGGTCACAGTGGCTCCACGCCGACGCACAGCCGATTCGTGAGCAGGTGCGCCTCGGTGTTCGTCGGGCACCGGCTCAGATCGAAGACCTGATGGGGTCCTCGCAGATGGGTCCGGCATGTTCGGTTGAACCGGCGGCTGCAATGTGCCCTAATCCCTTCCCGCGGCAGGAGCTGAGGAGGACGTCGCAGCCGCGGAGGGCCAGGAGGATGTCAGTTGTCATCGCGGGTTCCCCGGCCGAGTGATGGGGAGGGTGCACCACATACCGGTGCCGTCCGCGCTGACGGCCCAGGCGTCCGCGATCCGGGAAACCAGGAACAGGCCACGACCGCTCTCGTCGCGGTCCGTAGCGACTTTGATCTGTGCGGCACCTGTGTTTCCGCTTCGGACCTCGATGCACAGGTGATCCTGCGTCAGGTAGAGACGGATGCTGACCGTCCCGCCGGTGCCGTGGTGGAAGGCGTTGGTGACCAGCTCGGACACCAGGAGGGTGGCGTCGTCCACGAAGTCACATAGGTGCCATGCCCGCATGGTGGCGGTGACGAGGCGGCGTGCTTGCCTCGGGTGACGCGCGTCTGCATCGAGTCGCCCGGTCCGCTCGAAGACGGTCTCCGCTCGATGGGTGACTCGTAACGGGTTGGGCAGTCCGATGAGGCGAAGCACGTCGGAGTCGAGCGGTGGTGCGGCGATGGACATGGCTCAGTCCTCCGTATGGACGGGGAGCGGGCAGGGTTGCAGCGCGGCAGTCCATTCGGGTCAATGCCATGGATTGACCTTCGTGCGGCGGCCGTTGACGTTTAGCTTTCTGATGAGGAAACCGCCTTTTGTCGGCGGCGGGTATCCCCGTTCCGCCGGCGAAGCCGCTAACGCTGCTAAAGATCATTTTTCTGGGATGGGAGCGGACAATGCCGCGGATCCGCAACAGCGCCTTGGCCGAGGTCATCAGGGAAGCAGGATGGTCCCAGGAGCAGACGGCCGCACATGTCCGCATGGTGGCAGCGGAAGCCGGTCAGGCCGACTTGATCCGGATTGCGCGCACGAACGTCTCGCAGTGGGTTCTCGGGTCGCGCCCCGATGCCAAGGTGGCGTCTATCTTGTGTGAGGCGCTCTCGCGGCGGCTCGGGCGGGTCGTGACCGCGGCTCAGATCGGGATGCCCGGTCCGTCGGAGAGCGCACACGTCCCGCTTTCGGGTTGGGAGATGGCGACAACGACGGCTCTGGCCGATCTGGCACAAGACGGGGGACGCGGTGTGGACATGACTCGCCGACAGATTCTTGCCGACTCGGCGTACTCTGCGGCCGGCACCGCACTCCCTCCCGACAGTTGGTGGAGCAGGGCTTTCGAAGAAGCCCAGACCCGGCCTCCCCTGACTCGTCTGACGGTGACTGCGGCACATGTGGAGGCACTGCGCGATGCCATGGTGTACTTCTCGCGCCAGGACCAACGCCTCGGCGGCCGCACAGGCCGCACCGCGCTTACGTCGTTCCTCACCACTGACGTGGCGGCTTTCGTCTCCGCCCGCATCCCCACCGAGCACCTGCGTACCGATCTTCTGTCGGCCGCCGCCGAGCTGGTCTACCTCGCGGGCTGGATGGCCTTCGACTCCGGCGACCACGCCATCGCCCAACGCCACTTCGATATTGCGCTGCGCCTTGCCGCCGAAGCGGCCAATGGCCCGCTTGCCGGTCACATCTTGCGCGCCGCCGCCCACCAGGCCGTCGATCTTCACCATCCGGTTCGCGCCCTGGAACTCGCCGAAGGCTCCCTCGCGCAGCGTCGCTACGCTCAGGCCGCCCCCCGCGAGCGCGCACTCCTCGGCGTCGTCCACGCCCGCGCCCTCGCCGTCGCAGGGCAGACGAAGGAAGCACGAGCTGCCCTCCACCGGGCCGAACACGACCTCGAACAGGCCGACGGCGCTGAAGCCCCGGCACGAGTCGGCTTCTTCTCCGAGGCGGCCCTCGCCCACGAAACCGCGGCGGCATTGCGCGACATGGGTGACCTGCCCGCAGCAGAGGCGGAATTCCGCCATAGTGTCCGCACCCGCGCCCTCCCCTACGCCCGTACTCACGCCGTGACTCTCGGTTACCTGGGCGCGGTCCAGGTGCGGAGAGGTCACGTCGACGCAGCCTGCGCAACCTGGAGCCAGGCGCTGGACGTTGTCGCCTCCGGCATCCAGTCCGGACGCGTCTACGAAACCGTCGTCCAAATGCGTCGGTCACTGTCCCCGGTCCTCGGCCGCGGTGGTCAAACAGCCTCCGAGGTGGACTCCCGGGCACGCGAACTCCTGAGCGCCGTAGGCTGAGGAAACGTATACCGATGACACGTGGCCGTCGCATGGTGAACCGTGCGTCGTCAAAGTGGAGGTTCGACGCGATCATGACCAAGACGTTGCAGATTGAGCGTATCGCTACGGTGGTTGGGGGCCACACGAGCGTCGTCGACGATTACCAGGCAGGCGTCGAATCCGTCATCCGCCTCGACGATCGGTTTCCGCTGGAGACGCTCCAGGGCCTCGACGAGTTCTCCCACCTGACCGTCCTTTGGCACTTCCACAAGGCGTCACCAGCGGACGTGCAGCTCCACGCCCGTAGCCCGCGTGGTGACACCCGCTGGCCGGCTACCGGGACGTTCGTGCACCGCAACCATCGACGTCCCAATCAGCTGGCGACGTCCTACCCGCGTCTGCTGAAAGTGGTCGGCCGCGACCTTCTCGTCACCGACCTGGATGCAGTGGATGGAACGCCGGTATACGACATTGCTCCGTTCTTCGAGCAAATGGGGCCTCGCGGGCAGGTATGCCAGCCGGCATGGCCGCGGGAGATGCTTGAGCCCAACTACTGGGCGGTGGCGGCAGATCGCACCGCGTGAAATGTGCGGGGGTGGAATGGTGCGGCGGCCTCCCTGTCATGAGAGCCGCTCGCTCACAACAAGGCTCGTGGGGAGTCGGCTGGCGCGCCTCGAAACGACGGTTTGGCGCGGTCCGCAGCAAGATGCGTCGCTCGCCGGTTCCCTCGACCTACTTCAAGCGGGTAGCGCTATACGCTGCGCCCAACGCTGTGTCGCCGCGGCCACGATGCTGCCGTGGGAATCCAACGGACTGTTCTATTCAGCGTTGCAACGCGACGTCCTCCGTAGGGTCTTCTTCCGGCCCTGCCGTCCCCAGGCTGTGTAGGTGCAACCTCGCCAAGGCCAAACTTATCCGGAAGGCGGTTCGGCGCGGCGTCGGTTGCCTGTCATTTTGTCGTGGCGCTCTGTGCTCGGGCGCCGTGTTGGTGGGGGTAGTTCAGGTTTGGGTGGGGTCTTCGAGGGGGTCTTTGATTTTGGTCTGGACTTGTTGGGGGTTGATGTTGTTGAGCCAGTCGCCTAGGCCGGCGGCCATGGTGAGGGGGTCGATGTCGAAGAGTCTGCCGATGTAGTACATGTCGCGTACGGCGTACTTGATTTGGCCGTCTTGGCGCTTGCTCACTTGGCTTTTTGATAGGCCGAGGTACCGGCCGAGCTGTTCGTAGGTGATCTCGGCGCGAACTCGTCCGTGTTCGACGGCCTCGATGAACCGTAGTTCCAGGTCGGTCACCGCTTCGCGCCCCGACTGCTTTGACACCCTCTCCATGTCGGTCATGGTAGCGGCTGCAGGGCGCCTGATGGCTCCGTGGTGGAAGGCGCCCCTCCTCTGTTGCGTTGAAGTCGACTGAGTTGCTCTGAGGGAAACGAGAGCGATATGGTGGCGCTATGAGTGACGGAGACTTCGGCGGTTCGTCCCAAGCCACCAAGCGCGGTTGTGCACCCGCCCACTCCTGGCGTTGGTTTTTGATCCGGGCTGCCAAGCATGTGCCGAAGGGCGGCAGGAGCACACCTCAGTGGAAGACGCTCGGTGCCTCCTTTTTCGCGATCCTCCAAGCCGTTGGACAGGCCGCCAACGAGGACGGCACCAACGCCTTCCTCGGTGTTGAGACGCTCATGGCCGTGGGCCGATGTAGTAAGGACACCGTTCAGAAGGTGCTGGTGGCGGCAGAGGCCATGGGTCTGCTTCGGAAGACGGCAAATGCTTGTGGCGGACGCCACCCCAAACCCGCGACTTACGCCTGCACTTTCCCTCTCGGGGCGGACGCCGCCACGGGGAAGGGTCTTGACTGGGAACTCGCACTTTCCGTGTTGTCGAGCTCCGAGTACGACCGTCGGCTCCGGCACAAGCGCGCCAAGGCCGCAGAGCATCACGTGACGCCCCCTGTACAAGCGGAAAATGACGGCCAGCAGGAGTCACGTGACGCTGCCTGGGAGGATTCGGCCCGCTTTCAGACGGAGTCACGTGACGAAACCAAAGGGCATCACGTGACGACTCAGACGGCGTCACGTGACGCCCCTACCAGGTTTCACCAGGGTCTTCACCATGAGAGGGCTGATGTTGTTCAACAACCTCAGGTAGATGACCGAGCTCCAGCCGAAGAGTCGGGCAGCCAGAGGCGCCGGGGTGGTGATACTCGCTCTTCCGCCGGCCTGTATGAGCGTCACCTTGCGAGTTGCGACCGCTGTTGTCGAGAGATCTGGTGCCCGGAAGGATCTCGCCTACGGCGGTATCTCACGCAAGAACAGACGCGTAAGCGGGCTCGTCACCTTTATGGCAGGGAGACGCCGTGATCCCTTCAGTGACGAAGTTGGCATCAGGAGGTCGGGTAGACCGGTCGCCTCTGCCGTCGGGCTGGTGCATCGGAGATTTTTTTGGGGGCACTGCACTGTGCGGCGTTGGGCGCGGTGAACGTCGTACCTCAAGCCGGTCCACGGCAGCATCAAGCCTTATGATGCGCGTCTCGTGGCCTGCGGTGGCGCGGCCTCGGTGACTGGTCACGGCTGCCTACCGAGGCGGTGAAACGCTTTCTGTCTCGCGAGCCGTCTCGTGACTGGTGACCGGTGAGGCTCGTTGCCTTGAGAGGGACCCGCTTGAGTGGTGCCTGACGGTGAGTCCGTGTTCGTTGTGGAACGGCCATCGTTCTGCCTGGTTGGTGACTGGCTCATCGCCACCGGCCTATCGGTCGTCCGATGGCTGTCGGCGGACAGTGACAGGCATTGCCACTTTCGGCGCTGGCCGCCACGGACTGGAGCGGGTTTCGATGGTTGGGAGATGTGGTGGCATTGGCGCTTCGGATTGAGACCGATGGTGCGACGGCTGTCTTGCCGTGGCCGGACGAACGTGACGGGCGACGCATGGTCGTCCGAGATGCGGTCGGTGGGGTGACGGATCGTGCGGTCTACCATCGTCGGGCGCACTTGCACGTTCACGGGAGCGGTCAGCCTGACGGACTGCTTCTGAACGTGACGGGGTGGGTGTTGGCCTCTCACTGGCGAGGAGTGGAGATCCCCTACGGTCTGTTCGGGCCGGTAGTGGTGACCGGGCCGGACCTTGCTGCTCTTGATGACGATATGGCCGTCGGGGTACTTGCGGTGTGTGCCGCGGTGGAAGGCGTCCGTCAGGAGTGGGTGACGCGGCCGCCGGTGGGGGAGACCCAGGCACGCGCGGAGCTGCTGGCCGCTGCGCGGCACTCGGTCACAGCCCCGGCTTGACGATGCGCGTGGCGCCTGCACGCAACGTGGGGCCTGCCGTCGGCAGGCCCCACGCGTTCTTTCGGGCGAAGTTCAGCCGCAGGTGACGTGCTGTGTGACGGGAGGGTTCTCGGAGAGCACTCGGTTGATGGTGTCCTCGGTGCGGTCGTCCAGCGAAATGTCGTAGGTGCGTGCCATCTGCTGGAGGCGGCCCACGGTCTTGCGGACCGCGCTCGTGTTGCCCGCGGTCCACTCGATGTGCAGCAGGTCCCGGTAGAGGACTTCTGAGGTTTCCTCGATGTCCAGGGCGTGCAGGACGGTTCGGCGGGCGGCGTCCAGGTCTGGGGAGTCGCCGTCGGCGTGCCAGCGGGCAAGGGTGTGGGCGGTGTCGGTGATCCTGGACAGCATTTCCTGGATCACGGGGTCGGCCCAGGGTACGGTTCGGCCGTCGAAGGGCTTGCCCCGCACCATGGCCAAGGCTGCTTCCAGGTCTGCGATACCGGTCGTCGGTCCCGCCGCCAGTCCGCGCGAGGCCAGAACCTTGAACTGTTCCCAGTCGGAGGTGACGCACCGGTGGAAGGCGTAGCCGGCTCCGGTCTTGGGGCGGGGCAGCAGTGGGTGGCCGTCCTTCGTGTGTCCCAGGACGCCGCGCAGCTCCGCGATCCGCGAGTGCAATGAGCGGGTACTCCATGGGGTGACGGGGTCCATGGCCTGGCACAGGTATTCGGCGCTGCGTCCGGGACGTAGGTGGATGAGTGCGGCGATGGCGGTGGTGCGTGGGCCGTGGGAGGCGCGTACTCCGCCGCTGATCCGCAGCGGCCCGAGCATTTCGATACGCACCTCGGCTTCGCCGTTCACCTCGCTGAGCGTTCGCTGCTCGGCCGGCGGGCTGTCGGAGCTCTGCGACGGCACGCTCGCGCGGTCTTCCACGGGTGCGCCCTGACCGCCCGCGATGCCGGCGTCGGCTGCCGGTGCGGAGTCCGGGGCGGGTGGTAGGGGCACTGCAGGAGCGAGGCCAGCGAGGAGCGCGGGAAACGGGTTACCGGGGTCCTGGGCGTCCTCACTGGTGACTCTGACCGTGAGGGGCTGTGCGCTCGCGGCGGGTTGTTCGTGGCTCTCCGCGAACCCCCACGCACCCGTGGCCGGGGCGGGCTCCTGCGCTGAGACCTGCAAGGCGTGAACGTACTGCCGATACTGCTCGTCGGTGACCCGCTGCAGCCTCACGGGAAGGTCGAGCAGTTCCAGGCGCGCTTCTTGGTCGCGGGTGGTGTCGAGGACCTCGGCGTAGGGGAAGGCGTGCCGGGTCGCTTCCGTGGCGGGGAGGACGACGGCGGTGGTCAGGTTTCGTGCGGCCGCGAGGGCGTCGGCGAGTTGGGCGACGTGTTCGGTGTCGTACTCACCGGCCCCGATCAGCAGCCAGGGGAGAACCTGCTCGCCGCTTTGGTGTGCTTCCAAGAGGAGCTCTCCGAGGTCGGCGGCGACCGCCGGGAGGTGGGGCATGCTGCGGATCCGGCCTTGAGGCAGGAGCTTGGCCAGGCGGGTGCCCAGCCCGGTGGT
Source organism: Streptomyces sp. Tek67B01 (assembly GCF_055231995.1). NCBI lineage: Bacteria > Bacillati > Actinomycetota > Actinomycetes > Kitasatosporales > Streptomycetaceae > Streptomyces > Streptomyces sp. Tek67B01. Next base: position 7,220,988 of record NZ_JBUYUY010000001.1, read on the forward strand.
CAGGATTTCGCTGTAGTCGGTCCAGCCGCAGGTGCCCAGCTCCAGCGCGAGGGCGCGGGCGACTTCGAGGACTTCGTCCGGGGCGCCGTCCAAGAGGAGGACGCGGCAGGTTGTCAGATCGGCCAGGAGGAGACCTTCGTCGGTGGCGCCGAGGGTGACCAGCCCGGGGTACGGGGTCTGGACGTCTTTGAGATCCTGGACTGCCGGAAGCACTGCGAGGGGATCAAGGGCCCATGTTCGCGGGTGCGCGCTGGCAGAGAAAGGGATGATCGGGTCGGCAGGCTCGTCCAACAGGAGCGTGATCCCGCCCGCGTCGAGCTGGGCGCCGCGCAAGGCGGGCAGGTCGCGGCCGTCGGCTGTGGCGTGGTGGGCCAGAGTGCGCAGGACCTGGTCGAGGAGCTCGATGCCCTGCGGCTCGGCCACCGCCGCGAGGATCTGTTCCAGGTTGGTGGGGTCGTTGTCCTGGGCGATGGTTTCACCGGCGCGCCGCTGACGCTGCTGGAGGATCCGCCTGATCCCCAGCGCTCCGGCAAGGGACGCGGCCAGCAGGGTTCCCATACCGGCGACCAGCGCCCAGTTGATGCTGCTCTGGGCCTTGGGGGTGGCCGTTATCGGCGCGGCGGAGGCGCTCGGGGCCGCGGGCGCCGGAGTCGCCTGCTTCGGGAGGTGGCCAGGTGGTGTCGTGGTGGTTGCCTTGGACGGCGCAGATTGCGGAGTGTTGTTCCCGGTCCCGGTCCCGGACCCGGCTGCGGGGGTGGGGGTGGGGGTGGGGGAGGGCTGGGGGGCGGGTGCCGAGGTTGTAGGGGGCGCGGCAGGAGGGGTCGCCGGCTGGGGGAGGGTACCCAGGTCGGGTCGGGAGACGTCCGGCGTCGGCGTGAGGGATCCGGGTGTCTGGCCGGCGTTGTCTGCTGGGGGCAGCGTGAGGTGCTGCCCGGGGTAGATGAGATCAGGATCGGTGAACGAGTCCCCGTCGGGAAGCGGTTCGCCCTGATTCAGGGCGAAGATCTCTTGGTAGGCGTCAAGGTGCCCGAGTTGCTCGGCGGCGACCGATGAGAGGTTGTCACCCTCCCGCACCGTGTACGTCGCCGGCTGACCGATCCCGGCTGTGTGACCACCCTCGGCGCGGTTCCCTCCCGCCTCGGCGGGCGGCGTGGCGCCGGCGGGGAGATGAAGGACCCATCCGGGCCGGATCGGCTGCTCCGGGTCGAAAAGGGTTCCATCGGCCACGGCCCGGCCCTCGTTGGCGGCGGCGATATCCATCCACCGCTCACCGTCACCCAAAGTCCGTTCAGCGATCGACCACAGACTTTCGGCCGGCCGTACATCGCGCACGGTGTAGGTGACAGCGTCGGCACTGTGGTCGGTGGCTGGCACATGGACGGTTGTGCTGGTGCCCGGGGCGGCCGCTGCGCCGACGCTCACCGGTGACACGGGCGCCGGTGAGGCGGAAGCGGGGACGGCGAGGGCGGTCCCGGCGGGCAGCGCCAGGAGCACGGCACCGACCAGGGCGGCGGCGGCCCGCTGCCCCACCAGCCCCCTGAGGTGCGGGGCCGCCCGGCCGCGAAGCTGGGCCGGAATCTCCACCAGAACCGCGCACGCGAACAGCGCCCACCCCGCCCACCCGGCGACGGCCAAAGCCAGCAGGAACACCTGGCCCGAGTCGTCGGTGGACAACAGGTGTGAGAGCGCGGCAACACCTGGGGGTCCGACTTGGGCGGTCGCCCACCACAGCAGGATGGGAAGGCCGGCCAAGAGGGCGGCGAGGACGGTCAGGGAAAGCAGGCCGCGCACCAGGGCGGCCGCCGTGTGGGCGCCCCCGCGCCGTGGGCGGGGCCGCGGGGTGCGGTCGGGGGTGGGCTGGCTCATGGGCGGGTCCTTCGTGCGTGTGAAGGGCTATTGGGGTTGGGTGACGCCGTGGAGGAGGCGGGCGGTGCCATGGCCGGAGACGTTCATCGACCCGATTCCGACGATCGCGAGGAACTTGGTGTTGTACGTGTCGCGGACGGTCACGGTGAGGCGGGTTCCGTCCCCGGACAGTGCGGTGGTGCCCTGGGTGCCGGCGCGGGCGAGGTATGCCTGCGTGGCGGCTTGGGCGGCCGCGGGGTCGGCGCGGACCTGGCCGCCGGTGATGGCGGTGGCCGGGTCGATGGCCTGTCCGGCGGCGCGGGCGGCCTCCATCGCGACGGCGTCGGCGCGTTCGGTGGCGCGGAGCTTCCCGCTGCCGTCGATGGCCAGGCCGATGATGCCGAGCAGGGCCACGGTGACGATCGCGGTGTAGATCGCGATTCCGCCCTTGTCACCGCGCCCGCGGCTGCGATCTGATCCCGATTCCGACCGCGGCTCGGGATCGGTTTCCGGTGTCGTTTCCGGTGCTTGTGCTGGTGGGGGCATGTCCTTATCCCTCCCGGGAGCGGTAGGCGTCGACGACGGAAGTGAAGCGGCTGGTCAGCTTCTTGGATCCGGGGATGCCGGGGAGCAGAAGGTCGGCCATGGTCACGGTGCAGGAGATCGTCACGGTGACGGTGCCGACTTCTCCGAGGGGCACGGCCAGGCCTGTCGTGTCGACGCTGGTACTGGACGACCCGCACCGGATTCCCTGGTCGTCAAGGGAGCGGGCGGCCGCGGCGGCGGCTTCGGCCTGGGCGCCGGATCGGGTGCGGGAGATCGATGCGGCGCGAGCCGCGTCCTCGGCCGCCGCGTCGATCTTCGCGCCGGAGGTGACGATCCGCCCGCCGGCAATGGCCATGCACAGCAACATCAGCAGCAGGGGGATGACGATCGCGGCTGCGATGGTCTCGCTGCCCCGGTCCTCCCGCCAACGGTCTGTCCAACGACTGCTCAGGGGCTTGTTCTTGGTCATGGCGCCGTGGTCCACCGTTCGCGTGGGGCTCCGGCGGACTGGGAGATGCTAAGCCCTGAGAGGCCGGGGATCAGTGAGGGGGCGGTGCCGGTGACGGTCACCCGGACCTCGGTGGCGCTGCTGCCGGAGGTGCTCACCGTGCTCTGGTTGAGGCTGTCGCCGGCGATGCGGCCCAGGGTCTCGCGGGCGCGTGCCGCGCCTGCGTCCTCGGGGGCCTGGTAGACGCGGGCGGCGGCCACGCCTTCACGGGCGGCGGTGAGCGCGATGTTGCGGGCGAAGTACCACATGGCGGCCTGTACGACCGCGACGGTCACCAGGATGACGAACGGGAAGACGATCGCCATCTGAATGGACGCCTCCCCGCGGTCCCCGCGGCGTCGGCCGATCTCGGTCGACGCCCTCGTGGCTCCGGCATCGGCTGCAGGCTCGGGGCCTGCCGTGTCCGGCACCGCGTCTCCCTTCTGTTGTCTGCGTGCTGTCGTGCTGCTCGGGCAAGTCAGATGCCGGAGAGCTTGCCGTTGTACTTCGTGATGACGATGCCGATGGTTCCCGCGATGGCGAGGGCGCCGGCGACGGCGGCCACCCAGATGATGATGGTGGTGATCGAGATGTCTCCCCGGTCCTGGGAGCTGCGCTCCTTGATGGCCTCCCAGTGGGACTTCACGGCAAGCGACAGGCGCAGTGCGAGCTTGTTCATCAGGTTTCTCCCTTGCTGCGTGGGTCAGGTGTTGATCATGCGGAGGACGCCGGGGAACGCGATGAGGAGCATGACCAGCACGGCCATGAGCGCGCCTGGGGCGGTCATCTTCTCCGAGTTGGCGTTGGCGTCGGCGGCCTGTGCGGCGAGGAGTTCGGTGCGCAGGTTCCGTGCGCGGGAGCGGAGGGTGGAGTAGACGGAGGCGCCGTCGTCGGCGGACTGCCGCATGATCGCGGCGAGGTCGTCCAGGACGGGCAGGTCCAGTTCGGCGGTGAGGCGGGCCAGGGACTGCCAGTGGGCGACCTTGTCCACCCGGGACTGGGCCAGTGCGCCCCGGATCCGGTGGAAGGCCCAGCCTTCGCCGACTTGGGCGGCTTGTTCCATGGCCTGTTCGGCGGAGACGTTCCCGGCCCGGCGTAGGGCGACGAGGTCGAGGTAGGCGGCCATGGCGTGCGCGAACTCCGCCCGCGCCCGCTTCGCCTTGTCCCTGAGCGCCAGGTCGGGGGCGAACCACAGGACGACGGCGGCCAGCATTCCGACGATCGCCGGGAGGTACAGCGGCAGGCCCAGTAGCAGGAGCGGGATCGTGGAAAGGGGCGGCAGCAGCAGCCCCGCACCTGCCAACGCGACCTTCGTCAGCAGGAACCGGCCCGGGGTGGTACCGGTGAGGGCGAGATCCTTGTGGGGGATCCGCACGAAGGGCACGTCTGCGAGGCGTTCGACCAGCCATTGCCCCCACCGCTCATCGCGGTCGGCGCCCGCATCACCGGCAGCGGCGGCTGCGGGTGGGGGTGCGGGCTGGTTCAGGCGGCGCAACGCCGGCCCCAGCGCGGGCGCGGGCCGCAGGACCTCGCGGATCAGCAGGGCGGCGCCGCCTCCGATGGCGGCCCCGGACAAGATCGCGGCAACGGGAGTCATGCCGTCACCTCCACGATGTCGGCGCCGGCCCCGGTCTCTGTCACATCTGCGGGCGGGGTCGGCGTGATGGCGCTGCGCGGGTCCGCGACGAGGAAGCGGGGGACCGGCTTGCTGTCGGCGATCTGCCGCATCAGCGCGAGAACCGCGACGAAACCCGCCAACAGAACGGCCAGGACGAGTTGCCCGAGCGTGGTGCCGTAGGGGGCGGTGTAGGAGGGGACGAGGAACCCGGCGCCGATGACACCGAGGGTGATGATGGTCATCCACCGCATCGTCGTACGGGGCTTGGCCCGGTCTGCTTCGATGGCGCGCCTGCGGGCGACTTCCTCGTGCACCGACTCGGCGAGATCATCCAATGCCTGGGCGAGACCGGGGCCGCGGTCGGCTGCCGACAGTACGAGCGCGGCCACGACCTTGTCGGCCGTCACGTCATCGAGGGCGTCCCCGAACAGCCGCAGTGCGTCGGTGGGCCGCCATCCGACCTGGAGTCGGTCGACGAGGTCGGCGACCTCGCCGGCGATGTTCTCGGGGCAGCCCTTGCGGGAAATCTGCAATGCCTCGTCCAGCCCTCGCCCGAGCCGGAGCACGTTGGCCAGGCGCTGCGTCCAGTCGCCGAGCGCCTCGAGTTTCCCGATTCGTGCGGTGGCCGACTTCGTCGGCGCCAGTAGCCACGGCACCCCGATCACCGCCAGGAACACCATGGCACCGGCCACGAACATGCCCGTGACCAGCCACAACAGGACCCCGGCCACGGCGCCGAAGGCCAATCGGGTGCGGCGGGCCATCTGCTCGTCCCGGCCGGCCAGGGCCCGTCCAGCCCGCACCCGTGCCGCGATACCCGGCCCCTTGGGGGCGTTCGTGCCCGCGATCCCGGCGACCAGTCCCACCAGGCCGCCCGTGAGGGCAAGGCCGGCCAAGACCCACATCAGCAGTACGGTCACAGTGCGCCCTCCTTGACGAGCAGCGGCAGCGCGGCGCCCCAGGCGCCGCTCGGCTGTGAGAGCAGCGAGGCGTCGAATCCGGTCCGGCGCAGGTCGTTGATGCAGCGCGGCAGCATGAGCGGCACCGCCCGGTGCTCGTCCCACTCCGGTCGCGGCCCGAAAATCTGATTCGTTTCCGGGCGGCCGCCCTCGCCGATCCCGGTGATCTCCAGGACGTGGGAGACGAACCGGTGCCGGTGCCCGCCGATCTTCGTCTCGTCGATCTGGGCGACGAAGACGATGAAGTCAAGGCCGTTGGCGGCTTGTCGGTAGGCGAGGGCCTCGCTCATGTTGGCCTGCGCCAGCAGGTATAGCTCGGCGATCCGGTCGAAGACGACGGAGGGATGGATGGCGTGCAGGGTGCACAGGTTGCCGCCCGCGCCGTTCGTCATCGCCTGGAGCATCGCCACGATCTCCGGGCCGCGGACCTCGCCGACCACGATCCGCGTCAGCGTCATGCGCAACGCCCGATACATGAGGTCCATGAGGGTGATCTCGCCGGCGGCTTGGCCTGCGACCATCTCGCCGTTGGACTCGCGGGCTTCCATCGGGACGACTTGGCGGTGGTAGCCGTTCTCGTGGGCGAACAGCTCGTACTCGGTTTCGAGGGTGGCGAACCGCTCGTCGGGGTCGATTTCCCGCAGCAGCGCGCGCAGCAGCGTGGTCTTGCCCGCGGCCTGACCGCCGACGACCATGATGTTTTTCTCCGCCCGGACGCACGCGCGCAGGAACTGCTCCAGGGTGGTGTCGAGCATGCCGCGGCTCACGAGTTCGGGCAGGTCCGCGTGGCGCATGCTGTGCCGGCGGATCGTGACGTACGTGCCCGGGGTGACGTCGATGACCGCCTGGAGGCGTGAGCCGTCGGCCAGCCGCAGCGCGAGGAACGGGTCGGCTGTCGAGAGGCTCCGCTCCGCCTGGCCGGTGGTACGCCGCGCCAGATCACGCAAAAGCTCGCGCAGCTCCTCGTCGGAGTCGGCGACCGGCGCCACCTTCATGCGGCGCCCGTCGGTGAAGTCCAGCCACACGTCGGCGTACCCGTTGATGAAGATGTTCTCCACCAGGACGTTGTCCAGGTGCTGTTGGAGACGGCCAGCCCGGAACTGCAGGTCGAACACGGCCTGGGCGATCGCGGCGTCCTCCGACGCGCTCGTGGCCCGACCACGCTTGACGGCCTCGGCGTCCGACCACACCGCGACCTGCTCGTTGATCAGATGACGGCCCTGCTGCTCTTGAGCTGCCGAAGTCAGGCCCGGGCGGGCCCGCAACAGGTCGGTCAGCCGCTCCCCGACCTCCTTCTTGATCAGGCGCACCGCCGCGTAGTCCACGACGGGCACAGGCGCCGCCGCAGCGGCGGCTACCGGCAGGCCGGGAATCGCGGCGCGGGGGTCCATCGGACCCGTCCCGCCAGGCGTGCCCGGCGCGGGGACGGAAGGCATGGCACGCGGGCCGGCCAGACGGGCCTGCAACGAGGTGGCGGTGACCTGGGGATCGCTGTGCAGGGGGTTAGCGCGCACCGCTCACCACCCGTGCTTGCCCGCCACCGGACGGGGGCGGGGCGAGACGGGAGCGGCGGATCGCCACCAGCTCCTGCACCCGCACCGCGGCCGACCGCGCCGACCGCATCAGCTCCGCGGACTCGAACCGGCGGGGCTGTTCCGCCCCATCCGACAACACGGCCGCTTCTTTCGGCCGCCACGGCAAGACGGCCGTGACCGTGATGCCGAGATGCTTGCGAACCTCCTCCTTGGAAAACGGGCCCTCGTCCACCAGCAGCATGCCCAGCTCCGCGCTGCCATCGAGCTGCTCTCGTAGACCGGCCAGGCGCACCTGGGCACTCTGCAATCCACGCAGTGTGTTCCGCGCGACCAGCAATACCGCATCGGCCCGCTGGGCCAGCACCGCGGAAGCCCCGAACGCACCACGCCGGCCCAAGTCCACCAGGACGTCGTGGCCGTGCTCCTCGATCCCCGCGAACAGGACCGACAGCGGCCGCCACACCGGCTCCATCGCGGACGCGTGCACGGGGTCGTAGAGACCAGGAAGAATCAGGCGGTCCCGCGTCCCCGCGTCGGTCACGTCCACCAGCTGACGCCAAAACGCCTCACCCAACTGGCCCTGACGGGCCGCGACTGCCAGGTTCCGCAAGCCCCGGGAGTTGTCCAGCGTGCCCTGCAAGGCGCCCGGCAGGATCGCACCACCGTCGGGGTCGGCCTCGGCCAGCACCACCCGATGCCCTTCCACCATGGGCCAGGTCATCAGCAGCGCCATCGCGGTCGTGGTCACCCCCGGTGCGCCGAGTCCGCCCGCCAGCGCGATGACGGCCATCAGCTTCCCTCCTGCGGCGCCAGGATCAGCGCGACGGCGCCGGTCGCAACCCGGGCGGCCAGCGTCGGCCCATTCGCCGCGGGCACCGCCACATCCACCACCACAACCCCCGTCGCCGGCGCCGCCACACCCACCGCGACCACAGTCGCCGCCAGCGTCTTCGGCGCACCAGCCGGCTCACCCGGCTTCCCCGCGCTCGCTCCCGCCTGAGCAGGGTCCGGCGTCGAGACGATCAGCACCTTCTGACCAGGTGCCAGACGGCTCGCCGGTAGCTGCGACGGCTTGAGCGCCACACCCACCAGCTGCTCACCCGCCTTGACCAGTGACACGGACGTGACCTGTCCCGGCGACAGCAGCGAACCCGCCTTCAACGCCACCGCGGCCCGCTGCCCGACCATGCCCGGCTTCTTCGCCACCGGCACGGCCTTGACCGCCGGATCCAGCGCCAGCGACACGGGGGCCAGATCGGCCTCGGTGATCGCCGCGCCCACGGGCACATCCCGAGCCACTACCAGCACAGCCGAACGCTGACCGGACGCAGTGAACAACAGCGCCCCAGACAGGCCTCCTGCCGCGATCAGCGCGACGGACAAGGCGATCAATCCCGGGCGGCGGCGCCGCTGGCGCACGACCCGGGGCGTAGCCGCCGGACTATCGCCCGGGCCGCCGGGCCCGGGAACGGTGATGCGGCCCGGCGCGGGCGGGGTGGTGGTGCTCACGTGCTGTGCCTCCAGAACGAACAGAAAGGAACGAGCGGGGGAAGATGATGCGGGCTGCGAACGGGGCCCTACTGGCCGACGACCTGGAGCTCTCCGACCGACACCGTGAACGGTGTCTGGCGGACCTCGGTCAGCCGGCCGCTCTGTCCGCCGCCGGTCACCGCCCAGTTCACCGTCCACGTGGCGGTCGCTGTCCCCTGATACCGGGCGCCGGACTGGCCGGCCGACGTCGCGCTGTAGCGATGACCACAGTCCGGTGAAGGCGCCATCCCGCGGGCTGGTGTGTACGGAGTCCCCGGACCGGAGCAGGTCACGGTCGTTCCGTCACCCATATTCCAGGCAACCGAAGAGACTGTGGCCGTGGCTGTCACGGTGATGCCACCTGCGGACGCCGATGCCGTGTTCGGCCCCCACGTCGTCGGGCTCTGACTCACCCACATCCACATCGGCACCCCGACCGTGTACCGGCCCGCAGCCGTCGGACTGGCGATCGCCGGCCCCGCCAAAAGCATGCTGTCGACGGCTCGCCGCGCGAGGATGGCAGGGTCGACCGCAGCGGTTGGAGGGGTAGCCGACCACTGTGTGGTGGTGATGATGTAGCCGTCCGCGGACTGCGTTGACACGCACTCTTTGCGGTAGACCGCACCGTCTCCCGGCTGATGCCCCTCCCACGCCGCGTTCCCTGCAGGAGGCTGAGGGTCCAGGGGACTCAGGCTGCAGATGAACAGCGGCGGGCGACCGTCGCCGTTACTAGTGCTGTCGCCGCCCTTGCTTCCCTCGCCATGGCTCGTGGGACCGTAGCCATCGTGGCCTGACGCTTCCGCACAGACGCTCACCCAGCCGGACGCGCCTTCACACACACCCCCGTCGGCGTGGACCGAAGCAGCAGAAGCCAAGGCGATTGCAGCCGGCACCAGGGAAAGTGGTAGCAGGAGTCGTCTCAGCATTTTTGATCGCCACGCCGTACGAACTTGGTCAGCACCCACTGCCCGCCTTGGAGTTCGGCGTCGAATTCGGTGATGTAGCGCATGGGCTGTTGAGTGGGGAACGGCTTCACCTGATCGGTCGCACGATCGATGAGTTTCCACGTCGACAGATCGAAACAGTCAGAGATCTTGGCCGTCGGGGGCTGGCCAGTCAGGTTCAGTGATGTCACCTCGGCGCGGTGCCCGGGAGTGCCCTTCATCGCGGTACCGGCGCGCTGCATGTTCGCGATGTCCGTCAGCGTTTGGTTCAACGCATCCTTCGATGCGTAGTTCACGAGCTTTGTATTCTTCTCAGACCCTGCCTCATATGCCTTGACGGACTCGGACCAGAAGGAGTCGAAGGTGGCGAGGATCTTGGCCCTCTCGGCTGCTTGTGGGTCGGCGGATGAGGACCGGGAGGCCGGGGGGCTAGGTCGGGGCGCCTGCTCGGGGACCTTGTGATCCTTGGTGCAGCCAGCCGTGAGGACCGCGGCGGCGGCGGTGACGGCGGCCGCCCCGACTAGCCGGCGGTGCGCGGTGCGGGTGTGGTGCAGTCGTGCCGTTGTCACGAGAAACCCCCGGTGGTCACTGGTCGGGCGGGTGCGGTACCGCTTCCCCTGAGCCGCGTAATCGCTGATGCAACGGCACTGGGCGCTGTCGCCCTGCGTTATGCGGGGCACCATACGATGTCAACGTCCGGAGTTTCATGCGGTTCTTGGGGTGTAGGAGATCGAACGTTTTTGCCTCGTGTGTCAGCCAGTTGAGGGCCGGCAGGGCGTTGAAGTGCGGTTCTTCATATCGCAGGTCTTCCATGCCGGGGGCGGAGGTGAAGCGCCTGGGCGTTTTGGCTGGAACTTTTCCTAGTGGCTTGTTCTTTGCTAGTGGCAATGCTTTCGTCCATTCCTTGATCGGTTCTCTCACTGGCAGGGGACGAGTCACGATCGGCGCACCAACCGACTCGCCGGCCTTCTCTCCGTGCGAAGTCTCGTGTTCCTAGGCCGCCCACCCGGGGCGGTCGATGGCGGCGGCCCGTACGAACTGCACGACACGCCCCACTGTTTGATCCTGCTTGGAGTCAGAATCTGGGCGATGGTCGCAGTGGCGGCCGGTCGAAGGCCGACGGATCACAGCTGTGTCCAGCCGCGGGGTTCGGCGTTGCCGGTGAGGGGTGTCCAGACAGGGCCTTGAGGGCCGTGGGCTTCCAGGTCGTCGAGGATGGCGGCGCCGAGGGGGACGTGGGCGGCGAGCTGACGGACCAGGTCGTGGCTGGCGGCCATGTGCCGCAGGTCGGTGATTCGGTGGGCGAGGGTGGGGCGTGGGGCTCCGGTGAGGATGAACAGGATGCGTGGGAAGCGGGGGTAGGTGCGTTGCCAGGCCAGCATGGCGGCTTGGTCGGCGAGGGTTCCGCGCCGGCCGATCGGTTGTGGGGTGTAGTCGTGGAAGCGGGCGTAGGTGATGAGTTTGCGGGCGAGGCGTTCGCTGCTCATGGTGGCTCGGTCGATTTCCACGAAGGCCCGGTATTGCAGGCGGCGGGGCCGCGTGGCGGTGTAGTGGAGTACGGCGTCGGCGATGAGGCGGTCTTCGCCTCCGGTGTCGGGGAGGCGGTGGGTGACTTCGGGCACCCAGTCCAGGGGGTGGTACTCGTCTCCCCGGGCGCGGGCTTCGGTGAGGAAGGCGAGGTGGGCGCGGATCCCGGTGAGTGTGTGGGCTGCGCGCAGTGAGGCGGCGGCCGGTGACTGGATCGGGGCGGGGGCTCGTCCGCGCAGTTCGGGCCAGTCACTGACCGTCTGGTGACCGGCGGGGGTGAGGAAGTGGGCCTGTAGGCCGCTCTTGCCCAGGGCCGTCTGGTCTGTGAGTCCTTGCTCGCGCAGCGGCACCAGCACTTTGTGGATCTTGCGTGGTGGGGTGTCGGGGGTGAGCATGTGGTGGATCTGGGTGGTGGTCAGCAGCCGGTGCTGGGCGATCAGGGCGAGGGCCTGGTGGGCGTGGGTGTCCTCGGTGGGGGGCTGGAGCATCGAAGCGGTGGTCATGCGTACTGCTCTCCTTCGGGGGCGGCAGCGTGGGCGGACGTCGTTGCTTGGGTGCTGCTGGTGGTCAGGAACCGGCGGACCTGTTCCTCTTGGGCCAGGGCCACGGTGGTCCGCTCTGCAAGGGGCAGGGCGCCGGCGTTGGCATGGGCCGTCTTGCGCAGCGCACCGATTTTCTTGGGCTCGGCGCGATGCCCGAAGACCTCGCTGAGTTCGGGGCCCCGGATCGGCAGGGGGCCGATGCGCTTGCCGTCGACGGTGAAGGAGGCGTAGTGCCGCCAGCGCTCCAGACCTGCGATGTCGCGTGGGGTGATGGTGTCGGGCCACTGGCTGGTGATCTGGGCGATGGCTTCGACCGATCCGGCCGTGGTGGACAGGCAGGAGGCGTTTTGTATGAGGGCGGCACGGGTCGCGGGACTGAGGCGGTGCAGGAGCTGGGTCATGCCGTGCAGGCGGCATCCGAACTTGCGTAGCTGTTCGGTGATTTCCGCGAGCACGGTGGAGGACTGTTGGTCCAGGGAGATCAGCTCGTCGAGGTAGAAGCGGAAGGAGCGCCGCTGCGGTTCGGGGAGGTCGCGCCGGGAGAGGCCGGCGCGCAGGAAGTCGTGGACGATCATGGAGGTGAGCAGCCGGTCGGTGGGTCCCGTGCCGGATGGGCAGATCCACACCACGTGGCCTTTGTCCATGGCGCGGCGGATGTTGTAGCCGCTGACGGGGCAGCCCAGGAAGGCGCGCAGGACCGGTGAGGAGCCGAGGCGTTCCAGCGGGTTGAGGACGGTGGGCAGTGCGTCGCGGGGCAGGTCGGGGAAGCTGCCCTTCCACCACTGTTGTGCTTCGGTGTCCAGGGTGGCGACGGCGAGGTGGCGGAAGACGGTGTCGGTGAGCAGGGCCCGCACCTGGAAGATCGTGGCCTGCTGCTCGGGTACCTGCGCTGCGATGGCTTGGGTGTTGACGGCCACGAGGGCCTCGACGGCTTTGGTGAAGATGGTCAGCGCACGCGGTGCGGTGATGTCATTCCATCCCAGGGCGCCGGCGAAGGCCTCGACGACCGCGGCGGTCACCTCGTGCCGGGGCTGGCCGTCGCTCATGTCCAGCACGTTCCAGCAGCCGAGCATGTCCTGGTCGTCGCGGACGGTGAGGTCGAACAGAGCGACGCGGTCGATGATGCCCGAGTGGGCGAGGTAGCGGGCGACGTCGTCGAAGGAGTCACCGTGCGGGTCCACGAATGCCAGCCCCCGCCCGTTGTGGGCGCTGGCGACGGCGTGGACCTGGGCGCGCATGGTCTTGCCCCACCCGGCTTTCCCGGACTGCACTTCGAACAGGGTGTCGTCCTCGCGGGTTGCCAGCAGTCGTTCCCGGCCGTCCGCTTCCCGATACCAGCCCTGCGGCAGCAGATCCTTGCCCAGCGCGTAGGTGGGCATGTCGGCCTCCTGCACCGGCACACGGGCCGCGGCGGTGGGCGGCTTGAGCAGTCCGGCCAGCTCCTCGATGTGCGCCCACCCTCCCCGGGCCGGGCGCATCACACCACTCGACCACTGCTCATCGAACCGGGCCCGCCACGGCCGCCAGTCAGGCCCGAAACGGACAGGCCCCACAGCGAAGCCGAGTGACGACAGACGGGAAGCGCCCGCGTAGACGTCCAGGGCCGCGCCCATCCGCGTCAGCCGGCTCTCCGCCCGTCCTTCCTTATCGGAGGCGCAGCGCACCAGGACCTGAACCCGCACCAGCCCCGGCGTGTGCGCGAGCTTGCCCAGCACCGCATCCCGCTCCACGCGGCGCGGCTGTGGGGACATCACCATCTGACCGCGGGGACTGCTGCTCCATTCGGCCGGATCCAGCAACCGGCCCAGGGCGACCGGAACGCTGTCGGCTGATTCTCGGGTCAGCCATCGGGCCTCCTGCCGCGCTTCACGCCGGGCCTGCTCCCGGGCCCGCTGCATCGCCTGGAACCGGCGCATGGCCAGGTGCCAGCGGGAGGCGGGGGAGAGGTCCACGCACACCTCGGCGAGATCCCCCAGTTCGGAGCGCAGATCGGCGACGGCGTCGATCAGCGGCTGCAAGGGGTCTGGATCCAGGGGCACCTCGCGCAGCTTCGAGCCGGGCTTGCCGTGCAGGGTGAACACGGCGCGCACCACGTGCTTCCGGCGTTTGTCGGCCACCGCAGGGACAGGCGTGGCCTGCACACGGTGACCGTAGGGCGTCTGCTTGAGCAGGTCGTACGCCGTCTGCGGCGCCTCGATCCGGTAGGTCAGCGGTCGGATCCCGTCCGCGCGAAGCCGCACCCGCACAGAGCGGGCACGGCGCGGGGTCCACCACGGGCCCGAGCCGGCCGCCCGGACCAGCTGCATGCCCTGCCGCCAGATCTGTTCCGGGCTTGCCTCGAACTCGGGCGTGGGAACCAGCTCCAGGTAGGTGCGCCGCGACAGGGCTTCAGCGGCCAGCCGACGCTGCACCACCTCGCACCCGGCGAACAGCGCGCCGCCGATCAGGGCCAGCCACCACGCGTTGACCCAGGCCCATCCCGCGCATGCGGTGACCGCCTGAACGAAATCGGCGGCGAGGGAGAACGTCTGCTCCGCGTCCGACGCGCTCATGTGCGATTCCATGTTCCGTCTCCGTTCTGGATGAAGTGGACAGCTGCGGGGCGACCGTCGAGGAAGCTCCCGGCCCGATCGGCCCCGGCCCACACGAGCCGCACCACAGCCCGAAGGGGCTGCTGCGCGTGAGAGTCCGTGCCGGAGCCGGCAGCCGGGGTGGGGTCGCGGCGGGCGGTGGCGGCCTGGATACGGACCTGGCTGTAACCGGCGATCTCGCCGAGCCAGGCCGTACGTCCCAGGTCCAGCAACCGCCGTTCCTCGTCGGCCGGTAGGTCCCGGGGGCTGGCCTGGTCGAGGGCCTGCTGGATGAGCGGGTCGGCGGCGGGCCCGGATCCCGGCGGAGGCAGTTCCTGCCGCTCCGGCTCGCCGGCGGACGGAGCCTGTGGGGGAGCCGACTGGGGCGGGATTGCGGTCATCCTCGCGGGCGGCGTGGACTCGGGCCCGTCGTTCTCGGGATGCGAGGTGGCCGCGGCCGGGGAGGTTGGCATCGGGGTGCCGCTCGGCTTCGCGGTCCGCGCTGGTGCCGTTGCGGCCGAGGTCAGACCGGCGGACGCTGGCGTGTCGACCTGGTGGAGTCCCGCGTATGTCAGGAAGACACCGGTGGCGCCCAGCAGGGCGGCGGCACCGATGACGCGGCTACCTGTCCATCCGTTCACAGGAGCCTCGTTCCGCCCGCGTAGTCCGGCATGGCGGTGACAGGGTCAATCTGAACCGCTTTGCCGGGGCGTGGCGCGTTGATCATTTTTCCGTCGCCGAGGTAGATACCGACGTGGTGGATGGTCGAATCGGATGTGGGGTCGTAGCCGTAGAAGATGAGGTCACCGGGGGCCAGGGCCGCAAATCCGGCGGACGCGGGGATCCGCCGCCCCACACCGGCCTGCGCGGATGCGGTGCGCGGCAGGGTGATCCCGGCGGTGGCGTAGGCGTACTGGGTCAGGCCCGAGCAGTCGAAGCCGACCACGGTGCGGCCGTCCTGCCCGCCGGGGGAGCAGCAGATCCCGCTGCTGGGGCCCTGGGGTCCGCCGCCGCCCCAGGAGTAGGGGACGCCTTGCTGGGCGAGCGCGGCTTGGACGACGGCGCCGACGTTGCCGGAGGGGAGGGCGGGAAGCCGGCCGAGGGCGTCGTACCGGTCGATGCCCGACATCACGTCGTCCACGTACGCCCACGACAGGTTGTAGGTGTGGATGGCGGCGCGCAGCTGCTCGCGGTCGGCGAGGTTACGGCCGCTGCCGCATAGGTAGACGGCCGCCGCCGTAGCGGCGTCGTCCGCGTTGTGCGGACTGATCACCCCGTCCTTGTTGCCGTCCTTGCCGTAGGCGCGGAAGGTGTCGGGCAGGAACTGAAAAGGACCCACCGCCCGCTCGTATGCGGTGTCACCGTCCCACTGGCCGCCGTCGGTGTCCGTGATGGCGGTGGTGTTGCCGCCCGCGCCTGATCCGTCGAGGCGCGGCCCGACGATGGGTGGGGTGATGTCCCCGCCCGTTGAGATCGTGTGGCCGGAGGCGTGGTCGGATTCCACGCGGGCGATCCCGGCGAGGATCTGCCAGCGCATCCCCTTGCAACCGCTCACGTACGAGGTCGCCTGCGCGGCGCCGGTCAGGTAGGCGCTGAGCATCCGCTGAGGGATTCCGGCCGCCGCCGCGTTGACCGCACCACCGCCCTTGTGGTCACCGGCAGCGGCGGACAGCAGCACCGGCCCGGTGCAGCACGCGGCCGCCACGAGCAGCAGCACACCCAGGCATCCCAGCTTCTTCCACCGTTTCACTGCTCACCGCCTTCGCGCCGGCGGCGCTCGGCGGCGCGGGAGTCGAACTTCGCGCGCAGCCGTGCCGCGTTCGCCTCCGCCTGGGCGTCGCTCGGAGTCCGGGACCCCGGCCCGGATTCCGATCCCGATCCGGGTGCTGTTTCGGAGCGGCGCGGGCGGGCGGGTGCCGGTGAGGTCGGCGCCGTTGAGGCGGGAGGTGACGGCGGGCGCGGCCGGGTGGAGCGGCCGGATTCGACCCGAGGGGCCGAAATGCCGGTGCGGGTTGTGGACGTACGGGCGCCGGATGCGAGGGGGGCGGTGGCGATGGCGGCGGCCAGGGCGGTGTCGCGCACGGACCGCATGGGGTCGTGGACCTGCCAGGCGGTCGCGAGGGCCTGCCCGGTGCGATCGACGCCGTTGCGCAGGGCACGGCCGCCGTCGGCCCAGCGTCCGGCGTCCTCGCGTACCCCGTTGGCCGCGACGCGCAGTTGGGCGTGGGCGTCGTCGGTGAACTGGGAGCCCGCCTCTCGGGCACGTCCCAGATTGCGGGGCAGGCCCAGGGTCGCGCCGTAGGCGGTGCGGGCGGTACCGGCGGCGACGCGGTAGCCGCGCAGTCGCGATGCCCGCGCGTGCAGCCGTGATCCCAGCAGCGGCCGGTCGGTTTCAGGATCGTGCAGGACCTCACCGGTCCACTGGTCCACCACCATCTCCCCGGATCCGCGCCGCCCCATGGCCGTCCCGCCGTTGGCGGCCGCGTGGAACCGGGCGGCCGCGGGGTGCTGCTGAGGCTTGGGGCCAATCAGTGCGGCGTGCGCGCCACGCAGGGCCACGGCCAGTGGTGCGATACCGCGCCGCCCTTCGGCCAGCGCGTCACCGAGCAGCCGGCCGGGGGACATCGGCATCCCGCTGCCGTCACTCAGCGCGGCAAAACTCCCCAACGACCGGAGCCGGGCGCCGAACGCACCGTGCGCAGCGGACATTCCCCCGCCCATGCCGCCGAACCCGAGACGGCCGGCCCCTGAGGGGCCGTGCATGGCAAGGGCCGCGCCCAGTTCGGAGTTGTCACCGGTCAGGTGGCTGCCGCCGATCTTCTTGAACCGCATGCGGGTGGCCATGCGCTGCCCGAACCCGGCCGTCGCGGCCAGGATGCGGCGGTGCATGATCAGGAACGCGACGGCGAGGGCGTCGACCAGCAGCAGCCGTTCCACCATCACGTCGGGGCCGCTGTCCGACAGCAGTGCGGCCACGGCGATGCCGAAGAGTGGCAGGGCCATCGCGGCCATGAACGAGACCAGGGCGGAGACGATGAAGACGCCCAGCCACCGCCACAACAACATCCGGGACGGACCGGGCAGCATCGCCCACACCCAGGCGATCGGGCCGCCCGCCGCGGCGGCGGCGTCCGCGCCCTGGGCGCCGAACATCACCACCGCCATCGAAACGATCATCAGAGCCACGACGATCACCGCGATCAGCAGGGCGACGACCGACCAGACCCGGTCCCAGGTCGGCTGCTTCGCGTAGGCGGCGCAGGCCTTACCGACCGGACCGGCCTTGTCCAGCTCGTCGAGGAGTTTCGCGAAACCGGCGTCCTTGGACCGCGCGGGTACGTCCCGGTTGCAGTACTCCTTCGCCGGACCGAACAGAAGCCGACAAGGATCTTCCGCCTTCTTGCCAACCCGGCGCTCGCAGGACTCCTTCAGCGGCCCGACGACTCCCTTGCACTGGTTGGGGTCGACCGGCTTCGCAGTGTCGGGCCGGCTGCTGTTGATCCACTTCACATGGGCCTTGTAGGCGGCGGCGTCGTCGGGGTTCTTGGGGTCGAGGATGCGGCCGTACTGGAGCAGCATGTAGGGCTTGACCACCAGGGCGTCGGTGAGCGCCTTCTGGATGGGTTCGACCACCGTTTCCGCGCTCGCCTGCTCGTGGACGCAGTTCGGGGCCGAGGGCCCGGCCGCGCTGGCGCAGTCGCGGCTGGTGCGGCCGGGGGTGCTGAAGTAGGAGCTGGTGGTGATCGATGCGACTTCCAGGGCGGCCTGGTGCGTCTGGTCGAGCGGTCCGTCCTTGCCCAGCAGGTAATCGGGACGGATGAAGGCGCTGGCCGCGAGGGCGGCGATGACCAAGGTCAGCGTGATCTCGCCCAGGCCCGTGCCGACTTTCCCGCGGACGAAAAGGATCAGCCCGAACACGAACGCCCAGGAAAGCAGCAGCCCTTCCAGCCCCAAGGCGCCGACGACGTTGTGCTTGTAGGCGTCGGCGAGGTGCTGCGCGGGCCCGGTCAGCAACGTGAGGAGCGGGAACTTGAAGACGAATCCGATCAGCCAGCAGCACAGTCCCACCAGCAGCCGCACCAGGGTGAACAGGCCGCTCATCACAAGGCGCTGGGTGTGCCCGACGATATCGATGGGAGGTGCGCCGGTCGTGAGTGTGTCGACGGCGCTCATGGCGGGGATGGTGTCCGGTGCGGCGACCACTGCCTCCAGCTGGTAGCCGCTGAGTGGCGTGTCCTCGCCGGTCATGACGTCCAGGGGGCCGAGCAGGCCACCGCCGTCGGCGCTGCCGTCAGCGGCGGCCGCGACCGCCGTGTTCGTCACCAGGAACACGACGGTGAGCAGGGTGACGAATCCGGCGGAGCGCAGCGTGCCCCGGTCTATGTCGAAGCGGGCCATCACAGACGCCGCTCTGCCGTGGTCACCAGGGCGATGGCGGCCGCGATGGCGACGGTGGAGAACAACAGCAGCATGGTCCTGCCGTCCGGCGGCGGGGATGAGAGAGCTGCCGCTGCCGAGGGGCCAGGCGTTGCGACGGGATCGCCGGGCGCGGACCGGCACAGATCACGAGCGGGACCGGCGACCATGTCACAGCCGTCCCCGACGACCGCAACCGCGGCCGCCTGCTCAGTGGAGACCGCCGGCCGGGTGTGGGGCATGGCCCATGCGGCGACGGTGCAGGTGAGCAACATGAGAGTGACTGCGGCGGTGAGTAGCAGCCGCGCATTGGTGATGCGGGTCATGAGGTCCCCCCGGCGGCCGCGCGGGTGGCGCGGCCGGGTGTGGTGAAGATCTTTTCTCTGATGCGGGGCACGGGCGGCACGACGATCTTGATTCGGCCGACCTGCATGCGCGGGTCGCGCAGGAACATCTCGCCTTCCCGGCCGCTTTGGCCGACGGGGGAGAGGCCGGTGGTGACCATCCGTACGAGGTCTTCGTTGTCGCCGTCCAGGCCGATGAAGCGCAGGCCCTTGGCGGCGCGGACGCTGTCGGTGGTGCGGGCCAGGAAGCGGTAGGCGATCAGAGCGGCGTCGTTGCCGAGTTCGGCTTCGTCGTGGGCGCCGAGGAAGCATCCGGCGCCGTGTTTGCGGCCGTCGTGGAGGATCTCGTGGACCAGCGCGGATCCCTCCGCCGAGGAGGTCAGCCAGTACACCTCGTCCATCGAGACCAGACAGAACCGGGCCGGGTCGGTGAACGCGGCCTGCCGGGCGATTGCCGCGATCAGATACAGGACGGCCCGCCCGATCAGCGCCTCCAAGGGTTGCTGGCGCAGCACTTCGGCGTCGGCGAAGGCCTCCTTCGGCGGCAGGGTGAGTCCGGTGGTGGTGACCACCACCAGGTCGGCGCCCAAGTCCCCGTCCAGGGTGACCGGCGGCAGATCCGGGTCGAACACCATCGCCGCGAGGGGGTTGCCGCGCACGATCCGCAGCAGGTCCGCCATGGTGGCGGCCGCATCCGCACGCGTGGTCGCGCTGCCCACCTTGGCCAGGTCGTCGAGGACGTCCAAGACCTTGCCCATGGACGGGCTGGGGCCTGCGCACACCTCCTGGACCGCGTGGTGGAGCACCGCTCCGGCGGCGGTCATCGCACCCACACCCAGCTGCAAGGTGAGGTAGGACAGCGCGTAGTGGGCGCCGACCGGGCCGCCGAACACGCGCAGCGGGTCGATGGACACCTCGGCGCGGGCGGCGTCGATGACCTCGCACCGGTCGCCCATCGCGGCCCGCCCGAAGGTGGCCCATTCCCGGATCGGGGTCCGGTCGATGACGATCGCCCGCCCGCCTTGGTCCACCACCGCCGCCGTGACGAGCTTCTCCAGCACGCTCTTGCCGGCGCCGAGGTCGCCGACCACGGCCAACGACGCGGAGGCGTTGACCTGCGGGGCGTCGGCCGGATTCAGCAGCACGGGGCGGATGGTGCCGGAGTCCAGGTCGTGACCGACCATCATTCCGGCCGGGTCCCCGACCCTCGACAGGGTGAACGCGCCTGCCGCGGCCCAGTCCTCCGACAGCTGGTGCTGCGTGAACTGGCCCAGTTTCGGAGCCCGCACCGTACCCGGCAGGCCCAGAGCGAACAGCTCCTGCTGCATGCCGTAGGGGCGCTCTACCCGGTAGTCGCCCCCCGAAAGGGCCGCGGACAACTCCCGCGCCCGCGCGTCACAGGTGTCGGCATCCGGCCCCCACACCGTCAACACGGTCACCGACTGGACCTCGACCTCCACCGACGTCCGCGCCATCCGGGCGTCCTGCTCGGCGAGATCCCCGGCCGCCTCGGGAAGCGAATGCGGCATCCCGGTCGGCTGCGCCCCGTACTGGCCGGCCTGGTCGAGGAGTTCGCGCTTCTTGCGCTGGACCTGGGCGCGGGCCTTCTTCGCGGGCACGATCCGCAGGTCCACCGCCACGTCGATCGGGAACGGCAGGTGCTCCAGCTGCGCGAGGACGTCGGCGTGGTCCACGGCCATCGCGGGCGGGAGTTCGGCGAGCACCAGGTGGGACTGGTAGCCGGTCCCGGCCTCGGATTCGACCTGCAGCCACCGCCGGCCCAGCGGCGAGAGGGTTCCGGCCTTGCGCCACCACGGCCGCTCGGCAGCCTTCGCCTTGCCCCGGACGTCCGTGTCCTGGCCGCCTTCGGACAGACGGATCTGCCCCAGGTCCGCATAGGAGGGGGAAGTGAGCCGGCCGTCGTGGACACGACTGCCGTACAGCGGGCTGTGCTCGGCGTCCGACAACAGCGGCTCCCGGTCAAGACCGCGGTGCACGGCGTGCTGCACCATCCACACGATCTCCGCCGCAGACGCCGGGCGCAGCCCCAGCCCACCACCGAGGGCGCTCTGGATACGCTCGGCCTCCGCGAACGCCGACCTCACCTCCGCCTCCGGCACCGGCACCGCAGGAAGGTCCAGCGCTGCGGACAACTCCCCATACAGCGCGCCCAGAGACGCGGTCGTGGCCCCGACCCGGCTACCCGAGAGAGGCACGGCCAGCCACAGCGTCCGCTCGTGCATCTCCTCGCCGGTCAGCAACTCCACGGCGGCCGCGCAGGTCTGCGACCACGCGGGCAAGCGCTCCCAGTCCAGACCGGCCACCATCCGCTCGGCGATCTCACCCGGATCGGTACGCGCCGCCAAAACGAACAAACGGGGTTCCATGGCGGGCATCGACCGCACCAGGGCAGTGACCCGGTCGAGAAGGTCCTGACGAACCTGCGCCGGCAGATATCCCCCGGGCAGCGGCGTCACCCGCCACACCGCCCACACCCGGGCGGAAGCCGACCACAGCAAATGACCGGCAATGTGCCGAAACGGGGTACGCATCACGCCGCCCTCCTCTCGGAATCCGCGAGCAAGGAGGCCAGGCCCGACCCGGCAGCCACCCGCCCCGACACGGCAGGCAGCCGCACCACGGCCCCGTCCCCTCCACGGGCGGAGTCCCCACCTGCCGAGAGGGCAGCGGGCAGCGCGGAGTCGGGCAGGGGGGCGCCCTGGATGACGAACCGGCCGCACAGGTGGGAGGGACGGCGGTCGCGGGCGATCCGGCCGCCGATCCGACCCGCCGGATGCCGCAACAACAGCGAGACCACCCCGGCCGCGGCAGTGAACGGGTTCTGACCGGCGATCTGCGCCCCGCGCGCCGCCCACACCGCCACCAGCCACGACACGACCGGCACCGGACCGGCCCACGACCACCAGGCGTAGCCCTTGATCAACGCGAACGCCCCACCACCGAGGATCACCAACTGCGCCGGGGTGTACGGGCCGAACCAGATGACCCAGTCCCCGAGCTTGCCCAGCACCCACGGATGACGGCGCGCACCGGTGTAGACGCGCGCGATGCGGGGCCGCGCCGTCGCGCTCACAGGATCTTCCCGTCCGCACGGCGCTGCGGGGCCTGCGGATCCAGCGGTGCGGAACCGGTCGACGGGTTCTTGATCTTGTCGGAGAAGAAGCCGGCCAGGGTGTCGCGTGAGCTGTAGATGCCGAGCGCGATGGCCATCGCGAGCAACGCGCCGATACCGGCCTTGAGGGAGAACTGGCGGCAGATGGTGACCAGGACGATCACCACGAGAGCGACCTTGAGACCCCGGTCGGCCCACTTGCCCAACATGTCGAAGAGGCCGTCGCCGAGGGTGTCCAGCTGGCTCGCGAGGAGCATCGTGTTCATCGGGCACCTCCGTCGGTGGCGGTGGGCGTGGTGGAGGGGGACGCGAGACCGGCAGGCGTCTGGGTGGGGGATCCGGTGTCCAGGGCGCTGATCTCCCAGCGTCCGGCGCGGGCGGTCACGGTCAGGTGGTACTCCAGCGGCCAGCGGGTACCGGCCCGGTCCTCACCCTCGACACGGACCCGGACCCGCGCCTTCGTCCCGTCGGCCGGAACGTCCTTCCCGGCTGCGGCCTCGACGTCGGCGGCGACGTCCTTGACGTCGACCCGCGCGTAGGACGCGGCCGCCGGCGCCGTCAGGCGCACCCCCGGCGACAGGTACCGCTCCAAGCCCGCACCCTGCCCACCCGCCCCGGCGAGGTAGGTCCGCAGGAACTCCCCGAGGGAGACGGCCAGGGGGCCCGTGGAGGGAACGGGGTGGCCGAACGCCGAGGTGCCGGCTTGGGCCGCCTCGGGGGCGGCGACCTCCGCGGGCGACCCGGTGATCACCAGCGGCCCGCCCTCCTTGCCGCCGGTGCCGCTGACGGCGAAGTACCGAACCGCAGGGTGGAGGTCGCCATGGTCCGTGCTGGTGCTGGTGCTGGTGCTGGTGCTCGGCGCGGGCTCGCGCCGCTCGTCGGCGACGGCGGCGACGGTCACTGTCCACCCACCGCCTGGCAGGTGGGCGGTCCGCAGCGCGGTCACCCGCACCGCCACCGGAGCCCCGGCCTCTCGGGACCGGGAAGGGAGTTCGCTCTGCGGTGCCATCGCCCGCACCGCCGCCCCCACCGGGCTGTCGGACGCGGAGGCGTCGGCGCGCAGCCACAGCTCCACGAAGTGCGCAGCCGTCCCGGCCGGATCGACCTGCGGACGCGCGACGCTCGGTGTCGGGGCGGGGGCCGCCTGCGCGGCGGTCCCGGACGGCGCGGCCAGCGCGACGGCCAGAGCGAGCGGGCCGGCCGCGAGTGCCGTCCAGATGCCGATGCGGGCCAGTCGAGGACTTTGGGAGACGGGACGGCCGGCGGGGACGGTCTCAGGCCGCGACGCGCGCAGTGGCGTCGAGGACGTGATCCGACCGGCCGGACGTTCTCGGCCGGGAGGGAGGGTGCGACGGCGTGCCATGGGGCTGCCTTTCCTGGGAGCGGGGTTGCTTGCTCCCACACAACGGCGCCCACCTCACCGGCCTGCTCACCACGACCACCCCCGTGCCATCACGGCTGGGACACGGCTGTGGTGGTGAGTCACCGGTGACTCACCACCACATCCCCACCGCAGGTCACAGCCCTGCCGCCCAGAAACTCACCGGGCTCGTGTGACGTCACCACCGCCAAGTCACCACCTGGCGGGCACTCACCGACGGCGGTGGTGAGTTACCGCTCTGGCCGGTGAGCGGCTCGACGGCCCGGACAGTTGTCGGGGAACATCCCTCGTGCGGGGCGCCTTCCGGGCGGGCCCGTGTCGTCCGGGCCGTGGACGGCCTTGACCGGGCATGAACACCACCAAGTACCCGCTCCTGGCCGCCGCGGCCGTGCTCGCCGTTCTCTTCGGGACGGTCTCCGCCGCCACTGCGACTCCGACCGCCGCACTCGGCTACCGCTGCTCGACCAGCACCCAGACGATCGACGACGCCGGATACTCCGGCCCCGCCCCCGACAACTGGGATATCAAGATCCAAACGTGCGCCGCCCGATCCGGCTCCACCGTGTACGCGTACGCGGACATCCGCTGGGACGGACCGTTCTACACCAACCAGAATGCGACGATCTTCGACGGGGCCAAGGTCCGACTGCAGATCATGGTCTCTCGGGAGGGCACCGACCCCGTGGTCACAGAGCGCGACTTTCAGCTCAAGGACCGGCTGGAGACGGCCACGTCCAGTGGTGACAGGGACGGCCACTATCGCACCCCGACGATCAGCCACCGGGCAGGCAGCGGAGCGTACGCGAACGCGGTCCTGTATCTGGACTGGCACAAGGACGGCCGTGGATACCGAAGCCACGACTACAAGGGATCACCGACCGTCTGACGGCTCAGGTGTCCTCTGCCGAGGGGCTCGGTGGGGACAAGCTTCCTATCGTTCCTGTTTGGGGCGCGTCCCAAGAGCACGTGGCGGCATGGTCCACGGTGGCCATATAAGGACCTTGACACGGCGCCGACCTCCCCATCACCGACATCGTCGGCGGTGGGCGAGCCCAAGCACTGACTCGGCGGACTCGACGCCCTCGGCCGTCTGTCCGGTGGCCGCAGCGGCCTGGTCGACGGTCAGACCCAGCCCGAGGTGCTCGCCGAAGGTGCGGTTTCGGGGAGGAGGTGCGCTCTTGCTCACGGGATTCCCGTCTGGTGGCTGCCGCTCCTTTCGGCATCGGCGGCGCCGAAAGGATCACGCTTGTACGAGGGCCGTCGTGCTGTGGTGGATGAACTCCTGGACCCTGGTCTCCGCACGCCATGGCTCCAGCGTTGCGGCGAGCTTGCGGAGGTAGTCATGGGCGCGCGTGGAGCGGACGCGGGCCAGGATTTCGACTGACCGTTCCCCCATGTCGAGCCCCTGATCGAGGTGGCCTGCCTGGATGTGGGCTGAGCCCATGACCGCGAGGCGGATCCCGACAGCTCGGGTGTACACGCCGGCGGGCATGGCGTCGGCCTGCCGGCTCCAGCGCTGTGCCGCTTTCAGGTTGCTCAGGTCACGGTAGATCTCCGTGGCGTCGGTGCTGATCCGGGCGTGGGTGAGGTAACTGAGCCATTCGGGGTCCCGGGTGCCGGGACGGATGGAGGAGAGTAGGTCCTCGGAGGCCGCCAGGGCGCGGGCAGCCGACTTGGCGTCGCCGGCGCGGCCGTGCGCGCGGGCCTCGGCGAGTCGTGCGAATGCCAGAACCCGTGGGGCGGCGGAGTGCTTGGCGCGTTCGTAGGCGCC
Source organism: Streptomyces sp. Tek67B01 (assembly GCF_055231995.1). NCBI lineage: Bacteria > Bacillati > Actinomycetota > Actinomycetes > Kitasatosporales > Streptomycetaceae > Streptomyces > Streptomyces sp. Tek67B01. The sequence goes on from NZ_JBUYUY010000001.1 coordinate 7,246,136, forward strand.
TTCGGCCATGTCGATGGCTTCCGACAGGTGCCCGCGGAGGTAGGCGTGCAGGCTCATCGTCGCCAGCACGTAGGAGCCGGCCTGGACGTCTCCCGCACTGCGCGCCAGGCGCAGCGCCTGGATGAAGTGCTGCTGTGCTACGTCGTGGTGGCCCATGTCCACGGCTGCCCACGCGGCGATCCTGGCCAGTTCGGCGGTGGCGGTGAAGAGTTCCGCGCCGATCGTCTCGGTGAAGGTGCCGCTTAGCAGGGGTGCGGCCCGGTTCTGCAGGCATTCCCCGACGGAAGAGGCCATCACGTTTCCGCCGCCGAACTTGGAGTCCCACCGACGGGCGTCCTCGGCCGCCAGCCACAGCTCGTCCAGATCAGCGCGGCCGACGCGTTGGTCGCCTTGGCGGGGGAGTGGGGGGTCGGTTGGGTTGGCGAGCCACCGGTTGACGGGTGTTTGGTAGGCGGCGATGGCCAGTGGGCCACCGGTCAGGAGAGTGCGGCGGTGCATGCTGCTCCAGTATTCGATGGACAGACGCAGGGCGTCATCGGGATCTCGCGGGAAATCCAAGCCCATATCTGCCCCCTTCTCCCGTAGCTTGCCCATGCCGATCTCGTCCAGCCCCACCCGTCGGCCGAGGCGTTCTCCCAGCACAGCGGCGATGAGGTCGGGTACCGGCGGGCGGGGCACCATGCCACGGTCGATCCAGTTCGAGACACTCGTATGGGTGTATCCCCGCCCCTTCTCGCCCTGCCGGCTGAGTTGGTTGACGCGGCGGGCCAGCCCTTCCCTGCTCACCCCGCTGGCTTCGAGAACCCTCTTGAGATCGAGGTTGGGTGGCTTGGTCCGACGGTGAGTCGCGGTCACGGCACACGCCTTTCCGTGATGCTGCCTTGCCCGGTCGGCTTCCGCCGATCCGAACTTCCGAGCGTATGCCCAGGGGCTGACAACTGCGCGCGGTCTGCGATCTGTTGGCCCCCTTGTGTGCCTCCTGCCGGAGTCATGTCCGGCGGTTTCCTTGGACTACCGCCGGTCGCGGCGGAATCACCAAGGTGTTGAGGAGGGCGAGGCATGCCACGACATCCAGCCTCCGAGCAGGAATCGGACGTACGGGAGCAGGTCGAGCTTCTGGTGCGGCCCGGTCGGCCGCTGGCAGGGGTACCCGGCGGGTGGGCCCGGATCGGGAAGGACCAGGCCACCAGCGCTCAGCGGATGAGGGAAATCATCGAAGGCGCGGCTGACAGTGAGCGGTCTGTGCTGATCAGCGTCAATCAGGAGGGCGGCCGGCTCAATGCCCTGGACTGGGCGCAGACCGTCCAGTTCCCGGGAAATGCGGCGCTTGGGGCAGCCGGTTCGGCCGAGCTGGCCCAGCTCGCGGGCGCTGCGATGGGCCGCCAGCTGCGCGCGGTAGGGCTGTGCTGGAATCTGGCCCCAGTCTGCGACCTGGGCACGACACCGTCGACTTCCGCGGTAGGCACCCGGGCCTTCTCCGCAGATCCGGTGATGGCGGGGCGCCTCGCGGCCGGATTCGTCCGGGGCCTGCAGGGCGCACGGGTCGCCGCTACCGCCAAGCACTTCCCGGGGCTGGGCGGGGTGGCGGCGGATCCGCACCACACCGTGCCGGTCGTGGAACGACTGGCGCCCGGAGCCCTGGTGCCGTTCGAAGCCGCCGTTCAGGCCGGAGTGGCCTGCGTCATGGTGGGCAGCCACGTGGTGCGTGAACTCGATACTGAGCCGGCGCTCGCCTCGGCCCGGGTGATCGGGCTTCTGCGCGACGGTCTCGGCTTCGGCGGGGTCATCGTCAGCGAGAACTTGTCCCTTCCCGCCGTCCACGGACCGCTGGGCGGGCTGGTGGAGGCCGCCGTAGCGGCAGTGGCCGCAGGGGTCGACGTGGTCATGCTGGACTCGGAGATCTCTCGCGGTCACCACGGCCCGCAGACAACGGCAGATGGGAAACGGCGCTCGGCCGTCGTAGACGGACTCACCGAAGCTTTCTTTCAAGGCCGCATCGATCCGGCCCGGATCACCGTGTCCGCAGCGCGGGTCCGGGAGCTGGAGGACCGCTTCGGGTACACACCGCCGGCCTCATTGCCCATGTGGCAGACCGCGAACTCTGACGCAGCAGGAGTCGCCGATCAGGTCGCGGCCCGGTCGGTCACGGTGATGCGAGGGGAGGGCCTGCTGCCGCTGCCGAAGGGCGCCCGGCCGATCGCCTTGTTCCGTGTGCCCGATCAAGGGGAGCGCCGTGCCGACAGTGCCCGCCACGCGCCGGATGTCTTCCCCGGGATCTTCGGTGAACGCCGAACGGCGCTCGCTGTGGAGGCGGGCGGTGACATCCCCGCCGAGGCATGCGCTGTGGTGGTGTACGGCTACGACACAGGTCGCGGGCCGGGGCAGATCAGCGGAGCTGCGGCCGAGTCCAACAGACTGGCCGGTCATGCCGTGCCCGTCGTGCAGGTTGCCTTCGGTGACGTCGAGGACCTGGCGGGCTCCGGTGCCGACGTGCTGATCGCCGCCTACAGCCCGCACTGTGCGAGCGCCGAGGTCGCGGCCAAGATCCTTTTCCGCGCCGGCGGCCGGCTCCCGCGAGGGGAGTTGTGGTGATCCAGATTCCGGTCATCGAGCTCACCACTTACCTCCAGCAGCTCTACCGGGCTGCCGGGATGACCCGGCAGGGCGGCCGCACCATGGCCCAGGCCCACGTAGAGGCGGATCTGCGCGGGATCACGGGACATGGCTCCCGGCTCGCGCCCGGCTATCTCTCCAAGCTCCGCTCCGACCGCCTCAACCCCCGCCCGAAGATCACCCTGCGCGGCGACAGCCCGGCCTGTCTTGCCCTGGACGGGGACCTGGCACCCGGCCCGGTCGCGGCCCGGCACGTTGTTGGCGTCTGCGCCGTGCGCGCCCGCCGGAGTGGGGCGGCTGTGGCGACCGTGCGTAATACCGGCCACGCCGGGGCGCTCGGCGTGTACGTGACCTGGGCCGCCCGTCACGGGCTGATCGTGCTCCTTGCGGCCCAGACCTCGTCCGCGAGCGTGGCCTTGCACGGCGGCACCGGGCAACCGGTGCTGGGCAACACGGCCCTGGCCATTGCGATCCCTGGACCGGATCCGCAGGAACCAGTGCTGCTCGACATGGCAGCCGGCGCGATGTCCTGGGGGGCCTTGCACCGGCGGGCGGCCACCGGCCGCCCCCTTCCACCGGGCAGCGCCGTGGATGCCGAGGGCCGCCCGGTCCTCGATCCGGCCGATGCGGCCGCGCTCCTGCCTTCCGGTGAGCGCGGACAAGCCCTGGCCATCCTGCTGGAGCTGCTGGTGGGTTCACTGACCGCCAGCAGTCCCCTGCCTGTCGGTTCGGAGGGCCGCGGGTTGCTGTGCCTGGCGGTGGACCCCCGCCGGTTCGGCGCAGCCGCTCACCTGGCTGCCGGGGTCGAAGCGGTCGCCGCCCAGGTCCGCGCCGACGGGGCCCGGATGCCCGGCGACCGGGCCTGGGTCAGCCGCACCCGCTCCAAGACCACTGGTATCAGCCTCGACGAGGACGACGTGCTGGCCCTCATCGCCGCTGGCGAGGGGCACGTTGAGGCACCCACCGGCTGGACCACACCCCACCTGATCCGTACGCCTGCACCGGCCGGAGAGGACACCCGATCATGACCACCGCACCGCCCACCACCCTTGAGGACCTCGCCGCCGACGGACCCGGCCTGCTCCTGGACCGCGCTGCCCGGCCACGGGCCGGGCGCGTCCTGCAGAGCCTGCTCGACCTGGCCGACCCCTACCCCGTCCTGACCGCCGCCAGCAGGCTGTGCGTTGGCCAGCTTCATCAGGCGCTCGGCGCCGCCGCCGACCAGCGGATGCTGACCGAACGGACCGGACGACGCGTCCCCCTGCAGGAACTGCCCACTCGTGTCCTGGCCCCCCTGACCGGCGCACACGGGCTCGCCCCGGCGGAGAGGGACGCCCTGCACTTCGTCCTGCGGTGTGCCTACGCGTTCCCGGGGCCGGTAGGCACCCCGTGGGCGCCGCTGGCGTTCAAGGAGGAGCTCCCGCCCGGGTTCGTGCCGTTCGCGTCGTCGGAGCAGATCGCCGCCTGGCAGTCCGAGGCGGGCCCGGACGGGCTGAACACCCGCTACCTGGTGTCCCAGATGAAGGGCGGTGTCTCCGTCGACTTCGGAATCGGTTGCCCGCTCGGCTGCGCCTACTGCTACCGGCGCGAGGGCGACACCGTGTACGGATACGTCAATGCCTGGGAGCCGGACGGCTTCATCGGCGCCGAAGAAGCCGTCCGGCGGCTCCTTGCGCACCCCTGGTTCACCCCGCACATCACCCCGATCGGCCTGCACATGTCCACCAGCGAAGCCTTCCTGCCCAAGTTGTGGGACCGCACCTGGGGCACGCTCAAGCTCCTAGACGACCTGGGGCTGACCAACCGGGTGTCGTGCATCACCAAGCACGCCCTGCCGGAGGAGAAGATTCGGGCGCTGGAGTCCCTGGTTCACGTCGACCTCGACATCAACGTCTGCTACTCGGCGATGCCCGAATCCGTCGAGCCGCCGAACCGTCAGCGCCGTATCGACTTCCTGGCCAGGATCCTGCAGTCGGACAGGCTCAACGTGCTCGCCTACTACCGTCCGATCGCGGAGGGCTTGAACACCAGCGACGCGCACCTGCGGCACGTGTGGGAAGTGTTCAAGGAGGCTGGGGCCCGCACCGTGGTCCTGGGCGGCCTGAAGTTCGCCGACGATCACGCCCGCTCCTTCATGGAGTACGGGCTGCCGCTGCCCCAGGGCAGCTTCACCGCCGGCAAGAAGCTCCTCACCTCAGCGACCGAGACCCGCATCATGGCCATGTTCGACGAGGTCTTCTCGGACATCCCCTCAGGCGAGCGGCCCGCGGTGCTCAAGCGCTCTTCCTGCGGCCGCTCCGTCGAACGCGGAAGCCACCTGCCGGACTACAACGGCCACTACGACCTGCCGGCCACCAACTGCCGACTGCGCTGCCCCGCCGCCCAGCACCAGGCCTGCGCCGCCGCCACCATGCCCACCGCCGAACAGGTCGGGCAGCTGCTGGAGCGCATCGGCCGCACCGGCAGCCGGGTGGACATCAACCCCGTCACCACGATCGTCCACGCGAAGCTCAGCCAGTTCGAGCGCACCTTCCTGCGCCAGAACCTGCTGTCCCCCGTCCACACGGCCCGACAGGCCGCCGACCTCGTCGCCGGGAAGCTCTCATGACCCACACCTTCGCCCGTATGTTCCTGCCGCTCGCCGACAGTCCGCTCACCCAGCGGCCCACCGAGCCGGACGCCGAGGTCGCGGTGCTCCTGGCGGCCACGGCCGACCCTGACCCGGCCGTCCTGGCCGCACTACTTTCCATCACCGAACCCGCGACCGCCGACCGGATCACCGCCGCCCTCGACGCCCGCGCCGACCTGCCCCCCGCCGCGCTCGCCCATCTCATCGTGGCGCGCCCGGACCTGAAGCAGCCCGCCGCCCGCCTCAAGACCGTCCTCTTCCCCGACGGCGACGGCTGCCACAAGTTCACCCGCGCCATGGCCGCCCTGGCCGTGCGCCCCGAGACCATTGACCACGCGGTCCTCGGCAGCCCCAAGTTCGCCGCGATGGCCGCCTCCGTCGACACCACCGCCCTGCACGACCTCCTCGCCCCGCTTCTGACCACCCCGGCCCTGGCCGGGCCCGCCGACGCCGCCCTCGCCATCCTCCTCGGCGCCCGCCGCGCCGCCAGCCCAGCCACCACACCGTTCGATCTCGCCGCCGACGCCGCGCTCCACCGCACCTGCCAGGGCCGCATGAACGCCGAACTCACCGCCCTACGCACCAAGACGATCGCCGAGATCGCCGCACACACCGGCGGCCTCACCCAGGCCGCCGACCTCTGGTACGACGCCCTCACCGCCGCCGCCACCACCCCCGAACTCGCCGGACAAGCCCTCGCCCTCGCCTACCTCGCCGGCACCGCGCTCGCCACCGGCACCGAACCCGATTGCCCCTGGCCCGCCGTCCACGCCCGCTGGCAGCAGGTCACCGCCGCCCAGCGCGCCGCCCGTACCCACACACCTCTGTGGGGCGCCGCGTGGGACGCCGCGGCCACCACCGCCGACGGCGCGTTGTGGGACCCCGTCCAGCGTGCCCTCGTCGCCGGATACGACCTCCTCACCACCCACGTCCGCACCATCTGCCCCAAGGGCAACGACACCCCGACCCCGGACCAGTGCTGGGCCACCGATGAGACCGGCCGCACCCTCATCCACACCATCGCCGACCACCTCACCGGCAACCGCGGCCACTCCCCGCTGACCCACTTCGACGACGCCCTGCTCATCTCCTTCGTCCGGGAACACGCCAAGCTCCGCCGCGACCGCATCCCCGGCGCCCTCCACATCCACGGCCTCATCGCAGCCATCAAGGCCGCCCGCTCCAAAGCCCACCTAACCGCCCACCCCACCGCGCCCCGCATCGGCATCGTCGTCCCCATGCGCGGCGAAGCCGCCCGCATCGCCGGTGGACAGGACGCACTGGTGGCGAAGACCGCCCAACTTGCCTGGCTCCTGGCCGCCCACCCCAACGCCCGCGCCGAGCTCCTCCTCGTCGACGAAGACCCCGACGCCGCCTCCTCCACCGCGGCCACAGCCGCCCTTCCGCCCGGACAGCTACAGATCCGGCACACCATCGCCCACCGCCCCGACCCGGCCAGCGCCAAGGGCGGAGCCGTCCTGTGGGGCCTGACCCAACTCGCCGAAGCCGGATACCCGCACCTCGCCTACACCGACCTCGACCTCACCTACCCCCTCGACCAACTCGGCCTGCTCCTCCACGCCCTCGCCACACCCGGCACCGGCTCAGCCATCGGCTCCCGCCGCCAGCCCGACTCCGCCGGCTACTACCCGCCCGCCGGCCCCCCGGCCACCGCCACCCTCTACCAGCAAGCCGTCGGCGAACTCCTCGCCCTCGACATCACCGACCCCCAAGCCGGATTCAAAGCCTTCAACACCACCGCCCTGCGTACCACCCTGGCGCGCGTGAGTGACCGGGAGCTGTCCTTCGACACCGACCTCCTCGCAGCCCTCCAGCTCTCCGGCCACACCATCGCCGAGACGGGCATCGCCACCCTCCACCGCTACGTGGACGGCCAGGTCGGCACCCCACGCGACTACGACGCCATGCTCACCGCCGTATACCGCCAGGCAGCGCGCCACGGACTCAATCCCGAAGCCCGCCCCACCCCCGCCCTCGACCGCATCACCGCCGCCAGCTCCCTCGCCGCAGCCGCCGACGTACGCCAGAGCGTCAGCCTGCCGATGCCCCGCACCACCGCATCCTGACCCACCACCCAAGGGCGGGGCAGTCCCACGCCGTTCGTCGTGGGACTGCCCCGCCCTTCGCCTGCGCCTTCACAGACTCACGGCTGCGCCTGCGTACACTGGGCCGCCCTGCCCCCAGCGGACCGGCCCCACCATCACTCAGGCCGGCCGCCCGTCGAAGGGTCGTGCGTGAAGGCCGTCATCGCCGTCGCAGGAATGGGAACGCGCTTCTTCCCCATCTCCAAGACGATCAACAAGTGCATGCTCCCGATCCTCGATCAGCCCGTCGTCGCGTACGCCGTCGCCGACTGCCTGGCCGCCGGAGCAGACCAGATCGCGATCGTTACCGGCTCAGGCGAGACCGGCCGACAGGTCCGCCACTACTTCACCGAAGACACCGGCCTCAAGGACTTCTTCACCGCCCGCGGCTGGCAGGACAAATACCAGTCCGTCGCGCATCTCCACGACCAGGCCCACTTCACCTTCATCGAGCAGCCTCGCGACGGCCGCTACGGAACCGCCCTGCCCGTCATGCTCGCCGCCGACTTCATCAACAGCGACGACTTCCTCCTCCTCGCAGGCGACGACCTCCTCCTGCGCGCCGACAGCGGCCACGACCTCGCCGACCTCACCACCGCCCGCACCACAGCCGGCACCCGCGGCGCCATCGCCGCCGCCACCGTTCCCGGCGCCACCGCACACCGCTACGGCATCCTCAGCCCCAAGACGAACACCCGCGGCCACCAGGTCCTCGACTCCCTTGTCGAAAAGCCCATCAATTACCAGGCGACCACCGCATTCATCAACATCTCCCGCGCGCTGCTCTCCGGCGAGGCCGTGCCCTACTTCGACAAGCTCCAGCCTGCGGCCTCCAATGGCGAGTATCGGGCCACTGACGCCATCGCCGCCTACGCGCGTGACCACGACGTCCTGATCCACCCCGTGACCGGGCAGTACCACGACTGCGGAAACACCGCCGGGTGGCTGGCGGCGAACAACGCGGCCGCGGTCGCTCGCGGCATTACCCTGACGTGAGCGTGCAGGCTCAGACCCGTACGGGCACGCCCGCCGTGCCCGTACGCACCAGCGCGGTCATCCTCGACGGCCGGCAGATGTGTCTCATCCACCGTCGCCGCCCTGCCGGAGACCAGTACTCCTTACCCGGCGGCCTCGTCAACGACATAGAAGAGATCCCGGCAGCACTCGCCCGAGAGCTCCACGAGGAACTGGACCTCGACCTCAACGAGGTCCCCGAGGCGCCGCAGCTTCGCTGGGTGCAGGACCAGATCACCAACCGACCGGGGGCAGACAAGCCGCTCCGACGGCTCCACCTAATCCACCTGATCCATCTACCTCCGCACGTCCGCCGTACCCTCGCCGACACCGAGCAGGACGCCGAGGACCACACCCGAGTCATCTGGGCGGACTACCGCGAGGCAGTGGACCTGCACCTCTACCCTGACATCCGAACGGCCTTGAACTGGCTACCCACAGTGCATAGGCCCACCGCTCCGGTGCTTTTGGAGCCGATGACCGACCGCACATACAAATGGCGGTAACAAGGCCATCTGCGCCGGCAAACCAGACACGGGCTGGCACGCCGGAGATCAATATCGGCCGCTTCGGCCGTGTCATCGTCACCGGCCGCGACCTCGGCTGTAGTGACCCGCGCCGAGCACCTTCTCGTCGGCATCGAGGTCAACGTCGAGCCCACACCGGATTACGGTCTCGGGGGAAATTGAGCTTCGGGCGTGCCGGCCTGGCGGCTCGGCTGGTGGGTGATCAGCGGGCGGTGTCGCGGACGAGGACGAGTTCGGTGCTCGTCCGGCGGTGGGTGGCCCGCTGCGCGGATCGGTCGGAGACGAGTGAGGCGATCGCGAGATGGGTCTCGGCGTAGGTATCGCGGCGTCCGTACGGTCCTTTCATGTCACGGCCCGACCGGAACGATCACCATGTCCGCCGAGGCCGTAAAGCAGTGGACAGCCCTCCAATGTTGGGCGAGCATCTCCGCGATGAATGACGAACCTCTCTCCACCCCCAAACGCGTCCGCTTCGTCGAGCTCAGCGCAAAGGCGCTGCGGGCGCTTGCCGACGGTGACCTCGCCAGCGGCAGCGCCGAGGCCGGAGTCGCCCTTGACGAACACTTCGTCGGTGACCGGGCCCGCTGGATCTTCGGCTACCGCGCCGACCAGCTCGCCGAAGACCCGTCTGCCGCGCCCTGGATCACGCGGGCAGCGGTGTCCGAGCCGGACGGGGTCGTCGTCGGCGACGCCGGGTTCCACGGGCCGCCGGACGAGGCCGGCATGGTCGAGGTCGGCTACACCGTCGTGCCCGGGTACCGCCGCCAGGGCTACGCCCGCGCCATGCTGAGGGCGCTGCTCGTCAGGGCTGCCGCCGACCCCGGTGTTAGGACCGTGCGCGCCAGGATCGGATCCGACAACACCGCCTCCCTGGCCTCCATCGAGGGCTTCGGCTTCACGCGCGTCGGAGAGCAGGGGAACGAGCGCGACGGACTCACGATCATCTTCGAGGTTCCGGCAGACGCGATTCAGGCCGGGTAACTTTACGACCTCGACGCACACGGTGATCGCCCCGGTCGGTCCGTGACATGAGAAGGGCCGCACGGGTTGGGTGAGTTGTGAAGCTAGCCTGGGCCCGTGCGGCCTGTTCCCATCCTGCCCTGTCCGGTGTCTCACGAGTACATTTCGGCGAGTTGCTCGCCGAGCTCGCCAGTGGGTGGGAGGCCGCGCGGCAGTCCGCGCTCCGCGAGGCCCGGGGCGGGGAGCGTCGGCGAGTGAAGGGGGCCGGCCGAAAGCCCAAGCTGGTTTTCCTCGATCGGTTGCTGGTCACCCTGGTCCATCTGCGCCATCAGTTGCCGCACGTAGTGCTCGCCGAACTCTTCGAGGTGGATCGCTCCACCGTCTCCACGGCCATCCGCCAGGTCCGCCCGTTGCTGGCGGCCCGTGGTTTCGCAGTGCCCGACCGGCCCGGCCTGCGACTGAAGACACTGGAGGACGTCTTCGCCTATGCCGAGGCGGAGGACGTTGAGCTGCGGCTCGACGGGGTCGAGACCCAGGTCCGCCGCCCGCAAGCCGACCGCCCCGGGCGCCGGGCGTTCGTTTCCGGCAAGCGCAAGCAAAACACCATCAAGACCACCACGTTCAGCGACGGCCAGGGCCGCCTGCTGCTGTCCGGCCTGGTCCGCCCGGGCCGGATGCACGACCAGACCGCCGTGCGCACCGAGGGCATCTCCGAGCAGTTCCGCATCCGTCCCGGCGTGAAGGCAAAGGTCGATTCCGGATACCTCGGGCTGGCCAAGGAGTTCTCTGGCCAGGTCAGCGCCCCGCCGAAGAAGCCCAAGGACGAGGCGTGCGACGGTGACAAGCACGCCTGGCACGAGACACGGCGGCGGCAGTCCTCGGCAAGGATCTGTGTGGAGCACACCAACGCCGAGCTCCGCCAGTGGGCACCTCTGCGGCGGTTCACCGGACGCCGCGATAGCTACGCCGAGACCCATCTCGCGATCGCCTCACTCGTCTCCGACCGATCCGCGCAGCGGGCCACCCACCGCCGGACGAGCACCGAACTCGTCCTCGTCCGCGACACCGCCCGCTGATCACCCACCAGCCGAGCCACCAGGCCGGCACGCCCGAAGCTCAATTTCCCCCGAGACCGTTAGATCCCGTGATCCCATCAACTCCCGGGCAGGCAGTGGTGCAGCTCATCGAAACGCGCCCTGCATGTTGTCCTGGCGGCCGCGGTGCGGCCTGCTTCGTGTCGTCGGGCCCCGGTGCCACTAGGGTTAAAAACTTCATGAGGCCGAGGCGGAAGGCACTTCTGTGAGCAGTGGCGCATCTCGTCCAACGGTCGGCGCCGTCGTCCTTACGATGAACGACCGCCCCGAAGACTTCCCCCGGGCGATGGCCTCGCTTCTTGCACAAAAGGGCATCGACCTGGATGTCGTTGTGGTCGGCAACGGCTGCGTCCCCGAACAGGTACCCGCAGGCGTGCGCACCATCGCCCTCGCGGAGAACGTCGGCATCCCCGAGGGACGCAACATCGGCGCCACCGAGGTCAAGGGCGACTACCTGTTCTTCTTCGACAACGACGCACAGCTCCCCGCCACCGACACCCTGGCGCGACTCGTCGCAGAGTTTCCCCGCGACCCCCAACTCGCGTACGCGCACCGCGCATTTGCGACCCCGTCACCGGCGTGACCCTGCGGCGCTGGGTACCGCGCCTTCGCGCATCCGACCCGACGCGCCCCGGCGTCGTCACCGTCATGGCCGAAGGCGTCGTCATGGTCCGCCGCAACGCCTACGACCGCGCCGGCGGCTGGCCGGGCCACTTCTTCCTCTTCCACGAGGGAGTCGAGCTGGCCTGGAGGCTCTGGGACCTCGGCTGCCACGGCCGGTACGTGCCCGACATCGTCGTCCACCATCCTGCGACCGACCCCGACCGGCATGACACTTTCTACCGGCTCAACGCCCGCAACCGCGTCTGGGTCGCCCTCCGCAACCTTCCTCGCCCCCTCATCCCGCTCAACCTCGCCACCTGGGCCGTGATCACCCTGTGGCGTACACGCGACCGCGAGGCCTTGCGCGTCACCATCGCCGGATTCCGCGAGGGCATCTCCGGTGGCCAAGGCCGTCGACGCCCCATGTCCTGGAAAACCGTTGCCCGACTTACCTTGGCGGGCCGGCCGCCGAGCTTCTGACGGCTGGGACCGAAGCTTGTCCGCGGAACAGTCGGCCCGCACGGGACGCCCCCGTGGTCCGCTTCCGCGCGCCCCGGTGACCTGGTGGGCCCGGCCAACGCCCGCGGAGGCCGCCCCGGCGTCGTCGTCACCCCGTGCACCGACCAGGCTGAGGTCGAAGCACGGGCCGATCACCCTGACGGCCCTATTCGCATCGGCATTGAACGACAGAACGCACCAGGGGTACCACGCACTCGCGCGGTACCCCTGCTCGTGTCCGTACAGGCTCAGGCCAGGCGGGCCAAGATGGCGGTCATGTCTTCGTAGCCGGCTTGGACGCCGGTGGCGTTGCCCAGGCGGTGGCGTTCCAGCAGGATCGCGCCGAGGTGGAGGGCCTCGTAGACGTGTCGGCGGAACTCGGCCGCGGGGGTGGAGACCTGGGTGCCGTAGGTGTCGAAGAAGGCGAGGCGCTCGTCCGGTTTCGCTCTGGCCATGCGCAGGGTCCAGTCCGCGTCCGGGTCTCCCCACCAGGTGCGGTCCATGTCGAGGATTCCGGTGAGGGTCGGGACCGGGGCGGCCGCCGCGAGCATGGTGTTGACCGTCCACAGGTCCCCGGTCAGCAGCCGGGGCACCGTGATCTCGTCCAGGATGCGCGCCCCGGCCTGGGCGGCCTGGGCGGCCTTGCGTAGGTCGGCCGCGTCCAGGCCGCAGCCCTCGATGTCCTCGGCGATCAGGTGCAGGGACGCGGCGACGGCCTCGCTCCAACGAGTGTGACCGGGACCGTTGACCGGGCCGAAGTGGGGGCCGGACACCCCGTGCACCGCCGCCGTGATCTCCCCCATCTGCCGGAAGAACGCCCCGTGCGTCTCCTTCGGGTACGAGCCGAGCAGCTCCGGCGCCGGGGTGCCGGGCAGGAAAGACTGGATCATCCAGTCCCGGCCGATGACGGACTGGGTGAAGTCGGCCGCCAGGACCCGCGGCATCAGATCGGCGATCGGCGCGAGCCACGGCACCGACGTGTACTCGGAGCGCATGAGCTCCCTTTCGGAGCGGAACTGCCGGTCCGGCTCCGGCGCCACCCGCAGTACGACCGGCTCTTCGCGGTCGGCCAGGTCGAGGCGGTAGGTGCTGTTGTACATGCCCCCGCCCAGTTCGGTTGCCGCCACGACCTCGGTGCTGGGCCCGAATGCGCGCTGGGCGACCGCCAGGATCTGGCGATCGGTGAGGCCCATCTGAAATGCATTAGCGGAGCGTTCGATGACTTGAAGTTTCATGGGACTTCCTTCCGTGCCGTGAGGAACTGCTGGGAACTGGACTGATCGCTTGGCGGGGTTGCTACCGCAGGTTCAGCCCCTCCGGCTGCGGGGCCGGCCGTTGTGCTCCAGAACGATGCCGAGCTGCCAGGGCTGCGTCGCGGCGGCGATGCCGATGGCCCGGCGGTTGGCGTGAGGGCTGGTGGCGTCGGCCGCCGCGACGTGATGCTCGCGGGACAGCGTCAAGAGCGTGATGAGCTGACTCAGCAGGGGAGGAGGTCGTCACCATGCGACGACAACGCCGCGACGTGACCGCCGGTCACACTGGTACGGCCTCGTCGGCGCTTCGCCGGCGTCCTTGTGGTCGGTTCGGCGCTGCCGCCCTTACGCCGGTAGTCGTGGGGGAAGCCTAGGGGGAAGCCTGGGGGGAAAGGTGGGGGGAAGCCTGGGGGGAAGCCTAGGGGGAAGCGGTATTGTCGGTGGTTTTGCATTTTGCCTGGCCAGGGGCGGTTTTCTGAGTGGTGAGTGGGCGGACTTATATGTCTGGAGGGGTGGGGTGGTGTGCTGACGCGAGTGTCTGGATGGCCTTCGGCCGAGTAGTCGGGGGAGGGCTTGTGCTGCTGCGGCTGGTCTCGAGGGTCATCGGTAGCAGGAACACGTCGCACATGGCGTTGGGCTGCTTTGCGTGTGCCGGTTGCTCGGAGGGCGGCCGGTTCGCATGGGGGTGGGGGAGCGTAAAGGGAGTTGCTCGGGCCGGACGCGAGGAGCGGAGAGACGCGAGGCGTGGCGAGATGAGTGTGGCCGACGCCCACTTCCGCTGGAGAGCGGGTGGCAAGGGCGCCGGCCGACCGAGGAACACACCACGAGAGAACCCGCTGGCGTCATCAGGGCGAGCATAGCGCTCCGGCGGCGTGTAGCCGGGAACGGAAGTGCACTTTTAGTGCGGTACATTTTTCGTGTTCGTGGGCCCGTCCTGAGGCGGACCCCATGCACTGGCGCGCCGGCGCGCCGCTTATCGGGAGGTCGGGATCGTGATTCGCGCTGGACGAGTCGCCGTGGGACGGCAGGAGCTTGCCGACGCGTTGGGGATGAAGTGGGCTGCCTTCCGACGGGCCAAGCCCTACAGCGCGGAGGACTTTCCCGCGCCGGTCAGCTCTGCGGAAGGGAAGGTGCTGCTGTGGGACCTGGAGCAGGTCGAGGCATACCGTGACGGCAGGCCACAACCGGCGATCCCGTCGGGCGAGGATGACCGCGACCTGCTCGACCGCCGCGAGGCTGCAGACCTGTTGAATGTGCAGCCGCGCAGCTTCGACACCTACAAGACCGACCCCCGCCTCGCGGACCACGTCGTCGTGGTCGGCGGCGCCGAACACTGGCCCCGCGCTGTCCTGCGCGCCTATGACGCAGCCCGCGGCACCGTGACAGGCCCCCGGGGCCGGCCGAAGGGATCAGGCGACATGGTCCCCCGAGACCTGCTCCCCGGCCGTATCGCCGAACTCCTCGACGCCAACCCCGCCGTGACCGCCGCCCATGCCGTCGACGTCCTCGGCATCTCGACCCCGGCCGCGCAAAAGCACCTGCAACAGGAGCGGGCGGTGCGCATCGCCGCGCTGATGCGCACCGAACCCGGTCTCGACGCCGAAGAAGCCGCGGATCGCCTCGGCTACCCGCCGGCACTCCGCCGCACCGCCCTGAAAACCGCTCAGCAGCTCTACGACACCCCCTGACACCCAACTTCCCCTGAGGGGGGTCACAGCCGCCCGGCCGTGACCCCCCTCAAAGCGTTTTCTGCCCTGTGGGGGCGGGCGTCGTGGGTCCGGTGCCGGCGGGGTGGGTGGCTCCGCTTCGCTGCGCCACCCACCCCTTCCTGCGGCCTGACGCGCGCTCCGCAGCGCGTCAGGACCGAGCGCTCCGCGCTCTCCGCAGGCGCCGCGTGCCGGTCTCCGCTGCGCTGCGCCCGGACCGAGCGCTGCGCGCTCTCACGCGCTGCGGGGCCGTGGCAGTCGGGCGCCCTGGTCCGCTTCGCTCCCAGGGTGCCCTCGCTTCGCGCTGCCTCGCCCCTTGCCCTCGGCGCTTCGCGCTGAGGGGCGGCCGGCCTCACCCCCACTGCCCGCCCCCACAGGGCAGAAAACAGCCTGTGACCTGCGGATACATCACTCTTTCGGGCAGGCCGGGCAGGCCGTTTCAGCTACTCATTGCGCATTAAATCCAGTAGAATTCTCTTGTCGGTAGGGGAAGCAGCAAAGTCCCCCTGCCGAAGAACCTCACCCCCGTTCAAAGGAGAACCATGTCTTTCGTGCATGCGGCTGCTCCGTATGCGGTGACGATCCGGCCCGACGGCTGGTTCGTACTGGCTGATTGGACCTCCACCGCGTCGGCGGCAGCCGGCGCCCTGAACTGCCGGCTCGCCCGCCCTGTCGCGGTGAGCGCTCAGCTGACGATGTGGGTGGACGAGGACGCCGTATCGCACGGCCTTCCGTTCAACAGTGGGGCCGCGAAGGTACTTCGCGTGCTTGGCGCCGTCGTCGCGGCGTTGTCGTCGCATGGTGACGACCTCCTCCTGCTGAGTCAGCTCATCACGCTCTTGACGCTGTCCCGCGAGCATCACGTCGCGGCGGCCGACGCCACGGCCCTCACGCCAACCGCCGGGCCATCGGCATCGCCGCCGCGACGCAGCCCTGGCAGCTCGGCATCGTTCTGGAGCACAACGGCCGGCCCCGCGGAGGGGCTGAACCTGCGGTAGCAACCCCGCCGAGCGATCAGTCCAGTTCCCAGCAGTTCCTCACGGCACGGAAGGAAGTCCCATGAAACTTCAAGTCATCGAACGCTCCGCTAATGCATTTCAGATGGGCCTCACCGATCGCCAGATCCTGGCGGTCGCCCAGCGCGCATTCGGGCCCAGCACCGAGGTCGTGGCGGCAGGACCGAACTGGGCGGGGGCATGTACAACAGCACCTACCGGCCTCGACCTGGCCGACCGCGAAGAGCCGGTCGTACTGCGGGTGGCGCCGGAGCCGGACCGGCAGTTCCGCTCCGAAAGGGAGCTCATGCGCTCCCGAGTACACGTCGGTGCCGTGGCTCGCGCCGATCGCCGATCTGATGCCGCGGGTCCTGGCGGCCGACTTCACCCAGTCCGTCATCGGCCGGGACTGGATGATCCAGTCTTTCCTGCCCGGCACCCCGGCGCCGGAGCTGCTCGGCTCGTACCCGAAGGAGACGCACGGGGCGTTCTTCCGGCAGATGGGGGAGTCACGGCGGCGGTGCGCGGGGTGTCCGGCCCCCACTTCGGCCCGGTCAACGGTCCCGGTCACACTCGTTGGAGCGAGGCCGTCGCCGCGTCCCTGCACCTGATCGCCGAGGACATCGAGGGCTGCGGCCTGGACGCGGCCGACCTACGCAAGGCCGCCCAGGCCGCCCAGGCCGGGGCGCGCATCCTGGACGAGATCACGGTGCCCCGGCTGCTGACCGGGGACCTGTGGACGGTCAACACCATGCTCGCGGCGGCGCCCGGTCCCGACCCTCACCGGAATCCTCGACATGGACCGCACCTGGTGGGGAGACCCGGACGCGGACTGGACCCTGCGCATGGCCAGAGCGAAACCGGACGAGCGCCTCGCCTTCTTCGACACCTACGGCACCCAGGTCTCCGCCCCCGCGGCCGAGTTCCGCCGACACGTCTACGAGGCCCTCCACCTCGGCGCGATCCTGCTGGAACGCCACCGCCTGGGCAACGCCACCGGCGTCCAAGCCGGCTACGAAGACATGACCGCCATCTTGGCCCGCCTGGCCTGAGCCTGTACGGACACGAGCAGGGGTACCGCGCGAGTGCGTGGCACCCCTGGTGCGCGTTCTGTCGTTCAATGCCGATGCGAATAGGGCCGTAGGGTGATCGGCCCGTGCTTCGACCTCAGCCTGGTCGGTGCACGGGGTGACGACGACGCCGGGGCGGCCTCCGCGGGCGTTGGCCGGGCCCACCAGGTCACCGGGGCGCGCGGAAGCGGACCACGGGGGCGTCCCGTGCGGGCCGACTGTTCCGCGGACAAGCTTCGGTCCCAGCCGTCAGAAGCTCGGCGGCCGGCCCGCCAAGGTAAGTCGGGCAACGGTTTTCCAGGACATGGGGCGTCGACGGCCTTGGCCACCGGAGATGCCCTCGCGGAATCCGGCGATGGTGACGCGCAAGGCCTCGCGGTCGCGTGTACGCCACAGGGTGGTCGCGGCCCAGGTGGCGAGGTTGAGCGGGATGAGGGGGCGAGGAAGGTTGCGGAGGGCGACCCAGACGCGGTTGCGGGCGTTGAGCCGGTAGAAAGTGTCATGCCGGTCGGGGTCGGTCGCAGGATGGTGGACGACGATGTCGGGCACGTACCGGCCGTGGCAGCCGAGGTCCCAGAGCCTCCAGGCCAGCTCGACTCCCTCGTGGAAGAGGAAGAAGTGGCCCGGCCAGCCGCCGGCGCGGTCGTAGGCGTTGCGGCGGACCATGACGACGCCTTCGGCCATGACGGTGACGACGCCGGGGCGCGTCGGGTCGGATGCGCGAAGGCGCGGTACCCAGCGCCGCAGGGTCACGCCGGTGACGGGGTCGCAAATGCGCGGTGCGCGTACGCGAGTTGGGGGTCGCGGGGAAACTCTGCGACGAGTCGCGCCAGGGTGTCGGTGGCGGGGAGCTGTGCGTCGTTGTCGAAGAAGAACAGGTAGTCGCCCTTGACCTCGGTGGCGCCGATGTTGCGTCCCTCGGGGATGCCGACGTTCTCCGCGAGGGCGATGGTGCGCACGCCTGCGGTACCTGTTCGGGGACGCAGCCGTTGCCGACCACAACGACATCCAGGTCGATGCCCTTTTGTGCAAGAAGCGAGGCCATCGCCCGGGGGAAGTCTTCGGGGCGGTCGTTCATCGTAAGGACGACGGCGCCGACCGTTGGACGAGATGCGCCACTGCTCACAGAAGTGCCTTCCGCCTCGGCCTCATGAAGTTTTTAACCCTAGTGGCACCGGGGCCCGACGACACGAAGCAGGCCGCACCGCGGCCGCCAGGACAACATGCAGGGCGCGTTTCGATGAGCTGCACCACTGCCTGCCCGGGAGTTGATGGGATCACGGGATCTAACGGTCTCGGGGGAAATTGAGCTTCGGGCGTGCCGGCCTGGTGGCTCGGCTGGTGGGTGATCAGCGGGCGGTGTCGCGGACGAGGACGAGTTCGGTGCTCGTCCGGCGGTGGGTGGCCCGCTGCGCGGATCGGTCGGAGACGAGTGAGGCGATCGCGAGATGGGTCTCGGCGTAGCTATCGCGGCGTCCGGTGAACCGCCGCAGAGGTGCCCACTGGCGGAGCTCGGCGTTGGTGTGCTCCACACAGATCCTTGCCGAGGACTGCCGCCGCCGTGTCTCGTGCCAGGCGTGCTTGTCACCGTCGCACGCCTCGTCCTTGGGCTTCTTCGGCGGGGCGCTGACCTGGCCAGAGAACTCCTTGGCCAGCCCGAGGTATCCGGAATCGACCTTTGCCTTCACGCCGGGACGGATGCGGAACTGCTCGGAGATGCCCTCGGTGCGCACGGCGGTCTGGTCGTGCATCCGGCCCGGGCGGACCAGGCCGGACAGCAGCAGGCGGCCCTGGCCGTCGCTGAACGTGGTGGTCTTGATGGTGTTTTGCTTGCGCTTGCCGGAAACGAACGCCCGGCGCCCGGGGCGGTCGGCTTGCGGGCGGCGGACCTGGGTCTCGACCCCGTCGAGCCGCAGCTCAACGTCCTCCGCCTCGGCATAGGCGAAGACGTCCTCCAGTGTCTTCAGTCGCAGGCCGGGCCGGTCGGGCACTGCGAAACCACGGGCCGCCAGCAACGGGCGGACCTGGCGGATGGCCGTGGAGACGGTGGAGCGATCCACCTCGAAGAGTTCGGCGAGCACTACGTGCGGCAACTGATGGCGCAGATGGACCAGGGTGACCAGCAACCGATCGAGGAAAACCAGCTTGGGCTTTCGGCCGGCCCCCTTCACTCGCCGACGCTCCCCGCCCCGGGCCTCGCGGAGCGCGGACTGCCGCGCGGCCTCCCACCCACTGGCGAGCTCGGCGAGCAACTCGCCGAAATGTACTCGTGAGACACCGGACAGGGCAGGATGGGAACAGGCCGCACGGGCCCAGGCTAGCTTCACAACTCACCCAACCCGTGCGGCCCTTCTCATGTCACGGACCGACCGGGGCGATCACCGTGTGCGTCGAGGTCGTAAAGTTACCCGGCCTGAATCGCGTCTGCCGGAACCTCGAAGATGATCGTGAGTCCGTCGCGCTCGTTCCCCTGCTCTCCGACGCGCGTGAAGCCGAAGCCCTCGATGGAGGCCAGGGAGGCGGTGTTGTCGGATCCGATCCTGGCGCGCACGGTCCTAACACCGGGGTCGGCGGCAGCCCTGACGAGCAGCGCCCTCAGCATGGCGCGGGCGTAGCCCTGGCGGCGGTACCCGGGCACGACGGTGTAGCCGACCTCGACCATGCCGGCCTCGTCCGGCGGCCCGTGGAACCCGGCGTCGCCGACGACGACCCCGTCCGGCTCGGACACCGCTGCCCGCGTGATCCAGGGCGCGGCAGACGGGTCTTCGGCGAGCTGGTCGGCGCGGTAGCCGAAGATCCAGCGGGCCCGGTCACCGACGAAGTGTTCGTCAAGGGCGACTCCGGCCTCGGCGCTGCCGCTGGCGAGGTCACCGTCGGCAAGCGCCCGCAGCGCCTTTGCGCTGAGCTCGACGAAGCGGACGCGTTTGGGGGTGGAGAGAGGTTCGTCATTCATCGCGGAGATGCTCGCCCAACATTGGAGGGCTGTCCACTGCTTTACGGCCTCGGCGGACATGGTGATCGTTCCGGTCGGGCCGTGACATGAAAGGACCGTACGGACGCCGCGATACCTACGCCGAGACCCATCTCGCGATCGCCTCACTCGTCTCCGACCGATCCGCGCAGCGGGCCACCCACCGCCGGACGAGCACCGAACTCGTCCTCGTCCGCGACACCGCCCGCTGATCACCCACCAGCCGAGCCGCCAGGCCGGCACGCCCGAAGCTCAATTTCCCCCGAGACCGTAATCCGGTGTGGGCTCGACGTTGACCTCGATGCCGACGAGAAGGTGCTCGGCGCGGGTCACTACAGCCGAGGTCGCGGCCGGTGACGATGACACGGCCGAAGCGGCCGATATTGATCTCCGGCGTGCCAGCCCGTGTCTGGTTTGCCGGCGCAGATGGCCTTGTTACCGCCATTTGTATGTGCGGTCGGTCATCGGCTCCAAAAGCACCGGAGCGGTGGGCCTATGCACTGTGGGTAGCCAGTTCAAGGCCGTTCGGATGTCAGGGTAGAGGTGCAGGTCCACTGCCTCGCGGTAGTCCGCCCAGATGACTCGGGTGTGGTCCTCGGCGTCCTGCTCGGTGTCGGCGAGGGTACGGCGGACGTGCGGAGGTAGATGGATCAGGTGGATTAGGTGGAGCCGTCGGAGCGGCTTGTCTGCCCCCGGTCGGTTGGTGATCTGGTCCTGCACCCAGCGAAGCTGCGGCGCCTCGGGGACCTCGTTGAGGTCGAGGTCCAGTTCCTCGTGGAGCTCTCGGGCGAGTGCTGCCGGGATCTCTTCTATGTCGTTGACGAGGCCGCCGGGTAAGGAGTACTGGTCTCCGGCAGGGCGGCGACGGTGGATGAGACACATCTGCCGGCCGTCGAGGATGACCGCGCTGGTGCGTACGGGCACGGCGGGCGTGCCCGTACGGGTCTGAGCCTGCACGCTCACGTCAGGGTAATGCCGCGAGCGACCGCGGCCGCGTTGTTCGCCGCCAGCCACCCGGCGGTGTTTCCGCAGTCGTGGTACTGCCCGGTCACGGGGTGGATCAGGACGTCGTGGTCACGCGCGTAGGCGGCGATGGCGTCAGTGGCCCGATACTCGCCATTGGAGGCCGCAGGCTGGAGCTTGTCGAAGTAGGGCACGGCCTCGCCGGAGAGCAGCGCGCGGGAGATGTTGATGAATGCGGTGGTCGCCTGGTAATTGATGGGCTTTTCGACAAGGGAGTCGAGGACCTGGTGGCCGCGGGTGTTCGTCTTGGGGCTGAGGATGCCGTAGCGGTGTGCGGTGGCGCCGGGAACGGTGGCGGCGGCGATGGCGCCGCGGGTGCCGGCTGTGGTGCGGGCGGTGGTGAGGTCGGCGAGGTCGTGGCCGCTGTCGGCGCGCAGGAGGAGGTCGTCGCCTGCGAGGAGGAGGAAGTCGTCGCTGTTGATGAAGTCGGCGGCGAGCATGACGGGCAGGGCGGTTCCGTAGCGGCCGTCGCGAGGCTGCTCGATGAAGGTGAAGTGGGCCTGGTCGTGGAGATGCGCGACGGACTGGTATTTGTCCTGCCAGCCGCGGGCGGTGAAGAAGTCCTTGAGGCCGGTGTCTTCGGTGAAGTAGTGGCGGACCTGTCGGCCGGTCTCGCCTGAGCCGGTAACGATCGCGATCTGGTCTGCTCCGGCGGCCAGGCAGTCGGCGACGGCGTACGCGACGACGGGCTGATCGAGGATCGGGAGCATGCACTTGTTGATCGTCTTGGAGATGGGGAAGAAGCGCGTTCCCATTCCTGCGACGGCGATGACGGCCTTCACGCACGACCCTTCGACGGGCGGCCGGCCTGAGTGATGGTGGGGCCGGTCCGCTGGGGGCAGGGCGGCCCAGTGTACGCAGGCGCAGCCGTGAGTCTGTGAAGGCGCAGGCGAAGGGCGGGGCAGTCCCACGACGAACGGCGTGGGACTGCCCCGCCCTTGGGTGGTGGGTCAGGATGCGGTGGTGCGGGGCATCGGCAGGCTGACGCTCTGGCGTACGTCGGCGGCTGCGGCGAGGGAGCTGGCGGCGGTGATGCGGTCGAGGGCGGGGGTGGGGCGGGCTTCGGGATTGAGTCCGTGGCGCGCTGCCTGGCGGTATACGGCGGTGAGCATGGCGTCGTAGTCGCGTGGGGTGCCGACCTGGCCGTCCACGTAGCGGTGGAGGGTGGCGATGCCCGTCTCGGCGATGGTGTGGCCGGAGAGCTGGAGGGCTGCGAGGAGGTCGGTGTCGAAGGACAGCTCCCGGTCACTCACGCGCGCCAGGGTGGTACGCAGGGCGGTGGTGTTGAAGGCTTTGAATCCGGCTTGGGGGTCGGTGATGTCGAGGGCGAGGAGTTCGCCGACGGCTTGCTGGTAGAGGGTGGCGGTGGCCGGGGGGCCGGCGGGCGGGTAGTAGCCGGCGGAGTCGGGCTGGCGGCGGGAGCCGATGGCTGAGCCGGTGCCGGGTGTGGCGAGGGCGTGGAGGAGCAGGCCGAGTTGGTCGAGGGGGTAGGTGAGGTCGAGGTCGGTGTAGGCGAGGTGCGGGTATCCGGCTTCGGCGAGTTGGGTCAGGCCCCACAGGACGGCTCCGCCCTTGGCGCTGGCCGGGTCGGGGCGGTGGGCGATGGTGTGCCGGATCTGTAGCTGTCCGGGCGGAAGGGCGGCTGTGGCCGCGGTGGAGGAGGCGGCGTCGGGGTCTTCGTCGACGAGGAGGAGCTCGGCGCGGGCGTTGGGGTGGGCGGCCAGGAGCCAGGCAAGTTGGGCGGTCTTCGCCACCAGTGCGTCCTGTCCACCGGCGATGCGGGCGGCTTCGCCGCGCATGGGGACGACGATGCCGATGCGGGGCGCGGTGGGGTGGGCGGTTAGGTGGGCTTTGGAGCGGGCGGCCTTGATGGCTGCGATGAGGCCGTGGATGTGGAGGGCGCCGGGGATGCGGTCGCGGCGGAGCTTGGCGTGTTCCCGGACGAAGGAGATGAGCAGGGCGTCGTCGAAGTGGGTCAGCGGGGAGTGGCCGCGGTTGCCGGTGAGGTGGTCGGCGATGGTGTGGATGAGGGTGCGGCCGGTCTCATCGGTGGCCCAGCACTGGTCCGGGGTCGGGGTGTCGTTGCCCTTGGGGCAGATGGTGCGGACGTGGGTGGTGAGGAGGTCGTATCCGGCGACGAGGGCACGCTGGACGGGGTCCCACAACGCGCCGTCGGCGGTGGTGGCCGCGGCGTCCCACGCGGCGCCCCACAGAGGTGTGTGGGTACGGGCGGCGCGCTGGGCGGCGGTGACCTGCTGCCAGCGGGCGTGGACGGCGGGCCAGGGGCAATCGGGTTCGGTGCCGGTGGCGAGCGCGGTGCCGGCGAGGTAGGCGAGGGCGAGGGCTTGTCCGGCGAGTTCGGGGGTGGTGGCGGCGGCGGTGAGGGCGTCGTACCAGAGGTCGGCGGCCTGGGTGAGGCCGCCGGTGTGTGCGGCGATCTCGGCGATCGTCTTGGTGCGTAGGGCGGTGAGTTCGGCGTTCATGCGGCCCTGGCAGGTGCGGTGGAGCGCGGCGTCGGCGGCGAGATCGAACGGTGTGGTGGCTGGGCTGGCGGCGCGGCGGGCGCCGAGGAGGATGGCGAGGGCGGCGTCGGCGGGCCCGGCCAGGGCCGGGGTGGTCAGAAGCGGGGCGAGGAGGTCGTGCAGGGCGGTGGTGTCGACGGAGGCGGCCATCGCGGCGAACTTGGGGCTGCCGAGGACCGCGTGGTCAATGGTCTCGGGGCGCACGGCCAGGGCGGCCATGGCGCGGGTGAACTTGTGGCAGCCGTCGCCGTCGGGGAAGAGGACGGTCTTGAGGCGGGCGGCGGGCTGCTTCAGGTCCGGGCGCGCCACGATGAGATGGGCGAGCGCGGCGGGGGGCAGGTCGGCGCGGGCGTCGAGGGCGGCGGTGATCCGGTCGGCGGTCGCGGGTTCGGTGATGGAAAGTAGTGCGGCCAGGACGGCCGGGTCAGGGTCGGCCGTGGCCGCCAGGAGCACCGCGACCTCGGCGTCCGGCTCGGTGGGCCGCTGGGTGAGCGGACTGTCGGCGAGCGGCAGGAACATACGGGCGAAGGTGTGGGTCATGAGAGCTTCCCGGCGACGAGGTCGGCGGCCTGTCGGGCCGTGTGGACGGGGGACAGCAGGTTCTGGCGCAGGAAGGTGCGCTCGAACTGGCTGAGCTTCGCGTGGACGATCGTGGTGACGGGGTTGATGTCCACCCGGCTGCCGGTGCGGCCGATGCGCTCCAGCAGCTGCCCGACCTGTTCGGCGGTGGGCATGGTGGCGGCGGCGCAGGCCTGGTGCTGGGCGGCGGGGCAGCGCAGTCGGCAGTTGGTGGCCGGCAGGTCGTAGTGGCCGTTGTAGTCCGGCAGGTGGCTTCCGCGTTCGACGGAGCGGCCGCAGGAAGAGCGCTTGAGCACCGCGGGCCGCTCGCCTGAGGGGATGTCCGAGAAGACCTCGTCGAACATGGCCATGATGCGGGTCTCGGTCGCTGAGGTGAGGAGCTTCTTGCCGGCGGTGAAGCTGCCCTGGGGCAGCGGCAGCCCGTACTCCATGAAGGAGCGGGCGTGATCGTCGGCGAACTTCAGGCCGCCCAGGACCACGGTGCGGGCCCCAGCCTCCTTGAACACTTCCCACACGTGCCGCAGGTGCGCGTCGCTGGTGTTCAAGCCCTCCGCGATCGGACGGTAGTAGGCGAGCACGTTGAGCCTGTCCGACTGCAGGATCCTGGCCAGGAAGTCGATACGGCGCTGACGGTTCGGCGGCTCGACGGATTCGGGCATCGCCGAGTAGCAGACGTTGATGTCGAGGTCGACGTGAACCAGGGACTCCAGCGCCCGAATCTTCTCCTCCGGCAGGGCGTGCTTGGTGATGCACGACACCCGGTTGGTCAGCCCCAGGTCGTCTAGGAGCTTGAGCGTGCCCCAGGTGCGGTCCCACAACTTGGGCAGGAAGGCTTCGCTGGTGGACATGTGCAGGCCGATCGGGGTGATGTGCGGGGTGAACCAGGGGTGCGCAAGGAGCCGCCGGACGGCTTCTTCGGCGCCGATGAAGCCGTCCGGCTCCCAGGCATTGACGTATCCGTACACGGTGTCGCCCTCGCGCCGGTAGCAGTAGGCGCAGCCGAGCGGGCAACCGATTCCGAAGTCGACGGAGACACCGCCCTTCATCTGGGACACCAGGTAGCGGGTGTTCAGCCCGTCCGGGCCCGCCTCGGACTGCCAGGCGGCGATCTGCTCCGACGACGCGAACGGCACGAACCCGGGCGGGAGCTCCTCCTTGAACGCCAGCGGCGCCCACGGGGTGCCTACCGGCCCCGGGAACGCGTAGGCACACCGCAGGACGAAGTGCAGGGCGTCCCTCTCCGCCGGGGCGAGCCCGTGTGCGCCGGTCAGGGGGGCCAGGACACGAGTGGGCAGTTCCTGCAGGGGGACGCGTCGTCCGGTCCGTTCGGTCAGCATCCGCTGGTCGGCGGCGGCGCCGAGCGCCTGATGAAGCTGGCCAACGCACAGCCTGCTGGCGGCGGTCAGGACGGGGTAGGGGTCGGCCAGGTCGAGCAGGCTCTGCAGGACGCGCCCGGCCCGTGGCCGGGCAGCGCGGTCCAGGAGCAGGCCGGGTCCGTCGGCGGCGAGGTCCTCAAGGGTGGTGGGCGGTGCGGTGGTCATGATCGGGTGTCCTCTCCGGCCGGTGCAGGCGTACGGATCAGGTGGGGTGTGGTCCAGCCGGTGGGTGCCTCAACGTGCCCCTCGCCAGCGGCGATGAGGGCCAGCACGTCGTCCTCGTCGAGGCTGATACCAGTGGTCTTGGAGCGGGTGCGGCTGACCCAGGCCCGGTCGCCGGGCATCCGGGCCCCGTCGGCGCGGACCTGGGCGGCGACCGCTTCGACCCCGGCAGCCAGGTGAGCGGCTGCGCCGAACCGGCGGGGGTCCACCGCCAGGCACAGCAACCCGCGGCCCTCCGAACCGACAGGCAGGGGACTGCTGGCGGTCAGTGAACCCACCAGCAGCTCCAGCAGGATGGCCAGGGCTTGTCCGCGCTCACCGGAAGGCAGGAGCGCGGCCGCATCGGCCGGATCGAGGACCGGGCGGCCCTCGGCATCCACGGCGCTGCCCGGTGGAAGGGGGCGGCCGGTGGCCGCCCGCCGGTGCAAGGCCCCCCAGGACATCGCGCCGGCTGCCATGTCGAGCAGCACTGGTTCCTGCGGATCCGGTCCAGGGATCGCAATGGCCAGGGCCGTGTTGCCCAGCACCGGTTGCCCGGTGCCGCCGTGCAAGGCCACGCTCGCGGACGAGGTCTGGGCCGCAAGGAGCACGATCAGCCCGTGACGGGCGGCCCAGGTCACGTACACGCCGAGCGCCCCGGCGTGGCCGGTATTACGCACGGTCGCCACAGCCGCCCCACTCCGGCGGGCGCGCACGGCGCAGACGCCAACAACGTGCCGGGCCGCGACCGGGCCGGGTGCCAGGTCCCCGTCCAGGGCAAGACAGGCCGGGCTGTCGCCGCGCAGGGTGATCTTCGGGCGGGGGTTGAGGCGGTCGGAGCGGAGCTTGGAGAGATAGCCGGGCGCGAGCCGGGAGCCATGTCCCGTGATCCCGCGCAGATCCGCCTCTACGTGGGCCTGGGCCATGGTGCGGCCGCCCTGCCGGGTCATCCCGGCAGCCCGGTAGAGCTGCTGGAGGTAAGTGGTGAGCTCGATGACCGGAATCTGGATCACCACAACTCCCCTCGCGGGAGCCGGCCGCCGGCGCGGAAAAGGATCTTGGCCGCGACCTCGGCGCTCGCACAGTGCGGGCTGTAGGCGGCGATCAGCACGTCGGCACCGGAGCCCGCCAGGTCCTCGACGTCACCGAAGGCAACCTGCACGACGGGCACGGCATGACCGGCCAGTCTGTTGGACTCGGCCGCAGCTCCGCTGATCTGCCCCGGCCCGCGACCTGTGTCGTAGCCGTACACCACCACAGCGCATGCCTCGGCGGGGATGTCACCGCCCGCCTCCACAGCGAGCGCCGTTCGGCGTTCACCGAAGATCCCGGGGAAGACATCCGGCGCGTGGCGGGCACTGTCGGCACGGCGCTCCCCTTGATCGGGCACACGGAACAAGGCGATCGGCCGGGCGCCCTTCGGCAGCGGCAGCAGGCCCTCCCCTCGCATCACCGTGACCGACCGGGCCGCGACCTGATCGGCGACTCCTGCTGCGTCAGAGTTCGCGGTCTGCCACATGGGCAATGAGGCCGGCGGTGTGTACCCGAAGCGGTCCTCCAGCTCCCGGACCCGCGCTGCGGACACGGTGATCCGGGCCGGATCGATGCGGCCTTGAAAGAAAGCTTCGGTGAGTCCGTCTACGACGGCCGAGCGCCGTTTCCCATCTGCCGTTGTCTGCGGGCCGTGGTGACCGCGAGAGATCTCCGAGTCCAGCATGACCACGTCGACCCCTGCGGCCACTGCCGCTACGGCGGCCTCCACCAGCCCGCCCAGCGGTCCGTGGACGGCGGGAAGGGACAAGTTCTCGCTGACGATGACCCCGCCGAAGCCGAGACCGTCGCGCAGAAGCCCGATCACCCGGGCCGAGGCGAGCGCCGGCTCAGTATCGAGTTCACGCACCACGTGGCTGCCCACCATGACGCAGGCCACTCCGGCCTGAACGGCGGCTTCGAACGGCACCAGGGCTCCGGGCGCCAGTCGTTCCACGACCGGCACGGTGTGGTGCGGATCCGCCGCCACCCCGCCCAGCCCCGGGAAGTGCTTGGCGGTAGCGGCGACCCGTGCGCCCTGCAGGCCCCGGACGAATCCGGCCGCGAGGCGCCCCGCCATCACCGGATCTGCGGAGAAGGCCCGGGTGCCTACCGCGGAAGTCGACGGTGTCGTGCCCAGGTCGCAGACTGGGGCCAGATTCCAGCACAGCCCTACCGCGCGCAGCTGGCGGCCCATCGCAGCGCCCGCGAGCTGGGCCAGCTCGGCCGAACCGGCTGCCCCAAGCGCCGCATTTCCCGGGAACTGGACGGTCTGCGCCCAGTCCAGGGCATTGAGCCGGCCGCCCTCCTGATTGACGCTGATCAGCACAGACCGCTCACTGTCAGCCGCGCCTTCGATGATTTCCCTCATCCGCTGAGCGCTGGTGGCCTGGTCCTTCCCGATCCGGGCCCACCCGCCGGGTACCCCTGCCAGCGGCCGACCGGGCCGCACCAGAAGCTCGACCTGCTCCCGTACGTCCGATTCCTGCTCGGAGGCTGGATGTCGTGGCATGCCTCGCCCTCCTCAACACCTTGGTGATTCCGCCGCGACCGGCGGTAGTCCAAGGAAACCGCCGGACATGACTCCGGCAGGAGGCACACAAGGGGGCCAACAGATCGCAGACCGCGCGCAGTTGTCAGCCCCTGGGCATACGCTCGGAAGTTCGGATCGGCGGAAGCCGACCGGGCAAGGCAGCATCACGGAAAGGCGTGTGCCGTGACCGCGACTCACCGTCGGACCAAGCCACCCAACCTCGATCTCAAGAGGGTTCTCGAAGCCAGCGGGGTGAGCAGGGAAGGGCTGGCCCGCCGCGTCAACCAACTCAGCCGGCAGGGCGAGAAGGGGCGGGGATACACCCATACGAGTGTCTCGAACTGGATCGACCGTGGCATGGTGCCCCGCCCGCCGGTACCCGACCTCATCGCCGCTGTGCTGGGAGAACGCCTCGGCCGACGGGTGGGGCTGGACGAGATCGGCATGGGCAAGCTACGGGAGAAGGGGGCAGATATGGGCTTGGATTTCCCGCGAGATCCCGATGACGCCCTGCGTCTGTCCATCGAATACTGGAGCAGCATGCACCGCCGCACTCTCCTGACCGGTGGCCCACTGGCCATCGCCGCCTACCAAACACCCGTCAACCGGTGGCTCGCCAACCCAACCGACCCCCCACTCCCCCGCCAAGGCGACCAACGCGTCGGCCGCGCTGATCTGGACGAGCTGTGGCTGGCGGCCGAGGACGCCCGTCGGTGGGACTCCAAGTTCGGCGGCGGAAACGTGATGGCCTCTTCCGTCGGGGAATGCCTGCAGAACCGGGCCGCACCCCTGCTAAGCGGCACCTTCACCGAGACGATCGGCGCGGAACTCTTCACCGCCACCGCCGAACTGGCCAGGATCGCCGCGTGGGCAGCCGTGGACATGGGCCACCACGACGTAGCACAGCAGCACTTCATCCAGGCGCTGCGCCTGGCGCGCAGTGCGGGAGACGTCCAGGCCGGCTCCTACGTGCTGGCGACGATGAGCCTGCACGCCTACCTCCGCGGGCACCTGTCGGAAGCCATCGACATGGCCGAAGGCGCCTACGAACGCGCCAAGCACTCCGCCGCCCCACGGGTTCTGGCATTCGCACGACTCGCCGAGGCCCGCGCGCACGGCCGCGCCGGCGACGCCAAGTCGGCTGCCCGCGCCCTGGCGGCCTCCGAGGACCTACTCTCCTCCATCCGTCCCGGCACCCGGGACCCCGAATGGCTCAGTTACCTCACCCACGCCCGGATCAGCACCGACGCCACGGAGATCTACCGTGACCTGAGCAACCTGAAAGCGGCACAGCGCTGGAGCCGGCAGGCCGACGCCATGCCCGCCGG